>CAVPAN010000001.1:0-15504 GCA_963701565.1 uncultured Microthrixaceae bacterium
CGCGGCGGGCTGCACCGGCGAGGGGGGCGCGCAGGACGGGGCCGGCCTCGACGACACGGCCGCACCGACCACTACGGTCCCGGTGACGACCACCAGCACGCCACCCGGCGGGCGCCAGCCGACGGTAGAGGACCCCCTGCGGGTGACCTTCGCCGGCGACTCGGTGATGGCGGAGCTCGCCCCCGCGATGATCCAGGCCCTCGAGGCCAGCGGGGAGGCCGAGGTCCGCTTCCTGCTCTCCCCGTCCATCCCCCACGGCGGCACGTCCGGCGTCATCTGGCGGCCGGAGCTCGCCGACCACGACCCCGACCTGATCGTGAACCTCGCCGGCTTCTGGGAGGACTCGGTGGTGGGGGACACGGCGAGCGGGCAGCCCGGGTGGGCCGGTCGCTACCGGGCGCAGGTGGTCGAGCCGTACCTCGACCTGGTCACCGCCGACGGGGCCAAGGTGCTGTGGATCGGCATGGCCACGGTCGTGGACCCCACGATCACCGAGCGGCTCGCCCGCCTCAACTCGGTGTTCGCCCAAGTGGCCGATGACCGGGATGACGTGGACTACCTCGCCGCCGGCGAGTACCTGTCCGACGGCGGCGGGGCCTACACCGAGATCACGACCTCCCCGACGACCGGGCGGCCGATCCGCCTGCGCCGGATCGACGGCCTCCACCTCTGCCCCGAGGGCGTCGCCGCCCTGGGCGCCCCCGTGCTGGACCGCATTGCCGAGCAGTGGAACGTGACGGGGGCCTTCGGCTGGCAGGACGGCGCCTGGCGCCGCCCGCCGCTCCTGCACGCCCCCGAGGAGTGCCCCGCTCCCGCCTGAGCCGGCCTCTACACTTTCCGACGACATGCGGAGCCGTCTCCGCGGGTTCCCCGCCCGCCTCCTCCTGCTCGTTCGCGCTCGCGTTGGCCATCCGGTGGATCGCCGTCTTCGCGCACTACGGAGACCTGCCCCTCGAGCTGGACGACAACTACGCCTACCACACCCAGGCGCAGCTGCTCCTGGAGCACGGCGGCTTCTCCGAGCCCTTCGTGTGGCGGGACTCCGTCGAGGCGGGGGGGCCCGAGGTCTTCGAGCCCTCGGCCGGTCACCCGCCGGGCTACGTCATCTACCTGGCCGCCTTCGGCGTCCTGGGCCTGGACAGTCCGCTCTCGAATCGTCTGGCCAGTGGCATCGCCGGGGCGGCGGCCGTGGCCCTCATCGGCATCGCCGCCCGGCGGGTGGGGCAGTGGTCGGGGCTCGGCGACGAGGCGGCCGATCGGGCGGGGCTGCTGGCCGTCTTCCTGGCCGCGATCTACCCGAACCTCTGGATCAACGACGCGCTGATCCTGTCCGAGTCGGTCTACGCCGGTCTCACCGCGCTGGTGATCCTCGCCGCCTACCAGTTCTGGCGCCCGCCCTCGCTTGCGCACCTCCGCGTTCCTCGGCCTCTCGGTCGGCGTGGCGACCCTCACCCGCAGCGAGGGGCTGCTGCTCCTCCCGGTGCTGGTCCTGCCCCTGGCCGTCGTGCTGCGGGACCGCACCTGGGCCCAGCGTGCCGTCCTGGCGGCGGTCACGGGCCTGGTGGCCCTCGCCCTCATGGCGCCCTGGATGATCCGCAACGCCACCACCTTCGAGGAGCCGTCGCCGCCGTACCTGGCCACCGGGAGCGGCCGGGTCCTCGCCTTCGGCAACTGTGACGAGACGTACTCGGGCCGCTTCCTGGGCTACTGGAACATCGACTGCTCGCCGAGTGAGTTCGCCGGCGACGAGTCCGAGATCGACACCATCCACCGGGAGAAGGCCACTGCCTACATGCAGGACCACCTGGGCGAACTGCCGAAGGTGGCCCTGGCCCGAGTCGGGCGGATGTGGCACCTCTACCGGGTCGACCAGGGCGTGGAGTTCGACCGGTTCTTCGAGCGCCGGGTGGAGGCCCACGCCCGCTTCGCCCTCCTGCAGTACTACCTGATGGTCCCTGTCGCCCTGGCGGGAGTCGTGCTGCTGTGGCGGCGCAAGGTCACGATCATCCCGCTGGTGGCTCCCTTCGTCCTGGTGACCTTCACCGCGGCCAGCACCTTCGGCATCACCCGGTACCGCGTGCCCTCGGAGGTGGCGCTCTGCATCCTGGCCGGTCTCGGCGTGGCGTGGGTGACCCGTCGGCGGGCCACAGCCGACGACGAGGTCGCGGCGGACGCCGAGCCCGTCCCGGCGTGACGACCAAGCGCTTCCTGCTCGCCCTCCTGGCGATCGCCCTCGTCGGCTTGGGCCTGCGCTGGTTCTGGATCCTCGAGATTCGCCCTCCGGACGAATGCGGGCCGCCGGGGACCGAGGCCCCACCCGGGTGCCTGGCCATCGCTGGCCGACCCGAGGCCGTCAACGACCCCCGCTACGTCCACGAGCTGGCCAACCTCCTGGCCGAGGGCCGACCCTTCATCGATCCCTTCACCTACGCCAGCACCGGCGAGGAGCGGCCCAGCGCCCAGAAGATGCCGCTGTTCCCCGTCTACCTCGGCGTCGTCTCGTTCCTGGGCGGGGAGAGCGTGGACAGCCACCGGCTCGCCGCCGCCCTGCTCGGCGCGGCGACGGTCGTGGTCCTCGGCCTGGTCGGTCGTCACCTGCTGGGCTGGCGGGCCGGGTTGATCGCGGCCGCCATCGGAGCGCTCTACCCGAACCTCTGGATCAACGACTTCCTGCTGCAGGTGGAGAGCCTGGCCGCACTGCTGATCGCCCTGACCATCTACGCCGCCTACCGCTACCACGACCGGCCCACGCCCGGCCGGGTCGTGCTGCTCGGGGTGCTGATCGCCCTCGCCTCGCTGACCCGGGCCGAGTCGCTCCTGCTCTACGCCTTCGTCGCCCTGCCCCTGATCCTCGGCGCCGTGCGCACCGGGAAGGAGCGCCTGGGCCACGTCGCCCTGGCCGGGGCGGCGGCGATCGTGCTCATCGGGCCATGGGTGGGGTGGAACCTGACCCGCTTCGAGGACCCGACCACGCTGTCCACCGGCCCGGGCCCGGTGCTGTCGACCGCCAGTTGCGACGCCACCTACTACGGCGAGCAGATGGGCTACTACGCCTCCTGCTTCCGCATCGAGGACTACGCCGCCGACGAGGGCCTCACGGTGCCGGAGGCCGAGGCCCGGCTCCGGGGCTTCGACGAGTCCGAACGAGCGGCGGTCGCGGCGGAGCAGGCCCAGGGCTACATCCGGGGCCACCTGTCCCGACTGCCCGTGGTCATGGCCGCCCGGGTGGCCCGGATGTGGGACGTGTACCGCCCGGGCCAGAACGTCCGCTTCAACTGGCAGCTGGAAGCCAGGGGGGAACGCACGTCACAGCTGGCGCTGGTCAGCTACTACGCCCTGGTCCCCTTCGCCGTCGGCGGCGTGATCGTGCTCCGTCGCCGGGGACAGCCGATCAGCCCGTTGGTGGGCATGGTGGTCATGATCACGGTGACCGCGGCCTGGACGTTCGGCACCACCCGGTACCGGATCCCGGCCGACGTCGCCCTCGTGGTGGGTGCCGCGGTCGGCGCCGAGGCCCTGCTCCGGCGGCGGTGGCCGGTCGAGGAGGCCGGGGCCGCACCCGGACCGACCGACGACGAGCCCGTGGAGGCCCTGACATGAACACCGACGAGCGCTCGGACAACGAGCTGAACACCGAGCTCCTCGACGCGGAGCTGCCCGATCCCCGGTTCGTGGACGCCGAGTACCTGCGGTGGCTCTATGACCGGAACCCCGACGGGCCCGCCATCCAGGCCGCGGCCGACGAGGACGGCGTGCGGGTCGCCCACTACGCCCTCGTCCCCCAGACCTACCGCAACGCGGCCGGCCCGGCCCCCTTCCTCTTCTCGCTCAACGCCGTGACCCGTCGGGGCACCCAGCGGAAGGGCTACTGGTCGGAGCTGGGGCTGCGGAACTTCGCCGAGGCCACAGCGCAGGGCCGCCAGATGGTCATCGGGGTGCCGAACGAGAAGTCGACCCCCGGCGCGGTGAAGTACCTCGACTACCGGTTCCTGGGGCCGATGCCGGTGAAGATCGCCGTGCCCACGGCGGCCGGTGGCGGCTGGGAGCACCACGTCGTGGACGGGGCCTTCCTCGACGGCCCCCGCTTCACCGAGCTGGCCGCCGACCTCGACCAGCACGGGGCCGTGCACTGGACCAACAGCTATGCCCCCGACCGTCTCCGGTGGCGGCTGGCCCGGCCCCATGGCGGATACGTCCTCCACGCCGACGACGACCTCGTCGTGGTGTCGACCCGGTCCGCCTTCGGTCCGGTGCCGATGGCGGTCATCCTCAAGCTCTTCCCGCGTGGTCCCCGCGCCACCGACGACGTCCTGTCGGCCCGTCGGGCCGTCGCCGCGGTCTGCCGGTACCACCGGGCGCCGGCCGCGGTCTACGCCGGGTTCAACGCCCTCGTACGGGTGCGGGGCGTACACCCACCCCACCGCCTGCGGCCGGCCCCGCTCAACCTGGTCGTCCACAGCTTCAGCGACGAGGTCCCCCAGGAGACGTTCCGCCTGGATACCTTCGAGTTCCTCGACCTCGACGCCTACTGAGCCATGACCCCGCCCTTCACCTTCACCTTCGACGTGGAGGACCACCGACCAGACCAGACGACCGAGCTGCGCCTGCTCGACGCCACCCACCGGGTCCTGGACTTCTGCGCCGAGCGCTCGATCGTGGGCACGGTGTTCGTCGTGGGCGAGGTCGTCCGGGACCACCCGGAGCTGATCCGGGAGATCGCGGCCCAGGGCCACGAGGTGGGGCTGCACGGGTGGTCCCACACCCCGGTGACCGAGCTCAGCCCGGCGGACTTCCGCGAGCAGACCACGCGTGGCCGTGAGCTGATCGGGGAGGTCACCGGCCAGGATGTCGTGGGCTACCGAGCCCCCACCTTCTCCCTGGTTCCCGAGACCGTCTGGGCGACCGAGGTGCTGGCCGGGCTCGGCTTCACGTACTCGTCGAGCATCCTGCCCGGGTGGAGCCCGCTGTTCGGATTCCCCGGCCTGCCCCGCCGACCGTTCACCTGGCCCTCGGGCCTGGTCGAGCTGCCGGCCCCGATCGTCAAGGTCGGGCCCCTCGGCCTTCCCGTCGTCGGCGGCACCTATCTGCGGGCCCTGCCCTGGCCGGTGGTGCGCGCGGGGCTGCGGGAGCGGCCGCTCGGCCCCGTGCCCTTCACCTACTGCCATCCCTACGATGCCGACCCCGGCGAGCCCTACTGGGTCGTGCCCGGGACCGGTCGCCTGCTGAGCCCGCTGCTCTGGTACGGCCGCAAGCGCATGCTCCGCCGGGTGGACCGACTCATGGCGGGGGGCGTCGGCGCTCCTCTGCGGGACCGCCTCGGCGACGTGTCGCCGGAGGTCCCGGCGGTGCTGGCGGCCTGAGGCTCGCTCAGGCCGCGTAGTCCGGCGCGCAGCCGCCGGGCTCGGGCGGCTGGCCGGCCCGCCAGTCGTCGGCCCAACCCGCCACCGGGGTCAGCCCCAGTTCGGCCGCCACCTCGTCCAGCAGGCCCTCGGCCAGAAGGATCTGACCCTCCGGGCAGAGGTGGATGCCGTCGGCCCGCCGGACCGGGACGGGCTCGCCGTCGGGCCCCGGAAGGGTCTCGGTGAACCCTTCCGGGGCCACCCAGGTGTCGGCGTCCACGAAGGCCACGTCTGACCGCTGTCGGGCGAGCGCCCGGAAGTCCTGTTCGAGGCC
The DNA here is from genome assembly GCA_963701565.1 of uncultured Microthrixaceae bacterium. Taxonomy (GTDB): domain Bacteria; phylum Actinomycetota; class Acidimicrobiia; order Acidimicrobiales; family DATDAH01; genus DATDAH01. Next base: position 5,674 of record CAVPAN010000001.1, read on the forward strand.
GTTCACGAATTCGGTCTCTTCGGCGTCAGCGATGACCGCCGGCCCCACCCACAGGACCCGGGCGTCGGTCGAGGTGATCAGGTCGGCGAACGGTTCGACGACCCCCTCGGCATAGGAGCCCGGTTCGAACAGCTCGCCTTCGGCGAAGTCGCCGAGGACCGACAGGTACTCCCAGTGACCGACGGACACGACGACCAGGTCCGGGTCGGTGCGCTCGAGGGCCGACTGCCAGACGGCGATGTCGGCCTCGTCGCGGGGCAGGTCCGGGCCCAGGCTGAACTCCGCCCGGGCCTGGCCGGTGGCTTCGATGGCGAAGGCCAGCGGCCCCGCGGCCTCCTGCAGCACGGAGTCGCCCACGATCAGGACGCGGGGGAGCTCAGCGGCGTCCTCGCCGATCGTGGTCTCGGGCACCGTGGTCGTCGACGGTGTGGTGACCGGCGGACCGGTCTCAGGGGTCCCGTCGCCGCAGGCGACGGCCGTGAGGCCGATCAGCAGGAGACCGACCGTCGCCCGGGCCCGGGGGCCGGGGCGACGCCATTCAGGCGTCGGTGGTGGTGCCGCCCGCCGCGTCGGCCACGGAGGCGGCCGTTGCCGGGTCGGACAGCTCGACGGTCCAGTTCGCGCCGTAGGCCACGGCCACCGGCTCGGTGGCCAGGAAGTCGGTGAGGAGGCCGTCGTCGTACCAGACGGTGAGGATCGCGAGCGCCCCGTCGATCGGGCACTGGCTGATCTCCCGCACCTCGTCGACCAGGCCCTCGTACTCGAGGGTGCACTCGATGCCCGCGGCGGCGAGGACCTCGTTGAGGTCGGTGATCGTCTCGTAGGACGAGAGGTCCTCGGTCGGGGCCTCGGTGGTCTCGGTCTCCCCGGCGGTGGTGTCGGTGGTCTCGCCGCCGTCGTCACCTCCGCACCCGACGAGGGTCAGGAGGGCGATCACGACGGTGGCCAGGGTTGCCTTCACGTCAGGGATTCTGGTGGGGCACGGGGTCCCGGGCCGAAACGCGCCTGCAGCTCGGCCATCGCGACCGCGGCGAGGACCACGAGGGTGACCTCGGCTGGGGCCCGGAAGCGCAACAGGCCGTAGAACAGGGCCGAGACCAGGGTCACCACGACGATCGTCGACAACAGGGGCCAGAGGGCCCGACCCCGGCTCCGCAGCAGGACCGCCCCGCCCACCGCGAAGGGCACCAGGAGCCAGAACGCCACGAAGCCGGCCCAACCGACCGGCGGCTCCCGACCCTCGTTCTGGTTGTAGCGGATCATGGACGCGGGGTCATAGAGGCTCCACGTGCGGGCCACCCGGATGGCGGCGACTCGGGGGAGATCACCCTGGTTGGCCCATGCGTAGTCGATGGCCAGGCGGCGATAGTCGAGGTTGACCGCGGACTGGTCCTGGGACTGGGCATCGGTGAACGAGCCCGGGGGCAGGCAGGCGATGTCCCACAGGCCGGGGTCCGGGCCGTCGTACTGGCGGTCACAGTTGGCCCCGATGAGGGTCAGGCCGTCGTTGGTGGAGACCAGAACCGGCTCGTCGAAGCGCCCGCGTTGTAGACCGTCCACGGCGCCAGGACGACCACCCCCGCCAGGGCGGCGAGGCCCAGATAGCCGAGCCGCCGGGACCAGGGCTGGGCCACCCGCACGGCCACCGGCACGAAGGCCAGCACCCCGACCAGCGCCAGCTCGGCCCGCGAGAGCCGCCAGCCCCGCCAGGGCCCCGACGAGAAGAGCCCGGCGGCCGTCGGGGTGGTCGAGGAAGCCGTAGACGGCCCACAACAGGACTGCGACCAGGAGCACGGTCAGCGTCTCGGCCATGATGACCCCGTCGGCGGCCCAGAGGTTGGGGTACACCGCAGCGACCAGCGCGGCCCAGAGGGCCACCCGGTCGCTATCCGCCACCCGCCGGGCCAGGAGGGCGATGGCCACGACGCCCAGGGTCCCGTACACGGCCTGGACCAGTCGGAGGGCCAGGACGCTGCGCCCGAAGAGAACGGCCGTGGGGGCCTGGGAGATCTCGGTCAGCGGGGCGTGGTCGGCCGCCGGTCGATCGTGCTCCCGATGCTCGAAGGCCTCGCCCTCGGCGATCTGCTGGGCCTGGACGGCGTAGTACAGCGCGTCGCTGAACTCGACCTCGTCGGACCACTTGGCCACCCCGATGTAGCCCACGCGGACGGTCAGCGCGAGCAGGGCGATCAGCACCAGGCGAAACCAGAAGCGGTCGCGCGTCGGCGTCATTACGGGCCCGCCCCGGGAGTCAGAGACGGCGGGCGGGGTCGACCGCCTTGGGGATCACCGGCGCGGCCCGGCCGGTGCCGGACTCCCGGATCTCCTCCACGGCTTCGCCCTCCTCGTGGTACTCCTCCTCGACGTTGACCGCCCAGATGTCGTGGTCGGCGCCGAAGATGTTCTCCACGGTGAGCATGGCCGTGTACATCGAGTGGTCCTGGTTGTTGTACTTGTGCATCCCGTTGCGCCCGACCGGGTACACGTTGGGGGTGTTCTCCGCGAGCCAGGTCGCGCAGCACGTCGACGTTGTCCTCGTAGGTCTCGTCGTAGATGGGGTAGGCCTTCGGCATGCCGGACGACGTAGCCGGTCTCGACCTTGTCGGCCTCGATGAGGCCGAGCGTCACGAGCTCGCGGGTGCCCTGCTCGACGAGCTCGTCGTCGGTCGAGGTCCACATGTCGTCGCCCTCGTACACGAAGTACTCGAGACCGAGGCAGGTCCGGCCCTCCTTGACCAGGTACGGCGACCACGAACCGAAGTTCTGGATCCGGCCGACCTGCACCTCGGGGTCGTGGATGTAGATCCAGTTGTCGGGGAACCCGTCCTCCTCGGGGACCACGAGCGCGACGGTCAGGAAGTCGCGGTAGCGGAGGTCGTCGGCCGCGGCCAGCACCTCGGCGGGAACCGGCGGGTCCATCGCCTGCAGCAGCTCGGTGATCGGCATCGAGGAGATGACGTTGTCGCACGGGAACTCCTCGGCCGCCGGCCGTCGACGGCGAACGCCCGACCGTCGTCGTGGCGGACCGTTCGTCACCGCGGTCTCCATGTCGACCGTGGAGCCCTGGTCCTGCACGATCTCGGTGCAGCGCTCCCACATCATCCCGGGGCCGTACTTGGGGTACTTGAACTCCTCGATGAGGCTGGTGATCTCCTTCTGGTTCCGGTTGGGCAGGAGCGCGTTGATCACCGCCTTGAACAGCGAGAGGTTCTTGATGCGCTGGGCGCGCCCAGTCGGCCTGGCATCTCCTCGCCCGGGATGCCCCACACCTTCTCGGTGTAGGTCTTGAAGAACGTCCGGTACAGCCGCCAGCCGAACCGGGAGGCCACCCAGCCCTCGAGGTTGTCCTGGTCCTTGGGCGGCCGGATCCGGACCCACACGTAGGAGAGCACGCACAGGACCGCCTCGACCAGGCCGAGGTTGCGCAGGGCGTTGAAGGCCTTCAGCGGGTAGTCGTAGAACTTGCCGTCGTAGAAGATGCGGCTCATCCGCGGCGCGCGGAGGAAGTTCTCTTCGCCCAGGATCTCGAACCAGAGCTCGTCGACCGGCGTCGACCTTGGTGAAGAAGCGGTGGCCACCGATGTCGAAGCGCCACCCGTCGCGCACGACCGTGCGGCTGATGCCGCCGACGACGTCGTCGGCCTCGAGGATGGTCGGACGTGACGCCGCGCTGGCCCAGTGTCGTAGGCGGCGGTGAGGCCGGCGGGACCGGCACCGATGATCACGACCTCGCCGGGGGTGGGATCCGCAGTGGCGGAGGGGGCCGGGACGTCAGCGGAGGGGACGGGGTCATCTGCGGTCTGGAGCACCTGGTTGGGGGTCGGCTTCGGCGCGACGCGGGCAACGCCCGGGTGCACCACGGTGGACGGGGCGACGCCGGTACAGTCCCGGCCCGTGTCCGTAGAGGAACGGACCGGCGCGGGCGAGCGACGCGGCGGCCACGACGGTACCCCGTCCGCGACCTCCCCGCCTACATGGCTGGCGCCCCTCGCCCTCCTCGTCGCCCTGGTCGGATCGGTGACCCGGTTCACCACCACATCGGCCCTCTGGTTGGACGAGGCGCTGAGTGTGAACATCGCCACCCTCCCCCTCGGCGACATCGGTGAGGCCCTGCGCCACGACGGCCACCCGCCGCTCTACTACTTGCTGCTGCACCTCTGGACCGAAGTCGTCGGCACCGGCGACGTCGCTGTCCGCTCCCTCTCGGGGGTGCTGGCGGTGGTGACCCTGCCGGTGGCCTGGGTGGTCGGCCGCCGGGCCGGCGACACCACGCTCGGCTGGCTCACCGTGCTCGTGCTGGGGGCCCTGCCCTTCGCCACGCGGTACGGCACCGAGGCCCGGATGTACGCCCTGGTCGTGCTCTTGGTCTTCCTGGGCTGGCTCACCGTGCAGCGGGCCCTCGAGGCGCCCCGAGTCGGTCGCCTGGCCCTGGTGGCCCTCGTCAGCGGCGCGCTCCTGCTGACCCACTACTGGGCCTTCTACCTCATCGGGGCGACCGGCCTGGCCCTGGTCGTGTCGTGGTGGCGGGCCACGGGCGAGGCCAGAGCGGCTCGGCTCAGGGTGACTCTCGCGGTGGCCGCGGGCGGCGTGCTCTTCCTCCCATGGCTGCCCAGCTTCCTGGAACAGGCCCGCAGCACGGGCACGCCCTGGGCCGAGCCCGAGCGGCCCACCAAGGTCCTGGCCCAGCTCTTCGCCGACCTCGGTGGGGTTGACAACGCCGAGCGGATCCTCTTCTCGATGGTCCTCGGCCTGCTGCTGGTGCTCGGCCTCTTCGGCCGGGGCCGGGACCGCCAGAGCATCGACCTCGACCTGCGGACCCGGCCCGACGTGAGCATCGAGCTCCTCGTCGGCGGTCTCACCCTGGGCTTCGCGGTGGCCGTCGGCTACCTGACCAACGCCGGCTTCGCCCCCCGCTACCTGGCGATGGTGGTACCCCTCGTGGTGCTCGGAGCCGCCTGGGGCCTCCGCCGCTTCCTCGGGCCCTGGCCACTGGCCATCGCGTTGGCCGCCTTCCTCGGCCCCTCAGCGCTGGGGATCATCGACGTCACGACCTACCAGCGCACCCAGCTGGACGACCTGACCGCGGTGATCGAGCGGGACGGGGCGCCGGGCGACGTGGTCGTCTACTGCCCTGACCAGCTCGGGCCCGCCGGGAGCCGGGCGCTCGACGGGGAGTTCACCGAACTGACCTTCCCCGACCTGGCCCCGCCCGAGTTCGTGGACTGGGTCGACTACGCCGACCGCAACGCGGCCTCCGACCCGCAGGCGTTCGTCGACGCCGTCGTGGACGAGGCCGACGGGCATACGATCTGGCTGGTCTGGAGCCCCGAGTACATCACGCTGGAGTCCCAGTGCGGGGCGGTGCGCGACCTACTGGCCGAGGCCCGTCCGGGCAGTGCCCCCGCCGTCCAGGCCGACGCCGAGAAGTTCTTCGAGAACGCGAACCTCCATCGGTATCCGGACCGGTGACCGGGCGGCTCTGGACCCCGGAGCGCCGGGCCGACCTCGAGGCGGCCCTCCCGCCCTGGATCGTGGCCCGCCTGCTCGTGGTGGTGGGCTACGTCCTCGTGGCGGCTGCGGCCGACGAGCTCGCCCCCCACGGCGCCACCCCGAAGTTGGACCAGCACCTGCTGGCCTGGGACGGGGACTGGTACGACGCCATCGCCGACCGGGGCTACGGCGACCTCCCGGATGAGGCGGTCCGCTTCTTCCCGCTCTTCCCGTTGTTCGGTCGTGTGGGAGGCTGGCTCCTGGCCGGGAACCAGGGCCTGGCCCTGCTCGTCGTGGCCAACCTCGCCGCCCTGGTGGCCGGCATGCTGCTGCACCGCCTTGCCCTCGAGGACACCGGCGACCCGGCCCTGGCCCGCCGGGCCACCTGGTTCATCGCCCTCTTCCCGGGTGCCTTCGTGCTCGTCTGGGGCTACGCGGAGGCGCTCATGCTGGTGGCCCTCATCGGGGCCTTCCTGGCCCTGCGTCGCCAGGCGTGGTGGGTGGCGGGGGCTCTCGGCCTGGCCGCGGGCCTGGTCCGGCCCATCGGCCTGTTCCTGGTCCTGCCTGCCCTCTGGGAGGTGACCCGCGACTGGCGGGAGAGCACGGGTCGGGACCACCTGGCCCGGGTGGCGGCCGTCCTCGGGGCACCGGTCGGGGTCCTGAGCTACCTCGCCTTCACCGCTCTGACCGGGCCGGGCTTCACCGCCCCCCTGACCGAGCAGAGCCCCTACCGAGGAGCGGTCACCGACCCGGTGTCCCGACTGGTGGACGCCATGGGGGATCTCGTCAGTGCCGACCGCGTCGGCGACGCGGTACACCCACCCCTGGCGCTGCTCCTCGTGTTCCTGGCCGTCGTGGTCGTGCGGCGCTGGCCCGTCCGGTACGCCCTGTTCGCCATCCCGGTCCTGGTGGTCGCCCTCAGCGCGGAGAGCTTCAACTCCTCGAGCGCTACGGCCTGAACGCGTTCCCCCTCGTGTTGGCGCTGGCCACCGTGACGCGGCGCCCGGAGCTGGAGCGAGCGGCCCTGGCGCTCGGCGCGGCGGGCGTCGTGGGCCTCACCGCGCTCAGCTGGATCGGCAACTACGTGCCCTGACAGCTGACTGGCCTCGCGGCGCTCGGCAAGTCCGGCGTCGCCGTCGTGGTACGTCCGTCTCGCTGCTCCGGCTGGCGCCTGCGCAGCCCTACGAAGCCGGTAGATCCTTCGTGGTCCGGTCGCCTCTTCGGATGATGATGATGTCCTGGGTGCGGAGGCTGGCCACGCGGTTGCTCCAGCAGTCCACGACCTGGCGGCCCGGCGCCCGGGCGAAGAACGTGGTCATGGGGCCTTCCTGTTGATACGCGTCGGCCCCGTCGATCCGCTCCACCGTCCTGTCCTTGAGCACCACCTCGTAGCCGACCATGGCTCCGAGGGTACGGACAGGAGCCTGTGGGAAGGAAGAGGTACTCCCTGGGGAAATCTTGTGGACGGGCGCCCCGGCTCGTCAGGTGTCGGCGAACCGGCGGGGGGCCGACCTCGGCGCCCGGCGGGCCGTGTGGCCGAGGCCGGCGAGGATGCCCTGGGCCCGGGCCCGCTGCCCGGCGTAGGGAGCCAGGAGCTCGAGCATCTCGGCGTCCGAGCCCCGCCGGCGACCGGCGAGGGCGCTGGTCACCAGGTGGGGGAGGTGGAAGTCCCCGACGACCACGGCGTCGGGATCGCCGAAGGCCAGGAGGGTGGCCGAGGTCGTGGTCCAGGCTCCGATGCCCGGGACCTGCTCCAACGCCGCCCGAGCCGCCGCCGGGGTCGAGCCCAGCAGGGCCTCGAACCGCTCGGCCCGCCGGCACACCCGCAGGATGACCTCGGCCCGTCGGCGTTCGACACCGAGCGGGTGGAAGTCGGCGTAGCCCAGCTCGGCGAGGCGGGCGGGATCAGGGCCGACGCGGAGCCGCGCCGGGCCGGGCGCATCCTCGCCGTAGCGCCAGGCCAGGGCCCGGAACGCCTCCCAGGCCTCGAGGCCGGTGACCTTCTGCTCCAGGATCGTCGGGACCAGGATCTCCACCAACGTTCCGGTGGCGGGCAGGCGACGCCCCGGGCTCCGACGCACGACCTCGGCGACCAGCTCGTGATGGGCGATGAAGTCCTCCGGCCGGTCATCGGTGCCGACCATGCCGGGTACCCGCTCGAGCACGGCGACGGCCCCGGGGCCCCAGGCCTCGGCCACCACCTCGGTCACCGGCCCAGGAGGGTCGGTCAGGACCCGCAGGGTCGCCGGGCCGTCCGGGGTGCGGGCCGTCCGCCAGAAACCGTCGTCGGCGAGGCGGGTGGTGGGGTCGTGGGCGCTACGGCGGATGCCGCGCAGAGTCCGACGGAGGTCGACCGGCGGGACCGTGAAGGTTCGCCGGACGTCCGGAGAGTTACTCGGCAACGACCACCGACGTCATGACGTCGCCCACCGCGATGCTCTGGGCCACCTCGATGCCGGAGGTCACGTGGCCGAAGAGGTTGTAGAGCGGCTGGAGGCTGTTGCGGCAGTCGTCGATGCAGATGAAGAACTGCGAGCCGTTGGTGTCGGGACCGGCGTTGGCCATGGCCACCGCGCCGAGCCGGTACTCGTCCCGGACCGGCTCGTCCGCGAACTTGTAGCCCGGGCCGCCCGTGCCGTTGCCCGAGGGGTCACCACCCTGGATCACGAAGCCGGGGACGACCCGGTGGAAGGTCAGGCCGTCGTAGAATCCGTTGCGGGCGTTGACCACGAAGTGGTTGACCGTCACCGGCGCCAGGATCGGGTCCAGGTCCATGACGATGTCACCCTTGGCGGTGTGGATCGTCACCTCGTAGTGGCGGTCGTTGTCGATCTCGAGGGCAGGGGGTTGTGCCATCGGGCCATCCTCGCACGCCGATCACCGCTTCCCACCGCCCCCGAGGGGGGTCCCTGCTCAGTCCGGGACGTCGACCATGGGGAAGTGACAGGCCACGAACTGGCCGTCGCCCACGGCGCGGATCTCGGGTTCCTCCTGGGCGCAGAGGTCCTGGGCCTTGGGCATCGGCGTGCGGAAGCGGCACCCGCTGGGTGGAGCGACGGGGAGGGGAGGTCGCCTTGGAGCTTCTCGGCCATGCCCCCGGGCCGGATCTCGGGGTCGGGCACGGGGATGGACTTGAGCAGGGCGTCGGTGTAGGGGTGGGCGGCGCGCTCGTAGAGCAGGTCCGGGGGTGCCACCTCGCAGAGCTTGCCGAGGTACATGACCGCCACCCGATCGCTCACGTTCTTGACCACGGCCAGGTCGTGGGCGATGAAGACGAGCGTCAGCCCGTAGCGCTCCTTCATGTCCTCGAGCAGGTTCAGGATCTGGGCCTGAACCGAGACGTCGAGGGCCGACACCGGCTCGTCGCAGATGATCAGCTTCGGGTCCAGGACCAGGGCGCGGGCGATGGAGATGCGCTGGCACTGGCCGCCGGAGAACTCGTGAGGGCGCTTGGCCCGGGCCACGGCGGGGTCGAGGCCGACGCTGGCCAGCACCTCGTCGACCAGCTTGTTGCCCTCGGGGCCGATGCCGGGGAAGTCCTCCTTGCCCCCGGGGCCGTAGAGAAGGCCGGCGACGACGGGGAGCAGCACCAGGGGGATCAGGAAGAGCAGGGGCGAGCCGCCGATCACGGTCCAGCCGAGCAGGCCGGCCACCACGGCGACCCCGACGGCGATGACCGCCTGGCTCCGGGCGCCGGCGTCCCGGCGGAGCAGGCCCAGGCCCACGGCCCGGAACAGCACGACACCTCCGATGCCCACCAGGCCGATGAACAGTCCGAGGGCCGCGGTGTCGAGGGTGAGCGGGCCGAAGGAGATCTCGTCCTCGTAACCCCCCGTGAACAGGAGGATGCCCATCAGCCCCCACGCGAGGCCGACCAGGGCGAAGACACCGGCGATGACGAAGGCGAGGTAGGCCGCGATGGTGGCGAGGACCCCGCTCGGCCCGGCTGGGCCTGGCCCAGATGGCGAGCGGCTCGGCCACGATGTCGCCCACCTTGCGGCGGGGGTTCAGCGAGGAGATGGGATCCTGGAAGATCATCTGCATCCGGGTCCGGATGCTGCGCAGGTCCTCACCCGCGAGCGCGGTCAGCTCCTCGCCCTCAAAGGTCACCTGGCCGCCGGTGGGGCTGGGGAACTGCATGAGGGCTCGGCCGGTTGTCGACTTGCCGCAGCCGGACTCGCCGACCAGGCCGAGGGTCTCGCCCTCCTTGACGTCGATGCTGATGCCCGAGACGGCGTGGACCTTGAGGCCGGTGCGCCCGACGGGGAACTCCACCACGAGGTCCTCGGCCCGCAGGATCGTCTCCGAGGGGTCGACGCAGGTGCGCGGTGCCTGTTCCGC
>CAVPAN010000002.1:0-126165 GCA_963701565.1 uncultured Microthrixaceae bacterium
GCCCTCGGCACCGATGCTCCCGCGATCGTTCTCGACTACGGCGTCACCGTCGCCGACGAGTCGTTCGAGGCGCGTTCCTCTGGTTGCACGCTCCCGGCCCGGCTGGCCCTCGGCTATGCCCTGGCGGCGGCTACCGCTGGCGGGGCCCGACGAATCCTCTTCGCCGGCATGGACGGCTATCCGGCTGGCGACTCTCGCCAAGAACAGCTCGTCGAGCTCTTCGCCCTCTACGAGGCGTCCGCCGAATCGGTTCCGCTGCTAGCTCTCACCCCGACCACCTATCCCGTCCCCCAGAGTTCGGTCTATGCGCCCCACATCTGAGGTCATCTGCGTCATCCCCGCCCGCTACGAGTCCAGCCGGTTCCCCGGCAAGCCGTTGGCGATGATCGCCGGTGTCAGCCTGCTCGAACGCACGTGGCGCCGAACCTGCGAGGCCCTCGACCCCGACATCGTGTTCGTGGCCACCGACGACAAGCGCATCGCCGACCACGTCACCGGCTTCGGGGGTCAGGTGGCCATGACCTCCTCGAAGCATGCCACAGGTACGGACCGTTGCCATGAGGTCGCCTCATCGCCAGGCGCCGAGCTCATCATCAACGTGCAGGGTGACGAGCCCCTCGTGGACCCGGAAGCGATCCGCGCCGTCCTCCAGAAGGCTCGGGAGGCACCTGGCACCGTGTGAATGCAATGAGCCGCATCGAATCGGAGTCGGACTTCCGCAGTCCAAACGTGCCAAAGGTCGTGGCAACTCCGGACGGCCGGCTGCTCTACATGAGTAGAAGCGCCATTCCTTGCACCAAAGATCTTGCTTTCGTATCCGCGTGGCGGCAAGTCTGCGTCTACGCCTTCCCTTCGACGGCACTTCACGCCTTCACGAGTGTGGGTTACGCACACCCTCGAACAGATCGAGGACATCGAGATCCTCCGGTTGCTCGAAATCGGCACAGACGTGACAATGGTGGAGGTCGCCTCAGGTTCAGTAGCGGTCGATGAGCCATCCGACATTGCCCGAGACCTGAAGCACTGCTAGCGAGCACTTGACCCCTTGAGTAGTAAGATCACTTCAGTCCCGATTTCTTCAGATCGGCGACCGGATTTGTTTCTTGATTCTTATCCTTCGTTGTTACTACTTGGCGTCGCAGGGTCGGCTATTGGTTCACTCTGATTCGAGCTGTCGCCGCCTATCCGCGTGAACATAGCGACATACTTTCGGCTTCGCGGAACCCCCGCATGGACGAACTTGCACCGTTTCGTAAGTAGATGCAGCTTTGCTCCAGTACGGCTCGTGAAGTACTCCAAGACTTCATAGCTCTCATGAGATACGTAGGGCGTTGCCGGTCCATTAGCAGCCGGAATCACGTCATCGACAAGTATCTGGCCGCCTTCGCGACACAGGAAATGAGCAAAGGCTATATCCCACGCCACCTCGGGGTACCGATGGCCGCCGTCCACCCAGATGAGATCGAATGGATGAGTTAGATCGTCAAGGATAAAGGCCGAGTTTTGCTTGAGCGATGTGATATTCTGTGCAGCAACATTGCGGCTCCGGTCCGCCACGAATCGCCGGAACTCGACCTCTTCCGCACGGCCGTACGTACTCCGGAGAATCAGGTCAGAGTCCGGGAGGTCGACGGTGACGATCTCTGCCTGTGGAAATAGGCGGGCCAGCAGTGCTGTAAACCGGCCGTCAAAGGTGCCAATCTCAAGAATCCGACCCGGACGGCTGAGCTGTTCGCTGAGACAGGCGAATAGGAGCCAGTGTACTGAGTCCTCACCAATGTCAAAATGCCGCTTGTGCATATCATCGAGGACCGATCCAAGATAGTCCGCCCTCGGGAGAAGTCTAGTCCCGCCGCCTCGATAGCCGCTTGGACGGACCTTTCCTGATCCAATTGGAGAAAGGAACGCTCGTATCGGAACCGCTCGATCTCTCGGCGTGCCTTCAAGATTAGTCGCTGAGCCTTTGACATTATAGTCATTCTACCTTTGTCATCGCCCACCTACCGCTGGGTCAACCTTGTTCGCCGACGGATCCGGACCGCACGGTTGCTTGCGTTGTGGTCGACATCAACAACCCCGTCCAGGTCGGGTTGTGCCTCACTGGCCAGCATCTCGGCGAGACCGGCGAGCGAGGTTCACCCGACCACGCCCGCTGCACTGAGGACCCGGCCGTACCGCTCGGCCTCGGGGCCGGCGGGCAACGAGCCGGAAACAATGCGACCCGCAGGTCAGGTCGGTAACTCCGAGTCCGCGGGGACGATCGCCGTGGTCCGATCCGCCACAACAGAGCGCAGATGTTCGGTGCCATCCAGCAAGAACAATTCGAGAGGGATCTCCGGACGCTGGAGCCGGATCCGGACAGCGTTGGTGCCCCCCGTTCCCTGTGGGAGTAACGGGGGCAGCTACGCTGCCGGCGCCCGAGGGCGGCGGCAGCGCCCAACCCGCGAGCTACTGTCGTCCATCGCGCCCCGCTGAAATCCGAGTACGCGGTCTCGCATCGACGAGGAGGGGCCATGCCAGACCAAGTGGACGAGGAACTCGTCCTGGACGTCAGCACCCGCCGGGGCGAGGAGCAGCGCCTTCTACCTGACCCTCGGCCACCGCGTGGTGGCCATCGAAGCCAACCCCGAAATGGTTGAACAGTTGGCCAAGCGCTTCAAGCGGGAAATCCAACAGGGCCGCTACGTCATCGTTCCCAGCGCCATGGGCCAATCCGACCAGATAGAGTTCTATGTGAACAAGTACTCGGTGTGGAGCGCCACCGATCCGAAATGGGCGGCACGCAACGAAGCCCAGGGTGCCCCATGGAGAAGATCCAGGTTCCTTGCATCCGGTTCGAAGAGGTACTGGAGCGCCATGGGAGCCCCTTATACCTGAAGATCGACATCGAAGGCGCCGACATGTTGTGGTCCGCGGCTACTCGAGCGTGTCGCTGCAACGGCTCGGCCGAAGTTTGTCTCGATCGAAGCCACCAAGACCGCTTGGCAGGAGACCTGCTCAAGGAGTTCGAAGCCTTTGAACGGCTGGGGTATACGCGCTACAAGGTTGTTGGCCAAAGAAGTCATCGAAAAGGCACGTTCCGCACCGTCGACCATCGTGTCGTCAGCTAGAGTTCGCGGAGGGCGACTCCGGCCCGTTTGGCGACAACCTTGCTGGGCCCTGGCTGACCAAACGCCAAGCCTTGATGAAGTACATCCCGATCTTCGTTCTATACAAGACGATTGGCGACAACACGCCCTTGAGGAAGGTCATTCGGAGGGTACCGGTTCTGCGCAGGGTCCTCCGTTTGGTGAACTGGTATGACACGCATGCAGCGAGGGCATGAGCCTACGCTAAGCTCGGATCCGCACATCGCGGAGAGCCGGTTCACCGGCCGAGCGTGGCTTGGGCCAATTCAACGGCGCCGCCTCGCTCTCGGCGTCCTCCGCCGCAGGGCGAGGTCCAGCCCGTCCGCCACCGTCTCAACCGAGTGGCAACTGGCGGGCTATCGCCTGCATCCACCGCACGGCGGTCACCCAACTCCGCTGCGAGCCACGGGCCCAGAGGATCTACGACGACGACGCCGCCGCGGGCACATCAGGAACGAGGCGCTGCGCAGCCTCAAGACGACACCTCAGCAACGCCATCTACCGGCGAATGACCAAAGACGTCACGCCCAGCTGATCGCCTAGTTTTCCGACTTTGAGGACGCCTCTTGACATGGCACCTTCCTAAGGGCAGCATCGCGGGGGCCCTCATCAGCGCCCAGCCTCGCCTCACGGCATATGAACATAGTACATGCCCGTCGTCGCCGCGGACGCTGACGTTGGAGACACTTCCAAACATAGATCTTCGCACTGCGCCAAGGCCACCGGTCCCGGCTGGCCAGGTGCCTCATGCCTTCCACGACCAGATCAGCATCCTGGAGTAAAGCCCGAAATACACTCGGACCCCACTCTCGCACATGGAGCCTGTTACTCGGCGGTCCCCTGTGATCCTGGGGATAATGCATAGTTCGGTCGGGCGTTGAGATTACAAGCCGCCCGCCATCCAACGACCCACAGGAGTCGCTCAATCTAATTGGATCCGCCACATGCTCAATTACATCTACGCACATTACAATATCCGGCCTGATCACCGCAAGTTCTCCACAAGCGGTCGCCCTCCAGATCGCCCTCAATCCACGCTGCCTCGGGAGCCAACGAAATAGCCCTGGCGATGCCGCTCCCTTGGTCCGCCCCTATCAAGCATTCACCCACGAGGCACGATGTACTTCTGCAATTTGTCGCCCGTCCCACAGCCAACATCGATGACAACATCGTTAGAATCAACCATCGCGGCGACCGTGCGATACACCTCGGCCTGCCATATGACGCCGATACTGGCGCTAGCGGAGGTCCAGTAGCTCTCGCCCGCAGCATCGGGCGAGGCGACCGGGTTCTCTCGGTACCCGTCGGGGAGGTGAAGGGTTGAGGTCACTTCGGCAGCCTAGCGGATCGAGCGTTTCGCGCAAGACGCAATTGAATGGAGAGACTTCAACGTGCCCGATTCTCATGAAGCCTCCGAACTTAAGCTGTCGAGATGTCAGATCGCGAGATTGCGCTCCATTGACGAGCGATGGCTCATACCTCTCGGTCTAGTCGCCGTGATACGGGGCCGGATCTAGCACCAACTCAGCGCCAACTGGGATGTAGGTTTCGGTCATAAACCGTGTGATGTCCTCATCGTCAGCTACGCTACCATGACTGCGCCAGTGCCGGCCCATGGACGCTGACAGGCCAGCAATTCCGATCACTTCGCTTCCATGTCGCAACTTCGCCACCAACTGCTCCCGTGTACGATATGGAAAATGGCGAACCTCGATTGCCTTTGAGTCTACCGGAATGCCAGGTCGCCTTACAGCTGTATTGCCGAACGATATGTATGCCAAACGGTGCGAGCGAAACGCCACCAGACTGCCGCAGTGTTGCATGCCCACACGATGACGAATACGCAGGTAGGGATTCACCTCGCTACCATCGTCATCGGTCGGAACATGGTCCCACATTGGCACTCGCAATATGTCAGCCGACGATGCCTGGAGCACCGAGGCCAAATTGGAGGCTGGCGCAGACCACAGTTCGTCGGCGTCAAACGGAATAATCCACTCCGCACCGCAAGATGCCGCATAGCGGGCGGAACCGTCATCTTCTGTGCTTGCAGATACGCCGGAAGCGAGTCCGCAATAATGGTCACGGGACTCTTCGATGCGTGCTCACGGAGGATCTCTGGCGTTTGATCGGTGGAAAGATTGTCAGCGACTAAGAGTCTGTCCACGCCTTCCGCTAGCAGATGACTAATCGTATAGCCGATTGTAGCGGCTTCATTTCGAACCATTGTTACCGCCCACACTTCACCCGCTCTCGCTCGGGATCGCCGGTAAACACCCAAGTCAGATAAGGTTCGAGAGGAGAAGATGGGCTTGGCTGGTGGCAGAGATTGGTGCTTGGCCACTTGGGCCACCGCGAACGCTCGACTTGTCGAGTATCTCTGCGTAGCTCGAATAACACGAATAGGGCGCGACTTCGCGCAAGGGGGGCACCGAGGCTGCGGACCTTGTTCCATACCGGTCTCATCAGTTCTGTCACCCTACTCATTGCGGTTCACCGTTGGTTGACTCGCTTCTGTGAGAGCCCCCAAAGCGGAACTGGCGCGGTGGTAGCACCGAATACATCGACAGCCTTCTGTCGAGATCGGCCCGGGCTTCATTCCGCCAGGATCTCCCGCGAGACCTCCAAATGTGCTGGTATCGACGGCGCCCGTCACGCTGAGGATGCGCCTGTAGCGCTCCCCCGCTACGCCGGAAGGGATCGAACCCGGCAGCAACGCTACCCGTAGATCAGGGCGATACCGGCGAGCACTGACAATCGGCGTGGTCCTATCGGCCACTATCCAACGCATCCGCTCGGTGCCATCCAGGAGGACTAGCTGAGGGGGACTTCAGATGTGACGGTGATCGCGCAATGACGACCCGCCGGAGAAATGGAATCCGTCTCCTCCCGGGGGTGGTGCTTGACGCCGACTTGCAACCCCTGCTCTGCCCAATTCGCGGAACAGCGATGTGAGTTCGCTCACATAGGTACCCGGATCGGGGGTCTGACGCAAGAGCGGTAGGGCGATGAGGACATCAAGTCCCGCTGTCGCCGCAGCGTCGTCGGGCGACACCGCTCGCGAAGCTAGAGATTGGAGGATGCCCCACGTCAGCTGCGGTGGTGGGATCTGGGCGATGCAGACCCCGGGCCAATCGTCCGGCTCAATCGCGGTTGGCCAACCAACGATGAGGTAGTCAAGTAGGTCGAAGGGCATCTGACCCAACTGCCTTTCCGCCCCGGGCCCCAAGTACGCACGGCGGGCAAGGGCCCGGGTCCGCGCTTTGTCTGGAGCACTGGCGATGATCTCTCGCCTCCGTTGTTCGTACGTGCCGAGTCCGTCCTCGACCACCGACACCGAGCCAGGCTCGGTTCGGGTCTTCGTCGCGTAAGCGAGAGCGAAGCCTTCGACGGTCTGGATGTTGCTGGTGTACACGTCGATCCGGCCGGGCCGTCTCGCGAGCTCGGCCCGCAGCCGCCGTGCATTGAGGGACGCCGTGCCTCGTCGTCGCCAACGATGACCCGTCCAACCCCAGCGGTCAGCGGGCAGGACAAGGATCTCGGTGAACGGCTGCCCGGGCACATAGCGGAGAAGCTCGACCAGGCTGGTCTGCGAGGGATGCATTGGCGTCGCAACAAGCACCCGCTCCTCGGCCGTCGTCGTGGCGGCGAGCGCGATGGCCTGCAGGAGGTGATATGGCGTCTGGATGTGGTACCAGGCCTGCGTCACAGGCGGAACACGTTGAAGATCAGCGCCCGGCGCTCCTCACCGGACGGCAGGTCGACCTCACGCAGGCCGTGCCACGACTGGTCGGATTTGACGAACCCCACCAGGGTGTCGCACGGCGAACGGCACCTGGTAGTGGCACTCGTGTCGGCGAAAGAACTCGTCGGTCTCGCCCTCGTCGGGCATGCCGCTGGCCCAGGCCCGGTCGGACTCAATCCGGGCCGGGCGCCGGTAGAACTCGGTGCCGAGCGGCCGCTTGACCTGCTCGGCGCTCTGGGGGAAGTAGATCATCAGCGAAAGGAGCTTCTCGGGCACGTCAGTGTGCGGCGGGATGCGGTCACCGGCCACCAGCTCGGAGAACTCGAAGCCGACGAACACCACGGTCCGGCCCACGCGCCCAGGCACTTGCCCGGCGAAGGCGCCGTCGCCACGCCGTGGCCCGTCCGCCGCCCCGGACGGGTGTGGTCGAGAGCAGCCAGGGGCGGCGCTCGAGTACGGGCCGATGGCCGAGGTGGGGCCGGGTGAGCCGGGTCGCCCGGTCGATCGTCGCCTGCGAAGCGAAGCCCTCGTACATCGATCGCCAGTCGGGGCTGCGCGACAGGAATTCCCGGAACGCCGGGCTCCGGTTGTCCAGGTACTTCTTCGTTCCGGTGCCATGTACGTCGTACGTAACCTCATCAGGACCGGGGTAGCTGCGACCGAGTCGCTCGTAGCCGCCCTCGCCGAGCGGATGGCGGACGGCGAAGAGCACTACCGGGTCGCCGACAAAATCGTCGGCAGCCGCCAGGCTCGAGGGTAAACGGAGCTCCATTCGCCCTTCTCCGTCGTTGCTGTGCTGCATGCCGTTTCGATCCCCGACTTCCATCAGGCCCGGACCCGCGACGGTAACCGTGCTGTCCGCGCCGGTTAGCGATCAGGTCGAGAACCGGGAGAGCAGCCGGTCGAGCTGCACATCCCAGGTTCCCTCGCGAACGATGTCTTCGCGGGCCTCGTGTCCCAGGCGCTCGCGAGCAGCCGGATCGGCGAGGAGCCCGCAGGGGATCGCGATCGCTCAACTCGTCGATGTCGCCGGGGTCGTAGAGAACGCCGGACTCGCCGTCCGCAATTGTCCGGGCCACATCACCGACCCTCGGCGCCACGGTCGCCTTGCCCGCGCTCATGAACTCACGCAGCTTCAGCGGCGAGTAGTGGAACCCCTGTCCGGCCCGGGCGACGACGAGCGGTACATCCATTGCGGCGACGTAGGCCGGCACCTCGCTCGCCGGAACGGGGCCGGTGAAGACAACCGACTCGCCCAGACCCGACTCGTGCACCAACATCTTGATCGACGCCTGCTGGCTGCCGCCGCCGACGAGCAGGAGAGACGAGTCGGGGTGACGCTCGACGACCCGGACGAAGGCCCGAATGGCGTCTTCGATGCCGTGAAAGGCGCGAAAGCTGCCCGCCCAGCCCACCACCGGTCGGGCACCCAGGCCGAAGCGCTCTCGCACGCCGGCACCCGACACCGCCGGGGAGAACCGGTTCGCGTCCACCGCCATCGGAGACACCAGCACCCGGTCGGCCGGGACGTCGAGGCGCCGGACCTCGGTCGCCACCTCCTCGGAGACGCAGAGCACCACGTCGGCCCTCAGGAGGTGAGGGCGCTCGCCCAGTCGCTCGAGCGCGGCACCCCAGCCAGGGCGACGAACACCCCACCGTGTGGCTTCCCACACCTGTGGCGCGTGCACGTACAGCACGAGGGGGCAGTCGTGTCGTCGGGCGAGCGGCTCTCCGGCGCCGAAGAACACGTCATGGTGCTGCCACACGAACGCGACCGCGTGTGACGCCCACGGACCTTCATCGCCGACGTCACGCCAACCCCGCGCCCGACGCAGGTTACGGGCGTCCTTCGCTGCGATGCGCAGTGGAGTCGGGATCCAACGGTGCCGGGAGGTGCCGCTAGTGGCCGGTGGCGACTCGCCAGCGAGCTCCAGCGCCCGGGCTGGACAAGCGATTTCGTCGGGCCCAATGACCCAGGCATTCCCGAGACGTCGCTCGGCCGCCGCGGCCCAACCGGCTGCCGTCACCCACAGCGCCGCCGCGCCACCCCAGGAGTGGCTCGGTCGCGGCATCACGAACGCCGCAGCTGTCGGCCGTACCGCTATGCCGCTTCCTCGCTCCACCGCCCGCCTCCCGGTCGCCCAACGGCGAGGTCGCCTCGGGACTTTACCGCTCACCTTCACCGCGAGCGCTCCATTGCCCGGGCCGCGTTTACAGCCCTGACCGATGCGGTAGCGGCGCTGCCCGGAGGTAGCGCGCACGGGGCGTGAAGTCACTACCGGCCCGGGCTTGAGCAGTCGAATGCAGGCTCTGCCGCGCTCGCTACGCTCGTCGCCGTCGCCCTGCTCTGGGAGCGCATTCTCGCCCAGGGCGTTCGACCATGAGGCGGAGGAGGTGTACACGCCGATGAGCGAGACCGTCGACGTGTTCGCGCTCAAGTATGGCACGATGCAGATCGTCAGCGCAGTCGAGGCATTCCACCACTTCGACCTCGAGCCAACGGCCACGATTCTGGTAACGATGCCCCGACTCGCCGCTACCTCGTGCCTGTCCGACGCCCCGTGGGGCTCGGTGCACGTGGTGGACGACCACGCGACCGGTCCCCGTCCCTGGCGGCGACTCGTCCGCTACCGCCGGTATCTCAACGCGGTGAAGGGTGCCGTCGGCGGCCGATCTGTGGGTCAGCTCTTCCTTGGCCTTTACGGGAGGGAGACCTGCTCCGTGGCGAACGCGCTCGCGCCGGCGGAGGTCATTGTCCTGGACGACGGAACCTCGACGGTTCTCAGCTCACGTGCGAGGGCTGCGGACATCCGCTCCGGGCGGCCATCCCGAGCTTCTCCCACGATCCAGCTCGTCCGTCGGTCGGTCGGACTCGATGCGCGCCATCTCCGTGCCGTGCGCTTCTTCACGATGATGGAGCCCGACCTGGTCGACACCGACGTGTTCGAACCATGCCGCTTGTCCTACTACTCCGCCCGGCTCCGAGGCGTGGAGGTGAACTCCGGGCTGCTGTGGATCCTGGGTACCAACCTCGTGGAGAACGGCCATCTGGCCCTCGAGACCTACATGCGCGTCATGCAAGGCCTTGTGAGCCAGGCGACCGGCTCGAATCGCGTCCGGTCGATCGAGTACCACCCCCATCCGGCTGAGCATCCAGAGAAGCTCGATCTCTTGAGGACGAGGCTTCCTCTGCGAATCGTCCGTTCTCCGGACCCCGTGGAGATGCGCCTGATACAAGCAGAGGCGCTCCCGGGCGCCGGGGTCACGTCGTTCCCCTCCAGTGCGCTCGTCTCCTTGCGCGCCCTTCTCCCCACTGGGGTGCCGTGCCGGATGGTGCGCATCGGCAACCTGGCCACGTGGCCTGCGCTCCGAGACATCGAGGAGTCCCTCACCCATCGACTGGGCGAGACCCTGGACGTGACTGATGCGGCGGACCTTCTCTGAACGACAGGTCGCCTCTCGGCCGACCCCTCCACCTTGTAGCACAACCCTCGAAAGGCACTAGGCCGCCGCACTCGAGGGTGACGCCCGTGATGGTCAGCGCCGGAAGATGTTGACGACGAGAGCGCGGCGCTCTTCGTGCTCCGGGAGTTGGATGGAACGAAGGCCATGCCAGGAGCGGTCGGTCTTCACAAATCCGACGAGGATGTTCTCCTGCGAACGGCACCTGATAGTAGGTCTCGTGGTCTTCGAAGAACTCCGAGGTTTCGTCGTCGTCTGGCATGTCACTCTCCCACTTGACCGCCCCTTCCCGCCCAGGTCGGGCCCGGTAGAACTCGGTGCCAAGCGGCTGTTCCGCCTGTCGTCGGACTGCGGGAAGTACAGCATCAAGGAGAGCAGCTTCGATGCCACATCGGTGTGCGGCGGGATCCGGTCGCCATTGCTGAGCGTCGAGAACTCGAAGCCCAGGTAGACGGGTGTCGATATCAGACGGGGCTGTCTGGTCCTCTGGCGTCCCCGCAGTCTGCGCCGCAGGCGGGCGATCTTGATGGGTCCACCCCTTCCGTGCGGCTCGACGACGCCTTACCGCCGAACCCGGACTTCCGGAGGGCTTGCTGTGTGAGTCTCCATGGACGCTGCTCCGTCGTTGGTCGATGTACCAGATGGGGCGCCGTGAGTCGATAGAGGCGACTGGATCATCTCGTCGTCGGAGAACGCTTCGTAGAGTTGACGCCATTCCGGTGACTGTCTCCAGCACCTTCCAGAATCGAGGATCGCGGTTGTCGAGGTACTTCTTCTCACCGACGGCATGCGTGTTGTAGGCTCTGAGAACCCGCTTGGGAAGGTGGCATCGAGCCTGCGAACGAATTCAGCCGGCAGAAACTCGGCGATCTCGAACAGAACTGTCGGCTCCGACACAAAGTGGTCAGCCTCGTGAGCGAACTCAGGGAGACGCATCTTCCTGGCCACAGATGCAGTTACATTCACTGCCTAACCTCATTCCCCAGCCCCGGGTGGCTAACAATGACGACTAAGACCGTTGCAGCCGTAGTTCGGGGCTCTGTGAGGCGCTGGCTAGCGGCGTGGCTCCATTTTGTACTCATGCGGTCACCGTACATCTTCCCTCGGAAGCCAGAGCATCCGCTGACCGTGGATCCTTCGGCCAGACTTCAGAACGCGATCATCAATCTGCGCTCTGGTTCCGTCAGCATCGAATCGTACGTCATGTTCGGTCATGGTGTGACTCTCCTGACGGGACGCCATGAGCTTACGCTCTACGGTAAAGCTCGTATCGATACCGTTGCGCCCTCTGGATGTGACATCATTATCCGAGACGGGGCTTGGCTGGCCACGAACGTGACCGTATTGGGACCATGTGAGATCGGACGCAATGCAGTCGTCGCGGCAGGGTCTGTCGTCACCAAGGACGTGCCAGCTTATGGAATAGTCGCCGGTGTACCCGCAAGATTAGTTGGCGACACACGTCAGAGATCCGCCTTCACTCAACGGGGCGAGGATCCGACGTCTCTGGCCACATAGTGCTTCACTCAATCGGGACGTTCAATGGCTAGCCGAGCCATCATGGCCACGTACTTGCGCTTTCCTGGAACGCCAGCGTGCATGAACTTGCAGCGCTTCAGGAATAGATTCGGTTTCGCACCGGTCCGTCCAGCAATGTAATGAAAGGCCTCGTAGCTATCGGACGATACGTAGGCGGTGCGTCGACCTTCGGCGGGTTCCATAACATCATCACACAGGACGCTGCCACCTTCTCGACACAGGTAGTGGGCGGCAGCTAGATCCCAAGCAACTTCGGGGTAGTGGTGGCCACCATCGACCCATACGAGGTCAACAGGACGAGCTATATCTTCGAGAAGAAAGACTGAATTTGTCTCGACAAATCGGATAGTCACGGCGGCCAGATTGTGGTTGCGCCTGTCCAGAAATCGCCTGAACTCAGCCTCACGGTCGCGCTTGTACGTCGCCCGGAGAATAGGGTCGGAATCTGGGAGGTCGACCGTGATGATCTCCGCTTGCGGGAACAGGCGTGCCAGGATCGCAGTAAAGGAGCCGTCATAGGTGCCAATCTCGAGGATTCTGTCAGCGGGCATCGTCGTCATACTTAGACAAGCAAATACGAGCCAATGAACTGAGTCGTTGCCGAAGTCGAAGGGGTTTCCCCGAATGTCATGAAGAATCGGGTCTAGTGTTTCCTGCCCGCGTCGCCAGTCCAACCCAGCCGCGTCAATGGCCGCCTTGACCACGCTCTCCTGCTCGAGTTGTGAGAAGCCACCTACATATCTCGCATACCGCAGGCGCGCAAGCTCGCGGCGCATCCTCAAGACTGCCTCGTCGATCACTGACATCCGGTCGGCCCGACACAGGTCTCATCATTGCCTGCGGGTGGAGTAGGCGTCACCGGATTCATAGGAATGCGACTCTACCGCTCGTAACAGATGACCCCCCAGCTAACCAGGAGCGATGGTCTGAAATGAGTCCACCGCAGAGGTCGGGGCCCTCGCTGGCCCCGCGGTTTGCGTCGGTAGCCGGGGGTCGCAATGGCTTCTCACAACATCCGTGCGGGTTCGCCTGTCTCTGCCTGATCCGCATATGCGGCGCAGTGACCCCACACGCTCCTCGGACGTGGATGCGGAGCTGACCGCGGCCCCGCTGAAGTGGTCGCAGTGCCCGGCAGTGGACTCATTATCGCGGCTGGACGCCGGGCACGCAGGCAAGCGAGGCTGCGACCCGCCTGTCTCAGGCCGGCCGATGACCGAGGTCGGGCCGCGCCGCCGATCTGTCTGCGGCGGCCACCACCGAGCACCGTGCTTGAGGGGACCCCGGCCGTGTCCTGCTCCGGGGCCGGCCAACGGCCTTCCCTTGGCGCTAGACTCGGTGGAACTCTCTGCGTCATTGGGTCGGACGGAGTGCCGATGGTCTCGGCTCGCGGATAGCCGGGCGCTCTTTCGCTCCACGAGTGCGATCTCCAGCAGTCGGGTCGAGCAACCGGCGAACGATCGGGTTCTGGGTTTGAAGCGCCGACCGCCGTGAGCGCTAGATTCCTCGCCTGAAGCACTCCTCACGTGTGCGTGGGCAGACACCTCAATCTGAAAGAGAAGTTGCTCAAGAGAATGGCAGGAAGCAGTCGCATGAATTCAACGCACAGTGGGTAGACGGTTTCGATTTAATCCCGCGAGGCTTCTCTTGGTCTGGCGGAACATCTCGGAGTTCATCGGCGCATCCACCGCGCGGGTCATTGCGATCAGTGGCATCTCTGCGATACGAGGACTTGCAGAGGCCAGTGTACTAGTCCTCATTGCAGGTGTGGCCGTACAGATCTCAGAGGGAACGGACGCCGTCCGGGTTTCTCTGGGTCCGTTGGGCGATCCAGAGATCAATGTCTCTGATGCACTCCTTCTCGTGCTTGGTCTGACATTTCTGATGCTCGGACTGCACCTCATAACCGCGAGTTTGACCTCGCGGATGGCAGCGGATGCTCTCAGGACTTCACGCACTCGTCTCACGGAGGCGTTCCTCTACTCATCGTGGAGTGTGCAGTCAAAGGAACGGGAGGGAAACCTCCAAGATGTTCTCACGACCAATGCCAGCCGGGTCATGTCTGCTGCGGGCTTTATAGCCATTTTGCTCGTCGCCTTGTTCAATCTCCTTGCACTCTCAGCGGTAGCACTGGTCGTTGACGCGCTTGCCGCGATCATCCTGATCGTAACGGTACTCCTCTTTGCCTTAGCAATGTCTCCCTTCAACCGCGCCACCCGTCGGCGCGCTCGAAGCGAACCGTGAGACGAATAGCACATTCGCCAATCGCCTGACAGAGGTTGTCGGCCTCGCTCAAGAGGTGACGGTCTTCAATGTGGCGCCAGTTATCTCCGATCGCCTGCGTGACTCAGCAGATCGCGCCTCCCGATCCACCCAAAGGGTGAGCTACCTGAGACAGTCCGTGACCGGCGCGTATCAGAGCATGGCGATACTCGCGATAGTCGCCGTGCTCGCTGCGCTCTATCTCACGGAATCCGAACGAGTTGCCAGCCTCGGCGCTGTAGTTCTTCTCCTGATACGGAGCATGTCGTATGGCCAAATGGTGCAAGCCAACACCAATGCCCTCAATGAGGTCGCCCCCTACCTCAAGACCATACGCGCCCAGGAGCGAACGTATCGATCCCATACGCCGCAGTCTGGTTCAGACCCGATCGAGAGCATAGAACGCCTCGAGCTGGCGGATGCTGGCTACCGCTACGAGGGCGGTGATCCGGCGTTGGCGGAGATCTCTCTGACCGTCGACCACGGCGAGGTGGTTGGACTGGTGGGACCCTCGGGCAGCGGAAAATCAACGCTTATCCAGCTTCTGCTGCGGCTGCGGGAACCCACGAGCGGACAGTATCTCGTGAACGGTGTTCCAGCCGCGTCCTACTCTTTGGACGCCTGGTATTGCCTCTTGGCAGTCGTCTCACAGCAGCCGCGTCTGTTCGAAGGAACGGTGGCCGAGAACATCCGCTTCTTCCGGGAGGACATCACCGACGACCAGGTGGCATCGGCTGCCCGTCGGGCGCACATCCTCGACGAGGTCCTTTCGTGGCCCGACGGTCTCGACACGGTGCTGAGCGGTGTCGGGAGCGGCGTGTCCGGTGGACAGGCGCAGAGGCTCTGCATCGCCAGGGCACTGGCGGGCGACCCTCTTCTCCTGATCCTCGACGAACCGACCAGTTCACTCGACGTGCATTCCGAGGCGAACGTCCAACGGACGCTCACCGAACTCCAAGGACAGGTGACGATGGTCATCATCGCCCACCGACTGTCAACGCTCCGACTCTGTGACCGCATCATCGTGCTCGAGGACGGCCGGCTGCGGGGGTTCGACACCGCCGAGGCCCTCGAGCGGGACAACGAGTACTACCGCCGAGCCGTCCAGCTTTCTCGGTCATCCTGACCGCCAGCAGAAATACCACTATCGCCGTAGGACTAATACACTGGCCCGGGTGAGCGCCCCCCTGCTCGAGATCGACGATCTGCACGCCGCCGCCGGCGGCGTCGAGATCCTGCGCGGCCTGGACCTCGTGGTACCGGCTGGCGAGGTGCATGCCCTCATGGGCCCGAACGGCTCGGGCAAGTCCACGCTGGCCAACGTCCTGGCCGGCAGTCCCGAATACGAGGTGACCTCGGGGTCCATCCGCTTCAAGGGCGACGACATCACCGCCTGGGGGGCCGACGTGCGGGGCAAAGCTGGGATCTTCCTGGCCTTCCAGTATCCGATGGCCATCGCCGGCGTGTCGGTCATCAACTTCCTGCGCCAGGCCCTCTCCGCCCGCAAGGGCATCGACCTCTCGATCCTCGAGCTGCGCCTGGCCATCATGGAGTGGATGGAGCGCCTCGACATGGACCCCGCCTTCGCCGATCGCTACCTGAACGAGGGGTTCTCCGGGGGCGAGAAGAAGCGCAACGAGATCCTGCAGATGGCCATTCTCGAGCCCGAGCTGGCCATCCTGGACGAGACCGACTCCGGTCTCGACATCGACGCCCTGAAGGTCGTGGCCCGAGGTGTCCAGGAGGTACGGGCCGAGCGGCCCGAGCTGGGCGTGCTGGCCATCACCCACTACCAGCGCCTCCTCGACCACCTCTCTCCCGACCGCATCCACGTCCTGGGCGACGGTCGGGTGGTGGCCTCGGGGGGCATGGAGGTGGCCGCCCGCCTCGAGGCCGAGGGCTACGAAGGGCTGGTGGCCGAATGACCCTCGACCCCAAGGCGGTCAAGAAGGACTTCCCGCTGCTGGCCCGGGAGGTCCACGGCAAGCCCATCGCCTACCTGGACTCGGCGTCGTCTTCCCAGAAGCCCCAGGTGGTCCTGGACGCCATGGACCACTACTACGAGACGACCCACGCCAACGTGCACCGGGGCGTCTACGCCATCGCCGAGGAGGCCACTCGGCTCATGGAGGACGCCCGGGCGAAGGTGGCCCGGTTCATCGGCGCCCCCTCCCCCGCCGGCGTGGTCTTCACCAAGAACGTGACCGAGGCCATCAACCTGGTGGCCAAGACCTGGGGCAAGGCCAACCTGGGTCGCGGTGACGCCGTGGTGCTCACCCAGATGGAGCACCACGCCAACATCGTGCCGTGGCTGATGCTGGCCGAGGAGACCGGTGTCGAACTCCGGTGGCTGGGCGTCACCGATGACGGCCAGATCGACCTGTCCGACCTCGACCGCCTGCTCGACGGGGCCAAGCTGCTCAGCGTCACGGCCATGTCCAACGTGCTGGGCACGCTGACCCCGCTGCGTCGGCTGGCCGACGCCGCGCATGGCGCCGGGGCCCTCGTCCTGGTCGACGGGGCCCAGTTCAGCCCCCACCTGGCCACCGACGTGGCCGAGATGGACTGTGACTTCTACGGCCTGACCGGGCACAAGATGCTGGGGCCCACCGGCATCGGTGCCCTCTGGGCCCGGGAGGAGCTTCTGCAGGCCATGCCCGCCTTCCTGGGCGGCGGCGAGATGATCCGCGACGTCCGCTTGGACGGCTGGACGCCGAACG
The DNA here is from genome assembly GCA_963701565.1 of uncultured Microthrixaceae bacterium. Lineage (GTDB taxonomy): Bacteria > Actinomycetota > Acidimicrobiia > Acidimicrobiales > DATDAH01 > DATDAH01. The sequence continues at coordinate 16,854 of CAVPAN010000002.1, forward strand.
ACATCCCCTGGAAGTTCGAGGCCGGCACCCCACCCATCGCCGAGACCGTCGGCCTCGGTGCCGCCGTCGACTACCTCGAGGCCCTGGGCATGGATGCCGTGCGGGAGCACGAGGTCTCCCTGACCGCTTACGCCCTGCGCACCCTGAACGAGCGCTTCGGGGACGACATCACCATCCACGGCCCCGCTGAGCCTGCCGCCCGGGGTGGAGTCCTCTCGTTCACCCTCGCCGACATCCATCCCCACGACATCTCCCAGGTCCTGGACCAGGAGGCGGTGTGTGTGCGGGCCGGCCACCACTGCGCCAAGCCGCTGATGCGGCTACTCGACGTCTCGGCCACGGCACGGGCCTCCCTGTACGTGTACAACGACACCGACGACGTGGACCGTCTGGGCGATGCCCTCGCCCGCACCGTCGAGTTCTTCGCCGGGTAGGTTCAGCGACGCCATGCCCGACCTCGAAGACCTCTACCGCGAGATCATCCTCGACCACTACCGCTCCCCCCGGAACCGAGGGGAGCTGAAGAGCCCCCCGGCGGTGCGCGTCGAGGGGTTCAACCCCCTCTGCGGCGACGAGGTCGTCGTCTACCTCGACCTCGAGGACGGCGTGGTCGAGGACATCAAGATCGCCGGCCAGGGCTGCTCGATCAGCCAGTCGTCGGCGTCGATGATGAGCGCGGCAGTGAAGGGCAAGACCCTGCAGGAGGTCCAAGACCTGACCCGGGCCTTCAAGGCGATGATGTCGATCCACGAGGCCGAGATCGCCGGCGAGGACGGTGCCCCCGAGTCCGACGCCCCCGAGATGAGCCTCGGCGACTTGGCCGCATTGCGGGGTGTGGTGAAGTTCCCCGTGCGCATCAAGTGCGCCACGCTGTCCTGGAACACGCTGGCGCAGGGACTGGACGAGGCCGTCGGCGAGCCAACGGCCTGAGTCCGGTCCCCTGGACCACGCGTCGGCAGACGTCTCGGTGAACATGGAGTCGGACGCCACAGAACCAGCGCATATCCGGGTGCTCTGGCTGGTCAAGGGCCTCGGTCCCGGCGGGGCCGAAAGACTCCTGGTCAACCAGGCCGCCGCGGCCGACCGTGACCGGTTCCGTTACGAGGCCGCCTACCTGGTTCCCGAGAAGGACCACCTGGTCCCCGAACTGGAGGCCCTGGGCGTGCAGTGCGCCCTGCTGGCGACGCGGCCGCCGGGACGCTGGGTCCTGGAGCTGCGCCGCCGTCTGCGCCGGGACCCGGTCGACGTCATCCACGTCCACTCCCCCGCCTTGGCCGCCGCCACCCGGGTGATGGTTCGCTCCCTGGGAAGAAAGCGGCCGGCGGTGATGTACACCGAGCACAACCGCTGGCCCCGGTACCACCCGATGACCCGGTGGGTGAACCGGCTCACCTACCGCCTCGACGACGACCATGTCGCAGTCTCCGATGACGTCCGGGAGACGGTCGATGCCCGGTGCCGGGACTCGGTCGACGTGCTGGTCCACGGCATCGACATCGACGGTGTGCGGGCCCACCGGACCGAGCGCTCCGACGTCCGGGCCGAGCTCGGCATCGGCGACGATGAAGTCGTTATCGGCATCGTGGCCAACCTGCGGGCCCAGAAGGGCTATGACCTGCTGTTGCGGGCGGCCCGCCGAGTCGTGGACGAGGCACCCCGCTGCCGGTTCGTGGCCGTCGGCCAGGGGCCCCTGGCCGACCAGGTGGCGACCTGGCACCGCGAACAGGGGCTGGGTGACCGGTTCCTGCTCCTCGGCTACCGGGCCGACGCCCTCCGGGTGATGAGCGGCTTCGATGTCTTCACCCTGGCTTCCACCCACGAGGGGCTGCCGGTGGCGCTGATGGAGGCCTTCGCCCTCGGCCTCCCTGTGGTGGCCACCGCCGTCGGCGGCATCCCGCAGGCGGTGACCGACGGCGTGGAGGGCGTCCTCGTTCCTCCCGGTGACGAAGAGGCCCTGGCAGCGGCCCTGGTCCACGTGGCCTCGGACACCGGGAGGCGAGCGACCATGGGCGCCGCGGCAGCCGAACGGGCCGGCGCCTTCTCGGCGGCCCGGGCCACCCAGGAGCTCGAGAGCCGATACGAGCGGCTCACCAGGCGGTAGACAGGCGAAGTGAGCGGCCGACCTCGGACACACCTCGGGGCTGCTTGCCGAAAGGTCCGCCGATGACCGATGCCTCGTACCGGGGCAAGCGGGCGTTCGACATCGCCATCCTGTTCGTGCTGGCGGTTCCCGCCGCGATCCTGGCGGCGATCTGCGCTCTGCTGGTCCGCTTCACCTCACGGGGACCGGTGCTGTTCCGCCAGGAGCGCATCGGCCACCTGGGCCGGTCGTTCGAGGTACTCAAGTTCCGGACGATGGTCGACGCGCCGGAGGGCAACCCTGTCTTCCCCGACGCCGACCGCATCACCGGCGTCGGGGGGGTGCTCCGCCGGCTCTCCCTGGACGAACTCCCCCAGCTCTGGAACGTGGCCCAGGGGGACATGAGCATCGTGGGCCCACGGCCGACGATGGGCTATCAGGTGCAGCGCTATGACGACCAGCAGCGGCAACGCCTCGCCGTGCGCCCCGGGCTCACCGGCCTGGCCCAGGTGAACGGGCGCAACTCCCTTCCGTGGGCCGAGCGGATCGAGCTCGACCTCGGCTACGTCAGCCAGAACTCGCCCCGTCTGGACCTGGCCATTCTCCTCCGCACGATCCCGACGATGCTGTCCGGCGCTGGTGTCCACGACCACCCCACCGACGACCCTCTGGCCCGGCCCGATGAGCCCGATCCTGGTGGGTCGTGAGGATCCTGCAGGTGATCACCGACACCGACCGCCGCGGCGCCCAGGTGTTCGCCACCGACCTCCAGGGCGGGCTCGAGCGGCGGGACCAGTCTGTGGAGACGGTTGCCCTGGCTGCGGGCCAGAGCCCGATACGCCTCGATGTCGAGGTGCTCGGGCCGAGCCGGCTCTCCTCGTCCACCCTCAGGGAGCTGCACCGACGGTTCCGCACGGCCGACGTGGTCGTCGCCCACGGTTCGTCGACGCTTCCGGCGAGTGCGCTCGCTGGAATCGGCACGGCCACGCCCTTCGTGTACCGCCAGATCAGCGACTCGCTGTTCTGGGCGCCCACCCGACGGCGCCGCGCCCGGGTGCGGGCCGGACTGGCCCGGGCCGAGCGGGTGGTCGCCCTGTCGGCTGATGCCCGCCAGGTGCTCCGTGACAGGTTCGGCGTGGCAACGGACCGCTGCGTCGTGATCCCCAACGGGGTGCCGAGAGGCGATCACCGAGCCGCGACCGTCGAGGCCAAGCGGTCGGCGCGGGAACACTTCGGCCTGGACGGGGCTGCGCCCACGGTGGCCGTGCTCAGCGCCCTGGTGCCTGAGAAGGGCGTCGATCTGGCCATCACGGCGGTGGGTCGGCTCCCCGGCGTCCAGCTCCTCATCGCCGGCGACGGGCCCGAGCGGGCGGCACTGGATCGACTGGCAGAGCAGGAGGCGCCGGGGCGGGTGTGGTTCGTGGGTTCGCTACCGGATCCCGCCCGGGCCTACGACGCCGCTGATCTCATCCTGTTGGCGTCGCGCGGCGGAGACTCGATGCCGGCGGTCCTCATCGAAGCCGGCTTCCGCGGCCTCCCGACCGTCGCCACCGATATCGGCGCAATCGCCGAGGTCATCGAGCACGGCGAGACCGGGCTGGTGCTGCCCAAGGCCGATGCGGTCGCCGTGAGCGAAGCCCTGCAGTCCATCCTCGAGGATCCTCGGATGGCCAAGGCCATGGGGGAAGCCGCCGAGGCCCGCTGCCTGGAGCGCTTCGAGATCGACGTGGTCGCCGAAGCGTGGCTGACCACGCTGCAGTCGGCGATCTCGGACCGCTGACGGCGGCGGTCCAACGGCTTCCGCTGAGCGATCAGACGCGTTCGCGCACCACCGCGTGGCGCTTGCGGGCCGTCAGCAGGATGATGCCGCCGAGGGCCACCAGCACGATGCCGACCCGGGCCCAGGGCAGGCTGTCCGAGCCGGTGCGGGCCAGGGCGCCCCCGGCGGCGGCCGAGCAGTCGACCTCGATGCTGAGATCGAGGGCGGCCGGGCCATCGGGGTCACCGTCGAGGCCCCGGGCGATGACGGTGTGGGGTCCGGCCCCGGCGTTCACGGGCCAGGCGGTGTGCAGCACGGCCACGCCGTTGGCGTCCGCGGTCGCGATGCCGAGCACGACCGAGTCAGGCTCGAAGATGAACGTGACATCGCTGCCGGGGGCGGCACCGTCCACGGTGAGGGTCACCGGCTCGGCCGAGGCACAACCGCTGCCATCACTCGAGGTCAGCGTCGCGGGCGAGATGTACTGGGCCGTGGCGGGGCCGACCGCGAGCACCAAGAGCGCGCCGACGGCGAGCGTCCCGATGAGCAAGCGCTTCAGCAAGAGATTCCTCCACCCCGTGGCCGTGGACCGCAGTGTGCCCGATCGTAGCGGGCCGTGTCCATCACCTTCGTCGGCCGCTTCCATGGCTTCGTGATCAATTCGGTGTCACCTCGAGGCTGAAGGTCTTGTCCTCGTCGGACGCGAAGGCCACCGCGGCCCCCGTGGCGGTGCGCACCCAGCCCCGGGAGCCGGCCGTCACCCAGTCCTCGGTCGCCTCGACCCGGAGGCTCACCCGGTCCGGGTTCACCAGCGGTTGGGGGGCGTAGCCGAGCCGGAAGGTGGTGGCCGCCGGGACTGCGCCCTCGAGGTGGAACTGCAGCGTGACCCGCCCGCCGGGCGGGAGCTCGACGTAGCGGGAGTAGACCCACCGGTCCCGCTCCCGTTGGGGCTCCATGGCGAGGGGCCGGCCCCCGGACTCGGCCCCGGTGAGGGAGAGGGCGGAGTAGAGCGAGAGGTAGAGGAGGTTCGTCCCCGGTGGGAGGTCCCGGGCGTCGCTGCTGCCGATGACGACGTCCGGAAGGCCCGAGGCGGGGGCCCCGTTGTAGAGCTCGACGGTGACCGTGGCCTCGACCAGCCCGGTGGCGGGGTCCCAGTCGGCCCGGTAGTCGACCCGCCGCTCGAGGAACATGTCGATCTTGTTGTTGGCGCCGTTCTGGGTGGTCAGGGAGAGGAAGTCCCCCTTGACCGGCGGCAGGGCCCCGTCGAGGCCCGTGCGCTCCATGAGCGCCTGCTCGGCGGCGTGGACGCTGTGCACGATCAAGCGGCCCTGGCCGACGACGGGACCGAGCACGTCGGCCACCTCGGCGGGGCCCGGGGAGGTCCCCCTCGGTCAACGCCTCGAAGGTGGCCTCGGAGGCCTCGTCCAGGAAGTCGATGCGCTCCTGTTCGTCCTCCTGGAAGGTGAGGTACTGCTCGCGGATCAGGAAGTCCGCCGCGTTCTCCGCCGTGAGGGGCTCGGCCCGGCCCGCCACCGGGATCGGCCCGGTGAACTCCATGAGCGCCGCCAGCGCCACCGGGTCCACGATGATCGTCCCGTCCACCTCCTGGCCCCCGGCCTGGGGGTAGAGCTCCTCCATGACCTGGGCGACCGAGGGCCCGTCGGGGCTGAAGGTGAGGTCCTGCAGGAACTGCGCCGGCTGCCACCGGCCGTAGCGGGTCAGGTAGTCCTCGGGCCCGCTCAGCGTCCGCTGGTCGGCCCCCGGGGCGTCGATGAGCTCCCGGATCCGACCCGAGCGGGTCAGCTCCAGGTCACCGTCGACGGCGGTCAGCTCCCCGTAGTTGCCGATGAAGCCGCCCAGGCCCCGGGCCTCCGCCGGCTGGGTGAAGGCGATGAAGTAGTGACGCTCGCCCTCGCCCCCGAAGAGCGCCGGCGCCAGCCGGACCCCCTCGATGGCCAGTTCGGCGTCGGGCAAGGCCTGATCGACCTCGTCGCCGAACCTCGCGATCGCCGAGGACAGAGGGTCGACCAGCCACATGGTCCGGGCCTCGGCGACGGCCTGTGAAGCGCCGGCCAGGGCCTCATAGGCCTGCTCCAGGGGCTGCTCGAAGCCGGCCACCAGCTCGAGGTCCAGCACGCCGTCGTCGAACTCGAGATCGTCGATGTCGGCCTCGACGGTCGCATCGGCCGCCGCGGCCGAGAGTTGGGCCCCTTCACCGGCCACGACCGCCGCGGCCCGGGCCTGGTGCCCGAGCACGGGCACCAGCCGGGCCGGCCGGCCCCAGGCCCCCAGGGCCTGCTCCGCGGCCTCGAAGTCCTCGTTGGCCGCGACCAGCAGGGCCACCGCCTGCTCGGGCTCGTTGGCCCGCAGGGCCTCGAGGCCGTCACGGACCCCGTTGGCCGCGTCCCGCAGCTGCCGCTCGCTCTGCAGGCCGGCGAACACCAGCCCGGCCGTCGCGACCAGCACCAGTGCGGCTCCGGCCAGCGCAGCGAGTCCGATCCGCCGCTGGGCCCGCTGCCCCGACCGGAGGTAGGCCGAGACGAACACCGGGGTGACGGCCACGAGGGTCAGCAGGCCCGACGCCCCGGCCTCGTCGATGTCCGCCCGCAGGAGGACCTGCACGGCGAGGGCGCCCACGAGGGCCCCGAGGGGCCGGGAACGACGATGGGCCACGCCGGCCGCGATCGCCAGGACCACGGCAACCAGGCCGGCGACGAGAAGGGGGCCCCGCGTGGCCACGGCGGCGGCCACCCCGGCCAGCACCACCCAGGTCCAGCGGTTGGCCTTGGCCGTCGCCCCGGCCACGAGGGCGGCAAAGCCGGCCCGCCAGAGCAGGTCGGCCGGCCACCAGCCGGCGGGTTCGGCCTGGCTCAGGGCCCCGCCGACGGCGGAGGCGGCCACGATCGCCCACATCAGGTCGAACTCGGTGCGGCTGGGCGCCCGCCGGCGTCCGGTCGGCCGCCGCCCGCCGCCGGGAGAGCGTGCACCGGCCACGGAACGTGGTCTACCAGCCCACGACGGTGGTGCCACGTCACGCCGGAGGCCGACCGCTAAGGTTTGGCGGTCCAGCACAGGTGACCGACGGGTCCTTCGTGCCGCTCTGTCGTCGAGTCCGGGTCGTGTCGTGGAGCTAGCTGACTATCTGCGGGTGCTGCAGCGCCGGTGGCTGATCGTGGCCCTCGCCACCCTCCTCGGGTTGGCCGTCGGCTTCTTCACGGCCAGCGACGAGGAATCCCCCGTCACCTACTCCGCCACCCAGACCCTCAGCGTCGTCCAGCCGACGATCAGCCAGACTGCGCCGTCGGTCAGCTTCACGCCCTCCCAGCTGGCGGTGTACGCCACCGTCGGCGAGGTGCCCGTGCAGGTGGCCGAGGCGCTGGACTATCCCGGGACCCCGCAGGAGCTGGCCTCGTCGATCATCACCGAGCCCGACGACACGGTCGGGGTGCTGCGCATCACCGCCACCGACGACGACGGAGCCCGAGCCGCGGCGATCGCGAACACCTTCGGCCGCAAGCTCCGCACCGTGCTCATCAGCGACGCCGAACGGCAGGTCCGGGCCGAGATCGCCGTCGCCACCCGCCAGGTCGACCAGCTCCAGCGCCGGACCAACGAGCTCGACGCCCGGATCGCCCAGGCCCCGCCCGACGCCGCCGTCCTGACCGCCCAGCGGGACGCCCTGATCAACCAGTACCGCATCGCCTACGACGAGCTCCAGGCGCTGCAGGAGCGCACGCTGGCCGGCGATCCGGTGGTCATCCTCGAGAACGCCGTCCCCGAGCGGGCCACGCAGGGCCTCAGCGCCCCCACGAGCCGGCCCGCCCGGATGGCCCTCTTCGGGGCGGTGGGCTTCCTGCTCGGCGCCGCGCTGGCCCTGGTCCTGGATCGGCTCGACACCCGCATCCGCACCAAGGAGGACGCCGAGGTCGCGAGCGGGCTCCCCGTGCTGGCCGAGATCCCCTTCCTGCCCCGCCGTCACCGCCACGAGCTCATCAGCGCCACCCGGCCCGCGTCGCCGTTCGCCGAGGCGTACCGCAGCCTGCGCTCGACCCTGGCCTTCGCCCGCGGGATCGTCCTCGAGCCCCGCGACGACGGCGGGGCCGATCCGGGCGTCCCGCTCGGGCGGGACATCGACGCCGAACCGACCGTGATCCTGGTGACCTCCTCAGGGCCCTACGAGGGCAAGACCACCACCATCGCCAACCTGGCGGCCAGCTACGCGGAGACCGGCCGCAGCGTGCTCGTGCTGGACTGCGACTTCCGCCGGCCCCGCCTCCACCAGATCTTCGGCACCCGGGAGATCCCCGGGCTGGCCGACACGTTCGAGGACCCCGGCCGATTCGACGCCGACCACGAGGTCCTCTGTGCCACCTCGGTCGACGGTGTCCGCCTCGTGCCCGCGGGCACGCCGACCGACAACCCCGCCCGCCTGTTCACCCGGGCCCGCACCCTGGTCGAGGCGTCGCGCCGCCAGGCCGACGTCGTGCTGGTCGACACGCCGCCCTACCTCGTGGCCAACGACGCCGTCCGAGCTGATCCCGTGGGTCGACGCCGTGGTGGTCGTGGTCAAGTCCCGCCGCACCAGTCAGGGCCCCACGGAGCGCATGATCGAGAACCTGGCCCGCCAGCAGGCCCCGGTCGCCGGCGTCGTGCTCGTCGGCACCGACCAGACCCAGACGGGCTACAGCCCGTACTACTACCACCGGGCCAACGCCCGCACCGAGAAGGCCCACCGGGGCTGGCGACGGGCCCTGCGCATGGGGCCCCCGAAGGACAAGAAGCGGTCGAAGCGGGGCACCGAGGACGCCGTCGGCGAAACCCCGCCGCCGGCCCCGGTCGACGTCAGACGACCCGATCCTCCTCGGCGTGGCCGATCCCGCGACCGCTGAGGCATCCGACACCACAAACGCAAGCGACGAGGCTGAGCAACTCGAGACCAGTGCGGACGGCGACACAGCGCTATCGGACACCGCTGGCGCCGAGGTCGACGCTGAGCGGCTCGACACTGCTGAGGCGCTCGACATCACCGACGCCGATGATGACAAGGCGATCGGTGTCCCGGATGACCCCTCGACCACCAACGGGGGCCCAGCCGGCCAAGTGGACGGAACCGGGGTGCTACCGACTCCGACCACCGCGCCGTGACCGACGTCGACACCGTCATCGCCCCCGACGACATCGACGACAGCTTCGTACCCCGGCTCGGCCCGGACTTCGACCTGCTCCCGGTGGGCGGGCAGACGGTTCTCCTGGGCCGCTTCGGCCAGGCCTTGGTCCTCAACGACACGGCCGGACTCGTCTGGCAGTTCCTCGACGGCCGGACCGCGCTGCAGGACCTGGTCGACGACTTCGCCGACGCCCTCGATGTCGACCCCGACACGGTCCGAGCCGACATCGTCGACTTCGCCCGGGCGCTGGGACGCAGCGGGCCTGCTCGAGGGCGTCGCCGAGCCCATCGACCCCGACAGTTTCGTCGAGATCGACTGGTCCCCACCCGAACCGATCGCCGTCGGCGAGGTGGTCGAGACGCCTTCCCTGACCGACCTGGACGGCGTCCCGGCCGGCCTCGAAACATGGAGGGGACGCCGGGTCTTCCTCGTCCACTGGAGCCCGACTTGCGGGTTCTGCGTGACCACCGCCGCCGAGCTGGCCGCCGTCGAGGAGGAGCTCGCCGGGGCGGGCATCGATCTCGTGCTGCTGACCAAGGGCGACACCGACGAGAACCGCCGCGTGCTCGACGAGACGGGCCTCCGGGCCCCCGCCCTCCTGCGCGGCGACGAGGACACGGACCCGTTCGCCGGCTTCGGCACCCCCGCCGCCTACCTCCTCGATGCCGACGGACGGGTCGAGGAACCGATGGCCTACGGCGCCGACGAGGTACCCGCCCGGGCCGCGGAACTCGCCGGGGTCGACCGGTCGGGCTCAGCCGATCCCCTGACCACCGACGTGGCCGAGACAGCCGACGACGAGGTGCTCTACTTCCCGACCTCCAGCGCGGTCTGCGGCCCCGGAGGCGGGGGCGGCGGTCCGGCGAGCACGACCGAGTGGGCCGGGACCGCGGCGTACCGGGTCGGCGACTTCCACATCGGGGTCCGCTACAACAACCCGGCGACCGCCGCTCTGCTCGACCGGCTGCTACCCGGCGCCCGGGTCCAGGACCCCCGGACCCCCGAGAACTTCTCGCTCGCCCTCTACCCGGAGCGCAGCGCCGGCTCCCGCCGGCTGAACCTGCTCGTCCGCGACGGCAGCCAGCTCGTCCGGAGCCGATCGGCGGCCCGGGCCCTGGCCGCTCTGTGACCTATGTCTCCGCCGACACGACGCCGCCCGACGAGGGCCTCCTGCCTCTCAACGCCACCGGGGCCGTGGTGGACGGGGCGGCGCTCCTGCTGCCCCCGGGGCTGGTGAACTGGACCAAGCAGATCCAGACGAAGCTGGCCCGACGAGGCATCGTCCTCGTCGATGCGCCCTACGTGACCATCGACCTCGAGACGGGTGACCTGGTGGTGCCGGTGCCGTCGGTGCCCCATGACCCCGCGGTCCTGACCGAGGTCGACCGGGGCGCCCGTCTGAGCCCGGAGCTCCCCCACGTGCAGCCCGGCCGCTACCCGATCACCGCGTGGTACCTGAACCGCTCACCGGACGAGGTGGGGCCGCTCTCCCCCGCCCTCGGGGTGGCCTCTGCCTACGGCCTGGTCTCCACCGACGGGGACCCGCAGGTCATCGGCCAGGGACTGGCCCGACTGTTCGAGCGGGCGAGCCCCCACGGCGTCTGGCTGGACCGGCCGGGAGCCCTCGACGAGCAGCTGGACCCGGCCCACCGGAGCTGAAGACCGGGCAGGCTCAGCCGCAGGTCAGCACGAACTTGAACGACGTGTAGGTACTGACAGAAAGGCTCGGGAAGGTCACCGTCGTCGGGGTGATCGTCGGATTGCCGGCCCCGAGGAAGCCGTTGCACTGGTTGCCGACGAACGGGACGGCGAAGCGCGACGACGCCGCCGTGAAGGTGCAGCTACACCCACCGGCGATCTGGAAGACCTCACTGGATCCGGTACCCGTGCAGGTGGGCCCCGTGGTCGAGGCGATGCAGGCGCTGTCGAGGGTGTTCGCGCAGCCGGCCCACCCGGTCGGGAGGCAGATGCCGTCCTGGGTCATCGGCCCACAGTTCGCGCCGCTCATCTGGATCCGGTTGCAGCCCGGGGCCGCGGTGGCTGCGGCCGCCGGTGAGGCGATGCTGCCGACGATCACCGGCGCCGTCCACGCGACCGCGCCCGCCGCGACGGCCGCTGATCAGGCGGCGGCGATCGATCTGCGGGCGTCGCCGCCACGGCGCCTCACCGGTGTGCGGAAAGACAATGCTACGTCGACCGCGACCCCTGCCTGTGGGACACCTGGTCGCGGTCCGACCGCGTCGTAGACCGTCGATGCCTAGCCGTCACGGTACGAGGCACGATGACGACGGGGCCGTCCAAGCCACGACTCGCGCGCCGACGGAAGGCTTGATCAAGGGCGCCGGCCGACCATTGACGCTGGCTCGGGCTCTCCTCCGTCTTCAAGGTCAACGATCCTCTGCGCCGTGGATTCCCAAGGCTATCCAGCGAAAGCGAACAGCCGGATCCCCGCGGGCGCCGCCCGACCATACCGGCCTGCCAAGCACCCGGATCCTCACAACGTCACCTCGCGCCGCCACCTTGAGCGGAATCATGAGCGGGTATCGGCTCTGCCTCTATCACCCCCAGCGTCTCCAGCTTGGCGAGCGCCGGGACCAGATCGACCTCTACCGTCGCGGGCTCCACGCCGTACCCGTCGGCGAGCGCCACGACGAGCTCATCGGTGGAGGCCGGCTCCTGCAGCAGGTCCCAGAGCGCAGCGCCGGTGCCGGCCAAGGTCAAAGGCTCATCAGCACCGGGAGGCAAGACCAGCACGGCGTCGAGGGATCGTCGCCAGAGCACCGCGGGCCGGCGGCGCCAGCGCTCAGGCAAGATCTCGACCGCGAAATGGATCCCGGTTCGACCCCCGCCAACAGGCCCTCGTCGCCCAACTGGCGGATCAATGCCACCGTGTCGGCCAGCACCGTGTCGTAGGAGACACCGAGGTCCGCGGCCACATCCGCGGCGACGTGACCCGCTGAGGCTCGGCCGTCCAGGCAGGCCCACACCAGGGTGGCGGTGGCGTTGAGGTGATGCAGTCGCTCGGCGGCCTGGTCGAGGAGCACGGCCTCGCCGTCGATCTCCACGGTGTGCACCGAGCTGCTGGGAACGGGGACGAAGGCCTCGTCGACGATGTCGGTCCACGACCGGCTCATGCCACCGGCTCACGGTCCGGGGTGACACCGAGGAGCCCGGCGACGAGGTCGACGGCACCGTCGAGCTCCCCCATCCTCAATCGGTAGCACTCGACGCGCCGGACGAGATCGGCGAGGAGATCGAGCTCGGGGGCTCCCCGCTCCCTGAACCGGAAGGTGTTCTTGGCCAGTTCGACGAGCGCCTCCGCCCGGCCGATGGGTTCCAGCACAGTGTCGACCCCAGGCTCGTAGCGAGGAAACACCACCACGACCACCGGGCAGGGGGCGGCGACCGCACCCGGGCGGATCGCCGTGGCCGGCACCTGCCACTGCACATACTCGAAACCGCCATCCGGCACAGGTGGCGGCGCCAGCCCTGCGAAGAACGGCCACGCCCCGGGATCGATCGACAACGGCTTCGGGTACGGGTGGACCAACAGGCTCCCGCGGTCGAGAGCCAGCGCTTCGTCGGTGAGATACGTCAACCCGGCTCGCACCAACCCCGCCGTCAACGTGGTCTTCCCCGCCTCCATGTGACCCGGCAACGCCGCCGCGGCACCATCGCCGGCGACTCCACCGGCGTGGAGCAGGAGATGGGGGCTGGAGTCCACGACTCGCCGATTCAGGTCGTGAACCACGGAATCGACCATCGCCCACCCGACCGCCGCCCCCGCGACCCGTTCGCCGTCGAGCAGCACCTCGTGAGGAAGCTCTTCAGTGGGCTCGCCGGTCGACCGCAGGACATAACGATGGGCCACCGGACCACCGAAGGCGAAGGCGGCGAGCACGCCCTCCAAGTAGTCCTGAAGCTCGGCATCCTCGCACTCCAGGGCGAACGAGAACCCGAGGGCCTCGAAGCGAGCTTCGCCGGTCACCGGGCCGAAGACCAACGACAACGGGACCGCATCACATCAGGCTGTGGCTCGCACTTGGGCCGCACCGCGACCAAGGTACGGCTGCGGCGCGTCGTCGGCTCAGCAGATCGTCCCCGACGGACCGCAGACGATGATCACCCGGAACGCCAGCCACGTCTGGCTCGGCTTGGTGAAGGTGACCGTGGTCCCCGGGACCCCGACGGCCTGATAGCAGTTGCCGCCGGGGGTGCGCTGGGCTGAACCGCGGACGAAGAAGCATCCGGCATCGGGCGCGAGGGTCAATGTCGGCGGTGTCGGTCGCGCTTCCGGTGCAGGTGATCAGCCCCGTCGGGAACTGGCTCTGGGTCCAGGGGGTCGGGAGGCAGCCGCCCGTCCCCGGGCTCACCTCGCCACAGATGCCGTTGAACTGGGCGCGATAGCAGCCGGTGGGGACGGTGCCCGCGGCGGCCGGCGACGCCAGGCTGTCCACGATGACGGGGGCCGTCCAGGCCACGGCACCGGCTGCCGCGACGCGCTTGATCATCGCTCGGCGACTGACGCTCCATTCGCCTCGGGTCACCATCCGGATGTCACGCCCTGACGCTCTCCTGACTCTGCCCGACCTCGCTCGCGAATTACACTACTGTCGTTCCTTCGGAGACCTGGCTCTTCGAGGGTCTGTCCCACGGCGGGCAACGTCACGCCTGACAGGATGAGCATCTGATGCAGGACCCGGTGTCGCCCTCCGCGTCCGGTTGGCCGGCCTCGGTCGCCAGGCACGGGCTCCCCGGCGACCCGAAGGCCTCGGGCATCGGCCCGCTCCACGACGACGAGTTCTCACGTTTGCTCCTGGAGTGCGAGCACCACCGCCTGCTCGGGCTGCTGGGCGCCGCGGTCAGGGACGAGGTCGCTGCTGGTCACGCCCGGTCAGCACGAGGACCTCGAGCGCCTGCTGCAGGCCTGGCTGGCCCATGCCCTGCGGGTCGAACGGCTGCTCCTCGACGCCGCCCGCGCCCTCGACGCCGCGAGTCTGGAGCATCGGGTCCTGAAGGGTGCCGCGCTGGCCCACCTCGCCTATCCCGATCCGGCCTGGCGGGTGTTCGGCGACCTGGATCTGCTCGTTCCGGCCACCCGTCTGCACGAAGTCGCCACAATCCTCGGCTCGGCGCTCGACCTCGAGCGGGTCGAGCCCGAGCTGCGGCCGGGGTTCGACGACCGCTTCGGCAAGGAGGCCATGCTGAAGGGCAAGGGGCGGCCCGAACTGGATCTCCATCGCACGTTCGTCGAGGGGGGGCTGGGGCTCAGCATCCACCTCCCGGACCTCTTCGCAGCCGGGGCAACCCTTCACCCTCGGAGAACGGGAGTTCCAGGCCCTGCCTGCCCCCCAGCTGCTCCTGCACGCGGCCTACAGCGCCGTGGCGGGCGACTGGCCCCCGCGCCTGGGCTCGGTCCGGGATGTGGCCCAGGTCCTCCTGGTGCAGGAACCCGATCGGGACACGGTGCTGGCGTTCGCCCGCCGGTGGCGGGCGGAGCCGCTCCTCGCCCGGGCCCTCACGACGGCATGGGACCTCCTCGAGCCGGACGCGGTGCCGCCACTGGTCGACTGGGCCCGGGCCCGCCCTACGAACCGGCGGGAGCGATGGCTGCTCGCCGCTCACCTCGGACCGGGCCGGGCCTCGAGCCGGCGATTGGCCGGTCTTGCCGTCCTCCCCGGGCTCTCGAGCCGCGTCGCGTACCTCCACGCCGTGGCCTGGCCCAGTCGGGCGTACCTGGAGAGCCGGGGGCTGAGCCGGCAGGACCACCTCCGTCGGGCCGTTACCCGCCTCCTCCCCCGCCGGTCGGCGAGGTAGGCGGCTGTCGGGCGCAAGCGGCGACCGCGACGGTGCCCCAACTTCCGCCACGGCGTCGAGTACCGCTGACCGGTACGATCGCTGCCGGTCCGCTCCTCTGGGCTCGTACCACCCACCAAGGAGACAATGCTCCCCCAACGAAGTCGACGGCCCGACGCCCCGTCTCCTCTCGGACCCGTCGCGGGCGTCGCGATCGTCGGGCTCGTCCTCCTCGTCGGCGCCCTTGGACTGAACGGGCTGAGTCCGGACGACCTGGGGGCCCTGATCACCTTCGCCGTCCTGCTGTGCATCACCATCCCGCTCGCCATCGTGCTCGGGCGCCTCGACGGCAACCGGAGCTACACCTCCCTGCTCCTGGCCGCTTTCCTCGCCAAGATGGTCGGCGCCTACGTCCGCTACACGGTGCTGAAGGAGGTCTACGGAGGGGGTGACGCCGACCGCTACTACGCGGTGGGCCTCGAGCTCGCGGCGCAGTTCGAGCGGGGGAACTACGCCTTCGGCGAGGTGTCGGGCACGCGCTTCATCGAGATCGCCAGCGGCTTCGCCTACACCGTGCTTCCTCCCAGCCAGTTGGCGGGCTTCCTGCTCTTCTCCTGGATGGCCTTCCTCGGGCTCATCCTCTTCAGCCGGGCGATCCGCATCGCGCTGCCCGACGCCGATCACCGGCGGTACGACCTGCTGCTGTTCTTCCTCCCCACCATCGTGTTCTGGCCGTCCAGCCTCGGCAAGGAGGCCTGGATGGTGGCCATGCTCGGCCTGGCGTCCTACGGGGCCGCCAAGCTGTTCGCCCACCGGCCCAGCGGCCTGGTGCCGCTCGGGCTGGGACTGTGGGGGGCCAGCGTGGTCCGCCCCCACCTCGCGCTGATGGTCCTGGTCGCCCTCGGCCCGGCCTGGCTGGTGCGCTCCCGCGGGCGCAACCGCCTCGGCTTGAGCCCGTACTTCCGCGCCTTCGGCTTCGCCGTGCTGATCGTGGTCCTCCTCGCCGTCGTGTCGCAGGCCGAGGACTTCTTCGGGGTCGAGCGCCTCGACGCCGAAGGGGCACAAACGGTCGCGACCAACACCGAAGCACAGACCTCACAAGGCGGCTCGCAGTTCGAGAACGAAGTGGTGAGCTCACCGACCGACATCCCGTCTGCCGCCGTAACCATCCTGTTCCGGCCGTTCCTCTGGGAAGTCGACAGCGGACAGGGCCTGGTCACCGGGGCCGAGGGCCTCGTGCTGCTCAGTCCTGATTGCGCTGTCGTGGCGACAGGTCCTGGCCTTGCCCAGGACGATGATGCGCAACCCCTATGTGCTCTATTGCTTCATGTTCACCTTGGCGTTCATCGTCGCCTAT
This sequence comes from uncultured Microthrixaceae bacterium, assembly GCA_963701565.1. GTDB lineage: Bacteria > Actinomycetota > Acidimicrobiia > Acidimicrobiales > DATDAH01 > DATDAH01. The sequence goes on from CAVPAN010000002.1 coordinate 33,014, forward strand.
TCGAGCTTCAACAACTTCGGTCTCCTGGTCCGCCAACGGGCCCAGATGTTCCCCTTCTTCCTCGTCCTCCTCACCCCGCTCGTCCGCCGTTCCGACCGGGACGAAGACACCGAGGATGAGGCCACCAGGCCTACGGTGCCCCTACGTCCCCGTGCGTATGCTGGGCCGACGGTGAAAGGGCGGGCGATGAGCGCAGGGCAGGGCCGATCCGGCCTCTCGACGTGAACGACGGATCGAACGCGTCGCTCGTCACCAGACCCGCCGCGGTCCGCACCGTTCCTCACCTGGCTGGAGCAGCACCGGGGGCGGACGACCGCAGTGGTCGACGGACTGGCGTGGGGCATAGCCCTCGTCTACTCGACCTGGCTGCGCTACGAGTTCAGCCTTCGCGCCGGTGGACGCCAGCGACCTGGCCCTCCTGGCCCTCTTCGCCGCCGCCGTCCAGGTCGGGTTGGGCCGCCTCCAGGGCCTCTACACCGGGCGGTGGCGCTTCGGCAGCTTCGAGGAGGTGGCCGCCCTGGTCGTGACCGTCGGCGTCACCACCGTGCTCACGTTCGTGGTCAACCTCGCCTTCGGCCGTCTCGTGCCCAGCGGAGCGGTCCTGGCGGCCGGTCTGGTCGCCCTCGTCGTGATGGGCGGGCTCCGCTACGGCTGGCGCCTCTACCTCGAGGGCCAGCGCCGCCCGGACCACGAGACGGTCAAGCGGACCGTCGTCTACGGCGCCGGCGACGCCGCCCACCAGCTGACGCGGGCGATGACCACCGATCCCCGCAGCCCACTGCTCCCGGTGGCCGCCGTCGACGACGACCCGGCCAAGCAGCAGCACCGGCTGGCTCGCCGGGTGCGGGTCGAGGGCACGGGCTCGGACCTCGCCCGGGTGGCCGAGCGCCACCGGGCGGAGGTCGTCGTCCTGGCCATTCCCAGCGCCGACAGCGAGCTGGTGCGGCGGGTCGTGGCCGAGGGCGAGGCCGCCGGCCTCGACGTCCGGGTCCTGCCCCCGCTGTGGGAGCTGGCCAAGAGCGACGTGGATCTCAGCGACGTCCGCCCCGTGACCGTCGTCGACCTGCTCGGTCGTCACGAGCTCGACCTCGACATCGCCTCGATCGCCGACTACCTGACGGACCGCCGGGTGCTGGTCACCGGGGCCGGGGGCTCGATCGGCTCCGAGCTGTGCCGCCAGATCAAGCGGTTCGACCCGGGGCAGCTGGTCATGCTCGACCGCGACGAGTCCGCCCTCCACGCGCTGCAGCTCAGCATGGACGGGACAGGCCCGGGTCGACGACGAATCGCCTGGTGGTGGCCGACATCCGCGACCAGGACCGGCTGGCCGAGGTGTTCGGCGCCGTTCCGGCCCGAGGTCGTCTTCCACGCCGCGGCCCTGAAGCACGTGCCCCTGCTGGAGCTGCACCCCGGCGAGGCGCTCAAGACCAACGTGTGCGGGACCCGCAACGTGCTCGAGGCCGCCGCCGCCGCCGGGGTCGACCGGTTCATCAACGTCTCCACCGACAAGGCGGCCGACCCGGTCAACGTGCTGGGCCGTTCGAAGCTCCTGGCCGAGTGCCTCACCGCCGGGGTCGCCGAGGGCAGCCGACGGCACCTTCGTGTCGGTCCGCTTCGGCAACGTCCTGGGCAGCCGGGGCTCGGTGCTCACGACCTTCGAGCACCAGGTGGCCAACGGCGGACCCGTCACCGTGACCCACCCCGACGTCACCCGCTTCTTCATGACCGTCGAGGAGGCGGTGCAGCTCGTCATCCAGGCCGGGGCCGTCGGCGGGGACGGCGACGTCCTCGTCCTGGACATGGGCGAGCCGGTGCCGCATCGCCGACGTGGCCCGCCGGCTGGCGGAGTCCGTGGACCCGCCGGTGGAGATCAGTTTCACCGGCCTGCGCCCCGGCGAGAAGCTGTCCGAGGTGCTCTTCGGCTGCGGTGAGGACCCCCGCCCCACCGAGCACCCGCTCGTCACCCGGGTCACCGGGCGACCGCTGCGCCCGGCCGACCTGCCCGAGCTCTGGGACCCGACGCTCGGCCCAGCCGACGCCATGAGCACGTGCATCGCCGGGCTGAACGACCGTTCCGGTCGCCACCGCTCACCCAACGGGGTGAGCTGACCCCGCCCGGCGGGGATCAGACGGCGTAGAGGGCGGCGGCCCGGGCCTCGGTGCGGGACAGGACCCAGCCGTCGAGCTCGACCAGGTCGCCGGAGGTGTGGTCGGCCACGACCTGGGGGGCCAGGACCCCGAGCATCGGGCCGGGCCGTTCGGGCACCGTGCCCTCGAGGGCCGGCAACTGCTCCAGGAGGAAGGCCTGGTCGGCCTCCTCCGGGGCGTCCTCGAGGTAGCGGGTCCCCACCGCGACGAGGGCGTCGCCCATCGTCGAGCGGGGCTCGGGGGGTGGCGGGGCGGTCGTCGCGGGCGGGGCCGACTCACCGTCGTCCCGTCACCTGCTGGGCGACGAGGGCGCCCCCGACCACGACCACCCCGCCCGCGGCGAGGCCCTTGAGCACCGTCCGCCGGTCGGGGCTCACGTCAGCACCTGTCGCTGGAGGTGGTCGGCCAGGCGCAGGGCCAGGGCCACCAGCGTGTAGGTCGGCGTGGCCGCCCCCGCCGTGCCGAACGACGACGAGCCGGCCACGTAGAGGTTGTCGACGCTGTGCACCCGCAGGTCGGCGTCCACCACGCCCTCGGCGGGGTCGGCGGCCATGCGGGTGGTGCACATGTGGTGGAAGCCGAGGCCCAGCTCGAAGCCCGTCGGATCGGCGGCGTCGGCGTCGACGGCCAGGCCCCCGACGTAGGGGCGGATGCCGTCGGTGCGCTCGAAGCGGATGGTGCCCGGCGTGACCTGCAGACGCCCGAGGCCGGTGCGGCCCAACTCGTCGCCGATCAGGGCCATGCCCTCGAGGATCGAGGAGCGGTCCCGCTCGGTGAACTGCCAGTCCAGCTCGACCCGGGGCATCCCCAGCGGGTCCCGCGTCCCGACCGAGGCGGACCCGGGACGCCGGGTTCAGCGCCTGTTCGGCCGTGGCCAGGAAGTAGAGCGACGAGCGGGGCGGCTGGGAGCCGGTGGCCGTGGCCACCGCGGCCACCTCGCTGATGCCGAGGCCGCTGATGGCCCGGGGCCGTTCCTCGGCGTAGGCGCCGACCACGAGCTGGCAGGCCAGCGACAGCAGGCCCCGGTCCCGGACCGCCTCGGAGGTGAGGGCGACCTCGCCCTTGATCCGCAGGGTGCCCGCCTCGGCGTCGAGGTCGGCCTCGAACAGGGCGCTGAGGGCCTCGGGGTCGTTGCCCGTGGCGGCGATGGCCGCGGGCACGGCGAAGTGCTCACAGAAGTGGCGGCCGACCAGGTCGTGCTCGTTGCCCAGGCCCGCCGGCCGTTGGGTGTTGCTGGCCAGCAGGAGGCGGGGGTTCTCGATGCCCCCCAGGGCGACGACGACGACCGTCGGGTCCACCACGCTGAACTCGACCCCGCCCAGGGTCTTGGCCCGGACCTCGACCACCCGGTCACCGGCGGCGTCCAGCCGCAGGTCGACGGCGTTGGCCCGGAGGTAGACGGTGACGTCCTCGGCCGCCGCCAGCTCGTCGCGGTACTCGGGGCCGAAGCGGGTGTCCCGGATCTGGTAGACGCCGGTGCGGACCAGCGCCGTGTCGATGAGCGGCTCCCCGGCTCCCTCCTGGTCGACCCAGTACTCCCAGTCGAAGCGGTAGGGGCCGAGGCCGAGCACGGGATGGGCCGCCTGGTACCAGGGGTCCAGGTCGGCCCGGGTGATCGGCCAGCCCGACAGCTCGAGCGCGGGCCGGACCTCGAAGTCGACCTCGTCGAAGGGGCGGCAGAACCCGGCCCAGTGGTTGGTCGTGCCCCCCAACTGGCGCAGGCGGATGCTGTCCAGGGTGGCGGGGTTGTCCGAGAAGCCGAGGGTCTCGCCCACCGACTCGCCCCGGGCCAGGTCCTGGATGTCGGGCTCGAGGGTCTCGGCCCCGCTCTCCAGGACCACGACGGTCAGGCCGGTGCCCTCCAGCTCCCGGGCCAGGGTGATGCCGGCGGCCCCGGCCCCGAGGATGCAGACATCGGCCGACAGGCGGGTGCCGTCGGCCAGGCGTCTCCGCGTCGAGGATCACCCCGGCGGCGACGTCGATCCGGTCGGCCAGCTCGAGGTCGAGCTCGGTGAGGCCGCCGGCGTCGTGGGTCACGAGGTCGATGGTGACCCGGTTGTAGACGTTGGACCATTCCGGGTGGTGGTCCAGCTTCTCGGCGTAGATCGCCACCTCGGCCATGAACGCGAAGGCCTCGGCGAAGTCCCCGAAGCGCAGATCTCGCGGTGCAGCTTCCCGTCCACGAGCGCCCATGCCGGCCGGGTCGCCAGGAACTCCTCGATCGCCCCATCACCCAGTCGCTGCGCCACCCGACTGTTCTACCCGGTGGCGCCGTCCATTGCGCCCTCCTGACATCTCGGTATAGTTCATGTCGTGGCCGTCGTGATGCCCGCCGGGCACCAGCACAACGTGGTGATGCCCGCCGGGCGCCCGTTCACCATCGACGACCTCGACCGCTTCCCCGATGACGGCAATCGCTACGAGCTGATCGAGGGGAGCCTGCACGTGACGCCATCACCGGCGTTGCCCCACCAGGAGGCGGTGGCCAACGCCTTCCGCCTGCTCGACCGGGCCTGCCCGCCCGACCGCAAGGTGCTGTTCGCCCCACTCGACGTCGTGCTCGGTCCGGCAACGGTGGTACAGCCCGATGTCCTGGTGCTCACCGTCGACGAGCGGGACGACACCAAGGTCTGGTCCACTCCCCTGCTCGTCGTCGAGGTGCTCTCCCCCTCGACCCGGTCCTATGACCTGACCCTCAAGCGGCACGCCTACCGCGAGGGGGGCGTCGGCAGCTACTGGGTGGTCGATCCCGACCGACCGGCCGTGACCGTGTGGACCTGGACCGACGACGGTGAGACCGAGCACGAGGTCACGGGGGACGACGCGCTCGAGCTGACCCGGCCGTTCCCGGTGACCGTGGTGCCCTCGGCACTGATCGCCTGAGCCGGGCGCCGGCGAGCGCCGCCCAGAAGCCGCCCGCCAGGCTCGAGCGGGCTCAAGCGAGGGGGTCGGCGAAGGGATCCGGCGCCGACGACGGCGCTCCGTCGGCGTCCTCCTCGACGCCGAAGCGGGCGTAGCCGTCGGCCTCCAGCTCGGTGGCCAGCTCGTCGCCGCCCTCGGCCACGATGCGGCCGTCCACCAGGATGTGGACCCGGTCGGGCCGCAGCTCGCTGAAGAGGCGGCTGTAGTGGGTGATGGCCAGGACGCCGAGGCCGTTCTCGTGGGTGGCCTCCTCGATGCGGCGGCTGCAGGTGCGCAGGGCGTCGATGTCGAGGCCGGAGTCGAGCTCGTCGAGGATGGCGATCTTGGGCAGCAGGACCCCCAGCTGGAGGGTCTCGTTGCGCTTCTGCTCGCCGCCGGAGAGGTCCACGTTCAGGGGCCGTTCCAGGAAGCGCTCGTCGAAGCCGATGCGCTCGGCCTCGACGACCATGCGGGCCTTCACGTCGGCCGGGTCCCCGCCCGCCGCGGTGACCGCGGCCTCGAACATGGCCGCCAGCGAGACGCCGGGGACCTCGGTCGGGTACTGCATGGCCAGGAAGAGGCCGGCCTGGGCCCGCTGCCACGGGGCCATGGCCAGGACGTCCTCGCCGTCCATGGTCACCGAGCCGCCGGTGACCTCGTAGCCGGGGCGGCCCATCACGACGTGGGACAGGGTCGACTTGCCGGAGCCGTTGGGCCCCATCACGGCGTGGACCTCGCCGCCCTTCACGGTGAGGTCGACCCCCCGCAGGATGCTCTTGCCGTCGATGCCCGCTTCGAGGCCGGAGATCACCAGCTCGCTCATCGTTCCCGCTCCTGGCCACGGCGTGGCCGGGCCGCTCGGCCCCCGCTCGCCTTCGGCTCGCTCATCGGATCTCCACCGAGACGTCGTCGCCGTCGACGGTCACGGCGTACACCGGGACCGGGCGGGTGGCCGGGAGCGACTCGGGCTCGCCCGTGCGCAGCGAGAAGGCGCTGCCGTGCTTCCAGCACTCGATCGTGCACTCGTCGGTGTCCACCGTGCCCTCCGACAGCGAGAAGTCGGCGTGGCTGCAGGTGTCGCCGATGGCGAGGAACTCGTCGCCGACGCGCACGAGGGCCACCGGGCAGCCGTCGACGTCGAAGCGGCGGGCCTCGCCCGAGGCCAGGTCGTCGCGCCCACAGAGCCGGGTCACGCGTGCTCCAGGGTGCCGGCGATCTCGGCCCGGACCTGGTCGGCCACGGCCTGGTCGGGGAAGCGGGCGAGGACGTCGTCGAAGAACCCGGCCACGATCAGCTTCTCGGCCTCGTCGGTGGGCACGCCCCGGCTCTCGAGGTAGAAGCGCTGCTCGGGGTCGACGGGACCGACGGCGGAGGCGTGGGAGCACTTCACGTCGTTGTTCTCGATCTCCAGGTTGGGCACGGACTCGGCCCAGGCGTGCTCGGACAGCTTGAGGTTCCGGTTGGTCTGGAAGGCCACGGTGCCCCGGGCGTTCGGGCGCACCCGGATGAGGCCGGTGTAGACGGAGCGGGAGTGGTCGGCCAGGGCCCCTTTGAACAGCAGCTCGCTGGTGGTGTCGGGGGCGGCGTGGTCCTGGAAGGTGCGGAAGTCGAGCATCTGGTCGCCGTCGCCGAGGTAGGCGGCCAGCAGCGTGCCGGAGGCGCCCCGGCCGACCAGGCGGCAGTCGGTGCGCAGGCGGGCGTAGGCCCCGCCGAGGGCGGCACCGGCGGCGAGGAAGTCGGCGGACTGGCCCACCCGGCTGACCTGGGTGGCGACCTGCCAGGTCGAGGGGTCGAGGTCCTGCACGGTGATGTGGCGGGCCCGGGCGGCGTCGCCCACGGCGATCTCGGTGACCGTGGCGACCAGCCCGGCGCCGGGCACCGAGGTCTGGACCTCGGCCACGGTGGCCTCGGCGTCGGCGCCGATCTCGACGACGAGGCGGGGGAAGGTGACGGCCCCGGGCGTGGCGGCGTGGACCTGGACCACGATGGGCCGGTCGACCACGGTGCCGGGGGCCACCCGGATCAGCAGCGGGTCCGGGGCGAAGGCGGTGTTGAGCTCGGCGAAGGCGTCCGGGGCGTCGCCCAGGACCCCACCGAGGGCGTCCTCGCCGCCCTTGGCGTCGGCCAGCGGGACGATCTCGACCCCCGCCGGGGCGTCGGCGGACCGGAGGTGGCCGTCCACCAGGACCACGGTCGGCACCACCGCGGTCGGCGCCGGGGCCGGGGCCGGGCCGTCGGGGCCGGCCAGGGTGACGGCCTCGAGGTCGATCTCCTCCACCCGGCTGTAGCGCCAGACCTCCTCGGCCGCGCGGGGCAGGCCGGAGGCGACGAAGCGCTCGGCGGCCGCCCGGCGACGGGCACGGAGCCAGTCGGGGCCGCCGAGGGCGGCGGCAGCGTCAGGGGTCAGGGCGGTCAGGGTCGGCTCCGGCGGGGTGGGGACTGCTCAGTGTACGGGCGTGCCCGGGCGGCCCAACGGGCCGCGAAGGCGACTCTTGGCGGCCTGGCCGTCACGGCAGGAAAGCGATCGGGCGATGGCGACCGCCTACGGCGCACGCTCCGGGATCCAAGCCAAGTCAGCCGAACCCGACGCAGGCTGCGCGATCAGAGTGGCATCCAGATCGCGATACCCAGCCCTAGGTGCAGCAGATCACGAGCCGGAAGTGGTCGGCCCAGTTGTTCAAGGTCTTGGTGAACTTGTGGACGCGCCGCCGGAGGCACCGGTCAGGCACTGGTCACCGCCGCTGCCGCCCGTCGCTCTCCCCTGCGCCCCGGTGATCGTGCAGTTCGCGGCGTTCGTGAGCGTGATCGTGACGGTGTTTGTGCTTGTGCCCGAACAGCTTGAGGTCCCGGGGGAACGGATTGGTGAAGTAGGTATCCCAATTCGCCGGCAATGGGCACCCGGTCGTGTTCGAGTTGGCCTCCTGCACACACAGTTGTTGCTGAACTGCAGCGTGTAGCAGCCCACGCCGAATGTGGCCGCCGCCCGCGGGCGAGGCCAGGCTGTCGATGATCACCGGCGCCGTCCACGCCACCGCCCCTGCGGCCGCGGCTCGCTATGGTCATCGCCCGCCGACCAACTCCGGGCCGGCGGTCGCCATTCTCGTCATCCATCACGACTTGACACCTCGAGATCCGCAGTCGGCTACCACGACAGTCACTTGAGCCACGGCATCCTAGGCCCTCTCATCCCGACAATGGTCCGAGATGCTGGAACCCAAGGGCCAGACGGTCGACGAGCTCCGACTCGTTCTTGACCCGCAGGAGCCGCTCATGACGGGACTCGGTCGCGTCCCATTGCTGCGGCGCCTCGTCGGGAACGCCCATGAAATGCGGGTCGCGGTGGTCGACCCTGGCGTAGGAGTGACGAGGGGAAGAACTCGGCCGCCGCCGCAACCCCGGACCGGCCCCCTGATGGAGGATGTGCAGGCGGCCCCGGCGGCCCTTCTTCTCCTGCTGCAGCTCAAGGTCAGGAGCATCAGCTTGAGGTAGCGGGTGGTCGAGAAGTTGACCGTGAGCAGCGCGAAGCGAGGCTCTTCGTCGACGGGTCGACCGAGGCGTCCGTCGCTGAGTCTTACGGCGGCGCCCAGCCCTGGTGAGGCCCATCTCGGCCTCCGGCGGGGCGTGGGCAACCCTGCGAGGCACGGGGCCTGTCGATGATCGGCAGCGGCTCGGTGCCACCGGGACATGGAGCGTCCGTCGCGGTCGAGCGGTCCGGTCCTTGCGGGCGGCTGCCCTAGTCGCTCGGGGCGGAGGCCACCTCGAGGACACCGAGCGTGGCCAGTTGGTCCAACACGGGGGTCAGGTCTGCGGCGACAACGGTGGGATCGGCGTCGTGGCGGGCGGCCAGTGAGCTCACCAGGTCCTCGACGGTGGTCGGCGCCGCCAACAGGTCCCAGAGCTCGGTGGCCGTCCCGACCAGGGTGAGGGGACCGTCCCTCGGGGGCCGAGGACCAGCACGGCGTCTAGCGAGCGTCGCCAGAGGACGCCCGACTCTCGACACCAGTGTTCAGGCAAGGGTCGCCACACGGTCGGCATCGGGATCGACACCCGCCAGGAGGCCTTCATCGCCCAGTTGTCCGATCACGACGACGGTGTCGGCCAGGACCGTGTCGAAGGGAACATCGAGCTCTGAGCTCAGGTCGGCTGGCGATCTGACCCAGGGAGGAGCGGCCGTCCAGACAGGCCGACACCAGCGCGGCCGTGGCGTTGAGGTGGTGCAGCCGCTCCGCGTCCTGGTCGAGCAGCACGGCTTCTCCGTCGATCTCGACCGTGTGCACAGCGGCGGCGGGCACCGCTACGAACGCCGCATCCACCTCCGCCGGCCAGGACCGTGTCACCGAGCCGGCTCCCAGCGAGCAGGCGGACGACACCGAGGAGTTCGGCCACGAGGTCGACGGCGGCCTCGAGCCCTCCCGTGGTCAGCCGGAAGGAGTCGACACCCCCGGGTCAGCTCGGTGAGCAGATCCAGCTCGGGCGCCCCAGTCACCCCCTCGAGGCAATACCTGTCGGATTCCGACAGGTATTGCCTCGGGCATGTGCTGTTTTCTGTGATTTCATGTAGTTATGAATCATGCACCCGGCAGACGAGGCGGTGGCCGACCTTGCCGCCCGGCAGTACCTGCTCTTCTCACGACGGCAGGTGCTCGAGGCGGAAGGGACCGACGCCTTGATCCGGCGACGTTGCCGGTCCGGGCATGGCTGAAGGCGGCACCCGGTGTGTATGCGCTGCACGGAGGTCGTCCGAGTCCTACCTGCGGTCCCTCTGGCTGGCCCACCTGACCGCCGGACCGCGGTCGACGGTGTCCCACGAGGCCGCCGCCGGCCTCGCGGACTACACGGGGTTCCGCGCACACCGATCGTGCTCACGGTGCCCCACCCTGCATCCCCGGGTCGAGGGCGCGACCGTCCATCAGATCTCGGACCTGGAGCCACGATGGATCTGGCGACTGGGCGACCTGCCCGTGACCGTTCCGGGCCGGACCTTCGTCGACATCGCACCGTTCTGCACCAAGGCCAGGCTCGGCGTCGCACTGGACGACGCCCTGTTGTCCGGTCGCGTCTCCCAGGCGGCCATCGCCCGGTGCCTCTTCGACGTCCTGCGACCAGGCAAGCTCGGCCTCGACAAGCTGATCGCCCTGCTCGAAGAGCGTGGACCCGGCTACGTACCACCGGCCAGCGAACTCGAGCGGCTCCTCTTCGACGCACTGTCGAACGCGGGCATGGACGCCCCCGTCCGGCAGTTCCCGCTCCCCGGCCGGGGAGCCATCGAAGGCCTGGTCGACGCCGCCTACGTCCCCGAGAAGCTCATCCTCGAAGCAGACGGCCGGCGCTGGCACACGCGGACACGCGACTTCTCGCGCGACGCCCTACGCCGGAACGAGGCGGCCCGGGTCGGATGGCAGACCCTCGGCTTCCTCTGGGACGAACTGAAGCACGACGAGTGCGTCGAGGCCCTGATCAGTCAGTCCTTGCGGCGGCGCTTGCGGCGGCCGCGTCGGCCCTTCTTGTCCTGCTGCAGGTCGGCCAGGATGTCGGGGCCGGCGGCGTTGATGATGTCCTCGGCCTCGTCCAGCAGCCGGGCGATGCTGTCGTCCTCGCCCAGGCCCGCCGGCGCCGGCGGGGCGGGCGGGGCCGACCTGGGTCCCGACCTGCCAGGCGATGTCGGACCGGCGGGTGTAGCCGGGCAGTCGTCCGGGCACTTCCAGGCGCCTCCGGCGCCAGGTCGAGGTCGCACTTGCGCACGGTCTCGCGTTGCCGTAGGTCCGACTCTCGAAGTGCTTGCAGTCGTCCCGCATCGGCATGCCCGCCATCGTAGCGCCCGCCTTCCGGCGGTCCGAAGTCGGGTCAGCCGACGGAGCCTTCCATCTGGAGCTCGATGAGGCGGCTCCACTCGACGGCGTACTCCATGGGCAGGGTGCGGGTGACGGGCTCGATGAAGCCGTTGACGATCATGCCCATGGCCTGCTCCTCGGAGAGGCCCCGGCTCATCAGGTAGAAGAGCTGCTCGTCGGCCACCTTGGACACGGTGGCCTCGTGGCCCACGACGGCGTCCTTGGCCCCGACCTCCATGTAGGGGTAGGTGTCCGAGACGCTCTCGTCGTCGAGGATGAGGGCGTCGCACTGGACGTGGCTCTTGCAGCCGTAGGCGTCGTCCTCCACCCGGACGAGGCCGCGGTAGGAGGTGCGGCCGCCGTCCTTGGAGATCGACTTGGAGACGATCTTGGAGGTGGTCTCCGGGGCGGCGTGGACCATCTTGGCCCCCGCGTCCTGGTGCTGGCCGGGGCCGGCGTAGGCCACCGACAGGACCTCGCCCGAGGCCTTCGGGCCGACCATGTAGACCGCGGGGTACTTCATGGTCAGGCGGGAGCCGATGTTGCCGTCGATCCACTCCATGTGGCCCTCGGTCTCGACCCGGGCCCGCTTGGTGACCAGGTTGAAGACGTTGTTCGACCAGTTCTGGATGGTCGTGTAGGTGACCCGGGCCGACGGCTTCACGATGATCTCCACCACCGCGGAGTGCAGCGAGTCGGTGGTGTACACCGGCGCCGAGCAGCCCTCGATGTAGTGCACCTGGCTGCCCTCGTCGGCGATGATCAGCGTCCGCTCGAACTGGCCCATGTTCTCGGCGTTGATGCGGAAGTAGGCCTGCAGCGGCATCTCGACGTTCACCCCGGGCGGGACGTAGATGAAGCTGCCGCCGGACCAGACGGCGGAGTTGAGCGACGAGAACTTGTTGTCGTTCGGGGGGATGACCTTGCCGAAGTAGGCCTTGACGATCTCGGGGTGCTCCCGCAGCGCCGTGTCCATGTCGGTGAAGATCACGCCCTGCGCGCTCGAGGTCCTCCCGGTTCCGGTGGTAGACGACCTCGGACTCATATTGCGCGGTGACGCCGGCGAGGTACTTGCGCTCGGCCTCGGGGATGCCCAGCTTCTCGTAGGTGTCCTTGACCGAGTCGGGCAGCTCGTCCCACGCGTCCACCTGATGGTCGGTGGGCTTGATGTAGTAGTAGATGTTGTCGAAGTCGATGCCGGTCATGTCCCCGCCCCAGTCGGGCATGGGGCGCCGGCCGAAGTGGTCGTAGGACTTCAGCCGGAACTTGCGCATCCAGTCCGGCTCGCCCTTCATCCAGGACATCTCCTGGATGATGTCCTCGTTCAGGCCGCGCTTGGGCTTGAAGACGTAGTCCTCTTCGTCGCTCCAACCCAGCTTGTACCGAGAGAGATCGAGAGATACATCACTGGCCGTCATCGCTGTCTCCTGGACCCACGGGGTACCGGGCAATTTCTCCTACGTGGATAGTAACAACCCCACGAACCGCCGCCACTTGAGTCGGACGGGCCAGCGGCCGATGGATGGGAGGAGCGATCGAAGAGGGAGAGAAAGGTTGGCCGGCGCCACGCAGCACGACGTGCCCGTGACGCCACGCGCCCCCTTCCCCGATCTCCTCGACGGGGTCCCGGTCGGCGTGTTCCTGACCGACGAGGACCTGCGCCTCGTCTGGGCCAACCCGCGCGTCGGCGAGCTCACCGGGCTACCGCTCGACGACGCCATGGGGCGGTCCCTGCCCGAACTGGCCGGCCCCGACGCCGAGCGGGTCGAGCACGCCCTCCAGGAGGCCTGGGCCGGTCAGGGGCCGGCCCTGACATGGTTCCGGTCCGAGGACGCCGACGGCGGTCAGCGCCGCGTCCAGCTCCGGGCCGCCGTCGCCCGGGACGCCACCGGCCGGCCGGTCGGGCTCGTCGGCTCCCTCGACGACGTCGCCGCCGTGACGCAGGTCCATGACGACGGCGGCCGGGACGGCGGACGGCCTCGAGTCGAGCAGCGACGCCGTCTTCAGCATCACCGCCGACGGCCGGGTCTGGTTCCTGAACGGGACCGCCGAGGACCTCTTCGGCAACGCCGAGATCGGCGAGCCCACGCTGCAGGCCCTCCTCACCTCCGAGTCGCTGCGCCGTTTCGAGACCGAGATCCTCGGCCAGGTCGAGACCGAGAACGCCTGGAACGGCGAGCTGATCGTGCGGGGCCGGGACGGCAACCCGATCTACGTCGAGGTGACCCTGCGGGCCGAGCGCGACAGCGAGGGCCACCTCCGCGAGATGAGCGGCGTGGCCCACGACATGACCGCTCGCCGCCGGGTCGAGGCGGCCTGGGAGCACCGGGCCATGCACGACCCGCTGACCGGCCTCCCCAACCGGGCCCTGCTGCTCGACCACCTCGACAAGGCCCTCGCCCGGGCCAGTCGGGACGGCACCTACGTCGCCCTGCTCTTCCTCGACCTCGACCGCTTCAAGCTGGTCAACGACACACGCGGTCACGACGTCGGCGACGACCTGCTCTGCCAGATCGCCGAGCGCATCGGCACCGCGCTCCGCCCCCACGACCTGGTCGCCCGCCTCGGCGGTGACGAGTTCGTCGTGCTCTTCGACGGCGTCGAGAGCGAGAGCCACGCCCTGGCCGTCGGCCGCCGGGTCACCGAGGTCATCGAGAACGATCCGATGGCGCTGCCCAGCGGCGAGCTGTCGGTGACCATCAGCGCCGGGATCGCCCTGTCCCACACCGGCACCCCGCCCACGCGGCTCATGCGCGAGGCCGACGCCGCGATGTACCGGGCCAAGGAGCTCGGCCGGGGCCGCCTCGAGGTCTACGACGACAACCTGCGCCGCCGGGTCGCCGAGCGGGTCGCCCTGTCCGACGACCTCAACCGGGCCATCGCCGACGACGCCATCGTCCTGCACTACCAGCCCTCGGTCAGCCTCCGCACCGGCCAGGTGACCGCCATGGAGGCCCTGGCCCGCTGGAACCACCCCACCCGCGGCCCCCTGCCCCCCAAAGAGTTCATCAGCCTCGCCGAGCAGACCGGCCTCATCGACCAGCTCGGGCCCCTGCTGTTGCGCAACGCCTGTCTGTGCGCCCGGTCCTGGCAGTCCGAGGTGGCCCAGGCCCCCCGCCTGCACGTCAACATCTGCGGCCGGCAGCTGGCCGACGACCAGTTCCCCACCGTGGTGCGCAACATCCTGGCCGAGACCGGCCTGGCCCCCCACCGCCTCTGCCTCGAGATCGCCGAGTCCGACCTCCACGGCGACACCGAGGTGGCCGTGGCCGCCCTCCGGCGCCTCAAGAACATCGGCATCTACCTGGCCATCGACGACTTCGGCACCGGGGTGTCGTCCCTCCCCCACCTGCGCAGCTTCCCGATCGACCTGCTCAAGGTGGACCAGTCGTTCATCGACGGCCTCGGCCCGGACCCCGAGGACTCCGCCATCGCCGCCGCCATCGTCAGCCTGGCCCACAACCTCGAGATCGAGGCCGTGGCCGAGGGCGTCGAGAAGGTCGAGCAGGTCTCCGAGCTGCAGGCCCTCGGCTGTGACGCCGCCCAGGGCTTCCTCTTCGCCAAGCCCATGCCCGCCGCCGACATCCTCCCCTACCTCGACCACGTCTACGCGGTGTAGGCCTACCACCCGGTGCGGACGAGGGTCTGCACCGTCAAGGCGAAGGCGACCTGGACGGCCAGCCAGCCTCGCCCGGGTGGGTCGTGGACCGATCCCGCGACGAGCAGCCAGACGCTGAACGGCAGCCAGATCCGCTCGACCTCCCCCTTGGACAGGCCGCTCAGATCGGCCACCACCACCGCGAGGAGGGCTCCTCCGACCAGGAACCAGGTGGCCCGGTCCCGCAGCCGGGCCAGGCCGGCGACGACCGCGGGGCCGCAGGCGATGCCAAGCACGGCGAGGTTCAGGACCAGGAAGAGCGCCAGCGGTCGCGTGCCCTGGACGCTCTCGGCCACCTCCTGGCGAGTGGCCGCGAAAGCGGCCAGGTAGTCGAACCCCGCCGCCCACAGCGCGCCGAGGACATCGCCGCGCCCGCGGCCGCGATCGGCACCAGGTCGAACCGGCGCCGGTGGACGATCACCGGGAGGGCCACGAGGCCGAGGAGCCACAGCCCGTAGGAGAAGGTGAGGCAGACGCCGAGCAGGAGGCCGCACCGACGGCCCGCGGCCATCCGGAGCGGCCCGGGCGTCCGCTGCCCACCAGGAGCAGGGCCAGCCCTGCCGCGCCCACCGCGGCGTAGAGGGCGTCGGCGGTCGAGCCGATCCAGAGCGCGGCCGGGGCCAGCACGAGGAAGGGCGCCGCCCGACGGGCCACGACCTCGCCCGCCACCTCCCGGACACCGATCAGCACGGCGGCGAGCCCGGCGGCGCCGGCCCCGACCACGAGGGCCGCCGCCGCCGCCGCCCCGCCCAGCCCGAGCCGGTCGAGGCCCAGGAGGACCAGGATGAAGCCCGGCGGATGGCTGCGGGTGTGCACGGCGTAGTCGTCGATGCGCTCGGGATAGGTCACCAGGAAGTCCCGCGGCGAGTCGATCGCCGGGACGTCGACGAGGTACTCGTCACCCGGGCGCTCCAGCGGCCGGGTGAGTCCGCCGTCGCGGGTGAGGTTCACCGCGACCACCCAGCCGATCGTGGCCAGGACGACAACGGCCAGGAGCCGTCGCCAGGAGAGGCGGGCGGCCAGGACGGGCAGAAGCCACACCAGGATCCCGCCGACGACCACGGCCAGCACGAAGCGAAGCCCGAACGCCGCGTCCTGACGCCCCACCAGCGGGGCGGCGCCGAGGCGCAGGGACGCGAAGCCCTCGCGGGCCATGATCGTCTCGGCCACGATCCGGCAGACCAGGACCGCCGCCGCCCAAAGACCCACCGCCAGGACCATGCGACCGCCGTCTGCACGCGCCGACGGGGAGCGGTGCTCCCGTCAGGCGGGGCCTCAGGACCTCAGCCACGGACCCGCCACCATCGACAGGCCGCCCAGACCGCCATGGCCGACCCGATGGCGGCCAGGGTCACGGTGACCAACGTCGGATAGTCCAGCGGCTGGATCGTGGGGTTGCCCGTGCCGGCGGCGGTGCCCTGCAGTGGGAGCCAGGCCACCAGGAGGACGGTGCCGGTGAGGATGAGGCCCACCTGGACCGGCGCGCGCAGCCACCCAGGGGCGAGGCGGACGACCATCCACCCCAATGCCCCGATCACCGGAACGGCGAGCCAGTCCACGAGGACATCGGCCAGCACGACCCAGACGGCGAAGCCGAACCGCTCACCGCCCGTGGAGGTGGTCTGCACCAGCAGCCACAGGCCCCACGCCATGACGAGGGATCCGGCACCGAACGCGATCCAGAAGCCCGGCCGCCGTGCTCGTCGTCGGCGCTCACGGGACCTCGATCCGTCCGACCCACTTGGTCTGCTGCACGCCGGGCCGGTTGGGGCCGATCAGCCGGACCGGGAACCCGTGGTCGGGGGCGAGCACCTCGCCGTTCACCTCGAGGGCCAGCAGCGGGTCGGGGTCGCGGCCTGGGCCGACGTCACCTCGGAGTCCCGCAGCCGGGCGCTCTCGTGGATCGACACCACCGTAGCCTCGGCGCCCTCGCGCGCGCCGGCGAGGGCGAGCAGGTCCCGGACCGGCACCCCCCGCCAGCGCTGGGAGGTGCTCCACCCCTCGACGCAGGCGATGGGCAGCTTGGCCTCACGCTGGGGCAGGGCGACGCAGCTCGTCGTAGGTGAGCGACAGCGGCCGGGCGACGCCCGGGCCGTCGACCACCAGTCGGTAGGCGTCGAGATCCACGCCGGTGAGGCCGACCGAGGCGGCGGTCCGGTTGACGGGGAAGCCCTGCGGTCCGATGTCGGCGCCGGGGGGCGAGGACGGCGAGGCGCCGCAGCGGGGCGAACGGTCTGGCCCACGGTGCAGGACCGCGAGCCAGGCCCCGCGCGCCGGCCACGGCCGTCGAGGAAGCCGCGGCGGCCGAGGCCCCCCGGGCGCGGCCGGTCCGCTGCTCGTCGGCGGCCGTGGCGCTGGGTGCCGGCAGGTGCCTCCGGGTGGTCGCCCACCTGGCGGCCACGTGGATGACGAGCGCGCCCATGACGATCCACGCCGCGGCGTAGTGGCCGTCCGGAAGCTGAAGTCGCCAGGGCCGCCAGATGTTGACGTTGCCCACCCCGGTGACGAGCAGGAAGAGGCCGCCCCCGACGAGCGGCAGGAGGGCCAGGCGCTCGAGCCCCGTGGGCGACGCGAGCGCACGACGGCCGCGCGAAGAGCTTCGGGAAGACCACCCAGAGCTTGGCCAGCAGCAGCGGGATGGCGGCGATGCCGGTGATGACGTGCAGGCCCTGGTTGAGCCGGTAGAGGCCCGCCGGCCGGGACGGCCAGTGGAACCACGCCCGGGGTCCTGGACCAGGTGGGACAGGACGCCGGTGACGAAGCAGATCGTGAAGCCGACGCCGAGGGCCGAGCCCAACAGCGCCGCGGAGCGCTCGTCGCGCGACGCTGCCGGGGGTGGCCGGCTCGACGCTCACCGCTCGGACCCCGGCGGAGGGCGACGAACGAGCGTCCTCGTCCCAGCAGTCCTCCACGAGGAAGCCGCCTGGGCCGACGGCGGCGAGCAGGGTCGCTCGTCGACCCCGTCCCAGGCGAACCAGGGCCCGGCCGCCCCGCCGACCTCGAGGCGGGCCGGGCCGGGCCCCGGGCCGGCCGCCGGCTCGGCGACCACGAGGCCCCCGGGACGCAGCAGCTCGCGGAGCCGTCCCAGCAGCGCCGCGAGGTCGCCCCCGATGCCGAGGTTGCCGTCCAGGAGCAGGACCGTGCCCCACCGACCGGTGCCCGGCACCCGGTCGAACACGCTGCGGTGCAGCACGAGCGCGCCGCCGGGGCCGGGCCACCGCCAGGAGCGCCCGGTGATGTCCACGCCGAGGGCGGGGACCCCCCGCTCGGCGAGGGCCACCGTGTGGCGCCCCGGCCCGCACCCGACGTCGAGGACGGGGCCGACGCAACGGTCCAGCGCCGGTGGTCGCGCCGTCCGCGGGGCCCAGCCACCGCTCGCCGGGGACGGCCTTCCCGGCCCCGCCTCGCAGGACCGCCGGCGCCGTAGCCGTCGATGACGTCACGTCGTCACCGCCAGGCCGAGGCTCGATCGGCCCGGACCGCGTGGGCAGACGACCGGTGCGGCGCCGCGGCCGCCACGGCCAGGGCATCGGACCAGTGGTCGATGTCCACGAGCTCCGCACCTCGGTGCACGGCGAGGCCGCAGCGCCGGAGCTGCTCGGCCTGGCGGGCGCAGGTGTCGTCCCGGCTCATGGGCACGTCGTGGAAGACCGCACCGTCGGCGCGGTGCAGGCCGAGGGCCCACCAGCCGCCGTCGGCGGCGGGGCGAGGACGGCTCGGTCCGGTGCCACCCCACGGACGACCGCGGCGATCGCCGCCGGGGTGACCTGCGGGGTGTCCATGCCGATGACCACCACCGGCCCGCCGACCTGTCGACCGCGCGGGCGAGGCGCTCGTCGAGGCCGTCGCCCTGCTGGGCGACGACCTCGAAGCCCCGCGGCAGCCAGGCGCCGACGGGCCCGTCCAGGGCGACGACCCGCCGCACGCCGGGCGTCGCCGGCACGCGCGTCGAGCGTGTCGCGGAGCGCCGCCTCGGCCACGGCGGCCGCCTGCTCGGGCGGCAGGGCGGGCAGAGCCGGGTCTTGGAGCGACCGGCCCGGGGCGCCTTGGCCATCACCACCACCGCGGGGAGCGGGCTCATCGGACCGCCCCGCGACTCGGACCGCCCCCGCGACCTGCGCCATGTCGCCGGACGGTGCGGACCGTGCCCCGCACCGTCCCCGTGACCTTCGAGCGCCCGACCCGCGGCGAGTAGCCGACCGGGACCTCGTCGATCCGCCAGCCCTCGGCCGCGGCCCGCAGCACCATCTCGAGGGGCCAGCCGAAGCGGCGGTCGTCGATGCCGAGGCCGAGCAGCGGCTCGCGGCGGGCGGCCCGCATCGGGCCGAGGTCGTGCAGCGGGCAACCCCGTCCGGCGCCGGATCTCGGCCGCCAGCACCCGGTTGGCCACGCGGGCGTGCAGCGGCCAGGCCCCCGGCTCGGGCGTCGCCGCGGCCCGAGCACGAGGTCGGCCCGCCCGTCGAGGACCGGCCGGGCGACCCTGCGGGAGGTCCGTCCCGCTCATCGAGGCGTCGGCGTCCATGAAGCACACGACCTCGGCGCGGGCGGCGAGCAGGCCGCGGTGGCAGGCGGCGCCGAAGCCCCGCCGGGGCTCGTGCACCACCTCGGCGCCGTGGGCGCGGGCCACCTCGGCCGACCCGTCGGTCGAGCCGTTGTCGACCACGATCGGGCGGTAGCCGGCAGGGAGGCCGGCGAGGACCGCGGGCAGGGCCGCGGCCTCGTCGAGCACGGGGAGGATGACGTCGGGCATGCGGCGGAACGTAACGACGGGTCGCGGCCCCGAGGCCGGGGTTCGCCTTACGATCCGCGAAACTCGCCGAGAGTCTTACGACTCGCGAAACATGGGCCGGCCGCCCTCCCCCCGAGCCCGGGCCGGTCGTAGCCTCTCGGGGGTGAGCACCCCGAACCGGCGCCCGGCGCCGGCGGCCGCGGCCCGCACCGACGGCCCCGAACCCGACGTCGCGGCCCGCGTCCTGATGATCGAGGACGACCCGACCGTGGCCGAGATCGTCGTGCGCTACCTCGAGCGGGACGGCTTCGAGGCGACGTGGGAGGCCGACGGCGCCGTCGGCCTCGCCCTCGCCCTCGACCAGGAGCCCGACCTCGTGGTGCTCGACCTGATGCTGCCCGGCATGGACGGCTACGAGGTGTGCCGACGCCTGCGCGAGACCCTGCCCGGTTCCCGTCATCATGCTCACCGCCCGCGGCGAGGAGACCGACCGCATCGTCGGCCTCGAGCTGGGCGCCGACGACTACGTGGCCAAGCCGTTCTCGCCCCGCGAGCTGGTCGCCCGCGTGCAAGGCCGTCCTGCGCCGAGCCCGGGGGCCACGTGCTCCCCCCGGCCGGCGCCACCGTCGTGCGAGGCCGGCGACCCTCGTCGTCGACCTCGCCGCCCGCCAGGTGACCCGCCGGCACGGCGGCGCACCGATCGTGGCCTCACCGCGCGCGAGTTCGACCTGCTCGCCTACCTCATGCAGCGCATCCCGGGATCGCCTTCCGCCGCGAGGAGCTGCTCGAGCACGGTGTGGGGCTACACCTACGGGGACGCGTCGACGGTGACGGTCCACGTCCGCCGCCTGCGCGAGAAGATCGAGGAGGACCCGTCGGCGCCGACCCGGCATCGCGACGGTGTGGGGGGTGGGCTACCGGTGGGACGGATGACCCGCGCCGCCTCGCTCGAGCGCTGGGCCGCCGGCCTCGCCGTGCTCGGCGGCGTCGCGTCGCGATCACCGGCGTGCGCTCGGCGCATGGGCGCAGCCGATGCCTGCGCCCTGCTGGCCTGGGCGCGTCGGCACCGCCGTCTGCGGCGGCCGTCGTGATCGCCGCGGCCTCCTGCGGGCCCGGTCGCCGCGCTCGGTCGTCGTGCAGATCGCGCTCGTCGCGGTGGTGCCGCCGCCGTCGTGCGCTGCTGGCCACCTTCTCGGCGCGCGGGCGATGTTCTTCTCGCACCCACGACGTCTCCGCGCTGGTGGTCCTGCTCCTGGCGCCGGGGAACCGCTGGCCCTCGTGACCATCCTGTGCTCGGCGAGCCGCGTCGCTCGCTCGGCCGAGGCAGCTCGTGCGAGGCTCGCCCGCGACCTCGGCGACGGCGATCCGCCTGCGCCGTCGGCGGGCGGGACCACGGAACGGCCGAGCTCGACGCCCTGCGCCGACGAGCTCGACGCCAGCGTCCCACCGCCTCGAGGAGGCACGACGGCGCGAGCGGCCGCTCGAAGCAGTCCGCCGCGAGCTGGTCGCCTGGGTCTCCCACGACCTGCGCACCCCCCTCGCCGGCATCCGCGCCATCGACCGAGGCCCTCGAGGACGGCATCGTCGACGACCCGGCCACCGTGGCCCGCTACCACGCCACGCTGCGCGACGAGGTCGAGCGGCTCGCGGCGCCTGGTCGACGACCTCTTCGAGCTCAGCCGGGCCCAGAGCGGCGTGCCATCCGCCTCGAGCTGCGAGCGGCTGTCGCTCGACCGAGCTGGTGTCCGACGCCATCGCCGGCGTGCGCCCCGTCGCGGAGGCCAAGGGTGTGCTGGTCGAAGGGCGGCTCGCCGAGCCACGGCCTCGCGCTGCAGGGCTCGCCGTCCGAGCTGGTGCGCGTGCTGCGCAACATCCTCGAGAACGCCGTCCGCCACACCCCGGCCGACGGCTCGGTGGTCGTCGAGGCCGGACCGTGGACGGCGCCGACGCGCTCGTCTCGGTGCGCCGACACCGGCGGCGGCGATCCCCGAGGACCACCTGCGACCGGGTCTTCGACGCCGGCTTCCGCGGCGACGCCGCCCGCACCCCCGGCACCGGCGGCGGCGCGGCCTCGGCCTCGCCATCGCCCGGGCCTGGTCGACGGCCCACGACGGGCGACATCACGGTGTCGCAACGAGGACGGCGGCGCCCGCTTCACGGTGCGGCTGCCGGTGAACGGCCGCGACGCCGCTCCGAGCCGTGCGACCGTCGTGCCATCGGGTCCTCGTCACCGGCGGCGCCGGCTTCATCGGGTCGCCACATCGTCGACGCAGCTCGTCGACGAGCGGCCACGACGTCGCTGGTGCTCGACGTCCTCCCGCCCGCGCCCACGACGGGCCGCCCGACCGACCTGCACACCGGCGGCCGAGTACGTGTGGGCCGACTGGCGCGATCCCGATCCGTTGCGCCGACGCGGTGCAGGGTGCGACGCGGTGTGCCACCAGGCGGCCATGGTCGGCCTCGGGCGTCGACTTCGCCGACGTGGGCGCCTACGTCCACCACAACGACCTCGGCACCGCCGGCGCTCCTGCGGGCCCTGCACGCCGTCGGCTTCCGCGGCCGGCTCGTGCTGGCCAGCAGCATGGTGGTCTACGGCGAAGGGCGCTACCGCTGCGCCGCCCACGGCCCCGTGCGCCCGGGCCCCGCGACCGTCGAGCGACCTCGAGGCCGGCACGTGGGAGCCGCCGTGCCCGACGTGCGGACGCGGCCCTCGACCGCCGAGGCCGTCGCCGAGGACGCCCCGGCGACCCGCGCAACGTCTACGCCGCGACCAAGCTCCACCAGGAGCACCTCGGTCGCGGCGTTCGACCGCGAGCACCGGCGTCGCCGCTCATCGCCCTGCGCTACCACAACGTCTACGGGCCGCGGATGCCCCGCGACACGCCCTACGCCGGGGTGGCCAGCATCTTCCGCAGCGCGCTCGAGCGCGGCGAGGCGCCCGCGCGTGTTCGAGGACGGTGGCCAGCGCCGCGACTTCGTCCACGTCGACGACGTGGCCCGCGCCAACCTTGCGGCACTGCCCGCACCCGGCCAGGGCCGGATTCCGGGCCTTCAACGTCGCCAGCGGCACCCACCACACCGTCCTCGAGATGGCCGAGGCGCTGCACGCGGCGTTCGCCCGAGGCGCCCCGCCACCCCAGGTCGTCGGCGGCTACCGCCCCGGCGACGTGCGCCACGTGTTCGCCTCGACGGCGTGCGTCGGCCCGACAGGACCTCGGCTTCACCGTGGAGGTCGCCTTCCACGAGGGCGTCGTCGGCTTCGCCGCAACCGGCATGCGGTGAACCTCACGCCGCCGTAGTCGTGCCGCTCCAGGACGCGAACAGGGAGGCGTAGCGGCCCTCGCGCTGGGCACCAGCTCCTCGTGCGTGCCCAGCTCGACCAAGCGGCCGGCGTCGACCACCGTGACCCGGTCGGCCCGCGCGGCGGTGGACAGCCGGTGCGCGACCACGATGACGGTGCGGCCTTCGCTCAACCGTTCGAGCGCCGCCTCGACCTCCACCTCGGTGCCGGGGTCGAGGCTGGAGGTCGCCTCGTCCAAGATCAGCACCGGCGGGTCGACCAGCGCGGCGCGGGCCAAGGACACGAGCTGCTTCTCTCCTGCTGAGAGCCGCGACCCGCTCGCGGAGCTCGGTGTCCAGCCCGTTCTCCAGCCGCTGGAATCGTTCGAGGAGACCGAGCATCGAGCGCCTCCTCGATCTCGGCGTCGGTGGCCTCGGGCCGGCCGATGCGCACGTTGTCTCGCAGGGTCCCCGCGAACAGGAAGCCCTCCTGCGGGGTCAACACGATGCGCTGCCGTATGGACCCCAGCGTGGCGCGCCGCAGATCGACGCCGGCGAAGCTGACCGATCCAACGGTGGGGTCGTAGAGCCGGGCCACCAGCTTGGCCAGCGTCGACTTGCCGGCACCGGTCGGGCCCACCAGCGCCAGCCGTTCACCCTGCGCCACCCGCAACGACACGCCCGCCAGAACCGGCTCGCCCTCGCCGTAGGCGAAACCGACGCCCTCGACCTCGATGTCGCCGGCCGGCGGCAAATCGATGGCGCCGGCGTTCGGCGACCTCGGGGGCGGTGTCGAGCAGCTCGTAGAGCTTGTGCAACGCCGCCCCGGCGGACTGCACGACGTTGAACAGTTGGCTGAGCTGCTGTATGGGTTCGAACAGCTGGTTGAGGGTCAGCACGAAGAACGCCACCGTCCCTACCGTGGCCCGGTCGTGCAACACCAGCCAGCCGCCGAAGCCGACCGCCACAGCGCTCGTGGCCACCCCGCACGCCTCCACGGTGGGCAGGTACCACGACTGGGCCCGCACCGCGCTCATGTGAGCGGCCAGCAGCTCGTCGTTGGCCTCGTCGAAGCGGGCGATCTCGACCGGTTCACGGGCGTAGGCCTGGATGATGCGCACCCCGTTGAGCGATTCCGACAGGCGGGCCAGCATGGCGCCGATCCGGTCCCGTACCGCAAGGTACACGTCGTTGGATTGGCGTTTGAATCGTCGGGAGGACCACACCAGCCCGCACGCGGCCGCCCCGCAACACAGCGTCAGCAGCGGCGAGGTCACCATCAACAACACCAGGGCCAACGTGATGAGCAGCACGTTGGACACCAGCATGAGCAGACCCATCTGCACCAGTTCCTGCATCGAGTCCACGTCGGAGGTGAGGCGCGACACGATCACACCGCTGGGATGGCGATCGTGATAGCCGAGCCCGAGCCGTTGCAGATGGGCAAACAACCTCACCCGGAGATCGCGCAGGAACCCCTCACCCAGTGCGCCGATGAAGCGGATCTGGCGCCGGGCGCAGCGCGAAGTTGACCACCGCGACGACCCCGTAGCCCGCCACGCAGGCCCACAGCACCGATTCCCTTCGAGCGACGACGCCGTGGTCGATGGCGATGCGCACGAGGTAGGGCCCGGCCAGCTGCGTCAGCACGTAGCCGACGATCGTGACGAAGGCCACCACGGTGAGGCGCCGGTAGGGTCGCAGCATCCAGGCGGTGCGCCGAACCACCCGCCGGGTGGCGGCGGCATCGAGACGGTCTTGTTCGGCGACGCCGCCGGCGAGCCACATCAGGCCGGCTCCCCGATGGCCGCGGCGAGCGACCTCGCCGTAGGCGGCACAGGTTCTCAGCAACTCGTCGTGGGTGCCCTCGGCGGCGACCCGGCCGTGATCGACGAACACCACCCGATCGGCCAGCGCGATGGTGGCCGGCCGGTGGCTGATCACGAGCGTGGTGCGCTCGCCGTCACGTCGGCCAGAGCGTCGCGGATCTCGCGCTCCTTGGTCGGGTCGATGGCAGAGGTGGCGTCGTCGAGGATCAACACCCGTGGCTCGGACACGAACGCCCGGGCGATGGCCAGCCGTTGCCGCTGGCCGCCCGACAGGGAGTAGCCCCGTTCGCCGACCACGGTGTCGAAATCCGTGGGGCAGATCGTCGATGAACTCGGTGGCGGCGGCCGCATCGGCGGCCTCTCGGATGGTGGCGGGCGTCGGCGTCGGGATCGGCGAAGGCGATGTTGGCGGCGATGGTGTCGGTGAACAGGAAGCTTTCCTCGAACACGATGCCCACCGCCCGGCGCAATTCGGGAAGCGGCACGTTTCGCACGTCGACGCCGTCGAGCAGGACCCGGCCGCCGTCGACGTCATAGAAGCGGGCCAGCAGGCGTGGTACCGTCGATTTGCCCGACCCGGTCGCCCCCACGAGCGCCACCGTCTCGCCCGGTTCCACGACCAGATCGAACCCGTCGAGCACCGGCATGGCCCCCTCGCCGTAGCCGAAGGCGACGGCCTCGAAGCGGACCTCGCCCCCGGGATGGTCCGGTCCCGGGCCGGGAGGCTACGGCGTCCCGGCGGTCGGCGATGTCGGGCTCCGTCACCAGGATCTCGTGGACTCGCTGCGCCGAGGCCGCCGACCGCTGCGCCTGGGCGATGATCATCCCGAGCATCCGCAGCGGCCAGATCAGCATCACGACGTAGACGTTGAAGGCCACGAACGAGCCGAGGCTGAGGGTGCCGTCGAGCACCTGGTGGCCGCCGTAGCCGAGCACCGCGATCAGGCCGATGTTGGGCAGCAGCTCCATCGCCGGCAGGTAGGCGGCCCGCACCCGGGCCGCCGCCATCGACTCGCGGTAGACGTCGTCGGCCTCGTGCCGCAGCCGGTCGGTCTGGCCCTGCTCGGCGCCGAACCCCTTGACCACGCGGATGCCCGACACCGACTCCTCGACCACCGAGGCCAGCTCCGCCGATTCGCGCTGGATGGCCATGGCCGGCACGTGGAGGCGGCTCGAGAAGCGCTTGCCCATCCAGTTGAGGAACGGGAGGCCCCCGAGCGCCAGCACCGTCAGGACGGGGTCGATGAAGGCCAGGATCACCGCCACCGAGGCGACGGTCACCGCGTTGGAGATGGTCAGCGGGACCAGCACGACGAACTGCTGGACCTGCTGCAGGTCGGTGTTGGCCCGGCTCATGAGCTCGCCGGTCTGGTTCTCGTCGTGGAACGCGAAGTGCAGCCGCTGGAGGTGGGCGAACAGGCGGTCCCGCAGCACGAGCTCGGTCCACCGGCTCTCGCGGAACGCCAGGTAACGGCGGAGGCCGGTGAAGGTGGCGGCGACCACCCCGGCACCGGCGATGGCCAGGGACCAGAACAGGAGGGCCTCGCCGTCCTCGGCCACGATCCCCTTGTCGATGGCGGTCCGCACCAACAGCGGGGCGGCGACCTTGCCGACGGTCCACAGCAGGCCCACCACGACCCCGGCGGTGATGCCCCGCCACTGCGCCCGCATCGTGGCGGCGATGAGCTGCCACCCGTCACGACTCGAACGCGAGTCATCAACGGAGGACAGCACCATGGGTCGAATCTACCGAGCGGCCCCGATCCCCACGGAGGGGTTTGGGCCCGACGAGCGGATCCGGCGCTCAGTCCAAGCGGCGCATCTCGGCCCGGAAGCGCCGGCCCCGCTCGACATACGACACGACGGCCTGCTCGAACTGGCCGGGGGTGACGGTGCCCTCCCGCAGTTCGGCGGGCACGCCCAGGGCCATGGCACCGGAGGGGACCACCATGGCGTTGGGGACGAGGGCATTGGCCCCGACCAGGGCGCCGGCGCGCACCACGGCCCGGTGCAGCACGACCGAGCCCGAGCCGACCAGGCACCCGTCCTCGATGATGCAGCCCTCGAGGTGGGCGTTGTGGCCCACCACGCAGCGGTCCCCGACGGTCGTGGGCTGCAACGCCGTGGTGTGGATGACCGTGCCGTCCTGGATCGAGGTGGCCGCGCCGATGTGGATGTCGCCGTCGTCAGCCCGCAGCACCGCGGTGGGCCAGATCGTCGAGTCGGCCCCGATGCGGACGCGGCCGATCACCACCGCGTCGGGATGGACGAAGGCCGTGGGGTGGATGTCGGGCTCGGCCGCGCCGAGCGCGTAGACCGGCAAGTCAGGACGAGAACGAGCCGTAGCCGCCGCGGAAGAACACCAGGGGGTGCCCTTCGCGCTCGACCTTCAGCTCGTGCACCCGCCCGGTCACGATGTAGTGGTCGCCGGCGTCGTGGACGTCCTCGAGGGCGCAGTCGATCCAGGCCAGGACGTCACGGATCACCGGTGAGCCCGTGGCCGCCGGTCGCCAGCCCACGCTCTGGAACTTGTCCTCGCCCTTGCCCGCGAACACCCGGGCCACGTCCTCCTGGTCGTCGGCCAGGACGTTCACGCAGAACGACCCGGCCGCCTCGATGCGGGGCCAACTGGAGGAGGACTTCCCCGGGCAGAAGCCCACGAGGGCGGGCTCGAGGGAGACGGAGAAGAACGAGCCGACGGCGAGGCCGACCGGGGCCTCGCCCTCGGGGTGGGAGGCGACGACGGTCACCCCCGTCGGGAAGTGGCCGAGGACCTGGCGGTACCTGGCTTCGTCGATCACCGGGCCGGAGGAGGGGGTGGAGTCGCTCACGAAGCGCGCAGGCTACTCGTCGGGCGCCCGCCGACCGGAGCCGGGGTCAGGTCGGGACGGCGTCGGCGTCCGGGAGGCCGGCGACGGCCCCCTCGAGGGTGTCGAAGGCCACGGTGAGGCCCTCGTAGGCCCCGATGACCTCGACCCCCAGGGCCTCGCCCTGGTCGACGGCCGTCGCCGTGAGCCCGTCGAGGGTGTCGTCGTCGTGAGACGGATCGTGGTGGAACAGCGCCACCCGCCGGGCGCCGGCCTGGGCGGCGACGTTCACGGCGTACTCGATCGTGCAGTGGCCCCAGTCCACCTTCGTGGCGAACTCGGCGGGCGTGTACTGCGCGTCGTGGATCAGCAGGTCGGCACCGTCGGCCAGCTCGAGGACCGACTCGGCCACCTCCATGCCCCCGTCGACGGGGGCCTGGTGGTCGCTGACGTAGGCCACGGTGACCCCGGCGTACTCGACGCGGTAGCCCGCCGTGCGCCCGACGTGGGGCACGGACCGGCTGGTCACCTTGGCGTCACCCACCACGATCTGGTCGTCGAGGAGGTCGTGGAAGGCGATCTCCCCGTGGAGGGCCTCGATCTCCACCGGGAAGAACGGAGGACGCAGGAAGTGGCGGAAGGCCGCCTCGAGGCTCATCTCCTCCGGCGGGGGGCCGTAGATGTCCAGGTGGGCGCCCGGGCGCAGCACGGGGACGAAGAACGGCAGGCCCTGCACGTGGTCCCAGTGCATGTGGCTGACCAGGGCGGCACCCCGGAACGAGCCGTCCTGGGGCTGAGTCTCGCCCCAGAAGCGCAGGCCGGTGCCCAGATCGAACACCAGCGGGTCGTGGCCCGGCGCCTCGAGGGCGACGCACGCGGTGTTGCCGCCGTAGCGGGCGAGCTCCCGGCACGCGGCAGGGGTGGACCCCCGGACCCCGAAGAAGTTGACGTTCACCGTTCACCCCCCGGCAACTCGACGTTCCCCCTTCTTTCGACACTACCCATCGACGGGTTGCGCTTCGGGCCGGGTGACACCTGTCACACCGACTCAGACGGTCGGCGCCGTCAGCCCCGCGGCGAAGGTCCGCGCCGCCAGGCGCATGGCGAGCGCCGCCTCCCGCAGCAGCTGGGCCGACTCGATGGGCTCGGCCCCGGCGGCCTCGGCCACCCGGGCGTCGGCGTAGGCCAGGATCGAGTCGGTGTGGGGCACCATCTCCTCGGCCACGGCCTCCTTGGTGAGGGCCGGGTAGCCCTGGGCGAGCAGTTCGCCCAGATCGTCCCGGAAGACCACCAGCTCCTCACGGGCGCTGGCCATGCCCGCGGCGTCGTCGCCGACGAGCGCCGTCGTGTACGCCATGAACTCGTCGATGTGCGCCCGCCAGATCTCGGCGAACGCGTCCCGGGCAGGCTCGTCCTCGGGCTCCATGGCCTCGGACAAGGCCTCGGTGTTCTCCTCGACGGCGTCCAGCACCCCGGCCGGGCCGGGGGCGGTGGCGTCGCCGTCGGCCTCGACGGTCTCGCTCACGGCCAGACCCGTCAGGAGCGCGCTCTCCTGCATCAGGCCGGTCAGCTCGGCGCGCAGGTCGGACTCGGGCGAGGCCACCTCACCCTCGGTGGCGCTGTGGGTGGCGATGATCTCGGCCAGCTCGAGCGCCGCATCGGGCATGACCTCGGCGGCGGTGCGCAGGTCGACCACGGCGGCGTCGTCGCCCGCCGCCAGCTGCTCGACGGTGGTGACGAGGTCGGCGTCGCTGGTCGCCAGGAGCTCGTCGAGCCCCGCGAAGTCGGCCTCGGGGTCGGCGGCGGTCAGCCCGGCCACGACCGCCTCCCGGGCGCTGTCCACGTCCTCGGCGTCCGCCTCGTCGAAGGCCACGTCGATGATCGCCTGCTGGTGGGCGTCCCACGCCTCGAGGAACGTGGTGCCCTGGGCCACGCCGTAGGCCGCCCCCACGATCTCGGAGAGCTCGGTGGCGCTGTCCACGAGGGCGACGGCCGTGGCCGCGGCCTCCGGGGCCTCCAGGTCGCCGCCTTCGGCCGCCCCGGCCTGCACGGTGAAGCCGGTCAGGTACACCTGCTCCTCCAGCAGCGCCGTCAGGTCCGAGCGGAGGCTGGCCGCCGGGCTCTCGCTGGGGGGGTCCTCGGCCGCGACGGCCGTGGTGGTCGTCGAGTCATCGGCGACCGTGGTGTCAGAGGAGGTCTCGTCTCCGGAGTCGTCGCTGCAGGCGGTCGCCAGCAGGAGGACGGCGGCGATCAGGGCGATCAGGGACGTGGCGCGTGAGCGAGTTCGGGTGACCATTGCCTCCATCCTCGCACCCCGGTCAGGGCATCGCGCCAGTCCGGAGGCCCTTCGGGTGGGCGTCAGGGGAGGACGAGGGTGTCGCCGTCGAGGACGGCCAGGCCGTCGGCGACGAGGGTGTCGGCCACCCGGGCGGCCCGGGCGGGGTCGTCGGGCCAGCCGGCGGCCGCGGCCAGGTCGGCCACGGGGCCGCGGCGGAGGGCGTCGACGAGCCGGCCCCGGCCCTGGCGGTCCGAGCCCTCGAACCGGGACTGGCCGCCCGACACCCCGGCGGACCCCACCGCCGGGTCCGGGCCCGGGCCACCCCGCCAGGCGCAGCTCGCGGCGACGGGGCACCCGCCGCACTGCGGTCCCCGGGCCCGGCAGACGCCGGCGCCCAGGTCGAGCATCGCCTGGTTCCACGCCCACCCCTGCCCGACCGGGACCAGGGCGTCCGCCGCCTGCTGCACCTCCGCGGGCCGCAGGGGGCGACCGGCCTGGCGGGCCAGGACGCGGGCCACGTTGGTGTCGACCACGGCCACGTCCCGCTCCCCCGCGAAGGCCAGGACCGCTCGGGCCGTGTAGGGCCCGATGCCGGGCAGGGCCCGGAGCGCGGCGAGGTCCAGGGGCAGCCGACCGTCGTGGTCCTGCGACCACGGTCACCGCACAGCGGTGCAGGGCCACGCCCCGCCGGTTGTAGCCGAGCCCGGCCCAGGTCTCGATGACGGCACCGACCGGGGCCGCGGCGCAGGTCGGCGGGTCCGGGAACCGGTCCAGGAACGCGTGCCACTTCGGGACGACCCGGTCGACCTGGGTCTGCTGCAGCATCACCTCCGCCACCAGGACCGCCCACGGGTCCCGGGTCCGCCGCCACGGCAGGTCCCGTCGGGCCCCGTCCCACCACTCCAGCACGCGCCGGCGGCGTCAGCGAGCCCGTCACCGGCGCCCGTCAGCGATCCCCCGGGCCAGCCCGTCGGCCTGGGGCGTGCCCGTCAGGGCCTCGAGGAAGTCGGGTCGTTCCAGCGTCCAGACCTCGCCCGTGGTCCTGGCCTCGACGGTCGCGTTGCGGGGCACGTCGAACAGCAGGGCCACCTCACCGAAGAAGTCGCCGGGGCCGAGCTCGGCCCGGGACTCGGTGCCCTGCCGGACGCCGAAGACGCCCCGCTCGATGATGTAGAAGCGGTCACCGACGTCCCCCTCGGTGATCAGACACTCGCCGGCATCGACGACGACCCGGTCGAGGCGCAGCGCGAGGTCCTCCAGCGTCGGCGGATCCAACGCCCGGGTGATCGGGACGAGACGGAGCAGGCTGAGCTGGCGCTCGGGCGGCGCGGTCCGGCGCTCGGCCCGGTTCAGCGCCCAGCCGGCGCCCAGGGCGGCGACGACCGTCCCCAGCCCGATGACCGCAAACGCCTCGGGCACCCCGACGAGCGTGCCCAACGGCGCGGCGATCACCGCCCCGATCAACGTCGCGCCGACGAGCAGCGACTCGGCCAGACCGAGTGCTCGGGTGAGCAACGGTCCCGCCACCAGGCGGGCCAGGAGCGTGCGGGTGGCCACATCGGCCACCGCCGCCCCGGCGCCGGCCAGGGCCAGGGCGATGATCCCGACGGCCAGCGCCGGGGCGAAACCAACGGTCGCCAGCACCGCACCCCACACGACGAGGCCCTGGGTCACCCACCGGCTCAGATGGAAGCGCCCGGCGAGGAACCCCGCGGCGACGCCGCCCAGCATCAGCCCGGCGCCGAGACCGGCGCTCAGCCATCCGACCGCCGCCTCCCCGGCGTCCAGTTCATCGAGCGCCAGGGGGACGACGAGCACGTCGGTGGCCCCCATGGCGACGTAGAGGGCCACCGTGCTGATCAACGCGACGCGGGCCCCGGCTCCTTGGCGCAGGATCCGCATCCCGTCGCGCATCTCCGCACGGGCCGATCCCGGAACGGCGGTGACGGTGGGGCGGTGATGGTGGCGCAGGGTGGCCAGACCGAGCGCGGCGGGCACCAGCAGCGCCGCCGTGACCGCGAACACCGCGCCCGGCGAGGCCAGGGCCAGGACCAGGCCGGTCACCAGCGGGGCCGCCAGGCTGCCCATGCCCTCGGCGCTGGACAGGACGGCGTTGGCGGCGGTCAGGTCCTCGGGGCCGTCGACCACCTCCGGCAGGAGGCTGTGGTGCAGCGGCCTCGTGGCCGAGACGACGACCGAGACGAACGCCGCGGCGCCGTAGGCGAGGACGACCGGGCCGTCGGCCAGCAGGAGCGCCGCTCCCGTCGCGCAGGCCAAGGCCAGCGCGACGTAGCGCCGCCGGAGGAGGATGGCCGGCCCGTGACGGTCACCGGCCGTCGCCGCCAGTGGCGCCAGGAGGGCAGCCGGGGCGAGCTGGAGGGCGGCGACGAGCCCCACCGCCCCCGTCCCCCCCTGCTCGAAGGCGTACACGAGGATGGCGATGTAGGTGGCGAGCTCGGCCACGATGAACACGACGTAGCCGAGCGCCAGGCGGCGCAGGTCCGGCGAGTCCATGACCCGGCGCAGCGGGCTCGCCCCGGCGTCAGGGCCCCGTTCGCTCAGGCGCCCGCCCCCGTTCGTCGGCACCAGCCCACCACCGTGGCGTGGGGGAACGGGAAGTGGTCGCGACCCCGGGTGGCCGGGTGGCGGGCCAGAAGGTCCCGCACCCGATCGAGGACCGGCCTCGCGGCGGTCGTCGGGAAGCGCCGAGATCCAGCTGGTCGACGCCGTGCGCCCGACGACGGTCTCGACGGTGGCGTCCTGCCAGTTCGGGAACCAGTCCTCGGGGTAGGGGCCGTAGCCCCCGTTCGGCGACGACGTGGGCCTCCCAGTCGACCTGCTGGTGCAGGTCGTAGGGCGGGCCGCCGTCGGTCTCGTCCTTGATCTCGCCCAGCTCGCGGACCCAGCCCGACGGTCTCGTCCCGGACGTTCCAGATCATGGCCAGGCCGCCACCGGGCCGCAGGACGCGGCGGATCTCGGCGAGGGCGGCCGGGGCGTCGAACCAGTGGAAGGCCTGGGCCACGGTGACCAGGTCGACCGATCGCGTCCTCCAGCGGCAGGGCCTCGGCCGTGCCGTCCCGGGCCTCGATCCCCGGCACGTCGCGCACGAGCCGCTCCCGCATGGCGGCGACGGGCTCGACGGCGACCACCCGGGCGCCGCGGGCGACCAGGTCGACGGTGAGCTTGCCCGTGCCCGCCGCCAGGTCCAGCACATCGGCCCCGGGCCCGAGGCCGAGCTCGGCCGCCAGCGAGGTCCATCGCCGCCGACCGGATACCCCGGTCGGGCGGCGACGTAGTCGTCCGCCCGCTCGAACCCGGCTGCCGCGGCCTCGTGGATGCCGCCGCCGGACCGCTCATCGCCGTGCGGGCCTGCTCGCGCAGCCTGCGACTCCCAGATCGCGGCTTCGTCGTAGGGGCGGCGGCGCGTGGGGCCGGCCGCCTTCTTCCAGACCATGACCTGGCGCTTGAAGTAGCAGACCTCGTCGCCGTGCTGGTTGAGGCCCTTGGTCTCCACGGTGACCACGCCGCGATCGGGCTTGGAGGCCGACTCGCGCACGTCGAGCACCCGGGTCTCGGCGTAGATGGTGTCGCCGTGGAAGGTGGGCTTCTTGTGGGTCAGCTGCTCGACGGCGAGGTTGGCGATGGCGGCCCCGGACACGTCCGGGACGCTCATGCCCAGCACCAGGGAGTACACGAGGTTGCCCACCACCACGTTCTTGCCGTGCACGGTCTCGTGCTCGGCGAACCACGCGTTGGTGTGCAACGGGTGGTGGTTCATGGTGATCATGCAGAACAGGTGGTCGTCGTACTCGGTGATGGTCTTGCCGGGCCAGTGCTTGTAGATGTCACCGACCTCGAAGTCCTCGAGGTAGCGGCCGAAGGGGCGGTCGTGGGTCGTCACGGCCCGGATGGTACGACGCAGGGCGGCCTCGGTACCGTTTCGGCCCATGAGCGAAGCGAAGGCCCGAGCGGCCCGGCGACGGGGTCGCCCCGAGCGGAGGGAACAGTGACCGGAGACCTGACCGCCGCGGCGTCCGCCATCGACCTCGCCGGTGGCGTGGTCGACCGGGCCATCGCCAAGCTGGCCGCCGAGGGTGGGGTGGACGACAACCAGGTGATCGCCTACGACCTGGCCCATGCCGCCGCCGTCGTCGAGACCGGCCGCGCCGTCCTCGACTACGGCGGCAAGGGCGAGACCGAGGCGGCGCTGACCTGCGCGTACATCGCCGACGCCGTGGCCGAGCTCACCGGCAGGCTCTACGGCCGGGAGGCCGAGTGGGGCGTCGAGCCGGGCGTGCTCGACGCCACCCGCGAGTTCGTGGCCGCCCACCGGGAGCCGGCCTTCCTGGCCTCGCTGGCCGCCACCCCCGGGCCCCTCCACCTCGACGACGAGTTCGAGCTCGTCAAGGACACCTTCCGGCGCTTCGCCGAGGACAAGATCCGCCCCGTCGCCGAGCACGTCCACCGCACCAACGGCGACATCCCCGAGGAGATCATCCAGGGCATGGCCGAGCTGGGCGGCTTCGGCCTGTCGGTCCCCGAGGAGTACGGCGGCTTCGCCGCCGGCGGCGAGAGCGACTACCTGGCCATGGTCGTGGCCACCGAGGAGCTGGCCCGCGGCTCGCTGGGTTGCGGCGGCTCGCTCATCACCCGACCCGAGATCCTCTCCCGCGCGCTGGTGAAGGGCGGGACCGAGGAGCAGAAGCACGAGTGGCTGCCCAAGCTGGCCTCCGGTGAGGTCATGGCCGCCGTCGCGGTCACCGAGCCCGACTTCGGCTCCGACGTGGCCGGCATCAAGGTCACGGCCACGGCGACCGACGGCGGCTGGCTGATCAACGGCGTGAAGACCTGGTGCACGTTCGGCGCCCGGGCCGACGCCCTGATGCTGCTGGCCCGCACCGACCCCGACCGGTCCAAGACCCACCGCGGCCTGTCTCTGTTCGTGGTCCCCAAGCCGCGGGGCGAGGGGCACGGCTTCGAGCTGAGCCAGGCGCCCGGCGACCACGGGGGCGCACCCGGCGGCGGGACGATGGAAGGCCGGCCGATCGACACCATCGGCTACCGGGGCATGCACTCCTATGAGATCGCCCTCGACGACTGGTTCGTGGCCGCCGAGAACCAGGTGGGCGGCGAGGAGGGGCTGGGCCGGGGCTTCTACTTCCAGATGGAGGGCTTCGAGAACGGGCGCCTCCAGACCGCCGCCCGGGCGGTCGGCATCATGCAGGCCGCCTACGAGGAGGCCCGCCAGTACGCCGAGGACCGGGTGGTGTTCGGCCACCCCATCGCCGACTACCAGCTCACCCAGGTCAAGCTCGGCCGGA
Source organism: uncultured Microthrixaceae bacterium (assembly GCA_963701565.1). Classification (GTDB taxonomy): domain Bacteria; phylum Actinomycetota; class Acidimicrobiia; order Acidimicrobiales; family DATDAH01; genus DATDAH01. The sequence goes on from CAVPAN010000002.1 coordinate 67,796, forward strand.
TGGCCTTCACCATCCAGGCCGCCCGCCAGTTCAGCTACGTGGTGGCCCGGATGATGGCCAAGGGCGAAGGCGCGCTCGAGGCCTCGATGATCAAGGCCTACGTCTGCAAGGCCGCCGAGTGGGTCACCCGGGAGGCCATGCAGATCCACGGTGGCTTCGGGTACGCCGAGGAGTACCCCGTCAGCCGCTACTTCGTGGACGCCCGGGTGCTGTCGATCTTCGAGGGCGCGGACGAGACGCTCTGCCTGAAGGTCATCGCCCGCCGCCTCCTCGAGTCCGCCGACGCCTGACCCGCGCGGCCGACCTGCCACGATCGGGGGCATGACCGGGAGGACCGTCGAGCTGCGCCGCGGCGCGGAGCTGCTCGCCCTGACCGGGCTGGCGATCACCCAGCCCGTGCTCGACGTCCTCGGATCGAGCCCCGAGACCTTCGTGTTCCGGGGCGTGGAGAGCGGCCAGATCGTCGTCTTCGCGCTCGCCGTCGCCCTCGTCCCCGCCGCCGTCCTCTGGCTGGCGGGCTTCGCCACGACGGCGTTCGGGCCGCGGGCCCGCCTCGGGGTGCACGTGGCGACGGTCGGGGCGTTGGCGGGGATCGCCGTGCTCGTGGCCGTGCGCCTGGCCGACCTGGCCCGGGGTGGGCCGGCTCTCGTCGTGGCCGTGGCCGCCGGCAGCGGCGCCGCCCTGCTGTACCTGCGGGTGAGCCAGGTCCGCCTGTTCCTGCTCTACCTCGCCCCCCTGCCCCTCCTGGCCGTGGGCCTCTTCTGCTTCTCGTCGTCGGTGTCGGACCTGGTCACCGGGGGCGAGGCCGAGGTGGTCGAGGCGGTCGACAGCACGAGGCCCGTGGTGATGATGGTCCTGGACGAGTTCCCCACCGCCACCCTGCTCGGCGCTGACGGCGGCATCGACGCCGAGCAGTTCCCCGCCTTCGCCCGGCTGGCCGAGCAGTCGACCTGGTTCCGGAACTACACGACCCACAACGCCGGCACGGTCCAGGCCGTGCCGTCGCTCCTGTCGGGGACCCTGCCCACCCGGGGCCGGGCGCCGCTCTACACCGACTGGCCGAACAACCTCTTCACGCTCCTCGGCGGGAGCTACGAGATGGCCGTCCAGGAGTCGGTGACCCAGCTGTGCCCGCCCGACGTCTGCGACAACGCATCGCGGACCGTCACCCAGCTGACGCCGATCGAGGGCGAGGGCCTGAGCGGGCTGGTGGACGACACCGGTGAGGTCCTGCGTCAGCTCATCTCGTTGAACGCGGAGCCCGAGGTGCAGGTCGACGCCTTCGCCGAGGAGATCATCTCGGTCGAAGCGCCCGTCGGGATGGACGAAGAGGCCCGGGGCGAGGTGGCCAGCCAACCCGCCCGCTTCACCGGGTTCCTCGACGGGCTGATCCCGGCCGAGGAGCCGACGCTGCACTTCGTCCACCTGATCCTGCCCCACGGGCCCTGGCGCTTCTTTCCCGACGGCACTGAGTACGAGTCCCCCGACGGCGACCCCGAGGGCGAGATCAGCGGGACCTGGACCGATGACTGGCCGGCCGATCTGACCCGCCTCCGCCTCGAGCTGCAGGCCCAGTACACCGACGCCCTGGTCGGCCAGACCATCGAGCGCCTGCAGGAGAGCGGCCTGTGGGAGGACGCCCTGGTCGTGGTGGTGTCCGACCACGGCGGGTCGTTCCAAGTCGACCAGCCGGGCCGGGCCCTGACCAGCGCCAACGCCCACGAGGTCATGTGGACGCCGCTGTTCGTCCGGGACCCGGCGCTGGAGCACGGGATCGACGACACCGACGTGGAGGCCACCGACCTCCTGCCCACGATGGCGGACCTGCTCGGCATCGAGCTGCCGTACGAGGTGGACGGCGCCTCCGCGGTGGCCGACCCGGACACGTCGGGCACCAAGCGGTACCAGCGTTTGCAGAACCCCTTCCAGCCCGAGCCCGACGCCCTCCTCACCATCGACACAGCCACCAACTACCAGCGCCTACTGGAGGACCTCTGGCCCACCGTCGACGTCCGGGACCCCATCGGGGACTTCTACCGGCGGTACCCGCCCGGTCACCTCCACGGCACGCCTGTGGGCGACCTCGACGTCGGCGAGGACGGCGGGTCGGCCGAGCTCGATCAACTCGACGCGATCCGGGAGGGCGGGGACGGCGCCCAGCCCGCCTATCTCGGCGGCCAGGTCGACCTCGACGGGGTGGACCCCGACGAGGCCTGGGTGGTGGCGGCGGTGGACGGGGTGGTCCAGGGCTTCTCCCGCTTGTTCCCAATGCTCGACACCGACACCGCGTTCAGCATCCTGCTGGACCAGGACGTCGTCGGTGGCGAGGGCCACGCCATCGACCTCTACGTCCTCGAGTCCCCCACCGGCCCCCTCCACCCCCTCGACCTCCCATGACCCACCCCCTCCCCACTGTTCTGGCGCCCGATCCTCCGGTCATAGGCGGAGGATCGGGCGCCAGAAGCGGAGGGGTGCGGTCGTGAGCCACTTCCGGGCGGGTGAGGACGCGGCGGCGTACCAGCCGCTGGCCCGGCGGAGCCTGCCCGCGGCCTGGGTCGAGCGGTGGGCGGCGGCGCCGGACGCCCCGGTCGTGGCCGAGGCCGATAGGACATGGGTGACCGCGGGCGAACTGGAGGAGCGGACGCAGCGGGTGGCCGGGCGGTTCGCCGGGGCCGGGCTGGTGCCGGGTGACCGGGTGCTGTTCAGCACAGCGGCCTCGGTCGACCTGGTGGTGGCCCACGTGGCCGCCTACCGGGCCGGCCTCGTAGCGGTCCCGACCAACACCGCCTACACCGAGCGGGAGGTGGCCCACGTCGTGCACGACGCCGGGGTGCGGGCCGCGGTGGTCGACGACGCCGACCGCGCCCGCTGGGTCCGGGACGCCGGCGGGCCCGAGGTGGTCGTGGTCGGCCCCGAGGTCGACCTGCCCGACGCGCCCCCACCGCCGCTCGACACCGTGGGGCCCGACGACCTCGCCCACCTCGGATACACCTCGGGGACCACCGGCGCACCCAAGGGCGCCGCCCTCACCCACGGGAACCTGCTGGCCAACAGCGAGGCCCTGGAGAGGGCGTGGCGGTGGACCGCCGAGGACCGCCTCGTCCTGGCCCTCCCCCTCTTCCACGCCCACGGGCTCTGCAACGGCCTGCACGGGACGCTGCTGGCCGGGGCCTCATCGGTCCTCCTGCCGGGGTTCAGCGTCGACGGGGTGCTGGACGCCGCGACGGCGCACGATGCGACGCTGTTCTTCGGCGTGCCGACCATGTACCACCGCCTGGCCGCCTCCCCCCGGGCCGCCGAGCTGGGCCGGCTGCGGCTGTGCGTGTCGGGCTCGGCCGCCTTGCCCGCCGAGCTGCACGATGCGCTGCAACAGGCCGCGGGGGTCGCCGTGCTCGAGCGCTACGGCATGACCGAGACGAACATGCTGGTGTCCAACCCCTACGACGGGGACCGCCGGCCGGGGACCGTCGGCCTGCCCCTCCCCGGCGTCGACGTGCGTCTGGCCGAGGGCTCCGGCCAGATCGAGGTCCGGGGCCCGAACGTCTTCGGGGGCTATTGGGACAACCCCGACGCCACCGCCAAGGCGTTCACCGCCGACGACTGGTTCCGCACCGGCGACGTCGGCGACCACGACGAGGCCGGCTACCTGCGCATCCTCGGTCGGGCCAAGGAGCTGATCATCACCGGCGGCTACAACGTCTACCCCCGAGAGGTCGAGGACGTCCTGTGCGCCCATCCGGCCGTCACCGAGGCCGCCGTGGTCGGCGTCCCCTCCACCGAGTGGGGTGAGACGGTCGTGGCCCACGTGGTCGGCACGGGGGACACCGCCGCCGTCCAGGCCTGGGCCGAGTCCCAGCTGGCCGCCTTCAAGTGCCCGCGGGAGTACCACTGGGTCGAGTCCCTCCCCCGCAACACCCTCGGCAAGGTCCTCAAGCACCTCCTCTGACGGCGCGAGAGCCCGATCCACACGACCCGCGGCCACCTGCTCACTTGCTGCGTTCGGACGGCGTACTGGGGCTGGACCGACGTCGCCGGTGGGAGGACACTGACGAAGCTGTGGTACTAATCAAGGCAGGGAAGGGAGGGCATCCGATGCCTGAGAAGCCAATGAGGGGTCGCGCCCCGAAGGCCAACCAGGGGCCCCGACGCTACCTGTCGTCAGTCCTCGTGCTGCTCATCGGCGCGGGCGTGCTGGCCGTTGTCCAGCCCGCCGCCGCGGCCGACGTCACCATCTCCGCGGCAGCCGATTCCCGGGTGTTGTCCGCGAGCCCGACGGTCAACTCCGGCACCGTCACGCGGCTCGACGTGGACAGTCCCGGCGAGCAGAGCTACCTCCGCTTCAACGTCACCGGCGTCACCGGCACCGTGCAGACCGCCACGCTCCGCCTGTTCGTCCGCAACAGCTCATCCAACGCTCCCTCCCTCTACTTCACCGACAACACCTGGACCGAGACCGGCATCACCTGGAACAACAAGCCCCCCGCCACCAGCGCCGCCATCGCCAACGTCGCCGCCGCCACCAGCGGCACCTGGTCGGAGTACAACCTCACCGGTCACGTCACCGGCAACGGCACCTACAACTTCGTCCTGCTCCCCGACAGCACCGACGGCATCCAGTACGACTCACGCGAAGGCACCTCACCACCCCAACTCGTGCTCAACGTCGACTCCGGCGCACCCACCAACGCGCCACCGGTCGCCGGTGACGACACCGCCACCACCCCCGCCGACACCCCCGTCACCATCAACGTCGCCGGCAACGACACAGACCCCAACGGCAACCTCAACCCCACCACCACCACCGCCACCGCCACCCCCACCCACGGCACCCTCACCAACAACGCCAACGGCACCTTCACCTACACCCCGACCACCGGCTACACCGGCCCCGACACCTTCACCTACCAGATCTGCGACACCGACAACGCCTGCGACACCGCCACCGTCACCATCACCGTCACACCCGTCGCGACCAACGCCCCACCCGTCGCCGGTGACGACACCGCCACCACCCCCGCCGACACCCCCGTCACCATCAACGTCGCCGGCAACGACACAGACCCCAACGGCAACCTCAACCCCACCACCACCACCGCCACCGCCACCCCCACCCACGGCACCCTCACCAACAACGCCAACGGCACCTTCACCTACACCCCGACCACCGGCTACACCGGCCCCGACACCTTCACCTACCAGATCTGCGACACCGACAACGCCTGCGACACCGCCACCGTCACCATCACCGTCACACCCGTCGCGACCAACGCGCCACCCGTCGCCGGTGACGACACCGCCACCACCCCCGCCGACACCCCCGTCACCATCAACGTCGCCGGCAACGACACAGACCCCAACGGCAACCTCAACCCCACCACCACCACCGCCACCACCACCCCCACCCACGGCACCCTCACCAACAACGCCAACGGCACCTTCACCTACACCCCGACCACCGGCTACACCGGCCCCGACACCTTCACCTACCAGATCTGCGACACCGACAACGCCTGCGACACCGCCACCGTCACCATCAACGTCAACACCGTCAGCACCCCCCAGACGCTGGCGGCGGCAGCGGATTCGCGGGTGTTGTCGGCGAGCCCGACGGTCAACTCCGGAACACTCACGCGGCTCGACGTGGACAGCCCCGGCGAGCAGAGCTACCTCCGCTTCAACGTCACCGGCGTCACCGGCACCGTGCAGACCGCCACACTGCGCCTCTTCGTCCGCAACGCATCATCCAACGCCCCCTCCCTCTACTTCACCGACAACACCTGGACCGAAACCGGAATCACCTGGAACAACAAGCCCCCCGCCACCGGCCCCGCCCTCGCCAACGTCGCCGCCGCCGCCGCCGGCACCTGGTCCGACTACGACCTCACCGGCGACATCACCGGCAACGGCACCTACAACTTCGTCCTGCTCCCCGACAGCACCGACGGCATCCAGTACGACTCACGCGAAGGCGCCTCACCACCCCAACTCGTGCTCAAGGCGGCGGCGGCGGCCCCACCAACGCGCCACCGGTCGCCGGTGACGACAGCGCCACCACCCCCACCGACACCCCCGTCACCATCAACGTCGCCGGCAACGACCAAGACCCCGACGGCAACCTCAACCCCGCCACCGCCACCACCACCTGCACCGGCTGCGCCACCCCCACCAACGGTGCGCTCACCAACAACGCCAACGGCACCTTCACCTACACCCCCACCACCGGCTACACCGGCCCCGACAACTTCACCTACCAGATCTGCGACACGCTCAACGCCTGCGACACCGCCACCGTCACCATCAACGTCTACGCCGTCGGGACGGGTTCGGAAGTGTTCGTCGGCGCCGGGGACATCGCGAACTGCAGCCGGACGACCGATGACGCAACGGCGAACCTGCTCGACAACATCCCCGGCACGGTGTTCACGATCGGCGACAACTCCTACCCGAGCACCGCGGCCGGCTTCACCAACTGCTGGGGGCCGACATGGGGCCGACACCAAGCGCGCCTGCGCCCGGCGATCGGTGACAACGAGTACGACTCGTCCAACGCCGCGCCCTACTTCGCCCAGTTCGGCGCGGCGGCGGGCCCGGCGCCGAGGGGCTACTACAGCTACGACCTCGGCGCCTGGCACATCGTCCACCTCAACTCGAACTGCTCCAAGATCGGTGGGTGTCGGGCGAGCTCGCCGCAGGGACAATGGCTCCAGGCCGACCTGGCGGCCCATCCGAGCGCGTGCATCCTCGCGATCCACCACGAACCGCTGTTCAGCTCCAAGGGCGGTGACTCCGACATGCGCGACTTCTGGACGCCGCTCTACGCCGCCGGCGCCGACGTCGTCCTGAGCGGTCACCGCCACAACTACGAGCGCTTCGCGCCGCAGACGCCCGCGGGGGTCGTGGACGACGAGCGCGGCATCCGCCAGTTCGTCGTCGGTACCGGCGGCACCAGCCTGAGCAGCTTCAGCTCCTCCACCGCGGCCAACAGCCAGGTCCGGAACAGCAGCACCCACGGTGTCATCAGGTTCACGCTGCACCCGACGAGCTACGACTGGCAGTTCGTGCCCATCGCGGGCCAGACGTTCACCGATTCCGGGAGCAGCAGCTGCCTTCCCTCGTGACCGATCCCCGAGCCGCTGACCCGCAGGGTCCACGGGAGGCCGCTCCCCAGGGCTGAGTAGGGTCCGCGGATGGCCTTCGACGTGGACACGACGACCGACGAGGTGGTGGCGGGCCTCGACCTGAGCGGCCGGACCGTGGTCGTCACGGGGGCGACCAGCGGGCTCGGCAAGGAGTCGGCGCGGGCGTTGGCGTCGACCGGCGCGCGGGTGGTGCTGTGCGGCCGCGACGACGCCAAGGGCCTGGCGGTGGTGGACGAGATCGGCGGGGCGACCAGCTTCCAGCACGTCGACCTGGCCGACCTCGACGGCATCCGCACCTCCGCCGACGAGTTGCTGGCCCGCATCGAGCGCCTCGACGTCCTGGTCAACAACGCCGGCGTCATGGCGTGCCCGCTGGCCCGCACCGCCGATGGCTTCGAGATGCAGTTCGGCACCAACCACCTCGGCCACTTCCTGTTCACCGCCCGCCTCTTCCCCCTCCTGGTCCAGTCGGCACCGTCCCGCATCGTGAACCTGTCCTCCCACGGCCACCTGATCGCCGGGGTCGACCTCGACGACCCCAACTACGAGCACCGCCCCTACGACAAGTGGGAGGCCTACGGACAGGCCAAGTCGGCCAATGTCCTCTTCACCCGAGAGCTGGACCGCCGTTTCGGCGACCACGGTGTCCACGCCTACGCGGTGCATCCCGGGATGATCCTCACCGAGCTGGGTCGGCACCTGGACAAGGCCGACATCGCCGACATCGGCGAGCGCACCAGCAAGCGGCCGGCCGGCGGCCCCAGCGCCGAGTTCAAGCCGGTGGAGCGAGGGGCGGCCACCCAGGTCTGGGCCGCCACGGGCGACGGACATCCCCGGCGGGGCCTACCTGGCTGACGCCGCCGTGTGCGAGCAGGTCGCCCCGCATGCCACCGACGACGAGGCGGCCGCCCGCCTCTGGGCGCTCTCCGAGGACCTGGTGGGCGAGGCCTTCCCGTCCTGGCCCGGGGCCGACTGACATGGTTCGGGACCGAAGGCCCTGCCCGCGGTCGGACGGGCACGGCATGCTGGCACCATGACCGTCGTGGCCGATCCCGGAGAAGACGCGTCCGAGCGGGACGATCCTGCGACGGACGACGACCTCGAGCCGCTGCTCACCGGGCGGACGGTCGACCTCGGCCGGGCCCTGCTGGCCGGCTTCGTGGCCATGTTCCTGGCCGGGGCGGTGGTGTTCGCCTGGCAGCAGTCGGCCGACCAGCCCGACCCCAACGAGGTCGACATCGGCTTCGCCGACGACATGCGCACCCATCACCTGCAGGGCGTGACCCTCTCCCTCGCCTACCTGGAGGACGGCACCGACCCCACTCTGCGTCAGATGGCCAACGAGATCGTCATCGTGCAGGCCGGCGAGTCCCGCCTGATGGGCCAGTGGCTCGAGGACTGGGGCAACCCCGACCTCGACCTGGACAACGCCATGGAATGGATGGGGATGGCCCCGGTGCCCCAGACCGAGCAGCCGGGCATGGCCTCCGAGGCCGAACTGGCCGAACTGGAGGCGGCCGAAGGCGAGGAGCTCGACGACCTGTTCTCGTCACTGATGATCGCCCACCACCGGGGCGGCCAGCACATGGCCCAGTACGCCGTCGACCACGGGTCCGAGGAGGTCGTGACCGACCTCGCCCAGGCCATCGTGACCACCCAGCAGTCCGAGGTGGCCGAGATGAACCTCCGCCGCGAGGCGCTGGGCCTGCCCCCCGTCTGATCGACGGTCCGTCGCCCTGGCCTCCGGTCGGGTGGCTCCTCCGTTCGGGATGGCGCTTGCTGGTGCTTCAGGTCGCGGTCACGGGCGCAGATCCTCGGCGCGGTCGGCCAACGAGGCCATGACGGTCCTGAACAGGGTCGAGCCGAACGTGATCCGGGCCACGCCCAACTCGCCCAGCCGGGCCCGCGCCGGGCCGTTGGGGAACGAGAGGACGTTGACGGGACCGGGGATCGCCTCGACCAGCCGCGCCGTCGTGGCCTCGTCGAGAAACCGATCGGGTACGTGCAGTCGACACCGGCGGCGAGGTAGGCGGTGGCCCGGGCGACAGCATCGTCGTCCTCCCGGCTGCCGCCGAGGTAGGTGTCCACCCGGGCGTTGACCACGAGGCGACCGGCGGCCAGCTCGACGACCGTTCCGAGCCACTCGGCCTGGTCGGCGGCGGGCCGCAGGATCCCGGCGGCATGGTCGGTGTCCTCGAGGTTGCCGCCCGCCGCGCCCGCCTCGACCAGCCGCTCGACGATCTCAGCCGGCGGCAGGCCGTAGCCCGCCTCGAAGTCGGCGGTCACCGGGATGCCGACCGACCGGGTGATGCGGGCGATCGCCGCCAGCACCTCGTCGACCGGCGCCTGCTCGTGGTCCTCGTAGCCCAGGGCGTTCACCAGGGCCCCGCTACTGGTCGCCAGCGCCGGGAACCCGGCATCGGCGAACGTCCGGGCGCTGGCGGCGTCCCACACGTTGGGCAGGACCAGCGGTCGCTGCTCGTGCAGGGCGCGGAGGACATCGGCCTTCGTCGTCACGAACGCGAACCTACGCGACAACTGGACCAAAGGTAGAGTCCATTGCCATGCCGGGCGAGTGGACCACTTCGGTCGACCTCCACGTCGACGTGAACGGGGTCGAAGGCCGGCGGGCCGCCCTCGAGCGGTCGCTGCGGGACGCCATCCGGGGCGGTCGGCTGCGGGCCGGGGACCGCCTCCCGTCGACCCGGGCGCTGGCCGCCGACCTGGGGCTCGCCCGGGGCACGGTGACCGAGGCCTACGCCCAACTCACCGCCGAGGGCTGGCTCGACGCCCGCCAGGGGGCGGCCACAACGGTCGCCGAGAACGCCGGCGGCCCGGCCCGGACCCCCGCCCCGACCCCGGCCGTCACCGAGGCCCGCCCCCGCCACGACTTCCAGCCGGGCAGCCCCGACCTGTCGGGCTTCCCCCGCCAGGCCTGGAGCAGCGCCATCCGCCAGGCCCTGCGCACGCTGCCCGACGCCGATCTGGGCTACGGCGACACCTCCGGCCACGTCGCGCTGCGCTCGGCCCTCGCCGCCTACCTCGGGCGGGTGCGGGGCGTGGTCACCGACGTCGACCACCTGCTGGCGAGCTCGGGCTGGACGCAGGCCCTCGACCTGGTCGCCCGGGTCCTGGCCGCCCGGGGGGTGGCCGCCATCGGCATGGAGGACCCGTGCATCCCCCACTACCGGGCCACGGTGCGGGCCGCCGGACTGGAGGTCGTCCCCCTGCCGGTCGACGAGCACGGCGCCCGGCTCGACGACCTCGACGGCGTCGGGGCCATCGTCCTCACCCCCGCCCATCAGTACCCGGCGGGGCCGACGTTGGCCCCCGAGCGGCGGGCCGCCGCGGTGGCCTGGGCCCGGGACACCGATGGCCTGGTCATCGAAGACGACTACGACGGCGAGCTGCGCTATGACCGCCAGCCCGTCGGTGCCCTCCAAGCCCTCGACCCCGAGCACGTGGTGTATGTCGGGACGGCCGCCAAGAGCCTGGCCCCAGGCCTGCGCCTGGGCTGGATGGCGGTGCCCGGCTCGCTACGCACCGAATTGTGGGAGCTCAAGCACCTGGCCGACCGCCACGGCTCGGTGACCGACCAGGTCGCCCTCGCCGAGCTGATCACGTCGGGCGCCTACGACCGTCAGCTGCGGCGGGCCCGCCTGCGGTACCGCCGCCGCCGGGACGCTCTGCTCGACGCCCTCGCCGCCCGGGTCCCCCACCTCGTCCCCTCGGGCATCGCCGCGGGCCTCCATGTGGTCCTCGACCTCCGGGACCTCCCGGAGGCTCCCGTGGTCGACGGACTGGCGGAGCGGGACGTCCGCGTCGGCGCCCTCGGCCCGTCCTTCCACGCCACCCCCGCCCGCTCCGGCCTGGTCATCGGCTACGGGACCCCCTCCGAGCACGCGTACCCCGCCGCCGTCGACGCCCTCGTCACCGGCCTCACCGACCTCACCTGACCGGACCCGTTCTGGCGCCTCATTCGCCGGTCAGCACTGGGGAATCGGGCGCCAGAAGGGTGGGCTACGGTCCGCCGCCGTGGCGTTGTACCGGTCGGCGGCGGGACAGCAGGCGATCCGGGCCTGGTGCACCGACCGCTTGGACGGCTGGGGTGTGGCCCACGAGCCGCGGGAGCGGGCGACGGCGCTGGGCTCGACCCACCTGATCACCGCCGGATCCGGCGGGCCGACCGCGGTGGTGGTACCCGGGACCAACCTGAACGCGGCGACGAACCTCGACCTGATCGGGGCCCTGGCCGAGCACCGTCGCGTGGTCGCGCTCGACCTGCCCGGCCAGCCCGGGCTGAGCGCGGCCAACTCGCCGGGCAAGGACCGGATCACCATCTACGGGCACTGGTTGGACGGGGTCCTCGCCGCCCTCGACGACGGGCCGTACGTGCTCGTCGGTCATTCCCTGGGCGCCGCCGTCGTGCTGGCGGGGACCCCGTCCGACCAGATCGCCGGGATCCTCCTCGTCGATCCGGCCGGCCTGGTCAAGGCGACCATCCGTCCGAGCGTCCTGGCCACCAGCACCGCCTGGTTCCTGCGCCCGAGTGACGGCCGCAGCCGCCGCCTCATCGAGCGGATGCAGGCCCCGGGGCACCCGGCGCCACCGGACCTCGCCGAGTGGTTCACCCTCGTGGGTCGCCACACCCGATCCGAGGGCGCGCCCGGACCCGCCGGTGATGCCGTCCTCGCCCGCTGGCGGGACACGCCCCGCGCCGTCCTGGCCGGTGAGGACGACACGTTCTTCCCGCCCGCCAAGCTCACCCGGGCCGCCCGCCAGTCGATCGACACCAACGCGGTCGTCGTCCCCGACGCCGGCCACCTCCTCCCCCACGAGCGCCCCCAGACCGTCGTCGACGCCGTCCTTGCGCTGACCTGACGGCCCGCTTACCGGTCGCCCGCCATGACGATCCGGGTGGTGGGCGCAGGGCTGGGACGGACGGGGACGACGTCGCTGAAGGCGGCGCTGGAGCAACTGCTGGGTGCCCCGTGCCACCACATGTTCGAGCTCTTGGTCCACCCCGAGCAGATCCCGGACTGGCATGCCGCCGCTCGGGGGGAGGCCGTGGACTGGGCGGCGCTCCTGGCTGACTACGCCGCCGTCGTCGACTGGCCCGGCGCCGCCTTCTGGCCCGAGCTGGTCGACGCCTTCCCGGACGCCGTGGTGCTGGTCTCCAACCGAGATCCGCAGGCCTGGTACGAGAGCGCCAGCAACACGATCTTCCCCGGTGTCATCGCCGACGTCGCCGAGGACCAGTCCGATGACTGGAAGGCGTGGCACGCCATGGTCCGCGAGGTGTTCGGCAGCCGCTTCACCCTCGACCTGGGCGACGAGGACGCGGCCCTGGCCGCCTTCGACGCCCATTACGCCGCCGTCCAGGCCGCCGTCCCCGCCGAGCGCGTCCTCGAATGGACCGTCACCGACGGCTGGGCCCCGATCTGCGCCGCCCTGGACCTCCCCGTCCCCGACGAGCCCTTCCCCCGCCTCAACACCCGCGACGACTGGGCCCCGAAGGACGAGACATCCTGATCTGGCGTTGATTTGTCACGCTGAGCGTGACAAATCAACGCAATTTCGGTCAGGGGGTCAGCTGCAGCCGCTGGTGGTGCCGCAGCTGGGGCAGGCGTGGCAGGAGCCGGCGCGCTGCATCTGGATGCCGCACTGCATGCAGAGCGGGGCGTTGACATCGGCGACGGGCAGAGGGGCCTTGGCCTCGGTCAGGTCCATGTCCAGCTCGAGGGCCAGCGCGGAGGCCGACTCGATGGACGGCGGGTCCGGGGTCACGTCCTGGCCCTGGACGTTCGCGGTCACCGTCTCCTCGACGCCCGGGCAGCGTGGGCTGGGTGCGCTCGGCGATGGTGTGGATGCCGAGCTCGTTGCGCTCCTCGGGGCTCAGGTAGAGGATGGCCAGCTTGCGGAACAGGTAGTCCATCAGGCTGGTGGCGAAGCGGATGTCCGCGTCGTCGGTCATGCCCGCGGGCTCGAAGCGCATGCCCGTGAAGGTGTCCACGAAGCTGCGCAGCGGCACCCCGTACTGCAGGCCGTGGCTGATCGAGATGGCGAAGGCGTCCATGATCCCGGCCAGGGTCGAGCCCTGCTTGGAGACCGAGATGAAGATCTCGCCCGGGCGGCCGTCCTCGTACTCGCCGACGGTCACGAAGCCCTTGCAGTCCGCCACCCGGAACTCGAAGGTGCGGGCGCGCCGGGTCTTGGCCAGCTTCTGGCGGTACGGCTCCTGGACGATCTTCTCGATCACCCGCTCGACGACCTCGGTGGCGGCCGCAGCGCCGGCCGAGACGGTGGGGGCACCGTCCTCCGCGCCCTCCTTCTTGGCCATGGCCAGCGGCTGGGCCACCTTGCAGTTGTCCCGGTAGATGGCCACGGCCTTGACGCCGAGCCGCCAGGCGTCGATGTGGAGCTGCTCCACGTCCTCGACGGTGACGTCCTCGGGCATGTTGACCGTCTTGGAGATGGCCCCGGAGATGAAGGGCTGCACCGCACCCATCATCCGGACGTGGCCCGAGTAGTGGATCGGGTTGTCACCCATCGAGCAGGCGAACACCGCGATGTGCTCGGCCTTCAGGTCCGGCGCGCCGAGGATGGTCTTCTCGACGTCGATGTGGTCGACGATCGCGGTGACCTCGGCATCGGTGTAGCCGAGGTTGCGCAGGGCCCGGGGCACGGTCTGGTTGACGATGGTCATCGTCCCGCCGCCGACCAGCTTCTTCATCTTGGTCAGGCCGAGGTCGGGCTCGACGCCGGTGGTGTCGCAGTCCATCATCAGCCCGATCGTCCCGGTGGGGGCGAGCACCGAGGCCTGGGCGTTGCGCACGCCGTGGATGGCGGCGGTGGCACAGGCGACGTCCCAGGACTGCTGGGCGGCCGAGAGCAGCTCGACGGGGACCAGCTCCTCGTCGATGTCGGCCATCTGCTCCCGGTGCTGGTCCAGCACCCGCAGCATGTGCTCCTCGTTCTCGGCGTAGCCGGCGAAGGGCCCCATGCGGGCGGCGGTGACCGCCGAGGTGGCGTAGGCGTGGCCGGTCATGAGGCCGGTGATGGCCCCGGCCAGGGCCCGGCCCCCGTCGGAGTCATACGGCAGGCCCAGGGCCATGAGCAGGGCGCCGAGGTTGGCGTAGCCGAGGCCGAGCTGGCGGAAGCGGCGGGCGTTCTCGCCGATCGGCATCGGTCGGGTAGTCGGCGTTGCCGACCAGGATCTCCTGGGCGGTGAAGATGACCTCGACGGCGGCCTTGAAGCCCTCGACGTCGAAGTCGGTGTTCTCGGGCAGGAACGTCAGCAGGTTGAGGCTGGCCAGGTTGCACGCCGAGTTGTCCAGGTGCATGTACTCCGAGCAGGGGTTCGAGCCGTTGATCCGCCCGGTGTTGGCCGCGGTGTGCCAGTGGTTGATCGTGGTGTCGAACTGCATGCCGGGATCGGCGCACTCCCAGGTGGCCTGGGAGATCTGGCGCATGAGCTCCTTGGCCCGGACGGTCTTGATGATGCTGCCGTCGGTGACCGCCCGCAGGTGCCAGTCGACGTCGTCGACGACGGCCTGCATGAACTCGTCGGTGACCCGGACCGAGTTGTTGGCGTTCTGGTACTGGGTGGAGTGGCTGTCGGCGCCGTCGAGGTCCATGTCGAAGCCGGCGTCCCGCAGGACCCGGGCCTTCTGCTCCTCACGGGCCTTGCACCAGATGAACTCCTCGACGTCGGGGTGGTCGACGTCGAGGATGACCATCTTGGCGGCGCGGCGGGTCTTGCCCCCGGACTTGATGGTCCCGGCCGAGGCATCGGCGCCCCGCATGAAGCTCACCGGGCCGCTGGCGGTGCCCCCGCCCTTCAGCAGCTCGTGGCTGGAGCGGATGCGGGACAGGTTGATGCCCGCCCCCGAGCCGCCCTTGAAGATCGTGCCCTCCTCGACGTACCAGTTGAGGATCGAGTCCATCTTGTCGTCGACGGAGAGGATGAAGCACGCGGTGGCCTGCTGGGGCACGCCCTGCACCCCGATGTTGAACCAGACCGGGCTGTTGAAGGCCACCTTCTGGTGCACGAGCAGGTACTTGAGCTCGGCGTTGAAGGTCTCGGCCTCGTCGTCGTCGACGAAGTAGCCGTCCCGGGCGCCCCAGGCGGTGATGGTGTCGGCCACCCGGTCGATGACCTGACGCAGCGACCACTCGCGCTCGGAGGTCCCCAGCGTCCCGCGGAAGTACTTCTGGGCGACGATGTTGGTGGCGTTGAGCGACCACGTCGTCGGGAACTCCACGTCGGTCTGCTCGAAGGCGACCGTCCCGTCCCGGAAGTTGGTGATGCGGGCATCCCGCCGCTCCCACTGCACCGTGTCGTAGGGATGGGTCCCCGCGTCGGTGAAGTGGCGGCGGATGCCGATGCCGGTCTGCTCGGGGGCGAGAGCCATGAGTCCTCCAGTGCGGTCGATGCTAGGGGTCACGAAGGTCTGACCGACGGCTGGAAGCGCACCACGCGGTGCCCCTACATCTCGTGCCGACCCCGGACTTCGTCCCCCCAACACCACCACATCTTGTTTCAGTGTGGGCGTGATGACAGGGGCGTAATTACAGCAGCGTGAGTCGCCCACGTCAACGGCTACGCAAAAGAAATCTCGGTGATCTGCTGCAGCACAGCGGCCAGGTACGAGGCGGTACCGATTCCCCCTCCCCATGGGCTGGGTGAGCCACCACCGCCCCAAGCCGCGCCCGACCCGCCGGGGCCACGAACGCCAACCCTCCGATTCCGACCGCTGTGCTGCAGGGCTCTCACCCTAAGGAACCCGGCCTGTGGATCTGAAGTGCGCGGCCTGTGGATTTCCCGGGTTGTGTCCACAGTTCCGGGCCGGCGGTCCACAGGGACGATGGCGGTCCACAGGGCCGGTCGTCCGCAGGGCTACCTTCGGCGCCGTGCGCCAACTGCTGCCCGAGCCCGTCGAGGACGTCGACCCCACGGCGATCCACGCCGCCCTCGACCGCGACGCCCCCGCCGACCGGCCCTACGTGCTGGTCAACATGATCGCCTCGGTGGACGGCGCCACCGTCGTCGACGGCGTCTCCGGCGGTCTCGGGGGCGAGGGGGACAAGCTGGTGTTCCGGGCCCTCCGGTCGGTGCCGGACATCGTCCTCGTCGCAGCCCGCACGGCCAACGCCGAGACCTACGGGCCCCCGAAGATCAGCGAGGAGGCCAAGGCCGTGCGCCGGGAGCGGGGACAGTCCGCGATCCCCCGCCTCGCGGTCGTCACCGGCCGGCTCAGCGTGGACCTCAGCCTGCCCATGTTCACCGACCCCGGCGACCAGCGCCCGATCGTCATCACCACGTCCTCGGCCCCCACCAACCGCCGCGACGAGGTCGAGGCCGTGGCCGAGATCCTCGTGGCGGGCGAGACCACCGTCGACATGCCCGACGCCCTCGCCCAGCTCCGACGCCGGGGGGCCTCGGTGGTGCTCTGCGAGGGCGGGCCCTCCATGAACGGCGGCCTCGTCGACGTCCGACCTGGTCGACGAGTGGAACATCAGCCTCTCCCCCACCCTGGCCGGCGGCGACTCCCGGCGCATCGTGCACGCCGCGCCGTCGGCGCTGCGCCACCTGCGCCTCGAGCGCGTGCTCGAGCACGAGGGGATGCTGTTCCTGCGCTACGTCCGGCCCTGAGCCGCCCTCAGTTCTTGGTGAGCAGGCCGATCTCGCGCTCGAAGTCGGCGAGGTCGTCGAAGCCCTTGTAGACGCTGGCGAAGCGCAGGGCGCTCACCCCGTCGACCCGGGCCAGGGCCTCGAGCACGGCCCGGCCGATGCGCTCGCTGGTGACCCGAGTGCCTTCCAGGCGCACTCTGTCCTCGACGTCCTCGGCCAGGGCCTCGATGGTGGCCGCCTCGACGGGGCGCCCCTTGGCCGCCAGGGCCACACCGGCCACGATCTTGGCCCGGTCGAAGGGGACCTCGTCGCCGGAGGACTTCACGACCACCAGCGGGGTCTCCTCGAGACGCTCGAAGGTGGTGAAGCGGGTCGAGCAGTCGAGGCACTCCCGGCGCCGCCGGACCGCGGTGCCGTCGTCGGTCGTGCGGCTGTCGACCACCTTGTCGTCGAGAGAGGCACACGCCGGGCACCGCACGGCCGCGAACGGTACCCCGGCCCCGGCGGGGCTCCAGCGTCGAGGCAGCACCGTCGGACACCGACAGGTAGCTCGGAAGCGTTCGGCGGGGCGGGCGCTCGTCAGCCGGGCAGGAGGTCCTGCCCGGCCTCGAGCGTCGCCCCCCCGTTCAGCGCCGCGAGCTCGTCCACCAGGGGGCGGACGTCACCGGAGGGCTGGAGGTCACGGGCGACGTCCCAGAGGGACTCGCCGGGCTGCACGAGGATCGTCTCGGTGCCGGCGGGCACCGGTGCGGAACCGTCGACGGCGCTGAGTGGGCGACCGTCCACGCTCCCCGTCAACGGGCGGAGGACGGCCCGGATCCCGGTCATGGCGACCACCACGAGCGCCACGGCCAGGATCAGGGCCACCACCCGACGACGCCGGTAGACCGCCGGCGTGGGTCCCGCGTCGCGGCCCACCCTGGAGCAGCCGGAGGGCCGGTCGGGGGTGGGGGTCGACGAGTGCGAGAGCCATGGACGAGATTCTCCTCGGGGGGTGTGACACGAACGACTGTTCGCACCGGCACCCAACCACGAACGACTGTTCGCTGTCAAGGCCCGGACGAACAAATGTTTGTCACACCCCCCACCGGGTGCTACGGTCACAAACACCTGTTCGTCGCCCGTCCCCCCCAGGAGCGTCCCGTGCCTGCAGCCAAGTACACGCCGAAGAAGAAGGAGCTGACCGACCGTCAGCGCCAGATCCTCGACTTCATCGAGGCCGAGACCACCGAGCGGGGCTACCCGCCGTCGGTCCGGGAGATCGGCCAGGCCGTGGGGCTGACCTCGCCCTCCACGGTGCACTCGCACCTGGCCACCCTGCAGCGCCGCGGCTACCTGCACCGGGACCCCACCAAGCCCCGGGCCATCGAGGTCCGCTACGACCCGAACTCCGGCGCCGGCGGCCACGAGCGGCGCCCGGTGCGCCACGTCCCGCTGGTCGGCGACGTCGCCGCCGGCACCGACGTGCTGGCCCAGGAGAACGTCGAGGAGGTCTACCCCCTGCCCGCCGACCTCACCGGCGACGGCGACCTGTTCATGCTGCGGGTGCGCGGCGACTCCATGATCGACGTCGGCATCTTCGACGGCGACTACGTGGTCACCCGGGCCCAGACCACCGCCGAGCGGGGCGAGATCGTGGTCGCCGGCATCCCCGGCGACGAGGCCACCATCAAGACCTACGACCGCCGCGACGGCCAGATCGTCCTGCTGCCCGCCAACGAGCGGCTGGAGCCGATGGTGTTCGACCCCAGCGAGGTCGCCATCTACGGCAAGGTCGTGACGGTGATGCGCCGCCTCTGACGGTCCCGACGCGACGAGGCGAGGGCCGCCGACCGCTCCGGTGGGCGCCGTCCTCGACCTCGAAGGGCTCAGAGCTTGGCCAGGGCCTCGGCGTAGCGCTCGGCCGGGCGGGCCTCACCCAGGCCACCGGACTCGAAGCTGTCCACGATCGTGCCGTCCCGGCCGATCAGGAACGTGGCCCGGTTGGCACAGCCGGCGGCCTCGTTGAACACGCCGTAGGCCTTGGCCGCCTCGCCGTGGGGCCAGTGGTCCGACAGCACGGGGAAGCCGTAGCCCTCGGCATCGGCCCAGGCCTTCTGCACCTGCTTGCTGTCGGTCGACACGGCCAGCACCTGCACGCCGTCGGCCTCGTACCGAGCTCAGGTCGTCACGCAGCTCGCAGAGCTCGGTGCGACAGATGCCGCTGAACGAGAACGGGTAGAAGACGAGGGCGACGGCCTTGTCGCCCCGGAACGACGAGAGCGTGACCTCCTCACCGTCCTGGTCCTTCAGGGTGAAGTCGGGGGCCGCGGTGCCGGGCGCCAGCGCCATGGATGCATCTCCTGGGATGTCGGGGAACGGCAGCCGGCAGCCTAGGCAGCGCGGACTCCGCCGCCGCGTCAGGGGCCGACGGTGATGAGGTCGAGCAGGGCCCGGTAGCTGATCGTCGAGGCGGTCGCCCTCGACGCGCTCGTCGACGTGGTGGGCCAGCGTGGAGTCGCCGGCGCCGAGGTTCACCGCCGGGATGCCCCGGGCGGCGAAGCGGGCCACGTCGGTCCAGCCCAGCTTGGCCCGGACCCCGAGGCCGTTGCGCTCGACGAGGGCGGCCAGGAGCGGGTGGTCCAGGTGGGGGGCGGCACCGGCCGCCACGTCGACCAGGTCGACGGTGTCGCCGTCCTCCAGGACGGGGGCCAGCAGCTCACGGACGGCGGCCTCGGCCTCGTCGGGGGTGCGGTCGGGGGCGAAGCGGTGGTTGAGCGCGACCGTGGCCGAGTCGGGGATCACGTTGGTGGCCACGCCGCCGTTCACCCCGACGGCCTGGAGGGCCTCGCGGAACTGCAGCCCCTGGATCACGGGCTGACGCGGCTCGTGGGCGTCCAGGAGGCTCAGCAGGGGCCCGAGGCGGTGCACCGCGTTGCGGCCCATCCAGGGGCGGGCGGAATGGGCCCGCTCCCCGGCCAGGGTGACCTCCAGGCGCAGCGTGCCCTGGCAGCCGGCCTCGACCTCGCCGTCGGTGGGCTCGCCCAGGATGGCCACGTCGCCCTCCAGCAGGTCGGGGCGCTCCACGAAGAGCTCCTCGAGGCCGCTCTCCTTCGCCGCGATCTCCTCCCGGGCGTAGAAGACGTAGGTCACGTCCACGGCCGGCTCGGGCACGGCCAGCGCCAGCTCGACCATGACGGCCAGGCCCGCCCTTCATGTCCGCGGTGCCGAGGCCCCAGAGGGTGTCGCCCTCCCGGCGGGGCTCGGCGTTGCCGTTGGCCGGCACCGTGTCGGTGTGGCCGGCCAGCACCAGGCGCAGCGGCCGGCCGAGGTCCGTGCGGGCCACCAGGTTGTCGCCCACCCGGGTCCGCTCCAGGCCCGGGCGCCCCGGCCGCCAGCAGGCGCGTCGAGGTGGTGGGTGATCGGGCCCTCGGCCCGGCTCTCGGACGCGATCTCGCAGCAGCTCCTCGGTCCGGGCGAGGAGATCCGGCGCGCTCACCCCGAACCATCCCTTCTGGCGCCCGATCTGCCGCCCAGGACCGGAAATCGGGCGCCAGAACGGGGGGGGGGGCATCAGACCGTGGAGCCGTGGTCGCGGAGGATGTCGTTGAGGGCGCCCTTGTCGTGGCGCTCGCCCTCGGTCAGGCGCTTGATGACCAGGACGCAGGGCAGGCCGTAGGTGCCGCCGAGCGAACTCGCGGGAACGGGTGGCGGTGACGGCCACCGACCACGGGGGGACGTGGCCCCGGCTGATCTCCTCGCCCGACTCTCGGCGTCGATCACCGGCACCGAGGCGGTCAGGATCGACCCGGCGCCCAGCACGGTGCCCGTGCCCACCGTGGCCCCCTCGGCCACGATGCAGCGGGACCCGATGTAGCACTCGTCGCCGATCATCACCGGGGCCGCCTGGACGGGCTCGAGCACGCCGCCGATGCCCACCCCACCGGACAGGTGCACGTTCGCGCCGATCTGGGCACAGGAGCCCACCGTGGCCCACGTGTCGACCATGGTCCCGGCGGCCACGTGGGCACCGATGTTCACGTAGCTGGGCATCATCACCACGCCCCGGTCGAGGAACGAGCCCCACCGGGCGGAGGCGCCGGGGACCACCCGGACCCCCTTGGCCAGGTAGTCGGTCTTGAGGGGCAGCTTGTCGGCGTACTCGAAGGGCCCGAGCTCGATGGTGTCCATGCCCTGCACCCGGAAGAGCAGGAGCACGGCCAGCTTCAGCCACTCGTTGACGGTGACCTCGCCCTCGCCGTCCCACTCGGCCACCCGGCCCTGGCCCGAGTCGAGCAGCTCGACGGCCTCGTGCACGACCCGACGGGCGTCCTCGTCGTCGGGGCCCAGCCCGTCGCGCCGGGCCCAGAGGTCTTCGATGCTCGCCTGCAGATCACTCATACGGGCCGGAGGCTACCGGTGCGCCTTCCCGCCAGATCAGACGGGCGGCGGGGGGTAGCCGCCGCCGGGTGGGGGCGGCGGCGTGTAGCCCGGCGGAGCCGGGGCGCCCCAGGCGCCCGTCGGTGCGTTGGCGGGCCCCGGGTTCCACATGCCGGGCTGGGCGCCGTAGGCCGTGCCGCCGGCCCCGTCCTGCCAGCTCCGCTGCCGGTGCCTCCGTCGACGGATGGCAGTGACGACGATCAGGATGATGCCCATGACGATCCCGCCGACGGCGATCACGAAGGCCCCGACGATGGCGAACACCAGGTCGCCGCGACCGACGGGCCGAAGGCCGCCGTGGTGGCGGTGGTCCCGGGACCGTCGTCGGCGCGGACCTGGTACTCGCCGCCGTCGTCGATCGCGAAGGTGTACTGGGCCCGCCCCGTCCGGCCACCGAGGTCATAGGTGAACTCGGTGGTGTAGTCCTCGAACTGGATCTCCTCGCCCCGGCCCTCCCCTCCCGCCGGACGCATCCGGATCCCGTCGATGTAGTTGCCCTGCGGGACCCCGCCGCCCCGCTCGGCGTAGACGACGAAGTCGCCCTCCTCGAGGTCGATGGTGCCGACCTGGCCGACCGGCACCCGCTCGAAGTCGTCGATGGCGTCGGAGAAGCCGATGCCGTTGATCGACGCCCCAGACGATGCCGCCGATGATCCCACCGGCGATCAGCAGGCCCCCCAGCCAGTAGCCGAGGCTGGACGGGCCTTTGGCCTGGTCGACCGGATGGCCCATCGCGTCGCTGCCGAGCACGTCACCGAACGGGCTGGTCATGGTCTCAGGTCCTCCCCAGGCGTCGGCCGACCAGTTCCAGTCGGTCGTCGGGCTGGACCACGGCGATGCGCACGTGGTCCTCCCCACCGTAGAACTCACCGGGGGCGACCAACGCGCCACCTTCGGTCGCCAACCGCCGGGTCAGCCCCCAGGCGTCGCCGTCGGGCACCGGCACCCACAGGTAGAAGGCACCCGCGGGCAGGGGACAGGCGATGCCCGCGTCGGCCAGGACCGCCTGCATCAGCTCGAGACGGTGGCGGTAGCGGCCCCGCTGTTCGTCGACGTGGGCATCGTCGGACCAGGCCACTTCCGCTGCGGCCTGGACCGGCCCGGGCACCATCAGGCCGGCGTGCTTGCGGACCTCGCGCAGGTAGGCAACCAGGTCGGCGTCGCCGGCGTAGAACCCGGCCCGGACCCCGGCCAGGTTGGACCGCTTGGACAGCGAGTGCACGGCCAGCACGCCCTCGGCCCCGTGCTCGAGGATCGTGCGGGGCGGGCCGTCCCAGGTGAACTCCGCGTAGCACTCGTCGGAGAGCACCGGCACGTCGTGGGCCCGACCCCAGGCCGCGGCGACACCGAGGTCGTCCAGGTCCCCCGAAGGGTTACCCGGCGAGTTGACCCAGAGGCAGAGGGCACGGGCGGCATCAGCGGGGTCGATGGCGTCGAGGTCGAGGGTGCCGCCGGCCCGGGGCGGAACCGCCACCGCCCGGCAGCCGGCCAGGGTGGCCCCCATCGCGTAGCTCGGATAGGCCACCTGCGGGTGCAGGACGGTGTCCCGGTCCGGCGTGCGCAAGCGCAGGAAGGCGGGCGTACCGGCGACGAACTCCTTGGTGCCCACACAGGCCCCGACCGCGTCGGGACCGACCGTCACGCCCAGGCGCCGCTCCAGCCAACCGGTCGCGGCCTCCCGGTAGGCCGGGCTGCCGATGGACGCGGGGTAGCCCCGCTCGGCGCCCGATGCGGCCAGGGCCTCGATCACCGCAGACGGCGGGGGGTCGACCGGCGTGCCGATGGACAGGTCGACCAGCCCGCCGGGGAGGGCGGCGGCGACCGCCTTCAGCTCGTCCAGCCGGTCGTAGGGGTACGGCGGCGGCCGGAAGCCCTCAGTCAAGGTGGTCCTCGGCCACCGGCGGGTCGACCTGGAAGGCCCGCAGCCGGGAGCGGCCTTCGGCGTCCAGCCGGGCCCGCACCACGATCCCGCCCTCCCCCGGTTCCTCCACCAGGACCTCGCCCAGGCGGTGGACCGAGGCCAGCACGTCGCCCCGCTCGAAGGGGACCAGCAGCACGACGGTCTCCGAGCCGGCCCGGAGGCGGTCCGAGATGGCGAGGAAGAGGTCGTCCATCCCGGCCCCGGTGCGGGCCGAGATGGCCACCGAACCGGGATGGCCCGCGGCCAGGGCCCGGGCCTCCGGGGCCTGGTCGACCTTGTTGAACGCCAGGATCTCGGGGAGGTCGGCCGCGCCGATCTCGTCCATGACGACCCGGACGGCGTCGATCTGGCCCTCCGGGTCGGCCGCAGTGGCGTCCACCAGGTGGACCACCACGTCGGCCTCGGCCACCAGCTCCAGGGTGGCCTTGAAGGCCTCGACCACCTGGTGGGGCAGCTTGCGGACGAAACCGACGGTGTCGGTGAGCAGGAGGGGGGCGCCGCCGGGCAGTTCGAGCCGGCGGCTGGTGGGGTCGAGGGTGGCGAACAGGCGGTCCTCGACCAGGACTCCGGCGCCGGTCAGGTGGTTGAGCAGGGTGGACTTCCCGGCGTTCGTGTAGCCGACGAGGGCGACCTGAGGGATCCGGGACCGGTGGCGGGCCTTGTGCTTGGTGGCCCGCTGACGGCGGATGTCCCGCAGCTGACGCTCCAGGTGGTTGATGTTGCGCTGGATGCGCCGCCGGTCGATCTCGAACTGGGTCTCGCCGGGGCCGCGGCGGGTGCCGATGCCACCGGCCTGCTGGGACAGCCGGGCACCACTCCCCCGCAGACGGGGCAGCCGGTAGCGGTACTGGGCCAGCTGGACCTGGGCCTTGCCCTCGAGGGTGGAGGCGTTCTGGGCGAAGATGTCGAGGATCACCGCGGTGCGGTCGATGGCCGTCCGCCCCAGCAGCTTCTCCAGGTTGAACTGCTGGGCCGGGGTCAGCTCGTCGTCGAAGACGACCGTGTCGCAGTCGGTCTCGAGGGCGACGGCCTTCAGCTCCTCGGCCTTGCCCTTGCCGATGTAGTACTTCGGGTCCGGCGCGGCCCGGGTCTGCAGCACCCGGGCGGCGGTGTCGGCCCCGGCGGTGTCCACCAGCAGCTCGAGCTCGTCCAGGGAGGCGTCGGTGTCCTCCTGGGTGGCGGGCGGGGTGGTCATGCCCACCAGGACGATCTTCTCCCGAAAGGAGCGGTCGATCAGGGCCACGGGTACTCCAGGCGGGCCACCGCCACGATCGGGCCGGCCAGGGACACCGACTCGCCGAGGCCGACGCGGGCGTCGCCGCCGGGCATGTGCACGGTGACCTCCGTGCCGACCAGGCCCCAGTCGTGGGCCACGGCGGCCGCGGCGCAGGCCCCGGTCCCGCAGGCCTGCGTGTGGCCCGCACCCCGTTCGAAGACGTCGAGCACGAGGTCCTCGCCGCTCACCCGGATGATCTCCACGTTGATGCCCCCGGCGACGGCATCGTTGGCCGCCTGGCCGACCTCGTCCAGGTCGGGCGCGGCCTCGGGCTCGGGGGCGAGCAGGACCAGGTGGGGGTTCTCGATGCGGGCGAAGGCAGCGTCGACCACGCCGGGCAGGAGCCAGTCAGCGGCCTTGCCCCCGAGGTCCACCGGGCCCATGTCGGCCACGACCTCGTGCACCCCGGGCCGGTCGGTGTCCTGCACCAGCAGGGCGTGGACCCCACGGACGGTGGCCACGGTGAGCGCGGGGCCGGTGGTGCCGGCCAGGACCAGCGCCTGGCCGAGGCACCGGAGCCCGTTGCCGGAGAGCTCGGCGATGCTGCCGTCGGAGTTCCACAGCTCCATGGTCACGTCCGCGCTCGCGCCGCCGGGGCGGGCGCGGATGAGGCCGTCGGCCCCCACGCCGGTCGTCCGGTCACAGACCGCCCGCGCCAGGTCCGGCCCGACGTCGAGGTCGGCATCCGGGTCGAGCAGGACGAGGAAGTCGTTGCCCAGCCCGTGGTGCTTGGTGAGGGTGAGCGGGCTCATCACGCCCAGTCTCGCAGCAGGGTCGGGAGGAGCGCGAGTGGGTTCTCGGGGTGGCCCAGCCAGCGGATGCGATGGTCACGCCGGAACCACGAGCGCTGGCGGCGGGCGAAGCGGGTGGTGCGGTGGATCGCTGCGGTCACCGCCTCCTCGAGGGGGACCCCGTCCTCGACGTGGCCGATGAGCTGGCGGTAGCCGAGGGCCTGGCGGGCGGTGCGGGACAGCCCGGCCGGTCGGGCCAGAAGCGCCCGGACCTCGTCGACGAACCCGGCCCCGACCTGGGCGGCGTAGCGCTCCCGGATGCGGTCGACCACGATCTCGCGGGGCAGCCACACCCCGACCAGCGCGAACGGCGTCGGCGGATGGTCCTCCAGGCCGGGGCCGTGCTCGGAGAAGGGGCGGCCGCTGCCCAGCGTCACCTCCAGGGCCCGCACCACGCGGCGCCGGTTGGTCGGCTCCATGCGGGTCGCCCCGACCGGGTCCAGCTCGGCCAGTCGGGCGTGGAGGAGGGCCGTGTCGGGCTCGGCCTCCAGCTCGTCCCGGACCTCCGGGTACCGCGGGGGCAGGGTCAGGCCGTCGACCACGGCCCGCAGGTAGAGGGCCGTGCCCCCGACCAGGAGGGCCCGGTGGCCACGGGCCTCGATGCCCGCCAGGGCGTCGGCCATCGCGGCCTGGAACTCGGGCAGCGAGAAGTCGTGGTCGGGGTCGGCGAGGTCGAGCAGGTGGTACGGGACCTCGGCCCGCTCCGCCGGGGTGGGCTTGGCCGTGCCGATGTCCATCCCCCGGTAGACCTGCATCGAGTCCACCGAGCAGATCTCGATGTCGTCGACCGCACGGGCCAACCTGTGGGCCAGGGCCGACTTCCCGGACGCCGTGGTCCCGACCAGGGCCAGGTGCCGGCCGTCCCTCGTCAGCCCGCGACCACCGGGATGCGGAGACGGTGGCGGGGGGTGGCCAGGACCTCGCCCAGGTCACCCCGCAGGTGGTGGGCGCCGGCGCCGGTGATCTCGACCTCGGCCACGGTGCCGGGCCGGAGGCCGTCCGCCGCGAAGTGGACCAGCTTGTTCTGGCGGGTGCGCCCGGAGGTCAGATCCGGGTCCCGGCGGGCCGGCCCCTCGACCACGACCTCCTCGGTGCGGCCCACCCGGGCGGCGTGCCGGGCCACCGCCGACCGCTCGATCACGACCCGGAGGCGCTCGAAGCGCTCGCCCACCACGTCGGGATCCACGAAGTCCTCGGTCCGCTCGGCCGCCTCGGTGCCCGGCCGGGGCGAGTAGATGAAGGTGTAGGCGCTGTCGTAGGCCGCCTCGGCGGCCACCTCGAGGGTGCGGGCGAAGTCGTCCTCGGTCTCGCCCGGGAAGCCCACGATGATGTCGGTGGTGACCGCCAGATCGGCCACGGCGTCCCGGGCGGCGGCCAGCTTCTGGAGGTAGCGCGCCGCGGTGTAGCCCCGGTGCATGGCGGCCAGGACCCGGTCACTGCCCGACTGCAGCGGCAGGTGGAGGTGCTCACACACCGTGGGCACCTCGGCCATCGCGGCGATGGTCTCGGGGCGCAGGTCCTTGGGGTGTGGGCTGGTGTACCGGACCCGGCGGATGCCCTCGATGGCGCCGACCTCCCGCAGCAGCTCGGCGAAGAGCGGACGGCGCTTGGTGATGTCCCGCCCGTAGGAGTTGACGTTCTGGCCCAGCAGGGTGACTTCGACCACGCCCTGATCGACCAGTTGCCGCACCTCCTCGACGATGGTCTCGAAAGGCCGGCTGATCTCCGGGCCCCGCACGGCGGGCACGATGCAGAACGCACAGGAGTTGTCACAGCCGATCTGGATCGTGATCCACGCCGAGTGCTGACTGTCCCGGCTGGCGGGCAGCACCGACGGGAAGGCCAGGGCGTCCTCGAGGACGGTCGCCTCCAGGATCTCCACGATGGGGCCCTGCTCCCGGGCCTCGCTCAGCAGGTCGGCGGCCCGGTGCACGTTGTGGGTGCCGAAGACCACGTCCACGTGCGGGGCCCGGTCCCGGATGGTGTCGCGGTCCTTCTGGGCCAGGCAGCCGGCCACGGCGATCTGCAGGTCGGGGCGCCGGTCCTTCAGCGCCTTGAGGTGCCCCAGGTGCCCGTAGAGCTTGTTGTCGGCGTTCTCCCGGATGCAGCACGTGTTGAGGATGATGACGTCGGCGTCCTCGACCGAGTCCGTCGGGGCCATGCCGTCGGCCTCCAGCAGCCCGGCGATGCGCTCGGAGTCGTGCTCGTTCATCTGGCACCCGAAGGTGCGCACGACATACCGCTGCGTCACGCCCCCAGCCTACGGACCCCGCCGGGACGCGAAGCGGCCGCCGTCCGGGGGGAGCAGACGGCGGCCGCGTTTGGCTGTCCCGGCGGGTCAGCGAGGGGTGACGCTCAGTCGTCGAGGGTGAGCAGTTCGTCCTCGTCGATGTCGATGCCCTCATCGGTCGAGGTCGCCGTGTCCGTCAGGTCGAGGGCCTCGTCGCCCAGGCCGACCTCTTGGCGGATGCGCTCGGAGACCTCGACCATGACCTCGGCGTTCTCGGTCAGGAACTCCTTGGCGTTCTCCCGGCCCTGGCCGAGCTGCTCGCCTTCGTAGGTGTACCAAGCCCCCGACTTCTTGATGAACCCGAGGTCCACCCCGATGTCGAGCACCGAGCCCTCCCGCGAGATCCCCCGGCCGTACATGATGTCGAACTCGGCCTGCTTGAAAGGCGCGGCGCAGTTGTGGACTACGAGGTCGTTGGCCACGAGCGAATGGTGCTCGGCGACTTCGATGTCGTAGGTACGACGCCACTCCGACGGGCTGACCGCCGTGATTCGGTCGTACCAGACGTCCTCATCGAGGATCTCTCGGAGGAAGGTGCTGTCCAGCGCGTCGGCCAGTCGTTCCACACGATCCCGCCGCAGTCGGCTGTGGCCGAGGACCTGGCGAAGTCCACCCTGGGGTGAGCCGGCGCCGTCGCCGACGAGCTGAGCCGCGACTACCGCGGTCACGCCTCGTCCCCGGAGATAGGCCAGGACCGGCTCGATCTGGCTCTCCGGCAGGTAGTTCCGCTGGGACCCACGGTGCTTCTTGAGGGCCGGATCGCCCAACGCCTCGGCCATCTTCTGGCCTCGGGGGCCCCATGACGGCAGGAAATCGGCGAAACGAGTCACGTTGTCGATGCCCGTGATCCGGGTCTCCCAGCAAGGCCGACGGTGGTACACCGGCCGGCCCTCGATGAGGCTGGGTCGCTGCTGAGTGGGGTCGTAGTCGCTCACCGAGCTCCCGATCCCGGCCCGCAGGAGCAGCCAATGGATCTGGTGCGCCAACTGCATCGACGTCGTGGTGAAGCCACAGCGGAGACCACCAGTCTGCTCACGGGAGACGTAACCGTCTGACTCGAAGAGGCCGAAGAGCAGGTTCGCCACGACGTCACCACGGATCTCTTCCCGGAAGAAGACTGGCGGAATCCGCTTCTCCCAAGCCAGATGACCCCAGATGCCGGCCTCACGGGCCAGGGCGAGGACACCGTTCTTCTCACCCGGCCGATGAGAGAGATGCGCCTCGAGGTTCTGGCGCCTCACCTTGCATCCGAGACCCGAAGCGATCTCGACCACGTCGGCGTGGAGCGAGGCCTCGACGTTGGTGAAGCTGATGGGCGTCTTGCCGCCGACATAGCCATCGCCGATCAGGTAGCCGAGGAGCCGGGCATGGTCGGCGGACATCAGTTCCTCGGCGCCGAAGCCGAGCACGCGCCGGGGCCGGGCGATGCGGTCGTCGATGCCGAGCTCCCCCGCCTCCTGCCACCCGCGGTCAGTGAAGACCTTGTGGTCGGGGGTGACCCAGAGCTCGGTCCCGTCGCGGAAGTGGAGGCCGATGACCTCCTGCTCGCCCTGGTCGAACCGCTCCAGGATCGGACGGACGTGGAGGTGGCCGAGCTTGTCCGAGGCCACGACGTGGGTCGCCTCACCGCCATCGACGATGTCCTCGATGCGGTGGGTCACCCCTGTGGTCGGATCGAACACGCTCGTGCCTGCGGCCAGGCACTTGTTCTTGACCACCTTGACCCGGGTCCGGTTGCCCACCACCTCGACGCCGTCCTTGATGGCCTCGATGCGCCGGATGTCCAACCGCGCAGAGGAGTAGAACTTCAGCGCACGACCACCCGGCGTGGTTTCAGGTGAGCCGAACATAATACCGATCTTCTCCCGCAGCTGGTTGATGAAGATGCAGATGGTGTTGGTCTTGTTCAGGTTGGCGGTGAGCTTGCGCAGGGCCTGGGACATGAGCCGGGCCTGGAGGCCGACGTGGGTGTCGCCCATCTCGCCCTCGATCTCGGCCCGGGGCGTCAGGGCCGCCACCGAGTCGATCACCACCACGTCGATCGCACCGGAGCGGATCAGCATGTCGGTGATCTCCAGCGCCTGCTCCCCCGTGTCGGGCTGGGAGATGAGCAGCTCGTCGACATCGACCCCGATGGCCGCGGCGTAGGTCGGGTCCAGGGCGTGCTCGGCGTCGATGAAGGCGCAGATGCCGCCGTTGCGCTGGGCCTCGGCCACCACGTGCATGGCCAGGGTGGTCTTGCCCGAGGACTCCGGGCCGAAGATCTCGGTGACCCGACCGCGGGGCAGGCCCCCGATGCCGAGCGCGATGTCCAGCGCCAGGGCGCCGGTGGAGACCACCTCGACCTTCATGGCGGCGCGGTCGCTCATCTTCATGACCGCGCCCTCGCCGTGGGCCTTGGAGATCTGGGCCATGGCCATCTCGAGGGCCTTGTCTCGTTCCACGGTGGTTCCTTTCAATCGGGTGGTTGGGACTGACGGTCAACCTACGGAGGGGGTGTGACAGTCATCCCGGGAACCCCACCCTCCCGGGAACCAGGAGGACCTCTGCGGGGTTGTAGAGCATGACCGAACGACTCCGGTAACGACAGGAATGTAGTTCCGAACGGCTGTTCGATCAAGCCTTTCGGCGAGAAATCTCCGACCACCAGGAAGAGGACCATGAGCGAGCCCACCCTCACCGACGCCGAGCTCCGCGAGAAGCTCACCGCCGAGCAGTACCACGTGACCCAGGAGGCAGGTACCGAGCGGGCGTTCAGCGGCATCTACTGGGACGAGCACGACGACGGCGTCTACCGCTGCGTCGTCTGTGAGGCCCCCCTGTTCACGTCGGCCACCAAGTTCGAGTCCGGCACCGGCTGGCCCAGCTTCTACGCGGCGATGGATGCCGACGCCGTCGAGCTGGTCACCGACCGCAGCCTGTTCATGACCCGCACCGAGGCCCGCTGCGCCCGTTGCGGCGCCCACCTCGGCCACCTCTTCGACGACGGGCCAGCCCCCACCGGCCAGCGCTTCTGCATGAACTCGGCCAGCCTCCGCCTCGACCGTGACGCCGCAGCCGACGACGAGGCCGACGGGGCCGACGAGACCTGATCTAGCGTGCCCACGGTGGAGGGAGGACCGGCGACGCTGCGGAACCCACCCGAGGTCCTCGTCGGGGCCGACGCCCGCTACACGTACCTCCAGAAGCTGATCGGCGCCGCGGCGTTCGCCTTCCCGATCCTGGTGGTCCTCGTCGGCCAGTGGCTCGACGAGGGCTCCGGGTGGCGCACCTCGATCAGCGCCTACTACTACTCCCGGACCGGCAACGTGTTCGTCGGGATCCTGTGCGCGCTGGCGATCTTCTTCTTCTCCTACGAGTACCCGTCCCGGAAGGGGTTCCGACTCGACCGCCGCCTGAGCATCGGGGCCGGGATCATGGCCATCAGCGTCGCCCTCTTCCCGACCCCGAGCAACGGCGCCGCGGCGACCGGCGGCGCCGACGTGGTGGGGTGGATCCACGCCTTCTCCGCCGCCACGCTCTTCACCCTGCTGGCCACGCTCAGCCTGTGGTTCTTCACCAAGTCGGACAGGATCACCACGCCGCCCAGCACCTGGGATCAGCTGGCGATGCTCGTGTGGACCCCGGCCCGCTTCCGCGCGCCGCTGCCGACCCACAAGCGCCGTCGCAACGTCGCCTTCCGCACCTGTGGCCGGCTGATCTTCCTCTCGATCGCGGTCATGGGCGCCGCCACCGCCGCGGCGTGGGAAGGCCACCTGTTCCTCGCCTTCGAGTGCATCGCCGTGTTCGCCTTCGCCGTCTCCTGGCTGATCAAGGGTGACGCGCTCCCCTGGTTCCGAGATCCACCGGACCCCGACGGCTGAGGAGCGGGGCCCGAGGACGGAGGAGGCCCCGGGGGGCGCGCAACTCTACGGTCCGGGGTCGCCGCGGGCGTACTAGTTTGCGGTGATGGCCTCCACCCCTTGCGCCGGCTGTGGCGCGCCTGTCCAGGCCGGGGCGGCCGCCTGCGCCGCCTGCGGCACACCGACCACCGCGTTTCCCGCCGCACCCTCCCCCCACCGCCGCCGCCCGGCGCACCCCAGCCAGGGGTCGCCCAGCCCGCCGCACCGCCGCCGCCCGGCGCACCCGCCCAGCCGGGAGCCCCGCCGCCACCCGGCGCACCCGCCCAGCCCGCCGCCCCGCCGCCGCCCGGCGCACCCGGCCCGCCCGGCGCCCCCGCGTACCAGCAACCCGCCCCCCAGCAGGGGTTCGCCCCGCCCGCCGCCCCGCCGCCGCCCGGCGCACCCGCGTACCAGCAGCCTGGCTACCAGCAACCCGGGCCGGGGGCGCCGGCCGGTCAGTCGCCGGCCGCCGGTCGCAACAAGGTCGCCGGGTGGCTCGCCCTCGCCGGCGTCGCGCTGGTGTTCATCGGCACCTTCCTGCCCATCGTGGAATTCGACAGCGGAACCATCATCGGCGCGACCGGCGACTCGTTCAACGGGTGGAGCGGGGACATCAACGACGGCCCGATCCACGTGGTCTTCGGCCTGATCCCACTGCTGATGGGGATCCTCGTCCTGAAGAACGGGGCCCGGACCTGGATGAAGGTCCTGCTCATCATCTCCGCCGTGATCGGCTTCTTCTGGGTCTCCGTCCGCTTCGCGGACATCTCCGGCTCCCTCGAGGAGGGCGCGGTCGGTGAGCTCGCCGCCGAGGTGTTGGACCCGGGCGTGGGCCTGTACGTCATCACCCTCGGCTGGGTGCTCGTCCTGGTCGCCGGGATCGTGGCCAAGGCCGTCAAGGCGCTCCCGGTCGCCGGACCCTCAGCCTGACAGGGGGAAGCTCGCCACCGTCGTGTAGCGGGCGGCGTTGCCGCCGAGCTCGCGGCTGACCAGGGCCACCTCGTCGACCGGGAACGAGGCGGAGAACGACTGGCCGAGCACTCCGTCCACCGGCTCACCCGCCACCCGGGCCAACGTGAGGTGCCCGAAGAACGACCGCGCCTCGGGCGGACGACCCAGCCCCTCGGTCGCCGACACGACGGCGTCGGCCAGGGTCTCGAGCCCGACGACAGGCAGCTGGACCACTCCGTCCCCCAGCATCGCGACGGCCGGACCGACCACGGCCTCGACCGGCGCATGCCGCAACGCCCGCAGGGCGGCCGAGACCTCGTCGACGTCGGCCGACCCCAGGAAGCGGAGGGTCACATGCCACTGGTCCCGCCGCGTCCAGCGCCCGCCGGCGTCGACCGGCCGGTACAGGCCCTCGACGGCGTCGAGCACCTCATCCGGCGGCCAGACGGCGACGAAGAGGCGGTTCACGCCAGGAGGCGGCGCCGCAGCAGGTCCAGGAGGGTGATGGTGGCGAAGTCGCGTATGCGCTTGCGGTCACCGGGGAGCCCCAGGGTCACCGCCTCGACCTCGTCGCCGAGGGCGATCCCGAGGTGCACGGTGCCGACGGGCTGGCCCTCCTGCTGGTCCGGGCCGGCCACGCCGGTGACCCCGAGGCCCACGTCGGCCCCCAGCTCCCGGCGCACGCCCTCGGCCATCGCCTTGGCCGTCTCGGGGCTGACCACCGGGCCCTCGGGCACCCCGAGGACGCCGAACTTCACCTCGGAGGCGTACGCCACGACCCCGCCCCGCAAGACCTCCGACGCCCCGGGGATGTCGGTGAGCCGAGCGGTGATCAGACCACCGGTCACCGACTCGGCTACGGCCAGGCTCAGGCCCCGCTCCCGGAGCAGGTCGAGCACGACCGACTCCATGGTCTGGTCGTCCCGGCCGAACACGTACTCGCCGATGATCGGCAGCAGCACGGGCCTCCTCGGCGTCGAGGATCGCCTCCGCCGCGACGTCGTCGTCGGCTTTGGCCGTGATGCGCACCTTCAGGCCCTCGATGCCGCTGGCCAGGAAGGCGATGGTGGGGTTGCCCAGCTCGTCCAGCTCGTCGATGCGGTCGGCCAGCAACTCGGCGAGGCCCGACTCGGAGTGGCCCCACGTGCGCAGGGTGCGACTGTGGATGACCGCCTTCAGGCCGGCCCGGCGGGCCAGGTCGGGCAGAACCGTGCCCTCGACCATCTCCTTCATCTCGTAGGGGACACCGGGGACGGCGTAGATCACCTTGTCGCCGACGGGACAGACCAGGCCGGGCGCGGTGCCGGGCTGCTGGGCCATGACCGAGGCCCCCTCGGGGACATCGGCCTGGCGCAGGTTGTTGGCCGGCATGTCCCGGCCCCGCGAGCCGAACATGGCCCGGATCTTGGCCTCGATGGCCTCGTCCCGGATCAGGGCCACGCCCATGACCTCGGCGATCACGTCCCGGGTGATGTCGTCCTGGGTCGGCCCGAGGCCCCCGCAGACGATGACGGCGTCGGCCCGCTCCAGCGCGTGCTCGAGGGCGGTGTGGATCCGGGCCCGGTTGTCCCCCACCTTGGCCTGGTAGACGCAGTCGATCCCGGTCAGGGCCAGCTGCTCGCCGATCCAGCTCGAGTTGGTGTCGACGATCTGGCCGAGCAGCAGCTCGGTGCCGATCGCGAGGACTTCACAGTTCAACCGTCGACCTCCACCGTCGCCGTCGGGTCCGGAGCCGCCCGGGTCGCCGCGAGGACTTCACCGTTCACGCTGTTCGCCTTTCGCACCGCAGGGGGGTCACGCGGTGTCGGTCTCCCGCTGGCCGGACCGGGTGGTCAGGCGGCTGCCGGCTCGGAAGTACTGCCAGCCCGTGACCAGCGTGAGCACGACGGCGATGCCGAGGAGCGTGGGCGCCAGCCAGTCCTTGACGTCCTGGGCGCCACCCGGCCACAGCGCGGTCCCGACGGCCAACGCCTGCACCAGGGTCTTGAGCTTGGCCCCCTTGGTCGCAGGAATGGCGAGGCCTCGGCGCCCGTACTGGATGCGCAGCATGCTGACCGCCAGCTCCCGGGCGCCGATGAGGGCGACCGGCAGCCACCAGAACACGTCGATCGCCACCAGCATGGTCATGGCCCCGAAGACGAGGACCTTGTCGGCCAGCGGGTCGAGGAAGGCCCCGGAGCGGGTGGTGCCGTGGCGTCGGGCGATCCAGCCGTCGACCCCGTCGGTGGCGGCCAGGGCCACCCAGAGCCAGAACGTCAGCCAGCTGGCGCCCTCGTCGGCGATGAGGCCGAACAGGACCGGGGAGACCAGCAGCCGGGTGACGGTGACGAAGTTGGCCGGGGTGCGCAGGGCCGACGGGCCGTACGCGGTGGTCACCTCGGGCTCGGGCACCCAGGACGCGCCCCCCTCCGGCGCGCCACCCCTCACGTCGCCACCAGATCCGGGCCCAGGGACGCCGAGATCACGACCGTTGCGAACTCCCCCACGGGGAGATCATCGGCCACCAGGACGACGCCGTCGATTTCGGGGGCCTCCCGGTAGGTCCGCCCCACGCCCGCCTCGTCCACCAGGACCTCTACGCGGGCGCCGATCAAGTCGGCCCGGCGCTCGGCGGTGATGCGGTCCTGGAGCTCGCCCAGCTCCCTCAGGCGCTCGGCCACCAGCTCGGGGGCGACGGTCCCGTCCTGGGTGGAGGCCAGGGTCCCCTCCTCCTCGGAGAAGGAGAAGAAGCCGCACCAGTCCAGGCGCACGTCGTCGACGAAGGCCAGGAGGCGGTCATGGTCCTCTTCGGTCTCGCCGGGGTAGCCGACGATGAAGTTGGAACGGAACGTCGCCGCCGGCTCCCGCTCCCGGATGGCCGCGATGGTGTCCCGGAACAGCTCGTCGTCGCCCCAGCGACGCATCCGCCGAAGCAGCGGGCGGGACACGTGCTGGAGCGACAGGTCGAAGTACGGCACCCCGGTGCAGAGCACGGCGTCGATCAGGGCGGCGTCGAGGTCCGACGGGTAGAGGTAGAGCAGGCGCACCCGGTCGACCTTGTCGGCCACCCGGTCGATGAGTGGTACGAGGGCCTTGGCCCCTCGGCCCTGATCCAGGCCGTAGCGGGCGAGGTCCTGGGCCACCAGCACGATCTCGCGGGCGCCGAGGTCGTCGACCTCGGTCAGGATCGACTCGGCGGTGCGGGACCGCTGTGGGCCCCGGAAGCTGGGGATGGCACAGAAGCCGCAAGCCCGGTCACAGCCCTCGGCCACCTTCACGTAGGCCCAGGGGGCGGAGGCCGGCGGACGGGGCAGCTCCAGCAGGTCGAGGGAGGGAACGGTCGGCGCCGGCGGCTCCCCCTTGCGGCCGATGGTCACCGGGACGCCGAAGGGGGCGACGAGGTCGACCTCCGGCAGCGCCTCCGCCAACTCCTCCTGGTAGCGCTCGGCCATGCAGCCGGTCACGACCAGTTTGGCCCCGGGCGCCCGCTTGTCGGAGAACGCGAGGATCGTGTCGATGGACTCCTGGCGGGCCTCCTCGACGAAGGCGCAGGTGTTGACCACGACCAGGTCGGCGGCCGCGGGGTCGTCGGCCGCGGCGTAGCCGTCGGCCTCGAGCACCCCCACCAGCTTGTCGGAGTCGACCTGGTTCTTGGGACAGCCGAGGGTCTCCACCCAGAACCGGGAACCCATGCGCTCAGAGGCTACCGGCGCCCCTTGTGGGTGGGCCGGTGGCCCGGCCCGTCCGGCCCGCTGTCCTACACTCCGGCGGCCCCGTCCGACCACCCCCACCAGTGCCATTGACCGACCCCGAGCCTCCCGACCGCACCGGTGCCGGCCTCGAGGCGCTCGAAGCGATGGAGGAGATCGGCCGCGGTGGCTTCGCCACCGTCTACCGGGCGTTCCAGCCCCGCTTCGGTCGGACCGTTGCGGTGAAGCTCCTCGACCCCAAGGGCGATCCCCACAGCATCGAACGCTTCGAGCGCGAGTGCGCGGCCATGGGGATGCTGTCGTCCCATCCCAACATCGTGACCATCTTCGACGCCGGCGTGACCGACGACGGCCGCCCCTTCCTCGTCATGGAGTACATGCCGGGCGGCACCCTGGACGACCGTCTCGACCGCGACGGGCCGCTGGCCTGGGAGGACACGGTCGACATCGGGGTCAGGCTGGCGGGCGCGCTCGAGACGGCGCACGAGGCAACGGTGCTGCACCGGGACGTCAAGCCCGCCAACGTCCTCATGTCCCCCTTCGGGGAGCCCTGCCTGAGCGACTTCGGCCTGGCCCGCTTCGGTGAGCAGGCCAAGACCACGGGGGTGGTGACGGCGACGATCCTGCACGCTCCGCCCGAGATCCTCGACGGCGCCCCCGCCTCCGCTCGATCGGACCTCTACTCCCTGGGTTCGTGCCTCTACACGCTCCTGACGGGCGCGGCCCCGTTCTGGCGGGCCACCGACGAGAGCCTCCTGCCGCTGCTCGGTCGCATCAGTGACCAGCCGGTGCCCGACCTACGGGGACGGGGCATCCCCGACGGTGTCTGCGCCGCCATCGAACGGTCCATGGCCAAGGCTCCCGGGGACCGCCCGGCGTCGATGGCCGAGTTCGGCGAGACCCTGCGCTCGGCCCAGGCCGACGCCGGGGTCCCCTCCACCGTCATGCGCGTCAGCGGCCGCGAGTCCGTGGCCGCCGCCCGCCGGGCGGCCATGCCCTCCGGAACCGCCGTGGACGAGGCCACCGGCAACCCCGCCGCTGGGGCGACGACGGACCCGGCCGGGACCATCGCCCGGCGGGGCGCGCCGGGCGACGACGGCGGCCGAACCGTCCGGGGCCGAACCGACGAGCAGATCGCTCCACCCGGGGCGGCCCCGGTGGGCGAGGGGGCGGCCCCGCCGGTCACGGCGAACCGCCGACGCCGGAGGTGGCCCGTCCTCGTCCTCGTGGCCCTGGTCGGCGTCGTGACGTTGGCCGGCGCCGTCGTGTTCCTCCTCCCGGGCGACGAGGACCCACCCTCCTCCGCCGATGACACCGGCCCCACGTCCACCACCCTGCCCGACGCCCGGACGGCCGCGGCTGAGATCACCGACCTGGTCAACGCCCACCGCGAGGAGGAAGGCCTGCGCCCCCTTCCCGTCGACCGGCAACTGGCCGTCGAGGCCACCCGTCAGGCTCAGGTGGCCGCCGATGCGGACGCCCTCGTGCGCAGCGATCTCGAGGCGGTCGGGGCTCGGCACCCCGGGCGCTGGGCGATCCTCGGCGAGAACGTGCTGAGCGGGGACTCGGTGGCCTCGATCCAGCAGGACTCCCTGGCCTCCTCCGCCACCCGGGACAACCTGGACCGGGGTGACTGGAACGTCATCGGCGTCGGTGCCGCCCTCGGCGGCGACGGCCGCACCCTCTTCGTCGTCGAGTACTTCGCCCAGCGGATCGCGGGCTGAGCCCGCCTGCTACGTTCCCGTCCGGCAAGGGGGGGGCACCATGGGTGGACGGGTGAGGCGACACACGGCGGTTCGGCGATGCGCACTCGCGCTGGCGGGAGCCCTGGTGATCTCGGGGGTGGTCGCCTGCGGTGGCGACGACGCCCAGGCCGAGGCCCAGCGCATCGTCCTCGGGGCCGCCCAGGCCACGTTCAGCCAAGGCACCGCCCAGGTCCTGGTCACCCTCGAGGGCCTCGGCGACGACGACGGCACCGGCCAGGTGGACTTCGAGAACCTCCTCAGCGAGGTCGAGGTCGACCTGGACGGCCAGGCCACGACGGTGATCGTCGACGGTGAGGACACCTTCGTCGGCCGGAACGGCGCCTTCACCCAGGACCTCGACGGCCTGCCCGACGTGGCCACCATCGTGCTGTTCCTCCAACCGCTGCAGGCCCTGCAGGTCCTGAACGGCGCCGACGGCGACATCGACATCGTGGGCGACGACGACATCGACGGGGTCGCGGTGACCCACTACCAGGTCACCGTCGACCTGCAGGCCGCGCTCGACTCCCTCGACGGCGCCGACCGCGCCGCGCTGCAGGCGGCGATCGACCGGCTGGGTAGCAACTCCCTCGTGGTCGACGTATGGATCGACGAGGACGGTGTGGTCCGTCGCATGACCACCGACATCGACGTGGACGGCCGGACGGTGTCGATCACGCTGGACTTCGAGGACTTCGGCTCGCCGGTGCGCATCCGCGTGCCGCGCCCCCGGACCGTCGTCGCGGGCGAGGACTTCGAGCTGGCCAGCGCCGACGTGACCGGATCGGGCTGGGTCGGCACCGCCCGGATCACCTCGTCCACCCTGCCGAGTTGGTACGCCGTCGGCCCCACGGGCGAGGAGTTCACGTTGGACCTGCGCTGCCGCCCGGACGGCTCGTGCCGCAACCGCGAGTCGGGCAACACCTGGGACGCGGCGGGCCCAGGCACGTGGACGATCAGCTCGGACGTCACTGGCGACTGCACGGACACGGTGACCGGCGAAGTGACCACCCCGGGCGGCTACCACGAGACCGCGGAGTACACGTTGACCGTGACGGCGTCCGAGGACGGTGTCGCCACCGAGATCACCGAGACCGGCACCATCGTCGGCGAGATCACGCCCGCGGACGCGCCGACGGCTGCACCATTGGCGGCGGGGCCGGCAGCCCGGTGACCGCCACCGCGACGGTCGAGGGGACCGTGACCCGTAGCTGAAGCGAGCGCCGAAGGCGGCCCGTCCTACTCGGCGTTGCCCTGGATCTCGTCCAGCTCGGTCTCGGTCATGAGCACGGCGCGGGCCTTGGAGCCCTCGGAGGGGCCGACCACACCCCGCTGCTCCAGCAGGTCCATGATCCGGCCCGCCCGGGCGAAGCCCACCCGCAGCTTGCGCTGCAGCATCGAGGTGGAGCCGAGCTGGGAGCGCACGACGAGGTCCATGGCGGCCACGAGCAGGTCGTCGTCGTCGTCGCCTCCCCCGCCACCGCCCCCACCCGAGCCAGCGCCGGCGTCGCCCTCGACGCCCTCGACGTACTGGACCTCCGGGGACTGGCGGCGCCAGTGGCCCACCACCTGGCGGACCTCCTCCTCGGTGACCCACGCCCCCTGGAGCCGGTGCGGGATGCTGCTGTTGGCGTCGACCAGGAGCATGTCGCCCTGGCCGACCAGGCGCTCGGCGCCGGGCTGGTCGAGGATGACCCGGCTGTCGGCCAGGCTGGACACGGCGAAGGCCAGGCGGGCCGGGACGTTGGCCTTGATCACGCCCGTGATGACGTTGACCGACGGGCGCTGGGTGGCGATGACCAGGTGGATGCCCACGGCCCGGGCCTTCTGGGCGATGCGGCAGATCGAGTCCTCGACGTCGCGGGCCGCCACCATCATCAGGTCGTTGAGCTCGTCGACCACGACGAGGATGTACGGCAGCCGCTCGTAGGGCTGGTCGTTGACGTCGGGATCGAGGTGACCGGCGTCGACCGCGGCGTTGTAGCCCCCGATGTCTCGCACGCCGACCTTGTGGAGGACCTCGTAGCGCCGGTCCATCTCCCGGGTGGCCCAGGCCAGCGCGTTGGCGGCCTTCTTGGGGTCGACCACGACCTGGGTGAGCAGATGGGGCAGGCGGTCGTACTGGCCCAGCTCGACCATCTTGGGGTCGACCAGGATCATGCGCACCTCGTCGGGCGTCGTGCGCATCAGCACCGAGGTGATGATCGAGTTGATGCAGGACGACTTGCCCGCGCCGGTGGCCCCGGCGATGAGGATGTGGGGCATCTTGGCCAGGTCCGAGACGTGGGTCCGCCCGCCGATGTCGCGGCCCATGGGCACGGCCAGCGGCGTGGTCGCGGCCCGGGTCTCCGGGGCGGCCATGAGGTCGCCGAGGGCGACGACCTCACGCTTGATGTTGGGCACCTCGACCCCGATGGCCTGCTTGCCGGGGATGGGGGCGAGGATGCGGACGTCGGGGCTGGCCATCGCGTAGGCGATGTCCTTGTGCAGGCTGGTGACCCGGGCCACCTTCACACCGGGGCCCAGCTCCAGCTCGAAGCGGGTGACGGTCGGGCCCACGACCATGCCGACCAGGCGGGTCTGGACGTCGTGCTCGGCCAGCGCGGCCTCGAGGCGACGGCCGGTCTCCTCGACCAGTCGCCGGTCCACGTCCTGCTTGCCCATGCGATCCAGCAGTCGGGCGGGCGGCAGCTTCCAGGCACCGCGGGGCGCACGGGGGGCCGCCTCGACGTCGTCGGCCGCGACGTCGGGTACGTCCGACAGCGCGGCGGCGAGCTCGGGGTCGGTCAGGTCGATGACCTCGTCGTCGAGGGACGGCTCGGGCCGTCGTCGTCGTCGCCTCTCGGCCTCCTGGTCGAAGAAGCCGCTCTGGACCTCGGGCTCGGCCTCGGACCCGCCCTGGCCCTCGACCCGGAACAGGGAGCCCAAGCTGTTGCGCAGGCCCCGGGCCAGCGGCGACATGCCGGCGCCGGCCCGGCGGCCCCAGGCGTGGACCGACGCCCGGGTGCCCAGGACGAGGCCGAGCACGCCGATGGTGATCAGCGCCAGCACGGCCCCGGTGGGGTCCAGGCCGGCGGTGAGGGGCCGGGCCACACCGGCGCCCAGGACGCCGCCGGCCGCGACGAAGTCCTCGGCCGACGCCCCCCAGGCCGGCTCACCCTGGCTGAGGTGCAGCAGACCCGTGAGGGCGATGGTGATCAGGCCGGCGGCCAGGGCCAGGCGGACGCCCAGCAGCGGGTCGTCGGAGCCGGGGCCGTCCTCCTCGGGCACGTTGCGCAGCAGCAGGACGCCGAAGACGATCAGGGCCGGGGGCACGAACCACCGCGCGAGGCCGATGACCGCGCCGCTCGCGGTGTCCACGGCGTTGCCCGCCGGGCCGGCGATGCCCCCGTAGATCCCCAGGGCCCCGAGCACGCCGAGGGCGATGAGCAGGACACCGGCCAGGTCCCGGCCCCGGTCGCTGACGGCCAGGCCGACCTTGCTCGGCGCCGCCGGCTTCCGGGCGGGAGCCCGGCGGGCCGGGGTCTTCTTGGCCGCGGCGGGCCGCTTGGCCCCGCGGCGGGACGAGGCGGTCCGGGACCGCGAGGCGCTCGACGGACGGGTGCGCGAAGAAGAAGCCACAGTGGCCCCAACGCTAACAGCAGCCCCACCAGCCCCAGGGGAGCCTCCCCGATCCTCGTTCTGGGTGACCCAGGATGTCGTGGGCAACACCACGCGTCACCCAGAACGGGGATGTCAGCCGGTGGCGAAGACGCCGTGGTCCCGGCAGCGGGACTCGTAGCCGGCGGGGGTCACGTCGACCCGGGACCGGCGGCCGCAGGTCGGACAGAAGCGGGGCGGGTCGAGGTCCCGCCGGCAGGTGCCGTCACAGTCGGCCACCGGCCGGCCGCAGCCGGTGCAGAAGGCGGGGCCGGGCAGCTCAGATCACCGGCGAGAGGGCGCCGATGGGCATGCGCAGGTCCTCCAGCATCTGGAGGTCCTCCTCGGGCGACCGGCCCAGCGTGGTCAGGTAGTTGCCGACGATCAGGGCGTTGATGCCCGAGGTCAGACCCATGACCTGGAGCTCCCGCAGGGTGACCTCCCGGCCGCCCGCATAGCGGAGGATCACGTCGGGGAGGGCGATGCGCAGGAGGGCGATCCAGCGGATGGCCTCCAGGGCGCCGACCAGCGGCCGGTCTCCCAGCGGCGTGCCCGGTCGCGGGTTCGAGGAAGTTGACCGGCACCTCACAGGGCTCGACGGCCCGCAGCTCGGCGATCAGCTCCAGGCGCTGCTCGACGGTCTCGCCCATGCCCAGCAGGACGCCGCAGCACAGCTCCATGCCGTGGGCCCGGACCAGGCGGCAGGTGGCGAAGCGCTCGTCCCAGCTGTGGGTGGTGACGATCCGCCCGAAGAAGCTCTTGGCCGTCTCCAGGTTGTGGTTGTAGCGGTGGACCCCGGCGGCGGCCAGCCGCTCGGCCTGCTCGGCGGTCAGGATCCCCGCGCTCACGGCCACGTTGATGCCGACCTGCTCCTCGACGAGGGGTACCAGCTCCTCGAGCCGGGTCATCGTGCGCTCGTCCGGGCCCTTGACCGCGAGCACGATGCAGAACTCGGTGGCGCCGAGGGCCTTGGTCTCCTCGGCCGCCCTCAGCACCTCGTCGGTGTCGAGGAACGGGGTCGCCTGCACCGGGGTGTCGAACTGCGCCGACTGTGAGCAGAAGTTGCAGTCCTCCGGGCAGCCGCCGGTCTTGGCCGAAAGGATCCCCTCGATCTCCACCGTCGGCCCGTTCCACGCCAGCCGGACCTCGTGGGCCAGGGCCGCCAGCGCCGGCACCTGCTCGTCGGGTAGGGCGGCCAGTGCGGCGAGCAC
The DNA here is from genome assembly GCA_963701565.1 of uncultured Microthrixaceae bacterium. Classification (GTDB taxonomy): domain Bacteria; phylum Actinomycetota; class Acidimicrobiia; order Acidimicrobiales; family DATDAH01; genus DATDAH01. The sequence goes on from CAVPAN010000002.1 coordinate 110,382, forward strand.
GTCCATGCACACCGTCCGCCGCTCCTCGAGCAGGGTCGTGCGGGCCTTCGCGAGCGGATCCGAGATCATCGCCGGGCGACGCTAACCGTCGGCCTTCGGCCGACCCCAACCCACCCCCAGCGCCTCCGGCACGGCAACGAGCCACCACCCGGGCGGGTCGGCGGCGAGCGCCAGGGAGGCCGGGGACGCGCGACCCGACACGCGTGCACGAAGCGGTCGCCCAGCGACCAGCAGAGCGCTGGCGCCGACGTGCCGCAGGCGCTGCGTCAGGCCTCCATGATGACCGGGACGATCATCGGGCGGCGCTTGGTCTTGTCGCTGACGAACTTGCCCGGCGGCCTTGCGCACGTGGCGCTGGAGGTTCTCGTAGTCGATGTTCCCCTCCTTCTTGACCGCGTCCTTGATGCCCTTGCGCACGGCGTCGGCGGCGTCGTCGAGCAGGTCCTCGGCCTCGGGGGCGTAGACCCAGCCGCGGGTGACGATCTCGGGGCCCCGGATGATGGCGCCGGTCTTCATGTCGACGGTGACGATGACCACGACGACGCCCTCTTCGGCCAGGACCTTGCGGTCCCGCAGGACACCGTCGCCGACGTCGCCGACCGTGCCGTCGACGTAGAGGTAGCCGGCGGGCACGCCGTCCAGGCGCTTGATGCCCTTGTCGCCCAGCTCGATGCGGTCCCCGTCCTCGCACAGCAGGACGTGGTCGGGGTCGACGCCCATCTGGCGGGCGAGGTCGGCGTGAGCGGCCAGGTGCCGGTACTCGCCGTGCACGGGGATCATCCAGTCGGGCCTCGTCACCGAGAGGATGGTCTTCAGCTCCTCCTGCTTGGCGTGGCCGGTGGCGTGGACGTCGACGAGGCCGGTGTGGACCACCTTGGCGCCCAGGCGGGTCAGGCCGTCGATGACCTTGGTGACCCCGGTCTCGTTGCCCGGGATGGGGTGCGAGCTGAGGATGACGGTGTCGGTCTCCTGGATCTCCAGCCAGCGGTTGTCGCCGGACGCGAGGCGGGCCAGGGCCGACATCGGCTCGCCCTGGGACCCGGTGGAGATCACGCAGACGTCGCCCGGGGGCAGGCTCTCGATGTCCTCGATGTCGATGAGCACCGAGTCGGGGATGCGCAGCACGCCCAGCTTGCGGGCCAGGGCGACGTTCTTCTTCATCGACAGGCCGAGGGTGGCCACCCGCCGACCGAAGGACTGGGCCGCGTCGGCGACCTGCTGCACCCGGTGGATGTGGGAGGCGAAGCAGGTGACGATCAGGCGACGGCCCTCATGGGCGTGCATGACGTTGTAGAGCACGGCGCCGACCGAGGTCTCCGAGCGGGAGTGGCCGGGCGAGTCGGCGTTGGTGGAGTCCGACAGCAGCAGGCGGATGCCCTCGTTCTGGGCGATGGCGCCCATCACGCTGAGGTCGGTGAGGCGCCCGTCGACCGGGTTGAGGTCGAGCTTGAAGTCCCCGGTGTGCAGGATCGTGCCCTGCGGGGTGTGGATCGCGGTGGCGAAGCCGTGGGGCACCGAGTGGGTGACGGGCAGGAACTCGCAGTCGAAGGGGCCGATCTTGGTGCGCTCGTTGTCGGCCACGACCCGGAAGTCGGTGCGGTCGACGAGGCCGGCCTCCTCGATGCGGTGCCGGGCCAGGCCCAGGGTCAGCTCGGAGCCGTAGATCGGGAACTTCAGCTCCCGCAGCAGGAACGACAGGCCCGCCGACGTGGTCCTCGTGGCCGTGGGTGGCGATGCAGCCCACGATCCGGTCGGCGTTCTCGCGCAGGTAGGTGAAGTCGGGCAGGACCAGGTCGATGCCGGGCATGTCGACGTCGGGGAACATGATCCCGCAGTCGATGAGGACGATCTTGCCCTCGGACTCGATGCAGGCGCAGTTGCGGCCGATCTCACCGAGGCCGCCCAGGAAGGTGATGTTGACGGGAGCGGCCATCAGCGGGGCCCGAGCCCGTCCAGGACGCGGCGGGCCGCGTCCTCCAGGCCGTCGGGGACGGGCCCGATCGGCGGACGGGTGAGCCCGACCCGGAGGCCGAGGGTGCGCAGCAGGGCTTTGGTGGTCACAGCTTGTGGGGTACCACCCCAGGTCTCGTAGTCGTAGGAGTCGAGCAGGCGGGCGTTGACGCGCCGGGCGGTCTCGACATCGCCCTTGGCGTGGGCCGAGATCATCTCCGCGTGCTCGGCGGCCGACCAGTGGGCGGCCACGCCGATGACGCCCGTCCCGCCGATGGCGAGCAGGGGCAGCGTGAAGGCGTCGTCGCCGCTGTAGAGGTCGAAGCCGTCGGGGGCCTCGGCGATCACGCGGGCCGAGGCCGCGGGGTCGCCCGCCGCGTCCTTGACGCCGACCATCGTCGGCACGTCGTGGGCCAGGCGGACCAGCACCTCGCGGTCGACCTTGCGGCCCGTGCGGATCGGGATGTCGTAGATCAGGAAGGGCAGCGTCGGTGGCGTCGCCCACGGCCCGGAAGTGGGCCTCGAGCCCGGCCTGGCTCGGCCGGTTGTAGTACGGCGTGACGACGAGGAGCCCGTCGACCCCCGTGTCGGCCGCCCGGCGGCTGAGCTGGACGGTGTGGCGGGTGTCGTTGCTGCCGGTCCCGGCCAGGAGGGGCACGGTCACGGCCTCCCGGATCGCGGTCCAGAGGTCGACCGACTCGTCGTCGGTGAGGGTCGGGCGCCTCGCCCGTCGTGCCGGCCAGCACCAGGCCGTCGGCACCGTGGTCGACCAGCCACCGGGCCAGCGTCACGGCCGCGTCGAGGTCCAGCTCGAGATCGTCGTCGAAGGGGGTGACCATGGCCACCAGCACCGAACCGAAGCGTCCCATCAGGCCCCTCCTCCGGTCTCGGTGGCCCGCTCGAGGCCGAGGGTGGCCAGCAGGTCCTCGTGCAGCTCGAACCACACCGTGTGGTACGAGTCGGTCAGCGGCTTGTCGAACCAGGCGCCGTCCCCACAGCGGACGTGGTCCACCGCCCACTGGAGCCGGGGGCCGTAGCCGCCGAAGCGGTCCATCGTCGCGGCCAGGGCGGCGACGACGGGCACGGCCCGCTCGTGGAGGTCGCTCAGGCGGGACACGACCTCGGCGTCGTAGGCGCCGTCGGTGTGGTCGTTGATGGCCCCGTCGCGCACTTGCCAGTCCGTGCAGACCTGCAGCAGGCCGGGGTTGAGCCCGGTGAACCGGCCGTACAGCGCCTCGATGTCGGCGCGGGCGCCGGCGGCGTCCAGTTCGTCGGCCAGGCGCTTCTCATGCTCGGCCCGCCCCTGGGGGGTCAGCACCCAGCCGGACACGTCGACCCCCTGCTTGCGGGTGACGAGTCCCTCGGCGGCGAAGTCCTCGAGCACCCGGATGACGGTGACGTCGTCCAGCCCGGTGCTCTCGGCGAGGACGTCGGTCTCGGCGAACCCCTTCAACCGCAACCCGTGCAGCACCAGGGTGCCGGGCGCGGAGGGGTGGGCCATGGAGTGCGATCGTACCGGGGCCGCGGTCGCGGCCCCGGTGAGATCAGCTTCAGGGAGCTGCCGCCGCGCGGTCCTTGCTGATGGCTCTTCGGCTGACGCCTCATCGCGATGTCCCCCGGGGCCCCTATCCCAGGCGACCGGACCGCTCGGCGATCCCAACGCCGTCTCAGCCAGCGGCCGCCGCTCGGTCCTTGGCCACCTCGTCGAGGGCCTCGTACTCCTCGCCGGTGTCGACCCAGTCCTCGAACTGGATCACGCCGATCTCGGTGAAGCGGTCCCGCAACCAGCCGCCGGAGGCGTCGAGCAGCCCGAGCTTCTTGCAGTTCGGGACGATCTTGGAGAAGAGCATCGCCTGGAACATCCGACGTTCCGGGGCCTGCATGGTGGCCTGCAGGGCCTCGCGGGGCTCCACGCCCATGCGCTCCCAGACCTCCTGCTGCAGCATGCGGTCCCGCATCCGCAGCGCGGCGTCGAAGGCGAACTCCTGGCGCTCCCGCAGCTCGACGTCGGTCAGGCCCTCGTAGTACTCCTTGAGGGACAGGACGCCGAAGGCCACGTGGCGGGCCTCGTCGCTCATGACGTAGCGCAGGAGCTGCTTCAGCAGCGGCTCGGTCGTCATCTGGTGCATGAACCCGAAGGCCGCGAGGGCCAGGCCCTCGACCATGATCTGCATGCCCAGGTAGGTCATGTCCCAGCGGCTGTCCTTGATGATGTCGTCCAGCAGCATCTTGAGGTGGGCGTTGATCGGGTAGTGACCGTCGAGCTTGGTGTCGAGGTACTTCGCGAAGACCTCGACGTGGCGGGCCTCGTCCATCACCTGGGTCGACGCGTAGTACTTGGCGTCGATCCACGGGACCGTCTCGACGATCTTGGCCGTGCAGACCAGCGCGCCCTGCTCGCCGTGCATGAAGTTGGAGAGCATCCAGTTCTGGCCCTCGATCCCGAACTGCAGCCACGTGGCGTCGTCCCAGTGCTCCATCTGCGTGCCGCTGAGGTCGACGTTCTGCTCGAGGAAGCCGTTCTGGACCGCATTGGCGGCCACGACGGCCTCCTGGTCGACCTCGATCGACCAGTCCAGGTCGGTCTCGCCGTTCCACTGCGAGGTCTTGGCCTTCTCGTAGAGCTTGTTCAGCGCCGGGACGCTGCCCCTTCTCGTAGTCCCAGGTGAAGATGGCGTCGGCGTTGTCCTCGACGGCATGGATCACCTCGTTCACGTCGGTGTTGGAGACGGCGAGGATGGCCTCGAGGTCGTTGACGTCCGACCGCCCCATGAGGGCTTCGTTGGTGGACATCTCGTCGGTGGCGGACATGGGTACATCAGCTCCAGGGGGTTGCGGGGGCAAGGGGGACGAGGCCGGGGGTCACGAACCGGTGGACGTGGCGCCGGGCGGCGTCCAGGTCCCCCATGTCGAGGTCGGCCGATGGGGACAGGGTGTGGGACAGGGCGAGGCGGGCGATCAGCTCGGTGGCCCGGCGGGCGTCGTCCTCGTCCAGGAAGTGGTGCAGGTGGCGCAGGGCCACGGCGGCGGCCACGGCGAAGGCGGTGCCCATGCGATCGAAGGCCAGGTGCGGCAGAACCAGTTCGGGCTCGTGCTCGAGGAGGGCGTGCAGCGGCTTGTTGTCCCGCAGGAAGCGGACGGCGCCCGACAGGCCCTCGGCGAGGACGTCGTCGAGGGTGTCGGCCGCGGCCAGGCGGGGCTCGATCTCGGCGAAGAAGCGGTCCATCTCGCGACCGCCGGCGGCCAGCAGGACGTCGCTGCGGCCACCGGGGAACCACCGGTAGACACTGGCCCGGGAGACCCCGGCCTCGTCCGCGATGCGCTCGACGGTGACGGCCCGCACGCCGTGCTCGGCGATGCAGGCTGAGGGCGGCCGCGGCGACCCGCTCAGCACCGGTACTCGCGTAGGTGCGGTCTCTCGCCGCGATGGCCCCCATCCGTTGAGACAATACGCCTCTATTTGTCTCAGGGGAAGAGCCAGGCGATGTGACAAGGGTCACGTCACAGCCACATTTCGACTGGCCTCGCTGCGCTCGGCAAGTCCGGCGTTGCCGTCGTGGACCACCATCGGTGCTGCTCCGCTCCGCTGCGCGGCGTCGCTCTCTCGGACGACATCGATGGCCACGCCCGGCGCTGGTCCGGCTGGCGCCTGCCCAGCCGGACGCGGTGCTGGACCGTCCTCGAGGCGGACGGGGTCAGTTGGATGTCAGGCGATTGATGACGACGATGCCGGCGAGGAGCCCGCGCAAGTCCGTCGTCGCTGTCGTGGAACTCGCCCGGCGCTGCTCCTGCTGGCGCCGGTGCAGCCGGACGCGCGGGTGGACCGTCCTCGAGGCGGACGGGGTACGTCGGATGTCAGGAGAGGTCGATCACGACGATGCCGGCGAGGAGCCAGCGGTCGACGAGCTCCCTGACCTGGGCGGGGTCACCGAGGTCCCAGGAGCCTTCGTCGACGATGAGGCTGCCGATGAGGCGGGCCAGGTGGTCGGCGGCCTCGGTCGGGGTGACGCCTTCGACCAGGGTCTCCTGGGCCAGGAGGGGCTCCAGGTAGCTGCGGATCACACCGACGACGATGGGGGCGATGCCCGCCAGGCGGGCCTGGATCTCGCCCTGGTCCGAGGCCATGGCCCGCTGGAAGGCCTCGTGCTCACGCAGCGAGCGGTGGGCGAAGGCCAGGCCCCGCTCGACCCGGGTGCGGAAGTCCGGCGCGTCGTCGATGGCCTCGGCCAGGCGGACGAAGAAGCGGCCCACCTCCCAGGTGACCGTCTCGCCGACCAACTGCTCCCGGCCGCCCGGGAAGTAGCGGTACAGCGTCGCCCGGGAGAGGCCCGCCTCCCGGGCCACGTCCTCCACGGTGAAGCCCTTCATCCCCCCCGACGCGATGCACGCCAGGGTGGCTTCCATCGCCCCCTCCCGGGAGGTCATCCCTGGAGGATGTCGTCGGGCACGCGGTCGGGCACCTCCTCGGGCGCGCCCTGGTGGGCCCGGCGCCGCAGGATCAGCGGGTACCCGACGAGGGCGATGGTCGTGAAGATGAACCACTGGACGGCGTAGCCCAGGTGCGGGCCCTCGTCGAGGGCGGTCGGTTGGACCGGCGTCGGCCGGTCCCCCTGGGCGGGGACCTGGGTCTCGAGTTGGAGCCACACCGGGTACAGGTCCCCCTCGATCTGCTCCTGGTAGCGGTCGATGTCGACCCGGGACAGCGTGTCGAGGACCTCACCCCGGGGATCGGTGGGGCCGAAGGAGCCGCGGCTCTGAGAGGCCTCGAGGAGCCCGGTCACCTCCACGGGGCCGTCGGGTGGAGCGGCGTCGGGACCGAGCACCTGCTCCCCCGTCACCGGTACCCACCCCCGGTTGACCACCAGCACCGAGCCGTCGTCCAGGACCAGAGGGGTCAGGACCCAGGAGCCCGGCGCCTCGTCGTAGCTACGGTTGCGCACCAGGACCTGCGCCGCCTGGTCATAGGTACCCGTGGCCGTGGCCGGCCGGTACCGGACCTCCGCGCCGACCGAGGTCGGGTCGTCGACCGAGACGATCTCGTCGACCGGGGCGACCGGCTCGTCCTGGCGCTCGGTGATGAGGGCGTTGCGATCCCGCTTCTCCTGACGGCGGTCCAGCTGCCAGAACCCGGCCAGGATCATCGCCACCACCAGCACCAGCACGAACAGGTGCGAGAGGATCCACTTGGGCTCCCGGGCGAAGTCGTACACCGCCCCGGAGGCTAAAGCCCCCCACCCCCATCTCGTTCCGGTACCAGCAATCTCCAGCCCAGCGCGCGTTGCTGGGACCAGAACGAGGAACCGACCGTTCTGGTACCAGCAATCTCCAGCCCAGCGCGCGTTGCTGGGACCAGAACGGGATCGTCAGGGGGCGACGGCGCCGGAGTTGGGGGCGGCGATCAGGGAGCTGGTGTCGACGGCTTCGAAGTCGCGGCCGGTCACGTACTCGTCGAGCGTGTTCAGCAGGTCGTTGTTCCAGTTCGGGTTGGGGACCCCGCTCAGGTACCAGGGAGAGCCGTTGTCGGCCAGGATCATCCCGTGGGTCTGGAGGGCCTCCAGGATCACCCGCAGCCGGGGCGGGGCACCGCTGATGTCCACCGTGTCCTTCAGCCGGAACCAGGCCCCCATCGGCGGCAGGTCCGGGTCGGCGACACCGGCCTGGTGGCGGGCGGGCCAGATGTACTGGTTCCGCGTGGCCGGGGCGGTGAAGCGGATGGCATGGTCGATGTTCCCGGCCGCTACCTCGTCCCAGCGCACCAGGCCGGGGAGGATGGGCAGGCCGGCGGCGTCGGCCGACGTCCAGCCCGCCGGTCGCAGGGCGTTCGAGCGCAGGTTCCAGACCGCCCCGGAATCGGCCCGCCAACGGCCGTCGGGCCGGCGACGGACCCGGTAGAGCTCGAGTAGTCGGCAGTTGCTCTTGTCGACCGTGAGCAGGTGACGGTCGCCATCCGCGGTCGACCCCGGCGGTCGGCCCCCTTCGATGCGGGGGTTGGGCCCGATCGGGTACAGGACACGGTTGCTCTCCGAGCCCCAGCGGAAGATGACCTGGTGGCGACGGGTGTCGGCATCGGCGATGTTGTACGGGATTCCGATGGGGCCGCCGTCCCAGAGCCCGGAGCCGAAGTCGGCCTTCAGGTCGGCATCGAGGCCGATGCTGCGCACCCAGTCCGCCGACCGCTCGTGCACCGGGAGCGTCGGACACATCGGCATGCCAGTAGCTGTTGGCCGGGAACATCGGACAGCCACCGACGGCCCGGGCCTCGGCGGCGGGCCCGGAGGTGGCGACCAGCGCCGCGGCCAGAAGGGCCACGACAAGCAGCAGACGGCGGCGCATCTGGCAATTATCGAACCACGGCGGCGGGCGCTTGAGGCATGCACCCCGGAGACGATCCGCCCGAAACGGGTCCCGGCTGCCACAATCGCCCGATGGAGAAGGCCCCGCCGAGCCGGGTACGGCTCTGGCTGGTGCTGGGGCCGCTCATCGTCCTGGTCATCGCCGCCCAGATCGGGGACGCCTTCGCGCCCACCTTGGCGGTGGAGCACCCGCTCCTCCTGATCACACTCAACGCCCGTAACCGCAACCTGGTCCTGGTCACCAACTCCTTGGACGCCCTGTCCTTCTACACCGTCGCCTTCTTCCGGCTGCTGGCCTCGGACCCGCTCTTCTACATCCTCGGCTTCTGGTACGGCGACGCCGGCGTGAAGTGGGTCGAGCGCCGCTCCAGCAGCTTCGGCAGCATGCTGCGGACCTGGGAGAAGATGTTCCAGAAGGCGGCCTGGCCCCTCGTCGCCATCGCCCCCAACAACTTCATCTGCCTGTTCGCCGGGGCCGCCGGGATGCCCCCGGCCATCTTCCTCACGCTGAACATCTTCGGCACCGCTGTCCGGCTCTACCTGATCCGGATCCTCGGGGAGGCCTTCGAGAAGCCGATCGAGGCCATCCTGGACTTCATCCGCGAGTACCGCCTCCCCCTCACCGCGCTGAGCATCACCCTGGTCGTGATCACCGTCGTCGCCGACCGCCGCTCGGGCAAGGGCGAGCTCGAGGCCCTCATCGACATCGAGGACGAGCTCGGCGTCCAGGAGCACCCCGTCACCCCCGAACCGACAGGACCGGCAGAAGCGACAGAACCCACAGGATCGGACGCCGAGGAGGACCCGACGGGAGCTTCGGGATGAGTCGGGGCACGGCGGTGGTCACGGGGGCCAGTGCGGGGATCGGGGCGGCCACGGCGGTCGCGCTGGCCGAGGCGGGATTCGACGTGGTCGTGGGGGCCCGGCGGCTGGACAAGTTGGCGGCGGTGGCCGGGCCGATCGGGGCCCGGGCCCTTCCCCTGGACGTGACCGACGACGAGTCGGTGGCCGCCTTCGTGGCCGAGGTGCCGCAGTGCTCGGTGCTGGTGAACAACGCCGGCGGCGCCGTGGGGATGGTCCGGATCGAGGACGCCGACCTCGGGCACTGGCAGGCCATGTACGACACCAACGTGCTGGGCACCCTGCGCATGACCAAGGCCCTGCTCCCCGCACTACGGGCCAGTGGCGACGGCCTGGTCGTGGTCATCGGCTCCATCGCCGGGTCCCAGGCCTATGTCGGCGGGGCGGGCTACAACGCGGCCAAGTTCGCCGAGCGAGCCTTCGCCGAGGCGCTGCGCAAGGAGCTCTTCACCGAACCGGTGCGGGTCACCGAGATCGAGCCCGGCATCGTCGAGACCGACTTCAGCCTGGTGCGCTTCGAAGGCGACGCCGAGCGCGCGGCCAAGGTCTACGAGGGCGTCGACGCCCTCACGCCCGAGGACGTGGCCGAGTGCGTGACCTTCGTGGCCACCCGCCCCGGGCGGGTCAACATCGACCAGATGGTCGTCCTGGCCCGGGACCAGCTCGGCGCCACCCAGCTCAACCGCAAGCCCACCTGAAGGCATCGGAACCGCGCAACCGCAAGCTCACCTGAGGGCATCCGAACTGGCGCCTGATCCTGGTGCCCTGACCCTGAAATCGGGCGCCAGGACGGCTGGGCTACTGGCGGGAGAGTCCGGCGCGGGCTTCGGTGGCGGCCCGCTCGGCGGCCGCCTCGCCGGGGCTGAGGAGCTGGACGTCGACCTGGTGCAGGGTCCCCGCGAAGGGGTTCTCGCCGGAATAGCGATGGCTCACCGGTGAGCCGTGGTCGTAGCCGATGCTGGCGCCGACGCTCGAGATCATCCGCATCACGAACGGCAGGACCACGGTCCCGCAGTCGGCCCCGTCGATGACGAGGGTGGCGTCGCCGGACGTGTCCTCGCGGCGGAAGCGGACCCCGACCACGGAAGAGCCGGAGGGCACCGCGACCTCTGACTCGACGACGTGGTGGTCGCCGAAGCAGTTGTAGTCGAACACCAGCCGGTCGCCCTCGACGAACAGGCTCATGCCGGAGTTCTCGTTGCCGGTTGCGTAGAGCACACCACCGACGCCGGCCGGGCGGTCGATGACGGCCTCCAGGTCCCAGCTGCGGCCGCCGACCTGAGGCCCGGCCTGGGCCGGCAGCGGCGTGATGGGCGGCCGGTAGCGGTAGTGCCGGTCGGCCCGGTGCGGGGCGTTGTCGCGGAAGCGGGCCCCGAAGAGCTGGACTGTGCGGTCGTCCAACGGGAAGACGCCATTGGCCTCGGCCTCCTGCCACCAGAGGTCGACCAGCTCGGCCAGCTTCTCGGGCTGCGCCTCGGCCAGGTCGTGGAGCTCAGAGCGGTCCTCGGCGACGTGGTACATCTCCCAGCGGTCCTCGTCGAAAGGGGTGCCCGCCTGGTGGCGCGTGACCGCCTTCCAGCCATCGGCGTGGATGGCCCGGTGCCCCATCATCTCGAAGTACTGGACCGTCTTGCGGCTGGGCTCGGCGGCGGCGCCGGCGCCGAACAGGTACCGCATGGAGGTGCCGACCACAGGCATCTGGTCGAAGCCGTGGTGGGTCTCGGGCGGGGTCACGCCGCAGATCTCGTAGATCGTGGGGGCGATGTCGGTCACGTAGTGGAACTGGTCCCGGCGCCCGCCCGGGTCCTCGATGCCCGCCGGCCAGTGCACGATGCAGGGCACGTGGACCCCGCCCTCGTGGGTGTTCTGCTTGTACCACCGGAACGGGGTGTTGCCGGCCTGGGCCCAGCCCCACGGGTAGTTGGCGTGACTGGACGGCCCGCCGATGTCGTCGAGCCGGGCGATCGCCTCGTCGGGCTCCTCGAGGATGAAGTTGAAGAACTTCATCTCGTGCAGGACCCCGAAGGGCCCCCCCTCCTGGCTGGCGCCGTTGTCCGACAGCAGGACGATGACGGTGTCGTCGAGACGGCCCAGAGCCTCGAGGGCCTCGAGGAGGCGCCCGATCTGGGCGTCGGTGTGGTCCAGGAAGGCGGCGAACGCCTCCTGCAGGCGGCCGGCCAACTTCCGGTGGTTCTCGGGCAGTTCGTCCCAGGCCTCGACGCCGGGGTTGCGGGGGGCCAACTCGGTCCCGGGCGGGATCACCCCCAGCTCCTGCTGCCGGGCGAACCAGCGCTCGCGGGCCACGTCCCAGCCCTCGTCGAAACGGCCCCGGTACTTCTCCAGGTACTCAGCCGGCGCCTGGTGGGGAGCATGGGTGGCCCCGAACGCCAGATAGGTGAAGAACGGCCGGTCGGGGCGGATCGAGACGGTGTCGTGGAGGAAGCCGATGGCCTTGTCGACCAGGTCCTCGCTGAGGTGGTAGCCCTCCTCGGGCGTCATCGGGGGCAGGACTGCGTGGTTGTCGTGGACCAGCTCGGGGGTGAACTGGTCGGCCTCGCCGTCGAGGAACCCGTAGAAGCGGTCGAAGCCCCGCTGCAGCGGCCACTGGTCGTAGGGGCCGGCCGCGGAGGTCTCCTCCATCGGACACAGGTGCCACTTGCCGAGGCCGAAGGTGGTGTAGCCCTCGGCCCGCAGGACCTCGGCCATGGTCGCGGCGTGGTTCGAGATCCGGCCTCGCATGTTCGGGTAGCCGGTGCTGAAGTTCGACACCGCCCGCATGCCCACCGAGTGGTGGTTGCGGCCGGTGAGCAGGGCCGCCCGCGTCGGCGAGCACAAGGGTGTGACGTGGAAGTCGGTGAGCTGCAGGCCGCCCGCGGCGAGACGGTCGATGTTGGGGGTCTCGATGTCGGACCCGTAGCAGCCGAGATGGGCGAACCCGAGGTCGTCGAGGACGATGACCACGACGTTCGGAGCCCCCTCCCGGGCCTGCGGCGGCGTCGGCCACCACGGCGTGGACTCGGCTTGGGTGCGGGCGATCTCGCCCCGGAACGGCTCGTACGAGGTCAAGGCGGTCAGGCCTCCGTGGCGCCGAGGGCGAGCGAGCAGATGAAGCCGGTCCGGGGGTCGGGACGACCGGTGAGGAGCTCGCGGTAGACCTCGGTGACGGCCTCGGCGCCGCGCATCTCGCGGAACTCGAGCCACGTACCGGCCCAATCGGCGTACTCGTGCCAGGCCTCGGCCAGGCGACGGTCCAGCTCGCCCCGACCCCACTCCTCGTTGCGCTTGGCGATCTGACCAGGGGCGAAGAAGAACTCCGGCACCGGGCCGGGCAGGGGCTCGGCCCCAACGGCGGCCTCGTGGTCCCAGTGAGTGTTGCCCACCGTCATCGAGTATCGAAGGCCGTCGGCCAGGTGGCGGTGGGCGGCGAGCCGCACGTCGGCGTTGCCGGCGATGTCCACAAAGGCGGACGGACGGTCCGCCAGGGCGTCGATGTCGTCGTAGGGCCGCACCTCGTCGTAGACGTCGAGGACCTCGACGAACCCGACGTTGGCCACCGAGGTCAAGCCCACGGTCCGGGCCCCGCGCCGTCGGGCGCAGTGGGCGACGCCGATCGCCGTCTTGGACGAGGCACTCGACACGACGATCTGCTCGGCCCCGAAGTCCCCGGCGTCGCCGAGGAGGTCGTCGATCAGGAACGCGGTCGTGAAGAGCGGGTAGAGCAGCAGCTGCTCACGCTCCCGGTCGGCCCGGTACACGGGGTCCGACGAGCAACGGGCGTAGCGGCTGTAGGCCCTGGCCATCTCGGCCCGGTGCAAAGCGGTGTCGACCACGGCCTCCTCGTTGCCCCGGCCGGCCGTGATGACCAGTTCGGCCCCCATGGGGAAGTAGCCGAAGAATCGTTCCCCCACCGCCGCGTGCGACGACCGGCTCTCGGCGACCTCGCCGAAGCCCCACACAGGGATGCGGCCCCACCCGTCCTCGGCGGGGAAGAAGTCCCAGTAGCGCATGGCCTCGCCGAACACGCCGTAGGTGATGTTGTTGGACGAAAGGCCGAAGTGGTCGATCCGTAGCCGGGCCTGGGCCTCCCCCAGCTCGACGGCGTCGTCCTCGACGAGCCGCACGTCGCTGAGCTCGTGGCGCGCCACCTCGACGATCACAGGAACCCCCCGGTCAAACTTCTGGCAGCGTAGGTGCCATAAGTTTGGCGGCGCAACCGCTAGAGCCCGAGCACCTGGTCGAGGCCGATGGTGAGGCCCGGCGTCTCGCCCACCTTCTTGACCGCGAGGAGCACACCGGGCATGAACGACGACCGGTCATAGGAGTCGTGGCGGATGCTGAGGGTCTGGCCCATCGTTCCCAGGATGACCTCCTGGTGGGCGACCATGCCCTGCAGCCGGACCGAGTGCACGGGGATGGGCCCGGCCCGACCGCCCCGGGCGCCCTTGACCACCTCGTCGCGGGTCGGGTCGTCGATCCAGTCGTCGGAGGCCTTGGCCAGTCGCTCGGCGGTGAGCACGGCCGTCCCGGACGGGGCGTCGACCTTTCCGCCGTGATGCAGCTCGATGATCTCGGCGGACTCGAAGTAGGGGGCGGCCAGCTCGGCGAAGCGCATCATCAGCACGGCGCCGATGGCGAAGTTGGGGGCCACGATGCAGTTGCTGGACGTGAACTGCTTGCGCAACCGGGCGTAGTCCCTCTCGGTGAAGCCGGTGGTGCCCACCACGGCATGCACCCCGTTCGCGGCCAGCCAGTCCAGGTTCTTCTTGGCCGCTTCCCGCACGGTGAAGTCGATGGCTACGTCGACGGTCGTCGCATCGAGGCTCTCGCCGCTCCGGCTGACCTGGATGGCCGGGAGGCTCTGGTCCCGGGTCACCTCACCCAGGTCGAACTCGGCGTGATGCGGGTCGACGGCGGCCACCAGCTCCAGGTCCGGGTCGCCGGCGACGGCGGCACAGACCGTGGCCCCCATCCGTCCGCCGGCGCCGAACACGGCGACACGCAGGGTCATGGGCCGGGACCCTACCCCCCCGCTGTCGTCCCCAGCCCGGCCAACGCCGTCTCGATGCCCTCGTCGAGGGGGCCGACGACCGCCACCGAGCGGGGCCCACCGAGCACCCGCTGGATCACCGCGGCCACGTCGGCGACGGTCACGGCCCGCAGGCCGGCCACGTCCTCGGCGACGGGCACGACCCGGCCGAGGGTGCTCATGAGCCCGCCGAGGCGCCCGACACGGCTGGCGGTGTCCTCGAGGCCCAGCACCAGCGAGCCGGTCAGGTAGCCCACGGCGATGTCCCGCTCGTCCTCGGTGATACCGCCGGACAGGAGGCGGCCGACCTCACCGTCGAGCAGTTCGAGCACCGTGACGGCCTGTTCGGGCGCGGTGCCCGCGTAGGCGGTGAACTGTCCGGCGTCGGACGCGGGCGAGGGCGAGGACCAGACCGAATAGGCCAGGCCCCGCTTCTCACGGATCTCCTGGAAGAGGCGACTCGACAGTCCCCCACCGAGGACCTGGTTGGCCACAGCCAGTGCGTACCGGTCGGGGTGGCCGGCGGCCAGAGAGCGCCAGCCCAGGGCGATGTGGGTCTGCTCGCCGGGGCGGTCGACGGTCGTGACGGCCACGACGTCGTCACCGGGCGGCGTGCGACCGAGCAGGCCGTCGGAACGACCGCCCGGGAACCGGTCGGTGACCCGGGCGACGATGTCGTCGTGGTCGACCGGGCCGGCCACGGCCACGAGGAGGTCCTCGGCCCGGTAGAAGCGCTGGTGGAAGTCGGCGATGGAGTCCCGGTCGAGACCGACGACGGTCTCGATGCTGCCGATGACCTCCCGACCCAGCGGGTGACCGGGGAAGACAGCCTCGGAGAGGGCAACGTGGATGCGGTCGTCGGGGGTGTCCAGGCTGGCGGCCAGCTCGTCGAGGATGACGTCCCGCTCCACCTCGACGTCGTCGGTGTGGAAGGCGGGGTCGACGACGACGTCGGCCAAGAGGTCGACGGCCATGGCCAGCTCGTCGGCGGGCACCCGGGTGTAGAAGGCCGTGGCCTCCCGCCCCGTGAAGGCGTTCATGTCACCCCCGACGCGGTCGACCGCCTCGGCGATCTCCAGGGCCGACCGGTCGGCCGTGCCCTTGAAGAGCAGGTGCTCGAGGAAGTGCGACGCCCCGGCGAGGGCGTCGGGCTCGTCGCGGGCACCGACCTGCACCCACACCCCGACGGCGACCGACGGGGCGTGGGGCAGGTCCTCGGTGACGACCCTCAGGCCGTCGGCGAGTGTGCTCGAACGAATCAGGTCACTCAGCGACGCGAGCCACCGCCACGGCCGCCGCGGTCACGGCCACCGCCCCGACCGCCGCGGTCACGGCCACCGCCGCTGGAGGCGGGGGCCGCCGGACCGAGGTCACCGAACTCGGACTCGAGCTCGGACTCGAACTCGTCCTCGAAGGAGACCCGTACGGGGCGGTCGTCGCCGTTGTCGGCGCCGGGGGCGTCATCGGCGGCGACGTCCCGGCTCGGGCGACGATCCCGGTCGCGGGATTCGCCCCGGTCACGGTCACGGCCACGGTCGCCTCCACGATCCCGGTCCCGGGACTCGCCGCGGTCGCGGTCACCCCGGTCGCGGGG
>CAVPAN010000003.1:0-28011 GCA_963701565.1 uncultured Microthrixaceae bacterium
TCGGGCTCTCGCTGGGTGACGTCTACCTGGGGCGCGCTCGTGCGGGTCCTGGGCAAGGGCAGCAAGGAGCGGGTCATCCCGCTCGGGCGGCTGGCCGCCAGTCACTGGTCGACTGGTTGGACACCGGCGGGCGATCGGCCATGGCGCCGGCCCGTTGGGCCCGCCGGGGCGACGAGGAGGCGGTGTTCCTCAACCAGCGGGGCGGCCGCCTCACCCGTCAGGGCGCATGGGGGATCGTGCAGGAACACGGGCGCCGAGCGGGTCTGGAGCGCAAGCTCAGCCCCCACGCCTTGCGCCACAGCTGCGCCACCCACATGCTGGACCACGGGGCCGACATCCGGGCGGTCCAGGAGCTGCTGGGACACGCCTCCATCAGCACCACGCAGATCTACACGCGGGTGTCGGTCGAGCGCCTGTTCGCCGCCTACGCGGCGGCCCATCCCCGCGCCAACGCACCACCCGGCGGGTAGGGTCTGGCCATGGCCGATCCTGATGAGTCGACCGTTTCGCGCCTCCCTGGAGGGCGAGCGGATGCAGCTCAACGAGCAGCTCACCGAGCTGGACGGCGGCGAGTTCGACGAGAACTTCGCCGACTCCGGCCAGGTGGCAGCAGAACAGGGCGAGGCCCATGCGCTGGCCAGCTCCCTGAAGGACCAGCTGGACGCCGTGGAGCAGGCCCTGGTCAAGCTGGACGAGGGGACCTACGGCCTCTGCGAGCGCTGCCAGCAGCCCATCCCGGCGGCCCGGCTCGAGGCCGTCCCCGCCAGCCGCTTCTGCATCGAGCACGCCTGATCGAGTGAAGCGTCTGCCGCACCTGGTGCGGCGGTTCTTCGCCAGCCTGCTGCCGATCGGCCCGAAGGCCGTCGACGACGCCTGGGCCCAGGAGCACCTGAGCGCACCCGAACAGGAGCTCTGGACCCGCATGGCTCGGGTCGACCGTCGGCACTCGGTCGCCGTCGCCCGTCGGGTAGAGGCCGAACTGGGGGAGGGGGCGACCCGTCCCGTGCTGGCCGCCGCGTTGCTCCACGACGTGGGCAAGACGGTCCCGGATCTCGGCACCCTCGGGCGGGTCGTGGCCACCCTCTCGGCGATGGTGGCCGGCGAGGACACCGCCCGCCACTGGATCGAGACCAGGGGCTTCACGCGCCGGGTGGGCCAGTACGTGCTCTACCCCGAGCTGGGCGTCGACCTGTTGAGGCTGGCCGACAGCGACGACCTCGTCATCGCCTGGTCCCGGGAGCACCACCTCCCCGAAGCCGAGTGGACCGTCCCGGTCGAGCTGGGTCGGGTCCTGCAGTCCGCCGACGACGCGAGCTGAGGCTCAGGCCGAGGGCAGGAGGCCGAGGGCGGCGCGAGCCGCGGGCGAGGACGACGGCGGCCCTGGCGCCGGCCTTGTCGGCGCCCTGGGCCAGGAGGGCCCGGGTGGCTGCGGGGTCGGCCTCCAGCTCGCGGTAGCGGGACTGGATGGGGGCCAGCAGGGTGATGAGGGCCTCGGCGGTGTCGGCCTTGAGGGGGCCGAACTGCGTGTAGCCCTGGGCGACGACCTTGGGGTCACGGTCGGTGGCGGCGGCCAGGATGGAGAGCAGGTTGGCCACCCCGGGGCGGTTCTCGGGGTCGTACGTGACGTCGTCGCCGGAGTCGGTGACCGCCCGCTTGATCTTCTTCTCGATGACCTTCGGGTCGTCCAACAGGTCGATGGTGCCCTGGGGGAGCTCGCCGACTTGGACATCTTGTCGGTCGGGCGCTGCAGGTCCATGACCCGGGCCCCGGCCTTGGGGATGTAGGCCTCGGGTACCACGAAGGTCTGGCCGTAGCGGGAATTGAAGCGCTCGGCGATGTCCCGGGTGATCTCCAGGTGCTGGCGCTGGTCGTCGCCCACGGGCACCCGGTCGGTGTCGTGCACGAGGATGTCTGCCGCCATGAGGGCCGGGTAGGTGAACAGCCCGCCCGAGATGAACTCGGCCTTGTCCGCCTTGTCCTTGAACTGGGTCATCCGGGTGAGCTCGCCGTAGGACACCGTGCACTCCATGACCCACGCCAGTTCGGCGTGCTCGTGGACGTGGCTCTGCACGAACAGCGTGCAGCGGTCCGGATCCAGGCCGACGGCCATCAGCTTCTGAGCCAGGGCCAGCGAGGTGGCGCCGAGGACGGCGGGGTCCTGGGGGACGGTCAGGGCGTGGAGGTCGACCACGCAGTAGACGCAGTCGTGGGTGTCCTGGTCGCTCACCCAGTTGCGCAGGGCCCCCAACAGGTTGCCGAGGTGGACCTCGCCCGTGGGCTGGATTCCGGAGAAGACGCGGGACACGGCCAGGAATCTAGAGCGGAGCGTGGCCCGAGCGGCCCGCCGTTTACGGCATGAGCGGAAACTCAGGGTCCGCGCCCCGTCGTCACCCCACCCGTATCCTCGCGGCCGTGGCTGTGGGGACCAGCGGTACCTATGAAGTGGCGACGTCGGTCTACGACGGCCCCTTCGAGCTGCTCCTCCACCTCATCCTGCGCGAGGAGGTCGACCTCTACGAGGTCAGCCTGGTCGACATCGTCGACGCCTACCTGGCTGAGCTGGCCCGCATGGAGCACTGCGACCTCGACATGGCCACCGAGTTCCTGCTCATCGCCTCCACCCTGGTCGAGCTGAAGTCCCGCCGCCTCCTACCCCTCGACGACGACGTCGACCTGGACGACGAGCTGGCCCTCTGGGAGGAGCGGGACCTGCTCCTGTCCCGCCTGCTGGAGTGCAAGACCTTCAAGGACGCCGCCGTGGTGCTGCGCCGTCTGCACCGTGACGGCGCCCGCAGCTACCCCCGCCTGGCGGGCATCGAGGAGCAGTTCGTCTCCCTGGCGCCGGACCTGCTGGCCGGCGTCGACGCCGAGGACGTGCGCCGGGCCTACGTCAAGGTGCTCACCCGCCCCCAGCCCCGCGTCGACCTGTTCCACGTGGCGGCCATCAAGGCGAACGTCGCCGACGCCATCGAGGAGCTGGTCGACGAGCTGCCCCGCCTGGGTCGGACCACGTTCCGGGCGCTCACCAGCTCCCTGGTGGAGCGCATCGAGGTCGTGGTGCGGTTCCTGGGGATCCTGGAGCTGTTCAAGGCCGGCCTCGTCGAGCTCGACCAGGTGGGCCACTTCGGCGACATCCACGTCGTGTGGCTCGGCGGCGCGGACGACTCGGCGACCCGCTCCGAGGTCCTCGAGTCCATCGACGACTACGAGGGCTGACGTGGCCGAGGAGGGCCACCGCGCGGTCGAGGCCATCGTCATGGTGGCCGAGGCCCCCGTCGAGCCCGGCCTGCTGGCCCAGCTCCTGGAGCTGCCGGTCGAGCGGGTCGAGGCGATCTGCTCCGAGCTGGCGCTGAGCTACGAGGCCGAGGACCGGGGCTTCCAGCTCCAACGGGTCGCCGGGGGCTACCGATTCGCCAGCCACCCCGACCTGGCCGCCTACGTCGAGCGCTTCGTGCTGGAGGGCCAGTCCACCCGCCTGTCCAGCGCCGCCCTCGAGACCCTGGCCATCGTGGCCTACAAGCAGCCCGTGTCCCGCGTGCAGGTCTCGGCCATCCGAGGTGTGGACGCCGACGGGGTCCTGCGCACGCTGGTCCAGCGGGGCTACGTGGCCGAGGTGGCCCGGGACCCCGGCCCCGGCCAGGCCGTGCTGTACGGCACCACGGCGACATTCTTGGAGCGCCTGGGCCTCGATTCCCTGAGCGACCTGCCGCCCCTGGGCGAGTTCGTGCCCGGCGCGGATGTGGTCGAGGCCCTCGAGCAGGGCCTCCGCCTGCCCGACGAGGACGTGCTCCCGCCCGATCTGGACCTCAGGGCGGGCGCCGAGGACGCCGAAGGTGACGAGGGTGACGACCACGCCTGAGGCCAACAGTGCCGAGACGCGGAGCGGATCGGCGGGCCGAACAGGCCCGCAAGGTGATGAGCCGTCAGGCGAAGAGCCCAATGGCGCCGAGACGCGGAGCGGATCGGCCAACAACGAGGTGCGGCTGCAGAAGGTCCTGGCCCGGGCCGGGTTCGGCAGCCGCCGGGTCTGTGACGAGATGATCGAGGACGGTCGGGTGACCGTCGACGGGGAGGTCGCCGTCCTCGGGCGGCGGGTGGACACCGCCACCGCCCACGTCGAGGTGGACGGCGTGCTGGTCGGCGTGGCCCCCGACCTCGTGCACTGGCTCCTGCACAAGCCCGCGGGAGTGGTGACCACGGCCTCGGACCCCGAGGGCCGCCGGACGGTGATGGACCTCGTGCCCGACGAGCCCCGGGTCTTCCCGGTCGGCCGCCTGGACTACGAGACCGAGGGCCTGCTGCTGCTCACCAACGACGGGGCGCTGACCCACCGCCTCACCCACCCCTCCTTCGGGGTGGAGAAGGAGTACCTGGCCGAGGTCGACCGCATGCCGTCCCGGGGGGGCCTGCGCCGTCTCCGGGAGGGCGTCGAGCTGGACGACGGGATGACCGCGCCGGCCAAGGTGGCCTCTCTGGACGACCGGACGTTGCGCATCACGATCCACGAGGGGCGCAACCGCCAGGTCCGACGTATGGTCGAGGCCGTCGGGGCGACGGTGCTGCGCCTGGTACGGACTCGAATCGGACCGCTCGCCGACCGGGCGCTGACGGCGGGGGAGTGGCGTCCGCTGACCCAGGACGAGGTCCGGGCCCTCGAGCGGGCCGTGGCCCAGGGAACGGACCCCGAGCCGTAACCCCCTCGCCGGTACGCTCCCCGGCGATGCCACTTCGGGCCCTGCGCGGCGCCACCACGATCGACGTCGACGAGGTCGCCCACCTCACCGAGCGCATGGTCGAGCTCCTCACCGAGCTGTTCGAGCGCAACGCCGTCGACCACGACGACGTGGTCAGCATCATCTTCACCGCCACCGACGACATCCGCTGCACGTTCCCGGCCACCGCGGCCCGCACCTTCGGCCTGGGTGACGTCCCGCTGATCTGCGCCCGGGAACTGGACGTCGAGGGCGCCACGCCGCAGTGCGTGCGGGTGATGCTGCACCTGGAGACCGACCGGGACCGCCGCGAGCTGCACCACGTCTACCAACACGGAGCCGCCAACCTCCGTGACGACCTCCCGCAATGAGCGAGCGGAAGGCGACGCTGGTCGGCACCGGGCTGATCGGCGGCTCCATCGGGCTGGCCCTGCGCCGGGCCGGTTGGGTCGTCGTCGGCACGGATCGTGACCCGGCGAACGCCGATGTCGCCGTCGAGCGAGGGGCGCTGGACGCCATCGGCGAGGACCCGACGTCTCACCTCACGATCGTGGCCACCCCGGTGGGCGCCGTAGCCGGCGAGGCCCGTCGACTGCTCGAGGCAGGCCACCGGGTCGTGACCGACGTGGGCAGCGTCAAGGCGTCCGTCGTCGCCGCCGTCGACCATCCGGGCTTCCTCGGGGGCCACCCCATGGCCGGCTCGGAACAGGACGGCATCGCCGCCGCAACGGCCGATCTCTTCGAGGGCGCGACCTGGGTGCTCACGCCGACCACGGCCACCGTCGACGCCACCTTCGCCACCGTGCGCTCGGCCATCGTCACGATGGGCGCGGACGTCGTCGCCCTAGCCCCCGACCGGCACGACGCCCTCGTCGCCGAGGTGTCCCACGTCCCGCACCTGGCCGCCGCCACCCTCATGCGCCTCGCCGACGATCGAGCCGAGGAGCACCGGGCCCTCCTCCGCCTCGCCGCCGGGGGGTTCCGTGACATGACCCGGATCGCCGCCGGGCACCCGGGCATCTGGCCCGACATCGTCGGCGAGAACCGGGAGGCGATCGCCGACGTTCTCGCGCGCCTCATCGACGCCTTGAGCGAGGTCCGGCAGGTGGTGGTGGACCAGGACCGTGACGGCCTGCTCGAACTGCTGGAGCAGGCCCGGGCCGCCCGCATCAACCTCCCCGCCCGTCTCGGCCAGCCCGACGAGCTGAGCGAGATGCGGGTCGTGGTCCCCGACCGACCCGGCTCGCTGGCCGAGGTGACGACCACAGCCACCGAGGCCGACATCAACATCTTCGACCTCGAGATCGCCCACTCCAGTGAGGGTGACCGTGGTGTGCTGATCCTCCTCGTGGAGTCCGACCACGCGGGGCGCCTGCACGACGCCCTCGTACAGCGCGGCTACCGCGTATCCCACAAGCGGATGCTGGAATAGCCGTGGCCGACCTCACCGTCGGCCCCTCGGGCCCGATCCGCGGCCGGCTGCGGATGCCGGGGGACAAGTCGATCTCCCACCGGGCCCTGCTCCTGGCCGCCCTGGCCGAGGGCCGATCCAGCGTCGGCGGGCTGTCGGACGGCGCCGATGTCGTGGGCACCCGCCGGGCCATCGAGGCGCTGGGGGCGGCCACCGAGGACGTGGACGGCCGGGTCGTGGTCGACGGCGGCGGGCTCCACGAGCCTGAGGATGTCATCGATGTGGGCAACTCGGGCACGACCATCCGCCTGCTCACCGGCCTCTGCGCCGCCCTTCCGTTCCTCACGGTCCTGGCCGGCGACGAGTCCATCGCCCGGCGCCCCATGGACCGGGTGGCGGTGCCCCTCCGGCTCATGGGGGCGACCATCGACGGTCGGGACGACGGTCGTTTCCCTCCGCTGTCGGTGCGGGGCGGTGACCTGCACGGCATCACCTACCGGACCCCCGTCCCCAGCGCCCAGGTGAAGAGCGCGGTGCTGCTGGCCGGCCTCGGTGCCGACGGCGACACCGTGGTCGAGGAGGACGTGCCCACGCGGGCCCACACCGAGGAGCTCCTGGCCCGCTTCGGCGCCGATGTCGAGGTCGACGACGGTCGGGTGCGGGTGCGGCGGTCCCGGCCCGACCCGTTCGCCTTCGACATCCCCGGCGACCCGTCCCAGGCCGCGTTCTGGGTGGTCGCCGCCACCCTGGTCCCGGGCAGTGACCTGGTGATCGAGGACCTCTACCTGGGCCCGGCGCGGTCGGGTTTCCTCGACGTGCTCGTGCGCATGGGGGCCGACATCGAGATCGACCACGATCCCGAGGCGGGCACCGGAACGGTGCGGGTCCGCCCCGCGGCGCTCCACGGAACGACCGTCGCCGGTGCGGAGATCGTCGGTCTCGACGAGGTCCCCGCCCTGGCCATCGCGGCCGGCGCCGCCGAGGGGATGACCCGCTTCGTCGACGTCGGCGAGCTGCGGGTCAAGGAATCCGACCGCCTGGCCACGGTCTCCGCCGCCCTCCGGGCCGTGGGGGGCGCGGCCGAGGTCGACGGTGACGCCCTCGTGATCGACGGCGGCACCCTGCGAGGCGGGGTGGTGGCGTCCCACGGCGACCACCGCATCGCCATGGCCGCCGCGGTGGCCGGGCTGGCCTCCGTGGACGCCCCCGTCACCATCGAGGGCTGGGAGGCCGTGGCCACCAGCTACCCGCGTTTCGAACAGGATCTGGGAGAGTGCCGGACATGACCGTGATCGCCATCGACGGCCCCGGGGGGTCCGGGAAGTCCACCGTGGCCCGCCACCTGGCCGAACGCCTGGGCCTGGACTACCTCGACACCGGGGCCATGTACCGGGCGGTGGCGTTCGCCGCCTTGCGCCGGGGGATCGACCCATCCGACACCGAGCCGGTCGCCCACCTGGTCGACGGACTGGAGTTGGACGTCAGCGACGCCGGGGTCACCGTCGACGGGGTCGACGCCACCATCGAGATCCGGGGCCCCGAGGTCACCAGGGCCGTCAGCCTCGTCGCGGCCAACCCCGCGGTGCGGTCCGAGCTGCGCAGCCGCCAGCGGGAGTGGGCCGTGGGCCGCTCCGGCGCGGTGGTGGAAGGGCGTGACATCGGCACCGTGGTGTTCCCCGACGCCGACCTGAAGGTGTTCCTCACGGCGCGCGCCGACGTGCGGGCGGAGCGCCGGTCCCAGGAGGTGAGCGACCTGGACTACGAGACTGTGGCCGCCGACCTGGCCCGGCGCGACACCCTCGACGAGGGTCGGGAGGACAGCCCGACCGCCCAGGCCGACGACGCCCTGGTGCTGGACACCAGCGGGCTGAGCATCGAGGAGGTCGTGGAGTCCCTCGTCGCCGCGCTGGGGGAGGCGACCGCAGGGTGACCAAGATCGAGAGCCGCTACGGCGCGGCCGACCCCACGGTGCCAGCCCGGGCCTTCTACGTCGTCATGAGGAGCCTCATCTGGGCCGCGGCCAAGGTGCTCTTCCGGGTCGAGGTGCACGGTCGGGAGCACGTCCCCGCCTCGGGCGCGTTCATCCTGGCCCCGGGGGCCCACCGGTCGAACCTGGAGATCTTCGTCGTCTGCCTGGTCACGCGCCGCCGCTTGCGCTACATGGGCAAGGACTCGCTCTGGAAGAACCCGGCCTCGGACTGGTTCTTCTCCTCGCTCGGCGGCTTCCCCATCAACCGGGACAGCGCCGACCGGGAGGCCCTCAACCAGACCCTCGACCTGGTCGGTCAGGGCGAGGCGGTGGTCATGTTCCCGGAGGGCACGCGGCGCACGGGGCCGACGATCGAGCCCGCCCACATGCGGGACGGCGTGGCTTACGTCGCCTGTCGGGGCCAAGTGCCGGTCGTGCCGGTTGGCATCGGCGGGTCCGAGCGCGCCATGCCGACCGGAGCCAGGTACATCCGGCCCTCGAAAATGGTCGTGGTCGTGGGGGAGCCGCTGGCCCCCGTCCCCCTGAAGGAGAGCGGGCGGGTGTCCCGCAGCGGGGTGCGGACCCTCACCGAGGACCTCCGGCACGCCATCCAGGGGCTCTTCGACGACGCCCAACGACGCGCCGGGGTGCCTGACTCCTAACCTTGCCGGATGGCGGTCCCGGGGGAGCCAGCGCACGAGCACCCGCGGTGGGAGGCCCTCCGGGAAGCGGCCATCGAGGCCGAGTTCGACACTGGCTACCGGGAAGAGACCGTCGAGGAGGCCCGGGCCTCCATCCACGTCCGCCTGGCCCGCATGACCCTCGGGTCACTGCTCCTGGTCGCCGGCGTGGCCATGCTGGCCCTCCCAGGCCCCGGCTGGCTGACCATCGCCGGCGGCCTTGCCATCCTGGCCAAGGACGTGGCCTGGGCCGAGCGGGCCCTGGAGCGGGTACGGCGGCGCCTGCCGTCGGACGAGGACGGCAGCGTGTCCACGCCGGTCGTGGTGCTGTCGGTGATCATCGCGGTGGTGGCCGTCGCCGGCTCGGTCTGGTGGTACCTGATCCGGTGACCGCCGGAGCGGCCGCCATCCGGCTCGAGGGTGTCACCAAGACGTTTCCCGGCGCGTCGCAACCCGCGGTGGCCTCGTTGGACCTGACCGTGCCCGAGGGCGGGATCACCGTGCTGGTCGGGCCGTCGGGGTGTGGCAAGACCACCACGCTCAAGATGATCAACCGGTTGATCGAGCCGTCGGGGGGCCGCCTCGAGGTGCTGGGCACCGAGATCCGGGAGCTGCCGGCCCACGAGCTGCGCCGCCAGATCGGGTACGTGATCCAGCAGATCGGCCTCTTCCCCCACAAGACCATCGCCGAGAACATCGCCACCGTGCCCAAGCTCCTGGGCTGGGACAAGGCCCGCACCCGGGCCCGAGTGGAGGAGCTGACCGAGCTGGTCGGGCTCGACCCCGAACACCTGCCCCGGTATCCCTCGTCCCTGTCCGGCGGCCAGCAGCAGCGGGTGGGCGTGGCCCGGGCGCTGGCCGCGGACCCCCCCATCCTGCTGATGGACGAGCCGTACTCGGCGGTGGACCCCATCGTGCGGGGCCGCCTGCAGGACGAGCTGCTGGCCCTCCAGGGCGAGGTGCACAAGACGATCGTGGTGGTCACCCACGACATCGACGAGGCCATCAAACTCGGGGACCAGATCGCCATCCTCGAGGTCGGTGGCGTGCTCGAGCAGGTGGGGCCGCCCGAGGAGCTCCTGCGGGCGCCGGCCAACGCCTTCGTGGCCGGCTTCCTCGGCCAGGAGCGCGGCCTCAAGCGCCTGGGCCTGCTGACCGTCGGCGACGTCGAGCTGGTCGAGGGGCCGGTCGTCTCCGTCGAGGCGGCGGCGGACGAGGCCCGGCGGGTGATGGCCGAGCACGGGGTGGACTGGGTCGGGGTCCGCGACCACCGTCGGCTGCTGGGCTGGCTGGCGGCGGAGAACCTGAACGGCTCGACGCTGGGTGGAGCCGACCTGCGGGCCTTCGCGGCCACGGTCACCCCCGAGGCCACCCTGCGGGAGGCCCTGGACGTGATCGTCGGCGGCCGGAGCCGGGTGGCCATGGTCCAGGACGACGAGAAGGGCTACCTCGGGATGCTGACCATCGACCAGGTCGCCGGCGGGCTCGAGGCGTAGCGGCCGATGATCCTCGGGGCGGACAAGGGGTCGTTCATCTGGTGGGCCTGGGTCGAGGACCACTACGACGACATCTGGGCCGCCACCGTCGAGCACATCCAGCTCACGGCCATCGCCATCGGCGTCGGCATCGCCCTGTCCATCCCCCTCTCGGCCGTGGCCCTCCGGTTCCGCCGCACCTACGGGCCCATCGCCGGCTTGGCCGGGATCCTCTACGCCATCCCCAGCCTCGCCCTCTTCGCCATCCTCTTCCCGATCACCGGCCTGACGGTCCTGACCGCCGAGATCGGCCTCGTGGGCTACACCCTGTTGATCCTCATCCGGAACATCGTCGCCGGGGTCGAGGGGGTGCCCGCCGCCGTGAAGGAGGCGGCTGACGGGATGGGCTACCGGCCGCTGCGCCGGTTCCTGACCGTGGACCTTCGCCTGGCCACCCCGGCCATCATCGCCGGGGTCCGCATCGCCTCGGTCACCACCATCGGCCTGGTCACCGTCACCTTCGTCATCGGCTTCGGGGGCTACGGGGGGCTCATCAACGACGGCCTGTCCCGGAACTTCAACACCCCGGTGGTGGTCGGGGCAGGCCTGTCGATCCTCCTCGCGCTGGTGATCGACCTGATCCTGGTGACCTTCGAGCGGGTCGTGACCCCCTGGAACCGGGTGGCCCGCTGATGGACGCCGTCAACGAGTTCTGGTCCTACGTGACGACCATGGAGAACTACTGGGGCCAGCGGGGGATCGCCATCCGGGTGTGGGACCACCTGCGGCTGGCCGGCTTCTCGGTCCTCGTGGCCTCGGCGCTGGCGTTGCCGCCGGCCATCTGGTTGGGCCACCGCAAGCGGGGTGGGGTGCTGGCCGTGTGGCTGGTGAACATCGGGCGGGCGGTGCCCTCCTTCGCCATCATCGTGCTGATCTTCCCGATCGCCCTGCGCTACGGCTTCGGTCTCGGGTTCTGGCCCACCGCCTTCGCCCTCGTCCTGCTCGGGATCCCGCCGATCTTCACCAACGCCTTCACCGGCGTGCGCGACGTCGACGCCGGGATCGTCGAGGCCGCCCGGGGCATGGGCATGCAGGAGCGCGAGGTCCTGACGGAGCGTGGAGATCCCCGCCGCCCTCCCGCTGATCATCACCGGCCTGCGGGTGTCGGCCGTGCAGGTGGTGGCCACCGCCACCCTCGGGGCGTACGTCGGCTTCGGTGGCCTCGGGGCCTTCATCGTCGAGGGCTTCGCCATCCAGGACGACGGCAAGCTGCTGACCGGGGCCATCCTCGTCGCGCTGATGTCGCTGGCGGTAGAACTGGTGTTCGGTGGGCGCAGCGCCGTCTGACCCCCTGGGCCCAGGCGGGGGTGCTAGCCAATCGGGGTGCCATGGTGGACGCCACGATGATGGACGTCGAGACCGTGCCGGCGTGAAATGACGATGAGATCACAAGGAAGAACCAACCAATGAGAGGGAACAAGCGATGACGAGGAAGATCAGAGGGCTGTGGGCGGTCTTGGCCGTCTTGGCGTTGCTCGCCGGTGCGTGCGGCGACGACAGCGGCGACGAGGACAGTGCCGGTGACACCACGGCGGCCGGGGACAGCACCGGCGAGACGGCCGATGTTCCACCGGACGGCCCCACCATCACGATCGGGACCCAGGACTTCGGCGAGAGCGCCATCCTGAGCCAGATCTACGGCCAGGTGCTCATCAACGCGGGCTACTCGGTGGAGTACCAGGAGCTGGGTGGGTTCCGGGACCTGGAGGTCCCGGCGTTCGAGTCCGGCGACATCAACTTCGCCCCTGAGTACGTGGCGTCGATGTTGGAGTTCCTGAACGAGTTCGCCGGTGAGGCGACCTCCGACGTCGACGAGACCGTCGGCCTGCTCCGTGAGCAGCTGTCCGAGCTGGGGCTCCAGGCCCTCGAGCCGGCACCCGCCATCGACACCAACACCTTCGTGGTCACCCAGGAGACCGCCGACGAGCTCGGCCTGTCCGGCATCGGTGACCTCACCGACGACCTCACGCTCGGTGCCCCCCAGGACTGCGAGGCCAACGCCTTCTGCCTGCCCGGCCTGGACAGCGTGTACGGCATCGACCTGAGCGGTGGGTTCACACCCCTGGACCCCGGGGTCATCCCCGACGCCCTGGATGCCGGTGAGATCGACGTAGCCGTGCTCTTCTCGACCAGCGGCATCATCGCCGACCGTGGCCTGGTCGTGCTCGAGGACACCGACGGCCTGCTGGCGGCCGACAACATCGTGCCCATCGTCACCGATGAGCTGGTCGAGGTCTACGGCGCCGACTTCGAGTCGCTGGTCAACTCGGTCAGCGCAGCGATCACGACCGAGAACCTGACCGAGGCCAATGCCCGCTTCGACATCGACGCCGAGGACGCCGACGTCATCGCCGCCGACTTCATCGCCGACAACGGCCTGGGCTAGCCCGAGCCGAAGGACGTAGCGCTTCTGGCGCCTGAATTCGGGGCTATGGCACCGAAATCAGGCGCCAGTACGCGTTCTAGAGCATCTTCGCCTGGGCGAAGACCTCTCGGACCATCGGCTCGAAGTGCTCGAGGGGCTCGCTGTGGTAGTCGGGGTCGAAGGCGACCTGGTCCCACTCGTCCGCGAAGCGCTCCGCCAGGGTGAAGACCTCGGGGTCCAGCTCGGCCCGGTGCTGCTCGCGGGCGTCGGGGTCGCCCCCGAAGTGGGCGTAGTAGTGGCGGCCCTGGAAGTCCTGGTGGACCCGGATCATCTCGTGGACCTCGGGCCGCACGTAGGGCTTGAGGATGGCGGCGGCGATCTCGGGGTGGTTGGGGACGCTTACGGCCTTGCCGATGTCGTGGCACAGGGCGGCGACGACCACCTCGGCGTCGGCCCCGGCCCGCTCGGCGCGGGTGGCGGTCTGCACGGAGTGCTCCAGTTGGTTCACCGCGAAGCCGTCGGTGATGGCCTCGAGGGAGCGGAGCATGGCGAGCACGGAGTCGACGACCCGGTCGCGGTGCTCGAAGGTCTGCCTGCCGATCTCGGCCCACTGCTCGGCCGTGGACTCGTCCATGCGGGTGAAGGTGGTCGTGGTGGCCATCCCGACAGTCTGCCAGCCCGAGATCAGCCCAGGGCGGCGAGGACGTCGGCGGCGTCGATGCTGCGGTCGTTGGCCGCAGGGCGGGTGGCCAGGGAGCCGCCGAGGGTGACGGTGGCGGCCTCGTCGACGGCGGCCAGCAGATCCCGGAGGTTGCGGGGTGGGGGGAAGTACTCGTCCTCATCGGTGAACCAGACCTCCTCGGTTCCCTCGACGGGGGCCAGCCGGGCGATGACGGCCTCCACCAGGTCCTCGGGGGCGGACGCGCCCGCCGTCACCCCGACGATGCCGGTGAGCGCGTTCGGCGCCTGAGCGTCGGGCAGCTCGTCGGGGTCGTTGACCCGGAAGACCCGAGGACAGCCGGCCTCGCGGGCCAGCTGCTCGAGGGCCCGGGTGTTGGACGAGTTGGCCGAGCCGATGACCACGATGGCGTCACAGCGATCGGCGATCTGCAACAGGCCGGACTGGCGGTTGGTCGTGGCGAAGCAGAGGTCGCTGCGGCCGGGCTGCCAGAGGTCGGGCCAGCGGGCTTTGGCCGCGTCCACGACGCCGGCCCAGTCCCGGTGCGACAGCGTGGTCTGGGCCAGCAGGGCCACCGGCTGGCCGGTGTCGGGCAGGGCGGCGACCTCCTCGGGGCGCTCGACCCGATCGATGACCTCGGGGGCCACCGCCATCGTCCCGACGGCCTCCTCGTGGCCCTCGTGGCCGATGTAGACGATCCGGTAGCCCTTGCCCGCCCGCACCCGGACCTCGTGGTGGACCTTGGTCACCAGGGGGCAGACGGCGTCCACGACGTAGCCCCCCTGACGGCGGGCGGTCTCGACCACCTCGGGGGCCGACCCGTGGGCCGACAGCATGATCGGTGCGCCCTCGGGCACCTCGGCGAGGTCGTCCACGAACACCACGCCCAGGTCCCGGAACCGGTCCACGACCCGCTGGTTGTGGACGATCTCGTGGTAGCAGTAGACGGGCGGCTCGAAGGTCCGCACCATCCAGGCCAGGGCCTTGATGGCCATCTCCACCCCGGCGCAGAACCCCCGCGGGGCACAGAGCAGGACCCTGTCCACGGCCATGGGCCGAGGGTAGCGAGGGGAGGCGTCCGTATCCTTGACCGGTGCCTTCCCCTCTCGTCACTGCTGTCGCGCCCGGGTCCCCGGCCGACCGCGCCGGGCTGCGTCCCGGTGACGAGCTGCGGGCCCTGAACGGCGAAGCGCCCCGCGACGTCATCCGCTACCAGATCCTCGTCGACGACCCCGATCTGGAGATCGACGTCTCCCGGGGCGGCCTCGACCTCACCATCGGGGTGCAGAAGGGCGCCGGCGAGCCCTTGGGCGTCGAGGTGGAGTCGGCGGTGTTCGACGCTGTGCGGACCTGCGACAACCACTGCGAGTTCTGCTTCATCCACCAGCTCCCGCCGGGGATGCGCTCGAGCCTCTACCAGCGCGATGACGACTACCGCCTGTCCTTTCTCTACGGGAACTTCACGACGCTCACCCGCTTCACCGAGCTGGACCTCGAGCGGGTGATCACCGAGCGCCTGTCGCCGCTGTACGTCTCCATACACGCCACCGACCCCGAGGTGCGCACCGACCTGCTGCGCAACCGCCGGGGCGCCACCAGCCTGCGTTGGCTGCGGGCTCTGCTCGACCACGGCGTCCAGGTCCACGGCCAGGTCGTCGTCTGCCCGGGCATCAACGACGGCGCGGTGCTGGAGGACACCTTGGTCGGCATCGCCGACTGCTACCCGGGGCTGGCCACGGTCGCGGTCGTACCCCTGGGCATCAGCCGTCACAGCCGGGAGGGGCGCCTGCGCCCCCACACGATGGCCGAGGCCGCCGCCACCGTTGACTCGATCGAGGCCTGGCAGCAGCAGTTCCTCGCCATCGTCGGTCACCGTCTCGTCTACGCCGCCGACGAGTACTACCTGCTGGCCGGGCGGCCGTTCCCGGCGGGGGAGAGCTACGAGGGCTTCCCCCTCCACGAGGACGGCATCGGGATGGCTCGCAGCTTCGAGCGGGAGTTCGCCGGCGAGGTCGAGACCCCGATCGGTCCTCGGGCCGGCTTCTTCCAGTCCATCGACGGCGCTCCGGCTGCCGGCTACCGGGCGCCCCGGGGTCAGGTCACGCTGCGCCCGCGGCGCTACCGCTCCGGTCGCGGTCCTCACTGGCACCTACGGGGCCGAGATCCTTGGCCCCCTGCTGGCCGGTCGGGACGACGTGCGGGTGGTGCCGGTCGAGAACCGGTTCTTCGGCGGCAACATCGGGGTGACCGGCCTGATGGTCGGGGAGGACCTCCAGCGGGTCCTGGCCGACCAGCCGCCGGGCCACCGCTACCTGCTGCCCGACGTCTGCCTGTCCGGCGGCCGCTTCCTGGACGGGGCTTCACCCGAGGACCTGCCCCTCCCCGTCGAAGTCGTGGCCACCGATGGCCTGTCCCTGCGGGCCGCCCTCGAGCCGGTCGCGGCATGAGCGCGCCGGTGGTGGCCGTCGTGGGGCGCCCCAACGTGGGCAAGTCGACGCTCCTCAACCGCATCGTGGGCCGCCGCGAGGCGATCGTCGAGGAGCGCCCCGGGGTCACCCGGGACCGCAAGGCGGTCGACGCCGAGTGGCGGGGCCGGCCTTTCGTGGTCATGGACACCGGCGGCTTCATCGCCACCGACGAGGGCCTGGACGCTGAAGTCAGCCGCCAGAGCGTGCGGGCCATCGAGGACGCTGACGCCGTGGTCATGGTCGTGGACGTCACGGTCGGGATCACCGACGAGGACGAGCAGGTGGCCGCCCTCCTGCGGGGCCGGGACATCCCGGTGTTCGTCGTGGCCAACAAGGTCGACGACGCCAACCGCGAGAACGATGCGTGGGCCTTCCTCTCCCTCGGCCTCGGCGAGCCTCATCCCATCAGCGCGCTCCACGGTCGACGCACCGGCGACTTCCTCGACGTGTTGGTGGACGCCCTGCCCCCGGAGGACGAGGACATCGATGAGGACGAGACCGACGACCGGACCGAGGTCCTGGCCGTGGCGATCGTCGGGCGCCCCAACGTGGGCAAGTCGACCCTGTTCAACAAGCTGGACCGGGCCGAGCGGTCGGTCGTGCACGACATGGCGGGCACGACCAGGGACACCATCGACACGATCATCCAGACCGAGTCGGGCCCGGTGCGCATCCTGGACACGGCGGGCATGCGCCGCCGGGGCAAGATCGACGAATCGACCGAGTACTACTCGGTGGTCCGGGCCCTGCGGGCAGTGGACACCGCGGACGTGGTGCTCCTCGTGGTCGACGCCCTGGTCGGGGTCACCCACCAGGACCAGCGCCTCGCCGAGCGGGCCGCCATCTCCGGCTCCCCGGTCGTGGTCCTGCTGAACAAGTGGGAGGTGGCCGATGCCGAGCAGCGGGAACGGGTGACCGAGCAGGTCACCGACCGCCTCCACTTCCTGCCCAACGCCAAGATCCTCAAGATCAGCGCCCTCACGGGCAAGGGCACCCACAAGATCATCGACGCCCTGCTCGACACGGCGGACACCTACCACCGGCGGATCCCCACGGCGAAGGTCAACGATGTGCTGAAGCAGGCCCAGGCCCACCAGCCCGCGCCGGGAGGCGCTCGCGTGCTCTACGCCACGCAGGGGGCGTCGGACCCGCCGACGTTCACCCTGTTCGCCAACCGGCGCCTCCCGCCCACCTACCTGCGCTACCTCGAGCGCAAGCTGCGGGAGGGCTTCGACCTGGGTGACGCCCCGCTCAAGCTGCGAGTGCGCACCCGGCGTGACTAGTCCCCGCCGTGGACCGTGAGGCGGTCAGGGGTGGGGAGTAGCATCGGGCCGTCATGGTGATCCCGGTCCTGGCGACCACCGCCGTGCTCTGTCTGGCCGCAGCAGTGTCCTGGGGACGCTCGGCCCGGTTCCGCCATCGCGTGTGGCGGACCCTGGACAGCTCCGACGCCGACGAGGGCGCCATCCAGTTGGCCTGGGGCGTCTACCGCAAGGACGTGCACGCCGCGGCCTTCTACGCGATCGCGGGCGTGGCCATCGGGGCGCTCGCCGCCACCGACCCGCCCTCGGCGGCGATCATCCTGGGGATCCTCGCCATCCCGGCGATCACCTCCCTCGCGATGTGGCGCACCTTCGTGTCCGAGGCCCGCCTGGCCCAGAGCCGCATCGGCATGGAGCGACGGGCTGTCGAGGTCCTCGACCAGGAGGAGCGGGCCCCTCGCATGTGGGCCGAGCGTCTGGCTCCCGAGTCGCTGCCCGATCTGGTCGGCTTCGAGGTCGGGCGGGTGTACCAGCCCGGCTCGGGGATGATGGCCGGGGACTTCTACGACTTCTTCCGCCTGACCCCGACCCGGGTGGCCGCGGTCATCGGCGACGTCGCCGGCCACGGCATCGAGGCCTCCATCACCGCCTTCCAGGCCAAGTACCTGTTGCGGGTGTTCCTCCGGCAGTTCAAGGACCCGGCCCAGGCCGTGGAAGAGCTCAACAACCAGATGTACGCCCTCGGCCGGGACGAGGAGTTCATCTCCCTCGTGGTCGTGGTCTTCGACACCCGGGCCGGGACCCTGCGATACACCTCGGCCGGACACCCCGCCGCCTACCTCTGGCACGACCGTGAGCTCCAGCCCCTCCGGGCCACCGGCCCGCTCCTCATGCTGGCCGAGGGCAGCGAGTACTTCAGCCGGGAGATCGGCCTCGACGCCGACGACCTCTGCCTGCTCTACACCGACGGCCTGGCCGAGGCACGCGACGGCGAGAACCTCTTCGGTGAGGAGCGCATCGCCGCCGCCGTCCGTCGGGACCCCGGCGTGGTCGCCGACGTCCTGTGCAAGTCCCTGCTGGAGGCGGCCCGGGACTTCTCCAACGGCCCGATCAACGACGACGTCGCGATCATGGCCGTCCGCCGTGAATAGGCGATGAGCGCCGGCGACGAGCCCTCACGACAGCCCGGCGACCAGGAGCGGCTGGCCAAGGCCGCCGAACGGGCCGTCGCGGGCAACCTCGACAAGGTCGGGGACAAGCTCGCCCGCCAGAACAAGCTCTTCGTTCGGGATCGCCTGGCCCTGTTGCTGGACGAGGGCTCCTTCATCGAGGACGCCCTGCTGGCCAACGCTGCGGCCGACGACCTGCCCGCCGACGGCGTGGTCACCGGCACCGGCACCGTGGACGGCCGCCCGGTGGCCGTGGTGGCCAACGACCCGACGGTGAAGGCGGGCTCCTGGGGCGCCCGGACGGTCGAGAAGATCGTCCGCCTCACCGAGTTGGCCCTGCGCCACGAACTCCCGGTCTTCTGGCTCATCGACTCCGCCGGAGCCCGCATCACCGACCAGGTCGAGCTGTTCCCGGGTCGACGGGGCGCGGGCCACATCTTCTACAACCAGGTCCGTCTGTCGGGCCGGGTGCCCCAGATCTGCTGCCTCTTCGGGCCCTCGGCGGCCGGTGGTGCCTACATCCCGTCCTTCTGCGACATCGTGATCATGGTGGAGGGCAACGCCTCCATGTACCTCGGATCGCCCCGCATGGCCGAGATGGTCGTCGGCGAGGTGGCCAGCCTGGAGGAGATGGGCGGCGCCCGCATGCACGCCACCGTGTCGGGCTGCGGGGACAACCTGGCCACCGACGACGAGGACGCCATCGACCAGGCCCTGGCCTACTTCACCTACTTCCCGCAGTCCTGGCGGGAGGAGCCGACGGCCTACGCGGCTCGCCCGCCGGGGCGGGAGCTGACCGCCGAGGTCGTGCCGGCCGAAGAGTCCCAGGCCTACGACATGCACACACTCCTGGAGGGCCTGGTCGATGCGGAGTCGTTCTTCGAGGTGAAGCCCCTGTTCGCCCCGGAGCTGATCATCGGCCTGGCCCGCATGGAGGGCCGGCCCGTGGGCATCGTGGCCAACAACCCGATGCAGAAGGGCGGTGTGCTCTTCTCCGACTCCGCCGACAAGGCGGCCCGGTTCATCTGGTGCTGCGACGCGTTCAACCTCCCACTGGTGTTCCTCTGTGACGTCCCCGGCTTCATGGTCGGCACCCAGGTGGAGCGGGAGGGCATCATCCGTCACGGCGCCAAGATGGTCACCGCGGTGTCCGAGGCCACCGTCCCCAAGGTCTCGGTCGTCGTGCGCAAGGCCTACGGCGCCGGCCTCTACGCCATGTCGGGACCCGCCTTCGGCCCGGAGGCGACCCTCGCCCTGCCCACCGCCCGCATCGCGGTGATGGGCCCCGAGGCGGCGGTCAACGCCGTGTTCGCCAACAAGATCGCGGCGTTCGACGACCCGGTCGAACGCGAGGACTTCATCGCCGAGCAGCGGGACATCTACGAGGCGGACGTGGATCTGCTCCGCCTCGCCTCCGAACTGGTCGTCGACGCGGTGATCGACTTCGGCGCCCTGCGCCACGAGATCGTGCGCCGCCTCGAGCGGGCCCGGGGCAAGGACCGCCACTTCTCCGATCGCCGCCACGGGGTACCACCGGTCTGAACATGCCCTGGTGCGACGACTGCCAGAAGTTCTGGAACCCGAACTCCATGCCCGACAACGGCGAGTGCCCGACCTGCAAGCGGGTCATCTCGATGCCCCAGGGCAGGACCCCCTGGCACTTCAAGCTGTTGCTGGTCGCCGTCAGCCTCTACCTCGGCTGGCGTCTCGTCCAGGGCATCGCCTGGGTGGTCCAGCACGCTTGACCGGTACGCTGCCGGTCCGCACGACGGGCTGTGGCGCAGTTTGGTAGCGCGCTGGTCTGGGGGACCAGAGGTCCGGGGTTCAAGTCCCCGCAGCCCGACCAAGCCGGCAAGGGATCGCGAGGGCACCGACGGTCCGGGAGCGGGTGCATTTGTCAGCACTTTGTCAGCACTTCGGGAGTACGAGGCCGAAATGGTGGACCTGGCCCAGCGTGACGAACATCGCTCCCGAATGCTTCAGGGGCTCTACAAAGCTGTCGACGGCCGGCGGGTCGCCATGGTCAGCTACCAAGAAGTCGCGGACGCGATAGGCATCGGCCACTCCGAAGCGGAAGTGGCAGCCGAGTGGCTTGTGGACTCGGGATGTGCCGAGTGGGCCTCCATGGGCGGCCTGATGAGAATCACCCGGGAGGGCATCGCCGCGGTCGAGGATGCAATGCGTGAGACCGAGGACGCCGAGCCGCCCCCAGCGGAGGGTGGAGGCGGCGTGTACCTACTAGCGGTGGAGAAGGCTCAGCTCGAAGAGCTTCTCGGTGAACTGCGCACTGCCCTTGAGTCCCCAGAGGTCGAGGCACTCGCCCCTGAGGACCGGGCTGACCTCGATGCTCAATACCGGACTCTCGAGGCGCAGTACCGATCGCCTCGGACGCTTCGGTCGGTCGTGAAGGCTGCGGCCACCCGCGCTCACGAACTCCTCCCTGACGCCGGCTCCGTCGCGAGCGTGGTGTCACTCGTCTGGACGTTCATCTCGGTGGTCTAGGCCCCGAACACCACGGCGCCGACCATTGCGGCTGCCTCCGCCTGCATGTTGTCGGTGGCGTGGCTGTAGGTGTCGAGCGTGATCGAGATGCTGGAGTGACCGAGCCGCTCCTGGACGATCTTCGGGTGGACGCCGGCCTCGAGGGCGAGCGTGGCGTGTGTGTGGCGTAGGTCATGGAACCGGATCCGCCGCACCGGCGCCGAGCCGGTCGCCTTGTCCCAGTGCCACCGGAGCGAGTGCGGATGGATCGGCGCCCCGTCCTCCTGGGTGAAGACCAAGCCGGAGTCCTCCCACGCCTCACCCCACGCCATCCGCTCCTCGAGCTGACGGCGCCGATGCTGACGCAACACGGCCACAGTGCCATCGTCCAGGGCGATCGTGCGGGCCTGCCCGGACTTGGGGACACCCTCGACCACCTCATAGCCGGCGGGCACCCGCGTCCGCCGCACCGCCACCCGCCCGGCGTCCAGATCCACGTCAACCCATCGGAGGCCGAGGATCTCGCCACGACGCATCCCCGTGAACGCCGCCACGTACCAGCACGCGTAGAGGCGGCCGCCCTCGGCGTAAGCGAGGAACGCGCGCAGCTCGTCGGCTGACCACGTGTCCATCTCCTTCGCGTCGTCCTTGTTCGGCCGCGGGGCCTGCACGTCGTCGGCAGGGTTGCGGCCGATGAGTCGACGCCGGGTCGCATCCTCCAGCGCCTTGTGCAGGGCCGTATGCACGTGACGGACGGACTGTTCGCTCAGACCGCCGCCCTTCTTGCTCTGGTTCCCCTCGGTGCGGAGGAAGTCATAGAGGTCGCCGAGGTGACCGCCCGTGAGGTCGGCCAGCCGAACGTCGCCCAGCCGGGGGACCACCTTGTTCGTGACGATCCCCGCGTGGCCGTGGCGGGTGGTCGGCTTCAGGTGGTGCAGCGACGGCAGCCACTCGTCCTCGAGGTACTCGCGCACCGTGAGCTTCGACGGCTCGACTCGTTCGCCCTTGCCGTACTGGTCGAGCGCCTCGACCAGCGCCGACTCGGCCAGTGCCCGCGTGCGGAAACCGCCCTTGGTGATCTGGCGGCGCTGGTCACGGGGCCCCACGGAGAACGCGTAGGTCCAGGTCGACCGCGCACCGGGCGGAGCTTGCCGTCCGCGTCCTTCTGTGACGGGCGTGGATAGATGGAACCCTTCATTGGGCCTTCTCCTTCCCGGGACCGCTGGAGCGGCCCCGTGTGGTTGGCGGGATCAACCCGAGTTCGTTCCGGCACTTCGAGACCCACTTCGCCGCCAGCGACTTGCTCACGTTGAAATGCTCCTGAACGGCCTTCGTGGGCTTGCCCTCTAGCTGGGCTGCCCGGAGGTACACGCGTGCGACCTCGTCGTAGTGGCCGTCCGGCCAGCCTCGTGGCGGTCGATGGTTGCCGGCCCAGGCTCGATAGGCGTCGGCGAAGCCGGAGTGCGTCTCCTCCAGGAGGCGTGTCTGCCGTGCTCGCGGAGGTTCCGGTGGCCGTCCCTCGACGAGTCCGACCGGTGCGACTGGTGCGGGGCTCGGGGAGTGGTGACGTTCCGGCCGGTCGTCGTCCAGGCCGGCCCGCTGGTCCTCATCGGCGACGCCTGCGCCGAGTGCTGGCCGGCCCTCGAGCCCGGCCAGGCCGCCGCATGACCGATGAGCCCGCGCCATCCGGTGACCGTCGCCTGCAGGTGGTCGAGGCCGAGTGCGTCCGCGTGCTGAAGGTCGCTGGCCGTGACCATGCCACCGTCTCGCCGATCCTTCGGGACTCCTGGGATACGGGCATGCTCAGGATCACCACCCGACGGGAGCCCCTGAAGGCGGACGGCGCGCACATCTCGCTGATCGGTCACATCACCACCGACGAGCTGCGCTCTACGGCGACCTGGCTCGACGCAGCGTCAGGACTTCTCAACCGGATCCTGTTCGTGATGGCGAAGCGGTCCAAACTGCTCCCGAGCGGCGGCGGCCTCCGCGAGGATGACCGGAGGTGCCGGGCCGTCGAGATCCGGGACGCCCTTACCGCCGCGCGCAAGATCGGCCTGATGCGCCGGGACGCCGAGGCCGAGGAGCGTTGGGCGTCCCTCTGCGCCGAGATGGCCGAAGACGACCCCGGCGGCCTAGTCGGCGCCATCACCGCCCGCGCCGAAGCCCAAACCCTCCGCCTCTCGGTCACCTACGCCCTCCTCGACGGCAGCCGCACCATCACCGTCGACCACCTCGAAGCCGCCTACGCCGTCTGGCAGTACTGCCGAGACAGCGCCGCCTACATCTTCGGTGACACCACCGGAGACGAGACCGCCGACGCTCTCTTCGCCGGCCTCATCGCCGCCGGCCCCGATGTTGGAGGAGTGAGGCGGGTCAAGAGCCTCCAACCATCCCACGGCGAGCCACATCTTGAGCATTGACGCCATTGCGGGATCGGGTTTACGGTTCCATTACACCAGCGGCGAGGTGCCGCGGGGAGGGGGTTGGGTTATGGGACCGACGCTGGAAAGCGAAGCTCGGAGCCACCCCCCTCGAAGCAAGCGTCGTATTGCCTCGTTCGCCGTCGCGATGCTTGCCGTGGTCGCTTTCACGACTCCGCCTGTTACGGCCGACGAAGCCCCTCCCGACGACATCGTAACGACTTCGCGGGAATCCAGAGGGGCCGTTACGTCCCGGCCGTACAACCAGATTGGGCGTGTGGGTCAGGTGGAGCACTCGCAAGTATGCACCAGCTACGGAACGTACAAGTCCACACCCCTGGTCTTCGCGGTGCGGGGAACCGGCCCAAACTTCGTGGGCATTACGTCGATACTCCAACGGCGTACGCGGCAGGGCTATGTAAACGTTGGGTACCTCGTACGCAACGCATTTCTGCTTTCATCGGGCTCTGCCATTGTCGCGCAGCCCGTTAGCGCAGTTCAGAGGCACGTCAATCCGACCGACGGCTACTGGTACCGAACTAAGACCAGGGTGGCTTGGTCTACGTATACCAGCCCCCCGCGACTTATCGGAGCTGCCAACTACGTTACGTCTTCCTGCTTCGTTGATTAGGACGCGGTCTAGCGGACCGCCACTTCGGCGAGTCCATACGCGGTTAGCAGGCGGCCATCGCTACTCGCGGTCGGTTCTTCACCTCCGCTCCGCCTCCCACCAGTAGAACCCGGCCCGCCACACGTACCGCCTGCCCGAGTCGTCCACGACCAGCACGGCCGCCGGCTCCCCGCTGACCACCCTCGACGACTCGCCGTCACGGGGACCGCCGACGAAGACCACGGTCACACTCCCGGTCACGAGGTGGCAGTATCGCCCACGGAGAGGGCGAGGCCGTGAGTGACACACCGCAGGGACCGGGCTGGTGGCAGGCCAGCGACGGCCGCTTCTACCCGCCGGATGCTCGGCCGGGGTTGCCGCCCCCACCCGCCAACGCACCACAGCAGCAGGCGGCCCAGGCGAGTGGCGGCAACTCGTGCGCCCCTGGCTGCATCACGACGATCTTGATCCTCGTCGCCGTTGCCGCTCTTGTCGTGTTGTCTGGGGGAGGCGACGACGACGACGACAGCGGCGACAACACGGCCAGCGGGAACAACAACGGCCCCCTGGACCCGACCTGCCGCACCATCGACTACTCGTCGGACGGCATCGAGGCCGTGGCCGCAGTGGAGGCCCCCGCCGACATCCAGGGCCGGCAGCGGTGGTACATCGCGTCGGCAACCGGCGGCCTGTGGGTGGTCACCACGTTGGACGACTCGGCCAGCGGGACAATCCTGCCGCTCAACAACCGAGCCCGAAGCGAGAGCATCCTCGGCATCGACGCCCGACCTGACGCTCCCGTGTTCGGCGCCGCCACTGCCGACAGCGGCCAGGCCATCGACGCTCTGGCGTGCGCCCAGGGAGCGCAGCCGTGAGTGATGCACCGCAGGGGCCGGGCTGGTGGCAGGCGAGCGACGGTAGGTGGTATCCGCCTCAGGCACCGGCCGGGGTCACACCGCCGCCGGTGATGTATCAGCCGGCACCCAAGACCGGAATGAATGGCTGCCTGATCGCCCTCCTCGTGTTCCTCGGTATCGGTGCCGTGGTCACCGTCGCTGTGATCGTCCTCGCAGCGGTGGCTGTCGACAACGTGGACGAGCAGCTGGACGAGGAACAGGACCGGGAGGCCGAGGACGTGGAGGTGACCGGCTGCGGAGTCGGCGAGTTCGGCAACCTGACCGCCACGCTCCAGGTGACCAACAACAGCTCTGAACCGTCGACCTACTTCATTGACGTCGTCTTTGAGAACCGCAACGGTTCACGGCAGATCGACAGCGGCGTCGTCAGCGTCAACGAGCTGCGGCCAGGGCAGAGCACCGAGGTCGAAGCCGTGGGCTTTGCTGTACCGCCGCCGGCTCCGCCGCCCGGCATGACCTGCGATGTGGTGGACGTTCAGCGACTCGCCAGCTGACCGGTCCTCTTCCTGATCGGCGCGTGATGTCAGCACATTGTCAGCACAACTCCGAGCAAGACCGCGAAACAGGCTCCGGTGAGGTCCGGTGACTACCCGCCGAAATCCGCGCCAGGACAACGGAGACGCAAGAGCAGCCGTGTAGGCCAGGTGTGGGTGGTCCGTCTGGGGGACCAGAGGTCCGGGGTTCAAGTCCCCGCAGCCCGACCAAGCCGGCAAGGGATTTCCGGGGAGCGGCCCGTCCTCGACGGGCCGCGGCGTCGATACCGTGCTCGGTGACGACGCTCCCTTCGGTGAGTGGCACGGAATCGAGTAGGGAGCACGGAATGCGCGCGCGGATGCTGGTCGGGATCCTTGTGTGGTCGATCCTGCTCGCCTCGGTCGTGGTCGGGACGGGCACCGCGCAGGCGTTGACCGGTACCTCGGATCCGCAATTCACCCTGGACCGCCTGATCCGGACATCGCCGTTCCCGGGAACCTCGACTCGGATGTTCGACAACGAGGGCAGCGCCTATGTGGCGGGGGACAACGCACTGTGGATGGCCGATGACCAGTCCGACTCGCTGTTGGAGGTCGATCGCACGACCGGGGCGCTGCGCCGAAGGATCCCGCAGGCGGCCTTCATCTACGCCCGAAGCGTCGGGGGCGGGCCCGCCGCCGGTCAGTCGCGGAACGAGGACCTCGAGGCCCTCGCCTATGACGCGGACGCCGACGTGCTCTACGCGTTCTCGGGGGTCACGCCTTGGGGTCCTTCTGGGCAGCGGCACCCCTCGTTCCCGACCGTCTACCGCCTGACTCGGGTCGCCGGCGAGTTCCAGGTCGCGTCCTGGCGGGCGCTGCCGTCGGAGTGGACCGGTGCGGGCTGGCGCGTGGCCGACGGCCGCACCTACGTCGCGAGCCGCTCGAACATCCGCACCTACGACTACACCACGAACACGCTGGGGGACCGGTTCTCGATCCCCGGGCTCTCCAAGATCCTGGGGATCGACTTCGACGGCGTAACCGGTGATCTGCTGGCGGTCAACAAGGAGAACCGTCTCTACCGGGCGTCGATGGCGAGCAGGACCCTCCGGGCGGGATGGGCCGGCATCAGCCTCACGGGCCTGGGCCTCCGCGACACCCGGGCCGTGGAGGTGATCGGTGAGCAGTTGTTCGTCAGCGACGGTGCCGACGCCAGGGTGCGGCCGGCAACGGACCCGATGTCGCACGCGGTCTTCGTGCTCGACGTCACCACTGACACCACCGGCCCCCTCATCACGATTGCGAGGCCGCCCGCCAGGGCGGTCTACGTCCAGAACCAGGTCGTGACCGCCGACTTCTCCTGCGTGGACACGGTCGGCGGCACCGGGGTCGCCTCCTGTGTGGGCACCGTGGCCGACGGGCAGGCTGTCAACACCGCCACCCTGGGCCAGAAGACCTTCCGCGTGACCGCCACCGACCGCGCCGGCAACACCCGGGTCCTGAACCGCGCCTACACCGTCACCCCCGCCCGACCCGACGGCCGGATCCGCCGCGGCGCCGGCCCGCTGGCCGGCGACGGCATCTACAACACCACCGGTGTGGGCCAGACCCGCCGCGGCTCGGCCCCCCCGGGCCGAAGCGTCACCTTCTACGCGTCCATCCAGAACGACGGCAGGGTCGCCGACACCTTCAGGCTCCGCGGGCAGTACATCCACCCGCCGGTTCGCCATCGTCTACCGCAACCCGGCCGGGGCCAACATCACCAACGCGGTGACCAACGGCACCTACCGGACACCGAACCTGACCACCGCCGGTACCCACCGGATCACGATCATCGTCACCGTCCGGAACGCCGCGCCCCACCACGCCTGGCTGGCCCGCACCCTCACCGCCACCTCGACCATCCAGCCGGCCAGCAAAGACACCGTCAGGTTCATCACCCGTCGGCTCTGACCGGGCTCCGCCGCCGGCGGACCAGAGGTCCGGGACGAGTCCCCGAGGCCCGACCGAGGGTTGCCCCTGGCCAGGGGTGTCGCGCGTCGGCCGATCAGGCGCCGATCTGTTCGCCCAGACGGGCCCCACCGTCGCCCTCCAGGTCGGGCAAGGCGGCCTGGCGGCCCAGGGCGGCGAGCACGATGGCCTCGCCCGGGCCCCGGACCTCCGGACCGTCACCGTGGGTCCAGTCCACGTCGGTGGCGGTCAGCTTCAAGCCCTTCAGCCGTTTGCGGGCCGGCATCGTGCCACCCAGGTTCTGGGGAAGGGCGTCGAGGGCCGCCAGCAGGCGGGCCTCGGGGATCTCCCGGGGCTGGCCCAACGGCCGCCGGATGTCCTGGTTGTGCACCAGGTGATCGGTGAAGCCCGCCTTGTAGGGGATCAGGCGGCTGATCCCCCGGCGGGTCCGGTTGGCCGCGATGCCGCTGAAGATGTCGGCCAGCTCGGCGGGGGTGTGGGCGTCGGCGAAGGCGGCCGAGGCCACCGCCGAGCCGGCGTCGATGTCGAAGCGGTGCTTGGCCACCTGGACGAGGATCGATCCGAGCGGCTCGGTGTGGCCGACGCACATGTGGCCGATCACGTCCCGCACACGCCACCCGTCACAGAGGCTGTCCCGGTCCCAGTCGGTGTCGGGCAGACCGGCGACGTAGTCGGCCAGGTCCCCTGTCTCGTCCCACATCAACGCCTGGTAGTCGTGTTCCATCGGAGCTCCCCGATCTGTCGGATCGACGGCGTTCGTCACCGTCGCCGTCATCAGAGCACCGATCCGCTCCGGCCGCTGTCGCCGGCGCGCTCCGCCAACCCCTGGCTTCGCCGGGCTCCCCGCAGGGGGGTCTGGCGAGCCTCCTCATCGATGCCGCTTCAGACCGTGGCGGGTGTCCGA
>CAVPAN010000004.1:0-582250 GCA_963701565.1 uncultured Microthrixaceae bacterium
AGCTTTGTCGGCGGTCCCGCGACGGGGAATCCAGCAAGGTGTCCAGCGGCAACCCGCCGGCGGTGCTGATCGTGGACGACTCGGGCGGGGTGTACCGGTGGCAGGACGGGCGCTACCGGTGGGCGGGTGTTCAGTAAGCGAAACGCCCCGCCGGTAGGATTGCCAGGTCCACC
Source organism: uncultured Microthrixaceae bacterium (assembly GCA_963701565.1). Lineage (GTDB taxonomy): Bacteria > Actinomycetota > Acidimicrobiia > Acidimicrobiales > DATDAH01 > DATDAH01. The sequence continues at coordinate 174 of CAVPAN010000004.1, forward strand.
TCCGGGGGGCTTCCCGGCGCTCAGGTCTTCGCTGGTCGCTGTCGCACAGCCCGGATCGCCTCAACCCGAATGGTCCTTACCGCACATAGCCCCAACGCCTGGCTGGGGAACTGGGATAGGACGTTCAGCACTACCCAGAGCTTCCGGAGAAGCGGACCATGACTAGGGCAGCGGTCCTGGCCACAGAATGAGGGGGCAGACATGCTCGGCAAGGGAGTCATCATCCGACTGGTGTCGGCCGCGCCTGCCCACCGTGGACAGGAGAAAGGAGCACCATGACTCTGACCTTCTACGATCCGCACCTGCTCGCCCATGCGACGGCGTTTGTCGTCGCCTGGCCGTTCGGCTTCATACTCGGCATCGGCATCGGCCTCGCCATCGTGTTGGTACTGCACAATTACAGCTCAGGGCACCACTCCGGGGCGCTGGGGCTCAGGTGAGGACTAAGTCCGCCTGCCGCCAGCCGGGCTGACACACATGGATTCGTCGGGTTGGCGAGCCGGGCGGCAACGATGACCACCTCGTCGGTATCGACGAGGCCCTCCTCAGCAAGCAGGGCCTGCAACTCCCGAAGCTACGGTCTTCAAGGCGGTCGAACCCTGATCAGCCGGAACAGGCGAACACGCCCGTGCCCACGGTCTGGCGTCAGTCGTACCCGAGGTCCGGAGACTCATCGAGGTCCGGGCCGTCGGGAACATCGGCCTCCCGTTCTTCCGGGCTGCGGCCCCTCCACTCGCCGCCGAGGGCATCGATGATAGCCTCGCCGGTCTCCTGGGTGGTGACGGCGGCGGCCCATTGGTCGCCGACGACGAAGTAGACGTCGAACATGCTGGCGAGCCCGAGGTGCTCGTCCCGATCCTCGTTGTTGGCGAAGGTCGACAGGCTGACGTAGTTGTCGGGCCACACCTCGTTCGACCCATACTCGGCCTGCGGCCCGAGGTGGCCCTCGCCGCCCTCGACAGCCCAGAGGCCGGGTTCGTCGTCGGGCTGAAGTTCCAGACCGTCGACCTGGGCGACCAGGACTCCGAGCAGCGGGGGGTCAGAGGGCTGGATGTAGAGCGCCACGGCGATGACCAGGACGGTCACGACAGCGGCGATGACGAACTTGCGGGTTGTGGTCATGGCTCCTTCTCCTCTTTCCTGTCGAAGACAGGCTCGGGCGCGACCGGGCTGAGGTCGAGGGTCTGGGCCGCTAGGGGGCTGGGCGCATCAGACGCCCGCTAACGCCCCGAACACACGCGCGATGAACTCTGGTACCTCGCCGGTGAGGATCGACGCTCTCGGGGCCGGAGACGCTGCGGCGGTCGCTAACCGGCGGTGAGGGGATGGGAGGGGCGGGTGTCGGCGAGCGCGGCGGACAGGGCCTCCGCCCGAGTCGTCGCCGATGCCGGGGGCGTGACGTCGTACCCGGCGGCGATCAGCCCGTCCGGCGGGCAGGACCACGGCGGGGCGGGTGTCGTCTGGGTCGGCCCGGTGCGCCCCGTCGATGCGCCCGGCCTTCAGGTCACGCTGAAGGGTCGAGCGGGAACGGTCAGAGGCCCGGACGGCCTCGGCGAGCGTGGACGTCGGGCGGTCAGTCACCCGTCCTGCTCCTCGAAATCGAGAATGCGGTTCAGACGCTCGTAGTCATCGTTGGTCAAGACACGATCTGCCCCAGGAACTTCGTGGGTCCCGTCGTCGCGGATCGTTCCTCCGCACTCCTCTGTCGCGTCTGCTCGTGCCAGAACGAAGAAGTCCCAGAGGGGGCCACGGTTGACTTCTCTTTCGTCGGGAGGCTCCAGTTGACGCGGACTGCGACCGCCCGTGTTGTCGAAAACTTGAGCCAGCAACACGTACCGGACCCTACGACTGGATGTCGTTCTCGGACAGAGTCGGACGTCCCGCAGTCACCGGACCCCGGCTTCCCAGTCGGCGGTCCACCGCCGCCATGAACACCCGTTCGCCTAGCCACCGCAAGGGGCGATTTCAGTTCGCGCCTCAGGACCTACCGTTGCCACATCGTGAAGTCGCCCGCGCCAGGCTCGCTGGACGCCTGCCTCAGATCACTCGCTGCTGAACCGTCCCGCGCCGGCTTCGAGTTCGAGAGGGTCGCGGCCTGGTGGCTGACCACCGACCCGGTGTGGTCGTCGCGGGTCAAGAAGGCTGGCCGGCCAAGGACTGGCCGGGTCGCAGCGGCAACCAGGACCTCGGCACCGACCTGGTGCTGGAACTGGTCGACGGCGGGCTGATGGCGGTGCAGGTGAAGCACCGGGCCCGGGTGTCGACCGCCGAAGTCGATTCGTTCCTGGCCGACACCGTCGGCAGGTTCGACGAGCGGATGCTGCTCGCGACCACCGACGACATCGCCGCGCAACGGCCGCAAGAAGCTCCGCCAGGCCGGCGCGCACATCGTCGGCCGCGGCGACCTCGACGCCTCTCCGGTTGTCTGGCCTACCGGGACGGACCTGGCCACCGGTCGCCGCGAGCCACCTCGCACGCCGAGGGCACATCAGATCGCTGCAGTTACTGACGCCGCCGAGGCGCTCGACAGCCGGTGACCGGTGCAGGGTGGTGATGGCGTGCGGGTCCGGCAAGACCCTCGCCGCCCAGGTCCTCGCCGAACGCATCGCGCCCGGCGGGCTCGGTCGTGGTGGCGGTGCCGTCGCTGTCGCTGCTCGCTCAGACGCTCGAGTCCTGGGCCCGGGACAGCACCGACGGTCTGGACGACTGGCTGGCGGTGTGTTCGGACCCGACCGTCGCGGACGCCCCGGACACCTCCGAGATGCCGTCGGTCACCACCGACCCGGCCGATGTGACCGCCTGGCTCCGCCGCCCGCACCGAAGGGGCCGCCAACGGGTCGTGTTCGTCACCCACGCCTCCCTGCCGGTTCTCGCCGACGCCCTCGACACTGCCAACCGGCGAGCTGACCTGCTGCTGGTCGACGAGGCGCACCGGGTCGCCGGCCGCGGCGCCCTCGCCCAGCTCGCCACCGGCCGCGAATTCCCCACACGTCGGCGGCTGTTCCTGACGGCCACTCCCCGCGTCTACACGGCCCAGGCGAAGTCGAAGGCTGATGGTGAAGGCGTCGACGTCATCTCGATGGACGACGAAGACCGGTTCGGTCCCGAGGCCCACCACCTGTCCTTCGCCCAGGCCGTCGACCTCGGCCTGCTCGTCGACTTCGAGATCGTCGTCTCGATCATCACCGACACCGACATCGCCCACCTGGTCGACCAGCGTGTCATCGGAGAGCTAGCCGGCGTCGAGGCCGACATGGGGACCCTCGCCGCGCACGTCGCTGTCGCACGGGCGCTGCACGAATGGGACGCCAAACGCACCATCAGCTTCCACACCCGAATCGGCCAAGCTGCCGACTTCGCCGCCCACCACGCCCACCTCGCCCACCTCGTCAACCCCGACGAGACCGTGATCGCCGAAGCCACCTCCGGCAAAGTCCCCGCCGGTGTCCGCAGAGCCGCCCTCGACCGCCTGGCCGAACTGAGCGGCGGAGCCGACCGGCGGCTCCTCACAAACGCCCGTGTCCTGTCCGAGGGCGTCGACGTGCCGACTGTCGACGCCGTCGCCTTCATCGATCCCCGCCGGTCGGTCATCGACATCGCCCAAGCCGTCGGTCGAGCCATGCGGACCGCCCCCGACAAGACCCGCGGTCTCGTCGTCGTTCCCGTCCACCTTCCCGCCGGGGCCGACCCCGACACCATCGCCGACAACTCCGCCTGGAAGCCCGTCTGGGACACCCTGCGGGCCCTCAAGGCGATCGACGAACGCCTCACAGAGCAGCTTGACCAACTCCGATTCCATCTCGGTCGTCAACGAACTTGCGCTGGCGTCGACCGACTTCACTTTCTGTCCGCCGAACCGGTGTCTGCAGCGTTCGTTGACGCCATCACGGCGCAGGCCGTCCGACTCACGACCGGCCCTTGGGAGCAATGGTTCGGTGTCCTTGTTGCCTACGTCGAAGAGAACGGTCACGCCTGTCCACCGGCCGATTACGTCGCAGACGGCGCGGTCAAGCTGGGAATCTGGGTGGGCACCCAACGAGGTAAGCGGACTCAGCTGTCTGAGAGCCAGAGGTCGCGGCTGGAATCACTGCCGGGCTGGGAATGGGACGCCAGGAAGGCCCTGTGGGACAACGGGATCGCTCACCTCCGGGCATACGTCGACGAGCAGGGCCATGCCCGAGTGCCGGTGGACTATGTGACCGTGGACGGGTTCCGGCTGGGGCAGTGGGCAAGCAGTCAGCGCGGCCGACACGACGCTATGCCGCAAGAGCGCCGGGCTCGGCTCGGCGCACTTCCCGGCTGGACGTGGGACCCCTTCGAAGATCTGTGGGAGACGCAGTTCGCTGCCGTCGCGGCATTCGTCGCCGAACAGGGCCACGCTCGTGTCCCTAGAAGCTACGTAAGTCCGGCCGGGTACAAACTTGGCACTTGGGTTCAAGGCCAACGCGACAACCGAGACGAGATGCCCGACGACCGTCGTATTCGCCTCGAAGCCCTCGACGGATGGGAATGGGATCCGAACGCCAGCGGCTGGGAGGAGGCGTTCGCCGCGTTGGTGATGTTCGTCAACGAACGCGGACAGGGCAACGTCCCTGCTCGTCACCGAACCGCTGACGGCTTTCCGTTGGGTCGTTGGGTCAGTAAGCAACGTTCGTCTCGTCGCGAGGGCCGGCTATCGCCCGAGCGCGAAGCGCGCCTTGCTGCTGTGGACGGATGGGCATGGGACCCGCGTGCGGCAACATGGGAAGTGGGCTTCAGGGCGCTGGAGCGATATGTCGCCGAGCACGGCCACGCCGGCTTCCGAGTGAACCATGTCACCGTTGACGGGTTCCGGCTCGGGCAATGGGCCAACGGCCAACGGGCCGAGCAACGACTCGGCCGGCTATCGCCCGAGCGCGAAGCGCGCCTTGCTGCTGTGGACGGATGGGCATGGGACCCACATGCCGCAGCCTGGGAGCAGGGATTCTCGGCCCTGAGCGCATACGTAGCCGAGAATGGCGATGCACGCGTCCCGCAGAAGTACGAGTGCCCCGACCGATACCCGCTTGGCAACTGGGTCAGCACCCAAAGGGCATTCCATCAGAGCGGCAACTTGTCGGCAGAGCGAGCGACCCGCCTGGAGACACTGCCCGGATGGTCGTGGAATGCCCTAGAGGCGCGCTGGGAAGACGGCCACTCTCACCTCGTCGCCTACGCCGAGCAGTACGGCCACACTCGCGTCGCGCAGCACTACCTCGCACCCGACGGATACACGCTCGGCAGGTGGGTCCACGGCCAGCGACAGGCCCATTGGAAGCACCGGCTGTCATCCGAACATGAGGCACGTTTAGAAGCCCTGCCGGGTTGGTGGTGGGGTGGCTCGATTAGCTCCTGACCGGCTAGGCGATCATTGGCTCTCGCTGGGAGGGGAAGCGGGCGCCGACCCCTTGCGAAGGGTCAGGCGGCCGGATTTGCCGACATGACGAAGCGCCGTCCGTCGTGGGCTGTGCCATACCCATCACGGCTAGCCAGGCGATGCGAAGAAGCCCCGCCTCGTCTGGGCGCTCGAGGATGACGAGGGCCCTGCGCCGGCAGACCACTCGCGCTGGCCGCACAGAACCCCGGGCCACCGCAAACAAGGTCGGATTTCCGAGTTTCGGCGTCGTCGAGGCGCCTGCTATTCGGCCCACGCCTCGTCGATGCGGTCCTCGATGCCGAGTGGATCGATCGGGGGTACCGCATCACGGAAGTCGTCTTCAGCGATGTTGAACGTGGCGCGTATGTCAACGGACCACCCGTTGTCGTAGATCTCTTCGCCGTCCGCCCGCGACTGCACGCAGGTAGTCGTTCCATACCTGGCCGTGGTCGTGGTAGCTGTCCTGGGCTCGGTGTATGGCGAGGTGCCAGGGGAGAACGAAGACGTTGTCTACGTCGTCGAGCTGCTCGACCCCATCCGCGGCGTACTCAACTGTCAGCTCCGCATGCTCATCCAGTGCCGTCTCCCACTCGGACCGCGTCCACCCCCTGGTTGAACCCCAACGCTCCTGTTGATCAGCGAACAGATCATCAACCGCCGTATTCCACCCTTCCAGCACCTCCTCGTTCTGTTCGGCTGCGGCCATGAGCCGAGTCATCTCCCAAGGTGCGCGCCGACCATTCGAATGCAAGAAACGCCAGTAGGCAGCAGATGACGATTGCGCCTCGCCGACCGCGACGCCCCGCCAACAGGCCGCGGAGGCCCTCACGCTTCGGCCACGTCAGCACCGCCCTCGTCGGAGGTGGACTCCTCGACGGCGTGGCTCCTCGGTGTCGTCAGGGACGCGGCCGCTTGGTCCGAGCGACTCTCTCGCTTTCCACCCGGTGACCCGGCCGACTCCGTAGTTCTTGACCGACTGGCGAACAGACCAACGAGTCCACCTACGAGCAGACCGGCAATGCCACCGGTGAAGACGAACCTGACCGCGCCATCGATGAGGAACGCGAACAGGTCGAAACTGTCGTTGAGGCGGTAGTCGGGCGCGGCAGTCGAGGTCGTAATCGCTCCGACCACTAAGAAGGTGATCCAGAATGCCCGCTTCTGCACCCCACCGGGGTTCGGAGGGCTGCTTGTCGACCTTGGACCTCGTACGTGGCCGGCGCTGCCGAGGTAATAGCTCACCACTGCGACGGCGACGGCGACGATCACAACCAACACCAATGCGCCCACCGTGGTCCCTCCCAGCCCTTCAAACTGGCGCTACACAACCCGCCCTGTTGGCCGCAGGCCAACGATGGCCGAGGCTAACTGAGACGTGGGGGTGGGTTGTGTGTGAGTGCGGGCGGTCTCCTTGGCGCCGGCCCCGGGGGGCGGCCGGCCCCGGGGCGGCTGCTGCGTCGGTCTCGTTGCGGAGGTAAGCGCGTTGGGGGACGGATCCCGCTACTGGTCGGTCTCGAGGGGCGTCGTCCACCGCAACGGAGGCCAGTAGGAGACGGGCGGTGGAGGCGTGCCAACGTCCACCCCGGGCGGTAGGCGTGCCGTCAGCGTTGAGGTCGTCGGCGATGGCCTGCACCCGATGCCGTCGGACGCCGAACCCACCCCCCAGACCCCACACGCCATCGTAGAAGCAAGCCCTTACATCCTTCCCCGGCCGGGGGGCCTCGGCACACCCCCCGGTCAGAGGTTCACGTACGGGCACGCTGGGCCCCCTCCCCCTTGCGTGCGGGCGAGAGGGTGGCCCCCGGTCCAGCTCGAGGTGGGCCGGCCCCCCTCCGCTGAGAGCTCGGTCGCAAGAGCTTCGTCCACAGCCACGGACCGCATGACGTGAGCGACAGTGGAGGCGTGCCAACGTCCACCCCGGGCGGTAGGCGTGCCGTCAGCGTTGAGGTCGTCGGCGATGGCCTGCATCGTGCGTCCGCTGGCCCGCTCGTCGGCAATTCGGCGGCGCACGGTGTCGGACAGGAGCGGCGCCATCCCAGCCCGGAGGCCGCGGGCGCGGCGCTGACGGTGCGTGGCGCGGGCCCGGTCGGCGATCAGGTTCGATTCGTACTCGGCGACCGCGCCACGACCCGGAGCATGAGCCGACCGACGGGGTCGAGGTGTCCACGTCGAGGTCGAGAATCACGAGGTCCCAGCCTTCCCGGTCGGCTCGGAGCATGAGCCGACCGAGATCCACGGTGGAGCGGGCGAGGCGATCGAGCTTGGCGACCACCAGCACGTCAGCAGTGCCGGCGGCGAGCTGGTCGAGCGCGTCGGCGAGGGCGGGCCGGTTGTCGGCCCGCTTGCCGCTCATGCCCTCGTCGCTGAGATGCCCCGGCCAGGGTCCAGCCTCGACGCTCGACAGCGGCGGTGACCTGGGCGAGCTGGTCGTCGAGGCCGATGCCCGATTCGGCCTGCCGACCAGTGCTCACTCGGGTGTAGGCGATGGCCCGACGGGTCGCTTCCATGCACTCAGTATACACACTTGCAAGCAGATCTGTATGTGGGTTGAGCGGCGCCTGTGGCCCAAGGGGGCCGCGGTCTGCCATCTATGGAAGGGCGGCCCTTGTGTCTGCGGACTCCAGTCGGCGAAAGACACAGGGACATTGGTCTCTTGGCGTCGGGCCGGAGTGTGGCGCAGGCTCGAATGTGCAGACCTTGCGAGGAGCGGTCATGAGCGTCCGGTTCGCACGTGGATTACTGGCCTTGGCGCTGGTGGTCCCGGTGGTCTGTGCCATCGGCCCGGCCACGGCTGGCTTTACCGTCCCCGAGCCCTCGGCCACCACTTTGAACGGTTCCTACGCCTTGGTGGATGTCACCGATCCGACCGTGACCCTGACCACGCCACCCGACGGCGGCGGGAATCTACCCCCGTGCCCGGACGGTCACCGCTGACTTCTCCTGCGCGGACGAGGGCGGCTCAGGCATCGCCACCTGCGTCGGAACCGCCGAGGACGGTCAAGCCATCAACACCTCGACACTGGGCGACCACGACTTCACCGTCACCGCCACCGATGTGGCTGGCAACACCACCGAGATCACCCACACCTACACCGTGGCCGCACGCGTCCCGACGTCCGTATCCGTCCGGGCACCGGAGTCACCGTCGGCAACGACATCTACTGGCCACACTTCTTCGGGGGTCAGACGGTCAGGGCCTCGGTCAGGCCCGGCGTCCCGGTCACCTACTGGGTGACGGTCCAGAACGACGCCGACTTCCCCGAACGGCTGAACCTGCGAGGCAGCCGCCTCTTGGGCGGAGTGATCGGCATCGGGTTCATCTCCCACTTCTACAACCCGGCTGGCGATGACATCACCGATCCGGTCTTCGCCGGGAGCTTCTTGACCTCCCGGCTGGCCCCTGGGCAGATCTACCGCGTCCGGATGGTCATCACCATCCCTAGGGGCTCTCCGCTGCGCTGGCGTTCTATGCCATTGGCCCTCGTGGCCTTCTCGACCACGCATACCTGGGCCAGGGATGGGGCCCGCTCAGTGACCAGCCGGGCTTGAACGGTGCGGCGCTGCACCTAGGCCGTCTTCCACCCCCCACGGAAGGCGGTCCATCCTCCAACAGCTCTACCTCCGAGACAGTCTCAGCCGTCGTCGAGGTGGTCGGCGGCCAACCGGAGATCACGGGCAGTGGCGTGGGCCGGTGGTGAGTTCGGCGGGTCGAGGGCGTCGACCAGGCGGCGGATGTTCTCGGCGGCCTCGTGCGGGTCGGCGTCGGGGTGCTCGGCCAGTAGGGCGTCGATGCGCTTGCGCAGAGCGGCCGGAAGCGGCTTGCGGCCCATAGGTATCAACCTACGGCCTGGTCGCGCTGGCCCTGGGGAGCAGCGATGCTCGGGCCCGGGGTCCCGCCCACAGGCGCCTCTCGTGCCTGCCCGGGGTTGGTGGTCCGCAGCCGGCGAACTCCGGACGGTGAATATGCAGGGACGTTGGCCTCTTGGCGCCAGGTGTCGCGTGGTAGAGGCTCGATCGTGCAGGGGTGTGTAGAGGAGCTGTCATGAGCAGACGGTTCGCACGTGCATTGTTGGCCTTGGCGTTGGCGGTCCCGGTGGTGGTCGTGTTCAGCCCGACTACGGTCGGCGCACGGCCCGAGTACGCAGCCGGCGGCATCACCGAGGTCACCCACAGCCGACGGGTGGTTGAAGGCGGTCCCGATGCCCGTATCCGCAGGGGAACCGGCGTCACCGTCGGCAATGACATCTACTGGCCCGCGCCGCAGAGGGTCAGCGCCTTGGTCCGGCCGCTCGGCTCGGTCATCTACTGGGTGACGATCGAGAATGAGGCCGCCTCTGCCCAACGGTTCCGCCTGTGGGGCGCCAGGAGCTCCTACTTCCGCGTCAGCTACTACACCGTGTCGGGGCAGCCCGGGAGGCTCGGAGAAATCATCAACCGTGGGGTCGTCCGTGGCATAAGGCTCACCCCGCGGCTGGAACCAGGGGAGATCTACCGCGTCGGGATGAGGGTCACCATCCCCCTCGGTCTTCCGATGCGCTTTCACAGGTGGCAGTCGTGGATCAGGGTCTACTCGACCACGCAACCCGGGCTCTGGGACCAGGTCGGGGCCATCAGCATCCGGATTTGAACGCCTCCGGAGCCGGTGAGCCTCTGTCGCACCCTCGGTTGACATGGGTCCTCCAATCCCGCCGTGAGGGTGGCATGGGCTGTCTAGGGGCCTGTGCACACCTCGTGGCCCATCTAGAGGCGTATGTGGCCACCCAGCGGTCCAGCAAGCCGGGGCCCCTCGCTCCGCCGGGCCCAGAAATCCGCGTCCTGGCGCGGTCGCGGGCGCCGTGGCGGTCGAACCGGGGGCCTCGACACCCGATCGCAGCAGATGTGTCACACCACCCGGAAGTGGACAAGCAGCATCAGCGCCGCGGTCGACGGGTTCGCGCCTGGTCACACCACGAGTTCGTGGCGTTCCCAGTGCCCAACGGGGCGGCGGTGGATCTCGATGAAGATGAAGGGCTCGTATTGGGGCTGGTTGGCGCCAAGAAGTTTCCGTTCGACGAAATGGCGGGCGCCGGCCTGGGTTTCGTAGTTCCTGGTGTGCGGTCGCTGCCAGCCGTGTCGCTGCCATCGGACTTGGTAGTTGGTGTGCGGGAGGGCGCGTGGAGGAAGCGGATGACCTCGGGGGGAAGGTTGTCGGTAGAAGGCAGGAATCATTCTGAGGGGCCCTCATCGTCAAGGTCCCCTTCGGCCCACTGGTCGAGCAGGTCGCCAGGCACGTCGTCGAGCCAGCTCTGCTGCTTCTGTGTGACGCAGGCGACGCTTGTGACGCTCGTTTCGGTGTCCTGTCGTCCTCCCTCTCTCTTCTTCTCAGGAGAGAAGAGAGGAGATTTCCAGCGTCACCAGCGTCACGCGTGATGATGATCTCCCGGCCGTCGGGACTCGATCGTCGTCCACTGTGAGATTGGCGGCTATGGCCAGCACTGGGGTTGCTCGTCGGAGCCGGCCGGAGAAGTGGTGCGCTGTCGTGGGCCAGTGCTTGCCGGGCTGGGGGGGAGTGACCTTGTCGAGTAGTTCGGTGGCAGTGCCGTTCCATCGGTCCTTCTTCGCCATGAAGGCGACGACAGCGACGGCTACTTCGTCGCCGTCGAGCACGTCCTCAGCGAGTTGTTCGCCGTGTTCGGTGTAACGGTCGAGTCCGTTGCTGCCGGTCACTTGGTCGACGGCGGCGAGGACGCTCGCGAAGTCGGCCATGCGTGGCGGGTTCGCAACCCGGATACTGGGGAGGACCTCAAGGACTTGGGCGGCGAGGTCATAAAGCCCGGCGGTAATGGTCGGCCAGGCTTTGGCGAAGGCGTCCCCGAGGTCGGCTTCAAGTCGTCGGGCCGTGGGCGGGATGCGTTCGGGTTTGATAATGATGCTGCGGTCCGCGAGGTCGCCGCGGATAGCGCCGAGGTCGATGCCGGTTGTGATGATGACCCGCCGGAAGTTGAGGACGGCGAGTTCGCTATCGCTGTAGAGCTGCCGGCGGACGTTCCCGGCGCCGGTTGCGGCGCGGCAAAGGGCGTCTTGTAGCCACAGCGTGATGCCTGATAGGTTGTCCAGGGCGACGACCCAGGACCCAGAGGCGGACACGGCCCGACTCGTCTACCGATGAAGGCGCTGAACGCAGCTCAGCCGGGGACGGGTCGAGGGTGCGAGTGAGGAACCGGGCGGTGGTGGACTTGGCTGCACCTTGTTCGGCCATGAGGTCGAGCACTGGGTGCGGGATGTCCTCGAGGAGCGCGGCGACGAGCACGGCCACCACCAGTGGCCAGTCGCCGGCGGGCACGTTGCACAGATCCTCGAGCTGGCCGAGGTCGCCAGTGCCGGAGGCGGCAGGGTCCGGTGGGCACCGGTGAGAGCGGTTCGTCTGAACAACACACCAATTGGTGGTTTCGGCGCCTGCTTCCATGAGCCCGGTTCAATGACTATGCAGTCGCTTCGGTCCGGTTGGCCGAGGTCGATGACGATGCGGTCGGGCGCGGGCCGGGCGACTCGCAGGCTGACGTGCTGTCGTTTGACCGAGGGCCTGGCCCTGCAGCACTGCGAGAGCGTCGGTGAGCGACTGACGCGGCCGGCGGCTTGCCGTGCCGTTGCCGGAAGTCTTCCGCGGTAGGCGAGCTCGGAAGCTGCCCCCACGGCCACGGAGCGGCCACGTTATGCCCGGCATGCTGTCGTGGTCGATGGCGAACGGCTCGCCTTCGGCGGACTGGCCAACAGTCCACGCCTCCTCAGCAATCTGCACTAGCTGCTCTGACTGGGGGGGCCGTCGCTCACGCTGCATGCTCCACCTCCGGACCGAGGTCGCCAGTAGAATCACTGGTGCGAGCCCGGTCCGCGCTCGTGATTGGACGGCCCGTCGCCAGCAGCGGCGGGTCGTCTCGGTGCCGGATGATGAAGGCGACCCGGGCCAGCACGGCGGGGTCCTCGCAGGCGGCCCTCACAACGCCTCCTCGGCGCTGGCAGGTGCTGAGCCCCGACCGTCTGACGGTGTCGCTCCGGCTGGCCCGACGCGGTCGGGCCTTGGCCGACTTGAGCGCGAGCCCGGTGAAGTAGGCGCGGCGGGCACATTCGGCTCGACGGGTTCGCTCTGCGGGTGGAAGCACGCCATCGGGATCAACCTCCCGCTCGAAGCGGTCGAGGAACTTGGCGCGCGCCTTAGCCGTGCCCGCTACGGGGTCGGTCGTCGCCCATTTGCGGTAGGCGGCCATCCGACCACGCAATGAACGCTCCGACGGAGTGAGTCCGCTTGAGGACATGACAGGACCACCTTTCGGCGGCCCGCACCGGCGTAGAGCGGTCCTAGACCCTCAGGCTTGGACGGCTAGTCCCACCTGCCCGAGGTACTACTGGTTGTTCTCATGAACGCTAGACGACCGCAGTGCTAGGGACGCGGATCCCTATCTCGTCGCCGTTTGGCTCGCTTGATGGAGATGTCGCCGGCTCGGTACTGACGTTCTGCCATGGCCCGACTTCGGGCAGTGGAGTACGACGACCTGGTCGGGGTCGTCGAGCACGATGGGCTCCAACGGTCGACCAAACGCAGGCGAGGTAGGACCCACCCGATGCTTGGCGACCCGTGCCGCGGCGGTTATGTGGGTGGGGGAACCTGGCCCACAGCACGAATGGCTCTCCTGATCGACAGACGTCGGCGAGCGGGAGCCCACACCCCGGGCCGTCGCAGCCCACAACGTCGACGGCGTCAGCAAGCGGGAGACGCGTCTGCTGCTCCAAGGATTTCTGTTTCAAGGTGCGAGATCACTATCTCGTCGCCGGTCCTTGCCGCCCAGGCAAGTGATACTTGGAGTGCCCTAGGTGATTCCTCGACGCGCCCGTGGCAGTCCATGTGCTCTCGGGCACCAAGACGGGGTTGATTGAGCTGGGCTCACGCAAGACCTTGATGTACCACGCCGCTAGGCCCTGCAATTCCTCGCTGGTGAGTCCCGGAATCTCGCTTCGTACATGCTGGACCAGGTCGGAGGCGGACGGCGACTCGGTACCGAAGGTCCGCTCAAGGACTTCATTGCTAGGCGACGCTGGTTGACGCCGTGGTGGAGTTCCCACTCCCGCCAGTGGCTCGGATGCTGATGAGAGGGGTCATAGCCGGTCGCCGGGCGAGAACCGGCGGTGAGCGTCCCGCGGCCGTTCATCGGCGGCGGAGGCTGCGTAGCGGTTGAGCATCTGCCGTGACCGCCATCCGGTGAGGCGCATGAGGTCGCCTTCGTTGCCCCCCTCGGCCAGCCACTGGTGGGCGAACGTGTGCCGAAAGCGGTGGGCGTGTACGCCTTCTACGCCGGCCTGTCGGCCCCGCCGTTCGAGCATCATGCGCACGCCCGGGCTGGTCAGCGGCCCCGGGTACCGAGCCACAGGCCGCGGGGTGTCCGCGAGGCGATGCGAGTCGCGGGCCCGTTCGTAGCGGTCGAGCGCCTTGGCCGTCTTGTTGCCGAACGGGCAGGGCGGGGGCCGTCGTCCCTTGCCCACACGACGACCGTTTGGTCGTCCCAGTCGATGTCGTCGACCCGGAGGCCGGCCAGTTCGGTGCGGCGCATGCCGGTGTCGATGAGCAGCCGCATGATGGCGGGGTCGCGCCGGTCCTCGAAGCCCGGGCCCGTCACAGGCCTTGAGCAGCGCCTTGATGTCGTCCGCGGTGAGGATGGGGACGGGTCTTCGGGGATGGGCGGGGCTTGATGTTGCGCATCGGGTTGTCGGTGACCTCGCCCTCGGCGGCGGCCCACTGAAGAACACGCGCAGGCCCTTGTAGCGGGTGGCGACGGTGGTGGCGGCTTGTTGCCCGGTCCAGGCAGTCGACCAGGTAGCTCTCGATGTGCTCGCGGGTGATGGAGGCGACCTGGGCCGGGGCATGGCCGGCGTCGGTCAGGTAGTCATCGAACAGGCGCGAGGGTGTCGCGGTAGCCCTCCACGGTGCGGGGGCTCTTGTTGCCGGCCCGGAGGCTCAGCTCCCAGGATCGGGCGAAGGCGGGCGACGGTGCCCGGCGTGGCCTCGGGGGTCGGTGGTGTCGGTCATGGCGCTGGTCCCCGGGAGATAGGGGGTCATAAGCGCTCTAGGAGCGCTGTGCCCATCTACGGCGTGCGGCCACTCGGCCGTTTATGGCCTCTGACCTGGGGAAACACCGGCTTTTGTGGGCGCTGAGGGACTCGAACCCCCGACCCCCTCCTTGTAAGGGAGGTGCTCTAGCCAACTGAGCTAAGCGCCCGGGCCGGTCAGGTTACGGGCCGCCCGGCAATCCACGCCCCGTACCGCTGGGGCCTAGGTCTCGGCGGTCCAGGTCCAGTCGACGGAAACGGGGGGGTGATCGCTCAGGTCTTCGCCGTCGGGGCCGGAGAAGGTCTCGTTCTCGTGGACGAAGGTCTGGGGCGCGAAGGTGAGGCCGTCGGCATCCCGCCAGGCCACCTTGTCGATGGCGCCGGGGACCGGGCACTCGACCACCGAGCAGACGTCGGTGAGGCCGGTCGCCTCCAGGAAGTCCTCCCAGACGGGGGTGTCGTGGGCCTGGTCCTCGTCGTCGGGCTCGAGGTGCAGGTTGGTGTCGCCGCCGAGGATGATCGCCCGGTCCACCGAGTGCTCGTCGATGAAGGCGGCCAACTGGGCGAACTGCTCCTCCTGCAGGACGTTGTCCTCCGGATCGCTGCCGGCCTCGGCGTGCAGGGTGTAGACGTCGACCTCGACGCCGTCGGCCAGCTCGACCGTGGCCACCATGAAGCCCTTCATGGCCAGGCAGTCACTGGCGCTGTCGATCAGGCCGCGGCAGTGGTCCCAGGGGACCCGCACCTCATCGCTGAGCGGGAAGCGACTCAGGATCCCGAGGCCGTCGCCCACCGAGGGCAGAGGGCGCTCCGGGTCGCCGCCGTCGATACCGACCGCCGCGGGGCCCGGGTGCTCGGCTGTGACGTAGTCGTGGGTGGTGTCGGCCCGGAGGCGCTCGTGGTAGTTCACGAAGTCCAGCGTCGGCCAGGTCGTCGGTCCACCAGTCGAAGTCCTCCTGGGTGACGACGACGTCGAACGGCTCGAGCAGCGGACTGATCAGCGGGATGTGCTCCTCGGGGTTCTCCGAGGACACCTCCTGGGGCAGGCCGGCGACGTTGTACGTGAGGTAGGAGAACGCTCCCGACGTGCTGTCAGCGGCCGGTGCGGTCGTGTCGGTGACCCCGGAGCTGTCCGTGGCCCTCTCGCCGCCGGCGTCATCGGAGCTGCAGGCACCGGTCAGCAGAGCCAGCGCGAACAACGGCCACACGACGATCAGGAGGCGACGGCGATGTGACATCAGGTCGCAGAAGCTAACCGGCTTCCTTGTGGTGCCGATCGAGCAGGCCGAGGGACGGCAGAGGCGGGCTCTGGGGGTTTCGCGACGCCCGCGCCAGCGCCATGAGGGCGCCGCTGGTCTCGAACTGCAGCTCGGGGAGCTCGTCGGGGAGGAACCAACGGACCTCCACGATCTCCACCGACACGGGGCGGGCCTCGACGGACTCGTCCCGAAGGCGGCCCCGGAAGACCAGGTCCACCCGCTGCGGGTCGGGGTCCACCACCACCGCGGGCTCCCCCAACAGGTCAACCTCGACGCCGACCTCCTCGAGCACCTCCCGACGAAGGCCGACCTCCGGGTGCTCTCGTCGCTTCATCAGGCCACCCGGAACGCCCCACCGGCGGCGGTAGCTGTGGCGGACGAGGAGGACGGCGCCGTCAGGGCGCTCGATGACGGCCATGGCGCCGACCGTGAAGCTCGGCGCGATCGTGCGCACGATCCATCGCCGCCCGAGGGCGGGCAGTCGTCGGTACACCCCCAGCAGGAGGCGCACGAACCGGCGCCGCATCCTTGCAGGCTAGGGGCGGGGGGTGAGGCTCAGACCGGGAAGGTCCGTCGTGCCGCCAGGGCCTCTGCCAGCAGTTCGGGCGTGGCCCCGGCCACCGGGGTGCGTCGGGCGCCGTGCTCGAGGACCACCAGATCCCGACTCGCAGCGTCCTCGATCGCCGCGCCGGCCTCCTGGCAGATCAGCATCCCCCCCAGGTAGTCCCACGGGCCGTGGGCCGAAGGACTGCAGTCGATGTAGCCGTCGAGGCGGCCCTCGGCCACCGCGCAGAGGTCCAGGGCCACCGCCCCGAGGGACCGGTACTGGCGCCAGCCCAGCCAGGCCGGGGGCAGGCCGGAGAGGCCCACCATGGCGTCCTGCAGACGGCGCACCCCTGAGGGCGTCAACGTCTCGTCGTCGCGGCGGGCGCCGCCGCCGCGAACGGCCTCGTAACGTTCGCCGCTGACCTGGTTCACGACCACGGTGGCCAGAGGGCCCTCGGCGTCGACCGCGCACAGGCTGGTGGCGTACCAGGGCAACCCCCGGGAGGCGTTACTGGACCCGTCCAGGGGGTCGAGCACGACGGTCACCGGACAGTCCGCGTGGTGGCGGCCTGACTCCTCGCTCAGCACGCCCAGCCCGGCACCGATCAGGACCGCCAAAGCGGCGTCGTCGGCGGCCACGTCGACCACGTGCTGGCCCCGGGACGCGTCGACGAGCTCGAAGTCACCCGAGCCCGACGTTGCGTCGATGGCCGCGGATGCCGCCTCGTGGAGGACGGCGAGCAGGTGGTCCTCGGTCATTGCCGCCGCACGGTACCGACGTGGCAGGCTGTGGCCCTTGGCCGTCATCGACGTCGCCGGGTTCATCGCCGACCTCAAGGACCACGCCGTGGACCACGGGTTCCACGTCCACGACGAGCGTCACTTCGTCGAGTCCTACTCCCTGCGCCAGGCCTGGGAGGTCGACCTCCACCCCGAGGAGGCCTGCGGCGGCCCGCTCGACCTGCACCTGTCCCTCGAGGTCGACCCTCGGGTGCTGCTGGCCTTCGAGGACAAGGTGCTGGAGATCCCCGAGGGCGACGACCCGCCCGACGACTACCACTTCCCGCTGCTGTTCAACTGGGCCCTGCCCCCGCTCCCCCACCCGCCGGACCTGCTGGTCCTGGCCACCGATCTGGCCGGCGTCGGCGGGCCCGACCTGCCGCTCGAGGTCTCGGCCATCGACTCCTTCGCCGCGGTGACCGACGCCCCGGAGCGCAGCCTGGCCATCGTGGCCAAGCTCGCAGCTCTCGCCTGGCCAAGGTCTTCGTGGGCCAGGAGCTGCTCTGCGAGACCCTCGACCGGTGCCTGGCGGTCAGCCAGTTCCTGCTCGACGCCGCCCCCGTCTGGCTCGACGAGGTCTGATCGAACTCGAGGCAATACCTGTCGGTTTCCGACAGGTATTGCCTCGAGGAGATCAGCAGTAGGCGTCCTCGCCGATGCAGACGGCGACCTCGTTGGCCAACTTGGCGGGGTCCCAGGCGTTGAAGAAGTCGGCATGGGCGGTGAGGATCGACCCTGACGCGAGGTGCAGGTCGGCCCGGCTCTCGGGGGGTGGGTAGCGAACGTGGAACTCCAGCTGGGGCAGGGCCACGGGGTGGCTGTCGGGGCAGCCCTCGTCGGTGGAGCGGGCCACGTGGCTGCGGTGGTCCTCGCTGTCGAGGTGCTCGCCGTCCCAGCAGTCCGGGAAGATCACCCGCAGCAACAGCGTCCGCTGGCAGTCCGGCGGGGTGCTCAGCGTGGGGGCCTCGACCGTGCAGGCCCAGCCCACGTGCTCGGTCGGCTGGGTCGACCGTCGCCGTGGGGTCACCGGAGATCATCATCAGCCCGAACGGGAAGGGCTCCACGGCCGCCGGGTCCACCCCCTCCGCAGCCCGGTAGTACGCCGTGGACCCCAGCGGCTCGAGCTGCTCGTCGCCGGCGAACAGCGACGGGGCCCAGTACGAGGCCTTGTCCTGCCTGGTGGCACACGTCGTGTCGCCCGCCAGCAGGGAGTCGGCGTCGGAGAAGGCGTCGGTCGAGCTGGCCCCGAAGAAGTCGTGCTGGTGCGACGCGCCCGGCTCACCCGGGAAGACGATGGGGTCGTCCGGGGCGCTGTGGCTGTAGCCGCACTCCACGTGGAAGCGCCCGTTGTGCGGACCCGGCGACGCGGCTGCCGTGTCGTTGCCGCCATCGGGTCGGGTGGCCCAGGCCGCGACGCCCACCACTGCGACCAGGGCCCCGGTCGCGAGGAGGACGCCGCGGCGTCGGGTCACGGCAGGTCGGGCACCGTGATGGTGGCCAGGTCCACGGTGCGGGGCGGACCGGCGGGCTCGGCCGGCGCGTCGGCGGCGTCGGGCATGTTCTCGAGGTCGCCCGGGTCGGGCAGGTCGACCTCGTCGTAGGGCACCGACTCCGGGCGGTCGGTGATGTCAGCCATCTCGAGGAAGCGAGCGAGCTCCGGCTCGTAGGACTGCTGCGGGCCCTCGCAGGGCACGACGGTGTCGATGTCCGGCGGAGCGGAGATCCCGGTGAAGTCGTTGTCGGCGAAGCAGTTGCCGTCGCCCTCACCGCTCAGCGTCAGCAGGACCAGGTCCCACTCACCTGAGCCGGTGACCACGTTGCCCACGACGGTGTTGCCGGTCGACTCCCAGAGCAGCGGGTTGTCCACGTCGGCCATGACGTCTTCGGGCGCGGCCTCCACGTTCTCCACGCAGTCGGTGGGGAACTCCTCCGGGAGGGGGGTGATGGGGTCGTCCTCGGGTCGAGGGGTGACCGCGATGCCCGTGCGCTCGTGGCCCTCGACCCGATTGCGTTCGATGATGTTGTTGTTGCCGCCGGTGACCAGGATCCCGTTCCACTGGCCCTGGAGCGCGGCCCCGATGGCCCCGGTGTCGCTGTTGTTGTTGTTCACCACGAGGTTGCCGACGATCGTCGTCTCGTTCTGGGGCGCACAGCCCTCGGAGGTCTGGCTGTTGGGCACGATCCCGGCTCGGTTCTCGGTGAAGACCGAGTTGACGATCACCAGGTTCCCGCCCGAGTTCGTGCCGGAATAGCCCAGGCCGTTCCACTCCGCGGTGACGTCGTCGATCAGCGCGTCGCAGGGGTAGCACTGGCCGATGTAGTACCCGGCGTCTGGGCTGCCCGAGGCGTAGGAGTGCTCGAGGGTGCCGTTGACCGAGCCGAAGGCGTAGATCCCGTAGTCGCCGTTGCGGATGGCGGTCAGGTACGAGCCCCGGTAGCCGTCCACGCCGGTCCAGAACACGCCGTTGCGCGTGTAGTTCTGCGTGGTCAGGTTCTCCACCGCCACGCCATCCGCCTCGACGACGCGCACACCGTTCTCCAGTTCGAAGTTGCCGTCGAGGATCACCTCGTTGCGGTCGAGGCCCCGGATGACGAGATCATCGGTGCAGACGTCGACGGCCTCGTTGTAGGTCCCGGGCGAGACCAGCACGAGGCTCCCGGCCGGGGCGGCGTTCACCGCCTCCTGGATGGTGTCCTCGTCCTCGGGGACCTTGATCGTGGTGGCCTCGCCCTCGGCGGTCGCGCACGGGGGTGGGCCCTCGGCCTCGCCGCCGTCATCGTCGCCGCAGCCTGCGGCGATGACCGCGGTCAGCACCACCATGACGGCCAGCAGCCGTCGCCATCCCTTGCCCATGTTGATCTCCCCCTCGGAGCTGTCGTTGACCGATCGGTCGGGCTACTCGACCACCAGGACGCCCGGCATCCCGGCCGTGAGCGTCCCGTGGATCGAGCAGTAGTAGCGGTAGACGCCGGGCTCGTCGAAGGTGAACGACGCTTCGCCCGTCGGGGCCGAAGTCCTCGGTGTCGATGGCCCATGCCGCGTCCGCGTCCTCGGGGACCACGTTGTGGTCGTTGACCCCGCGGTTGACCCACGTGACCTCGGTGCCCGCCGCCACCCGGGCGGCATCGGGGTCGAAGGCGTTGTCGACGGCCACGATCTCGACGGCGTCGCCCTCGAGCAGCTCGGCGTCGGGTGGGGCCTCGCCCCCGGCGCCCTCAGGCGACTCGTCATCACTCCCGCAGCCCACAGCCACGGAGCCGGCCACCACCATCACGAGCACCATCAGCAGAATGCGCTTCACGGGGCCAGCACCGTAGTGGACCCGACCCGCGGGCCACAGATCGCCGAAGGGGTCAGATCAGGGCGTCGATGCGGTCGGCCACCTCGAGCGCCGTGGCCGGACGGTCGGCGGCGTCCGTGGCCAGGAGCTGACCCACCAGCTCCCGTTCGACGGGGCTGAGGGCGTCGCTCAGCACCGGGTCCGAGGAGAGCACCTTGCGGATGGCCACCAGGGGCTCGGTCTCGGGCAGCTCGCCGTAGACGCCGGTGCCGGTGATCGCCCGGTGGAGGGTCACGCCGAGCGACCAGAGGTCCGAGGCCCGGCCGGCCCGGTCGCCGGAGAGGATGGCGGGGTCGATGTACTCGACCGAGCCGATCGGGCCCATGCCCGTGACCGTCATGCCCGGGGCCAGCACCTGGGCGAGGCCGAGGTCGGCCAGCTTCCCGCCGGTCTCGGTGATGAGGATGTTGGCCGGCTTGATCGACCGGTGGGCGATGCCCGCCTCGTGCAGGACGTGCGCCGCCCGGGCGGCGTCGGCCACTGCCCGCAGCGTCTGGGCCCGGTCGAGCGGCTTGGAGGGCGCCGCCAACGACCCGAGCGGCAGGTACTCGGCGGCGTAGAAGAACCGTCCCCCTTCCTGGCCGGCGTCGTAGAGCGCCACCAGGTAAGGCGACTTGACCGAGGCGAACAGCCGCAGCTCCCGGGTGGCCCGACGGAAGGCGTCGTCCTGGGTCTGGCCGGCCATGACCTTGACCGCCACGAACTCGGCGTCGAGGCCCAGGCGGGCCGGGCGGCTCGGCCAGGAAGAACTCGCCGTGGCTCCCGGCCCCCGAGCGAGCGGATGAGGCGGTAGTCGGCGATCGTCTCCACATCGGCCCCCTTGGTGAGCGTCAGGCGTGCAGCCTGCCGTCGATCGGACTTTACGCCTCCGGCGCCGAGGCTACGATCCGCGCGCACCAACGGCCGTCTCGACCAGGGAAGAGGGGAACCGTGACGATCGCCTCACTCCTCGCTGCTGCCGAGGGACTCACCGAGGAGATCAGCGCCCGGGTCTTCCTCGGCATCGCGATCGTCATCGTCGTGGCCCGGGCTGCCGGTTGGGCGGCCAAGAAGGTCCGCCAGCCGGCGGTGGTCGGGGAGATCGTCGGCCGGGATCATGCTCGGGCCGAGCGTGCTCGGCCTGATCAACGAGGACCTACCCGAGCGGCTCTTCCCCCTCGACACCCGGCCCTTCCTCGGGATCATCGCCCAGCTCGGCCTGATCATCTTCATGTTCATCATCGGCCTCGAGCTGGACATGAGCCTGATCCGGGGCAAGGGCCGACTGGCCGCCGTCACTTCGTTGAGCTCGGTGGCGCTGCCCTTCACCCTCGCCCTGCTCGCGGCGCCGGTCCTCCACGCCGAGTACGGCACGGTCGACGGCGAGGAGGTCGACCTCCTCCACTTCGGGCTCTTCCTCGGCGCCGCCATGTCGGTCACGGCCTTCCCGGTCCTGGCCCGCATCCTCACCGAACGGAACATGCACCGCACCCGCATCGGCGTGCTGACCCTGGCCTGCGCCGCGGTCGACGACATCCTGGCCTGGTCGTTGCTGGCGGCGGTGTTGGCCGTGGTCGGCGAGGGCGAACTCGGGCCCGCAGTGGGTCCTCGTGCTGACCGCCGTCTACGGCGCGGGCATGGTGCTGCTGATCCGTCCGCTGCTGGTGAAGCTCGTCGACCGCTACCAGCGGCTCGAGCGACTGACGCCCGACGTGCTCGCCGCCGTCCTCGCGGGCGTGCTGGTCTCGTCGTTCCTGACCTCCGAGATCGGCATCCACGCCATCTTCGGGGCCTTCTTCTTCGGGGCGATCTTCCCCCGCGAAGGGCGCCCACCAGATGTTCCACGAGATCCTCGAGCGGCTCGAGCAGATCACCGTCATCCTGTTGCTCCCCGTCTTCTTCGTGGTCACCGGCCTGCTCGTGGACATCACCGGCCTCGGCCTCGACGGGCTCAAGTACCTGCTGCTGGTCCTCCTCGTGGCCTGCACCGGCAAGTTCGTCGGCGCCTCGGTGGCCTCCCGTAGCCAGGGGGTCCCCGCCCGCCAGGCCATGGCCCTCGGGGTGCTGATGAACACCCGGGGCCTCACCGAGCTGGTGATCCTGACCATCGGGCGGGAGGTCGGGGTCCTCAACGAGGAGATGTTCACGATCATGGTGGTGATGGCCGTGTTCACCACGATCATCACCGAACCGCTGCTGCGCCTGCTCTACCCGAAGCGACCTGGTCGATCGGGAGATCGCCGAGGCCGAGCGAATCGGCTCCGAGCAGGCGGCCGCGTTCCGCGTGCTGGTCGGGACCCCGGAGGGCGATCCCGGGCCCGCCCTGGCCGCCCTGGCCGCCGAACTGGCCCACGACGAAGACCCGAGCGAGGTGGCCCTGGTCCAGTTCGGCGCACCCGTCGGCACCCTCGAGATCGGCAGCGGCCTCGAGTCGATGGCCTCGTCGCTCGACGCCCTCCACCACCTCGAGACCACGGTGCAGGCCGCGGGTGTGCCCGTCTTCGCCCGCTCCCGGACCACCGACGACCCCGGCCGCCTGATCGGGCTCCTCGCCGACGAGAGCGTCTCGGACCTCGTGCTGGTCCCGGCCGACGCCGGTTACGCCGTGCCCGGGGGCACGCAGAGCCCGCTGGCCCCGACGGTCCGCCTCGCCTTGGTGGACGGTGCCGGCCTCGACGGCCCGGTGCGGGCCCATCTCGGGACCGAGAGCGATCGGACGGTCCTGGAGCTCGGCCTCCGTCTCTCCCGGGCCCGTGGCCTGCCCCTCCAGGTGGAGGGGGACCCGGGCCGCCGACTGGCGGCTACGGTCGAGGCGCTGCGCTCGTCGGGCGATGTCGGCGACCGGTGACGGGGACGTGGCCTTGGAGATCCGGGGTGGGGCACCAGGCCGATCAGCAGCCCCAGTGGCGACGCTGTGGGTGCAGATGGGCCGCGACGACGGAGCCGCCCGGCTGACCGAACTTGTCGATCGGCTCAGATCGAGCCCGACCAGGGGGGGATGACGACATGTTGCGACCAGGACTGACACCCGAACAGGTACTCGGCTTCGTCCTCTTGGACATCGCCATCATCCTGTTGGTGGCCCGGCTGATGGGCCGGCTGGCCAACAAGGTCGGCCAACCGACAGTCGTCGGCGAGATCATCGCCGGGATCCTGCTGGGTCCCTCGCTGCTCGGCGCCACCGTCTTCACGTGGACCAACTCCTGGAGCTTCCTGCACTGCGAGCAGTCGCTGAGTCGCGCAGATCCCCGGGACGCCTATCCCTGCCGAGGGCACGCCTCCCGCCGCGGAGAGCATCACCGCCTGCCTCTTCCCCGCCCAGGCCCGAGGCGTGCTCGGCGATCATCGGCCAGATCGCCCTCGGTGTTCTTCATGTTCCTGGTCGGGCCTCGAGCTCGACTGGAACGCGCTGAAGGGCAAGGGCAAGAGCATCGGCCTGGTCTCGTTCGGTGCCGTCGCCGTGCCGATCGCCCTCGCCTTCGTGATCGGCCCGATCCTCTACGCCGCAGGACTTCGTCCCGTTCTTCGACACGGCCGACGCCCCGTCGCAGGCCAGCTTCACCCTCTTCATCGCCGGCATGCTGACCGTGACGGCCTTCCCGGTGATGGCCCGGATCCTCCAGGAGAAGAACCTGACCGCTACACCGATGGGCGCCACGGGCGTGGCCGCCGCGGCGGTCGTGACCGTGGCGATGTTCCTCACCGTGGCCGTCGCCTCCGGCGTCGCCGCCGACCAGGGCCCGTCCAAGCTGGCCGTGAAGTTCCTGGTCGCCGGGCTCTACATCGCCGTGCTCTTCCTCGTCGCCCGACCTCTGCTGAAGCCGCTCGGACGCTCCTTCGAGCAGGCCGGGCAGCTCACGCCCCTGCTCCATCGGGCTGATCATGGTGTTCACCTTCGCCTCGGCGTACGCCGCCAACCAGATCGGCATCAACGTGATCGTGGGCGCGTTCCTGGCCGGCGCCGTCCTGCCCGCCCGGCAGGGCCTGTTCCGGGAGATGTCGCGGCGGCTGGCCGACGTCACCGCCGTCATCCTGCTGCCCATCTTCCTGGCCTTCTCCGGCCTCAACACCGACTTCACCAAGCTGCCGGGCGAGCCACATCCCCGCCATCCTGCTGTTCCTCCTGGCCGGCATCGTCGGCAAGTGGGCCGGCTCCGCGGTCTTCGCCAAGATGGGCGGGCCTGTCCTGGAACGACGGCAACGTGCTCGGCGTGCTCATGAACTGCCGGGGCCTGCTCGTGCTCGTCGTCGCCCTCATCGCCCTCAACCAGGGCGTCATCACCCCGCCGATGCAGGTCGCGGGGGTGGTCATGGCCCTGGTGACCACGATGATGACGGGGCCGCTGGTGGATCGCTTCGTGCCCAAGGGCGGCCGCGGCGTGCCCGTCGTCGGGCCGCCGACCACGGACACCACCCGGATCCTGGCCGTGGTCGGCACCGTCGACGAGGCCGCCCCCGTGGCCGACATCGCCTACCGCCTGGCCGGCTCCGGTCCCGCCGAGGTCATCCTCTTCCGTCCGATCCCGCTCTCCCCCTACGACGAGCTCCCCGCCGGCCTGCACGACGAGGTGCTCGAGGCGGAGTCATCCCTGCGGGCGCTCAAGCTCCTCGGCACGCTGGCCCCCGACGGGGTCACCGTCCAGCCGACGACCTACGGCGCGGTCGATCCCGCCGGCGCCGCCCTCGACCTGGCCGACCAGGGCGTCGACCTCATCGTGGTGGCCACGACGCGGCTCCTCGCCGTCGGGCCTCGCCGCCCGCCTCGCGGAGTCGGCGCCCTGTCCGGTCGTCGTCTGTCCCGTGGACACCAGCCCCCGGCCGGACGGGCCAGTGGTCCTGCTCGGGTCGGACCGTCACGCGGCGGCCGTCGCCGAGCGTCACGGCGCCGACGCCGTCGACAGCCGGGAGCCCGGTGCCGACATGGGCGACGCGCGTGTCTGGTGGTCGTCGGGGCCGCGGACAGCCATCTGGCCGAGGGCCTGATCACTTCTCGCACCACGGTCGTGCTGACCGTCCACCCGCCTGCAGATTCCGTCGTACGCTCGGCCGCGACCAAGGAGACCAGCTGACGTGAGCCACACCGAGACCGTCAACCTCCCGCACGAGCAACTCGCGGCGGCCGTCGAGGAGGCCCGGGGCCAGGCCGGTGACCTGACCGACCAGCTCATCGCCACCCACGAGTGGACCGACCAGATGCTGGCCGACGCCGGCATCCCGGTGGTCGACGTCCCGCTCGTGTCCGTCGGTGGGGGCATCGGCAGCTTCGTGCTGGCCGACTACCTGCGGGTGGCCGGCATGCCGATGGACCGGTTCATCGCCCTCGGCGCGCTGGACAAGCCGTGGGACACCTACGAGTACCTGACGCGGGTCTCGCAGATCCCGCGCCCGGAGCGCCTGCGTTCCGACTCGGGCTCGACCCCGGACAACTGCTGGGGCGTACCCGTCGTACGCGTACCGGGAGTTCCGCGAGGAGAAGGGCTTCCAGGACAAGTTCGCCCCCCTCTGGCAGGTCTTCACCGAACCGATCTTCACCGACTACTTCACCCCGCGGGCCGGCCAGGTGTTCGAGTCCCTCGAGGTCGAGGCCAACCGCATCGGCTACCTCGCAGCGGACCGCCAAGGGCCTCGTCCGCATGGTGCGCAAGCGTCACGGCGGCGGCTACTTCACGATCCTCACGCCCGAGGCCGGCACCACACCCACCAAACGGGTGGCGTACCGCAGCACCTACGTCCACGTGGCCGTCGGCTACCCCGGACTGCGCTTCCTGCCCGACCTGCAGGCCTACCGGACGACCTACGAGGACTACCACCGGGTCCTGAACGCCTACGAGCCCCACGAGCACGTCTACGAGGAGCTGCGTCAGAAGCCCGGGACGGTGGTGGTCCGGGGCAACGGCATCGTGGCCAGCCGCATCCTCCAGCGGCTGACCGACGAGCGCGACCAGCAGGGCTCCCAGATCCAGATCATCCACCTCGTCCGGACCTACATCGGCGAGTCCCACGGGCCCGAGCATCTTCATGCGGCGCCGTGGTCGCAACGGCTGGGCCTACCAGGGCTTCAACATCCCGAAGTCCGGCTGGGGCGGCCAGCTCAAGTCCAAGCTCGAGCACACCGAGGGCGAGCAGCGCAAGGAGCTGTACGGGCTGTTCGGGGGGACCACGACACCGAAGCGCAAGCTGTGGTTGCAGCAGCTGGATCGGGGCCGCCGGGAGGGTTGGTATCAGCTCGTGGTCGGCACCGTGGAGTCGGTGGTCCCCGGTGACGGGACGGTGATCAGCACGGTGAAGACCGATCAGGGGGTCCACCAGATCCCCGCCAACTACGTGATCGATGCCACGGGCCTCGAGGCCGACATCAGCGAGCACCGCGTGCTGGCCGACCTGCTGGAGCACTCCGGCGCCGGCCGCAACCCGCTGGGCCGCCTCGACGTGGAGCCGACCTACGAGGTGCGGGGCACCCGCAGCGGCGTGGGCCGGATGTACGCCTCGGGCTCCGCGACCGCCGGCGGGTACTTCTCCGGCGTGGACTCCTTCCTGGGCCTCCAGTACGTCGCCCTCCGCATCGCCGACGACCTCGCCGCCCAGGGCTTCGTCCCCCGCATCGGCGTTCGGAGGTCCTGGCGGGAGTGGCGACGGTGGTTGAAACGGCGCCCACCGGAGGTGACGACGTGATCCCGACGCTCGGCGGCCGCATCCAGACCCGGATCTTCCTGCTGGTGGTCGTCGGGGGGATCTGGACCGTGATGATCACCCCGGTGGTCCGGGTCGTCGTCGACACCGACGCGATGGGCAACCCGGACCTCCTGGATGTCTACAAGGTGACCTTCTCGGTGCTCGCCATCGTGCTCGTCCTCGGCATCCTGTGGGAGTTCGTCTACCACGGCCTCATGCAGTTCCGTTGGGAGAAGGACTGGCCCACGCTCTTCGGCTACGTGACCATCGTCAACGAGGGCATCGTGGCCTACTGGTGGCGAAGTCGGTGGCCGCATCGACCGACGCCGGTGCCCCCGGATGGCGACCGCCCTGCTCGAGGGCCTCACGTTGGCGCCGTTCCTGGTCGCCTTCGTCACGACCTGGATCGTGGTCAACCTGTTCGCCAACAACCTGATGCAGGTGTTCTTCATCCGCTGGCGGTTCCGTGGCGGCCGAATCCTCGGAGGCTGGACGCCATGACGACGCTCGACGAACTACGGCTGCGGGTGGTTCCCGGCGACGGCGTGGTCCTGCGGGCCCCCGGCCTCGACCGCCGTGGCCTTCCCCGCCGGCGACCAGCACCACGCCCTGGTGAACGCCTTCCTCGACGCGGTCCGGAGCGCCGCCGGTCAGCCCGACGCCGGCCGCAAGGCGGCCCGGGCGGTGGCCGGCCTGCTGGCGGCGGCCGACGACGCCCCGCCGCTCGGCCTGGTCGGCACCGACGGTGAGGGCCTCGCCGTGCTGCTGCACGGTGACGTCGAGTTCGCCTACCACGACGACACCGGCCCCCAGACGCTCTCGGGCCGCGACGCCGCGGCCTGGCTGGACCGCCTCCTGGGCACGGTGCCCGACCAGTGGTCACTGGCCCGGGACGGCGCCGGTGCGGCCGACGAGTGGTCCGACCTCCAGGCCGGCGTGGCCCGGGGCAACGGCGTGGCCACCGGGGCAGCCGCCCCCGCCCCACCGCCGCCACCGGCGACCGAGGCCGCCGCCCCGGAGCCGAGATGGCACCCGAGCCCGGCCCGACCTCGAGCCCGCCCCCGAGCCGGCCCCGCCACCGCAGGTCGAGGCCCCCGCCCCGCCCCCGC
Source organism: uncultured Microthrixaceae bacterium (assembly GCA_963701565.1). Taxonomy (GTDB): domain Bacteria; phylum Actinomycetota; class Acidimicrobiia; order Acidimicrobiales; family DATDAH01; genus DATDAH01. The sequence continues at coordinate 28,333 of CAVPAN010000004.1, forward strand.
CACCCGACTCCGGACGTGGCTCCTGAGCCCGTGCCCGCCCCGGACTTCGTCGCGGTCTCCCTCAGGGACGCCGACGAGGACGAGGAAGGGCCACGCGCGCCGCTGCCCATGGCCGGAGCCGACGACGCCGCCGGTCGCGCCCGAGCCCGACGAGCCGGCGGTCCCCCAGGTCCACGGCGTGATGTGCGCCCGGGGCCACTTCAACGACCCGAACTCGCCGTTCTGTGCCACCTGTGGCATCTCCATGGTCCAGCAGACCCACAACCTCGTCGAGGGGCCCCGCCCGCCGCTGGGGGTGCTCGTGCTCGACGACGGCAGCACCTATGTGGTCGACCGGGACATCGTGGTCGGCCGGGAGCCCGACACCGACGAAGGCGTCGCCGCCGGTTCGGTGCGGGGCATCGCCCTGCCCGATCCCGAGCGAGCCATCTCCCGGGTCCACGCCCGGGTGACCCTCCACGACTGGGAGGTCCGGGTCGCCGACGCCGGCTCGGCCAACGGCACCTTCGTGGCCACCCGGGACGCCACCCAGTGGACGCCGGTCGCCCCCAACGCCCCCGTGACCCTGACCCCGGGCATGCACGTGCTCGTCGGGCCCCGCGTCCTGTCCTTCGATTCCCACCGACGAAGCTGAGGTGGACGGTGACCGACGTCTTCACCGACGCCCTCCGTCGGCTGGACGAGGTCGCCGATCTCATCGAGGTCGATCCCGAGGTCCTCGAACGCCTGCGCCACCCCAAGTCGGTCATGGAGGTGGCCATCCCCATCCGCCGCGACGACGGCTCGCTGCAGGTCTTCGACGGCTACCGCGTCCGCCACGACGACACCCGCGGCCCGACCAAGGGCGGCATCCGCTACCACCCCGACGTCGACGTGTCGCGAGGTCAAGGCCCTGGCCTTCTGGATGACGATCAAGTGCGCCGTGGTCGGCCTGCCCTTCGGCGGGCGGCAAGGGCGGCGTCATCGTGCAACCCCAAGGAGCTGTCCCGCCTGGAGCTGGAGCGGCTCAGCCGGGGCTTCGTCCAGGCCGCTCGCCGACGTTCTCGGACCCGAGACCGACATCCCCGCCCCCGACGTCTACACCAACGCCATGGTCATGGGCTGGATGATCGACGAGTACTCCCGATCGAGCGGCGCCGCGTGCCCGGGCACGTTCACCGGCAAGCCCATCGAGCTCGGCGGCAGCCTCGGCCGCGACGACGCCACCGGGCGGGGCGCCTACTACTGCATCAAGGAGCTCGAGGAACGGCGAGGGCTGGGACCCGACCGAGATGACGCGTGGCCGTCCAGGGCTTCGGCAACGCCGGCCAGCACGTCGCCGCCGCTCCTGCACGCCGACGGCTACCGCATCGTCGCCGTCAGCGACACCCAGGGGGGCATCTACCGCGCCGAGGGCTTCGACGTCCCCAGCCTCGTCCGGAACAAGAACGACACCCGGGCGCTGCGGGCGGTCTACTGCGAGGGCTCGGTCTGCCAGCTGGTCGACGCCGAAGCGATCACCAACGAGGAGCTGCTCGAGCTCGACGTCGACATCCTGATCCCCGCCGCCCTGGAGAACGGGTCATCACCGAGGACAACGCCGACCGCATCCAGGCCCGGACCGTCATCGAGGTGGCCAACGGGCCGATCACCAGCGACGCCGACCGCGTCCTGGTCGACGCAGGGCATCACGATCGTGCCCGACATCCTGGCCAACGCCGGCGGCGTCACCGTCAGCTACTTCGAGTGGGTCCAGAACCGCGGCGGCCTGGCGTGGAGCCTCGCCGAGGTCCACGAGCGCCTCGAGGAGATCATGCGCCGGGAGTTCGCCGCGGTGCACGACCTCGCCACTACTCTCGGCGTCGACCTGCGGCGGGCGGCGTACGCCCACGCGTTGACCCGGCTGGGCGCGGCCATCGCCTCCCAAGGCACCCACACCTGGTTCCGGGAGGACGCCGTGAGGCGCGGACCGGCAGCTACTGACGACAGGCGGACCCACATGGCAGTGATGGACGAGGGCACCGAGTTCGGCGGCTACCGCATCGAGCACCTGCTCGGCGCCGGCGGCTTCTGCAACGTCTACCTCGCCGAGGACCTACGCCCGGCGTTGCGGCGCAAGGTGGCGCTGAAGGTGCTCAACCCCACGCTGTCCGCCGATGACAAGAACCGCGAGCGGTTCCAGCGGGAGTCGCTCCTGGCCGTGGAGCTGGACGACCACCCCAACATCGTCGGGGTGCTCGACGCCGGCGAGCAGGACGGCCAGCTGTTCATCGCCCAGCGCTACATCGAGGGCCGCGACCTGGGCAAGACCATCGAGGAGAACGGTCCCCTCACCCCCGAGCGGGCCGTCGAGGTGATCACCGAGATCGCCGGGGCCCTCGACGCCGCCCACGAGGCCGGCCTGGTGCACCGCGACGTCAAGCCCCGCAACATCCTCATCCGTGCGCGGGACGACCGCTGCTTCCTGGCCGACTTCGGCCTGACCAAGCGCACGGCGTCCAGCGACAGCCTCACCGGGGCCGGCGAGTTCCTCGGCACCTTCGCCTACGCCGCCCCCGAGCAGCTCGGCGGCCAGACCGTGGACGGTCGGGCCGACATCTACGCCCTCGGCTGCGTCCTCTTCGAGTCCCTGACCGGGACCCCGCCCTTCAGCGGGGACATCCACTCGATGATCACCTCGCACCTGACCAAGGCCCCGCCGCCGGTCGCCGCGACCGTGGCCGGGGCTGCCCCCGGCCATCGACGCCGTCATCCAGAAGGCCATGGCCAAAGAGCCCGCCGACCGCTACCAGACCGGCGCCGAGTTCGCCGACGGCCGCCCGCCGGGCCCTGCTGACCAGCGGCCTGCCGCCGCCGGCGGCCACCCCGACCCCGCCGCCGCCCCCGCCCAGGTCCACCGTCAACGCCCCCGCGACGACCTTCCCCCCGGCGCCTTCGCCCGCCCCGATCCAGTCAGACGCCACCGCCCGGGCGCGCCCCGCCAGTGGGGCCGCCGGCGACATCGGGCGGTGGACCCTCCCGTACGCCATTGTTCATCGGCGGGGCCCTGCTCCTCCTGGTGGCCGTCGTCGCCGGGGCCCTCCTCCTGGGCGGTGGCGACGATCCCGAGGAGCCGCCGGCCACGACTGTGGACGAGGAGGCCCAGGCCCTCGAGAGGCCCAAGCCGATGCCGAGGACGCCTTCGACGAGGTGACCGGCGCCCTCGACCTCGACGACTGTGAGCTCGAGGACGTCGAGGACTACGACGACGACGTCATCGCCGAGCTGTCCTGTGACCCCGCCGAGGGGGCCGACGACCTCGCCCTCACGGTGTTCGACGACGACGGCGACCTCGACGACGCCTACGACGAGGCCCAGGCGCCGGCCGGCGAGGAGCTCGACACCAGCGGCGACTGTGCCACCGACATCTATGCGGCCCACAGCTGGACGACCGCGGACGAGCCGGACGGCGTGGCGGGTTCGGTGGCCTGCTACCGCGACGGCAACGGTGGCTCGGCCATCGCGTGGACCGAGAACGAGCAGCTACCTGCTCGGCGTCGCCACCCGAAACGACGAGTCCGACGCCGAGCTCTACGAGCTGGTGGGCCGATCTCGTGGACCGGTCCGAGCAGGAGACGGTGGACGAGTTCCCGAATGCCGGTGAGGCCGAGTTGCTGACCCACGTGCCCACCCCGTTCCGATCCACCTGCATCCGGGCCGAGCTCCGACCGACCGAGACGGCCTCGGTCCAGTGCTTCCCGCCGCGGGGCGCGAGCTCGGTCTTCTACAACCAGTACCGCAACGCCGCCGCCTCGGCCGCGGTGTACAACAACCTGATCGAGGGCGGTGACGTCAGCCGCGGACACGGGTGAGACCAATGGCTGCCCGTTCGAGAACACCCGGACCATCGACGACCAGGAGAGCGGCCGGGTGGCCTGCTACTTCCTGGACAGCGGTGAGGAGCGGCTGGCGTGGACCAACCGGGCGCTCAGCATCCTCGCCGAGGCCTCGATCGCCGATGACGCCACCCTCGACCAGTTCTGGAACTGGTGGACCACGGCGGGCCCGATCACCTGAGGGCCGACGCCCGGCTACCAGTCGACCTCGGGGGTCGGCGGGAACAGGTCATCGCGCTCGGCCATGAGCCGCTCGCAGTCCCAGTCCTGGTCGACGGGGATCAGGATGATCGGGCTCTTGGTCAGGTCGGGCTGCTGCACCCACTCGGCCTGGGTCAGGAAGGCGTCGTTGGTGGCCCCGATGATCAGCTGCTCGGAGTCGTCGGTGACGACCCCGACCAGCGACCCGTCGTCCTGCTCGTCGACGTCGTAGGCGAAGATCTCCCGCCGGGCGATGTAGAGCTCGCCCTGGAGGTCCTCGGTCACCCGGATCCGGGTGGTGACCCCCGGGTTCCCGTCGTTGTCGTCATCGGCGATCCGGGGATCGTCTGGGATCGGTGGGCAGCGGGTCGTTCGCCGGGTCCTCGAGGTCGACGCCGATGCCGGTGGGCGTCGCCGGGCGGGAGAGACGGGCCCGGCCGTCCACGGTGGTGAGCGTGACCGCCGTCGGCTCGGGGATGATCGCCTGGGTGGCGGCGTCGGGCATCTCCACGTCGATCGGCTGGTCACTGCGGTGATCGGCGTGGCAGAACGACTCCGTCGCCTGCAGCTCGCCGTTCACGACCTCCAGGTCGGTGAAGCCGAAGCTGACGATGTGGGTCTTCATGTCGGTGCTCTCGTAGGCGACCACGTCGTAGTGGGCGTAGCGCCCCGCCAGCCGCTCGGCGGCGGGATCGATCGCAGGCGCCGCCTCGGCCTCGCCCTCACCGCCCGCGTCGGACCCACAACCGGCCGACAGCACCACCATCACGACTGCGACCACGCAGGTCGCAGCAGCCTTCGCTCGCCTGGGATTCTGCACCGGCATTCCCTTCTCGTCGGGGCTCCACCCGGAACCGACGGAGCATCCTCTCACGTACGGTCAGCGACGAGGCCTCACTCGGGGGTGACAGAGGAACGCGCCGTCAACGGTGGCCGTCCTCCCTCGCCCCCCACACTCAGGTCGCCCGGATCGCCTCGAGGACCTCGAGGCGGGTCGAGCGACGGGACGGGATGCAGGACGCCACCACCCCAGCTCGACTTCCAGGACCAGCACGAGCGCCAGCTGGCGATCAGGGAAGCGGAAGACGATGCTCCAGGATCGCGTCGGTGGGCCCGGTGGGAATCGAACCTACGACCGAGCGATTATGAGTCGTGACCGAACCGTCCGGCCCGGTCCGGGTTCAGCCTGTCAGGCCCGGGAGAGTGGTGGAATCCCGGGGTTCTCGGCATCGCCGAGGCAGCATGATCAGTCACAACCACCGTCAACCGAAGCCGCGGCAGACCCTCCCGAGCGGCGATCAGCTCGGCCCGACTGGCGTGGACCAACTGGGCCCTCAGCATCCTCGCCGAGGGCTCGATCGCCGATGGCACCACCCTCGACCAGTTCTGGAACTGGTCGACCATGACGGGCCCGATCACCTAGGCGTGGGAGGCGTCAGCGCGGTGACCCTCAACTGACACCAGATGCTGCCCGATCAGCGGGCGACGGGACTCGGGAAGGCGAACCCTCCCGATCGGGCGACCCTCAGTGAAGGAATTGCCCTTCCTTGGCCACCAGGCGCCACGGACCGTTCCCCTCGCGGGCGAACGCCGCGGTCACGACGGCGAACCGGCAGGTCTCGTAGCCTCGGATCTCCACCCTGAGGTTGCCCGAGCGGGCGAAGTAGATTCGGGCGCCCGGAGTGTCGAAGACAGTCCGGACCTGCAGACGGGTGTAGCCCCGCTGGACCTGGAGGTACTCGGCCCTGGTCACGCACCCAGGGGTGTCAGCCGCCGCCGGTGTCGGAACCAACAAGGCGAACAGTGCGACGAAGATCGCTGCGGCAATCAGCTTCCGCATGTCACACCTCCTCTCCCCGGGGAGGCGCTCTGCCATCCCACCGGGTCGATGCTCACGCTCGCACCGCTTGACCACAGGAGCCAGGGACCACCGTCACGATCGGCGCCCCCGAGCGGGTCCCGAAGGGACCATCGACGGTTGGCGATCCGGCCGCAGCGGGGTACCACTCCATGGTCATCGACGACGGTCGCTCTCCGGCTGCGGCAACCGCGGATCTGGTGCTGACGTTCACGAACCTCACGACACTCCTGGTGGGGGTCGTGGCCGTCGTGACGGCTGCAGTGAACGCACTGCTTCTCGACCCGGCGCTGCCTCCGGGCTGGTGGGGCGTGGTGGATCTGATCCAGCACTATCTCGTCCCGTTGGCGCTGCTGGCGCTGTGGGCCGCTCTCGGGCCTCCTTTCGCTGTGAGCTGGTCACGGTTGCCGAGGGTGGCCGCCGTTCCGGTGGCCTGGCTGGTGGTCGTGCTCGTGCGAGGTCCGCTACGGACCGGTATCCCTACGACTTCCTCGACGCCGGCGAGAACGGCTGGCCATCGGTGTCAGCGATGGTCGTCGCCATCCTCGTGTTCATGCTGGGAGTAGGCGCCTTGTTGATGGCTGTCGACCAGAAGCGGGGCCACACCAGGCAGCAGTACGTCACACAGGGCGGCTCGGTATGACCTTCTGGTTCTGGCGCGTGTCGTGCCGGCGTCGCAGCCAGGTTCGAGCCCAGTGATGGCCCCCGTCAGCAATCCGTTAGCAGTACGAGGCCCTCAGTACATCTGACACCGGAGCCAAGCCCCGAAATCCGCGGTATGACGGGTGGGCCCGGCCGTGCAAACGACCTTCGTCAGTTCTTCACTGGTGGGCCCGGTGGGAATCGAACCCACGACCGAGCGATTATGAGTCGCCTGCTCTGACCATTGAGCTACGGGCCCGGTGTTTCCCCTGTTCAGAGGCCTATTCACTGGAAGACCTGCGTTGCACAGCGCCCCGTCCACGCCACCGCCGACCGCCACGGGAGCGCCACGCGCTTCTCGATGCGATCGGTCAATGTCCCACCGCCGAGATGGCCATGACCAGGTAGGGGTCGCCCTGCTCGGCGCCACTGCGTCCCTCCGTTGTTGCGGTAGCGTGCGACGTTAGCGGGCACAGTGTGAGAGGGCCGGATGGGACAAGGCGTGCACGTTGGTGTAGCGGTGCTCCTCTTCGCCGTTTTCGCCGGTGCCGGAGCGCTGGTGGCCGGCAGTTCGTCTGACGGCGTCGACGACACCCCGACCGACGCGGTCGTGGCCGGTGACGGCACGGTGTTCCTGCTGATCGAGGACCGAGGCGCCGTGGTCAAGGCGACGGCCTCGGTGGCGACGGTCGACGCGAGGGCGCCGCTCGAGGGCGCCGGCGATGATCTCGTGCTGGTGCAGCACGGTGAGGGCGCACTCGTGCACAATCGTGACACCGGCACGATCCAGGCCGTCAGCCCGTCGGGGACCGACATCCTGGACGGCGATCCAGTAGCGGCGGATTCCGAGGTGATGTCCGGCGGCGGGCAGGCCTACGTCATCGCGCCCGACGGTGCCATCGACCTCTTGGGCGACGACGGCCGGGAGGTCACCGACGAGTTGACCCTGTCGTCTGAGCTGACCGGTGCCGTGGTCGACGACGAGGGCACGTTGTGGGTCGTCGACCTCGGCAACGGTGAGCTGGTCGAGGTCGACGACGGCGAGCTCGTCTCGCACACCCAGTTGGGCTCGCAGGATCCCGGCCTGACGGTGGGCCTCACGGGGGACGCCCCCTTCGTGGTCGACGGCGAGGGAGCGAAACTGATCGACCAGTGGGGGGCCCGGCACCCGCTACCGGTCGATCCCGGGGCCCACTTGCTCCCGGCGCTGTTGGCAGATTCCGGATCCGTCGCCTGGGTCGCCTCCCCGACCACCGGCACGCTGATCGGCGTCGACCTCACCGACGGCTCGGTCCTGCCGCCTGTCGACCTCGGAGATCCCGACGATCAACTCGGTCGGCCACTCGTCGTGGACGGCACCGTCTATGTCGCCAACCTGTCGAGGGGTGTGGCCGTCCTCGTGGACTCGGCGGTCGGCGGCGAGCCACGGGACGAAGTCAGCATCATGCCTGGCGGCGGCCGGTTCGTCCTCCGTGAGAGCGACGGCTACGTGGTCTTCGACGACGAGCGTGGCCCCCGCGCCGGGGTCATCTCACCGGACGGTGACGTCGCCCGGCTCAACAAGAACGCCGAAGACGTCGACACCCCGCCCACTGCCACCACCTCGACCTCCACGGCCACCTCGAGCACCTCGACCACCTCGACCACCTCGAGCACCTCGACCACCTCGACCTCTACGACCGGGTTCGGCACCTCGTCAGGAAGTTCTGGTGGTAGCGGCGGCGGCAGCAGTAGCCCGCGCCCTCCCCCGCGCCCACCGGCGCGCCCACCGGCGCGCCCACCACCACCACCACCACCACCGCCGCCGCCGCCACCACCGCCACCACCACCACCACCCACCACCGCCCCCCCACCACCACCCACCACCGCCCCCCCACCACCGCCACCACCCTGAACGACCCGTTTGGACTGTTGACGACATGTACGGGAGGCCCGCAAAGCGACACGAGCGGGTGAGGTCGGTCGAGGCAGCCGGCGTGGCCCGGTGGGCGGTCCTCGCCCAGGTGCATCGACACCTGGGCGAACATCACAGGCATTGACGGCCAGGCTTTGCCGGCGGCTCCGCCGAGCATGGCCGCCGTCATCGTCGCGGTTCGGGCCACCCGCACCGCGCTCAGCCCGCCGGGATCATGAGCCTCCGGCTCTGACCACTGAGCCTCGGGCCCACGGCCTTCTACCGCAGGGGCGGCACCGGGGCGCGCGGAGCAGGTGGTCCGGTGGGACGGATGAGGACCTTGGTGTCGTCGCTGCCGGCCTTGAGGGCCTCGAACCGACCGGGGGCCTCCTCGAGGCCGACCTCGGCGGTGATCAGGGGCTCGACGTCGAGGCGACCGTCCGCGACGGCCTCGATCGTGGCCTCGACGTCGGCCCGGCAGTAGTAGAAGGCGAAGCGCCAGTCGAGCTCCTTGGCCATCGCCCCGTAGGGGAAGTAGTGGTCCTCGGCCATGCAGACGCCGACGACCACCACCCGGCCGTCGATGGCAGTGACCGCGGAAGCCTGGTCCACGAGGCCCGGCAGGCCAACGCATTCGAGGACGAGCGACGGCCCGTCAAGGCCCGCGTCGCCGAGTTGGGCGGTGAGGTCTCCGGCGGTGGGGTCGACGACGATGTCGGCACCTAGCCCGGCGGCATTGGCCCGGCGGGCGGAGAGCGGGTCGGAGAGGGCGACGGCGCCGGCCCCAAGGGCCTTCAGCCAGAGGAGGACGGCGAGGCCGACGGGGCCGCCGCCGATGACGAGGGCCGTCTCCCCCGCCACCAGGCCGCCACGGCCGACGGCGTGGCGGGCGACGGCCAGCGGCTCGACCAGCGCGCCGTGGCGGAGGTCGAAGCCGTCCGGGAGCGCCACGAGGTCATGGGCCGGGGCCCTCACGTACTCGGCGTAGCCGCCCGGGGTCTCGACCCCGAGCATCAGGGCCGTGGCGCACTTGCGGGGGCGTCCGGTCCGGCAGGCGTCACAGGTGCCACAGGTGGCCAGCGAGAGGGCCATGACGGGATCGTCGACCTGCCAGCCGGTGAGGCCCTCTCCCACCGCCGCCACCCGGCCGGCCAGCTCGTGACCGAGGACGTGGCCCGGCATGGGGAGCGCATCGACCAGGTGCAGGTCCGAGCCGCAGATGCCGCACGCGTCGACGGCGACGACGACCTCCCCGGGCCCCGGGGTGGGATCGTCGAGGTCGACCGGTTGGAGCGGTCCGCCGAGATCAGTGGTGACGACCGCCCGCACGGCGAGGCCTCAGGCCCCGATGACGTTCGGCGTGTCGTGCCCCTCGGCCTCACAGAGGGCCAAGTAGGCCTCGAGGATGAAGCCGGCGTCGAGGACCGACTCCACGTTGCCGTCGGCGTCCAGGTTGAGGTTGGCGCCGTAGATGGCGAACCACACGTCGGTGACCTCGGTGTTGTCCTCGGGCACGATCAGCGTGTGGATCGAGCCGGCGGGCTCGAACAGGTAGGACCCCGCGGTCATCCGTTCCGGGTACTCGTCGTACTTCCAGCACCCGGCCTGCGTGAACGCGAAGACCTGGCCCGTGTGCTTGTGGGTCTGCACCCTGGCTCCGGGCTCGAAGTGGTTCCGGATGACCCAGAGGCCGACCTCGATGTCGACCTGCAGCAGCTGCAGCTTCACGCCCTCGCCCGCGTTCACCATCGGGCAGTCGGCCTCGCTGCGCATCACGGCCTTGGGCAGGTCCACGATCGTCATCACTTCACTCCTCCGTCTCGGACGACGTGAGGGTAGTGCGGCTGGCGATTCTCGAACCCACGACCCCGTGGCCCTCTGGCTCCGGGGGTGGGGTTCGAACCCACGACCTTGGGATTAACAATCCCCTGCTCCGCCAATTGAGCTACCCCGGAAGGGACTGCGAGGATAACAGCGCCTCCATCAGGCCCGTTATGGCCCGATGGGTCCGAGCTGCAGCTGTAGACCACGCACGACGCAACCGTAGATGTGCTTCGCCGTCCGGATGCTCGGGTCGGGCACTGCGCGGTAGGGCTTGCCGAACTGGTCGATCGGGATGCCCGTCACATTGGACCACGCCCGGTTGGCTGCCTCGAGGTCGAGGCCCTCGTGCAGGTAGAGGCGAACACGCAGCCGCGACTCATCGACGCTCGAAGAAATGGCGCAGCCAGGCACAGAAGAGTCCGGATCATCCGCGGATCGGTGTTGGCGAACTTCACGATGCCGTCCCGCTTGGCCCCCTCGCCGGCGTAGAGCGCCACTCCGGCGATCAGCAGGTCGCGCTCGCGTCAGATCGCCCCGATCGTCGACCAAGCCCCGCCTCGACACTCGTCGATCTCCGCCTGCTTGCTGCCGCTGCAGGGCGTTCGGTCCGCGTCGACGGGCCTCCGCCTGCCCCTGCCGCGCTCGATCTCGCGCTCGCTCTCGGCGGGCTGCCTCGTCGAACTCGACATCCCGCACCCAGACCGAGACTGAGCCCTTGCTGGCCCCCACCTCAGCCGCGATCTCCGCCAGGGTCCAAGCCTGCGACCGCAGCTCCCTCGCTCGGTTCTGCTCCTCGACCTTGCCTCGGTAGCCCATGCGCGTTCCTCCAGGGTCGCTGGGGAAGCGGTCTTCATCGTCCCACGGGGGTGTGACACCTCGACCGAGCGGCTAGGCAGGGGACATGGGATTCAAGACGGGTGCCCTCGTCGGGTTCGCCGTGGGGTACTACCTCGGCAGCAAGGCCGGCCGGGAGCGCTACGAGCAGATCAACACCTGGATCGACCAGCTGCGGGACTCCGACGCCCTCAACGCCGCCGCTGATCGGGCCCGGGAGATCATCAGGACGCGCCCGACCGGACGGTGGACTTCTCCAACACCTGAGGTCGGCTCAGCCGCCCTCGAGGTAGTCCCGGAGCATCTGGTTCCGGTGGGATCCGGGCACGGTCACTCGCTCTTGGACCACGGCGACTCCGTCGAACCGGAGGCACGGGTAGGTCCGTGGCTCCACTGACCTACCCGAGCACCCCCATCGGAAACGACGTGGTCGCCTAGAAGTTCTGACGGGTGAACCGGAGCCTGAACGGGCCCGACGCGCCGTTGTAGCCGTCGACCGCGATGCGATAGCTGACGTTGCGCCGAGCGGTGAACGCCACGCAACTGGCCCCGACCGTGGTGCAGTCGTCATTGGCGACCACCCGCGTGAGGCCGCCGCAGAGGCGGTTGCCCCGGTACACGGCCAGGAGCGTGTCGAAGGAGGACCCGCCGGTGTTCATCCGCACCAAGGACCGGTGGGAGCGACTCCCGAGCTGGATCCAGATCGAGTGGCCGCCGCGGTTGCCGGCATGCCGGGGCTCGCAGGGCTGCTTGGTGTAGCCGTTGGTGTTGCCGGTGAACGTTCTGCCGTTCGAGCCGCCGAAGATGTAGAAGCGGCTGGCCGAAGTTGTCGTGTGGCCCCGAGGCGCCGGCGGGAGCCATCGCGCTCCCGATCGAGATGATGGTGAGCATCACCGCGGTGACCATGAAGAGACGAAGGTGTCGCATCGTTAGCCCTTTCCGTGGCAACTCTTGTCGACTGGCCCGACCGTAGTCGGTTGCGCGTTGGCCCGCGTCATGTTGTCCCGACGGTGGTGGGTTTCGATCGGCCGAGCGGCTAGGCAGGGGCCATGGGATTCAAGACGGGTGCGGTCGTCGGGTTCGCTGTGGGCTACTACCTCGGCACCAAGGCCGGTCGGCAACGCTACGAGCAGATCAACACCTGGATCGACCAGCTGCGGGATTCCGACGCCCTCAACGCCGCCGCTGATCGGGCCCGGGGGATCATCGAGGACACGCCCGACCGGACGGTGGACTTCTCCAACAACTGAGGTCGGCTCAGCCGCCCTCGAGGTAGTCCCGGAGCTTCTGGCTCCGGTGGGGGTGGCGCAGCTTGGCCAGGGTCTTGGCCTCGATCTGGCGGATCCGCTCACGGGTCACGCCGAACTGCTTGCCGACCTCCTCGAGCGTGCGGGCCTGACCGTCGTCGAGGCCGAAGCGCAGGCGCACGACCTCCTTCTCCCGGGGCGTCAGCTCGTCCAGGGCCTCCAGCACGGCGTCGTTGAGCATGTGCCGGGTGGCCACGTCGGCGGGCGCCTCGGCCTGCAGGTCCTCGATGAAGTCGGCCAGGTTGGAGTCGTCCTCCTCGCCCACCGGCGAGTCGAGGGACAGCGGGTCCTGGGAGATGCGGAGGATCTCCCGCACCCGGGTCGGCGTCATGTCCACCTTCTCGGCCAGCTCGTCGACGGTGGGATCGCGCTCGAGCTCCTGGACCATCTGGCGCTGCATGCGGTGGACCTTGTTGATCGACTCGACCATGTGCACCGGGATCCGGATGGTGCGGGCCTGGTCGGCGATGGCCCGGGTGATGGCCTGACGGATCCACCACGTGGCGTAGGTGGAGAACTTGAACCCCTTGGTCCAGTCGAACTTCTCCACGGCCCGCATGAGGCCGAGGTTGCCCTCCTGCACCAGGTCCAACAGGAGCATCCCCCGGCCGACGTAGCGCTTGGCGATCGACACGACGAGGCGCAGGTTGGCCTGGGTCAGCTCCCGGGTGGCCTCCTCGCCGTCCTTCTTCGAGCGCTCCAGCACCCGCCGCTCGGCGAAGCCCAGATCGTCCAGCGTCCCCGCCGCGGAGTGGTCGGCCAGCTCGACCGAGGACTTCATCCCCGCCTCGATGCGCTTGGCCAGGCGGACCTCGTCCTCGGCCTTGAGCAGCGGCACCTGGCCGATCTCCCGCAGGTACATGCGCACGGGGTCCGACGTGGAGCCCCGCTCCCCGTGGTCCCCGCGGGCCCGGGTCGGCTTCGGCCGCCGGGGCCGGGGTGTCGGCTTGCGCACGCAGGTCCTCGACCTCCACCAGGTCCTCGACCTCGACCACCACGGGGACCTCGGCCTGGTGGTCGTCCTCGTCGAGGGTGATGCCCTCGGTGGCCAGGGCCGACCGGATGCCGTCGATGCGCTCGGGGGTGAGCTCGACGTCACCGAGGACCTTGATCAGGTCCTCCATGCCGAGGGTGCCCTCCTCGCGACCGAGGTCGAGGAGTTGAGCCACGTCGGTGTCCAGTACCCCGGCCCAGGGCGAGGCCGACGGCGTCACTCATCGTCGGTCCCCACGACATCAGGACTACCACGGCCGTGGGCCCTCAGGAGTTCCAGGGCCTTGTCCACCACCGTCATGTCCACGTCCGGGGGCTGGATCCGGTCGAGGAGCCCGTTGATCTCGTGGGCCAGGGAGATGTCCCCGTCGCGGGCGACGGACTGCCGCAGGGCGCCCAGGGCCTCCTTCACGAGCAGGGCCACGTCGACCGCCGTGGGCTCGTCGCCGACCTCCTCGACCGAGAGGCGGTGCAGCAGGTGCACCGTCGACGGGTCGTCGGTCGAGGCGATCGCCTCGTGCACCGAGCCGGCCCGCGCCAGGGCCTGGTAGGCCGTTCGGGCGACCGGGTCGGCGAAGAGGGTGAGGTCGAGATGGCCCTCGACGTCGGTCCGCCGGTGGGCCAGCAGCCGCAGCGCGGTCATCTCCCGCATCGACGCCTGCGACGGCTCGGCCACCCGCTCGACGACCTCGACCTCGCGCCGCGCGCCGACCTTGAGGCGGCCCCGGAGCCGGTCGGGGTCCAGGCGCAGCCGGTCGGCCAGATCCATCACGTATTGGTCGCGCACGATCTCGTCAGGATGCTCCGCGATGACCGGCAGCACCCGATCGGCCGCCCGGGCCTTGCCCTCCGGCGAGGCCAGTGTCCTGACCGGCCAGGGCCCGGTCGAAGCGGAAGCGGAGGAACGGCACCGACTCCTCGACCGAGCGCCGGAGGGTGTCGGGGTCGTTCTGGGCGAGGTCGCCGGGGTCCTGGCCCGGCGGGAGAGCGGCCACCCGGACGTCGACCTCGTACTTGCCCTCCCACTCATAGAAGCGGGCCGCCGCATTGTCCCCGGCGGCGTCGGCGTCGAAGGCGAGCACGATGCGCTTGCCGAACCGGGTGAGCAGGCGGACGTGGTCCTCGGTCAGCGAGGTCCCGCAGGGGGCCACGGCCCGGCCCAGGCCGACGCGGGCCATGCCGATCACGTCGGTGTAGCCCTCGCACACGATGGCTTCGTCGTTCTCGACGATCGCCCCCTTCGCCCAGTTCAATCCGTAGAGCACCTTGCTCTTGGCGTAGATCGGCGTCTCGGAGGAGTTCCTGTACTTCGGGCCCTCGCCACCGGGCAGGACCCGGCCCCCGAGGGCCACGGGATCGCCCTGGCTGTCGAAGATCGGGAACAGGATCCGGTTGCGGAACACGTCCTGGCGCCGATTGCGCTTGTTGAGCATCGCGAGGTTCACCGCCTCGAGGCGGTCGAAGCCGATCCCCACGTTGCGCACCAGCAGGTCCCAGTCATCCGGCGCCCAACCGATGCGGTACTGGCGGACGATCTCGCCGTCCAGGCCCCGGCCCCGCAGGTACTTCCGGGCCTCGGCGGCGTCCGGGGACGAGAGGAGGCGCTCGTGGTACCAGGCCACGGCGGCCTCCATCGCCTCGACCAGCTTGGCCTTGCGGGAGCGGCCCTCGCCCTCGCCCTGCGTCGTGTAGTGCAGGGTGAGCCCGGCCCGACCGGCCAGACGCTCGACGGCGCCGGCGAAGTCCAGGTGCTCGATCTCCCGCACGAAGGTGATGGCGTCGCCCTTGGCCCCGCAGCCGAAGCAGTAGTAGAGGCCCTCCTCGCCGTTGACCGAGAACGACGGCGACTTCTCGGTGTGGAAGGGGCAGAGGCCAGTCCAGCGCCGACCCACCCGCTTCAGCTGGAGGTGCTCGGTCACCAGGGCGACCATGTCGGTCGCCTCCCGCACCCGCTGGATGTCTTCGTCGAGGATCCCCACCTCACTCGACCTCCATCACGGGGACGCTACCAGTGAGGCGGCACGCCTTCGCCGGGGTTCAGCCCGCCTCGGCCAGGACCGCCCGGGCCGCGGCCAGCCGGGCGATCGGCACCCGGAACGGCGAGCACGACACGTAGTCCACCCCGAGGCCGAGGAAGACGGCGATCGACGCCGGGTCGCCACCGTGCTCCCCGCACACGCCGATGCTCAGGCCGGGGTGGGTCCGGCGACCGCCCTCGATCCCGATCCGGATCAGGTCCGCCACCCCACAGGCGTCGACCGTGCTGAACGGGTCGGCCGACAGCAGTCCCCGCTCGAGGTAGGCGGTCATGAGCGGGCCTTCGACGTCGTCGCGGGAGAAGCCGAACGTGAGCTGGGTCAGGTCGTTGGTGCCGAACGAGAAGAAGTCGGCCTCTTCGGCGATCTCGTGGGCCCGCACACAGGCCCGGGGCGTCTCGACCATCGTGCCGATGTGGACGGTGCCGGTATCACCGCCGGCCCGACTGGCCAGCTCCTCCTCGACCCAGGACCGGGCCAGGGCCAGCTCCTCGCGGACGGCGACCAGGGGGATCATCACCTCGACGATCGGTGTGCCACCGGCCGCGGTACGGGCCTCGGCGGCGTCCAGCAGGGCCCGCACCTGGGTGCGGTACAGGCCCTCGCGCAGCACCGCCAGGCGCACGCCCCGCACGCCCAGCATGGGGTTCTGCTCCCGCCACTGGCGGGCCGCGACCAGGAGCTCCTCGTGCTCGGCGTCCAGCTCGCCGCAGGCCTCCATGGCGATGAGGTCGTCGAGGTCGGGCAGGAACTCGTGCAGCGGGGGATCGAGCAGGCGCACCGTGACGGGGAGGCCGTCCATCGCCTCCAGCAGCAGTTCGAAGTCGAGGAGCTGCTGGACTCCCAGCTCCGCCAGGGCGGCGGCCTCCTCCTCGTCGGTCTCGGCCAGGATCATCCGCCGCACCAGGGGCAGCCGACCACCGAGGAACTGGTGCTCGGTGCGGCAGAGGCCGATGCCCTCGGCACCCCATTCCCGGGCCCGGGCGGCATCGACCGCGTTGTCGGCGTTGGCCCGGACCCCGAGGCGCCCGGCCCGGATCTCGTCGGCCCAGGCCAGCACGGTCGTCAACTCGTCGGGAAGGCGGCTCTCGGCCAGCTCCACCTCACCCCGCACCACGTCCCCCGTCGTGCCGTCGAGCGACAGGTACTCGCCCTCCGCGACCGACACGGCGCCCACCCGGAGGAACCCCGCGTGGATCTCGACCTCCTGGGCCCCGACGACCGCGGGCTTGCCCCACTGCCGGGCCACGACCGCGGCATGGCTGACCAGGCCGCCCCGGGCCGTGAGGATGCCCTCCGCCGCGGCCATCCCGTGGATGTCCTCCGGTGAGGTCTCGTGGCGGACGAGCACGGCGCGCTCCCCCGCCCGCACCGCCGTGACCACGTCGTCGGCGGTGAAGTAGACCCGGCCCACCGCCGCCCCGGGACTGGCGGGCAGACCCGTGGTCAGCCGGTGGGCCGCATCGAAGGGCCCGAGCTGGGGGTGCAGGACCTGGTCGATGTGCTCGGGCTCGACCCGGGCGACGGCCTCGGCCGGCGTCAGGGCGATGCGCTCGTCCTCGCTCATGGCGACGGCCAGCCGGATGGCGGCGGCGCCGGTGCGCTTGCCCACGCGGGTCTGCAGGATCCAGAGCTTGTCCTGCTCGATGGTGAACTCGATGTCCATCATGTCCCGGTAGTGCTGCTCGAGCCGGTCGAAGGTCGCCTCCAGCTCCCCCACGAGACCCGGGAAGTGGTCACCGAGCGCGGCGAGGGGCTCGGTGTTGCGGATGCCCGCCACCACGTCCTCGCCCTGGGCGTTGACCAGGAAGTCGCCGTAGAGCCCGGCGGCGCCCGACGCCGGGTCCCGGGTGAAGCCCACGCCGGTCCCCGACCGGTCGTCGCGGTTGCCGAAGACCATGACCTGGACGTTGACCGCGGTGCCGAGGTCGTGCGGGATGCCCTCGCGGCGGCGGTAGGCGCCGGCCCGGGCCGTGTTCCACGACCGGAAGACCGCCTCGACGGCCTGCCGGAGCTGGGCGACGGGGTCTGTCGGGAACGGCGCCCCCACCGTCTGCTCGTACGCCGCGCCGAACCGCTCGACCTCCGCGGCCAGCCCGGCCTCGTCGAGGCCGTCGACGTGGTCGAACAGGCCGCCGTCGACGCCGGCCACCGTGGTGCCGTACATCTGGATCAGGCGCCGGTAGCTGTCCAGGGCGAACCACCGGTGCCCGGTCACCTCGGCCAGGCCCGCCGTGCTCGCCTCGTCGAGGCCGAGGTTCAGGATGGTGTCCATCATCCCGGGCATCGAGAACTTGGCCCCCGAGCGCACGCTCAGCAGCAGCGGGTCGGTCGGGTCCCCGAAGTGGCGGCCCATCGCGGCCTCCAGCCGGGCCACGTGCCCGGCGATCTCGGCGTCGAGGCCATCGGGCCACCCGTCCCGCAGGTAGGCCACGCAGGCCTCGGTGGTGATCGTGAAGCCCGGGGGGACCGGCAGCCCCAGGACCGAGGTCATCTCCGCCAGGTTCGCCCCCTTGCCCCCGAGCAGGTCTTTCAGGTCCCGGGGCGGGGTCGGGTGCTCGTGGTCGAAGGCGGAGATCCAGGCCATGCCGCGGACGCTAACGACCGCTGCGGCGGGACGTAAGGGTCGATCGGCCCTCAGGCGGGTCTACGGGCGACGAGCGAGTACATCATCGGCAGGGTGGCCCGACCCTCGGGGGGCCACCAGGTCCTGGTCGGGCCGTCCCGCTCCTCCAGCCATGGCCACATCTCGCAGACCGTGAACGGGTGCTCGGCGAACTGCTCCAGAACGAACCCCGCGTCGATGAGCGACTGGATCACGTCGCTGAGGGTGTGGTTGAACTCGATGGTGTCATTCTCCACCGTCGCGGCGCTCATGTCGGCGTAGGTCCCGCCCTCGTCGCTGATGCGCTGGCCCCCGTCGACCTGGAAGTACGGGTACTCGACCTTCTCCCCGCCGTCGTCCAGCACCCAGCCCATGGGGTGGGCTTCCAGCAGGCAGTACCGGCCGCCCGGCCGGGTCAGCGTGTGGAGGATCCCCGCCCACCGGGCCATGTCCGGATGCCAGTTGAGCGAGCCCAGGCTCTGGTAGGTGATGTCGTAGGTCGCCCCGAGGACGTCAACGGCGTCGTAGACGTCAGCCACCTCGAAGCGGGCCTCGACGCCGATGCGCTCGGCCAGGCCCCGGGCGGTCTCTATGGCCGGCACCGAGAAGTCGAGGCCGGTGACCCGGGCGCCGTGCCGGGCCCAGGAGAGGGTGTCCATCCCCATGTGGCACTGGAGGTGCACGAGCTCGAGGCCGGTCACGTCCCCGATGACCTCGGGCTCGAACGGCAGCAGCGTGTCGTGGCCGGCAACGAAGCCATCGAGGTCGTAGAAGTCGCTCTCGGCATGGATGGGGGCCCGCTCGTCCCACCACGCCCGGTTGAGGCGGAGGTACTCCGGCTCGTCGACCGGCTCGGCCATCAGGCCAGGCGCTCCCGGAGGTAGGCCACCAGGTCGTCGAGGGCGATCCGGTCCTGCTCCATCGAGTCCCGCTCCCGCACGGTGACGGCGTGGTCCTCGAGGGTGTCGAAGTCCACGGTGACGGCGTAGGGCGTGCCCAGCTCGTCCTGACGGCGGTAGCGCCGGCCGATCGACTGGGTCTCGTCGTAGTCGCACATGAACTCGGGGGCGAGGCGGGCGAAGACGTCCTGGGCGGGGCCGGTGAGCTGCTCCTTCCGCGACAGGGGCAGCACCGCCACCTTGTACGGCGCCAGGCGGTGGTGCAGACGGAGCACGACCCGCGTCTCGCCCTTGACCTCCTCCTCGTCGTAGGCCGACAGCAGGAAGGCCATCAGCGTCCGGGTGGCCCCTGCCGCCGGCTCGATCACGTGGGGCACGTACCGGGTCTCGGTCGCCGTGTCGAAGTAGTCGAGGCGCCTCGCCCGAGTGCTCGGCGTGCTGCTTGAGGTCGTAGTCGGTGCGGTTGGCGATGCCCTCGAGCTCGTCGAAGCCCCAGGGGAAGCGGTAGTCGATGTCGGCTGTGCCCGCCGAGTAGTGGCTGAGCTCGTCGGCGTCGTGGTGGCGCAACTGCAGGTCCTCGGCCGGGATCCCGAGGTCGATGTACCACTGCATCCGCTCGTTGCACCAGTACTCGAACCACGTCGGGCCCTCGTCGGGCGGGACGAAGTACTCCATCTCCATCTGCTCGAACTCACGGGTGCGGAAGATGAAGTTGCCGGGCGTGATCTCGTTGCGGAACGACTTGCCCACCTGGGCGATGCCGAAGGGCGGCTTCTTGCGACTGGCCTGCAGGACGTTGGCGAAGTTCACGAAGTGGCCCTGGGCGGTCTCCGGGCGGAGGTAGACCTCGTGACCCTCGCTCTCCACCGGGCCGGCATGGGTCCTGAACATGAGGTTGAAGGCCCTGGCCTCGGTGAAGCTGCCCTTGGCGCCGCACTGCGGACAGACGCTCCGGGTCCTCCAGCTTGTCGAGCCGCCACCGGGACTGGCACTCCCGGCAGTCGACGAGGGGGTCGGTGAAGTTGGCCAGGTGGCCGGAGGCCTCCCAGACCGCGGGCGGCGAGAGGATGGCGGCGTCGAGGCCGACCACGTCGGTGCGCAACTGCACCATCGAGCGCCACCAGGCGTCCTTCACGTTGCGCAGCAGGAGGACCCCGATGGGGCCGTAGTCGTAGGCCGAGCGGAAACCCCCGTAGATCTCGGCGGACGGGAACACGAACCCCCGGCGCTTCGACAGGTTCACGATCTTCTGCATCCGGTCGTCGGGCACGCCGGATTCGACGTCGGCGGGGGGAGCCATGGCCCGGATCGTACCGGCGGCCACGGCGCCCCCCGGAGCCTTTCCCCGGGGGGCACGGTGCTAGGAAGGGCGCGTGACACGGCGGACGCTGACCGACCCGACCGCCGTCGTGGCCCGGCGCGGCGGGGCCTGGTTCATCGACCTGGTCCTGTGCGGCCTCGCCGCCGCCGTGCCCGCGCTGCTCCTGGCCGACGCCTATTCGCTGGACCGCGCCGGCGGCGGGATCGAGCTGGAGTGGCACGACGGCGACATCGGGGTGTTCGTCCGAGACACGGCCATCGTGCTCCGCCAGACCGAGTTGGCCGTCATCCTGGGGGCGCTGCTGGTCGCCGTGCTCCTCTTCGTCGTGATCCTCCCGAGCCGCCGCGGCTGGACCCCGGGGCACCTGGCCGCCGACCTCCGCATCGTGCGGCGCGACGGATCCCGGGTGGGCCTCCTGCGGGCCCTCGTGCGCACGGTCGCCTGGGTGATCGACATCCTGCCCGGCCTGCCCCTCGTCGCCTACGCCTCGGCCCGGATGACCCGCCGCCACCAGCGCGTCGGCGACCTCCTGGCCCGCACCTACGTCGTGGACAAGCGGGCCGCGGGCCGTCCGGTGGACCGGCCCCTCACCGAGGACTCCGCCGTGGGCGCCCCCGAGGTCGAACCGATGCCCGCGCCGCAGCCCGAGCCCGACGTCGAGCCGGAGGCCATCGAGCCCACACCGGAGCCGGAGCCCGTCGAGCCCGTACCGGTCGCCGACTCGGCCCCGCACCCGCCACCGTCGCCCCGCCCGAGGGCGTGCCGGTCGACGAGCCCATCTGGGACCGGCGCCACAAGCGCTACGTGCTCTGGCACTCCAAGGCCGGCCGCTGGCTCGCGCACGGCGACGACGGCTGGGCCCCCCTCGAGGCCGCGGGCCCGGCAGACGCACCTCCCGGGGACTCGACGGGGTAGACAGGACGGGTGACCGACCTCACCGAGAAGCAGCCCACGGCGG
The DNA here is from genome assembly GCA_963701565.1 of uncultured Microthrixaceae bacterium. Taxonomy (GTDB): domain Bacteria; phylum Actinomycetota; class Acidimicrobiia; order Acidimicrobiales; family DATDAH01; genus DATDAH01. The sequence goes on from CAVPAN010000004.1 coordinate 49,559, forward strand.
TCCTGGTTCGGCGCTACGTCGCCCACGTGATCGACCTCCTCGTCGCATGTGGCCACCGTGGCCGTGCCCTTCCTCCTGCTTGGCGAGAAGCTGCCGCGGCAGCTACGCCCGGACACCTCCCCCTACGTCGACGCCTTCCGCCTGCGGCCCGACTACGCCGTGCGCATCGACGACCAGGTCTGGACGCTCGACCCGCGACGACCTCATGATCATCGCCCTGGTCGCCGCCGGGGTCGGGTTGCTGATCACCGTGTTCATCCAGGGCCGTCTCGGGTGGACGGTCGGCAAGCTCCTGACCGGCCTGCGCACGGTGAACGGCGATGGCGGGCGCCCGGGCATCTTCCGGGCCCTCGTCCGGACGCATCCTCCTGCCGATCGACGCCCTCCCCAGCTGGCTGGTCCCGCTGGTCGGCGGGCTGATCGCCCTGTTCACCACGACCAACCGGCGCCTCGGCGACCTGGTGGCCGGGACCTATGTGGTCCGCCGCTCGGCCTGGGGGCGCGACCCGACCGGCGAGGGCGGGCTCGACACCACCGGATGGGAGGCGGTCGGCGACGAGCCGTCCCCCGTCGCGACATTGGCGGAGGGGGAGGCGCTGCGGGTGGGTGACGCCGCCGACCCCGACCCCGCCGCCACCGCGACGTTCCCGGCACCGGCAGGGGGGCCGACCGCCGAGGCCGGTTCGGGGAAGGCTCCCGGCCTACCAGCCCCAGTGGGACCCGGCCCGCCAGGCCTACCTGCAGTGGCACCCCGGCAAACGGCAGTGGCTGCAGTTCGACGAGGCCTCCGGGGAGTGGCGCCCGATCGGCTGACCGCCATGGCGGCACCCCTCAGTCCCAGTCGGCGGGGACGGTCAGGCGTACGAGCAGCGAGCCGAGGGCCGCGGCGAGGGCCGAGGCGGTGAGGATGGCGACCTTCGCCTCACCCAGCAGGGCCCCCTCGAAGGACAGGTCGGCCACGAACAGCGACACGGTGAAGCCGATCCCGGCGATGAGGCTGATGCCCGACAGGTGCTTCAGCCGGACACCTGTCGGCAGGGCCCCGATCTTCGAGTCGGACGGCGACGGCGACGGCGGTCATGATCCCCAACGGCTTGCCCACGACCAGGCCGAGCAGGACGCCCCACGCGACCGCGCCGGTAGCCGCGGCCTCGATGCTGGCGCCGTCGAGGACGACGCCGGCGTTGGCCAGGGCGAAGATCGGCACCACGAGGAAGCTGGACCAGGGATGGAGCCCGTCCTCGAGGCCGATCAGGACCTCACGGCCGCCGACCTTCCCGGTGGGGGTGAGGAGCCCGAGGATCACGCCAGCGATGGTGGCGTGGATCCCCGACTCGAAGGTACACACCCAGAGGACCAGGCCCGGAACCAGGTACCAGGCGGGGTGGGTCACCACCCGGCGCATGGCGACCATGACAACGGCCGCGGCCGCGGCCCCGAGGAACCAGGCGGGCTGTATCCCGTCGCCGTAGAAGAGGGCGATCACCACGATGGCCCCGATGTCGTCGACGATGGCCAGCGTGAGCAGGAAGAGCTTCAGCTCCTTCGGCGCCTTGCTCCCGACGATGGCCAGGACCGCGAGGGCGAACGCGATGTCGGTGGCCATCGGGATGGCCCACCCGTCGATGCCGGGCCGCCCGAGGTTCACGGCGACGAAGATCGCCGCGGGGACGAGCATCCCGCCGATGGCGCCGGCCACCGGCAGCGCCGCGGCTTGGCGATCCCGGAGGTCCCCCACCACCAGCTCGCGCTTGATCTCCAGGCCCACGACGAAGAAGAAGATCGTCATCAGCCCATCGTTCACCCAGTGGCGGAGGTCCTCCTCGATGGCGAGGTCCCCGATGCCGATGGTCAGCGAGCGGTGCCAGAACTCCTCGTAACCCACGGTGGCCACGTTGGCCAGGACGAGGGCGGCCACAGTGGCCATGGCCAGGACGATGCCGCTGACCACCTCGATCTGGACGAAGTCGCTACCGCTCGGCGGCAGGCGCCGCCCACCCACCGGCACACGGATGAGGCGCTTGTCTGACATGGTGCGGAGTTCCCGGGGTCGGCGAAGGACACGCCGACCAGGCTTCCCGGCACTCCGACGTCGAGCCTAGGAGCCGAAGGCGCTGGCACCCACGTCAGATTCGACTCAGGCGTGGTCGAGCGCGTGCACGGTGCGCAGTCGCCGCTCGAGGTGGTGCTCCATGGCCGCGGTGGCCAGGTGGGTCACCTCGCGGGTCGCTTCGCCCTCGGGCTGGGCCAGCGCGGCGTTGAGCCGGCCGCCGAGCACGTCCCGGAGCAGGTCCACCGCGTCCGGGCTGACCGGGATGCCGCGGCGACAGGAGCGGCACAGGAGCCCGCCCGCCCCCAGGTCGAAGGCGACCAGAGCGGTGTCCTCGCCACACGAGGCGCACTGCTCGACCAGCGGCTGGACGCCGTCGGCGGCCAGGAGCTTGAGCAGGAACGCGGGAACCACCAGGGTGCCGCCCGGTGCCGGCCAGCGTGCGCAGCGCCCCGAGGAGGAGTTGGTAGAGACGGGCGTCGGGCTCGCGCTCCTGGCTCACCTGGTCGGTGGCCTCGAGCATGACCTGGGCCCCGGCCAGGAGATCCAGGTCCTCGCGGATGACCCGGAAGTGGTCGACGGACTCGGCCTGGGTGACGATGTCCAGCTCGCGGCCCTCGTAGAGCTGGAGGGCGACGTGGCTGCCCGGCTCGAGACGGGAGCCGAAGCGGCTCTTGGTCTTGCGCACGCCCTTGGCCACTGCCCGGACCTTGCCGTGGCCCCGGGTGACGAAGACCACGATGCGGTCGGCCTCGCCCAGCTTGTAGGTGCGCAGCACGATCCCGTGCTCGCGGTAGAGGCTCATCCCGGTGCCTCTTCGCCTGACGGCTCATCGGCTTGCGGACCTGTTCGGCCCGCCGATCGGCTTCGCCGCTCATCGGGCCTCAGGCCTCCTCGAGGCCACCGAAGCGCCGGTCCCGGCCCTGGTACTCCCGCACCGCGTCGAAGAGGTGCTCACGGCGGAAGTCGGGCCACAGCACGTCGGTGAAGACCAGCTCGGAGTAGGCCAGCTGCCACAGCAGGTAGTTGGAGATGCGGTGCTCGCCCGAGGTCCGGATCCAGAGGTCGGGGTCCGGCATCTCTGGGTCGTAGAGCTTGCGGTGGATGGCCTTCTCGGTGATCTGGCGGGGCTTGGCCCCCTCGTCCACCAGCGCCCGCACGGCATCGATGATCTCGGCCCGCCCGCCGTAGTTGAAGGCGATGGTGAGGGTCATCGTCCGGTTCTTCTCGGTCAGGGCGATCGACTCGTCCATGCGCTGGATGATCCGCTTGGGCACGGGTCGGCCCCGGCGGCCGATGAAGCGCATGCGCACGTCCCGGTCGTTCAGCTCGTCCCGCCGGCGCAGCAGGAGGGACTCGTTGAAGTCCATCAGGTAGCGGACCTCGTCGGCCGGGCGGCGCCAGTTCTCGGTGGAGAAGGCGTAGACGGTGAACCACTTCACGCCCAGCTCCAGGGCGCCCTCGACGGCGTCGAACAGGGCCTCCTCGCCCGCGGCGTGGCCCTCGGTGCGCTTGAGCCCACGCTGGGTCGCCCAGCGTCCGTTCCCGTCCATCACCGCGGCGATGTGGGTCGGGATCCGGGCGGGATCGATCCCGTCCACGTCCACGGCCCGACCCTAACCAGACGGCACTGTGCTCCGACTGATGCCGACGAGTGACCGTCCCTCGGGCTGTCACCCCCTGCCGGTACGGTCCTCGGCCGTGTCCGACCGTGTCCTCACCGCCCTCGAGAAGGTGGTGTCCGAGCTGCCCGGCGGGTCGTCGCGGGAGGGTCAGGACGCCATGGCCGAGGCCGTCTCGAAGGCCGTCGTGTCCGGCCGGCACCTGGTCGTGCAGGCGGGAACGGGCACCGGCAAGACGTTGGCCTACCTGGTGCCGGCGATCCTGTCCGGCAAGCGCACGGTGGTCGCCACCGCGACCAAGGCCCTCCAGGACCAGTTGGCCGGGAAGGACCTCCCGTTCCTCGAGACCCACCTCGACCGGCCGTTCACCTGGGCGGTGCTGAAGGGGCGCGTCCAACTACCTGTGCCGTCAGCGACTGGACGAGGCCATGGACGGCGAGGTGCAGCTGTCCCTGGGCGCTAGCTGGACCCGGCGGACAAGCCCTCGACCGCCGACCTGCAGGAGCTGGCCGACTGGGCCGAGGTGACCCTCACCGGCGACCGGGCGGAGCTGGCCCGCGAGCCCCGGGCCGCGACCTGGGCCGCGGTGAGCACGGGGTCCGAGGAGTGCCCGGGGGCGTCCAAGTGCCCCCGGGGTGAGGACTGCTTCGCCGAGGACGCCCGCCAGGCCGCGGCGGCCGTCCGACGTGATCGTGGTCAACACCCACCTCTACGGCACCAACATCGCCGCCGGTGGCGCCGTCCTCCCCGACCACGAGCTGGTGATCTTCGACGAGGCCCACCAGCTCGAGGACACCGTCTCGGAGACCACCGGCGCCGAGCTGACCGGCGGCCGCTTCACCGCCCTGGCCCACGTGGTCGGCGGGATCATCGAGGACGAGGCCATCAAGGAGGGCCTCCTGGGCGCCGGCGAGCGCCTGGGTGTCGCTCTGGCCCCGCTCGTGGACAGTCGCCTGCGCCGTGGCCTCAGCGACGACCTCGAGTCCGTCCTCGGCCGCCGCCCGGCTCCGCCTCGACGAGGCCAGTGCCGCGCTGCGCAAGATCACCTCCGACGCCGCCGATGTGAAGACCCGCAAGGACCGGGCGCTGAAGGCGGTGACCACGCTGCAGGCCGACATCGACGTGACGCTGAACCTGAACCCGAGCGTCGTGGCCTGGGTGGAGCAGCCCGGCCGGGAGCCCCGCCTCTGCGTCGCCCCGCTCGACGTGGCCCCCGTGCTCGAACGAGTTCGTGTGGGAGCACCGCACCGCAGTCCTGACCTCGGCCACCATCCCGCCCGGCCTGGCCCAGATCGTCGGCCTGCCCGCCGACGCCGTCGACGAGATGGACGCCGGGAGCCCCTTCGACTTCGCCACCGACGGCCTCCTCTACTGCGCCGCCCACCTCCCCGACCCCCGCCAGCCGGGCTACGAGGCGGCGATGCACGAGGAGCTCCAGGCCCTGATCACGGCCGCGGGTGGGCGGACCCTGGCCCTGTTCACCAGCTACCGGGCCATGCAGGCCGCGGCCGATGCCCTCCGGGACGAGCTGGACACGCCGGTCCTGGTCCAGGGCGACCTGCCCAAGCCGGCACTGACCGCGGCGTTCGCGGAGGACGAGGCCACGTCGCTCTTCGCCACCCTCAGCTTCTGGCAGGGCGTCGACGTCCCGGGCCGGTCCCTCTCACTGGTCACCATCGACAAGCTGCCCTTCCCCCGCCCCGACGAGCCCCTCCTCCAGGCCCGCCGCGAGCAGGCCCGGGCCGGCGCCTTCGCCACCGTCGACCTGCCCCGGGCCGCCACCCTCCTGGCCCAGGGCGCCGGCCGTCTGATCCGCACCTCCACCGACCGCGGCGTCGTCGCCGTCCTCGACTCCCGCCTGGCCAACGCCACCTACCGCTGGACCATCGTCAACGCTCTCCCGCCCATGCGCCGCACCAGGCACCGAGCGGAGGCCGAGGCCTTCCTGCAGGAGCTGACCGCCGACTGACCCCCTTACCCGTTCTGGCTCCTGATCCTCCGGCTATAGGCGGCAGATCGGGAGCCATTTCGAGTCAGTCGCCGGGGGATCCGTAGCCGAGCAGGTTGAGGGTGGCGTCGTGGCGTTGCCAGTCCTTGTCGACCTTGACCTGGAGCTCGAGGAAGGCGCCCTCGGGCAGCTGCTGGCGGACGGCGATGCCGACCTGCTTGAGGACGGCGCCCTTCTTGCCGATGACGATCCCCTTCTGGGAGTCGCGCTCGACGAGGATCTCGACCCGGATCCGGGGCCACTCCCACTCGGTGACCCGGGTGGCGATGGAGTGCGGGATCTCCTCCCGTAGGTGGGTCAGGAGCTGCTCGCGCACCAGCTCGGCCACCCAGAAGGCCGCGGGGGCGTCGGTGACCTGCCCTCCGGGTAGTAGGGCGGGCCCTCGGGCATCTGGTCCAGCAGGTAGGCGACCAGCTCGTCGACGCCCCGTCCGGTCTTGGCCGACACCGGGAAGTAGTCGGCGAACTCGACACCCAGCTCGCTGCCCTTGCGGAGCTGGGCGAAGGTCGAGGCCTCCTGGGCGATGTCGATCTTGTTGACGATCAGCACCGAGTCCTTCGGCGCCTTGGCGGCGACGAACTTGTCCCCCGGGCCGATCGGAGCGGTGGCGTCGACCATCACGCAGGCCACGTCGACGTCGTTGAGGGCAGCGCCGGCGGCGGCGTTGAGCCGGGGCCCGATGGGGCTCCGGGGCTTGTGGATGCCCGGGGTGTCGAGGAAGACGATCTGGATGGGCTCACCCTCGGGCCCCGTCCGGTCGAGGATCCCCCGCACCTGGCTGCGGGTGGTCTGGGGCGTGGGCGACGTGATCGCCACCTTCTGGCCCAGGATCGTGTTCAGCAGGGTGGACTTGCCCACGTTGGGCCGGCCCACGATGGCGACGAAGCCGGACCTCATCGGGTCGGCACCCAGTCGACGTCGATCCCGCCCTCGTCGCTCGGGCCGGTCGACCCCGGCAACGGGGTGATCCGCACCCGGCCGATGCGCCGGCCCTGGACCTTCTCGGCCGAGAGGCGGTAGCCCTCGACCTCGACCGACTCCCCCTCGGCAGGGACGTGGCCGAGCAGGTGGTAGACGAGGCCGCCGACGCTGTCCCAGTCCCCCTCCTCGGGCAGCTCGGCCTCCAGCAGGGCGTTGACCTCGTCGACGGCCATACGGGCGTGGACGCGGATGCCGCCGCCGGTGGCGGGCTCGACCATCGGCTCCTCGACGTCGAACTCGTCCTGGATCTCGCCCACCAGCTCCTCGATGACGTCCTCCAGGGTGACCAGCCCGGCCGTACCGCCGTACTCGTCGATGACGATGGCGATGTGGAACTGCTCGGTCTGCATCTCGCGCAGCAACTCGGCCACCTTCTTGGTCTCGGGGACGACCCGGGCGGGGCGCAGCAGCTCAGCGATCGGTTCTTCGGTGTGGCCGTCACGCTCGGCCCGCATCAGGTCCTTGGCGTAGACGATGCCGGTGATCTCGTCGACCCCGCCCTCGCCGTAGGCAGGCAGGCGGCTGAAGCCGTGGGCGATGGCCACCTCGATGGCGGCGTCGATCCGGAAGTCCTGGCCGACGGTGACCATCTCGGTCCGGGGGACCATCACCTCGCGGGCGATGGTGTCGCCGAACTCGATGATCGACTCGATGAGGGCCCGCTCGGAGGAATCGATGACCGCGGCCTCCACGGCCACCCCGGCCAGCGCCAGCAGCTCGTCCTCGGACACCGACGGGCCCTCCTTGCGCGCCTTGCCGGGGACCAGGATGTTGGCCAGGCCGATCAGGATCCGCAGCACCCAGCGCAGCGGGGCGAGGGCGCCCACCCCCCGCACGATCGGCGCCACCCGGACCGCGGCCACGTCGGTGCGCTCCAGGGCCCAGGTCTTCGGGGCGGCCTCGGCCACCACGTAGATGACGACCAGTTCGACGCCCAGGGCCACGAGGACACCCGAGAGGCCCCAGTGCTCGTAGGCCACCACGGCCACGATCGTCGCCACCGCCAGGTGACACATGAGCACCAGGAAGAGGATCGGGTTCAGGATCTGGCTGCGGCGCTCCAGCAGACCGACCAGGACCCCGGCGTGGGCCGGGTCGGTGTCCTCGGCGGCCCCGTTGCCGTTGCCGTCCTCATCCCGGTTCTTGTCCTTGGTCTTGCCCGATCGGGCGTTGTCGATGGCCTCGGCCCGGGCCCGCCCCAGGTGGGTGAACGCCGTCTCGGCCACCGCCAGCACCGCGGCCAGCAGCACCAGCACCACGGAGCCGGCGAGGGCCAGCAGCTCCGCGGTGCTCATCGCGGACCCGACGGACTCGGAGGGTCGCCGTCGCGGCTCATCCGCGGAATCGTTCCAGGTGGGCCGCTTCGGCGGCGCGCATCACCGCGGCCTCTTCGTCCTCGGCGTGGTCGTGGCCGAGCACGTGCAGCACGCCGTGGACCACGAGCAAGGCCAGCTCGTCCTCGTAGGTGCCCGCATGGGTGGGGGCGTTGCGCCGGGCCACGACCGGACAGACAACGACGTCACCCAGCAGGCCGTCGGGGCCGGCCCCCGGCCCGTCGATCGGGAACGAGAGAACGTCGGTCGGGCCCTCGTGGCCCATGTGCTCCTGGTTGAGCAGGGCCATGGCCGCCTCGTCCACGAAGAGCAGGTTCAGCTCCCCCGCCTCGCCCTCGGCGGCCAGCACCGCGGTGGCCAGGTCGGCCCACCGACCGACCTCGACCGGCTCGGTGACCTGCTCGTCGCGGGCCACGACGACGGGGGCGACGGCCACGGTCACGACCGCGGCCGGTTCTGGGCCGCTTTGTCGTAGGCGTCCACGATGTCCTGCACGATGCGGTGCCGGACCACGTCCTTGGAGCCCAGGCGCACGAAGGCCAGGCCGTCGATGTCGGTCAGGATCCGCTCGAGTCCCTCCAGGCCCGACCGCCCGTGCTGGACGTCGACCTGGGTGGTGTCGCCGGTGATGACGGCCTTGGAGCCGAAGCCGATGCGGGTCAGGAACATCTTCATCTGTTCCGGCGAGGTGTTCTGGGCTTCGTCCAGGATGATGAAGCTGCCGTTGAGCGTGCGCCCCCGCATGAACGCCAGGGCGCCACCTCGACCGTCCCCCGCTCGATGAGTCGCTCGGCCCCCTCGGCGCCGACCATGTCGAACAGGGCGTCGTAGAGAGGCCGGAGGTACGGGTCGATCTTGGCCATCAGGTCACCGGGCAGGAAGCCCAGCCGCTCCCCCGCCTCGACGGCCGGGCGGGTGAGGATGATGCGCTCGACCTCCTTGGCCTGCAGGGCCTGCACCGCAGTGGCGACGGCCAGCCACGACTTGCCCGTGCCGGCGGGGCCGATGCCGATGGTGATGATGTTCTCGGCGATGGCGTCCACGTAGCGCTTCTGGCCGCTGGACTTGGGTCGCACGGTCTTGCCCTTGAAACCTCGCAGGACCTCGGAGGTGAGGACCTCGGACGGGCGCTCGTCGGCCCGGATCATCTCGATGGTGCGCACCACTTCGGCGGGCTCGAGGGCGTGGCCCCGCTGCACGAGGATGACCAGCTCCTCGAAGAGACGGGCCACGGCTTCGGTGTCTTCGCCCTCGACGGTGATCTCGTTGCCCCGCACCCGGATGTCGGTGTCGGCGAACGCGGCCTCGATCAGGCGCAGGAGTTCGTCACGCTGGCCGAGCAGTCCCACCATCAGGTGGTTGCCGGGGACGTTGATCTTCACGGGAGACGATGGCATTCGCGGTCCGGGCGAGCGTACCGCCCCCTGACGGGTGGCCCCGGGGAGATCTACCTTGCCCCGTGGTGCCCGATCCGTTCGACCCCGAGGCGATGGCCCGCGAGGCCCGCCTGAGCCAGGCGGCCGACGCCCGTTCGGCCCGGGCCGACTGGGCCCAGCTGGGCGCCGAGGAAGCGACCCTGGCGACGGTCCTCGAGCGCCTGGCCCGCTCCGGTCGGGCGGTCCGCCTGGCATCGGCGGGCGGTTCGCACCACGGGTCGGTGCGCGAGTTGGGCCCGGACCACGTCCTCCTCGCCGACCACGACCGATGGCGCTACCTCCGGCTCTCGGCCGTGCGGACCGTGGAGGCCGGCGGCGCGCACCAGGGTGGAGGGCCGGCCCGGGTGGACCGGACGTTCCTGGAGGCCCTCGCCCGACGGGTGAGGACGGTGCTTACGTTGGTGCTGGCCGACGGCACGACGCACCAAGGCACGGTGACGGCGGTCGGGACCGACGTGGTCACCCTGCAGCGCGAGGACCCGGCCGGGCCGCTCTACGTGTCGTCGTCAGCGGTCGCCGCCGCCTTGGGGGACGGATCCGGGTAGAGGTGCTCGAGCGTGCCGGGCTCGATCCGGCTGTTCTCGATGAACGCCTCGACATCACTCGCCTGCAGGCGGATGACCCGCCCGAAGCGGTACCCCGGCACCTGCCCCTCGTCGAGGAACCGGTAGAGCGTGCGGGGGGTGATCCCCAGCCGCCCGGCCGCCTCGGCCGTGCTCAGCCACTCGATCTCGGATGCCATGGGTTCGACGGTAGCCGGGGGGTGTGACAAGCGCGCGGATACCTCCGAGGACGGCCGGACCACCTGAGAAGCATCGGGACACGGATCGGCACAGCAAGCACATGAATTTACTGAAACTACTTGAACCGGAACTATACAGCATAGTATGGTGCCTTTCAGTGTCTATTCGACATATTTCCTTTAGTACCCTGCTCTCCCGGCCGGCGGTGACGCTGCGGGCGGTGCTCGGTGGCCTGCTCGTCACCCTCGCCCTGCTCGGCGTCAGCCAGGCCTACGCCCACGCCGACCGACCGCCCCGGTCCGGCGTGGTGGTGGTCGATCGGGACCTGCCGCCCGGCACCGTGCTGGAACCCGACCTCCTGCAGGTGGTGGCGGTCGACCTGCCCTCGCCCGTGGCCGGCCGGGTGTTCGAACAGGCCGAACTCCTGGACGGGGCGACGACCCTCGCACCCCTGGCCACCGGTGAGCCGGTCCTGCTCAGCCAGGTGCTCCCGGCGGGCACCGCACCCGCCACCGGGATCCACGTCAGCTTCGCGGTGAGCGCCGACCGCGCGCTCGGCGGGTCGCTGCGCCCGGGCGAGCTCGTGGACCTGGTCGCCACCCCGGCCGCCGGCGCGACCCGCGTGGTCGCCGAGGCCGTCACGGTCATCGACGCCGTCGGCGAGACCGACAGCCTGCTTGCGGACACGGGCGGCCTGGTGGTGACCGTCCGCCTGCCATCGCGCCGGGCCCTGCTCGGCGTCGTCTCGGCGGTCGACGAGGGCCGGCTCACCGTCGCCCGCTCGTCGCCGGAGCACTCCTCGTGATCCGTCACCGCGTGGCCACCGTCGGCCGGCCCGGCCCGGCCTGGCCCCGAGCCGTCGCCCGCTGGGGCTCGGGCGCCACGCTCCCGTTGGACACCACCACCTGTGTCTCCGCCGACGAGCTCCGGGCCCTGCTCGTCGACGCGACGGTGGACCTCGCGATCGTCGAGGCCGGGCTGCCCGGCGTGGACCGGGTCCTGGCCGACGACGTGCGGCGCGCCGGGACGGCGCTCGCGGTCGTCACCCCGCCGACGCTGACCCCCGCGGCCGAGCGCCTCGACCCCGATGCCCTGCTCCCGGCCGACTTCGACGCCCAAGCGCTGGCCGCGGTGCTCCAGGCCCACGCCCGCACCCGGGCCAAGCCCCGGCCGACCGCCGGTCCTGGGCCAGGCCCGGCCTCCGAAGGGTCGCCGGAGCTGGTCGCGGTCACCGGCCCGGGTGGCACCGGCGCCTCGACGGTGGCGCAGGCGCTCGCCGCCCAACGGGCCGGCCTCGGCCCCGTCATCCTGGCCGACCTCGCCCTGGAAGGCGACCAGCACCTCCGCCACGGCGTCGCCCCGGGCCACGACGGGGTGTTCGAGTTGGCGGAGGCCCTCCGCCACGCTCCGGCCGCCGCCATAGCCGTGCCCATCGCCCCCCAGCCCGCCGGGTATGACCTGCTCTGCGGCCTGCGCCGCCGTCAGGAGTGGACCATCCTGTGCGGTTCGGTCGCCGAACACGTGCTGGCCTCCCTCCTACCGACGCGGCGGCCTGATCGTCGCCGACATCGGCGCCGACCTGGACGGGCGCGTCGAGAGTGGGTCGCTCGACCTGGAGGAGCGCAACGGCCTGGCCCGGGTCGCGGCGACCCGGGCGTCCACGGTCGTGGTCGTGGGTCGATGGTCCACCACCGGCGTGCACCGACTGGCCCGGACGCTGCTCGACCTCGAAGCCCACGGCATACCCCGCGGTCGACTGCTCCCGGTCCTCAACCATGCGCCGAGGCGACGCTCCGGACAGGCGCTGGCCAGGCACACCGTGCGCAGTCTCCTGGAGGACCTCGACGGCGGCGCCTGGCCGTCACCCACCTGCCTCGCTCATGATCCCGGCGTCGAACGCAGCGTGCGGGAGGCCGCTCCCCTGCCGCCGCGCTTCGTCCGCCGGGTCGGACGCGCCCTGGAGGGCAGCTCGTGACCACGGTCTCACCACTCGCCACCATCGAGCGTCTGGCCCAGGAACGGGCCGACCAACTGGCCCTCGACCTCAGCGGGCCCGACGGCCTCGATCGGCTCGGGCGCCTCGTGGCCGAGACCGTCGAGCGGTGGAACGCTGAGCACCGCGACGGCCGGCGGCCGGTGGCCCTCGACGAGGACGTCATCGACCGGGCGCTGCGCAACCTCGTCGGCTACGGCCCCCTCGGGCCCCTCCTGGAGGACGACGACGTCTGGGAGATCATGGTCAACGCTCCCGACGCGCTGTTCGTCAAACGCCACCGCGGCCCTGATGGCCCCCATGACGACGTCTTCCACGACGACGAGCACGTGCTGCGGGTCCTGACCCGGATCCTCGACGACGCGACCGGCGCGCACCGCAAGCTCGACCCGACGCTCGGCCTGCAGGACGCCCAGCTGGAGAGCGGCGCCCGCCTCCACATCGTGCACCGCGACCTCAGCCGGGGCGGCCACACGATGGTCAACATCCGGAAGTTCACCGGGGTCGCCTACCGACGGCTGGACGACCTGGTGGCCACCGGGATGCTCGACGACCCCACCGCCGGCCTCCTCGCCGCGCTGGTCCGGGCCGGGACATCGATGGTGGTGGCCGGCCGGCCGGGGACAGGCAAGACCACCCTGCTGTCCTGTTGTGTCGCAGAACTCGACCCGCGAGCGCGGGTCGTGGTCGCCGAGGAGGTCTTCGAGGCCGAGGTCCCCTTGACCAACGTCGCCGGCATGCAGACCCGTGGACCCCGTCCGGATCGACCCGAGATCGGCCTGCGCCGCCTGGTCGCCGCGTTCCTCCGCATGGCGCCGGACGTGGCGATCGTGGGCGAGGTACGCGACCGCGAGGCGCTACCGCTGCTGCTCACGCTGTCCTCGGGGGTCACCGGCTACACCACGGTCCACGCAGGATCGGCAGCCCAGGCGCTCACCCGGCTGCGCTTCATCTGCCAACTGGCCGAGGAGGCGACGAACCTCGGCCCGGCGACACTGACGACGCTGGTGGCCGAGGCGGTCGACGTCGTCGTGCAGTGCACCCGCGGCCCCGCGGGCCCGCGGGTCACCGAGGTGCTCGCCGTGGAGGACCTCGCCACCGGCGACACCGGCCGTTTCACCACGACACCCCTGGTGGTCCGCCCCCACCCCGACCAGCCACTGCAGTGGTCGGGCCTGGTCCCCGATCGGCTGAGCGCCCGGATGGCCGTCCGTGGCGTCGACCTGGGACCGATCCTGAGCCGCACGGGGTGGGGCGAGCGGTGACCGCTCTGGCATGGGGGTGCCTGGCCGCGGTCGGCGTCCACCTCCTGTGGTCCCGTCCGCCACCCGGCCCCGCCCGATGGCAGGTCGATCTCGTCGGCCTCGGCCGCCGGAGCGCCCTCCCCCTCGGCGTAGGTGTCGTCGGGACGCTGGTCGGGGCGATCGCCATAGGCGGCCCGGTCGCCCTCGCCGTCGGCGCCTTGGCCGCAGCCTGCGCCGCGGTCGGCCGACGGTCCGTGGCCTCGGCCCGACGGGATCAGGCCCGACGGGCGTGGCCCGCCGTCCTCGACGAGGTCCGGGTCCTGACGACCAGCGGCGGCCGATCGATCCCGCGGGCCCTGTTCGAGGCGGGGGACCGCGTGCCCCAGCCGATGGCGGGGGACTTCGTGGCCGCCCGCCAGGCCTGGCGGGTGTCCACCGACTTCGACCGCACCCTCGCGGTGTTGAAGGACCGGCTCGGCGAAGCGTCGACCGACACCGTGTGTGAGACCCTCCTCGTGGCCCATCAGCTCGGCGGGGCCGACGTCGGCCGGCGGCTGGCCCGCCTGGCCCAGGATCGGCGGCGGGACCTCGCGACCCGCGACCTCGCCTCGGCCAAGCTCGCCGGTGCCCGCTTCGCCCGGCGCTTCGTCGTCATCGTGCCCCTCGGCATGGCCGTCGCCGGCCAAGCAGTCGGCACCGGCCGAGCCGCCTTCGCCTCCCCGGCCGGTCAGGCCGTCGGTCTCGTCGCCACGTGCCTGGTCGCGGGCTGCTGGGTCTGGGCCGGGCGCTTCCTGCGGTTGCCCGACGAGCCGCGGATCTTCGAGCGATGAACGCTCTCCTCCGGGCGACCCTGTTGTGGTGTGGCGCCGCGCTGGTCCTGTCCAGTCTCGGGCCGGTCCGGCGCCCAACCCTCCGCACCCGCCTGCGGCCCTATCTCGGCGTCTGGCCCACCAGCGAGGACGTCCCGATCCGGCGCCGTCTCGCCCCCCTCACTCTCGTCGTGGGCGAGCGCCTCGGGCGCGTCATGCGGGCGACCGAGCCCCTCGAACGCCGGCTCCGCCGTGTCCACCACCCGATGGACCCGGGGGCCTTCCGCTTCCGTCAGCTGAGCCAGGCCGTCGCCGGGCTCGGTCTCGCCGGCGCGCTGGCCGCCGTCTCGCCCACGAGCCTCCATCCGCTGATCACCCTCGTCATCGTGCTCGGCACCCCCATCGCGGTCTTCGCCTGCCCACGAGCACCTGCTGGCCGAGCTCGAGCGGCGCCAGACCCGCCAGGTGACCCGCGAGCTGCCGACCGTCGCCGAGCAGCTCGGCATGCTCCTGGCGTCGGGGCGGTCGGTGGGCGCCGCCATCACGCACCTCGGCACCCGCGGCCGGGGACCGCTGGCCGACGATCTCCGGCGGGTCACCCGCCGCGTGCAGCAGGGCGTCGATGAGCGGGCGGCGCTGCGGGAATGGGCCGACCTGCGCCCGGCCCCGGGCATCGCCCACCTCGTCGGCGTCCTCACCCTCGCCGGGGAGACCACTGACCTCGACCAACTCGTCGAGCAGGAGTCCGACGCGATACGAGCGGAGGCCCATCGCGAGCTCTTGGCCGACCTCGAACGCCGGTCCCAGCAGGTCTGGGTGCCGGTGACGGTGGCCACCCTCCTGCCCGGCTCGCTTCTGCTCCTCGTCCCGTTCCTCGACGCGCTCCGGCTCTTCGCCGGGGCCTGAACCAGTGTCCCCTCGGAGGTCCCGCCGTGTCCCTGTCCCGAACCTGGCCGTCCTCACCGCGTCGCTGCCGCGGCCAACGGGGGGAAGGCGTGATCTCCGCGGCGATCGCCGTGCTCATCGTCGCCTTCCTCGGCGCCCTCATGTGGGTGGGCTTCCAGCAGATCTGGGCCAACGCCGAGGCCCAGACCAACGAGCAGATCAACCAGATCGGCGGCTGAGTCGCGACTGGGGATCGGGCACGCTGAGCGCCGCCATCGGCCTGACCGTCGTCCTCACGATGCTCCTCGGGACAGTCCAGCTCGTGGCCCGACTGCACCGGACATCGGTGGTGGGCGCGGTCGCGACCGACGCCGTCCATCGGGTGGCCGAGGCACCCCCGGCTGCGTGGCAGAGGTCCGGCGGAGAGCCGACGCCCGCATCCGCGCCGTCCTCGGACCCGAGGTGCAGGTCAGCTGGTCCGAGGCACCCGACGGCCCTGCGATCGAGATCCGGGTCACCGGCCCGCGCCTGCCTGGGCTGTCAGCGGACATCCAGCGCGGCGCGGTGGCGCGCAGGGAGCGACCGTGGTGACCGCGGGCCGCCTCCGGGGCGATGCCGGCCAGGTGGCCGGCATCGAGGCCGTCCCCTTCGGCCTCCTCGTGCTCACCGTCGGCGTCCTGCTCGTGGCCCACACCTGGGCGGTCGTGGACGCCAAGTTCGTCACCACCGCCGCGGCCAGGGAAGCGGCCCGGGCCTACGTGGAGGCGCCGTTGCCCGGCCTGGCCGAGGCCAGCGCGATGGAAGCCGCCAGGCGCCGTGGTCGAGCGATCCGGGCGCGATCCCGGGACCCTGCGCCTCGACCGGGTGTCGAGAGGGTTCGGGCGCTGCGTGCCCACCCGGTTCGAGGCCGTCCTCGAGGTACCGACGGTCGCCACGCCCTGGCGCGGTGACCGTCCGGCCCGTTCCGTCCGCGCCGACCACACCGAGGTGGTCGATCCCTACCGCAACGGGCTGCCGGGCCTCGCGACCTGCGCCGTCGGGCCATGAGGCCGACCGGCGACCGGGCCAGCACGTTGCTGTTCTTCCCGGCCGACGCTGCTGGTGATGGTCGTGCTCGCGGCGGTGACCGTGGACTTCGCCCGACTGCACCTCGCCCAGCGACAGGTCGACGACCTCGCCGCGGCCACGGCGAACGACGCCGTCACGGTGGGGTTGGACATCGCGGCGCTGCGGTCCGGCGACGACTACCGCCTCGCCCCCAACCGGGTCCGCGCCCTCGCGGCCGCACGAGCCGCCGACGCCGCGCTTCCGGTGGCCCTCGTCGCGCGGCTGACCGACGCCCGTTCGGTCACGGTCACGGCGTCGGCGCCCGTTCCGCTCGCCTTCTCGCGGGCGATCCCGGGCGCGCCGCAGGCGGTGACCGTGCAGGGTGAGGCCCGCGCCACCGCCCACCTCCGATGAGCGCGCACGTCAGCATCGAGGCCGGCCCGGAGGGGCAGACCCTCGCCTGCAAGCGGGCGACCGATGACGGCGGCGGGCCCGCTGTCCGCGCCGAAGCCGCCCGGCTGGCGGCGATCGACCACCCCGGCGTGGTCGGCTTCGTCGAGCTCCGGGAGACCGAGCGAGGGCCCGACGCTCGTGACCCACTACGTCGGTCCCCGGACCCTGGCCACGATCGGCCCGGTGACGACCGAGCGCGCCTCGGCCTTGGTCGCCGACCTCGCGTCGACCGTCGCCGACCTGCACGCCCTCGGGATCGTCCACGGCGCCCTGCGACCCGAACACGTGCTGGTCGCCGGCGACCGGGTCGTGCTGTGCGGATTGGCCGCCGACCCCGAAGGTTGCGTCCCGGCCGACGACGTCCTCGGCATCGGGCTGGCCCTGCGCGGCCTACTCGATCCTGACCTGGAGGAAGAGCCCATCCCAGATCGTCGACCCTGGCGTCGCGTGCCCTGGCTGGGCTACCGCCACCGGGCCCTTCTCACCCTCGCCGACCAGGCCACCGACGAGGAGCCCGGCCGGCGGCCGGCGGCGAGAGCCCTCGCCGAGACGATCCGCGAGCTACTCGGGACTCCCGTCCCGTCCACGGCGCCTCCCGACCGATCCGCCCGGGCCGCCCCGGGCCGCCGCCAGGAACTCGTCGACCTGGTCGCCGTCCGGCTACGACGCCGTTCTCGGCCTCGACGGGAACGACCTCGGCCCGGACCACCACGGCGGGCCGTCGCGCTCGGTGCGGTCGGCGCCGTCGTCGTGGCCGTCGGTGCCGTGGGCGTCCCCAGCCGGACCTCTCGACCACCCCCGGACGCCGCAGTCGCCGCCACCACGGTCCCGCGAGCTTGCCCGACCGGCGACGGGACTGTGGCCGCCGACCTGGACGGCGACGGTTGCCCGAACGCGGTGCGCATCGGGCCCGGCTGGATCGAGGTGGACGATCGGCGGTACCGGGTCGGCCGGGTTGACGACGAGGTGCGGGTCGGGGACTGGGACGGTGACGGACTGGCGACCGTCGCCCTGCTGCGGCCCGACGTCGACGAGGTCTGGCTCTTTCCGACCTGGGACCCGGAGGCCGCCGTCACCGCACGGTTCGCCGGGCACTTCCCCGGCAGCGACGGACTCATCCGCCGGTCGCGGTCCGACCGGGACATCCTCCTGGTCCACCACCCGGACGGGACCACCACCGAGGTCTCCGGTCCGTGAGTCGCGGGGCGGGCGGTCGAGCCGCCGTCGGGCTTGCGGCCAACGTGGCGATGGTCGTCCTCCTCGTCCCCCGTTCGCTGCCCCGGCCCGATCTGCTCGACCCCGCGAGCCGGGCCGCCGAGGTCACCGAGTTCGGGCTGCGCACGATGGCCACGCTCCTCGCGGGCTACCTGGCCATCGTGTTCCTGGGCCTCTTCCTGACCGCCCTTCGGCTCGTACCGTCGTCGATCCGGGCCCTCGTGGACCGATGGACGACCCGTGGCATCGCAGGGGGGCTGCGCCGGTGCGTAGGGCTCTCGGCACTGGCGATCGGCGTGCTGCCGCTCCGACCCCTCGCCGCCGACGCGACCGAGTTGGCCGCCGGTGCTCGCGCCCGACGACACCGCCCTACCCCCCACCGCGGCACCCCGCCTCGTACCCGTGCGACCGGCGGGACCCACACCGACCGCACCCGAGTCCGCCGCGCCTGATCCACCAGTAGCCGAGCCCGAACCCGCAGGCCCCGAATCCGGCGGGACCCGGCCCGTGGAGCCCGGACCACCCGCCACGCGTCCCCACAGTCCGCCAAGTGACCGTCGCACCCGGCGACAGCTTCTGGACCGTCGCCCTACGGCTGACGTCGGCCCGTCTCGGGCGACCCGCGAGCGACGGCGAGGTGCTCGAACCCTGGCTGGCGCTCATCGACGCCAACCGGGACCGCCTGACCGACCCCGAGGACCCCGACCTGTTGTTGCCGGGCCAGGTCCTCCGCCTCCCCGACTGACTGTTCTGGCGCCCGATCTGCCGGTCAGGACCGGAGGATGAGGCGCCAGAACCAGCAGGCGCCAGCCCGGTGTGCCCGGCAAAGAGCACGATCGTCAGCCGCGTCCGCCGACTGAAAGGTCATCACTCGCCGCAGCCGAAGGGCGTCCCCCGGGGTACCCGCTCGAGGGCGTAGCCCCGCGAGCGCACCGTGCGGATGACCAGACCTACCGGCTCGAGGCGACGACGGAGGCGCAGGACGTGGACGTCGAGGGCGTTGCGGGCCGGGGTGCCGCCCGGCCAACCGGCCCGTGCGAGGGCGTCCCGGCTGACGACGGCGCCGAAGCGCTCGACCAGGGCGGCGGCCAGTCGGTGGTCGACGGGCGGCAGGGAGACCCACTCCCCGCCGACCCGCAGGACACCGTCGTCGTCGATCTCGGGGAGCACGGCGCCCTGGTCCTGGTAGCGCCGCTCGAGGCCCTCCAGGCGGGCCCGCATGTCGATCTCCTGGGCCGGCACCCGGATCCAGTCCTCGAGGTCGTCAGCCGGCAGCGGCGGGGCCGCACCCCCCTCGACGAGCAGCAGGCGGGGTCGACCCTCGGTCCGCAGGCGGGACAAGCGGTCCTCCTCCCCCGGCCAACGGACCATGGCCACACCGGCCCCAGCCACGGCGTGCTCCGACGAGCTGCTCATCGCCACCTCACACCGCGTCCTCCCCGACCTCGCCTGTCCGGACCCGCTGCAGCCGGTCCAGATCGATGGCCCAGATCTTGCCGTCGCCGATCTTGCCGGTCTGGGCCGCGGCGGCGATCAGCTCGATCGCCCGGTCCACGGACACGGAGTCGACCACCAGGTCGAGGCGGACCTTGGGGACGAAGTCCACCTGGTACTCGGCACCCCGAAAGGTCTCGGTCTTGCCCCCCTGGCGGCCGTAGCCCTGGACCTCGCTCACTGTCAGGCCCGGTATGCCGGCGCCCTGGAGAGCGGCCTTCACGTCGTCGAGCTTGTACGGCTTGATGACCGCGGTCACCAGGTACGGCATGGTGACGAAAGGTAGGGAGCACGTGTTGCCCCGATGTTCGTTCTTCGTGGCTGTCGGTGGTCCACCGTCTGACAGAACTCTGACGCGCCGAGGGGAAGGGACCGGCGTCCCTTCCCCTCGAGCACACCCACCGGCATCAGACGGCGTCCGAGCCCTTCTCGCCGGTGCGGATGCGGGTGATCTCCGACACGTCGGTCACCCACACCTTCCCGTCGCCGATCTCGCCGGTGTTGGCGGCGGCGATCAGCGCGTCGACGACGGCGGCGACGTCCCCGTCGTCCACCACCGCTTCCAGCCGCACCTTGGGCACGAGGTCCACCTGGTACTCAGCACCCCGGTAGACCTCGGTGTGGCCTCCCTGGCGGCCGAAGCCCTTGACCTCGGTCACGGTCATGCCCTGCACGCCGGCGCCCTTCATGGCGGTCTTCACGTCATCCAGCTTGAACGGCTTGATGACTGCAGTGATCTGCTTCATTGGCACAGTTCCTTTCGTCGATCTGCTGATGGCTCTTCGCCGTACGGCTCATCGCCCTGCGGGCCTCTTCGGCCCGCCGATCGGCTTCGCCGCTCGCTGCTGTTCAGGAGTGGTCGGCCAGGTTGTAGCCGCTCTCCGCGTGCTGGCTCTGGTCGAGGCCGACCTGCTCGTCGCCCTCGCTGACCCGGAGACCGATGGTCAGGTCGATCAGCTTGCCGATGATCATCGTCGCCACGAAGGCGAAGCCGATGACGGCGGCCGCGGCGATGGCCTGGTCGACCAGCAGGGCGGCGCCGCCACCGAGGAACAGGCCCTCGTCGACGACCAGCGGGTTGATGGTCGCGTCGGCGAACAGTCCCAGCGCCAGGGTGCCGAAGAGGCCCCCCACCAGGTGCACCCCGACCACGTCGAGGGAGTCGTCGTAGCCGAACTTGTACTTCAGCGAGATGGCGAAGTAGCAGACGACGCCGGCACCGAGGCCGATGTACAGCGGGGCCAGCCCACCGACGAAGCCGGCGCAGGGGGTGATGGCCACCAGAGCCGGCCACCGCGCCGGAGCAGGCACCCAGCGTGGTGGGGTGCCCGTCCTTGAGCCACTCGACGGCGAGCCAGGCGATCATGGCTGCCGCCGCGGCGACGAAGGTGTTCAGGAAGGCGGCGGCGGCGATGCCGTCAGCGGCCAGCGCCGAGCCGGCGTTGAACCCGAACCACCCGAACCAGAGGATGCCCGTGCCCAGCATGGTCATCGTCAGGTTGTGCGGCGGCATCGGCGTCTCCGGCCATCCCTTGCGCTTGCCCAGCAGCAGGACCAGCGCCAAGGCAGCGGCCCCGGCGTTCATGTGGACCACCGCACCACCGGCGAAGTCCAGCGCGCCCAGGTCAGCCAGCCAGCCGCCGGCGAAGACCCAGTGGGCGACCGGGCTGTAGACCAGGAGGGCCCACAGCGGGATGAACACGGCCCAGGCCGCGAACTTCATTCGGTCGGCCACCGCGCCGCTGATCAGCGCCGGGGTGATCACCGCGAAGGTGAGCTGGAAGACGATGAAGACGACCAGCGGGATGGTGAGCGCCCCGAAGAACTCGCTGCCCCCGAGATCGCCCGGTAGCGCCGTGTAGAGGTCCTTGGCGCCGAAGAACTCGAAGTCGCCGATCCAGCCGGCGTCGCCCGAGGCCCCGAAGGCCAGGGTGAACCCGACGACCACCCACAACACCGGGATGATGCCCATGCAGTACAGGTTCATCATCAGCATGTTGAGGATGTTCTTCGAGCGGGTCATGCCGCCGTAGAAGAGCGCCAGGCCCGGGGTCATGAACAGCACCAGAGCGCTGCTGATCAGCACCCAGGCTGTTGCGCCCGCGTCGTACTCCATGTGGAAGTTCCCTCCTGAGTCGATGTGACCGCCGGAGTGTGCGGGATCAGGATTTCGCCGCCGTCACCTGAATGTTTCCTTCCGATGAACAACCTGACGGAACCCTGACGCCGTGGCACCGGTTCTCTGTCAGCGAAGGCGCAGCGCGACCTCGTTGGCCAGCAGCCGGCCCCGCCGGGTGAGCACCGCCCGGTCACCGGTGACCTCGACCAGGCCGTCGAGCTCGTCGACCGGCAGGGCCTCGACGGGTACCCCGTGCCGCATGCGCAGGGCCAGCTGCAGCCCTTCGACACGGCGGGCCTCGTCGTCCAGGCGCTCGGCGGCGGCCTCCACCGACCGCCCCGTCTCGACGGCCTCGATGTACCGGTCCGGGGTGCGCAGGTTCCAGTAGCGGCGACCGTCCCGGTGGCCGTGGGCGGCACAGCCCAGGGCCAGGTACTCGCCCTGGGACCAGTAGAGCTGGTTGTGACGGCACTCGTGGCCCGGCCGGGCCCAGTTGGACACCTCGTACCAGTCCATGCCCGTCGCGGTCAGCACGTCGTCGGCCAGCTCGTACTTGTCCGCCTGGTCGTCGTCGTCGGGGTGCCGGGCGGGATCGTCGGCCAGCGGGGTACCGGCTTCGACCGTCAGCCCGTAGGCCGACACGTGGGGCGGGTCGAGGGCCAGGACCTCCTCGAGGGTGTGGCGCCAGTCGGCCAGGGACTCCCCCGCCGCCCCGTAGATGACGTCCAGGTTGAACGAGTCGAGCTCGAAGGACCGGGCCAGCTCCACGCAGCGTCGGACGTTGGCCGGGTCGTGCTCCCGACCGAGCGACGCGAGAACGTGGGGGACCATCGACTGCACGCCGAACGACAGACGGTTCACCCCGCCGGCCACGTAGTCCCCGACCAGCTCGGGCGTGACCGTGTCCGGGTTGCACTCCACCGTGACCTCAGCGCCATCGGTCAGGGGCAGCTCGGCCAGGACGGCCAGCAGCCCGTCGGCCGG
This sequence comes from uncultured Microthrixaceae bacterium, assembly GCA_963701565.1. Classification (GTDB taxonomy): domain Bacteria; phylum Actinomycetota; class Acidimicrobiia; order Acidimicrobiales; family DATDAH01; genus DATDAH01. The sequence goes on from CAVPAN010000004.1 coordinate 71,976, forward strand.
GACCATCGACGGCGTGCCCCCGCCCACGAACACGCTGGTGACCGGCGGGCAGCCCGCCGCCTCCGCTTCGGCCTGGCGGCGCAGGGCGGCCAGATAGCGCCCGGTCAGGACATGGCGGTCGTCCCAGGCGGCGAAGGCGCAGTAGTCACAGCGCCGCGCGCAGAAGGGGACGTGCACGTAGACGCCGAACCCCTCGCGATCCTTCGCTTCGCTCAGGATCGCCGGCGCCGCCGAAGCTGGAGCCGTCTGAGCTGCTCGGCTCCGCTGGGCAGCGTCACCGCTCGCAGGAGTCGTCAGGTCCCAGAGGCTACGGGCGACGCTCGTCGAGCCGTGGGGTGGGGGTCAGGCGCCGGGGATCCGGCGGAGGCCGAGGTCGTCCAGGCGGGCCGGCGTGCTGTCGACGTCGGTGCCAAGGATGGCGGCGATGGCCTGCAGGTCGTCACGGCGGATGGTGAGCACCCGGCCGTTGAAGTCCTGGCGCTGGACCTGGATCATCGAGAGATAGCGGTTCAGCATGTCGGCCTCGGGACCCATGAGGGTCTCGAGGCGGGTGAGGTCGATGATGATCGAGCCGAGAACCGTCTTGGCCGAGCGGCTGTCGGTGAGGTCGATGACCTCGCCGCCGCCCTGGCCGAAGTCGGGCATGGCATTGCCCGGCAGGAGTTGGTCCACCGGCACGGAGTAGAAGCGGGCCAGGCGCTGGAGGCGGGGCACCGAGATGGCCCGCTCCCCCCGCTCGTAGGCGCCGAGGACCGAGGCCTTGAACTCGTGGTTGGACGCGGCTTCGACCTCCTGGAGCGACATCCGCTGCTGGCGACGGATGGCGCGCAGGCGCTCACCCACCTTGCGTCCGTACTCCCCCGCAGGATCGATGTCAGCGACCATGTGCCCCTCTGCCCTCTCTGGTCGGGGTCTCTGGATGACCGCCCACCGTGTGAGTTCGTCCCACGACGAACACTGTACGTGTCCGGGTCACCCCAGATCAACCACGGTGAGCGGTCAGACGGGCTTCACGACGCCGTGACGGAGCGCGACCAGGAGCGCGCCGGCGGTGACCGCCGCCGTCTCGGCCCGCAGGACACCCGGCCCCAGGCCGATGAAATCGGGCGCCGCGGCCCGTTCCTCGTCGCTCCAGCCCCCCTCGGGGCCGCACAGCACCACGTGGTCCGCCCTCGACGGCGGACGACCGCCAGGGTCGGCCAGGACCGCCCCGGGGTGGTCCGCCAGGGTGTGCACACCGATGATCTCGGGCAGCCAGACCCGCCGACTCTGCATGGCGGCCTCCCGGGTGATGCGGCGCAGCCGCTCGAGGTGGTGGTCGACCCGGTCGCCCTCCCAACGCACCACCGACCGGGCGGTGCGCAGGACCACGATGCGGTCCACGGCCAGCTCCGTGAGCTTCTGCACCGCCCACTCGGGTCGGTCGCCCTTGGTGGGCGTGAGGCCCACTGTGAGCACGGGGGCCGGACGGGGCTCGGTGGCCACATCGCCTGTCGGGTCCAGCGCGGCCCCGAAGCGGACCGGCCGCCACGACCCGACACCGTCGGCCACCACCAGAGGGTCGCCCGCCCGGAGGCGCAGGGCCTTCTCCAGGTGGTGGCGGTCGCCGTCGGCCAAGTCGGGGGCCTCGACGTCCTCGACGAAGACGAGCGGTCCGGCGGTCGCCCGCGGCGTGGCCAGGTCGACCTACTTGAAGGCTTCGCGGATGCGGCGGCCCACGCCACCGCGGGCCCCGGCCACCGCGTCGCCCCGCAACTCGGCCAGTTGGCGGTAGAGCGCCTCTTCCTCGTCGCTGAGATCGGTCGGGGTGCGCACGACGTAACGGACCCGCAGGTCCCCCCGGCCGCGGCCCCGGACGTGGGGCACACCCCGGCCCTTCAGGCGGACCACATCCCCGCTCTGGGTGCCCGCCGGGATGCGCAGGTCCTCGATGCCGTCGAGGGTCTCGAAGGCGATGTCGGTGCCCAGTACGGCCTGGGCCGGAGTGAGCGGGACGATGGCGGACAGGTCGTCGCCGTCGCGGGTGAAGCGGTCGTCGGCCTTGACCCGCAGGTGCACGTAGAGGTCACCGGCGGGACCGCCCCGGGGGCCGACGGCGCCCCGGCCGGTCAGACGAAGCGTGGAGCCGGTGTCCACGCCCGCGGGCACGTCGACGGTGTAGGTGCGGTCGTCGACCTTGCGACCTTCACCGTCACAGCCGCCGCAGGGCTCGGGGATGATCTGGCCGATGCCGGCACAACGGCCGCACGGGGCGGCGGTGACCATCTGACCGAGGATCGACTGACGGACCCGGCGGACCTGACCGGTGCCGGCGCACTCGGGACAGCTCTGGGGGGAGGTGCCCGGCGCGGCCCCGGTGGCCTCACAGATCTCACAGACCACGGCCGTGCGCACCGTGACGTCCTTCTGGACCCCGAACACGGCCTCGGTGAACTCGATGTCGACGGCCTGTTCGAGGTCCGCACCCCGGGGCGGGCCCGCCGGGCCCCGTTGGCCGCCACCTGCGCCGCCCCCGCCGAAGGGGCTGCCCCCGCCGCCGAAGAAGGCGTCGAAGATGTCGCCGAATCCGGCCCCGCCGAAGGGATCACCGCCGCCGGCGCCGCCGACGGCGGCATCGCCGTACATGTCGTACTGCTGGCGCTTCTCGGGGTCCGACAGGACCTCATAGGCCACCGAGACCTCCTTGAACCGTGCCTCGGCCTCAGGGTCGCCGCGGTTGGCGTCCGGATGATGCTCCCGGGCGGCCCGCCGGTAGGCCTTCTTGATCTCTTCGGGGGTCGCGTCGCGACCGACCCCGAGCAGTCCGTAGAAGTCCGCCACCGCTCAGCCCTCGGTCAGCCGGGCGCTGAGGCGCTGGCTGACGAGGGCCACCGCGGCCAGGGCCTGGGGGTAGTCCATCCGGGTCGGCCCGAGGACACCGATCGTGCCCGCCGGCACGCCGCCGATCTCGTACGGCGAGACGACGAGGGCGCACTCCTCGAGCGGTGCCATCCCCGTCTCGGTGCCGATGGCGACGGTCAGGCCGCGGGACATGACGTCCCGCAGCAGGCTGACCACGACCAGCTGCTGTTCGAGGATGCCGAGGATCTCCCGTACCGTCTCCACGGCGTCGAAGGAGGAGGCCACCCGGGACGCGCCGTCGACGAAGACGTGCTCGGCGTCGTGCACCTGGGTGTCGCCGCCCATCAGCTCGAGGGCCGTGGCCACCAAGCCGTCGACGGCCGGCAGGCCGGAGAGCGGGGCCGGGCCGAGACCCGAGGTGGGTCGGCCCTCGGTGTGGGCGGACAACTGGGCCTGGGCCCGGGCCACCTCGGTCTCGCCCACGGCCTCGGCCAGCTCGATGGTGTGCTTCTCGACCACGCCGTTGGCCAGCACGACGACCACGAGCACGACCCGCTCGGTCAAGGCCACGAGCTGGGTGGAGCGCACCTGGCTGGCGTCGTAGGGAGGGCCGAGGACCACCGCGGCGCAGTCGGTCAGGTTGGCCAGCAGGCCGCTGGTCTGGCCCAGCATCCGCTCGATCTCGCCGTGGGCCCGGTCGAAGAAGGTGCGGACCCGCTCGGCGTCCGCGGTCTGCAGGTCCGGCGGTACCAGGTGATCCACGTAGAAGCGGTACCCCTTCTCGGTGGGCACCCGACCGGCGCTGGTGTGGGGCTGGTGGAGGTAGCCCTCCCGCTCCAGCGCTCCCATCTCGTTGCGGATGGTGGCCGCCGACACCGCGAGGCCGCTCGAGGCGACCACGTGGCCCGACCCCACCGGCTGTGCGGTGTGGACGTACTCCTCGACGACGGCCCGCAGGACCGCCGCCTTGCGGTCGTCCAACCCCGAGGCGGGGTGACTCGGGGACAGCGCTCGCTCCGGGGCCATGGTCACCCGATGATACCGAGCGTCGTTCAGGGCACCGGGGCGCCGCCCACCTCGAGCAGGTAGCCCACCCCGGTGATGCCGTGGATCTCGACCCCCAGGTCCCGCAGCTTGGTGCGGGCCCGGCCCACGGCCCCGTCGACCGCCCGGTCCTCCCGCTCCTGGTCCGGCCAACCCGCGTCCAGGAGTTGGGCTCGGGACACGCAGCGGCCCGCCGCCGCCAAGAGCCGGCCGACGAGCCGGGCCTCGAGGTCCGACAGCGCCACCCAGCGACCGGCCCGTCGGACCAGGCCGTCCTCGTCGAGGGTCACGCCCACGGTCGGGGTGGTGGGGGCCCGCCGCAGTTCCAGCCGGCAGCGCAACGTCGTCTCCCGGTCCAAGCGCTCGGCGTCCGGCGCGTCGACCGAGATCCAGTCCTCGTCGACCCCCCACGCCGTGGGGGGTGTGGCGCCGGTGCTGACCAGGAGCAGGCGGGGCACCCCCGCCATGGCGAGCTGCTCCCGCCGGGCGGCCTCCTCGGGCCAGTGCAACGGCACGATGACCTCGGCCCGGCGCGATTCCACGTCGGCAACCTACGAAGATCGGGTGTCAGCCGAGTGTGGCCTGCGTGTCCATCCGGTGAGGGATTCCTGACGCGTCTCTGTCATCGCCGTCGGACGGATCAGCGGGCGACGAGGCCGCCGCGGAACCGGCGTCGGGCCAGGCTGGCCCCCGTCTGGATGTGCTTCCGGACGGTGTCGCGGTCGACGTCATCCAGCTTGTCGCCGCCGCGTTGGACGAGCTCGAAGGTGTCGACCGCGTCGTCGCCGTCCTCCGCGATGGAGGCCGCCACGACGTCGACCTGCGCCGCGGTGAAGGCGGTGGCCAGCTGGTGGAGCAGGCCCGGATGGTCCGGGGCCTCGATCTCACAGATGGTGTGCCACGGCGAGCTGCCGTCGTCGAAGTGGACGCGGGCCGACGGCAACGGGACCGCCTCCAGCGGGGCCTCGAACGACGAACGCACGGCCTCGGCCAGGGTCTCGGCCACCGGTGCGGCCGCGCCCCGCACCTCGAACGCCTCGACCGCCGCGCCGTCCAGCCACGTGGCCACCACGGCCCGGCGGACGTCGTAGGCCTCGGCGGCCAGCACGCCGGAGACCATGGCCAGCAGGCCCTGGCGGTCCCGGGCGCCGACGAGGACCGTCCAGGAGTCCCTCCCGGCATCGAGCACCGCCGCCCGGGCCTCGTCGGGCCGTGGCCGCGTGGCGACCAGGCGGGCGCAGGCGGCCAACTCGTCCGGTGTGACCCGGAGGACGAAGGATCGGGGCGCCGTTTCGATCCGGGCCATGAGGTCGGCGTCGGCGTCGACCGTGGCCACCGCATCGCGCCGGCGCCGGGTGACCAGACTGCGGGCGTCGGTCCCGGTGAGGCCCGTGTCGGCCAGCACCGACTGCACGCAGCTCGTGGAGGTGACGGAGCCGGTCGAGCTCCCAGCGCTGCTGGTCGGCCTGCCGCAGGGCGGTGATGATGTAGGTGGCCCGCGCCCGCTCGGGGGTCTCGACGTGAGTGGCAAGGGGCAGCACGGCGGACTCGGTCAGCGCGGACGGACGATGGGCGGCCGACCACAGCAACACGTCACCGTCCTCGGCCAGGGCCCGGACGCGACGGACCCTGGAGGCGTCAAACCCGATGCGCCCCGCCGTGGCCTCGGCGACCTCCGCCCGGTCGGAGGCCCCATCGGTGGCCTCCACCGCCAGGAGGGCGATGAGCATGGCGTCGACATCGTCGAGTCGTCCCGCCTCGAGAGCCAGCGGGTCGTCGCCATCCAGCGTGCGCAGCCGCTCGATCGACCGCAGGCGGAAGGCGGCACTGGCGTCGACGAAGACCTGATCGGCCTCCCGGTCCCGCATGGCCCGCTCGATCTCGGGGAGCGCCCCGCCGAGGATCCCCGTGGTGAGCAGGAAGCGCCAGGAGCGGGCGTTGCCCCGTTCGACCACGTCGAGCAGGGTTTCCCGGGCCTCGTCGTCCCAGACCATGTCGCCGGCGGAAACGGCGCTCAACCACGACAGGAGCGTCTGGGTCGGCCGGAGCCGCGCGGCCAGGACGGCGGACCGCAGCCCGAGGACCAGTCCTCGGCTGATCGGCGGATCGGCCGCCAGCCCGACCTCGTCGCGGCCCACCCGTAGCCAACCGCCCTCGGGGGCCGGGGTGTCGACGGACGGGCCGACGGGCACCGACATCGCACTCACGCGCCCGTACCGCATCTTGAGCAGCGGGGGCGTGATCAGGGTGGTGATGAGCACGACCAGTAGCAGCGCGGCATAGAGCTCGTCGCCCAGCACCCCGGCCTGGAGGCCGATGGTGGCGAAGATGAGACCGACCTCGCCGCGGGGGAGCATGCCGAGGCCGATCAGCCATTTGTCGCTGCGACTGCCGAACGCCCCGAAGGCCGCGACCAGCTTGCCGATGACTGCGACCACCAGGAGGATCGTCGCGTCCTTCAGCACCGGCACCGAGAAGAAGGCGCCCACGTCGGCGTCGATGCCGATCTGCAGGAAGAACACGGGAATGAACAGGTGCCCCACGGGGGCCAGCTCGCGGCTGATGCGGGGGGCTGCCTTGACCCGGCTGAGGGCGATACCGGCCACGAAGGCGCCGACGATCGGAGCCAACTGGGCCGCCTCCGCGAGGCGGGCGAAGCCCAAGGCGAAGGCGAAGGCAATGGCGACGAGCGTCCCGGTCGTGCGGGAGAAGCGCTCGACGAAGTCGAACAGCGGCCCCGCCAGCTTCAGGCCGGCCAGCCCGCCGAAGACCAGGAAGGCCACGGCGACGCCGATGATCCCCATCACCGACAGGAACGAGACCGAGCCCTCGGTCACGAGACGGACAACCACCGTCAACACGACGAGGCCCATGACGTCGTCGGCCACCGCGGCGCCGAGCACCAGTCGGGCCTCGGTGGTGGCGAGGGCTCGCAGGTCCCCGAACACCCTCGCCGTGATACCGACGCTCGTCGCCGTCAGCGCCGCGGCCACGAAGAGCTTCGTGTTGAAGTCGTCGGTGACCGCACCCATGGCGAGGAAACCCAGCAACATCGGGGTGACCACACCGATGATGGCCACCTGAACGGAGGCCCGACCGACCTTGCCCAGCTCGGCCAGGTCCATCTCCATGCCGACCTCGAGCAGGAGGAGGATGACCCCCACCTCGCCGAGGGTCACCAGCACCTCGTCGCCGTGGCTGACGAGGCCCAGCACGGACGGGCCGACGATGATGCCGGCCACGATCTCGCCGACCACGGCCGGGATGCCGATGCGCTCGGAGATCTCCGCCGCCGCTTTGGCCGCGACGAGCACGATCAGGATGTCGGTGAGGAACTGAGCGAAGTCCATGGGTGGGGTGTGCGGTCGTCCTTCTCCATGCAAGCGACGGGGCAACCTACGAAGGAGGGAAAACAGACGAGTGTCACGTTCGTGAACGTCCGAGCGCGAGACCCCTACACACGCGCGTAGCGAATCTGACGAGGTTCTGACAGCCGGGGGTGACGCTGCGCCAAGCCGGTCAGATGTAACGCGTCAATCGATACGTAGCGCGGAGACGAAGGCCTCTTGGGGAACTTCGACGCGACCGATGTTCTTCATCCGCTTCTTGCCCTTCTTCTGCTGCTCGAGCAGCTTGCGCTTGCGGGTGATGTCCCCGCCGTAGCACTTGGCCAGCACGTCCTTGCGCTTGGCCTTGACCGTCTCCCGGGCGATGATCCGCCCGCCGATGGCGGCCTGAATGGGCACGTCGAACATCTGGCGCGGGATCAGCTCCCGCAGCTTGGCCACGATCTTCTTGCCGTACTCATAGGAGTTGTCCCGATGCACGATCGTGCTGAAGGCGTCGACCGGGACACCGTTGAGCAGGACGTCGACCTTCACGAGGTTGGACGCCTCGTACCCGTCGCTCTCGTAGTCGAGGCTGGCGTAGCCCTGGCTCCGGCTCTTGAGCTGGTCGAAGAAGTCGGTGACGACCTCGGCCAGCGGGAGGCGGTAGACGATCTCCACCCGCTCCGGGGACAGGTAGTCGATGCGCTGCTGACTGCCCCGACGGCTCTCGCACAGCTCGATGAGGGTGCCGGTGTAGCCGGCGGGGGTGATGATCGAGGCGGTGAGCCAGGGTTCCTGGATGGCCTCGATCTCCCCCGCGGGCGGCAGTTCCGATGGGTTGTCGATCTCGATGACGGTCCCGCCGGTGGTCTCCACCCGGTACTCCACCGAGGGGGCGGTGGCTATGAGGGCCAGATCGAACTCCCGCTCCAGACGCTCCCGTACGATTTCCATGTGGAGGAGGCCGAGGAAGCCGCACCGGAAGCCGAAGCCCAGCGCACCTGAGGTCTCGGGCTCGAAGCTGAAGCTGCCGTCGTCGATGATCAGCTTGTCGAGGGCCTCGCGGAAGTCGGCGAAGTCGTCGCCGTCCACGGGGTACAGGCCGCAGAAGACCATCGCCTTGGGCTCCTGGTAGCCCGCCAGCGGAGCCCCGGCTCCGTCGCGGACGCTGGTCACGGTCTCACCGGAACGGGCCTCGGCCACGTCCTTGATGCCGGCGATGAGGTAGCCGACCTCGCCCGGGCCGAGGCTCGCGACCGGTGTGGGCACCGGTTTGCGCACGCCCAGCTCATCGGCGTCGTGGGTGACGCCGGCGTGCATGAACTTGAGCTTGTCGCCCGTGTTCAGGCGGCCGTTCATGACCCGGATCGAGCTGATGACGCCGCGGAACTGGTCGTAGTGGGAATCAAAGATGAGGCCCTGCAGCGGTCCGTCCTCGGTGCCGGTCGGGGCGGGGATGCGCTCGACGATGGCGTCGAGCAGGTCGGTGACGCCCTCACCGGTCTTGGCCGAAATGGGCAGGATCTCCTCGGCGGGGATGCCCAGCACGTGCTCGATCTCCTCGGCCCGCAGCTCCGGCTCAGCCGCCGGGAGGTCGATCTTGTTGAGGCAGGCGACGATCTCGAGATCGTGCTCGAGGGCCAGATAGCAGTTGGCGAGGGTCTGGGCCTCGATGCCCTGGGCCGCGTCGACCAGCAGGACCACGCCCTCGCAGGCGGCCAGGGAGCGGGAGACCTCGTAGCCGAAGTCGACGTGACCGGGCGTGTCGATGAGGTGCAGGACGTGTTCGCCGTACTCGAGGCGGACGCTCTGGAGCTTGATGGTGATGCCCCGCTCCCGCTCGAGGTCCATGGTGTCGAGGTACTGGGCCCGCATGTCCCGCTGCTCGACCGCGCCGCAGATCTCCAGCATCCGGTCGGCCAGCGTGGACTTGCCGTGGTCGATGTGGGCCAGAAGGCAGAGGTTGCGGATGTGGGAGATGTCGATCATCGGAACGGGCTGAGGGTAGGGCCGCGGCTGCTGGTCCCGGTATCCTCCGCAGCCGTCATGGCCAACATCAAGAGTCAGATCAAGCGCAACCGCCAGAACGAGAAGCGGCGCGTCCGCAACAAGACGGTGCGCTCCGAGCTGCGCACCCGGGTGAAGGCGGCCGAAGCCGGCGGTGAGAACGCCGACGAGGCGGTGCAGCAGGCGATGAAGACCATCGACAAGGCAGCCGCCAAGGGCGTCATCCACAGGAACGAGGCCTCCCGCCGCAAGTCCCGCCTCCAGAAGCGCGCCACCGCCGCCAAGGCCTGAGTCCCGCCCGCCGTCTGCGGGCGGCGGGTCCTTTCCTCCTGTAGTGCCCTGGCTTTGGCGTCGCCCCAGTCCTTGCCATCGGTCTCGCCCAAGGACCGGTCTGCCGCCGAGTGCCGCCAGCCCGACGAAGTGCCCCGTAACCGGCTCCGTCTAGCGGCTGAGCCGGGCGAGGCGGGCGACGAGGACGTCGAGGACGAGGTCGTCGGGCCAGGCGGTCTTGCCACGGAGGTCGACGTCGGCTTCGGCGAGGAGGCCGACGGCTTGGGCGCTGCCCTCGTAGCCGAGGCGGTTGGCCCGCTGGAGCGCCTTCTTGGCGGGGAAGGTCGAGCCCTTCATGCCGAGGCGGGCGGCGGCGTCGGCCTCGTTGCGGACGTCGGCGCTCTCGAGGGCGAGGATGCGGCGAAAGTGCGTGGTGAGGATGGCCAGGACCTGGAGGGAGTGCATCCCGCCGGAGCCGACCATGCGGTGGACCCGCTCGATGGCCAGACCGATGTCGCCCTTGTCGATGGCGTCGGTGAGCGCCCACGGCGGGAGCTGGCCCGCCTCGCCGAGGAACGGCGCCACGTCGTCGGCCTCGACCTTGGTGCCGGGACCGAAGGCCGATTCGAGCGTGGCGATGAGCGCGGCGAGGCGGTCCACGTCGTCGCCGAGGTGGGTGGCGACGAGGTCCTTGGCGCCACGGTCGAAGCGAACCGTGCTGGCGGCCCACTGGTCGTCCATCCAGGCCTGGCGGGCCTTGCCCGTGCCGACACTGGTGTCGACCACCTCGCCGCCGGCGCCGGTCACGGCCTCGGTGAGCCGCTTGGGCACCGGGTTGAGCTTGACGCCCTTCTCGGCGCCCCGCTCCCACACCAGGATCAGCTCGGTGCTCGGCAGCGGGTCGGCCAGGTACTGGATCAGCGGGGCGAGCTCGTCGACCGAGAACCGGCCGAGGTTGCGTACGACCACCACCCTCCGGTCGGTCAGAAAGGGCGCGGTCTGGGCCGCGTCGACGGCGGTGGCGATCTCGTACTCGTCGCCCTCGACCCGGTCCAGGGCGAAGCCGGCGTCGAGGTCGCCGAGGAGTTCGTTGGTCAGGTCCCGAACGGCGTCACCCCGGATGGTGTCGTCGCTGCCCTTGACCAGGCGGATGCGGGCGGGGGTCATGTCCTCGACAGGATGGCAGCCATCACGTCGGCCACGCGCCGAGATCCCCGGACGTCGTGGGCCCGCAGGATCCGACAGCCCAGGGTGATGCCCAGGGCATGAGCGGCCAGGGAGGCCTCCCGGCGGTCGTGGACCTCGGTACCCACCAGCTCGCCGAGGAACCGCTTGTTGGAGGCGGACAGGAAGACCGGGAACCCGAGCGCGACCAGGTCGTCGGAGTGCTTCAGGAGGCAGGCCGACTGCTCCGGCGTCTTGCCCAGGTCGAGGCCGGCGTCGACCATCACCCGCTCCGGTGGGATCCCGGCGGTGACGGCCTTCGCCGCCCGATCGGCCAGGAAGGCACAGACCTCGGCGGATACGTCCTCGTAGTGGGGCTCGGGATCAGGCACCCGCGGCGCCAGGCGCACGTGGGTGGTCACCACCGACGCCCCGGCAGCGGCAGCCGCAGGGAGGTAGCCGGGGTCGGCGAAACCGGATATGTCGTTGCCGATGACCGCCCCGGCGGCGTACCCGGCGGCGGCCACCGAACCCCGAAAGGTGTCGACGCTCACCGGGAGGTCGAAGCGGGCGACCAGGGCCTCCACGGCGGGCACCACCCGCTCCAACTCCTCGACCTCGGTCACCTCGGGGCCCGGCCCCGCCTTGACCCCGCCCACGTCGAGGAAGTCGGCCCCCTCGGTCACCAGCCGCTCAGCGGCGGCGAGGAAGGCGTCGAAGGCCCACGTGGCGCCCCGGTCGAAGAACGAGTCGGGCGTCCGGTTGAGGATCCCCATCACCAGCGCCCGGTGGGTGATGTCGTAGCGGTGGGGACCGAGCGCCACGAGCACCGACCGACCGTACCGAGCCACCCGGCCCGCGGTCGACCCGGACCAGCCACTCGACCCGGTCGGTCGTGGCCTCGAGGGCCTCGACGGAGAACGGCCCGTGACGCCGAGGGGACGGCGACGAGCCCGTCGGCGTGGGCCCGATGACCACGGTGCCGCCCCGGGCGGCGATGGCGTCGGCGACCGAGCGGGCCGAGGTGGCACCCGAGCTCAGGACGACCAGGCCGACCCGGCGGATCCCGAGGCGCCGCAGGCCCTCCAGCACCCGCTCGTCGCGGGCCCGGCCGTCGACGCGGACCACGACCGAGGCCCCGTCCCGCCACACCTCAGCGCCCACCACGACCGGACGCCCGGTCAGGGGCACCTGTCGGGCCAGGCCCAGCGCGGGGGCCAGCAGCACCAGGGCGGCGGGCACCGTCAGGAGCCGCCGGCAGCGACGCCATCGCCAGGCCATCAGCGCCAGCCCGACGAGCACCACCAGGTGGCCGGCCCGCAATTCCCCCAGTGGGACGGCCGCCGCGGTCCGCGCGACCAGCAGGAGCCAGGCCAGCGCCACTCGGGTCGGCAGGTGCAGCACCGGCGCCAACCCCGGCAGCAGGCCCGCCACCGGACCGGCGACCAGGCCCCAGACCATCACCAGGCCCGCCGCCGGGCCGGCCAGGAGGTTCGCCGGCAGCGAGACCAGCGGGAGACCGCCGAAGACCGTGACCAGGACCGGGGCCACAGCGATCTGTGCCGCCAGGGTGACCGCCACCGCCTCGGTCACGGACTCGGGCCCGGGTAGGCGGCGCCCGAGGCGCCCGCCCAGGGCGACGATCCCAGTGGTGGCCGCCACCGACAGGACGAACCCGACCGAGTGGACGAGGACGGGGTCGACCAGCAGCAGGCCGCTGACCGCCAGCGCCAGGATCCTCGGCCGGGACACCTCCCGACCACCGAACGCCGCCCCGGCGGCGACCCCCGCCATCGCCGTGGCCCGCAGCACCGAAGGCTCGAACCGGGTGAGCAGGGCGAAGAAGGCGAGCACACCGAGGACGGCGGCGAAGCGGGTGGCGAGGCCGAGGCGACGCAGACCGAACCCGGCCACGACGAGCACGAAGGCCACGTTCTGGCCCGACACGGCGAGGAGGTGGCTCAGCCCTGAGGCCCGGAAGTCGTCGGTGATGGGGGCCGACTGGGCCCGGTCGTCCCCGAACAGGATCCCGGTCAGCAGGGCCGTGGGCTCTGCTCCCAGGGTCGCCGCGCCGCCGGACCACCGACCGGCGGATGCCGTTGGCCAGCCGACTCACGGGGTCGCCGGACCGGACCGGGCCGACCTCGTCCACCAGGAGCCGGGCGGACACGTGGCGGACGGCGAGGTCGGGGCGGCCCGTGGCGGGCACCACCCGACCCGACACCGTGAGCCGCTCCCCCGCCAGCGCCGAGACCGCCTCCGGCGACGACACGTCCTCAGGCACCTCGGCCTCGAGCCGACGACCGTCGAGGACAACGACGGCGGTGAGCACGCCGAGCTCGGCCTCCGGGTCCGACGCCAGCGTGACCGTCTCGTCGCTGACCTGCTCGGGGGCGGGCGGCTCCAGGCCCGACCAGGCCCGGTGGCCGAGGCCGGCGGCCAGGAGCAGGCCGCCGAGGCAGAGCAGGGCCGGCCAGCGACGGAGCAGGGCGACAGCCACCAGCCCCCCACCGACGACCAGCGGGACCGGAGCCGACCACCACGCCCCGAGGGCCACGAGGAGGGCGAGCACGACCGCCGCCCGGTCGCTCACGGGTGAGCAGTGGCCGGTCGCCCCATCGGTACGGTGAGCGGGTGGCGCGGACAGGACCAGGCCGGGTGGGCCTGCGCACGGGGCCCCCGAAGGGAGCCGTGGCCCGACCGGGGCGGATCCGGGCGTTCGCCCCGATCGCCGTGCTGGCCATCCCCATCGGCCTCGGGCTCCTGGCCGCCGCGGTCCTCCGCCTCTGGCCCTGTGAGGGCACTGGCTGTGGCGAGGCGTACATCGGGGCCTGGGGCCTCGTGCTCTTCGCCGTCCCGACCGCGTTGGCCGTGGGCCTGCCGTGGTTCGTGTCGCCGCTCAACGTCGCCATCGCCCTGGCCAGCAGCCTCGCCGGCTGGGTCCTGTTCGGGGTCTGGGCCGGTCGCCGCGCCACCGAGGACGTCGACGCCACCTGGTGGACGTTCTGGCGCGAGGTCGGCTTCTATGCCGCCGGCGTCGTCCTCGGCGTGGTCGGCGGCCTGCTGGTGATGGGGCTGGTGCTCACCTTCCTGCTGAGTCCACCGTCAGACCGTCACGAGGTCGACCAGGGCGGCCAGCTTGGCCTCGCCGATCCCGCTCACGTCGATGAGCTGCTCGACGGTGGTGAACGGCCCGCTGGCCTCCCGGTACTCGATGATCGCCGCCGCGGTCGACGGTCCGACCCCGGGCAGGGTCTCCAGCTCCTCGGGCCCGGCCAGGTTGATGTTCACCGGCGCGGAGGGTGCGGCGGGATCTGTCGGATCACCGGTCGGGGTCGGGACGACGGGTGCGGGATCCCCCCGGCGGGGCACTACGACCTGGGTGCCGTCGGCCACCGGGGCGGCGAGGTTGATGCGGTCGAGGTCGGCGGCCGGGAGCGGGCCACCGGCGGCGGCCAGCAGGTCGGCTACACGGTCCCCCGCCGCCAGCTCGTACAGCCCCGGCTGGCGAACGGCGCCGGCGGCATGGGCGAAGACGGTGCCTCCGACTGACGTCGATCGCCGTCGCCGGCCCAGCCATCGAGGTGGCCGTGGCCGCCGGTGCGAGGGGAACCCCGGCCTCGGCCGGCGGCGGTGCCGGCGACCGCAGCCACCACCACCCGAGGGCGGCAACGAGGCAGAGGAGGAAGGTGGCGAGCGCCGCCCGGGGGCTCAGGCCGAGATCGGCGAGCAGGCCGACGAGCCGGTCGGTGGGCGGAGTGGCACGGGCGGGTCAGCCCGAGAGGATCGGTGGGATCGGCGAGGGAATCGGTGGGCTCCACAGGCATGGCGCTCCTCCACGGCAGGACAACACGCGGGGGAAGCGCCAGAAGCATCCTAGTCTATTTCAGAACATTTCAATCACCCTCGATGGATCCCTTTGATGACTTCAGCGCAGTGAGCCGCGCCTCACGCGGTCAGCTGCGCCGGGTTCGACTGGACGAAGGATCAGAACAGGCGCTGGGCGAGGGCCTTGCGGTATTGGGCGGTGCGGGGGTCGTCGGGCCCGAGGAGCTCGAGCAGGTCCACGTACTCCTGGCGGGCCTCGTCGTCGTCCTTCACCCGGTCGAGCAGCCCGTCGAGCCGGCCGCTCACCTCGTCGCCCTCCACCACAGCCTCGCCGGTGCGGGCCCGCGCGGCCACCCGACGGGTCTCGGCGGACTCAGGGAGCCGGGTCAGCAGCTCGAGGGCCTCCTCGGCGCGGCCGTCGGTCACCCACAGGTCGGCCAGGGCCACCACGACCCGCTCGTCGTCGGGCACCAGGGTCAGCGCCTGCTCGAGGGAGGCCTGGTCGCCCGCGGCCAGCAGGGCCTCCAGGACAGCCTCGGTCTCGCTGGGCAGGAGCCCGTCCACGAACTCCTGCACCGCGGCCTCGCCCTGGGCGCCGATGAAGTTGCCCACCACCGCGCCGTCCTTGCAGGGCGTACACCGCCGGGATGGACTGGACCTGGAAGGCCTGGCTGATCTGGGGGTTCTCGTCGACGTTGACCTTGACCAGCTCGACCTTGCCCCCGGTGGCGCCGATCACCTTCTCGAGGATGGGCCCGAGCTGGGTGCACGGCCCGCACCACGGCGCCCAGAGGTCGACCACGACGGCGACGTCGTTCGAGCGGTCGAGGACGGCGGTCTGGAAGGTGGCATCAGTGACATCGGTCATCAGTGGCTCCAACGGGATCGCGGGTCGGGGCATTCCGGTGTAGCAGTAGGTTGCATCCCGATGGCGGACATCGACGACACCAGCACCACCGCACCGGTCGAGGGAATCCACGCGGAGGAGGTCACGGCCTGGTTCGCCGAGCACGTCCCCGAGGCCCGCCCGCCGCTGGGCTTCGACCTCATCGCCGGCGGTCGCTCGAACCTGACCTACTCGGTGACCGACGACACCGGCGCCCGTTGGGTCCTGCGTCGGCCTCCGCTCGGCCACGTGCTGGCCACGGCCCACGACATGGGCCGGGAGCACCGCATCATCGCCGCCCTGGCGGCCACCGCCGTTCCCGTGCCGCCGGTCATCGGCCTCAGCCCCGACGACGCGGTCAACGGCGCCCCCTTCTACGTGATGGCCTTCGTGGACGGGCCCATCCTGCGCAACCGCGAGGCCGCGCTGACCTTGCCGATCGAGGCCCGGGCACGGGCCACCGACTCGATGGTGGACGTGCTGGCCGCGATCCACGCCGTCGACGTGGACGCCGTCGGCCTGGGCGAGCTCGGGCGACGGGACGGCTACATCGAGCGTCAGCTCAAGCGCTGGCAGGGACAGTGGGAGAAGACCAAGACCCGGGAGCTCCCGGTCATCGACGCCGTCCACGACCGGCTGGCGGCGTCGGTCCCCGTGCAGGGCCCGGCGACCATCGTCCACGGCGACTACCGCCTGGACAACTGCATCCTCGACGACGACGGCCGCATCCGGGCCGTCCTCGACTGGGAGCTGTGCACGCTGGGGGACCCCCTGGCCGACGTGGGCCAGCTCTGCATGTACTGGACCGAGCCCGGCGACACACTCGTGGCCGCCCCCGACGCGCCGACGACGGCCGAGGGCTTCGGCACCCGGGCCGACCTCCTGGCCCGGTACGGCGAGGTCTCCGGCCGGGACCTGAGCGAGATCGACTACTACGTGGCCTTCGGCTTCTGGAAGCTGGCCTGCATCTGCGAGGGCGTACTCAAGCGCTACCAGGCGGGGGTGATGGGCGGGGCCGACGTCAGCGGCCTGGTCGAGATGTTCACCCACCACGTCGCCAACCTGGCCGCGGCGGCAGCCACGACCCTGGACATGGACCCTTGAGGTGAGCAGCTCCCTGTTCGAGTTCCACGAGGACCCCGGGGGCAGCGAACCCGTACTGGTCGTCGCCCTCGAGGGCTGGATCGACGCCGGCGGGGCCGCCGCCACCGCCGCGGAGCGGATCCTGACCTCGGTCCCCCACAAGACCACCGTGGCCACCTTCGACAGCGACACCCTGCTGGACCACCGGGCCCGGCGCCCGATCATGCACCTCGTCGACGGGGTCAACACCGGCCTGACCTGGCCCACCATCGAGCTCCTCGGCGCGTGGGACAAGGGGGAGCGGGACGTGCTCCTCCTCGTCGGGCCGGAGCCGGACCACAACTGGCCCTCCTTCGCCCGGGGTGTGGTCGACCTGGCCGAGTCCCTCGAGGTGCGCCTGGTGCTGGGCCTCGGCGCCTACCCCGCCCCGGTCCCCCACACCCGGCCGGTGCAGCTCTCCTGCACCGCGTCGTCACCGGAGATGGCCCGCCGCACCGGCTTCATCAGGGGCACCCTCGACGTGCCCGCAGGCGTGCAGGCCGCCATCGAGCGCCAAGCGGCCGAGCAGGGGCTGCCCTCCCTCGGCCTCTGGGCCCAGGTCCCCCACTACGCCGCGGCGATGCCCTACCCGGCTGCCGCCGCCCGCCTCGTCGAGGGCCTCCACGAGGTCGGCCGAGCTCGACTTCGACGTCGCCGGCCTCGACCGTGACGCCGAGGCGACCATGAGCCGACTCAACGACCTCGTGGCCGACAGCGCCGAGCACCAGGAACTGGTCCGGGAGCTCGAGCGCCACGTCGACCAGCAGACCGACGAGGACGGCGACGGCGAGATCGAGTTCCGCTCCGGTGACGAGCTGGCCGAGGAGTTCGAGCGCTTCCTGCGCGAGCAGGACGACTAGGACCGACTCCCCGGCCTACCGCTCAGCCGGCGGGCGACGGGTATTCAGGCGGCTCCTCCCCCTCCGGCGGCGTCTCGTAGAAGGCCACGGCGCCCTCCGGATCGAAGGCCCGGGTGTCCTCCTCGGGCCACTCGCCGATCCGGTAGCGCACCCCGCCGTCCACGTAGGTGTACATGCCCTGGCCCTCCTGGCGGATCTCGTCGGGGCCGGTGGCGTCGGGGTCCCACCAGATCTGCGGTCCAGTTGTCGAGGCCGTGGTAGTCGGTGCCCTCCCACTCGGTGTCGTCGCCCCAGTTGAGCGACGCCTGGCTGATGGCGTCCGGGGTGGCCGGCGCCTCGAACAGCGCGGCGGCCCAGTTCTCCCGGGTCAGTTCCGGACCCACGCCCTGGAGGGCGGCGAAGAACACCTGGGGGAGCGGCAGGATCACCCCGGACGAGCCGTCGGCGGCCGGGGGCTCACCGGTCCACCACTGGTGCAGGAAGTAGGAGCCCTGGGCCGTGGGGTCGACTCGGGCGGCCAGCGGGCTGATGCCGAAGGCATTCGCCCACTGCTCCTGGTCGAAGCCGCGGGCGGCGACGGTGGTGTCCACCAGGGCCGAGCCGGTGATGATCCACTCCGGGAAGTAGTCCTGGTTGGTCGCCTCGACGGTGAAGGTGCCCGGGGCGATGGGATCGCCCGAGAAGATGATGCTCGTGACCCCCGCCTCCTTGAACCGGGCGATGGCGCTGGCGGCCTGCTCCTGGAGCCGAGCCGGGTCGAGCTGGTAGGCGACGCTCTCGGCCACGTCGACGCCCTCCTCGGCCAGCCGGTCGAGGGTGATGCCGTTCTGCTCCGCTCCGTCCTCGTCGCTCTCCAGGAAGAGGGTGCCGAACACCCGGTCGTCGCCTTCGATGGCGCCGTCGGCGAACTCGGCCGGGCGGCCGGCCACCTGCTTCGAGAGCCACTCGACCACGTGCTCGCGGGCCTGGTTGGTCGACTGGCCGACGGTGATGATGTACGGCGCCCGCTCCTGGGAGAACACGTCGGGCTCGCCGATCTGGCAGCCGATGCAGGGGATCTGGCGGGCGGCCAGCTCGTCGGCGAAGGCGTCGGTCAGGATCGGCCCACCCCAGACCATGAAGGCGCCGATCTCCTCGTCGATGCGCACGGCATCGGCCCGGGCCGCGACGTCGTCGTTGGGCGGGCCCGAGCCCTCGACCTGGACGACCTCGACCGTGCGACCGTACGTCTCGTAGTAGGTGTTGAAGAGGTCGGTGTAGGCCTCGATGGTGTCCAGCGCGTCCTCGTTGTCGTCGTCGATGCCGAAGCCACCCAGCAGGAAGTCCGAGATCGGGTTCGGGGGCGACTGGTAGTAGGCGATGGTGATCGTGT
This sequence comes from uncultured Microthrixaceae bacterium, assembly GCA_963701565.1. Taxonomy (GTDB): domain Bacteria; phylum Actinomycetota; class Acidimicrobiia; order Acidimicrobiales; family DATDAH01; genus DATDAH01. Next base: position 90,699 of record CAVPAN010000004.1, read on the forward strand.
CGGCCGTGACCCCGACGTCGGTCGCCCCACCGTTGTCCCCCTCGAAGGGGGCGTAGCACTCGGGCGCGAAGAAGTTGGGAATGGCCACGGTGCCGCGCTCGGTGTCGCAGGTGTCGGGCCAGTCGACCTCGATGCCCTGTTCCTCGGCGGCGGAGAACGACAGGGCGCCCTCGCCGGGCTTCGGTGGCGGCGGTGTCGTCGGTCGGCCTCGTCGTCGTCACCGCCCCCGGACATGAGGACGACGGCGCCGACCACGACGACGATCACCACGATGGCGATGATCGGGCCGTAGCGGCGCAGGGAGCGGGAGGATCCCCCGCTGGACGGACGGTCACTGCTCGGCTGCATGCCTAGGTCTCTCCCCCCGGTGAAACGCCGGAACGCGCGATCGCGTGCCGGTCACTGCCAAGGTACGACGCGACGACGGCGCCGTCGCTCAATACCTCGTCCGGGAGGCCGTCGGCGATGACGGCCCCCTGATCCATGGCGACGATCCGGTCGGCCACACCGGTGACCAACGGGACGTCGTGCTCGACCACCAACAACGCGGCCCCGAGGCCGTCGCGCAACCGCTCGAGCAACGGCCCGAGGGCCTCGGTCTCCCGCTGGGCGATGCCGCTGGAGGGCTCGTCGAGCAGCACGACGGTCGGACGGTGGGCGGCCACGCAGGCCAGGTCGACCACCCGACGACTGCCCGTGGAGAGCTCGCGGACGAAGCGGGAGCGGAACCCGCCGATGCCGAACAGCTCGATGAGCTCGTCCACCCGCTCGCGCACCTGCTCCTCGCTGTCGAAGGCGGCCGGCAGGCGCAGGGCCGGGTTGACCGGGTCCCGGACGTCGATCCAGCGCTCGAGGGCCACGGCGATGGTCTCCTCGACGGTGAGCGCCGGGAACAGGCGGGCGTCCTGGAACGACCGGCCCAGCCCGCGCCAGGCCCGCTCGGCCACCGAGCAGGACGAGATGTCGTCGTCGCCGAGGTGCACGGTGCCCCGGTCGGCGGGGACGAACCCGCTGATCAGGTCGAACAGCGTCGTCTTGCCCGCGCCGTTGGGGCCGATGATCCCGACGATCTCGCCCGGCCGGGCCGCGAAGGTCACGTCGTCGACGGCGGTCAGCCCCCCGAAGCTCCGGGTCAGGCCCTGGATGGCGATGGCCGGGCCGGACTCGTCGACCGGTCGCTCGCTCTCGCGCCGGCGGACCTTGGCCGTGGGCTGCCCGGTGCCGTTGGTGCCCGCCCCTTCGAGGAACACCGACCGCAGCAGGTCGGGGCGCTCGAGCAGCTCGGCCGCCGGACCCTCGAAGCGGATCTCGCCCTTCTCCATGAAGTAGGCCCGGTCGGCCACGGTGAGGGCCAGGTTCACCGACTGCTCGACCAGGATCACCGTCGCGCCGTCGTCGCGGATCTCCCGCACCAACGGCAGCAGGCGCTCGACCACGACCGGGGCCAGGCCGAGGGAGAGCTCGTCGATCATCAGCAGCTTGGGCCGGGCGATCAGGGCCATGCCCAGGGCGAGCATCTGCTGCTGGCCACCGGAGAGGTCCCCGGCCGGCTCGTGGCCCCGCTGGCCGAGGATCGGGAAGTGCTCGACGGCCCGGGCCAGCGCGGCCTCGGTGCCCTCCGGGTCGTCCTTCCGCCGCAGCCAGCCGGCCAGGCGGAGGTTCTCGTCCACGGTCAGGGAGGGGAAGACGCCGGCCCCGCCGGGCACCTGGACGACGCCCCGGGCCGCGATCTCGTAGGGCGGGGCGTGGGTGATGTCGGTCCCGTCGAACACCACCGCGCCCCGGTCGGCCTCGACCACGCCGCAGATGGCCCGCAGCAGGGTCGACTTGCCCGCCCCGTTGGTGCCGAGCAGGGCGACGATCTCGCCCTCCCGCACCTGCAGGTCCACGCCGAAGAGGACCTGGACGTCGTCGTAGCCGACCTCCAGCTCCCGGGCGATCAGGATCATGGGGTTGCCGTGGCGGCGCTCGTAGAGGTCCTCGGAGCGGGCGGCGGCGACCCGCCAGACCTGGCGGATGTCGTCACCGATCAGGTCGCCGGCCGAGGCGATGACCAGGCCGCCGATGAGGAAGACCGGGGTCATGACCAGCATCCCGGTGCGGATGCCCCAGGCGTCCCCGATGGCGCCGATGAGGGGCAGCACGACCAGGCCGGGCAACACCCAGAGCGAGGCGATGGAGAAGCCGAGCGACCGGGTCCGGGGCGGGATGGCCAGGGACAGCGAGGCCAGGATGCCGGGGCCGACGATGGCCAGCCCGGCGGTGATGAGGGCGTTGGCGGCGACGGCCACGACGAGGTTGGGGGCCAGGGCGAACACCGCGGCGAGGACGGAGGCGGCGAGGGAGATCCACGACAGGAACTTCAGGATCCGGCCGGGCTCGGTCAGCACGTACTTCGTGGCCACCTTGGCCCCGATGATCAGGCCGACGAGCTGGAGCGGCTCGACGGCGGCGGCCACCGAGCCGCGGCCCACCTCGTTCAGCCCGAACTCCTCCTCGTAGAGGAGCGAGGCCAGGGTCACGAAGCCGATGAGGGACGCGGCCAGGAAGGGCAGGGCGTACCAGATGCGCCGGAGGCCGGCGATCTTCCAGCAGGTGCGCCACGCCTCGGCGAAGGAGGCCGGCTCCTCCTCCACGTCGACGGTCTCCTCAGAGGCCCCCATGGCCTCGCGCTCCCAGTGGCCCCGCACCGGCTCCCGCATCTTCAGGCCGAGGACGACCAGGATCGCCGTGGGGACGGCGAACACCAGGAACGGGACCCGCCAGCTGAACCAGTACGCCAGGAGGCCGGCGAGCAGGGGGCCCAGGAACTGGCCCACGGCATTGGCCGCCCGGTGGAAGGAGTAGACGCCCGGTCGGTTGTGGGGCGGGTAGTAGTCGGCCAGCAGCGAGTTGTGGGTCGGGTCGACCACCGCCTTGCCGATGCCCGAGCCGGCTCGGGCCACCCCCAGCAGGAAGACCGTGGACACCAGGCCGGTCATCACCGAGAAGATCCCCCACACCACCGCGCCCCCCAGGGCCACGGGCACCCGCTTGTGGCGGTCGGCGTACTGGGCGATGGGGATCTGCAGCACCAGGGCCCCGGCGGCGACCACGGCGATCAGGGCGAGGATGCTGGTGAGGTCCAGGCCGAACTCGTCCCGGATCTCGGGCAGGAGGATGCCGAACGCCGTGCGGTCGAGCTCGTCGACCGCGTTGAGCCCGAACAGGATGAGCAGGGCGTAGACCGGACCCGGGCCGGTGAGCTCGTCCAGGGCCCGACGGGGATGGCGGATGGCGGTGGCCGCGCTCCGGGTCCAGGTCCCGACGGCGTCGAGGCCACGACTCACGTCTCGGCCTCCACGAGGGCCCCGTCCGACACCGGGCCGGTGAGGATCTCGGGCTCCTCGGCCGCCACCTGCGGGCCCTCGACGAAGCTGGGCACCGACAGGCCCCGCCGGCGGGCCACCCACCGCAGGGCTGCGTCCCGGAGGCGGTAGACGAGGCCGCCGAGGCCGCTGGGCAGGATCATGAGGACCAGAAGGACCCCGAGGGAGTTCGAGAACAGGCGCCAGAGGGCGGCGTCACCCGGGAGGTCGCTGGCGAACCGGTAGGTGAGCTCGAGGTAGGCGGCGCCGAGGAGGACCCCCAGCGTCGACCCGAGCCCGCCGATCACCACCATCGTGAAGGCCAGGAAGCCGAGGAACGGGCCGTAGGTGTCGGGGCCGAACGCCTGCTGGTGGTGCACGAAAAGTCCCCCGGCGACCGCCGCCAGGAAGCCCGAGATGGCGAACGCGGTCATGCGCAGGCGCAGTGGGCGCAGAGCGAAGGCCTGGGCGCCGGCCTCGTTCTCCCGCAGGGCGACGAGGGCCCGGCCGAAGCGGCTCGACCGCATCCCGGCCAGGGCCAGGATCGCCAGCACGAGGACGGCCAGGATCACGTAGTAGACGCCGGTCGGTGAGTCCCAGTCGATGCGGCCGAAGAGGGGCTCGCGCTCGATGCGCCCCGTCGGGATCCAGTCGAAGAACTGGCGGTTGAGGAAGTACGAGTACATCGACAGAGCAAAGGCGAAGGTGGTGACGCTCAGCAGCAGGCCCTGCAGGCGCAAGGCGGGCAGACCCACGAGCAGGGCGGCCACCGCCCCGGCGAAGCCGGCCACGAGCAGGGCCAGGCTCAGGTCGAGGCCCCACTCCGAGGTGGCCACGCCGCCGATGGCCGCTCCGAGGCCGACGAACCCCATCTGGCCGAGCGAGACCTGACCTGCCCAGCCCGTGAGGACCAACAGGGACAGGCCGATGATGCCGAAGATGAGGACCGAGGACGCGAGCAGGGCGTCGCTCGGTGAGAGCCAGGTCGGCAGCCACAGCACCACGGCGGCGAGCACGGCTGCACCTCCCCAGCGCACGGCCCGGACCTCGGGCAGCCGGGCGACGACGTCCGGGACGGGCCGGACCTCGTCGACCGCCTGCCAGGTCGAGACCGACTCCAGGGACGTGCGGGCCATCCCCCGCCGGCGCAACAGGAGTGCCACCACGATGACGGCGCCGACGATGGGGTCGACCAGCAAGGGGCTGGAGGCGTTCCAGTCGATGCCGGTCTCCAACAGACCGAGCGCGATGGCGGCGAAGGCCACGGCCGGGAGGTCGACCATCCCGCCGATGACCAGGGCGGCGAGGATCCGCAGCAGGAAGCCGAAGGTGGACACGCTGCCACCGATGGGGAGGCCGACGACCCCGGCCCGCAACCACGCGCCGCTGAAGGCCAGCAGGGTGGCGACCATCCACACGACCGTCTGGAGCCGCTTCACGGGGATCCCCAGGAGCGCGGCCCGGTCGGCCCGCTCGGCCGATGCCCGCACCGCGATCCCGACGTCGGTCCGACGCAGGAACACAGCGAGGGCCACCATCACCAGGGGCGCGACCACCAGAGCGGCCAGTTCGTCGGCGCCGAAGATGATCGGGTCCACGGTGAACTGGATGTCCCACGGCAGGTCGAGGGCCTGGGCCGACGGGCGCTCGCCCCACAGCCGGGGCAGCAGGAGGCTGCAGGCGCCCAGCAGCGTGGCGCAGGCCGATGGTGGCGACGGTGAGGATCAGCCGGGGGGCGTCGAAGAAGCGACGGATGACCGCCAGCTCGACGAGGGCGCCGACGACCAGGGCGGCGACCAGCCCGGCCCCGAGCGACACCCAGTAGTTCCAGCCCCAGAAGGCGATCAGGTACACCCCGAGCGAGGTCGGGACGCTACCCAGGTCGGTCTGGGCGAAGTTGATGATCCGGTTGGCCCGGTAGATCAGCGCCAGGCCGAGGGCGGCGAGGGCGCTGAGCAGACCGACGATGAGGCCCCGCAGGAAGACCCCGGCCGGGCACGGGGAAGAAGACCAGCTGGGCGGCGAGGACGGCCGCGGGCGGCCCGAAACGGCGCAGCGGCTCGCGCCACCCCGCCCTGTCAACCCCCCCGGTCGCCATGCCGGGCGCACCGTAGTGCCGCTGAGGTACCGCGTACGCCCGCGCCCGCGCGCACTACCGTCGCCCGCCATGACGAGGCGACAGGGAGCACGGGCATGAAGGTCGACGGAGGGCTGGGGGCCATCGCCCAGGCCGGGGCCACGGCGCAGTCCCTGGAGGCCGCCGGCTACGACGGGGCGTGGAGCGCGGAGACCAGCCACGACCCGTTCCTGCCCCATGTCCTGGCCGCCGAGGCCACCGAGCCGGCTCGAGCTGGGCACCGGCATCGCGGTGGCCTTCGCCCGCAGCCCGATGACGCTGGCCAACACGGCCTGGGACCTGCAGGCGCAGTCCGAGGGCCGCTTCCTGCTCGGCCTCGGCTCCCAGATCAAGCCCCACATCACCAAGCGCTTCTCCATGCCGTGGTCCCAGCCCGCGGCGCGGATGCGGGAGATGATCCTGGCCATCCGGGCCATCTGGGACTGCTGGGACGGCGACGGCAAGCTCGACTTCCGGGGCGACTTCTACACCCACACCCTGATGACCCCGTTCTTCAACCCCGGACCCAGCCCCCACGGCCACCCCAAGGTGTTCCTCGCCGCCGTCGGCGCCCGCATGACCGAGGTGGCCGGCGAGGTGGCCGACGGCCTCCTGTGCCACGGCTTCACCACCGCGTCCTACCTGCAGGAACGGACCCTGCCGGCGCGTCGAGACCGGCCTCGACGAAGGCCGGCCGGTCGCGATCGGACCTGGAGCTCTCGCATCCCGGCGTTCGTCGTCACCGGCGCAGGACGAGGACGAGATGGCCGCGTCGGCCACCGGCGTCCGCCGCCAGATCGCCTTCTACGGCTCCACGCCGGCCTACCGGGGGGTGCTCGAGCACCACGGCTGGGGCGATCTGCAGGACGAGCTCAACCGCCTGTCCAAGCAGGGCGAGTGGGCGACCATGGGCGAGCTGATCGACGACGAGATCCTCGGCGACCTTCGCCGTGGTGGCCGAGCCCGAGGCCGTGGCCGGCGCCCTCCTGGAGCGGTGGGGCGGCCTGGTGGACCGCATCAGCTTCTACGCCCCCTACGAGACCGACCGCGACACCTGGCTCCCGGTGGTCGACCGCGCTGCAGCAGGGCTGACGCTGCCCGCGGAGCCGAGGAGCTCTCGAGGGGGCTCGATCGGCGGCGCCGGCCCGACGGCGTCGGGCGGATCCAACGAACTCACACGACCAGGTTGACCAGCTTGGGCGGGCGGGCGATGACCTTCTCGGGCTCGCCGCCGTCCAGGATCGCCTGGACCTTCTCCGAGGCCAGTGCGGCGGCCACGGCGTCGTCCTCGCCGATGCCGGCGTCGACGTCGATGCGGTCCCGGACCTTGCCGTTGACCTGCACGATCATGGTGGCCGTGGCCTCCGTGGTCATGGCCGCGTCCGCGACGGGCCAGGGCTGGGTGTGCACATGGGTGCCGTTGCGGCGGTCCCACAGCTCGGCGGTGATGTGGGGGGCCATCGGCGCCATCAGCAGCAGCACGGTGTCGACGGCCTCGTCCAGGGTCTCGCGCCGGGCGCCGTCGGTCGCTCTGGAGGTAGTGGTACAGCTCGTTGGTGAACTGCATGAAGGACGATACGGCGGTGTTGTAGGACCATCGCTCGTACTCGTCGGTGACCCGCTGGATCAGGCGGTGGCGCGACCGGGCCATCTCCTCGTCGGCCGACGTCGGCTCGCGGTCCACGACCGTGCCCGGGGCCTCACCGACGCCCAGGCGCCAGAGCCGGCCCAGGAAGCGGTAGGAGCCCTCGATGCCGGCGTCGTCCCAGTCCATGTCGTCCTGGGGCGGGCCCACGAACAGGTGGAACAGGCGCAGGGCGTCGGCCCCGTACCGGTCGAAGTAGTCCTCGGGGGCCACCAGGTTCCCCTTCGACTTCGACATCTTCATGCCGTCCTTGCGGATCATGCCCTGGGTGAAGAGGCGGGCGAAGGGCTCGCGCAGCGCCTTGGGGGCGACGCCCAGGTCGGCCAGGGCCTTGGTGAAGAAGCGGGCGTACATCAGGTGGAGGATGGCGTGCTCCACCCCGCCGATGTACTGGTCGACGGGCAGCCAGTCGGCCACCGCCTCCACGCCGAAGGGGGCCTCGTCGTTGTGGGGGTCGGCGAAGCGCAGGAAGTACCAGGACGAGTCGACGAAGGTGTCCATGGTGTCGGTCTCGCGCCGGCCGGGACCGCCGCAGGCCGGGCAGGCAACGTTGAGGAAGCCGTCGTGGTGCTTCAGCGGGGACTCGCCGCTGGGCGTGAACTCGACGTCGTCGGGGGCGACGACCGGCAGGTCACCGTCGGGCACCGGGACGATGCCACAGTCGTCGCAGTAGATGACCGGGATGGGACAGCCCCAGAAGCGCTGGCGGGACAGCAGCCAGTCCCGCAGGCGGTACTGGACGGTGCGCTCGCCGGTGCCCTCGGCCTCCAGCCAGTCGATGGCCCTGGCCTTGGCGTCGGCCACGCCCAGGCCGTCCAGCCACTGGCTGTTGATGGCCGGCCCGTCGCCGGTGTAGGCCTCGCCGTCGAAGTCCTCGGGGGGCTCGACGGTGCGAACTGATGGGCAGGTCGTAGGCCTTGGCGAAGTCCCAGTCCCGCTGGTCCTGGCCGGGCACGGCCATGATCGCCCCGGTGCCGTAGGTGGCCAGGACGTAGTCGGCCAGGTAGATCGGGATCTCGTCGCCGGTGAACGGGTTGACCACGTGGGCCCCGGTGAACACACCCCGCTTGTCGAGGGGGCCCTCCGAGCTCAGGCGCTCCAGCTCGCTCTCGCGGGTGACATGGGCGACGAAGGCCTCGACTTCGGCCCGCTGGTCGTCGGTGGTCAGCCGGGCCACGATCGGGTGCTCGGGGGCGACCACGGCGTAGGTCATGCCGAAGCTGGTGTCGGGCCGGGTGGTGAAGACCTCCAGGCTCACGTCGTCGTGGCCCACGACCGGCAGACGGAACGTGGCGCCCTCGGAGCGGCCGATCCAGTTGCGCTGCATCGTCTTGACCCGCTCGGGCCAGTCCAGGTCGTCGATGTCGTCGAGCAGCTGCTGGGCGTAGTCGGTGATCCTGAAGAACCACTGCTCCAGGTTCTTGCGCTGGACCAGGTCACCGGAGCGCTCACAGGTGCCGTCGGCCAGCACCTGCTCGTTGGCCAGCACCGTCTGGCAGCCGGGGCACCAGTTGACCGGGGCCTCGGCCCGGTAGGCCAGGCCGGCCTCGAGAAGCTGCAGGAAGATCCACTGGGTCCAGCGGATGTAGGAGGGGTCGTGGCTCTTGACCACCCGACGCCAGTCGTAGGAGGCACCCAGTCGCTTCAGCGAGGAGGTCAGCTCCTCGATCTTGGCCTCGGTGAAGGGCCGGGGGTGCTCCCCTGTCTTGATGGCTGCGTTCTCCGCGGGCAGCCCGAAGCTGTCGAAGCCGATCGGCGACAGGACGGCCTGGCCGTTCATCGTGCGGTAGCGGACCAGCAGGTCACCGAAGGTGTAGTTCCGCACGTGGCCCATGTGGGCCGCCCCGCTCGGGTACGGGTACATGCACAGCACGTAGGACTTCGGGCGGGGGTCGTCGTTGTCGACCTCGTAGGTCCCCTCCTCGAGCCACCGGGTCTGCCACCGCGGCTCGATCACGGACGGCTCGTACGGCTGGCCGGGGGTCTCCATGGCCCTGATCGTACCGACGCGCCCTGCGCCTTCTGAGGCCCGTTCGGCGTCGCCGGGCGTGGGGAGGATGGGCCCCGACGTGCATCGTCTGCGCCGAGCTTGAGGCGATCCGCCACCGGGTTGGTAATCTCACGGCCGCACACGGGGCTGTAGCTCAGTCCGGTAGAGCACCTGCATGGCATGCAGGGGGTCACGGGTTCAATTCCCGTCAGCTCCACTTCTCGTGTCGCCCGTGGCAACAGGTGTCACGGATCGCTCAGCCGGTTTCGGCGGCGGCTTCCTGCCAGTCGACCTGGGGGACGTCGGCCCAGAGACGCTCGAGCTGGTAGTAGTCGCGCTCCTCTTCGTGGAAGACGTGGACCACGAAGTCGCCGTAGTCCAACAGGACCCAGCGCAGGCCGTCGAGGCCCTCCACCCGCAGCGGGGCGAACCCGAAGTCGGCCTTGAGCCGGGTCTCGACCTCCTCGGCGATGGTGCGCACCAGGCGGGGGTTCGAGCCCGAGGCGATGACGAACCAGCCGGTGATGGACAGCACGTCGCCCACGTCCAGGACCAGGACGTCGGTGGCCTTCTTGTCGTCGGCGGCGGCCGCGGCGGCCTTCACGGCGGCGAGCAGGACCTCGGGGTCCACGGCCTCAGCCAGTGGTCTCACCGCCCGTCGCCCCCGGGGTGACGCTGCCGGACGGCGCGCTCACGGTGGGCACGGTCCCGCCGGCGGGCAACGTGGTCACCGTGGTGCCGCCGCCGAGGCTGTCGATGTAGTCCTGACCGAGGACCACGACCACGTCGACGGTGTCGCTCAGGCCGGTGTCCTTGACCAGGGTGCCGGTGCCCAGCGCGTCGAGCAGGCGCTGGGCCTTCTCGCGCTGGTTCTCCCGGAAGAAGTAGACGACCGTCTCCTCTCCCCGAACTCCTCGGCGTTCGCGATGACGCTGATCTCCGCTCCGGCCTGGACCAGCGTGCGCGACACCTCGCCCAGGCGGTCGGTCTGGCCCTCCACCCCCATGACCAGGCGGGTGCGCAGGCGACCCACGCCCTGCGGGAACGGGATGATCTCCGGGACCGTCGCCAGGATCGCCAGGACGTCGGGCCGGAAGAGGTCGCTCTCCACGATCGGGACCCCGGGGATCGGCACCGGGGTGGCGGGCAGGATCTCCAGGTTGCGGGGACCACCGGTGAGGCCCCGCACGGCGCCCCCGATGCCGGCCTCGCCCTCTCCCGGCACCGCGTCGTCACCGGCCTCGTCGAGGGCGGCGAGCCACGCCGTCCAGAAGGCCTCGTGGCGGCTCAGGCGCACGGTGTCGGCCTGGTCCTCGGTGTCGGCCTGGAGGTACGGCCCGACCTGGGCCGCGGTCAACTGGATCTCGCCCTGGGGGAACGACAGCGGCTGGCCTCCGGCGTCGGTCGTCTCGACGGCCACCGGGTTCTGCACCGTCAGCGGCGCGACCGGGGCCACGAGGTTCGCCCACTGGCCGGCGGGCACCTCCACCACCTCACCGATGCCGGCTCCCAGCATCGTCTCCAGGCGCTGCTCGAGCCCGGGCAGCCCGGCCTCGGCGTGGATGGCCACCAACGTGGCCTCCGGCGGGGTGCGGAACGGCACGTCGAGCAGCGTGCCGACGGGGAAGAACACGATGTTGCCCCCGCCCTCCTGGGACGGCAGCGTGATGAGGGTCACCCCGGCGAGTGACCCGTCCGGGGCGATGTCGGCCAACAGGGTCGTGGGCGTCGGGGTCACCAGTGCCTGGAACCCGGGTGCGTTCGGGTCCTCGATCCCGCCGATGATCTCGCCGGTGTCCTCGTTGCGCAGGATGGAGAAGCCCTTCCACGCCAGCATCGGCCCGAGGACGACGAGGACGAGGAGCACCGGGGCGTAGAGGAAGAAGCGCCAGGTCACCCCGCGGAGGAAGGCGGGCAGCCTCCCGCTCGGGCCGGTCCTCGGTGGTCCTGTCGCCTCCCGACGCCGGGGTCGACAGGTCCTCGACCGGGTCGTCGCCCGTCGGGCGCTGGTCGGAGGACACCACGGTCATTCGCCGGAACGATAGAGCCCACGGGCCTCGATCTGCCCGCGGACCCGGGGCGGGACGAGCACCTCGATGGTGCGACCCGCGGCCACCCGCTCCCGCAGGTCGGTGCTCGACACGTCGAGTCGGGTCATCGGCACCGTGCGCCACGACCAGCCCGGCGGTGGAGCGCCCGTCTCGCCCTCCCGGGCCGCCACCACCAGGTGGGCCCGCTCGGCCACCTCGTCACCCCGCTCCCAGGTCGGCAGCCCGGCGGCGGCGTCGGCCCCGAGGATCACCCAGAGCTCGTCGTCGGGGCCCTCGGCCGCCAGTGTGGCCAGGGTGTCGGCGGTGTAGGAGGGTCCGCCCCTGCGGATCTCGATGTCGGAGGCCTCGATGCCGTCCAGGTCGGCGACGGCGGCCTCCACCAGGGCCAGCCGGTCCGCCGACGGGCTCACCTCGCGGTCCCCGACCTTCTGCCAGGGCACGTGGGCCACGACCAGCAGGACCACGTCGAGGGCCAGCGCGTCACGTACCTCTGTGGCCATCGCCAGGTGCCCGATGTGGGGAGGATCGAAGGTCCCGCCAAGGATCCCGATGCGCCGACGCATGAAAATCTCACTCACCGTGCTTGAGGTCGACGCTGTGCGCGCCGTAAGAGGGAATCCACCCGCAATCCACCCGCAATGAATGGACTTCTGGCTGCCCGTGCGCGATCCTAGAGAGCGAACCGACTCCCCCCTCGCCCTGTCGGCTCATTCGACTCGTCGTGCCGGTGCTCCCCAGTGCCGAACGTCCGTGTCGTCCTGTCATCGCTGTGCTGTGACCGATGTCATGGTAGCCAGCGGAACGGGGTACGAGTCGGGGTCGTTGTTCACATTCCCCCGCCGTCGAGAAATTCTGCCTGTTCACCGTCGGAATGCCCGACGGCCCCAGCAGGTTGAGAAGAGATGCCATGAGTGATTCCGTAGGTCAGTACCTCAACGAGATCGGCACCGTGCCGCTCCTCAACGCCCAGGAGGAGCGCGAGCTCGCCCAGGTCATCGAGGCCGGGTTCGAGGCCCGCAAGCGCCTGGAGGCCGGTGAGAAGGGTCGCGAGATCCGCAAGGCCATCCGGGCCGCCGACGCGGCCAAGGACCGGTTCATCCGGGCCAACCTCCGCCTGGTGGTCTCCGTCGCCCGCCGCTACCCGCTCCCCCCGAGCATGGAGCTCCTGGACCTGATCCAGGAGGGCAACCTCGGCCTCGAGCACGCCGTCGACAAGTTCGACTGGCGCAAGGGCTTCAAGTTCTCCACGTACGCCACCTTCTGGATCCGCCAGGCCATCGGCCGGGCGCTCGACCAGAAGGCCAGCCTGGTCCGCCTCCCCGGCGACCGCTCGGCCAGCCTCCGGGCCGCCCTGCGCCAGGCCTCCGGCGACGGTGACGAGCTGGACGAGGAGCACGCACGGCTCCACCGCCTCACCACGCCCACCTCGCTGGACCGCACCATCGGTGACGACGACAGCAACGAGCTGGTCGACCTCATCCCGGACTGGCACGCCGGCCCGGAGCAGGAGGTCATGGACCGGGCCGAGACCCAGATGGTCACCGACCTGCTGGACGTCCTCGACGCCCGGGCCCGCTACGCCGTGGAGCAGCGCTTCGGCCTGCACGACGGCCGCAAGCGCAGCTACCGGGAAGTCGGCGAGGAGCTGGGTGTGACCGCCGAGGCCGCCCGCCGCCTGGTCAAGCGAGCCGTGAACACCGTTCGCGACCACGCGTCGGCCACCATCGACGCCGCCTGACCACATTCGGATCGTCCGCGTTGCCGACGCTGCGCAGCGGAGCGGAGCAGTTCCGCCCGGTCGCGGCATCGGCGGCGCCGGCGATTCCTGAGCGCAGCGAAGCGAAGGCGCATGTGACGACCTGGACCCCGTCCTCCTGGCGGGAGCCACCCCGCGGCCCAGCAGCCGCCCTGGCCCGACGAGGCCGCGCTCGACGCGGCCCTGAAGACGCTGGCGGGCATGCCCCCGCTGGTGTTCGCCGGTGAGGCCCGCCAGCTGACCGAGAGCCTCGGCCAGGTGGCCGAGGGCAAGGCCTTCCTCGTCCAGGCCGGCGACTGTGCCGAGTCCTTCGAGGCCTTCTCGGCCGACAGCATCCGGGACAAGCTCAAGGTCATCCTGCAGATGGCCGTCGTGCTCACCTACTCGACGGGCGTGCCCGTGGTGAAGATCGGACGGATCGCCGGTCAGTTCGCCAAGCCCCGCTCGGCGGACACCGAGACGGTCGGCGACCTCGAGCTCCCCTCGTTCCGGGGCGACCTCGTCAACAGCATCGGCTTCACCGAGGCCGCCCGACTCCCCGACCCCGACCGACTGCTGACCGCCTACCACCAGAGCGCGTCCACCCTGAACCTCCTGCGGGCGTTCACCAAGGGCGGCTTCGCCGACCTGTCCAGCGTCCACGGCTGGAACCTCGAGTTCCTGGCCGCCAGCCCGGAGGGCCGCCGCTACGAGCGCCTCGCCGGCGAGATCGACCGGGCCCTGCGCTTCATGGCCGCCTGCGGCATCGACACCACCTCCGAGCCCCAGCTGCACGAGGTCGACTTCTCCACCAGCCACGAGGCCCTCGTGCTCGGCTACGAGGAGGCCCTCACCCGCCAGGACTCCCTCACCGGCGACTGGTACGACTGCTCGGCCCACATGCTGTGGATCGGTGAGCGCACCCGCCAGCTCGACGGCGCCCACGTCCACTTCCTCTCCGGCGTCAGAACCCGGTCGGCAGCAAGCTCGGCCCCGACGCCACCCCGGACGAGGCCGTCGCCCTCTGCGAGGCCCTCAACCCGGATCGCGTCCCCGGCCGGCTCACCCTGATCTCCCGCATGGGCGCGGACCACGTGGCCGAGCGCCTGCCCCCGCTGCTGCGGGCGGTCCAGGAGGCCGGCCACCCCGTCGTGTGGGCCTGTGACCCGATGCACGGCAACACCTACACCAGCGGCGAGCGCAAGACCCGCCACTTCGACGACATCTGCCGGGAGATCGAGGGCTTCTTCGCTGCCCACCGTGCGGTGGGCACCTGGCCCGGCGGCATCCACCTCGAGCTCACCGGCGAGGACGTCACCGAGTGCCTCGGCGGCGGCCACGACGTGTCCGAGCTGGACCGTCGCTACGAGACCATGTGCGATCCCCGCCTCAACGCCGGACAGGCCCTCGACCTGGCCTTCCGGGTCTCGGAGATGCTCGAGAGCTGACCGCCTCGAGGGCCCGGTGACGGACGTCACCGGCGCGAATCTTGACCAAAGTGATCGGATTTGTCAGGATATCGGGAATCCCGAGTGGACCACTCGGGTTTCAGCTCGCTGAGAGCACCCGCCCGCCGCCCGAAAGCCCGACATGCCCAGCATCACCGTCGATCCGGCGGCCGTCGCCGACATCGAGAAGTTCGAGGTCCAGCTCGAGCGCTACCTGTCGGGCGACCTCGAGGAGGACGCCTTCCGGGTCTTCCGCCTGAACAACGGCATCTACGGCCAGCGCCAGGGCGGCCACAACCAGATGGTGCGGGTGAAGCTCCCGTACGGGTCGGTGCACCCCGGATCAGCTCGACATGCTCGGCCACATCGCCGAGGAGTACTCCCGGGGCTGGGGCCACATCACCACCCGCCAGAACGTCCAGGTCCACTTCGTCCCGCTGGAGCGCATCCCCGACCTCATGCGGGACATCGCGTCGGTCGGCCTCACCAGCCGGGAGGCCTGTGGCGACACCGTGCGCAACGTGCAGGGCTGCCACCTCGCCGGCGCCTGCCCGTACGAGGTCCTCGACATCAGCGCCTGGGCCGAGGCCGCGCACCAGCACTTCCTGCGCCACCCGCTGGGTCAGCGCCTCCCCCGCAAGTTCAAGATCAACTTCTCCGGCTGCGCCACCGACTGCGGCCAGGCCATGTTCAACGACGTCGGCGTCATCGCGGCCGCCCGTCAGCACGACGACGGCTCCGTCGAAGCCGGCTTCCGGGTCTTCGTCGCCGGTGGCCTCGGCGCCAACCCCCACCCCGCCCTCGCCCTCGAGCCGTTCACGCCCCGGGAGGAGCTGATGGCCACCATCGAGGCCATCCTCCGGGTCTTCGGCAACCACGGGAACCGCGACAACAAGCTCCGGGCCCGGCTCAAGTGGCTGGTGGACACCATGGGCTGGGAGGAACTGCAGGCCAAGATCCTCAAGGAGCGCAAGCTCCTGGTGGCCTCCTCCACCTGGCCCGGCGGCGTGCCCCTCGTGGTCGAGAAGCTGGGCGACGAGCCCGCCGGCACCGCCGACGGCGTCACCCCCACGGTGGTCGGCCAGGGCACCCCGGTCACCATCCGCCCGACCGCGCCCTACGACCGCTGGGAGGACGCCAACGTCGTGCGGGGCAGCGGCCAAGGGCACGGTCTCGGCCTACGCCTGGGCCCGCCTCGGCGACATCACCTCGGCCCAGTTCCGCGCCCTGGCCGCGATCCAGCGGGAGTTCGGAGCCGATGTGCGGGTCACCAACCGCCAGAACCTCGTGTTCCGGGGCCTCGATCGACGCCGCAACTCCCCGGCCTCCACCAGCGCCTGGAGGCCATCGGCATGGCCGAGCCGGGCGCCGAGCTCAGCCGGGACGTCGTGGCCTGCCCCGGTGCCGACACCTGCAACCTGGCCGTGACCCAGTCCCGGGGCCTGGCCGACGCCATCGGCGCCCGCCTCGAGGAGGAGGGTCTGGCCGAGGTCGGCGGGGTCCGCACCAACATCAGCGGCTGCACCAACTCCTGCGGCCAGCACCACGCCAGCGACATCGGCTTCTTCGGCGCCGAACGCCGGGCCCACGGCAAGGCCGCCCCCGGGCTACCAGATGCTGCTGGGCGGCTACGTCGGCCAGGAGACGATCGAGTTCGGCCGCAAGGCCCTGCGCCTGCCCGCCCGCAACGCCCCCGAGGCCGCCGTCCGGGTGGTCCGCCGCTTCGCCGACGAGCGGGAGGCGGGCGAGGCCTTCCACCTCTGGCTCGAACGGGTCGGCGGCCCCTCCGCGGTGGCCGAGGGCCTGAAGGACCTCGACGAGTTCCCCACCCCGGACCACGGCCCGGAGTACTACGTCGACTACGACGAGACCGGCCCGTACGAAGCGGAGATCGGCGACTCGGAGTGCGCCACCTGATGGCCGACTCCGCCCCCGTCGGTCGACGTCCCGTGGTTCAGCGACGGCGAGCTGGCCGAGCTCAACCGCGAGTTCGAGGACCTCCCCGCCGCCAAGATCATCCAGTGGGCCGTCGATGCCTTCGCCCCCCACCTCTGCCTGACGGCGTCGATGACCGACGCCGTGCTCATCGACCTGGCGGTGAAGGTCGAGCCCGGCATCGAGGTCGTGTTCATCGACACCGGCTACCACTTCCCCGAGACCCTCGAGACGGTCGAGAAGGTCCGCCGCCACTACGGGCTCAACCTGCGCCTCATGACGGTGCCGCCCCACGACGAGGAGCACTGGAAGGTCGACCCCGAGAACTGCTGCTCGGCCATCAAGGTGGGCCAGCTCGACCGGGCCCTGGCCGGCAAGGCGGCCTGGATGAGCGGGCTGCGCCGCGACGAGTCCCCGACCCGCGGCAACGCCCCCATCGTCGTCCGGGACCTGCGCGGCCTGGTCAAGGTGAACCCCCTCGCCACGTGGACCGAAGAGGACGTCGCCGGCTACATCGCCGACCACGACGTGCCCTAGAACCCGCTGCTCGACCAGGGCTACCTCTCCATCGGCTGCTGGCCCTGCACCAAGCCTGTCACCGACGGCGAGGATCCCCGCTCCGGACGCTGGGCCGGTAGGAGCAAGAAGGAGTGCGGCCTCCACCTCTAGGCCGCGCCCTCGCTAGTCTGTGGTCGTGAGCAGCACGACCGGGCCTGATTCGACCGGCATCCCCACCCGCGTGCTGGTCTTCGGCATGGCCCGCCCCGACCGCACCATCCGGGCCGACGACGTCTACGCCGTGGCCGAGGCCAGCGGCCAGTCAGCCGAGCAGGTGCGCTCGTGCCTCCGCCGCCTCGTCGCCGAGGGGCTGTTCACCCGCGAAGGGCGAGGGCCGCGACGCCGTCTTCTCGCTCACCGAGCGGGGCTCGCACTTCTGGACCGGGCACCTCGATCGTCACCGGCTCTCCTACGTCCAGGACCAGGCCGGTCGCGGCTGGGACCGCACGCTGGCACCTGGTCGGCTTCGCCGTGCCCGAGGCCCAGCGCGACGCCCGCGACACGCTGCGGGACTGGCTGCGCCAGCTCGGCGGGGCGCCCGTCCAGGGTGGCCTGTTCGTGTCGCGCCCACCGCTGGGAGGACGACGTCGACGCCGAGGTCGAGCGCCTCGGCGTCACCGAGTACGTCACGATGGCCGTCACCGACGACCTCGTCGTCGGTGGCGAGTCCGACCCCCGGGTCCTCGCCAGCCGCCTGTGGGACCTCGACGGTGTGGCCAAGCGCTACGACGAGTTCCTCGTCGCCTACCAGGACGTCCCCGAGGCCCTCGAGGCCATGCGGGCCCGCCACGAGCGCCTGACCGACGCCGAGTTCCTGGCCGGCGCCCTGGCCACCTTCGTGGACTTCCAGGAGGTCGTTCGCCATGACCCCCTCCTGCCCCCCGAGCTCCTCCCCCGCCCCTGGCCCGGCCGTGAGGCCCGTCAGCTCCTGGCCAAGGTCCGCAAGCTCGGCGTCCTCGCCCGCGAGCAGCACGACCGCCCCGTCCTCTTCCACCAGTTCGACGAGGTCCTCGACGACCTCGCCTGACGAGGTCACCGCCTCCCTCCGACCTCGGCATTCTGGCGCCCGATCCTCCCGTCAGGGGCGGAGGATCAGGCGCCAGAACGAGAAGTGGTTGCCTCGTTTCGGTTCTGCTCGGGTCAGGCGATCGGGCAGGAGGCCGTGGAGACCTTCCGGGGCTCAGGCCCCTCCGACGAGCAGGGCGCCGCGATCCTCAGTGCTGCCGTCGTCCAGTACGAGATCGCCGCGTCCACGCCCCTCTAGACCGGCAGGTCCCCTTCGTGGGCCTGGAGGACGCGCTTGGGGGCCTTGGCCCGCCAGGCGTCGCAGATGAGCTGGTGAGCTCGGCCTCGTCCACCGCCGCCAGGTCGACGAGCACGGTCGGGTAGCCGTCGTGGTGGGGGCGTGGTGTGGAACTTGTCGGGATCCGAGGCCAGTAGGGCCTCCTTCTCGTCCAGGTCCGCCACGAACACCACCAGCCAGCCCTCGGCTTCGGAACGGATGCGCAGGAAGCCTTTGTCCTTCACCCGGAAGCCGGGGCTGTTGAACCAGGGCTTCTCAATCACCTCGGGCAGGGCCAGGGCGATGAGACGGACGTCAGCCTCCGTGGCCATTCGCGGACGCCAGCAACGGCTCCTCGTCGTCGTCCCTGCCACGGAGGCGCCGCCACAGCAGGTCGAGGCCGAGGGCGGCCAGGACCACGATGACCACGTCGGCGGGGACGCGGTAGCGGGTCAGGCCGAAGGTGGCGGCGGCGGTGATCGTGACGGCGACGATCGGCACCAGCATCGGCAGGAGCGTCACCCCTCGGCGGCGCAGCGCGGCGGCGCCGACCACGGCGAAGGGCAGGGCCAGGAAGTGGGCGACCACCGCGGCCTGGGAGGACCGCCGGCCACGGCCTTCGTACCAGTCGTTGAGAAAGGCGTTCTGGCGGGGGGCGTAGAGCTCCCAGATCCGTCCGGTGCGGGCCAGGGCGACGAGAGGCAACCGCTCGACGTGGTCGGTGACGTAGGGGAAGGCCTGGTCGAACAGCTCGGCCTCCCGCTCCACCTCATCGTCGAACTCGACGGGCAGGGGGAAATCCGGGATGACAGTTGGCCTGGTAGCCGATGAACTCCCCGTAGTAGGTCGAGGCGCAACTGCTCTCGGCGATCACCGAGCCCTGGCTGTTGGTCAGCGAGGGTTGCCCGAAGCGGACCTGGTTGAGCACCAGCCATGGCGCCAGCACCAGGACGGTGGCCCCGAGGCCGACCAGCACCCGGCGCCACCGGTCCCCCCACGCCAGCTCCGAGCGGCGCAGCACCAGCGGCAGCAGCAGGAGCGGCGCGTAGAGCAGCATCTCGGGCCGGGTCAGGGCGGCCAGGCCGACCAGCGCGCCGAGCACCGCCGCCCGGCGGGGACTCGGGTCGGCGTCGAGGCGGAAGGCGGCGAGCAGCACCACGGCGGTGAGCAGCGCCAGCAGGGACTCGGGCTGGAGCATCCCGTCGTTGATCCAGAACGCTGGGTAGACCGCCGCCAGCCCCGCGGCCAGGAGACCGACCCGGTCACCACCCAGGCGGCGGGCGAGCAGGGCGACCGCAACGACGGCCACGGTGCCGATGACCCCCGAGATCAGCCGGTGCGCGGTGACCGTGTCAAAGCCGATGGCCGAGAACAGGCCCAGGATCCCGGAGTACAGGGGCGGGTGAAGCGCACTGGGGATGATGTCGCCGGTGTCGAGGTACTGGAACGGGTGGGCGAAGCCGTGGCCGTCGGCCAACAGGCGGGCCTGCTCGTGGTACCAGAGGGCCAGGCCGGCGACCCGGAAGCACCCCTCCTCCGCCTCGGACCCGCAGGTGGGGCGGGCGCCCAGGACCAGGAACCACCGCACCGCCAGGGCCACGACGCCGATGGCCCCCAGCCCCCACACGAACCGCCGCGACGGATCCGGCCGCCCGGGGCGGCGCCTCGTCGACCTCGATCTCGGTCATGGACCGTCCGTCAGGCCAGCTTCTCGACGAAGGCCTCGAGTTGGCGGAGGTTGCGGCACTCGTAGGCGCCGTCGCTGTGGATGGCGTACTCCCCCACGATGGAGTCGCCGGTGTCCCAGTAGGAGCGGGGCTCGGGGTTCAGCCAGTAGACGTGACGGGCCTTGTGCTGGATCTCCTTGACCACCCAGGACTGCGAGGCGTGGTAGTTGTTCCGGGCGTCACCCAGGATCAGCACCGTGGTCTTGGGGCCCACGTCCTTGCCGTAGGTGTTCCAGAACACCTCGAAGGCGTGGCCGTAGTCGGAGTGGCCGTCGACCCAGACCACGTCGGCCTCGGTGTTGACCCGGTGGATGGCCTCGCCGATGTCCTCGACGCCCTCGAAGAAGCGGGTGACCTCGTCGATGCCGTCGATGAAGACGAAGGACCGGACCTTCGAGAACTGGTTGCTGATGGCGTAGACGAGGTGCAGGGTGAAGCGGGCGAAGGCGGCCACCGAGCCGGAGATGTCGGCGATCACGAAGATCTCCGGCTTGGACGGCTTCGGGTAGCGGAACTTCGGCTCGGCCGGGACCCCGCCGTAGCTGAGCGAGTGGCGCACGGTGTTGCGGAAGTCGAGCGGGCCCTTGCGACCGTGGCGGCGCTTGCGGGTCAGGCGCACGGCCAGCTTGCGGGTCAGCGGGTAGATCGCCTTGCGCAGGTCGGCCATCTCCTCCCGGCTGGCGTGCATGAAGTCGACGTCCTCCGGCAGCGGCTTGCGCAGGGTCTTGGCCATGGCCTCGACGCCCCGGTCGGCGACCAGGCGCCGGCGGATCTCGGCCTCGATCTCCTTCTTGAGCTGGTCGATGCGGGTCTGGTACTCGTCCTGCTCGAGGCGCTCCTCGAGCGGGCTCAGCGGCTCCGGCGCGTCCTGCTGGGCCTGCTCCATGAGCCGGTCGAGCATCCCGTCGAGGTCGAGGTTCCGCAGGGTCCGGTACAGGTAGTAGGTGCCGCCGACGGGCCGACCCGGCTCCATGCCGGCGAAGCGGCTGACCGACTGGCGGGCCAGGGCCCGCATCAGGGCCTCGTCGCCCTCCAGCAGGGCCCGGTAGAGCATCTCGGCCAGTTCCTCGTTGCTGAGGCCCTCGCCCCCGCTGCCCTGGCCGCCCTCGGAGCCGGGCATCTCGCCCAGGCCCTCCGTCTCCTCGTCGGACAGCGGCTCGCCGTCGTCGTCGACGATCCTGTACTCGCGGCCCCGGTAGGAGAAGTAGACCTCGAAGACCGTCTCGAAGGCCCGCCAGTGGGCGTTGTTCTTCACCAGCGTGGCCGCCAGCGCGTACTTGAAGGCCTCGCGGTCCTCGAGCGGGATGTGGCGGACGGCCTCCATGGCGTCCAGGTTCTCGGTCAGGCTGACGGGCAGCCCCGCCTCGCGCAGCTCGACGATGAACCCGTTCAGCAGGTCGACCAGTGCGTCACCGGTGGTCACCGGCACTGGACCTCCCGCTCCGCTCGGGCCGTTCGGGCCACGGAGGCCCGTGTCGGTCATGCCCTGCTCGGGGCCTGGCCGCCGCGGGTCCAGGCCTGACCGTCGCCGCCGAACTCCTTGATGGCCTTGGCGATGTCGGCCTGGTACTTGAGCAGGATGGTGATGGTCTCGGTGGCCTGCTTCTCGTCCACCTGCTCGACACCGAGGAGCACCAGGGTCCGGGCCCAGTCCAGGGTCTCGGAGACCGACGGGGCCTTCTTCAGCTCCAGCTGGCGGATCGAGCGCACGATGCGGGCGATCTGGTCGGCCAGGTTCTCGCTGACACCGGGCACCTTGGTCAGCACGATCTCCTTCTCCCGCTCCAGGTCGGGGTAGTCGATGTGCAGGTACAGGCAGCGGCGCTTGAGGGCCTCGGACAGCTCCCGGGTGTTGTTCGAGGTGAGGAACACCAGCGGGATCTGGGTGGCGGTGACGGTGCCCAGCTCGGGGATCGACACCTGGTAGTCGGAGAGGATCTCCAGCAGCAGGGCCTCGGTCTCCACCTCGACCCGGTCGACCTCGTCGATCAGCAGCACGACCGGGTCCGGCGAGCGGATGGCCTCCAGCAGGGGCCGCTCGAGCAGGAAGTCGTCGGAGAAGATGTCGTCCTCGATCTCGTCCCAGGTGCCCTCGGCGTTCCGCTCGGCCTGGATGCGCAGGAGCTGCTTCTTGTAGTTCCACTCGTAGAGGGCCTTGGACTCGTCGAGACCCTCGTAGCACTGGAGGCGGATGAGCCGGGCGCCGGTCATCTCGGCCACCGACTTGGCCAACTGGGTCTTGCCGGTGCCGGCCGGTCCCTCGACCAGCACCGGCTTCTGCAGGCGGTCGGCCAGGTAGACGACCCCGGCGATGCCCTCGTCGGCCAGGTAGTCGACCTTGCCCAGCCCGGCGCGGACCTCGTCCACGGCGTCGAATCGGTAGTCCATGCCGGCGAGCCTACCGACCCGTCTTGACCAGCTGGTCAAGATTGGGGAGCGCTCAGGCCCGGGTCTGGCCCTCGCCCCGGACGACGTACTTGACGGCGGTGAGCTCCCGCAGGCCCATGGGGCCACGGGCGTGGAGCTTCTGGGTGGAGATGCCGATCTCGGCGCCGAAGCCGAACTCCTCGCCGTCGACGAAACGGGTCGAGGCGTTGACCAGGACCGCGGCGGCGTCGACCTCCTGACAGAAGCGGTCGGCGGCCGCCATCGAGTCGGTGACGATCGCCTCGCTGTGGCCCGAGCCGTAGCGGGTGATGTGGGCGATGGCCTGGTCGAGGCCGTCGACGACCCGCACCGCCAGCTTCAGGTCGAGGAACTCCTTCGCCCAGTCGTCCTCCCCCGCCGGGCCGGCGCCGGGCAGCAGGGCCCGGGCCCGCTCGTCGCCCACCAGCTCGACGCCTTCGAGCGCGTCGGCCGCGCCCGGCAGGAAGGCCTCGGCGACGACGGCGTGCACCAGGAGCGTCTCGGCCGCATTGCACACCGATGGCCGCTGCGTCTTGGCGTTGACGATGATCTCGCGGGCCATGTCGAGGTCGGCGTCCTCGTGGACGTAGACGTGGCAGTTGCCGTCCCCGTCGATGACGTAGGGCACGGTGGCGTTGTCGAGGATCGACTGGATGAGCGAGGGGCCCCCTCGGGGGATGAGGCAGTCGATCGAGCCCCGCTGGCGCATGAACTCGACCGCGGCCTCCCGGCTGGTGTCCTCCACCAGGACCACGGCGTCCGCGGGCAGGCCGGCCTTGGCCATGCCCTCCCGCAGCACGGCGGCGATGGCCTTGTTCGAGTCGATCGCCCCGGACGATCCCCGGAGGAAGGCGGCACTGCCCGACTTCACGCAGAGCCCGGCGGCGTCGCTGGTCACGTTGGGCCGGTTCTCGTAGATGATGGCCACCACGCCGAGTGGCACCCGGACCCGTTGGATCCGCAGTCCGTTGGGGCGGACCCACCCGTCGAGCACTTCGCCGACCGGGTCGGCCAGACCGGCCACCTGGCGCAAACCCGCGGCCATGGCCTCGATGCGGTCGGGGCCGAGCCGGAGGCGGTCGATCACCGTGGCGCTGACGCCGTCACCCTCGGCCCGGGCCACGTCGACCCCGTTGGCGGCGAGGACCTCGTCCCGTCGGGCGACCAGCAGGTCGGCGGCCGCGAGCAGGGCGGCGTCCTTGTCGGCGGTGGACGCCCGGGCCAGCGCCCGGGAGGCGACCTTGGCCCGTCGGGCCAGTTCGGCGACGGTGGAGAGCGGCACGATCCGAGAGGCTACCGGCCCCTGTCCTGCGGCTCCGTAGACTCGGCCACCGATGCGACGGGTCCTCGCGGTGCTGGGTGCCGTCCTCCTGGTGGCTGTGGCCCTCCTCGTGCGCTCGGCCCTCGACGGGGACGGCGGCGACGCGACCGAGGAGGCCATACGTCTGCTCTGTGCCGAGGAGCTGGCCGACGTCTGCCAGCGGCTGGAGGACGAAGGTCTGGCCGAGATCCAGATCGAGGCGGTGGGCGAGACCGTCGACCGACTCGGGGCGGTCGACGCCGACCTCGAGGTCGATGCCTGGCTGACCCTCGACCCGTTCCCCCAACAGGTGAACGACCGGCGTCTGTTCGCCACCGGAAACCCGCTCTTCGCCGACCCGATCGCCACCGAGCTCTCCAGTGGCCTCGCCCTGGCGGCCCAGGCCGACCGCGGCGGCGCTCTGGAGGCGGACTGCCCGGACGTGGGCTGGGCCTGCGTCGGCGACGCGGCCGGTGAGCCCTGGGCCGACCACGGCGGTGAAGCCGCATGGGGCCCGGTCAAGCCCGGCTACGACCCGCCCGACACCAGCGCCACCGGCCTACTCGTGCTGGCCCAGGCCATGGCTGACCACCTGGGCGACCCGGGCTTCGCGGGCCAGGACATCGACGAACGCTGGCTGGGCGACCTGGAGGACGCCGTGCCCACCCGCACGGCGGGCTCCTCGCTCCTGCGCCTGGCCCAGCAGGGCGGGGCCGCCTTCGGTGCCGTGGGTGCCCTGGGGGCCGAAGCTGAGGCCGTCGCCGGGACCGCCCAGGGTGGGGACCTGAGCATCTTCTACCCTGCACCCATGTTCCGGGCCTCGGTGGTGCTGGCCCCCGGTCGGGGCGTGGACGAGGACCTACTCGATGCCCTGACCGACCTCCTCGACGACGAGACGCTCACCGACGCCCTCACGAATGCCGGTTGGGAGCAGGGCGCCGACGGCGAGCCGCTGCCCTCCGCCGGTGTGCTCGACGCCCTCCGCTCGGCCTGGGAGGCCTCATGACCAAGCGCATCATCGCCCTGCTCCTGCTCGGGGCCCTCGCGGCCGCGGCGTGCTCGAGCGACGACAGCGGCGAGTCGGCCAGCGACGACACGACCATCGCCGACATCCTCGGCGACCCCGGCGATTGCCTCGTCGTGGACATGGCCGTGTCCCCCGAGAAGATCGACCTGCTCACCGACCTGGCCCGGACCTTCAACAGCAGTGGGGTCGAGGTCGATGGCGAGTGCGTCTTCGTACGTCCCCAGTCGACGTCCTCGGGCCTGGGCGCCGCCCTCCTGACCGAGGATTGGACCGACGACGCCGCAGGTCCCCAACCCGTCGTCTGGTCCCCCGCCTCCAGCGCCTGGGGGGCGATCGTCGACCAGCGCCGGACCGAGGCCGGCGACGAGCCGATCGCCGGTGAGGGCACGCCCTTCATGCTCACCCCGTTGGTCATCGCCATGCCCGAGCCGATGGCCGAGGCCCTCGGCTACCCCGACGAGCCGATCGGCTTCGCCGACATCTTCCAGCTGTCGACCAGCGGCGAGGGCTGGGCCGCCTTCGGCCATCCCGAGTGGGGCCCGTTCCGGCTGGGCAAGACCAACCCCAACTTCTCCACCAGCGGCCTCTCCGCCCTGATCGCCCAGAGCTACGCGGCCACCGGCAAGACCGAGGGACTGACCACCGAGGACCTGGCCCAACAGGAGGTGATCGACTTCGCGACCGGCGTCGAGTCCGCCGTGGTCCACTACGGCGACACCACGCTCACCTTCCTCAACAACCTCTACCGGGCCGACCAGCGGGGCAACGCCCTCAGCTACGCCTCCGCCGTGGCCGTCGAGGAGAAGTCGGTCATCGACTACAACCGCGGCAACCCCGACGGCGTCCTCCAGCCGGGCGAAGAGCCCCGCCCGCCCCGGGTGCCGCTGGTCGCCATCTACCCCGAGGAGGGCACGCTCTACTCGGACAACCCGTTCTTCGTGCTCGACGCCGAGTGGGTCTCCGAGGCCGAGCGCGAGGCCGCCGGCCTGTTCGGCGAGTTCGTCCAGGAGGCTGACAACCAGGAGCGGGTGCTCGAGTACGGCTTCCGGCCGGGCAACCCCGAGGTGGCCATCGGCGCGCCCGTGACCGCCGACAACGGCGTGGACCCGGACCAGCCCCAGACGCTCCTCGAGGTCCCCGAGCCGCCCGTGATGATCGAGCTGCTCGACCGCTGGGACGAGCAGCGCAAGCCCGCCCGGGTCCAGCTGGTGATCGACGTCTCCGGCTCCATGGGCGACGCCGCGGGAGACAGCCCGACGCCGACGAAGCTGGACCTGGCCATCGAGGCCGCGACCAACGCCCTCGACCTCTTCGCGGACCGCGATGTGGTCAGCCTCCGGGTGTTCTCCACCGAGATCGGGCCCAACGGCACCGACGAGGTCGTGGACCTGGTCGACGCCGGGCCGATGACCCCCGAGCACCGGCGGGACCTGGCCGACGCCATCCAGGGCCTCTTCCCGACCAACGGGACCCCGCTCTACACCGCGACCCAGGACGCCTACGAGGACGCCGTGTCCACCTACGACCCGGCCAGCATCAACGCCGTGGTCCTCCTCAGCGACGGGGTGAACGACGACGGCGAGCAGGGCGACGACGACGCGCAACTGGATGCGCTGCTCGAGACCCTCAGCGAGGGCAGCGAGGGCCAACGGGCCGAGCCGGTGCGGGTCTTCCCCATCTCCTACGGCGCCGATGCCGACCTGGCCACCCTGCGGGAGATCGCCGAGGCATCCAACGCCGCGCTCTACACCGCCACGGACCCGGCCACCATCGACCGGGTCCTCGCCGCCGTCATCTCCAACTTCTGAGTGGCTGTGTTCCCCCTGCTCGCCCGTGACGCCGTCGTGGCCGGCATGGGCCCGACGGCCATCCTCCTCGCCGGCGCCGGGGCCGCGCTCGGGATCCTCGTCGGCGGCGGGCTCATCGGGGCGGTGACCCTGGCCGTCCTGTTCTGGGTGATCGCCGTGGCCATCCCCGTCGGCCGCCGCCACCGGGCCCGTGTCGGCCCCGGCTCCGTGGACCCGTTCTCCCTGCGCGAGCCCTGGCGTCACGCCGTCCAGGAGGCCCTGGCCGCCCAGAACCGGTTCCGGCAGGCCACGGCCGGCGTTGCCGCCGGTCCGCTGCAGGACCGCCTGACCGCCATCGGGGCCCAACTGGAGCGCGGGGTGGCCGAGGCCGGGCGGGTGGCCCGCCGGGGCCAGACGCTCGAGGACGTCCGCCGCCAGATCGACTCCGCCTCGATCCTCGCCGAGCTGCAGCGGGTGGAGGCCATCGCTGAGGTCAGCCCGACCGAGGACAGCAACCGGACCCGCACCGCCGAAGCACTACGGGCCCAGTTGGCCACCGCCGAACGGATCGACGGCGTCCTCAACGAGACCCGGGACCGGCTGGGTCTGCTCGATGCCCGCCTCGACGAGGCCGTGGCCCGGTCCCTGGAGCTGTCGGTCCGCACGGAAGACCCCGATCAGCTCGGCGGCGTCACCACCACAGTGGACGAGGTCCTCGAGGAGATGGAGGCTCTCCGCCTCGCCCTCGACGAGGCCGACGGCGGCACCGCCACGACACCGTGAGCATCCCGGGCGACCCGACGACGGAGCCGGAGGACGCCACCACCGCCCCCGCCGGGGTGGCCACCGCCCGTCTGGTGCGATCCAGCGCGGTTGTCGGCATCGGCACCGGGCTCAGCCGGATCTCGGGCCTCCTGCGAGTGGGCGCCCTGACCTTCGCCCTGGGCGCCACCGCCCTGAGCGACGCCTACAACCTGGCCAACACGACACCCAACATCATCTACGAGCTCCTGCTCGGTGGTGTGCTGTCCGCCAGCCTGGTGCCGATCTTCGTCGAGCACGACCAGCTCGGCGACGAGGACGCCACCAACGCCGTACTCACGGTCTCGGTCATCGCCATGGCCGTCCTCACGGTGATCGCGGTCCTCGCCGCGCCGCTGATCGTCGACGTCTACACCCTGCGCCTGTCCTCCGCGGAAGCTGCGGCCCAGGCTGAGGTGGCCGTCCCGCTGCTGCGCCTCCTGCTCCCGCAGATCCTCTTCTACGGCCTGATGACCCTGGGCACGGCGCTGTTGAACGCCCGCCGGTCCTTCTTCGCTCCGGCCTACGCCCCGATCCTCAACAACGTCGTGGTCATCAGCCTGCTGCTGGCCTTCGCGTCCATGGCGGGCACCGACACATCGCTGGACGAGGTGGCCGACGACCGGAGCCTGCTCATCCTGCTCGGCCTCGGCACCACCGCGGGCATCGTGGCCATGACCGTCGCCCTCTGGCCGGCGATCCGACACGCCGGCATCCGCATCCGGTTCAACCCGGCCTGGCGGCATCCCGCCATCCGGACCGTGGTCCGCCTGTCGGGCTGGACCATCGGCTACGCCGTCGCCAACCAGATCGCCCTCTTCGTGGTCCTGGCCCTGGCCAACGGCGAGGGGGCCGGGGCCGTTTCGGCGTACACCTACGCCTTCATCTTCTTCCAGTTGCCCCACGGGCTGTTCGCCGTGTCGATCATGACCACGTTCATGCCCGACCTGGCCGGCTTCGCCACCCAGGGGGACCTCCCCGGCTTCCGGGACCGCTTCGGGCTGGGCCTGCGCCTCCTGACCCTCGTCGTCCTCCCCGCCGCCGTCGGCTACATCCTCCTGGCCCGGCCCCTGGTCGCGATGCTGCTCGAACGGGGAGCCTTCGGCGGTGGCTCGTCAGAGCTCACCGCCGAGGTGCTGGTCGCCTTCTCGGTCGGCCTGCTCGGGTTCTCGGTGTACCTGCTGGCCCTGCGGGGGTTCTACGCCTTCAAGGACACTCGGACGCCCTTCTTCGTCAACCTGGCCGAGAACGGGGTGAACATCGTGGCCGCCGTCGCCCTCGTCGGCGTCCTCGGGGTACAGGGCCTCGCGCTCGCCTACGCCCTGGCCTACTCGGTGGGCGCCGTGCTCGCCCTCGCCGCCCTGCGGCGGCGGGTCCAGGGCCTCGGCGGTCGCCGAACCGTCGACGGCATCGGTCGCATGGTGGTGGCCGCTGGGATCATGGCGGTGGCGGTGTGGAGCGTCACGCAGGTGGTCGGATCCGACGACGGGATGGGCGCCGTCGTGCGCACGCTGACCGGTGTGCTGGTGGGCATGGCCGTCTATGTCGTGGCCCTCGTGGCCCTACGGGTGCCCGACGCGGTGGACCTGCTGCACCGCCTCCGGCAACGACGTCGGCCGCCGGCCACGGCCAGCCCCTAGGCTCTGGCCCATGATCAAGCTCTTCCGCCGTTGGTGGCAGTACCTCACGGCCAAGCTCACCGGTGACTTCGAGGCCCGGGCCGATCCGAAGGTGCAGCTCGAGCAAGCCATCCGTGAGGCCCAAGACCAGCACCGGCGGCTCAAGGAGCAGGCCGCCAACGTCATCGCCAACCAGAAGCAGACCGAACTGCGGCTGAACCGGCGAATGGAGGAATTGGAGAAGGTCAACGGCCAGGCCCGCCAGGCCCTGGTGATGGCCGACGAGTCCGCCCAGAAGGGCCAGGCGGACAAGGCCGAGGAGTTCACGACCGCGGCCGAGACCATCGCCACCCGGCTCATCGAGATCGAGCGCGAGGTCGATGACCTCAAGGCACTGCACCTGGACAATGCCCGGGCCGTCGAGCAGGCCAAGGCCGCCGTCGAGGCCAACAGCATCGCCGTGCAGGAGAAGCTGACCGAGCGCCAGAAGCTCCTGGGCCAGCTCGACCAGGCCAAGATGCAGGAACAGATGAACACGGCGATGGCCCAGCTCTCCGAGACGGTGGGCCAAGACGTCCCCACCTTCGATGAGGTGCGGGACAAGATCGAGGCCCGGTACGCCAAGGCCACCGGCATGGCCGAGCTGTCTGAGGGCACCGTCGAGAACCGCATGCTCGAGGTCGAGCGCGCCACCCGCTCCACCGAAGCCCACGCCAAGCTCGACGCCATGCGCGAGCAGTTGGGTCTCACCTCAGGCACATCCGAGCCGGATCCCGCCGCCCCGGCCCAGGAACCCCCCGCCGAGAGCTGAGGCCGGGGTCTTCGGGCCCAACGCAACGACGCAACCACGTGAGCGTGGGGACAGGGAGCCGATCGTCGGGGGAACAATCGCCGTCCCCGTGCCCCCGAATCTCACTCGCCGTGACCCGTTCCCGTTCTGGCGCCTGATTTTGGTCCCATAGGACCGGTATCGGGCGCCAGTTCGCCGAGGCAGCCGCGAAAGCCGCCGTTCGCCACAGAGGGTGACGAAACCGCTGGTTCAGGCACGGAGGACGCCAGCGCGTGGACCAGGCCCCCCCCTGTGGTTGCCTCGGTGTCGGCTCCTACGGCAGGACGACGAGGTCGTCGCGGTGAATGACCTCGTGAGGGGTGCCGTCAGGCAGGTCACCTGTCTGTTTGCCGGCGGCTGACGCCAGACGCGCGGCGTCGACCTTCACCAGACCCTTGGCAAACACCTCGCCGTCAGGGCCGGCCACCTCGACGGCGTCATCCGCGTCGAAGGTGCCGTTCACCTCGACGATGCCGGCCGGGAGCAGGGAGCGGTTGTGCTCGATGAGGGCCCGCTTGGCCCCCGCGTCGACGACGACGACGCCGGCGGAGCCGACGGCGAAGGCGATCCAGAGCTTGCGGCTGGCCAGGCGCTTGTCCCGGGGCTGGACGACGGTGCCCACGGCGTCGCCGGCCACGGCGCCGGCCATGACACCCTCGCGGCGGGCGTCGGCGATGACGGCCCGGACCCCGGACCAGGCGGCGATCTTGGCCGCGGTGATCTTGGAGGCCATGCCTCCACTCCCTCGGCCGCTGCCGGTCGATCCGGCCAGCGCCTCGATCTCCTGGTCCACCTCGACGATCTCCTCGATCAGGGAGGCCGACTGGTCCAGGCGGGGGTCGGCGGTGAGCACGCCGGGCGTGTCGGTGAGCAGGATCAGCAGGTCCGCGCCCAGCAGGTGGGCCACCAAGGCCGACAGGCGGTCGTTGTCGCCGAAGCGGATCTCGTCGTCGGCGATGGCGTCGTTCTCGTTGATCACCGGGACCACGCCCAGCTCCAACAGGCGCTCCAGGGTGCCCCGGGCGTACAGGTACTGCTGGCGGATCATGAAGTCGCGGGGCGCCAGCAGCACCTGACCCGCGGTGAGGCCGCTCCGGGCCAGAGCCTCGTCGTAGAGGCCCATGAGGCGGCTCTGCCCGACCGCGGAGGCGGCCTGGAGGGTCACCGCGTCCCGGGGGCGGTTCTCGGCGCTCAGGCCGAGGGCGGGCAGGCCGGCGGCGATGCCCCCGGAGGTGACGACCACGACCTGGTGCCCCGCGGCGTGCACCTCGCCCACCTGGGCGCACAGGGCGCCGATGGCGGCCGGGTCGAGCACCCCGTGCCGGTCGGTGATCGACGACGTGCCGATCTTGACCACGACGATCACCAGCTCAGTCCTCCGGCTCGTAGTCAAAGGCCAGGCCGCCGATGCGCACCGTGTCGCCCGGACCGGCACCAGCCCGGGCCAGCGCCCGGTCGACCCCGAGGCGCTTCAGGCGGCCGTGGGCCACCTCGAGGGCCTGGACGTCGGTCAGGTCAGACAGGGCGACGGCTCGGCGGGCCTCCCGTCCGTCGACGACGAAGGTCCCGTCGTCCTCGCGGTGGATGTCGAAGGGCTCCGCCCCGGGCCGGTGCAGCACGAAGGCGGGGCCCCGCACCTCCTCGTCATCAGCGGGCTCGGCGGCGCGAGCCTCGGCCACCAGGGTCGCGGCGCGACCCACCAGCTCGTCGACGCCCTGACCGGTGACCGACGAGATCAGCAGGTCCAGGCC
This sequence comes from uncultured Microthrixaceae bacterium, assembly GCA_963701565.1. Taxonomy (GTDB): domain Bacteria; phylum Actinomycetota; class Acidimicrobiia; order Acidimicrobiales; family DATDAH01; genus DATDAH01. The sequence goes on from CAVPAN010000004.1 coordinate 122,053, forward strand.
ATCGGGAGCGTCGGCTTCATCGATCAGGTCCACCCGGGAGCCCACCACCAGGCGTGGGCGATCGACCAGGTCGGGCTCGTAGCGGCGCAACTCGTCCAGAAGGATCCGCTGCTGGTCGTCCACCGACACCCCGTCGGCCGGGGCCAGGTCGCACAGGACGACCAGCACCCGGGCCCGCTCGATGTGACGCAGGAACTGGTGGCCCAGGCCCCGGCCCTCGGCGGCACCTTCGATGAGGCCTGGGATGTCGGCCATCACGAACTCGGCGTCGTCGGTGCGCACCACGCCGAGGTTGGGCTCGAGGGTGGTGAAGGGGTAGTCGGCGATCTTGGGTTTGGCCGCGGACACCCGGGAGATCAGGGTGCTCTTGCCGACGTTGGGGAAGCCGACCAGGGCCACGTCGGCCTGCAGCTTCAGCTCGAGGTCGAACCAGACCTCGTCGACCACTTCGCCCTGCTCGGCGAAGGCCGGCGCCCGCCGTCGGTTGCTCAAGAAGCTGGCGTTGCCCCGACCGCCCCGGCCGCCCTCGACGGCCCGCCAGCGATCCCCGTGGTGGGCCAGGTCGGCCAGCAGGGTGCCGTCCTGGTCCTTGACCTGGGTGCCTTCGGGCACCGCCACCTCGAGGCTGTGGCCGGTCGGCGCCGTGCTTCTTCTTGCCCTGACCGTGGACACCGTTCTGGGCTCGACGATGGGGGTGGTCCCGGAAGGCCAGCAGCGAGGCCACGTTGCGATCGGCCACCAGCCAGACGTCCCCGCCGTCACCACCGTCGCCACCGTCCGGCCCGCCCCGGGACACATGGGCCTCCCGCCGGAACGACACACAGCCCGCGCCACCGTCGCCGGCCTTCGCGCAGAGCTGCGCTTCATCGACGAATCCGGCCACCGCAGGAGGATACGGCGGTGCCGCTCCGCCCCCGGGTTGGTTCAGACGCCGGTGGGGAGGTCGGCCTCGGACCAGCCGAGTTGGTCGACGGCGAGGCGGAGGGCGAAGCGGTCGGTCATGCCGCTGACGTACTGGACGGCGGCGGCGGCGGCCTCGGGCGAGCCGGGGTCCAGGGCCTGACCCACGCCGATGGCCCGGGGGTTGTCGATGAACCACTCGGTGAGTTGGCGCAGGAGGGCGTTGACCCGGTCGGCCTGGGCCACCGACTCGGGTCGGAGGTAGATGCGCTCGTAGTTGAAGGCTCGGAACGCGGCGAGGGCGTCGGCTTCGGGCTGGCGCATGCCCACCCGGCCGGTCTCGGCGATGGTCTCGACCATGGCGTGGATGAACCCGCCGAGCTGGACCCGGCGTTCGGTGCCGACCAGCTCGACCACCTCGGCGGGCAGATCCGATGCCGTCACGACCCCGGCATCGACCGCGTCCTCGAAGTCGTGGCAGACATAGGCGATCCGGTCGGCCCAGGCCACCACCTCACCCTCCGGCGTGGCCGGAGCGGGCCGGTTCCACGAGTGGTTGCGGACCGCGTCCAACGTCTCGGTGCAGAGGTTGAGCGGCAGCAGGACCACATCGGCGCCGTAGACGGCATGGTGGTAGCCGCCCTCGAGGTACGGCGACAGCGCGTCCTCGGACGCATGCCCGGCTGGGCCGTGGCCGCAGTCGTGGCCCAGGGCCGACGCCAGCGTCAGGGCCTCGTTGAGGCGGGTGGCCCGGGCGATGGACACCGCCACCTGCCCGACCTCGATGGCGTGGGTCAGCCGGGTCCGGAGGTGATCGTCGTCGGGGGCCAGGTACACCTGGCACTTGCCCGCCAGCCGCCGGAACGGGCGGCTGTGCTGGATGCGGTCCAGATCCCGCTCGAAGCAGGTGCGATTGGGGTCGGGGACCTCGGTGACCGCCCGGTCACCGGCACCGACGGCCCGGGTGGCCTGTGGAGCCAGCAGCTGGTCTTCCCGGGATTCCCGCTCGAGCCGGTCGAAGGCCGTGACCTCACCAACGGCCGTCGGCGCGTGCGCCCACGCCACATCCGGCCATGCAGAAGGAGACCTGCTCACGGCGCCCACCCTACGGACGCGCAGTGACGAGAATCGTTCACCGGAGCATCAGGCTGCGCAGGCGCCAGCCGGAGCGGCACCGAGGAACCGCTGGATCGGCGACGCCGGACTTGCCGAGCGAAGCGAGGCCAGTCAGATGTATCGATCAGCCCTCGGTCAGGACTGCGACGTGCTTGCGGCCTTTGCGGGCGCCGTACTTCACGGTGCCGTTGGCGGTGGCGAACAGGGTGTCGTCGCCGCCACGGCCCACGTTGTCGCCGGGGTGGATCTTGGTCCCCCGCTGCCGCACGAGGATGGCACCGGCGTTCACGGCCGTGCCGTCGTACACCTTCACGCCGAGGCGCTTGCTGGTGGAGTCACGGCCGTTCCGGGTGGAACCGCCGCCCTTGGTCTTCGACATGGTCCGTTATCCCTTCGGGACGCCGGTGATACCGGTGATCTCGATGGTCGAGTAGTGCTGGCGGTGACCCCAGCGCTTCCGCTGGTTGGTCTTGTTCTTGTAGGTGAAGCCCACGATCTTGGGGCCCTTGGACTCGCCCACGATCGTGGCCTTGACCTTGGCCTTGGCCAGGTCGTTGGCCGAGGCGACGACCCGGTCGCCGTCGACGACCAGGACGGGAGCCAGTTCGACGGTGGTGTCGGGGTCGCCGAGGAGCTCGACCTCGAGGCGCTCGCCCTCGGTGACGCGGTACTGCTTACCGCCGGTGCTGATGACTGCGTACATGGAGGAACGAGCCTACCGGCGTGGACCCGGTGCGTCACTCGCCGCGGTGCCTATTCACCGACGAGCTCGGTGTCCACGATCCGGCCTCGACCCGTGCAGGTCGGGCAGGTCGAGGACAGGGACTCGAGGAGTCCCTCACCGATGCGCTTGCGGGTCATCTCGACCAGACCGAGCTCGGAGATGTCGAAGACCTGGGTCCGGGTCTTGTCCCGGGAGAGGGCCTCGCGGAAGGTCTTGCCGACCGCGGCCCGGTTGGCCTTGACCTCCATGTCGATGAAGTCGATGACGATGATGCCGCCGATGTCCCGCAGCCGGAGCTGACGGGCGATCTCCTCGGCCGCCTCGAGGTTGTTGACGAAGACCGTCTCCTCGAGGCTCGACTTGCCGACGTTCTTGCCGGTGTTCACGTCGATGACCGTGAGGGCCTCGGTGTGCTCGATGATGAGCGAGCCACCCGACGGCAGCCACACCTTGCGGTCCAGGGCCTTGTGGATCTGCTCGTGGATGTGGAGGCGCTCGAAGAGGGACAGGCCTTCGGCCGCGGCGTCGTAGTACTCGACCCGCTCCCCCAGCCCGGGCGACACGCTGTCGACGTAGTCCCGGACCTGGTCGGCCAGGGTCGGGTCGTCGATGGTGACCGAGCGGTAGTCGGGGTTGAACTCCTCCCGGATGACCCGCAGGGCCATGTCCGGCTCCCGGTAGAGCAGGGCGGGGGCCTTGGACTTCTTGGCCAGGGCCTCGATCTGGCGCCACTGCTCGACCAGCCGGTTCAGGTCCCGGGTGATCTCCTCCTCGGTGACGTTCTCGGCCGCCGTGCGGACGATCACGCCGTGGCCGTCGAGCTTGACCTTGTCCAGGATCCCCCGGAGGCGCTTGCGCTCGTTGTCGGGCAGGCGCTTGGAGATGCCGTAGGTCGAGGTGCCCGGCACCAGGACGACGAACCGTCCCGGCAGGGACACCTCCTGGGTCAGGCGGGCGCCCTTGGCCCCGATGGGGTTCTTGGTGACCTGGCAGATGATGGTCTGGCCGTTCTTCAGGATCTGCTCGATCCGGGCCTGGCCCTTCTCCTCGATGTCCTCGGGGTCGTACTGGACGTCGCCCCGGTAGAGCACGGCGTTCTTGGGCGTGGAGATGTCGATGAACGCCGCCTCCATGCCGGGCAGGACGTTCTGGACACGGCCGATGTAGATGTTGCCGTGGATCTGGCTGATGTCGTCGGAGGGCCGGGACACCTGGTGCTCGACCAGCGAGCGACCTTCGAGCACGGCGATCTGGGTCACCCCGCCCGTCATGCTCACCGCCATGGAGTAGCGGCCGACGGCCCGGCCCTTGCGGCGCCGGCCCCGGCGCCGCTTCAGCGACTTCTCGTCCAGCTCGAGGGCGTCCTCGTCGTCGATCATGAGGGCCTCGACCGGGGTCACGGTCTCACGACCCCCGCCGCCCCGGTTGCCGCCCTGGCTGCGGTTGCCGCCGCCCCCACCGCCACGGTTGCCACCCTGGCCCCCGCCACCACCGTTCTGCCCGCCCGCACCGCCACCGCTCCCGCGGCCACGACCACCCCGGCGCCGCCGACGGCGGGCGCTGGAGGATGTGCCTTCACCACTGCGGGCCTCACCGCTGCGGCCCCCGTTGCCGCGCCCGGAGGGTGCGTCCTCACCTCCGACCTCCGACGGGGGTGCCGGCCGGGTGTCGCCGATCTGGGGCTTGCGGACCGTGGCCCGGTCGGCGGCTTCGGCCGAAGGGCGGTTCTCGGAGATCCGGTCGGGAAGCTCGTCAGGGAGCCGGCTGGTGTCGCCTCGGCTCTCGTCTCGGTCTCGGGTCACGTCCGCATCGCGGTCGTCGGGCATGTGCAACGTCCCTTCTCATGACGCGCGCACCTCGGCGCGCGGCGACGGGACGACCAGTGGCACGGGTTCTCGCCAGGTGTCCTCGTCGATGATCCATTGGTTCTTGCGGCACGCCCGCAGCACGCGCCACGAGGGGTCGAGGACTTCGACCAGTTCCTCGGGGCGGAACGACGCCGGACGGGTGGCCAGGACTGCGGTGAGGACAAGCGCCCGATCGGCACCGTCCTCCGCCACGGACAACTCGTGGATGGCCGGGCGCAGGTCGACGACCTGCGCCTTGCCCTTGCGCTCCCGCTCGATGGGGAGCTGGTCGGCGGCCAGGGTCACCGCGATGGTGGCCCGGACCTGGTCCAGTCGCGGAGCCGCCAGGCGAGGCGACTCAGCAGGCACAGCGTCGGAATTCGCTGAGCGCAGCGCAGCGAGCCGGCCGTCCGTCGAGAGACGACCGGACCCGTCTGTCAGGGTTTCCAGGGTCGGACCGCCGACCTCGGCGGTCCAGGTGCAGGCGACGACAGCCTCCTGAAGGGAGGGGGTGCCGGAAGGGATCACCTCGGCCGTCGGGACGGTGATGCCGTCCGGGAGGACGTCGGTGAGGCGGGCACAGAGGATCGCGAGGCCCTCGTGGGGCTCGTGGTCGAGGCGCAGGTCCACGTACTCGCCGTCGGAGGCGTGCCCCGTGGGCAGGGCCAAGCCGAAGGCCATCCGCGGGCGGGGCGAGAAGCCCTCGCTGTAGACCACGCCCACGCCGGCGCGCCGCAGGGCCCGCTCCCAGAGGCGGGCCACGTCCCGGTGGCTGGTGAAGCGGACCTTGCCGTGCTTGGTGAAACGGAAGCGGACCGTGGGCCCGGGCACCGCGGCGAACGCCCGGCCCTTCTCCCGCCCGACCCCTTCGGCAGCCCCGTCCAAGGTCTTGACATCCTCGGTCATGACCCCACCCCGGCAGGCTCGGCCCCGAGGGTGACGGGCGTGGCGCTGTTCCACTCCAGGCCCTGACCCGTGCCCTGGCTGCCGCCGGCCGGCGGCTTGGCCGAGGCGACGATGTGCTCGATGCCGTAGCCGGTGCAGGCCCCGCAGTCGTAGCAGGGGGTCCAGCGACAGTCCTCGAGGCCGACCTCGTCCAGGGCGTCCCGCCAGTCCTGCCACAGGAAGTCCTTGTGCAGGCCGGCCGACAGGTGGTCCCAGGCGAAGACCTCGTCCTCGGGGCGGTGACGGTGGACGTACCAGTCCATGTCGAGGCCGTGCTTGGCCATGGCGTCGGTCCAGAGGCGCATGTCGAAGTGCTCGGACCACTCCTGGAAGACGCCGCCGGCCCGCCACACGTCCTCGATGACGGCGCCCAGGCGACGGTCCCCGCGGGACATCAGACCCTCGATGAGGCTGGCGGTCGGGTCGTGCCACTTGAGCTGGACGCCCCGGTCCCGCTTGAGGTCGTCGCGCAGCAGGCTGACCTTGCGGCGCAGTTCGGTGTCGGTGTTCTGGCCGAACCACTGGAACGGGGTGAACGGCTTGGGCACGAAGCCGCCGACCGACACGGTCATCGACGGCTTGTTGGTGTGGGTCTTGCCGAGCTCCACGCAGTTGCGGGCCAAGCGGGCGATGCCGAGGGTGTCCTCGTCGGTCTCGGTGGGCAGGCCGGTCAGGAAGTAGAGCTTCATGCGCCGCCAGCCCTGGGAGTAGGCCGACTCGACGGCGCCGTAGAGGTCGTCCTCGCTGATGAGCTTGTTGATGACCTGGCGCATGCGCCAGGTACCGGCCTCGGGGGCGAAGGTGAGGCCGGTGCGGCGGGCCCGCTGGATCTCGGCGGCGATGCCGACGGTGAAGGCGTCGACCCGGAGGCTGGGCAGCGAGACCGACACCCGGCCGCAGCCGGGGGCGTCGTCGTCCATGGCCGCCTTCACCGAGTCCTCGATGCCGCTGTAGTCGGCCGTGGACAGCGAGGTGAGGGCGACCTCGTCGTAGCCCGTGCGCTGAAGGCCGGACTGGATCATCGAGCGGACCTGGTCCGCCGGGCGCTCGCGGACCGGGCGGGTGATCATCCCCGCCTGGCAGAACCGGCAGCCGCGGGTGCAGCCCCGGAAGACCTCGACGTTGAGCCGGTCGTGGACCACCTCGGTCAGGGGCACCAGCTGGTGCTTCGGGTACGGCCACTCGGCCAGGTCGGCGACGGTGCGCTTCTCGACCAGCTCCGGAATGCCGGGCTCGGTCGGGTTGATGGCGACCAGGTCGACCCCGTCGTAGACCGGCTCGTAGAACATCGGCACGTAGACGCCGGTGACGTTGGCGAGGGCGCGCAGGCAGTCCCGGCGCGAGGCCTCGGTGCGCCGGCCCGCCTTCCACTGGCCGATCACCTCGGTGATCTCGCCGACCACCTCCTCGCCGTCGCCGAGGACGAAGGCGTCCACGAAGTCGGCCAGGGGCTCGGGGTTGTAGGCGCAGTGCCCACCACAGATGACGATGGGGTGCTCACCCATCCGCTCCGCGGACCGCACCGGGGCACCGGCCAGGTCGATGCAGTTGAGGACATTGGTGTAGACGAGCTCGGCGGAGAGGTTGAAGGCCAGCACGTCGAAGTCGGTCGCCGGGAGGTGCGAGTCCACCGAGAAGAGCGGCAGGCCCTTGGCCCGCATCCGGGCCTCGAGGTCCGTCCACGGCGCGTAGGCGCGCTCGGCCACGGCGTCGGGACGCTCGTTGAGGATCTCGTAGAGGATCTGGAGCCCCTGGTTGGGCAACCCGACCTCGTAGGCGTCGGGATAGAGGAGGAGCCAGGCCACTCGGCCGGGGCCGTGCTCGGGGGTGATCGCCCCCAACTCGCCCCCGATGTAGCGGGCCGGCTTCTGGACCTCGGCCAGAAGCGGCTCCAGCTCGGGCCAGATGGTCATGATCAGCGGCAGTGTACCGCCGGCAACTCCCGGTCAATGTGACCGCGTGTCAGTGACGCTGCGCAGCAGTGCGGAGCACCAGGCAAGGCACCGGGATCGGGGCCGCCGGCGTTGCTGAGCGCAGCGAGGCCACGCGGATGTGGCGACTCAGCGGAAGCGGTGGCTGTGCACGTTGAGCACCAGGCCGATGGCGGCGAAGACGGTCAGGATCGACGAGCCGCCGTAGGACATCAACGGCAGGGGGATGCCGGTCACCGGCATGATCCCCATGGCCATGCCCGACGTTCTCGAAGATCTGGAACAGGAACATGGCCAGCACGCCGACGCACACGAGCATGCCGAACTCGTCCCGGGCCAACTGGGCCGTGCGCCAGATCCGCCAGAGGATCACCGTGAACAACGCCAGCAACGCCGCGCCGCCGAGGAAGCCGAGCTCCTCGCCCACGACCGTGAAGATGAAGTCGGTGTGCTGCTCGGGAACGAAGCCCAGGCCGGTCTGGGTGCCGTCGAAGAGCCCCTGGCCCGCGAGGCGCCCGGCCCCGATGGCGTTCTGGGACTGGGCCTGGTTGTAGCCGCTGCCGTCCGCGTCGCTGTCGGGCGCGGCGAAGTTGGTCAGCCGGTCCTGCTGGTAGTCGGCCAGCACGTTGCTGTTGAGGATGCCGACGGTGGCCACGATGCCGATGAGCAACAGGACGGCGAAGTGCCGGGGCCGGGCGCCGGCGATGAAGACGACCGCGAGGGTCACCACGCCGAACACCAGCACCGTCCCGAGGTCGGGCTGGAGCATGATCAGCGCCATGGGCACCGCCGAGATGCCGAGGATCGTGGCCAGCCGGCGGCCGTCGATCTCCTGTTGCTCGAGGGTCAGGAAGGCGGCCAGCCCGACGATGAGGGCCAGCTTGGCCAGCTCGGCGGGCTGCAACTGGAACCCGGCCAGCTCGTACCAGGCCTGGATGCCCTTGTTCTCGGCCCCCAGCGGGGTGAGCACGCCGAAGAGCAGGACGAGGGCGACCCCGACGATGGGGATGGCCCAGTCCCGCAGGCGCCGGTAGTCGAAGGCGGCCACGGCGGCCATGAGGCCCGACGCCGACGAGGACGAAGATCGCCTGCCGCTGGAGGAAGTAGGTCGTGGGGGCCTCGTCGGTGCCCTGCGTGGCGCTGTAGACCATCACGACGCCCAGCGCGGCCACCGCCAGGGTGGCGCCGACCAGGATGAAGTCGACGTGCTGGAGTGCTTCAGGCAGGGCCATCGCCCGCCGCGCCGTCGAGCGGCTCCGGGCCGGGGCGAGACCACCACGGGCCAGGGAAGGGGCGGTCATCCGTCGGTACCTTCGGTCGTCGGGTCGTCGATCGGCTCGGTCGCCTCGGTCGAGCCCGAGGGCAGGGGCGTGGCGGGACGGGACGGGACCATGGGGAGCATGGCCGGGTTGGCCAACCCGTCGAACACGGCCCGGGCCACGGGGGCCGCGACGGTCCCACCGAACTGGGCGACGTCCTCGACGACGACCGACACGACGTACTCGGGTTCCCGGCCGGGGCGCACCGGGCCGAAGGCCACGAAGAGGGCGAAGTCGCCCTTGCCCGACACCTGGGCCGTGCCGGTCTTGCCCGCCACCGGGAACGCACCGAGGTCGAAGCCGTCGAAGGCCTCCGACGCCGTGCCGCCGCCCTGGGGCACGCCGAGCAGTCCACCGACCATCGGGTCACGCCACTCGTCGGGGAGCTCGACGGACCCCGACCTGGGAGGGCATCACGGTGCAGATGTCCCCGACGCTGTCGGCACACGGGGTCGACGCGTCGCGCACCCACGTGTCCTCGGCCGGATCCGGCTGCCAGGCCTCGGCCCCGACGTGGGGACGGAAGAGGGTCCCCCCGTTGGCGATCGCGGCGTAGGCGTTGGTCAGCTGCAGGGGGGTGACCCCGAGGTCGCCCTGACCGATCGACATGTTGATCGTGTTACCCGTGGTCCAGTCCCCGTAAGGGAAGTCCTCGGGGTAGTCCTCGTGGAGCTGACGGACCTGCGCCGGGGTGAAGGCGAACCCCTCGCGCTCGGAGGCCAGGTCGATGCCGGTGTCGGCGGTGAACCCGAACTCGGTGGCGGTCCGCTGGAGGAAGTCGTCCCCCAGGCGCTCGTCGTTCGGCCCAGAGGTTGTCGCCGATCCGGTAGTAGTACCAGTCGCTGGACAACGTCAGGGACGACTGCAGGTTCACGCTGCCCGTCCCCTCGGCGTCGGCGTTCTGGAAGAAGCAGGACTCACTGTCGCCGCAGCCGCTGACCTCGTAGATGCCGTCGTCGTAGAAGGTGTCGGCCGGACGGATCAGGCCGGCCCGCAGCCCCGCCAGCGCCGTCACCGGCTTGAACGTCGAGCCCGGGGCGTACTCACCGGAGACGGCCCGGTTGAGCAGGGCGTTGCCCGCGTCGGGGTCGGTCAGCTCCTCGAACTCGTCCTGGCTGACCCCGTTGGCCAGTGCGTCGGGGTCGTAGGTCGGATAGCTGGCCATGGCGATGATGGCGCCATTGCGAGGATCCTCGACGACGCCGGAGGCCCCCGGGGCGTCATTGGCCTCCGCGGTCGCGGTGAGCTGGTTCTCCAGCAGCACCTGGACCTGCAGGTCGAGGCTCAGGACGACGTCCATCCCCGGCTCGGGGGCCACGTAGCTGACCTGGCGCACGACGTTGCCGTCGGCGTCCACCTCCAGGACCCGTTCGCCCGGCGTGCCCCGCAACCAACGCTCGTAGGTCGACTCGACCCCGGACCGGCCGATCTCGTCGGTCAGGGTGTATGGCTTGTCGGGGTCCTGGACCGCGTCCACCTCCTCCTGGCCGGAGATCGGCCCGACGTAGCCGAGCACGTGCGCCGCGACGGTGCCGTGGGGGTACTCGCGCGCGGCGATGCGCTCCACGTCGATCCCGGGGTACTGGATCTGGTTCTCGGCCAGCAGGATCTCCAGGTCCTCGGGGACGTCGGAGGCCACCGGTGTGGGCACGAAGGCCCCGATGAAGTTCTCCTCCAGCGCGGCCTCCACGATCCCCGGGGTCCAGACCCCGGCGGCCGCCTCCGCCGCCAGTTCTCGGTCCTCCTCGTCGCCGGCCGTCTCTCCCGCCTTCTCCAGGACGTTGGGGTCGACGGGGACCTCGTAGAGGGCGAGGAGGTCGGCCAGACGTCCGTAGACCTCGTTGCGAGCGTCCTCGTCGTACTCGACGGCCTCGTCCAGGACCCGGGTGTCGACCCGGACCTGGCGGACCTGGCGGTTGTCGACCAGGACCTGCTGGTCGCGGTCGAAGATCCGGCCCCGGGGCGCCTGGATGTGCAGGGTCCGGATCCGGTTGGCGTCGGCGGCCTCGACCGCGGCCCGGCCCTCCACAGCGGTGAGGAACCACAGGCGGGCCGTGAGCGCCCCGATGAGGGACAGGGCCACGATGGCCAGCGCGGACAGGCGCATGCCGGTCGAGGTGTTCACAGGGCGGATCTCTCGGGGGTGGCGGTCATCGTCGGAATCCAGTGGTCACTGATCGGCGCCGCCCGCGCCCGGGAGCGAAACTCCTGCGGCGGTGCGGTCGTGACGGGAACCGCAGACCGAGCGGCTCCCCCTCGGTCCAGGACAGGATACGGATCGCGGGCAGCACAAGCAGCGCGGCCGTCCCGCCGACCACTGCGGCGACGACCAGGGTCCGGCTGCTGAGCCACTCGTGGTACCCCAGGAGCACGCCCACCGCGGCGTAGAACAGGACCGAGGCGGCCGCCGCCAGGCCGGCCCCGGGGATCGGGGCCCACCACGTCGGGCCGACCACGGAGCGCTGGGCACTGCCCACGAAGTAGCCCGCCAGGCAGTAGGTCAGGGCCGACAAGCCGAAGGGCCCGGCCACCATCAGGTCCCACAGGATCCCGGCGACGAAGCCGACCCGGGCACCCCGTTCCGGCCCGCCGGTCGAGACCCGCGGCGAGGCTCACCAGGAGGAGGAGGTCGACCTGCACCCCGGCGATGGTCAGCCACGGCGCGATGACCACCTGGAGGACCAGCGCGATGACCAGGACCACCGCCGTTCGGGGCGCGGTGGTGGTCACCCGTCCTCCGGGGAGGCCGCGGTCGTCGGCGTGAAGAGCACGACCGCGACCTGGGTCAGGCGCCCGAGGTCGGCGTAGGGCTCGACGAAGACCTCCTGCTCCAGGGGGTTCGCCGCCCCCCGGACCTGCACCGCCCGACCGACGGGGATGTCGGGCGGGAAGTTGCTGCCCTGCTTGCCCGCGGTGACGAACACGTCGCCCTCGGCCACCTCGGTGGCCGCCTCGAAGGCGTCCTCGATCAGCAGCGGCTGGCTCTCGCCCTGGCCGTGGGCCACGGCCGCGTCGCCGCTGTCGGCGTGCTCGACACCCACGTTCACCGTGCTGTCGGTGATCAGCCGGATGCGGGCGCTGGTGAAGGTGACGGACTCGACCACGCCGACGAGACCGGCCCGGGTGCGCACCGGCATGTCGACCTCGATGCCCGCGTCGGCTCCCTTGTCGATCTCGATGCTCGGGTCGAAGTTGCCCACGGTCTCGCTGATGACGTTGGCGGCCACCACGTCGAGGTCGGCGGGGACGTCCAGGCCGAGCTGCTCCTGGAGGCGCCGCAAGTTCGGCCTCGGCGTTCGCGGCGGCCGCCTCGGCGCCCTCCAGCTCGGCGATCCGGTTGCGCAGTCGCTCCACCTGGGCGCTGTCGTCACGACCGAAGAGGCCGTCGCCGATGGCCCGGATCGGGCTCAGGACGCCGCTCGCCGTGTCGCGGACGATGGCGATCGGGCCGATCCCGAGGAGGTCCACGGCCAGGACGGTGACGGAGATGACCACGAGCACGGCCAGCGTGAATCGGGACTGGCCCTGACCTCGGGACAACACGATGAGGGAGAACCGCTACAGGCGGTTCGACGAGAAGAGGACCCCCTTGAGTGCCTCGAACTCCTCGAGCGACTGCCCCGACCCGAGGGCCACGGCGAAGAGCGGGTTCTCGGCCACCCGCACGGGCATGCCGGTCTCGTGAGCCAGGCGCTGCGGAAAGCCGTTCAGCAGGGCGCCGCCCCCGGCCAGCATGATCCCCTTCTCCATGACGTCGGCCGCCAGCTCGGGCGGGGTCTTGTCCAGCGTGGACTTCACGGCGTCGATGATGGAGGAGACCGGCTCCTCGAGGCCCTCACGCAGGTCACCGGTGGAGACGGTGACCGTCTTCGGCAGGCCGCTGACCAGGTCGCGGCCGCGGATCTCGGCCTCCAGCTCCTCCTTGAGGGGCCAGGCCGACCCGAGGGCGATCTTGACCTCCTCACAGGTGCGCTCGCCGAGGACGAGGCTGTACTCCTTCTTCATGTAGGCCCCGATGGCCTCGTCCAGCTCGTCGCCCCCGACCCGGGAGGAGTGGGCGGCGACGATGCCGCCCAGGGAGATGACGGCGACCTCGGTGGTGCCACCGCCGATGTCCACGATCATGTTGCCGGTGGGGTCCTGGACCGGCAGGCCCGCGCCGATGGCCGCGGCCATGGGCTCCTCGATGATGTAGGCGGGCTTGCGGGCGCCGGCGAACTCGGCGGCCTCCTGCACGGCCCGCTGCTCGACGCCGGTGATGCCCGAGGGCACACAGATGACCATGCGGGGCTTCACCCACCGGCGCTGGTGCACCTTGTGGATGAAGTAGCGCAGCATCTTCTCGCAGATGTCGAAGTCGGCGATGACGCCGTCGGCGAGCGGCCGGATGGCCTGGATGTGGGCCGGGGTGCGACCGATCATGCGCTTGGCCTCGGCCCCGACGGCCAGCGGGCGGCCGTCCTTGGTGTTGATGGCCACCACGGAGGGCTCGTTCAGCACGATGCCCCGCCCGCGTACGTACACGAGGGTGTTCGCCGTGCCCAGGTCGACGGCCATGTCCCGCCCCATGATCTGGGTCAACATGCTGTCGGACATCAGGGTCCTTCGGGGTCGCTGCCAGTCAGCGAAGCGCCGGCTGCCCTGAGCCTAGGTCACAGGACCAGGCTGGGTCGGACATCCCCACTCCACTCGCCGAACGGGATTGTAACCATTCTGCAACGTGCCGGCGAACCCGCTCGACGGTCGCCGATGTCACACGCGGCGCGTAACGGGCTACAGGTCGGGGAACCAGATGCCGATCTCCCGCGCCGGCGGACTCGGCGGAGTCCGAACCGTGGACCAGGTTCTCGGTGAAGGACGGCGACAGGTCGCCGCGGATCGTGCCGGGGGCGGCCTCGGCGGAGTTGGTGGCACCCATCATCGTGCGCACGACCTGCCAGGTGTCCTCCGGGCCCTCGATGACCATCAGCGAGGACCGGGGACCGGGTGATGAAGCTCGATGAGCTCTTCGTAGAAGCCCTTGCCCTCGTGCTCGGCGTAGTGCTTGGCGGCCGTCGTCGTCGTCGACCGAGCGCAGCTCGGCGGCGACCAGCTTGAGGCCCTTGGCCTCGAAGCGGGCGAGGATCTCCCCGGCGAGGCCGCGCTCCACGGCGTCGGGCTTGGCGATGACGAGTGTCCGGTTCATGAGGCCCGGGAGGGTAGCGCTCGCCGAAAACGTTCCGCCGCCGCGTTCTAGCCTGCCGGCGTGCGCTTGGAGAACCAGATCCACATCGCCGCCCCCGCGGGGACCGTCTGGGCCCTGACCCTCGACGTCGAGCGGTGGCCGGAGATCACCCCGACCATGACCGAGGTCACCCGGCTCGACGACGGGCCGATCGCCGTCGGCAGCCAGGCTCGGGTCAAGCAGCCCGCCCAGCGGGCCCGGGTCTGGACGGTGACCCGCCTGGAGCCGAACCACTACGAGTGGGACGCCAGCCTTCGGCTCGATCCGCATGCGCGGCGGCCACCACGTCTCCCCCGCAGACGGCGGCTGCACGAACCGGCTCACCCTCGACCTGGATGGCTTCGGCGGCGGGCTGTTCGGGCGGGTGGCGGGCCGTACTCTGGCCAAGGCCCTCCAGACCGAGAACGAGGGGTTCAAGGCCGCGGCCGAGGCCGCTACCGGTTGAGGGTGGCCCGCGCGGCGCCGACGACGTAGAGGCTGCCGGTGACGATGATGCGATCGTCGCCGGTGGCGATCGCCCGGGCCCGGCCGAGGGCCTCGGCCACGTCGGGCACCACCTCGACCTCGACGCCCGCCCGCTGCACCGCCTCGGCCACCTCGGCCGGGGGCAGGGCCCGGGGCGTGGGCGGGTGTCGTGCAGAGGACCACGTCGTAGGCGGTCAGCTCGAGGGCGGCGACCATGGCGTCGGGGTCGCGCCCGCCGAGCATCCCCAGCACGACGATGGTGCTGGGAACGTCGGCGAAGTCGTCGTGCAGGGTCGTGGTCAGGGCGGTCATCCCGTCGGGGTTGTGGGCCCCGTCGAGGACCAGCAGCGGCTCCCGCGCCCATGATCTCGAAGCGGCCTGGGATCTTCAGCCCGGCCAGGGCCTCCTCCACCACCTCGCCGTCGAGGGGCCGGTCGAAGAAGGCCTCCGCGGCGGCGACGGCCACGGCCAGGTTGTCGCCCTGGTGAGCGCCGTGGACGGGGAGGTACAGCTCGTCCAGCCGTCCGCCGGGGGTGCGCACGTCCAGGACCCGGCCCCCGACGGCGACCCGGCCGTTCTCCGCGGCGAAGTCCCGGTCCCGGCGCCAGGTGCGCTCCGGGCCCTCGGCCTCGAAGACCGCCTGCAGGTCCCGGTCGGTCTCGCCGAGCACCAGGGTCGAGCCGGGCTTGACGATCCCCGCCTTCTCGCCCGCGATGGCGGCTCGCCAACCGTCCCCCCCGTCGGTGTGGTCCCGCCTCACGTTGGTGACCACGGCTACGAGGCCGTCGGCCACGTTCGTGGCGTCGTAGCGACCGAGGAGACCGACCTCGACCACGGCGACGTCCACGGCCTGCTGGGCGAACCAGGCGAACGCGGCCGCGGTGACCAACTCGAACCAGGTCGGCTCGCCCTCGACGAGGGGCTCGATCGTGGACAGCTCGTCGAGCACGCCCGCCAGGTCCTCGTCCGGGATCGGTCGGCCGTCCCACCCGATTCGCTCGTTCAGGGCTTCGAGATGCGGGCTGGTGTAGAGGCCGACGGACAGGCCATGGCCCCGCAAGATCGCCTCCAGCATCCGGGCCGTGGAGCCCTTCCCGTTCGTCCCGGTGAGGTGGATGACGGGGTAGGCGGTCTGCGGGTCACCCAGGACCCCGACCAAGGCCCGCATCCGGTCCAGCGACAGGTCGTCGACGATCCCCGCGGTGACCGCGCCGGCCTCGAGGTTCAGGTGGCCGTCCAGCCACCGCCGTGCTGCAGGGAGATCCATCACCTTCGCGTCCCTTCGCTTCGCTCAGGAACACCGGCTCCGCCGATCCGGTGCGGCGCCCCGGGCTGCTCCGGCTGGCACCTGCGGCGTCACCCAGCGCGACGGCGAGCGACCTCGGCCAACTCCAGCGCCACCTCAGCGGCCTGCTCGACCACGGGCAGGGCGACCTCGACGGCGTACTCGACCTTCGGGCGGGTCGTCTCGTAGGCGTGCTCGAGTCGGGGTCGGGTGACCTCGTAGGCGTGCTCGGCCGTCTCGACCGCTCCGGTCCACGCGTCCTTGGCCACCTCGGCGTAGGCAGCCACACCCGTGGCCTTGGCGGCCGACGTGCGGTCCAGCACCCAGCCGACGAGGGCCCCGACCAGCGCGCCCTGGGCCGCGCCCCGCAGCGCATGGACGGCCACCACCTGTGGTGGGTCGTCCTCGGCCCGAACGGTCTGGGCGACGGCGACGAGAGCACCGACGGCACCCCCGATGAGGGCGCCTCGGGCCGCGCGGTTCACGAAGCGGCGCGGCGGGGTCGGGCGGGCCGGGGGAGGTGTCCGAGCGGGGCACCAGCGTCGGCACGGCGCTGTCCTGGACGACCTGGCGGTCGATCACGCACTTGGACACGTCGCCTCGGCTGGGCAACTCGAACATGACCTCGTTGAGGACCTCCTCGAGGATGGCCCGCAGGCCCCGGGCCCCGGTCCCCCGGAGGAGAGCCAGATCGGCGATGGCCTCGAGCGCGTCGTCCTTGAACTCCAGCTCGACGTCCTCGAACTCGAAGAGGCGGCTGTACTGACGGGTCAGCGCGTTCTTGGGCTCGACCAGGATCTCGATGAGCGCTTCGGCGTCGAGGTTGGACACCGCGCCGACCACAGGCAGACGACCGACGAACTCGGGGATGAGGCCGAACTTGAGGAAGTCCTCGGGCAGGACATCGCCGTAGATGGAGCCGAGGTCCTTTTCGTCGATCCCCCGAATGTCAGCACCGAAGCCGACGCCCTTGCGGCCGACCCGGGACTCGATGATCTTCTCGAGGCCGGCAAAGGCCCCGCCGCAGATGAACAGGATGTTCGTGGTGTCGATCTGGATGAACTCCTGGTGGGGGTGCTTTCGACCCCCCTGGGGCGGCACCGAGGCCGTGGTCCCCTCCAGGATCTTGAGCAGGGCCTGCTGCACGCCCTCGCCGGAGACGTCCCTGGTGATCGACGGGTTCTCGCTCTTGCGGGCGATCTTGTCGATCTCGTCGATGTAGATGATCCCGGTCTCGGCCTTCTTGACGTCGTAGTCGGCGGCCTGGATCAGCTTGAGCAGGATGTTCTCGACGTCCTCGCCGACGTAGCCCGCCTCGGTGAGCGCGGTGGCGTCGGCGATGGCGAAGGGCACGTTCAGCATGCGGGCCAGGGTCTGGGCCAGCAGGGTCTTGCCGCAGCCGGTGGGGCCGATCAGCAGGATGTTGGACTTCGCCAGCTCGACCTCTCCCTCGCCGCCGCCCATCTGCATCCGCTTGTAGTGGTTGTAGACCGCGACCGAGAGGATCTTCTTGGCGTGGCTCTGACCGACGATGTAGTCGTTCAGGAACTCGAAGATCTCACGGGGCTTGGGGAGCTCGTCGAAGCTGACGTCGGAGGTCTCGGCCAGCTCCTCTTCGATGATCTCGTTGCAGAGGTCGATGCACTCGTCGCAGATGTAGACCCCCGGTCCCGCGATGAGCTTCTTGACCTGCTTCTGTGACTTGCCGCAGAAGGAGCACTTGAGTAGCTCCCCCCCGTCTCCGAACTTGGCCACCTTGCTGGTCCCCCTGTCGGTGTCAGGAACTGACGGCTGCGATCGGCCCGCTGTTGTCGGCCAGCGAGCGGGTGTCGATCACCTCGTCGATGATGCCGTATTCGCGGGCCTCCGCGGCGGTCATAACGAAATCCCGGTCCGTGTCGTCGTGCAGGCGCTCGATCGGTTGGCCGGTGTGGTGGGCCAGGATCTCCTCCAGCAACTCCCGCAGGCGCAGGATCTCCTTGGCCGCCAATTCGATGTCGGTGGCCTGGCCCTGGGCTCCGGCGTAGGGCTGGTGCAGCAGGATCCGGGAGTGCGGGAGGGCCAGGCGCTTGCCCGGCGCACCCGCCGCCAGCAGCACCGCGGCGGCCGACGCGGCCTGCCCGAAGCAGATGGTGGCGATGTCGGGCTTGATGTACTGCATCGTGTCGTAGATCGCGAACAGCGCCGTGATGTCACCACCGGGGCTGTTGATGTAGATGTTGATGTCCTTGTCCGGGTTCTCGGACTCGAGGTGCAGGAGCTGGGCGCAGACCAGGTTGGCGATCGTGTCGTCGATCGGGGTGCCCAGGAAGATGATGTTCTCCTTGAGCAGGCGGGAGTAGAGGTCGTAGGCCCGCTCACCCCGGTTGCTCTGCTCGACCACGGTGGGGACGAGGTAGTTGCGCACCGGTTCCATCAACCCTGCTCCTCTGCGTTCTCGTCGGCTTCGTTCTCGGTCTCGGTCTCGGGCACCTCGAGGTCGGCCCGGTCGATCGGCGTGCCGTCCTCGTCGACGATCTGGACGTGCTCGACGAGCCAGTCCAGCGCCTTGCGCTTGCGCAGGTCCGAGCGTACCGCCGGGAGCTGGTCGCCCTCCTCGAGGGCGAGGCGCACCTCGGCGGCGGTCTGGTCGACTCGTTGGGCCAGCTTCTCGAGCTCCTCGGTGAGGTCCTCCTCGGTGACCTCGAGGCCCTCGGCCTCAGCCACCGCCCGCAGCGCCAGGTCGGCCCGGGTCGCCATCACCGCGGCCTCCCGCAGCTCGCCCACCACCGACTCCTGGTCCTGGCCAGTTCCGGCCAGGTAGCCCTCGAAGTCCACGCCCTGGGCCTGGAGGCGCATGAGCAGGTCCTGGAGGCGGTGCTCCATCTCGGCGGCGATCATGGCCTCGGGCACGTCGTCGAGCTCGACCAGCGCACCGACGTCCTGGGCCGCAGCGTTGCGCAGGCCCATCTGGGCCATGACCACCCGGGTCATCGCCGCCCGCTTGCGGAGGTCGTCCCGGAGCTCTCCGACGGTCTCGAACTCAGAGGCCTCGTTCGCCCACTCGTCGTCGACCTCGGGGAGCACCTTCTCCTTGATCTCCTTGACCAGGATGCGCAGGCGAAGGGAGGCCTCGCTGTCCGGGTCCGGGTGCTCGGCGTCGAACTCGAGGATGTCGCCGACCTTGGCGCCTCGGAGCTGGTCGTCGATCTCGGCCACCACCGCGCCGGCGCCGACCTCATACAGGTAGTCGTCGGCGGTGAGGCCGGACACCGGCTCGTCGTCCTCCCAGCCCGCGATGTCGATGGTGACGTTGTCGCCGTCCTTGGCCGGACGCGTCCACGACCTCCAGCTCGGCGAAGTTCTGGCGGAGGCGGTCGACCTGCGCGTCGACCTCGTCATCGCTCACGAGGGGCGAAGGGATGGTCACGGTCAGCTCGTCGTGTCCGCTGATGGCGATCTCGGGGCGGACCTCGACAACGGCATCGAAGACGACCGGGCCGTCGGCCTCTCCGGCGGTGATGTCGATCTCCGGCGGGGCTATGACGTCGACCTCGTTCTCCCGCACCGCCTGGGCGTAGTAGTCGGGCAGCGCGTGGCGCAGCGCCTCCTCGCGGGCGAACCCCGTGCCCAGCTGGGCCTCCAGGATGCGCCGGGGTGCTTGGCCCGGACGGAACCCCGGGATGCGCACCTCACGGGCGATGCGCCGAAACGCATCGTCCACCGCGGACTCGAACTCGGTCTCGTCGACCTCGACCGAGACCTTGACCTTGTTGCCCTCGAGGGTCTCGACCGTGGCCTTCATGAGCGCCGGAGTGTACTGGCGCCCGAGAGAACCCCAGGGACCGGTCCACAGAGGCTCCAACAACGGTCACGTCGCCTCGCGGCGCTCGGCGATGGCGCGCCGGTGCTTGTGGTCGTCTCACCTGCGGCTCGCCCCTGGGGCCCATGGCGACCGTGACTACGCTCCGATCCCGGCCATGGTCTTCAACTCGCTGCAGTACTTCGTCTTCTTCCCGCTGGTCTTCGTCCTCTACTGGCAGCTGAAGCGGCGCGCCCAGAACGTCCTCCTGCTCGCCGCGTCATGGTTCTTCTACGCCATGTGGGACTGGCGCTTCCTCGGGCTGATGCTGCTGACCACCGGTGTCGACTTCGCGGTGGGCCGCTACCTGGCGATGGAGGAGGACGACCGGAAGCGCAAGCTGGCCTTCGGGCTGAGCCTGGGCCTGAACCTCGCCGTCCTCGGCTTCTTCAAGTACTTCGACTTCTTCATCGGCTCGGCCGCGGACCTGCTGCGGGCGGCCGGCTTCGACGCCAGCGAACCGACCCTGCGGATCCTGCTGCCCGTCGGGATCAGCTTCTACACGTTCCACGGGATCAGCTACACGTTCGACGTCTATCGCCGCGACATCCAGCCCGCCAAGGACCTCCTCGACTTCGCCGTGTTCGTGGCCTTCTTCCCGCAGCTGGTCGCCGGTCCGATCGGGCGGGCCCACATCCAGCTCCCCCAGTTCGAGAACGACCGGTCGCCCGCTGCGAGCCGACCAGGTGCGGTCCGGCCTGGCGTTGATCCTGCTCGGCCTCTTCAAGAAGGTGGCCATCGCCGACGCCCTGGCTCCGTTCGTGGACCGGACCTTCACCGACGCCGCCTCGTCCTCGTGGCTCGTGCTGCTGGCCGGCGCGTACGCCTTCGCGCTCCAGATCTACGGCGACTTCGCCGGCTACTCGGACGTGGCCCGCGGCTCGTCCCGCCTGCTGGGCATCGAGCTGCCCCTGAACTTCGAGCAGCCCTACCTCTCCCGGAACATCACCGTCTTCTGGCGGACGTGGCACATCTCGCTGTCGAACTGGCTCCGCGACTACCTCTACATCCCCCTCGGCGGCAACCGGGGCGGCCGCGGCACGACCTACCGGAACCTGATGCTGACCATGGTGCTGGGCGGCCTCTGGCACGGGGCCGCCTGGACCTTCGTGGCCTGGGGGACCCTGCACGGCCTCTACCTGTGCGCGCACCGAGCCTTCACCGAACGTCCGGGGGGCGCCGGCCACGCCCACAACAAGGTGGGTCGCTTCACCCGGGCCGACGTGGTCCCGGCGATCGGCACCTTCCAGCTCGTCGTCTTCGCGTGGATCTTCTTCCGCGCGGCCAGCTTCACGCAGGCCTTCGAGGTCATCACGGGGATCCTGACGTTCCAGGGCGGGACGACCGACCCCGGGGCGGTGTTCCTCGTCCTGCTCCTCGGTGCGGTGACCATCGCCATCGACATCGCCCAGCGCAACCGCGGCACCCACACGCCGATGCTGGACCTGACCCCCGTGTTGCAGGGCGCCCTCTATGGCGTGTTCGTGGTGGCCATCGTCCTCTTCTCCGGCGGCGAGACCGTCCCGTTCATCTACTTCCAGTTCTAGCGCCTGGCCCGACGATCACGCGCGGTGCGTGTCACACCGCGCTCCGTGGCCATAGGCTGGGGGCGTGCGCAGGTCGGTCCGCGTCCTACTGGCGCTGAGTGCGGCGACCGCCGTCGGGGCCACCGCCCTGGTGGTGCTGCCCGCCACCACCCCGGGGCCCACGGCCGACCGCGATCCGGCCGTCGACGAGTTGGCCTCCCTCACCTCCGGCACGTTGGACCTGCGCCGCGACCCCACCACGGGCGCGGCCGGGTTCGTCGGCACCGACCCGGGGCACCCCCTCGACCTCGGGATGGACGATCCCGCCCCGGCCGGGATCGCATTCGCCAACCGTTTCGGCGGCCTGCTCGGCGCCGGTGACACCGAGCTCGTCGACATCAGCCACGCCCCGTCGCTGACCGGCGGCATGGCCCTCCGGTTCCAGCAGCAGGTGAACGGTGTCCCGGTGTTCGGCGGCCAGGCTTCGGTCCAGGTCGACCGGGACGGGGGCGTGCTCTCCAGCCTGGCCGACCTCTCGCCGCGGGCCGCGGAGGCCCCTTCCCAGGCTCGCGTCCTCCCGGCCGTCGCCCGGGTCACCGCCATCGAGGCCGTGGCCCGCGAACTCGGGGCGCCGGCCGGGGCCCTCGGAGCGACGATCCCCGAGGCCCAGGTCTACGACCCCCTCGTCGTGGGTGCCGATGACACCTTCGGTGTCCGGCTGACCTGGCTGGTGGAGGTCACGGGCTCGACCCCGCCAGTCCGCCACCTCGTCCTCGTCGACGCCACCACCGGGGCGATCGCCCTGAGCTTCAGCCAGTTGACCCACGCGCTGGACCGCCAGATCTGCGACTTCGCCAACGTCGCCAACGCCGACGAGACCTGCATCAGCCCGGTGCGGATCGAGGGCGGGCCGGCGACCGGCGTGGCCGACGTGAACCAGGCCTATGACTTCTCGGGCGCCGCCTATGGCTACTACGCCACCCACTTCGGCCGGGACGGCGTGGACGACGCCGGGTCCCCGCTGGTGTCCAGTGTCCGCTACTGCGCGACGGCCGGAGCCTGTCCCTACGCGAATGCCTTCTGGAACGGCGAGCAACTCACCTTCGGGGCCGGGTACGCCACTGATGACGTCGTGGCCCACGAGCTGACCCACGGCCTGACCGAACACACCGCCAACCTCTTCTACTGGTACCAGTCGGGTGCGATCAACGAGTCGATGTCGGACGTCTTCGGGGAGCTGATCGACCTCGCCACCGGCAGCGACGACACCCCGGCGAACCGGTGGCTGATCGGTGAGGACCTCCCTGGTGGCCATCTGCGGGACATGGCCGACCCGCCGGCGAGGAGCGACCCCGACAGCACCGCCCACGCGGCCTACGTGCCGGGGCCGACCGACGCCGGCGGCGTGCACTCCAACAGCGGGGTGAACAACAAGGCCGCCTACCTCATGACCGACGGCGGCACCTTCGGTGGCCACCAGGTGACCGCCCTCGGCCCGGACAAGGTGGCGGCCCTCTACTACGAGGTGCTGACGACGCTGCTCACCTCCGCCAGCGACTTCCAGGACCTCCACGCCGCCCTCCCCCAGGCCTGCGCCAACCTCGTGACCGCGGGGATCGCCGGCCTGACCGCCGGCGACTGCCTCGAGGTCCGCGACGCCGTGGACGCCGTCGGCATGGACGTCGTCCCCCCCGCCGCGCCCGCGACCGATGTGCCTGTGTGCGCCGAGGGCCAGCCCGTCGCCGACCTCTTCACCGACGACCTCGAGATCACCAACGACGGGCGCTGGACCTACCAGCAGTCACCTGGCGCGTACCGCTGGGGCTATCAGTCCGAGTCACAGTTCAGCTACGCCACCAGCGGAGACCAGGGCTTCTACGGGCCGACCACCGGCGCCACCGCGGACCGCTCGGTGGTGATGTCCGCGGCCGTCGCCTTGCCTCCGGAATCCCATCCAGTCCTCCATTTCCGTCACGCCTACGGATTCGAGTCCGGCGGCGGGTCGAACTGGGATGGTGGCGTGATCGAGTACTCGACCACCGGGCTCGGAGGCCCGTGGCTCGATCTCGGGCCGATGATCGAGGAGAACGGCTACGACGGCACCCTGGCGCCCGGCGGGAGCAACCCGATCAAGGGCCGTCCCGCGTTCGTCGACGAGAGCCAGGGCTACCTGTCCAGCCGCGTCGACCTGTCCCTGCTCGTGGGCGAGGACGTCCGCATTCGCTTCCGGGTCGGCGAGGACAGCGTCGTGGGCGACTACGGGTGGTTCGTCGACGACGTCCGAGTGGCGGACTGCCCGAACCCTGTGCTGGCGATCGACCAGGAGGCCGACCAGGCCGACGTCGTGGCGGGTGAGGACATCGACCTGCATCTCACGGTGCACAACGAGGGCAACGTCGACCTGACGGGACTCGAGCTCTCGACCACGGCGGCACCGGAGTGTGACCAGACCCTGGACGACCTGGCGCCCGGGGCGTCCGCCACGGTGGACTGCAGCCACACGACCATCGACCCGGACGATGTCGGCGACTGGACCAACACCACCACCGTCACCGCCACCGAGCTGCCCCACCCCGGCGTGAGCTCATCCCCGGTCGCGGTCACGGTCGCCGCCCCGGACCCGGCCGTGAGCGTCGACGTCTCTGCTACGCCCGGCATCGTGACCGTGGGCGAAGACGTCGACGTGAGCGTCACCGTCGAGAACACCGGCAACGTCGACCTGACCGGCCTCGCCGTCACCGTGGCCGCCGCTCCTGACTGCTCGGGGCCCGTCGCCGACCTCGGTGCCGGAGACGACGTCGTCGTGGATTGCGCCTACACCACGGTCGACCCCGACGACCTCGGCCCCTGGTCGGCCTCGGCGGAGGTGACCGCCGACCAGCTCGACGGCCCGACCACGTCGGCGCCCGCATCGGTCAACGTCCTCGCCCCGGGGACGGCGGCGATGGACGTGGGCTACCGGGCCGAGGAGTCGAGCGTCCCCCTGGGTGACCCGGTCACGCTGACCGTGACCGTGCTCAACACCGGCACCGTAGCCCTGACGGACGTGGTCGTGGCCTCGCCCCAGGCGCCCGACTGCGCCGCGGGCCCGCTCGCCGAACCGATCGCCGTCGACGGGCAGCGCGTCATCGAGTGCACCCACACGCCCACCGCCGTCGGGCCGTGGACGAGCACGGTGTCGGCGACCTCGGCCGAGCTCCCGACCCCCGACTCCTCGCCCACCGTCGAGGTCGACGTCCTCGACGTCGTCGCCCCGGTCATCACCCTGACCAGCCCGGCAGACGGAGCGCTCTACAACCGGAACGAGGTCGTGGTCGCCGACGTCACCTGCGTCGACGACCAGGACGGCCTCGTGCCCTGTGAGGCCGACGCGGCCGACGGCGAGCCCGTCGACACCAGCACCGTGGGCACCCACGCGTTCCGGGTCACCGCCACCGACGCGGCCGGTAATCAGGCCGAGGTCGAGCACTCCTACACCGTCGCCCGCCGGCGCCCCGACGGCCGGATCCGGGTCGGCCTCGCCGGCGCCACCGTTGGGGACGGCAGGTACAACACCACGGGCGTGGGCCAGACCCGCACGACCCGGGCAGAGCCTGGTGACGTCGTGACCCACTACGTCACCGTGCAGAACGACGGCACCCATCCCGAGGCGTTGCGGGTCCGGGCGCAGGCCTCGACGCCGAAGTACCAGGTGCGCTACCTCAGCGGCGGCGTCGACGTCTCGGTGCGGGTCCGCAACGGCACCTACGTGACCCCGGTCTTGGCCCCGGGCGCATTCCGCACCATCAAGGTCGTCGTCACGGTGGCGCCCGGAGCCCCCGCGGGCAGCCGGATCGTGCGGGCGATCACGACCAAGTCGACCAGTGACCCCCTCCGGGTCGACGTCGTCAAGTTCGTCGTCAGACGGCGCTGACGAATCGGGGTCTCGGCCGCCGCCCCGCGGCCTAGCCTGTGCTCGCTCGTCGGGGAGTGGCGCAGTTTGGCAGCGTGCCTGCTTTGGGAGCAGGAGGTCGGGAGTTCAAATCTCCCCTCCCCGACCACGCGGGTGTAGCTCAATGGCAGAGCTCCAGGCTTCCATCCTGGTGACGGGGGTTCGATTCCCCTCACCCGCTCCAGCGGTTCAGGGCAGGTCGAGGTCGTCGAAGTCCTCGCCGGTGATGGCCTCCAGGGCCTGTTTCACCGACCGGTAGAACGGCCCCTCGTCGACATCGCCGTGCAGGTGGTAGCCGGCCAGGAGTTCCTGAAGCCGGTCGCGGAGCTCCACGAAGGCGAGCTCGATCCCCTGGTCCTCCAGCTCCTGGTGCAGTGCGGCCAGCACGTCGGCGGCCGTCACGTCGATGTCGCTGATCGCCTCGCACTGCAGCACGACGTACGCGACCGGCGGGTCAGACGCCCGCACCAGGTCGCGGACCCGTTCCTCGAACACCCTCGCGTTGGCGAAGAAGAGCGGAGCCTCGAACCGGTAGAGCAGCACACCCGGCAGCGTCTGGGCGTCCGGGAAGCGCTCGATGCTGTGCCACCCCCGCAGGCCGGGCACCCGTCCGAGCTGCTCGTCCTCGGGCCACCAGAACCGGCGGAAGAAGAACAGGATCGAGAGGGCCACGGCGACGATCACCCCTTCGAGGACGCCGAGGACGACCACCCCGAGGGTCGCCGTCAACGACAGCACCAGGGAGGTCGGGCGGGCCCGGGCCAGACGGCGGAGCGTCCGGAGGTCGACGAGTCGGAACGCGGCCACGATGACCACGGCGGCCAAGGCGCTCGTCGGCAGGTTCTGCAACAGGTCCGGGGCGACGACGAGGAGCGCGGCGATGGTGACCGCCCCCACCAGGCCCACCACCTGGCTGGTCGACCCCGACTCCTCGGCGACCACCGTGCGGGAGCTGCTCGCCGAGATGGCGAACCCTCGGAACAGCCCGACGGCCACGTTGGCGAGGCCCACCGCCACGATCTCTCGGTCCGGGTCGACGTGTTCGCCCCGCCGGGCCGCGAAGGCGGTCGACACGGCAATGGTGTCGGCCAGGGACACCAGGACGATGCCGACCGCGGCCAGGGCGAGCGGACCGACATCGCCGAGGTCGGTCCACGGCACCGCTGGTCGCGGCAGGCCCTGCGGGAGCTCCCCGACCACGGGCACGCCCTCGGCCGCCAGGTCGAACACGCCGACCACGACCGTGGCGCCGACGACGGCGATGAGCACGCCGGGCACCCGCGGCGGCAGGAACGACGCGACGACCATGACGACGAGGGTCCCGAGCCCGACCAGGAGGGCGTACACGTTCGTCGTGTCCAGTCCCCGGAAGAACGCCGACACCTCACCGGCGAAGCTCGTGGCGTCGGTCGAGAACCCGAACAGAGTGGGGAGCTGACCGGCGATGATCACGAGGGCGAGGCCGTTGAGGTACCCGATCTGGACGGGCTTGGACAGCAGGGAGGCGACGAAGCCAAACCGCCCGACCCCGAGCGCGACCTCCATCAGCCCGACCAACAGGGCCAGCATCCCCGCCAGAGCGATCGCGGTCTCGGGGTCGTCGGCTGCTCCGAGCGGGATCAGGGCGGCGAAGATCAGCGGCGACACCGACGAGTCCGGGCCGAGGACCAGGATGCGCGAGGGCCCAACCAGGGCGTAGGCCGTGAGGCAGGCAATGGTCGTGTACAGCCCGGTGACCGCGGGCAGCCCGGCGAGGGTGGCATAGGCCATGCCCTGCGGGACCAACAGCGCCGTCAGGGCGAGCCCGGCCGGCAGGTCCTGACGCAGGCTGGTCAGCCGGTAGCCGGGAAGGGTCGACACCGACCGGGCCAGCGTCCGGAGTCGTCCCCCGTCCTCCTGGGTCACCGACCCGTTCTAGCTCGCCGCGCCCCCGGCAGGATTCGAACCCGCGGCCAAGACGGTAGAAACGTCCTGCTCTGTCCACTGAGCTACGGAGGCGTCACGACGCTATCCCTGGGGCAGACGGGGTGCCGCCCCCTATGCTGACGCACTCTTGGTGGCCGTAGCTCAGCTCGGTTAGAGCGCCAGGTTGTGGCCCTGGAGGTCGGGGGTTCAAGTCCCCTCGGTCACCCCATACCGAAGTCCCGGGAGGTTGGCGGTCGGCATCCGTGCCGACCGCTACCCTCCCCGGGCGTCGGGCCTCTAGCTCAACGGCAGAGCAACGGCCTCTTAAGCCGCAGGTTCTGGGTTCGAATCCCAGGGGGCCCACGTGGTGGCTCGTCCTGTCTCGATCGTTCCCTCCGTTCTGCCTGCGGACTTCTCGCGGCTGGGGGAGGAGTGTGTGGCGTTGGAGAAGGCGGGGGTGGACCGGATCCAGTGGGACGTCATGGACGGGCAGTTCGTGCCCAACCTCACCTTCGGGCCCGACGTCATCGCCTCGGTGCGGGACCAGGTCACGGTTCCCTTCGAGGCCCACCTGATGGTCAACACGCCTGAGCTCATGCTCCAGCCCTACGTCGACGCCGGTTGTGAGTTGCTGATCATCCACGCCGAGTCCACGGTGCACCTGCACCGCACGCTGGGCGCAGTGGCCGAGGTCGGCGCCCGGGCCGCCGTGGCCCTCAACCCGTCCACGCCGATCGACGCGGTGGCCCACGTGCTCGACCTGGTCGAGATGGTGCTCATCATGACGGTGAACCCGGGTTGGGGCGGCCAGGCCTACATCGCGACCATGGAGCCCAAGATCACCGCCCTCCGGGATCTGATCGACGAGCGGGGCCACGACGTGGACATCGAGGTCGACGGGGGCATCGGCCCCGCCACCATCGCCGGGGCCGCCGGCGCCGGGGCCAACGTGCTGGTGGCCGGCAGCGCGCTCTACCAGGACCCTGATGGGCTCGAGCACGCCGTGACCGAGCTCCGCGGCCTCGCCCTCGCCGCCCAAGGCTGAACCGGCTCAGCCGGCCACTACGGCCTCCACCTCGGCCACCACGGCGCTGAGGTCACCGACCTCGCGTTCCTGGGCACCGTCGACGCCGGCGAATATCAACCAGCCCTCGCTCACCTCGCGACCCGTGGCCCGCGCCAGGGCGGCCGCGTAGGCCCCGATCTGGAGCCGGTAGCGGTCGGGCGCGACCACGGCGTCGGTCTTGTAGTCGACGACCACCAGGCGACCGTCCTCGGCCTCGAAGGCCAGGTCGATGAAGCCCTCGATCAGCCGGCCCTCGACCGTCGCGACCACCGCCAGCTCCCGCCAGTACCTCGGCGCGGCGAGCGCCCGCTGCACGACCGGAGCGGCGAGTGCCGCCCGGGCGATGGCCGCCACGTCTCCGGCCCGATCGCCCAGCCCCTCATCGTCGGCGTGGAGCCGGGCGAGGTCGTCGAGGTCGGCCGCACCGGGCAGGGTGACCGACTGGAGCACGGCGTGCACCGCCCGGCCCCGGGCGCTGCCCCCCTCCCCCCGTCCCGGCACCCGCACGTCCTGCTCGGCCGTCGGCGCCTCGTCGTGTCCGAGCCCGCTGGGGGCGACGACGCCGGAAGACCGCACGCGGGCCAGCAGGTCAGCCCGGGCGACGGCCCAGCGCTCGGCCTCCTCCACTGGCTCGACCGGCTCCCGAGGCGGCGGGGTGTCCACCGCGAGGGCCAGTTGCCCCTCGTCGGGCCGCGCCGCCAGGCCCGCGCAGTCCTGGCAGATCCCGTGGAGCAACTGGGCGTGGCTGGGGACCCGGGACGGCTTGTGGTGGAGGCTGACCACGAGGTGGTCCTGGGCCCGGGTGGCGGCCACGTACAGCAGTCGACGCTGCTCCGCCTCCTCGAAGCGCCGATCCTCCTCGCGCCGCGCCGGGTACCCCTCGGTCTCGAAGTACCCGTCGTCCTTGTTGCCGAACCGGACCTCGGGCCCCGGACCACCCCACGCCACGACCGGGTGCCGCTGATCGCGGTCGGCGTTGAGGCCCGCCAGCACGACCACCGGGAACTCGAGGCCCTTGGACCCGTGCACGGTCATGATGCGCACAGCGTCGTCGTCGGCCTCGGGGGCGACCGTCTCGACCCGGTCGGCTCGACCGTCGGCCTGCGCGGTGACCCAGGCCACGAACTCGGCCAGCGAGGTGCCGCCGACCTCCACGAAACCCCGGGCGGCATCGGTCAGGAAGCGGTACCGCCGCCAGTGGTCCCGGGGCCGGCGGTGGGCCAGGGTGAGCTCGACCATTCGTCGATCCCGCACCACCCGGGCGACGAGCTCGCTCACGGGCAACCAGTCGCGTGCCTCGTGCAGTGACCGGAGATCGGCGAGCGCCCGCGCCACGGGATGATCCTCGAGACCTTCGGGTGGGTCGCTGCGGATGCTCCAGCGACCGTCCGCGAGGCGCCAGTCGACCAGGTCGCTGTCCGAGCAGGCCAGCGCCGGCGAACGCAGCGCCGTGACGAGGGCGACCTGGTCGGCCGGATCGTCCACCGCGGCCAGCACGGCCAGCAGCTCGCGGATCTCATCGGTCTGGAAGATCAGTGACCGGCTTTCGATCCGGTAGGGGATGCCGGCGGACTCGAGGGCACGCTCGATCTGCCCCAGGGGCGTCCGGGTCGGCACCAGCAGCGCGACGTCGTCGTACCGAAGGGGAGCCCGCACCGTACGGCCCACCTCCCACCCCTCGGCCCGCATCCGGCGGATGAGGCCGGCCAGCTCCTCGGACTCCGCGTCACGGATGGCGCCGATCGACACCCCCTCCACCGGCCCGCCGACGGTCATCACCGCGGGCCGGCCGCCGGTCGGGGCCCGATGGGGGTCGAGGTCGACGTACGCGGGCTGAGCCGCCCCGTCGTCGACGATGAGCTCACCGAACACCCGATTGACCCAGGTGAGCACGTCGGGCACCGAGCGGAAGTTCGCGGTGAGACGGACCTTGTCGGCGCCGAAGGCCTCCTGGGCCTGCGCGTA
This sequence comes from uncultured Microthrixaceae bacterium, assembly GCA_963701565.1. Classification (GTDB taxonomy): domain Bacteria; phylum Actinomycetota; class Acidimicrobiia; order Acidimicrobiales; family DATDAH01; genus DATDAH01. The sequence continues at coordinate 152,043 of CAVPAN010000004.1, forward strand.
GAGGGCGATGTCGGCCCGCCGGAACCGGTAGATGGACTGCTTGGGGTCACCGACGAAGAAGAGCTTCCCCGGGACCACCTCGATGTCCTCCCAGGCCCCGGGCGTCACGTCGGGCCGAACCGCGGCCAGCAGCGCCGCGATCTCGATCTGCAGCGGATCGGTGTCCTGGAACTCATCGATCAGCAGGTGGCGGTACCGGCCGGCCAGCGCGGTGCGGACCGCGAGGTCCGAGCGCAGCAGGTCCCGGGCCCGGACCAGCAGATCGTGGTACGAGACCACGCCGCGCCGCCGCCGATCCTCTGCCCCGTCGACGGCGAACCGGCGCAGCCGGTCCACCAGCACCTCGAGGACCTCGCTGCGGTGCCGGTGCAGCAGCGCCATCCGGGCGTCCTCGGCCTGCTGCAGGGCGTCGACGACGAAGGGCTTGCGGTCCTTCCACATCGGAGCCCGCCCACCGCCGGAGGTCAGCTTCTCGGCTCGGGCCACCGCGGTGAGGATGGCCTCGGCGTCGCCCCCCTCGGCCAGGACACCGATCTCCCGGCGGATGGGCGCCACGGTGTCCTCGAGATGGGCGAGCAGCCGGTCGTCGGGATCGATGCACGCCCCGCACTCAGCCAGGGCGACGTCGAGGGCGGCCACGACCGCGTCGACGTCGACCGGCGACAGTTCGCCCTGGCCGCGAGTCGGACCCACCCGGTCCCAGTTGTCGTCGAAGACGTCGGCCACCTCGGTCAGCTTCCGCAGTGAGAGCCCCAGGACCAGCGCCCGACTCAGCGCCTCCCGCAGCGCCGGGTCCTCATGGAGGTCGTCGAGGAGGTCGCCCCACCGGCGGTCGAACCGGACCGAGGACTCGATCTCGTCCTCCACCTCGAAGCCCGGCGGCAGGCCGGCCTCGAGCGGGTACTCCCCCAGCAGGCGGTTGGCGAAGCTGTGCAGGGTCGTCACCGTGATCTCGTCGACATCGGCCAGGAGGGACCGCACCCGGACCGCCGCGTCGGCGTCGAGGTCCAAGCGTCCGACCTCGCGCTCCAGCTGCTCGCGGATCCGGTCCCGCAGCTCGGCGGCCGCCGCCTCGGTGAAGGTGATGGCGGCCAGCTCACGCGGGCTCTGCACCGCGCCCGAGGTCACCAGTTCGGCCACCCGTCGAACCAGCGCAGTGGTCTTGCCCGTACCGGCCCCCGCCTCGACGAACAGCGTGGCGCCGAGATCGGTCCGAATGCGCTCGCGTGCCTCCTGGTCCGACGGGAGCTCGAGGGCCGTCACGGGAAGTCCCCCTCGGCCAGTTCGACGTACCGCGCGAGTGCGGGGTCCTCGCGGACCCCCTCCCACTGGTCGACGCGGCTGCTGGGACACACCCGCTGGTAGTCACAGAAGCCGCAGTTGGTCGGCCCGAAGAAGGCATCCTGGCCCGGGTTGGCCGGGAAGGTCCCCGACTCGATCCCGTCCACGAGGGTGGCCACGACGTTCTCGAACCGCTCCTGGACCGGAGGATCGACGGGTCCGCCCCGCCAGGCCTTCCTCCCGGAGTCCTCGACGAACCAGTAATAGGCCTCGACCTCCGCATCGGGCGTCCCGAGGGCCCGGCGGGCGGCATCGGCGTAGAGCGGCAGCTGCAGCTTGCGGCCGCGGTCCAACCTGTCCTTGTCCACGACGCTGTAGGACGCGCCCTTGCCCGTCTTGTAGTCGATGACCACGAGGGAGCCGTCGGCCGACTGGTCGATGCGATCGACCGCTCCCCGGAACAGGAGGCGGCGCCCGTCGGGCAGGGCCACCTCGGCCGGCGGGTGCTCGGTGTCGTCACCGAACCGGAGCTCCGCCGCGACCGGGCGGACCTGCCGGGCCGAGCGCTCCTCGGCGTCACGGTCCAGGACGGCGCCCAGCCATCGCTGCATCGCGGAGGACTGCAGGCTCCAGCCGAGCTCGCGTCCGGTGAGGCCGCGGGCCCGATAGTCCTCGCCGACCTCGCCGAGGATCTCGTGCAGGCGGCGGCGGTCGGCATCGTCCCAGCCCTCGTCGGGATCCCGGCCCAGGGTCTCGATGAAGAACGTCTCGAGGACCTCGTGGACCAGCGAGCCCCGGTCGCGGGGCGTGATCCCCTCCTCGTCCACGGGATCCTCGTGGGCCCGGACGTTGAGGACGTTGCCCAGGAGATACTGGAACGGGCACCGGGCGAAGCGCTCGAGGCGGGTCGCCGACGCCGTCGTCTCGTCATGGAACACCAGGGCATCCCGAGCACCGACCCGACCGGTCCACTCGTTGTAGATCCGGTCCCGGCGTGACGACACGGCCTCGAGGCCCCGGGCCAGGCGCCGGTCGGACCGGGCAACGGGATGGTCGGCGACCGATGGCGACCCTGCCACCGTAGACCGCAGCAACGCAGCCAGATCACGCTCACTGCGGTCGAGGGGCACGGGCAGCGTCCGCACGGTGTCCTCGAACGAGGGCGACCGGCCCAGCCAGGGGCTGTCGATGGCGGCGAGGTCGGTCACCCCCACCGGATGGCCGACCTGTCGGGCCACCGCCTCGAGCAACCAACGGGCCGGCTGGAGCTCGCGCTGGCCGCGGGGGTCGCTGCGGGGCGAGAGGAGGACCACCTCGGCCCCGGCCGCCCGGGCCGCCAGGTGGTCCCGCCGTTCGTCGGCACGCTCCGGACGGCCGAGGGCGTCGGCCAGCCCGGCTTCGCTGAGCTCGGCATCGGGCAGGAGGGGGTCGTCCCGGTGCCGAGGGGGGTACCAGCCCTCGGCCATGCCGAGGACGACGACGAGGTCGAGGTCGAGGCCGTAGGCGCTCTCCAGGTCGCCGACCTGGATGCCCTGGCCCAGCCGGCCGACCCGACGGCGGAGACGACCGAGCTCCTCGCCCAGCACCCGCCGGAACCCGGCCGCGTCAGGCGCCGCTTCGACGCCGTCGAGCCCGGCCAGCCCGTCGAGGCGGTCGTTGACCCGCTGGAGGTCGGCCTGGTCGTCGGCCGGCCAGTCCGAGGCCGCGGACGAGGCGCCGAGATGTCGCTCGAGGGCGGCATGGCCCCAGTCGACCCAGTCCCGCCACGAGCGCCGGGTCCCCGGCGGGAGCTCACGGCCCAGGTCGGCTACGAACGCCTGGAGGCCACGGACGGGTTCGATCCGGCCGGCCGCCTGCTCCTCGTCGATCCATCCCGCCGCCAGCTGGTCGGCCACATCGGCGGCCCGGCTGTCCAGCCGGGACCGCCATTGCTCGAGGCCCTGGACGACGCCGGCCCGACGAGCCACCGCGTCCCACTCCGGCACCGGGACCGCACGGCCCTGCCACTGGATCGGACCAGCCCGGAGCCACCGGGCCACATCGACCCTTCGGAACCCGTGATCGGGTAGGTCCAGCAGGCCGAGCAGGACCCGGCCCGGCATGCTCTGGGCCACCGACCAGGGCAGCTCGACGTGGTGGGGCAGACCGGCGGCACTCAGGTGCTCGTGGAGCAGCAGCCGATAGGGCGACTCGACCCGGGAGATGAGCGCGATCCGGTCGAGGTCGACAGGCTCGGTCTGGAGCCGGGCGAGCACGAGGCGTACGGCTTCACGGGATTCTTCCTCAGGATCGGGCGCGAGTACCACCCGGGCCGGACGCAACGCCGGCACGGTCGTCGACGCTGCCGGCGAGGGTCCCACGAGACCGGCCAACTGCTCCTGCAGGCGGCGCAAGGGTCCGTCGGCGTCGGCGTCGCCGGTCACCCCCAGCACGGCGACCACCTCAGTGCGCGCCGCGAGGGCGCCGACCAGGTCGAGGTCGGCCCGACCGAGGCGCCGAGGCAGATAGAGCACGACGGGACCGAGGTCCGCGGTCGCCTCGAGGTCCTCCCGGACCCTGGTCGCGGCCAGGAGCAGGAGGTCGTGTCGGTCCAGGTGACCAGCCAGTTCGTCCCGGTGGGCCCGAAAACGGTCGATCACCGCCGCCGCTCGGGTGCTGCGCTTCGCCAGCGCCCGCAGCTCCGCATCGCTGGCCTCGCGGAGCCGGGCGAAGGTGACGGTCAGCGCCTCCTCGACTGCCGCGGAGGCGGGTACGCCGGACAGCGGGGGCTGGGCGTCGACGAGACCTGCCCGGACGAGGGCAGCCGACCAGGTCGACGACAGTGGTCGGCGCTCCCCCGCCGACACCAGTGGGGTGGCGAGGAGGTCGGCCAGCTGCGGCAGGGCGAGGGTCCGCACGTTGGCCACACCGGTCGTGGAGCGGCGACCGAGGGCCCGGCGCACGGACACGGCGGCGGGAGCCGAGGGTACGACCACGGTGACCGGGGCGAGCGGGTCGCCGCCCTGCGCCTCGGCCACCACCTCCGCCAGGGCCTCCACCGCGGGGCGGCCGAAGGGAGAGAGGACCAGCCGCGCCATGTCTCGGACAGTACCCACAACCAGTGACACCTCCCGGGGCCGGCGATCGGGGATACTCGCCCGATGCGTGTCCGGCGGCTCCTGCTTGTCCTCGTCGCCATCGCGGCTGCGACCAACGCCTGCTCGGACGACGGTGGGAACGGGTCGTCGACCGGCACCCGGGAGGCGTTCTGCACCGAGCTGCGGGCGGTCGTCGAAGGGGACCTGACGATCTTTGACCCCCTCCATCCCGCCGGCCCCGACGACACCGAAACCGCCACGGCCCGCCTGGCCGACGCCGCGCCCGCCGAGGTGGCCGACGACATGCGGCTGCTGGCCGACACCTTCGCCGCGGTGACCGGGGTACTCGACGAGGTGGATCCCTCGGATCCCGCAGGCGCCGAACGCATCGAGGCCCTCGACATCGACGACGAGGAGATCGCCGCCGCGCAGGCCGCGGTGAGCGGCTACTCGCTCGCCCAGTGCCGCATCGACCTGGCCGCGATCAACGCGGCGTCGGTGACCTCCTCGTCCCCGCCGGGGACCACCGTGCCGGGTACCGTCCCCCCGACGACGACGCCGCACGCCACCGTGTTGACGACGACGATCCCGCCGGTCAGCGGGTAGGGGCTCGCCTCAGGCCAGCTCGCGTCGGTTGGCCACCACGCTGTCGATGATGCCGTAGTCCTTGGCCTCGGCCGCGGTGAACCAGCGGTCCCGCTCGGAGTCCTCCTGGACCTGCTCGACGGACTGGCCGGTGTGCTCGGCGATGCGCTCGGCCATCAGCTTCTTCGTGTACGCCATCTGCTCGGCCTGGATGGCGATGTCGGAGGCCTGGCCCTGGACGCCGCCCGAGGGCTGGTGCATGAGGATGCGCGGCGTGGGGCAGGGCGAAGCGCTTGCCCGGCGTGCCGGCGCAGAGCAGGAACTGGCCCATCGAGGCGCCGAGGCCCATGCAGATGGTGCCCACGTCCGGGGCCACGAACTGCATGGTGTCGTAGATGGCCATGCCGGCGGTCACCGAACCCCCCGGCGAGTTGATGTAGAGCCAGATGTCCTTCTCGGCGTCCTGGCCCTCGAGGTAGAGGAGCTGGGCGGTGATGAGGTTGGCGATCTGGTCGTTGACCTCCTGGCCCAGGAAGACGATGCGCTCCCGGAGGAGGCGGTTGTAGATGTCCTGGGCCGGGTCGCCCCCGGGGCCCTGGGCCACCGGGATGCTCGGGAAGTCGGAGGGCTGCGGCATGGGGGCGGAGGCTACCGTTGGCCGTTCGTTGCCACGCGGGCGTGGCGGAACTGGAAGACGCGCCGGGTTTAGGTCCCGGTGGGGCGCTGCCCCTTGGAGGTTCGAGTCCTCTCGCCCGCACGCTTCACTACTTGGTTCCGGCTACCCGCGTCGTCCCCGAGCGCGACCAGCCGCTCCGTCGAGCCCACAGGTCGACGACGAGCACCGATGCGACCCGGCTCCCCCCCACCGCGCTCTCGCGTAGGTTGCCGGGCGTGCAGGCAAAGGACCTCCCGACGCCGGCGCTGCTCCTCGACCTGGACGCCCTGGAGCACAACCGGGCGACCATGGCCGCCCGCTGGCCGGGGACGACGCTGCGGCCACACGCCAAGTGCTTCAAGTCGACCGTGTTCGCCGGCTGGCTGGCCGACTCCGGGCACACGGCCTTCTGCTGCGCCACCATCCGGGAGATGGAGGGGTTGGCCGGCGCTGGGCTCGGCGACGACCTGCTGTTGGCCAACGAGGTCCTGGACGCCACGCGACTCGGCGGGCTGGTCGAGGACGGGCACCGCGTGACCGTCGCCGTCGACTCCGACGAGACCATCGCCGCGGCGGCCCGGGGTGGCGTGGCTGAGGTGCTGATCGACGTGAATGTCGGCTTCCGCTGCGGCTGTGCGCCCGACGACGCCGGACGACTCGCCGACCGGGCGCGGGCGGCGGGACTCATCGTGCGGGGCGTCATGGCCTACGAGGCCCATGCCGTGCTCAACGCCGACCGAGCCACCCGCACCGACCTGGTCGGGGACGCGATGGCCCGGGCCCGGACCGCCCACGAGCAGATCGGCGGCGAGGTCGTGTCGGGGGGCGGGACCGGGTCCTGGGACCTGAACGACACCGTGACCGAGCTGCAGGCGGGCAGCTACCTCTTGATGGACACCGCGTACGCCGCCCTCGGGCTGCCCTTCCGTGAAGCGCTCGTCGTCGAGTCCACCGTGATCTCGACCAGCCCGGGGGCGGCCGTGGCCGACGCCGGCATCAAGGCCCTAGCCCAGGACCATGGCCTCCCCACGGTCCCGGGCGCCGAGGTCCTGTACTGCTCCGATGAGCACCTTGCGTTCGTCCCCGGCAACGGATGGACGGCGCGCGTCGGTGAACGCATCCGGATCCGGCCCGCCCACTGCGACCCGACCGTCGCCCTCCACGAGCGGTATCACCTCCTCCGGGGCGAGGAGGTCGTCGACGAGTGGCCGATCGACCTCCGCCACTGGTGAGGGGAGGCCGTCACATTGCTCCGCTCCGCTGCGCCGGCTTCGCCGGTGCTGCGAGTCCCGCCTGCTGCTGCGCTCCGCTCCGCAGCCTCGCTGACGGCTACCGCGAAGCCGGGGGGCGAATCCGGTCCGCCACCTTCGCCGATGGGTTGGTCCCCGCCGCGGGCCGGATCGCACCGGCCCTCAGGCGCCAGAACGGTCGGTAAGGAGCTCGGCGAGGGCGCGGAAGGCGCGGCCACGGTGGGAGACGGCGTGCTTCTCGTCCGCGCTCATCTCCGCGAAGGTGCGGCCGTCACCGTCCGCCGGGACGAACACCGGGTCGTAGCCGAACCCACGGTCACCCCGGGCCTCGGTGCTGATCATCCCCTCGACCACGCCTTCGGCGACCACCTCCGAACCGTCGGGGAATCGGACCAGGGCGACCGTCCGGAACCGAGCGCCCCGCTCACCCTCGGGTATCCCGACCAGGTCGGCCAGCACCTTGGCCACGTTGTCGGCATAGCCGGCGTGCTCTCCGGCGAAGCGGGCGGTGTGCACCCCCGGCGCGCCGCCCAGCGCGTCGACCTCGAGCCCCGTGTCGTCCGCCACCGCCCCGGCGCCGGCCGCCTCGCACACGGCGACGGCCTTGAGGCGGGCATTGCCCTCGAGCGTGTCGGCGTCCTCGACCACATCGGCCAGGCCCGGCGGCCGAGGTCGCAGGTCCACGTCATCACCCAGAATGGCCGCGATCTCCGCGACCTTGTCCGGGTTGGCCGAAGCGAGGACGAGGTCCAGGCTCAACGAGGCGAGGGGGGTGTGGCCACGGCCTCGTTCTGCCACGCCACGATCTGGTTGATGCCGCCAGTGGCGATGTCGAGCAGCTCGTCCAGCTCACCCCGGGTGAAAGCGAGGCCCTCGGCCGTGCCCTGGACCTCGACGAACCGGCCGCTGGCGGTCATCACCACGTTCATGTCCACCTCGGCGGTCGAGTCCTCGGTGTAGGGCAGGTCGAGCAGGGGTCGACCGCCCACGATCCCGACGGACACGGCGGCGCAGTTCTCGATCAGGGGGTGCTCGACCAGCTCACCTCTGGCCACCAGGCGGCTGAGGGCATCGTGCAGGGCGACGTAGCCGCCCGAGATCGACGCCGTGCGGGTACCGCCGTCAGCCTGCAAGACGTCACAGTCGACCGTGATCGACCGCTCTCCCAGCAGGACCATGTCACAGACCGAGCGCAGCGAGCGCCCGATGAGGCGCTGGATCTCCTGGGTGCGACCGGACGGCTTGCCGTCCTTGACCTCCCGGCGGATCCGCTCCGGGGACGAGCCCGGCAGCATCGAGTACTCGGCGGTGACCCAGCCCTTGCCGCTGCCGCGCATCCAACGGGGGACGTCGTCGTCGATCGAGGCCGTGCACAGGACCCGGGTCCGGCCGAAGCTGACGAGGACAGAGCCGGCGGACATGTCGGTGAAGTCCCGTTCGAAGGTGACGGGACGCAGCTCGTCGGGCAGTCGCCCGTCGGCGCGCGGGGCAGGGGTGGCGCTCATGGCCGTTGTGTCTACCGCCCGGGGGCGGTCACCGTGAAGGTGAGACCGGGCTCGGCCACCTCGACGGGCCCGTCGTAGGCGGCCTCGGCCGCCTTCCGCTGTCCCGCCGGGTCGGTCCCCGGGAGCAGGTGGGTCAGCACCAGCCGGCGGGCCCCGACCGCGAGCGCCCGCTCGCCGGCCTCAGTGGCGGTGAGGTGCACCGGGTTGGTGTGCTCGTGCGTGAACGTCGCCTCGATCACGATCAGGTCAGGGCGGACGCCGAAGGCGACGGGCGACCAGCCCGGGCCGGTGTCGGACGAGTAGACGAGCGAGGCGCCGTCGCCCTCGGCCAGGATGGCCAGGGTCTCGACCGGGTGGTCGGTACGGCTGAACCGCAGGTCGATGTCACCGATCTGCACCCGGTCCTCATCGGTGACCCTCGTCCACACGAAGTCGTCCTCGGTGCAGAACATCCGGGCCATCGCCATGGTCCCGGCGGTGGCGAACACGGGTAGGCCGTGGCGGTCGAGCACGTACCGATACACGTTGCGGGCCACCGGCAGGTCCGTCCAGTGGTCGGCGTGCTCGTGGCTCAGCACGATGGCGTCCACATCGATCAGGTCGATGTGGCGTTGGGCGTTGGCCAATGACCCGGGGCCAAGGTCGACCAGCACGGTGGTGCGGTCAGTGCGCACCAGGTAGCCGCTGCAGGCGTTGCCCGGCCCGGCGTAGGTGCCACCGCAGCCGAGGACGGTCAGGCTCAGTCCCACGCGACTCCCTCGGCGTCGACCAGCTCCGGGCCCAGCAGCCGCTGGCCGAGGCGGGCGAAGGACCCGACGTTGCCCGAGGACACGAACCGGTGGACGCCCGACGCGGTCGTCGCGGCCCCGGACCAGGCCGAGCTCGTCCAGCACCTGAGACACCGCGAACGCCGTCTCGTCAGCCGAGGACACGAGCACCACGTCCCGACCGAGCACGTCGGACAGGGTGCGGGCCAGGTACGGGTAGTGGGTGCACCCGAGCAGCAAGGTGTCCACGCCGTGGTCTCGGACCGGTGCCAGGAGGCGCTCGGCCAGCACGTGCACCTGGTCGGTGTCGGCCTCACCCCGCTCGACGAACTCCACGAACCCGGGGCACGCCGCGAACACGGGGTCGACCGGGACGCCGAGCCCCGCGGCGGCGACGTCGACCGCCTGCTGATAGGCGCCGGAGCCGATGGTGCCCACCGTGCCGATCACCCCGACCCGGCCGTTGCGGGTCGCCGACACGAGCGAGCGGACCCCGGGCTCGATCACGCCGATCACCGGTACCGGGGTGTCGGCCTGGAGCTGAGCCAGCGCGGCGGCCGCCGCGGTGTTGCAGGCCACGACCACGACCTTCACGTCGTGCTCGGCCACCAGGTACTTGGTGATCTGCGCGGCGAAGCCGGCCACCTCCGCCTGGTCGCGGGGGCCGTAGGGGTACCGGCCGGTGTCGCCGATGTAGACGAGGTCCTCCGCGGGGAGCAGGTCGATGGTGGCCCGGGCCACCGTCAGGCCGCCGAAGCCGCTGTCGAACATCCCGATGGGCCGATCGTGCACGGCGCGGCAGCCTACGGAGCCGGAGCGGCGCGAGGGCCGATCCACGGTCTCGACCCCCACGGCGAACGCGTGGGCATCAGCGACCCGAACCGCTCCTCGACCCGTCGGCCTCCTCCCGCAGGGCCGCGCCGTAGGACGCATAGGGGCGACCCTGGGCGGCGGCCATGTCGTGACCCCAGCCGAGCTGATCCGGGGTGATCCCGCCGGGCTGGAACGGGCCGGCCGATCCCGCCACCTTCGCCTCCAGGGACTTGGCCCCCGGACCCGTGAAGCCGTACTCCTCCTGGACCTCGGCCAGGGGGTCGGCGGCCCGGGCGAACCAGTCCACGGCCAGGAGGTCGATGCCGTCGGTCTCCCGGAAGCGCCAGGCCACCTCGCCGCCTCGGGCCACGGCGTTGCCCAGGCGGGTGCCCATCCCGGCGGGGTCGTGGCTCAGGTGGTCGGGATCGGCCCGGAAGGCCCCGAGGCCCTTGTCCAGGTAGCCGGACTCGAAGAGGGCCAGCACCGCCACCAGGAGGCTGAAGGAGCGCGGGTCCTCATCGGCTCGGGCGATGACCGAGAAGACCTCGATCTCGGACTCGACGGTCGTGCCGTAGTCCGCCAGGACGTGGACGAAGTCGTGCTGGGCGAGGCGGGGCGACACGCTGTCGGGTGTCCCCGGGAAGTTGAACCCGCGGGCCGTGTAGAACTCCCACACGCCCCGCCCGAGTGAGCCCGGCGGGCAGTGCTCGAGGGCGGCCCAACGCCCGGCCATTGCCGGGTCGTCGGGGACCGAGGCCCAGTAGTCGCCGATGTCAGCCGGTGGGTCCTCGCCGGCCCGCTCGAGGTGCAGCACCTCGTAGCCGTTGCGCATGAAGTCGGCCAGAGCGGCGGTGGTCGCCCCCGAGGCCAGATGACGGGTGGCGGCCACGGCGTCCCGACAGTGGTCGCCCACCCCGAGCTCGTCGGCGAAGGCCTCGACCCGGGCCGCCACGTCGCCGGGCAGGGGTCGCAAGAGAAGCTCGAGGAGCACCATCGCCTGCACCCGTCTGATGCGGTAGCGGCGGCCCCGGTGGGCGATCGCCTCGGCGAATGCCGTCGGCCCGATCGGCTCCAGGAGGGCGAGGTCCCCCAGCTCGATCAGCTCCGCGGTGAGGGCCTGGGTCAGGCCCCGCACCACGTACCCCTGCAACCGGGTGAGCCCGGCGGCGGGGGCGGCGGCGCTGGCGAAGGCCCGGGCGGTCAGCCAGGCCTCGTCATGGCCCGGGCGGGGCTCAGGATGGGGTTCTACGGCGGGAAGGGGCACCGGCACGGTTCAGAAGTAGATCACCCGCTCGACCCGCTCGGCCACCGTTTCGAGGTCATCGGTCCACGCGCCGGTCGAGAGGTACTTCCACCCGCCGTCACAGACGATGAACACGATCACGCCCTCGTCGATGCGCTCCGCGACCCGCACGGCCCCGCCCAGGGCCGCGCCCGAGGAGATGCCGGCGAAGATCCCGGCCTCGTGGGCCAGGCGCCGGGTGTACTGCAGGGACTCCAGGGGCCGCACGATGCGCTTGCCGTCGAGCAGCTCCTGGCCGCCCCACTTCTCGTAGACGGGCGGGATGTAGCCCTCGTCCATGTTGCGCAGGCCCTGCACGGTCTCGCCGATGGGCGGCTCGACCGCGAAGATCTTCACCTCGGGGTTCTGCTCCTTGAGGAACGTCCCCACCCCGAGCAGCGTGCCACTGGTGCCGAGCCCGGCGACGAAGTGGGTGATGTCGGGGCAGTCGGCCCAGATCTCCGGGCCGGTCCCCTCGTAGTGGGCCCGGGGGTTGGCCTCGTTGCCGTACTGGTAGAGGAACGCCCATTCGGGGTGGTCGGCGGCTAGGGCCTCGGCCCGGCGCACGGCGCCGTTGGATCCCTCTTCGGGGGGCGAGTCGATGATCTCGGCCCCGAACGCCTCGAGCAGCTGGCGCCGCTCCGGGGACACGTTGCCCGGCAGCACGATCTTCACCGGATAGCCCTTGATCTTGCCGATCATGGCCAGCGCGATGCCCGTGTTCCCCGAGGAGGGCTCGAGGATGGTCTTGCCCGGGGTCAGGGTCCCGTCGGCCTCGGCCTCCTCGATCATCTTCTTGGCGATGCGGTCCTTCACCGAGCCGCCGGGGTTCTGGCCTTCGAGCTTGCCCACGATGCGGACACCCGCGGTGGGGCTGAACGAGCTGAGGTCGACCATCGGCGTGTTGCCGATGAGGTCCAGGACCGATGCGTGCACCGTCATCTGCGCTCCACCCCCTTGATTGTTGACCCAACAGGTAGGGATTCTACCTGTCGATCAGAACCACCGACTCCTCGTCGATGTTCCCGTCCACGATCCGGTACGAACGCACGACGGGCTCGGGCTGGCGCAGGGACACGATGAGGTAGTGCCAGTCGGGGTCGGGGGCCTGGGCCACGTCGGTCGGCGACGGGTAGGCATCGGTGTGGGTGTGGCTGTGCATCACACCCACGATGGCCAGGCCCCGGTCCTCCGCGTCCCGGTCCGCCCGGAGGTGGTCCTGGGGGTGCACGGTGTAGATCCGGCTCGAGGCCTCGGCGTTGCGGCAGGGGTAGAACGCGGTGACGTCCACCCGGCCGAGGGGACCGGCCAGGAGTCCGCACGCCTCGAGCGGCAGGCCGTCGTAGGCGTGGGCCACCATCTCGGCCCAGGGGCCCCGGTCGAGGTTCAGCACGGGTCGTGTCACGGCGGCGCGGAGCGTACCGGTACTGTCCGCGGCGATGACGCGACCGTTGACCCCCGAGGACCTCGTCGAGATCGAGGCCATCAAGCAGCTCAAGTACCGCTACGCCCGGTGCCTCGACCAGAAGCTCTGGGACCAGATGGGCGAACTTCTCACCGAGGACGCCGTGGCCGAGTACTCCGCGGGCAAGTACCGCCACGAGGGCCGCGACGCCATCGTGGGCTGGATCAGCGAATCCATGAAGGCCGAGACCTTCCTGTCCTCGCACCGGATGCACCACCCCGAGATCCGTCTGACGGGACCGGACACCGCCCACGGGACATGGGCCCTGGAGGACACCGTCGTGGAGAGTGCCTGGGACATCACCATCCAGGGCGCCGCCTTCTACGAGGACGACTACGTGAGGGTCGACGGGGTATGGAAGATCGCCCGCACCGGCTACAAGCGGACCTACGAGGAGATCTTCCCTCGGGCCTCCATCGATGGCCTGCGCCTCACCGCGTCCTGGTGGGGCACCGGAGGCGCATCGGAGCTCGAGGCCTGATCCGACTCGAGGCAATACCTGTCGGAATCCGACAGGTATTGCCTCGGGTTCGGGTTGACTGAACGCCATGGCCCGCCCGGACGGCAAGCGCGTCGTGGCGACGAACCGCCAGGCCCGACGCAACTTCGAGATCCTCGACACCTTCGAGGCGGGCATCGTGCTGCGCGGGAGCGAGGTGAAGTCGCTACGGGAGGCCAAGGTCACCGTGGGCGACGCCTACGCCCGGATCATCGACCACGAGGCCTGGGTCATCGGCCTGCACATCACGCCCTACAGCCATGCCGGCGGGGCCTTCGCCGACCTCGACCCGGCCCGGGACCGCAAGCTCCTCCTGAAGCGCCTGGAGATCGACCGGATCAAGGCCCGCATCGACCAGGACCGGCTCACCCTCGTGCCCCTCGCCCTGTACTTCAAGGACGGCCGGGCCAAGCTGGAGCTCGGCCTCGGCAAGGGCCGTACCGGCGTGGACAAGCGCCACCACATCGCCACCCGGGACGCCGAGCGGGAGGCCCAGCGCGACGTCGCCCGTGCCCGGCGACGCGAATGAGTAGCGGCTGCTCAGGACGTCATCCGGTCCCCGTCGTACGTTCTGGTCGTTGAGCAGCACCAAAGGGAGACCGCAGTGATCATCATGGGAGGCAACTCCAAGCTCCGGGCGGGGATCTTCGCCCTCACGGGTGTCCTGTTCCTCGTCCTGGCCTTCACGCTCGGGTCCTTCACCCGGACCCTGTTCCTGATCTTGGGCGTGGTCGACCTGGTGATCGCCGGCGTCACCTACTGGGCGGCCCACAAGGCCGAGCAGCAGGCGGCGGACCCCAGTCAGCCCGGCAACTGGGTCGGGTGATCGGCGAAGCCGATCAGTGGGCCGAACAGGTCTGCAGAGCGATGAGCCGTCAGGCGAACCGCCGTAAGCACTGCTTGTCACCCTGACTCCGTAGACTGTGACTCCGGGTGCCTCGGCGCCCGGAGTTGCTTGACATCCGAGAGTGACAGCACGGGGCTGATCGGTTTCGACGTGGAGACCGTCTGGCGTACGGGCGACCGGAGTTGCTCAGACTCCTTAAACGGGGCACCCAAAGAAGCGCCGATGGCGACTTCGCTCTCGCCGCCTGACCTAGTCAGTAGGTAGAGAGTCCCAGCGAGCCGTGAGGCCACGCGGGGCCTGTCCACTGCAGCCCGGCAACAGAAGCAGTGGAGGACCGCAGGGAGAGACCGCTGACGGCGGGAAAGACCGCTGACACCGTGGGAAAGACCCGGCGGTCATGAGGACCCGACCTCTCGGCGACCGTAAGCCGTAGCTCGGGAATGGTCGTAGCTCGTTCGTTGCACACTTCGCGGACGAGGGTTCGATTCCCTCCAGCTCCAAGAGCACTCGAGCTCAGGTTCGAGGGTTGTTGGAGCTGTCCGTGGCCCCCTCGTGCCGAGCAAGGATCTCTCGGGCAAGTGCCCACCTGCCGATCGACGACCGACGAGCAGGGAACCCGCTGGAACCTCATCGACGAGCGCTGAGCCGTTCAGATCACCGGGTGGAGCAGGTGGGTCCCGGAGAGGCCCTTCAGCTCGACCTCGACCGGGTCACCGAACGTCACGTCGTCGCCGAGGAGGCTCCGCAGGTGATCGGTGACGAGGGTGTCACCGCCCCGGGCCAGGGCACCGACCCGGGCGGCCAGGATCACCGTCCGGCCGTAGAAGTCGGCCTCCTCGGAGATCACGTCACCCTCGTGCATCCCGATGCGGATCCGCAGCGCCTCGACGTCGGGCCCGAACTCATGGTCCGCCATTGCGGCGTGCACCGCCATCGCCCACGCCGCCGCCGCCGCGGGTCGGTCGAAGACGACCATGAACCCGTCCCCCTGGCTCTTGACCTCGGTGCCGCCGTTGTCCCGGAGGGCGCCCCGGACCAGGTCGTTGTGGGCGTGGAGGATCTCCTGGCTGCGGGCGTCGCCCACCCGTTCGGTGAGGCGGCTGTAGCCCTCGATGTCGGAGAACGCGACGGTCACCCTCCCCGAGGGCGACGCCTTGTCGGCGACGTCCTCTCGATCGGCGGCCGCGGCCGCCGCCACCATGTCGATGGAGCTACCCGGATCCGACCCGGACAGTCCTTGGAGCGCGACCTTCTCGGTGAGGGCCTGCTCCACCAGCCGGGCCGCACCGATCTCCCGCGCCGTCTCCAGCGCCGCGTCCAACAGGCGTCGGGCCTCGGCTCGGTCGCCGTCGGCGTCCCGGTCGATCAGGACCCGGGCCAGGTCATAGCGGGTCCGGGCCACCCACGGCGGCGAACGCATGGCCTCGTGATCATCCTCGGCCTGACGAAGCAGCGCGACCGCCCCGTCGAGGTCGCCCAGGAGGTGGTCGATGAGCCCGAGGTAGCGGCTCCGAGCCCCCCAGTAGGCGATGCCCGCGATGGTCGCGTGGGCGTCGGTCGAGGCGACGATCAACGGCCGGAGCGCGGCCGCTCGCGCCCGGTCACCCACCAACACCGCGGCCTCCGCCAGGACGCACAGCGTGTAGGTGCGGAGCACGTCTTCGGGAACGGCGTCGAGGTCGACGGCTTCCAGCATCTCGGCGGCCTCGTCGACCCGCCCGATCTCGGCCAGCAGGCCGGTCAACCCACCCCGCCAGCTCGGCAGGGCATCGGATGACTCCGCGCACGCGGCGCGTCGGTTCGAGCAGATCACCGAGTCGACCCTGTTCCCGCCACGGTTGGTAGAGCCCGACGCCGGCGTTGGCGACCATGACGTCGTTGCCCATGCGGCGACCTGCAGCCAATGACGCGAAGAGCAACCGCTCGGCCTCCACGAACCGCCCGTCCATCGCCGCCGTCATCGCCCGGTGCTGGTCCAGGGCGCTGTCGAAACGGGGAGAACGCAGCTTCTCCGCGATCGAGGCGAGACGATCCAGCGCCTCCTCGAACTCCGCTCGTCGGCCATCGATGAGGTGCCGGAAGAACAGCGAGGTCGTCGCCGTGTACTGGACCTCGAGGTCACCGGCCTCCTCGGCCAAGGCCACGAAGCGTTGGACGAAGTCGAGCTCCTTGGTCCCCGGCAATACCGCCACCGAAGCGGCATGCATGGCCCGGGCCCGGACGGCGGCGCCACCCGAGGCCTCGGCCTCCTCCAAGGCGAGGACAGCAGCTTCGCCGGCGGCCCCGAGATCGTGGATGAAGAGCTGGCGGGTGAGGCAGGAGGCCAGGTCGGCCCGGCTGGCGTGGTCGTCGGCCGACACCCGCTCGATGGCCTCCCGCAACAGCCCGATCAGGTGGCTGTCGGCCCGCTCTGACCCTCCGTAGCTCCGTCGACCCTCGGTGATGACGGCCCGGGTGAAGAGCCCTGGGTCGTCGGCCTGGCGGGCGCAGGCCACCGCGTCGTCCAGCAGCCGCTCGCGGGCGTCGCCTGACCGGGTTCCCGCGAGTACCGTGGCCTCGAGGAGCCGGACCAGGACGTCACCCCTCGCCGACGGGTCGGCCTGGTCGTCCAGATCGATCACCTGGAGGACCAGGTCGAAGTAGCGGGCCGCCTCCTCATAGGCCGCCGCCTCGATCGCCCGGTCGCCCGCCCGGCGGGCGTAGGAGCGGGCCCGCTCCGCCTCCCCACCCGGGGCGGCCTGGAAGAAGTGGTAGGCCAGTTCGGTCAGGTGGGGATCGAGCCGGTCGGCGTGCTTGGCCTCGATGGCCTCGCCGATGCGCTGGTGCATCCGCACCCGGCGGGGCGTGGACAGCTCGCCGTAGAGCGCCTGACGGATGAGGGCATGGTTGAACTCGTAGGTCCCCGGGGCCACGGTCCGCTCGGTGAGGACGGCCGCGGCGAGGGCCTCGTCCAGGAGGTCGAGGGCCCGGTCGATGTCGAATCCCGCCACGGAGGCGCAGATGTCGAGGTCGAAGCCACCGGGCATGGCCGAGCCCACCGAGAGCAGGGCATTGGCCTCCTCGGACAGGCGGTCGAGGCGGCGCCCGACCACCTCCCGCACGCCCTCGGGGAGGTTGGCGGCGATGCTCTCGGGGTCACCCACGTACCGGCCGTCCTCGACCCGAATGGCCCCGCTCTCCACCAGGTTGCGCAGGATCTCGGCGACGAAGAAGGGATTGCCCTCGCTGACCTCGTACACCGCGTCGACGAAGGTCTCGGGGGGCGGCTGTCCCCCAGTGGCCTCGATGAGGGCGGCCACCTCCTCCCGGAGCAGGCCCCGCAGCAGGACGCGCTCCATGAGGTCACCCCGGCGGAGCACGGCGATGGTCTCCGCGAGCGGGTGGGTGCGGTCCAGTTCCATGTCCCGATAGGTGCCGATCACCAGGATGCGGTCCCGCTCGATGTTCCGGGCCAGGTACTGCAGCAACAGCAGCGTCGGCTCGTCTGCCCAGTGCAGGTCGTCGAGCACGAGGACGAGGGGGCGGCGGCGGGCCGCGGTCCGCAGGAAGGTGACCACGGCCTCGAACAGTCGGAGCCGCTCGGCGCTGCCGTCGAGGCGCGGCAGCGTCGGGATGTCGGCGAACTTCTCCCGGACCTCCGACACCAGGGTGGCGATCTCCGGGGCCGTGGTGCCCAGGTCCTGGCGGACCTCGTCCTGGGGCTGGGTCTGGACGTGGGCCCGGAAGCACTCGGCGAAGGCCAGGTACGGCGCCCCGATCTCCCCCTCGTAGCTCCGGCCCCACAGGACCTCCGCGCCCCGGACCTTGGCCTCCGACACCACCTGTTCGACGAGGGTCGTCTTGCCGACGCCGGGCTCGCCCGCCACCAACACGAGTCCGGCGCGCCCCGACAGCGCCGAATCGAGGGCGGCCCGGAGCGCTTCGAGCTGTGGTCCCCGCCCCACGAATCGAGAGTCGACCGGGACGGGGGTGGGCGCCGGACCCGCTACCACCGGTGCGGGCGTGACCGCCACCGCCGTGAGCGAGGCGACGACATCGGCGGCGTCGCGCGGTCGGTCGTCGGGGTCCTTGGCCAGGAGGCTTCGCACCAGGCCGTCCAGAGCCGTAGGGACCGCTGGATTGTGGAACGCCGGGTCGACGGGGGCGGTGTTCACGTGCTGGGACACGACCTCGGTGAGATCCCCGACAAAGGGGGGTCGGCCGGTCACCAGCTCGTAGAGAACGGCCCCGAAGGAATACAGGTCACTGCGGGCGTCGGCGTCTCGACCCACGGCCACCTCGGGCGCCAGGTAGGACGCCGTGCCCACGATCAAGCCCTCGGTGGTCAGCCGGGCCTCGTCGGCGACCTGGGCCAGGCCGAAGTCGCCGAGCAGGGCGTTGCCGGCGGCGTCGAACCAGATGTTGGCGGGCTTCACGTCCCGGTGGACCACACCCTGCGCGTGGGCGCTGGCCAGGCCCTCGGCGACCTGGCGGCCGATCCGGACGGCGTCGGCCACCTCGACGGCACCACCGGTGTCGGCCAGTCGGTCCTCGAGGGACCCACCGGTCAACAGCTGGGAGACGATGAAGGGCCGACCGTCCTCCTCCCCGGCATCGAGCACGGCGACCACATGGGGGTGGTCCCCGAGCCGGGCCATCGCCCGGGCCTCGCGCTGCACCCGAGCCCGACCATGGGCGTCGAGACCGTCGGTCTTGATGAGCGCGACGGCCACGTCTCGCCCTAGTCGGCTGTCGGTCCCTCGGTACACCACCTTCCGGGCGCCCTCGCCCAGACGGTCACCGATCTCGTATCGCCCGTCGCCCACCGCGCGCGGCGTGGTCGGGGCGCTGACGGTCAGCGCGCCGCCACAGCTGTCACAGAACCGGGCGCCGTCGCGGTTCACCCCTCCACACCCCGCACAGTCCAAGGCCCTCACCGTAGATGGCTCCCGGCAGGCCGTGTTCCACCCGCTCCCGCCGGGCGGCGCCGACCTGGGGTGACCGAAATCACGGGGGGAACGGGTGTGCGGCCTGCCACCCTGGTCCGGTGAGTCCCCAGCGCCGATCCTTCCTGCTGCTCGAGGCGGCCACGCTCGTCTCGGGCGTGGGCAACGGCGTGGCCATGGTCGCCCTCCCCTGGCTGGCCCTGGAGCTCACCGGAAGCGCCACCGCCGCCGGCGCCGTGGCCACGGCCGCCGCTCTCCCCCTCATCGCCGCCAGCCTCGTGTCGGGAACGGTCGTGGACTGGTTCGGTCGCCGCCGGACCGCCGTCGTGTCGGACCTGCTCTCCCTGCTCGCCGTCGCGGCCATCCCGATCGCCGACGCGACCGTCGGGCTCTCCATCGGCCTGCTCGTCGCCTTCGCCGCGCTCGGCGCCGCCTTCGACCCGGCGGGGATCACCGCCAGGGAGACGCTCCTGCCCGCGGCAGCCCACAAGGCGGGCTGGGGCCTCGAGCGGGCCAACTCGGTGCACGAGGCGGTGTGGAACACGGCCTTCCTCGTCGGCCCCGGCGTCGGTGGCCTGCTCATCGCCACCGTCGGCGCGGCCACGACGCTCTGGGTCACCGCCGCCGGCTTTGCCCTGTCCCTGACGCTGACCGCCCGGGTCCGGGTACCGGGGGCCGGCGTGCCCGAGGCCCACGAGCGCCCGGACGGCTTCTGGTCCGGCACCGTCGACGGGCTCCGCTTCATCCGCCACGAGCCGTTGCTGCGCACCACGGCGCTGCTCAGCATGGCCATCGTGGCCCTCTACCTCCCGGTCGAGGGCGTGATCCTGCCCACCTATTTCAACGATCAGGGTCAGCCCGCCCGCCTGGGCACCGTCCTCATGGCCCTCAGCTTCGGCGGCATCGCCGGGTCCCTGGCCTACGGGAAGTGGGGAGTGCGCTTCCGGCGACGCAACGCTTTCGTCGTCGCCATGGTGGGCGTCGGCGCGCCCCTGTTCGGCATGGCATTCCTCCCCCCGTTCGGGGTCCTCGTGGTGCTGGCCGCCCTCGCCGGCTTCCTCTACGGCCCAATCGCTCCGCTCCAGAACTACGCCATGCAGACCCGCACGCCCGAAGACATGCGGGGTCGGGCCTTCGGCGTGCTGACGTCGGCCGCCTACGCCGCCGGGCCCGTCGGCTACCTCCTCGTCGGGCCTCTGGTCGAGACCGTGGGCCTCCGGCCCACCTTCCTGCTCCTCAGCGGCGGACTGGTGCTGGTCACCCTCGCGGCCATCCCTGCCCGGGGCCTGCGCCTGCTCGACGCGCCCCCGCTCTACGCCGCCTCGCCCGCCGAGGAGTGGACCCCGACCCACTCCGGGATTCCGCTGGGCGAGCAGTCCGTTCCACCGGCCCGCGAGGCCGCCGCTTGACCACGGATGCGTGGTGGGGCCATGACGACACCGAGATCCTGACCCACATCAGCGCCCGAGCCTCACCCCTCGGGATCGGCGTGCCAGGTGCCGAACCCGGTGGCCAGGGGCTCGGCCCAAGCCTCCAGCCGCCCTTCGTCGTGGGGGGGCTGCCCGTCGGTCAGGGTCCGGATGACCTTGGCGGGGACACCGGCCACGACGGTGAAGTCGGGGACCTCGCCCCGCACCACTGAACCGGCGGCGACGACGCAGTGCCGGCCGATGCGGGCCCCGGGCAGGATCACCGAGCCGTGCCCCAGCCACGAGCCCCGGCCCACCGACACCGGCTGGTGGTCCCCCAGCTGCTTGCCGATCGGGACCTCGAGGTCGTCGAAGCCGTGGTTGGCGTCGGTGATGTAAACACCCTGGCCGAACCAGACGTCGTCGCCGATCTCGATCGACTCGTGGGCGACGAGGCTGCACCGGATGTTCACCAGGCACCGGTCGCCGATGACCAGAGCCCGCTCCGGGACGTCGCGCTGGCCGGGGCCGTAGCCGGTGGACAGGGTCACCCAGCTGGCGATGAGCGTGCCCTCACCGATGTGGATCGAGGACTCGCCGAACAGCGTGGCCACCGGGAAGCCGAGGAGGCTGCCCTCACCGAACGAGCCGAAGCGCCTGGCCCGGATCGTGCCGGGGTGGATGGCGCCCCGGGACTGTGCCCATTCCCACGTCTGGTGGATGGCCTCGTTCAGGATCCTCCGTCGGAAGAACCACCAACGGGACCCAGCCATCCCCCCAGCCTACGAACCGCCCGCTGCTACCCCGTCCCGTCCGCCCTCAGTCGCCGGCCTGCCAGTGTGGGGAGGTGTCCCCGGTCACACCTGTCGCCCGCGTGGTCGTCCTCGGCTCGGAGTCGACCGGCTCAACCACTCTCGCCCAGGACCTCAGCGAGCGCCTCGGCGTGACCTGGGTCCCCGAGTACCTGCGGGAGTACGCCGACGAGAAGGCCGCCGAAGCCGGGTCGATCTGGGCCATCGCGTGGACCTCCGCCGACTTCGCCGCCGTCGCCGATGGCCAGGTCGGCCTGGAGGCCGACGCCGTTGCCACCGCCCGCCAGAGGGGCGACGACCTGGTCGTGTGTGACAACGACGTGCTGGCCGTCGCCGTGTGGCACCTCCGCTACCTCGGCGTCGAGGCCCCCGCCATCGCCGCTCGGGCCGAGCCACCGGCGCTCTACGTCCTGACCACGCCGGAGGGTGTGCCCTTCGTGCAAGATGGGCTGCGGGACGGGGAACACCTCCGGGGGCCGATGACCGACTGGTTCCGCGACGCGCTGGCCGCCCAACCCGCGCCGTGGATCGATGCGGTCAGCGACCGCAAGGACCGCGTCGACCAGGTCGTGGCCTGGCTCGACACCCACCGGTGACGGTTCTGGCCTCTGATCTACCTGCTCCAGCGCGAGGATCAGAGGCCAGAACGGGCCTGCGCGGGGCGCAGATGGCGGTCGACGCAGGGGTCGACGGCCTCGTCGTGGAGGGCATCGAAGGTGGCGGGTTCAAGACCCCCGAGGGCGCCTCGACCATGGTGCTGGTGCCCCCGATCCGCAGCCACGTCGACGTGGCCCCCGTCGCGGACATCATGGCCGACCTCGTCGAGGGCCTCGGTGCCGCGCTCGGGGCCACAGCCGGGCCGGTACCTGCGAAGCTGACGGCAGTGCGCCACCTCCACCACATCATGACCATCGAGAGCTGGGACCGGTTCGAAGCCGACGGCCTCTCGGTCCAGTCGACCCGAGACCGAACGCTGGCCGAGGAGGGGTACATCCACTGCTCCTACACCGACCAGGTCGGGGCGACCCTCGAGCGCTTCTACGGTGATCTCGACGACGTCGTCGTGATCACCCTGGACCCCACCCGGCTCGACGCCGAGGTCGTCGACGAGCCGGCTGAGGACGGGACCCTCTTCCCCCACGTGTACGGGCCGCTGACCATCGGCGCCGTCGTGGAGGTCGTCCGGCGCAAGCCGGGATAGGTCGCCCGATGGCGGCCAAGGCGAAACGGTTGGAGCTGGAGGTCGACGGGCGGGAGCTGTCGATCTCGAACCCGGACAAGGTCCTGTTTCCCGACGACGGGATCACCAAGGCCGACATGGTCCGCTACTACCAGCGCATCGCCCCCCTGCTGGTGCGCCACTCACGGGGTCGCCCCGTCGCCCTCCACCGCTTTCCGGACGGGATCGGAGCGGGCGGCTTCTTCCAGAAGCAGGTCGGGAAGCACTTTCCGGACTGGATCCCCCGCGTCGAGCTGAGCACCCGGGACGGCAGCACCGAGTTCGTCGTGATCGACGACGAGGCCACGGTCGTCTACCTGGCCGGCCAGGGGGTGCTGGTGCTGCACACGCTGTTCAGCCGGGCCGACGAGCCCCGACGGCCCGTCGAGGTGATGGTCGACCTCGACCCGTCGACGCCCGACCGGGGACCGGTCCGGGAGGCCGCCCGTCGTCTCCGCGAGCTGTTCACCGAGCGGGGCTACTCGCCCCGGGTCAAGACCAGTGGCTCCCGGGGCCTGCACGTGGTGGTCGACGTCGACCTGCCCGACTTCGAGGCCGCCCGGGGGCTGGCCGAGGCCGTGAGCCTGGACCTCGTGGCCGAGGCGCCCGACGAGTTCACGCTGGCGTTCTTCAAGAAGGACCGGGGTGACCGCCTCCTGCTCGACATCAACCGCAACGCCTACCAGCAGCACGCGGTCGCTCCGTACTCGCTGCGGGCCATCTCGGGCGCGCCCGTGGCTGCCCCCCTCGAATGGGACGAGGCCTTGGCACCGCGATGGGATCCTCAGCGGTGGACGATCAAGAACCTCTTCCGCCGCCTCGCCCGGCGCGACGACCCCTGGTCCTGACCTAGATGGGCAGGTCCCCCGTAGCGGCCTTGGTCGTGCCGAAGTCCTTGTAGGCGGCGATGGTGCGCTGAGCGATTCGCATCTGGTGGATCTCGTCCGCGCCGTCGGCGAAGCGGGCCCAGCGGGCATGCTGGAACATGCCGGCCAGCGGCGTGTCGGTGGAGTACCCCAGGGCACCGTGGACCTGGATGGCCCGGTCGATGATGCGGTTCAGGCTGTTGGCCACGAAGTGCTTGGCCATCGACACCTCGGACTTGAAGTCGTCGCCCCGGTCGATCTTGTACGCCGCATGCAGGACCATCAGCTTGGCCTGGTACAGCTCCATCGCCGAGTCGGCGATCATCCACTGGACACCCTGCTTCTCGGCCAGGATCGACCCGTGGGAGAACCGGTTCAGGGACCGGTCCACCATCATGTCCAGCGCCGTTTCGGCCTGAGCGATCCAGCGCATGCAGTGAGCCAAGCGAGCCGGGCCGAGCCGCGACTGGCCCAGCAGATGGCCCTCGCCCCGACCGCCGAGCATCTGGTCGTCGTGGACCCTCAGGTCCTCGATGAGGATCTCGGAGTGCCCGGTCGAGCCGTGCATGGTCTCGACCTGACGGACCTCGGTCCACCCTTCGCTGGGGATGTCGACGAGGAAGGCCGAGTTGGCCGCCTGGGGGAGGTCGGGGTCGTCCTCGGTGCGGGCGATGAGAATGGCGAAGTTGGCCCGGTGGGCGTTGGAGATGAACCACTTGTGGCCGTTGATGACCCATTCCTCGCCGTCCTGGTAGGCCCGGGTCTGGATGAGCGTCGGGTCCGACCCGGCCACCTCGGGCTCGGTCATGGCGAAGCAGGACCAGGCCTTGCCCTCACACAGGGGGCGCAGGTACTTCTCGGCCTGCTCCGGCGTGGCCCAGTGCAACAGCGTGTGCATGTTCCCCTCGTCGGGGGCCTGACAGTTGAGCACCCACGGGCCGTAGTAGGTCTTCGCCGCCTCGGCCTGCACCATGGCCATCTCGACGTGACTGAGGCCCATCCCGCCCCACTCCGCAGGCATGTGGGGGCACCACAGCCCGGCCTCGAAGGCCGCCTTGCGCATACCGAGAAGCGCGGTGAGGTAGCCGTCCCGATCGTCGGGATCGAGGGTCTTCTCGGTAGGCACCACGACGTCGTCGAGGAAGGTGCGCACCCGCAGCCGCAGGTCCTCCAGCTCCGGGGTCAGGGTGAAGTCGATCGCCATGGCCTCAGCTTGGCAGACCAAGGGCGGAACCTCGTCCTGGGCCACGGCCCCGGCGGGCAGACTCAGGACCATGGACCACCCTCTGCTCGACGAGGCCGTGCGCTCGGCCACCGCGTTCATCGACTCGTTGCCCGAGCGGCCGGTCGGGCGACCTCCGGACGTGCCTGCCCTCCGCGCCGCCCTCGGCGCGCCCCTGACCGACGAGGGGGACGGCAACCTGGTCGCGCTGCGATCGCTCGTCGCCGGCGCCGAGGACGGCATCGTCGCCACGGCCGGGCCGCGCTACTTCGGCTTCGTGAACGGCGGGTCCCACCCCGTCGCGCTCGCCGCCGACTGGCTCGTCTCGGCCTGGGACCAGAACGCGGCGATGCACGTGATGAGCCCGGCGGTGGCGGTCATCGAGGAGGTCGTCCTCGACTGGCTGCGCGACCTCCTGCGCCTGCCGCCCGGGGGCTCGGGGGCCTTCGTCACCGGCGGGCAGATGGCGAACGTGGTCGGGCTGATGGCCGCCCGGCACCAGGTACTGGAGCTGGCGGGCTGGGATGTGGAGCGCGACGGGCTGTTCGGCGCCCCGCCCGTCACCGTGATCGTGGGCGGCGAGCGCCACGCCGCCGTCGACCGGGCCCTGCGCTACCTCGGTTTCGGGACCGCTGGTGTCGTCGAGCTGGCCGTCGACGACCAGGGGGCGCTGGACCCGACCGACCTCGCCCGGGTCCTGGGCGATGCCGACGGCGGGCCCGCGATCGTCTGCACCCAGGCCGGCAACGTGAACACCGGCGCCTTCGACCCCATCGCCGAGGTCTGTGCCATAGCCCACGAGCACGCGGCCTGGGTCCACGTGGACGGGGCCTTCGGGCTCTGGGCCGCGGCCAGCGATCGCCACCGGCACCGGCTCACGGGCTACGAGGCGGCCGACAGCTGGGCGGTCGACATGCACAAGTGGCTGAACAGCCCCTACGACTGCTCGGTGGCCCTCACCGCCCACCCCGAGGCCCATCGCGCCGCGATGGTCACCGCCGCGGCCTACCTCACCCCCGGCGAGCACCGCGAGCCCATCGACTGGAACCCCGAGATGAGCCGCCGGGCCCGCGCCGTGCCCACCTGGGCGATCCTCCGCTCGCTGGGCCGGCAGGGGGTGGAGGACCTGGTCGACCGCTTCTGCGCCCTGGCCCGGCAGGCCGCGGCGGGCTTCGCCGCGTCCGACGGGGTCGAGGTCCTGAACGACGTGGTGCTCAACCAGGTCCTGGTCCGCTTCGGCGACGACGACCAGGCCACCCGGGACGTGATCGCCCGGGTCCAGCACGACGGCACCTGCTGGGTCGGGGGCACGGTCTGGCAGGACCGCACCGCCATGCGCTTCTCGGTCTCGAACTGGTCCACCACCGAAGCCGACATCGACCGCTCGGTCGCCGCCATCCTCTCGTGCTCGCGTTACGTGAAGATGATCTGACCCCCGGCGGCCTTCTCGTAGAACTCGCCGACCGTGATGATCTCCTCGACCTGCTCGACGAAGTCGTCCTCGGTCAGATCGAACATGTCGACGGAGGCCTTGCAGGCGTAGATGCCGGCGCCGGTGTCCCCGATGAGTTCGATGAACTCCGGGATGTCAGGGATGTCCAGCGACTCCATCTTCTTGTCCATCATGTGGGTGGCGATGGAGGACATGCCGGGGAGCAGGCCCACGAGCGTGGCCATGTGCATCCCGGGGTTGCCGACCGTGGCCACCTTGATGTGCTCATAGCGCTTCTTGTGGATCGCGTCGAGCCCGAAGAAGGTGAAGAAGAGGTTGGCCTCGATGCCCTCGGCCCGGGCGCCGTTGGCCATGATCAACCCGGGGTAGATCCCGTCCAAGGACCCCTTCGAGATGATGATCGACACCTTGGTGATCGGTTCGTCGCCCATGGCGACCTCCTGGTTCTAGATGCAGCCGCGGGGCTTGGGGATACCGGCCACCTTCGCGGCGATCTTGGCCGGACCCTTGGGGAACAGTTGGTACAGCTCTTTCACCGGTACGCCCGAAGCCTTGCCCAGGACCCGCACCGTCGGCCCGGTGCCCTTCTCGAAGTACTCCTGGCGCATGAACTTCAGGACCTGCCAATGACGGTCGGTCAGGTCGTCGATGCCCTCGGCCTTGGCCAGTTCCGGGGCCATGGCCTCGGTCCACTGCTCGGCGTCTTCGAAGAAGCCCTCGTCGTTGACCTGGACCTCGACACCGGCGACGGTGGTGGTGCTCATCAGTTCTCCTCCTTGCCCGACATCGACATCTCGGCCCCCACGCCGGGGAGGTCCCGGCCGGGCAGCAGGACGTGCCAGTAGACCCACTGGAACATCAGCTTGCCGAGGTGGTTGAGCCTCGACTCCCGCAGGAGCGGGAGCGGCCCGGCCGCGATCGGGAAACGTCCGGGGAGGGGCTCGGTCTCGTAGTTGAAATCGATCAGCAGGGCCTTGTGGAAGCCCGTCTCGATGAAGCAGTTGGCGTGACCGTCGAAACCCTGCCACGAGGTCCCGCCCGGCGAGGAAGTTCTGCACGTTCTCGGTCAGGACCTCGCCCTCGAAGTGGGTCACGCTGCCCGCCTTCGAGGTCGGGACGGACGCGGCGTCACCGATGACGAAGATGTTGGGCCGGACCTTGGACTGCAGCGTGTGCTCGTCGGTCGGGACGAAGTCGAGCTCGTCGCCCAGACCCTCCGAGCGACCGACGTACTCGGCCCCGCTGTGGACGGGGATCGTGACCAGCAGGTCGAAGGGCACCTCGCGCTCGTCGTAGCTGACGAGGCGCCCGCCGGCGCCGTCGACCTCACCGGTGTTGAACTCGGTGACGAGCTCGATGCCCTTCTCCTCCAGCAGTCCACCGAGCGTGGCCGAGGACACCGGCTTGGTGAACGCGCCGTCGAGCGGGGTGGCGAACACGATCTCGACCCGGTCGCGGATGCCTCGCTCGGTGAAGTACCAGTCGGCGAGGAAGGCGAACTCGAGCGGCGCCACCGGGCACTTGATGGGCAACTCGACGAAGTTGACCACCAGGCGGCCGCCGGCGAACGCCTCGAGGGCCTCGGCCAACGCCGCCGACCCCTCCGGGGTGTAGAAGGTGAAGACCTTCTCCATCCAGCCCTCGCCCAGCATGCCCTCGGTCTCCTCGGGCACCAGGCGGGCCCCCGTGGCGACGATGAGCAGGTCGTAGTCCAGGGTCGTGCCGTCGACGAGGTACACGCGATCGATGTCGATGTCGACCCGGTCCACCTCCGCACGATGGAAGTCGATCCCCTTGTGGAACTGGCGGTGGCGGGTCCGGGAGATCTCCTCGGGATCAGCCAGGCCGAACGGAACGAACAAGAGACCCGGTTGGTACACGTGGTGGTCGTCCTGGTCGACGACCGTGATGGAGAGGGCGTCCTCGGCGTACTCGGACCGCAGACGGTTGGCCATGATCGTCCCGCCGGTCCCACCACCCAGGATCACCAGTCGCTTCATGCGGTCAACCTACGGCAGGCGGAGACCCGCCGCCGAGGGCCGGAGGTCCCGATCTGACGAGCCCTCAGACCCGCCTCAGGGAACGATGACGCCTGGCCCTCGACCTCGTCGGCGTGCCGGTGCTCGTTGTCACCGGGCGACGCGCCTGTTCTTCACCTCCCCGCCACCCGGCGACTCGGCCCCGGGTCGCCGTCCGCACGCGGGGTATGGCCGTCCGTCCCGAGCTAGAGGTCGGGGACGCTGGGGGCCGCGCTCGGCGGAGGCGTGTCGGCATCGACGGGGGCGAGGCCGGCCCGTTGGCGCTGGAGCTCCGGCGGTAGCGTCGCCGTCTGGGCGATGAGCGTCCCCCGCGCCGCGAAGGACGCGGCGCCGTCGGCCATCACCGTGTGGCCCGACATCCAGCGGGCGGCGTCGGTGCAGAGCAGGGCCACGACCTCGGCGATGGCCTCGGGGGTGGCGGCCTCCCGCAGCGGGTGGCTGCGCTCGTGGACTCCCAGCATCACCTCGTAGTGGTCGCCCAGCATCAGCTTCAGCGAGTCGCCGAAGAACGCGTCGGGGTTCACCCCCACCGCGGTGATGCCGTGCTTGCCCAACTCGACGGTCAGGTAGGTGACCAGCATCTCCATGGAAGCCTTGGCTGCGGCCAGGAGGCCATGGGCCGGCGCCCACGAGACGGTGTCGATGCCGGAGACGGCCACGATGCGACCGCCGCCGCGCGACTCCATCAGGGGGACCGCCCGCTGCACCGCATGCAGGAAGCCGGTCACGGTGATGGCGAAGGTCCGCTCCACGTTGTGCGGCGCCTGCTCCAGCAGGGGCTTGAGGCTGGTGGCCGCGGCGTTGGCCACGAGGATGTCCAGGCCACCGGGCCCGTCGGCCTCGATCCAGTCGAAGAGGGAGTCGATCGACCCGATGTCTCCCGCGTCGAGCGGCTGCACGTGAGCCCGACCGCCCGCCTCGGCGATGACGGCGGCCACGTCGGCCGCGGCCTCGGCCTGCTTGCGGTAGGTGACGATCACCTCAGCGCCCATGGCACCCAGCCGCTGGGCGGTGGCCGCCCCCAGGCCCCGGGACGAGCCGGTGACCAGGGCGATGCGATCAGTCAGGTCGATGCGGGGCCGCAGGTCCGGCGGGTCAGTCACTGAAGAGCTCCGGGCGACGGACCTCGACCATCCGCCGCAGGCCCTCCCGCCAGTCGATCTCGGCCGGGCCGATCAGCTCGTGCATGCGGGTGGTGTCGACCCGCACGCTCTCGATGGTGGCGGTCGTCGGGGCGAAGGTCGGCATGATCCCGACCAACTCGCCGAGGTGGAGGCACCAGTCCTCGATGCTGACCGAGGTCGGGCCCGGCCCAGTTCACGACGGTGGCGGGCACCGACGCGACCTCCAGGAGCTTGGGCACCTGGGCGACGATGTCGTCCTCGTGGATGGGGTTGAACTCGCTGGGGGCGTCCTCGTGGACCGGCACGGCCTGGCCCGCCAGCATCATCTCGAAGTGGAAGGCGGGCCAGCCGCCGTTGTCGCCGTAGGGCACCGACAGGCGGGCGATGGTCGTGGGCAGGTCCCACTGCCGGGCCCCGTAGCGGGCCATGGCCTCGGCCGCGATCTTGGTGATCGAGTAGGTGGGCAGGAAGCCGAAGGGCCGGTGGTTGTCACCCAACGGGTCGGTCTCGGCGAAGTCGTGGTGCCCGTTGGGCTGGTACACCGCGGTCGACGAGCAGTGCAGGAACGAGGCGGCCTCCCGGCAGTGGTGCATGAGCAGACCGAGGGACTCGACGTTGGCCGCCAGGTCCCGCTCGAAGTCACCGGTCTTGGCCACCGCGAAGTTGGCGACGTGGTCGACGTCGGCCGGGACCTCG
This sequence comes from uncultured Microthrixaceae bacterium, assembly GCA_963701565.1. Classification (GTDB taxonomy): domain Bacteria; phylum Actinomycetota; class Acidimicrobiia; order Acidimicrobiales; family DATDAH01; genus DATDAH01. The sequence continues at coordinate 181,834 of CAVPAN010000004.1, forward strand.
GAGAAGTCGCCGGCCACGAGGTCGGCGGTGATGCAGGTCACCCCGGCGGCCTCCAGCCGCTCCCTGGCGTCGGCGTCACCGAAGCGGGCCACGCCGAACACCTCGTTGCGCTCGGCCAGCGCGAGGGCGACGGGGAGACCGACCTGTCCGGTCGGCCCGGTGATCAGGACGCGCTTGCCCTCCATCTGGCTCACGCCCTCGTTCTACTCGCTGGGGAGCTGGGCCTCGATCCGGCCGTCGACCTCCCGGCAGGGGTAGACGGCGATGTCGGCCTTCGGGTCCCGGCGACCGGTCATCCCCACCTTCGTCCCCGTCCCCGAGGTGTCGAAGCGCCAGAAGTGGGCGGCGCAGACGATCTCGGGCCCGTCGACCACCCCTCGGCACCGAGGTGGGACCACTGGTGCGGGCAGCGGGCCTCCATCACGCACGGCTCCCCGTCGAAGGTGCGCCACACCACCAGGTCCAGGTCCCCGTGCGCCGCGTCCACGATCTCGCCCGCGCCGACCTCCCCCGCCACCTCGACCCACTCGCCCATCCGCCCCTACCTACCGCCCCCCGAACCGAAATTGCGTTGATTTGTCACGCTGAGCGTGACAAATCGACGCAATCCCGGCGGGGGTGGGTAGAACACGGCGATGGTCGCGACACCGTCCACGATGCTGCCGCTCGGCTCGCCGCTGCCGCCGTTCACGCTGTCGGGGCCCGACGGGCGCCGCCTGGTCCACCGGGGACGCCGTCGGTGCGCCGGCGCTGGTGGTCGCGTTCCTCTGCCCGCACTGCCCCTATGTGAAGCACATCGAGGCCCGTTTGGGAGCGGTGACCGAGGACCTCATGGATCGCGGAGCGGTCGTGGTCGGCGTGCAGACCAACGCGATCGAGGACTACCCCCAGGACGGGCCGGAGCACATGGCGGCGCAGGCGGTGGCCAACGGGTTCCGCTTCCCCTACCTGCTGGACGCCTCCCAGGAGGTGGCCAAGGCGTTCAGGGCCGCGTGCACGCCGGACTTCTTCGTGTTCGACGGCGAGCAGCGCCTGGCCTACCGCGGCCAGTTCGACGACTCGCGACCCGCCAACGACCTCCCCGTGACCGGCGCGGACCGGTGACGTTGCCGTCGGCCGTCGACGCTCCTCGCCGGTGGGACCGTCCCCGAGGACCAGGTCCCCAGCATCGGCTGCAACATCAAGTGGGCGCGCCGGCAACGAGCCCGACGGGTTCGGCTGAGCCCCTGCTCAGGGGAGGACGCGGTCCAGGAACTCGCGGCTGAGGTGGGGCCACCGGGTGACCTCGCGGAGGGAGGGGGCGAGGAGGAGCTCGGCGCCCGGGATCAGCTCGGCCAGCGCCTCGGCGGTCGACGACGGGTGCACCGGGTCACCCTCCCAGGCCAGGATCAGCGTCGGCGACGGCGATGGTGGCGATGGCCTCCGGGCGGGCAGGTCCGAGGCCCCGACGCCCCGGAGGACGGCCGACAGCACGGCCGGGTCGAACGGCTCGTAGCGGGCCCGGACGCCGTCCTTCATCATCTCGGCGAACGGGGCGAAGACCGGGGCCACCGGCTCGGCCTCGGCCACGGCGATCAGGGCCTCGATCCCTTCCTCGGCGACCAGGCGGCCGGCGTCCTGGTACCAGCCGCCCCGCTCCTCGCGGCCCTCCCACCCCGTCGGCGGGATGACCAGGACGAGACGCCAGGACCCGCGCCGGCGCCTGCACGGCCACGTGGAGCGCAGTGCCGGTGCCCATCGACGCTCCCCCACTCACGAAACGGTCGATCCCCAGCGCGTCGGCGAGCGCCAGCTGGTCCCGGGCCAGTGCCGGGTAGCCGTAGTCACCGGGGTCGGTCGTGCCCGTGGAGTCGCCGTGGCCCCGGGCGTCGTAGCGCACGAGCCGGAAGCCGTCCTCGGGCAGGTCGGGGGTCAGCAGGCCGATCTGGGCCTCCGCCGCCATGGAGCTGGTGAGCCCATGCCCCCAGAGCACAGCTGTCCCGGTGCCGGACTCGTCGACCGCCAGGTCGACCCCCCGGACCTCCACCGTCACCAGTCGGCAGAGCGGGCGGCTTCGGCGCCGATCGTGGTGTCGTCGCCGTGACCGGTGTGCACGACGGTGTCGGGGGCGAGGCCGAGCAGCCGGGAGCGGATGCTGGCCACGATGGTGTCGTAGTCCGAGAAGCTGCGGCCGGTGGCGCCCGGGACCCCCGTTGAAGAGCGTGTCGCCCGAGAAGAGGACGTCCTCGGTCGGCCGCCGAGAGGCAGCAGCCACCCGGCGAGTGGCCCGGTGTGTGCAGCACCTCGAGGCTCGAGCCGCCGACCTCGATGACCTGGCCGTCCGCCAGGTCCGCGTCGGGGGCCCGGTCGGGCCAGACCACGTCCCAGAGCATCCGGTCGTCGGGGTGCAGCCAGATCGGTGCGTCGACGGCCTCGGCCAGGGGCACCGCCGCGTTGATGTGGTCGTTGTGGCCGTGGGTGCAGACCACGGCCACCACCCGCCGCGAACCCACCCCGGCGACGATCGGCTGGTGGTCGTGGGCGGCGTCGACCACGATCGACCTCGTCGTCGTCGCCGACCAGCCAGATGTTGTTGTCGACCTCGAAGTCCTCGCCGTCGAGGGTGAAGATCCCCGAGGTGACGACGTTGTCGATGCGCAGCGTCACAGGACGACGACCGAGCGCAGCACCTCGCCGCGCTCCATCTTGTGGAACGCCTCCTCGACCCCGTCGAGGGGGATGGTCTCGCTCACGAACCTCCCGAGGTCGATGCGGCCGCTGAGGTGCATGTCGATCAGCAGGGGGAAGTCCCGGGTGGGCAGGCAGTCGCCGTACCAGCTCGACTTGGTCGAGCCGCCCCGACCGAAGATCTCGATCATCGGCAGCTCGACGGTGGCCTCCGGCGAGGGCACGCCGACCAGGACGAGGCGTCCGGCCAGATCGCGGGCGTTGAAGGCCTGCACGAAGGTCTGGGGCAGGCCGATGGCCTCGATGGCCACGTCCACCCCGAGCCCGTCGGTCAGCGCCTGGATGGCCTCGACCGGCGTCGCCCTGACCGGCGTTGACGGTGTCGGTGGCGCCGAAGCCCCGGGCCCACTCCAGCTTCTGGTCGTCGAGGTCCACGGCGATGATCTGACGGGCCCCGGCCACCGCCGCGCCCATGATCGCGGCGTCGCCCACGCCACCACAGCCGAACACGGCCACGGTCTCGCCCCGCTGGACCTCGCCGGTGTTCACCGCGGCGCCGAAGCCGGCCATGACCCCGCAGCCGATGAGGCCGGCGGCCTCCGGCGGCGCGGCGGGGTCGACCTTCACGCACTGCTTGGCGTGGACCAGGGTCTTCTCGGCGAAGGCGCCGATGCCCAGCGCCGGGCTGAGGGCCTGGCCGTCGAGGGTCATCGGCTGGGCCGCGTTCTTGGACTCGAAGCAGTACCAGGGTCTGCCCCGGACACAGGACCGGCACGTGCCGCACGGGGCCCGCCAGGCCAGGATCACGTAGTCACCCGGGGCGACGTCCTCGACCCCGTCGCCCACCGACTCGACGATGCCCGCCGCCTCGTGGCCCAGCAGGAAGGGGAACTCGTCGTTGATGGCGCCCTCCCGGTAGTGCAGGTCGGTGTGGCAGACCCCGCACGCCTTCACCGCGACGACGGCCTCGCCCGGCCCCGGATCGGGGATGTCGATCGTCTCGATCGTGACCGGCTCACCCTTGGCGCGGGACACGACCCCCCGGACCTGCTGACCCATCTGACTGCCTCCTCGGCTCGCTGCTGGGCCGGATCGTAGGCTGCCGCCCATGCCGACCTCGCCCGACCACGTGATCCGCACCGTCGACGAGCTCCGGGAGGTCGTCGGCCGAGCCCGACGACGCCATGCGGGTGAAGCTGGGTGACCGCCTCGACGAGCTACGCCCGGGACTTCCTCGCCGAGTGCCCGTTCGTGGTGCTCGGCCACCGTCGGCGGCCGACGGGACGGCCGACGCCTCACCCAAGGGCGACGACCCCGGCTTCGTCCTGGTCGAGGACGACCACACCCTCGTCATCCCCGACCGGCCGGGCAACAACCTGGCGTTCGGCCTGACCAACATCATCGAGACCGGCCAGGTCGGCCTTCTGTTCATCATCCCCGGGCACGACCGAGACCCTCCGGGTCAACGGCCGGGCCGAGCTGACCCGGGACCCCGAGCTCCTCGAGCGGCCTGGCCGCCCGGGGCAAGCCCGCCGTCCTCGGCATCCGGGTGCACGTGGAGGAGGTCTTCTTCCACTGCGCCAAGGCGTTCCTCCGCTCCAAGCTCTGGAAGCACGAGGAGCTGGCCGCCCAAGAAGAAGATCAGCTTCGGCGCCATGCTCGCCCCGAAGGTCGACCCGCCGACGACGATGGCTCCCTCGGCGACGCTCATCGACGAGTCCATCGAGGAGAACTATCGCACCGGCCTGTACTGAGGCCCAGGCGGTTCGACGCTCAGCGGAACTCGGGCTGTTCCCACTCGGGGAAGACGTCGGGCAGATCCTCGGTGACCTTGCCGGTGAAGGTCGGGCGGGCGCTTCTCGAGGAAGGACGTGACGCCTTCGAGGGCGTCGGCGGAGCGGCCGGTGGCGTTGACGGCCCGGGAGTCGGCCCGGTGGGCCTCCATCGGGTGGGCGGCGCCGAGCATCCGCCACATGAGCTGACGGGTGAGGGCCACCGAGACGGCTGAGGTGTTGGCCGCGATCCCGTCGGCCAGCTCCCGGGCCGCCGGGCAGGAGGTCGTCGGCGGGGTGCAGGCTCCGCACCAGGCCACCGGCCAGCGCCTCGGTGGCCGGGAAGACGTCGCCCTTGTAGGCCCACTCCAGGGCCTGGTCGATGCCGACCAGGCGGGGCAGGAACCAGCTCGAGCAGGCCTCGGGGACGATGCCCCGGCGGGCGAACACGAAGCCCATGCGGGCGTCCTCGGCCGCCAGCCGGATGTCCATGGCCAGCGTCATGGTGATGCCGACCCCGACCGCCGGACCGTTGATGGCGGCGATGATCGGCTTCTTCAGGTCGAAGATGCGCAGCGTGAGCATCCCGCCCCGTCCGTCGTCGGGCGTCGACGCTCCGGCGCGGCCGCGCTCGGACCGTAGTGCGGATCCATGTGCGCGTCGTAGTCGAAGGTCTGGGCGCCGAGGGAGAGGTCGGCGCCGGCGCAGAAGGCCCGACCCCGGCCGGTGACGATGACGGCCCGGACGGCGTCGTCCTCGTCGATCCGGTCGAACACGTCGAGCAGCTCCATGGCCATCCGGGCGGTGAGGGCGTTGAGCTTCTCGGGCCGGTCGAGGGTGATCGTGGCGACGCCGCCCTGCACCCGATAGTCGATCTCTTCGTAGGTCACGGTCGACCATGATGGCCGCCCGGCCATGACCGACCCTGCCCCGCCCCCCGACACCCCGCCCCCGTTCCGGCGCCGCGACGGCTTCGTCGTGGCCTTCGCCGTCGGGGTCTTCGGCGTGACCTTCGGGGTCTTCGCGGTGGCCACCGGCTTCAGCGTGGCCCAGGCCCAGGTCATGTCGCTGCTGGTGTTCACCGGCGGCTCCCAGTTCGCCGCTGTGGGGGTGATCAGCTCCGGCGGCACCACGGCCGCGGCGTTCGCCTCGGCCGGCCTGCTGGCGGCCCGCAACGGCATGTACGGCCTCGTGCTCAACCCGATCGCTGCAGGGCGGCCGGGCCCGGCGGCTGGTCGCGGCCCACGTCGTGCTCGACGAGTCCACGGCGATGGCGGTGGCCCAGCGGGACCCCGCCGAGGCCGAGAAGGCCTTCTGGTTCACCGGCGTCGCCGTCTTCATCCTCTGGAACCTCGGGACCCTGCTCGGCGCCCTCGGCGGCAACGCCATCGGCGACCCGGAGACCTACGGCCTCGACGCCGCCTTCCCCGCCGGTTTCGTCGCCCTCATGGCCCCCCACCTGCGCACGACGCCCGGCCTCATCGCCGCGGTCGGCCGGCGGGGTCATCGCCTTCGTCAGCATCCCCCTCCTCCCTGCCGGCGCCCCCATCCTCGTGGGCGCCCTCGGCGTCGTCCCCGCCCTCTGGCTCCTCCGCCGCGAAACGACGGCATGAGCTGGACGGCGATCATCCTGCTCGGGGCACTGTCCTACGGGCTGAAGGCGACCGGCCTGCTCGTGTTGGACCACATCCGGGTGCCCCGCACCTTCACCGAGGTCACCGCCCTCCTGCCGCCCGCCCTGCTGGCCGCCCTCGTCGTGGTCCAGACCTTCGCCGACGGCACCACCCTCGTCCTCGACGCCCGAGCCGCGGGCCTGGTTGCCGGCATCATCGCCGTCGCCATGAGAGCCCCGTTCCTCGTCGTGGTGGTGAGCGCCGCCGCCGTCACCGCCGCCGTCCGCGCCCTGGCCTAGGGCCGGAGGACAGATGGCGACCACGGGGGGCCTGGCTCATCCTGCCGGGGCTGGCGGCGCCCTTCCTGGCCTCGCTGCTGGGGCAACTGATGGCAACCGCGGGGGCGGTCAACTGCGCCCACCTCGGGAAGCCCGCCGACCCGAGCTGTTCCCAGCGCAGCTGACCGCGTGTGGCGCGGTCTACTGCGCCGAGTTCGAGCCCGCCCAGGAGGTCGGTCGCCCGACCCACGCCCCCATCCCTGCCTTCGTTGCCCCAGCCCGACGAGCCATTCGCCGAGCAGGACATGCCCCGACAAGGCGAGGCTCACCGGTGGTCTCGGGTCACGTCCGGGTCCCCTCGCCGGGCAGACCTGCCCGGGGCTTGGCCTAGACCTTGAGGAAGCGGCTGACGGCGATGCCGGAGCCGAGGAGGCTCACGAAGGCACCGGCGGCCAGGAGGAGCAGCGAGGCCTTGGCGATGTCGCTGTTGGTCACGTCGAAGGTGGACAGGATGCCGGCGTTCTCGCCGGCGGCCTGGTCCTGGAGGTCGCCGATGAACAGCCGGGTCATGCCGATCGCGAACAGGGAGCCGATGAGCCCCTGGATGAAGCCCTCGACCATGAACGGGATGCGGATGAACCAGTTGGTGGCCCCGACCAGCTTCATGACCTCGATGTCCCGGCGCCGGTTGAAGATGGCCATCTGGATCGTGTTCAGGACCAGCAGCGTGGCGGCGACGACCAGCAGGACGGCCGCCACGGCCGAGCGCGACGACAGGAAGCCGAAGAAGTTCTCGACCTGCTTGAGCGCCTCGCTGGAGAAGGCGACCTCACGCACGCCGGGCTGGGTCTCGAAGACCGCACCGAGCGCCTCGACCGAGTCGGTCTCGGCGTCGACCGGCTTCACCTTGAACGAGGGCGGGAGGATCTCCGGCTCGACGTTCTCGATGAGCTGGGGGTCGTCGGCGAAGAGATCCTGGAACTCCTCGTAGGCGCACTGCTGGTCGCAGAAGTCTGCCGAGCGGATCTGAGGGTTGTCCTCCAGCTCGGTGCGGACCGCGTCGATCTGGGCGTCGGTGGCGTTGGGGTTCATGAAGACGATGAACTCCACGCCGCCCTCGAACTGCTGCTGGGCCCCCTCGACCCCGCGGCCGATCAGGTAGGCGGTGCCCACCAGGGTGAGCGAGACCGCCACCGTCGCGATCGTGGCGATGGTGAGGGTGATGTTGCGCTTGAGGTTGATGCCGACCTCGCGCGAGAGGTAGCTGACCTTGATCGCCATGGCCGGCTACTCGTAGACGCCGCGGGCCTGGTCGCGGACGATGACCCCGCGGTCCAGCTGCATCACGCGGCGGCGCATGCTGTCGACGATCGAACGGTCGTGGGTGCACATCACCACGGTGGTCCCGGTCCGGTTGATCCGGTCCAGGAGCCGCATGATGCCCACCGACGTGTTGGGATCCAGGTTCCCCGTGGGCTCGTCGGCCAGCAGGATCAGCGGACGGTTGACGAAGGCCCGGGCGATCGACACCCGCTGCTGCTCACCACCCGAGAGCTCGTTGGGCATGTTCTTGTCCTTGTCGGACAAGCCGACCAGCTCGAGGATCGCCGGGACCTGGCTGCGGATGACGTTGTTGGGGCGGCCGATGACCTCGAGGGCGAAGGCCACGTTCTCATAGACCGTCTTGTTGGGCAGCAGCTTGAAGTCCTGGAAGACGCACCCGATGTTGCGGCGCAGGTAGGGCACCTTCCACGGGGTCAGCTTCACGATGTCCTTGCCGGCCACGAAGATGCGGCCCTCGTCGGGGACCTCTTCGTGGTTGAGCAGGCGGATGAAGGTCGACTTGCCGGAGCCGGAGGGGCCGACCAGGAAGACGAACTCGCCCTTCTGGATCTCGGCGTTGGCATCGCGGAGGGCGACGACCTGCCCACCCATGTAGTGCTTGGTGACGTTCTCGAGCTTGATCATGTGGGGGGATGCGGGTACCGGAGGGTCGGGTTCGGTAGCTGGTGCGTGGTGGCGGATGCCGTGGTGCGGAGCGCAGTCCCGCCCGAGGCCGCGTACTCGACGGGGGAATCTACCAGTGGGCCCCTGCGGATCCGCGGGATGGTCAGGGCTCACGTCCCCTCTCCTTCGGCCCGCGACCACCGCAGGTAAGCCTCCATGAAGTCGTCCACCTGGCCGTCGAGCACGGCCTCGATGTTGCCGATCTCGAGGTTGCTGCGATGGTCCTTCACCCGCTGCTCGGGGTGCATGAAGTAGGAACGGATCTGGTTGGCCCACTCGGCGCTGCGCTGATCGCCGGCCAGTTCGTCGAGGTGGTCCTGGTGCTCCTTGCGCCGCAGGTCGGCGAGCCGGGCCCTCAGGATCTCCATCGCCTTGTCCCGGTTCTGGTGCTGGCTGCGCTGGTTCTGGCAGGACGTGACGATGCCGGTGGGCAGGTGGGTGATCCGTACCGCCGAGTCGGTCACGTTGACGTGCTGACCGCCGGCCCCCGACGACCGGTAGGTGTCGATGCGGAGGTCCTTCTCGTCGATCTCGACCTCGTCGTCGGCCGCGTCGAGGGCGGGCACGACCATGACCGAGGCGAAGGCCGTGTGACGCCGGGCCTGGCTGTCGAAGGGCGAGATGCGGATGAGGCGGTGGACGCCCCCCTCCCCCTGCAGCCAGCCGTAGGCGTGACGACCCTGGACCATGAAGGTGGCCGAGCTGATCCCCGCCTCCTGGCCGGCCTGGGCCTCCTCCATCTCGACCTTGAAGCCCTTGCGCTCGGCCCAGCGCTGGTACATGCGGGCCAGCATCTCGGCCCAGTCCTGGGAGTCGGTGCCGCCGGCGCCGGAGTGGATCTCGACCACGGCGTCGCGCTCGTCGTACTCACCCTGGAAGAGGGCCCGCAGCTCCAGCTCGTCGAAGGTGGACGACAGGGCGGCGATGGCCTCGTCGATCTCGGGCTCGAGCGACTCGTCGCTTTCCTCCCGGGCCATCTCGGCCAGGGTGGCGGCGTCGTCGACCTCGGCGTTCAGCCGGTCGACGAGCTCGAGGTCGTCGACCACCCCGGCCAGCTCACCGGTGACCTTGCGGGCCTTGTCGGGGTCGTCCCAGAGGTCGGGTCGGGAGGCCTCGGTCTCCAGCTGGGGGCGGCGAGCCCGGAGCTCGTCAGCCCGCAGGTACTCCTCGGCCGCGGCGAGGCGGCGACGGAGGGCGGCGACGTCCTCGGAGAAGTCCTTCATCGGCGGGTCCGGCCTACCGGCCGTGGCAGAGCTTGTACTTCTTGCCCGACCCGCAGGGACACGGCTCGTTGCGGCCCGTCTTGTCCCACTCGCTCTTGACCGTGGGCTCGTTGACCGGTTCCTCGGACCGGCCTGCGGGGCGGCGGCCGGCGGCCGGCGCCGCCGCGGCCCGGGCCATGCCCGAGGAGCCCTGGACGGGGTCCTCCGGGGCCGAGTACTGCACGTCGCGCAGCGCCGGTTCCTGGCGGTCCTCGGGGCGCTCGATGGTCACCTGGATGTGCATCAGGTAGCGCACGAAGTCCAGGGCGATGCTCGACATCATCGCGCCGAACATCTCGAAGCCCTCGCGCTGCCACTCGTTCAGCGGGTCCTTCTGACCCATGGCCCGCAGGTTGATGCCCGTCCCGCAGGTAGTCCATGTCCTCCAGGTGCTCGCGCCACTTCTGGTCGATGATGCGCAGCATCACCTCTCGCTCGAGCTGACGCATGGTGTCAGGGCCGACCTCGGCCTCGCGGGCCTCGTAGTGGGCGACGGCCTCGGCCATGAGCAGCTCGTAGAGGGCGTCGGTGCCGTCGGCCGCCCTCGAGGTCGGCGACGTCGAAGCGGCCGGGCCAGAGGGTGCGGATCTCGGCCAGCCAGGCCGTCGAGGTCCCACTCCTCGGCGAAGTCCGACACGCAGAAGGTGCCGATCGCGGCGTCCACGGCCTCGGCCAGGTACTCCATGGCCTCGGTGCGCAGGTCGGCCCCGTCGAGGATCTGGGAGCGGCGGGCGTAGATCACCCGGCGCTGCTCGCTCATCACCTCGTCGTACTTGAGGACGTTCTTGCGGATCTCGGCGTTGCGCTGCTCGACGGTGGTCTGGGCCCGCTCGATGGCCTTGGAGACCATCTTGGACTCGATGGGCACGTCGTCGGGCAGGGACTTGTTCATCACCCAGTCCATGGCCCCGGTGGCGAACAGGCGCATCAGCTCGTCCTCGAGCGACAGGTAGAAGCGGCTCTCGCCCGGGTCGCCCTGGCGACCGGCCCGGCCCCGCAGCTGGTTGTCGATCCGGCGGCTCTCGTGGCGTTCGGTGCCCAGCACGTAGAGGCCGCCGAGCTCCTTGACCCGCTCGCCCTCCTCGGCGGTCTCGGCCCTGAACTTGGCCGTCAGCTGCTCGAGACGGGCCGCGCCCTCCGGCTCGTCGGCGTCGAGCTCCTCGGCGTGCAGCTCCTTCAGGGCCAGTGACTCGTGGTTGCCGCCCAGGATGATGTCGACGCCTCGACCGGCCATGTTCGTGGCCACCGTCACCGAGTGCAGCCGACCGGCCTGGGCCACGATCTCGGCCTCCCGGGTGTGCTGCTTGGCGTTGAGCACCTCGTGGCGGACGCCCCGCTTCTCCAGCTCACGCGAGAGGCGCTCGGACTTCTCGACCGAGACGGTGCCGACCAGGCAGGGCTGGCCCGCCTCGTAGCGTTCGACCAGGTCGTCGACCACGGCGTCGAACTTGGCGTCCTCGGACTTGTAGATCAGGTCGGCCTGGTCGAGACGATCGATCGGCTTGTTCGTCGGGATCGGCACGACGTCGAGGCCGTAGGTCCCGGCCAGCTCGGCCGCCTCGGTGGTGGCCGTACCGGTCATGCCGGCGAGCTTGTCGTAGAGGCGGAAGTAGTTCTGGAGGGTGATCGTGGCGAGGGTCTGGTTCTCCTCTTTGATCTTCACCCCCTCCTTGGCCTCGACGGCCTGGTGCAGGCCCTCGGACCAGCGCCGGCCCTCGAGGATGCGACCGGTGAACTCGTCGACGATCTTCACCTCGCCCCTCTGGATGATGTAGTCCTTGTCCCGCTTGAACAGCTCCTTGGCCCGCAGGGCGGCCTGGAGCTGATGGACGAGGTTGGCCGACACCTCGTCGTAGAGGTTCTCGATGCCGAGTTGGGCCTCGACCTTCTCGATGCCGGACTCCAGCGGGGCGACGGTGCGCTTCTCCTCGTCGACCTCGTAGTCGACCTCGTCGCTGCAGGGTCTTCACGACGCTGGCGAACTGGTAGTAGAGCTTGGCCGCGTCGGCCATCCGCCCGCTGATGATGAGCGGGGTCCGGGCCTCGTCGACCAGGATCGAGTCGACCTCGTCCACGATCGCGAAGTGGTGGCCGCGCTGGACCTGGCGCTCCCGGGACAGCGCCATGTTGTCCCGCAGGTAGTCGAAGCCGTACTCGTTGTTGGTCCCGTAGGTGACGTCGGCCGCGTACTGGATGCGCTTGTGCTCGGGGTCGCTCTGGCCGGGCACGACCAGGCCGACGCTGAGGCCCAGGAACTGGTGGACCTGGCCCATCCACTCCGAGTCGCGGGTGGCCAGGTAGTCGTTGACCGTGATCAGGTGCACGCCCTGGCCGGCGAGGGCGTTCAGGTAGACGGGCAGGGTCGAGACGAGGGTCTTGCCCTCACCGGTCTTCATCTCGGCCACCCAGCCGAAGTGCAGGGCGGCGCCACCCATGAGCTGGACGTCGTAGTGGCGCTGGCCGATGACCCGGCGGGCGGCCTCGCGGGTCACCGCGAAGGCCTCGATGAGCAGGTCGTCGATCTCCTCGCCCCGCTCGAGCCGGCCCTTGAACTCACCGGTCTTGGCCTTGAGGCCCTCGTCGCTGAGGGCCTCCATCTCCGGCTCGAAGGCGTTGATGTCCGGGACGAGCGCGCCGATGGCCCGCAGCTTCCTGCCTTCACCGGCGCGGAGGAGACGATCGAGAGCACCCACGGTTGATGGAGGCTACCGGGGCGCTCGCGGGACCCTCAGGCAGCCACCAGCCCGGCGCCCAGTGCGGCCCGTGCCGCGTCCGGATAGCCAGCGGCCCGACCGCGGGCGAGGAGGTTGCGGACCTGGTTGCGGGCCGCCTCCACCCGGATCCCCACGACATCCGCCGCGGTCGCCCAGTCCGCACCGCCGGCCAGTGCGGCGAGCACCGCTCCCTCGCGCTCGCTCAACACGTCACGGGGCGCCAGCCAGGCGCTGACGTCGGCGGCCACGCCCGCCCAGGTCGCGGGACCGAGGACGGGCCACCCACCATGGAGCCCCCGGATGACCCGGGCGGCCTCCTCGAGGGCATCGACCTTGTCGAGTTCCCCGAGCGCGCCGGCCCGGACCGCGGCGACGGTCTTCGCCGGCGGGTCCTGGTCGGTGGTCAGCACCGCCACCCGGACGAGCGGCATGACCTCGGTGATGGCGTAGGCGGTCTCGACGCCGCCGGCGTAGCCCATGCTCAGCGAGCACACGACGACATCGGGGGCCAGGGCGCGCACCGCAGCGATCAGATCGGCACCGGGACCGGCCTCGGCCACCACCTCCAGGTCGGTCTCGTCCTCGAGAGCGGTCAGCAGGCCCCGCCGGTACAGGCCGTTGTCGTCACCGAGGACGACCCTCACGGGGTCCTCGGACAGGTCGTCCACTCCGAAGAAGAGGTCGGGGTCGTCGAAGAGCGGCTCCACGTAGGATCCATCGGCAGGTGGGCCCTGACTCTCAACCCGGCGTGGCCGCGAGAGCGAGGGCCAGGACACGTCCTGCGCCTGCTCCCCGCAGGGCTCGGGCCGCGGCGGCCAGTGAGCCGCCGGTGGTCACCACATCGTCGACGACGAGCACCCTGCCCCCCACCCGGCCGCGGGCACCGAGGGCCGGGCCCACGAGGCGGCGCTGCCGATCGAGGCCGGTCTGGGGCCGGGAGCCCGTTCGGACGACGAGCCGACGCGCCGGTCGATCCAGGTACCCGGCCACCCGGCGGGCCAGCAGTTGGCCTTGGTCGTAGCCCCGCGCCCGCCGATGGGCCGGATCCGCCGGCACCCAGGTGACGAGATCCACCTCCTCGTCCACCAAGGCGATCGCCGAGCGCACCAGGGCACCGAGCGCGCGTCGATGGTTCGTGTACTTCAGCGCGCGGATCAGCTCCCGGCCGACGCCGTCGTAGGCCATGAGGGCCCAGGTCCGGTCGACCCCCGCGACCGCCACCGAAGGGGCGGGCCGGACGCCGGCGGCGCACCCGGCGCACACCGGCCCCGCGGCCGCACCGCAGGCCACGCACGTCGACGCCACGAGCACAGCGAAAACCTACGGCCAGGGGGTGACAGCCCACCGGTAGCGTCAGGCGCCCGTGCGCTTCATCCAAGGTCCAGTCAGCCGGCCGGAGGTTCGCCGCCGCCTTCCGCGGCTCCTCCTCGGTCTCGTCGTGTGCGGGATCGGCCTGGCGCTGATCATCCAAGCCGACCTCGGCCTGGACTCCTGGAACGTGCTGCACCAGGGCATCGAGGAACAGACCGGTGTCCCCATCGGGATGGTCACGATCCTGGTCGGGTTCGCCATGTTCGCGATCTCGCTGCCCCTCGGTGAGCGGATCGGCGTCGGCACGATCCTGAACGTGCTGCTGATCGGGACGACCATCGACCTGGTCCTCTGGCCCCTCGACGAGCCCGAGAACGCGGCGCTGCGGTGGGTGTTCCTGATCAGCGGCATGGTCCTGTTCGCCGTCGGCTCCGGCTTCTACATCGGGGCCGGGCTCGGACCGGGACCGCGGGACGGCGTGATGACGGCCCTGGCCGCCCGGGGGTTGTCCGTGGGCGTGGTCCGCACCAGCATCGAGGTCGTGGTCCTCGCCGCGGGCTGGCTGCTCGGCGGATCGGTGGGCGCCGGCACCGTCCTCTTCGCCCTCGCCATCGGCCCGCTGGTCGCCTTCTTCCTGCGGCGGCTCAGCCTCGCCCCGGTCGCCCCCACCACCCTCGAGGCCTACTGAGGCGCCGAACCGCCGATCGGAGCACCGACACCGCCGCAACCACCGGGTGCGGCGGTCGGGTGGGCGGCCAATGTCGGGGGCACTTGAGTCCTGCATCTCACGCTCCGTCGTCGTTTGAGGGTGCTCGCTCGTTCTCCGCGCAGTCAGCCGCGCTCGGCGCGGTTGTCTTGTTTCAGCACTTCCCTCGCACATGTCGCGGGACATCCCTCACGGTTGGCCTGACCGCCGGGCCGGCCGTCACGGTCGCGCGTGGACGCCGTCCTCCATCACGTACCCGGTGACCAGGTCGGCGGGGGTGACGTCGAAGGCGCGGTTGGCCACGGTGACGCCCTCGGGGGCGACCCGGGAGCCGGCGACCACCGTGACCTCGTCGGCGTCCCGCAGCTCGACGACGATGTCCGCGCCCGAGGGGCAGTCGGGGTCGAAGGTCGAGCGGGGGGCGGCCACGTAGAAGGGCACGCCGTGGTGGTGGGCGAGGACGGCCAGCGAGTAGGTGCCGATCTTGTTGGCCACATCACCGTTGGCCGCGATGCGATCGGCCCCGACCACGACGAGGTCGACGAGGCCATCGGCCATCAGCGAAGCCGGCGACGGCGTCGACGACGAGGGTGTGCTCGATGCCGAGGCGCCCGAGCTCCCACGCCGTGAGGCGGGCGCCCTGGAGGACCGGCCGGGTCTCGTCGACCCACACTCGGGGCCGGCGACCGGCGTCCTGGGCCCCCCGGATCACCCCGACCGCCGTCCCGTAACCCACACAGGCCAGGCCGCCGGCGTTGCAGTGGGTCAGGACCCGTCCGTCCTGGGGCACCAGGCCCGCGCCGTGGCGCCCGATGGCCCGGCAACCTTCGACGTCGTCGGCCGCGATCGCCTGGGCCTCCGCCACGGGATCCACGGCCGCCAGCGCCCGCCGGACGCCCCACGCCAGGTTCACCGCCGTCGGCCTCGTGGCGATCAGCGCATCGGCCGCCGCAGTGGTGTCTTCCCCCCGCACGTGGGCCAGGGCCACGCCCATGGCGCCCGCGGCGCCCAGCGCCGGTGCGCCACGGATGGCCAATGTGGTGATGAGCTGGCACAGATCGGGCACCGTCGTGGCGTCGACGACCTCGAGGCGGCCCGGGAGCAGGCGTTGGTCGATCAGGCGGACCCGGTCCCCACCCCACTCGATGGTGGGTGGGATCGGATCGGGGCCGAGCTCGCTCAGGACCCGTTCCCGGGGAGCTCGCTGAGCACGATCTCCATGCGCCCGCGGGCCAGGTCGATCCAGTCGTCGCCGGTGAACACGTGGGTGGTGCCTTCCCGCACGGCCGCGGCGACCAGGTTCGCCACCTCGTCGGGCTGCTTCCCGCCGGCGATCACCTGCTTCATCGCCTCCCGCCCCATGTCCATCAACGCATCGCGCACCGGCCCGCCCGGGCGGTTGCGGTCCGAGTCCATGATCCGCGTGTTGACCCAGCCGGGGCACAGCACGCTCACCCCCACCTTGGAGCCCTGCATGCCCAACTCGGCCTGCAACGTCTCGGAGACGGCGACCACGGCGGCCTTGGACGCGTTGTAGGGACCCATCATCGGGGCGTAGGCGAAGCCGGCGATGGACGCCGTGTTGACCACGTGGCCCTCGTCCTGGGCCACGAGATGGGGCACGAAGGCCCGGACGCCGTGGATGACACCCCAGAGGTTGACCCCCAGGACCCAGTCCCAGTCCTCCCGGGACGCCTCCCATGAGAGACCGCCGCCGCCCACCCCGGCGTTGTTGCAGACCAGGTGCACGGCGCCGAAGTGCTCCAGGGTGGCTGCGGCAAGGGCGTCGACCTGATCGCCGTCGGCCACGTCGGTGCGCACCGCCAGCACCTCGGCCCCAGCGGCGTCCAGCTCGTCCCGGGCCGCGTCGAGCGGGCCCTGCTCGACGTCGGCCAGGACGACCTTCATGCCCGAAGCGACCCAGCGGTCGGCCAGAGCCCGGCCGATCCCGCTGGCCGCTCCGGTGACCACCGCGACCTTCCCCTCGAGGTCGTCCATCAGTTGCCCCTAGTACCGGTAGTGGGAGGACTTGTACGGACCGGACTGCTTCACGCCGATGTAGGCCGCCTGGTCCTCGGTCAGCTCGGTCAGCTTCACGCCGAGGGCGTCGAGGTGCAGCCGGGCCACCTTCTCGTCGAGGTGCTTGGGCAGCACGTGCACGCCGAGCTCGTAGGCGTCGGTGTGGGCGCACAGCTCGATCTGGGCGATCACCTGGTTGGTGAAGCTGCTCGACATCACGAAGCTGGGGTGACCGGTGGCGCAGCCCAGGTTCAGCAGCCGGCCCTCGGCCAGCATGATCACCGAGTGCCCGTCCGGGAACACGTACTCGTGGACCTGGGGCTTGATCTCGACCTTCTGGACGTCGGACATCTTGTTGATGCCCGCGATGTCGATCTCGTTGTCGAAGTGGCCGATGTTGCCGACGATGGCCTGGTGCTTCATCCGGGCCATGTGCTCGGCGGAGATGATGTCCTTGTTGCCGGTGGCGGTGACGAAGATGTCGGCCGTCTCGATGACGTCCTCGAGGGTGGTGACCTGGAAGCCCTCCATCGCCGCCTGCAGGGCGCAGATCGGGTCGATCTCGGTGACGATGACCCGGGCGCCCTGGCCCCGGAGGGACTGGGCGCAGCCCTTGCCGACGTCGCCGTAGCCGCAGATCACCGCGACCTTGCCGCCGATCATCACGTCGGTGGCCCGGTTGATGCCGTCGATGAGGCTGTGGCGACAGCCGTAGAGGTTGTCGAACTTCGACTTGGTGACCGAGTCGTTGACGTTGATGGCCGGGAAGAGCAGGGTGCCGGCGGCGTGGCGCTCATAGAGGCGGTGGACGCCGGTGGTCGTCTCCTCGGTCACGCCCTTGATGCCCCGGCCGATGCGGTGCCAGAGCTCGGCGTCCTCACCCAGGGTGCGGGTGAGGGTCTGGAGAACGACCTCGAACTCCTCGCTCTCGGCCGTGGAGGGGTCCGGCACCGCGCCCGCCCGCTCGTACTCGGTGCCGAGGTGGACGAGCATCGTGGCGTCGCCACCGTCGTCGAGGATCATGTTCGGGCCCTCGCCGGCGTCAGGCCACAGCAGCGCCTGCTCGGTGCACCACCAGTACTCCTCGAGGGTCTCGCCCTTCCATGCGTAGACCGGGACGCCCTGGGGGTTGTCGACGGTGCCCTCGGGTCCGACGACGACCGCGGCGGCGGCGTGGTCCTGGGTGGAGAAGATGTTGCAGGACACCCAGCGGACCTGGGCGCCCAGGGTCGTGAGGGTCTCGATGAGCACGGCGGTCTGGATGGTCATGTGCAACGAGCCCATGATCCGGGCACCGGCCAGGGGCTGGCTGTCGTAGTACTCGGCCCGCAGGGCCATCAGGCCGGGCATCTCGTGCTCGGCCAGCTGGATCTCCTTGCGCCCGAAGGCCGCCAGGGAGAGGTCGGCGACCTTGAAGTCGCCCTCGGCGACCGTGGTCGGACGCGCGTCAGTGTTCGTGGACATCGTTGTGCCTTTCGCAGGAATGGGGTCTCGCGTACGGGGGCTGGGGTCCACTGACGCCTCACAGTCAGCCCGGCGCACAGGGTAGTGGCGCGATGACCACCCCGGGCCGTCTAGTCGGCGAGGGCCGCCTTGAGGTCGTCGAGGACCGGGACCGGGCCGGGGTCGATGCCCTCGCGAACGGCCAGGTGGAGGCTGGTGAAGGTGCCGACCATGCAGAGGTCGAGGAGCTGGGCCAGGCTGCCCTCGCCCTCGGCCCGGACCTCGAAGATGTCCCCCACGACCTCGTCCAGCCACGGGTCCATGACGTCGAACCGGCGCATGACCTGGGGGTGCTCGAAGTCGTGGCGCAGGTTGACCAGCGCGAAGACCTGACGGGTCAGGTCCCCGTTCTGACCCCAGCCCGCGATCTCGTTGTGGCACAGCTCGGGGTTGGTGTTGGCGAAGGCCGGCGACCGGCTGTTCTCGTTGAACTCGGTCTTCCACCGCATGGCGGCCAGGCCACCGAGCCCTCCGCCGCCGTAGATGATCGGCACCCGGCGGGCGAGGTCGTCGGCCAACAGCTCGGCCGGGTTGCCGGCCACGGTCAGCTTGTCCCGACGGACCTTGAGCTGCTCGACGGCGAAGTGCAGCCAGCCCTCGGCGCCGTGGAAGAGGCCCAGGCGCTCGAGCACGATCATCATCGGCGCAGCCAGCGCGCCCAGGCCCGGCCCGAGGCTGGGGGATGTCCGTCGGCGATACCGATGATCGGCGCACCCCAGGAGCGGCAGGCGTCGCCCAGGGCCCCGCCCCGGGTCACGGCCACGACGCGGCCCGCCGGCATTGGCCGCGGTGCTCGCCGCCTCGAGCGTCTCCTCGGTGTTGCCCGAGAAGGACATGGCGAACACGAGCGTGCGGTCGTTGACGTAGGACGGCGGCTCGTAGCCCTTGACCACCACGACCGGCACCGGCATGAACGGCCCGGCGATGTGGGCCAGCAGGTCACCGGAGACCCCGCTACCCCCCATGCCGAGGACGAGCACGTTGTCGATCTGCCCGCCGTCGGGAAGGCCCTCGACGGCATGGGCGGTGGCGATGGCGGTCTCGATCTGCTCCGGTACGGCGGCCGCCGCCTCGAACATCCCCAGCGAGTCGACCCACTCAGTGCTCATGGCTGTTCGCCTGACGCCGCATCGCCCGGCCGGCCTCTGCGGCCCGCCGACCGACTCCGTCGGTCACTCATCGGCGAACGTGGGCTCGATGCCCGACCGACTCGGCCTTGGCCAGGAGCCGCTCGTGCTCGACGTCGTCGGCGGCCGCAGCCTCGTCGATCAGCATCACGGGGATGTCGTCGTCGATGCGGTACTTGCGGTGCAGGCGCGGGTTGTAGAGCAGGGCCTCGTCCTCGAAGTACAGCAGCGGGCCCTTGTCCTCGGGGCACGCCAGGATCTCGAGGAGCTGCGGGTCGAGCGCCATCAGGGTCTCCAGTGTCAGGTGTGGTCGGGCGGACGCGAACGGGGCTCAGGCGGGACCGACGTCCCGACCGGCCTGCTCCATGATGGCCTGCACCTCGGCCACGCGCCGAGAACAGGTCTCGGCGTCGGGGGCCTCGAGGTTCAGCCGGAGCAGCGGCTCGGTGTTCGACGGACGCAGGTTGAACCACCAGTCCCCCAGATCGACGGTGAGGCCGTCGAGGCGGTCCTGCTCGGCGTCGGCGAAGCGGGTGGCCACGACGTCGATGACCGCGCGGGGATCGGGGACCTCGGTGTTGATC
Organism: uncultured Microthrixaceae bacterium; assembly: GCA_963701565.1. GTDB lineage: Bacteria > Actinomycetota > Acidimicrobiia > Acidimicrobiales > DATDAH01 > DATDAH01. Next base: position 201,397 of record CAVPAN010000004.1, read on the forward strand.
TCGCCCGAGGCCACGTAGCGCTCGAAGGGCTTCCGCAGCTCCGACAGCGGCTTGCCCGGACCGACCGAGCACGTCGAGCACGACCAGCGCGGCGATCAGGCCCGAGTCGGCCCGGTAGTTGTCCCGGAAGTAGTAGTGGCCGGAGTGCTCGCCGCCGAACACGGCGCCGGTCTCGGCCATGACGGCCTTGATGAACGAGTGCCCCACCCGGGTGCGCACCGGCGTGCCGCCGGCCTCGCGCACCACCTCGGGCACGGTCTTCGAGCAGATCAGGTTGTGGATGACCGTGCCACCCGGCTCACGGGCCAGCATCTCGTCGGCCACGATCGCCGTGGTCAGCGAGCCGGACAGGAGCTGGGCCTTCTCGTCGACCAGGAACACCCGGTCGGCGTCGCCGTCGAAGGCCAGGCCGACATCCGCGCCGGTCGCCAGCACCCGGGCCTGCAGGTCCCGCTGGTTCTCGGGCTGGATCGGGTCGGCCGGGTGGTTCGGGAACGTGCCGTCCAGCTCGGGGAACAGGATCTCGAGCTCGAAGGGCAGGGCCGCGAAGACCGCGGGCACGACCAGGCCGCCCATGCCGTTGGCGGTGTCGGCCACGACCTTGAGCGGCCGCAGGCCGTCGAGGTCGACGAAGGAGCGCACGTGGTCGGCGAAGCGGGAGAGGACCTCCTCCTCGTGACGCGCCCCCGTCGTGCCCGCCGGCGGCACGCCGGCTTCGGCCCGGGCCCGGATGTCGGCCAGGCCGGTCTCCTCCCCCACCGGGACGCGCCCCGGAGAGGCAGAGCTTGATGCCGTTGTAGGCCGCCGGGTTGTGCGAGGCGGTGAACATCGCCCCGGGGGCGTCGAGAGCGCCGGCGGCGAAGTAGAGCATGTCGGTCGAGCCGAGACCGACGTCGACCACGTCGAGGCCCTGGCTGGTCACGCCCTCGGCGAAGGCCTCCACCAGGACGGGGCCGGTCGGACGCATGTCCCGGGCGATGATCACCCGGTCGGCACCGTCGGCCTCGGCCGCGAAGGCGGCGAAGGCGGCGCCGACGGCCGCACAGAGGTCGGCGTCGAGCTGTTCGGGCGCCAGTCCCCGGATGTCGTAGGCCTTGAAGACGGCGGCCAGGCGGTCCGGGGCCACGGGCGCGGCGGAGCGCGGGGAGGAGGGCAGCCAAGTGGGTCACCCTACCGAACCGGGCCCTCCCGGTACCGGGTCCGGGAGCCCGGCACCGGACGAGTAGCGGCCGGCGGCGGCATTGCGCCGGATGCGGAACAGGTCCCGCACCAGCCGGATGCCGTCACGCACGACCTGCACGCTGGACTGCTCGGAGTTGGCCACCTGCACGGGGACCTCGGTGAGGCTCACGCCATTGCGCTCGACCAGGTGGAAGAGCTCGATGTCGAAGGCGAAACCGTCGATCAGCCCCTGGCCGAGCACGATCGGGGCGACATCGGAGCGGAAGGCCTTCAGCCCACACTGGGTGTCCCGGTAGTGGCCGAGCAGGACTGCCTGGGTCAGGAGGTTGATGACCCGCCCGCCGACCTCGCGCAGGCGCCGGGCCCGCACCAGGGTGACCGCGTCGGTGTGGCGGCGGCTGCCCACGACCACGTCCCAGCCCGTCTCGACCCGCTCCAGCAGGACCAGGAGTTGGGCCGGGTCGTAGGCCAGGTCGGCGTCGGTGAAGGCGATGGTGCGACCCCGGGCGACGGCCGCGCCTGACCGCACCGCCGCGCCCTTGCCCGCGGTTGGCCGGGTGGACCACGACCCGGTCGGCACCGGCGGCCTCGGCCCGCGCCGCGGTGTCGTCACCCGACCCGTCGTCGACCACGACGATCTCGACGTCCTCGGCTCCCAGGGTGGGGGTCAGGGCCTCCCGCACCCGGCGTACGGCGTCGCCGACGACGTCGGCCTGGCGGTACGACGGCAGGACGACGGTGAGCCGGCGGTCTCCCGGGGAGGGTGGCCGGGCCCTGGGCTCGGCCTGATCGGCCTGCACCGTCCGCAGCAGGATCCGGCGGTGGCCCACGATCCGCACCATGGCGGCGATGGCCACGGCCACGAGCTTCAGCCCGAACAGGGCCGGCAGCGCGGGGTCGCCCACCAGCGCGACGAGGATCTGCAGGACGGCGATGTCGACCACGCCGGCGACCAGCGCGACCCGGGCGAAGCGGGCCGGGTCGCGGACCCACCGCACGAACGGATCCGCGCCGCGGTCGGTGGCCCGGTGGAGGACGTACGAGAGGGGCGCGGCCAAGGCCAGCGCCATGGCGTCGGCCGCCGCCACCGGCCAGTCGGTCGCGGCCCGCAGGACGAGCAGGCCCCCGACGTCGACGGCGGTGGCGACCACCACGGCCACCCCCGGACCGAGCCGGCGCATCAGTCCCCCGCGCCCACCGGGACCTCATGGGGCACCGCCGGGTCCTCCTCGTCGGCCTCCGCCGGCTCGTCGCTCGTCGTCGGGCGGGTCCGCCGCCCGGGCCCGAGTCGGGATCCTCGTCGAGGACGTCGGGTGGGTCGTCGCCGTAGACCGAGGGGGCGACCGGCACGGGCGGGGCGGGCACGTCGAGGTCGGGACGGCGGGCCAGCAGGACCACGCCGCCGATGCCCAGCAGGGTCAGCAGCCAGGCGATGAGGTCGACCGGGGTCCAGCCGTAGTGGAGCTCGACGTGGGTGTCGGTGGGGACCACGACCATGAGGTTCGGGGTCACCCGGTACGGGCCCTCGGCGCCCGACGACGTCCCAGTTCGGGAAGTACGACGCCCTGACCAGGACCGGCTGGCCGATCTGGTCCACGTCGAAGCTGATGCGGTCGTCGCCCGCCTCGATGTCGGTGACCTCGACCGGTTCGACCGGCACCGTGGGCGGGTCCTCGCCCGCCTCGATCCGGGGCCACTCGGGCGGGCCGTCGGCGGCCAGGAGCACGTCGTGGGCAGCGGCGTCCAGGTACCACTCCACGGCCGGCTCCAGCCACTCGCCCTGCCCCGGGCCGACATCGGTGAGCACGGCGGGCTGGTTGACCAGCGGCGCGACCAGGTCGGAGCTCGGCCACCTCGAAGACCGTCCACGGCCCCGAGGTCGCCACCTCGGTCAGGTCCTCGACGTCGGCGGCCTGGGCCCGAGCCGTCTCCGAGGAGGTCAGGTAGTACGTCACGCCCATCAGCTGGAGGTGCTCGACCCCCCGGCCGACGTCGAGGGGCCCGTAGGGCAGGTCCCGCTGGGCCCGGGACGGCACCGCCGAGAGCTCGGACTGGTTGAGGAAGTGGAACGGCGTGGTGGCCGAGGACTCGAAGTAGAGGCCCTCCATCGACCCGATGCAGCCGTCGGTCCAGTGCGGCAGCAGCATCAGCGCCATCGGCGTGCCGTAGCGGACCAGCTCGGGCTCGTACTCCCACATGGCCCGGCCGCAGCCCTGCTCGGCGCCGACCGGCCTTCATCGTCTCGATGAGGTCGTGGTACTCGTGGTAGCCCGCCGCCGTCGGCGGTCGGCTTGCGGCCCTCGTAGCCGGTGAAGTTCCAGCGGGCCCAGCCGTCGACGAAGTTGTCCTCCCGGGAGGTCAGGCCCGATCCAGCGGTACTCGTTGGCGCTGTCGGTGTGGCCGAAGGGCAGGGTGCGGAGCGCCATGCCGACCCAGCACCAGGGTCAGCAGGACGGCCGCCGACGGGCACGACCCGCAGGACCGTGCGCCGGGTGCCCGGCCGGTCGGCGGCGAGACGGGCGGCCAGGGCCCGGGCGATCTCGACCACGCCGAGGGCGGCCAGGAGATAGGTGCCCAGGTAGTAGAAGGGCAGGAGGCGGGCGTTCCACAGCCGGCCCTGGGGCAGCAGCACGAAGGCCACGCCGGCCAGGACCGTCATGATCGTCAGGAAGAGGTGCGGGCGTTTGCGGCCCGGCGATCCCTCCGGCGACCGCGACCAGGGCCAACAGCCACGCCACCCGGATGTCCCACGGCCAGAGGGAGTCGCCCACCCGGGCCCACCAGTCGGTGGTCCACAGGCCGTGGTTGGACCAGGGCTGGATCTTCTCCCAGCCCATGTCGTTCATGTAGGACCGCCGCCAGGCGAAGGGCAGGGCCCAGAAGGCCCCGAGCAGGCCGGCGACGGGCGCCACCGTCAGCACCCAGCGCACCGAGGCGCGGCGGGCGCGGAGGCCGACCATGACCACCGTGCCGACGACGGCGAAGAGGGCGGGTATGAGGTGGCAGAGCCCGACGAGGGCGAGCAGCACGGCGGCCAGGGCGCGGTGCCTCCCGGTCTGCAGGCCCCGGGCCACGACCCCGAGATAGACCAGCGCCAAGCGAGAGGCTGATGGCGAAGGCGAACTCGCCCGCCATCGTCGAGGCGATGTTGCCGCCGTAGATGGTGAAGCTGCTGTCGAACAGGAAGAAGACGGTCGCCGCGGCCAGCATCGGCGGACCCGGGAAACGCAGACCGGCGAGCTTGCCGAAGGCCCAGGCCGCCGCCGGCATGAGGACCACGCCGCTGACGACGATCAGCTTGAAGGCCACGGCGTACGGCAGGACGACGTCCAGGGCCAGGATCGCCAGGAACGGCACCACCATGTAGAACTGGAAGGCAGGGGCGCCGGCGTACCAGTCCGGCGTCCAGCCGCTCAGGCGGCCGTGGGGCAGGAGGTGGTCCCGCAGGTAGGTGCCCGACCACACGTGGGCGCCCATGTCGCCGCCGGTGGGCGTGGTGTTGCGGAAGATGAGGTTCGGGTGGAGCTGGGCGAAGGTGAAGGCCACCGCTCCCACGACGACCGCGACCGTGATCCAGCTCTCGAGCGGCGCGGCCACGATCCGGGCGCGCAGAGCGGTCAGGCGGGAACGCATGGAACCCCCATCCTCGCAGGGGCGAGCCGCATTCGGGCGGCAGGGATCAGTCTCGATCGCTCGTCACCTGACGGCGCTCGCGTTACCGGCCTAGCCGGCCCGCCGATCGGGTGCGCCGATCACCGACGACCCGTGGTGGCGCTGATGTCGGCCAGGACCCCGTCCAGGGCCCTCTCGCCGTCGGGCGTGTACCACTGCCGCGTGTCGCAGTACGAGCACGACCGCATGGTCATCATCCGGCCCCCCACGTCGAGGCGGATCTCCACGTACGCGCGCCCGCATCCCGGGCACCGCTCCTGCACCATGCTCACTCTCCGTGATCGCTTGCCCCACCCATCGGAGCCAAACGTCGCGGATTGAGGCGATCCCACCACGCATGGTGGCGAGATCGAGTCACGTGAGCGGGGACGCCACCCGATTCGGCCAGCAGCGTGATGGTGGCCACGGAGTTGAAGGCGATGTGGGCCCAGATGGCGGGGCCGAGGCGGCCGTAGCGCAGGGTGAGCCAGCCCAGGACGAGGCCGATGAGGGTCAGGGCGGGGAGCTGCAGGAGCTGGAGGTGGACCGCACCGAAGACGAGGGACGACACCCACAGGGCCCAGGTGGGCCCGGAGCGCTTCTCGATGGCCCGCAGGAGCAGGCCTCGGAAGAACAGCTCCTCGATGATCGGGGCGGCGATGGCCACGATCAGGACCAGGAGCACCACCCCGACCGGGTCAGTGGCCTTGTCGGTCAGGTCCCGGGCCGCCGCGGAGAGGTCCTGGTCGTAGTCCCAGCCGAGAGCGTCGGTGACAGCGAAGATCAGGACGTAGAGCAGCGGGATGGCGACGATCTGGGTGACGAGGCCGGCGCCGACGCCCCGCAGGACGTCCCAGCCCTCCATGCGGAGGCCGAAGTCGGCCACCACGCCGTTGCCCTTGCGCTTCGCGGCGTAGAGCGGCATGCCGAGGTAGCCGGCCCAGAGGGGGATCTGCAGGACGGCGATCATCGTCAGGGGCAGGTCGCCGTCGGCGCCCTCCTCGACGTAGCCGGTGGCGACCAGGATCGCGGCGCCGATGAACAGCGCCGCGGCGTTGGCGATGAGCAGGCCGGCCACGGCGTCGCCGACGCCCCAGCGGGTGGGGGGCAGCGACTCGGTGGGAACGTCGGCGTTCACCGACATGGGCGGGACCTCTCGGTTCTCACCCGCACGGTGTGCAGGCCGGGGCCGAGCAGTCTGGCGGCTCGGCCCGAGTGCCGAAACGTCAGGGGCCGGTCAGCTGGCCCGGGCCCGCCAGAGCGGCGCCACGTTGCGGCGGTCGTGCAGGGCCCACCCCTGCGGGGCCGTGACCCGCTCGGCGTGGCGCTCGCAGAGGTCGTGGTTGGCCGGGTCGTCCTGGCGGTCCAGGTCGTCCAACCACACGTTGCGACCGGTGTAGTCGTAGGACAGCGTGACCACGGCCTGCTCGGAGCAGGTGGGGCGCGCACAGCGTCGAGCCATGAGGGAAAAGGCTAGTTCGACGCGACCCACGGATCGGGGATGTCGACCTCTACGATGAACGGATGGCGCAGCCCCCTCCGCCCCCGCCGCCCCCGCCCCCGAGCGGCCACGACGCCGACGGCAAGTCCGGCGCCTCCACCCAGTGGCCCCGTTGGTCCCTGTGGATCCTGGTCGGGGTCATCCTGGCCTCGTTCCTGCTCACCACCCTGCTCGGCGGTGAGCGACGGCGAGAGCATCGCCTACGACGACTTCATCCAGCAGGCGGGTGAGGGCCAGGTCACCTCGATCACCTTCGACAACACCAACGCCAAGATCACCGGCGAGCTCGAGGACGGCTCCAGCTTCACCACCACCGGCCCGCTCCAGAGCGGCATCCCCGAGGATGACCTCGCCACCCTGCGGGCCAACGACGTCGAGGTCACCTACGAGACCCCGACGCCCAACCCCCTCTGGAGCATCCTCTCCTTCGCCCTGCCGATCATCCTGATCATCGGCTTCTTCTGGTGGATGAGCCGCCGGGCCCAGGGCCAGATGGGCGGGATCATGTCCATCGGCCGCTCGAAGGCCAAGACCTACTCCACCGAGCGCCCGGGCACGACCTTCGACGACGTGGCCGGCTACGACGGCGTGAAGCAGGAGATCACCGAGGTGGTCGACTTCCTGAAGTACCCGGAGCGCTTCCGGGACATCGGCGCCCGCATCCCCAAGGGCGTCCTGCTCGTCGGTCCCCCCGGGACCGGCAAGACCCTCATCGCCCGGGCCGTGGCCGGCGAGGCCGGCGTGCCCTTCCTGTCGGTGACGGGCTCGGACTTCATGGAGATGTTCGTGGGCGTCGGCGCCAGCCGGGTCCGCGACCTGTTCCAGTCGGCCCGCAAGATGGGCCGGGCCATCATCTTCGTCGACGAGATCGACTCCATCGGCCGCAAGCGGGGCGCCGGCCTCGGCGGCGGCCACGACGAGCGGGAGCAGACGCTCAACCAGATGCTGTCGGAGATGGACGGCTTCGAGGCCACCGAGGGCATCGTGATGATGGCGGCCACCAACCGGCCCGACATCCTCGACTCCGCCCTCCTGCGCCCCGGGCGCTTCGACCGCCAGGTCACCGTGCCGCTGCCCGAGCTGGAGGACCGCAAGGCCATCCTCGCGGTGCACGCCAAGCACAAGCGGCTCGCCGACGACGTCGACCTCGACGTCGTGGCCCGGGGCACGCCCGGCATGAGCGGCGCCGACCTGGCCAACCTGGTCAACGAGGCCGCCCTCTTCGCCGTCCGGGACGGCGAGGACGCCATCTACATGCGCCACTTCGAGATGGCGCGGGACCGGGTGCTGATGGGTCAGCGCCGGGACTCGATGGCCCTCTCCGACGCGGAGAAGGAGGCCATCGCCTACCACGAGGCCGGCCACGCCGTCTGCGCGGCGGTGCTCGAGCACGCCGACCCGGTGCACAAGGTCACGATCCTGCCCACGGGCATGGCGCTGGGCGTCACCCAGCAGCTGCCCGTCGAGGAGCGCCACATCCACCGCCAGGACTACATCGAGGACACCCTCGTGGTCCGCATGGGCGGCCGCATCGCCGAGGAGCTGGTCTTCGGCGTCTACTCCACCGGCGCCAACAACGACCTCGTGGGCAGCACCGAGCTGGCCCGCAAGATGGTCCGCGAGTGGGGCATGAGCGAGCGCATCGGGCCGATGGCCTGGGGCAACCAGGGCCAGGTGTTCCTCGGCGAGGACCTCATGCACACCCGCGACTACAGCGACGACACCGCCCGGATCATCGACGAGGAGGTCGAGCAGATCCTGCGGGACCAGGAAGACCGCTGCCGGGAGACCCTCACCGAGCACCGCAACGGCCTCGACCTCGTGGCCCGGGCCCTGCTCGAGCACGAGACCATCGACGGCACGGAGGTCGAGCGACTGATCGGCGTGGCCGCCAACGGTCACGGCAGCAACGGCGGCGGGCGAGCCCGTCACGGTCCCCGAGGACCGCCTGGAGCCCCCGACCTAGACCGTCGGCTCGTCCGCCGGCGGGTCACCGGCCTGGCCCCCACCACAGCCCGGCGGCACCGATCCCGGCGCACGGGCCTCGGCCACCGCGGCCCAGAGGTGGGTGGCGGTGACCGGGCCGAGGAACGAGCCGGCCACGCCGCCCTCGGCGTCGCAGACGATCGTCGTGGGCACCGCGTCGATGCCGTAGCGCTCGTGCAGCGCGGCGTCCCGCGTCGCCTCGACCTCCTGGATGGCCACGGCCGGCGACTCCAGGTGGCGGGCCACCTCCCAGGTGCGCGGCGCAGGTGGCACAGGTGGCCGAGGTGAACACCACGACCAACCAGGCGGCGTCGGGACGGGCGAAGTCGGCCCGCGTCGACCCCGGTCGGGACGTGGTGGCGCTCCACCACCGGCTCGACGCCCGGCCGCCGTCGCTGCAGGACATAGGCCACCAGGGCCACGACGACCGCCAGCGCGACCGCGAGCAGCAACCGGCTCATCAGCCGAAGGGCGCAGGTGGCTCGGACACGGTGCCGGCGAGCGGGAACGGCGATGGCCCCCGACGAGTCGGACGGGTCCCCGATCACCATCCGCCGCTCGATGCTCACCGGCCCGTCGGCCTCCACCAGGAGGGCGACGTCCGAACCCAGGCCGAGCTCGTCCATGGTCACCACGCGGCGACCGGCGGGCGGCACCTCGAGGTCGGTGGCCGTCGGGGACTCCCCGAGCGTCCCACCGTCCAGGGACCGGAAGGTGACCCGCACCGGCGTGCTCCCGGACGGGTTGGCCACGACAATCGACTGGTCGGGCGACGACGCGGCGATGACGGCCGAGTCCATGAGCAGCGGGGCGCCGAACATCAGGTCGAAGCCAGGGCGGCCGGTCGTGTCGTCGCCCTCGATGATGCGCTCGACCACCACCGGGACGTCGTTGACCGAGACCACCCGGGCGCCGTGGCGCAGAACGTTCTCGCCCTCGGCGGCGCCGAGAGCCGTGCCGATGCGTTCCTCGTCCTGGACGGCGACCTCCTGGTAGCCCTCCGGGGGGATGGTCAGGCCGAAGGGCTCGATGGCGCCGAACCGGTCGACCTCGTCGGGCTCGAGGACGAGGTCGACCTCCGCCGCGGTGTCGCCCGGGTTGTAGACCACGAAGGTCTCGCGGACACCCTCGGCCACGACACCGTCGGGGAAGTACCAGGTCGTGGCAGGCAGGGGCGCGCCGGCCGAGACGTCCAGGCCCCGGCTGCCTTCGGAGCCGTCGAGATCGAGCAGTCGGTTGACCACGAGGCGACCCGAGCGGGCCACGACCGACACCGACACATGGTCCCGGCGGGTCACCAGGTCGCCGATGTCCTCCACGACCAGGGACTGGGCCGGGACGGCGTAGGCCTCGAACTCGATGGGCGTGCGCAGGTCCTCCTCGGTGCGGAAGGTGACGTCGACCACCGCGGGATCCGGGAAGGGGTTGAAGAAGGCCAGGGTCTCGACCGCGTCCGCCGTCGTGCGTCCGGAAGCGAAGTACCAGGCGTCGGCCGCCTGCGTCGTGCAGGGGCTGACATCAGCGCCGTTCGGCCCGTCCACCCGCTGCTCCACCGAGATCGCCCCACCGGGCAGCTCGACCAGGGCAGCGGCGTAGGGGGCCTCGACCTCGTCGGCCAGGCGCAGCTCGACCCGGTCCCGCGCCGGCACAGTCAGGTCCACCGACACCGGCTCCTCGGTCAGGGGCGGGGCCGTCGTGGGGATGGGCGTCGTCGACGGCGTCGTGCCCTCGTCTGTCGTCGGCGCTTCGGTCGTCGGCGTCCCGACCGGCGTCTGGGCCGTGTCCTCCTCGATCACGATCTGGGACGGGATCGACGGGAAGATGGTGGCCGACCCGTTGAGCTCGCGGTCGGTGGCGTTGGCCACGATGACGGTCGTGTCGGCCCGGCCGTCGGCCGACGCGGTACCCCCGGCGCAGTACCAGGTGCTGGTCAGGGCGTCCTCGGGCGCGCTCACCGGGAGGAAGCCCTGCGCCTCGAGGGGAGTCGTGGCGTCCTCGCTGGAGGACTGATCGCGCTCGTGGTCGCGGTCTACGACCCAGGCCCCGGCGAGCAGGGCGACGAGGATCACCACGGCGGGCCAACGGGAGAACGTCATGAGCTCGGCCCCCGACGTCGATTCGCCCCCGCCGGCCGTCGCACCCGGGAGATGACGAACAGCCAGAGCCCGGCCTGGACGGCAAGGAAGATCCAGCGGGTGACCGGCCGGTCGTAGGACAGGGTCGCGGTCCCGCCACGGGGCAGGTCGAAGGCGTTGGCCCAGCCGAACACCGTCCGGCGGTCGGCCTCCTCACCGTCCACCTCGAGCTGCCAGCCCGAGGTGGGACCCGCGGCCAGGTAGAGCTCGCCCTGGCCGTCCACCGGCCCGCGGAAGGTCGTCGGCCCCCGCTCATCGCCCAGGGCGGGCGTGGCCGCACCGAAGTCGGTGGTGGCGGCGGCGGCCAGCGCCGCCTCGGGGCTCACGTCCTCCGAGCCCAGGTCACCCGCCTCGGAATCGGGCAGCAGGGCCCGCGTGGGGATCCAGGCCGCGTTCTCATAGAGGGTGACGGCCGGGTTCACGTTGATCTGCACGAGGTCGAGCTGGCTGGAGAGCGCGTCACGGACCGCCGGGTCCAGCGGGAACTCCTCCTCGGCGAAGGGCTGGGGGGCCAGGCGCTCGGGCACGACGATGTAGCGGATGCCCATGGGACCGAGGAGGTCACCCAGCCGGTTGGTCTCGCGGTCGGTGGCGGTGCGCAGGGCCTCGGCCAGGATCTCGTTCCCGCCGTCGGCACTCCCTGGGAAGAGCTCGGTGACGTCCGGTAGCCCGTTGTCCGAGGTGGCGTAGGCGGTGTCCTCGGAGAGGCGCCAGCCGGTGAGGGGCAGCACGTCCGGGTCACCGAGCCACAGGACCCGGAACGGGGCGTCCTCCTCTTCGGCCTGCAGGAAGCTGAGGGCCACGTCGAAGTCGTTGCGGGGCAGGTACCAGCGGCCGTTGCCCGTCGCCGCCAGGAAGGGCCCGAGGCCGACGAACAGGGCGACCACGCCGATGACCAGACCGAGCTGGCGCCAGCTGAAGCCCTTGCCGATGACGTCCCGTTCGAAGGACACCGCGGCCAGGCCCGCGGCCATGGCGATGCCGGCGGCTGCGGGGGCCAGCAGCACTTCGGGGGCGGGCAGGGCCACCGGCGACCAGCCTGCCTCCCCCACCCAGAGAAGGCCCCAGCCCACGACGGCCACGGCCCAGACCCGGATCGTCCAGGTGGCCCGCCACTCCCGGCCGATCACGATGGGTACCGCGGCGAGCGCCAGAAAGGCGAAGCCGGCCAGCCCGGCGCCCACCGGTCCGGACTCGAAGCGCAGGATCTCCGGCACAGTGAGGAGGCCGGCCCCGTCTCGGATCCCCCCGAGCGTCGTCCAGTCGGTGGCCGAGCCCAGGAAGTCGAGGCTCCAGGGGATGTGGAGCACCACGGCAACCCCAGCCGCCACGAGGCCGGTCAGCACCACCCGGCCTGCCGCGGCGGGCTGACCGGTCAGCACGATCCCCAGAGCCAGGCCGAGGGCCATCACGATCACGACGAACACGAGCATGGGCAGGAACATGGCCCCCACCGCGGTGATGAGGCCGAGGGCCAGCCCGGCCTGGACGAAGGTTCGGCCCTCGCCCTCGAAGGGCTCCAGGTGGCTGACCTGGACGAGGCCGTGGAGCAGGAACGGCGCCGCGGCGTAAGCCGCAAGGCCCCGCAGGGAGCCGTCGGCCAGGGCGTTGTAGGCCACCGGCGACGCCACGTACACGACCAGGGTCGTGACCCGGCCGTAGGTGGAGTCGGTGTCCCGCAGCAGGCGCCACGCCCCGAAGCCCCCGAGCGGGATCATCCCGAGTATGAACACGGTGCGGGCCAGGCCCATCACGGTGAGGAACAGGGTTCCCCAGACGGCCAGCCCGGCGAAGGCCGTCGGCGCCGGGGCGTCGGAGCCGAGACCGGCGGACCGCCAGCCGGAGAAGAACTCGTTCCACAGCTCGCTCGGGCCACCGGGGAAGGGGGCCAACTCACCGACGGCGGGGATCGAGCGGGTGATCAGGTGGCGGCTGCCGATCAGCAGCAGCAGGCCGAGCAGGACCCACACGGCTGTCGAGATGCCGCTCGGGCCGGAGCGGACGAAGTCGACCACCCCCTGGCGGACGGTGGTCACCGCGGAGCGCCGTTCGTCCGGGCGGTCGCGGTGCTGAAAGGCCTGGACCCGGGCCAGACCCCGCACCTGCAGAGCCCGCAGGTCGTGGTCCGACGTCCGGCGCAGCTTCGCCAGTCGGCGGCGACGCCCGACCACCTGGGAGAGCCGGGCCAGGTTCCACGTCCAGGCGCCGAGCGCGGCGCGGGCCCGGCCCCCTCGGGCCGTGAACAGCCCCGCGCCGAAGTCGATCAGCGACAGCACGGCCAGCACCGGGGCCATCCAGAGCAGGGTGCCGAAGCTGCAACAGGTGAGCACCGTGCGCAGGCGGTGGCGTTCGGTGAGCCGGTGGGCGTCCAGGTCGGGCCGGCGGTCGGGAAGGTCGGCGACGTGACGGACGTGGGCGGCGGGGGCCACGACCACCCGGGCGCCGGCGACCCGGGCCCGCCACCCCAGGTCGAGGTCCTCGCCGTAGAAGCTGATCGCCGGCGTCGAAGCCGCCGAGGGTGGCGAACAGGTCGGCGCGGACGAGCTGGCAGCCCCCCGGCAGGTAGAAGACGTCCCGGACCGCGTCGTGCTGGCCCTGGTCGTACTCGCCCTCCTCCACGTAGGAGGAGGGATGGCCGATGCGGTCGACGGTCATCCCGACGGCCTGGAGCTGGCGGGCGTCGTCCCAGTCGGCCACCTTCGGGCCGACCAGACCGGCGTTGGAACGCCCGGCCTCCTCGACGAGGGCGGTGACCGCGCCCGGGCTCAGGGCCACGTCGTCGTGGCAGAGGAGCAGGTAGCTGGCCCCCTCCACGGTCTCCAGCACCTCGTTGGCCGCGGCGCCGAAGCCGGGGTTGACGTCGATCCGGCGCACGAACCCGCTCGGGCAGGCGGCGGCCACCCGTTGGGTCGGGTCCTGGCTGCTGCCGGCGTCGATGACCAGGACGGTGAGGTCCGGGTAGTCCTGGGCCGCGAGGGCGCGCAGGCTCTCCTCGAACCACGGACCGGGTTCGTGGGTCACCACGACCGCGACGACGGCGGGCGTGGTCGGACCGGGGGTAGACGCCGCGGCGTCGGCGGCGGGTTCGTCCACGATCCGCGCAGGCTAGCGGCGCGGTCCCCGCCCCGGGGGACACCCGGCAACCCGTTCGTCACATCCACGGGGCGGCGCCGCGGCGCCCCGATCGCCCGCTGTGGCCACCGGTATCGTGGGCGTCATGTCGCCCTCCGCTGCTGCTCACACCGCTGCGCAGCACGCTGGTCCTGGCCCGCGAGGCCCTCTACGTGACGGTGGGCGCCGGCGTCCTGGCGGTCCAGAAGGTGCAGGTGCAACGCCGGGAGTGGGAGCGCGAGATCGGCCGACGCTTCGCCGGGCGGCGGGAACCGAACCCGGATGACCATCCGGGTCGCAGTCGACGCGACCCCCCTGCTCGACCAACCGACCGGGGTGGGCGGGGTGACCCGGGCCCTGCTCGAACGCCTCGGTCGCTCGGCCGAGGTCTCGGTGGTCGCCTTCTCGGTGTCCTGGCACGGCCGCGGCCGACTACCCGAACTGGTCCCCGTCGGGGTGAAGGCCACGGGGCGGCCGATGGCCGCCCGACCCTTGCGCTGGGCCTGGGGTCACGGCGCCTGGCCGCCCATCGAGCTGTGGACCGGACGGGTCGACGTCGTCCACGGCCCCAACTTCGTCGTGCCCCCGGCCCACCGGGCGGCGAGGGTCGTGACCGTCCACGACCTGACCGCAGTACACCACCCCGAGCTGTGCACGGCCGACGTGCTCCACTACCCCGCCCTCCTGCGCCGGGCGGTCAGCCACCGGCGCCTGGGTGCAGGTGCCGTCCGCCGCCGTCGCCACCGAGGTCGTCGAGTACGTCGGAGCGACGCGCCGAGCGGGTGGTCGTGGTGGCCAACGGTGTCGACGAGGTGCCGGCGGCCCCACCCGGCGCCGGGCGGGCGCGGGCCGGGCGCGAGCGCTACGTGCTGGCCCTCGGGACCCTGGAGCCCCGCAAGGACCTGCCCACGCTGGTCGCCGCCTTCGAGCAGCTGGCCGGCCGACGACCCCGACATCGGCCTGGTCCTCGCCGGGGCCGACGGCTGGGGGGCCGAGGCCGTCCACACGGCAGTGGCCAACTCCCGCCACCGGGACCGAATCCGCCTCACGGGCTGGGTCGACGGTCAGAGCCCGCGCGCTGCGCTCCTCCGCGACGCCACGGTGCTGGCCTACCCGTCGCTCTACGAGGGCTTCGGGCTGCCCCCGCTCGAGGCCATGGGCGTCGGGGTGCCGGTCGTCACCACCAGGGTGGGGTCGATCCCGGAGGTCCTGGGCGACGCCGCCGACCTGGTGGCGCCGCGGGACCCGGCCGCACTGGCGGCCGCGGTGGCCCGGGTCCTCACCGACGACGACCACCGAGCCGAGCTCGTGCGCCGGGGGCGGGAGCGGGCGAGCCGCTACTCCTGGGACGCCTACGTCGACGGGATGATCGACGTCTACCGACGGGCGGCGAGCGGCCGCGCCGACGCTCCGTAGACTCCCGCCGGTGCGAGCCCTCGTCACCGGTGCAGCCGGCTTCGTCGGCCGCCATCTCGTCGCCGGGCTCCGGGCCGCCGGCGACGAGGTCCACGAGACCGATCGCCACCTCGGCCTCGACATCCTCGATCCCGCCGGCCTGGACGAGCTCTTCGGCGACACCCGATCCCGAGGTCGTGTACCACCTGGCCGGCCAGGCCGACGTCGGCGGCTCGTGGTCGAGCCCGGTCGAGACCTTCCGCGTCAACGCCGAGGGCACGATGAACGTGCTGCTGGCCGCCGTCCGGGCCGAGGTCGACCGGGTGGTCGCCGTGAGCAGCGCGGACGTCTACGGCCAGGTGCCCGAGGCCGAGCTGCCCATCGGCGAGGACCGCCCCCTGCGCCCCGTCAGCCCCTACGGCGCCAGCAAGGCCTCCGCCGACCTCGTCGCCCTCCAGGCCCACCTCGGCCATGGCCTCGGGCGTGATCCGGGCCCGGCCCTTCAACCATCTCGGCCCCGGCCAGAGCGACCGGTTCGTGGCCTCGGCGGTGGCGTCCCGCATCGCCCGCAACGAGATCGAGGGCGAGTCCGAGGTGCCGGTCGGCAACCTGAGCGCCCGCCGGGACTTCACCGACGTCCGCGACGTGGTCCGGGCCTACCGGCTGCTGGCCGAGCACGGCGTGCCCGGCGAGGCCTACAACGTCTGCCGCGGCCAGGGACGTGGCCGTCCAGGAGGTCGCCGACCGTCTCGTCGCCCTCGCCGAGCGGCCCATGGCGCTGGTGACCGACCCCGATCTGCTCCGTCCGGTCGACACCCCGGTCCTGCGGGGCGACTGCACCCGCCTGCGCGACGCCACGGGCTGGTCGCCCGAGATCACCCTCGACCAGACCCTGGCCGACGTCCTCGACGACTGGCGCAAACGCCTCCGCGAAGCCTGACCGTGCTGAGATCTCGTTCTGGTCCCAGCGATGTTCACTCAGGGGTACATCGCTGGGACCAGAACGAGATGGCGGGCACCAAATGACGGGGTTCGGGGCACACCGTGTCCCTGTCGTCGCGTCGCTGTCGGTCTTTCTCAGGCCGCCGAGCGCTCGTCGAGCAGGCGGCGGACCTTCTGGTGACAGGCCTCGACCAGGTCGCGGTCGTGGCGGTCGCTGTCCTGGGCCAGGCGGCGGAGGGTGACGTCCCACTGGCCGAGAGTCGCTGGTCGCCGTAGAGCGAGGAGTCCCGGTCGATCCAGGCCAGGTCGGCCTCACAGAGGGCCACCTGGTGCTCGGCCTCGGTGTACTGGTTCGCCACGAGCGGTAGGCGGTCGGCCTTGGCCACCGGGTAGGTGGTACCGGCCACGAGCTCGTGGGGCTCCAGCTTGAACAGGCCCGCCAGCAGGGCGATGGTGCGCTCCCCCGGCGTGGACATGTCCGCCTCGAGGTGGGACACCGCGACGCGGGAGATGCCGAGGCGCTCGGCCAGGTCGGTCTGGGTCCAGCCCCGCTTGCCCCGGTGGTCGGCGATGCGGCGGCCCAGCGATTCACGTTCGGGGCCCCGTGGCATCCACTCAGGGTAGAGCGGGGCGTGCCAACCCAGTTGGCAGACGTTCTCCCCCGATCCGGGTACAACGGCACCCATGGCCCGACGCGCGCTCATCACCGGGATCACCGGTCAGGACGGTTCCTACCTGGCCGAGCTCCTCCTCGACCGCGGGTACGAGGTCGTCGGCATGGTCCGTCGCTCCAGCACCGTGAACTTCGAGCGGATCGCCCACCTGCAGCACCGACTGACGCTGGTGCCCGGCGACGTCCTCGACGAGATCTCGATGATCGAGATCCTCTCCACGCACCGGCCCGACGAGGTCTACAACCTGGCCGCGCAGTCCTTCGTGCAGACGTCGTTCCAGCAGCCGGTGCTCACCGGCGAGACGACGGCGCTGGGGGTCACCCGCCTGCTCGACGCCATCCGCATCGTCGACCCCGACATCCGCTTCTACCAGGCCTCGAGCAGCGAGATGTTCGGCAAGGTCCAGGAGGTCCCACAGAGGGAGTCGACCCCCTTCTACCCCCGCAGTCCCTACGGCGTGGCCAAGGTCTACGGCCACTGGATCACGATCAATTACCGCGAATCGTACGATCTCCATGCTTCTAGTGGCATCTTGTTCAACCACGAGAGTCCTCGGCGCGGCATGGAGTTCGTGACCCGGAAGATCAGCCACACGGTGGCCCAGATCAAGCTCGGACACGCCGAGGAGTTGCGGCTGGGGAACCTGGACGCCCAGCGGGACTGGGGCTTCGCGGGCGACTACGTCGAGGCCATGTGGCTCATGCTCCAGCAGGACCACCCCGACAACTACGTCGTCAGCACCAACGAGACCCACTCGGTGCGCGAGTTCTGCGAGGTGGCCTTCGCCCACGTCGACCTGGACTGGGAGCAGTACGTGGTCATGGACGAGGCCTTCATGCGCCCCGCCGAGGTCGACCTGCTGGTCGGCGACTCGACCAAGGCCCGCACCGAACTGGGCTGGAGCCCCCAGGTTGGATTCCAGGACCTGGTCACGATGATGGTCAGTGCCGACCTCGACCTGCTCAGCGGCAGGTTGCGCGGGATCTCCTGATCCGGTGACCGCAGTGGCGGTGGTGGCCGGGGGCGTGGGCGCCGCCCGGATGCTGAGCGGCCTCGTGCAGGTGGTCGACCCGGCATCGATCACCGCCGTGGTCAACACCGGCGACGACGTCGAGCTGCACGGTCTGCACATCAGCCCCGACATCGACACGATCACCTACACCCTGGCCGGCGCGGTCAACCCCGATACCGGCTGGGGCCTGGTCGGTGAGACCTGGCAGGCCATGGAGGCGCTGGGCCGCTACGGCGGGGTGACCTGGTTCAACCTCGGCGACCGGGACCTGGGCACACACCTCTATCGCACCCAGCGGCTGCGGGAGGGCGCCACCCTCACCGAGGTCACCGCCGAGATCGCCGGCAGCTTGGGCACTGGGGCTCTCGCTGGTGCCCATGAGCGACGACCCCGTACGGACCATGATCACCGTCGTGGACGAGGGCGAGATCGGCTTCCAGGACTACTTCGTGCGCCGCCACCACGATGTGGAGGCCACGACATCCGCTTCGCCGGGGCCTCCCGGGCCACGGCCTCCCCGGCGGCCCTGGCCGCGCTCGCGCGACGCCGGGCGGGTGGTCATCGCCCCGTCCAACCCCTTGGTGTCGATCGCGCCCGTGCTCGCCGTGCCCGGCCTCCGCTCCGCCGTGGAGGCCCGGCGGGAGGACTGCGTGGCCGTCTCCCCGATCATCGCCGGGACCACCGTCAAGGGCCCCGCCGACCGTCTCCTGACCGAACTGGGCCATGACGCGTCGGTCGTCGGTGTGGCCCGCCTCTACGCCCCCCTGGCGGCCAAGCTGGTCATCGACGAGGCCGACGCCGACCTGGCGGACGCCGTCGGCGCGGAGGGCATCGAGCCCGTCGTCGCGCCGACGATGATGTACGGCCCCCCCGAAGCCGCCGCCCTCGCCCGGGTCGTCCTGTCATGAGCGTCGAGCTGATCGCGGTGGCGGGGATGCCGGAGGTCCGGCCGGGGGATGACATCGCCACGCTCATCGCCGTCGCGACCGACGTGCGCCGCGGCGACGTGCTCGTCGTCACCCAGAAGATCGTGTCCAAGGCCGAGAACCGGCTCGTGGCCGTCGACCCCGACGACCCGTTGTCACACAAGGCGCTGGTCGAGGAGGAGTCGGTCCGGGTGCTGCGCCGGCGGGGGGACCTCGTGATCAGCGAGACCAAGCACGGCTTCGTGTGCGCCAACGCCGGCGTCGACCGCTCCAACCTGGACGGCGGAACAGCCGCCCTCCTCCCCCGCGACCCGGACCGCTCGGCCCGCCGCATCCGGGACCGCCTCTGGGACGCCACCGGGGCCGAGGTCGGCGTCATCGTCTCCGACACCTTCGGCCGCCCGTGGCGCAGGGGTCTGGTCGACGTGGCCATCGGCTGCGCCGGCATCGCCGCCGTGGTCGACCTCCGGGGCACCGAGGACGCTGCCGGTCACGAACTGCAGGTCACCGAGGTCGCCGTCGCCGACGAGATCGCCGCGGCCGCCGAGCTGGTCATGGGCAAGGCCGACGGCGTGCCCGTCGCCATCGTCCGCGGCCTGGACCCGGGTTGGCTCCGTGAGTCGAGCGTGAAGGCCGAGATCGTCCGCCCTCCATCCGAGGACCTCTTCCGGTAAGCCGTTCGGCGCCGTCTAGGGTCCCCCGCCAACCGCATGACCGAATCGCAACTCCTCCCGATCCTCATATCGCTCACGACGATGCTGGCGGGGGCGCACCTCCTCGGCTACATCGCCGCCAAACTTCGGCAGCCGAGGTTCGTCGGGGAGATCCTGGCCGGTGTATTGATCGGCCCGTTCGTCCTCGGCCAGTTCGCGCCCGACGCCACACGATCCCTCTTGGGAGACCCCGACGATGCCGGCGATCCGACACGGCTCGTCCTCGGCTTCCTGTCGTGGCTCGGTCTCCTGCTCCTCATGTTCATCTCGGGGGCGGAGGTCCGGCGCCCACTCGCGCGCGAGCAGCGTGGGCCGACCCTGTGGATCCTGGGGCTCGGCACGGCAGTGCCGCTGGCGATCGCTCTCGCGATCGGCGCCGCACTGCCGACCCGCGATCTCCGTGGGCCGCACGGGGGGGAGATCGCGTTCCTCGTTGTCCTGGCAACCGCGGCAGCGGTGACGTCGATCCCGGTGATCTCCCGGATCTTCCATGACCTGAAGATCCTGCACACCCGGTTCGCCAGCCTGATCCTGGGCACCGCCATGCTGGAGGACATCGCGCTGTTCGCGGCCCTGGTGGTGGCGACGACCCTGGCCCGGCCAGAAGGTGGCGTGGCCGCGGGTGAGGTGGCCGCCCACATCGCCGTGACCGTCACCTACCTCCTGGCCGGGCTCCTCATCGCGCCGAGGCTGCTTCGGTCGGTCGTTGATCGGCGGTGGAACGTCTTGGCCCGTCGCCAGCAGGTCGGGTACGCGCTCGTGATCATGCTCGCCTACACGAGCGTGGCCGCCGCGCTGGAGGCGAACGTCGTCTTCGGCGCTTTCCTGGCCGGGTTCGGCCTGGTCGGTGGCATCCAAGGGACCCAACGGGAGTGGTTCGCATCGGCGCTCGACGCGATCAGCAGGTTCGCGTTCGCGAGCTTCATCCCGCTGTACTTCGTGCTCGTCGGCACCCGACTCCAGCTGGGAGCCGGGTTCTCGATCGTCGTCCTGCTGACGTTCCTGGTCGGGTCGAGCGTGCTCCGAACGTCCTTCGTCACCTTGGCGGGCCGCCGGGCGGGCTTCGGTAGGCGAGACGCCGTGGACGTCGCGGTCGCGATGAACGCGAGGGGCGGGCCGGGCAT
The DNA here is from genome assembly GCA_963701565.1 of uncultured Microthrixaceae bacterium. Lineage (GTDB taxonomy): Bacteria > Actinomycetota > Acidimicrobiia > Acidimicrobiales > DATDAH01 > DATDAH01. The sequence goes on from CAVPAN010000004.1 coordinate 221,749, forward strand.
CGTGCTGGCCACCATCGCCTTCGAAGCCGGCATCATCGCCCCGCAGTTCTTCACTGCGCTCGTGATCACGGCCATCGTGACCTCCCAGTTCACCGGCTGGTGGCTCGGGCGGGCGCTGCGAAGTCGCGGCGAGCTGCTGGGCGAGCGCATCGGCGGAACGGTGTCCGCACCTCAGACCGATTCGCCGGCATGAGCCGCTCCCGTGGCGTCGCCGGCCTCGGGCGAGGACCCGATGGGGAGCCCCACCGGGTACTTCCCGGCCTCCTCCGCAAGGTCGGTGCCTCGCGCCAGGCCCAGTTCGGTGTCGCGCTCGCCGCCGTACTCGCGATCGCGGCGATCGCGTTCGCCGTTCACGAGCTCTCGACCCCAGCGCCTTCCTGCCTCGACCGAGACTCGCCGGTCGTTCTCCGCGGCACCTTCACCCGCGGACACTCGGTCCCCTCGCCCCCCGACTTGCACACCATCGACGCCCGGGCAGCCATCTCGTTGACGTCCGGTGAACGGGCCCTCGAGATCGGCGAGAGCCGGGCACCACACAGACTCTGCGTGGTGGGCTGGACCACCGTGGGGCAGCAGCCGCGCACCCTGACCTGGCGCCAGATGCACGACGACATCGAGGGCTCTGCCCTGCGGGTCTACGCCTCGGACTACGTCGTGGACGGCTTGCGCGCCGAGAACGTCGAGGACGGGTTCGACCCCCGCGGCGGCGAAGGATTCGAGCTGCGCAATGCCTGGATGAGCTACATCCGCGACGACTGCATCGAGAACGACGAACGTCGCGAGGGCAGGGTCGTGGACAGCCTCTTCGACGGTTGCTACACGTTCTTCAGCGAGCAGGAATCCGGCGACGTCGCCGGCGAGTCCCTGGTCTTCGAGAACGTCCTCGCTCGCCTGGAGCCGATGCCGGGCCCGTACGGCACCGAGGACCCCGACGTCCTCGGACACGGCTCCTTCTTCAAGAACTTCGAGGACGGCGGCCGCCACGAGCCGATCATCCGGGATTCCATCTTCTTCCTCGACGACGACTGCTACAACGACTGCAGCGACTGGCCCCCCGGGACGACGGCCAGCGATGTCGTCCTCGTGTGGACCGGCGACGGCGACTTCCCCATGAGCGTCCTGCCCGGCATGACGTTGACCACGGACCGATCCGTCTGGGACACGGCGGTCGCCCGATGGATGTCGCGCCACGGCTGCACCACGGTCGACCAGCCCTGCACCAAGCTCAACGATCCCGATCCGCTCTAGAACGTCATGATGGACATCGCGGTGGCGGGACCCCGGGGGGCCTAGGGGGCCGACCAGTCGGGCGGAACCACGACCACGGGCACCGAGGCCCGGTGGGTGACCCGGTAGGCCACGCCGCCGAGGACCCGGCTGGTCAGCCCCGCACGGCCGTGTGCACCGACGACGAGAAGCTCCGCCCCTTCCTGGGCTGTCGTGTCGAGCAGGCCGTCGGTGGCGGAACCGGCCTCGACGACGAGGCTCCGGTGGTCCACCCCCTCCAGGGGTGCGGTCCACTCCTTGCGGAGTCGCTCCGTCAGCTCGTGACGCCAGGAACGCATGGTGTCGAGGGACAGATCTTCGAGGAGCTCGTGGTCGTAGGTCAGGACGTGGACCGCCACCACCTCGAACCCGGCCCGTGCCGCGAACCCGGCCACCCAGTCAAGCGCCCGACGCGCCCCCTCGGAGCCGTCCACGCCCACCACCAGTCGGTGCGAGCCGGGCTTCTCATCGATGCTCATGTCGGCTCCTCGCCGTTCGACGCCGCATGGTCCTTCCCTTCCTAGCGACCTCGAGTGGGTCGCCACCAGTCGAGGACGATCCTCCTGCGGTCCTTCGGGCAACGACCTCGAGCGGGCCCCCTCGGTCACCGTGGCGGCGACCCGGCGCAGGAAGGCGACCTCCGTCCGAGCGGCCGCACATCGGCGTCAGCGGCTCCGGGACCAGTCGAACACGGCTCGGACCCCGTCGGCCAGGGTGACCTGGGGAATCCAGCCGAGCTCGCGCCGGGCCTTTCCGGCGTCGAGGCAGGAACGGTCCAGCTCCCCGGGGCGGGCGTCGGCGTGGGTCGGGGGGTCGGTGACGCCCTCGTTGGCCGCCATCGCCGCGTAGAGGGCGTTGACACTCGTCTCCTGGCCGGTGCCGATGTTGTAGAGGTTCTCGCTGCCGGCGGTGGCGGCCTTGGCGAAGGCGTCCACGACGTCGTCGACGAAGATGTAGTCGCGGGTGGCCTCGCCGGTGCCGAAGATCGTGCACGGCTTCCCGGCCAGCAGGAGCCCGGCGAAGATGGCGACCACGCCCGCCTCGCCGTGGGGGTCCTGGCGGGGCCCGTAGACGTTGGCCAGGGCCAGCGAGGTCCAGTCCAAGCCGTGGACCGCCCGGTAGGCCCGCAGGTAATCGGTGCCGACCTTCTTGGCCACGCCGTAGGGCGCGATGGGAAGCTCGGGCTGGGACTCGTCGACGGGGAGGACGGACGGGTCGGGCTCGCCGTAGATGGTCCCGCCACTGGAGGCGAAGACGACCTTGCGGGCCCCGCCCGCCCGCGCGCCCTCGAGCACGTGGAGGAGGCCGATCACGTTGATCGACGCGTCGTGAGCGGGGCGGGCCACCGAGACCCGGACGTCGGCCTGAGCGGCCAGGTGGAAGACCACCTCGGCGGCGGCGCCCGCCACCAACGCCATGGTCGACTCGTCCCGGATGTCTTGGGCGTGCACGGTCAGCCCTTCCCCGGCCGCCGCACGGGCCGAGGCCAGGTTGGCCTCCGAGCCGCTGGAGAAGTCGTCCACGACCACGACCTCGTGGCCGTCGGCGAGAAGCCGGTCGACGAGCGACGAGCCTATGAAGCCGGCGCCGCCGGTGACCAGACACCTCATCGGGCGCCGGCTCCGCTGCGCTTCGTGTCGTGGCGCATCAGTCGGCCTCGGGACGGCGCACGTCGGTCAGGACCTCGCCGGCCTCGACCACCGCACCGTCGCCCAGGACGGTGCCGGCCTCGACCACCGCATCGGGCCCGACCACCGCATCGGGCCCGACGATGGCGTCTCGGACGGTGGCTCCGGCGTCGATCCGGGCCCCGGGGAGCAGCACGCTGTCGATCACGGTCGCTCCGTCGGCCACCGAGGACCCGCTCATGAGGACCGCGTGCTCGACCTTGGCCCCGGCGGCCACGATGGCATCGGCCGCGACGGCCGGCGGTGTCTCGGCCCGGTGGCCGTCGACCAGGTCCAGTTGGGCCCGGAGGTAGGTCGCCGGCGTGCCCGCGTCGAGCCAGTAGGTCTCGCTCTGGAAGCCGAACAGCTTGCCCTCGGCGGCCAGGGCCGGGAAGGTCACCCGCTCGATGGACACGGGGCCCTCGTGGTCGATCAGGTCGAGGACCTCGGGCTCCAGCACGTAGGTACCCGCGTTGATCCAGTTGGACGGGGCGCTGTTCCGGGGAGGCTTCTCGACGAACTCCAGGACCCGGCCGTCGCCGTCGACAGGGACCACGCCGTAGCGGGAGGGATCGTCGACAGGATGGAGGTGGATGGTGCCCGCACCGCCGCCAGCGTCATGGGCGTCGAGCAGCGCCCCGATGTCCAGGTCGGTCAGCACGTCGCCGTTGAGCACCAGGAAGCGCTCGTCGACTCCGGCCTCCCGGGCGGCGAAGCGAATGGCCCCGGCGGTGTCCAGGGGCACCTCCTCGACGGCGTAGGCCAGGCGCACCCCGGCGCACTCGTCGTCGGGGTAGGCCTCGGTGAAGGCGTCGGGGCGGTAGCCGAGGGCCAGGACCGCCTCGTCGACGCCGTGCTCGGCCAAGCGGCCCACGACCCACTCGATCATGGGCCTGTCCACGACCGGCAGCATCTGCTTCGGCGTGCCCAGGGTCAGCGGCCGGAGGCGGGTGCCGAAGCCGCCGACCAGGACGACGGCTCTCATCCGGCGGGCGGCGCCGATGTGGTCGTCGAGTCGCCGGGGACCGTGGTCGTGCTGCCGCCGGGCAGGGTGGTGGCCGGCACGGTGGTGCTCGGCGTGCTGACCGTGGTGCCACCGTCGATGCCCGCCAGATCGTCGAGCTGGTCGACGGTCGCAGGCGGCAGGATGTCCCCACCCTCGGGTACGAAGGCGATCGTGTACGCCTCCCGGTCGTTCTGGAAGAAGATGTCGGCGAGGTCCTCGGTGAAGACCTGGGGATCGGTGTCGTTGGCCTCCGACACGTTGGCCCAGTAGGCCACCTGGACCTGGCCGTCCTCGCCGTCGCACTGGTCCTCGCCCTCGGTGTAGGTGACGGGCTCGCCGTCGGGGCCGGGGATGGTGATGGAGTCGTCGGTCAGCTCCGCGCCCGCCGCGCTCATGAACACGCCGAGGGTGGCGTCCTCACCGGCCCGGGCCACCTGCTGGGCCGCTCCGGGGTGGATGTGCATGACCCCGTCGCCGTGGGTGTGGGTCCCGTTGGGGTCGGCGTCGTTGGTGAACGGGGGCTCGAGCGTGCCGCAGATGTCGATCCCGTAGGCGGCATGCCAGTGGTCGGTGAGCCCCGGCTCCAGCGCTTCGGCCTCGTCCTGGGTGCGGGCGTAGAAGATCAGCGACACCCCGAGCACGCACACGATGGTGACCGTGGCGGGGAACAGGATGCTGCGCTGCTGGCCGCCGCGGGACCCGCGACCCCCGGCTCGCTGTGCACGCGCGACTTTCTTGGCGGAAGAGGCCTTACCCATGGCCCGGAGAGGGTATCGCCCGCCCCGTCCGAGGCGTCAGCGCCCGGCCCGCAACTCGGTGAACAGCTCCTCGTAGCGCCGGGCGACGTCCGCCGGCGAGGGCCAGGTCTCCACGAAGCGACGGCCCGCCTCCCCCATGGCGTCGGCCCCGTCGGGGTCGTCGACGAGCCGAAGGAGGGCCTCGACCAGGGCGTCGGGATCGTCGGGGGCGACGGCCGTCCCCGCCCCCGCCTCCTCCACCACCCGGGCCACCTCGGTGCCGGGGTCCACGCTGGCCACCAGCGGCCGCGAGGCGGCCAGGATCGAGTACAGCTTGGACGGGACGCTGGACCGGGCGAAGCCCGAACGGAGCAGCACCAGGTGGACGTCGGCGGCGCCCAGGACCTCGGCTAGGCGCTCCCGGGGCTGGAGGTCGACGAACACCACGTTGGGCAGGGCCTTCGCCTCCGCCTCGAGCGCGAGCTTGGCCGAGCCCGCGCCGTTGATGACGAAGACGACGTCCTCCCGTCCGGCCAGGCGGCGGGCCGCCTCGAGCACGAGGCCAACGGGCTGGGAGTAGCCGAGGTTTCCGGCGTACATGACCACGCGGCGCTCGCCGAGGCCGAACTCGGCCCGGTAGTCGTTGTGCCGGTCGCCCGGGGTGACCCGCCCGATGTCGATGAAGTTCGGGATCACCCGGATGCGGCCCCGCTCCCCCGGCTCCAGCTTGGCCCGCAGGTTGTCGGCGAGGTCCTCGGAGAGGACCGTGACGGCGTCAGAGCGTCGATAGGTGAACCGCTCCAGGGCCTGCGCCCCGGCGATGGCCCGGTGGCCGGTGAGGACCCCGGCCTCGATGGCCACGTCCGGGAAGACGTCCTGGATGTTGAAGACGAAGGGGGCCCGGCGGGCCCGGGCCACGAGCCACCCGGCCAGACCCAGGGTCAACGGCGGCGACATCGCCAGCACGGCGTCGGGTCGCTGCCGACCCACCAGGCCGACCAGCCCGGCCAGGACCGTGAAGCCGCCGAAGGCCACCGCCCGGGCGGGGACGTTGGTCTTGTCCGTCGGGAAGGGGTGGACCCTGGAGATCCGGCCCCAGTCGGTGGTCTCGGTACGGACCAGGCGCCCGTGCCACCCGTGCTCGATGCGGTGGTGGCGGTACCAGGGCAACGAGGTGACGACGTGCAGTCGGTGGCCCCTGGCCACCAGGTGCTCGGCGATGCTGGTCATGACCTCGCCGGTGGGCGCGACGTCGGGCGTGAAGTGCGGGGCGATGATGGTGAGGTTCACGAGCCCGAAAGCACCTCGCGGTACGCGGCGAGCAGGGCATCGGCCGACGCCACCGCGCTGAACCGCCCTGCCCGTTCGAGGCCCGCCGCGACGAGCCGGGCGTGGTGCTCATCGTCTTCGAGCAGCCGGAGCAGCTCCGTGGCCCAGGCCTCGTCGTCGTCGGGCTCGACCAGCACCCCGGCGTCGCCGACCACTTCGGGCAGGGCGGTGGCGTTCGCCGCGATAACGGGGCAACCCCGGGCCATGGCCTCGATCACCGGAGCGCCGAAGCCCTCGAACCGGGACGGGAACCCGAGGCCGTGGGCCTGGCGCAGGATGGCGGCCAGATCCCACCAGGGGATGCGGCCGAGACGGTGGATCCGGCCCGCCAACCCGAGCTCGGCGATCGTCTCGTGGATCTCACCCTCCATCTGACCTTCGCCACCGGTCAGCACGAGGGAGGCTTCGGGATGGTCCTTCACCACCCGGGCGAAGGCCCGGACCAACGTCAGGTGGTTCTTGTGGGGGTAGGTGATGGCCGGGTACACGAAGAACGGGGGCTTGACCCCGAAAGCGGCCTCGACCTGGGCCAGGTCGACCTCCCGCCCCGGTCCGACGGAAGGTGTCGGGATGCCATGGGGGACAATCCATACGTGCTCGGGCGGGAGGTCGACCACCGACAACAGGGCTTGGCGGCTGTACTCACTCGGTGTCACCACGAGGCGGGCCGCCCGGGCCGACCGGGGCAGCACGGCCCGGCTGAAGGCCCGCTTGGCGGGGGCGAAGTTCTCCGGGTGCAGCAGCGGCTGCACGTCGTGGACGGTCAGCAGGCCGGGCACCGACCGGACGGCGGGCAGGATCCCGCCCGCGTGGTGAACCATGGCCACACCGTGGTGACGGCACTGGTAGGCCAGCCAGGAGCTCTCGGCCGCGACCCGGACGGACTTGTCGCGTCCGGTCAATGAGAGGGTGACGGTCTCGATGCGCTCGGTCAGCTCGGGATGGGCCTCGATGAAGGGCCGCAGGGCGAACAGGACCAGGTCGATGTCGGGCGGGGCCACATCGAGCACGCCGTCCAGGGTCCGGACGGTGTACTCCTCGCTGCCGCCCACCACACCCGGCACGAGCCAGAGGAGGTTGACCCCGACCCGCTGCGGGTCGGTCATGTCGTCGCCTCGTGCACGACGTCCATCATCGCGGCCGCGGTCGCGCTCCAGCTCCGTTCGGCCGCCCGGGACCGCCCGGCCGCCCCCCGCCGCTCGGCCTCGCCGGGGTCGTCGAGCACCGCGGCGAGGGCCTTGGCCATCGCGGCCGGGTCACGGGGGTCCACCGCGGCGCCGATGCCGTCGACCAGCTCCTCGGTGGCCGTTCCCGCCGAGGTGACCACTGGCGCCCCCTGGGCCATGGCCTCGAGGACGGGCAGGCCGAAGCCCTCCAGCAGACTCGGGTAGCAGAAAACGGCGGCCCCGGCGTAGAGGGCAGCCAGGTCGGCGTCGCTGACGAAGCCGAGCGCCCGCATGTCGTCGCGACCGGCGATGCGCCCGGTCAGGTCCTCGTTCCAGCCGTCGGGGCCGACGAGCGCGAGGGTCAGGCCCGGGCGGGCGACGCGGGCGAATGCCTCGATGAGGACGGGCAGGTTCTTGCGGGGTTCGACCGTGCCGGCCCAGAGCACGTAGTCACCATCGAGATCAAGGCGGGACCGGGTCTCGGCGACCTGCTCCGGGCCCACCTCCGTCGCCTCCACCCCCCAGGGGACGTGGCGCAGCCGCCCCCGGTCGAAGCCGTGGGCGGCGCAGTCGTCGAGGGTGGCCAGCGACGGGCAGCACACGAGGTCGGCCTCGGTCCGGGCCAGCTCGAAGGCCTGTCGGTAGAAGCCCCGCGCCCGTCTCGGATGGTGCTCGGGGTGGTGCAGCGGGGCGAGGTCGTGGACCGTGACCACCAGGGGGACCGACCGGGGTGGCACCGCGACGGCGCTGGCCCAGAGCGCGTCCACCGGGCCCGTGGCCCGCTCGACCGCTGGTCGCCGCAGTCGGTGCCAGGACGCATAGAGGGCCCGCCGAGGCAGGGGAAGCTCCCACACCGGCACGGTGGGCTGGTACGGCGCCGGCGGCGGGTGCCCGTGGCGAGCGGCCACCCCCACCACGTCGACGTCGTCCCGCTCGGTGAGGGCGTCGACGGTGTGCAGCACCGACGTCGCCGTCCCCCCGGGCACGCGGTGCCAGCACTGTTCGAGGGTGACCGCGAGCCGCACCGGCGGAGTCTGGCAGCCCGGACGGCGGGAGCCACGCCCCGCGTTGCTGGACACGCAGCACGACGACGTTCGCCGGTAGCTGCCGCAGGCAGCGGGAGCCGCGGCAGGCGGCGACGAGGGGCGTTGCTGGTCACGCTGCGGAAGCGCCAGCCGGAGCGGCACCGACGACGTTCGCCGATGGCTGCCGTAGGCGGCAGGAGCCGCGCAGGCGGCGACGAGGGGCCTAGCGTGGTCGGGCGATGGCCGGATTCCTCACCGACAAGCGCGTCCTCGTCACCGGCGGCTCCGGCTTCCTGGGTCGGGCCGTGCTGGAGCGGGTGCGGGCGGCCGAGCCGGCCCTCGTGGCGGCGCCCGGCAGCGACGAGTACGACCTGCGCCGCGCCGATGACGCCGTCCGACTCTTCGACGACGTCGACCCCGACCTCGTCGTCCACCTCGCCGCCCGGGTCGGCGGCATCGGAGCCAACCGGGAGCGTCCGGCCGACCTCTACCTCGACAACCTCCTGATGGGCACCTACGTGCTCGACGAGGCCCGCCGCCGGTCCACCCAGAAGACGGTGATGATCGGCACGATCTGCTCGTACCCGAAGCACGCCGAGGTGCCCTTCTCCGAGGACCAGCTGTGGACGGGCTACCCCGAGGAGACCAACGCCCCCTACGGCATCGCCAAGCTGGCCCAGTTGGCCCAGGCCCAGGCCAACCGGGAGCAGTACGGCCAGGACGTCATCTACCTGATGCCGACCAACCTCTACGGTCCGGGTGACAAGTTCAACGCCGCCGTGTCCCACGTGATCCCCGCCCTCATCAAGAAGTGCGTCGACGCCGACGAGGCGGGGGAGGACCACATCGTGGTCTGGGGTACCGGCAACGCCAGCCGGGAGTTCCTCTACGTCGAGGACGCCGCGGAGGGCATCCTCCAGGCCGCCGAGCGCTACGACGGCGGCGACCCCGTCAACCTCGGCGCCGACGAGGAGACCTGGATCCGGGACCTCGTGCCCCTCGTCGCCGAGACGGTCGGCTTCGAGGGCGAGATCGTCTGGGACAGCACCTACCCCGACGGCCAACCCCGCCGCCGCGTCGACCCCGCACGGGCCGCCACCGAGTTCGGCTTCAAGGCCAGCACCCCCCTCCGCGAGGGCCTGCGCGCCACCGTCGACTGGTACCTGGCGAACCGAGAAGAAGCCGAGGAACGCATCCTGTGACACTCGAGTGGCTTCGCTGCGCTCAGCAACTCCGGCCCGCCGATACTGGAGCGTCGTGGGCTGCTCCGCTTCGCTGCAGCGTGGCTACGCCTTGAATTCGTCGAACCAGGCGACGGTGCGTTCGATGCCCTCGCGGAGGTCGATCTCCGGCTCCCAGCCCAGCTCGGTGCGGGCCCGCGTGATGTCGGGGCGGCGCTTGGCGGGGTCGTCGACGGGGAGCTCCTCGTGGACGATCTCGGAGTCGCTGCCGGTGACCTCGATGACGAGGTCGGCCAGCTCCCGGACGGTGAACTCGTCGGGGTTGCCGATGTTGCACGGACCGTCGAGGTCGCTGTCGAGCAGGGCCAGGAAGCCCCGGACCTCGTCGTCGACGTAGCAGAAGCTGCGGGTCTGGGTGCCGTCGCCGTAGATCGTGAGCGGCTCGCCCTTCAGGGCCTGGTCGATGAAGTTGGACACCACCCGGCCGTCCTGGGACCGCAGGCGGGGGCCGTAGGTGTTGAAGATCCGCACGATGCGCACGGCCATGCCGTGGGTGCGGGCGTAGGCCATGGAGATGGCCTCCGCGAAGCGCTTGGCCTCGTCGTAGACGCCCCGGGGCCCGACCGGGTTCACGTGGCCCCAGTAGTCCTCGGTCTGGGGGTGGACCTGCGGGTCGCCGTAGACCTCGCTGGTGGAGGCCAGCAGGAAGCGGGCGCCCTTGTCCTTGGCCAGGCCGAGGCCGTTGTGGGTGCCGAGGCTGCCGACCTTCAGGGTCTGGATGGGCAGCTCCAGGTAGTCCCGGGGCGAGGCCGGGCTGGCGAAGTGCAGGACCGCGTCGACATCGCCGGGCACCCACAGGTACTCGGACACGTCGTGGCGCACGAACTGGAAGCCGTCGTGGCCGAAGAGGTGCTCGATGTTCTGGACCCGGCCGGTGCTGAGGTTGTCGACGGCGACGACCTCGTCGCCCCGGGCCAGAAGGGCGGTGCAGAGGTGGGAGCCCAGGAAGCCGGCGCCGCCGGTGACCACGACACGGGTCATGTCAGCGACCGAGGCCCACGTAGTCGAAGCCCCGGCGCACGAGGGCGGACCGCTCGAGCAGGTTGCGGGTGTCCATGACCCGGGCGGCGGCCATGACCGCGGCCACCTTGTCGAAGTCCAGCCAGCGGAACTCGTCCCACTCGGTGAGCACGACGAGGGCCTCGGCCCCCTCGCAGGCGGCGTAGGGGTCAGAGCTCGCCAGCAGCTCGGGCAGCTCGTCGAGGGGCCCGTCGGCGACCGTCGGGTCGTGGGCCCGGAGCTCGGCTCCGGCGGCCAGGAGGCGGCGGGCGACGTGCAGCGCCGGGGACTCCCGACGGTCGTCGGTGCGGGCCTTGAAGGTCAGGCCCCAGAGCGCGATGCGGCGACCCGTCAGGTCCCCGCCCACGAGGTCGGCGATCTTGGCCGCCACCCGGTCGAACTGCTCCTCGTTCACGGCCATGGCGCTGCGCAGGAGGCCGAAGTCGTAGCCCGCGTCCTCGGCGATGCGGACCAGCGCCGAGGTGTCCTTCGGGAAGCAGGAGCCGCCGTAGCCGGGACCGGGACGGAGGAAGTCGTGACCGATGCGCTTGTCGTAGCCCATGCCCAACACGACGTCGTTGACGTCCGCGCCGACCTGCTCGCAGATGGTGGCCACGGCGTTGACGAACGAGAGCTTCGTGGCCAGGAAGGCGTTGCTGGCGTACTTGATCGTCTCGGCCGACGCCGGATCGGTGACCATGAGCGGAGCGGGCACGCCGACGTACAGCGCCGCGACCCGGATCGCGGCGCTCTGGTCGTCGGCACCGATGACGACCCGGTCCGGGTGCAGGAAGTCCTGCACGGCCGAGCCCTCCCGGAGGAACTCGGGGTTGGACACGACGTAGACGTCGGAGCGGCCCAGGGCCCGCTCGACCACACCGGTCGAGCCCACGGGCACCGTCGACTTGTTGATGACGACGGCCTCGGGAGCCAGGACCGGGCCGATCTCGCGGGCGGCGGCCTCGATGTAGCTCAGGTCGGCGCTGCCGTCGGCCCCCTGGGGCGTGGGGACGGCCAGGTAGACGAACTCGCCCTGACGGGCGGCCTCGGAGGCACCGACCACGAAGCTCAGGCGCCCGCTGTCGAGGCCTTCCCGCACCACGGCGTCGAGGCCCTGCTCGACGATGGGGACCTCGCCCCGGGACAGGGACTCGACGCGCTCGACGTCGATGTCCGCGCAGACGACCCGGTGGCCCAGATGGGCGAAGCAGGCGGCGGTGGTGAGCCCGACGTACCCGGCTCCGACGACGGCGATCTCGGCCATGGCGCTACCCGCAGTCCTGGTCGGCAGGGGTGCTGGGCACCTCACCGTAGGCGTAGGTGGTCGACGTCACCGTCTCTTCCCCGGGCGGTGGCGGCGTGGTGCCGGGCACGGCGGTCCCGCCGGCGCCGCCCAGCGGCGTCGGGGGTGGCTGCAGGCTGTCGCTCGACCCCGGCGTAGTCCGTGCCGGTGACGACGATGACATCGGCGACATAGGTGGCTCCCACCTCCTGTAGATCGGCACCGGACGCCAATTGTGCAGCGACGTACTGCGCGGCCGCCTCATTCCCCGGCTGATAGCGGACGAGGGTCCGGGTGAAGCCGAAGTTCTCGGCGTCGCCGGTCCCCGGCGACGTGTCGAAGCCGAGGGCGCCGAGGCCGTCGGCCACCGCGGTGGCCTGCCCGGAATCGCCGGTCCCGTTGTTGATCGCGACCCGGACCGAGCCCGACTCGCCGCTGGCGCCGTCACCGAGGCCCTTGAAGATGTCGATGCGCTCCTGGTTGGCCTCGGTGTCCTGGAGGCGCAGGATCGCGGCCCCGTTCACGTTGTCGTCGTAGACGTCCAGGGACATGGTCTGGAGCTGCTCGGGCTCGAAGTTGCGGAACGCGGTGCCGAGGGTGATGAGGTCGTCGGCGTGCAGCTCGGTGTCGACGGCACCGACGGCCCCGATGCCGACGTTCACCAGCGAGTTGAGGGTGATCGGGTTGCGGACGCCCTGGTCGATGGCCCGCTGGATGGCCACCCGGATGAAGGCCTGCTGGCGGGAGATGCGCCCGAGGTCACCGGAGCCGTCGACCTGGTAGGTGGCGCCGCCGTCCTCGGAGTACTCGAGGCTGCGGGAGCGGGCGAAGGCGAGGGCCTGTTCGGGGCTGAGGGTCACACACCCGGCGTGGGGGATGTTCAGGCCGGTCGAGGGGTCCCGCAGCGGCTTGTCGAAGTACATCGGGACGCCGTCGACGGCGGCGACGAGGTCCTGGAAGCCGACCCAGTCCACCTCGACGTAGTGGTGCACCGGCACGTCGAAGTTCTCGGTGATCGTGTCGATCAGGGTCTGGGCCCCACCGGCGGACAGCGCGGCGTTGATCTTCTGCTCGCCCGCACCGGGGATCGTCACCCAGAGGTCGCGGGGAAAGGACAGCAGCTGGGCCTGGGTCGAGTTGGGGTCGACCCGCAGCAGCATGATCGTGTCCGAGAGCACGCCGAGGTTCTCCCGGCCCTCGGCCCGAGAGTCGCCCTCGGACAGGCCGGCCGCCGATCGGTGCCCACCAGCAGGTAGTTCTGCGGCTCGCCCGGGTCCTCGGGCTCCTGGGTGAGCTGGCCCGCGAGGTCGATGCGCTGGATCTGGTCGAGCTTGTGGTTCAGGTACCCGAGAGCCCCCGCGGCGACCAGGCACACGGCGATGACGCCGACGTTGAACGTGATCAGCAGACGCTGGGGCCAGGTGCGGCGCGCACGCGCCCGTCGACCGGCCATCGGTGCGAGGCTACCGGCCCCGGCGGCAAGTCCAGAGGCGTCCGCGCCGGTCGCCCCGTAGCCTCCGCTCCGTGCAGGCGGTCCGCTCCGAGGGGGCATTGGCGGTGGTCGGCGACCGTCTGGCCACCGATCTCGTCGACCTCACCGACGACCTGTCGGCCCTCGACGGTGAGGGCTTCTGGGCCGTCGTGGTGCCCTTCGACGGCGACCCGGTCTGCGCCCGCTTCGCCACGGTGCGCCCCGCGGTGCCGTGGCCGGGTGAGCGCTGGCGGGGGCCCCGGCCCGACCAGTGGACGTCGTCGCTCGACCAGGCCGCCTTCGAAGCCGGGGTGCGCGACATCCGGGAGGCCATCGGACGGGGCGACGTCTACCAGGTCAACCTCACCCGCCGGCTGTCGGCCCCCCACGTCCCTGGCCCGGGCACGAGCGGCGACATCGCCGCCCTCGGCGCCGCCCTGGCCGCCGGCAACCCGGCTCCGTACGCGGCCGTGGTCCGGGTGCCCGGCGCCGACCTCGCCGTGGCCTCCGCCTCCCCCGAGCAGTTCCTGCGCCGCGAGGGCGACCGGGTCTGGTCCTCCCCCATCAAGGGCACGGCCACGACCGCGGACCGTCTGACGCCCAAGGACCATGCCGAGAACGTGATGATCGTGGACCTCGTGCGCAACGACCTCGGGCGGGTGTGCTCGTACGGCTCGGTCGGGGTGCCGTCCCTCTGCCGGGTCGAGACCCACCCCGGGCTGGTCCACCTCGTCAGCACCGTCGACGGTCGCCTCCGGCCCGGCGTGGGCTGGCCCGAGCTGATCGGGGCCACGTTCCCGCCGGGGTCGGTCACCGGGGCCCCCAAGCTGGCGGCCGTGGACCACCTCCGGCGCCTCGAGCCCGTCGACCGTGGCGTGTACTGCGGCGCGGTGGGCTGGGTCGACGCCGATGCCGGGGCTGGGCGAGCTCAACGTGGCGATCCGCACGTTCTGGATCGAGGAAGGGCGGCTGCAGTTCGGCACCGGCGGCGGGATCACCTGGGACTCGGACCCGGAGGCCGAGTGGCAGGAGACCGAGCTGAAGGCCCGACGGCTCCTGGCTGTGGCCTCCGGTGAGCTGGTGGGCACGTGAGGGCGATCTGGCTCAACGGCGCCCTCGTGGCCGGTGACCGTCCGGCCATCAACGCCTCCGACCACGGGCTGCTGGTGGGCGACGGCGTCTTCGAGACCGCCAAGGTCGTGGACGGCGAGGCCTTCGCCCTGACCCGCCACCTGGCCCGCCTGCGCCGCTCGGCCGAGGGGTTGGGCCTGACCCTCCCCCGGACCGACGACGAGCTGCGGGCCGGGGTGGCCGAGGTCATCGAGGCCAACCAACCCGGGGTCGGTCGCCTGCGCATCACCGTCACCGGTGGCCCCGGCCCGTTCGGCTCGGCCCGGGGCGAGGACGGGCCGACCGTGGTGATCGCGACGGGCCCGGCGGGCACCTGGCCCCCGGATGCCGCCGTGGTGGTCGTGCCCTGGCCCCGCAACGAGCGCAGCCCCGTGGCCGGCCTGAAGACGACCTCCTACGCCGAGAACGTCGTCGCCCTGGCCCACGCCAACGAGCGGGGCGCGGGCGAGGCCCTGTTCGCGAACCTCGCCGGAGACCTCTGCGAGGGCACCGGATCGAACGTCTTCGTGGGCCTTGACGGCCGCCTGGTCACCCCGCCCCTGGGCTCGGGCTGCCTGGCCGGAATCACCCGAGACCTCGTGATCGAGACCTCGGATGCGGTCGAGGCGGATGTGAGCATGGACGACTTCGCCCGGGCCGACGAGGCCTTCCTGACCTCGTCCACTCGTGACGTGCAGCCCATCTCCACGGTCGACGGTCGGGCCCTCCCCCACTGCCCGGGCCCCCTCACCATGGCCGCCACCGAGGCGTTCACCGCCCTGATGGCGTTGACCCTGGACCCGTGACGGAACGACGACGGCTGTACGGGGTCGGCACGGGCAAGACGGGCACGCACTCCCTGGCGGCCATCTTCGAGCGGGACCACCGCGCGGCCCACGAAGCTGGGGCCAAGGAGCTGATGGAGATCATCTTCGCCGTCGCCGACGGGTCGGCACCGCGCCAGGACATCCGTGACCACCTCGTGGAGCGCGACGCCCGCCTCGCCCTCGACATGGATGCCTCGCTGGTCAACGGAGAGGTGGTGGCCGATCTGGTCGCCCTGTTCCCGGGGAGCCGGTACGTCCTCACCGTGCGCGAGCCCCACGCCTGGCTGGACTCGATGGCCAATCACTCCCTGGCCCACGAGACGCCGCCCCACTGGGTGCGCTGGCGCGAGCTGCGCTTCCGGAGCGCCGAGCTGACCCACCCGTCCGAGGAAGCGGCCTGGCGGGACCGGGGCCTGTACACGCTCGACGGCTATCTGGGTTCCTGGGCTCGTCACAACCGAATGGTCCTGGAGGCCGTGCCCGCCGACGACCTGCTCATCGTGCGCACCGAGGACCTGGCCGACCGCTTGGACGAGCTGGCTGGCTTCTGCGGCGTGCCCGCCGAGAGCCTCGACCACAGCCGGGTCCACTCGTTCCCTGCCGCGGGGCGCTTCGGAGCGCTGGCCGATCTCGACCCGGCGTACGTGGACGAGCGCATCGCCCACCACTGCGGCGCGTTGCTCGGGCCCCTCGGCCTCTGATGGCGCCGATCACCTCGGCCCGAGGCCGATGGCACCGACGGCGCCTGCGCCTGTTCGGCATCGGCTCGCCGAAGTCGGGCACCCACTCGTTGGAGGCCGTCTTCGCCGAGCACTACCGCTCGGCCCACGAACCCGAGGCCCTGGTCCTGGTCGACCTCCTGGTCGCCGTCGCCGACGGGCGGAGCGGCGAGGACGATCTCCGCCGCTACCTCCGCTCCCGTGAACGGCGCCTGCGGCTGGAGGTCAACTGCGCCGGCCTCAACGGCCTGGTGGTCGACCAGCTGGTCGAGGTCGTCCCGACGGCCCGATTCGTCCTCACGCTCCGGGACCCGTACGACTGGCTGGCCTCGATGATCGACCACTCCCTCCGGGGCGACCCCGGCACCCGGCTACCTGCCGCCTGCGCCACCTGCGCTACCAGGGCGACCGGGTGCACCCCCGCGAGGAGAAGGTCCTGGCCGACAACGGCCTCTTCACCCTGGACGGCTACCTGCACTCGTGGGCCGAGCGCAACGAGCGGGCTCTGGCCGTCGTGCCCGCCGACCAGCTCCTGGTCGTGCGCACGGACCAGCTCGGCGAGCGGCTGGGTGACCTCGCCGACTTCGCCGGTGTGCTCCCTCGAGTCGTTGGACGCGACCCGCACCCACGAGTACGCCGCCCCCGAGCGTTCCGGCCTCCTCGATCAGCTCGACGCCGCCTACGTCCGGGAGCAGGTCCTCGCGCACGGCACGTCGCTGGTGGAGCGCTACTTCCCGGAGCGACTCCCGGACTGAGCGTTCTGCGGAACGTTCCGGGGGTCGGGCTGGGGAAACCGGGGCAGCGATGGGGCGTCCGGACGAGCCGCCCCCATCCCTGCCGTCACTCCCCCGCCCGACCGGCCCAGGGTCAGACCAGGCGGTCCAGCACCCGGGCGAACGCCGCCACCACCACGTCGAGGTCGGCGTCCGTCGTCACGGTGGACAGGCAGGCCGCCCCGCGGGGATCGGTGAGCACGCCCTCGTTGACGAGGCCGAGGAAGACGCCTCGGCCCAGCTCCCGGTCCTCGGCCCAGGTGTCCCGGAAGGCCCGGACCGGGCCCGGCGTGAAGTGCAGGCCCAGCAAGGACCCGGCGCCCGTGACGGTCAGGGGCACACCCCGGTCTCCCGCGACTGCCGCCAGGCGGGCCCGCAGGGCATCGCCCTGACGACCGAGCGCCTCGATCGCCTCCGGGGTGAGCAGGTCAAGGGTGGCGGCCGCCGCGGCCAGGCCGACGGCCCAGGCGTTCATGCTGCCCGGGTGGCCCACCACCGGACCCGCCTCACCGGTGGGGTCGAAGGCGGCGAGCACGTCGGCCCGGCCCCCGAAGGCCCCGAGCGGGAAGCCGCCGCCGAGCATCTTGCCGAAGCAGGACAGGTCGGCCTGGACGCCGGCCCAGGCCTGGCCGCCACCGGGCGCGAGGCGGAGGGTGATCACCTCGTCGACCACGAACAGGGCCCCGACCTCGGCGGCCACTTCGGCGACGCCGGCGAGGTAGCCCGGCTCGGCCGGGATCATCCCCGCCGACCCCATGACCGGCTCGACGAGTACGGCGGCCAGGTCCGGGCCCGCCTCCCGCAGGACGGCAGCCGTGGCGTCGAGGTCGTTGAAGGGGAACACGACCGTGTCCGCGATCGCTGACCGGTGCAGGCCCTCGGCGCGGGGAACGGCGGTCGGCCGCTGCGGCGGGCCGGCCTGGTCGGGGCGGGGGTGGGTGCTGACGAAGACGTCGTCCTGGCTGCCGTGGTAGGCGCCCTCGGCCTTGGCGATGTGCAGGCGTCCGGTGAAGGCCCGGGCCGCCCGGGTCGCGTGCAGGGTGGCCTCGGTGCCCGAGGCGCAGAACCGGACCTGCTCGAGGCCGGGCAGCCGGTCGGTCAGCCGATCGGCGACCTCGACCTGCAGGGCAACAGGGCCGGAGAAGCAGGTGCCCAGCGCCATCTGCGCACGGCACGGCGTCGAGCACCACCGGGTTGGCGTTGCCGTGCACCAGGGCGGTGTGGTTGTTGGTCAGGTCGACCAGCTCGTGGCCGTCGACGTCCCACACCCGGCTGCCCGCACCCCGGGCCATCGCCAACGGGTGCGGCGGGTAGTAGAGCGTGCTGCGGGAGTCGCCGCCGGGTAGCGAGCGCTGGGCAGCGGCGAACAGGGCGGCCGACCCCGGGGTCGACGTCCGGTAGCGCTCGACCTCGGCGGCGACCTCAGCCGAGCCCATCGGCCACCTTCGCCACGACCTCGACGGCCTCCTGCGCGGGACACCAGCACGACGTCGGAGGGCCCCTGGATCGGCGCGTCCTCGGCCCAGCCGCTCGACCCCGCCTCCGGTCACCGACAGCAGCACGCCGTCCTCCCTGCCGATCTCCCCGGCGGCCACGGCCTGCGCCAGCCCGGCGAGGGCGACCGCCGGGGCCTCCATGATGTCGATGCCCTCCACCTCGGTGAACGTGGCTCGCCAGCGGGCGGCGTCCTCGGGCGCCGACGGCGTAGGTCTGCCCCCTGGTGGCCACGAGGAGGTCGTGCAGCCCACCCCGCAGGGCGTACGCCGGATTGCGGTTGACGAGCACGTCGGCGTAGGCCCCGTCACCGGAGGCGGGCACGTCGCCCGGGCTCGAGGGTGGCCCGACTCGCCTGCCAGGCCGTGTGCACCGGGTGGTGGGTCGCGTTCTGGGCCAGGTGGAACCGCGGCCGCACGCCACCGAAGCGGCCGTCGGCGGCCAGGCGCTCGGCCACGCCCCACACCCCGATCGGCCCCGGGCCACCGCCGACCGCCTGCACGTAGTGGTCGGGCATCCGCCCGATCGTGGTCACCGCGTCGAGCAGCAGGGTGCCGATGCCGTCCCGGCGGGCGACGTTCTTCACGCCGCCCTCCAACTCGAAGCCGACCAGGGCCGGCGGCCTCAGCCGCCACCTCGATGGCGTCGTTGTAGTCGCCGCCGGCGATCCCGACCACGGCGGTGGTCGACGCCGTCGCGCAGGCCCGACCGCCAGATGCGGTCGACGTGGGCCTCGGCGGTCACCACCACGACGGGGAACTCGACGCCGCGCGCCGAGGTCGGCGAAGGCCCGGCCGGTGTTGCCCGCCGTGGCCACGATGACCCCGGCGGCATCGGCCTCGACCAGCCGCTGCAGGGTGGGCGCGACCTCGAGGTCCTTGAAGGAGCAGGTCGGGCAGTGCGCCCCCCGCTCCGGCCACCAACCGTTGAACGCCACCCACAGGTCATCGAGGCCGAGGAGCGTCGCCGAGGCCCTCGCTGCGGAAGGTGCTGCCGCCGATGTCGCCGGTCCCCGGCTCCTGCGACCGGCAGCCAGTCGGTGAAGCGCCACAGGCCCTGCAGGTGGTCCCGGACCTGCAGGCGGGGGTACTCGGCCACGAGCATCCCCTCGGCGCAGCAGTCGAGGCAGGTAGTCGCCCCCCGGCCGGGTACCGGCGGCCGCAGCAGTTGCAGACCAGCACGTAGGGCGCCTCCATCGCCGGCAGTGTCTACCGCCGTCGAGGGGCGGGCGCGCCGGTGCCGGTCGGTCACCCGATCGCCGACCGGTCAGGCAGGACGGAGGTGGTGGACGTCGCCGGCGGTGATCTCCTCGACGCCGTCGGCGGTCTCGACCACCAGGCGGCCGCTGTCGGTCAGCCCGTGGCGCGGCCCACCACCACGTCCCCCGAGGCCAGCTCGACCCGGACGTCGACGGCCGAGCGTGGTCGCCAGGTGGGCCCACCGCTCGAGCAGGGCCGAGCGCTCCGGGTCGACCAGGATCGCCTCGAGGCGCAGGAGCAGGGCCACCAGCAGGTCGCCCCGGTCGATCGTCCTCGTCGGTCAGGTGGTTGAGGGCCACGGCGATGTCGGCCAGCTCGTCGGGCACCGGCTCGGGCCAGTCCACGTTGAGCCCGAGGCCGACGACCACGGCGTCGAGCTCGTCGCCCGACCAGGTCGCCTCGGCCAGGATCCCGCCCAGCTTGCGCTCCCCGGCCGGGCGTGGCCACGACGAGGTCGTTGGGCCACTTCAGCCCGACCGGCACCGCCAGCTCCTCGTCGACGGCCTCGGCCGCGGCCACGCCCACCGCCGTGGTCAGCAGGTGGAGGTGCTCGGGGTCGAGCTCGGGTCGCAGCAGGACCGACACCAGCAGCGAGGACCCCGGCGGCGCCTCCCAGGTCCGGCCCCGGCGACCGTGCCCGGAGCGTCTGGTGGTCGGCCAGCAGGACGCTCCCGTCGGGCGCGCCCTCGGCCGCCGCGGCCCGCAGATCGTCGTTCGTCGAACCGGTCTCCTCGACCCAGTGGACCGCGAATCGGGTGCGTCGCGAGGGCCCGGAGCTGACCGTCGGAGAGGCCGGTTCTGGCGTCGCGGCCCCGCATTCCGGTAACCCTATGGGGTGCTCACCAAGGTCCTGATCGCCAACCGGGGCGAGATCGCCGTCCGCGTCATCCGTGCCTGCAGGGAATCCGGCATCGCGACCGTGGCCGTCTACTCCGAACTCGACCGGGACGCGATGCACGTCCGCCTGGCCGACGAAGCCTACGCGTTGGGCGGTGAGACGGCGGCCGAGAGCTATCTGAACACCGACGCCATCCTCGACGCCATCGCCCGCAGCGGCGCCGACGGGGTCCACCCGGGCTACGGCTTCTTCTCGGAGAACGCCGACTTCGCCCGGGCCATCAGCGAGATGGACGGCGTGTCCTGGATCGGGCCGCCGCCCGAGGCCATCGTGGTCATGGGCGACAAGATCTCCTCCCGTCACGCCGCCACCGCGGCGAACGTGGAGGGCGTCCCCGGCACCGACGAGCCCATCACGACGGCGGCCGAGGTCTACGCCTTCGCCGAGGAGCACGGCTGGCCGGTCGCCATCAAGGCGGCCTACGGCGGCGGCGGCCGGGGCATGAAGGTCGTCCACGACTCCGAGAGCGTGCACGAGGCCATCGAGTCCGCCCAGCGGGAGGCCCTCGCCTACTTCGGCCGCGACGAGATCTACCTCGAGCGCTACCTCACCTGGCCCCGGCACGTCGAGATGCAGGTCATCGCCGACACCCACGGCAACTGCGTCTGGGTCGGCGAGCGGGACTGCTCGGCCCAGCGCCGCCACCAGAAGCTGGTCGAGGAGAGCCCGGCCCCCGACTTCCCCGACGAGATCCGCCGGGCCATGGGCGAGGCCTCGGTGCGGGTCGCCCAGTCCTGCGGCTACGTCAACGCCGGCACGGTCGAGTTCCTGTACCAGGACGGCGAGTTCTACTTCCTCGAGATGAACACCCGCCTGCAGGTCGAGCACCCGGTGACCGAGATGGTCAGCGGCCTCGACCTCGCCACCGAGCAGCTCCGGGTCGCGGCGGGCGAGCCCCTGTCGTTCACCCAGGACGACATCGAGCTGCGGGGCCACGCCATCGAGGTCCGGATCAACGCCGAGGACCCGGCGGGCGGCGCCTTCCTGCCCTCCCCCGGCCGCATCACCGCCCTCACCGTGCCCCACGGCTTCGGCGTGCGCTGGGACGGCGGCTACGACGAGGGCGACGAGGTCAGCCAGTTCTACGACAACCTCGTGGGCAAGCTCATCGTCTGGGGCGCCGACCGCGAGATCGCCCGCAGGCGGATGCTGCGGGCGCTCGACGAGATGGTCGTGGAGGGTGTGGCCACCACGGCCCCGGCCCACGTGGCCATCCTCTCCCACCCCGACTTCGCCGCCGCCGAGCACTCGACCAAGTGGGTCGAGGAGACCCTCGACCTCTCCGACGTCGGCGCGCCGGCTCCGGCCGCCCCGACCGACGACGAGGAGCGAGCCCAAGGTCCGCCGTGACGTCGACGTCGAGGTCAACGGCAAGCGCTTCGCGGTCAAGGTGTGGGTCCCCGAGTCCGCCGCCGCCCCGGTGGCCGCCGGCGGGCCGAGGGCGGCCCGCCCCCGCGAGCGGCGGCGGCCGCCGACGGCCGGTGGCGCCGCGCCGGCGCGGGCACGGTCACCGTGCCCATGCAGGGCACGATCGTCAAGGTGCTGGTCGAGGTCGGCGACACCGTCGAGGCCGGTCAGGCCGTCTGCGTCCTCGAGGCCATGAAGATGGAGAACAACATCAACGCCGAGACCAGCGGCACCGTGGCCGAGGTGAAGGTCGCCCCCGGCGACTCCGTCGGCTCCGGCGACGTCGTCGTCGTCATCGAGTAGCACCGCCCTGAAGGGCAGAATGACCGGCGTGCCCATCCCGTCCGAGGTGCGCTACGCCACGACCGGTGGCACGCACATCGCGTATCAAGTCCTCGGCGACGGACCGGTCGACCTCCTCGAGATCAACTTCGGCACCACCCTCTCGATCGCGTCCATCGAGGACCAACCGCACTGGAGCCGGTTCGAGGCGCGCCTCGCCTCGTTCACCCGCCTGATCCGCTTCGACCGGCGCGGGAATCGGACTGTCCGACCCCATCGACCTGTCCGTCCCGCCGACCCTCGAGGACTTCGTGGCCGACGTCGTCGCGGTCCAGGAGGCCGCGGGCTCGTCGGGGGCCGTGGCCCTGGGCAGCTCCACCGGCGGCTTGCTCGCGCTGGCCTTCGCCGCCGCGCACCCCGAGCGCACCACCGGGCTGATCCTGGTCAACGGCAGCCCGCGCATCATCCGGGCTCCGGACTTCCCCTGGGGGGTCCCGGTCGAGATCTTCGACGCCTTCTACGAGGACATCCAGCGTCCCGACCGGGACGACCAAGGGGCCGATGACGTCGCCCTGATTGCCCCGAGCATGGCGGCCGACCAAGCCTTCCGAGCCTGGTTCAAGCGAGCCGGGCAACAGGGCGCAGGGCCGGCCACCGCCCAGGCCCAGTTCCACCTCCTGCGGGACGCCGATCTGCGTCCCGTGCTGCCGGACCTGTCGGTCCGGACGCTGGTCCTGCACAGGCGGGACAACAAGATGACGCCCGTCGGCCACGGTCGGTACCTCGCCGAGCACATCCCCGGAGCGAGGTACGTCGAGTTGGCCGGCGCGGACCACCTGCCCTTCACCGGCGACGCCGATGCCGTGCTCGACGAGATCGAGGAGTTCGTCACTGGGACCCGGGGCCGCCACGCCCCCGACCGCATCCTGAGCACCGTCCTCTTCACCGACATCGTGGCGTCGACAGAGCTGGCCGCATCGCTGGGTGACCATCGCTGGCGCAACCTCCTCGATGCCCACGACCGGGAGTCCCGCCAGCAGATCGAACGCTTCGGCGGTCGCGTCGTGAAAACCACCGGTGACGGGGTGATGGCGACCTTCGACCGACCGAGGAGCGCCGTGCACGCCGCCTCGGCTCTGCGGACGGCGCTCCTGGTGCACGGCGTCGAACTGCGAGCCGGGATCCACACCGGCGAGATCGAGGTCCGCGGCGACGACATCGGGGGCATCGCGGTGAACATCGCCGCCCGGGTCGACGGCCTCGCTCGGGCCGGGCAGATCCTGGTGTCCCGGACGCTGGTGGACGTCGTCGCCGGCTCGGACCTCGAGTTCGACGACCACGGCGTGCACGTGCTGAAGGGGGTGCCCGGCGAGTGGCAGCTCTACGCCCTCCGCCAAGCGTGAGCGGGCCGGGCTAGGGGCGCTCCCACAGGAGGGGCAGGACCGAGGTCCAGTCCCGGGTGCCCCAGCGGGTCGTGGCCGGGTCGTGGCGGCGGAGGTCGTCCTCGCAGGCCGCCAGCAGCTCGGGCTCGCTGCCCAGCTCTCGGAGGTGATGGACCAGCTCGGCGTGGCGGGCGATGGTGTTGACGTCGCCCAGCGGCATGGAGCGGACGTCGTCGAGGTCGATGGCGTCGGGCAGGGTCTCGCAGGCCTCGAGGCGGCCGGCGACCTTCAGGGCGATCTGGGTGCGGATGCACTTGCGGCACTGGCCGCAGTTGTAGGTCCCGTCCCGGTTCTCCCAGCACACCCGCAGGTGGCGCATGGCCACGTCGGACTCGGCGACGGCGATCGTCTTCTCGACCCGGTCGGCGTCGCAGCCGTCGTGGACGACACGTACACGGTCGCCGGAGAACAACGGGTCCGAGATCGGGTGCGAGCCCCAGGGGAACAGGTCCGAGTAGGTGTGGGTCCCGCCGACGAGGATCTCGCCGAACGACTGGACCAGGAGGTGGGCCACGCCGGCCAGCGCGGCGCCGTGGTAGGTCGTCCCCCACGGCGAGGCCATGGCGTCGCTGAAGTCGTGCAGGTTGGTCTCGATCTCGACCAGCGGCTTGCCCAGCTCGGCGGCCGCGGCCCGGGTACCGGCGGTGACTGCCTCACGGAGGTCGGGCAGCTCGACCAGCGGCACGTCGAACCCGTGCACGAAGACCAGGGCCTCGATCGAGTCGAGGTGGCGCAGGGCAGTGAAGAACGAGTCGATGCCGCCGGTGAAGAAGCAGGCCGCGTCCCCGGGCCTGCTTCTTGGGACGGCGGGAGCCGGCCACGATGTCGACCGGGGCCAGGCGATCCGGGTACCAGGTGGCCAGGACCTGCTGCCACGCGTCCAGGTTGCGGCGGAAGGCGGCGTCGAGCGGCCCCGGGCGACTCGATCGCCGAGGCCCCGGCTCATGCGCCACGGGCAGGACCATGGCGGTGAACGCCTCGGCGGTGGCCTCGACTCGGGCCCCGGTCACCTTGAACCACACGTCGAAGGACTGGCCGTCGACGTGGATGGTGCCGTGCACCTCGCCGGCGGAGGCCCGGACCTCCGAGAACGTGATCATGGGGCCTAGCTATAGCCTGCCGAACGCCGTGAGCCACCGCCCCGACGCCGAGCTGGTCGGCCGCTGGTCCGCCGAGATCGACCGGATCCTACGGCGAGCTCGTGCCCCGTGGCACCCGGGTCGCCCTGGTCAACTTCCCCAACCACGCCAACGCGGGCGACCCCGCCCTCTGGCTGGGCGAGCGGGCCGCCCTGGACCGGATCGGCGCCGAGGTCGTCTACACGGCGTCCTGGGCCTCCTACGACGCCGACACGCTGCGCCAGCGGCTGGGCGACGGCACCGTGCTCATCCACGCCGGGGCCAACTTCGGCGACCTGTACCCCCACCGGCAGGCCACGACCCGGGAGCGCCTCCTGGCCGAGCTGCCCGACCTGCGCACGATCCAGCTGCCCCAGAGCATCCACTTCGACGACCCGGCCAACCGGGACCGGCTGCGGCGCCTGTGCGAGGACCACACGGACTTCACCCTGCTGACCCGGGAGCCTCAGAGCTTCGCCTACGCCCGGGAGCACTTCTCCGTGCCGAGCCGGCTCTGCCCCGACCCCGTGTTCTCGCTGGGCATGCGGGCCCGGGCGGCCGAGCCCCGGGTCGACCTGCTCTGGCTGGCCCGCACCGACCCCGAGGCCTCCGGCTACGAACTGCCCCCGATGGACGACGTGACCGTCGAGTCCCTCGACTGGCTGGCTCCGTTGCCCGACGAGCCGCCCTGGCCGCTGGGCGACCGCGTCCGCCTGAGGCTGAACTCGGCCCTGCTCCCCCGCTTCGAGGCCGGCTCCGGCCTGGCCCGGGCTCTCTGGCGGCCCAACGCCGCCACCTTCGAGCCGTTGGCCGAGCGCTGGGTCGACCGGGGCTGCCGGATCCTGGCCCGGGGCCGGGTCGTGGTCACCGACCGGCTGCACGGCCACCTGCTCTCACTCCTCCAGGGCATCCCGCACGTCGTGCTGGACAACAGCTACGGCAAGCTCCGCTCCGTGTACGAGGAGTGGACCCACCAGTGCTCGCTGGCGGTGTGGGCCGAGACGCCGGAGGAGGCCGTCGACGCCGCCCGGCGCCTGCTGGCGGACGGCTCGGGGTGAGGCTGGTCATGACGCTGCTCGTCCGGGACGAGGAGGACGTGATCGAGGCCAACCTGGCCCACCACTACGCGCAGGGCGTCGACTTCGTGATCGCCACCGACAACGGCTCGGTGGACCGGACCGTGGCCATCCTCGAGGCCGAGGAGCAGGCGGGGCGCCTGCGCCTGATCCACGAGCCCGAGGACACCTACGCCCAGCACCGCTGGGTCACTCGCATGGCCCGCCTCGCCGCGGCCGAGCACGGCGCCGACTGGGTGATCAACAACGACGCCGACGAGTTCTGGTTCGCCGCTCGACGGCGACCTGGCCTCGACGCTGGCCATCGGTGCCCGACGACGTCGACGTGCGTCGTGGCCCAGCGTCACAACCTGATCGCCCGCCCCGACGGCGACCCGATGGTCATCCGCCAGGTGCGACCCGCGGCAGCACCCCGGCCTGGGCGACGGCCCGCTCCCGCCGAAGGTGGCCCACCGGGCCCACCCGGAGATCACCGTGCTGCAGGGCAACCACGAGGTCGAGCGGCCTGACCGGCGCGGAGCCTCGACGACGGCCGCATCGACATCCTCCACGTCCCGGTCCGCAGCTACGCCCAGTTCGCCAACAAGATCGCCAAGGGCGGCGCCGCCTACGCCCGCAACACCGAGCTGCCGGAGGAGGTCGGCCACCAGTGGCGCCGCCTCCACGCCCTCCAGGAGTCCGGCGACTTCGACGAGGAGTGGGCGGGGCTGTTGCTCTCGGACGACGAGATCGCGGCCGGTCTGGCCGATGGGACGCTGGTCGAGACGACCGGCTCGTCGGACTGCTGCCTCGCTGACCGGTCCATCCCGTCGGGCTGCGGGGAACCGACGACAAGAACTGGGGTGTGGGGTCGGTTTCGGTCAGGAGCGACCCAACCACCCCTTGGCCTTGCTGTAGACCCGCAATGGCAGCTTGGACCGGAGGTCCTCCAGTTGGTGGAGGTAGTCGTCGGCTTCGGCGCGGATGGCGGTGACCTGCTCGGCCAGGGCGGAGGCCTCGGCGGAGCGCTTGTCGAGCTCGGCCTCGTAGGCCGCGGCCTGGCGGGCGTGCTCGGCCTCGAGGGCCTCGACCTTCTCGGTGAGACGGTCGGTCTCCTCGAGGAAGAAGGACAGGCGCTTGGCCTCGTCGAAGGCCAGCTGGAGGTTGGGCGTCTCCGGGGGGAGCGGCGGGGCGACGAAGGACTCGGTCGGACCGGACAGGTCCAGGAGGGCCTCGTCGAGCGCCGTCTGGGCCGGCGACAGGACGTCGT
Organism: uncultured Microthrixaceae bacterium; assembly: GCA_963701565.1. GTDB lineage: Bacteria > Actinomycetota > Acidimicrobiia > Acidimicrobiales > DATDAH01 > DATDAH01. Next base: position 248,592 of record CAVPAN010000004.1, read on the forward strand.
GCTCGGTGCGCTTCTGGTGGCGGTGGCCGCCGTCGAGGTAGGCGCTCACCTCGGCCAGGCGGTCGGGCTCGTCGCTCAGGGCGTCGGCGCAGAAGGCGACCAGCTCCCGGGCGGTGCCCTCGGGCTCGGCAAGGAGGCGCTCGTAGTGCACGAAGCAGGCCCGCTCCCCCACCAGTGCGTCCAGCAGCGACCGGGTGTACCGCTCCCAGAGGGCCAGGCCGAAGTCGAGGGCCATGCCGTCGCGGGCGGCCAGGGAGCCGGCGATCTCGGTCGGGTCCCGCAGGGCCACGACCTCGTGGGGCGCCTCGTCGTCGGATCGGGCGAGCACGGCCCGCCAGAACGGCAGCAGGAGGCAGACCCGGGGGTCCTTCCAGACCCAGGCCGTGCCGGCGAAGGCCTCGGCGTGCAGCGCGGCCGCCTCGGTCCCCCAGGGGCCGTCGGCCAGCGCGACCAGCGCCGCCGGATCGACCGCCGGAGGCGCCGACCAGCGGCCGCCCAGGTCGTCCAGCAGGCGGTCGTTGAACGACGTCAGCCGCTCGACCTCCCAGTGGCCGGTGGGGTTGGACTCGCTGGCCCCCATCAGCACGTCCCGGCCCGCGTCGAGGCCGAGCAGGTTCAGGACCCGGGTGAGCGCGGACGTCCCGCTGCGATGCATGCCCAGCACGAGCACGCCCATCGTCAGTCGCTCCTGGCGACTGCGTCGCCAGGCTGCTGGGCCCCCGCTGCGCTCATGGCGATCGCCCCGTCTAGTCGGCGGCTTCGGCCAACGACTCGGACAACGTCGGGTGGACGAAGAGCGAGTCGTCGAGGTCGGTCACGGTCAGGCCGGCGCTGACCGCCAGGGCCACCACCGAGATGAGCTCGGCGGCGTGGGCGCCCACGATGGAGCCCCCCAGCACCTGGCCGGTGGCCGGGTCCGACACCAGCTTCACGAAGCCCGGCGTGGCGTCGTTGATCATGGCCTTGGCGTTGGCCGAGAAGGGGACCTTGGTGACCCGCACCTTCCGGCCCTCGGCGAAGGCGTCGGCCTCGGCCAGGCCCACGTCGGCGATCTCCGGCTCGGTGAAGATGGCCGACGCCGCCTTGTCGTAGTCGAGGTGACGGTGCTCACGGGTGTGCAGGCCCATGACGTGATCGGCGATCTTGCGGCCCTGCATCGCCGCCACCGACGACAGCGGCAGCTTCCCGGACAGGTCGCCGGCGGCGTAGATGTGGCCGACGTTGGAGCGCAGGTGGCGGTCGACCGGCACGTAGCCGCCTTCGCCCTCCACCCCGGCGGCCTCCAGGCCGAGTCCCTCGGAGTTGGGCAGCGAACCGACGGCCAGCAGCACGTGGGAGCACTCGACCCGCCGGCCGTCGTCACAGAGCACGGTCACCCCGTCCTCCCGACGCTCGAGGCCCGCGGCCCGGGCGCCCTTCAGCAGGTGCACCCCCCGCGAGAGGAAGTTCGCCTCCAGCGCGGCCGCCACCTCGGGATCCTTCTGGGGCAGGACCTGCTGGCGGCTGACGATCAGGGTCACCTTGGAGCCCAACGAGGCGAAGAGGTGGACGAACTCCACGCCGGTCACACCAGAGCCGATCACGGCCACGTGCTCGGGCAGGACCTTCGGGGGGTACGCCTGGCGGGTGGTCAGGACACGGTCGCCGTCGGGCTCGGCCCAGTCCGGGATGCGGGGCCGGCTGCCGGTGCTGAGCAGCACGGCGTCGGCGGGCACCGTGACCTCGCCGTCCGCGGTGTCGGCCACGACGGTGTTGGGGCCGGTGAGGCGCCCGGTGCCCCGGAGGATGCGCACCTTCTGGCGGTCCAGGAGGTCGGTGACCGAGGCCTCCAGACGGTCCTCGATCGAGATCAGGCGCTCGCGCAGGGCCTCGAGGTCGATCTCGGCGCCGACCTCCCGCAGGCCCATCTGCTCGACGCGGTGCAGATACGACATGGCTCCGCCCGTGGCGATCATGGCCTTGGAGGGCACGCAGTCCCAGAGGTGGGCTGCCCCGCCGATGATGTCCCGCTCGATCAGGGTGACCTCGGCGCCGAGCGTGGCGGCCCTGGTGGCCGCCGCGTTGCCCGCGGGGCCCCCACCGATGATCACGAAGCGTCTGGCCACCGGCCCAGGTTAAGGCCGATCCCCGGACCTCAGGGGGAGGGCACCGCGACCTGGGGCCGGCCGAGGTTCCACGTCGGCAGCGCCCGGACGACGGATCGTGCGCCCCGGACCGTGATGTCCCCGCGTCGAACGGCGTCCGACCAGGACCGCACACCGCGATGCCAGTCGACGAAGGCCTCGGAGCGGGCGACGACCTCCGCCGCCGGCTCGTCGCCGGGATCGGTGACGCAGAGCTCGGCATCACCGTTGTCGACCAGGAGCCAGAACCGGCGGTTCCCCGGGGGCTCGTCGGGAAACAGGAACGCGACCACGACCCGATCCGTCGGGAGGGCGTCACGGTTCAACTGCACCTGGCACCACGCCCAGAGCGCGAACCCCGGATCGGCGTGCTCCGGCTGGACATCGACCCAGCGTGTCGCCCACGCTCCGAACGCCTCCACGACGTCGGTGAGGTCCCGCCCCGCTTCGGTCAACCGGTAGGTCGAACCCTGGCCGTTCGCCTTCGCCGCCGTGGCGATGATCCCGTGGTGCTCGAGCTCGCGCAGCCGCTTTACGAGCATCGACCGGGACATGTGCGGAACACCCCGCGCGATGTCGGTGAAGGTCGACGCGCCGAAGAGGAGGTTGCGCACGATGAGCAGGCTCCAGCGCTCGGCCAGCACCTCCGACGCCCGCGCCACCGGGCAGTACTGCCGGTAGGAGGTCATGACGAGATCGTCTCAGGACCCCGCGCCACCGTCGAGTGCGAATTTCGCGCTGGATCCCGTGCGGGCCGACGCGGACGATCGGCGCATGCAGGCATCTCCAGCGAGCCGAGGTCAGGTCGTGGTCGCGGCGGCCGAGGTCTACGAGACCTTCTTCGTCCCCGCGCTGTTCTCTCAGTGGGTGGAACCGGTGCTCGACGCGGCAGGCGTCGGGTTCGGCGACCGGGTGCTCGACGTCGGCTGCGGGACCGGCATCGTCGCCCGGGGAGCGGCCGACCGAACGGGCGCGACGGGTGAGGTGGTCGGCCTCGACCGCAACGAGGGCATGCTCACCGTCGCCCGGCGCACACCCGGGGTCACCTGGCGACAGGGGCGGGCCGAGGACCTCCCCTTCGTCGACGGCGCTTTCGACCGGGTCCTGAGCCAGTTCGTGCTCATGTTCGTCGACGACCGGCACCAGACCGTCCGCGAGATGGCGCGCGTCCTGAAGCCGGGCGGCACGGTGGCAGTCGCCACCTGGGCGGCGGTCGGGAGAAGCCCCGGATACACGACCATGGTCGACCTGCTGCGGCGCGTCGTGGACGAGGAGGCGGCGCAGGCGCTCCTGGCCCCCTTCTGCCTCGGGACGGAGGAGGCGGTGGCCGACCTCATGGCCACTGCGTTCCCAGAGGTCCGCGTCACCCCCCTGGCCGGGACCGCTCGGTTCGACTCGATCGAGGCATGGGTCCACACCGAGATCCGCGGGTGGACCCTCGCCGACCGCATCGATGAAACCACCTACGCGCACCTGCTGGCCGAGGCGACCACGGCGCTGGCGGCCCACGCCGATGCCGACGGCCGCGTGACCTTCCCGACACCGGCGATCATCGCGACCGCCACCTCGCCGGGGTGACCTCGCTCGGAGGTCACTTCCCACCGGGTGTCGGTGACCCCGTAGCCTTGGCGACGCCATGGAGACACCTGATCCCGATGCCTGGCGGTCCCGGGCCGAGAAGGAGCTGCGGGGCACCAGCCCCGACGAGCTGACCTGGGCCACGCCCGAGGGCATCCCCGTCACGCCCGCTCTACACCGAGGCCGACCTGACCGGGGTGGAGCACCTCGGTGGCCTCCCCGGCTTCCCGCCCTTCGTGCGGGGCGTCCGGGCCACGATGTACGCCAACCGGCCCTGGACGCTGCGCCAGTACGGCGGGTTCTCCACCGCCGAGGAGTCCAACGCCTTCTACAAGCGCAACCTGGCCGCCGGCCAGACCGGCCTGTCGGTGGCCTTCGACCTGGCCACCCACCGGGGCTACGACTCCGACCATCCCCGGGTCGAGGGCGACGTCGGCATGGCCGGCGTGGCCATCGACTCGGTCGAGGACACCAACATCCTCTTCGCCGACATCCCCCTCGACAAGGTCAGCGTCTCGATGACCATGAACGGGGCCGTGCTCCCCGTGCTGGCCTGCTACGTGGTGTCGGCCGAGGAGCAGGGCGTCACCCAGGACCAGCTCAGCGGGACCATCCAGAACGACATCCTCAAGGAGTTCATGGTCCGCAACACCTACATCTACCCGCCGGCGCCGAGCATGCGGATCGTGGCCGACATCATCGAGCACACGGCCACCCACATGCCGCGGTTCAACTCGATCTCCATCTCCGGCTACCACATGCAGGAGGCGGGGGCGACGGCCGACCAGGAGCTGGCCTTCACCATCGCCGACGGCCTCGAGTACGTCCGCACCGCCCACGCCCGGGGCCTCGACGTGGACGCCTTCGCCCCCCGGCTGTCGTTCTTCTTCGCCATCGGCATGAACCTGTTCATGGAGGTGGCCAAGCTGCGGGCTGCCCGCCTGCTGTGGGCCCGGGTCATGGAGCGCTTCGACCCGAAGGACGAGAAGTCCCTCATGCTGCGCACCCACTGCCAGACCTCGGGCGTCTCCCTGACCGAGCAGGACCCCTACAACAACATCGTGCGCACGGCCTACGAGGCCCTGGCGGCGGTGCTGGGCGGGACCCAGAGCCTGCACACCAACGCCTTCGACGAGGCCCTCGGCCTGCCCACCGACTTCTCGGCCAAGATCGCCCGCAACACCCAGCTGATCCTGGCCGAGGAGACCGGCGTGCCGAACGTCGTGGATCCCCTGGCCGGCAGCTACTACGTCGAGAAGCTGACCCACGACCTGGCGGAGAAGGCCTGGGCCCTCATCGAGGAGGTCGAGGAGCTCGGCGGCATGACCGAGGCCGTCGCCTCCGGCATGCCCAAGCTCCGGATCGAGGAGAGCGCGGCCCGTCGCCAGGCCCGGGTCGACCGGGGCGAGGAGGTCGTGGTCGGGGTCAACAAGTACGTGGCCGAGCACCCCGACCAGGTGGACGTGCTCGACATCGACAACACCGACGTGCGCCGTCAGCAGGTGGAGCGCCTGGCCCGGGTCCGGGCCGACCGGGACGAGAGCGCCACCCGGGCCGCGCTGGCCGCCCTCACCGAGGGGGCCCGGGGCGACGGTGACCTGCTCGCCCTCTGCATCGACGCCGCCCGGGCCCGGGCCACCGTCGGCGAGATGTCCGACGCCATGGAGGAGGTCTTCGGTCGCCACAAGGCCGAGATCCGCTCCATCTCCGGGGTCTACGGTGCGGCGGCGGAGGGATTCGAGGACTTCGAGACGGCCCAGGCGGCGGTCGAGCGCTTCGCCGAGGCGCACGGCCGACGGCCGCGGATGCTGGTCGTCAAGATGGGCCAGGACGGCCACGACCGGGGCGCCAAGGTGATCGCCACCGCCTTCGCCGACCTCGGCTTCGACGTCGACGTCGGCCCCCTGTTCCAGACCCCGGCCGAGGCCGCCCGCGACGCGGTCGAGAACGACGTCCACGTCGTCGGCGTGTCCAGCCAGGCCGCGGGGCACAAGACCCTGGTACCCCAGCTCATCGGTGAGCTCCGGGACGCGGGCGCCGGCGAGGTCCTGGTCGTCTGCGGCGGGGTCATCCCCCCGGGGACCACGCCAAGCTGCACGAGGCCGGCGTGGCCGCCGTGTTCGGCCCGGGGACCAACATCCCGAAGGCCGCGCTGCGGGTGCTCGAGCTCCTCGAAGCCCCGTAGCGCCACCATGTCGACCACTGCGGAGGCCGTCCGCGCCGGTGACCGCCGGGCACTGGCCCGGGCCATCACGCTGGTCGAGTCCGAGCGAGCCGACCACCGGGCCGAGGCCGTCGCCCTCATCGAGGAGCTGCTGGCCGCCACCGGCGGCGCCGTGCGGGTCGGCATCACCGGCCAGCCCGGGGCCGGCAAGTCCACCTTCATCGAGGCCCTCGGCCTCCACCTCGTCGACGCCGGCCACCGGGTCGCCGTGCTCGCCGTCGACCCGTCCAGCACGCTGTCGGGCGGCTCGATCCTGGGCGACAAGACCCGGATGGAGGAGCTCTCCCGCCGGGACGAGGCCTACATCCGTCCGTCGCCGTCGGGTCGCACCATGGGTGGCGTGGCCCGCCGCACCCGCGAGGCGCTGCTGCTCTGTGAAGGGGCGGGCTTCGACGTCGTCATCGTCGAGACCGTCGGATCGGGCCAGTCCGACGTGGCCGTGGCCGACCTGGTCGACGTGTTCGTGCTGCTGGTTCCCCCGGCCGGCGGCGACGAGCTCCAGGGCATCAAGCGGGGGATCATGGAGCTGGCCGACGTGGTCGTGGTGACCAAGGCCGACGGCGACCTGGTGCCCGCAGCCAACCGCACCGCCGCCGACCACCGCCACGCCGTGCACCTCCTGCACGGCCAGGACCCGCCGCCGGTGGTGACGTGCTCGGCGATCACGGGCGAGGGCGTCGACGACGCCTGGGCCGCCGTCCGTGCGGTCCACGACCGACGGGAGGCGTCCGGCGCGCAGGCCGACCGGCGCTCGGCCCAGGCCCGCAGCTGGCTGTGGGACGAGGTCCGGGAGACCCTGCTCGACGAGCTGCGCACCGACCCCGGCGTGGCCGGGTTGGCCCCCGCCCTCGAGGCCGACGTCATCGCCGGCACCCTCTCCCCCGCCGCCGCCGCCCAGCAGCTGCTCACTGCGTTCCGGCAAGTGCCCGGCGGATTCTGGCCGCGAAGCTGCACCGCCGACGGTCGTGACCGCGGCCAGCCGACGGCCTGGCCCCCGCCGCAGGCGGCGACGAGGGTCAGCGGTAGCCGAACGCTTCGAGGCCCTCCGCCGGCGAGCTCCTCGATGCGGGCGATGGTGGCGGCGTCGAAGGCGTCGCGGTAGCGGCCGATGCGGTCGGTGCTGATGGGCTCGAAGGTCTGGGCGTGCTGGGCCATGCCCTCATGACCGGAGAACTGCTGGATAGCGACGCTCGTCGTCGATCATCCCCGGGTCCCAGTCGACGCCCAGCACGGCGCAGACGTGCTGGAACGCCGCGGCCGGGTCGGTGGCGACGTCCTCGTGGCGGACCCGCACGTATGGGCTGCCCTGGCGGGTGACGTTGCCCTCGACCATGAGGTTGTTGGCCACCCACATGCGGACCATGCCCTCGGGCAGGCCCCGGGCCCAGCCGAGGTCGTGGAACGACACCATCACGTCCCGGATGTCCCGGACCACGTGCACGACCGGCAGGTTCTCGCCGAAGGCCTCCCCGGTGAGCAGGATGCGCAGGAACTTCAGGTCGTTGGGCGACTTGTCCCCGCCGAGGTGCCCACCCCCGGCGTCGGCCACCGCGGCGTAGAGGTCGGTCAGGATCCCGTTGAGGCTCCACGGGGCGGACCGAACGACCGCCGCCGCCCGGTCGGCGTCGAGGTACTCGCCGATGCTGGCGGCGAAGCGCCGGCTCCGGGTGATCAGCGGTGGCGGCCAGGTCACGACCGAGGTCGGGGTCCTCGATGCGATCGACCAGGAACGCCAGGGGGACGACCAGGTCGGTCTCGTCGGGGACCACCAGGTCGGGATGGGCGTTGAGGCACTGGGCCACCAACGTGGTGCCCGAGCGGGGCTGGCCGAGAACGAGGAACACGAAGGATCAGCGTGCCCAGTGGGACGGGCGGCTGTCCACCCCTCGGCTCACTTCGGGGTGGCGTGATAGCAGATGCGGGTGCCGGAGGGGAGCTCCTCGCGGCGGGCCACGTCGAAGCGGTTGGCCAGGGCGGCCTCGAAGGCCTCGACCGTGTAGTCGTCGTGGACGCCCTCGCGCTTGTTGCGCAGGAGGCGCTTGACCATCGGGTCCTCGCGGGTCGGGAACTCGACCACGAGCTGGGCACCGGCGTCGGCCAGGAAGTCCACGAACTCCTGCATGGGCACGTTGCGGCTGATGACCAGGTGGTGGATCAGGGCCAGGGCCAGCACCAGCTGCGGGCGGCTGCGCTCGGTGAAGGCCTGGCGCTCCTTGCTGCGCCAGCCCCGGCTCGGCGACGGGTCGGCCAGGTTCAGCACGAGCGGCAGGATGCGCTCGTCGCCCTCGGCCCGCAGCGCGCGGTAGAGGCCGTCGACGGCCTCGTGGTCACCGTCGGCGGCGATCACGTAGGCACCGTGCTCGGCGACGAGCCGGGAGAAGTGGCCGTCGTTGGCCCCGAGGTCCCAGGCCAGCGTCGGGCTGCACGGCGGCGGCCACCGCGGACACGAACTGCTCCTTGGCCGGGAGGTCGGCGTCGGTGTAGTGGGCACGGTCGCTGTAGCCCGACCACTCCGTCTCGGCCTTGCGCAGACGCAGGCGGTCGACCAACTTGCGCAGGTTCTTGATCTGGGCGACCAGGATCTCCTTCTTCATGCCCGAGGCCTTGAGCTCGGACTTCACGTCCCGCTCGCTGGAGGCGTTCTCGGCCCGCGCCTGGAGCGACACGTGGAGGAGGGTCCCCTTCTTGCGGGGGCTGACGATGTCCCAGAACGACATCATCCGGCGGGCGTCGACCGGGTTGACCCCCTCGACATCGGCCCGCAACAGGGGCTGGAAGGTGATCCCCCGGTGGGCCTGCAGCATCAGGGGCAGCAGGAAGTGCATGTGGAACTGCCGGTAGCCGTACCAGGGCTCGGCCGGCCGCAGTCGCTCGAAGGACCCGATGTCGATGAACCGCGGGCGTCGAGCCCACGAACTGCACGTTGTAGGCCGAGGCGTCCTTGGTCGTGAGGTCCTGGGCCAGCGCCTGGCCGACCAGGTCCAGCTGGAGGCGGGCCGCGTCCCGCAACATCTCGAAGGACCACTCGTACGGGTAGGTGATGACCGGGATGCGCTCGTGGCGCAGGACGCCGGCCCAGGCCTCGAGGCCCTCGGGGCGCTCGGTGGCCAGGTCGGTGGCCACGATCTGGCCCGACGCAGGTCGCGTCGGCGAAGAACGGCGTCGCCGCCAAGGCCTCGAAGTCGGCCAGGGCCTCGGCGTCGAGGCCCCGCCAGACGGCGTCGTCGGACAGGTAGACGCGACTCGTCGGGTCGCGGAACGACCCGGGATCGGGCTCAGCGGTGGGGCACATGGGGGCCTGGGGTCTCGAGGTCCGGAAGGTCAGGGTCGGTCACGCCGCGCGTGACCGAGGCGTTCAGGACGCCGAGGTGCTCGCCGGATCGGCGTCCTCGGTCGCTGACCGTGGGCTCGGCCACGGCCGGCTCGTCCTTCTTCCAGAACGTGAGGACGCTCATGATGCGGTGACCGAAGGTCTTGAAGACGACGATGATGCCGGCCATGCCGCTGGCGATGAGACCGAGGAGCATGCTCCCGCTACCGGGATCGAGATAGGCGTGCATGTGCGAGTCGGGTTCCTTCGAGTGGGGATGGTGGCGTCGCCCCGTGGGGCCGGGGCCGGGAAGGCCAAGGATAGGCGCTCGGAGGGGCGGAAGGGCAGACAGCCCCGTTCACGCTCGGGTCGCCCGAGCGTCACCCCGCCGTGCCGGCATCCTCCGTCCGGTGGCCAGCACCGTCCCCGTGCCGACCCGTTGCCCCGACCGGCCCATCACCGTTGCCCGACGGCACCGTCCCCGTTGCCCTGACCGCGACGGCACCCGTCCCGACCGTCCCCGTCGCCCTGACCCGACGGCACCCCATCCTGACCGCCCCCGTCGCCCTGACCCGACGGCACCTCGCCCTGACCGTCCCCGTCGCCCTGACCCGGCGGCACACCACCGTTCCCGTCCCCGTCGCCCTGACCCGGCGACGCCGCATCACCGTCCCCGTCGCCCTGACCCGGCGGAACGGCACCGACCGGGTCGCCCGCCGCCCGTGGTCCTGGCATCGGCGTCCGGCGTCGACGCCGTGGCGGCCCCGACGGGAGGCTCGCTGGGGCCGGTGCACGGCCGGTCGGTCCCGCGGCCCACAGACGGGCGCCGGGAGCTCAGAACCGTCCGCCGTGCCCACATCGTCCGGGGGACGGACGCTGGTGGCCCAGCCTCTCGTCCGCTCCAGTGCTGTCCGGCCGCGTCCTCGCTCGGTTCGGTCACCACCGTGGCTCGCCGCCACCGCGGCGCGCTGGGCCGCCGCCGGCCCGGCCGGGCCGGCACCGCTGGCGACCAGCGCCGTGGCGACCATGGCCGCCGTGCCCGCCACCTGACCGGCGGTCAGCACCGCGCCCTGCACGAACGCGGCGCCGGGGGCCAGGGAGCCCTGGAGCACCACACCGAGCAGCGGCACCTGGGCCAGCCACGCCAGGGGACCGGCCACCCGCCAGAGCCGAGGCACCGACACGCCGAGGAAGGCCCGGGCCACCGCCGGGTCGAACTGCCCGCCGGCGCACGACGCCACCTCGGCCCGCGCCTCCTGCATGGACATCGGCGACTTGTAGGACCGGGCGGCGGTCATCGTCTCGACGGCGTCGGCGAGGGCCACGATCCGCGTCGAGAGCGGCAGGTCGCCGGCGGGGATGCCCCGGGGATAGCCGCTGCCGTCCCAACACTCATGGTGGCCGTCGACCGCCTGCAAGGCGTCGCCCAGCCAGGGCCGGAGCGGCTCCACCCGGGCCACACCTGCGGCCGGGTGGGAGGACATGACCGCCCACTCGTCCTCGTCGAGGCCGCCGGGCTTGTTCAGGATCTCGCGGCGGCACGTCGATCTTGCCCACGTCGTGCAGCAGACCGGCCCACCGCACCTCGTTGCGGGCCGCCTCGTCGAGGCCCAGCTCGTCGGCGATGAGCAGCGCGTAGGCCGCCACCCGCTCGGAGTGGCCCCGAGTCCGCCGGTCGTGGGTCAGTAGGGCAGCCAGCAGGCTGAGGGCCGAGGCCGGGTCGTGTGGTCGCCGCCCTTCCCCGGGCGCACGGCCCGCAGGGCGACCCCGAACCGACGCGGCGCGGCGTCCGGGAAGACCACCCCCACCCGCAGCAGGAGGGAGAGCGGCAGGAGGCGCCGGGCCAGCCGACCGGCAAGCACCAGGGCCAGCGTCGAGGCCGACATCACCACGACGGACCACCCGACCCGCGCCAGCACCGGGGCCGAGGGTCGGGGCAGCACGGAGGCCACGAGGAGGCCGACGGTGACCGAGAACGCGAGCGGCCCGAGCACGACCAGGGCCGCGGACGAGGTTCCCGAGCACCGGTCGACGGCGCCAGGCCTCGCCGCGGTGCACCTGCCGCCTTCTCCATCTGAGTGATGGTATGACCACTCTCCGTGGTTGCCCATGGGCCGAACGACCCAGGTCCGCAGCCGGCGGGCATCCGCCGGTAGCCTCCCGGCCGCATGCGTGGCCAGCGGTACATCGACGCCGTCCGACGACGACTCCGCGGCGGTGAGCCCGCGCCGGCGACGGCATCGGCGTCCGAGGCGACCGCCTGGGTCGACACCGCACCGTCCCCCTGGGACGTCGCCACCGGCGGCGAGCAGCGGGCGTCGGCCTGGTGCAACATCTGCCGCTGGACCGGCGCCGCCTTCGAGGGTCCCCAGCACTGCGAGTTCGCCACCTGCCCCCGCTGCGGCAGCATCGCCCGGGACCGCTTCCTGTTCTGGTGCTTCGTCGAGCGCACCCCGCCCAGCCTGCGCACCCGCCTGCTCGAGACCAGCCCCCGCATGGGTGCCGACTACCGCCGGGCGATGGACCGCTGGTTCACCTACACCTGCTCGGACTTCGACGAGCGGGCCCACGCCGGCACCGTCCGCATCGACCTCCAGGCCATCGACCTGCCCGACGACTCCCTCGACGTGCTGCTCACCCCCCACGTGCTCGAGCACGTCCCCGAGACCGACACGGCCCTCGGCGAGATCGCCCGGGTCCTGGCCCCCGGCGGCCGCATGTACCTCCAGGTCCCGGTCCTGCAGGGCGCCACCGCCCCGCCCACCGAGCCCGAGTTCCACGGCGACGACACGCCCGTCTTCTGGCGCTTCGGCCCCGACCTGACCGCCCGCCTCCGCGACCACGGCTTCACCACGACCCTGCTCTGCACCGAGGACTGGAAGCGCCGGGTCGACGCCGGCGACCGGGATTGGGGCGCCGGCACCTCCAAGGAGTTCGACGTCACCTCGCTGCTCGGCGGCTCCGTCGCCGACGACCTCCTCAGCGTCGCCGACGACCCCACCGCCGCCCGCCTCGGCTTCGTCCCCAGCTACATGTTCCTCACCTTCGAGGCCATCAAGGCCCCGTAGCGCGCTGTCGGCCCAGCGGTCAGCCCCGGGCGAGGCCCGAACGCCTCCGGGAGGACCCTCCGAGAGACCCGACACGGCATCACCTGCGTGCCATGGGTTCCGTGACCCGCCGACGAGCCGGACCCGAGCCGCCGAGGCGCTCTCCATCCCCCGCGAGTAGCGGCGGGACCGAACGAGATCGGACGCGGGCCTGGTGGCCCCTGGGGCGGCGCTCCGCAGCCGACGTCTCATCGGTCCAGCCGAGAGTTGTCAGCTGCTCGGCCCACCAGTCGAGCATCGCCTCGGGATCATCGTCGGTCAGGAACCACCGTTCGGCGTGGGCATCCGGGAGGCTCCGCTGGGAACGACAGCCTGCCTCTGGCCGTCAGTCCTCCGCCACTCGCCCCACGATCGCGTCCAGGCGTTCGGCGAAGGCATCCAGCCCGAAGTACTGGGCCCGCTCCACCGCCCCGGCCGACAGGCGCGCCAGCTCGTCGGGGTCGCCGATCAGCTCGACCGTCTGGGACACGAGGTCGGTCAGATCCAGTGAAGTGCCGCCCGCTCACCCCGGGCTCGACGATCTCCGCCGGACCGGCCTCACCGAGCACCACGGGCACCGCCCCCGCCGACATGGCCTCCACGATCGAGATGCCGAAGTGCTCCATGCGGTTGGGGTCCGCTTCGGCGTCCTCGCCCGAGTCCGGTGGCGTGCCAGAAGATCGACGCCCGGCCGTACAGGTCGGCCAGCTCGGCCCCTGGCGCGTCCACGTGGAACGCCACCGGCAGCCCGGCCGCCGCGGCCTGCACCTGGTCCAGGTACCCCTGGTCGGCCTCACTGCAGCCGCCGACGAGGTGCAGCGACCACCCCTCGGCCGCACCCGTGGCGACCAGGTCACGGAACGCCGACACCATCTCCAGCTGCTTCTTGGAGTGCCCGGCCTTCGGGGCGAAGAACCGCCCCACCCCCAGGATGACCTTGTCCTTGGCGCCCGGCGACTGCAGGCGCACCGGCGGGTACAGGACCGTCGCGTCCCGGTTCCACCAGCGCCGGATCCAGCCCCGGGTGAACTCGGAGTTGGCCACCAGGGTGTCGTAGGTGTCCAGGAAGTTCTTGTTGGGCAGCGGTCGGTACAGCAGCGGCAGCCACGACCCCAAGCGTGGCCCCCACCCGGTCCGGGATCCGCTCGCCGGTGTGCAGGGTGCGACAGGGCCACGCCCAGCACCCGGTCGTCGTCACCCAGGCCGTGCTCGGCGGGCACGAAGGTGGTCGACCGGATCGTCACCTCGACCTCGCCCAGCTGGGGCCGGGCCGGCACCGTCACGACGACCGGGGACACCACGGCGGCGGGCCAGCGTCGACCCCCCGCCCCCGATCGTCCAGGCTCGCCGCGGGCTCGCCCTCCACCAGGACCTCGACACCTCGGCCGGGGGCAGGCCCGGCGGGCGCTGGTCCCGGAACACCAGGCGAACCGCCACGTCCCGGTCCGCCCGGGCCTCGACGAAGAACGAGGCCTCCGCCGCGGTCCAGAAGTACCGGGGCCGGCGCCCCTCCCGCGGGTAGAAGCCCTCGCCCCAGGCCGTGTCGACCGCCTGGGCCCGCACCAACGGCCCGAAGACCCGGATGGCCAGGCGCTGGGCGGCATTCAGGTCCCCGGCCGACCGGGCCGGGAAGTGGGTGATGTAGAGGTTGTGCGGCGCGCCGGCGTCGTCGTCGCTCATGAACGACACGTTGATGAACAGGTCGTAGCCCCGGCTGGCCCGCAGCACCGCGCCGGGCCGGTCCCGGAGCACGACCATCCCGATGCCCGGACAGGTCCAGGCGCAGGCGCTCGGCCAGGTGGTCGAGGTCGACGTCGTCGGGGCCGAGCAGGTCGACGTCGTGATGGCGGGCCAGGACCTGGGCCACGGCGGCCCCGTAGGTCTCGGCCCCGCCGCCGGTGCGCCAGTAGCGGTTGTAGACGCCGACCTTCATCGCTCCTCGCTCTCGGCTCGCCGGGCCGCTCCGCCGGCTGGGCACCGCCCAGCCGACCAGCTCGGCGTCGTCGACGACCTGGTGGCGCCGGTTGCCGGAACCGGGCCACGAGCATCGCCGGCAGGAGGCGGAGGAAGGCCAGGAACGACTTCGTCCGCCGGCGCAGCAGCACGGTGTTGGGCCGGTGCGCCCGCAGCATCGGGGACACCACGTCCCGCCGGGCGTAGCTGGCGGTGATCAGCAGGTACCGCCCCACGGCCCCGGCCGCCAGGCCGAACGGTGCGTTCTTCACCAGCATCAGCAGGCGGTTGCGCTCGACGAAGTGCTGGAAGAGGGCCGAGCCCTCCCCGCTGCTGGCGGCGTGGATGTGACGGAACCGGGACTCGGGCACGTAGCGGTACCGCCAGCCCCGGCTCCGGCCCCGCCAGGCCAGGTCGGTGTCCTCGTAGTACAGGAAGAAGCGCTCGTCGAAGAGGCCGACCTCCTCGAGGTAGCGCCGCCGCAAGGAGCACCCCGCCGCCGCACCAGGCGAACACCTCGGCCGGTTCGTCGAACTGGCCCTCGTCCCGCTGCAGGTAGCCCCGGTCGGCGCCGTAGCCCGCCCTCGATCAGCAGCGACCCGACGTTGTTGACCACGTCGTAGGGCTCACCCGTCACGGTCACCTCGACCCAGTCGGGCTCCGGCCCGACGGCACCTCCACCGGGCCCGCACCCCCCTCGATCGTCACCGTCTTGGCCGACTCGGCGGCCAGCCGGAGCCGCAGCGTCACCGACGTCGACCCCGGAGACGCCGTCCGGCACCGGGACCCGGACCACGGCCCGGTCGCCGGTCCACTCGAAGCGCGCCTCCTCGCCCGACCCGTGCTCCTGGCCCCAGAAGCCCTCGACCCGCTGCGCGTCCCGCCAGAGGTCCTCGCCGTCGACCTCGACCCCCGACAGGCGCACGCCGAGGTCCCGTCCGTCGCCGGTGCCCGGCCGGAACGTCGGCGAGGTGAGCGTGAGGTCGAGGAACCGGGGCGCGAACAGGATCCGGGGGCACGCCGCGCCCAACTCCTCATCGGCCTCGCAGCGCGTCGACCAGCGGCCCGAGCCACCCGGGGTCCACGAAGGCGTCGTTGTTGACCAAGGCGACGTAGTCGACGTCGTCGAGGTCCGTCATGGCCACGTTGTTGGCCGGGAACCCGAGGTTGGCCCCGGTCGGCCGGATCTCCACGTCCGGGAACCGCTGCCGGATCTCGCCGTCGCTGCCGTCGGAGGAGGCGTTGTCCACCACCACGATCTCCAGGTCCCCCGCCGGCCAGGTCGTGGCGCGGAGGGCGGCCACACAGTCGACGACATGGCGACCGCCGTTGTAGTTCAGGACGACGGCACGGACACGGGGGGACACGGGGCCGTGAGGATAGGGCGGCCCCCCTCGGCCCCGCGCCCTGGTCGCCCGGTGGGGGCGACGGTGGCGCGTGGTACAACGACGGCCGTGAAGGGCCTCATCCTCTCCGGCGGGGCCGGCACGCGCCTGCGACCGATCACCCACACCAGCGCCAAGCAACTGGTGCCGGTGGCCAACAAGCCGATCCTGTTCTACGGCCTCGAGGACATGGCCGAGGCCGGGCATCCGCGAGGTCGGCATCGTCATCGGGGAGACCGGTGACGAGATCCGGGCCGCGGTCGGCGACGGGTCGACCTGGGGCCTCGAGGTCACCTACATCCCCCAGGACGAGCCGCTCGGCCTGGCCCACTGCGTCCTCATCGCCCAGGACTTCCTCGGCGACGACGACTTCGTCATGTACCTGGGCGACAACCTCCTGCGCCAGGGCATCGCCGAGTTCGTCGACAGCTTCGAGGCCGACCGCCAGGCGTCCTCGGTGCCGTCCCTCGACGGCGAGACCGTCCCGCCCACTGCCCAGATCCTCCTGGCCCGGGTCCCGGACCCCCAGCGCTTCGGCGTGGCCGAGATCGGCCCCGACGGCGAGGTCCTCCAGCTGCTCGAGAAGCCCGACGAGCCCCCGTCGGACCTCGCCCTGGTCGGCGTCTACCTCTTCGACGCCACCATCCACGAGGCGGTGGCCGCCATCGAGCCCTCCCCCGGGGCGAGCTGGAGATCACCGACGCCATCCAGTGGCTGATCGACAACGGCAAGCGGGTCCGCCACGAGATCCTCGACGGCTGGTGGAAGGACACCGGCAAGCTGGATCCGCTCCTGGAGGGCAACCGCCTCATCCTCGAGACCCTCGAGCCCGCCAACCGGGGCACCATCGACGACACCTCCCTCGTCGAGGGCCGGGTCGTGGTCGACGACGGCGCCGAGATCGTCAACAGCACCGTCCGGGGCCCGGCCATCATCGGGCCGGGCACCCGTATCGTGAACAGCTACGTCGGCCCCTACACCTCGGTGGCCGCCGGCTGCGAGATCCTCGACTCCGAGGTCGAGCACTCGGTGATCCTCGAGGACAGCCGCATCGTCAACATCCCCCACGTGCAGGACTCGCTGATCGGCCGAGAGGTCGAGGTCGTCCGCTCGGGCCGCGTGCCCCGGGCGACCCGCCTCATGCTCGGCGACCACTCCCGCGTCGACATCGAATAGGTGAGCACCCACATGACCAGCCTGGCCGAAGTGACCGAGTCCCCGACGATCCGCGACGTCTACGTCGTCGAGCCGCAAGGTGTTCGGCGACGAGCGGGGCGTCTTCGTCGAGACCTACCGGCGCGAGTGGTTCCCCCAGGGCCGGGAGATGGTCCAGGCCAACCGCAGCGACCGTCGGGCCGGCTCCGTCGTCGGCCTCCACTACCACCTGCACCAGGCGGACTACTGGTACGTCCCCGCCGGCCGGGCCCGGGTCGTGCTCCACGACCTCCGCGAGGGCTCACCCACCGACGGCAACACCCTCGTCCTCGACCTCGGCGAGGACGCCGACGGCACCCACCCTCATCGCGGCGTCTTCATCCCGCCCGGCGTGGCCCACGGCTTCGCCGCCCTGACCGACATGACCATGACCTACCTGGTCGACGGCTACTACAACCCGGCCGACGAGCTCGGCGTGGCCTGGGACGACCCCGCCATCGGGGCCGACTGGGGCGTCACCGACCCCGTGCTCTCCGACCGGGACCGGACCAACCCCCGCCGTGACGACCTCGACCCCGGTCGCCGCCCCCACGCCGACCTCCGCACCTGAGGACACGCCCATGAGCAAGCTCTTCGTCACCGGCGGCGCCGGCTTCATCGGCTCCAACTACGTCCGCTGGGTCCTGGCCAACACCGACGACGAGGTGACCGTCTACGACGCCCTCACCTACGCCGGCAACCCCGACAACTTCCGCCCCTTCGAGGACGACCCCCGCTTCCGGTTCGTCAAGGGCGACATCTGCGACCGCGACGCGGTCCTGGAGGCGCTGGCCGGCCACGACCAGGTCGTGCACTTCGCCGCCGAGAGCCACGTCGACCGCTCGATCGTCAGCCCGACGACGTTCGTGCGCACCAACTGCGGCGGCACCAACGTGATGTGCGACGTGGCCCGCCAGGTCGGCGTCGAGCGGTTCCTGCACATCTCCACCGACGAGGTGTACGGCTCCATCGACGAGGGCTCGTTCACCGAGACCGACGTCCTGGCACCCCGGTCGCCGTACTCGGCCGCCAAGGCCGGGTCCGACCTGATCGCCCTCGCCTACCACGAGACCTACGGCCTGCCGGTGGTCGTCACCCGCAGCAGCAACAACTTCGGGCCCAACCAGTTCCCCGAGAAGGTCATCCCGCTCTTCGTCACCAACCTCCTCGAGGGGCGCAAGGTGCCGCTCTACGGCGACGGGCTGAACGTGCGGGACTGGTGCTTCGTCGAGGACAACTGCGAGGCCGTCGACCTGGTGCTGCGCAAGGGCGAGACCGGCGAGATCTACAACATCGGCGCCGGCAACGAGATCACCAACCAGGAGCTCACCCTGCGCATCCTGGCCCGCCTGGGCCACGACGAGTCGATGATCGAGCCCGTCGAGGACCGCCTCGGCCACGACCGCCGCTACTCGATCGACACCACCAAGGTCCGGGCCCTCGGCTGGGCGCCCCGCCACGACCTCGACGAGGCCCTCGACCTCACCGTGGCCTGGTACCGGGACAACCGCTGGTGGTGGGAACCGCTCCTCGGCTCGTGAGCAGCCGCACGCCCGTGAAGGTCCTCGTCACCGGCGCCGGCGGACAGGTCGGCACCGAGCTGCTCGACGCGTTCCCCGGCCACGACGTCGTCGGGCCTCGACCACGGCCGCCTCGACGTCGGCGACCGGGACGCGGTGCACGCCGCCATCACCGCCGAGGCGCCCGACGCCGTCGTGCACGCCGCGGCGTGGACCGCGGTCGACGCCTGTGAGGCCGATCCCGACCGGGCCCTACTGGTCAACGCCCTCGGCACCCGCTTCGTCGTCGAGGCCGCCCGGCGGGTCGGCGCCCGGGTCTGCTACGTCTCCACCGACTACGTGTTCGACGGCACCAAAGCCGACCCCTACGACGAGTGGGACACGCCGTCCCCGCGCTCGGTCTACGGCCGCTCCAAGCGGGGCGGCGAGCTGGAGCTCGACCCGGAGGACACCGTCGTGCGCACCTCGTGGGTCTGCGGCCGCCACGGGGCCAACATGGTCGGCACCATCCTGCGCCTGGCCGCGCAGCCCGGCCCGTTGCGCTTCGTGGACGACCAGCGGGGTCACCCCACCTTCGCCGACGACCTCGCCGGCGATGATCGCCCGCCTGGTGACCGAGCAGCGCCAGGGCCTCTTCCACGTCACCAACCAGGGCGCCGTGTCCTGGTTCGAGTTCGCCCGGTCCGTCCTGGCTGCGGCGGGCGACGACCCGGCCCGGGTCGAGCCGATCGCCACCGGCGACCTCGACCCGCCTCGGCCGGCGCCCCGTCCGGCCAACTCGGTGCTGGACAACGCCGCGCTGCGCCTCAGCGGCGTCCCCCTGCTGGACCACCACGACGTCCCTCTGCAACGCCTGGTGGACCACCTCCTCGCCTGAGCGGCACCGACATCGCGGCCGGCCGGCACCACCCACTAACGTGCGCCCGATCCCGGCGCGACACGGCGAGAAAGGCACCCCCATGGCACGGAAGACCCCCCGATCGATCTGGTTCCTGCTGATCGGCCTACTGGCGCTCGTCGCCGTGGGCTGCGGCGGCGACGACTCGTCGGCGGACGACGGCGGCTCGTCCGAGTGACGAGGAGGCCGCCGAGCCCCTGTCCGAGGACGAGTTCGTCGAGCAGTTCGACGACGCCTGCCTGCGAGGTCGAGCGAGGACCTCGACGACCTCGACACCCCGGAGACCAACGAGGAACTCGCCGAGCAGGCCGGTGAGGCCATCGACATCGCCTCCCAGGGCATCGAGGACCTCGAGTGCGATCACCCCCCCGGATGACCTGCCAGGACACCGTCGACGAGCTGTTGGGCGTCCTCGAGGACCGCGTCGAGCTCTTCGAGGACCTCCAAGCGGCCGCCGAGGACGACGACGACGACACCATCCAGGACGCTCGCCGACGACAACGCCGACCTGGAGTCCGAAGTCGACGACCTCGGCGAGGAGCTCGGCTCGAGTGCTTCGTCGACGAGACCGATGCTTCCGACGACCTCACCAGCGACTTCTCCGACGACGCCACCAATGACTTCGGCGACGACTTGACCGAGGACCTCAGCGACGACCTCTCGAGCGACCCGGGCAGCGCCGCGCCGCCCGCCGCAGCCATCGTCGAGTACGGCTCGGATCCGGACCTCGATGCCCTGGCCGAAGCCTGCTACGCGGGCGACTACGCCGGATGCGACACGCTCTACTCGCAGTCGTCCAACGGGAGCGGGTACCAGGCCTTCGGCGACACCTGCGCCGGCCGTCAAGCCCAGGGCACCGGTGAGTACTGCGTCGACGCCTTCGGCGGCTGGGCCGACCTGACCGGTCCGGGGCCGGCCGGGCCCCGGACCGGGGCGGTCCGCTCAGGCGGTGAACACAACCGTACGCGGGATGACGCTGCCCGGCGCCCAGGCCGATGCCTCGTGGGCCAGGGTGCTGACCTGGACGGTCAGTTGGGCCCGACTCACCGAGTCCCCGCCCCGGAACGTCCCGTCCGGATAGCCCGTGACGATGCCCTCGGCCGCCGCCCAACTCAGGGCGTCGGCGAACCACTCGTCGGCCCGCACGTCAGCGAACGTAGGGGATCCCGTGGCCGACGGGCGCCCCGCCACCTTCCACAGCATCATCACGGCCTGGGCCCGGGTGCACCGGCTCGGCTGCCCGGAAGGTGCCGTCGGCGTAGCCGCTGACGACCGCCGTCGCCGCGGCCCACGACACGGCGGGATCGTCGACCGAGACGTCGGTGAACGGGTGTCCGGCGACGACCACCGGTGCCGCCATCAGCCCCCACAGCATGTCCACGGCGTCCCGCCGGTCGGCGATCTCGTCGCCACGGAAGGTGTGGTCGTCATAGCCGGTGACCACCGCCCGGAAGCGACCCCAGTCGACGTCCGGCGCGAACCAGGCCTCCGGGGCCACGTCGACGAAGGGACGGGCGGCGTGGAGCCAGCTGAGCCCCTGGGCCCGCTTGACGTCCGGTCCCCGGGTCGGAAGCGGCCGTCGGGGAACCCGGAGGCGTAGCCCATCTCGGTGAGCCAGGCCACGCCGCGGTCGAGTACCACGCCGTGGCACCCACGTCGGCGAAGGTGCCGGTGCCCGCGGGAACGGGCCGATCGGCGCCGTTCCAGATCATGGCCGCCAGCTGGCTCCGGTTGACCGGCGCGTCCGGCTTGTAGGTCCCGTCGGGGAAGCCCGAGACGATCCCCTCGCCGACCGCCCAGTCCAGCGCGTCGGGAACCACGCTCTGGAGGCGACGTCGGTGAAGGCCGCCGAGGTCGTCGCTGCGGGTCGGCCGGCCAAGGACCACAGCCACGTCACGACCTGGGCCCGGGTGATCGACCCATCGGGCCGGAACGTGCCGTCGCCGTAGCCGGTCACGATCGCCGCGTCGAGGCCCCAGGTCAGGGCGGATAGGTACCAGGCATCGGGGGGTACGTCGCTGAGGCCCGCCCCGCCACCGTTACCACCGGTACCACCGTTACCACCGGTACCACCGTTACCACCGGCACCACCGTTACCACCACTGCCACCACCGGCACCACCGGTGCCGACCAGGCTGGTACCTCGGTGCCAGGTGAGCCCGCTACGGGCATTGGCACCGAGTGGGCGAGTCGCCCAGACGTCCTGGGCGTAGCCCGTGTCGGCCCGCAGCCAGTGGCGGTACTCCTTGCCGTCGGCGGCGTACACGTAGAACGGCGCGGAGATCGGCGCCGGGCCGAACCCGGAGGCCGCGAAGCCCGCGTAGCCCTCGGCCCGGGCCGGATCCACCCGCCAGCACGTGAACCTCCCGCTCTGGGCCGTCCCCGTGCAGTCCCGTTGGACCATGCCGCCACGAGCGTGAACGGCACGGTCCCGGGCGACGCCGACCAACCGGTCAGTCCCACTGCGGTAGATGGACTGGAAGATGTCCCGACAGGTCGTCGCGCCACAGCCGTACCAAGGCGCCCAGACGTAGCTCGGCGTCGGGTTGGTGCACCAGCGGGCGGCCATCGTGGCCGCCGTCTGTGCTGCCACGACGTAGGTGTCGATTCGCTGGGCGGCCGTGAGGGGCGCGCCGAGACCGGCCGAGTCGAACTGCCACATGCCGACGCCGGGGTGCCAGAAGGCCCGAGGCTCCCCGGAGACGTTGCCGAAGGAGTGCAGGCCCGACTGGTTGTCCCATCGGGAGAGCGTCATCGGCGAGGGCGCCCGACCCGAAGGACTGCCGGTCTCGGGGTAGGTCGGCGCCAACATCAGCGCGGCCAGCTTGTTGGTCGTCAGACCGCAACGACGCTCCTGGGCCGCCCAGTGCAGGACGTCGTCGAGCGGGTCGTCGCCGAAGGTCGGGGCGGCGCCGGCCGGCAGCGATGTCGGAGCCAGTGGGGCCAGCGGGGCCAGGACGCCCAGGAGCACGGCCACGGCGCCCAAGCGGGTCAGCCGGAGCCTCATGAGCCCTGCACCCACACGAGGGCCTCGGCGCCCTCCGGCGGAGTGACCTCGGCCACGACCAGCGCATCGGCGGTGCCACCCCCGACCAGCGCGGCCAGCGGCCCGCCCCCGGGATCCCGCGCCGGAGCGGTCGCCACGACGACCAGACGTCCGTGGTCGTCGAGCCAACCGACCACGACCTCGGGGCGCTCGAGCAGCCGCTCGGTGACCGCCGCGACGCTGCCGAAGAGCAGGTGGGGTCGCGGCCCACCGCCGTCACGGTAGAGGTAGAGATCGACCGGATCGCCGCCCTCGGGGCGCTCCCAGAAACCCGTCCACGACAGTGCCCGTCGGGCCGGGTCACCGACGGCACCGCCCGCCGCCGTCCAGGCGATCCGAGCCACGGTGGCGGCGTCCACGTCGGCCCTGACGGTGAACGGGGCGGGCTCACCCGGCCGGAGGTCGTGGACGGGGCTGACGACGGTGACGGACGGCGAGCGCCTCGCCCATGGCATCGAAGAGCTGCGCGGTGACCTCGAGGGTGGCCAGGACCTCCGTGCCCTCGTTGCGGGCGAGGCCAGTGGCGGTGAAGGACCCGGCGGCCGACGCCACGACCGTGGCGGGCAGGACCCTCGGGCCCCCGCCGTCCACCCGGGTCAGCCAATGGGACCCGACGAAGCCCTCGAGGTGACGGGTCTCGCCGGCACCACCCTCGCTGAGTGCGGCATCCACCTCGCGCGGCCCGCACCGAGCAGTCGACCTCGTCTGGACCGGTGTGCAGGCAGCCGGCGGCGTCGTACAGGCCGTCGACCTGCTCGGCCACGGACGGGAGCTCGGGCAACGCCGGGGCCGGCCCGGGGTCCTCGGCACCGGCGACGAGCGCCGCCCCGGGCAGGCCGAGCGCGGCCACCACGGCGGTGGCGAGGATCCAGGGGGTGCGGAAACGCATGTCCCTGGACCATCGGAGGGCAAGTGACCACTTTAAGTGGTTGTAAGTATCACTTTATGTGGCCTATCGACCGCGATTCCGGTCAGTCGGCGACGGCGGCAACCCGCCAGCTCGGCAGACGCTCGTCGGTATCGGGGACGAGGATCTGCACGGAATTGGTCCCGACCCGCAGGAGTGAGTGGTCGATGAGCACCGAGAAGGCGAGCTCGCCATCCTCGCCGGCCGCCACCGGCTCGAGCTCCAGGGCCCCGGCGACCCGTCCGTTCAGGACGGCGAGGCCTTGGGCGGGGGGATCATCGCCGTCGAAGGTCGCGGTCCCGTGCAGCACCAGCGGGATCAGCTCGGCACCGGGGGTGTAGTCGGCCAGCACGTCGGCCTCCTCCACCGACCAACGGAGCGCCGAGGGACCGATCACTCGGAGGTCCTGGAGCGGGCGGCCCACGAGGGCCGCATTCGGCCCGACCCGGGCCACCGTCGGCCACGGCCCCTCGAAGGGCAGCAGGAAGGCGTTGCGCCGCGCGGTCTTCACCGCCTCGTCGAACCCGCCGGTGACCTCGTCGGGGCCGGAGTAGATCACCGGCTTGGACGGGTCCGGACCGCGGCGGCCCGACGAGGGACTGGCCGTCGAAGGTCCAGTCCACCTCGACGTCGAGGAGGTCGACGATCGTCGGAACGACATCGATCAGCATGGCGTTGCGGTCATCGGTCCGGCCCTCGGTCTGGCCCGGCGCCTTGACCAGCAACGGCACCCGGTAGATCTCCTGGACGTTCTGCCCGGTCGGCTGCCGGGTGGGCGACGCCGGGGTCGAACGCGATGCCGTGGTCCGACGCCACCACCACGAGCGCGTCGTCCCAGAGGCCCTGGGCATCCAGCCGATCGATGAGCTCGCCCAGGACGGTGTCGGCGTAACCGACCTGCAGGAGGTGGCGCTGCAGCCCCTGCCGCACCAGGAAGGGGTCGTCGCCCCAGCGGCCGTCGACCGCTCCAGGTGGACCTCCCTCCCCGCGGTAGACGCCTCCCTCCGGTGTGCGTTCCCAGTTGAAGTGCGGGAAGGACTCGTGGGAGAAGAAGAGGCGATCGGGGGCAAAGGTCGCTCCCTCGATCGAACGCAGGAGCGCCTCTCCCTTGAATCCGGCGAACGCGTCGCGGTTCTGGGTGCGCATGCGGTCGAAGAAGGCCGTGCGGTCCTCGTCAGCCAACGCGCCGGCGTCGAGGGAGCCCGGGTCCACGGAGACGGACGCGAGATCGGCCTCCTCGGCCGTGTCGAGGAACCCCTCCCAGGACTGGTCCACGGTGGGCAGGTCCGAGCGCCAGCTCCGCGGGAGCACGACGTGGCCGTACACGACGCCCGCGTCGACCAGCGACTGCCGGAGGTGGCTGAAGAACCGCCCGACGCTCGCAGAGCCCTCCGCTGCGCAGATGCTGCTGGGGCAGAGGTCGGTGATCGTCTCGTGGACGTCCATCTGGTAGTCCTCACCCAGGAGCGTGAAGAGGTTCTGTGGGTAGTCACTGGAGGTCGGGATCGCCCCTTCCTCGGGGAAGGTCCCCGCCAGCGTGGACGGCACCGACCGCACCGTGCTGGCCGAGACGCTGGTGGCGTTCCGGTACCACGTGCCGTCACCGGCCAGGCGGGCGAAATTGGGGAAGCGGGTCTCGTTGATCGTCCCGTCTGACCGCAGCAGGGTCGCCAGGGGCAACTCGTCGAACATGACGACGACCACCGGGGCGTCCGCACCGACGCGGACGTCGGCCTCCACCCCTGCCTCCCCCGCCCAGAACAGCTCGCTGCTGGCCGAGGCGAACAGGAACAGGGCGAGGAACAGCAGAGGAGCCAGGCCGAGGTACCGCAACATCAGACGCACACCGGCGAACCGACGGCGCAGCAGGATCAGCCCGCCGGCGACCGCCAGGCCGATGAGCACGGCGACGACCGTCCCGTCCTGGCCGAGGTCGGACGCCAGAGCCAGTGCCGAGGACGAACCCCAACAGGCCGAACCACACGCCATGGACCGCCGCCGCCGCCTTCGGCCCGGCCACCACCAGAGCGAACACCTCGGTCATCAGCGCCAGGACGGGGACGGCGAAGCTGAGCACCAGGGCGAAGGCGACGATCTCGGGCCGGGTGCTGCCGGACGCGACGAAGAACTCGGGGTTGCGACCGAAGAGATCCAGCAGCGGCTGAGCGACGGCCAGCGCGGACAGGGCCAGCAGCTCCGGGCCCCGCTCTTTCAGGTGGGCCCCGACCAGACCGAGACGCTCGAGTGGCCTCGACCGCTCGCCGCTGACGGGGTAGGTCACCTCCCTGCCGCGCTGGGGAATGGGATGCTACGGATCGGTGTGGTCATGCGTGGGGGGTGTGAGGCGGTGGGGGTGGTCGCCGGTCCGCCGGGACCCGCCCCGGCCGATCGGCGACCCAGGATAGGGTCGGCTGCGGCCCGGCGGGTATCGTCCTGCCTCGTCCGGGATCACCCCGACCCCGCCTCGCCGTGCCGCTCCGCTCCCCACTCACCAGCCGCCGCAACCGGCGACGCGCCCTCCGGACCCTCGACGTCTCGGTACCGGACGTCAGCGCGGGTTTCGGCCCCGAGCAGCGCCTCTACTTCCTCCACATCCACAAGACGGCGGGATCGACCCTCGCCCGCATCCTGGAGACCCACTTCGGTCAGGGGCAGATCTGCCCACCCCAGACCTGGCAGCAGTTCCTCACGCTCCCTCGATCGGACCTGGCGCAGTACCGCCTCTTCCGCGGGCACCTCCTCGCCTTCAGCCAGTGGCTGCCGGCCCGACCGTGGATCGTCACGTTCCTGCGCGACCCCGTCGAGCGCACGTTGTCGACCTACGGCTACATCCGTCGCAACGACCGGCACCGCCTGCACCGGGCCTCGATGACCATGGACCTCGAGACGTTCCTCCACGACCCCGACACCGCAGGGACCGTCCGGGACCTGCAGACCCGGTGGATCCTGGCCAACGCCTTCCCCTGCGAGAGCCTGAAGGACATGGAGCGCCAACTGGCCGAACTCGGTCTCGACCCGCTCACGACGGCTCGGCACCAACTCGACAGCTACGCCTTCGTCGGACTGGTCGAGCGGTTCGAGACCTCGGTGCAGCGCCTGATGGACACGCTGGGATGGCCGTTGTTCGACTGGATGACCGAACACGCCGGTGACCGGGTCAACGTCTCGGAGGGCCGCGTCCGTCGCGACGAGCTGTCACCGGGTGTCCTGGACCGCATCCTGGAGCTGACCACCCTGGACCGGGCACTCCACGACGGCGCGCTCGCCCAGTTCGACGCCGGCCCCCCCGACGTCCTCCCGAGTCGACCGCAGCCCCTTCTCCGCCGCGCCCACCGACGTCGTCGACCTGGACTTCTCCGGCCCGGTGCCGGGCTTCGGTTGGCAGATGCCCGAGAGCCACCCGGTCACCGGTGCCGGATTCCGCTGGATCGGCCCCTTACCCGAGGCCACCCTCTTCCTCCCGCTCCGGCGCGACCGCGACCTCGACGCTGCAGCTCACCGTCCAGAAGGCCATCACCCCGGAGGTCCTCGCCGGGCCTTCGCCTCCGCGTCGACGACCAGGAGGTGGACCTGCGGGCCGAGGGTGAGACGAGGACGAACCGCCGCTGATCCTCGTCGGGCGAGTCCCGGCGTCGACCGCGGACGACCCGAGATGGCCCGTCTCCGCTTCTCGGTCGCGTCCACGACCTCCCCCGCCGCCCTCGGTCGGGCGCCGGACCGGCGTCAGCTCGGCGTGGCCTTCAGCCGGCTGGAGCTGCGACCCGCCGCCTGAGGATCAGAGCGCAGGCTCGACGAGCCGGGCGTGCAGACGGATCTCCGCCAGCGTCCCGATGACCAGCGCGGCGGCCGCCGATCCCGCCACCATCCCGGCCTCGACCCGCAGGAAGAGGTCGTGGCCGAGCAGCGTCACCACCACGAACACGATCGAGCCCACGAGCCAGCCGATGCCCACCCAGGACTGGGCCGACAGGGCGATGAGGGCCTGGCCGAGGGCCACCGCGAGCATGAACCCGGCGCTGGACAGGGCCAGCAGGGCCAGGTCGGTGGAGGAGATCGCGTAGTCGGAGCCGAACAGCAGGTGGATCACCTGGGACCCGAGCAGCAGGGCCCCGAGCACGCCGGCCGCGCCGACGGCGGCCACGGCGCCGAGGAGGCGCCACAGTCGGGTCCGGAAGTCGGCGAAGCGGCCGGCACCGGCCAGGGCGGAGAGCTTCGGCAGGAGGGCGGCCTGGACGGCCTGGAACAGGAACACCGGGACGCGGGCGATGGCCAGGCCGGCGAGGAAGACACTGGCGTCGCCCGCCTGGTCCTCCTCGGCCAGGAGGCTGACCGCGACCACGCCGCCGTAGAGCAGGAAGGCGGAGAAGATCGACGCGAACAGCAGCGAGCCCAGGGCCGCGGTGAGCTCGGTGCGCGGCGCCGCCGGCCCGGGCGAGAGCAGGTTGCGCTCCTTGCGCATCGCCAGGGCCAGCGCGAAGGCCGGGGCGAGGCCGACGACGAGGGCGTAGGGCCCGGCAGTGTCGACGCCGGCGACGACGAGCACCGCACAGGCCGCCAGCCGCAGCGAGTTCTCGTACACGTAGTAGGCGGCGTAGCCCCGGAAGCGACCCAGCCCGGCGAGCGTCCCTCGGGCCAGGTGGACCGCGGCGTAGCCGGTCAGCGCCAGGAGGAGGCCGACGAGGACCATGACCTGCCCGTCGAAGAGGTGCTCGACCAGGAACGGCCCGGCGACGATCGTGCCGACGAGGACCGCACCCAGCAGCCCGGCCCCGATCGTCCCGGCCTGGTTGATCAGCGGGCCGACCCCCACACCCCGGGCCCAGCGGTTGGCCAGTGCCCGGCTCACCTCCTGCTCCAGGGGCAGGAAGAACCCCGGGCTGAGCAGGTAGATCATCGCCCAGAGGACCGAGAGGGGCTCGAAGGCCTCGGCGCCGAGGTTCCGGCCGGCCAGGCCGAGGAAGGCGTACGCGGTGATGCCGTTGATGAGCAGCCCGGCGCCGACCGTCAGGGTCCCGTCCGGGAGCGGGTTGCGCTCGCGCAGCCAGGCGCGTGCGGGTCTCCTCGCTCACCGTGGACTCGGCGGCACTAGTCGTCCTGCGCGGCGTCGCCGGGCTTCTTGCGGGCCTTGGCCCACTCGCCGCCCATGTCGATGAAGCCCTCGGTGTCAGGAGCGTCGCCCGGCTGGACCCGGAGCTCGAACTCCCGCTGGCGCTCGTCGTAGACGTGGAGGTTGTTCTCGTCGTAGATGCCGGCGGTCACGTGGTAGGTGCCCGGCGTGAGGCTCACGCGGGGGATCTTGTAGAGGATCTCGCCGTCGCCGTCGGGCGTCCCGGCCTCGAAGCGGGCCCGGCGACTGTTGGGGGCGGCGACGAGGGTCCCCGCATCGGTGAAGAAGCGCAGGCCGAAGGTCGGGTTCTGGATCGGCTGGGCTGCCTTGTACCGGACGCGGGCCACCAGTGGCCGGCCCGAGTTCACGAACGGCGTCGGCCGGTTGTGGGCGCTGACGAAGGTGAGCGCCTCGATGGTGATCTCGCCGGTGCCCCGCCGCTCGCCCCGGCCCTGCATCTCGAGGCCGACCTCGTGCTGGTCGTCGTCGGCGCCGCTCTCGGCTGCTGTTGACCTGCTGGAGGTAGGCCCGGGCCACTTCGATGGCATCGCCGTCCATCTTCAGCTCGCCCCCCTCCAGCCAGGTGGCCCGGTCGCACATCGACTGGACCTGGCCGAGGCTGTGGGTGACCAGGACGATGGTGACGCCCTTCTTGCGCAGCTTGTAGACGTGGTCGAAGCACCGCCGCTTGAAGCGCTCGTCGCCGACCGCGATCACCTCGTCCAGCAGGAGGATCTCCGGGTCGACGTGGACGGCGACCGAGAAGCCGAGCCGGACCTTCATGCCGCTGGAGTAGATGCGCACGGGCGAGTCGATGAACTCGCCGATGCCGGCGAAGTCGATGATGTCGTCGATCCGACGCCCGATCTCGCGCTGGCGAGATGCCCAGGATCGAGGCGTTCAGGTAGATGTTCTCCCGACCCGTGAGCTGGGGGTGGAAGCCCGTGCCCAGCTCGAGTAGGGCCGAGATGCGACCGTTGGCGGTGATCCGTCCCGTCGTCGGGCGGTGGATGTTGGCCATCAGTCGCAGCAGGGTCGACTTGCCCGACCCGTTGTGGCCGATGATGCCGTGCATCGAGCCCTCCTGGATGTCGAAGGACACCCCCTTGAGGGCCCAGAACTCCCGCCACTGGGTGGTGTCGGTCTTGTGGATGATGGCCTCCTTCAGGTAGGAGGCCCGGTTCTGGTTCAGGCGGAACCGCTTGGTGACGTCCTCGACCCGGATGGCGATGTCGTTCTCACTCATGGCTCTGGATCCTCGTCATACGACCTCGCTCACGTCCTTGGAGTAGCGGACGAACAGGACCCAGCCCACGAGCAGGCTGAGCCCCGAGATGACGACGAGGGCCACCACCCGCCAGACCCCCGGCATCACTCCCAGGTAGAGCAGCTCACGGGACGCCTCGACGAACTGGGTCAGCGGGTTGAGCTGCATGAGCGTCTTCACGGGGACGCCCATGAACTCGGTGTCGCCGACAGCGTCGACGGAGTAGATGATCGGCGTCACGTAGAACAGCAGCATGTTGAGGATCGTCGTGAGGTAGCCGACGTCCTTGTAGTAGGCGTTGGCCAGGGCCAGCAGCATGCCCATGCCGAGGCCGAAGGCCAGCATGAGCGGGATCAGCAGTGGCCAGAGGATGAACGTCCAGGGCGTGTTGCCGATCAGGCACATCACCAGCATGCAGACGAGGCCCTCGAGCATCGTCTGGCGCACCTGGGCCAGACCGTGGGCCACGATCGGCGCCGCAGGCGGGAAGTACACCTTCCGCAGGAGGCTGCCCATCGAGGTGAACGCGGCGGTGGCGCCGATGGCGACCCGGTTGAACAGCCACCACATCATGAGGGCGCAGAACAGGTAGAGGGGGAAGCTCTGCAGGCCGCTGGCCCACGCCTCGGGGGTGTTGCGGTGGAAGCTCAGGAAGTAGCCGAACACCAGCGAGTAGACGGCGAGGGTGAGCATGGGGTTGATGAGCGCCCACAGGTTGCCGAGGAACGTCATCTTGAACTGCGACTTGATCTGCACGGTTGGTGAGGTTCAGCACCAGGGCCCGGTAGCCCCAGAGCTCCTGGGTGGCGGTCAGCATCGAAGGCTCCTAGCGGTCGCCGTACCCGAAGACCGACAGGGCGTCCCCGGCCCGTTCGTCGATCTGGTCGAGGGTCTGGCGGTCGAAGACCGACGCGTAGCGGCCGACGCTCTCGGCCCCGATCGGTCGGTACGTGGCGGCGTGTTGGGTCATGCCCCGGTGCTCGGGGAACTGGGAGAACCGGGCATCGTCACTGGTCATGGCGGGGTCGTAGTCCACCTCGAGGAAGGCGCACAGCGACCGGAACACCGGCTCCGGGTCGGCGACGACGTCCTCGTAGCGGATCAGGTGGTAGCGGTCACCGGCGTCGGCCAACCGACGGTGCAGGTTCAGGTTGGCGGTGCGCCACTGGCTTGCGTAGTTCACATCGAGTCCGTTCAGCCATCCCAGTCGAGCCATCGAGACCATGACGTCGCGGGGGTCCCGCACCAGGTGCACCGTGCGCACCGCACCGGTGAAGAAGCCGGCGTGGCCCAGGATCTCGCTCTGGGCCAGGTCGTTGGGTGACTTGTCGCCCGCGAGGGCGGCTCCCGCCTCGGTGGCGAGGCCTCGTAGAGGCTAGCGATCAGGGCATCGAAGCGGTACGGCGCCTCGGCGATCTCGGCCGCCACGCGCTCGGGGGTCAGCCATCGTCCGAGCGTGACCTCGAAGCGCGCCGTGGCGGTGACGAGGTCGGCCAGGTAGCGCCGTCCGACCTCGGGGTCGTCGATCAGGCAGAAGGCGTGGGCCGCAGGGACCATGAAGTCGGTCTCGTCGGGGACCACGAGGGCGGGATGGGCGTTGAGGCACTGCGCCAGCAGCGTCGTGCCCGAGCGCGGCATGCCCTGGACGGTGAACATCACGGCGTCGCCCCGACA
This sequence comes from uncultured Microthrixaceae bacterium, assembly GCA_963701565.1. Lineage (GTDB taxonomy): Bacteria > Actinomycetota > Acidimicrobiia > Acidimicrobiales > DATDAH01 > DATDAH01. Next base: position 279,864 of record CAVPAN010000004.1, read on the forward strand.
GGGAGGCGGCCACGGATGGTCACGAAGAGGACGGGCGGCAGCCAGCCGGCCCGACGGGCGGTGCGGCGATCGGCCACAGCGGCCAGTGCTCGCGTCAGCCAACCCGCTCAGCAGGGACTCGACGTCGACCTCCCCGCTCCCCGGTGCCGTGGCCCAGGTCGACGGGTCGGCGGCGACCAGGTCGGCCAATTCCTCGGTCACCAGCAGGTCGGTCGCGTACCCCGCCGCGGCGACCCGCTCGTGGACGTCGACGCCGAAGGACCATCGGGCCGTACCCGGCGCCGCGGTGTCGGCCACCTCGATGGCCGTGGTGGTCCCCGACAGGACCGGGACCTGGAGGAGCAGGACACCGCCGGGAGCCAGGACGCGGGCGAACTCGGCCAGCACCGCATCCGGGTCGCGGACGGTCTGGAGGTCGTGGGCGGTGAGGAGCCGGTCGACGGACCCGTCCGGGCGGTTCGTGATGTCGGCGAGGTGGCCGAGAGGGCCAGAACCCGGCGACGGATCCAGCACCGCGTAGTCGTACCAGTGGCGCATGGCCCGGGCGTACTGGCCGGCGGAACGAGGCGCCGTCTCCAGCACCCTCCGGCCACCGGTCGCCGGCTCGAGGCCGAGGCCGTGGAGGTGGAACCGCTGGCGGGCGATGGTCCCGCAACGCGGGCAGTCGGCGCTCTCGGCGTGGGGCACGCCGCTGAACGCCTCGCCGGCCCAACGACACACGTTGCACCACGCCGGGGCCAGGTCGTCGTCGCGTCGGGCGGACCGCCCTGGCGCCGGTGCCCGAAGGACCCAGGCCCGGTCGGTGGCGGCAACGGCGGCCCGGCGGCCCTTCTGGAGCACCCCGTCGGCCCGGCGGGCCACGGCCCGCACCAGGCGGCGGGGCGACCCGGCCGGCGGGTCGTAACCGAAGTCGTAGAGGCCTTCGGCGGCCTCGGCGGTCACGGCCGCTCGGGTCGCCGCGTCGAGAGGCTCCGATGGGTCCTCGACAGGCAGCGGCACCGCCGCCGGCGTCCCTTCGGCTCCGAGGAAGCAGCCCACGTCCCGGACCGTGCCGTCGGGGTCGGCCAGGAGGTCCTCGTAGCGGACCATCCGGTACCGGTCGGGGTCGCCCCCCCAGCGCTGGCGGAACATCCGGTTCTGGGTGTCCCAGCGGCGGGCCGCGATCGCCGGACCCTCGCCGCCACCCTGGCCGGCCGCGACCATCGAGCGGATGTCCCGGACCACGTGCACATAGCGGATACCCGCCTCGTGGAGGCCCGTCCGGGTGAGCACGGCCATCCCCATCCGGGGCAGGACCGTCCCCGCGGCCTGGGCCCCGGCGGCGGTGGCCACGGCGTCGTACGAGCGCGGCCAACAGGGCCCCGAGGCGCACCGGGACACCTTCGAGGGCGGCGTGGACCCCATCGGCGTCGAGGTGGCGACCGATGCCGGCGTCGAACTCCCGGGAGGCCACGACCAGGCCCCCGAACAGGTGCCGGGCGGCCTGCGGCTCGCGAACGCGCTCGAGGACGAAGGCGAGGGGGACGATCAGCTCACCGGCGCCCGCGACCACGAGGCCCGGGTGGGCGTTCAGTGCCTCCGCGACGGCGCCGGAGCCGGCCGGGCGCGGTCCCGACGACCAGGAACACCGCTATGCCGGTCCGGGGCCGGCGCGGGCGCGCTCGGGCACGGCTTCGGCGTTCGACACGGCCGACGATCCTACGGTCCGGCCCGGACAACTCCCCACGGGGTGGCGGGGGCCCGGAAGGGTCAGCTGGCGGCGACTGCGTGGGGCATGCAGAACTCGTCGTACTCGGCGATCATGATCTGCTCGGGCTCGAGCGAGCAGGCCGGGCACTCCGGATCCCGGTTGACCTTGAACGTCCGGAAGGACTGCTCGAGGGAGTCGTAGGCCAGCAGGCGGCCAGACAGGTCGTCGCCGATGCCCAGGATGAGCTTGATCGCCTCGAGGGCCTGGATCGAGCCGATGATCCCGGGCAGAACGCCGAGGACGCCTGCCTCGGCGCACGACGGGGCCAGCTCGGCCGGCGGGGGCTCGGGGATCATGCAGCGGTAGCAGGGGCCGTCGAAGGGCTTGAAGACCGTGGCCTGGCCCTCGAAGCGGAAGATCGAGCCGTGGACCACCGGCGTGTTGGTCTTGAGCGAGGCGTCGTTGAGGAGGTACCGGCTGGGGAAGTTGTCGGCCCCGTCGATGACGACGTCGAACTGGGACAGGAGCTCCACGACGTTGCCGGCGTCGAGGCGCATGTCGTAGGTCACGACGTCGACGTCCGGGTTGATGGCCGTCAGGGTCTTCTTGGCCGAGTCGACCTTGCGCTCGCCGATGCGGTCCATGTTGTGCAGGATCTGACGCTGCAGGTTGGACTCGTCGACCACGTCCATGTCGATGATGCCGAGCGTGCCGACTCCGGCGGCGGCGAGGTAGAGGGCGGCGGGTGAGCCCAGGCCGCCGGCACCCAGGAGCAGGACCCGGGCACCGAGCAGGCGCTGCTGGCCCTCGACCCCTACCTCGGGCAGGAGCAGGTGGCGCTGGTAACGATTGCGCTGCTCGGGGGAGAGGACGGAGGGGACCTTCCAGTCCCGGCCCTCGTCCTTCCACCTGTTGAAGCCACCCGCGACCGACACCACGTCGCCGTAGCCCAGCTGGCCGAGCGTCTCGGCCGCGAACGCCGAGCGGGTGCCGCCGGCGCAGAAGATGATGACCGGGGCGCCCTTGTCGAGGAGGCGACCCTCGACCTGGCTCTCGAGGTGGCCCCGGGCGATGTGCACCGAGCCGGGGATGGCCCCCTGCTCGTACTCGTCGGGCTCCCGGACGTCGAGCACGACGGCGCCGTCGGCCTGACGGGCGGCCTCGGCCTCCTCGGTCGAGATCTCTCGGATGCGAGCCTTGGTCTGGCTCAGCAGCTCACGGAAGTTGGGCATCGGTACGTCGACCTCGTCATCACTCTGTCGGGCGGCAAAAGCCTAGCGATTCGGTCAACAATTGCACTTGTCGGCGGATTCCCATTACATGGGTCGGCGGCGGCCCGCCTCCCGGCTCCGCCGATGCCGCCACATGGGTCGGCGGCGGCCCGCCTCCCGGCTTCGCCGATCCCACCAGACCCCTGTGCTGCTCCGCTCCGCTGCGCAGCGTCACCCGGTGGCTGATCTCCCCACGATGGTGGGGAGGGCGTCGCTGATGGAGTCGCGGACGAGGGCGTCGGCGAGGGCGTCGAACTGGGTGGGTTCGGCGTTGACGATGACCACGGCAGCGCCGAGGCGCTTCGCGATCGGGACCACGTCACAGATGGGGTAGACGCTCAGCGTCGAGCCGACGGCGAGGAGCAGGTCGCACTCCCGGGCGGCCCGCTCGGCCCGCCCGAGGTCGTCGGCCACCAGGGACTGGCCGAAGGAGATCGTGGCCGACTTGAGGACCCCGCCACAGGTCCGGCACTCCGGGTCCTCCTCGCCCGCCCGGACCCGGTCGAGGGCCCGCTCCATGGGCGCCCGCTCCCCGCAGTTCAGGCAGCCCACCTCGCGGATGGTCCCGTGGACCTCGACGACCAGGCCGGGGTCGCTGCCGGCGGCCTGGTGGAGGCCGTCGATGTTCTGGGTGATGAGGGTGTGGAGCTTGCCCTGGCGCTCGAGGCCCACCAGTGCCCGGTGCCCGGCGTTGGGCTCGGCCACCCAGGCCTGGGAGTCGAGCCGGTTGCGCCAGGCCCGCTTCCGGACCTCGGGGTCGGCGAGGTAGTTCTGGATGTTGGCCGCCTTCTCGGCCCCGGGATTCCTGGTCCAGACGCCGTTGGGGCCCCGGAAGTCGGGGATGCCGCTGTCGGTCGAGATGCCCGCCCCCGTCAGCACGGCGACGGCCTCGGCCTCGGCCACCAGCCGGCGGGCGTCGTCGAGTGCGCTCATGTCGGGGCCAGCCTACGAACCGGCCACAGCGCCAGGACCCGCTCGCCGAGGACCTCGATCCGGAAGAACGGGGCGAAGGCGATGAAGCTCAGTGGGTAGGCGAAGGAGATCCACATCAGGGCCACGATCCCGACGTGGAACAGCCATGCCGACGCCGACCACCACGCCGCCCAGCGGCGCCCCAGCAGGGCGATCGGCGCGCCCAGCTCGACGACCAGGGTCAGCACGCCCATCGGGCGGAACAGGCCCGGATGGCCGATGACGGTCGACGGCGAGCGGCGAGTAGGCGTCGCCCAGGACCTTCTTGCGGGCGTTGTCGAAGGCGATCTGGTGCAGGAGCGTGTCGCCCGCCAACCAGTCACCCCCGGCGTAGCGGAGCTTGGCCACGCCGGTGACGACATAGGTGAGGACGGTGATCACGGCGGCAAGGCGGAGCGGGAACCCGTAGCCGACGTCCTCGACGGGCTCGGGGCGGCCGCGGGCGTCGAGGCTCCAGGCATCGGCCGCCGGCGCGAGGCCGACCACGAGGACGTGGAGCACCAGCAGGTTGTCGTTGTGGAAGAGGTGCCCCCAGCCGTTGCGGTAGCTGAGGACGGCGAGAAGGGCGACGGCGAAGACCGGCCCGGTCCAGCGGTACCGCCAGCCGGCCGTGTACGCCGCGCCGCTGGCCACGGCGAGCAGGAGGACAGCCACGACCAGACCGCTCGCGGGCGGGGCGGCGAAGGGGCCGAGCACGCCGGGCGGGTCCCACCGGCCGGGGTCGAGGTCGGTCAGGTCGAGGAAGTACGGGAAGCGGCCGACCAGGTACACGAGGGCGAATGCCCCCGTGAGCATCCGGAAGCCGGCCAGTCGGCGGGCCGGGGCGACCTGGTTCACCCCGCCTCGCAGCGTTCGTGGACGGTCACCTCGACCGGCGGGGCCCCGTCCTGCAGGAGGGCCACGGCGTCGTGGCGCTCGGTGACGATCTCGATGGTGCCCGGACCGCCCACCCGGCCGGCGATGTGGGCACAGAGCGCGGCCAGGGTCGCCGGGCCACCGTCGATGGCGCTGGACACCGCGACCGCCGCGGCCACGATCTCGTCGGTGCCCCCCACCTCCTCGGGCGACAGGCGGTGACGCCCGTCCTCGTCGACCCGCACGGCCGTGTCCAGACCCACGACCCGTCCCCGCTCGGCGGTGAACATCGGATAGGTCGAGAGCGGGAAGTCGTCCTCGGGCTCCGGCCAAAGCGCGGGCGCGACCACGACCAGGCCCACCACCACCGTCACCACCCATCGGCCCCGGTTCGTCACGCCCTCCCGAGCGTAGGACGGTCACTAGGTTCGGGGACTTGGGAACGACGGTGCGGGGTCGGGTGGGGGCGGGGCTCCTGGCGTGGGTCGGGGGGTTGGCCGTGGTGGCGGTGACTGCACATCCGGAGGGGTGTCCGACGGTGACGGGCGAGGAGGCCAGGGTCTCGGCCCAGGCGGGGATCGACTGGATCGCGCGGAATCAGGACCCGGCGGGGCGGTTCCTCTACCGCTACGACCGGGACGAGGGCGAGGTGCTCCCCGGGTACAACCACGTCCGCCACGCCGGGACCCTGCTGGCGCTGGAACAGGCCGGGGCGAGCGGCCTGGACGACACCGCCGCGGCGGCGGAGGCGGCCACCGACTTCGCCGTCGGGGAGCTGACCCAGCTCGATGGCCACCGGGCCGCCTTCACCGCCGACACCGGCGGGACCGGGCTGCTGGTGGCCGCTCTGGTCGAGCACCGCCGGGCGACGGGGTCCACGGTGCACGACGAGCTCCTCCGCGATCTCGGGCGCTTCCTGGTCACGACCGTGACCGACGAGGGGGCGGTGGTCGCGCGCTGGGACCTCGCCGCCGACGATCCCGTCGAGGGCTCCCGCTCGCCGTTCTTCACCGGGGAGATCCTCTGGGCACTGGCCCGCCTCCACGTCGAGTTCCCCGACGAGGGCTGGGACGAGCCGGCCCGCCGCATCTCGGCCTACTTGGCCTCGGAGCGGGACGATGCCGAGCGCCGCTTCCCCCCGGTGTCGGACCACTGGGGCGCCTACGGCTGGGACGAGATCGCGGCCTGGCCCGCCGAGCTCACCGACGGCGAGCGGTCCTACGCCGAGCGCCAGGCCGGCCTGTTCGGCCTCCAGGTCCGTTACGAGTCCCAACGCCGGGCCTCCGGAGTCGCGCGTCTCACCCGGGGCCCGTTCGCCCTGACCGCGGGGGTCGGCACCCTCGGCGAGGGCCTCGGTGGCATCCAGCGCCTGGCGGAGCGGGACCCCGACCTCGACGTGGACCGGGAGGCCGTGGACGAGCGGCTGGCCTGCGTTGCCGGGATCCTGGTCGAACGCCAGACCCACAGCGACGACCCCCGACTGGACGGCGCTTGGTTCCGCGACGGCGTCACCCAGGTCGACGACCAGCAACACGCCGTCTCCGCCCTGCTCGCCGCCACCGCCGTCCTGGACGACCCGTGACTCTGCCCCTCTTCGTGCTCGCCGCGGTCTGCGTGGTGAACGCCCCGCGATCCCGGTCGGTGCTGCCTTCCGACAGCGGAGGATGGTTCGCCGTTGCCGACAGCACGGAGTCCACCCGCCGACCGAAGCGCCTCCCGGTGGCAGCTGGCGGGTGCCGGCATCGCCCTGGTGGTCCTCGTCCCGATCGCCGCGTTCGCCCGGCCCGTGCTCGACCTCGTCGACATCTCGCCCGCCACGGCGCGGATCGCGACCGGCCTGCTGCTCGCCGTGACGGGGATCCTGCTGGTCGGCTGGCCGATGCCGACGCCCGAGCCGTCGCTGCCCGGTGGTCAGGCCGCCCTCGTGCCCGTCGCCTTCCCGACCCTCCTCACTCCGGGCCTCGCCCTCCTGACCCTCACCGCCTCGGCGGATCACTCCGCCCTGGTGGCCCTGGTGGTCCTGGCCATCGCGCTCGTCACCCTCCCCGCGATGGCCATGATCCCGGTCGCGCCTCGGGGTTCGGCCCAACACCGGGTGCTCGACGGCAGTGCCGCGGGCGGTGGCCGGCGTCCTGGTCCTGGCCGGGTTCGGTCTGCTCTTCGACGGTGTCTTCGACGTGTAAATTGAATACACTGAAATTGACTAAAATTGCATGTCATGCTCTACTGGCGGCATGGAACCTGCCGATCCACCCGCCGTCCTCCACCTGCGCCCGTGGGCCGACACCGTCATCGACCGGATGGGCCACGATGCCGCGGTCCCAGTACGTGGAGCAGTTCTGGTTGGGCATCCTCGGGCCGTCGACCACGTGGTTCCTGCGCCACGTGAGCCACCGCTTCGACCACGAGCCCGACGGCTTCGAGCTCGACCTGGACCGCACGGCCCGGCACCTCGGCCTCGGCCGGCCGACCAGCTCGCATTCCCCCGTCCACCGGGCCATCGAGCGCACCGTGCGCTTCGGCCTCGCCCGGATGGTGGGCCACGACGGCATCGACGTCCGCCGCCGGATTCCGCCGCTCAACCGCGGGCAGGTGGCCCGGCTCCCCAACATCGTGCAGCGGGCCCACCGCGACTGGCAGGAACAGCTCCTGGTCCACAACGGCTTCGAGGAGACCCAGCGCCGGGCCCGCCGCCTGGCCCTCAGCCTCTTCGAGACCGGTCACGAGCCGGACCAGGTGGAACGGGAACTCCACCGCTGGCAGTACCACCCCGCCCTGGCCAGCGCCGCAACCGGATGGGCCCTCGACCGCCACCGTGACGCGGCCGCCGCCGTGGCGGAGGACCCCGCCTTCCAGCCCCTCGACGCGAGCTGAGCGTCTCAGGCGGACCAGGTGGTGAGGAGCTCGAGGAGGGTGCGGACGCCGAAGCCGGTGGCGTGCTTGGGGTTCTCGCCGTCGGGCTCGTCGAACCAGGCGGGACCGGCGATGTCGAGGTGGACCCAGGGGATGCCCTCGCCGACGAAGTGCTGGAGGAAGAGTCCCGCGGCGAGCGCCCCGCCGTAGCGGTTGCCCATGTTCTTGATGTCCGCCACCGGCGACTCGATGGCCTTCTCCATGTCCGCGGGCAGCGGCAGCCGCCAGACCCGCTCACCCGCCCCCTCGGCCGCAGTGGCGACCTTGGCCGCCAGGTCGTCGTCGTTGCTCATCAGCCCCGCGATGCGGGCGCCGAGGGCGACCATGCAGGCGCCGGTCAGGGTGGCCAGGTCGATGATGGCGTCGGGCCCCTCCTTCGTGGCCTCGGCGAGGCCGTCGGCCAGGATCAGACGCCCCTCGGCGTCGGTGTTGACCACCTCGACGGTCTTGCCGTTCGAGATGGTGAGGACATCGCCGGGGCGGGTCGCGTCGGGGCCGAGCATGTTGTCGGTGGCGGGCACCAGGCCGGTCACCTTCACGCCCGGGGCCAGCCCGGCGACCGCCGACATCGTGGCGATCACCGCGGCGCCACCGCCCATGTCGCCCTGCATCCCGTACATGCCGTCGGCGGTCTTGATGGAGAGGCCGCCGGCGTCGAACGTGATGCCCTTGCCCACCAGCACGACGTGGGCCGTGGCGCCCTCCGGGGCGTGGGTCATGCGGATGAAACGCGGCTCGTGCAGCGAGCCCCGGTTGACCCCCAGCAGGCCCCCGAACCCGGCCGCTTCGATCGCGGCCTTGTCCATGATGTCGACGGTCAGCCCGTTGGCCTCGCCCAGGGCCACGGCGTGGTCGGCCAGCACGGGCGGCGTCAGATCGCCGCCGGGCGCATTCACCAGGTCCCGAGCCACGATGACCGCCTCGGCCACCCGGGCCCCCCGGGCCAGGCCTTCGGCCACGCCGTCGGCCCCACCCACGACGCGGACGGTCCCCAACTCGTGGGGCTCGAACTCGGACTTGTACTCGCCGTATCGGTAGGCCCCGAGGGCAAACCCCTCCGCCAGGGCCTGGGCCCCGCGGGCGTCGGCCCGACCGGCATCGCCGAGCAACGTCGTCGCCGCCGTGGCGTAGTGCTCGAGCGCCTTCGCCGCGGCCGCCGCGGCCCGACAGAGGGCGCGGTCATCGACCTCGCCGTCGCCCAAGCCGACCAACAGCCGTGAACCGCCGCCCTCGCGGGGCACCAGCACGGTTGACCCCGCCTCGGCCTCGAAGCCCCGAGCGACGAGGTGCTCGCCCAAGCCGTCCGGGGCGTCGGCCACCCCGTCCTTGGTCAGGCCGGACACCAGCACCTCGGCATCGCCCGCGTCGTCGGTCAGGGAGAACTCGATCATCGTCATCCTTCGGGTAGCGACTTCGTCGTCAGGGACTCGCCCTCCTGCCAGCGGGCCAGCGTCCACAGCAGGTCACTCAGGCGGTTGAGGTAGGGGATCACCCAGGAGGGCTGGTTGCGCAACGCGGCCACCGCCGCTCGTTCGGCGCGGCGCACCACGGTCCGGGCCACGTCGAGGTGGGCGGTGACCAGGGTCTCGCCCGGCACCACGAACTCGGTCGGGGGTTCGAACCGGGACGAGATCTCGTCGATGCGATCCGTGAGGGCGTCGACCATGGCCTCGGTCGGTCGGGTCTGGCCGTCGACCAACTTCGCGGCGTTCTCGACAGCGGTGGCCAGCTCGGCCATGACCACCCAGAGGTCCCTCTGGATGCCGAGTACGATCTCGGCCAGCTGCGGGCCGGCCTCGGCCCGTACGACGCCGAGGACGGCCTGGGCCTCGTCCACCTCGCCGTAGGCCGTCGGGCGCTCGGCGTCCTTGGGGACGCGACCGCCGTAGAGGAGGCCGGTGGTCCCGTCGTCGCCCTTCTTGGTGTAGATCGTCACGCCGCGGCGAGGCTACCCAGGCACCGGGGCCACCTCGCCGGTGGGTTCCTGGGCGGGCGCGGCCGACAGAACCCGACCCGCGGTGATCGTGCGGATCACCGCCGCGACGAACATGGCGACCAGCGTGGTGACCACCAGGCCGCCCAGGCCGTAGGCCTCGAGGCCGAGGGCCGCAGCGACGAAGGTCCCGAAGGACCCCAGGTGCAGGGTCGCGCTGGTCGATGCGCTTCTCGAGCACGATGGCGTCGAAGACCTGGTACCCGATGAAGAGGACCATGAGCCACCCGGCCAGGGAGAAGGACTCCGGGACGGCGATCAGGGCGACGGCGAGCGAGCCGACCACCACGCCGACGGCGGGCACGATGCTCCAGGCCCCCACCCAGACGGCGAGGATCACCGGGCCGGGGAGATCCGCCAGCTGTACGACCGCGTACGTGAACAGGCCGGCGAGCACCGCCCGTCCGAGCGTGGCGGCCACGTAGCGCCAGAACCGCCCGTAGGCCTCGATCAGGACCGCGCGTATTCGCTCGCGGCGGGCCTCGTCAGCGAACTGCCGTAGCCCGGCATCGATGAACTTGGGGCCGGATGCCAGGAGGAAGAGCAGCAGCACGAAGGTGATCAGGAACGACACCCCGCGGGATGCGGCGGACTGAATGGCGGCCACGTCGTCGCCCCCTCGCAGCTGATCGGGCAGTTGGTCGACGAACGCGTCCACCCGTTCGCGGAGATCGATCTCGCGGGCGAACTCGCCGTACTGGTCCGACCGTTCGAGCTCGCCCGCAGCCCGACGCGAGATGCGCTGGACCCGGTCCAGCTCCTTGCCGAGGTCCTCGACCACCACGTAGGCGACCGCCCCGAAGGCGGCGGCCGCGATCAGCAGCGCACCGACCACCGCGAGGCCCCGGGGCAGGAAGCGCTGCAGCAAGAGCACGAACGGGCCGAGCAGAGCCGCCCCGAGCGCGGCCACGAGTAGCCAGCCCAGGGGACGAGTGGCGGCCTGGAACACGGCCAGCACGACCAGGGTCGCGGCCACCATCCCGACGGCGCGGACCACCGAGGACGGGGTGAACCGCAACAGTCTCACGGTGTCCGCCGACGGCCCCTCCATCCCGGCCTACCGTACCCAGGTGCCCAGAGGCGACGAGGGACGGCCGGCCGAGCGCCAGGAGGTCCTGAAGGTCGACCTCGACTGGCGTTCGGCGGCGCTGGCCTGCGTGGGCGTCGTCGGCCTCGTCGCCGTGTTCGCCGTCGTCAGCGCCACCAGCCGCACGCTCACGTGGGTGGTGATCGGGACGTTGCTCGCCCTCGCCCTCGACCCACTCGTCGACCGCATCCAGCAGAAGATCGGCCTCCGGCGCGGGGTGGCGGTGGGTGTCGTGCTCGCCGCCTTCTTCACCTCGCTCACCGTCGTCGCGCTGCTGGTCGGGCCCGAGACCTCCCGTCAGGTCCGGACCCTGAGCGAGGACCTCCCCGAGGTCGTCGGCCAACTCACCGAGCTCCCCCTCGTGGGCGACAGCTTCGAGCGCAACGACGTGCCCCAGAAGGTCGAGGACTGGCTCAACAACCTCCCCGAGACCCTCGCCGGACGCGACGCCGACATCGGGGACCGGGCCGAGTCGATCCTGTCGGGCTTCCTGGCCGCGATGGCCACCGGCCTCGTGGTGATCAGCCTGCTGCTCGACGGCGACCGACTGGTCCGGGCCGTCCAACGCCTCACGCCGGAGCGGCACCGCCCTCGCATCGACCGGGCCGGCCACCAGTTCTACGACATCGTCGGCAAGTACTTCGCCGGCTCACTCCTGGTGGCGATGTTGCACGGTCTGTACGTGCTGTCGGTCGGCCTGATCCTGGGCGTGCCCCTCGCCCCGCTCCTGGGCCTCTGGGCCGCGGTGGCCAGCCTCATCCCGCAGATCGGCGGGGCGTTGGCCGGGGCCCCCTTCGTCCTGCTCGCGTTCACCGAGAGCGCGACCACCGGCGTGATCTGCCTGATCGCCTTCGTCCTCTACCTCAACTTCGAGAACCACATCCTCAGCCCGATCATCGTCGGCGAGGCCGTCGACCTCTCCGCGCCGACGACGATGGTCGGCGCCATCGTCGGGGCCTCGGTGGCCGGGGTGCCCGGTGCCTTGGTCTCGGTCCCCCTGCTCGGGGCGGGCAAGGCCATCTATCTGGAGGCGACGGGCCAGGCCCGCCGGAAGGGCAAGGGCTCCCGTTCGGTCATGCAGCGCATTCGCCAGCGGTTCGGCCGACGGAAGGAAACCCCCCAGGGGGCCGAGGACGCCCCTCGGTAGCCTCTGGGGATGGCCGGGTTCCTCGATCTCGTGAACGAGCGCGTCGTCACCTTCGACGGGGCGACGGGGACCTTCCTCCAGGGCCTCGACCTGACCGCAGACGACTTCGGTGGCCCCGAGCTGGAGGGCTGCAACGAGTTCCTCGTGGTCACCCGGCCCGACGCCATCCGCCAGTTCCACGCCGCCTACCTCGACGTGGGCTGTGACGTGGTGGAGACCAACACGTTCGGCGCCTTCGCCATCCCGCTGGCGGAGTACGACCTCGCCGACCGGGCCCACGAGCTCAACGTCACCGCGGCTCGCCTGGCCCGCGAGGTCGTGGACGACGTCTCCACGCCGGACCACCCCCGTTTCGTCGCCGGCTCCGTGGGCCCCGGGACCAAGATGCCCTCCCTCGGCCACATCGCCTTCGCCGAGCTGCGGGACGCCTACCAGGTGCAGGTGGACGGCCTGCTGGAAGGCGGCGTCGACCTCCTGATCATCGAGACCCAGTACGACCTGCTCGGCCTCAAAGCCGCCATGGTCGCCGCCCGGCGGGCGATGGCCGCGCGGGGCCGTGAGGTCCCCCTCCAGGTCCAGGTCACCATCGAGCTCACGGGGCGCATGCTCCCCGGCACCGAGATCGGCGCCGCCCTGGCCGCCATCGACCCGCTGCGCCCCGATGTCATCGGCCTGAACTGCGCCACCGGCCCCGCCGAGATGGGCGAGCACCTGCGCCATCTCTCCCAGCACGCCCGGATGCCCATCTCCTGCCTGCCCAACGCCGGGCTGCCCCAGGTCATCGACGGACAGATGGCCTACGAGCTGACCCCCGACCAGCTGGCCGAGCACCACCGCCGGTTCATCACCGAGCTCGGCGTCCAGGTCGTCGGCGGCTGCTGTGGCACCGGCCCCGACCACATCCGCAAGGTCGTGGAGGTCTGCCGGGACCTCACCCCCGCGCCCCGCACGCCGGTCCACGAGCCCGGTGCCACCTCGATCTACAGCCACGTGACCTTCGAACAGGACACCTCGTTCCTGATCATCGGCGAGCGCACCAACGCCAACGGCTCCAAGAAGTTCCGCGACGCCATGCTCGAAGGCGACTGGGACCAGTGCACGCTCATGGGCCGCGAGCAGCTCAACGAGGGCGCCCACGTCCTCGACCTCTGCGTCGACTACGTCGGCCGAGACGGCACCCTCGACATGGAGGAGCTGGCGTCCCGCTTCGGCACCCAGGTCGCCGCCCCGCTGGTGCTCGACTCCACCGAGCCCCAGGTCATGGAGGCCGGCCTCCAGCACATCGGTGGCCGGTCACTCCTGAACTCGGCCAACCTGGAGGACGGTGAGGCACCCGGCTCCCGGATGGACCGAGTCTTCACCCTCTGCCAGGAGTACGGCGCGGCGGCCATCTGCCTGCTCATCGACGAGGAGGGCCAGGCCCGCGACGTCGAGTGGAAGCTGCGGGTGGCCCACCGCATCCACGACATCGCCGTCGGGCGCTACGGCCTCGAGCCGTCCGACCTCGTGTTCGACGCGCTCACCTTCCCGCTCTCCACCGGCGACGAGGACCTCCGCAAGGACGGCATCGCCACAATGGACGCCATTCGTCGGATCAAGGCCGAGCTCCCCGGGGTGCACACGACTCTGGGTGTGTCCAACGTCTCCTTCGGCCTCAAGCCCGCCGCCCGCCACGTCCTCAACTCGGTGTTCTTGCACGAGTGCGTGGAGTCCGGCCTGGACTCCGCCATCGTCCATGCGGCCCGCATCATGCCGCTCAACCGGATCCCCGACGAGCAGCGCCAGGTCGCCCTCGACCTCGTCTACGACCGGCGGGGAACAACGGGCGGCGACGGCACCGACCCCGACTACGACCCGCTGCACCGGCTACTGGCCCTGTTCGAGGACGTCGAAGCCACCGAGGTGGTCAAAGAAGACCGGTCGGGCTGGCCGGTCGAGCAGCGCCTCTCCCAACGGATCATCGACGGCGAGCGGGATGGCCTCGAGGCCGACCTCGACGAGGCCCTGGCCGCGGGCACGCCGGCCCTGCTGATCATCAACGACACGCTCTTGGCCGGCATGAAGGTCGTGGGTGAGCTCTTCGCCACCGGCGAGATGCAGCTCCCGTTCGTCCTCCAGTCCGCCGAGACCATGAAGGCTGCTGTCAAGCACCTCGAGCCCCACATGGAGAAGGCCGACGACGCCGGCAAGGGCCGCCTCGTGCTGGCCACGGTCAAGGGCGACGTGCACGACATCGGCAAGAACCTGGTCGACATCATCCTGACCAACAACGGCTACGAGGTGCACAACCTCGGCATCAAGATCTCCATCAGCGAGATGATCGAGAAGGCCAAGGCCGTGCAGGCCGACGCCATCGGCATGAGCGGGCTGCTCGTCAAGAGCACCCTGATCATGCGCGACAACCTGGAGGAGCTGAACGCCCAGGGCCTGGCCGAGATCCCGGTCATGCTCGGTGGTGCCGCCCTCACGCGCTCATACGTGGAGCGGGACCTGCGCGACGTCTACGAGGGCCGCCTCTTCTACGGCAAGGACGCTTTCGAGGGCCTCCACGTCATGGACCGCATCGGCGAGTCGCGTCGCACCGGCGAGGAACTGGGCGACTGGGGCCTGGTCCCCAGCGAGTCCAAGGTCCCGTCCCGGATCAAGGAGCAGTTCGCTTCCGGCGACAAGCCGCGGGTGGACCTGCCCGCACGGTCACCCGAGGTGGCGGAGGACAACCCGGTGTTCGAGCCGCCCTTCCTGGGCACGCGGGTGGTCAAGGGCATCGCCATCGACGACATCGCCGGCTACATCAACGAGACCGCCCTCTTCCGGAACCAGTGGCAGTTTCGTCCCGAGAACGGCGAGGACGACGCCGCCTTCAAGGCGCGGATCCGGCCCACGCTGCGCGAGCAGCTGGCCCTGGCCAAAGCCGACGACCTCCTGGTACCCCAGGTGGCCTACGGGTTCTTCGCCGCCAACAAAGACGGCGACGACCTCGTCATCTGGAAGGACGGGACCCGCACCGGCGAGCTGGCCCGCTTCAGCTTCCCCCGCCAGGGCACCGAGCCGTTCCTGTGCATCAGCGACTTCTTCCGCTCGGTCGACTCCGGCGAAGCCGACTACGCCGCGTTCCACCTGGTGACCATGGGCGCCCCGGTCAGCGAGCGCACCGCCGAGCTCTTCGCCGCCGACAAGTACCAGGACTACCTGCTCCTGCACGGCCTCGGCGTGGAGATGGCCGAGGCCCTGGCCGAGTACTGGCACCGTCGCATCCGCGAGGAGTGGGGGTTCGCCGGTGAGGACGGCCCCGACCTCAACGGCCTCTTCCGCCAGAAGTACCGCGGCGGCCGCTACTCGTTCGGCTACCCGGCGTGCCCGGACCTGGCCGACAACGAGAAGGCCTGGGAGATCCTCGACGGGGCCCGCCTGGGCGTCGAGGTCAGCGAGGAGACGGGCTTCCAGTTCCAGCCCGAACAGACCACCTGCGCCCTCATCTGCCACCACCCGAGGGCCAAGTACTTCGTCGCCCGCTAGATGACCCGGGTCACCGCTTCGGCTGGGGACGGGCCAACGGCACATGTGCACGGCACCCCTTGACAGCAGACGGGGTCGGGAGGACAGTCGGGGGACACACCAGCCACCTCACACCCAGGAGGTCCGGTACATGGTCCAAGCGAACGAGGAGGCCGATCCACCCGGCCGCTGATCCGTCGGGACCACCAGGAGTGGCCTCCGGCGGAACCTTCGGTCGATCGGGATCTCGAGCTCCCGACCCATCGCGAGCCTTCGGCAGTGCGTCGACCACCCCGGCGTCCGGTATCCGTGTGACCCGCCCGCTCCCGCCCCGCCCACCGGTGCGGTCGGGCCGGTGCCCGACCAGGGGTGAGCCGCCTCCGGGTTCGACCGAACGCCAGGCGCGAGCGCCTGGTTCCGATCGACGACCAGAGCAACGGCCCGTCCTCAGGGGGACGGGCCGTTGCGCGCCCCTCCCCTCAGTAGCCCAGTGCTGGGTCCACCGGGCCCAGAAGGGGCTCGCCCGCGGCGAAGCGGCGGGTGTTCTCGGTGATGCGGGCGGAGAGCAGGGGGACGGCCATTTCGGGGGTGTTGCCGACGTGGGGGGTGATGAGGCAGTTGGGCAACGACCAGAGCGGGTGCCCGTCGGGCAGGGGCTCGGGGTCGGTGACATCGAGCGCGGCGCCGCCGATCGAGCCGGCCTGGAGCGCGGCCACCAGGTCGTCGGTGACGATGTGGCCGCCGCGGGCGACGTTTACCAGCCAGGCGTCCTCGTCCATCACGGCCAGGGCGCCGGCGTCGATGATGCCCTTCGTCTCGCCCGTCAGTGACAGGGCGAGGACCACCAGGCGCCGGCCGGGCAGCACCGCGAGCAGGCGGTTGACACCGACCACTTCGTCAGCCCCTGTCATCGGTGATGGGTGGCGGCGGACGACGGTGACCCGGCAGCCGAAGGGGGCCAGCAGCGGGAGGAGCTCCTCGGTGATCCCCCCGCCACCCACGATCGTGACCGCGGCCCCGACCAGGTTCGAGCCCTGCGGGCCGGACCACGACCACGCCCGGGCGTAGGTCCCGAGCCCCCGCAACCCGGCCAGCCCCAGCATCAGCGCGTGCTCAGCGACCGGCACGGCGTAGACGCCCTTGCCACAGGTCCACATGTGGCCGTCCTCCAGCACCTCCACGAACGGCTCGATGCCCGCCCACGGCAGCTGCACCCAGCGGATGCCCGGCTGCGCATCCAGCAGGGCCCGCAGGTCACCGGCTCCGCCGGTCGAGGCCCACACGACGCCCTCGGCCTCGCCCGGGTCCACCACGACACCGCCCCCGGCGACCACGGCGTCAGCCAACCACGCACGCTCGCCCGCCGGGGCCACGGCGATCCTCGGGCCGACCGTCATCGTCGGCAAGCTAATCGTGGAGGTGGCAAGGTTGGGGATGGCTCTGCTGGTCGGCGTCCCCCGTGAGATCAAGAACAACGAGAACCGGGTGGCGATGACCCCCGACGGCGTACGGGAGCTGGCTCAGCACGGCGTCTCGGTCCTGCTGGAGGCGGGGGCCGGGGTCAACTCCGAGCTGCCCGACGCCGCCTACGCGGCCGCGGGGGCCGAAGTCGTCGCCACCGT
Organism: uncultured Microthrixaceae bacterium; assembly: GCA_963701565.1. Taxonomy (GTDB): domain Bacteria; phylum Actinomycetota; class Acidimicrobiia; order Acidimicrobiales; family DATDAH01; genus DATDAH01. The sequence goes on from CAVPAN010000004.1 coordinate 296,909, forward strand.
GGCGGAGCTGGTCGACCGGGCCGACCTCATCTGCAAGGTGAAGGAGCCCCAGGCCGAGGAGATCGCCGCCTACCGTCCCGGCCAGGTCCTCTTCACCTACCTCCACCTGGCCGCCTACCCCGAGGTGGCCGACGGCCTGCTCGCCGGCGGGGTCACCGGCGTCGCGTACGAGACCGTGCAGACCGACGACGGTGCCCTCCCCCTCCTCGCCCCCATGAGCGAGGTGGCCGGGCGCATGGCCACCCAGATCGGGGCCCACTACCTCGAGCGGGAGAACGGCGGCCGGGGCGTGTTGCTCGGTGGCGCCCCCGGTGTCGCCCCAGCCAGGGTGGTGGTCATCGGCGCGGGCAACGTCGGCTGGAACGCAGCGTGGATCGCCGCGGGCATGGAGGCCGAGGTCGTGCTCCTCGACAGGAATCTCGACCGACTCCGGTTCGTCGACCAGATCCACAAAGGCCGCATCTCGACCCTGGCGTCCAACCGGGGCACCGTCGAACGGGCCGTGGCCCGCGCCGACCTGGTCATCGGCGCCGTCCTGGTGCCCGGCGACCGGGCCCCGGTGCTGATCAGTGAGGAGATGGTCGCCGGGATGAAGAAGCGCGCGGTCATCGTGGACGTGGCCGTGGACCAGGGCGGCTGTGTGGAGACCATCCACGAGACCACCCACGAGGAGCCGACCTACGAGACCCATGGGGTCGTGCACTACGCGGTCGGCAACATGCCCGGCGCCGTACCCAACACGTCGACCTTCGCCCTCACCAACGCCACCCTCCCCTACCTGGCCCAGCTGGCGGCCGGCGGCGTGGCCGCCGCCGCCCAGGACCCGGTCCTGTCCCTGGGGATCAACACCCTTGGCGGCCACGTGACCCACCCGGTGGTCGCCGAAGCGCTGGGCCGGGAACACAAGATGCTCGCCGACGTGATCTGAACGCTCCCCGTAACCCTGCGGCTCGGAGGGCGGGCGCGAGTCCTCCCCCAGCCATCGGCCAGGCGGTACCACGAGGCAACGGGCGGGCCTACCCTCGCACCCCAATGCCGGAACCCCGCCTCGGAGCGGCTGACGCCGAGGACGCACTGGTCGACTACGACCGCACGATCAGCCCGGGCACGGCCCGGGCGGCTCTGCGGTACCCGACGTTCCGGCGCCTGTACTGGGGAGCCTTCGGCTCCAACGTGGGCTCGTGGATGCAGAACGCCATCCTCGGCGCCTTCGCCTTCGAACTGACCGACTCGGCCAGCTTCGTCGGCCTGATCGTGTTCGCCCAGCTGGGGCCCCTCCTCGTGTTCTCGCTCATCGGCGGCGTCCTGGCCGATGTGCTGGACCGGCGCCGCCTGCTCATCGCGGTGGCGGTGGAACAGCTCGTCATGTCCGCCGCCCTCACGTGGCTCACGATCGGCGGCGACCCGAACAAGACCGCGCTCGTCCTCATCGTGCTGGCCATCGGTGTCGGCCAAGCCATCCACGGACCCACCTACTCCGCCGCCCTGCCCGCCCTCGTGGACCGCGAGGACCTCCCGGGAGCCATCTCACTCAACTCGGCCCAGATGAACGCGTCACGGGTGATCGGCCCGGCGATCGGCGGTGTGCTCTACGCCGCGGTCGGCGTGTCCTGGGTGTTCGCGGTCAACACCGCCACCTACCTCATCGTCATCGGCGTGCTCCTCGTCATCCGCCTGCCTGCGGTCGACAAGGACCCCGATGAGCCCAAGGGCCTGCGCCGCCTGCTCGGCGGCATCGTCGTGGCCCGTCAGAACCGGACGATCCGCCGCGTCCTGCTCACGATGGCGACCTTCTCACTGGTCTGCCTCCCTTTCGTCACCCAGATGGCCGTGGTCGCCCAGCGCAACCTGGGTATCGACGGTCGGAGTGTGGCCTTCGGCCTGTTCTACGCGTGCCTCGGTACCGGCGCCGTCATCGGCTCGCTGTCCATCGGCACGATCTTTGCCGCCCACTCGAAGCGCCGTCTGGTGCGTCAAGGCCTCGGACTGTTCGCCGTGTCCGTCGCCACGCTTGCGCTCATCCGCGAGCCTCTGCTCGCCTACCCGGTGACGATCGTGGTCGGCACCGCCTACTTCGGCACCGTCACGTCCCTGTCCACGGTGCTCCAGGAGCAACTGGACGACCGGGTACGGGGCCGGGTCCTCGCCCTGTGGATCATGTGCTTCGGGGGAACGGTCCCCATCGGTGGCCTGATCATGGGCCCGGTGATCGAGGCCACCTCCGTCACGGTCGTCATGCTCGTCGGAGCCGGGATGGCGGCGCTGCTCGGGCTGTACGCCTACCTGTTCACCGTCGAGCCCAGCGGGCGCCGGGCCCGGCGCAACACGTCAGGCCTCGAGGAGGCGATGGGCTAGACGCTCGAGGCCGGCCACTCGGCTGGCCTTGACCAGTACCGCGTCGTCAGGGCCCAAGGCGCCCAGGGCGGCGATCGCGCCCTCCATCCCGTCGACCGCCTCCGCGTGGGCTCCGTACTGGTCGGTGTCCACCGCCAACAACCGGATCCCCAGGCGATGGGCCAGCTCGGCCATCCGGCGGTGCTGCGCCTCGGTGTGGGGGCCCAGCTCGGCCATCGGGCCGACCACCGCCGTCCGGCGTTCCGCGTCGAGGGCGGCGAGCGCCTCGAGGGCGGCGGCCATGGAGGTGGGGTTGGCGTTGTAGGCGTCGTTGAGGACCCGGAGGCCCTGGGGGGTCACGCCCAGCTCCATGCGCCAGGGCGAGAGGGTCGCCGCGGCCAGCCCCTCGAGCACGCCGTCGAGATCGGCCCCGGCGGCGAGGGCCGCGGCCGCGGCCCCCGCCGCGTTCTCGGCGTTGTGGCGGCCTCGGACCTCGAGGTCGAGCTCGCCGCCACCCCAGGGGGTCACTAACCGGAACCGAGGTCGCAGGTGGTCGTCGAGCACCACACCCTCAGCCCGGACATCACCCTGGTCGATGCCATAGGTCAGGACGCCGGCCACCGTGCGCGCCGCCATCGCGGCCACCCGCTCGTCGCCGAGGTTCAGCACCGCGGTGCCGTCTGCGGCCAGCGACTCCACCAACTCCGCCTTGGCCCGGGCCACCTCCTCGATGGCACCGAAGGCCTCCGTGTGGGCCAACGCCACCGCCGTCACCACCCCGATCGTCGGTCGGGCGAGGGCACACAACTCGGCCACGTGGCTCCGGCCCCTGGCCCCCATTTCGATGACCGCGACCTCGGTGCCCTCCGGGGCCTCCAGCAGCGTCAGGGGTACACCCACCTCGTTGTTGAACGAGCGCAGGCTGGCCGAGGTCCGGCGGGACGGTGCAGTGGCGCTGGCCACGAGGTCCTTCACGGAGGTCTTGCCCACCGACCCGGTCACCCCGATGACCGCGACGGGGCGGCCGTCCACCGCGACGCCGGCCAGCCGGTCGCGGGCATGGGCCCCGAGGGTGGTCAGTGCCACCGCGGTGTCCGTCACGACGACCGATGGCAGCTCGTCGACCTCGCGGTCCACGAGCACGGCGTGCGCGCCGGCGGATCGGGCCCCCTCGACGAAGTCGTGGCCGTCGCGCTCGTCCCGAAGGGCCACGAACAGCTGGCCGGGGCGCAGGGCCCGGCTGTCCATGGTCGCGCCGTCGATCTCGAGCTCCGGCGGGCCGGTTCTCCGACCACCGGTCACCCGGGCGATCTCGTCCAGGGTCAGGCGCACCCACCAGTTGTACCGTGAGCGAGGTGACCAGCGAAGGACCCGCGCCCGGGAGAGTCCGCCTCGTCCTGCTCTTCGGCGGCCAGTCCGCCGAGCACGACGTCTCCTGTGTCACCGCCAAGCACGTCGTCGCGGCCGCCGACCCGGCCCGGTACACCCTGGATCCGGTCGGCATCACCCGCGACGGGCAGTGGGTCCGGGCCGAGGACGCCCGGGCGGCCATCGAACAGGGGGCCGCAGCGCTCCCCGAGGCCCTGGCGGCCACGGGGACGACGATCGACCACGAGTCGGCCATCGTGCCGACCGACGCGGACGACACGGTGGTCGTGTTCCCCCTCCTGCACGGCCCCATGGGTGAAGACGGCACCGTGCAGGGGCTGCTCGAGCAGGCCGGGGTGCCCTACATCGGTGCCGGCGTGCTGGGTTCGGCGGTGGCCATGGACAAGGCGATGGCCAAGGACGTCCTCGCCACCAAGGGGATCCCTCAGGCCCGCTGGCTGGCGTACCGCAGCAGCGACCTCGGCGACCTGCCCCTCGACGAGATCGAACGTGAGCTGGGGCTGCCCTGTTTCGTGAAGCCGGCGAATCTCGGCTCTTCGGTCGGCGTCTCCAAGGCCCATGACCGCGACGAGCTCGCCCGCGCCCTCGAGCTGGCCTTCAGCTACGACGAGTGGGTCGTGGTCGAGGAGGCCGTCGTGGCCCGCGAGATCGAGCTGGCGGTCCTGGGCAACAGTGACCTGCGGGTCTCGGTGCCCGGTGAGGTCACCCCGGCGGCGGAGTTCTACGACTACGAGGACAAGTACCTGGACGGGCGGGCCGAGCTGACCATCCCGGCCGATCTGCCGCCCGAGGTCGCCGAGCAGTTCCAAGACCTCGCCCTCCAGGCCTACCGGGCGCTACGGGCCGAGGGCATGGCCCGGGTCGACTTCCTCTACGAGGAGGGGGGGCGGGGGCCGCTGCTCAACGAGATCAACACGATCCCCGGCTTCACCCCGATCTCGATGTACCCGAAGCTGTGGGCGGCCTCGGGCCTGCCCTACGACGAGCTCATCGACGAGCTGGTCGCGCTGGCCCTCGAGCGCCACGAGCGCCGGACCAAGACCCGGCGGACCAGCCGCACCACTCGTGACGCCCTGACCGACGGCTGATGGCCGACCGCCGCGTGGGCACCGGGCCCTTCCTCGTCCCGCCGGGCTCGACGGTGGACCTGGGCCGGCGCGATCCACGCGAGACCGGTGACTTCGACGGGGGTAAGGACGAGGGCCAGGAGGCCCACGACCTCCTGTGCTCACGACTGGAGGATCTGCAGGGCCTGCTGTACGCCGACGGCCGCCACAAGCTGCTGGTCGTCCTCCAGGCAATGGACACCGGGGGCAAGGACGGCCTCATCCGCCACGTCTTCCGCCACACCAACCCCCAGGGGGTCCACGTGGCCGGTTTCAAGCGCCCCACCGAGGAGGAGTTGGCCCACGACTACCTGTGGCGGGTGCACCGCCACACCCCGGCCAGCGGTCACGTCACGATCTTCAACCGCAGCCACTACGAGGATGTGCTCGTGGTGCGGGTCCACAACCTGGTCCCCGAGGACCGCTGGCGCCGCCGCTATGACCACATCAACGCGTGGGAGCAGCAGTTGGTGGACGAGGGCACCACGGTGCGGAAGTTCTTCCTCCACATCTCCAAGGAGGAGCAGGCCGAACGGCTCCAGGCCCGCATCGACACCCCCGAGAAGCAGTGGAAGTTCGAGAAGGGCGACCTGGCCGAGCGGGAGCACTGGGACGACTACGTCGCGGCCTACGAGGAGCTGCTGAGCCGCACTTCCACCGAGGCGGCGCCGTGGTACGTGGTGCCCGCCGACAGGAAGTGGTTCCGGAACCTCGCCGTCTCCCAGGTCCTGGTCGACACCCTCGAGTCCCTCGACCTGCGCTACCCCGAGCCCGAGGAGGGCCTCGAGGGCCTGAAGGTGGTCTGACCGACCCGCATCGCCGTCATCGCGGCAGCGCGGCATAGCGCCGGAAGCGCACGGGCCGGCCCAGGGGGCGAGGCTCGTCGCGGGGCTCGGGCTGCCGCGCGGCCCAATCCCGGGCCGCCGCCGCGCCCTTCGCCAGGTCGTCCTCGGTGGCGGTCCAGGTCCACCCCAGCATCCCCGAGGCCAGCAGGTCGATGAGCTGGTCGATGGTGGTCTCCCGGTCGTCGGCCACCTCTGGGAGCCAGTCGCCCTTCCAGTGCCGACTCCTGAGGTAGGCGTCGAGGCCCTCCACCTCGCCGAGGCCCACCGGGGTGCGGCCGAGGCCGGCTGCCTTGGCGAACACCTCGGCCACCGCCTCGCCCGGCGCGCCGTGGCCCCCGCGGGCCCACAGGAAGACACCGTCGGGGCGCAGGACTCGGAGGACCTCGAGGGTGGCGTCGCGCCATTCGGGCACCAGGTGGAACACGTGGCTGGCGATCACCGAACCGAAGCTGTCGTCCGGGAACGGGAGCCACGTGCAGTCCGCCCGGGCGACGGGCACCCCGGAGCCCTTGGCCCGCAGTCTGCGAAGCATCGGGTCCGCCAGGTCGACGCCGACCACGTCGAGGCCGGCGGCGGCCAGCGGCAAGGCGATGCGTCCCGTCCCGACCCCGATCTCCAGGACCGGTTCGTGGCCGATGAGGGCCCCCGCCAACACCGCGGTCAGGTGGGCCTCGGCGGCCGGGGACAGGGACCGGGTGGCGTCGTAGTACTCCGCCGCCCGGTCGAAGCTGACCGACGGCCGTTTCGACCAGGTCACGGCGCCGCGGCCGGTGCCGGCGCGGCGAGGGCCGAGTGCAGGAAGTCCAGCAGCTCCCGGCGCCGGCGGGCCAGGGAGCGCAGGGTGGGCTCCTCCCCGAGGCCCCGCAGGACCTCGACCTCGGTGGCCATGCCGATGACGGTCGAGTACGCCGACAGCAGCAGCAGGCGGGAGTCGGTGGCCCGCATGCGGCCGGCAGCCATCTCCACCTCGAGGAACTCCCGGGCCCGTTGCACCAACGGGTCGAGCGCGGCCATCAAGCGGGGGGCGGCCGGAGGCCCGAGTCGGCTGACCTCCCGCAGCAGGCCCAACAGCTCGGGCCGGCGCAGTGCCAGACGGAAGACCGAGCACACCACGGCTTCGACTCGGGCCCAACCCTCGCCCGCGCCGGCGAGCGCGGCCTCGAGCGCTGCCGATAGCTCGGCGGCGCTGCGGTCGACCACCGCGTCCAGGAGGGCCGCCTTTGACGGGAAGTAGTAGAGGACCGCCTGCTTGGACACCCCGACCTCGCCGGCCACGTCGTCGAGGGAGGTCGCCTCGAAGCCGCGGGCCGCAAACGAGACCAATGCGGCGTCCAGCGCCCGGTCACGGGTGGAGGCAGTCACTTACCAGATGGTAGAACACAGGTTGCATGAGCGAAGCGGGGGCCACCCGGCCCGGCGGCGGCAGCCGCCGAGAGGGCTCGAGATGAGCATCGCCGAGGGGCTGGACGGCAAGCGCATCGCCGTCACCGGCAGTACCGGCTTCCTGGGCACGGCCCTGGTCGAGCGCCTCCTGCGCTCGGCCCCCGGCTGCGAGCTCGTCCTGCTCATCCGGCCCGGTCGTCGGTCGGACGCGACCCGGCGGGCCAACCGTGAGATCTTCCGCAATGACGCCTTCGACCGCCTGCCGCGAGCTGTGGGGCGACGAGTTCCAGGCCACCCTCGACCGTCGGGTGACCGCCGTGGCGGGTGACGTCGGCACCGACGGCCTCGGCTTGGACGACGACGGGCGGGCCGCGTTCGCCGACTGCGACATCGTCATCCACTCGGCGGCCACGGTCTCCTTCGACTCACCCCTCGACGCCGCCGTCGAGGTCAATCTCCTCGGCCCCACCCGCATCGCCGCGGCACTGAACGAGCTGGGGGCCACGCCCCACCTCGTGGCGGTGTCCACCTGCTACGTCGCCGGCAGCCGCCGGGGTGCCGCCCCCGAGGAGCTGGTCGAGGAGAGCGACTTCTTCACCGACGTCTCCTGGCGGGGCGAGGTCGACGCCGCCCGCCGCATGCGCACCGATGTCGAAGCCGCCAGCCGCACGCCCGAGAATCTGGCCGAGTACCGCAAGCAGGCCCGCCAGGAGCTGGGCGCCGCCGGCGTGCCGTTGCTGGCCGACAAGACCGAGCAGTTCCGGATCCGGTGGGTGACCGACCGCATGGCCGAAGCGGGCCGGGCGCGGGCCGCCTCCCTGGGCTGGCCCGACGCCTACGCCTACACCAAGGCCCTCGGCGAGCGGGCCTTGTGCGAGACCCGGGGCGACATCCCGGTCAGCATCGTGCGCCCGTCGATCATCGAGTCGGCCTGGGCCGAGCCCAGGCCGGGCTGGATCCGGGGCTTCCGAATGGCCGAGCCGGTCATCATCTCCTATGCCCGCGGCCTGCTGAAGCAGTTCCCGGGCGTGCCCGAAGGCATCGTCGACGTCATCCCCGTCGACCAGGTGGCCGCCGCCATCATCGCCGTGGCCGGTACCGGCCCCTCCGCCGACGGCCGGGTCGATGTCACCCAGGTGGCGTCGGGCTCGACCAACCCCCTCCGCTACGGCGAGCTCGTCGACCTGACCTCGAGCTGGTTCAAGGAGCACCCGCTCTATGACAGGGAGGGCCAGCCCATCGTCCCCGGCGACTGGTCGTTCCCCGGCCGGGGTCGGGTGGAGTCCCAGCTGCGGCGGGCCAAGACCACCCTCGACCGGGTCGAGCGCGTCCTGTCCTCACTCCCCCTTCGGGGCAAGCAGGCCACGCTGTCGGCCCGGCTGGAGGAGAAGCGGGAGCAGGCCGAGAGCGCCATCGGTTACGTGGAGCTCTACGGCGCCTACGCCGAGTGCGAGGCGGTCTACGGCGTGGACAACCTCCTCGCCCGTTGGGACGCCCTGGACGACACCGACCGGGCGACGTTCGACTTCGACCCCCGCGCCGTCCACTGGCCCGACCTATGTCCAGGACATCCACCTGCCGTCGATCGTCACCCAGGCCCGGGTGCGGACCGAGGGCGGTGGACGTACGACCTCGGACCGTCAGGCCCGGTTGCGGGAGCAGGTGCTGTCCCCCGACCGCCACCTGGCCGCCTTCGACCTCGAGAACACGCTCATCGCGTCAAACGTCGTGGCGTCGTACTCGTGGCTGGCCACTCGCCGCCTGCCGCCGACCGACCGGGCCCGCTTCGTCGCCCAGATGCTGCGGGAGGGCCCCAGCCTCCTCGCCCTCGACCAGCGGGACCGCAGCGACTTCCTGCGCCACTTCTACCGGCGCTACGAGAGCGCCCCGGTCGACCAGATCGATGCCGACGCCTGGCAGATGTTCAGCGACCTCATCCTGACCAAGTCCTTCCCTGCCGGTATCCGACGCGTGCGCCAGCACCGGGCGCGGGGCCACCGCACCGTGCTCATCACCGGGGCCCTCGACTTCGTGGTCGAGCCTCTGCGCCCGCTCTTCGACGACATCGTCTGCGCCTCCCTCGAGCAGCACGACGGGCGCTACACGGGCGGCATGCGGGACGTGCCCCCGACAGGTGAGGCTCGGGCCCAGGCGATGGCCGACTACGCCAAGGCCGAGGGCCTGTTGCTGGCGGAGTCCGTGGCCTACGCCGACTCCGCCTCGGACCTGCCCATGCTCGATGCCGTGGGCTTCCCCGTCGCGGTCAACCCCGAGACCCGCCTGGCCGCCCTCGCCCGCAAGCGGGGTTGGCTGGTCGAGCACTTCGACAAGGCCCCCGGCGGCCCCCGCCCGCCCCTCCCCCTCGCCGCCCGCCCCGGCGGTCGCGAGAGCTGGTTGGGCCGGAGCCTCGAACGCCTCTCCCCCACCACCGGCGTCCCCACCCGATGACCACGTCCAACCCGTTCTGGTACCAGCTATGTGCAGCCCAGCGCGCGTTGCTGGGACCAGAACGAGGCGACGGCAGGACCTCGTCGTTCTGGTACCAGCTATGTGCAGCCCAGCGCGCGTTGCTGGGACCAGAACGAGAGGGGGGCCGTTCGTGAAGGCGCTGCAGTTCGAGCGAAACCTGCCGCGATACGCGGCGGCGCGGATCGCCGGAGCCGTGGTGCCGGGGCGGGGTGGGGCGTGGGGGCCGCTGCGGCTCCGGGACACCGAGGGGCCCGACCTCCCCACACCTGCTTGGCTCCGGGTGCGGCCCCGGCTCTCGGGAATCTGCGGCTCGGACCTGGCCACGATCGACAGCCGCAGCTCGCGCTACTTCGAGCCCGTCGTGTCATTCCCCTTCGTGCCCGGCCACGAGGTGGTCGGCGACCGTGACGACGGCACGAGAGCGGTCCTCGAGGCCGTCCTCGGCTGCGCCGCCCGCGCCATCGACCCACCCTGCGGCGCCTGTGCCGAGGGCGACGTCGGCCGCTGTGAGCGGGTGGCCTTCGGCGACCTCGAGCCCGGCCTGCAGACCGGCTTCTGCTGTGCCACCGGTGGAGGCTGGTCCACGCTGCTCGTCGCCCATCCCGACCAGCTCCACGCCGTCCCCGATGCGCTCTCCGACGAGGCCGCCGTCATGGTGGAGCCCACGGCCTGCGCCGTCCGCGCCGCGCTGGCGGCCGGCAAGGGCGGGGTCCAGGTCGTGCTCGGTGCCGGGACCCTCGGTCTGCTCACCATCGCCGCCCTGCGCCGCTTCGGCTCGCCCGACACCCTGATCGCCACGGCCCGCTACCCCCACCAGGCCCGACTGGCCGAGCAGCTCGGCGCCGACGTGGTCGTGGACCCCGATGAGGCCCACCGCGCCGTGCGCCGAGCCACCGGGTCCATGGTCATCGGCGACACGCTCACCGGGGGCGCCGACGCCGTCGTGGACTGCGTCGGTAGCGCCGACACGATCGCCACCGGCATCGCCGTGGCCCGCGCCGGTGGCCGGGTCGTCCTTTGCGGGATGCCCGGCAACGTCTCGCTCGACCTGACCCCGCTCTGGCACAAGGAGGTCGCCCTCCAGGGCGCCTACGCCTACGGACGGGAGGCCGGCGGGCGCCGGACCTTCGACCTGGCGTTCGAGCTGGTCGGCGCCGCCGACCTCGGTCGCCTCGTGTCCGCCACCTACCCCCTCGACCGGTACCAGGAGGCGCTGGAGCACGCCGCCAACGCCGGGTCGCGGGGCTCGGTAAAGGTCGCCTTCGACCTCCGCAACGAACGGGAGCGTGAGTCATTGTGAGTGAGCGCCAGCAAACGGGGACGGTGCTGCGTGCCGAAACGCATGCGCGGCGACCCGGCGAAGCCGTGAGCGGGCAACGATGAGCAGGCCCGGCTTCGTCCTCGAGGTCGATCGGTCGACCCCGCCGGTGGTGTTCCACCACGGCGACACACTGCGGCTGGAGCGACTGCCGGTCGGACGCTCGCGCATCATCTACCCGGCCGAGCCGCTGCCCGGCCTGAAGGACCCCGACGAGGCCATCCGCCAGGCGCTGCTCAACCCCCTCGGGGACTGCGCGCCCCTGCCGGACCTGCTGACGCCCGGCATGAAGCTGACCATCGCCTTCGACGACATCTCCCTGCCCCTGCCCCCGATGCGTCGGCCCGACATCCGCCAGCGCATCATCGAAGCCGTCCTGGACATGGCTGCGGCCGCGGGCGTCGACGACGTCCACCTCATCGCCGCTCTCGCCCTGCACCGGCGCATGACCGAGGCCGAGCTTCGCCACGCCGTCGGCGACCGGGTCTACGACGCCTTCGCCCCCGACGGCCTGCTCTACAACTTCGACGCCGAAGACCCCGACAACCTCACGTTCCTGGGCGAGACCGACGAGGGCGAGGAGGTGGAGATCTCCAAGCGGGCCGCGGAGAGCGACCTACTCGTCTACGTGAACATCAACCTCGTGGCCATGGACGGTGGCCACAAGAGCACCGCCACCGGACTGGCCAGCTACCGCAGCCTGCGCCACCACCACAACGTCCAAACCCTGCAGCACTCCCGCTCGCTGATGGACCGCCACAGCTCGGCCCTGCACCACTCGAACTGGCGCATGGGCGAGGTCATCCGCAAGGCCGGGGTGAAGATCTTCCAGATCGAGACCACGGTCAACAACGACACCTTCGGCGGCGACCGGCCGCTCTCGGTCCTCCAGAAGCGGGAGTGGGAGTGGACGATGGCCGACCGGGCTTCGTTCATCGGTCTGAGAGCGGGCCTCGACCGGATGCCGTCCACGGCCCGACGCAAGGTCTTCAACGCCTGGAAGGCGCCCTACGCCCTCACCTCGGTGCAAGCGGGCGAGGTCGGCCCGGTGCACGAGCTCACCACCCAGAACGTGCACGCCCAGCAGCTGGTCCCGGTCGAGGGTCAGACCGACGTCCTCACGATGGGGCTGCCCTACATCTGCCCCTACAACGTGAACTCGGTGATGAACCCGATCCTGGTCATGTGCCTGGGCCTCGGCTACTTCTTCAACCTCTACCGGGGCAAGCCCCTCGTCCGGGAGGGTGGGGTGCTGATCATGACCCACCCCACCCCGTGGGAGTTCCACCCGGTCCACCACCCGAGCTACATCGACTTCTTCGAGCAGATCCTCTCGGAGACCACCGACCCGGTCGAGGTCGAGACGTTCGAGAAGGCCTTTGCCGAGGACGAGTGGTACCGGCATCTCTACCGGACCTCCTACGCCTACCACGGCGTCCACCCGTTCTACATGTGGTACTGGGGCAGCCACGCCCTCCAGCACCTGGGCGGGGTGATCATCGTCGGCGGTGACGTGAAGGCGGTCCGCCGCCTCGGCTTCAAGCCCGCGTCGACCCTGCAGGACGCCTTCGAGATGGCCACCGACGTTGTCGGCCCCCAGCCGACCGTCACCCATCTGCACAACCCGCCCATCCTCCTGGCCGACGTGACGTGAGCGTCCGGTTCGCCCCGACCCGGCTGGTTCGGGCGCTGCCGTTCCCCTACCGCGCCCCGGCCATCCCCCGTGGCGTGGAGCCACCGGTTGGCAAGGCCCGCAAGGGCGGGGCCTACGACACCGCTTGGGCCCGACGCTGGCCCGCCCGCGCCACCCGGCTCGTGCTGCTGAACGTGGTGATCAAGCCGGCGGCGAAGGCCTTGGCCGACCCGCAGTACCGGGGCCTCGACCGCCTGAGCACGCTCGAGGGCCCGGCCATCTTCGTGGCCAACCACCACAGCCACCTCGACACGCCCCTGCTCCTCAGCTCCATCCCCGAGCCGTGGCGCAACAAGATGTTCGTGGGGGCCGCCGCCGACTACTTCTTCGGCACGCCGCTCACCTCCGCCCTCTCGGCGCTGGCCATCGGGGCCATCCCGATCGAGCGGGCCAAGGTCAGCCGCCGGGGCGCCGACCAGGCCGCCGACCTCATCGATGACGGCTGGAGCCTGACCCTGTTCCCCGAGGGGGGCCGTTCCCCCGACGGCTGGGGCCAGGAGTTCCGGGGTGGTGCCGCCTACCTCGCGCTCCGCTGCGACGTCCCGGTCGTCCCCGTTCACATCGCCGGCACCGGCAAGATCCTGGGCAAGGGCATGACCTACCCCAAGCCCGCGCGGACGAAGCTGACCTTCGGCCACCCCATGGCCGCCGCCGAGGACGAGTCCAGCAGCGCGTTCAACGAGCGCATCGAAGCCGCCGTCGCCGCCCTGGCCGACGAGTCCACCACTGACTGGTGGGAGGCCCGTCAGAGGGTCCACGCCGGCACCACGCCGTCGCTCACCGGCCCGGACGCTCCGACCTGGCGTCGGGCCTGGGCCCTGGGCGACGGCAAGGGCCGGGCCCGCCAACGGAGGCGCTGGCCCAAGGTCTGACCGCCGACGTAAACCCGCTGGGGAGGTTCAGATCGACCTCAGATACACTCAGCAGACGCCCTCCCGGGCTATGGCAACGGCGCCGCGCTCCTGTCACCGCCGACTTCGCGCCCCGGGATCGCGGCACGCTGATCCACGTGGGTCGCTCACGCGACCCGTCCAACAGGAGGAGGCCTCGATGCGGGAGTTCGACGCGTGTGGCATCGGCTTCGTAGCCGATGTCCAGGGTCGGCCTTCGCGCGAGATCGTGGCCCGCGCCCTGGACGGCCTGGCCTGCGTGAAGCACCGGGGTGCGGCGGCCGCCGACGGCCTGACCTCTGACGGCTGCGGAGTCCTCACCCCCATCCCGCCTGGGCTCTTCGGTGCCGACAACGGGGTCGTCACCCTCTTCGTGCGGGGCGCGGATGCCCAGACCTTGGTCGAGGACGCCTGCGTCGCCGAGCACGTCCAGGTCACCGACTGGCGCAAGCCCGAGACCGACGACAGCGTGCTCGGCCACATGGCGGCCGAGACCCGTCCCGAGATCCTCCAAGCAGTCATCGCCCCGCCCGTGGACAGCCCCTACAGCGACGAGGTCACCGCCTATCGGATCCGCCGCCACCTGGCAGGCGTCGACGGCCTCTACGTCGTCTCGTGCTCGTATCGGACGATGGTCTACAAGAGCCTGGCCGCGGCCGATCACCTGGCCGACTTCTATCGGGACCTGGCCGATCCGGCCTACGAGGCCGCCTTCACGATCTTCCACCAGCGGTTCTCGACCAACACGCTGCCCACCTGGGAGCGGGCCCAGCCCTTCCGCACGATCTGCCACAACGGTGAGATCAACGCCATCCAGGGCAACCGCAACCGGATGCTGGCCCGGTCGCTGCTCGGCACCGAGGAGGCCGGCCTCGGCCCTGAGGCACTGTTCCGGCCCGTCCTCGACGACAACACGTCGGACTCCGGCAAGCTCGACGAGGCCCTCGAGCTGCTGACCAGGGGTGGTCGAGACGTGCGCCACGCGCTGGCCATGCTCGTGCCCGAGGCGTGGGAGCACGCCGTGGACCTCGATCCGGAGATCCGCGGCTTCTACCGCTACCACTCCGCCCTCATGGAGCCCTGGGACGGCCCCGCCGGCCTGGTCTTCACCGATGGCGTCGGCGTCGGCGCCGCCCTCGACCGCAACGGCCTGCGTCCGCTCCGCTACGCCATCTGCGAGGACGGTCTCGTCGTGTGCTCGTCGGAGGTCGGGGCGGTCGACGTCAGCGGCCACGGCCTCGTCGAGCGCGGCCGCCTCGGTCCCGGCCAGATGCTCTTCGTCGACCCCACCCGTGGCGTCCAGCGCAACGACGACGCAAAGGAGCGGTTGGCGGCGGGCAACACCTACTCGCACTGGGCCTACGACGGCTTCCTGAGCTTCGGGCCCGGCGAGCCCCTCCAGCAGGTGCCCGAGGACGTCGAGGCCCGTCAGGCCGTCCACGGCTACACGCAGGAGGAGCTGCAGATGGTGCTGCGGCCCATGGGCGCCGAGGGCAAGGAGCCCACGTTCTCCATGGGCGACGACTCTCCCCTGCCCCCGATGGCCGGCCGGCCCCGCCCCCTGCACCACTACCTGAAGCAGCGGTTCGCGCAGGTCACCAACCCGCCGATCGACCCCTTGCGCGAGCACCGGGTCATGTCCCTGCGCACGCTGCTCGGCCCACGGGCGCCCATCCTCACCGAGCACGAGGATGCCACCCGCCTGCTGCGGCTGGAGTCCTTCCTGCTCTATCCCGATGCGGTGGACCAACTGGTCCAGGGTCAGACGCCGTTCCGGGCCGTCACCCTCGACGCCACCTTCGCCGTGGCCGCCGGCCCCGACGGCCTTCGGGCCGGGGTCGAGCGCCTGACCGACGAGGTCGAGGCGGCCACCGCGGCGGGCGCCGAGATCCTGGTCGTGAGCCACGCCGCGGTCGATGCCGATCGGGCCCCCATCCCGTCGGTCCTCGCCGTCGGGGCGGCCCACCACCGCCTCATCGCCCTCAAGCGCCGCAGCGACGTGAGCCTGGTCGCCCTGGCCGACGACGCCCGGGACACCCACTTCTTCGCGGTGCTCGTCGGCTACGGCGCGGATGCCGTGTGCCCCCGGCTCGCCCTCGAAACGTTGGCCGACTGGGCGGACAACAGCGATGACGACACCACCGGCCCGGTCGCCCAGGGCCACTTCTTCGACGCCGTCGAGGCCGGGGTGCTCAAGATCCTGTCCAAGATGGGCATCTCCACCGTCGACTCCTACCGGGGGGCTCAGACCTTCGAGGTCATCGGCCTGTCCGACGAGGTCGTGGACCTCTGCCTGCGAGGCACGCCGTCGGCGGTCGGCGGCGTCACCTGGGCCCACCTCGGGCAGGACGCCATCGATCTGCACGCCTCCGGCGCGCTGGTCTCCCCCGGCTTCTACCGGGTCCGCAACCGGGGCGAGTACCACGCCCACAGCAAGGAGGTGGTCCAGGCCCTCAACGACCTCACCCTGGTCAAGGAGCCCAAGGACCAGGCCCTCGAGGACATGACCGCGGCCCACCTGCTCCAGCGAGCCATCAACGGCGACTCCTACGACCTCTACGAGTCCTTCCGGGCCCTGGTCGACGACCGGCCTCCCACCGAACTGCACGACCTTCTCGCTCTGGTGGAGGGGGCTGAGCCCGTGCCCCTCGACGAGGTGGAGCCCGCGGCCGACATCGCCCGCCGCTTCTCGACCGGGGCCATGTCCCACGGCGCCCTCTCCAAGGAGGCCCACGAGACCCTGGCCCAGGCCATGAACCTGCTCGGTGGCCTGTCCAACTGCGGCGAGGGCGGTGAAGACCCCTACCGCTACTACACCCGGGGCCAGGGCCGGGACGACAAGAACTCCCGGATCAAGCAGATCGCCTCGGGCCGCTTCGGCGTCACCCCGGAGTACCTGGTCCACGCCGACGAGCTACAGATCAAGATGGCCCAGGGCTCCAAGCCCGGCGAGGGCGGCCAGCTCCCGGGCCACAAGGTCTCCGAGGAGATCGCCCGCCTGCGCCACACCCAGCCCGGCGTGGGGCTCATCTCCCCGCCGCCCCACCACGACATCTACTCCATCGAGGACCTGGCCCAGCTCATCTACGACCTCAAGCAGGTCAACGGCGCCCAGGTGTCGGTGAAGCTGGTGGCCGAGGACGGCGTGGGCACCATCGCGGCCGGTTGCGCCAAGGCCCTGGCCGACATCATCCACGTCTCCGGCGCCAACGGCGGCACCGGCGCCAGCCCACTGTCGTCCATCAAGCACGCCGGCATGGCCTGGGAGCTGGGCCTGGCCGACACCCAGCGGGCCCTCGTCGACAACGGCCTGCGGGGCCGGGTCCGGGTCAGGGTCGACGGCGGCTTCAAGACCGGCCGCCAGGTCATCGTGGCCGCCCTCCTCGGCGCCGACGAGTACTCCTTCGGCACCTCGGCCATGATCGCCGAGGGCTGCATCATGCTCCGGGCCTGCCACAAGGACACCTGCAAGCCGGGCGTGGCCACCCAGCGCCCCCACCTGCGGGCCAATTTCACCGGGACGCCCGAGGGCGTGGCCGCGTACCTGCTGTTCGTGGCCGAGGACGTCCGCCGCCACCTCGCCCGCCTCGGCGCCCGTTCGCTCGAGGAGGTCATCGGCCGGGTCGATCTGCTGGCCCAGCAGACCACCGGCGACGCCCGGGTCGACTCCTTCGACCTCGGCTTTGTCATCGCGGCCCCTGAGCACGTCGACGAGCCCCGGCACTTCGTGGAGCGGATCCCCATGCTCGACCCCCGCTCTCCCCTCGGCGACCGGGTGCGCGAGGACGCCTTCCGGCTGGTCTGGGACGGCGACGAGGTCGAGCTCGACTACGCCATCACCAACGCCGATCGGTCGGTCGGGGCCGCTTTCGCGGGTGCGGTGGCCCTCGAGTACGGGGCCCTGCCCCCGCGAGGCACCGCCAAGGTCCGGTTCGAGGGCTCCGCCGGCCAGAGCTTCGGTGCCTTCCTGAGCCACGGCGCGGAGTTCACCCTCGTGGGCGAGGCCAACGACTACGTGGGCAAGGGCATGGGCGGTGGACGCATCGTCATCGTCCCTCCCGCCGACGATGCCGGAGACCCGGTCCTGGCCGGCAACACCTGCCTCTACGGTGCCACCGCCGGCGAGCTCTACGTCGCCGGCGCGGTCGGCGAGCGCTTCGCCGTCCGCAACTCCGGCGCGCTGGCCGTGGTCGAGGGCACCGGCGACCACTGTGCCGAGTACATGACCGGCGGCACCGTCGTGGTGCTGGGCGCCGTGGGCCACAACCTCGGCGCCGGCATGACCGGCGGCCAGGTCTTCGTCTTCGACCCGGACACCGAACGGGTCCTCGCCCGGGTCAACACCGACCTGGTGGAGGTCCTCCGGCCCGAGCCCGACGACATCGCCGAGGTGAAGTGGCTCATCGAGCGCCACCTCGAGCTGACCGGGTCGGTACGGGCCTCCGAGCTGCTCAAGGTCTGGGACCAGGCCGGCGAGATGCTCTGGCACATCCTCCCGTGGGACCGCCCCGAGCGGCACCAGCGGGTCGAGGCCCACCGGGTCTCCGCCGCGTAGGGGTGCACTGGCTCGCCCCCGTCGCCCTGGCCGTCGTCTTTGCCTGGGCCGGGGGCGCCAAGTTCGCCGACCTGGAGGGCACCGAGGAGGGCTTCGCCGCCCTTGGCCTGTCCCAGCCCGAACCGCGGGCGATCCAGGTGGCGGCCTTCGAGATCGCCACCGCCGTGCTGCTGATCATCGCCCCGATCGGCGGCGCCCTGCTCGCGCTCGGCCTGCTCGTGGTCTTCACCGTCCTGATCGTCCGCCTCCTGCGGGCGGGCACCACGGCCCCCTGCCGGTGCTTCGGCGGCATCCGCAGCCACCCCCTCGCTTGGACCGACGTCGCCCGCAACGCCGGCCTCGGCGCGCTGGCGGTGGTCATCCTCATCGCCCCGCCGGGCTAGGACCCGGTCACACCCGGCAGTCGACCGCGACCTCGAGCGCGGCGCAGGCCCGACGCATCCGGTCGTCGCTCCGCCGTTCGCTGCGACACGGCAACGGATCAGGGACAGGCATTGACGGCATCGACGACCAGCCGCCGGACGGCTACGGCGTCGAGGCCCACCGCGACCCGGGTCGGTCCGGGGCCCTCCATCACGATCGCACCCCGGCGGTCGTCGGTGACCTCACATCGCAGGGCCAGATCCTTCCACTCGAAGAGGTCGGGGCGGAGCCAGGCGACGGCGGCGACGGCGTCGTGGACCGGCGCTGCGGCGCGGACCCGGAGGGCGTCGGCCAGCAACGATGCGGAGGCCCCTCCCGCGAGGTGCTCGGGGTCGACGACGACCCGGCACGTCACGTCGAGAGGCACGACCCGGGTGCCCGGTCCGGACGCCCGCAGGACCTCGTCGGCGGCGTCGGGCGCACACCAGGCGTTGAACTCGGCGTCCGGGGTGATGTTGCCGCCACCCAGCGACCCGCCCATCCACACGAGCCGCTCGTAGGCCCGATCGCTTGCCGTCACACAGGCCAGCGATCCCGTGACCAGCACCGACCCTGGGAGCTCCCCGCTCTCCAGACGCCCCGGCACCGGGGCCTCGGGGAGCCGGTGGGCCATGCCGCCGAGGCCGTCGTCGCCGTGACGGGAGCCGCGCCCGGGACGGACGGCGGCAGGGTGCGTTCCGCGGAACGCCCGAACAGGCACATCCACGCCGAGCAGGGCCACCAACCCCGCGGCGTGGCGGGCCGCGGTGGCACCGCTCACGTTGCCCGGCTCGCTCACGACCAGATCCGGCACCGCGCCCAGCCCTACGAGCACCGCGAGGGCGACGGCGTCGTCGATCCCGGGATCGCACACCACCGCCCAGCGCTCGGTGTCCACCGCCGGAGTCTGCCCCTTTCCCTCCCCTAGGCTGACCCGCCGTGCATCTGAACCTGAGTGCCGACGAGGTGCTGACGACGACCCGGGCGGTGCGCAAGCGCCTCGACTTCGACCGGCCGGTCGAGCCCGAGGTGATCCAGGAGTGCCTGGACATCGGCATCCAGGCCCCGACGGGGTCCAACAGCCAGACCTACCACTTCGTCGTGGTGACCGACCCCGACCTCAAGAAGCCGATCGCCGACCACTACCGGAACAACTTCTTCGCCTTCTACGGCGGTGATGCCGCCCGCACCTCGCCGTACGCCGAGGACGACCCCCGCACGGATCGCCTGGGCGCCGTGGTCGACTCGGCCACCTACCTGGCCGAACGCCTCCACGAGGTCCCCGTCTGGGTGATCCCGTGCATGGAGGGCCGCATGGACGAGGGCACGCCGTCGTTCATCCAGGCCTCGCTCTGGGGCTCGATCATGCCGGCGGTGTGGAGCTTCATGCTCGCCGCCCGGGAGCGGGCCCTCGGCACGGTGTGGACGACCCTGCACCTGCCCCAAGAGCGGGAAGCCGCCGAGCTGCTGGGGATCCCCTTCGAGTCGGTCACCCAAGTGGGCCTCATCCCCGTGGCCTACACGTTGGGCACCGACTTCAAGGCGGCCAGCCGGGTCTCGGCCGCCGACCGCACCCACTGGGACCAGTGGTGAGCCCCGCCGACGGTGATGACGAGATCCTGACCCCCGAGGTCGTGGACAGCGGGCCACCCCCGCCCGCGACGAGCGCCGGCACGGGCCAGGTCGATCGCCGCCCACTCATCGGCATGATCTGTGGGTTCAGCTCGCTGGTGTTCCTCGTGCTGATCCCGGTGCCGTTGATCATGCTGACGCTGGCCATCGCCGGCATCTACCTCGGTCGCCAGGTGCTCCGGAGCATCGCGCCCGACGACGTCGAGCGGGCCAAGGAGCGCAAACGGGCCAAGGCCGGCCTGGTCGCGGGCCTCACCACCCTCCTGCTCTTCATCGTGCTCCTCATCGTCCTGTACGTCACCTACGAGCCGCCGGACAAGGGCACCGGCGACCTGGGCGACGACAAGTCGACCAGCCAGCCCGAGGGATAGCGCTCAGGGGTCCTCGACCAGGCGCAGCCCACTGGGGGCGATCGAGGGCTCCGAGGTCGGCAGGTCGACCACGAACTCGGTGCGGTGGGCGGGGAAGGTGTGCTCGGAGGCCAGGACCGGTCGCCCGTCCGCGGCCTCGGTGAGCCGACGGCAGCGCAGCACCGGACCGCCGGGGAGCATCCCGAGCAGCTCGGCCTCCTCGACCGTCGCCGCCCCGGCCCGGATGCGCTGACGAGCCGAACCCAGCTCCACGCCCAGGAGCTCGTAGAACGGCCGCGCCTCGACGTCGTCCCGGGAGAACTGCGAGGCCAGCGCCTCGGGGCACCACACGGTGACCAGGGCGAAGGGCTCGCCGTCGGCCAGGTTCAGGCGCCGGGTCTCCAGGACCGTCGCCTCGCCGAGGACCTCGGCCACGTCCGGCGGGGCGGCTACGAAGGCGAAGTCCAGGATGCGGCGCTCACTGGTCCGGCCCGAGGCCAGGAGCTGGTCCTCGATGGTGCCGAGGCGGCCCAGGTTCTGGGGCAGCGGATCGGTGGCCACGAACCACCCGGAGCCCTGCCGCGAGTCGACCAGGCCCTCGGCCCGCAGGTCCTCCAGCGCACGCCGGACCGTGACCCGGCTGGCCTTGTAGCGTGCGACCAGGTCGGCCTCGCTGGGCAGCAGACCGCCGGCGACGAACTCCCCCGCCTCCACGCGGCGGCGCAGGGAGTCGGCGATCTCCTGGTAGCGGTGGTGGCGCACTTGTCTTATACTTGTATTATTCGCTTCGAGAAGCAACCCGAACCACCAGAACCCACCGCCTCCACCACCAAGGGGACCGCCATGGCCGAGACCGCCCGCACACCGATCGAGCTGATCCAGGGGGTCTACGGCCGCCTGCCCGAGCGGGTGGCCCACGGCCGTGAGCGCCTCGGCCGGCCCCTCACCTTCGCCGAGAAGGTGCTGATCAACCACCTCGACCGCCCCGACCAGGCCACCGAGCGGGGCAAGTCCTACGTCGACCTCCGCCCCGACCGGGTCGCCATGCAGGACGCCACCGCCCAGATGGCCCTGCTGCAGTTCATGACCGCCGGCCTGGATGAGGCCGAGGTCCCCTCCACCGTGCACTGCGACCACCTCATCCAGGCCCGGGTCGACGCCAAGACCGACCTCATGGCCGCGGTCGAAGGCAACGCCGAGGTCTACGACTTCCTGGAGTCGGTCTCGGCCCGCTACGGCATCGGCTTCTGGAAGCCGGGCTCGGGGATCATCCACCAGGTCGTGCTCGAGCAGTACGCCTTCCCCGGCGGGATGATGATCGGCACCGACAGCCACACCCCCAACGCCGGCGGCCTCGGCATGGTCGCCATCGGCGTGGGCGGCGCCGACGCGGTGGACGTCATGACCGGCTTCCCGTTCAACGTGCGCTGGCCCAAGCTGATCGGCGTCCACCTGACCGGCGGGCTCAACGGCTGGACCGCCTCCAAGGACGTGATCCTCAAGGTCGCCGAGATCCTCACCGTCAAGGGCGGCACCGGCGCCATCGTCGAGTACTTCGGCCCCGGCGCCGAGTCCATCTCCGCCACCGGCAAGGGCACCATCTGCAACATGGGCGCCGAGATCGGCGCCACCACCTCACTCTTCGCCTACGACGCCGCCATCGCCCGCTACCTGAAGTCCACCGCCCGTGAGGACTACGTCGACGCCGCCGACGCCGTGGCCGAGCACCTGCGGGCCGACGACGAGGTCCTGGCCGATCCCGGCGCCTACTTCGACCAGGTCATCGAGATCGACCTGGACGAGCTGCGCCCCCTCATCAACGGCCCCCACACGCCGGACCGGGCCCGCCCCGTCGACGCCCTGGGCGACGAGGCCGAGGCCGAGGGCTGGCCCAAGGAGATCAGCTACGCGCTGGTCGGCTCCTGCACCAACTCGTCCTACGAGGACATCACCCGGGCCGCCTCCATCGCCCGCCATGCCGCGGACAACGGCCTGCGCACCAAGACCGACCTGATGATCACGCCCGGCTCCGAGCAGGTCCGGGCCACCATCGAGCGGGACGGCCTGCTGGCCGACTTCGACCGCATCGGGGCGACCGTGCTGGCCAACGCCTGCGGGCCGTGCATCGGCCAGTGGGCCCGCTCCGACGTGTCCGAGGGCGACGCCAACACCATCGTCACCTCCTACAACCGGAACTTCCCGAAGCGCAACGACGGCCTGGCCTCGACCCTGGCCTTCGTCACGTCGCCCGAGACCGTCGTGGCCCTGGCCCTGGCGGGGACCGTCGACTTCGACCCAGTCACCGACACCCTGACCAACGACGCCGGCGAGCGGGTCAAGCTGGTGGTGCCCGTGGGCGAGGAACTGCCGGCGCGGGGATTCGACCCCGGTGAGAGCGGCTTCGTCGAGGCCCCCGACGACGGTCGCGCCATCGAGGTCGTGGTGCGCCCCGAGTCCGACCGGCTCCAGCTGCTTCAGCCCTTCGCCCCCTGGGACGGCAACGACTACCTCGACCTGCCGATCCTGGTGAAGGCCCAGGGCAAGTGCACCACCGACCACATCTCCGCCGCCGGGCCCTGGCTCAAGTACCGCGGCCACCTGGAGAACATCAGCGGCAACCTCTTCCTCGGGGCCGTCAACGCCTTCACGGGCGTCGCCGGCGAGGGCAAGGACCAGCTCGACGGGCAGGTCAAGCCCTTCCCCGAGATCGCCAAGCACTACCACGAGGCCGGCAGGGCTGGGTGGCCATCGGCGACGAGAACTACGGCGAGGGCTCGTCCCGGGAGCACGCCGCCATGGAGCCTCGCTTCCGCAACGCCAAGGTCGTCTTCGCCCGCTCCTTCGCCCGCATCGCGGAGACCAACCTGAAGAAGCAGGGTGTGCTGCCCCTGACCTTCGCCGACCCGGCGACCTACGACCAGATCGGCGAGGACGACCGCATCTCGGTCCTCGGCCTGGCCGACCTGCAGCCCGAGAGCACGGTCCGGTGCCGCCTCACCAAGCCCGACGGCACCACCGTCGACTTCGACGGCGTCCAGACGCTCTCCCCCGAGCAGATCGACTGGTTCAAGGCCGGCAGCGCTCTCAACCTCATCCGCCGGCGCGTCGCCGGCGCCTGAGACCGGCTGCGGTGATCCGACGGCGGCCGCACTGGTGTGTGAGTAGGTTCTCGGCCCGACATCGCGCTCTACCTCTTCCACTGGCGGCGCGTCGAACCCGCCGATCCCGCGGCCGCTTGAGACCGCGGGCCGAGGGCTGATCCCGCTCAGTCGGTGCCAGGGCGGCGCTCCACTTCGGCGTCCGGGTCGCCGGTCCAACCGGACGGGTAGGTCCGGGCCAGCTCCTCGCCCGTGGGCTCGTGGTGCTCGCGGCCCTCGGGGGGCAGGAGCTCGACGATGGCGGCCATGATCGCCGCCGTGTCGCGGTCGGCGTCCTCGTAGGACAGCTCGACCGGAGGGCCGACCGTGACCGTGATGTCCGGCGGGTCGGTGATGTTCAGCACATCCGGCAGGCGGGCGTTGCGGGGCCACACCTTCTCGGTGCCCCACAGGCCGACGGGGATGACCGGGACCCGGGTCTGGGCGGCGAGGCGGGCCGCACCCCAGCGGCCCTTCAGCGCCGGATCGAAGAACGCGGGACCCCGGGGGATGGTGCCCTGGGGCATGAGCGCCACGAGCTGGCCGGCGGACAGCGCCGCAGCGGCGGCCTCCAGCGGCTCGTCCGAGCCGGTCCCCCGGTCCACGCGGATCCCGCCCATCGCCTTGGCGATGTTGCCGATGACCGGGGCGTCGAAGACCTCCTTCTTGCCCAGGAACCGCACCGGGCGACCCTTCTTGGAGAGGGTCATGCCCATGACCAGCGGGTCGAAGTAGCTGCGGTGGTTGCCGCAGATCAGGCCCCCACCCGTCGACGGGATGTGCTCGACACCCTCGATGTGGAAGCGGGCGAACGGGAACAGCTCGGGGCGGGCGAAGGCCTGCAGCACCTGCTGGGGCTCGAGGCCGCCCAGCTTGGGCACGCCGGGCGGCACGTCGAGGTGCAGGACGGGCCAGCGGCGGACGGCGGCGACCCCGGCCAGCCGGATGTCCGGGTTGACTGCGGTCGGGCTGCCGACCGCGGACGAGGAGCGGGATGTCGTAGAAGCTGTCGGAGTAGGCGTAGGAGTCCCGCAGCCGGATGCCCCGGGGCTCGGCCCAGGCCCGAACGGCGGCGAGCTTGCCGGGCCCCCAGACGAACTCGCCGTCGATGGTGCCGTCGTAGCCGCCGGCGTCGTCGAGGCCGTACCGGGTGGCGATCACGTCGTCGAGCTCCAGGAGCTCCGCCAGCGGCGTGACCAGGTCGACCGGCGTGGTCGTGGCCATCACCACCGGCCGACCCTCGGCCCGGTGCTGGGCGATCAGCAGGCGGGCGTAGGGCAGGACCCGGTCGATCAGCTCGGCCGCGGCCTCCGTGGCGGCCGCCTGCACCGTGGCCTGGTCCCAGCCCTTGGCCAGCTTGGCCGCCTGGCGGGTGAGCAGCATCGCGGGGATGGTCTCGCCGATGACGTCGAAGACCTTGAACAGCAGCCCCTCACCCGGGATCTTCGGCGCCGTGATGACCCCGGCATCCCGCAGGGCGGTGGAGATGACCGGCCCCGAGGCCCCGATCAGCAACGTCCGGTCCAGATCGAAGAACGCCGCACCGGCCATGGGGGGCGAAGCTACTGCCCACGCCCCGCCCTGACCACGGCCGGCCGGCCGTTCGACGGGGAGATCCGGCGGGCTCCGGCGATCGTCGACGTCTCCGGGAGGGCCGGCCGCCACTCTTCAGGCCGAGCGCCTCCAGCCACCGGGGACCCTCGTCCCTGTCAGGGGCGGCGCCGAGAGGCGCCAGCGAAAACGCGAAGAGATCGGCTCCGGGGGGAAGAGCCGATCTCCTCACTACTGCGTCCCGAGGGCTATGGGGGGGACCGACCCTCGGGACTGGGCCGAGTCGACCTGGGGGAAGGTCGGTTCCTCGGCTTGGCTTGTAGGCGCATTGTGCACTCATTCACATGATCGGTCAAGCAGTTGTTACAGATGGGTAACATCACTTCTCAAGATGGATCTCCGACAGCTCAACGCCCTCCTGGCCGTGGCCGAACACGGCGGGTTCTCCGCCGCCGCCCGGGCCCTGCACACCGTGCAGTCCAACGTCTCCACCCACGTGGCCCGCCTCGAGAAGGAGCTCGGCGCCACCCTGATCGACCGGGCCACCGGCAAACCGACCAAGGAGGGCGAGGCCGTGCTGACCCGGGCCATCCGCATCCGGGCCGAGCTGGAGGCGGTGTCCTCCGACGTGGCCTCGCTCGGCGCCCGGGTGGCGGGCACCGCCCGACTCGGGATGATCGGCACCACGGCCCGGTGGCTGGCCCCGCTGCTCTTCGAGGCCCTCGAGGAGCACTACCCCGAGGTCAAGATGGTGCTGGTCGACGCCACGACCACCTCGCTGCTGCCGCGGGTCGACCGTGGCGACCTCGACCTGGCCATCGTCAACCTGCCCGCCGAGAGCCTCGAGAGCCAAGCCGAGCCCCTCTTCGACGAGGACCGCATCCTGCTCGTGCCCCCGGACCACCCGCTGGGCGCCTCCCCACGGTCGCCCTGGCCGAGCTGGCCGGCCACGACCTACTTGCTCGAGCCGGTCGGCACGGCCTTCCGCGACGAGCTCGACGTCCAGTCCGCGGCGATCGGCGTCCGCCTCCGGGCCCGGGCCGAGGTCGACGGCATGCGCCTGCTGGCCTCCCTGGTCATCGCCGGCTTCGGCGCGGCGATCCTGCCCGCCTCGGCCATCCCCCCGGTGCCCGAGGGCGCCAACGAGCCCGTGGCGGGTCATCGCCGTGGACGGCCTGCAGCCCCGCTCGGTCGGCCTGGCCCACCGCCGTCGGGGCCTGCTGTCCTCTCCCGCCGCCGCCGTGCGCGACCTGCTGATGGAGGTCGTGGCCGCCGGCGTCGCCGAGCGGCCCGGCCTGCACCCGCTCACCTCTACCTGAGCAGGGCGGTGACCACGTAACCTCGGGACCATGCCCGAGTCCGTGACGATCACCGACAACCGCACGGGGGAGACGATCGAGGTCCCGATCACCAACGGCGGCGTCGACGCCTCGGCCTGGTCGAAGCTCCTGCCCAACGTGTGGTTCCTGGACCCCGCCTTCTCCACGACGGCGGCCACCGAGAGCGCCATCTGCGAGCTGGACGGCGAGGCCGGGATCCTGCGCTACCGCGGCTACCCGATCGAGCAACTGGCCGAGCGGGCCACCTACCTCGAGGTGTCCTACCTGCTGATCCACGGCGAGCTGCCGAACCGGGAGCAGCTCGACGGCTGGATCCACGAGATCACCACGCACACCTTCATCCACGAGAACATCCGCAAGCGCTTCCTCGAGGGCTTCCACCACGACGCCCACCCGATGGGGATCCTGGTGGCCACCGTCGCCGGCCTGTCGACCTTCTACCCGGACGCCAAGGCCATCGACGACCCGGCCAACCGGCTGGAGCAGATCACCCGGCTGATCGCCAAGATGCCGACGCTGGCCGCCGGGGCCTACCGCTTCAGCCAGGGCATGCCCTTCGTCTACCCGGACAACTCCCTCAGCTTCACCGAGAACTTCCAGTCGATGATGTGGAAGATCGCCGAGCCCCGCTACCAGCCCGACCCCGTGCTGTCCCGGGCCCTCGACGTGCTGTTCATCCTCCACGCCGACCACGAGCAGAACTGTTCGACCACCGCCATGCGGGTGGTCGGCAGTGCCCACGCCGATCCCTACATCGCCACCTCGGCCGCGGCGTCGGCGCTCTACGGCCCCCGCCACGGCGGCGCCAACGAGGCGGTCATCAAGATGCTCGAGGAGATCGGCAGCTACGACAACGTCGATCCCTTCATCGCCAAGGTGAAGGCGGGCGAGACCCGGCTCCAGGGCTTCGGCCACCGGGTCTACAAGAACTACGACCCCCGGGCCACGATCATCAAGCGCACCGCCGACGAGGTCTTCCGGGTCACGGGTCAGAACCCGCTGCTGGACATCGCCCTCAAGCTGGAGGAGGTCGCCCTCCAGGACGAGTACTTCGTCAGCCGCAAGCTCTACCCGAACGTGGACTTCTACTCCGGCCTGATCTACCAGGCCATGGGCTTCCCCCAGGAGATGTTCCCGGTGCTCTTCGCCATCCCCCGGGTGTCGGGCTGGCTGGCCCACTGGCAGGAGATGCTCCAGCAGAACCAGCGCATCGCCCGCCCCCGCCAGGTCTACGTGGGGACCCCCGAGCGGGAGTTCGTCCCCCTCCACCAGCGGTAGGGCCGGAGCGGCTCCGGCTGACGCCTCCGCCGCGTCCCGGACGGCTAGAGGTTGACGTCCAGTAGCAGCTTGCCGGTGTTGGCGTTGGCCTCCATGCGCCGGTGGGCCTCGGCCACCTCGGCGAGGGCGTAGCGGGAGTCGACCACGGCCCGCAGGCTGCCGTCGACGAAGCGGGGCAGGACCTCGGCCCGGAAGCGTTGGGTGGCGACGATCTTCTCCTCGAGGGGTCGGGCCCGCAACACGGTGCCGATGAGCTGGATGCGCTTCGACAGCAGCATCCCGACCGACACCTCGGCCACGCCGGCGCCCATCAGGCCGACCTGGATGATGCGACCGGTGGGGCGGGTGCAGCGCAGGTTCCGGTCGACGTAGTCGCCGCCGATCACGTCGAGGACGACGTCGACCCCCTCGCCACCGGTGAACCCGGCCACGGCGTCGACGAAGTCGTCCCGCGTGTAGTCGACCACCAGATCTGCGCCCAGCGCCTCGCAGGCGGCGACCTTGGTCGTCGAGGTCGTCACCACGATGCGGGCACCGATGGCCCGGGCCAGTTGGATGGCCGCCGTGCCCACGCCCGACGCGCCGGCGTGGACCAGCGCGGTACGACCCGAGGTGAGGCCGCCCTGGACCACGAGGGCGTCGTAGGCGGTGAGGAAGACCTCGGGAACCGCGGAGGCGTCGGCCAGGCCCAACTCGGGTGGCACCGGGAGCACCTGGCGCTCGTGGACGCAGAGGCGCTCGGCGTAGGCGCCGCCACCGACGATGCCCATGACCTCGTCACCCTCGGACCAGCCCGTGACGCGCGCCCCGACGCCGGCCACCCGCCCGGCGAACTCCAGGCCCGGGATCTCGTGCTCCCCCGGCGGACCGGGGTAGAGGCCCATGCGCTGCAGCACGTCGGCCCGGTTCACCGCGGTCCCGGTGACCGCGACCAGGACCTCCTCGGGCCCCGGCGTCGGGTCGGGCACCTCGCGGAGGGTCAGGACCTCCGGACCGCCGTAGCTCGTCAGTACCACTGCCTGCATCACAGCCTCCTCAGGCCGGGGTCGGGCCCGGGCGTCCAGGGTCGCACCTTCGCCCAGGCGCCGGTGATCCAGGCCACCTCGGCGCCGACGATCACCGGGTTGAGGCGCAGCATGGCCACCTCGGGAAGGAGGTCCGCCAGCGCCGAGACCCGCAGGACCAGATCCTCGAGCTGGGCTCGATCGGCCGTCGGGCCACCGTCCTCGAGCAGCCGCCGGACCGGGGAGGCATCCACGAGGCGACCGGCGTCGAGGTCGGTCAGCGGGACGACGCGCTGCACCCGGTCGTCGAGAGCCAGGGCCACGGCACCGCCGATCCCGAGGCTGACCGTCGAACCCCACCGTGGGTGCTGGTGGAGGTCGACCAGGACATCGGCCCCCGGGGCGCACCATGGCCTGGACCAGGGCGGGATGCATGCGGTCGCCGAGGTGCGTCGGCCATCCGCTCGTAGGCGGCCCGGACCTCCTCTGCGTCGTTGAGGTCGAGGGCCAGGCCCTGGGCCTCGACCTTGCCGAGGCGCTCGACACCCAGGGCCTTCAGGGCCACCGGGCCGTCCTGCTCCACGGCCGCGAGGACCGCCGACTCGACGTCGTCGACCACCCGCCCACCGGGCGATCGCAGGCCGAAGGCGTCGAGCAGCAAGACGACCTCCTCGATGCCGAGGAACCGACCCGATGGGGCGTCGGCCAGCACGCCGTCGACCAAGGCCCGGGCGACATCCACGTCGATGTCGTCGAACGGCGGCACGACGCCGGAGGGCCGACCCAGCCAGGCGCCGTAGGCCGCCACGCGACCCAGG
Source organism: uncultured Microthrixaceae bacterium (assembly GCA_963701565.1). GTDB lineage: Bacteria > Actinomycetota > Acidimicrobiia > Acidimicrobiales > DATDAH01 > DATDAH01. Next base: position 326,403 of record CAVPAN010000004.1, read on the forward strand.
CTGCGGGCGGCCCGTTCGGGGAACGCGAACGTGGGCACGACCCCGACCGATGGCTCCCGGCCCACGGTCGTGGCCACGACCGGCTTCCCGGCGCCACCGGCGGCCGCACCGACGGCCTTGAGCACCGGGCCCGACAGCGCCCCCGCAGGCTCGGACCACACCACCAGCGCGGCGTCGGCCCCGTCGCGGAGCGCGCCGCCGACCGCCTCGGACCACGCATCGGCCCCGGCGTCGCCCTCGAGCACCACGGTGTCGTCGACCTGGAGGCCCCCGCCCGCGCAGGCGTCGGCGGCCACCATCGCCGGCCCGCGCCGGTTGGCCACGACCGCCACGCGGCGACCGGCGGGGACCGGCTGGGTGGCCAGGACGCGGGCCACGTCGAGGAGCTCCTCGGTCGTGTCCACCCGGATCACGCCGGTCTGGCGCATGAGGGCGTCGAGCATGTCGTCGGGCCACTCCTCGCTGCTCTGGTCGACCGGGGCCCGCCCGCTCTTCACCGCCACGATCGGCTTGACCCGCGACACCCGTCGGGCGATGCGGCTGAACTTCCGCGGGTTGCCGAAGGACTGCAGGTAGAGGGCGATGACCCGCGTGGCCTCGTCATGCTCCCAGTACTGCAGGAGGTCGTTGGCGGAGAGATCGGCCTTGTCGCCCACCGAGACCACGCTCGAGAACCCCAGGCCGAAGATGCCCGCCCGCTGCAGGAGTGCCGTGGCCAGCGAGCCCGACTGGCTGAGGAAGCCGATCGGGCCCGGCGCCACGGCGCGCTACCAGCGGCGAGGCGTGCAGGCGGACGACGGATGCCGTGTTGAGGGCGCCCAGGGCGCCGGGGCCGATCAGGCGCATGCCGAACCGCCGGGCCGTGGCCACCAGGTCGGCAGGGGCCTCAGCCGTCGGGGTCAGGAGCACGGCACCCCGCACGCCCTTGTCTCCGCAAGCGGTGAGGGTGCCCAGGAGGTCCTCCGCGGCGACGGCGACCACGGCCAGGTCGACCGCCTCCGGCACGTCCTCGATGCGGGCCCGGGCCGGGGTGTCCCACGCGGCCGGGACCCCCACGCGGATCACCGGGCCGGCGAAGTCATGGGCCAGGAGCTGGGCGAACGCGGCGCGGGCCGGCTCGCCGACCGGACCTTCGCCCGCGATCACCGCCACGGCCGACGGCGCCAGGATGGCGGCCACCGATCGGGCTTCAGCCCGCTGCTCACGGCCCTCGATGGCCGCCCGGGCCTCGTCGGTGGGCGCCAGGCCGAGCTCCACTTCGATGACGCCGTCCGCGAACTGCCGATGGGCGTCGAAGCCGGCCCGCTCGAACACCTTCAGCATGCGGCGGTTGTCAGGTAGGACCTGGGCGACGAGGCCATCCAGCCCCGCGTCGCGGGCGGCCGCGATGAGGTACTCCAGGAAGACCGTGGCCAGGCCACGACCCCGATGACCCTCGTCGGCCTGGAACGCCACCTCCGCCTCGTTGCCGCCCCGGAGTTGGTCGTAGCGGCCGATGCCGATGAGCTGGTCGCCGTCGAAGGCGACGAAGGCCACGTTGTGCACGTGGTCCACCGAGGTCAGGTGCTCGACCTCGTCCGCGGTCAGCGTGGGCTTGGGCGAGAAGTAGCGGTAGTAGAGGCTCTCGGGGGACTGGCGCTGGTGGAAGGCAACCACGGCGTCGGCGTCCTCGGGCCGGATCGGCCGGAGGTGGACCACGCCGCCGTCGGCGAGCACCACGTCGCCCGCCCAGCGCTCCTCGGGATCACTCATCGCTGGAGAACGGTACTGACGCGGCATAGGCAGCAGGAGCCGCGCCGGCGGCGACGAGAGGCATGGCCCGTCACGACGCGATCGGCGCGAGAATGCCGGCATGACCGACACGGGGGACCAGCGAGTCGCGTTCCGGACCTGCCCGCTCTGCGAGGCCACCTGTGGCCTGGAGATCACCCTCGAGGGCGACCGGGTCAAGCGCATCCGGGGCGACCGGGACGACGTGTTCAGCCACGGCTTCATCTGCCCGAAGGGCTCCACGCTCAAGCAGCTGCACGAGGACCCGGACTGGTTGCCGGCGCCGGTCGTGAAGAACGGCGACGGCTGGCGCGAGGTGACCTGGGACGAGGCCTTCGCGGCCGTGGAGGAGGGCCTCGCGCGGGTCTGGGACGCCCATGGCCGGAACGCCGTCGCCCTCTACCTCGGGAACCCGTCGGTGCACCACATGAGCGGTGCGCTCTACCTGCGCCCCCTCATCCAGTCCATGGGCACCCGGAACCTCTGCTCGGCCAGCACCGTCGACCAGATGCCCAAGCACGTGTCCTCCGGGCTGCTTTTCGGGGACCCGGGCGCCATGCCCGTCCCCGACCTGGACCGCACGGACTTCCTCCTGATGCTGGGAGCCAACCCGTGGGAGTCCAACGGCAGCCTCTGTACGGCACCGGACTTCCCCGGGCGGGTCAAGGCCATCCAGGCTCGGGGCGGCCGGGTCGTGGTGGTGGACCCCCGTCGCACCCGCACCGCAGAGGAGGCTGACGAGCACGTGGCCATCCGCCCGGGCGGCGACGCCCACCTGCTGCTCGCCATGGTCCATGTCGTCCTGGAGGAGGGCCTCGGTGACGCCGGCGTCGCCGGCACCCACACCGACGACCTCGAGGACCTCCCGGCCGCCGTCGCGCCGTTCACCCCCGAGGCCGTCGCTGCAATCACCGGCCTGGAGGCCGACGACATCTGCCGCCTGGCCCGGGAGTTCGCCGGCGCGCCGACGGCCGTGGCCTACGGCCGGATCGGCACCCACACGGTGTCGTTCGGGACCCTCGCCGCCTGGGCCGTCGACGCCCTGAACCTCGTCACCGGGAACCTCGACCGCCCCGGCGGCGCGATGTTCCCGTTGGCCGCCCACTCCCGTCGCCGCGGAAGCGAGGGCGGGGGCCGCGGCTTCAGCACCGGCCGATGGAACAGCCGGGTCCGGGAGTTCCCCGAGGTGCGGGGCGAGATCCCCGTGGCCTCGCTCGCGGACGAGATGACGACCCCCGGCGAAGACCAGGTCCGCGCCCTCGTCACGGTGGCGGGCAACCCGGTGCTGTCGACCCCGGACGGGGGGCGCCTCGATGCCGCCATCGCCGACCTCGACTTCCATGTCGCCGTCGACCCGTACATCAACGAGACCTCCCGGCACGCGGACGTGATCCTGCCGCCGCCGTCCGCCCTCACCCGGGGCCATTACGACCTGGCCTTCTACGGCCTCGCCGTACGCAACGTGGCCAACTACTCCCCGCCGACGCTGCCCGACCCCGACGTCGTCCCCGAGCACGAGATCCTGGCCCGCCTGGCACTCATCGCGGCCGGCCAGGGGGCGGCGGCCGACCCCGCAGTCGTGGACGACCTGCTCTTCGACGGGCTGCTGTCGTCGCTGCAGACCGCGCCGGATTCGCCGATCGCGGACCGGGACCCCGACGAGATCCGGACCGCAGTGGCCCACCACGCGCCTGAGGAGCGCCTGCTCGACCTGATGCTGCGGGCCGGGCCCTACGGGGACGGCTTCGGCACCGACCCCGATGGCCTCAGCCTGGCCCGGCTCCAGGACAACCCGCACGGCATCGACCTCGGCGCCCTGGAACCCCGTCTCCCCGGGGTGCTCAAGACCAGGTCGGGCCGGGTCGAGCTGCTGAGTGACCCGATCCGGGCCGACCTCGACCGCCTGGCCGCCAGCCTCGAGGTCCCGGTGAACGGGACGATGGTGCTCATCGGGCGCCGCCACGTGCGCTCCAACAACTCCTGGATGCACAACGTCGACGTACTGGTGAAGGGCAAGGACCGCTGCACCCTGCAGGTCCACCCCACCGACGCCGACCGCCTCGGCCTCGCCGACGGAGCCAGTGCCCGGGTCACCAGCCGGGTCGGCACTCTGGACGCGCCGGTCGAGGTGACCGACGCCATCCGCCCCGGGGTGGTGTCGCTCCCCCACGGCTGGGGCCACGACCTGCCTGGCGTCGAGATGTCCGTGGCCGGCAAGCGGCCCGGGGTCAACGTCAACCTGCTCACCGACGGCGCCGAGCTGGATCCCCTGTCCGGCAACGCCGTCCTCAACGGCGTACCCGTCGAGATCGCCCCCTCGTAGTCACGGGTCGACGGGGCGGTTGGTCCAGCCACCGCGGCCCCGGTCGGTGCGGAACCAGCCACCGGCCGCTTCGGTGCCGCCCGCGGTGTTGAGGACCTGGCCGGTCAGGAACGCCGACTGGTCCGAGGCCAGGAAGAGCACGATGCGGGCCTGGTCCTCGGGCACGCCCATGCGGCCCACCGGCACCCAGCGGGGCCACAAGTGGCGCTGGTCCTCGGGCACCATCCGCTCGTAGGGCACCTGCAGCGAGTCGGTCACGTCCGGCGCGATGGCATTGACCCGCACGCCTCGGTCCCCCACCTGGACGGCCAGTGACCGCGTGAAGTGGTTCACCGCGGCCTTGTACGCGCCGTAGACGGGGTCGGGCGGGTAGCCCCGGACCCCCTCGATCGAGGAGACGTTCACGATCGATCCCGAGCCGGCCTCGACCATCGCGGGCAGGAAGGCCCGGGTCACCCGCAGCACGTGCAGGAAGTTGACCTGGTGCAGGGCATCCCAGTGCTCCGGGGTGGACTCGAGGAAGTCCATGACCCGGACCCAGTGGCCCACGTTGTTCACCAGCACGTCGGCCCGGCCCACCGCCGCCGCCAGCCCCGCGACCGCCGCCGGATCGGTCACGTCGAGGACGTGGCCCACCGCTCCGTCGACGGCGGCCACCGTCTCCTCGGTCCGCTCGGCGTCGACGTCGACTACGTGCACCGTGGCTCCTTCGGCGCCCAGCAGCGCACTGGTCGCCCGCCCGATGCCCCCGGCCCCACCGGTGACCACCGTGACCCGGCCCTCGAGGAGTCGTCCGTCCATGCCCGGACCGTAGGCCACCCGCGCCGCCAAGCTGAGCTGAGGAAGTACTTCTGAGTATTTCCGTACTTTTCCTTGACAACAGTCTTTGTCATACAGATGATTTCATGTAGTTTCTATATCTTCTCTTGTCGAGGTCACCGCCATGTCCGCCCCCTGGGCGCATCCCTCCCTCACCCGCCGGCGACTGCTCGGCTTGGCCGTCGTGCTGATCACGGTGGTGGCCATCGCCGTCGCCGCCACCGAGCCTGCCGGCGGTCAGGCCCCGCTGGCCTGCGACGGCGGGCTCTACGTCACGACCGGCGCGCCCGACGACATGACCCTCACCCGCGTCGACCAGGCCACCGGTGCACTCACGCCGATCGGCGACGGGGGCCTGGTGGCCAACGCGCTCGGCCACAACCCCGAGGACGGCTACCTGTACGGGATCGACCGTGACGCGCCGCACGGCATCGTGCGGGTGTCCGCCGGAGGGGCCGAGCGGCCCCTCGGCCCGGCCGCCGGCGCCCCCGCCTCCTGGGAGCTGACCTACGTCGGCACCTTCCTGGCCAACGGTCACTACCTGGTACTGGGTGACAACGCCCCGGCGGCCACGCCCCGGGGGACGGTTCCGGGCACCTGGGCCGAGATCGACGTCAGCACCCAGCCTCCCGAGGTGGTGCGCACGTTCTCCCACGCGTCGGTGGGCAACAATGACCTGCAGGACGTGGCCCTCGACCCGGTGGACGGTGAGCTCTACGCCCACAGCTTCATCCGGGGCCGGATCGTGCGCATCGATCCCGTCACCGGCGCCGCCACCGCGGTCGGCCCGACCTTCGCCACGCCCGCCAATGCCGGATCGTCCTTCTTCGACGCATTCGGGCGCATGTGGCTCTACGGGTCAGGCGGGACCACCGGCACCCAGGACACGCTCTACCGGATCGACGACCCCACCGCCGACACCCCGGTCGTGGTGGCCGACGGCCGGGCGGTGACCAACTCCGACGGGGCCTCGTGCCCGTTCACCCTGGGCATGGAGAAGACCGTGGCGCCCGGCGTGGCCTGTGCGGGGACGACCGTGACCTACCGCTACGAGATCACCAGCGAGGCGATCGAGTGGCCCGACCACTCGTCGCCGCCCGCCGGGAGGACCGAAGCGGCGGCGGTCGACGTGGACTTCGAGGACCAGCTCCCCGACGACGGCCGCACGTTCGTGGCCGGCACCCTCGTCAACCCGTTCGGCGGTGACGAGTTGCCTTACGGCGGCACCGACCGCCTCGTCATCGAGAACGTCGACGTGCCCCACGGCGGCGGCGGCACGATCCGGGTCGACGTCGCCCTCCCGGCGACCCTGCCGGCTGGCACCGTACTGAACCAGGCCCGCCTCACGGACCTCGCGGGCGACTTCGGCGTCGAGGTCCTCTCCGAATACCCCGGCACCCCCTCGTACCCCGACCCCACGCCGTTGGAGGTCCGCCAGTGCGCCGACATCAGCGTCGACAAGTCCGTCGACGTCACCGTCGCCGGGCCAGGTGACGAGCTCACCTACACGGTCCGGGCGACCAACCACGGCCCCAGTGACGCCATCGGGGTGGACTCGGTGGCCGACCCGTTGCCCGCCGGCCTGACCTTCCTGAGCGCCGAGGGCGGTGGGCGCATCACCGCGGACGGCACGGTGCGCTGGCCCGCCATGGACCTTGCGGTGGGCGAGCACCGGGACCTGACGGTGACGGCCCGGGCCGACGCCGACGTGCGCCGGGTGACCGGGGACGACGGCGACCTGGACAACACCGCCGTGGTCCGGCATCCGGGTGACCCGAACTCGGACAACGACCGGGACACCGCGGTGGTGGCCGTCGACCACCCGGACCTGGTCGTGGCGAAGGACGACGGCCTGACCGTGGTCGCCCCCGGCGACGAGCTCACCTACGCCGTGGACGTCACCAACACCGGCCCGGGGGATGCCCACGGGGTGGTGGTGTCCGACGAGCTGCCGCACGAGCTGGAGTACGTGCAGCGGCTCCGAGGGGGCGGCCTACGCCGAGCCCGGCACCGTCACCTGGCCCGCCTTCGACCTGGCCGCGGGCGAGGCCCGACGGTTGACCGTCGTCGCCCGGGTGGTCTCGGACGTCGAGGCCGGGACGGTGGTCGACAACGTCGCCTCGGCCCCGCACCCCGAGGACCCCAACCCCGAGGACAACACCGACGACGATCGCGACCATGTCGAGGACCACCCGCTCCCGCCCAGGGTCGAAGAGCCCACCCCCGACGACGACCCGCCTGTGCCCTGGCTCCCCCGCACCGGCATGCCCACCCTCTCCTGGGCCACCATCGGCGTCGGGCTCATCGCCCTCGGCGTCGTCGCGCATTGGTGGACACGCTCCCGACCCACCTGAGCCCGACCGACGCCACTCACGCCAGGAACTCCTCGGCCCCCAGGTCGAGGATCTGGCGGCCATGGCGGCCGGCCATGGCCAGGAACATGGCGTCGCCACGATCAGTGCGCTCCACGATCATCGAGGCCAGGACGGCCATGTGGAACCCGGAGAAGGCGAAGGCCCGGTAGTCGGCCCAGCACCGGTCCCAGGCGTAGCCCTCGACGCCCGAGGCAAGCAGCGCCTCGTGGTACCCGCGGACCAGGTCCTCCTCGTGGGCCCGCCGGTCCCCGACCCCCAGGCCCGCCCCCAGGAAGTAGCTGACGTCACCCAGGGCCGGGCCGACCCCGACCGTCTGCCAGTCGACCACCGCGACCGGCGGGCCCCCCTCGGGCGTGCCGAACAGCAGGTTGTCGAGCCGGAAGTCGTTGTGGATCACGGTGTGGGGCTCGGGGCGGTGCGCGTAGTAGGCGCCCAACCCGGCGATGAACCGGCCGCCCATGGCGACCACGTCGTCGTCGAGGTCGTCGCCGTAGCGCTCCACGAAGTTGGGCCAGAGCACGGTGAGCAAGGCGTGCATCGCGTCCTGGGACTCCTGGGACCAGCGCACCGCCCAGTCCAGGCGGTCGAGGGTCGGGTCGCCCCAGCGGGGAGCGTGCAGGCGGGCGGCCTCGGCGAGCACCAGGCGGGCCTCCTCCACGGTGCACCCCGCTACCTGGTCGCCCTGCTCGGCCGGGGCCAGGTCCTCGAGGAGGAGCACGAAGTCCCCGGAGCCGAGGTCGATCTCGGCGTGGTGGCAGCGGGGCGAGCGCACGGGCAGGTCCGCCGCCAACTGCTGGTAGAAGCGGACCTCGACCTCGTAGGTGCGCATGGCCATGCCCGTCGCCCGGCTGGTCTCGTTGGACGAGGGCAGCTTGGCCACGATCGACGCCGGGGCGTCGACCTCCCGGTCATAGGTGAGAGCCAACCGGAGGCAGTCGCCCATCTGGCCCGTTCCCACCGCCCGCTGGTCCACGGCGATGACAAGGGCCGAGGGGTCGAGGGCACCGGACGCATGGAGGGCCGACGGTCAGGCCGTCGGCGTCGAGACGCAGCATGAGCGACCATCATGGCCGCGATGGACCCGCCCGTTGACCTGACGGCGCTGGCGGCCTGGATGGACGACCGAGGGCTCGGGTCCGGTCCCATCGAGCGAGCCGATCTGCTGGGCGGCGGGACCCAGAACATCCTCCTGCGCTTCGAGCGGGCGGGGCGCACCTACGTCTCTGCGCCGTCCTCCTGAGCACAAGCGGGACAACAGCGACGAGACCATGCGCCGCGAGGCCCGGGTCCTGACCGCCCTGACCGGCGAGCCCGGTCCCGCACCCCGAGGTCATCGCCGCCTGCCCCACCACCGACGAGATCGGCGCCGCCTTCTACCTGACCGAGTTCGTCGACGGCTTCAACCCGACGACCGGCCTCCCGGCGCTGCACGCCGGCGATCCCGCCGTCCGCCACCGGATGGGTCTGGCCATGGTCGAGGCCATCGCCGCCCTCGGCGGCCTCGACCACGAGGCCCTCGGGCTGGCCGACCTGGGCCAGCCCGAGGGCTACCTGGAGCGCCAGGTCGGGCGCTGGCGGAGCCAGCTCGAGTCCTACTCGGCCATGGAGGGCTACCCCGGTCCCGTCATCCCCGGCGTGGATGACGTGGCGGCCTGGCTCGACGAGCACCGGCCCGCGACCTTCCGACCGGGGATCATCCACGGGGACTTCCACCTGGCCAACGTGCTGTTCCGCCATGACGGCCCGGAGCTGGCTGCGGTCGTGGACTGGGAGCTGACCACCATCGGCGACCCCCTCATCGACCTGGGCTGGCTGCTCTCCACCTGGCCCGACCCCGACGCACCCGGCCCGCCCGCACAGGTGGCCGCGGGCGGCTTCCCGAGTCCGAGCGAACTGGTCGAGCACTACGGCGCCCACAGCGACCGTGACCTGGGCACGGTCGACTGGTTCGCCGTCCTGGCCTGCTACAAGCTCGGCATCATCCTGGAGGGCACCCACGCCCGCGCCTTCGCCGGAAAGGCCCCGCAGGCCACGGGTGACCTGCTGCACGCCATGACCATCGGTCTCTTCGAGCGGGCCCTGGCCCGCATCGGCTGATCAGGCCGCCAGCCGGTTGCCCCGCCCGGCCGCCCGATCGCCCTCGAGGTCGCGCAGGCCACCCCAGGGCCACCGGATCACACCAGCCAGCTGGACTCGGTAGCGGGATCGGTGAGGGCCGGGCGATCGACCCGGAAGGGCGACACGTCCGCGCTCGCCGACCCGTCGAGGGCCAACTCGGCGAGCGTCAGCCCGAACCAGGCCGCGAACTTGAAGCCGTGGGCCGCGCCGAGGGCGACCAGGACCTCAGGGGCCTCGGGCAAACGGTCGAGGACGAAATCGCGGTCCGGGGTGAGGGTGTAGAGGCAGGTCTTGGACGACCGCACGCCACCGACACCTGCGAGGTGGTCTCTGGAGGAACCCGCGCGAGGGCAGCCTCGTTGGCCGGGTCCGGGTCGAAGGTCCGGGTGTCGGGGTCCACCGGTGAGCCGCCACAGTCCTGGGCCGCCTTGACAGCCCCGTCCATGGCCGGGAAGCCATACCAGGAAGGGTCGTCCATCCAGATCCACACCGGGTAGTGCTCCGCAGTGAAGCGGGCGGCGTCGTCGACCTCGTACCACGTGACCTGCTCCTGCAGGACCGTCAACGGCAGCTCGCGGCCCAGCGGGGCCAGGACGCGGTTGGTCCAGGCGTCGGCGGCGACCACGGCGTGAGCGGCCCGGACCGTCCCGGTCGGTGACGTGACCACGACGGTCCCGTCCTCCACCCGCAGGTCATTGACGGGCGACCCGTCCCGTAGGTCGGCACCATGCCCTGTGGCTCCCCGCTGCAGCGCGGCCACCGCCCGGCTGGCCGCCACGAACCCGGTCTCGGCCTGGAACAGGGCGGTCACGTCGTCGGCCAGGCCGGACCAGACCGGCCAGCGCTCCCGGACCTCGGCGCCGGTGAGTACCTCATAGGGCACGCCTTCGACGTCCATCGACGCCGTGTAGTCCTCCGGGCCGATCGCGGCGCCGGTGGGGAACAGGTCGAGGCCGCCGGTGCGCTCGACCACCACTTCGCCGGTGTCCTCAGCCAGAAGGTCCCAGGCCGGGTATGCCGCTTTGGCCAGCCGGACGTAGCCCGGCGTGTGGTAGCTCAGCCGGATGATGCGGGAGTGGTCCTGGCTGGCGCCCCGCTCATGGCCCAGTTCGAACTGCTCGAGGCCCACCACCCGGGCGCCCCGGCGGGCACAGGCCCACGCCGCGGCACTGCCCAGCGCCCCCAGGCCGATGACGACGACATCGACCTCCGTGTCCGTCACCCCGCCACCCCGGTGCGATGGGCCGGACTCGACCCCACGCAGCCCGCAGCCCGGGCCCTGGGTGCGGTCGTGCCAACGACCTGCTCACACATCGGGTGGCTCCTCAGGGAGGATTCGCCCGTACCAGCGTCGGATGTCGGCACTGTCGTCCTCCATGGGCGCGAACCATCCGTGGGTGTACGCCCGTGAGCCCATGCCCCGCTGGACCCGCTCGCAGGCCAGCCAGTCCTGGCGGTTGATGCGGTCCCAGAACGTGACGGCGTCGGACGGGTCGAACCCGGCCCGCACCATCTCGTCGGGGGCGAAGAGGAACTCGGCGCGGACCCGGGTCCGACTCGGCCCGAGCGGGGTCAGGACGAGGGCGGCGACGTGCTCGGCAGCCAGTGACAGCAGCACGTTGGGGTAGATCAGCTCGCCCTTGTGGCGGACCCGCTCGTCGTCGTCCAGGCCCGGAAAGGGTGCCCGTTCCGACGTCCCGGTCTCGGTGAACGTCCACGCCCCGTCGCGGTGGGGGACGCCACCCTCCCAGTCCAGGTCCCGCCCACCCCGGAACGCAGGCACCAGATCACACAGCTCCGGGTGGACCGGTGCGCAGTGGTAGCACTCGTTGAAGTTCTCGGCGATGACCTTCCAGTTGGCGGCCACGTCGTAGACGACCTCGGCGCCGCGGCACAGGTCGGCCAACGGATAGCGCTGCACCCGCTCCGGGATCGGGCCGAGCTGGTCGACCAGTGGTGAGGCGGCGTCGGGCGTGAGGTGGACGAACACCCAGCCGCCCCAGGTGTCGACGCCGACGGGGTGCAGGCCGAACGCCTCGCGATCGACCTCGTCGACGAACGGGGCCCGGCGCAGTTCGCCGTCGAGGCCGTAGGTCCACGCGTGGTACGGGCACTGGATGCCGCCGGCGAGATGGCCCGAGCATGGCGCCCCGTCGGGGCCGGGGTCCACCAGCGTCGAGCCCCGGTGGCGGCACAGGTTGTAGAAGCCGCGCAGGGTGCCGTCCTTGCCCCGGACGAGCAGCACGGACTCCCCCGCCACGTCCACGGCCAGATAGTCCCCCGGACCCGAAACGTCCTCGATGCGGGCGACGGTGAACCACTGGTGAGCGAAGAGACGCTCCCGCTCGCGGGCCCAGACGGCGTCGGCCACATAGGCCGCCCGGGGCAGTGCCCGCTGCAGTCCCGACCCGTCAGCCACCCAGGGGATGCTAGATATCGCTCGGCGTGAGTGACGACGAGATCTGGATGGAGATGGCCGACGGGGTCCGCTTGGCGACGTCCCTGGTGTTCCCGGACGGTGACGGGCCGTGGCCGGTGATCCTCGAGGCCCTGCCCTACCGGAAGGACGACCTGACCTCGTCGTACTTCGGCGAGTACGCGCGCCTGGCCGACGAGGGCGGCTTCGCGGTGGCCCGGGTCGACGTGCGGGGGACCGGCTCGTCGGAGGGCATCGCCACCGACGAGTACCCGGCCGAGGAGCAGTCGGACCTGGCCGAGGTCATCGCCTGGCTGGCCGACCAGCCCTGGTCGACCGGCGCCGTCGGCATGTACGGGACGTCGTACTCGGGCTTCAACTCGTTGCAGCTGGCTGCCCGACGGCCCCCGGCGCTGAAGGCGATCTGCGCCATCTACGCCACCGACGACTGCTTCACCGACGACGTGCACTTCGTCGGTGGCCAGCTCCGGGCCATCGACCTCGTCGACTACCCGACCTACATGATCGCCGTCAACGCCCTGCCCCCCGTGCCTGCCGTCTACGGCGAGGGGTGGCGGGACGAGTGGCGGCGGCGGCTCGACCAGACCGAGCCGTGGGTGCTGCGCTGGCTCACCGAGCAGGTGGACGGGCCGTACTGGCGCAAGGGCTCGCTCCGGGAGGGCAACCGACCTCCCGGGTCCGACGCCGGCTACGAACGGATCAAGGCGGCCACCATGATCGTGGCGGGCTGGGCCGACGGGTACCGCAACAACACCTTCCGGACGTTCGAACGCCTGACGTGTCCCAAACGCCTCCTGGCCGGGCCGTGGAGCCACATGTCTACGGCGTCGTCCCTGCCCGGCCCGCACGTCGACCTGGTGCCCGAGCTCATCGCCTGGTTCGGCCGCCATCTCCGGGGCGACGACAACGGCGTCGACGAAGCACCACCCATCCAGGTGTACGTGCGCGATGCCGTGGTGCCCGAGCCCGACCTGGCCGAGCACCCCGGCGAGTGGTGGGCCCTCCCCTCGTGGCCCCCGCCGGAACACGCCACCGCCTCGTTCCGGGTCGACGGGTCCGGCGTACTGGCCTTGCCCGAGGCCCACGACGTGGGCGAGTCGGCGTGGAACTCCTGCGCCGGCTCGTTGCCCTGGGGCCAGCCCACCGACCAGGTGGCCGACGAGGCCCGTTCCCTGCTGCTGCGCTGGCCCTCCCCCGCGCAGCCCATCGACGTGCTCGGCCACCCCCGCCTCCACCTGCGGGTCCGGTGCGACCGGCCCGTCGTGACCCTGTCGGTGAAGCTGGCCGACGGGCTGCCCGAAGGCTCCAGCCACCTGGTCACCCGGGGCTTCCTGAACCTGGCCCATCGGGAGTCCTCGACCGAACCGTCCGAGGTGCCCTTCGGCGAGTGGATGGACCTGACCATCGACCTCGAGGCCACCACTTGGCACTTCGAGCCGGGTCATCAGGTCCGCCTGGCCGTCTCCCGCTCGGACTGGCCCAACGCCTGGCCCGCACCCGAGGTGGGCGTGATCGAGATCGACCAGGCGTCGATCCAGCTCGACCTCCCCATCGCCGAGCGCCCTGACCTCCCGTACCCCCGCTTCACCGACCCCCCGGCCAAGGGCGACAACCACGGCCCCGCCCTTGACGACGACGTCGAGCAGCCCCCCGTGCGCTGGTGGATCGAACACGACGTCCTCGGCCGGCGGCGCACGGCGAAGGACGAACATGGCTACCGCTACTCCGGCCGCCACGGCGCCCGCATCGTCGACACCTTCACCGGCGCCACCGATGTGTCCACCGTCGACCCCGCCGACGCCGGCGCCGAAGGCTCCTACCGCTGCGAGATCACCTGGCCCGAAGCCACCGTCTCCGCCTCGACCCGCCTCTCGGTGCGCTCGACGGCCGACGAGTACCAGGTCGAGATCGACCTCGACGTCACCGACGGCGACACCGTCGTGGCCAGGAAACGCTGGCACGAGGTCATCCCGAGACACCTGCAGTAGGGCAGGGCTCGGTCAACCGAAGCATGCCCCCGACCAACCGAAGCGCCACCCGACGCCCCGTTGTGGGATCCGGATCAGGCGCCAGAAGGGGTGACGGCGTGGCAGGCGGCGTCATGGGCGTCGCCGATGGTGAGCAGGGGCGGGTCCTCACCTTCGCAGCGCGCCACGATGCCGAGGCGTTCGGCTTCGCCGGACTGGACGACGGGGCACCTCGGACGGAAACGGCAGCCATCGGGGATGGCCTTGGGGTCCGGGGGCTCGCCGGTGAGGATCTGCTGGCGCATCTTCTTGGTCTCGGGGACGACCGACAGCAGTGCTTTCGTATACGGGTGCTTCGGGTCCTCCAGGACCTGCTCGGTGGGGCCCAGCTCCACGATGCGGCCGAGGTACATGACCGCCACCCGGTCGGCGATGTTCCAGGCCAGGCCGAGGTCGTGGGTGATGGCCAGGATCGACACGCCCGTCTCCCGGACGAGCCGGAGCATCAGGGCCAGGATCTCGCCCCGGACCGAGGCGTCCAGGGCCGACACCGGCTCGTCGGCCACGATCAGCCGGGGCTCCAGAGCCATGGCCCCGGCGATGACGACCCGCTGGCGCTGGCCGCCGGAGACCTCGTGGGGGTAGCGCAGGAAGAAGTCCTCGGGCGGCCGCAGGCCGCAGATGGACATGGCCTCGGCGACCCGCTCCTCCTCGACGCCGTCGAGGCCCTGGATGCGGATCCCCTCGGCCACTGCCTCGTAGATCGTCTGGCGGGGGTTCAGCGCGCCGGTCGGGTCCTGGAAGACCATCTGCACGGCCCGGCGGTAGGCCTTCGACCGGCGGGAGCCGACGGGGATGAGCCTCGCCCTCGAAGCGGACCTCGCCCGAGAACGGCTGCTCCAGGCCGACGACCGTGCGGGCCAGTGTCGTCTTGCCACAGCCCGACTCCCCGACCAGGGCCACGACCTCGCCGGCGGTGATGTCGAGGTCCACGCCGTCGCAGGCCCGCGGCGTCCCCGAAGCGCACACAGAGTTGCTCCAGCTCCAGGAGGGCGGTCACGGCGCGACCCCCGCCGGGGCGTCGGAGGCGAGGACACAGGCGGCGGCCCGGTCGGCTCCGGCACCCCAGGGTTCCACGTCGGTCGACGCGCACGCCGCCAGGGCGTCCGGGCAGCGGGGGTGGAAGGGGCAGCCGCTCGGGATCCGGTTGGGGCTGGGGGGATCGCCACCCAGGCCGCTCGGACGATGGCGGTCCGCGGGGTCGCCGATCGTCGGGAAGGCCGACGCCAGGGCCCGGGTGTAGGGGTGGACGGGTGAGGCGAAGATCTCCTCGCTGGGGCCGTGCTCCACGATCCGCCCGGCGTACATCACCGCCAGCCGCCGACAGGCGTAGGCCAGCACCGACAGGTCGTGGGT
This sequence comes from uncultured Microthrixaceae bacterium, assembly GCA_963701565.1. Classification (GTDB taxonomy): domain Bacteria; phylum Actinomycetota; class Acidimicrobiia; order Acidimicrobiales; family DATDAH01; genus DATDAH01. The sequence continues at coordinate 341,628 of CAVPAN010000004.1, forward strand.
GATGAAGATCATGGTGAGGCCGCGCTCCCGCTGCAGGTCCTCGAGCAGGTCGAGCACCTGGGCCTGGACCATCACGTCCAGGGCGGTCACCGGCTCGTCGGCGATCAGCACCCGGGGGTCGCAGGCCAGGGCCATGGCGATCATCACCCGCTGGCGCTGGCCGCCCGACATCTGGTGCGGGTAGTCCCGGGCCCGACGCGCGGTGAGGCCCACCTGCTCCAGCAGGTCGCCCACCCGCCGCTTGACCTCGGCCGACGACACCTTGTCGTGCAGCTCGATGGCCTCGCCGATCTGGTCGCCGACCCGCTGCACGGGGTTGAGCGCGTGCAGCGCCCCCTGGAACACGATGGCCATCTCACTCCACCGCACGGCGCGCACCCGGCCGGGCTTCATGGCCAGGATGTCGTCGCCGTCGAGCAGGATCTTCCCGGTCACCTGGGTGCTCTTGGGCAGCACCCGCAGCAGCGCAGCCGCCCAGGCTGGACTTGCCGCACCCCGACTCACCCGCCAGCCCGAGGGTGTCGCCCTCCTCGAGACTCAGGTCGACACCTCGCACGGCGGGCACCGGCCCGGAGCCCGTCTGGTAGGTGACGTGGAGATCCTCGATCTGCAGCATCGGCGCCATCAGCTCGTCTTGTCTCGTAGACGCGGGTTGACGATCTCCTCGAGGGCCTGGCCGCAGAGGGTGAAGGCCAGGACCACGGCGACGATGCCGAGGCCGGCGGGCAGGTAGTACCACCAGGCGTCCCTGGCCGAGAACGGCGCCGTTGCTGAAGGCCTCGTCCAGGGTCCGGCCCCACGAGGAGCGGTCCGGGTCACCCAGGCCGAGGAAGGCCAGCGTCGTCTCGGTCAGGATCACGATCGGCACGGTGAGGGTGGTGTTGGCCAGGATGAGCGGGGCCACGTTGGGCAGGATGTGCTTCGAGGTCAGGTGCCAGTTCCCGGCCCCCAGCGCCCGCGACCGGTCGACGTAGAGCCGCTGCTTCACGCTCAGCACCTGGGCCCGGATGATGCGGGCCGTCGCCGGCCACGACGTGATGGCGATGACCAGGATGATGTTGCGGACCGACGGCCCGAGGATCGCGGCCAGCACGACGGCCAGCGGCAGGAAGGGGATGACCAGGAACCACTCGGTCAGCCGCATCAGCACGGACTCGACCCGGCCGCCGAAGAACCCGGCGGTGATGCCGACGACCGAGCCGATGATCATCGTCAGCAGGGTGGCCACCAGGCCCGACGAAGAGGCTGATGCGGGCGCCCCACACGAACTGGGCGGCGACGCTGCGGCCGAGGTGGTCGGTACCGAGCGGGACCGAACTGCCGCCGGGCGGGCCCAGGCCGGGTTCTGGACCGTGTTGCTGGCCACCAGGCCGTCGCTGTCGGACAGCAGCGGGGCGGCCAGCGCCATGACCACGAAGACCACCAGGATGACCAGGCCGATCATGCCCGGGCGTGCTCGAGCCGGTACTGGGCCCAGGTCCGGCCGAGGGCCGCGCCGACGCCGTAGCCAGGCCACCCGGCGGGGCGACAGCGGTGTGGTCGCGGTCATGTCGGTCGCTCCGCACCCGCGGGTCGAGGTAGGCGTAGAGGAGGTCGGCCAGCAGGTTGGCGAGGATCACCGCGGCGCTGAGGACCAGGAACAGGCCCTGCAGCATCGGCAGGTCGGGGGCCCGGATGGCGTTGGCCGTGGCCAGGCCCAGGCCCCGGCCAGGAGTAGATCGACTCCACCGCGATGGCCCCGCTCCAGCACGAACCCGAAGTTGATGGCGATGAGGGTCACCAGGGGCAGGAGGGCGTTGGGCACGGCGTGGCGTCGACGGACGAGCGCTGTCCCGGAGGCCCTTGGCCCGGGCCAGGACGAGGTAGTCCTCCCCCATCGTCTCCAGCACCGAGGAGCGCATGATGATGGCGTACTCACCGAGGTAGGCCAGCATCAGGGTCAGGCCCGGCAGGAACATGTGGTGGGCCTGGTCCAGCGAGCGCCGCGAAGCCGGTGGCGTCGCTGCCCGCGTCGGTGAGGCCGCTGGTCGGGAACAGCGGCGATCTTGTCGGCCAGCAGCACCAGCAGGAGCAGGCCGAGCCAGAAGTCCGGCATCGAGTAGAGCAACATCGTCGAGCCGGTGCCGATGTAGTCGGTCGCGCTCCCCCGCCGCCACGCCGCGAAGATGCCGATGATCGTGCCGATCAGCGCCGAGAACACCGCGGCGGTACCCACCAGGAAGACCGTGGGCCAGATCTTGCCCTTGATGACGTCCCACACCGGCTCGCGGGTCTCGAAGGAGATGCCCAGGTTGAGCTGGGCCGGTCTCCACGAGGTAGCGCCGGAACTGCTCGGGAAGCGGCTGGTCGACCCCGAAGTCCTCGGCCAGGCGCTGCTGCTGCTCCTCGGTCAGGTTGCGGCCGCGGACCAGCGTCCCGACCGGGTCGTTCTCCACGACCCGGAAGAGGAAGAAGTTGAAGACGATGACGAAGAGGAGCGTGGCGAGGGCGCCGAGCACCTTCATGCCCACGAAGCGCGAGGGTCACGCCTCGTGGCCCCTCGCCCTCGCCTGCTCCTCGCGTCCGGCTACTCCCGATCCTCCGCCGAGCCCCGACGGCCCACGACGAAGGCCCCGCCGCCGATGACCAGGAGCCCGATCACGGCGAGGGCCACGAACAGCCCGGTGTTGCGACTCGCCGTCGTCGCTGCCCCACCGCCGTCCCCGCCGTCGTCGGTGACCGGCACCAGCTGGGCGTAGGTCGGCGAGGTGTTGGAGAACATGCACGGGACCGATCTCCGCCGGCTGGCGGACCCAGCCCTCGAAGCGGTCGGTCCGGTAGGCCTGCAGGTCGGGGCTGTAGTACAGCACCGCGTAGGCGGCCTCCTCGTAGAAGAGGGTGAGCATCTCGTGGACGATCTCGACCCGCCGGTCCCGGTCCAGCTCCTGGTTCTGCTCCTCGTAGAGGGCGTCGTAGTCCTCGTTGCACCAGTTGGCGTCGTTGTAGTAGTTCAGCGGGTCCTCGGGGTCGGTCGAGACCTGGTCGCAGAGGAAGTACGACAGCTGCGGATCCGGGTCGACGAAGGGCGTCCAGCCCCAGACGAACAGGTCCCACTCGCCCCGGCCGATCGACCGGGCCGAGCTGGGTGTCGTTGTAGGTCTCGACCTCGGTCTCGATGCCGATCTCGGCCAGCGAGCCGCTCACCAGCTCGTAGATGGGCTGGGCCACCTCGGACTCGGTGCGCACCGCCCAACGGAAGTTCAGCTCCTCGCCCGCCGCCGGGCATCTCCCGGACGCCGTTGCCGTCGGTGTCCTCGTAGCCGGCGTCGTCCAGGATCTGGTTGGCCACGTCGAGGTCGAACTCGAAGGGGTCCTCGATCTCCGGCGTCCACGACCGGTCCGGGGACACCGACATGGCGTCCGCCGGCTCACCGAGGCCGTTGAGGACCCGGTCGACGATGGTCTCCTTGTCCACCGCGTGGGCGATGGCCTGGCGGACCGCGACGTCCTCCAGCGCGGGGTGGCCGTCGCCGATGCCGCCGGCGCCGGCGTTCATGGCCACCTCGTCGAAGCCGCCCTGCTGGCCCTGCACCACCACGATGCCCTCGGCGCCGTCGAGGTTGGCCACGCTGGCCGACGGGATGTTGTGGGCGGCGTCGATCTCGCCCTGCTCCAGGGCGGTGACCATGGCGTCGGGGTTGGTGAAGAGCCGGAAGATCACCCGGTCGACCGCGGGCTCGCCGGCCCAGTAGTTGGGGTTGGCCTCCATGGTCCAGTCCTGGCCCCGGCGCAGCTCGGTCAGCGAGTACGGCCCGGAGGCCACGCCGTCGGTGGCCTCGTAGGTGCCGATGTCGTCGGCGGAGATGTCCTCGTAGATGTGCTGCGGGACGATGTAGACGTCCAACGTCGGCAGCTTGGGGTCGGGCACCGAGGTGGTGACCTCGAGGGTGACGTCGTCGATGGCGGTGGCCTCGAGGTTCTGGGTCGTGGAGTAGTGGTTGAACCACTCCTCGTCCCGCGACCGGTTGATCGTGTAGGCCACGTCGTCGGCGGTGAGGGGCTCGCCGTCGGACCACTCGCAGGCCCTCCCGCAGCGTGTAGGTCCAGGTCAGGCCGTCCTCGGAGCCCTCCCAGGACTCGGCCAGGCCGGGGATCGTCTCGAAGTCGTCGGCTGCCTTGTCGGTGAGGGTGGCGTACTGGAGGTTCCAGACCTCGTACGCCGCCACCGTGTAGCCCACCGTGACGTTGGGCGAGTCGATCTCCTGGGTGAGGCCCGACGGTGAGGGTCAGCTCCTCGTCCGCCGGCGCGGTCGTGGTGGTCCCGTCTCCTCCTCCTGGCCGCCGGCGCCACCGGCCCCCAGCCCCAGCAGCGCCGCCACCAGCAGCGCGATGATCCCGACCCGACCCGACGTTGTCCCCATGGCACGACCTTAGGCGAGCCGTTCCCGCCGTCCGCGCGACCGACGGTCGTCACGCGTTCACATCAGCACCCAGTCGAGGAAGCGCTCGACCCGGCGGTAGTAGTCGACCTGGGGGCCGAAGCTCAGGAAGCCGTGTCCCTCGCCGGGGTACGTGACGTACTCGAAGGTCTTGTCCAGCCGCCGCAGTGCCTCGACCAGCTCCTCGGACTGCGCCGGGTGGACCCGCTCGTCGAGGAGGCCGTGGGCCACGAGGATGGGGACGTCGAGCTCGTCGATGCGGTGGATCGGCGAGCCGTCGAGGTAGGCCTGACGGGCCAGGCTCGGGTGGGGCATCTGGCGCTCCATGTCCTGGACCCCGGCCCGGTCCCCCTGGGCCCACGAGGTCCAGATGTCGCAGTCGCCGTACTTGGTGAGGGCGGCCCGGTAGCGGTGCTCGGGGTCGTCGACGCAGGCGCACAGCGCCATGTACGAGCCGTAGGAGCCGCCGAAGATGGCGATGCGGTCGCCGTCGACCCAGTCGAGCGAGGACAGGAAGTCGTGGGCGGCCAGGCAGTCCTTGGTGTCGCCGATGCCCCAGTCCCCGTGGTTGGCGTACTCGTGCTCCCGGCCCCAGGAGGTGCTCCCTCGGAAGTTGGGCAGGAACCAGGCGTAGCCCTTGTCGGCGAAGTACTGCGCCACGCCGTACCACTCGTCGCCGTCCCGGTCGGTCGGCCCACCGTGGGGATTGACCACCGCCGGCACCGGCCGGTCGGCCGAGGCACCCGTCGGCCGGTAGAGCCAGCCGGGGATCTCCCGACCGTCGAAGGAGGTGTAGGACACCGGCTCGGGGGTGAGGTGCGGCGCCGCCGTGACCGCCGCGGGGGTCGGGGCCAGGATGCGTCTCCGGCCGGCCACCCGGCTCCACGACGCGGCAGTTGCGGCGCCCGGGTGAAGGACTCGTGGCCGGCCAGGATCCGACCGTCGGCCAACCACTGCGGCTGGCCCCAGGAACCGCCCTCGGCCACCACGTCGAGACCTCCGTCGTCGATCTCGACGATGACGAGGTCCGTCACGCCGTGGCGGTCCCGAACGGCCACCAGACGGTCGCCGTCGGGGTGCCAGGCCAGGTCCGACCAGTTGTGGCCGCCGTCGGTGACCTGCCGCTCGCCGGTCGCCGTCCGCGCCGATCAGGAAGATCTCGTGCCAGCCGGGCCGCTCTGCGGTGAAGGCCAGCGTGGTGCCGTCGGGCGACCACACCGGATTGCGGTCGTGGTGCTCGGGCGTGCCCGGTCAGCGGCCGGTCCTCACCGGTGTCGAGGTCCACCACGTGGATGGCGGACCGGTTGCGGTCGGCGTGCGGCGAGAAGACGTAGGCCACCCGGGTGCCGTCGGGCGACGGGTCGGGGGCCCAGCAGTCCCCGTCGCCGGCGGCCACCGGGACCGGCCACGGATCGTCGGGATCGACCTGGACGAGGATCGTGCGAGCGGTCACGCTCGACGGTGGCGAGGAGGAGGCCGTCCGGCGTCCACACCGGATCACCGCCCTCCAGGACCGCCTTCGGCGGGCCACCGTCGAGGGGCACGACCCAGACCTGGCCCTGGTCGCCGTAGGCGACCCGCGACCCGTCGGGCGACACCGACGGGCGGATGTCCTCCCACCACGCCGCCAGCGCCCGTCCGGTGGTCAGGCGGCGGGTGGCGCCGGTGGTGGTGTCGATGGACCAGACGTCCGAGGTGTCCCGGTCCCAGACGAAGACCGCCGTACGGCGGTCCGGGGCGAGGACCAGGTCCCGGGGCCGCTCCGTCGCGGCCACGGCCTCCAGCCGCCAATGGGGCGGGGCGATCACGTCGGCCCGAGCGCGGCACGGGCAGCCCGCCCCGCTCCACCGTGCCCAACCAGGGCGGATCCGCGTTCGGTCATCGCCGGGCCTCCTCGAAGCCGTCGAGCACGGCGAGCACGAGGTCGCCGAGCGTGTCCAGGTCATAGCCGCCCTCCTGCACGAAGACCGTGGGGAGGCCGGGGGCGGCGAGGCTACGGCCCGCGGCCGCGAAGCCGGAACCGGTGACCTCCAGCGGGCTCTCGGGGTCACCGGCGGCGGCGTCCACCCCCAGGCTCACGACCAGGGCTTCCGCCCCGTGGGCGACGGCGCCGGCGACCAGGTCGTCCACGGCCGCCGTCCACGGGCCGTCGCCCGTGCCCGGGGCCAGCGGCAGGTTGCGGTTGGCGTCGGAGCCGTCCCCGGTGCCCGTCTCGTCGGCGAAGCCCGCGGTGTGCGGGAACCATCCCGCGCCGGGGTCCACGTGCACCGAGCCGAACCAGACGTCGCCCCGCGCCCAGAACACCTCCTGGGTGCCGTTGCCGTGGTGGGCGTCGATGTCGACGACCGCCACCCGGGCCCCGCCCCGGTCGACCAGGTACTGGGCGGCCACGGCGGCGTTGTTCAGGTGGCACGAGCCGCCGTAGAAGGCCGGGCCGACGTGGTGGCCCGGCGGGCGCGCCGCGGCGTAGGCCGCTCCGGCCCCACCGAGCACGAGGTCGGCCGCGGTCAGGGCGGCGTCCACCGCGGCTCGGGCCGCCTCGTGGGTGCCCGCCCCGATGGGCGTCATGGTGTCGACGGCGTACTGGCCGACCTCGGCCCGGATCGCCGCCGCCCGAGGCGCCGGGCGCCCGGAGGTGGCCTGCGGGAGGGGGAACACGTAGGGCACGACGTCGGGCTGGCCCGGGTCGACGTCGTGACCCGCGGCCAGCCAGTCGGCATGGGCCCGCCGCAGGAAGGCCAGATAGTCGGAGGTGTGCACGGCCAGGACGGGGGCCTCGCCGTGGTCGGTGGCGGGGTGGATCGCCGCGCCCGCCGCGGCCACCGCATCCCGCAGCGCGTCACCGCGCGCCGGGGTCTCGTCCGAAGGCAGTTCGACCCCGAGCCAGATGCCCCCGCCGACGTCATGGCGGCGGTGACGCGGGTCCCACACCACCGGCATCCCCAGCGAGGTGCCACGATCAGGTGTCATGAGCGGCCCTCCCCCACCCCGGCCCCGGGCGCGCGCCCGGGGCATCGAGATCGGCGTTCGACCCACCGGGCCGACCAACACGATCGTGGACGTGCCCGGCGTGCGGGTCGGCCACGTCACCCGGTGGGAGGGCGAGACCACCCGGACCGGCGTCACCGCGGTCGTCCCCGGCGACCTGGCCGATGTGTGGTGGCGACCGATGACCTACGGCACGGCGGTGCTCAACGGCGCCGGCGAGCTGACCGGGTCGTTCAAGGCGGCGGAGTGGGGGCAGCTCGAGACCCCGATCCTGCTCACCAGCACCGGGGCCGTCGGCCGGGGCTACGACGCCGTGGTCGACACCGTCTTCGCGGCCGTGCCGCGAGGCCGGCGCCGACCACTTGCTGATCCCGACGGTCGGTGAGTGCGACGACTCCTGGCTCGACGAGGCCCGCGTCCGGGCGGTGACCGTGGCCGACTGCCGAGCCGCGATCGACAGCGGCCACGGCCGACCCGGTCGCGCAGGGCGTGATCGGCGCGGGCACGGGCATGGTCAGCTTCGGGGTCAAGGGCGGGATCGGCTCGGCCTCGCGGGTCGTCGACGAGCTGGAGGCGACCGTGGGGGTCCTCCTGCTGGCCAACCACGGCGACCTGCCCGAGCTGACCGTGGCCGGCGAGCCCCTCGGACGCCGGCTGGTTGCCGGCGGTTTCGGGGGCGCCGGGGCCGAGCCGGAGGGGTCCTGTGTCGTGATCGTGGCCACCGACGCCCCGCTCGACGCCCACGGCTGCCAACGCCTGGCCCAGCGGGCGGGCCTGGGCCTGGCCCGGGGCGGGTCGGTGGCCCACCACGGGTCGGGGGAGATCTTCTGTGCCTTCTCGACCGCGGTGCGCGGTGAGCGGTGGCCGTCGGCCTCGACCGCGACCCACACCTTGGTGACGCATCGGGCGATCGACCCCTTGTTCGTGGCGGTGGTGGAGGCGGTCGAGGAGGCGGCCCTGGACGCATTGTGTGTGGCCGACACCGTCACCGGCTTCCGGGGCCACACCGCCGAGGGCCTCCCCCTGGGCTGACTGATATGAGTTGCTGAAGGGGATCCACCCTTCAGTCCTCCGGAGGTGCCAGAAGGGAACCCGAGAAATCGGTTCCTGGGGTGTGGCGTTGGCGCGCCGCCCTCCTGACACCTCTGGAGGTGCTTCATGTTGGCTCAGATCGATGACCTGACGGCGCGTTCGTCGGGTGTGGTGCTCGAGGACTTGGTGGCGGTGCCGATCGATGTCGGCAAGCACACGGCGATGGCCTCGGTGAGGGACTTCACCGGGGCGACGCTGGTCAAGGCCTTCGAGTTCGACCTGGACCGGGCTGGTGTCGCCGGGTTCGTGGCCCGGGTGCGGGCGGGATTGCCGGCGGGGGTGGGTCTGGTCCGGGTGGGGTTGGAGGCAGCGGGTCACTATCACCTGCCGTTGACCGGGGCGGGGGTGCTGCCCGCAAGCTGGGAACTGCGGATACTCAACCCCGGCCATGTCGCCCAGCAGCGCAAGGTGAACGGTCAGCGGGGCGTCAAGACCGACCGGGTCGATCTCGAGGCCATCACCGATTTGTTGCTGGCCGGCCGGGGCCAGCCCGCTCGGGCGGCGCTGGACCCGGTCCTGGCCCTGGGGGGATGGGTCGCGCATCGTCGCCGTCGGAGCCTGGCCCGCCGCCAGACCATCCAGCAGTTGACCACCCATGTCGACCGGTGCTTTCCCGGGCTGGGTCGGGCCCTGTGGTCGGTCGCGTTGACCAAGGCGGGCCGTCTGGTGATCGGCGAGCTCCCCGACCCGGCCCGGGTCGCCAGGCTGGGCCCGCACCGGTTGCGGTCCTTTGCTGCTCGCCGAGGAGTGCGGATGACCACACCCCTGGCCGAACGAATCGTCGAAGCGGCCCGCCAAGCCCTGCCCGTCCCCGGCGCAGAGATCGCCCGTCAGCTCCTGGCCGCCGACTTGGAGCTGCTCGACCACATCGAAGCCCAGCTCGTGGTGGCCGACGCCCAGATCGAGGCCCTCCTGCCCGCAACGCCCTTCGAGGTCCTGGTGTCGGTTCCAGGCTGGGGCGCCCAACGGGTCGCCGCCTACGGCGCCTCGGTCGGCGACCCTGGCCGCTGGCCCTCTCACCGGCAGATCTACCGCGCTGCCGGACTCACTCCCAGCCTCTATGAGTCCGCCGGACGACGCCGGGACGGCCGGATCACCCGAGAAGGCTCGGTCCAACTGCGCGTGGCCCTGGTCGATCTGGGCATCGGGCTCTGGCACTGCGAACCCGCCGCCCGCGCCTACGCCGCAGGCCTCCGTGAACGAGGCAAGCCCGGCGGGATCATCACCATCGCCATGGCCAACCGGGCCAACCGGATCGCCCACGCCCTCGTCCGCGACCAGACCCCCTGGGACGGCAGCCGCTGGACCGCCTGAACCACCCGATCCCGACGGGGCAGCCGTCCCGCCGGCGAGGTCACGGGGGGCCGGCAGACACCGCCCTGACGCTGGCGCACCACCGGTGACGCCGTCCTGAGTTTGGTGCCCGGCCCCCCGCCTCAACCCGGGAGCTCGAACGAGGCCAACTGACCGCGAACCCCCGCAGGTCGAATCATCAGCGTGAGCCCCAACAGGCACGACCCCGCCCGCCCGACACCGCCACCAACGACCAGCCCCCGACCACCCGCGCCCCGCCACACCCTTGACAGGACCTACGGCCAACTCAGCCGGGGAAAGCACTGCGGGCCAGTCCGACTTCCCGGGCCGCCCCGACGCGGGCGTGGTCCAGCATCTGACGGCTGCTGAGCGTGCGCCGGGGCAGGACGACCTGGATGGCGAGGCCGTCGAGGAGGGCCGACAGGCGCCAGGCCGACCCCCGGGGGTCCTTGCAGTCGTAGACCCCGTCCTCCACCCCGGATTCGATCAGCTCCTCGAGGATGGCGACCCAGGCGGTGTCGAACTCCGAGGAGATGGTGGCCAGGGCCTCGCTGCGCAACGCCTCGTCCCACCAGTCGATCCAGAGCGCCCAGGACTCGTCCCGGCGGGACATCGGCAGGTATTCCCGCAGCACCCGGTCGAGGCGGTCGACCGGGTCCCCGCTGGCGGCAACCGTCTCGCGCAGGCGGGCCACATCGGTGGTGGCCATCTTGCGGAGCATCTCGACCAGCAGCTCATCCTTGGACGAGAAGTGGTAGTGGACGAGACCGGAGCTGATGCCCAGGTGGGTGGCGACGTCGGCGACCCGCAGGTGGGCCAGCCCTCGCTGGAGGGCGACCTCCTGCGTGGCCTCGAGGATCTGGGCTCGCCGCTCGTCGACGTCCTTTCGGGTGCGGGCGGCCACGGGCTCAGTCTGACGCGCTCGATCGCCTCGAACAGGAGTTGGTGCACGTGGTGCACCCCCCGTTCGTGCTCAGTGGAGAGCACCCCGTCGGCCGACAGGCCGCCGTCGTAGGTACGTTGGACGGCCTCGCAGATCTCGAGGTCCTGGAGCACGACCTCCTTCGTGGCCTCGTAGTCGGCCGCCCGACGCTCGGGGCTGACCGACGGGTGCCAGAGGTAGTCCCGCTCGACGGTAGTCGTAGTCGGCCCCGTCGGCGTCAGGCGGAAGGTGGCCGCGAACCCCGCGAAGACCGAGACCATCGTGTTGGGGAACACGGTGAGGTAGCTGCCGTTGTTGAACGACTCCGGCGACGGGTCGCCGGCGACGCCCTCCCACCCCGGGGCCCCCGGGCTGGCCGTCGCCAGGGCCTCCTCGGACGCGTCCCGCGGGGCCAGGGGTCGGTCCCACGCGAACACGACGTCCCCCGTGGTCGCCATGGGGTACTCGTAGCCCGCTCCGATCAGCTGCGAGTGCACGAAGGGCGTGTGGTAGTTCTCCGAGTAGTTCTCGACCAGGACCTTCCAGTTGAAGGCGGCCTCGTAGCGGTCGGTGCGCCCGAGCTCGAGGTCGTCGAGGCCGTACGGCGCAAGGCCCTCGACCAACGGGCCCGGGTCGAAGGGCGTCGCGTCCGGGTCGAGGTTGACCATGACCGTGCGGGCGAAGGTCGTGACCCCCACCGGGACGAGGCCGTAGTCGTCGGGATCGAAGCCCTCGGGCGCACCCACACCCGTGGCCCGGGACAGCGTGCCGTCCAGCCGGAACACCCACGCGTGGTACGGGCACGACAGGGCCCGGGCGGTGCCGCACCCCTCGGCCACGGGCGCCCCCCGGTGGCGGCAGACGTTCAGAAAGGCCCGCAGCACGCCGTCGTCTCCCCGGACCAGCAGCACGGGGACCCCGTCGGCGACCGTCGTGGCCAGGTAGCTCCCCGGCTTCTCGACCTGGTCGGTGCCGGCCACCCCGACCCAGGACCGGCCGAAGACCCGGTCCATCTCCAGGGCGTGGTGGTCGGGGTCGGCGTACCAGTGCCCGGGCAGGGTCCGGGCCTCAGCCACCGGACGGCCCCGCCGCACGGCGAGCTCGTCGGCGAGTGCTCGGGGGACGGGGCGTACGGGCATCTCGGGACCTCGGACGGGATCGTTACTGACTGACGGCTCAGTCATTCTAGACTGCGACCCATGACTCTTCGCCTGACGGCTCATCGCGGTGCGGGCCTGCTCGGCCCGCCGACCGCCTGAGGCCGTCGCCGCCGATGCACGGTGGGGCGGTGCGCCTGGTCGACCTGGTGAAGCGCTTCGGCGACGTGACCGCGGTCGACGGCATCGACCTCGAGATCGGCTCCGGCGAGTTCTTCTCGGTCCTCGGCCCGTCCGGCTGCGGCAAGACCACGACCCTGCGCCTCATCGCCGGCTTCGAGGCGGCCACCAGCGGGCAGATCCTGGTCGACGACGTGGACCTGGCCACCACCCCGCCGCACCGGCGTCCGGTCAACACCGTCTTTCAGTCCTACGCCCTGTTCCCCCACCTGTCGGTGTCGCGCAACGTGGCCTACGGCTTGCGGTGGCAGAAGAACGGTGAGAGCAAGGCGGCCCGGGAGCAGCGGGTGGTCCATGCCTTGCGCCTCGTCCAACTGGAGGAGCTCGCCGACCGCCGGCCCGCCCAGCTCTCCGGTGGTCAACAGCAGCGGGTGGCGCTGGCCCGGGCCCTGGTGCTGCAGCCCAAGGTCCTGCTGCTCGACGAGCCCCTCGGCGCCCTCGATGCCAAGCTGCGGAAGGCCCTCCAGACGGAGCTGACCACTCTCCAGCATGAGGTCGGCATCACCTTCGTCTACGTCACCCACGACCAGGAGGAGGCCCTGACCATGTCGGACCGCCTCGCGGTCATGGACCACGGCCGGGTTGAGCAGGTGGGTACCCCCGACGAGGTCTACGAGGAGCCCCGCACCGCGTACGTGGCCGACTTCCTCGGCGTGGCCAACCTGCTCGAGGCCGAGTGCACCCGACCGGGCGGCCGGGGCGCGATCGAGCTCGGGGCCTTCCGCCTCGGCGCGACCGGCGGGGATCAGGAGTGCACCGGGCCGGTGAAGGTGGTCATCCGCCCGGAGCGGGTGCTGGTGGCCGAGGGCGAGCCGACCGGCGAGAACAGCGTGCCCGCCATGGTCGAGCGCCTCGTCTACGTCGGCCCCACCACCCAGGTCCATCTCCGGCTCCCCCACGGTGCTCCGCTCCAGGCCCTGGTGGCCAATCACGGCGGCCGCCCCGAATGGGTGCCGGGGACCCCCGTGTCGGCCACACTGCCTGCCGACGCCCTGCGGGTGCTGGCCCCCGACGCCGGCGCCCTCGAGCACGAATCCGATCACGACGCCGACGACCGTGGAGACGACACCGATGGCTGACGCCCGACAGATGTACATCGACGGACAGTGGGTGGACGCCGCCGACGGCGCCCGCTTCGACACCCTCGACCCCGCCACCGGCGAGGTCCTCGCCACGATCCCCGCCGGAGGGGCCGAGGACGCCGACCGGGCGGTGCGGGCCGCCCGCCGGGCCTTCGACGACGGCACCTGGGGCATCGCGGTGGCCGAGCGGGACCGGGCGGACCTGCTGTTCAAGATCGCCGCCATCCTCCGCCGGGACACCGAGGAGCTGGCCAAGCTCGAGACCCACGACACCGGCAAGCCCTACGAGGACGCCGTGTGGGACATCGAGGAGTCGGCGTTCATGTTCGAGTACTACGCCGGCTGGGCCACCAAGATCAGCGGCGACATCCCACCCATCGGCCCTGACGCCATGAGCTTCGTGGTCAAGGAGCCGGTCGGGGTGTGCGGCCTGATCGTGCCATGGAACTACCCGCTGCTGATGGCCAGCCAGAAGGTGGCCCCGGCCCTCGCCGCGGGCTGCACCGTCATCCTGAAGCCCGCCGAGCAGACCCCCCTCACCGCGCTGGGCCTGGCCCGGGCCGCGGACGAGGCGGGCGTGCCCCCCGGCGTTCTCAACGTGCTCACGGGCCTCGGCCCCGATGCCGGCCAGCCCCTGCTTGGAGCACCCCGAGGTGGACAAGATCAGCTTCACCGGCTCGAAGGCGATCGGTCAGCACATCATGCGCACCTGCGCCGACTCCCTGAAGCGGGTCACGTTGGAGCTGGGCGGCAAGAGCCCCAACATCGTCTTCGCCGACGCCGACCTGGCCGAGGCCGTCCCCGGCAGCGCGTGGGGCATCTTCGGCAACCAGGGCGAGGTCTGCTCGGCCGGGAGTCGCATCTTCGTGGAGCGGCCCGTGTACGACGAGGTCCTGGCCGGCATGGTCGACGCCGCCAAGGAGATCAAGATCGGCTCCGGCTTCGACCCCGAGGTGACCATGGGCCCCCTCGTCTCGGCGAAACAGCGGGACCGGGTCCAGGGCTACATCGACAGCGGCAACGCCGAGGGCGCTCGCCTCGCCTACGCCGGTGAGGGCCCCGCCGACCCGGCCCTGGCCGGCGGCTACTTCATCCCGCCCACGATCTTCGAGACCGACACCCAGGACCTGACCATCGCCCGGGAAGAGATCTTCGGCCCCGTGGCCACCGTCCTGCCCTTCGACGACATCGCCCAGGTCACCAAGGCGGCCAACGACACCGAGTACGGCCTCGCCGCCGCCGTGTGGACCCGGGACGTGGGCAAGGCATTCCGGGCCGCCCGGGCCATCCGGGCCGGCACCGTCTGGATCAACGCCTCCCAGCCCGCCCCCACCGAGGCCAGCTGGGGCGGCTTCAAGGGCTCCGGCATCGGCCGGGAGCTCGGCTCCTACGGCTTGGACAGCTTCCTGGAGTCCAAGCAGATCTACGTCAAGCTCTCCTGACCCCGCCTACAGGTCGAGGGTGGCGAAGTCCTCCACCGCGCTGCCCTTCTCGCCTCGGCGGAACACCCGCAGGGCCAACACGGCGAACAGGACGGCCAGGGTCGTGCCGAGGAGCATGACGGTGGCCAGCGCGTTCAGGGCGGGGGTCGGGCGCGACGCGGACCGAGGAGTAGATCTTTATCGGGATCGTCTCGCTGGACGCGTCGGCGGACAGGAACGCCGAGATCACGAAGTCGTCGATCGACGTGGCGAACACGATCATCAGGCTGGCGAAGATGGCGGGGCCGAGCAGCGGCAGCAGGACGGTGCGCACCGCGGCCAGGGGCGACGCGCCGAGGTCCTGGGCGGCGTCCTCCAGGTCGGGGCCGATGGTGAGCAGGCGGCCGCGTACGAGGATCACCACGTAGGAGACCGAGAAGGTCACGTGGCCCAGCAGCATCGCCGGGCGCCCCAGGGGGATCGACGTGTAGAGGTTGTCGAAGACGAGGAAGAGCATCGTCCCCATCACGATCTCGGGCGTGGCCAGCGGGACCAGCATCAGCAGGTTCGATCCCACGGGCCGTCCGGCCGCGCCAGCGGGCCAGGCCGAGGGCCAGACGCCACCCCCAGCGGCGTGGCGATGAGCATGGTGAAGAGGGCCAGCCAGAGGCTGTTGACCATGGCGTCCCGCAGCGTGGGGTCGTGCCACAGCGACCGATCGGGGTCCTCGAACCACCACCGCAGCGAGAACCCCTGCCACGTGCTCCGGGAGCGACCGTCGTTGAACGCGAACTGGATGGCGATCAGCACCGGTACCAGCGACCAGAGCACGTACAGCCAGAAGCCGGCGGCCAGGAAGGTCGGCCGCCGCCAGGGGTTGGACCACCACGTCCGGGCGCGGCTGATCACGCGTTGGAGCTCCCGCGTCGCCCGGTCGGTCTGCACCAGGTAGTACGCCATGGCCGCCATCAGCAGGACCGACAGGATGACCACCAGCGCCGCGCCCGCGTTCTTCTGGCTGCCCTCGAACAGGTAGAACTCGATCTGGTTGCCGATCATGCTCGTCCTCGGCGAGCCCGAGAGCAGGTCGGCGGTGTAGTAGTCGCCCATCATCGGCAGGGCCGTGATCACCGCCGCGGCCAGCAGGCCCTGCTTGGAGAGCGGCAGGGTGACCCGCAGGAAGGTCCGCAGCGGCCCCATCCCGAGGTCCCGAGAGGCCTCGATGACGCTGCGGTCGATGCGGTCCAGGGCCGCGAACAGGGGCAGCACCAGGAAGGGCAGGTAGCCGTACACGAGGCCGAGGACCACGGTTGTCGCCCGGCCCTCCAACCAGTTGACCGGGTCCGAGGTCAGGTGCAGCGCCTGGAGGACGTCGTTGACGTAGCCGTCCTCCTGCAGGAGGTTGATCCAGGCCAGCATGCGCATCAGGTAGTTGATCCAGAACGGTGCCAGGACGAGGCCGAGGTACAGCCCACGGCGACGACCGCCGAAGCGGGACACGTAGTAGGCGACCGGGTACCCGATCACGAAGGACAGCCCGAGGGCCACCCCGATGAAGGCGAAGGTCCGCAGGTAGACGTCCCGCAGCTCCTCGTTGACGACCCGGTCGAGGACGTCGGTGAAGACCGTGAAGTCCCACTGCAGGGGGTTCCACACCGGAACGGCGTTGCCGAAGATCGGGTCGAGGGTGCCGAAGGCAACCGCGAGCACGGCGTAGAAGGGGACCAGGAAGAAGACGATGAGCCAGACCACTCCGGGGGCGGCCAGGCCGGGCCAGAGGTGGCGGGACCGGTCGCGCCAGCGGCGGTCGCTCAACCGTTCCGCTCCTGGCCGCGCCGCCGCCGGGCCGCTCGGGCCTCCGCTCCGCTCACCCGTTCCGCTCCTGGCGGCTGTGCCGCCGGGCCGCTCGGGCCTCCGCTCCGCTCACCGGTCGGTCAGGCCCCCGCGGTGAAGGTGGACCAGGCGTCATCCCACAGCCGCTCGCCCGCCAGGCTGAGCTGGAGGAGCTGGTACCCGGTGTCGAAGTCCTCGGGCCGGATGACCGTGGTGTCGAGGTGGGCCGGCACCAGCCCGTCGGCCACGACCGAGGCCGGGTCGATGCTCGTCTGCGGCGGCTGGTAGCCGAGCCACTCGAAGTTGGTGAGGGCGTTGTCGGCGTCCAGCAGGTAGTCGATGAAGAGGTGGGCCAACACCGGGCTGGCGGCGCCGGCGAGCACCGTCATCTGGTCCGAGCCGATCATGCCGCCTCCCTCGGCCGGGTACCAGAAGCCGATGTTCTCGATGCTCTCGCCCTCCGGGAGGTAGTACTGGGCGTTGACGACGTCGCCGGCCCAGGCCTGGTGCACTGTGGCCCGCCCCTCGGGCAGGACGGTGTAGGCCTCGACCCCGACCCGGGGGTTGACCGTGTCGGCCAGTTCGAGGATGTCGGCCAGCGCGGCGTCGACCTGGGCGGCGTCCTCGGTGTTCACATCGGTTTGACCGGCCCGCAGCATCGCCATGCCCAGCACCTCGCGGTCGTCCTCCAGGAGGAAGAGGTCACCGGAGTACGCGCTGTCCCAGAAGATGTCGTAGGGGTTGTCGTAGCCGTCGGGCGCCTGGCTGACTCGGTCGATCCGGTAGCCGATCCCGGTCGTGTACATCGTGTACGGACGGCTGTACTGCGCTCCCACGTCATAGAACGGGTCCTGGAGCTCGTCCCAGACATTGCCCGAGTTGCCGAGGTAGGTGGGGTTCAATGGCTGCAGGAGGCGTCCCGTGGCCACCTTGCCGATGACGTCGGTCGTGGCGAAGAAGAGGTCGAAGTCGGCCTGCCCACCGGAGAGGCGGGCCACGGCCTCGTCCATGCTGGTGAAGGTGGTGACCTCGACATCCACGCCGTACTCCTGGCGGAAGCCCCGGAGGGTCTGCGGGGCGATGTACTCGGCGTAGTTGAAGATCTTGAGCGGCCCGGCCTCGGGGTCGAGGCCATCGGCGATCGTCGGGATGTCGTCGAAGGTCGGCAGCGTCACCGGGTTGTCGGGCCGGGAGAGCTGGACCGCCTCACCCCCACCACCGCCGCCGCCTCCGGCGTCGTCGCCGCCGCCGCACGCCGCCAGAAGTGACGGCCCCACCGTCACGGCCGCCGCGGAGAAGGCCGAGCGGCGCAGGAACGCGCGTCGGTCGATCCCCCGCCGGACCGGTCGCTCTCGAGGATGGAACGTCATTGCCGCCTCCGGGTGCGTCCTATACTGACTGATCGATCAGTTAGCAGACCGTTGTCGGATTGTAGGACAGAGGAGGAGGCCGCCGTGAGCAGCACGTACGACGCCATCGTCGTCGGTGGGGGCCACAACGGTCTCGTCGCCGCCGCCTACCTGGCCCGAGCGGGCCTGAAGCCGGTCGTCCTGGAGGCCCGGGACAACGTGGGTGGCGCCGCCACGACCGAGACCCCGTGGGGCCCCGAGTTCAAGATGACCGCGCTCTCCTACGTGATGAGCCTGATGCCGCCGACCATCCTGAACGACCTGCGGCTGGCCGACCACGGCTACCACGTCATCCCCATGGGCCCGACGTTCATTGCCCTCCCCGACGGCCGGTACCTCCTCGCCGAGGACGACCCGGAGCTGGACCGCGACGAAGTGGCCAAGTTCTCCAGCAAGGACGCCGACCGCCTCGGCGACTACCACGCCTGGATCAGCGGGGTGGCCGACGTGCTCGCCCCCCTCCTGCTCTCGACCCCACCGAGTGTCGGCTCCCGCCGGCCCAAGGACCTGCTCGAGCAGCTGCGCCTGGCCTGGGGGCTGCGGGGCCTCGACGTGCGGGGCACCGCGGACGCGACCCGGCTGTTCACCATGTCCATCCGGGACGTCCTCGACGAATGGTTCGAGTCCCCGGAGGTCCAAGGCCTCATGGCCATCAACGCCGTCATCGGCACCTGGGCCGGCCCGGACGAAGCCGGCACCGCCTACGTGATGATGCACCACACCATCGGCGACGTCGGCGACGGCCACATGGGCAAGTGGGGGTACCCGATCGGCGGCATGGGTGCGGTGTCCGAGGCCATCGCCTCCTCCGCCCGGGCCTTCGGCGCCGAGATCCGCACCAACGCCCCCGTCGAGCGCATCCGCACCCGCAACGGCAAGGTGGCCGGCGTCGCCCTCACCGACGGCACCGAGCTGGACGCCGACATCGTGGTGGCCGCCACCCACCCCCAGATCACCTTCCTGCGCCACCTCGACCGCCACGAGCTCCCGGACGACTTCGTGAAGGACCTCGAGCACTGGCGCAGCCGCTCGGGCACCGTGAAGGTCAACGTGGCCCTGTCCGAGCTGCCCGACTTCGACGCCTGGCCCGGCCCACCGGACAAGGAGAAGCTCAGCGGCTCGGTCGAGCTCTGCCACTCCATCGACCACCTCCAGAGGTCCTTCGAGGAGGCCCGCTGGGGCAAGGCCTCGACCCTGCCCTTCTCCGACGGGGTCATCCCCTCGACCGTGGACCCGTCGCTGTGCCCGGAGGGCACCCACGTCATGTCCCTGTTCACCCAGTGGGTTCCTCAGGAGTGGTCGACCGAGCCGGACCACGCCGAGCTGGAGGCCTACGCCGACCGGGTGATCGACGGCTACGACGACCTGGCCCCCAACTTCAAGCGGTCCGTCATCCACCGCCAGGTCATCGGGCCCTACGAGATGGAGAACGAGTACGGCCTGATCGGCGGGAACATCTTCCACGGTGAGCTCTCCCCCGACCAGCTCTTCCACATGCGGCCGGCGCCCGGCTACGCCGACTTCACGACGCCGATCGACGGGCTCTACCAGTGCTCCTCGGCCACCCATGGCGGCGGTGGGGTCACGGGGATCCCCGGCCTGCTCTGCACCCGCCGCATCCTGAAGGACACCAAGCGCAACCGGTTGCTGCGCCGAGGAGGAGACTGACCCGATGGACGTCCGCTCCGCCGCGCCGGTCGATCCCGCGGCCCTCGAAGCCATCCTCGCCCCGGGCGCCCCCGGCCGGATGCTGCCCGCCGAGGCCTACACCTCCGAGGCCGTCCTGACCTGGGAGCGACAGCACCTGTTCGCCGACAGCTGGGTCTGCGCCGGCCGGTCGGCCGACCTGGCCGACGCCGGTGACCGTCGGGCGCTCCGGGTGGGCGACGACAGCGTGGTGCTGGTCCGGGGCGACGACGGCGTCCTCCGGGGCTTCTACAACGTGTGCCGCCACCGGGGCCACCAGCTCCAGCCCGAGGACACCACCATCCGTCGCAACGCCATCCACTGCCCGTACCACGCCTGGACCTACGCCCTCGACGGCACGCTCAAGTTCACTCCCCGCTACGAGGAGCCCCCCGGCTTCGACCTCGCCGAACACCCCCTGGTGCCGGTGCGGGCCCAGGAGTGGCACGGCTGGGTCTTCGTCAACGCCTCGGGTGACGCCCCGCCGCTCGAGGACCACCTCGGCGACCTGTCCGCGGAGATCGAGCGCTGGGCCCCGGAGCGCCTCGTCGCCGGGGCCAGCCACGCCTACGAGATGGCCGCCAACTGGAAGCTCCCGGTCGAGAACTACCAGGAGTGCTTCCACTGCCCGGCCATCCATCCGGAGTTGTGCGTGGTCAGCCCGCCCAACAGCGGGGACAACTCCGCCGAGCACGCCGGTCTCTGGATCGGGGGGTGGATGGTCCTGGCCGACGATGCGGTCACGATGTCCCTCGACGGCCAGACCGACGGGGTGATGCTCCCGGACCTGGACGACACCTGGCGCCGCCGGGTCCACTACATCGGCGTGCTGCCCAACCTGCTCATCAGCCTCCATCCGGACTACGTCATGACCCACCGCTTGGAGCCCCTCGGCCCCGACCGCACCTTCGTCGAGTGCCAGTGGCTCTTCGACCCCGAATCCGTGGCGAAACCGGAGTTCGACCCGGCCTACGCCGTGGACTTCTGGGACCTGACCAACCGCCAGGACTGGGCGGCCTGTGAGGGCGTCCAGCGGGGCGTGGTCTCCCGTGGCTACCGCCCCGGGCCGTTCGGCGAGGACGAGGACGCCGTCACCCAGTACACACGCCTGATGGCCCAGACCTACCGCGACGGGGGTCTGCCTGCCCGGGTGCCCTTCCCGACCGCCCTTCCCGACCACAAGGAGCTCTCCCGATGACCGTCACCGCCGGCACCGAAGCCGAACTGGCCGTCATCGACGGCCTCATCGCCGAGCAAGAGGCCATCCTGCTCGAGCGCACCCCGGCGTCGGCTCGCATCATGCAGGAGGCCCGTCGCTCGCTCGCCGGGGGGGTGGCCTCGTCCTGGCAGGACGCCCCACCTCGGGCCATCTGGATCCAGAAGGGGCTCGGCTCCAAGATCACCGACGTCGACGGCACCACGTACGTCGATCTCCACAACGGCTTCGGGGCGATGCTGGTGGGCCACGCCCACCCCGCCGTGGTCAAGGCCGTCCAGGAGCGGGTCGCCCTGGGCACGCACTTCGCCCAGCCCGTGCCCGACCTCATCCCCGTCGGCGACGAGCTGTCCCGCCGCTTCGACCAACCCAAGTGGCGCTACACCAACTCCGGCACCGAGTCGACGCTGGCCGCCGTGAACCTCATGCGGGTGACCAAGGACCGGCCCAAGATCATCAAGGTCGAGGGCACCTACCACGGCCACCATGACGCCGTTCAGGTCTCGGTCTACCCCGAGCTCGAGGACTGCGGGCCGGTGGATGCTCCTCACTCGGTCCCGGCGCACCGGGGCATCTCCCCGGAGGTTGCGGCCAACACCCTCGTGGTGCCCTTCGGAGACGTGGCCGCCGTCCGGCGGGTGTTGGAGGCGAATCCCGGTCAGGTGGCCGGGATGATCATCGAGCCGATGATGATGAACATCGGCGTGGTGACCCCACCACCCAACTACCTCGCCGACCTGAAGGCCGAGCTGGAATCTCATGACGTCCTGCTCACCTTCGACGAGGTCAAGACCGGCCTCACCGTGCATCCCGGAGGGGCGACCCGGCTTCTCGGCGTGACCCCGGACCTGGTCTGCCTGGCCAAGTCCATGGGCGGCGGACTCCCGTGCGGAGCCCTCGGCGCCAGCGCCGAGGTCATGGCCGTGGTGGAGGACGACAGCTACGAGGTCGTCGGCACCTTCAACGGCAACCCGCTGACGATGGCGGCCGCCAAGGCCACGCTGCTCGAGGTGCTCACCCCCGAGGCCCACGCCCACATCGAGACCCTCCGGGACCGCATGGTGGCCGGGGCCGAGGCCGTCCTCGACCGCTACGGGATCGAGGGGTACGTGAGTGCCTACGGCGCCAAGGGGGCGGTGACCTTCTCGGCCACCCGCATCGAGAACTACCGCGACTTCCTCGGCTACGACGGCCGCTACGGCCACGTCCACTGGCTGTTCCAGCACAACGGAGGCGTGTTCCTGCCGCCCTGGGGCAAGGTCGAGCAGTGGACCCTGTCGGTCCAGCACGGCACCGACGACGTCGACGTCTTCCTGGCCAACCTGGAGACCTTTGCCAAGGCACTCAAGGGGTGAAGGGGGACATCCACGCCGCGTTGGGCAAGGTCGGCCTGCCCATGCCGGTGGCCGACCTGGCCGCTCGCGACTGGGACGCCGTCGTGGTCGGTGGTGGCCACAACGGCCTCACGACGGCGGCCTATCTGGCCAGAGCCGGGAAGTCGGTGCTGGTGCTCGAGGCCCGCGAGCGCCTGGGTGGGGCCTGCACCCTGGAGACCCCATTCGCCGACGAGGCCTACCGGGTCAGCCCGTGCGCCTACGTCGTCGGCCTGCTCGACGAGCGCGTCATCACCGAGCTGAGCTTGCGGGACTACGGCTACAAGGTCTTCGTCGCCGAGCCATTCATCTGGTGCCCCTTCGAGGACGGCACCAGCTACGCGCAGTTCCAGGACCGGGCGCGCACCGCCGCCGACATGCGGACCCACGGCTTCGCCGAAGCCGACATCGAGGGCCAGTTCGCCTACGAGGACTTCTTCGACCGCATGCGCATCGCGCTGCGCAAAGGCCCCCGCGACGCCTGGGTTGGCGAGGCGCCGGAGCGGGCCGAGCTCGAGGAACTGCTGGGCCACGACCCGCAGATGATCGAGGCCCTCTTCCACACCCCCATCTCCGAGGTCATCGACCGCCATGTGGACGATGAGCGTCTGAAGCGGGCCCTCTACGGTCAGGGCATCATCGGCGCGTGGGCGGGTCCCCACGACGAGGGCACCGCCTTCGTCAAGCTCATGCACTTCCTCGGCGAGCTGGAGGGCGTGCCCATGGCGTGGGGGTATGTCGAGGGCGGCATGGGGGCCATCTCCTTCGCCATCGCCGAGGCCGCTCGGGACCTCGGCGCCGTGCTGGCCGCAGGCGTGCCCGTGGCCGAGATCGTGCCGGGCGAGGGCGTGCGCCTGGCGGGCGGCGAGCTCATCCGGGCCCGGGCCGTCATCTCCAACGCCGATCCCAAGGCCACCCTCGGCCTGTTGGAGGCCGCGGCTCCCGACGCGTTCCGCGCGCGGGTCGAGGGCTGGCGCATCACCAGCCCCGTGTTGAAGGTCAACTGTGCCTTGTCGCGGCTACCGGACTGGTCCGCCGTGCCCGGCGAGGTCTGGCCCAACCAGGCCCCGGTGACCATCGCGGCGCCGATGGACGACGCCCAGGCCGCCTTCCAGGCCTGCACCCGGGGCGAGGTCGTGCCGGGCTTCGCGGAGCTCTACTTCCACTCCGCCTATGACCCGTCTGTCGCCCCCACCGGGAAGCACACGCTCAGCGCGTTCGTGCAGTACGGCCCCTACGAGCTGGCCGAGGGCACCTGGGACAGCCGGCGGGACGAGATCGGCCGCACGGTGCTGGGCATGATCGGCCAGTACTGCGACATCGAGGACTGCGTCGACGAGGTCCAGGTCCTCGGCCCGCCGGACATGGAGGAGAAGGTCGGTCTGACCGCCGGTCACATCTTCCACGGCGAGTGCACGCCGGACCAGATGTGGACGAATCGTTTCCCGACCCGCACCGCCATGGACGGGGTCTACCTCTGCGGGGCCTCCACCCACCCCGCCGGCGGCGTCTGCGGCCTGAATGGGCGCAACGCCGCCGACGCGGTGCTGGCCGACCTGGAGGACTCGGGCACCGCGACGAGGGCAAGAGGTCCCGACTAGGTTCTCGGCAATGACACTCGCCCACCTGACCGGCGGCGGTGGCCTCCTCGACGGCCTTGCCCATCCAATTTTCGGCATCGACCACCTGATCGCCATCGTGGTCGTCGGCACCCTGGCCTACCTGCTGCGGGACCGCGTGCCGTGGGTGACGCTGCCGACCACCTTCGTCGGGGCCATGGCCGTCGGAGGCACGCTCGGGGTGCTGGGCGTGACGGTCGCTTCGACCGAGCTGTTCGTGGCCCTGTCGGTGGTCCTGTTCGGCGCGGTCCTCCTGGCCGCCACGGGCGTCAAGGAGGCCCGGGTCCTCCCGGTCCTGGTCGGCACCGCCGCCCTCTTCCACGGTCTCGCCCACGGCGGCGAGGTGCCGGGCGCCGCCGAGCCGGCCCTCTACGTCGTGGGTTTCCTGCTGGCCACCGCCGGGCTGCACGTCGCGGGGGTCGTCCTCGGGCCCGTGGTGGCCCGCTCCCGGGTCGTGCGGGGGCTGGCCGGTGCCGGCGTCGTGGGGGCCGGACTGGTGCTCCTCGGCGGCGTCTGACTCGGCCGTCGGTCCCGTCAGGCGGC
Source organism: uncultured Microthrixaceae bacterium (assembly GCA_963701565.1). Taxonomy (GTDB): domain Bacteria; phylum Actinomycetota; class Acidimicrobiia; order Acidimicrobiales; family DATDAH01; genus DATDAH01. The sequence continues at coordinate 365,881 of CAVPAN010000004.1, forward strand.
GATGACGGTGGCCGAGCCGGCGACCTTTACCTCGCCGTCCTGGTTGGCGAGCGAGGCGTCGACGTCCACGAGGTGCCGCCCGTCCTCGTCCCGCTTGGCGGTGACCACCACCGAGGTCGTCAGGGTCTCCCCCGGCCAGGTCTGCTTGGTGAACCGGACCTTGTAGTTGGTGAGGTTCCCGGGCCCGGCCCAGTCGGTGAGCGCCCGGCCGAGCAGGCCCATCGAGAACATGCCATGGCCGAACACGCTGGGGAGGCCCGCGGCCTGGGCCGCGACCTCATCAGTGTGCATCGGGTTGTAGTCGCCCGAGGCACCGGCGTACTGCACGAGGTCCGTGCGGCCGAGCTGGTGGCTGACCGTGGGGGCTTCGGTGCCGACCTCGAGGTCGTCCCAAGCCAGCTTCGGGGTGGGGTGCGTTCCCATGGCGTCGCCTCCTAGGACCGGTGGATGAGGTTGAAGCGCTCGGTGACCACCGGGGCGCCGTCGTCGTCGGTGAACCGGTTCTCGATGACCAGGAAGGTCATTGTCCGGTCGCCCGACTCCTTGGTGTACAGGTCCACGACCTCGCCCTCGTGGTGCAGCGTGTCGCCGACCACGACCGGGCGGTGGTACGTGAACTCCTGCTCGCCGTGGAGGATGAGGCCGCCGTTGGCCATCAGCCCACCCATGATCTCGCCCATCGGGTTGCTGCCACCGGTGGGGTCCTCGGGCTGGTCCTCAGCGAAGGCGCCCCAGCCCAACGAGGCGAAGGTGAACGTCGGCGGGGCGGGGATGGCGTCGAAGCCGGCCGCTTCGGCCGCCTCGAGGTCCGCATAGACGGGATTGCCGTCGGTCACCGCCCGGGCGAAGGCCGTGACGGGCCCCCGTTCCACATGCACGGTGGTCGCGCCCGTCGAGCGCCCCACCACGTCGTCGCGTTCCACGGCCACTGCGTCCCCCTCAGGTACACGGATCTGACACAGAGAAGCCCCAGGTCGCCGATCCCCCCTGACCGGACGATGACCTGGGGCTTCTCTGGAGTGGGCCGTGAGGGACTCGAACCCCCGACCCCCTGCGCGTCATGCAGGTGCGCTAGCCAACTGCGCCAACGGCCCCGGAGAAATCACGATACCAGGGAGTCGCCCGAGGCCCGCCTGGCCGGAGCGTCGGAGGCCCGTGCCACACTGCGGCGGTGGATCACCGCAGCGTCGCCCGGATCACCGCCGCCGGCAGAGTCGGCATCGGCGCCGCCCTCCTGGTCGCCCCGCAGGCCGTCACCCGGGGCTGGATCGGGGCGGCCGGTGCCCTCCCAGGCGCGAAGTTGCTCGGCCGAGGCCTCGGCGTCCGGGACCTCATGCTGGGCCTCGGGGTGATCAACGCCCTCGACCGAGGTGACCCTCGGGCCCAGGACTGGGTGCGGGCATCCGCCGTGGCCGACGTGGGCGACGCCGTCGCGACCGTGCTGGCTTACCGCCACCTGCCAAAGCGATCTCGCTTCGGTGTCCTCGCCGTCGCCACCGGGGCGGCGGTGGCCGGCTTCGTGGCCGCGGACAACCTGGACTGAGCCACCGGTACGGTCAGGGCGTGCTGCGCCGCGCCGCTCCCCTCGTCCTGCTGATCGGACTGGTCGCGGGCTGTGGCAGCGGCGACGCCGAGCCTCGGGCGGCGGGGCCCCTCGGCGAGGACGCGTTCGCCGGGGAGGCCGAGGCGATCGGCGGCGGCACCGTCGACGTGTCGTCGTTCGCCGACCAGGACCTCGTGGTCTGGTTCTGGTCCCCCTGGTGACCGTCGTGCCGTCGCGAAGCCCCGGCGGTCGCCGAGGTCGAATCCCAGCTGGGTGACCAGGTCGCGTTCCTGGGCATCGCCGCCGACGCCTCCGTCGAGGAGATGGAGGCCTTCCTGTCCGACACGGGGACCGACGGCTTCCCGCAGGTGATCGACCCCGACGGGTCGCTGTGGCTGCAGTTCGGCGCCGAGATCCGCTCGTCGTTCCTGTTCGTGGGCGACGACGGCTCGGTGCAGCGGACCGGCTACGGCGAGATGACCGAGGGTCAGCTGACCGAAACGGTCCAGGGCCTCATCGACACCTGATCAACGGGTGTGGGGATGCACGTCGAGCGCAACGATGAAGGCGTTGCGGTGCCACTCGTCGCGAGTGTCGTTGACTTGGTCGACGTACTTGGCGTGGAGGTGGTCGACGGCGACCGTGCGCTCCTCACCCGGGTGGACGGGGACCCGGCCGACGACGGGGATGGTCTCGTCCCCGACCCTCACCGTTGCGGCCGGATCGGCCCGCAGGTTCTGCACCCAATCCGAGTCGGCGCCCCCGCCGCTGATCAGGTAGAGCGAGTCGCCCACCGCGGTGAACCAGATCTCGATCTCGTGGGGCCGGCCACCCACCCGCCCGGTGGTGGTCAGGTAGCAGACGGTCTCGGCGTCCAGGGGGCGATCGCTCAAGGCTGACGACCGAGGAACCCCAGCAGCTTGTCCTGGTCGGAGGCGTCGTCGGCCACCGGGACCTCGGGCCCGAACGCGCCGGGGCTCCGCATGGCCTCCTCCGGGAACTGCTTGATCGCCTCCCGCATCTCGGCCAGGTCCTGGGCCGGGATGGTGTCGTCCTGACCTGTCGCCCGGGCCAGGTCCCAGCCGTGGATGACCAGGTCAGCCGCCAGGAACCGGTCCACTGAGGTCTCGAAGGCCTGGGTGCCCATGAAGCCCTCGAAGGTCTGGGCGGCCAGCTCGGGGTCCTCGAGGTCCTGTCGGATCCGTCCGGTCACGGCCCGTACCGCACCCTCGGGATCGTCGTCCACCGAAGGGTGCTCCCCCATCTCCCGGCCCACGAACCCCAGGAACATCCCCTGGGACTGCACGACATGGCCGACCAGGTCCCTGGCCGTCCAGTCCTCACACGGCGACGGCGCCGTCCACTGGTCCTCGGGCACCGCCGCCACCTTGTCGGCGAAGGCCGACGCCCGACGGGCGTACCGCTGGCTGATCTCGCTCATGGCTCTTTCCTACCCCTTCCGGCACCCTGTCCGCGCCGCGCCCTCGACCACGTCGCTCCGACAGCTCGTTGTCTCTCCTGGGCTCCCTGGTGCCCCGAGCGGGGACCGCGCTCGTCAACCCGGCGGGCCCCGGCGCTGACCGTCGTCCCGCCGCCGATCGTCGGGCGGGTCGTGCTTGTGGCGGTGCTTCCAGCGATTGTGGGGCGCGCACTCCCGTCCGCCCTTCCAGGCGTCGGTGGGGCCGCCGTCCTCGACCTCGATCACGTGGTCGGTCTCGGTGAGCGGGCCGGTCCGGTCACACCCGAACGGGTGGCAGCAGCGTCGGAACTTGGCCCGTACCGCCGCGGCCTGGGCCGGGGTGAAGAAGCGCCGGGCCTTGCCGAACGACAGCGGCTCGTCCTCGGCGCCGAACACGATCCGACGGACGTGGCCCTCGATGGCCGCAGCCACGGCACACGCCGGCGGGATCATGGTGCCGTCGTCCAGCTCGCAGAAGCCGTCAGGCGGCAAGGGCACGTCCTGGCCGAGGCTGCGAGCGAGGCCGGCCTCGTAGCTGGCCATGGTCATGTGGATGTTGACCACGAAGCTGGCCGCCGGCGTCGCGCCCCTCAACGCCCGGGAGCGGCGGGCCATCTGCTCGAAGGCATCGTGACAGCGCTGGCCCAGGGTGCGGGCCAGCTCGTGGGGTTCGGGGTCCCGCCCCAGCTCGGCCTTCGCCGCGACCCAGTCCTCCGCGAACAGGTCCCGCTCGAGTCGGTCGAGCTCGCCCTGGATCTCGGCGAGGGTGAACGGGGTCAGCCAACCATCGGGGTGGCCGAACCCGTCGAGGGTCGACGCCAGGGTAAAGAAGCGGTCCTCGACCCGCTCGTTGAACTGGTCCTCGGGATCCTTCGGGCAGAGGTCGTCGGCGAACTTGCGGGCGTAGCGCGCGTAGTCCTCGAAACGGGCGGTGAGGGCAAAGGTCAGCAGCTTCGGCGCGACCGCCTCCCAGGCCTCGGCGTACCTGTCCTTGTAGGCGTCCGCCAGCACCTCGACGTGGTCGAAGCCGATCTCGCCCGACGCCAGCGCCTCCTCGGCGCACGGGAGCTTGGGCAGGAACCGGGCCAGCCGGGCGATGCGCCGGGCTGTGCCCTTCCGCAGCCGGCAGTGGTGCTGCAGCCAGCCGACCACGCTCCTGTGGCCCTCGCCCCGGTGCTCCCCCGCGCCTCGAAGCTGCGCACTGCCCCGAGCAGGGCGGCGTCGCCGAGGTTCCGGGCCCGACAGATCCCCTCGATCCCCTCACCCACCACCACGGGCGGCAGGTCCCCCCAGCCGACCTTGGCCACCATCGTCCCCGAGTGCACGAAGTCCTCGACCTCGACCGGCATCTCACCTCCGATCCGCTACGAACTGATGTACGTCACCAAGCTACCCAGGGGGTGTGACACTCATCAGTAGCGATCGGCCGAACCGGCCACGCCGACCACGAGGACTCCGGCCGCCCCACTCCAGCGAGCCGGGCCGGCCGCCGAGGCCCTTGAACCCGCGGGAACCGGTCCGGCGCCGCTGGATGAAGGTCCGCAGGCCGAAGGTCAACGCGAACCACACGCCATAGACGACGAGCGCGGCGACGGGCATCAGTCCGCCCCTTCGGTGCGGCCGTCGGGGTCCTGGTGCACTTGGTCGACCTCCAGCTCGAGGTCGACCAGCTCTGGAGGCGGCGCCGGGAATCGAACCCGGGTACGGGGCTTTGCAGGCCCCTGCCTAAACCACTCGGCCACGCCGCCAGGGAGCGGCCACCCTACCGGCCTCGCGGGGTCCCGAACGGGTCCCCGACGCCAGGAGCAAAGGCCCTACCACGGGGCGCCGCGCTGAGCCAGACTCTGGGCGTGCCCGACGCCCACGTCCTGTCTCTCGATGGCCTCGACGCGCTCATCGCCGCCCTGGTGGCCGACGGGCGCCAGGTGATCGGGCCCAGCCGTCGGGGCGATGTCGTCGACCTGGACGAGGTCAGCTCCGTAGCCGACCTGCCCGCCGGGCTCCAGGACGAGCAGTCGCCGGGCCGGTACCGGTTGCGCGTCACCGATGAACCGCTGGTGTTCGGCCACACGGTGACGGCGACATCGCCCCGGCGGTGGCTGCACCCGCCCCACGAAGCCCTCGTGCGCATCCGGCGGGTGAACGGGAGCCTCGCCATCGACCCGCCGCGCCCCGAGGAGCCGCCCCTGGCGCTGTTCGGCATCCGACCCTGCGACGTGCACGGCGTCGACGTCGCCGACCGGGTCGCCCGAGCCGGGAACGACCATCCTGCGGTGGCCCGGCGCGAGGCGACGACCATCGTGGCCGCCAACTGCACCCGGGCGGGAGAGACCTGCTTCTGCGTCTCCACCGGCACCGGGCCGGAGGCCACGGAGGGCCACGACCTGGCGCTGACCGAGATCCGCGACGATCACGGCCACCGCTTCCTGGTCGAGATCGCCACCGAGCGGGGCGCCGACCTGCTGGCCGACGTGCCATCGACGCCGGCCACGAGGGCGGACCACGACGCGGCAGCAGCAGGCATCGCCCACGCCCGTGAGCAACAACGCCAGCTCGAGACCGAGGGCCTCCATGACGCGCTGCTCGGCGTCCTGGAGCACCCCCGCTGGGACGATGTCGCCGATCGATGCCTTTCGTGCGGCAACTGCACCCTGGTGTGCCCGACCTGCTTCTGCACCACGGTCGAGGACCGCACCGATCTCCTCGGCGAGTGGACGGAGCGGAGTCGCCGGTGGGAGTCGTGCTTCAACCTCGACCACTCCCACCTCGGTGAGGGCAGCGTGCGGGACACGGTGCATCACCGGTACCGCCAGTGGCTCACCCACAAGCTCGCCACCTGGGAGGACCAATTCGGTGAATCCGGCTGCGTTGGCTGCGGCCGCTGCATCACGTGGTGCCCGGTGGGCATCGACCTGACCGAGGAGGTGGCGGCCCTGCGCCACACCCCGGCGGACCCGTGAGCACCCGCGACCTGCTCGCCGGGGTGGCGCTGTTCGCCGGGGCGTCCGACGCCGACCTCGATCGGGTCGTGGCGTGGGCCGAGGAGGCCAAGTTCGCCGAGGGCGACCGCCTCTTCCGGGCCGGCGAGCCGGCCGACCGGCTGCACGTCCTGGTCGAGGGCCGGGTCGCGCTCTCCATTCACGCCCCGGGCCGAGGGGACCTCGTCGTCGAGACCCTCGGCCCCGGCGACGTGGTCGGGGTCTCCTGGGCGCTGCCCTACGAACGCTGGGACCTCGACGCCCGCGCCTTGACCGACGTGGCCGCCCTCGCCATCGATGCCGCTCCCCTGCGATCGGTGATGGATGCCGAGGACTCGCTCGGCCGGGTGGTGCGGCTCGGCATCACCGGGCTGCTCGGCGAGCGCCTCCACGCCACCCGCCTCCGACTGATCGACCTCTACCAGGAAGGAGCCGGGGCATGAGCAGCGCCGTCGTCGCCGAGCCCGCGACGGACTCGGGCTGGGTCCCCCTGCCCTACCGGGTGACCGAGACGAGGCTCGAGGCCCCGGGGGTGAGCACGTTCACGGTCGAGCCGATCGAGGCCGCCCTCCCCGACGCCGCACCCGGTCAGTTCCACATGTTGTGGGCCTTCGGGGTCGGCGAGGCACCGATCTCGGTGAGCCGCCTACGCCCGACCGGCCATGAGCACACCGTGCGCGCCGTCGGCGCGGTCAGCAAGGCCCTCGTCGCCCTCGAGGTCGGCGACGTCGTCGGCCTCCGCGGGCCCTTCGGGACCTCCTGGGCGGTCGACGACGACGATCGGGACCTGCTCGTCGTGGCGGGCGGCATCGGGCTGGCGCCGGTGCGCCCGGTGATCGACGCCGCCGTCGGTCGGGCGGGACGCACGACCGTGGTCGTCGGGGCCCGCAGCCCGGGGGCCCTGCTGTACGGCGACGACCGCCGAGCCTGGGCTGCAGCCGGGATCGAGGTCCACACGACGGTGGACATCGCCGCGCCGGGCTGGACCGGCGAGGTCGGCCTCGTCACGGCCCCGCTGTCCCGAGCACTGGCCGAACCCGCGGCCACGACCGCCGTCGTGTGCGGGCCCGAACCGATGATGCGGTTCACCGCCGAGCGCCTGGTGCGCCTCGGCGTGCCCGACAACGCGATCCGGGTGTCCCTCGAGCGGAACATGGCCTGTGGCATCGGCCAGTGCGGGCGCTGCCAGCTCGGTCCCGTCCTGCTCTGCCAGAAGGGCGCCGTGCTCGATTGGCCCGACGCGGCTCCGCTCTTGGAGGTCCGAGGATGGTGAACCGCCCATCGCTCGCGGTGTGGAAGTTCGCCTCCTGCGACGGCTGCCAACTCACGTTGCTCGACTGCGAGGACGAACTGTTGGCAGTGGTCGGGGCGGTCGACATCGCCTACTTCCTCGAGGCCACCCGGGCGACGGTCGCCGGGCCCTACGACGTGTCGTTGGTCGAGGGTTCGATCACCACCCCCGGCGATGCCGAGCGCATCCAGCAGATACGGGCCGACTCCCGGTTCCTCGTCACCATCGGCGCCTGCGCCACCTCGGGGGGCATCCAGGCGCTGCGGAACTTCGCCGATGTCCGCGAGTACGCCGCCATCGTCTACGCCGATCCCCGGTTCGTCGCCACCCTGGACCGGTCCTCACCCATCGCCGAGCACGTCGCCGTGGACCTCGAGCTTCGAGGCTGTCCGATCGACAAGCGCCAACTCCTGGAGACGATCGGCGCTCTGCTCGTCGGACGCCGACCCGACCTGCCGACCCATTCGGTCTGTGTCGAGTGCAAGCAGGCCGGGCACCCCTGCGTGCTCGTGTCCGAGGGCGCCCCCTGTCTCGGTCCTGTCACCCAGGCCGGATGCGGCGCGCTGTGCCCCGGGTACCGCCGGGCCTGCTTCGGCTGCTTCGGTCCGGCCGAGTCGGCCGAGACCGAGGCCCTGATCGGGACCCTCCTCGCCCAAGGCCACGCCCCCGAGGACATCGAGCGTCTGTTCCGCACCTTCAACGTCGGGGCGCCGGCGTTCGCCGAGGCCGCCCGATCCGCCGCGGCGCGAGGCCCGGTCCCCGTGACCTTGTCCCCCCGCCCAGAGGCACCGACATGACCCACCGCACCCCCGCCGGACGACGGCTCCAGGTCGATGCCCTCGCCCGGGTCGAGGGGGAGGGCGCCATGTACGTCGACATCGAAGGCGACGAGGTCCGCGACGTGCAGCTGCGGATCTACGAGCCGCCCCGCTTCTTCGAGGCCTTCCTCGTGGGCCGGGCCTACACCGAGCCGGCAGACATCACCGCCCGCATCTGTGGGATCTGCCCGGTCGCCTACCAGATGAGTGCCTGCCTGGCGATCGAGGATGCCTGTGGCGTCCGCGTCGACGGGCCCCTGCACGACCTGCGCCGCCTCCTCTACTGCGGCGAGTGGATCGAGAGCCACACGCTCCACGTCCACCTCCTGCACGCGCCGGACTTCCTCGGCTACGAGGGCGCCATCGACCTGGCCAGGGACCATCGGGCGGAGGTCGAGCGGGGCCTCGAGCTGAAGAAGATCGGCAACGAGATCGTCGAGGTCGTGGGCGGCCGGGCCATCCACCCCGTGAACGTGAAGGTCGGCGGCTTCTACCGGCTCCCCTCCCGACAGGAACGGCGGGCCCTGCGGGAGCGACTGCTGCGGGCGGTCGACCTGGCCACCGAGGTCGTGGCCTGGGTCGGCGGCTTCGACGTCCCTGATCTCACCCACCACCACGAGCTGGTCGCGCTCCAGGACCCCGAGCGCTACGCGGTGATGGACGGCCGGGTCCTCAGCGACGGCGGCTTGGATGTGGACGCCGCCGGGTTCGGTGCGGCCGCCGTCGAGGAGCCCGTCGCCCACTCCACGGCCCTCCACTCGGTGCTGCTCGACCGCGGCAACTACCTGGTCGGGCCCATGGCCCGCCTGCCCCTGGGCTTCGCCCAGCTGGCCGAGCCGGCGCGGCACGCGGCGACGGCGGTCGGCCTGGGCCCCGACACCCGCAATCCCGTTCCGCAGCATCGTCACCCGCGCCGTCGAGGTCCTGCACGCCTGTGTCGACGCCGTGACCATCCTCGACGGCTGGGAGGAGCCTGACGCCCCGGCGATCGCCGTGGAACCCCGCGCCGGCGAGGGCCACGGGGTGACCGAAGCCCCCCGCGGCCTGCTCTACCACCGCTACGTGCTCGATGACGACGGCACCATCCTCGAGGTCCAGATCACCCCGCCGACCTCCCAGAACCAGGCCACCATCGAGCACGACCTGTTCCATCTGGTCGAGAGCCACCTCGACCTCGACGACGACGACCTGCAGCACCTGGCCGAACAGGCGATCCGGAACTACGACCCCTGCATCTCGTGCGCGACGCACTTCCTCGACCTCGAGGTCAAACGGCGTTGAGCAGCCTCCTGGTGATCGGCGTCGGCAACCGCTTCGGCCGCGATGACGGCGTGGGCCCAGCCGTCATCGACCGCGTCCGCCAGCTCTGCCCCGACACCCCGGCCGTCGAGGCCGACGGCGAGCCCGCCCGGCTGGTCGAGGCCTGGGACAACGCCGATCTGGTCATCCTGGTGGACGCGGTTCGCTCCGGAGCGCCGGCCGGGACCTGCCATCGTCTCGTCATCGGATCCGACGAGGAGGCCACGGGGTTGGGCAGTCTCCGATCGACGACCAGCAGCCACGGTGCAGGGGTGGCCGAGGCCTGGGCGCTGGGTGCCGCGCTCGGCCGCACGCCCCGCCGTCTGGTGGTCCTCGGCGTGGAAGGAGCCTGCTTCGAGCCGGGCCACGGCCTCTCCGACGCTGTGGCCCGCGCCGTGGTTCGGACCGCCCGGTCGGTCCACGACGAGATCGCCGCAGCCCGCGCGCTGCACCCCGACCTCCCGTCCTGAGACCCGGCGCCGCTCGACCGTCAGCAGATCCGGGGCAACTGCTCGCCGAGCGGGCGGTCGACGATCCGGATCGCGCCGAGGGCCGTGCGGGCGAGAACCGTGCCGGGGTGGCCCTGCCGAACCCGACCGACGACCGTGGCCCCGCCACCCTGATCATGGGCCCTCATGGCGGCGAGCACGTCGTCGGCCCCATTGGGCCCGACGAAGGCGACCAAGGTCCCCTCGTTGGCCACGTGGAGGGGGTCGAGGCCCAGGAGGCCGCAGGCCGAACGCACCTCGTCGGGCACCGGCACGGCCGGTTCGTCGAGATCGACCTCCACGCCGGCGACGCCGGCCAACTCGTGGAGGGAGGCGGCGAGACCCCCGCGGGTCAGGTCGCGCAAGGCATGGACGTGGGCCGACGAGGCCAGCATGTCGGCCACCAGGCTGTTCAGGGGGGCCGTGTCGGAGCACAGGTCGGTACCGAACTCGAGGCCTTCCCGCACACTCAGGACCGCGATCCCGTGACGACCGATCGGTCCGCTGACGATCACCAGATCATCGGGCCGGATGAATTCGGGCCCGAGGTCCAGCCCTTCGGCCAGCACCCCGACGCCCGCAGTGGTGACGAACAGTCCGTCGCCATGACCTCGCTCCACCACCTTCGTGTCGCCGGTGACCAAGGCGACCCCGGCTCGGGTCGCGGCCCGCCCCATCGAGGTCGCGACCCGCCCCAGGACCTCGAGCTCGAGCCCCTCCTCGAGCACGAACGCGGTGGACAACGCAACCGGGACCGCCCCGCTCACGGCGAGGTCGTTGACCGTGCCGTTCACCGCCAGCTCGCCGATGTCGCCGCCGGGGAAGAACAGTGGGCGGACGACGTAGCTGTCGGTGGTGAACGCGAGGCGGCCACCCGGGGCCAGGTCCAGAACCGCCGAGTCGGTGGGCGTGGCCGAAGCCGCCGCCGGGCCGAAGGCCGGGAGGAAGAGGTGCTCGATGAGGTCCCCGGTGAGCGCGCCACCACCGCCATGACCGAGCACGATGCGATCGTGGTCCCGCAGGGGCAGCGGGCAGACCCAGCCTCCGGGGTCGATGGCGTCAGGCACGGGGCCACGCAACCGGTGCGCCCATCTGCCGGTACCGGAAATAGGCCGCGCACGCACCCTCCGCGGAGACCATCGGTGCCCCCAACGGGGTGCGGGGGGTGCAGGTGGTGCCGAAGGCCTCACAGGCATCGGGCTTGATCAGTCCCTGGAGGACGTCGCCGCTTCGACAGACCGCAGGCTCGTCGACGCGGATCTCGCCCACGTCGAATCGGGCCTCGGCATCGAGGGCCCGGAACTCGTCCCGCAACCGCCATCCACTGGCCGGTATCCCGCCGATCCCCCGCCAGGGTCGATCGCACACCTCGAACACCTCGACCAGGACCGCCTGGGCCGGCCGATTGCCTTCGGGCCGCACGGCGCGCGGGTAGGCGTTCTCCACCTCCGCCCGTCCGGACTCCAACTGCAGGACGCAACGACGGATCCCGTCGAGCACGTCGACGGGCTCGAAACCGGTGACCACGATGGGCACCCCGAAGCGATGGACCAGAGCCTCGTACTGCCCGGTGCCCATCACGGTGCACACGTGACCGGCCGCGAGGAAGCCGTCGACCCGTGACTGGCCTGAGGTCAGGAGGGCCTCGATGGCCGGTGGCACGAGCACGTGGCTCACCAGCATCGAGAAGTTCGTCAGTCCACGATCACGGGCCAGGACCACCGCCATGGCGTTGGCCGGTGCCGTGGTCTCGAAGCCGACGCCGAAGAACACCACCTCTCGGTCGGGCTCGTCCTGGGCGATGGCGACGGCATCGAGGGGCGAGTAGACCACCCGCACGTCGCCCCCGGCCGCCTTCACCCCGAAGAGGTCGCCCTCCGAGCCGGGCACCCGCAGCATGTCGCCGAAAGAACAGAAGGTGACCTCGGGGCGAGCGGCGAGGCGCAGTGCCCGGTCGATGATCTCCAGCGGCGTCACACACACCGGGCACCCGGGGCCGTGGATCAGCTCGATGGCCTCGGGCAGGAGCTGATCGATGCCGTGGCGGATGATCGAATGGGTCTGACCGCCACACACCTCCATCACGGCCCATGGGCGGGTGGTGGCGACCGTGATCGCGTCCAGCAACTCCCGGGCCAGAACCGGATCACCGAACTCATCGAGGTACTTCACGACGCGGGGGCGTTGCCCGCCTCCGAAGGACCGAGTTCGTCGTCGCCGCCGCCCATCGCGCTCAGGAGGGCGAGCGTCTCCAGGGCCGAGGCTTCATCGACGCTGGTGATTGCGAACCCGGCGTGGACGATCGCGTAGGTCCCGACCTCCGCCTCCGGGACGTAGACCAGGCAGACCTCCTTGGTCACCCCACCGAAGTCGGCGGTGGCCATCGGTGTGCCCCGGTCGTCGTGGAGCTCCACGATCCGCCCGGGAATGCCAAGGCACATGTCAGGCTCCTCCCTGCCGGCTCATCCGGCCGGCCACCACCGCCTGGCCCAGCGACAGCCCGCCGTCGTTGGGCGGCACCAGGCGGTGGGTCAGCACCACGTGGCCATCGGCCTCCAGGCGCCGACGGGTGAGGGTGGACACGATCGCATTCTGGAACACCCCGCCGGTGAGAGCCACCGGCAGCATTCCGTTGCCGGTTGCCACCCGTGAGACCGATGCGGCCACGACATCGGCGAGGGCATGGTGGAAGGCCAGGGCCAGGTCGTCCACCGCCGGCCGGCCCGCCGACGCGGCCGTGACCAGATCGGCCAACAGGGGCGTCGGATCGATGACGCCGTCATCGCCGAGGCTGAGCGTGAGGCGCGCCGCTCCGGTCCGGCCCCGCTCGGCCCGGGCCTCCAGCTCCATGGCCGCCTGCGCCTCGTAGCCGGCCCGCTGCCGCACACCCAGCACCGAGGCGACCACGTCGAAGAGCCGGCCGACACTCGTCGTCGAGACACAGCCGAGGCCCCGGTCCACCTGGCGACGCACCACCGCCCGCTCGGTCTCGTCGCAGGCCGCAACCGAGGGCACGTCCGGGCCGGCGTCGATGCGCAGGGCATGCAGCCAGGCCAGCGCCACTCGGCAGGAGTTGCGCACGGCGCCATCGCCCCCGGGGAGAGGAAGGGGGCGGAGGTGACCGACCCGCTCGGCGCCGTCGTAGTCCGCCAGCAGCAGCTCGCCCCCCCAGGCCTGCACCGTCCCGTCGGCGGACCGGCCGTAACCCGTCCCGTCGAAGGCGACACCGATGACGCGGTCGTCGTCGCCGAGCCCGTTCTCCGCCATCAGGGCGGCGACATGGGCGTGGTGGTGCTGGACCTCGACCACCGACGTCCCAAACCGCTCCATCGCCCACCGCCGGCTGAGGTAGCCGGGATGGCCATCGGCCGCCACCACGACCGGCGTCACCCCGAGCATGCGGCTGAAGGTCTCCACCCCGCGGTCGAAGGCCTCCAAGGTCTCCACGTTGGCCATGTCCCCGAGGTGGGGGCTCACCCAGGCATGGCGTCCTGAGGCCACACAGAAGGTGTTCTTCAGCTCCCCGCCGACCGCCAGGGTCGGTGCCACCTCGACGGGCAGCGCCACGGGCAGCGGGGCGTGCCCCCGGGCCCGGCGCACCGGCTGGACACGGCCACCAACCACCCGCACCACAGAGTCGTCGCACGGCGCGGCGATGGGCCGGTCATGGGCGCAGAAGGCATCGACGAGGGGGGCGAGACGGACACGGGCGTCATGGTCCTCGAAGCAGATGGGCTCGTCGGCCCGATTGCCCGAGGTCGCCACCAGATACCGGGGGGGAACAACGGTCTGTCCGGGGACCGGCTCGAAGAGGAGGAGGTGCAGCGGCGTGTACGCCAGCGAGCAGGCCGACCAGTGGAATCCGCGGTGCAACCGCGTCAGCCAACGCGGCATCCCGGCGACGGCGAGCCAGCACGATCGGCCGAGCCGGTGAGCTCAGGGCCTCGACCTCTTCGGCTCCGAGGTCGGCCAGTTCCCGGGCGGCGGCCAGATCGGCCACGAGCACCGCGAAGGGCTTGTCCCCCCGGCCCTTGCGCCTCCGGAGCCGGGAGACGGCGGCCTCCGACGTGGCGTCGCAGACGAGGTGGTACCCCCCGAGGCCCTTGAGCGCGACCGTACCGTCGGCGGCGAGGGTGGCCTGGACGGCGGCCAGCACGGCGTCGGTACCCATGATCGCCGGCCCCCGACCGTCATCGAAACTGATCTGGGGACCACAGTCCGGGCAGCTCACCGGTTGGGCGTGATACCGGCGATCGGCGGGATCGGCGTACTCCGAGGCGCAGGCCGGGCACAGTGGGAACCCGGCCATGGTGGTGGCCCTCCGGTCATACGGCAGGTCGCGGACGACCGTGTAGCGGGGGCCGCAGTCGGTGCAGTTGGCGAACGGGTGACGAAACCTTCGGTCCGTCGGGTCGGCCACCTCCGCCCGGCAGGCGTCACACACGCCGACGTCCGGCGGGATCAGCGTCCGGCCACCTCCCCCGAGCGACGACGCATCGATGGCAAAGCCGGCCATCGCCCCGGTCGTCATCGCCTGGGTCACGTTGATCGAGTCGACACGCGCCAACGGCGGGGCGTCGGCGTACAGCCGGGCGTGGAGCGCGACCAGGTGATCCTCATCCCCCTCGACGTCGATCACCACCCCGGCCTCGTCGTTGCCCACCGTGCCGTGGAGGCCGAGCTCCTCCGCCAGCCGGTGCACGAACGGCCGGAAGCCCACGCCCTGCACGACGCCGGCCACGTGGAGCAGCCACCGTCTCCGGACGGTGGTCGTGGGCATGGCCCCGCCATCACCTGCCACCGGGTCAGGCGTGGATCGGGGCACGGGTGTCCGCCCAACGGACCTCGGCCTCGAGTTGGGCGGCGATGCGGATGAGCAGGTCCTCCCGGCCGTAGGCGGCCACGAACTGGGTGCCGACGGGGAGGCCGTCGGCGGTGCGGTGCAGGGGTACCGAGATGGCCGGCTGCCCGCTCTGGTTGAAAACGGCGGTGAAGGTGGCGTAGGGCGTCGAGCCGAGCAGACCTCGCAGGGGCTCGTCGTCGGTGGCCACCAACTGACCCAACCGCGGTGGTGGGGCCGCCGTGGTCGGGGTGATGAGCAGGTCGAAGTCCTCCCACCATGCAGCCAGGTCCCGGCGGACGGTGGCCATGCGCCCCTGGGCCACCGCGACATCGACGCCGGAGGTGCTCGCCCCCCACTCGGCCAGCGCCCAGGTGCCGGGCTCGACATCGTCCTCGGTCAGCTCCCGCCCCAGCAGGGGCGCCAGCGACACCAGGCTGGCCTTGGCCCCGACCGCCCACAGCGTCGTGGCCAGTGGCGCGTGCTCGCCCATCCGGTCCAGCGCCGACGGATGAGCCTCCTCCACGTGGTGGCCGAGGGCGGCGGCCAGCTCGGCCCCCCGCCGGGCGGCGGCGGTGCAGTCGGGATGGGTGGGCACCCCGCCGACGGCGTGGTCCAGGATCCCGATGCGCAACGGCGCCTCGGCCCCGATCTCCTCCACCCACGGTCGGCCCGGTGCCGGCGCGATCACGCCGTCGCCGGGGAACGGCGGCCACGTGGCGTCGAGGACGGCGGCGGTGTCGCGAACCGAGTGGGACACCACGTGCTGGACCGACACCCCCCACTCGTCCCGCAGGGGTCCCATCGAGCCCCGCCCCCGGGATGGCTTCAGGCCGATGAGGCCACACATCGCCGCCGGGATGCGGATGGACCCGCCCCCGTCCGAGGCATTGGCGCAGGGGACCATGCCGGACGCCACGGCGGCGGCCGCTCCCCCGCTGGAACCTCCCGGGCCATGGTCCGGGTCCCACGGGTTGTGGGTCGGCCCGTAGGCCAGCGGCTCGGTGGTGGCGACCAGGCCCAGCTCGGGGGTGTTGGTCCGGCCCAGGATCACGAAGCCCGCCTGCCGGTACCGCTTGGTCAGGTTGGCGTCCTCAGGATGGACGTAGCCGGCCTCCTTGAACGCCTTGATGCCCATGTGGAACGGGTCGCCGGCCGAGGTCGGCCACAGGTCCTTGAGCAGGAAGGGCACGCCCCGGAACGGCCCGTCCGGCAGGTCGGGCGAGGCCGCCTCCTCCCGGGCCCGCTCGAAGCGCCGGTGGATGACGGCGTTGAGCGGCGGGTCGAGGGCCTCGATGCGGGCGATGGCGGCGTCGACCAGCTCCAGGGGCGAGGTTTCGCCGCTCCGAACCAGATCGGCCTGGGCCACGGCATCGAGGCGGGCGAGGTCGTCGGTCATGGCCGGACCGTAGACCGCCCGGGAAAACGACGAGGCCCCCCACCGTGGTGGGGGGCCCGTGCGGAGCGGTAGACCGGGCTCGAACCGGCGACCTCAACCTTGGCAAGAGCGCTCTTGAGGAGTCCCGTCAGCGCTTCGCGAGCGTGCCTGACCTCCGAGTTCGTGGGCTGATCGAGGCCCAGAACACAGAGTGTCCCCTCAAGCTGCACCTGCCCGGCTTCTGCCATCCCACCGGCTTCCCGCGCCAGCAGTAGGTCGTCAGCGATCGAATCGACCCCAGCGATGACGGGGTGTCGATTCACACACCGAAACCGACGTTTCCCCACCGGGATGGGGGTGGTGGCACGATTCCCTCGACCGCGGAATGGGGCCACGATGGTGAGGTGCCCGCGGTCCTAAGTCGCTTCCGGACCGAGCTTCGCCATCGATGGCGGGCCTGGCTGGGGCTGGCGCTGGTCATCGGCCTGGCGGGGGGCGGCGTCACCGCGCTGGCGGCCGGTGCTCGCCGTACCGAGAGCGTCTATGAACGATTCCTGGCCCGCAGCGCGCCGTCGGACCTGTTGGTGCTCGACTCCAGCGAGCTGAACCCCGAAGCCCAGGTCGACCTCCGGGCCGCGGCCCGGCTGTCCGGCGTCGCCCACAGCGCCCGGGTCCAGGGTCTCTTCGCTCTCGGCGGTGAGGCGGATGGCCGAGCGCTGCCCCCGTTTCCCGTCGCGGTCTTCAGCGGCCCTGCCAGTGACCTGGGTGAGCGCATCGAGCGTCCCCTCCTCCTCGAAGGGCGGTTGGCGGACCCCGCTGCGATCGACGAGATGGTGGTCAGCTTCGAGGCGGCCCGTCGATTCGACCTGGCGCCCGGGTCGACCCTCGCTCTGGACATGATCCGCGCCGACGCTCTGGTCCCGGCGGCGAGCGAGTTGCTCCTCAGGCTGGTCGACAGGCTCGCCGGCCGCGACCCCGGGTCCAGCGACATGGCGGCGGCCACCGGCGCCCGACGCTTCACCTTCACCGTGGTCGGGATCGCCTCGTCCCCGATGGACTTCCCTCCTGTGCCCGGGACCCTGCAGCCGATCGTGTACGTCACCCCCGCCTTCCACGCCGAGTCGGGCGGCGAGCTCGCCGGCAGCGGCATCCTCATCGTCAGCCTGGACCCCGACGCCGAGGTGGGGGACTACAAGGCCGCTCTCGAGGCGGACAACCAGGGCCGCGACGTCACCTACGCCGGCGGCGGGGTCGACCGCTTCCGCTCCGCCCAACGCTCGATCGACCTCCAGGCCCAAGCCCTCTGGCTCCTGACGGCGCTGGTGGCCGTCGCCGTGACCTTGATCGCGGCCCAGCTCCTGGCTCGCCAGGTCGTGCTCGAGTCCACCGACGACACGACGCTGTGGGCCTTGGGCATGGGTCGGCGTCAGGTCCTGGCGGGGGCTGCACTCCGCGCGGCGGCGATCGCCGCCGTGGCCGCCGTCGTCGTAGTCGGCGTCGCCATGGCCCTCTCGCCCCTCTTCCCGATCGGAACCGGTGCCGCGGCGGAACCCGATCCCGGCGTTCACATCGACTCGCCAGCCGTTGCCGCGGGGGTCCTGTTCACGGCGGCGGGTACCTTCGCCTTCTCGATCGGAGCGGCCTGGCGGCAGTCGCGCCGGGTTCGGGAAGAATCCGGCCATCGTCGCCTGGCGGGGCGTTTGGGGGTGGTGCCCCTCACGCTGCACCTCGGCGGGCGGCTGGCCCTCGAGCCCGGCCACGGCCGCGCGGCGGTCCCCGTCCGGTCGACCTTGGCGGCACTCACCGTGGCCGTGGCCACCGCCGCCCTGTCGCTGACCTTCGTGGCCAGCCTCGACCACCTGACCCGCACCCCTCGCCTCTACGGATGGGCCTGGGACGTGCAGATCGGTGGGGTCGCCGTGCCCGACATCAGTGACCTGCTGATCGACGGCCTCCAGCAGAACCCCGCGGTGCAGAACCTTGCCGTCGGCACCATCTCCCAGCTGGAGGTCGATGGCCGCCGGGTCGATGGGTACGCCGTCGACGACGTGCAGGGCCAGGTGTCGGCCGCCCTGCTCGAGGGTCGGGCCCCGACCGCGGCCGACGAGATCGCGCTCGGCTCCGTGACTTTGGAGGAGGCGGGGCTCGCCGTCGGGGATCGGGTCGAGGTTGGGGCGGGTGGTCGCCGGGTCGAGATGCAGATCGTGGGACGCAGCGTGTTCCCCAATCTCGGCGACGCCGGCCAACTCGGGCGAGGCGCTCGCCTCACCTTCGCCGGGATCGAGTCGATCTCGCCCGGGTCTCTGCGGGGGGTGACGCTGGTCGACTTCACCGACGAGAGCGATGCCGCTCGGGAGGTCGACCGTCTGCGCGAGGTCATGGACGTCTACCCGGTGTACGACGACCAGCGGCCCGATGACCTGGTCAACTTCGGCGAGGCCAGGGCGTTCCCCGCCGTCGTGGTCACCACAGTGGCGGCGGTCATTGCCGCCACGCTGCTACACACGCTCATCACCTCGATCCGCCGGCGTCGGGCCGACCTCGCCGTGCTCAAGACGTTGGGCTTCTCGCGGGGGCAGATCTCGCGCACGGTGGCCGCGCAGGCGACGGTCCTCGTCGGGACGGCACTGCTGATCGGGGTACCGCTCGGCGTCGCCGCTGGGCGGTTGGCCTGGACACTCGTCGCCCACCGATACGGGTTCGCGTCCGAGCCGCAGGCCCCACCCGAGATCCTCCTAGCCCTGGCTGCCACCATGGTGGTGTTCGCCAACCTCGTGGCCTATGGCCCGGCATGGACCGCGGGGCGGACGCCCGCCGCCCGAGTGTTGCGCACCGAGTAACCGGCGCAAGGCCGGCAGCCCCAAACACCGCACTGTTGCGTAGACGCGTCGCGTCGTGGGGCAGCGAGACTTGCGTGATGAGCAGTCGCGGCACGGTTGCGTTGCTCGATCACGGGTCGCCGCTGATCGGTTCGTGCCGTGCGGAGCAGGTTCAGTTCGCTTCCTTCAGCTTGTCGAAGGCTGCGGCGAGGCGGAGGTAATGGCTGGCTTCGGCCACGAATCTGCCATGCCTCCCGAAAACAAGAGTTCCCCCCGGCCCGGACCCACCGAAATGTGGTCCTGACCAGGGGGAACAGTGGAGCGGTAGACCGGGCTCGAACCGGCGACCTCAACCTTGGCAAGGTTGCGCTCTACCAACTGAGCTACTACCGCAAGGATCAGAGAGTGTAGCGACCCTCCTCGCTCACGCCCCGGCCGCCTTCTGCCGGATCCGGTTGGCGAACTCGACGGCCAGATCCGTGTCGGACACCCCCGCGAAGGTGTCCTGGGTGGCGCCGCTGGTGAAGGTCAGGTTGGCCTTGCGGCCGTCGGCCATCCCCTGCACCCCCATGCCCGCCAGGGCGACCCGGACGACCTCGGGCTGCCACTCTCGGGCGTTGACCAGGACGAGGTCGGTCGCGAGCACTGCGGCGGCGCCCTCGACCCCGTGGTACTGGCCGACCAGGACCTGCTCGACCACATCGCCGTCCTGAAGGGCCAGGCTCAGGACCGCGAGCGCGGCCCGTCCGTTCTTGCGCGACCCACCCGAGAGTCGGGAGGCGGCCACACCCAGGCCGTGGGGGTCGGGGACCCCGTAGGCCGCGGCAGGTGCCGTAGCCGGGACGCCGGGAGGAGGTGCAGTGCCGGGAGCACCCGGCGGGGGCATACCCGGCGTGGCACCCGGAACACCCGGAGGCGGCATACCCGGCGTGGCACCCGGAGCACCCGGCGGCGGGGCGCACCGCGGCACCCGGAGGCGGCATACCCGGCGGCGGGGACACCACCGCGGCACCCGGAGCACCCGGCGGCGGGGGCACCGCGGCACCCGGAGGCGGCATACCCGGCGTGGCACCCGGAGCACCCGGCGGCGGGGGCACCACCGCGGCACCCGGAGCACCCGGCGGCGGGGGCACCGCCGCCGCACCCGGAGGCGGCATACCCGGCGTGGCACCCGGAGCACCCGGCGGCGGCGGGCACGCCGCCGCACCCGGAGCACCCGGCGGCGGGGGCACCGCCGCCGCACCCGGAGGCGGCATACCCGGCGGGGGCGGGGGCACAGCCGCGCCAGGAGCGTCGGTGGGGGCCCCGCCTGCCTCCGGCATCACCGGGAGGCTGACGACCTGCGTGGCTCCGGCCTCGGCGACGCTCGGTGCAGCCGGCTCCGGCTCGGCTTCTGACTCGGGCGGCTCCGGTCCGGCTTCTGGCGCGGGCGGCGGCTCGGCTCCTGGCTCGGGCGGCGGCGCGGTGGCCTCGGGCGCGGCGGGAGGCGGCGGCGCGCCCGGCGGTGGGGGCGGGTCTGCGGGTGGCTCCGGGGGCGGCGGCAGCTCGCTGGTGGGATCCTGCGGGTCGGACATCACGCTCCTCCGGGTGGTGACGAGCCCACGCTAGCCAGCGCCTGCTCGAGGGCTGAGCGGCCTTCGGGCGTCAACTCGAGCTCCAGGGCCTCCGACCGGCCGCGGGGCGTCATCTTCTTCAGGGTCTTGGCCAGCACGTCGACGGCCTTCTCCGGCCCGAGGTCGGCGGCCAGGTCCAGCAACTGGGTCTGGAGGAAGACGAGGCAGAGGGCGTCCTCGTGGGCCTGCACCTCCGGGTCGGCGCGCAGCCCCTGCTTGCGGATGATCGCCTGCACCCGCGCCACGGTGGCCTCGTCGTAGCCACAATCCGTGAGGATCGCGGCCACCTCGTCGGCCTGGCGGACACCCTGGTCCCGGCGCCACGCCAGATAGCCGGCGCGGCCCTCGGGATAGCTGTCGCGGGGCGACACCCAACGCCGCAGGTGGTGGGCTCGGGCAGCCAGACGCTGGGCATCGGTGGGGGTCTCGACGAGCCGCTCGATCCAGGCCGTCGTCAGCTCGGCGTGGGCCAGTTCCTTGGGCCGCACCTCGCCACCCACGTCGAGGGTGTGCGGATCCTCGGCATTGGCGGCGTCGATGGCGGCCAGGGCCCGCTCGAGGCGCAGGCGGTTCGGCGTCACTCGCCTTCGGGGGCCTCGGGCGGACGCAGGTCCACCCGCAGCACCAGGAACCCGTCCTCGACGGTGGCCGTGGCGTCAGCCAGGATGGCGAAGTCCTGGAAGTCGGTCTGCGCCTGCTTGATGAACGCCGTGCGCTCGTCGCCGCCGACCGGCGGAAGGTTTCGCTGGCGGACAGCCGCCGCCCGCTCACGGAACCGCTCGATCATGGCGTCCACGTCCAGGTCATCAGCCATGGTCGGGCAACCTAGCGGGGGGATTCCCCCGGATCGTCGGGGGCGCCGAAGACCGAGCGCGCCGGATCCGGCGCGCCGAGCAGGTCGTCGAGGTCGAGGGGTCCCGTCGCGGGGTCCCGCGACGGCGGCTCGTCGGCGTCGGCGTCACGGAACGGGACCGTCGCCTCGGCTTCGCGCCGGCGCTTCTCCTCCTTGCGAGTGGCCCGGCGACCGCCGTCGCCGCGGGTGTCGGCCGCGGCAGACCGGTCCGGCTTGGTGTGCCGCCAGTAGACGATGGTCAGGATCAGCAGGAGGAGGGCCACGGCCACGAGGGCCCCGACGATGATCCAGACCTTCTCGTTGGCGTCGAAGTCGAAGTCGAGCAGGCCGTCGTCGCTCGCGGGCTCGGTGGTCGCCGGCGGCGGCGTGGTCGCCGGCGCCGCCGTGGTGTCGGTGCTCGGCCCGGGTACCAGGACGCCGGGTGTCGTCGTCGTGGGGACCTGGGCCACCGCGGGTCCCGCGAGACCCGGCCCGATGCCCAAGGTCGCCGTCAGGGCCAGCGCCACGAGGACGCGGCGCGGCAGGCTCGGAGCAGGCGACGACGGGGGCATTACGAGCCTGGAGCGTATCTCCGCCCGCGGCGCCGTCTGGCTCTTCGCCTGACGGCTCATCGCCTTGCGGGCCTCACCGGCCCGTCGACCGGCTTCGCCGCTCAACCCTGGTGAAGCGGGCAGGAGTAGGTGGTGCGGCCGCCGATGGTGCGCCGGGACAGCGGGGTGCCGTCCTTCGGGCAGACCCCGCCCGGATGGCGCTCGGCCTGCAGGTCACCGGTGTGGGACCCGCCCCGCGCCCACAGCCGGTCGAGGCCGGCCCGGATCTGACGATGGAGCCGTCGGATCTCCTCGTCGTCCAGTGTTCGGGTCTCCCGCTGAGGGTCGAGGCCGGCCCGCCAGAGGATCTCGTCGGTGAGGAGGTTGCCCAGGCCGGCCACCCGGCGCTGGTCCATCAGTCGGGCCTTGAGCGGTGCGGTGCTCGCGCCCAGGGCGTCCCGAAGTTGGCGCAACGTGAGGGTGAGCGCGTCCGGGCCCAGTACCTCCTCGTCGGGGTCCAGGCTGACACCGCCCAGCCGACGGGGGTCCCGCATCCGCAGGTGGCCTCCGCCCGCGAAGTCGAGGGCGAACCGGTCCCACGCCGGCTCGTCCCGGTTGCTGCCGTAGATCAGGTCGTCCAGCGCCGCCGCGTGGTCGACCACCAACCGACCGGTCATGCCGAAGCGCAGCCCGAGCACCGGCCCCTCCCCCTCGTCGGTGTCGAGGAGGAGCAGCTTCCCCCGTCGCCGGGCCGCCGTCAGTGTCCGACCGGCGAGCGCAGCCCCGACGGTGACACTGTCGAGGCCCTCCTTCAGGTACCAGGCGTCATCCGCGTGGACCTCGGCGACGGTCCGACCCAGGGCCTCCACGGCGTGGAGGCGGTAGTACTCGATCTCGAGGATCTCGGGCACGGCGGGATGATGACAGCAGCGAGTGCGGCGACGTGACTCAGCTCGTCCTCTTGGCTGCCACCGCCAGCGCCTGATCGAGGTCGGCCGCGAGGTCGATCAGGGTGCTCCAGCCCGACCGAGAGGCGGATGGTCCCCGGGCCGATGCCGGCGGCCTCGAGCTCCTCGGGCAGCAGGCTCTGTGGGTGGTCGACGCAGGATGGCAGACGATCGTCTCGGGCCCGCCGAGCGAGGTCGCCATGCGCACCAGCGCCAGGGACTCGACGAAGGCCTGACCTGCCTCGCGACCGCCGACCACGTCGAACGCCATGACCGCGCCCATGTGGGCCAGCTGGCGCTTGGCCAGGTCCCGCTGCGGATGCGACTCGAGGCCCGGGTAGCGGACGCCCTCCACATGCGGCGAGGCCTCCAGCAGCTCGGCCAGCTCCTGGGCCGACTCGCTCTGACGGTGGAGGCGGACCCCCAGGGTGCGCAGGCCCCGGAGGCCGTTCATGGCGTCGAAGGGCGAGGCACTGGCCCCCTGCAGGATGGCGAAGCCCCACAGCCAGTCGATGAGCTCCTGGCTGCCGCAGACGATGCCGAGGGTGGCGTCGTTGTGGCCGGCGATGCCCTTGGTGGCCGAGTGCAGGACCAGGTCGACACCGTGGGCCAGGGGCTGCTGGCCGAGCGGGGTGGCGAAGGTCGAGTCCACACAGGTCACCGGGCCCTTGATGGCACCGATCTCGTCCAGGTCGACCAGGTCGAGGCGGGGGTTGGCCGGGGTCTCGGCGAACACCAGCGTCGTCTTCCCCGGGCGCACGGCCGCGGCGAAGGCCCCCGGCTCGGTGCCGTCCACGAGGGTCACGTCGATGCCGAAGCGGGGGCAGATCCCGAGGAGGACCGATGTCGTCTGGGAGTAGAGCTGGCGCTGGGCGACGATGTGGTCACCGGCCGAGCAGATGCCCAGGATGACCCCGGTGACCGCCCCCATGCCCGACGCGTAGGCCCGGGCCGCCTCGGCGCCCTCGAGGTCGGCCACGGCCTGCTCGAAGGCCCGGACGCCGGGGTTGCCGTGGCGGGTGTAGAAGCGGCCGGGGTCGACCGACGAGGCCAGCGCGGCGGCCTCGGCCGCCGTCTCGGTCTCGAAGGTGGTCGAGGGCCAGAGCAGGGGCGCCAGGGCTCCGCCCTGGTCGGCCCGGCCACCGGTGATGGCCCGGGTCTCGAGGTGCAGCGCCGGCCGCTCGGTCGGCATCGGGCGCGTCGGTCGGCTCAGACATCGGGGGTCTCCAGATCGTTCTTCTCGACTCGGGTCAGGAACTCCTCGAGCACGCCGCTGACGGCCTCGGACTCGATGAGGAAGCCGTCGTGGCCGTGGGGGCTGTCGATGATCACGTGGTAGCTCGGCGCCCCACCCGCCAGCAGGGCGTCGTGGATCGCCTCCTGCTGGTGCTTCGGGTACAGCGTGTCGCTCGAGATGCTCAGGTTGAGGGTCGGCACCTGGATGCGGGCGAGGGCCCGCCGAGGCCCGCCGCGGTCGCGGCCGACGTCGTGCAGGTCCATCGCCTTGTTCAGCCGCAGGTAGCTGTTGGCGTCGAAGCGGCGGACGAACTTCTCGCCCTGGTAGTCGAGGTAGCCCTCCACCTCGAAGCGCTGCTCGAGCAGGAACTCGTCGAGGACCTCGAGGCCGTCCCGGCCGAAGCGGGCCTCGTAGACCTGGTCGCTGCGGTAGGTGATGTGGGCGATCATCCGGGCCAGGGCCAGGCCGGCGTGGGGGCCGTCGCCCGGCTCGGCGTCGTAGTAGTCCCCGCCCCGCCACTCGGGGTCGAGCTGCACCGCGAGGCGGCCCACTCGGCTGAACGCGATCTGCCACGGCGCTGGCCGCCGCCGTCGTGGCGATCGGGACCAGGGACTGCACCCGCAGCGGGTACATGACGCCCCACTCCAGCACCTGCATGCCCCCGAAGGAGCCGCCGACCACGGCCAGCCAGCGGGGGATGCCGAGGTGGTCGGCCACCGCGGCCTGGCTGCGGACCATGTCCCGGATCGACACGACCGGGAAGTCCGGCGCCGTAGGGCCGGCCGGTCGCGGGGTCCACCGACGCCGGGCCGGTCGTGCCCTGGCAGCCGCCGAGCACGTTCACACAGACGACGAAGTAGCGGTCGGTGTCGAGCGGCCGGCCGGGACCGACCATGGCGTCCCACCACCCCGGGGTCGGGTGGCCGGGCGCGGAGCGGCCGGCGACGTGGCTGTCCCCGGTGACGGCGTGGCAGACGAGCACGGCGTTGGCCCCCGAGGGATCCAGCTCGCCCCAGGTCTCGTAGGCGACGGTGACGCCGCGGAGCTGGCCGCCGCCCTCGAGGACGAACGGGCGACCGTCGGGCAGGGCGAGGAACTGCCGGTGGCCCACGGGGTCACCGGGGCGCCACGCGCCGGTGACCGGCAGCTCACGGCTCCCGTCGCTCACGTCGCACCGCCTTCCTCACTCGGGGGGCGGACACTGCGGTACGTCGAACGGGACGACTTCGTTGCCTCCTGCGAGGCCACATCCCCACCGAGGCGGGTGGCACCTTGGGTGTCCGCCCCAGGTTGCCGGACCCGGTCGCCCGGATCGCTCTTGATGTCTCTTGGTCGGAGAGGTTATCCCCGACCGGGTTCCTATCGGAAGCGTTCTTCGGTTTCGTAGTGGGCGTCGAGGTCGACGAGGGCGTTGAACTCGTCGAAGGACATGACCCGGTCGAGGTCGTCGCGCAGGGTGCCCTTCTCGGCCAGGGTGGCGTAGGCGCCCCGGAGGGCCTTGACCGCGGCGTACAGGCCGCCGAGGGGCGCCACGATCAGGTCGAAGCCGAGGTCGTGCAGCTCGGTCGGTGTGAGCAGTGGGGTCTTGCCCGACTCGATCATGTTGGCCACCCGCACGCAGTCGGGCAGGGCCTCGGCGATCTGCTCCAGCTCGGCCAGCGACTCGGGGGCCTCGATGAAGACGGCGTCGACGCCGACGTCGAGGGCGCGACGGGCGCGGTCGATGGCTTCGTCCAGGCTCACCGCGGCCCGGGCGTCGGTGCGGGCGGTGATGTGCAGGTGGTTGCGCGTGGCCACGGCGGCCTTGAGCTTGGACAGCCAGTCCTCGACCGGCACGACCTGCTTGCCCGCCATGTGCCCGCACTTCTTGGGCCACACCTGGTCCTCCAGGAACATGCCGGTGGCCCCGGCGGCCTCCCAGAGCTCGACGGTGCGGATGGTGTTGAGCGAGTTCCCGTAGCCCGTGTCGGCGTCGACGATCACCATCAGCTCGGGCGCCGCCCGGCACACCCGCCGCGCCACCTCGGCCATCTCCATCTGGGTCAGATAACCGAAGTCGGGTAGGCCGAGCAGCGTGGCCGACACGCTGTAGCCGGACAAGAACGCCACCTCGTGGCCGGCCTGGTCGGCCAGCCGGGCCGACATGGCATCCCACACCCCCGGCATGAGCACCGGCTCCCCCGTGCCCAGCCGCGCCCGTAGGTCGTGCCCGTTCATCTCGCCGACCCTACGTGAGGCCAACCGAAACCGAGGCAGGAACGGGGCGTGGGGTCGAGTCACACGTCGTCGGGGGCATCTCCGCGCTCGAACTCACCTCAAGACCAAATTGCGTTGATTTGTAACGCCGGGCGTGACAAATCAACGCAATTTCGGATGGGAGGACCGGTATGCCCCCCGACAGCTGGCTCCCTGACCGTACGCCGCCATCGCTGCCTCAGTTCCCCGGTTTCAGGGGAGGCGGCGGGACCACCAGGCCAGCAGCCCGTCGGCTCCCCCGTCGTCGACGCGGTAGGCCCGGCAGGCGAGCCGCCCGAAGGCGACCAGGGCCTCGTGGCGGTTCCGCGATGCGCTCACCGCGCGCAGCGCCTTGGTCGCCCGGGTCCAGGCGCGGCGGTCCGTCGGCAGCGGGACCTCCAGGACGAGCTTGGCGGAGAGGCGGATGGTGTCGGCGGAGAGGCCCGTACCCAGGGCCCGCTCGAAGGCCCAGGCCGCGACCGGCGGGGAGGCCAGCGCGGCGGCCAGGTCCCACAGGTGCTGGGCCGGCGCCTCGACTGAGATGACCGGGACCGACGGCAGCAGCTCGCCCGCCTCGTCGACGACGGCCTCGACCACCTTGGTCTGGCCCGCAACCAGGAGCTTGGGCACCTGACGGGCCGTGAACCACTCCCGAAGGCCCGGTTCCAAGGCGTCGACCGACACCGTCGGCCGCTCCCACACCCGGCCGCCGATGCGGGTCGTACGCTCACCCCAGGCGCAGTGCAGCGGGTCGATCAGTCCGGCGGTGACCAGCGGTGCGCCCGGCCCGTCCTCGGAGACGTGGTCGAGCACGCCGTAGAACTGGTGCCTGAACCCGGCCGTGGCTGTGGCCACCGACCCGATCGTCGGGCCGTCGCCGAGGTCCACCTCGGGCAGGCCCTTGGCCCGGGCCCCCAGGTGACCCCAGGACGCTGACCGCGCCCGCCCTCGGCGCTCGACCTCCGGGCCACCGAACAGGTCAACCGGACCGATTCGCCCGCCCTTCTCGGCCACCACGGCGACCACGTGGGTCGACGAGCTGAACACCTTCTGCTCGGCGACCCACAGCGCCCGCAGCGCCCCCTGCTCACCCACGCGGGTCCGCACCGCCTCGGCGTCCCGGGAGGTGAGCACGGACTGTGGCTGGATGAGGCCGACCCGACCGCCCGGCCGCAGGACGTCGAGGGCCCGCAGCAGGAACAGCCCGGCCGTGTCGGTGTACGCCCCCGGCGACCGTCCCGCCCGGCGAGTCGACGAACGCAGCGGCGAACCGAACGGCGGATTCCCGACGACTGCGTCGAACCCACTCGTTCTGGCGCCTGAGTCGGCGGTCATGGCCGCCGAATCAGGCGCCGGAACGAGGAAGTCGGCCATGGACACGGCGGCGGGGGAACCGCCGGACCAGAGGGCGGTGGCGGCCTGCGCCACCTCGACGGCCAGCGGGTCCAGGTCGATGCCGTGGAGGCACCGGACCGCCTGGGCGGGCGACAGGCCCCGGCCCACGAGGGCCCGGCCTGCGGCCAGCAGGAAGGCCCCACCCCCGCACGCCGGGTCGAGCACGGGCTCGGCCCTCGGCGGCAGGGTCAGCGCGACCAGCCGATCGGCGAGGGCAGGGGGCGTGTAGTGCGCCCCCCGCACCTTGCGATCGTCCGGCGCGAGCAGGGCCTCGTGGGCGAGACCCAGCAGATCGGCACCCGCGCTGTCAGGCATCGGCGGAAATCCATCGACACCCTCAGCGTCGAGCAACGCGACCTGGGTCCCGCTCAGCCCCTCCCGAAAGAAGAGCGAGCGGGTGAGCCCGGCCAGCAGGGGCCGGGCAGCCACGGACCCGTCCCCGGCCCACGCCCGCAGGGCGTTGAGCCAGGCCCGGGTCGGGCGATCAGGCAGGCTCCAGCTCCGAGGAAGGGTCCCAGGCCAGCAGGTCACCCAGGCGCTCGTCGTTGGAGAAGACCTCGACGATGGGCTGGTCGACCACGCCGATGCGGGTCTGCAGCCGCTTCACCTCGAGCTCCTGGTTCCACAGCACCAGGCTCACGACCACGCCGGACTCGCCGGCACGGGCCGTGCGGCCGGAGCGGTGGAGGTAGGTCTTGTGGTCCGAGGGCGGGTCGTAGTGGATGACCACGTCGATGTCGTCCACGTGGATGCCACGAGCGGCGACGTCGGTGGCCACCAGCACGTGGAGCTTGCCCTCGTCGAAGTCCTTGAGGGCCCGCTCCCGTACCCGCTGGGGCAGGTCGCCGTGGATGGCGGCGGCGTCGACGCCTTCCTTCTCGAGGTTGCGCTCGAGGCGGTCGGCGCCCCGCTTGGTGTTGCAGAAGATCAGCGTGCGCTCGGTGCCCTTGGCGATGGCCGCAGCCACCCGCACCTTGTCCATGTCGTGGACGTGCAGGAAGCGGTGATGCATCTCGTCCACCGTCACCTGGGCGTACTCGACCTCGCAGATGGCGGGATCGGTGCACTGGCGCTTGATCACGCCGTTGACCACGCCGTCGAGGGTGGCCGAGAACAGCATGGTCTGGTGCTCGTTGTCGATCCGACGCAGGATCCACTCGACCTGGGGCAGGAACCCCATGTCGGCCATGCGGTCGGCCTCGTCGAGCACGATGATCTCGATGTCGGCGACCGAGCACTCGTTGCGGTCGATGAGGTCGATCAGGCGACCCGGGGTGGCGGCCACGACCTCGGCGCCCTGCTCGAGCTCGGCGACCTGCTTCTCCATAGGGGCGCCGCCGTAGATCGCCATGACCTTCACGCCTCGCTCGGCGGACAGAGGCTTGAGCTCGTCACAGACCTGCAGGGCCAGCTCCCGGGTGGGGACCAGCACGAGGGCGCGGGGGCGCCGAGGCTCGGCCTTGGTCACCCGGCCGAGGATGGGCAGGCCGAAGGCCAGGGTCTTGCCGGAGCCGGTCTTCGCCTTGCCGCAGACGTCACGCCCTTCGAGGGCGGGCGGGATGGCCAGCTGCTGGATGGGGAACGGCTCGGTGATGCCGCGGGACGCGAGGGCCTCGACCAGGTCGGGGGCCACGCCGAGCGACTCGAACGTGGGATTCATCGGGTTGTCTCCGTCTGTCAGGTGTTCGGGGGGTGGGCCGCCCTCGGCGAACAACGAGAAAGAGGACAACCCGAGAGGATCCATCCGGCGCCCGGAGGTTGCGAGGCGGGGGATGCAGATCCTTCGACTACCGAGTGTACCGACGGGACCGCAGGAAGCGGGGACCCTCAGGCCGCCCAGTCGGGATCGGGAGCGTCGTGGGCGCGCCGCCAGACGACGAAGAGGCCGACGCCCAGCACCAGCTCGAGCAGGATCGCCCAGGCCCGCCAGGGATCCGGCTCGACCAGCAGGACCCCCTCGAAGGTGCAGATCTCCCCCGGCGGCCAGGCCTGCCAGGTCACCTCGCCGTAGGTCTCGACCACGCCCGGCACCGGGCAACGCTCGTCCATCGTGAGGGCTTCGAGCCCGAGGATCGACAGCAGCGCGGCGCCGAGGAGCACGAAGACCACGACGAGCGCGCTGATCAGCGAACGCGCCGAACCGCCGTCTGGCCCCGTCGTCGCCGGGTTTGGCCGCCGCCACGGTTGTCAGCCGGGGAGGTCGGCCTCGATGGCGGCGACCAGCTCCGGGGCCTCGGGCTCCACGCCGGGCCGGAAGCGCTGGATGGTGCCGTCCGGGGAGACCAGGAACTTCTCGAAGTTCCACTGGATGTCGCCCGCCTCGCCCTCGGCGTCGGCCACCTCGGTCAGCTCGGCGTAGAGCGGGTGACGGTCGTCGCCGTTCACCTCGATCTTCTCGAACAGCGGGAACGACACCCCGTAGGTCACCGAGCAGAACTCGGCGATCTCCTCGGCCGTGCCGGGCTCCTGGCCCAGGAACTGGTTGCAGGGGAAGCCGAGCACGGTGAAGCCCCGGTCGCCGTAGGTCTCCTGCAGCCGCTCCAGGCCCTCGTACTGGGGCGTGAGCCCGCACTTGGAGGCGACGTTGACCAGCAACGCCACCTTGTCCGAGTAGTCGGACAGATCGGCGTCACTGCCGTCGAGCGCGTGGATGGAGTGGTCGTAGATCGCCATCAGGTGAGTATTACCCGTCCGTCGTCGACCCGGACGCCCTCGGCCCGGAGGCGGCGGGCGTGCTCCTCGCTGTGCTGGGGCACGAGGCGACCCGTGCTGGTCACCACCCGCCACCAGGGCTGGCCCTCGTGGGTGGCCAGGAACCGCCCCACCGCCCGTGCCGCCCCCGGGTAGCCCGCCTCGACCGCCACCTCTCCGTAGGTGACGACCTCCCCGGACCCCAGCCCGGCCAACACCTCCGCCACGGCCTCCTCGAACGGCGTCATGCCGCTTCTTACCCGGGATGTAGCCCCCATCGGGCCCGAATCCGGGTAAGAACGCGTCGTGGATCCGGTCGAGGAGATCGCCGAGCAGGGGTACACGGTCCTGCCCGACGTGTTCGACGCGGACCGGGCCGCCGCACTCGTGGCCGACCTGGAGCGGCTGGAGCAGGAGCTGGGCACCGTGCCGGCCGGCAACTCCTTCGAGGGGGCCCGGACGCTGCGGGTCTACAACCTGCTGGCCCACGGACCGCTCTGGCAGGCAGCTGGCGATCGAACCCGCCGTCCTGCCCGTGGTCGAGGGCGTGCTCGATCGCGGCTGCCTCATGAGCTCGCTGTCCTCCATCCGCATCCAGCCCGACGAGGTGGCCCAACCCATCCACGCGGATGACCAGGTCATCCCCCTGGGCAAGCCCCACGCCGCCACGGTCTGCAACACCATGTGGGCCCTCACCGACTTCACGGAGGCCAACGGCGCCACCCGGGTCATCCCCGGCTCACACCTGCGGGACCACGACCCGGACTACGGGGCCCCGTACGACTCGATCCCCGCCGAGATGCCCCGGGGCAGCGTGCTGGTCTGGCACGGGAGCCTGTGGCACGGCGGCGGGGCGAACACGACGGGCGACGACCGGATCGGCATCGCGGCCAACTACTGCGCCGGGTTCATCCGCCAGCAGGAGAACCAACAGCTCGGCCTCCCCGCCGACCTCGTGGCCACCTTCGCTCCGCGGCTCCAGGAGCTGGTCGGCTACGGCATCTACCGGGGCCTGATCGGCCACATCGACAAGCGGACGCCGGCCGACGCCGTCCTGGGCGCGGGAGCCGACCCGATGCTCTGGGACGGCGCCTGACCCCGGTGGCCGAACTCGAGGTCGACGATCGCCGACGCCGTCGCCGGCTGGGGCGCCGAGCACGTGACCGTCGCGGTGCGACGGGGCGACGATGAGCCCCTCGTGGTCGGCGACCCGGACCGGGTCTACGCGCTCGCCTCGGTCACCAAGCTCTTCACCGCGGTGGCCGCCCTCGTCGCGGTCGAGGAGGGGGCGCTGGCCCTGGAGGACCCGGCCGGGCCTGACGGCGCCACCGTCGAGCACCTCCTGGCCCACACCTCCGGGCTCGGCTTCGACGGCAGCGAGCCGCTCACCCGACCCGGCCGGCGACGCATCTACTCCAACGCCGGGTTCGAAGCCCTCGCCAACGTCGTCGCCGGGGCCACAGGCATCGACTTCCCGACCTACGCCACCGAGGCCGTGCTCGAGCCCCTCGGCCTCACCGCCACCGTCGTGTCCGGGCTCCCCCGCCGCCGGCTGGCGATCAACCGCGTCCGAGGTCCTCGCTCTGGTCGACCAGGTGCGGCGGCCGACCCTCCTGGCCCCCGAGACCATGGCCCGGGCCGTCACCGTCGCCTTCCCCGGCCTCGCCGGCGTCCTGCCCGGGTTCGGCCGCTACGACCCGCTGGACTGGGGCCTCGGCTTCGAGATCCGTGACGGCAAGGCGCCGCACTGGACCGGCGCCGCGAACAGTCCCCGCACCGTCGGTCACTTCGGTGGGAGCGGCACCTTCGCGTGGTGTGATCCGGAGGCCGACACGAGCTGTGTGGCCCTCACCGACCGGGCCTTCGACCAGTGGGCGCTACAGGTCTGGCCTGAGCTGTCCGATCTCGTGCTCACGAACGGCGCGTCTCGTCCGACCTAGAGTAGGTGTCCGCCGCCGTCACCCCCGTCGTCCCGTGAGCGCGCTGGCCAAGGCCCGGGCCCGCCAGGCGCTGGCCGACGCCGGCCTGCCCTCCGAAGGCGCCCTCGAGCCCCTGCGCTCGGTGACCAACGAGGTCTGGCTCTCCGACGAGTACCTGATCCGCCTGAACCGTCGCCAGGACGGCCGCCTCCAGAAGGAGATGGCCATCGGCGGGCTCCTGCCCCCCGCCCTCAACTACCCCGAGGCCGTCGCCTACGGCGGTGAGCCCGGCGCGGACTGGCTGATCCTGCGCCGGCCCCGTGGCCGTGTGCTCAGCCAGGCCTGGCCCCATCTCGCCGCTCCTCAGCGCAGCCTGGCCATCCAGCACCTCGCCTACCTCCTGCAGACGGTCCACAGCCTCCCGGCCCCCGCCGAGCTCCCTGACATCGACGACCCGCCCCTGCTGGTCAGCGTCGACCTCGAGTCGCCCACGGCTCGGCTGGTCGAGACCATCAACCGCCTGGCGCCCCTGCCCAACATCGACCACGGGCTCCTGACCGACGCCCTGGGCCTCGTCCGCGACCTGACCCTGTCACTCGAGCCGTTCCAGGCCACCACGATGGTCCACGGCGACGCCCACTTCGACAACGTGTTGTGGGACGGCGACCGGGTCCACACGCTCCTGGACTGGAAGTGGGCCCGCCCCGCGCCCCCCGACGTCGACCTGGACGCGCTCCTGCGGTTCTGCTGCCCATCCCCAAGCCTTCGTGGACGACGCCCAGCGGCACCACGCCACGGCGGATGAGTACGCCGATGTCCCGTGGCAGCTCGCCGAGGCCTATCCGGGCGCTGTTCGCCAACCCGCGCCAGTTCGACCGGATGCGGGTCTACTCCATCGCCTACGACGTGCGCGAACTGCTGCTCTACCCCCCGCCGGTCCCCGTCGACCGCCTGCCGGCCCACCACGCGTACCACCGCCTCGAGGCTGTCCTGACAGGGCACAGCTACCTCGATGACCTGGCCGGCGCGCCCGTCTAGACCACCCTCGGTGACCGCACCGGCCACCGTCTGGGCCGGGCGGCCCATGTCGCCCGACTCATTTGGCCCCCGAGCCGTCAAGAACGCCCCTCCAGGGGCCGTACCCAGGGTCATGAGCGGCTCGGACCGAAGCGGCATGGCCATGGCCCGGGCCCGCCACGCGCTGGCGAAGGCCGGGCTCGACCCGTCCGTGGAGCTGCACCCCCTGTCCAGCGTCACCAACGAGGTCTGGGCGGCCGGCCGCCACATCGTGCGGGTCAACCGTCACCCCGTTCCCCGCCTCTGGCGCGAGGCCACCCTGGCCACCACGCTCCTGTCCGCCGGCGTGGGCTGCCCGCCCATCGTGGCCTACGGCGGGCATGGTCGGCGCCGACTGGATGATCACCGAGCGCCTACCCGGACAGGTGCTGAGCCGCTGTTGGCCGGCGATGTCCCGCGACGACCGGCGCTCGGCCATCCGCCAGCTGGCGGAGCGGCTCCAGCAGCTCCACGCCTACGTCCTCGGCGAGTCCCTGCCCGAGGTCGCCACCCCCCAGCTGCTCGCCTCCAGCGCCGGCCCGGGCTCGGTCGACCGGCTGATGAGCGGCCTCGACGCCGCCCAGGACCTCGACCACGTCGACCCCGTGCTCATCCTGCGGGCCAAGACCCTCGTACGGGAGAGCCTGGCCGCCCTCGACCCCGTGCCCGCCGGGACCCTGATCCACGGCGACATCCACTTCGAGAACATCCTGTGGGACGGCGAGCGCATCACCGGCCTGCTCGACTTCGAGTGGGCCCGCACGGCGGCGCCCGACCTCGAGCTGGACGTGTTCCTCCGCTTCTGTGCCTTCCCGTTCCTGCACGTGGCCGAGGACTACGAGCAGGTCACCCTCCCCGCGGACTACGCGGACGTGCCCCGCTGGCTGGCCGAGGACTACCCGGCGCTCTTCGCCCACCCCCGGCTGCGGGACCGGCTTCGCGTCTACTCGATCGCCTACGACCTGCGGGAGCTGCTGATGGACCCGCCCGATCGACCGGTCGACGGGCTGTCGCACCTGCACCCGTACCACCGCCTGGCCGACACCGTCGAGGGCCAGGGCCACATCGACCTACTCGACATCGATCCCGTCGACGACCTCGATCCCGTCGGCGTCGTCGCCGTCGACGACCTCAGGGGCCCCATCACCACCGTCGGCCCCGTCATCGACGCCACCGACCTCATCAGAGCCTGACGGCCAGAGCAGCCAGGCCAGGCCGCCGAGCACGAGCAGGCCACTCACCCAGAGGTTGACCCGGACCCCGAGGATCAGGCTGGCGGCGTCCGAGCGAAGCGACTCGACCCAGAAGCGGCCCAGGCCGTAGCCGAGGACGTAGACCGCGAACAGCCGGCCCCGCCGGACGACGCCCCGCTTGTCGAGCCACAGCAGCACGGCGACCAGGGCCAGGTTCCAGAGCGCCTCGTAGGCGAAGGTCGGGTGGAAGGTGGGGCTGTCGATGTAGCGGTCCGGCCGGTACTGCGGATCGATCTCCAGGCCCCAGGGCAGGTCGGTCGGCCGGCCGAAGACCTCCTGGTTGAACCAGTTGCCGAGCCGCCCGATGGCCTGGGCCAGCGGGATCGCCGGAGCCAGGGCGTCGGCGGCCAGGCCGAGGTCGATCCCCCGGCGCCGAGCCACCCAGACGCCGACCAACGTCCCGAGCAGGATCCCGCCGGGTACACCGAGGCCGCCCTCCCAGACCGCGAAGGCCGACCACCAGTCCCCCTGGAACCGCTTCCAGTCGGTGATCACGTGGTACAGCCGGGCCCCGACGAGGCCGGCGGGCACGGCCCAGAGGGCGATGGCCGAGACGTCGTCGGGGTCGAGCCCCTTGGCCGCGAAGCGGCGACGCCCGAGCTCGACCGCGGCGAGCACCCCGAGGGCGATCATCAGGCCGTAGGCCCGCAGGGAGAGGGGCCCGACCTCGAGGGCCTTCGACCCCGGGCTGGGGATCGAGGCCACCAGGATGCTCAGGGACACCGGGCGCTCAGTGGAACAGCGAGTCGGCGTAGAGCGGGGCGGCGCCGCTGGTGACGGCGTGGACCAGGCCGAGCGCCGACGGCAGCAGGTTCTCGGCGAAGAAGCGGGCGGTCACGACCTTGGCGTCCCGGAAGGCCTGCGGCTCGTCGGCTCCCTCCCGGCGGGCGGCCAGGGCCTCGCACCCCAGCACCCAGCCACCGGTGACCGTGGCCAGCAGGCGCAGGTAGGGCGTCGAGCCGGCCAGCGCGTCGTTGGGGTCGGCCAGCCCGTGCTCGAGGAGCCAGCCCGTGGCCTCCCGGCAGGCGGCCACGCCCTCGGCCAGGCGGTCGCCGACGGCGACGAGGTCCTCGTCGCCGGACTCGACCAGGGCTTGGGCCGTCGCCCCCATGCGGTCGAGGTGCTCGGTGACCACGGCGCCGCCCCGCATCGGCAGCTTGCGCCCGACCAGGTCCATGGCCTGGATGCCGTTGGTGCCCTCGTAGATGGGCGGGATGCGGGCGTCCCGGAAGTGCTGGGCGGCACCGGTCTCCTCGATGTAGCCCATGCCACCGTGGACCTGGATGCCGAGCGACGTGACCTCGAGGCCCATCTCGGTGCCCCAGGCCTTGGAGAGCGGGGTGTAGAGGTCGGCGATCTCCTGGTGCTCCTGGCGCACCGCCTCGTCGGGGTGGTGCAGCGAGAGGTCGATCGAGCGGCCGTTGAGGTACATGAGGCCGCGCATGGCCTCGATGAGGGCCTTCTGGGTCAGCAGCATCCGGCGGACGTCGGCGTGCTCGATGATCGGCGCCTGGACCCCGGGCTCACCGCCGACGGCCCGCCCCTGCAGGCGCTCCTTGGCGAAGGCGACGGCCTGCTGGTGGGAGCGCTCGGCGAGGGCGAGGCCCTCGAGGCCCACCGACAGGCGGGCGTTGTTCATCATCGTGAACATGTAGCGCATGCCCTGGTTCTCGTCGCCGATGAGGTACCCCACGGCGTCCTCGTAGACGAGGGTGCAGGTGGGGCTGGCATGGATGCCCATCTTGTGCTCGATGGACACGCAGGTGACGCCGTTGCGCTCACCCGAGCGAACCGTCCTCGTCCACCAGGAACTTGGGCACGATGAAGCAGGAGATGCCCTTGGTCCCGGGCGGTGCGTCCGGGGTGCGGGCCAGCACGAGGTGGACGATGTTCTCGGCCATGTCGTGCTCACCGAAGGTGATGAAGATCTTCTGGCCGGTGATGCGGTAGGTGCCGTCGTCGGTCGGGACGGCCCTGGTGATCAGGGCTCCGACGTCGGAGCCGGCCTGGGGCTCGGTCAGGTTCATGGACCCGGTCCACTCTCCGGTGAGCATCCGGGGCAGGTAGATCGCCTTCTGGTCGGCCGAACTGTGGTGCTGGAGCATGTCGATGGCGCCCTGGGTCAGCAGCGGCCCCATCGAGAAGGCCATCGACGCCGTGGTGAGCAGCTCCTGCAGGGCCACGCCGACCACCCACGGGAAGCCGCCCCCGCCGTACTCGGGGTCGAAGGGCACCGCCCCCCAGCCCGCCTCGACGTACTGGGCGTAGGCCTCCTTGAATCCGTCCGGCGTGGTCACCACCCCGTCGGCCAGCGTCAGGCCCTGCTTGTCCGCCGGGTGGTTGAGGGGGGCGATGGCCGAGGCCATGAACCGGCCGGCCTCCTCCACGATCCCCTGCACCGTGGCCGGGTCGGCGTGGGTGAAGGGCTCCAGCTCGCTGAGGCCCTCGAGTGTCACAGAGGTGGTTCAGGACGAAGGCGATGTCGTCCAGCGGGCGGCACGTAGTCGGACACGTCCGGGAGGCTACCGACGCCGACCCGGGCGGGTTCAGAGGGACAGCACCTCGAAGGCCACGGCGTGCTCGACGCCGATGCGGGCACCGGTGGCTTCCGCCGCCGGGGTGATGACGTCGGCCGCCTGGGTGGCGCCGTCCCCGAGGCCCGCCAGGTAGGCCCGGTGCCGCTCCAGGGAGGCGATGCCCCGGGGCAGGTACCCGGTGACGTCGACGGTGTGGGTGGCCTCCGGCGAGCCGTTGAACGCGGCGAGCCGGACACCGTTCCAGGGCTCCAGGCCCTCGTCGACCAGATCGGTGAAGACCCACCGGTTGCCCGCGTCGCGCACGGCGTCGATCAGGGCCTCGCCCAGCACCCGGTGGTCGGCCATGTTCACCGACGGGCCGCCCCACGACCAGCGGTAGTTGATGGACAGGACGATCTCGGGACGGTGACGGCGGATGGCCGCGGCGATCTCCCGGCGCAGGTCGAGGCCGTAGGTCAGCGTCCCGTCGGCGAGGCCCAGGAACTCGACGGTGTCGACGCCGACCTCGGCGGCCGAGGCGATCTCCTCCGCCTCCCGCAACGGCCCGGCCTCGGCCGGGGCCATCCCGTCGATGCCGGCTTCGCCGCTGGTGGCCAGCACGTAGCCGACCCAGCGGCCCTGATCGGTCCAGCGGGCGATGGCCGACGCCGAGCCGTACTCGAGGTCGTCAGGGTGGGCCACCACAGCCAGCGCCCGCTCCCAGTCCTCGGGGAAGGCCTCGAGCTCCGGCACCTTGCTCATGGGGAAACGG
Source organism: uncultured Microthrixaceae bacterium (assembly GCA_963701565.1). Classification (GTDB taxonomy): domain Bacteria; phylum Actinomycetota; class Acidimicrobiia; order Acidimicrobiales; family DATDAH01; genus DATDAH01. Next base: position 403,811 of record CAVPAN010000004.1, read on the forward strand.
TACCTAGGCCCGTCGACCTAAAGGCGCCGTCCGCGGTGGCCGACAGTGGTGCCCTTGGGACAGCTACGCACGTTCGAGACGCACCTCGTCTCGCGGGCCACCTTCGGGTGGACCCCGGAGACCGAGCGTGACGTCCTCGACGCGGGCTGGGAGGCGTGGCTGGACCGGCAATTGGCCCCCACGACCATCTCCGACCGGAAGGTCAACCGGCTCCTCGCCGACTACCAGACCCTCGGCAATTCGAACTGGCAGAACTACGTCTACAAGGACACCGTCGAGGACGGTTGGTACCGGCTCCTGGGCGAGCGGGCCCACAGCACCGTCCTGCGGGCCGTGTACAGCCGGCGCCAGCTCCACGAGGTGATGGTCGAGTTCTGGACCAACCACTTCAACGTGAACCTGGACGAGACGCCGGCGGACCACATGATCACCGCCGACAACCGGACCGTCGCCCGGGCCCACGCCCTTGGTCGCTTCGTGGACCTGCTCCAGGCCAGCGCCCACAGCCCGGCGATGCTCGTCTACCTCGACAACTTCGTGAGCGACGCCAACAGCAGCGAGGGTGTGAACGAGAACTACGGCCGGGAGCTGCTCGAGCTCCACACGATGGGGATCATCGACGGCGTCCAGCCCTACACCGAGGCCGACATGCGGGGCGTGGCCCGCGTGCTCTCGGGCTGGTCGATCAACACCAACGACGGCCAGCACGTCTTCCAGTTCAAGAACGGCATGCACCACACCGGGCCAGTGTCCATACTCGGCGGCGCGTTCAGCACCCCGGGACGCTCGGGCGCCGCTGGGCTCCAGGACGGCGTCGACATGCTGAACGTCATGGCCCGGCACCCGGCCACGGCCCGCCACATCGCCTACAAGCTGTGCCGCCGGTTCGTGGCCGACACGCCGCCACCCGCCCTCGTCACCAGCGCCGCGCAGGTCTACCGCGACAACGACACCGCCATCGCCCCGGTGCTGCGCCACATCTTCCACTCGACGGCGTTCGCGGCCGGGCCCCGGAACAAGGTCCGGCGGGGGTTCGAGGTCCTGGTCGCCTACGCCCGGGCGATGGGCGGCGAGATCGACCCCGACCCCGTCGGCGACGTCGCCAACTTCATCCACGGTTACGGCTGGGGCTTCCTCGAGCGCCTGGGCCAACGCCTCTGGGGCCACCAGACCCCGGACGGCTACCCGGACACCGCCGCCGACTGGATCTCCGCTGACGGGCTCCTCCGGCGATGGGAGACGGCGGGCGCGCTCACGGCTACCTGGCTCGAGGGCTGGACCTTCGACGCGCCCGCCATCCTCCACCCGACCGGCCCCACCGTCGGGACGTGGATCGAGGGGGTGGCTCGGCGGCTGCTCGGGGTGGTCACCGGGTACCCCGATCACGGCTTCTCCGACGTCCCCGAGTGGGTGGAGGACCCCGTGCGCTGGATCACCACCGAGGGGTACGCACGGGGCTTCCCCAACGGGACCTTCCGGCCCAACGCCGACATCAACCGGGGCGAGGTCACCAACATGCTCTGGAGGATCGCGGGCAGCCCCATGGGCCACCCCGCCCACGGTCTCAGTGACGTCCCCGGCTGGCTGACCAACGCCGTCAACTGGGCGAGCGCAACCGCCGTCGTCCCGCCGTACGCCAACCGGACCTTCCGACCGACCGTGGCCATGCCCCGCCGCCAGGTGGTGACCGCGGCCTGGATCATGGACGGGCGCCGGACGGGCTTCCCCGCCCACGGACTCAGTGACGTCCCCGCCGCCATCGACCCCGCCGTCCGCTGGGCGGTGGCCCACGACTACATGGCGGGCTTCGCCGACGCGCGCTTCAAGCCGAACGACCCGATCTCCCGGGGCCAGGTCACCCGGATGCTGTACCGCATCCACGACGAGACCCCCGCCCTGCTCAGCGCCGCCGAGCGGGCGGCCTGCCTCGCCCTGTTCACCGACGTCCCCGCCGGGGTGAACAGCGCGGTGCCCGACTGGCTCGTCGACTGGAAGGGCCATGACCTCATGACCCTGCTGCTCGCCCTCCCCCGGTTCCAGAGGAGATAGGGATGTCCCAGCCCGTCGAACTCTCCCGCCGCCGCTTCCTGGTCGGGGCCGGAGCATCAGCCGCAGGGGCCTTGGCCCTCCCGTCGCTCTGGCCCCGCTACGCCTTCGCCACACCCGGTGATCCGACCAGCGGAGACGCTCTGGTCGTGGTCTTCCTGCGGGGCGGCGCCGACGGGCTCAGCCTCGTCCCGCCGTTCAGCGACACCACGGGGTACCAGGCGCTACGGGGCGCGGGGACGGCCAACTCCGTGGCCGTCGCCGCGCCAAACCCCGCCAACCCCGCTGCCGCCCTGGACCTCGGGGCCACGCGGTCGGGCCACAGCTTCGGGCTCCACCCCGCCATGACCGGCCTGAAGGGCGTGTGGGACGCCGGTGACCTGGCCATCGTCCACGCCGCCGGCCTGCCCGCTTCCGAGAGCCCGAGCCGCAGCCACTTCGAGGCGACCGACTACTGGGAACGGGGTTCGGCGTCCCTGTCGGTCACCACGGGCTGGATCGCCCGCCACATGACCTCGGTGGGGGTCACCGGCGCGCTCCCGGCCATCGCCTACGACAGCGCCGTGCCCACCAGCCTGCGCGGCAACAAGGGCGCCCTGGCGATGAGCTCGGTCGAGTCGTTCAACGTGGAGGGGTTCTGGGCCCCGGCCCTCGGCAACGCCGCGCTCAGCCACGTCTACACGAGCGGCACCATCGACCCGCTGGTCCAGCAGGGCGCCGACACCCTCAGCGCCGTCGCCCTGGTCGAGGCCGAGGATCCGCTGCAGTACGACACCAACGGCGCGCTCTATCCCGCCGACGGACCCGGCGCATGGCTGGGACGGGGCCTGCGTGAGGTGGCCTGCATGCTGCGGTCCGGCGTCGGCCTCCAGATCGCCTGCGTGGACATCGACGGCTGGGACCACCACGACGCCATGGGCTCCCCGGCGGGGGGACTGACTGCGGGCTTCGCTGGGGGTCTGTCCGCCGCGCTGGCCGCGTTCCACGAGGACCTGGGGTCATTGCGCGACGAGGTCACGGTCGTGACGATGAGCGAGTTCGGCCGCACCATCGGGGTCAACGGCAGTGGCGGCACGGACCACGGTCGGGCCAGTGCCCTGTTCGTCATGGGCGGCAAGGTGAACGGCGGCCTCTACGGGGACTACCCGTCCGGGCCCCTGGAGGACGGCCCCGAGGGGGACCTGGAGGTCCAGAACGACTTCCGGCGCCCGCTGGCGGAGATCCTCACCAAGCGCCTCGGCAACCCCGCGCTCTCCACCGTGTTCCCCGGCTACACCCACGCCGGCGACCTCGGCCTCTGCTCCACCTGATCCGGCCCGGGTAGGTTCGGCCGCATGACCGCGGCCAACGACCGGGTGGAGATCGAGGCGCTCGTCTTCGAGTACGCCCGACGCATCGACGACGGCGACTTCGCCGGGGTCGGCGCCCTCTTCGCCGAGGGCTCGGTGTGCGCCCCGGACGGAACACCGCTGGCCACGGGCGCCGACGCCGTCGAGGCGCTCTACACGGCCACGACGCGGCGCTACGAGGACGGGACCCCACGGTCCCACCACGTCACCAGCAACCTGGCCGTCACCATCGACCTGAGCACGGCCACGGCCCAGTCGTACTTCTCCGTCTTCCAGGCGACCGATGGCCTGGACCTGCAGCCCATCGTGGCCGGCCGCTACGAGGACACCTTCGCCCGCACCGCCGGCGGATGGCGCTTCGACCGCCGGGTGATGCACCTGCGTCTGGTCGGTGACGTCAGCCACCATCTCCTCATCGACCTCCCCCCGACGTGAGCGTCCAACCGTGTCGCTGACCCAACTGGACGACGGGGTCTTCGCCTGGTTGGCGGACGACCCGGGGCCGGGACGGCCCAACGCCGGGGTGGTCGTGGAGGACGACGGCGTCACGGTCATCGATGCCCTGATGGTGCCGTCCGAGGCCCAGCCCTTCGCGGCCGCAGTCGAGGCCCTCGGTCGGCCCGTGCGCCGTCTGGTCCTCACCAGCAGCCATCTCGAGTACGCCGGCGGCACGCCCTTCTTCCCCCGCCCGGCGGTCTACGGCACCGCGCAGGTGAGCGCCCACCTCGACCAGCCCCCGGACGTCCGGGTCCTGCGCCGCCTCTACCCCGCTCAGGCCCACGAGCTGGACGAGGAGCTGCGCACCCGCCCGGTGACCCACGTCGTGACCGAGCGGACCAAGCTCACCCCCGACGTCCACGCCGTGCTCGTCCAGGGCGACCTCGACGAGAACCTGGTCCTGGCCGTGCCCCGGGCCGGCGTGGTCTTCGGCGGGGCGACGTGCTCGTTCGGGGTCACCCCGCTGGCCTTCCAGACCGACCCCACGGCCTGGGCCGAGAGCCTGGCCGACATCGCCGCCCTGGGGCCCCGCCTCGTACCCGGCCACGGGCCGGTCGGTGACGGCGACGACCTGCTGGCACAGTCGGCCTACCTCTATGCCTGCGTGGACGCCGCCGGCGACCCCTCGGCCATCCCGCCCGGCCCCTGGGACCAGTGGTCCGCCCGCGAGAACGACGAGGTCAACGTCGAGCGGGCCGCTCTCCTCGCCGCCGGCGACACCCAGATCCCCTCGTCGATGCTCCGCCGAGCCGGCCTCGCCTGACGTGGGTGGCGACGGGGAGTTCGCGTTCATCGAGCGGCTGGCGGCCCGGCTGCCGGAGCGACCGGCCGGTCAGGTGGGCGTGGGCGACGACTGCGCGGTGCTGGAGAGGAACCGACTGATCGCCACCGACCTGCTCGTGGAGGGCGTGCATTTCCGATCCGCCTGGGCGAGCCCGGCCGACATCGGATGGAAGGCCCTGGCCGTGAACCTCAGCGACCTCGCCGCGATGGGTGGGACACCCGAGTCGGCCGTGGTGGCCGTCGCGCTGCCCCCCGACCGGCCCGGTCTGGCCGACGAGCTCCTGGCCGGCCTGCTCGAGTGCGCCGACCGCTTCGCCTGCCCGTTGGTCGGCGGCGACACCTCGACCGGCCCGGAGTTGTTCCTCGCGGTGACCGTGACCGGCCGGGCCGACCATCCCGTCCTGCGCTCAGGGGCGAGCCCGGGCGAGAGGGTGTTCGTCACCGGTCCGCTCGGCGCGGCGGCGGCCATCCTGGACCAGCTCGCGATGGGGCAACCCCGTCACCGACGCCGATGCCCTGCATCGACCCCTCCCCCGCCTCGGTGAGGGCCGAGCCGCAGCGCAGCGGGGGCGACCGCCATGCTCGACCTGTCCGATGGCCTGGCCGTCGATCTCCCGAGGATCGCCGGCGCGTCGGGCGTGGGCATCGACCTCGAGGAGGTCCCCGCGGCCGCGGGCGCCACGCCGGCCCAGTCCCGCGGCGGCGGTGACGACTACGAGCTGTGCTTCACCGCGGCAGACCCCGACCGGGTGGGCGCCGCCTTTGCGGAAGCGGGCCTACGGGAGCCGATCGCCATCGGCACCACAACCGATGGTCGGAACGTGACCCTGCAGGGCCAGCCGCTCGCGGGCGGCTGGGAGCACCGCATCAGGTGAGCTGGGCGTTGACCTGGTCGAGGGCGTCGTCCTCGCTCACGTCCAGCGCGAAGCTCAGCTCCGAGACCAGGACGCTGCGGGCCTTGGCCAGCATCGACTTCTCGCCGGCGGACAGGCCGCGGTCGGCCTCACGCAGGGCCAGGTTCCGGACGACCTCGGCCACCTGGTAGACGTCGCCGGACTTCAGCTTCTCCTGGTGGTTCTTGAAGCGGCGGCTCCAGTTGGAGGGCTCGCGCACGTCCCGCTTGGCCAGCACCTGGTAGAGGTCCTCGACGTCCTCGCGGGCGATGGGCCGACGCATGCCGACCTGCTCGGCGTTGTCGGACGGGCACCGCGAGCGTCAGCTCCCCGTGGGCCATGCGCAGCACGAGGTACTCCTTCTCCTCGCTCTCCGCTCCCGGGGTCTTTCGCTTTTCCTTCTTCTCGATCACCGCCGCCCCGTGATGGGGGTAGACGACACGATCACCGACTTTGAACGACATGGGCGTGCGGAGAGCTCCTCAGAGTGCGACAAACGACCGCGGGGCGGCCTCCAAGGATGCCCGGTTTTCCGCCCAGAACCACCCGGGGTCAGCCGTCGGCGGGGCGGATCAGGCCGTAGTGACCGTCGTAGCGGAGGTAGGCCACGGCCCCGCGCCGGAGGTCGGCGTCGAAGAAGAACACGAAGGGCTCACCTCCGGCGTCGAGGCGCTCGAGGGCCTCGTCCCGCGTCTCCTTCGGGGGCTCGGTGGCCAGGTGCACCCCGCCGTCGGGATCCCGGTGGACGACCTTGTCCCGGCCGTCGTCGGCGTCGGTGAAGAGGAAGAAGTCGTAGTCGAGCACCTCCATGTCGAAGGCGGCCTCGTCCAGGGTCGCCCGGTCGATGGCGAAGGACTTGTGGGCCACGACCTCCCGCTCCTCGGGGGCGATGGCGGTCCGGACCGGTCGCGCTCCGGAATCCCCGGACGAGCGGCGCTCGCGCGAGCGGGCTTTGGCCGCGGCCTGGTCGAGCTGACGAATCATCCGGTCGACCAGGAGGTCGACGGCCTCCTCGATCCGGTGGGCGGCGACCTGGCCCCGCACCAGCCGACCGCCGACGTCCATTGCCGCCTCGGCGATGGCGTTGCGCTCGACGTCCTGGCCCTCCGCCTGGGTCAGCTTGATCCGGGTCATCAGCACCGGGCCGTGGGCGTGCTGGTGCAGGCGCGGCACCTTCGCCGCGGCGTACTCCCGGGCCGCCTCGCTCACCTCCCCCTTGGTCGTCACGATCACCTGGTCGTCGTCCCGAGGGGGAATGCTCACGCGGTGCCTTCCTGTCGATGCCGTCCGGTGGGCAGACGATAGGTGACGGGAAGCTGACGGGCAGGTGGGGAACTCAGGAAGCAACCCGGAACAGGATCGTGACCGCCGAGATCACCAGGGCGGCGAGCACGACCAGGTCGAAGACCCGCCCGCTCAGTCGTCCGCGTACGCGGGCGCCGAGGGGGATCATGGCGACGGCGACGGGGACCCCGACGAGGGCCGCGACCCACAGCCCGTCGAAGGCCCCGCTGACCACCAGCGGCACCGTCTGACCGATCCCGGCCATCAGGAACAGGACGGTCACCGCCAGGACAAAGGCGTCCCGGGGCAGGCGGTAGGCGTGGATCCAGGTGCCGGTGATCGGCCCCGAGATGCCCGTCGCGCCCTGCATCACCCCGGCGCTCAGGCCGACCGCCGGCGACCATCGGGTCGCGGTGGTGGGAGCGACCTTGAACGTCGGCCGGGCGAGGGCCAGGGCCACGTAGGCGAGCACGATGACCGCCAGCGCGATCAACACCGGCTCCTCGGGGAGGTGGACGAGCAGGAAGGTCCCGACAACGGCACCGACCACCCCCGTTGCGGCCAGCACGGGGAGGTCACGGGTCTGGTCGACGTGGGACCGCTCCCGCCAGCCGATGACCCCGTTGACCGCGAGCCCGGGCAGCGCAGTCACCACCACTGCCTCCTCGAGCGGGAGCACGAGGGTGATGAGGGGGACGGCGATGACCGGGAGCCCCATGCCGGAGACACTCTTGACCACGGAGCCGGCGAGGATCGCCAGCACGATGATCACGATGTCGCCGCCGTCCACCCCTTAGGTCTAGGGGATCGGTCGGCGGCCTCACGGGATCCCGAGGCCTGCTCAGACGGCGCCGTCGGCGGCCACCACGGGCTCGCCCACCAGGTCCTCCGGGGTGCGGGCCACCTGGACCAGGCCGACGCCGAGGAGGACCAGGGCGCCACCGACGAGCTGGACACCGTTGAGGGTCTCCTCGAGCCAGAGCCAGGCGACGGCCGCGGCGATGACCGGCTCGATCATGCTCACGATGCCCGTCGTGGTGGCGGTGAGGTGGCGTAGCCCGGCCACCTCGAGCGCATAGGGGGCGAGGGTGCCCAGGACGATGACCCAGAGCACACCCAGCCACAGGGGGATCGTGAACTGGTCGAGGCGGCCGAGCATCGAGGTCGTCTCGGTCAGGACCGAGGGGTCGAAGTTCCACCAGGGCTGGGCGACGGCCCAGAAGACCGAGGCGACCACGAACATCCAGAACGAGAGGACGAGCGGGTCGTGCTTGTCGACCATCTGCTTGCCGACCAGGTGGAAGGTGGCCAGGAACGCGGCGGCGGCGAGGGCCGCCAGGACACCGACCACGTCCAGGCCGACGTCGGTCCAGACCTGGGCCACCAGCGCGAGGCCGGCCAGGGCCAGGCCGAGGGCCAGCCACACCTGGCGGGCCACGACGTGACGCAGGACGATGCTCGAGTACAGGGCAACCATGAGCGGAGCGGTGAACTCCAGGAGCAGGGCGATGCCGACCGGCAGCCGGTCGAGGGCGACGAAGTAGAGCCACTGCAGGAGGGCCGCCCCGCTGAGTCCGAGCACGACGATGTTCTTCCATTCGCGGCGGGGGAGCCGCAGGGGTGTCGGCCGGAGCACCTTCAACACGAGCAGCAACCCGAGGGCGGCCCCGGTGCAGCGCAGCGCCGTCAGCCGAGCCGGCTCCAGCCCGCCATCGAGCACGACCTTCGACACGCTGGCGTTGACGCCGAAGAGGGTCGCCCCGATGAGCACCAGCACGTAGCCCCGCCGGTGCTCGCTCCGACGCTCCGGCGCGGTGAGGTCGGGCGTCGTCGTCATGGGCGCCCCGGACGCTAGAGGCGAGGCCGCCGACTCACGTCGGGATTCTGAGGCCGTACCGTCGACGGCGGTGAACTTCGTCGCCCACATGGTCGTGGCCCACCGGGTCGCCGACGCACCGAGCACCGCGCTCCTGCTCGGTGCCGCGGCCCCGGACCTGGCCCGCATGGCCCGGGTCCCCGTGGCCACGACGGGGTCGGCCGACCACCTCGCCGGGGTCGCGACCCACCACCGCACCGACGCCGTCTTCCACGAGCTGAGCCTGGTTCCGGGACCACAACCGCCGGCTGGTCGCGCGACCTCGCCGAACGGGGCGTGCGCCGGGGACCGGCCCGGGGCGCGGCCCACGTGCTGATCGAGCTGCATGCTGGACGGCGCGCTCCTCGCCGACCCCGGCCACGGCGAGACCTTCGCCCGGCCCTGGGCGGCGATGTCGGGGCCCGACGACGACGCCCTCGCCGTGGTCGACGCCGCCCATCACGACCGCTGGGTCGACTTCCTCGGCCAGCTCACCAGCCGCCTCGATCCCACGGCCTACGGCGATCCCTCCTACGCCGCCGACCGCACGGCCAACGCCCTGTCCCGCCGCCCCCGACTGGCCCTGACCGACGGCGAGACGGCCGCGCCTCCGCCACGTCGCCGCCGAGATCCAGCCCGCGATCACCGCCGAGACCGAGCGCGTGCTGACCGAGACCGCGGCGGCGACGGGCAGCCCGACGTCGGGGGCGGGACGGGCTCCTGGACCCGACGAACCTCACGCGGGGTGACCGTTGCTCCTCCTGGCCCCGGATCCCGTGTCCTGGCGCGGGTATCCAGTGCCAGTTCGCCGAGTTCGGCCCCCATCAGGCGTCGTCGGACTCGTCTCGGTCGCCCTGCTCGTCGGTGTCGTCCTGCCGGTCCTGCGGTCGTCGCCCTGATCCCGGTCCTCGGCGTCGTCCTGGTCCTCGGACCCGTCGTCGTACTCGTCGCGGCGGTCATCGCCGTCGTCATCCATCCACGGCGGCGTCGGGCGATCGCCCTCGTCATCCCACTCGCCTCCGGGACCGTGCTCACCGCCCGGGAAGCCACCGCCTGGACCGGGGAACCCACCACCGGGCATGCCGCCGGGGCCATGGCCCTCGCCGAAGCCGCCCTGCGGAAGGCACTGATGGGCTGGCTGTCGTCGTCCGAAGGCGCCGGCCCCGAGCCAGCCGATCAGGCCACCGGCGAGCAGGGCGCCGGCCATGCCGACGGCCGCGCCCTTTCGGGTGACGGTGCGGACCGGGTCGGCCGCCGTCGGCTCAGCCGACTCGGACGTGGCCTCGGCGACGGGCGCGTCGTCGACGGGCTCGGCGGTGAAGGTGGATTCGGTCGGGTCGTCAGCGTCGCTCATCCGAAGAGCATCGACGCCCCGGGCGAAAGCCTGTGCAAAGAAGGTGAGAATCCGGCAAGAACCCGGTCCGGACCCCCGGCTCAGGCGGGACTGCGGACGAGGCCGGCCCGCTCGCCGCGGCTGACCAGCTTGATGGCGACCTTGCGGGAGGCCTCGTCGATCATCTCGTCGCCGAACATCACCGCGCCCTTGCGGTCACCGGTGGTGGTCGCCTCCTCGTAGGCGTCGAGGATGTCGTTCGCCCGGTCGAACTGGGCCTGGGTGGGCGAGAACATCTCGTTGAGGATCGTGACCTGGTCGGGGTGCAGGGCCCACTTGCCGTCGAAGCCGAGGATCTGGGTCCGGGTGCAGAAGTCCCGGAACCCCTCGGAGTCGCGGACCTTCACGTAGGGCCCGTCGATGACCTGCAGGCCGTTGGCCCGACCGGCCATGAGGATCTTCATGAAGACGTAGTGGAAGTAGTCGCCGGGGTACTCGGGGATCTGCAGGCCGCCGGACAGCGACGGCATCTCCATGGAGGCCGAGAAGTCGACCGGGCCGAGGATGACCGTCTCCAGGCGGGGCGAGGCGGCGCAGATCTCGTTGACGTTGATCAGGCCCTGGGCCGTCTCGATCTGGGCCTCGATGCCGATGTGGCCGATGGGCAGGCCCGCGTTCTTCTCGACCTGGGTGAGGAGCAGGTCCATGGCCTCGACCTCGGCCGGCGGTCTGGACCTTCGGGAGCATGATCTCCTCGAGGCGCTCACCGGCGTTGCCGACCACCTCGATGACGTCGCCGTAGGTCCACTGGGTGTCCCAGGCGTTGACCCGGACGCACAGGATCTTCTCGCCCCAGTCCTGGTTCTTGATGGCGTCGACCACCTTGCCCCGGGCCGCCTCCTTCTCGAGGGGGGCCACCGAGTCCTCCATGTCCAGGAAGACCATGTCGGCGGGCAGGGTCGGGCCCTTGCCGAGCATCTTCTCGCTGGAGCCGGGGACGGAGAGGCAGGAGCGGCGCGGAAGGTCACGGGTGCGTGCGGACATGGCGCCAGCCTACGACGGGCGGTCGGGCGGGGGCCAAGGCGCCCGGCTCCGTCAGAAGGGCTTCAGCAGCTCCGGGGCGACGGGGCAGTCGGTCCGCCGGAGGGCCTCGGCCGGGTGCGCCGGACCAGTCGGGGCCGACGACCTTGTCGACCAGGTCGAGGGGGACCAGCTCGACGTCGTCCTCCCAGGGACTGTCGGCGGACAGGGTGCGGTCGCACAGCGCCGTGAACATGCGCTCGGGCAGGAGCCGGCCGACACCGGCGACCAGCCAGACCTCGGCACCGGACAACCGCGCCACCGAGGCCGCCGCCCGGGAGCCCGCTGGGGGCGACGAAGCCGCCCGGGCCCATCGCCATGGTCTCCAGGATCACGATGTCGACCTCGGCGGCCGCGGCCCCGAGGCCGCTGAGCGGTACGTCGGTGACGTCGACGTCGGCCCGCAGCAGGCGCACCACGAGGTCGCCGCCGTCACCGTCGACATCGCAGACCAGGACCTCGACATCACCCCGTCGGGGCAGGCCGCCCGGCCGCCAGCTCGGGCCAGCCCAGCAGCAGCACCGTGGCCGCCTCGGGCAGGGCGTCGGCCAGGGCCCGGGGCGTGCGGTCCTCCTCGATCTCGCCCGCCGCCTGCTGCGGCCTCGCTGATCGGGTCCGCCGCGGTCAGGGTCCGGGCCGCCAGCCACCACAGCGGGCCGGACCCGGGCTGGCGGTCGACGATCCGGCGGCAGGCGGTGACCAGGCCCTGGGGATCACGGCCGAAGGAGCGGAGGGCGGCCGCCGTCTCGGTCACCATCACCGCCTGCGAGGCCCCGTGGGCCCGGGCCACGTAGCGCAGACGCTCGATGGGGTGCATCCCGCCCGACGGTATCCACCTCGGGAGTTCGCGTTCGCCGAACCGGGCGCAGTACCTTCGGCGCCGTGACGAGCACGCAGGCGCCCGCCGACCTCGAACTGGCCCCGCTCGGGGGCGACGCCCGCCCGCTCTCGGAATGGGTGACCAACTTCCACCTGGCCCTGGTGGTCCTGGACCCCTACACCAACGAGAGCTCGTGGCTGCTGGAGACCGCCGGCCGGATCCTGCGCAGCTTCGCCCAGGCCGACTGCCGGGTGGCGTTCGTGGTCACCGCCAAGGCCGACGACGCCCGCCGCTTCCTCGGTCCCTGGGCCGACGAGTTCCTCACCTTCGCCGACCCCGACCGCGAGCTGGTGAAGGCGGTCGAGGCCGAGACGCTCCCGGCCTTCGTGCACATCCGCACCGACCTGACCGTGGCCTCGAAGGCCGAGGGTTGGGACCCGCTGGAGTGGCGGGCCGCGACCACCGACCTGGCCCGCGAGATGAGCTGGACCCCGCCGAACATCCCGGCGCCTGGCGACCCCGGCCCCTTCCGGGGCTCCCCCGCCGCCGGCTGAGCTTCGACCTACTTGATGATCCCCCCGCGGGTCATCGCCTCGATGTCGAGGGCCTTGGTCAGCTCCTCGTCGGACATGAGGCCCTCCTCGAGGACGATGGCCCGGATGGTGGTGTTCTCCTTGACGGCCCGCTTGATGACGGCGGCCGCCTTCTCGTAGCCGATGTAGGGGTTGAGCGAGGTCCCGATCGACGGGGACGACTCGGCGTAGGCCCGGCACTGCTCGACGTCGGCCTCGATGCCGTCGATGCACGTGTCGGCGAACACCCGCGACACGTTGGCCAGCAGCCGGATCGACTCGAGCAGGTTGTGGGCCATCATCGGCATGAAGACGTTGAGCTCCAGGGTCCCCTGCGAGCCCCCGAAGGCGACCGCGGCGTCGTTGCCGATCACCTGGGCGGCGACCTGGGTCACGGCCTCGGGGATGACCGGGTTGACCTTGCCCGGCATGATCGACGAGCCCGGCTGCAGGTCGGGGATGCGGATCTCGGCCAGGCCCGTGCGCGGGCCCGAGCCCATCCAGCGCAGGTCGTTGGCGATCTTGACCATCGCCACGGCGACGACCCGCAGCAGCCCGGACGCCTCGACGAGCCCGTCCCGGCTGGCCTGGGCGGCGAAGTGGTCCCGGGCCTCGGTGATGGGCAGGCCGGTGCGCTCGGCCAGCGCGGCGATGACCGCGGGGGCGAAGGCCGGCGGGGCGTTGATGCCGGTGCCGACGGCGGTGCCCCCGAGGGGGACCTCGCCCACCCGGCCGAGGACACCCTCGATGCGCTCGGCGCCCTGGCTGATCTGGGCCGCGAACCCGCCGAACTCCTGGCCGAGGGTGACCGGCGTCGCATCCATCAGGTGCGTGCGGCCGGACTTCACCACCGAGGCGAACTCGTCGGCCTTGCGCGACAGCGAGGCGGCCAGGTGGGCCAGGGCGGGCAGGAGGTCGTCCCGCAGGGCCTCGGCCACGGCGAGGTGCATCGCCGTGGGGAACACGTCGTTGGAGGACTGCGAGGCGTTGACGTGGTCGTTGGGGTGCACCGCGTCGGCCTGGCCCAGCTTCTCGGAGGCGAGGGTGGCCAGGACCTCGTTGGTGTTCATGTTCGACGAGGTGCCCGAGCCGGTCTGGAAGACGTCGATCGGGAAGTGGTCGTCCCACTGGCCCTCGGCCACCTCGTCGGCCGCGGCCGCGATCGCCGCGGCGATCGTCTGGTCGACATCGGGGACCTCGTCCAGGCCGGCGTTGACCTTCGCCGCCTCGCCCTTGATCATCGCCAGGGCCCGGATCAGGCGGCGGTCGATGGTCAGGCCCGAGATCGGGAAGTTCTCCACCGCCCGCTGGGTCTGGGCCGCGTACTTGGCGCTGAACGGGACCCGCACCTCGCCCATGGAGTCGTGCTCGATGCGGAAACCACCGTCGGACTTCGTCATGTTCCCCGCTCCTGTCGGCTTGGCCGCCGGGCCACTCGGGCCGTCGCTTCGCTCATGGCTCCGACGCTACCCACCGCGCCCTACCGGGCCGTCCAACCGCCGTCGACCGCGATGGTCTGCCCGGTGACGTAGGTGCTGGCGTCGGAGGCCAGGAAGAGCAGCGCCCCGTCCAGTTCGTCCTCGACGCCGACCCGGCGCATGGGGGTGTTGCGCTCGATCCACTCCCGGCCCGAGTCGGTGGCGATCATCTCGCCGGTGAGGTCGGTGGCGAAGTAGCCGGGGGCGATGGCGTTGACCCGCACGCCGGCGGCGGCCCACTGGCAGGCCAGCTCCCGGGTCAGGCCGACCAGCCCGGTCTTGCTGGCCACGTAGCCGGCCTGCCGGTTGGGCGAGGAGGCCACGAGGCCGTGGACCGACGTGATGTTCACGATCGAGCCGCCCCGGCGCTCGATCATCCCGGGGGCAACGAGCCGGGACAGGTGGAAGGCAGCGGTGAGGTTGACCTCGACGGCGAGGGCGAAGTCGGCCGGGTCCTCGGACTCGGCCCGCTGGGGACCGTCGCTGATGCCGGCGTTGTTGACCAGCACGTCGACCCGACCGAAGCGCTCGAGCGCGGCGGTGACCGTCGACGCCCGCTGCTCGGGATCGGCCAGGTCGGCCGGGGCCACGAGGGCATCGTCCAGCTCGGCGGCCAGGCCCTCGAGACGATCGGCCCGCCGGGCCACCAGGACGACCGAGGCACCGGCCTCGTCGAGTACTCGGGCGAAGCGGGCCCCGAGGCCGGCCGAGGCCCCCGTGACCATCGCCACCCGCCCGTCCAGCCGGAACCGTTCCATCGTGGGGGAGACTACGGACCATGAAGATCCGCGTCGGCTTCGGCCTCGGCACCCGCACGGTCACCAACGACCCGGAGCGGTTCGACCCGATGGTCGACGGCCTGGAGCGCCACGGGTTCGACTCCCTGTGGCTGAGCGAGCGGGTCTCGGGCGACTGCCCCGACCCCGTCGTCGGCCTGGCCTACGCCGCCGGCCGCACCACGCGCATCAAGTTCGGGATGAGCGTGATGGTGCTGCCCGGCCGCAACCCCGTGCTGGTGGCCCAGGAGCTGGCCAGCCTCGACCGGCTGTCCGGGGGTCGGCTGCTGCCCGCCTTCGGCCTCGGCGTGGCCGATCCCCGCGAGCAGCAGGCCTTCGGCGTGGACCGCAAGGAGCGGGCGCCCTGGTTCAACGAGGCGCTGCCGCTCCTGCGCCGGCTCTGGAGCGAGGACGAGGTCGAGCACCACGGCGAGCGCTTCGACCTCGACGGCATCACCGTCCGCCCCAGGCCGGTCCAGCAGCCGATGGACGTCTGGCTCGGCGGGCAGGCCCCGTCCGAGCTGCGACGGGTCGGGCGCCTCGGCGACGGCTGGCTGCCGTCGTTCTGCGATGCCACCGACATCGCCAACGGGCATCCCGGCCATCGAGGCGGCGGCCGCGGCGGCCGACCGGGTCATCGACCCCGAGCACTTCGGCGCCCTGGTCGCCTACGCCCACGACGAGGTCCCCGACGTGTTCCTCCAGTTCGTCCAGAAGCGCCGCCCCGACATCATCGACCCCACCCAGATCATCCCCTCGGGCCACGCCGGCCTGAAGGCCCGACTGGAGGAGATGATCGAGGTCGGCGCCAGCAAGTTCGTGGTCCTGCCCATCGTCGAGCCCGACGACTGGGAGGCCGAGCTGGACGCCCTCGCCGAGACGGTCCTGCCGCTCCAGAACTGACGGTAGGCGAGCCAGGCAGAACCGAGGCGACCACGGGAGCGTTGGGTCGCGTAGAGGACGCACGAGTGCTCGGATCTCACTGCCCGCGGCCAGTCAGAAGACCTCGAGGCAATACCTGTCGGAATCCGCAAGGTATTGCCTCGAGTACCGGTCTCGGTGTCGGTGGCGTCGCCTAGAGGCAGCGGATGAGGGCGTCCAACAGCGCGCGGTTTCGCGGGTTCTGCCAGCGGGGGCCCATCTCGGCGATGACGTAGCCGAAGGCGACATCGGCCTCGGGGTCGGCGAACCCGAGGGCGCCGCCCGCGCCGAAGTGGCCGAAGGCCCGGGGCCCGGTGCCGAAGGGCCGCTCGGGCTGGGGGAGCTGGAAGCCGGACCCGAAACGGGACGGCCGATCGAGCACCAGGTCGGGGCCGTCCGACCGCACCTCGGTGAGGGCCGTCACCGTCTCGGCCGCCAGCACGTCACCGGCCAGGATCCCGGCGTAGAAGCGGGCCACCCCCCGGGCGCTGGCGTGGCAGTTGGTCGACGGGATCTCCGCCCGTCGCCATTCGGGGGTGTTGACGATCCCGACACCCGAGAGTCCCGGCGGGTTGACGTAGCCGTTGCGGACCATCAGCTGGTGTTCGTCGGCCGGCTCCGTGGCGACAAGGCCTCCGCCGGTCGCCGGGAAGCTGAACGGCCGGACCCGGACGTGCTCCTCGTCCGGCAGGCCGATGTAGACGTCGGCATCGAGGGGCGCGGCCAGGTCCCGCAGGAGCGTGCCCACGGAGCGACCGGTCGCCCGCCGGACGACCTCGCCCACGAGGAAGCCGAAGGTGTTGGTGTGGTAGCCGTGCGCCCTGCCGGGCTCCCACCAGGGCACCTCGGCGGCCAGCGCCGCGACCATGGCGTCCCAGTCGTACATCACGAACTCGGGCTGGGGCGCCCGCAGGGCAGGCAGGCCGGCCCGGTGGCTGGCCAGTTGGGCCACCGACAGCCCGAGATCGAGCTCCGGCCACCACTGGGTCACCGGATCGTCCAGGGCCACGCCGGCTGTCTCCATGGCGTGACCCAGGACGGCCGCCGTCAGGCCCTTGCCCACCGAGAAGGCATTGACCAGCGAGTCCGGTCCCCAGCCGGGGCCCGCGGCCAGGTCGACCACGGTGCGCCCCTCGAGGATCACGCAGACCGCCGCCGCCGCTTCCCCCCGAGTGGCGAAGTTCTCCCTGAACGCCTCCTCGACTGGGGCGAACGCGGGGTCGACCGTCACAGCCACGTCGGATAGAGGGCGAGCAGGCCGTCGACGACCCGCCGCTCGAGCTCCTCGTCACGGGCCGGGTCCCCGTGCTCGAGCCAACCCAGGACCGCCTGCACCACGTAGTCGACCGACAACGCGGTGGCCCAGCGGTGCAGCGCGGGGTCGGGCAGGAGCGCCCCGACGAGGGCATCGACGGCGGCGACGGCCCGGTCGTGGAAGTCATCGGCGAAGGCGACGAACTCAGGCTCTCGGGCGGCGTGGCGCCACAGCAGACGAAAGCCATCGGGGTCCTCCCGGGCGACCACGACCATGGCGTGGACGGCGAAACCGGGTTCGGCTTCCCGGCGCTCGAACCCGGCCAGGAACTCGTCTCGGAGCCGGTCCCGGACGCCCGTGAGCACGGCCCGGTAGAGCTCGGCCTTCGACTCGAAGTTCCGGTACACGATCAGCCGGCTGACGCCGGCCTCGGTGGCCACGTCGTCCATCGAGGTCCCCGCGAACCCGGTGCGGGCGAAGGCCGCGGCCGCGGCCCGACGGAGCTGGGCCTGGCGCTCGGGTCGGCGCAGCAGGGTGCGGGCTTGCGGCTGTATACGCGTGAGTTTACACTCGGGCCTCGTCCGAAGGGGGAAAGCATTGCAGCTCACCTACGACGAGGCCGAGCTCCTCGCCTCGCACGCCTTCGAGGAACCGCTGATCGCCGGCGGCGTCCTGTGCCACGGCGGCTTCGATGCCGACGGCAGCTACGTCTCGCCCCGCACCCGGCACCGCGCTCCGGCCATCGAGGCCTGGCAGGCCAGTCACCGGGCCACATTCGGCACGTCGCTGATGGAGGTCCCCCTCGAGACCTGGCCCGGCCACTACCCGAACGTGGCCCAGGCCCGCCTCCTCATCGAGTGTGGCCTCCCCGAGCCGATCATCGACACCCTCACCCGCATCGGGACGGTCGAGGGCTTCGGCGGCATGATCCGCCTCTCCCCCGTGCCCGACCGACGCCGGACCTTCGTCGAAGACACCGACGGCACCGCCCTGGCCCACCTCACCACCGGCCTGTTCGAGGCCCACGCCCGGGACGAGGCCGGCTTCGATCCCACCGACGGTGAGGCCGAGGGCGGGCACAAGCAGATGTGGTTCGCCGCGCGCGACGTCGCCTTCGGGAACCCGCCCACCGAGGACGAGAGCCAGCTCATGCTGCAGCGCATGGGCATCGGCCAGATGGCCCAGTCGCCCCCGCAGCGCCTGTGGCCCGACGACGTATCGGTCGACCTCGAGATGCTGGCCGAGCGGATGACCCGGCTGCTCCTGATCGAGATCTCCGCCTTCCACACGTTCGCCTGGGCCGAGGAGCTCCTCGGCGACCCCGACCTCGTCGCCGGTGAGGGCGAGTCCGCCCGCCTCGTCTCCTACATCCGGGCCGACGAGACCCCACACGTCGAGTACCTCAGGACCGTGTTGACCGAGATGCGGGACCGCACCGTGATCGGCGAGTCCGGTCGCCACCACGAGGGGGCCGATCTCCTCGACCGCACCTGGGACCGGGCGCTGGCCCAGTCCCTGGGTGAGCGCCGCCGGGCGGCCATGACCACCTTCCGGGCCGAGGTGGCTCACGCCGTCCACGGCCGACCGGACGCCGCCGATCTGCTCGCCCGGTTCGATCAGCTGGCCACCGAGGAGGTCCCCGCATGACGTCGTCCCGGTCAGTCACACCCGCGACAGGAGGCACAGGGACATGAAGTTCGGCATCTTCTACGAGCACCAGCTCCCCCGTCCCTGGACCGAGGACAGCGAGCGCCAGCTCGTCCAGGACGCCCTCGACCAGGTCGAGCTCGCCGACCAGCTGGGCATCGAGTACTGCTGGGAGGTCGAGCACCACTTCCTCGAGGAGTACTCCCACAGCTCCGCCCCGGAGGTCTTCCTCGCCGCGGCCAGCCAGCGCACCAAGGACATCCGCCTCGGTCACGGGATCATCCAGACCGCCCCCGGCTACAACCACCCCGCCCGCACTGCCGAGCGGGTGGCGATGCTCGACCTCGTGTCCAACGGCCGGGTCGACTTCGGCTCCGGCGAGTCGTCCTCGGAGGCCGAGCTGGGCGGCTTCGGGATCGACCCGATGCTCAAGCGCGACCAGTGGCGGGAGGGTCTCGAGGTCGCCATCCGGTGCATGACCGAGACGCCCTTCACCGGCCACGAGGGCCAGTTCGTCTCGATGCCGCCGCGCAACGTGGTGCCCAAGCCCGTCCAGAAGCCCCACCCGCCGCTGTGGGTGGCCTGCTCCCGCCGGGACACGATCATGCTGGCGGCCGAGCTCGGCATCGGGGCGCTGACCTTCGCCTTCATCGACCCCGAGGAGGCCCGCCAGTGGGTCGGCGACTACCGCCAGCGACTGGCCGACAAGGGCGTGGCCATCGGTCGGTCCGTGAACCCCTCCGTGGCCTGTGTCACCCCGATGATGTGCGCCAAGGACGAGACCCAGGCCGTCGCCATGGGCCTCGAGGGCGGCAACTTCTTCGGCTACTCCCTCGCCCACTACTACATCTTCGGCGAGCACCGCCCGGGCACGACCGACGTCTGGCAGGAGTTCCTGGAACGCCGCGAGGAGATGGGCTACTCGCCCGAGGCCGCCATCGCCGCCGAGCAGGAGACGCTCGGCGCCAAGCTGGTCTCCGGCGAGCGGGAGGGCCTACGAGGGGCGGTCGGCACCCCAGACCAGCTCCGCGAGTTCCTCCGCCGCTACGAGGAGGCGGGCGTCGATCAGCTCATCTTCGTGATGCAGGCGGGCAAGAACCGCCACGACGACATCATGGACAGCCTGCAGCTGTTCGGCACCGAGGTCCTGCCCGAGTTCAAGGAGCGCGACGAGGTGGCCGGCGCGGCCAAGGCCCGCGAGCTGGAGCCGATCATCGAGCAGGCGCTCGCCCGCCGCGAGGACAACACGCCGTTGTTGCCCGAGGGCTACTCCATGAAGGCCTACCCCAAGCAGATGATGGAGGCCGCGGGCGCTGACGAGGCCTTCCTCCAGCAGATCGCCGACAAGACGGCGGTCGGCGACAGCGAGGCCCTCGGCCAGCTCGGCTGAGCCGACCAGCCGGTCAGCGGCAGCTGGTCACCACCAAGCGGTCGCCGTCGACCTCCATCTCGGCCCCGACCTGCTCGACCCAGGGCGTCAGTCCCGTCTCGAGGGTCTCCAGGTCACCGGCAACGGCCATGCGGAGGCAGTCCCGATCGCCGTCCTGCCACAGGACGCTGTTGTCGCCGTCCCACTCCGGCGTGGGTTCGTCCTCGGAGAGGCTCGCCAGTGCATGGATCAGGAACTGGCCCACGACCCCCTCCTCGACGACCTCTCCGTCGGCGGACGGTGCCGTGACCTCGACGACGGGATCGCGCTCCGGCCAGGTCTCGGGCTCCTGGATCTGCTCACTGGTCGTCGGCGGCCGGCGGAGCGCGCGGTTGACCGCGGCGTTGCCGCCGTCGTCGTACAAGGCCTGCACGAAGGCTGCTCCGGTGACATACACGAACCGCTGCTCCTCGAGCAGGACGGGCGGGAAGTCCGAGACCTCGACGCCGTCGAGGTACTCGAGCTGCTCGGCCTCGGCATCGGCCCGCTCCTCCTCGGTGAGCGACGCCGTGTAGACCGCCTCCACCCGACTGGCACTGCCCTCCACCAGGGCCGAGAAGGCGAGGCCGGACTCGTCGGGCAGGTCGTCCAGCTCGGGGCGGTCCAGGTCGAAGTACTGATCCTCCAGCGCGTGGGTCAGCTCGTGCACGAGGGTGATCCGGAGGTTCGGCGTGTCCGCCGTCCCCCGCACGACCATCTCACCGGTCTCGGGGTCGTAGTAGCCGAGGGAACCGACCGACAGGTACTGGCTGACGATGTCCACCGGATCCCCCTCCTCGGGCCACAAGCCGAGGGCGCGTAGGGCGGCGGCGGAGTTCTCGATGTCCTCCCGCCCCTCCACGAGGTCCTCGTCGAAGTCCTGCCGCGAGCGCTCGACGTAGGCCTCGTCCTCCAGTAGCTGGAGGTCGACCACCTCCCGGAACTCGAGGCCCCGTTCCTCTTCCACCACCGCCTGCAGCTCGACCACGAGCTCGTCGAGCTCCGCTTCGTCGATCGTGGGCCCGGTGGGCTCGGGCGACCCGTCGACCGGCACCGTCGCGGCCGGCAGCGGGTCGGGCTCGGGCGCCGCGTCCTCGCCGTCGCCGTCCCGGGTCATCAGGAAGACGCCGATCATCAGGGCCACCGCCACGAGGGCCATGGCCGCGGTCGTGGCCACCAGGCGGCGGTTGGCGGCCTCGTCGGCCAGCAGACCGGCAGGCGAGGCCCCGGACAAGTCGTCGGGGGGCGGTGGGCTCGCTGGATCCGGGGCCGGTGGCGGGCTCGACGGTCCGACCACCGGGGGGCCGGGAGGCATCTCCATGGAGGATCAAGGTACCGATCGACACCCGGGGCACGCCCCATCGGGGCGCCAGGCCGATCAGCGCAGGTGGAGCGGGAAGAGCCCTCCCCAGCGGTCGCCCGGCTCGGCTCGGCTCAGGGCGGGGGCGAGGCTGTCGCCGTCGAAGGCCTGGCTGAGCGCCGGCACCACCCCACCCTCGCCGCTGTAGGCGACGACCACGGCCCCGGCGTCGACCGCCCCCGGGAGGTCCTCGCCGGGCAGGCCCAGGACCAGGTCGCCGTAGGTGTTCCCGTCGAGGTCACCGATGGCGACCGAGGCCCCCAGGACGTCGTCGGCCTCGGCCCGGTCGACCAGCCCGGTCGTCGCCGAGCCCGCGTGGAACTGTCGACTGCCGACACCGGTGAGGCCGCCGGGGCTGCCCGGCAGGACCACGACGGCCCCCGCCCGGCCCGCAGCACCGACCGCCTGGCCGACGATGCCCACCACGAGGTCGGCGGCGCCGTCCCCGTCGAGGTCGCCGAGCGCGAGACCAGCCCCGAGATGGTCGTCGGTCTGCGCGGTGCCGGCCACGTCCGGGCTGTCCGCGGTCACGTGACGGCTGCCGCCCGAGCGCACACCGTTGGCCGAACCCCGGAGCACCAGCACCGAACCGGCGTCACGGGCCGAGGCGACGTCCTTGCCGACGGCCCCGGCCACGACATCGGCGAACCCGTCGCCGTGCACGTCGCCGACTGCGACCGTGATGCCCAACTGGTCGCCGGGACGGCCGACACCGGCGACCCCGGCGCTCTCGAGGTGGAGCTCGACGCTGTCGTCACCCCGCAGCCCAGGGCGGGCGCCGGTGGCCGGCCGGCCCCGCAGCACCAGGACCGCGCCCGCGTCCGCACTGACCGGGTAGCCGATGTCCGGCGCGTCCTCGCCCGGGATGCCGACGGCGAGGTCGTCGATGTCGTCGCCGTTGGTGTCACCCGCGGCCAGCGCCACCCCGAGCCGATCGCCGTTCTCGACGTTGCCGGCCACGATGTCCGGCGCCGCGGTGATCTCCCGCCCGTTGGCGCCCAGCCCGGAACCCGTCCCGTTGAACACGGTCACCGCGCCGGCCAGCGCCCGCCCACCGACCCCTTCGCCCGGGGCCCCCACGGCCAGGTCGGCCAAGCCGTCGCCGTCGAAGTCGCCCGTGGCCAGCGACGCGCCGAACTGGTCACCGCTCTCGGCGGCCACCCCGGTCAGGCGGAGACCGCGGGCGCGGGCAGGAGCCCCTCGGTCGAGCCGTGGAGCACGACGACCTCACCGGCTGCCCTCGCCCCCGAGACCGTGGCCGCCGGCGCGCCGATCGCCACGTCGTCGAAGCCGTCGCCGTCGAAGTCGCCGGTGGCCACCGCGGCGCCGGCCACCTCGTTGCTCTTCATCGTCCCCGGGGTGCCGTTGTACTGCTGGAGGATGCGCTCCCCATCGGTCCCCGACACGCCTGGCTGCTCCGGGCCCGAGCCGTAGAGCACGAAGGCGCCCCCACTGTCGATGTGGGTGGTGTTCGACGGATCGGTCGTGTCCTCGCCGGGCGCTCCGACGACGACGTCGTCGGCCCCGTCGCCGTTCAGGTCACCGGTGGCCACCCCCGGGCCGCCCCAGTAGAGGGTGGTGTTGTCCACGTTGAAGCTCTGGTTCCGCAGCCGGGTCCCGTAGGGCGTCTCCCACCAGGACGTGCGACCGGTCTGGTTGGGGTAGACGAGGAGGCGCCCGGCGACCACGACGTACATGACGCCCGGGTCCTTCGCCGCGCCCGACGCCGTGCGCTCCTCGTAGTGGAGGTGGGGAGAGGTGGCCCGACCCGTCTGGCCGGAGCGCCCGATGAGCGTGCCCCGGTCGACCTGCCGGCCGACGCTCACCACCACGGCGGACAGGTGGTAGTAGCGGGAGTGGATGCCGTCGTCGTGCTCGATGTCGACGTAGACGCCCCGGGCGTCGCCCGCGGAGCCGGCCGCCCTGACGCGACCCGGGCCGGCCGCGTAGACCGGGGTCCCCACCGGCATCCCGATGTCGAGGGCCGGGTACCCGTGGTGGTTGGCGCAGCCCGAGTAGCCAGGGTTGCCCATCGTGCACCAGAGCTCGTAGTTGCCGAGCAGTGGCAACCAGTTGGCGTCCTCGTTCTGGCCACCGGACTCGAGGGGCGCCATCTCGGTGGCCGTCGGCGGATCCGGGTACCAGCGGGTGGGCCCGGCCGCCGCGGGCTCGGTGAGCGCCGTCGAACCCGCCAGGACAGCGAGCAGCAGGACGAGGGCGAGGCGCGGGATGCGGGTTCGGGTCGGGTTCGCAGCATGGGGCAGGCAGGGCCAGCGGTCGAGGGTACGGGACCACCACTAGCGTCCCCCCCATGCATGATCTGCTCATCCGTGGGGGAACGGTGGTCGACGGCACCGGCGCGCCGGGCCGGCCCGCCGACGTGGCCGTCGACGGCGACCGCATCGTCGCGGTCGGCGAGGTCGAACGGTCCCGCCCGCCGGACCATCGACGCCGACGGCCTGACGGTCACCCCTGGCTTCGTCGACGCCCACACCCACCTCGACGCCCAACTGGGTTGGGACCCGGAGGCCACACCGTCGTCGTGGCACGGCGTGACCTCGGTGGTCATCGGCAACTGCGGGGTGACCTTCGCCCCCTGTCGGCCCGAGGACCGGGCCTGGCTGGCCGAGATGATGGAGTCGGTCGAGGACATCCCGGCCTCGGCGATCCTCGGCGGCCTGCCCTGGGACTGGGAGTCCTACGGCGACTACCTCGACACCCTCGACCGGCTGCCCAAGGGCGTCAACGTGGCGGGGATGGTCGGCCACTGCGCCGTGCGCTGGAACGTCATGGGCGAGCGCAGCCTCGACCCGGCCGTCGTTCCCACCGCCGACGAGCTGGCGGCCATGGCCGCCCACGTGGACGAGGCCCTCGACCGTGGGGCGGTCGGCGTCAGCTCCTCCCGCACGATCCTGCACACCCTGCCCGACGGGCGGGAGGTGCCGGGCACCTTCGCCGGCGTCGAGGAGCTGGTGGCCCTGGCCGATCCCCTGCGCCGTCGGGGCCGGGGGGTGTTCGAGACCGCGGCGATGCTCGGCGCCCAGAACGGGGTCGACGAGGAGGGCACGCGCCGCGAGATCGAGCTGCTGGCCGAGGTCAGCCGCGTCCTGTGGCCGACCGGTGTCCTTCGGGCTGACCCACACCAACGCCGGGCCCCACCTCCACGAGCTGGCCCTCGAGCACGTGACCCGGGTCAACGCCGACGGGGCCCAGCTCCGACCCCAGACCTCGCCCCGCCAGATCGGCATCCTCCTCGGCCTGGGGTTCCGCACCCCGTTCGACTTCTGCGCCGGCTGGCAGGCCCTGGCCCCGCTGTCGCTGGACGAGCGGCTCGCCGTCCTGGCTGACCCCGACCGCCGGGCGGCCCTGGTGGCCGAGGCCGATGCCCTCGGCAACTCCGGCGAGCACACGTTCCTGATGCCGCTGGACCGGGCCCGCTACGACCACACACCCGCCGACAGCCTGGCCGCCGAGGCCGCCCGCCGCGGCGTGTCGGTCGGCGAGGCCTTCGTCGCCCTCAGCCTCGAGTCCGACGGCCGTCGGGTCTACAACTACCCGTTCCTCAACCAGGACCTCGAGGCCGCCGGGGCCATGTTCGCCCAGCCCGACGTCGTGGTCGGCCTCGGCGACGCCGGGCGCCCACGTGAGCCAGGTCATCGACGCCAGCCAGGCCACGTTCCTGCTGTCGTACTGGGTCCGCGAGCGCGGCGCCTTCACCTTCGAGGACGCGGTGCGGCGCATCACGTCGGAGACGGCGACGCTGTTCGGCCTGCCGGACCGCGGGGTGCTGGCCCCGGGGCCTTCGCGGACGTCAACGTGCTCGACCCCGACGCCCTCGACCTCCCCCTCCCGGAGTTCGTCAACGACCTGCCCGGCGGTGCCGGCCGCCTGATCCAGCGGGCCGAGGGCTACCGGGCGACGATCGTCAACGGGCAGGTGGCCCTCGAGGACGGCGAGCACTCCGGCGCCCTCCCCGGCGTGCTCCTACGATCCGCCCCATGACCCAGGAGTCGCCCCGCCCCTCCCTCGCCCCGTACCCGG
The DNA here is from genome assembly GCA_963701565.1 of uncultured Microthrixaceae bacterium. GTDB lineage: Bacteria > Actinomycetota > Acidimicrobiia > Acidimicrobiales > DATDAH01 > DATDAH01. Next base: position 429,210 of record CAVPAN010000004.1, read on the forward strand.
AGCTGCCGGTCAGCGACCTGCTCGCCGGCGGCGGCCGAGACCTGGCCCGAGCGCATCGCCCTGGTCGACGGGATCAGCGACGCCGAGTACACCTTCGCCCGGGTCTGGGAGGCCTCGCGGGGGGTGGCCCGGGCCCTGCAGGACGAGGGCGTCGAGCCCGGCGACCGGGTCGGCATCGTGGCCCCCAACTCCCCCGAGTGGGTCGTCGCCTTCCACGGCGCCCTGCTCGCCGGGGCCACCGTCACGACCCTGAACCCGCTCTACAAGGAGCGGGAGATCGCCCACCAGTTCGGCGACTCCGAGCCCAAGGCCGTCTTCGTCGCCGACGCCACCGCGGCGACGACCCGGGCCGTCTGGGGCCACGACGACCGGTTCCACCACACCGCCGACGTCTGGGACCTGGCCGCCGGTGCGCAGGCGAGCCCGACGCCGGTCGAGATCGACCCGATGACCGACCTGGCCGCCCTCCCCTACTCGTCGGGCACCACCGGGGCGCCGAAGGGCGTGATGCTGCGCCACCACAACATCACCAGCAACGTGGCCCAGATCCGGGGGACCGGCCTCATCCCCGACGGCTCGGTGATGATCGACTTCCTGCCCTTCTTCCACATCTACGGCCTGACCGTGCTGATGCTCTGCGGGCTGGCCAGCGGGTCCAAGCAGGTGGTGCTGCCCGGCTTCGACCCCCAGCGCTTCGTCGACCTGACCCAGCGCCACCAGGCCACCAACCTCTTCGTCGTGCCGCCCGGCGCTCCTGGCCCTGGCCAACATGGGCGACCAGCTCGGGGCCGACCTCAGCAGCGTCCGCTACGTCATGTCGGGCGCCGCGCCCCTGCCGATCGACGTCGCCCGCCGGGTGGCCGAGCACTACGACGTCGAGGTCGTCCAGGGCTACGGCATGACCGAGGCCAGCCCGGTGACCCACATCAGCCTGCTCGGCCGGGACAAGCCCGGCACCGTGGGCCCGCCCGTGGCCGACACCCGCCAGAAGGTCGTGGACCTGGCCACCGGCGAGGAGCTCGGCGTGGGCGAGACCGGCGAGCTGCTGGTCCAGGGCCCGCAGGTGATGGCCGGCTACTACAAGCGCCCCGACGCCACCGAGGAGACGCTGCTCGACCGACGCCGACGGGGTCTGGCTGCGCACCGGCGACATCGTCACCGTCGACGACGACGCCTACGTGACCATCCGGGACCGGGCCAAGGAGATGATCAAGTACAAGGGGTACCAGATCGCCCCGGCCGAGCTGGAGGCCGTGCTCATCGAGCACCCCGACGTCGCCGACGCCGCGGTGATCCCCAAGGACGCCGGCAACGGCATCGACGAGATCCCCAAGGCCTTCGTGGTCCGTCCGCGAGGGCGCCGACGCTCACCGCCGAGGACGTCATGGCCTACGTCGAGGAGCGGGTGGCGCCCTACAAGAAGGTGCGAGAGGTCGACTTCGTCGAGGCCATCCCCAAGAACCCGAGCGGCAAGATCCTGCGCCGCGAGCTGAAGGAGAAGGAACGAGCCTCATGACCGACCTACCCCGGGCTGCCCGCCTGCTCCACCCGTTCGCCAAGCCGTCGGCGCCCGTCGACCACTTCATCAGCGTGGCCCGAGGCCAGGGCGCCCTCGTCTGGGACACCGACGGCAACGAGTACGTCGACGCCATGGCCAGCCTCTGGTTCGCCAACGTCGGCTACGGCCGGGCCGAGGTGGCCGACGCCGTGGCCGCCCAGGTCCGGACGCTGCACGCCTACCACTGCTTCGACCCGTTCACGAACGGCCCCGCGGACGCCCTGGCCGAGCGACTGGCCGACCTGGCGCCGGTCGACGACCCCCGGATCTTCCTCGTGAGCTCGGGCTCCGAGGCGGTCGACTCGGCCATGAAGCTGGCGAAGGCGGCCCACATCCGCGCCGGCCGGCCCGAGCGCAAGCTGATCGTCAGCCGGTCCGCCGGCTACCACGGCGTGACCTACGGCGGGACCTCGGCCCAGGGCATCCCGGACAACCGGGTCGGCTTCGGCGAGCTGCTGCCCGACGTGGTCAACGTCCCCGGCGACGACATCGAGGCGATGGCCACGCTGTTCGCCGACCGGGGCGACGAGGTGGCCGCCGTCATCAGCGAGCCCGTCCAGGGCGCGGGCGGCGTCTTCCCGCCACCCGAGGGCTACCTGACCCAGCTCCGGCGCCTGTGCGACGACCACGGGGCCTTCCTGATCCTCGACGAGGTCATCTGCGCCTTCGGGCGCCTCGGCCGCTGGTTCGGCGCCGAGCACTACGGCGTCCGCCCCGACCTGATCACCTTCGCCAAGGGCGTCACCTCCGGCTACGTGCCCCTCGGCGGGGTCGTCGTCGGCGGGCCGGTGCACGCCGCCGCTCGAGGCCGATCCGGACTTCATCCTCCGCCACGGTCACACCTACTCGGGCCACGCCACCGCGGCAGCCGCCGCGCTGGCCAACCTCGACGTGATCGAGGCCGACGGGCTGCTCGACCGGGCCCTGGAGGTCGGGGCCCGACTCTCTGACGGGCTGCCGGAGCCTGCACGCCGACGGTCTGGTGCGCGGCGTGCGGGGCGAGGGTGCGGTGTGGGCCGTCGAGCTGAACGACGGCATCTCGGCTCCCAGCCGCTCGCGACGCCCTCCTCGGCGAGGGCGTGATCGTGCGCCCGCTGGGCACGGCCCTGGCCATGTGCCCCCCGCTGGTCATCACCGACGAGCAGATCGACCGGGTGGTCGACGGCCTGGCTCGCGTCCTCGGGACCTGATCCGGTCCGCTAGACCGATGGCGGTGCGCACCGTCGTCGTCCTGTTCAACCGCGACCTCCGGGTCCACGACCACCCCGCGCTGGCCGAGGCGGTCCGGCGGGCCGAGACCGTCGTGCCCCTGTTCGTGGTCGACGACGCCGTGCTGGCCTCAGGGTTCGCGGTGCCCAACCGGGCGGCGTTCCTCGTCGACAGCCTGAGCGATCTCCGCGTCGACACTGCGCGGAGCGAGGCGGCGACCTGGTCCTGCGCCGGGGTGACCCCGTGACCGAGGCCCTCCGCCTGGCCGCCGAGGTCGGGGCGGAGGCCGTCCACGTCTCAGCCGACGTGACGGGCTTCGCCCGCGCGCCGCGAGCAACGTCTGGACCGGGAGGCCGGCCGGGCGGGTCGAGGTCGTGACCTTCCCCGGGGTCGGCGTCGTCCCCGCCGAGGAGGTGGTCACCGGCGCGGGCGGGCACTACAAGGTGTTCACCCCCTACTGGCGGGCCTGGACGGCCCACCCCCGGCGGGCCGGTCGAGCCCGCGCCCGAACGGCTGCGCCTGCCCGAGGGCGTCGAGCCCGACCCGCTGCCCGACGCCGCCGACCTGGCCAGCGGGACCGACCAGCCCCGACCTCGCCCCGGGCGGGCGAGATCGAGGCCCGGGCCCTGATGAACCGGTGGGCCAAGGCCGACCTGGCGGACTACGACGACGGCCACGACGACCTCGCCGGCGACCGCACGTCCCGCATCAGCCCGCACCTGCACTTCGGCACGATCTCAGCCCTCGAGCTGGCCGTCCGGCTCGGGCCCCGGCCCGGCGGGCGAGCCCTTCGTCCGACAGCTGTGCTGGCGGGACTTCCACCACCAGACGACCTTCCACTTCCCCGCCATCGCCCGAGAGGACCTGCGGGACCGCGGCCGGGCCTGGGTCGACGACGACGAGGTCGTTCGCGGCCTGGGCCGAAGGGCGCACCGGCCTGCCGATCATCGACGCCGGGATCCGCCAGCTCCACCGGGAGGGCTGGATGCACAACCGGGCCCGGCTCCTGACCGGCTCGTTCCTGACCAAGCACCTCGGCATCGACTGGCGCCGGGGTGCGGCGCACTTCCTCGACTGGCTGGTCGACGGCGACATCGCCAACAACTCGGCCAACTGGCAGTGGGTGGCGGGCACGGGCGCCGACACCCGCCCCAACCGGATCTTCAACCCCGATCCGCCAGGCCCACCGCTTCGACCCGAAGGGCGACTACGTGCGTCGCTACGTTCCGCGAGCTGGCCGGCATCGCCGGCGGTGCGGTCCACGAGCCCTGGCTCCTCGCCGGGACCCTCGGCGCCCCAGCGCTCGACTACCCGGACCGCATCGTCGACCACGAGGTCGCGGCCGACCGCTTCCGGGCGGCCGACTTCCGTAGTACCTAGTGGCTGCTATGGACGAGTGGCTAACGTCGGGCCCATGGCCACCCGACCACGGCGCACCCGGCGCCGGCGCCTGCCTCCCGACGAAGGACGGCGGGTGCTGCTCGAGGCCGGCCGCGACCACCTCTACGAGCACCCGCTGGGCGAGCCGCTGGACCACGTCCGCGTCACCGACATCGTGGACCGGCTCGGCCTCAGCATCGGCGCCGTCTACCACTACTGGGACAGCCAGGACGACTACCGCGACGACCTGCTCGAGCTGCTGCTGTCCCCCGAGCAGTTCCCCGCCGTGCAGCCATGCGGGCGACGCCGTCGGGACCGCCGTGGCCGAGGACCCGGCCTTCGAGGAGCTGGTGCGCACGGCGGCGATGATCAGCTACGAGGGCCTCGCCGCCACGGCCGAACGGGAGCGCCTGACGCTGGGCCCTGATGGCCTACGACGACGCCGAGATCGACCAGCGCCTGGGCGACCAGTCCCGGGAGGTCAGCCATCGCTGGGCCGAGCTGTTCGCTGAGCTGGTTCCCGAGCTACGGCCTCGAACCCCGCCCCCCGTTCACCTACGAGTCCCTGGCCGTGGTGCTGATGGCGATCGTCCAGGGCCTGAACATGCGGCGCACCGTCGACCCGGACAGCGTCGACGGCGAGCTGGCGCCCGGGCTGGGACCTGTTCGCCAGCGCCGCACTGGCCTTCGTCCTGCTCGGCCAGCCGACCGGTCACGGCCCGGGCCGACCCCGCCGGTGACCGCCGCACCGTCTGGGATCTCGCCCGCCGCGTCATTCCCCGACGGACCCCCGCTCGGTAGGGTGCCGCCGGTGCGGCGGCCGCTCCGATACCTCCTGTTCACCCTCGTCCTCGGCCTCGCCCTGCTGGTCGGCCTCGACGCGCTCGCCTCGGCCTCACCGGCCGATCCCCGCCCCCGCACCCTGATCCAGCCCGACGGCTCGACCTTCACCGCCCGCCTCTACGGCGACGAGTACGTCAACGGCTTCGAGACCCTCGCCGGCTACACCGTCGTGCGGGACGCCACGGGGACCTGGTCCTTCGCCGAGCGCACTGCCGCCGGGCGGCTGCGGCCCTCCGGGCTCCTCCCCGAGGCCGACGGCCGACCCCCCGCGGGCGCCGAGGTGGCCCCGCACCTGCGGGACCAGGTGGCCCTGACCGCGGCCGAGTCCGAGCGGCGAGCCGCCGAGGCCGGGAGCGGCACGCCGCCCGCAGTCGGGACCCAGGACGTGCTGGTCGTGCTGGCCCAGTTCCAGGACACGCCACTGAGCACGACTGCGGCGGACTGGAACGACCTGTTCTTCGGCGCCGACCAGAGCGTGGCCGACTACTACGAACGGCGTCCTTCGGCCAGCTCGACCTCCAGCCCGCGGCCGAGACCGCGGGGACCGTCGACGACGGCGTCGTCGTGGTCGACCCTGCCCGGGAACCACCCGAACAGCGGCCGCAACTTCTTCGGCTACAACGCGGTGGCCCGCCAGATCCTCGCCGCCGCCAATGCCTCGGTCGACTTCGCGGCCTACGACGCCGCCGGCGACGGCGACGGCTCGCTGTCCCCCGACGAGCTCCACCTGGGCATCGTCGTGGCCGGCACCGAAGCCGCCCAGGCCTGCACCGGGCCGTCGATCTGGGGCCACCGCAGCCCCCTCAACTCACCGCTGACCGCCGACGGCGTCGTGCTGGGCGACGGGGAGGCCGACGGCGGCTTCTTCACCGGCGGCGAGCTGCAGTGCGACGGGCCCGCTGGCCCAGGCCACGCTCGGCATCTGGGTCCACGAGTTCGGCCACGACCTGGGCTGGATCGACCTCTACGACACCGACGGCAGCTCCGCCGGCGTCGACACCTGGAGCGTCATGGGCCTGCACTGGCTGGCCCTCCCCGGCGAGCGCACCGGCACCCGCCCGCCGCTCCCCGACCCGTTCAGCCGCTGGCAGGTGGGCTGGCTGACCCCGACCCAGGTGGCGACCCCGACCGCCGGCGTCCCGCTGACGTCGTCGGCCACCACCGACGAGGTCCTCCAGGTCCGGGACAACCCCGACGGTGTCGACGTCGGCTTCCTGGGCGGGGGCGGCACGGGTGAGTACTTCCTCGTGGAGAACCGCGAGCAGGCGGGCTACGACATCGCCGTGGCGGGCTGCGGCACCCTGGTCTGGCACATCGACGAGGGCCGCTCGACCAACAGCGACGACCACGCCCGGCGGGTCGACGTCGAGGAGGCCGGCGACGCCAACCGCCAGTGGGGGTTCGCCGACGAGCAGGACCCGTTCCCGTCCGAGCTGCCTCGCCAACGACCACTTCGGCGTCGGGACCAGCCCGAGCAGCAGCCTGAACTCGGGCCTGCCCAGCGGCGTGCGACCTGAGCGGGTTCAGCTCGACCTGCGGGCCCGTCGGTCACCGTCGACGTCGATCCGGGCGGCCCGCCACCGGCCCGCCGCCGAACGACCGGCATCGGCCGACGCCCCCCTCATCCGGGTCTCGCCCTTCCTCGCCCAGAGCCACCGCACCGTGACCGGGTACAACGTCGGCGCCACCACGCAGCCCGGTGAGCCCTCGCCACGGGACCGGCCGGCGACTCGTCGGTCTGGTGGGCCTTCCAGGCGCCCCGCAACGGCTTCGTCAACATGACGTCGGAGACCACGTTCCGGGAGACCATCGCCGTCTACACCGGGGGGCCGAACCTCGACCGAGCTCCGTCGGGTCCAGGTCGTCCGGGGCGTGCCCCCCGGCTCGGGGCGGGCAGCCCGCCGGCACCGGAGATCGGTCTACCAGGGCCTCGGCCTTCCCGGTGGCGCGCAACGTCCGGTACTTGATCGCGGTGGACTCCGTCGTCGCCGGCGACGAAGGCGGCATCCGCCTCGTGGTCGACTACGACCAGGCGTACCCCGACGTCAGCCCGGCGGCCCGCCCGGCGGCCGGCCGAGCGGCCGCTGCTCCGGGTCCGCATCCGCAACAGCTCGGCGACGGACCGCCTCGAGGTCTACAACCTCCTGGACGGGGCGGTCTCACTGGACGCCCTGGACTGCCCGGACGCCTTCGTGATCGCACCCCAGCAGGTCCGCACCTGTCTCGTCCGAGCCCGGACGAGCGGGCCGGCCGGCGCTCGGCTGCAGGGCAAGGTCACCGCCTGGATCCACTGGGACGACCTGGACCGCTACGCCACGATCGGCGACCCCTGGTTCACCCGCGTCCGCAGCTGACCCGTCCGGTCGAACCACCCCGAAATTGCGTCGATTTGTCACGCGGAGCGTGACAAATCGACGCCAGAATCCCGGAGGGCCTGCCGGACCTGAGCGCAGAGCTTCTCCGGGTGCTCGACGTAGAACCGCCAGGTGAACTCGAGGACAACCCAGCCGAACAGGCGGATGCGGTTCAGCTTCGCAGGGTCCTTCTCGAACGACGTCGAGTTGAGGTGGAACGCCTTGCTCTGGAGCTCGACTCCGACGCGGGCCGCCGGCCACGCCAGGTCGAGCTCGCCCAGGAAGGTCGGACCGTCGAACACGTTCCACTGCGACTCCGGGACCGGGAACCCGGCGTCGAGCAGGAGCCGACGGACGACCCGCTCGAACCAGCTGTCGGTGATGACCTTGTCGCCGAACCGCTCGTCGAGCACGGCTCGCAGGCGCCCGCAGCCGTTCCGACCACGCCGAGAGTGCAGGACGAGGGCGTCGTAGAGGTCGGGCCATTCCGTCGAGGTCGTTCGCAGGGTCGCGTCGATGGCGTGCTCGAGCGCGTCGAGGGTGATGACCGAGCCCACGTCGAGCAGGGTCCGCACCAGACCCGTCGTCGGGATCCCACGGATGACGACCGGATCGGCGAGGTGCAGGTCGGTCGACTCGTGGACCCGCGCCTTGACGTCCTTTGGCCGGTGGTGCCGATGCGCGGAGATCTCCGGACGACCGGGCCGAAACCCCTCGACGCCCCATTGCACCGCGCCCGCCCGGTGGGAGGCCAACGCGCCGCGGCCCGTGGAGAGGACGGGGGCGAGCAACCTCGCCTCCCACGTGAAGGGGTGGCCGCAGACGAAGTACACCCCCGGCTCCACCCGTCGCCAAAGCCCTGCCTTGACCCGCCGGTGGGCGAGCTGGCGATTGCCACCGAGCCGAATGAGCTGATCGAGGGTGATCAGACTGTGCTGGCGCGCGGCGATGACCGCCACCTCGACGTCGATTCCGGCCATGTCCTGCTTCCTCCTGGTTCTTGCGTCCATTCGTCACGCCTGGTGTGACAAATGGACGCAATTTCGTCATGGGGGAAGCGACGAGGTGACCTTACGGATGGGTGGTGACAGGTTGTGGTCAGGTGCCGAGGCGACGGAGGACGTCGGCTCTCGGGCCGCTGACCTCGGGGCCGAAGGAGGACACGAGCACGCCCCTGAGCCCACACGGGCCGTCGGAGACGGCGAAGACGATCGACATGTCGTCGGGGTCAGAGGCGCCCTCGAAGCGGAACGTCTGGTCGATGGTGACGGCCTCGGGGGCCAGCACCTGGCTGTCGCACTCAGGACAGCGCACGCCGTCCTCCTCGATGAAGAACTCATGGGTGTACCCGTCAGCCCGCAGGGCTGCGATGGCGTCCTGTTCGGTGTCCATGCTGTCCGGCATGCGGACAGGCTCGCAGGTCGGGCTACGTTCGCCACCGTGATCATCCACGCCGATCTCGACACCGCGACCGTCACCCTGGTGGACCCCGGCGACTTCCGCGGCTTCCACGTCGCCGTCGCCGGCGGAGCACCGACGACGGGCGCCTGGCCGCCGTCCTCGCCCCCCACGGCCGCCTCGACGGCGACCACGCCTGGATCAGCACCGACGCCGTGATCGCCCTGGCCGGAGCAGCCGCCGACGACGACTGGCGGGCGGGATTCGACGGCATGGTCGCCTACGCCCGGGACAAGGGCTTCCTGGACGCCGACGGCACCGCCATCCGCGCCCACCTCGAAGGGGTCTGAGCGGTCACTCGAACAGGAAACCGTGCCCGGGGCGGGATTCGAACCCGCACGGCCCGTGAGGGCCAGGGGGGTTTAAGCCCCCCGCGGCTGCCAGTTACGCCACCCGGGCCGACCTGGTCACCGTAACCAGCGGCGGTTCAAGCAACCTGGCGCCGCTCCACTCGCCGGCTTCGGCGACTCGGGGGCGGCAACACCTCGAGGTCGTCGCGGACTGTGTCGACTCCGGAGGCCCGGAGGGCCAGGTCTGCGGCGGCCGCCGCCACCGTCGGGTCGACCCTGCCCCAGAGGAGCGCCCGGCCGTCCTCCACCTTCACGTCCAGGTCGGCCTGAGCCGTGCGGACATCGGTGCGCAGGCGAGCGGGAGTCGGGCCTCGGCCAGGAGGTCCCGGTGCTCCCCGTCGATCAGGCGGGGGACGGACCGGGCCGTCCACCCCGCCCAGTCCAGCAGCGGCTGGCGGTGGCGGAGGGCGAACCAGAGCGCACCGCTCACGGTGGTGGACGGGAAGAAGCGTCGAAGTCCTCGCATGGGGGGGCCACCTACCCCGGCCGGACCCCGCTCAGGCGGCTTGGAGGCCGCCGCCTTCGACGGCGGTCCAGAGGGCGGTGCGGGCCCGGTCCGCCTCGGGACCCTGCAGGCCGTTGGCGGCGACGACGCCGTCGACCATGTCGGCCAGGACCTGGACCCAGAGCCGGCCCCGCAGGCGGATGGCGATCGTGGCGCCGCCATCCGGACGCCAGCGGATGGTGCGTTCACAGCCCGCCAGTCGCGGCGGGCTGCGGAAGGCAGGGACGGCCAGGCCCTGCCGGCGCGCCACGTCGCTCAGGCTCTTCACCGCTCCTGCGAACCGCACCGACGTGGCCTCCATCGCCACCCATCCTCCCCGGGGGGTGTGACGGTCAACCCCCGGTCACCGCAAGGGCGTACCGTCCGTACGCGATGGAGATGCCTGCCCTCACGCCGGCCCAACAGGACGTCGTCGACATGCTCGGCGCGGCGAAGGCCGACCGGCCGGAGTTCCCCCGGGACCTGCGCCACGACCTACGGGACCAGCTCGAGGAGGCCCTCGACCAGGCGGTGGCCGACGTCGACCCCGACGACCCGATCTGGGTCAGCAAGCACCGGCTCCGTGAGGTCCACGGCTGTGAGGCCAAGTACCGGGCCGACGAGGTGTTCGTCGTCTCCCCCGCCAACGCCCGCGGGATCGTGGCCCACAAGGCCATCGAGCTCAGCATCAACCTGGCCGGGGACCACGACCCCCTCGAGCTCATCGACGAGGCCATCGCCCGACTCGAGCACAGCGACCAGCGGGGTGAGCAGTGGGTGGCCGAATGGCTCCGGACCTGCTCGGAGGTCGAGCGGGCCGAGGTGAAGGCCGAGGCCAACGACCGCCTGGTCAAGTTCCTGGACTGCTGGCCGCCGCTCAACCCGAAGTGGCGACCGGCGCCGGAGAGCAAGCTCTACGTGGACCTGTGCGACGGCCGCATCGTGTTGGCCGGCAAGGTCGATCTCGCCCTCGGCCGGGCCGAGGGCACCCGGGCGGGCAAGGTCCTCGTCGACCTGAAGACGGGTCGGGCGTACCACTCCCACCGCGAGGACCTGCGCTTCTACGCCCTCATCGAGGCCATCCGCCTCGGGGTGCCGCCCCGCAAGCTGGCCACCCACTACCTCGACTCCGGACGCCTCGAGCCCGAGGAGGTCACCCTCGACCTCCTCGACGCCGCCGTGGCCCGCACCATCGACGGCGTCCAGGCCATGGTCGCCCTCAACGACCCCGACCGGGAGCTGGTCAAGAAGCCGGGGCCGCCCTGTGGCTGGTGCCCCCTGGCCGACGACTGCGGCGAGGGCCGGGAGTGGCTCGACGCCGAGCGGGGCGCCTTCTAGCCGCCTGCGATCGGGCGGGGCCAGGCCTCCTGGTGACCGGTAGCCTTCCGCGCACATGGGCCCGGAGGACACGACCGTCGACACCTCGGCGACCGCCGACGCCGTGGGCGACGAGTCCCCCGGGGGCACGCTCGTGCACCTGCCGGTGGACCGGGCGGCCAGCGGCCGGGAGGACCCCGCCCGTCGCGGCGACGTGGACGAGTGGGGCCGCTCCGAGCACATGCGGGAACTGGCCCGGATGCTCTACGACCCGATCTACCGGTCCTGGTTCCGGGCCGAATGGGAGGGTCTCGAGAAGATCCCGAAGCACGGCGGCGCCCTGCTGGTGGCCAATCACGCCGGGGCCATTCCCTCCGACGCTCCCGTGATCATGCACGGCATCGAGACCGAGCTGCAGCGGCCCGTGTACGGCCTGGCCGACCACCTGTTCAAGTCGCTTCCGGTGGTGGGCACGCTCTGGTCGCGGGTCGGCGGCGTGGTCGCCCACCCGGACAACGCGTACCGCCTGCTACGGGACAAGCGAGCGCTGGTTCTCGTGTTCCCCGAGGGGACCAAGGGCACGGGCAAGCACGTTTCGGAGCGCTACCGCCTGCGTCGCTTCGGCCGGGGTGGCTTCGTCGAGATCGCCATGAAGGCCGGCGTGCCGATCATCCCCATCGCCGTGGTCGGTTCCGAGGAGGCCATGCCGATCGTCGCCAAGATCAACCCCCTGGCCAAGGCCTTCGGCCTCCCCTATGTCCCCATCACCCCGCAGATGCTGGCCCTCGGCCCGCTGGGACTGGTGGCCCCCCTGCCCGCCAAGTTCCGCCTGCGGGTCCTGGACCCGATCCACTTCGAGGTCCCCGCCGACCAGGAGCGCTACAGCAAGAGCAAGGTCATGGACGCCGCCGATGACATCCGCCAGCGCATCCAGGACCAGCTCTTCGACATGATCCGCACCCGCCGTTCGGTCTGGAAGGGCTGAGGGTGGGCCGCCGCGTCCTCGTCACCGGGCTCAGCTCCTTCTGGGGCGGCCGGGTGGCCCAGCAGCTCGAGGCGGACCCCGACGTCGAGGTCATCGTCGGGCTGGACACCGAGCCCCCCGAGGTCGAGCTCGAGCGCACCGAGTTCGTCCGGGTCGACCAGAACTACTCGATCCTCAGCCGCATCGTGGCCGCCACCAAGGTGGACACGATCATCCACACCTTCCTGGTCATGAACTCCGGCGTCGTCTCGTCCCGGACGATGAAGGAGATCAACGTCATCGGGACGATGAACCTCTTCGCCGCCGCCTCCGCCCCGGGCAGCACGGTCGAGCGGGTCGTGGTGAAGTCGTCGTCGCTGGTGTACGGCTCCGACCGTGAGGACCCCGGGTTCTTCCGCGAGGACATGAAGCGCACCCGCTACCCCCGCAACGCCGTCGAGCGCAGCCTCCTGGCCGTCGAGGACTACGTGCGGGACTTCGCCGTGGACAACCCGCACGTGACCGTGTCGTTGCTGCGGTTCAGCAACGTCCTGGGCCCGGCCATCCGCACGCCGATCAGCCAGTTGCTGAACCTGCCCGTGGTGCCGTCCATCTTCGGCTTCGACCCCCGCTTCCAGCTCATCCACGAGGTCGACGTCGTGCGCTCGATCCTGTTCGTGCTCGAGCACGACCTGGCGGGCATCTACAACGTCGCCGGGGACGGGATGCTGCCCTGGAGCGAGGTGGCCACGATCTGCGGGAAGCGCACCGTGCCCCTTCCGCCGCTGGCCACCTCGGCCGCCGCCTGGCCCCTGCGGGTCGTGGGCTACGACATCCCGCCCGAGACCCTCGACCTGCTGCGGTACGGCCGTGGCGTCGACGGCTCGAAGTTGGTCGACGCCGGGTTCCGGTACGGCTTCACCACGGCCGGCGCCGTGGAGGACTTCGCCCAGGCCCTGCGCCTGCGTTCGACGGTCGGGGCCGGCGAACCCGAGTACACCTACCAGGCCGATGTCGAGCAGTTCTTCAAGCACTCCCCCGCCGTGGTCCGCGAGCAGCCCCCTTCGTGAGCGACCGCGGCCTGGCCGAAAGGCGTCATGAACGACAGCGTCCTGGTCGACATCGTCGACGGCGTGGCCACGGTCACGCTCAACGATCCCGACAAGCGCAACGCCATCAGCCTGGCCATGGTCGACGGCATCGGCGAGGCCTTCGACGCCCTCGAGGCCGACGACGGCGTGGGGGCCATCGTGGTGACCGGCGCCCCGCCGGCCTTCTGCGCCGGCGCCGACCTGTCCCACCTCGGGGCCTCCCGGGAGGTCGGGCTGCGTCGGATCTACGAGGGCTTCCTCCGCCTCAGCCGCTGCCCCCTGCCGACCCTCGCCGCGGTGAACGGCGCCGCCGTCGGGGCGGGCCTGAACATGGCCCTGTCCTGTGACGTCCGCCTCGCCGCCGAGAGCGCCCGCTTCGACACCCGGTTCCTGCAGCTCGGCATCCATCCCGGCGGCGGCTACACGTGGATGCTGCGCCGCATCGCCGGCGTCCAGGCCACCATGGCCGCCGGGGTGTTCGGCGACGTGCTCGACGGCCGGGAGGCCGAGCGGGTGGGCATGGTCTGGCGCTGCCACCCCGACGATGAGCTGCTCGAGGCGGCCCAGGCCATGGCCGCCAAGGCCGCGGCCGCCCCTCGCGAGCTGGCCCAGCGGGTCAAGGCCACCATCGCCGACATGGCCACCATCGACGACCACGCCGCCGCCGTCGAGCGGGAGCTGGCCGATCAGCTGTGGTCCATGGACCAGCCGGCCTTCGCCGAGCGCCTCGCCGCCATCCAGGCCCGCATCAGCGGCACGTAGGGCCGAGCGGGCGTGCGCTACCTGTTCGTCGCGGTCGGCGGGGCCATGGGGGCCCTGGCCCGCTTCGGCGTCAACCAGGCCGTCGGCCCCCGATCGCTGCCGTGGTCGACCCTGCTGATCAACCTCACTGGGTCCTTCGCCCTCGGGGCCTTCGTGTTCGTCGCCACCGACCGGGGCTGGTCACCTGAGCTGAGCCTCGCCGTCAGCGTCGGTTTCCTCGGCGCCTACACGACCTTCTCCACCTTCACCTGGGAGACCTTCGACCTCGGCCGGACCGACCGGGTGCTGACCGCCGCGCTGTACGTCGGGGTGTCGGTGACCCTCGGGCGTCCTCGCCGCCGCCGCTGGCCATCACCTCGCACGATCCGTCGGGCGTTGACGCTGCGCAGCGGAGCGGAGCAGCCTCCACCGGCCAGCAGCACGGCGAAGCCGGAGGCCGTCGGCCGACCGATGTATCAGTCGATCCACTCCGCCAGGAGGTCGTCCCGGCGCTGCTGCCACTCCTCGGCGGTGATGGCGTAGCGGACGTGGTCCTCCCAGATGCCGTTGATCTCCAGGTAGCGCTCGGCGATGCCCTCCTCCCGGATCTTCAGCTTCTCGACCACCCGTCGACTGGCCGCGTTGCGGGGGATGATCGAGATCTGGATGCGGTGCAGGCGCAGGTCGTCGAAGGCGAACCGAGCCAGGACCACCAGCGCCTCGGGCGTGTAGCCGTGCCCGGCGACGGCCTCGTCGATCCAGTAGCCCACGTACGAGCTCTGGAACGGCCCCCGCTGGATGGACGACAGGTTGATCTCGCCCGCGAACCGGCCCTCGACGAAGACGCCGAACCCGTAGCCGGTGCCCAGCTGCCGCTCCCGCTCCCGGGCCGAGCAGCGCACCGAGAACGCATCGCGGTCCGTGGTCACGTCGGGCTGGCCGGGCAGCCGACGCGGCTCCCACCGCAGGAGCCACTCGCCGCTGCGGGTGCGGACCTCGGACCACGCCGCGAAGTCCGAAACGGCCAGCGGCCGGAGGAGGACCCGCCGACCCAGGAGCGTGCTCATCGGCCGGAGACTGTAGGTCAGGCGATGGAGGCGACCAGACCGTCGAGGATGTCGGCCTCCGAGACGAGGCAGGTCGCCAGGCCGTAGTGGCGCATCAGCTTCACCAGGATGCAGCAGCCCCCGACGATCACATCGGCCCGGGCCTCCTCCATGCCCGGGTTCTCCAGGCGTTGGGCCCGGGTCTCGGTGGCCAGCGTGCGGAAGACGTCCTCCACGGCCTCGTGGGTCAGCTCGAGGTGGTGGATGGCGTCACGGTCGTAGGTGGCCAGGCCGAGCTCGACGGCCGCCACCGTGGACACGGTGCCGGCCAGCCCGACGAAGGTCTTGGCCTGCGCGACCGCCGGCAGGTCGCGGACCACGTCGTCGAGGTAGGTCTGTACGACCGAGAGGCAGGCCGACAGCTCGTCGGCCCGTGGCGGGTCGTGGAGCAGGAACTTCTCGGTCATCCGGACACAGCCGATGTCGATGGACACCGCGCCCTCGCACGCGTCGGTGCCCACGGCGAACTCGGTGGAGCCGCCCCCGATGTCGACCACCAGGAAGGGGCCGTCGGCGGAGTCCAGGTCGGCCGTGGCCCCGGCGAAGGAGAGCCGGCCCTCCTCCAGGCCGGAGAGCAGTTCGGGGCGGGTGCCGACGACCGCCTCCGCGGCGGCGAAGAACTCGTCCCGGTTCTCGGCGTCGCGGGCGGCGGAGGTGGCGGTCATCCGCACCCGCTCGACGCCGTGGCGGTCCATGACCTCGCGGTACTCGGTCAGCACGGCTGTCGTGCGCTCGATCGCCTCTGGCGCCAGGCGGCCAGTGGCGTCCACGCCCTGGCCGAGCCGGGTGATGCGCATCAGGCGCTCGACGGTCCGACCGTCCTCGCTGACCAGGAGGCGGGTCGAGTTGGTACCGCAGTCGATGGCGGCGACTCTGCTCATGGTCTTCGCCTGCCGGCTCATCGCCGTGCGGCCTGTTCGGCCCGCCGATCGGCGTCGCCGCTCGACCGTCACGCCTCGCCCTCCCCGGCGGCGAGACGGTCCGCCACCCAGCGGCCGACCGGGTCGTCACCCCCGGCCAGGTGCCAGGCGTAGTGGGCGTGCAGGCACTTGACCCCCTGTCGGGTCCCGCCGACGCCCCCGAAGGGCCTCGGTCCGTGCGTGGTCCGCCGGGAGGGCCGCGTCGCGTTCGGCGCCATAGCGGCGGTGGGCCGCAGCCAGCACGGCGGCGTCCACCGCGGACTCGGCCCGCTGCACACCCTGGGCCGCCTCCAGGCGCCCGACCGCGACCCGCTCGACGGCACCGACCAGCCAGTACCGGGTGGGCATGGGCGTGCCGTCGTCGAGCAGCGGGGCGTTGCGGATGACCACCGGGGCCCCGTCGGCGGCGCGGACCACGACCTCGAAGGCACCCTGCGGGGAGCGACCCAGGAGGTCCGCCACCGCGTCTCGGTCGGCCGGGCTCGGGGCCACGACCGTCACGAGAGCAGGAGCACCAGCAGCAGGACCACCACGGCCACGGCCACGACCGCGCCGATGGCGTACTTGGCGATGGTGCCCCCGGCCACGGCCAGGAGGTCGACGGCTTCGGCCTCGGCACCGTCGATCTTGCGTACCCCACCGCGTCGACGACGGGCGCCGCCGCGGGCTCGGTCGCCTGGGCGCGGCCTCGGGCGCGCGGACCTCGGCGGGAGGCTCACCGGGCTCGGCGGCCGGCGCCCCGACCGTCGCGTCACCGGACAGGAGGTCGTGCTCGAGGCAGGAGACGAACTGGTCGAGGAGCGCCCCGCTCACGTCGGCGATGGCCCCGCGACCGAACTGGGCCACCTTGCCGGTCAGCTTGAGGTCGGTGTTGACCGTCACCCGGGTGCCGGTGCCCTGGGCGGCCAGCGTGGCGGTGATGAGGGCGTTGGCGTTGCCCTGGCCCCGGGTGTCGCGGCCCTGGGCGTCGATGACGGCCCGGTGGTTGGCGTCGTCCTTCTCGGCGAAGCGGGCCACGCCCTTGTACTGGGCGGTGATCGGACCCACCTTGACCTTCACGTTGCCCCGGAACTCCTCGCCCTCGACCTCGGTCAGTTGCGCGCCGGGCATGCAGGGCGCGATGCGCTCGAGGTCGGTGAGGACCGCCCAGGCCTCCTCGACCGGCACCTCGACGTCGAACTCGTTGGTCAGCTCCATTGCTCCAGGTCCCCTTCGGTGTCCACGTCCCGCGGATCTCCGGCGCACGGTACCGCTGTGACCAGATCCGGACGCCCCTGCAGCAGGACCCGCGCCCCCTCGTCGCCGTCGGTGCGGCAGGAGCGGCCAGACCTCCCGCGCCAGCCGCACCGGTGGACGGCGCGCGCCGTCGAACTCGGCGGTCACGATCGGGGCATCGACGGCGGCCACCGCCCGCCACGCCTCGGCCGGGACCATCGGGCTGTCGCCCAGCCCGATGACGACGGCGTCGTGGCCGCGGGCCTCGGCATGGCGCACGGCCACCTGCACCGAGGTGGCCTGGCCGTCGGCCCAGTCGGGGTTGTCGAGCGATCGTCACGCCGGCGGGCACCACGTCACTCAGGTCCTCGCCACCGGTGACGACCACGGTCTCGTCGAGGCCGGCCGCGAGCGCCGCCTCGAGGGCCCAGGTGACCAGCGGCCGGCCCCGGAGGTCCGCCCGGAGCTTCGGGCCGCCGAAGCGGCTGCCGTCGCCCGCCGCCAGGACTGCGGCGAGGGTGGTCACCGGCCGCTGAAGGGCCGGGTGCGGACGGTGACCCCGCCGAGGACGGCGTAGCCGTCGACCCGCACGATCGGCGCCCCCGGGCGATGGGCCGTGGTCTTGTCGTCCCGACCGCCGAGGAAGGCGAACCCACCGAAGTCGACGCCGACGCCCTCGGGCACGAGGACCTCGATGCCGCCGAGGACGGCGGTGGCCACGATGTGGGTCTCGGGCTCGAGGTCCACCCGGGTGAGGTCGATCTGACAGGACCCGAGCACGGCCACCACCCGGGTCGGGTGCGCCGGCCGCCACGGCCCGGAGCGGCGGGCCCCGCTGAGCACGCCCACGACCCACCGGCTCGGTCGGATGCCGGGCGCGGGCGGCTCCGGCACGGCGGGCAGGTCGCCGGTGAGGCGCTCCAGCTCGCCCGAGGTCCGGGCCTGGTAGACGTCGCCCACCCGGTCGGAGAACTCCTCCAGGCTGAGACGCCCGTCGCCGCAGGCGGCCCGCAGGCGCTCCACGACGAGGTCCCGGTCGGCGTCCGACACCAACGGGTCCGGTGCCTCGGTCACGGGGGCATTCTGGCAACCTCGGGCCCGTGCGACGACTCGGAGCCGTGCTGGCGGCCGTCCTGGTGCTGGCTCTGCCCGCCTGCGCGGACGACGGCGGGTCCGCGGGACCGAGGCGGACGACGGCAGGTTTCCCGCACCCGGGACCCTCGGCGGCCGTCGACCGACACCGGGCCTGATCGTCGGCCAGCAGTCCGTCGACGGCCGGCTGACGGACGTCGTGGTGGGCGTGGACCCCGCCACCGGCGAGACGACCGAGGTGCCCGTGGCCGCCATCGGCCCGGCCAGCGGCGTGGCGGCCGGCCCGGGGCGGGTGCTCTACACCAGCGGCGACACCAACGTGCTCGTCGACCTCGCTCGCGGGGACCGTCGTCGACCTCGGCCTGCCCCGCCTGGAGTACCTGCCCACCCTCGCCCGGCTCACCGGCGGGATCGGCCAGCGCTACGCCGTCCTCACCGCCGCCAGTGGCGAGGGTGCCGCGCTCGTGCGACCTGAGCTCGGCACGAGGTCACCGACCTGACCGACCAGCTGACCGGCGGGCCGTTCATCACCGGCGAGATCCGCCCCGACGAGGCGGTGGCCCTCGATCGGTGGCCAGGGGGCCACCTACGCCCTACCCACCGACGACCCGACGGCCATGGAGCGGATCGGCGACGGCTACGGCCAGTTCCTCGGCGACGGCGGTTCGGTGGTCCTCTCCGGCACGGACGGCGCCGTCCGTCCGCGACCTCGCGAGCGACGAGACCGAGTCCTCAGCGACGCCATGGCCGGCGCCCTGCCGGTCGGCGACCTCGTCCTGCTCCAGACCAGCGAGACCGAGGCCACCCTGGTCGATCCCGCCACCGGCCAGACACTCCAGACCCTGACGCTCACCGCCGCCGCCGCCGTCGCCGGTGCGGGCCGACGACGCGGTCGCTGCTCAGCACCGACCGGCAACCTGGACTGGCAGCTGATCGACGGCACGACCGGCACGATCACCCCGCATGCCGGACCTGGCGGGCTACGCCGAGCAGGCGTCGCCCACCGGCGAAGGCCGCTGGGTCGTGTTCCGGTCCGACCGAGCGGGGCCGGCCCGTCGTCGGCGTCGACACCGCGGACGGCGGCGTGCGGCCGATCGACGCCCTGCCCGACGGCGAGCGCTTCACCAGCATCGCCGCCATGGCCCCCGACGGGACCGTGGATGGTGGCGGCCACCGACAGCGAGCGACCCCGGACGGGCACGGCGCTCACCCGGGGGTGCTGGTGAACCTCGACACCGGCGCCGTCGTCGACCTCGGCCCCGGCTTCCAGGGGGCGGCGTTCTCCCCTGACGGCTCCCAGGTGGCCTGGTCGAGTGGCGACGCCGCCGACCTCCAGGTCGCCCCCGTCGACGACATCGGCGCCGCCGAGCTCGTCGCCACCGGCATCGTCGTCCCGATCTGGCTCCCCGCCTGACCCGGACTTCCGGCTGGACTGCGGCGCCGGCAGCCTGGCGCTCCGATGCCGGACTCCGTCGAGCCCTTCAGGCGCCCGAACGGGGAGTCGCCACCGCTCCGTGGCCGAATGTCGGGAGCTGGACCCAGGCCTGACGTACTGGCGCCTGATTTCGCGCCCATAGGCCCGAAATCGCGGCGCCGAACCGGGAAGCGGCCGTCGTCGCCGCTGACCGAGTCAGTGGATGGGGCCGTCGGTCGCCTTGAGGGAGCCGGCGGTGTGGCCGGTGTGGTTGGCGATGATCTCGGCGCAGACCGAGATGGCGGTCTCCTCGGGGGTGCGGGAGCCGATGTCGAGGCCGATGGGGGCCATCACCCGCTCGAGCTGCTCGTCGGTGACCCCCTCCTCCCGGAGGCGCTCGACCCGCTTGGCGTGGGTGCGGCGGGAGCCCATGGCCCCGAGGTAGCCGACGTCGGTGGCCAGGGCGGCGATGATCGCCGGGACGTCGAACTTGTTGTCGTGGGTCAGCACGCAGATGGCGTCCGCGGCGCCGAGGCGGCTCGCCGACCCGCTCGACCAGGCGGTGGGGCCAGTCGACCACGACCTCGTCGGCCATCGGGAAGCGGCGCTCGGTGGCGAAGACCTCGCGGGCGTCGCACACGGTGACGTGGAACCCCAGGAACTTGGCCGCCGTGGCCAGGGCGGCGGTGAAGTCCACGGCGCCGAAGATCAGCATGCGGGGCGGCGGGGCGAAGGCCTCGATGAACACATCGACCACGGTCTCCAGCGGCTCGCCGTGGGCGCCGTAGTTGCGCCGGTCGGTCTTGCCCGCCAGGAGCTGGGCCAGGGCGTCCCGCCCCACGACCCGGTCGAGATCGTCGTTGCCGAGTGTGCCCACCGGCTCGCGGTCCGGTCCGACGAGGAGCTTGGCCCCGACCCCGGGCCCGTCGATGATCGTGGCCAGGGCCACCGGGACGGTCGTCCTCGAGGGCGGTGTGGAGGTCGTCGTAGAGGCTCATGCCCTACCAGTCCAGGGGCTCGATGAAGAGGTGGACCGTGCCGCCGCAGGTCAGGCCCACGGCGAAGGCGTCGTCGTCGGAGTAGCCGAAGGTGACCATCCGCCGCTCGCCCGTGGCCAGGATGTCGAGCGCCTCGGTGACCACGGCGCCCTCGACACAGCCGCCCGACACCGAGCCGGCCACCTCGCTGTCCTCGTTGACGGCCATGGCCGCGCCGGGGCCACGGGGGCCGGAGCCCTCGATGTCCACGACCCGGGCCAGCGCCACCTTCTTGCCGGCCGCCTTCCAGCGGTCCAGGTCCGGCGAGCAGGTCCTTCATACCGAGATCACCTCCGCGAGGTCCTCGAGCGAGGCCAGGGAGTGGCCCTCGAGGAACTGGTCGACATGGGGCAGGGCGGCAGCCATGCCCCGGGCCAGCGGCTCGTAGCCGGGGCTGGCCTTCAGGGGGTTGACCCAGATCAGTCGGTGGGTGACCCGGTGGAGGCGCTCCACCTCGGCGCCCAGCAGTTCGGGCTCGCCCCGGTCCCACCCGTCCGAGAGGATGACGACGGTGGCCCCGCGGGCCAGGCCCCGGACGCCCCACTCGTCGTTGAACTGCCGCAGGCAGGCACCGAGCCGGGTACCGCCGGACCAGTCGACCACGGCCTCGCCGGCCGCCCGGAGTGCGGCGTCGGGGTCCCGCGACGACAGCTCCCGGGTGACCCGGGTCAGGCGGGTGCCGATGGCGAAGGCCTCCACCCGGGTGCCGCCGGCCACGACGACCTGGGCGAAGCGCAGGAGGGCCCGGGCGTGGGCCTCCATGGAGCCGGACACGTCCACCAGGAGCACCAGCCGGCGGGGTCGCTCACCGGGGTCCAGCCAACGGCGGTCGATGGTCTCGCCACCGGAGCGCATGGCCGCCCGCGTGCTGCGGCGTAGGTCGGGCCAGCGACCCGGCCGGGAGGTCGGACGGCGGCGTCGGGACGGGCGCTGGGCCCGGCGCACCCGCAGTTGGGCCAGCAGGCGCATGGCCTCGGCCCGCTCGTCGTCGGTGCAGGCGGCGAAGTCCTTGTGGCGGAGCACCTCACCCGGCGACCAGCGCACCACGTGGGTGGGCCGGTCCTCGTCGGGGCCGTCCTCGTCACCCTCCTCGTCAGCGTCATCGCCCGCAGCCGGCACCGGTACGGGCGGCGGGGGCGGCGGGCCCGGGAGCGAGTTGCTGGTGGCCGCCGAAGAAGGCGGCGAAGGCCACGTCGTAGACGCCGATGTCCTCCGGACGGTGGACCAGGGTCGAGCGACCGGCCCAGTAGACGAGCTTGCGGTCGTCGGAGCCCACTGCCTCCCAGGCCCGCACGAAGGCCAGGACGCTGTCGACGGGGACGTCGAGGTCGGCCTCCCGCAGGACACGACCGAAGGCCACCGCGGCCCGCTCGGGCGCCAGGGGGACCTCGGTCTCAGGCACCGCGCAGGATCGCCTGGCGGATGAGGTCCCCGATGCCGGCGTCGCGGACCCGCTGCTGGTCCTCCCGGTACTTCACGACCGTGCCGAGGGTGGCGCCCGACCGTGGCCTCGTCGAGGTCGGCCCGGCCCAGCGCGGCCAGGGCCTGGGCCCAGTCGATGGTCTCGGCCACGCCGGGCGGCTTGTAGAGGTTCAGCTCTCGGAGCTGCTCGACGACGCCCGCGACCTGGCGGGCGAGGCTCTCGGCCGCCTGCGGGGCCCGCAGCCGGACGATGGCGACCTCGCGGTCGAAGTCGGGGTGCTCGACCCAGTGGTAGAGGCAGCGACGCTTCAGGGCGTCGTGGACGTCCCGGGTCCGGTTGGAGGTGATGATCACGACGGGCGGGGTCGGCCGTCGAGAACGTGCCCAGCTCGGGGACCGTGACCTGGTAGTCGGACAGGATCTCGAGCAGGAACGCCTCGAACTCGTCGTCGGCCCGGTCCACCTCGTCGATCAGCAGGACCGGCGGCGGGCCCTCCGCGTGGTCGATGGCCCGCAGGAGGGCCCGGCGCACGAGGAAGCGCTCGGTGTAGAGCTCGTCCTCGAGGGCCTCGGTGGCCGCACCCTCGGCCCGCCCCGTGGCCTCGGCGGTGCGCAGGTGCAGGAGCTGGCGGCTGTAGTCCCACTCGTAGACCGCCTGGGCGACGTCGATGCCCTCGTAGCACTGCAGGCGGATGAGCTCGCCGCCGGTCCAGCGGGCCAGCACCTTGGCCACCTCGGTCTTGCCGACGCCCGCCTCGCCCTCGAGCAGCAGAGGGCGCTGGAGCTCCAGGGCCAGGAAGATCGCCGTGGCCAGGCCGTCGTCGGCCAGGTAGTCGTGCGCGGCGAGTGCGTCCGCGACCTCGGCCGGGCTGATCCCCACGGCGTCAGGCTATGCGGGTGGCCCCGTCGGGCGACGACGAGGCCACGACCTCCGGATGCAGGATCTCGGCCAGGACCTTGACCCCGTCGACCAGGCGGGGCCCGGGCCGGACGATGTAGGCGTCACCGTCGACGGCCCAGACGTCAGCCGATTCCGGCAGGTGCGGCAGGGCCAGCCGGGCGTGCTCGACGGCACCGTCGAGGCCGAACCCGCACGGGGCCACGATCACGACGTCGGGGTCGGCCGCGGCGACGGCGTCCCAGGTGAGGGCGCCGGAGTGGGTCCCGTCGGCGGCGAGGACGGGCCTGCCGCCGGCCGTCTCGATCATCTGGGGGATCCAGTGCCCGGCACCGAACGGCGGGTCGACCCACTCCAGCAGCAGGACCGTCGGCCGAGGCCGGTCGGCCAACACGCTGCGGATCACCCCCAGCTCCAGCCGGAGTGCGGCCATGACCTCAGCGGCCCGCTCGGGCACGCCCAGGGTGTCACCCACCCGGCCGATGTCGGTGATCACCTCGTCCAAGGTCGACGGGTCGAGCGACAGCACCTCCGCGTCGCACCCGAGCCGGCCGAGGGCCTCGTCCACGTCACCCGACGGGACGGCGCACACGCGGCACAGGTCCTGGGTCAGGATCACGTCCGGGTCGATGGCCGCGACGGCCGCCTCGTCCAGCCGGTACAGCGACGTGCCGCCCTCGGTGGCGGCCCGCACCGCATCGTCGATGGCGTCCGGGTTCTCCGTGCC
The DNA here is from genome assembly GCA_963701565.1 of uncultured Microthrixaceae bacterium. Classification (GTDB taxonomy): domain Bacteria; phylum Actinomycetota; class Acidimicrobiia; order Acidimicrobiales; family DATDAH01; genus DATDAH01. The sequence continues at coordinate 452,790 of CAVPAN010000004.1, forward strand.
GCCTCCAGACCCGACGACGACACCACCCGCTTCCCGCGGGCCTCCGGCGGGAAGTCACACTCGAAGGTCACGCCCTCGAGATCATCCCCCTTGCCCAGCAGGTAGACGATCTCCGTCGCCGAAGGCAGGAGGGACACGATCCGCATGCAGCCAGTGTGCCGCGACACCGGAAAACGTTCCGTGGAACGTTTTCAGCCGGCTCGGATGCACCGGTCGTCCTCGGTGCCCTCCCACGCGTCGGCCCCGGTGAAACCGAAGGCAACCACGGGGGCCCTGGCCCTCCCGCCGCAGGTCCTCGGCGCCCCTTCACCACCGATTCCCACCCAGCGTGGCCGAATCGCCGCCATCGCCACTTCTTCACCGTTCTGGCGGTTGATTCCGTCGTTCCAGCAGCGGAATCAACCGCCAGAAGGAGAGGCGGTCCCGCGGGGTGGCGAAACGGGCGGTTTCCGCCCCCGATTGCCCAGCCCGACCCCACGCCCCCGTGGTTGCGGTCGTTCTGTCCGGCGCGAAGACCTAGCGTCGCCCCATGGACCTCGGAATCGCGGGCAAGCGGGCGGCGGTGGCGGCGGGATCGGCCGGGTTGGGCCTGGGGGCGGCCCGGGCGCTGGCGGCCGAGGGGGTCCAGGTGGCCCTCTGTGGACGGGACCTCGCCAAGGCCGAGGCCGCGGCCGCCGACATCGGGGCCGTAGCCCTCACCGCGGACATGAGTGACCCGGACCAGGCCACTCGGTTCGTCGGTGAGGCCGCCGAGCGCCTCGGCGGGACGATCGACATCGTGGTGGCCAACGCCGGGGGGCCGCCGGCCGGAACGTTCGCCTCCACCGATCTGGACGGCTACCGACAGGCCCTGGACCTCAACCTCCTGTCGTCCATCGCCCTCTGCCGGGCAGCCGTCCCGGCCATGCAGGCCCAGGGGTGGGGCCGGGTCGTGGCCATCACCTCGATCGGCGTGCGCCAGCCGCCCCCGCACCTCATGGCGTCGGCCACGGCCCGAGCGGGGCTCACCGCGTTCATGAAGGTGCTGGCCACCGAGGTCGCCCGCGACGGCGTGACGGTGAACTCGGCCCAACCCGGCCTCCACGACACCGACCGGGTCCGCCAGCTCTACGGCGGCGACACCCCGCCGCCCGAGGCGGCCGCCGCCATCCCCACCGGTCACCTCGGAAACGCCGACGAGTTCGGCGCCGTGGTCGCCTTCCTCTGCTCCCGGCAGGCCCGCTTCGTCACCGGCACCTCCGTCCTCGTCGACGGCGGCGCCTTCCCTGGCCTCGTCTGATCCGTTCCCGCAGAGTCGGGAGGCATAGAGCGGGATCACGCGCGAGGATGAGCATCGACGACCATCACCGGGGGGTGACGCATGGAAGTGTCCGTGAACGTCAATGGCACATCCGCAACCCACGACGTCGAGCCGCGGCTCCTGCTGGTCCACTACCTCCGGGAGACCCGGGGCCTGACCGGGACCAACGTCGGCTGTGACACCTCGTCGTGCGGGGCCTGCACCGTCCTCGTGAACGGCGCGTCGGTGAAGTCCTGCACGATGCTGGCGGTCCAGGCCGACGGCGAAGAGATCACCACCATCGAGGGCCTGGCCAACGGCACCGAGCTGCACCCCATGCAGCAGGCCTTCCACGAGAACCACGCCCTGCAGTGCGGTTACTGCACCCCGGGCATGGTCATGGCCGCCGTCTCCCTCATCGAGGAACAGCCCGGCTTGGACGAGGCCGCCGTGCGGGAGGGCCTCGAGGGCAACCTCTGCCGCTGCACCGGCTACCACAACATCGTCAAGGCGGTCATGGCCGCCGCCGGCTCGGAAGGGGGCCCGGCATGAGCGGAGCGAAGGCCCACCGGTCCGGCGGCGCAGCCGCCAGGAGGGATGAACGATGACCGTCTCCGGCACCCGCATGCTCCGCAAGGAGGACCCCGAGCTCCTGTCCGGAGAAGCCCGCTACGTCGACGACCTCGAGATCACCGGCGCCCTCTGGCTGGGCATCGTCCGCAGCCCGTTCGGCCATGCCCGCATCGGCGACATCGACACCACCGGGGCCGCAGGCATGCCCGGAGTCGTCGCCGTCTACACGGGCGCCCAACTCGTCGAGCTGGGCATGGGCCCGCTCCCCTGCGCCTGGGCCGTGACCGAGGACATGGTCACCCCTGAGCACCTCCCGGTGGCGGTCAGCGAGGCCTGCTTCGTCGGCGACGCCGTGGCCGTGGTGGTGGCCGAGAGCCGCTACGCGGCCCGGGACGCGGTCGGCGCCGTGGAGGTCGACTACGAGCCGCTGCCCGTGGTCGTCGACCTCGAGGACGCGGCAGGCGATGATGTCCTGGCCCACACCGACCTCACCTCCAACACGTCCTACGTCTGGGAGCTCATCCCCGACCCGGATGCGGTGGACAAGGCGTTCGCCGAGGCCACCCATCACATCACCGAGCGGTACCTCCAGCAGCGCCTCATCCCGTCCGCGATGGAGCCCCGGGGCGTGGCCGTGGTGCCCCAGCCCCAGGGGGGCGAGATCACCATCTGGTCCGCCACCCAGATCCCCCACATCCTCAAGCTGATGGTGGCGGCCACCACCGGCACGCCCGAGCACAAGGTCCGGGTCATCGCCCCGTCGGTGGGCGGTGGTTTCGGCTGCAAGCTCAACGTCTACGCCGAAGAGCTGCTGGCCGTGATATTGGCCAAGCACCACGGCGTGCCGGTCCGTTGGACCGAAGAGCGCTCGGAGGCCGCATCCTCGACCATCCAGGGCCGGGGCCAGGTCCAGGACATCGAGCTGGCGGCCGACGCCGACGGCAAGGTGACGGGTGTGCGGGCCAGGCTCCTGGCCGACATGGGGGCCTACCTCCAGCTCGTCACCCCCGGCATCCCCCTCCTGGGCGCCTTCCTCTACCACGGCGTCTACGACATCCCGGCGTACTCGTTCACCTGCCAGGGCCTGTTCACCAACCTCCCACCCACCGACGCCTACCGGGGCGCCGGCCGGCCCGAGGCCTCCTATGCCATCGAGCGGGCCATGGACGCCCTGGCCCGGGAGATCGGGGTCACCCCCGAAGAGATCCGGCGCCGCAACTACATCCCCAGCGACGCCTTCCCCTACGACTCCCCCGCCGGGCTGGTCTTCGACAGTGGGGACTACGAGCCGACCCTCGACCGGGCCCTCGAACTGGCCAAGGTGCCCGAGCTCCGGGCCGAGCAGCAGCGGCTGCGGGACGAGGGATCGGGAACCCAGCTCGGCATCGGGCTGTGCACCTACGTGGAGATGTGCGGCTTGGCCCCCAGCCGGGTCCTGGCCTCGCTCAACTACGGCGCCGGCGGCTGGGAGTCCGCCACCGTGCGGATGCTGCCGACCGGCAGCGTGCAGGTGGTCACCGGCACCTCGCCCCACGGGCAGGGCCACGAGACCACGTGGTCCCAGATCGTCGCCGATCAGCTCGGCATCGACCCGAACGCCATCGAGGTGCTGCACTCCGACACCGCGGTGTCGGCCCTCGGGCTCGACACCTACGGCTCCCGTTCCCTGGCCGTGGGCGGCACCGCAGTCCACATGGCCACCGACATCGTCCTGGAGAAGGCCCGGGCCATCGCCGCCCACCAGCTGGAGGCCTCACCCGAGGACCTCGAGTTCGAGGAGGGCTCGTTCCGGGTGCGGGGCTCCCCGGACAAGTCCGTGGGCATCGGCGACGTGGCCATGGCCGCATTCACCGCCCACGACCTACCCGACGGCATGGAGCCGAACCTCACCGCCCAGGTGACCTACGACCCGCCGAACTTCGTCTTCCCGTTCGGCACCCACGTGGCCGTCATCGAGCTGGACACCGAGACCGGCGACATCCGTCTGCGGGACTACATCGCCGTCGACGACTGCGGGAACCAGATCAACCCGATGATCGTCGAGGGCCAGGTCCACGGCGGGATCCTCCAGGGCGTGGCCCAGGCCCTGTGGGAGGGCGCCAACTACGACGCCGAGGGCAACCTCTCGAATGCGTCGCTGGCCGACTACCTCGTGCCCTCGGCGGTGGAGGCACCGTCCTACACGCTCGATCACACGGTCACCCCGAGCCCGACCAACCCCCTCGGGGTGAAGGGCATCGGGGAGGCGGGCACGATCGGCTCCGCGGCCGCGGTGATGAACGCCGTGGCCGACGCCCTCAGCCCACTCGGCATCACCGACATCGACATGCCCGCCTCACCCAACCGGGTGTGGGCAGCGATCCAGGAGGCCCGCTCGTGATCCCCGCCGCATTCGACTACGTCCGGGCCGGCTCGGCCGACGAGGCCGTGGCCCTGCTCGCCGAGCACGGCGACGAGGCCAAGCTCCTGGCGGGCGGCCATTCGCTCCTCCCGCTGATGAAGCTGCGCCTGGCCGTACCCGCCGTGCTGGTGGACGTCGGGCGCCTGACCGAACTGTCCTACATCCGGGAGGACGGCGACACCGTTGCCATCGGCGCCCTGACCACCCACCACGCCATCGAGACCAGCGACGTCTTGAAGGCGCACCTGCCCCTCCTGGCCCATGCCACCTCGAAGGTCGGCGACCCCCAGGTCCGCCACCGGGGCACGCTCGGCGGGGCGCTGTCCCACGGCGACCCGGCCGCCGACCACCCGGCGATCCTGTTGGCCCTCGGGGGCGAGATGGTCCTCCGGGGTCCCGGCGGCGAGCGACGGGTGGCAGCCGACGACTTCTTCACCGGCTTCCTGGAGACCGCGCTGGCTCCCGACGAGCTGCTGACCGAAATCCGGATCCCGAAGGCCACCGGCGCCGGCTGGTCGTTCCAGAAGTTCAACCGCCGGGCCCAGGACTGGGCCATCGTCGGCGTCGCGGCCGTGCACAACGGCCGCACCGGCATCGGCCTCGTGAACATGGACACCAAGCCGACCCGGGCCACCGCGGCCGAAGAGGCGATGGCCGGCGGAGCCTCGCCCGCCGATGCCGCCGCCGTGGCCCACGAGGGCACGAACCCGCCGGGCGACCTCAACGGCACCGTCGAGTACCGCGAGCACCTCGCCAGGGTGCTGGTCCGCCGCGCCCTCGAAGAGGCCACCGCCGGCTGAACCGACCGTTCTGGCACCCGATTTCGGGGCCATGACCGGGAAGGCAGTCGCCAGTGCGCGGGGTGGGAGGCGCTACTGGTTGAGCCTGCGGATGCCGACGTAGGCCCAGGCACCGAAGATCGCGGTGCCGACGAGGATGACGACCAGGCCGGGCCAGGTGTGGGCCCAGGTGATCTCGGCGACGAAGCCCTGGCGGGCCATGCGGAGGAGGTTGGTCATCGGGTTGACCCGGGCGACGGCGTGGAGCCAGCCCTCCATGATCCCCAGGGGGACTTGGCCCACCGACAGGAACATGGCGACGAACACGCCGACCTGCACGAGGGCCCCGGAGCGCTGGGTGCGGAACTTGAAGACGATGCTCAGCCCCCAGAACGTGGCCACGAGCGCCACGCCCTCGGCGGTCAGCAGGAGCATCAGCAGCCCGGCGATGCCCTGGGTGAGCTCGACGCCGCCGATGGCCGCCACCCCGAGCACCACCGTGAACGGCAACAGCACCCGCAGGAGGGCGGCGGAGACCGGCCCGAGAAGAAGGCCGAGCCGGGAGCCGGGCGCCATCAGGAGGCGGTCGTAGAAGCCGTTCTCGAGGTCGGCGGCCACCGCCTGGGACGCCCCCACCCCGGCGAAGGCGGCCCCCTGGATCACGGCGTAGGGGGCGACCCACGCCAGGATCGAGTCGGTCGGGAAGCCGGGGATGTCGATGATCGCCGAGAAGGCTCCGCTGAAGGAGATCAGCAGGAAGACCGGCATGGCGACGGTCGGGATGATCGCCGCCGGGACCCGGATGATCCGGTTGAGGCTCCGCTTGCCCAGCGCCAGGGTGACCCCGGCGATGCCGATGCGCCGGGGCCGGGACACCGCCGGTGCGGCGACGGCCGTCACGAGTCCGCCAGCCGGAGCCGGAGCTGCCGGGCGGCCAGCGACACGGTGGCCACCGCCAGGGCACTCGCCGTGCCGAGGGCGATCCCGGCCTCGCGCCAGGACCACTCGGCGATGACCAGCTGGCGGGCGGCGTCGATCACCCAGGTGATGGGGTTCAGCTCGGCCATCGTCTGGTACCAGCCGGTCATCAGCTCGGTCGGGAAGAAGGCCGAGCTCAGGAAGAGCAGGATGAAGATCAGCGGGAACGAGTTCTGCACCGTCTCCTGGGAGCCGGTGCGCACCCCGACCGCGGCCGTGACCCCCCCGATGGCGATGGCCATGACCATCGCCAGCAGGACCAGGGTCACCAGGCCCAGTAGGCCCGAGTGGACACGGGCGCCGAAGATGCTGAACACGCTGATGAAGAGCACGGCCTGGATGGCGCCGAGCACCGCGCCGCCGGCCAGACGGCCGATGAGGATCGACGGGCGCCAGATGGGCGAGGCCAGCAGCCGCTCGAAGAACCCGTCCTCGATGTCGAGGGCGATGTCCGATCCCCCGGCCACGGCGCCGAACATGACCCCCTGGATCATGCTGGCCGGCAACAGGAAGTCGAGGAACGAGTCCACCTCGGGGAAACCGGGCAGGCCGGTCGCCCGGTTGAAGGCCGACGCGTTGACCGCGGCCAGCAGCAACGGGAAGAGGATGGCCGGGAACCAGACCGGCGGCTGGCGGAGCGTGGCCAGGACCGAGCGTCGGGCCAAGACCCGGATCTGGGCGACCGGCTGTTGGTGGAACGCGGCGGCCGCCGTAGGCGCGGGCGGCGCCGCGGTCTCGGCGCTCACGGAGCGGCCGTGGCTGCGTCCTCGGCCCCTTCGAGGCGGCGGCCGGTGGCGTCGGCGAACACGTCGTCCAGCGACGGCTGGTGCAGCTCCAGGTGCTCGACCGTCACGCCGGCGGCGTCCAGGGCCCGGACGACGTCGGCCATCTGCGAGGCCCCCTCGGGCAGGCCGATGCACACCCCGCCGTCGTGGTCGGGACGGGCCTCGCCGATGCCGATGAGGGCGGCCCGGGCACGCTCCTCGTCGCCCGTGGGCACGTCGACCTGCAGCGTGGGGGCGCCGATGGCCGCCTTGAGCTCCTCGGAACGGCCCTGCTTCACGATGCGGCCGTTGTCGATGATGGCGATGCGGCCGGCCAGCTGGTCCGCCTCCTCGAGGTACTGGGTGGTCAGCAGCACCGTCATGCCCTGCTCCTGGTTCAGCCGCCGCACCTCCTCCCAGAGGGCGATGCGGCTCATGGGGTCCAGGCCGGTGGTCGGCTCGTCGAGGAACAGCACGGCGGGCTCGTGCACCAGCGAGAGGGCGAGGTCGAGGCGACGGCGCATGCCACCGGAGTAGGTCCCCACCCGACGGTCGGCGGCCGCGGTGAGGCCCACCCGCTCCAGGAGGTCCACCGAGCGCTTGTCGGCCTCCTTGCGGGGGATGCCGTGGAGGATCGACTGGAGTTGGAGCAGCTCCCGGCCGGACATGAGCGGGTCGATGGCGGCGTCCTGGAGGGCCACGCCGATGGAGCGGCGGACCATGGCCGCCTCCTTGACGACGTCGTAGCCCGCCACCCGGGCCGAGCCGGCGCTGGGCGCCAGCAGCGTCGTGAGCATGCGCACCGTGGTCGACTTGCCGGCGCCGTTGGGGCCGAGGAACCCGAAGATCTCGCCGTCGGCCACCTCGAGGTCGACGCCGTCGACCGCGATCACGTCACCGAAGTGACGGACGAGACCACTCGCTTGGATCGGACGGCCCACAACACACTCCACCTCGACGGTGGGGTGAATCTATCCAGAGGGCAGTGGGTGTCAGCCCGTGGCCCCGCTCGCGGCGGCGGCCGCGCCCCGCAGGACGTCGAAGGGCCAGCCCGTGGGGATCGGCAACGGGGGCGGCGGCGCCGGGAGCACGGCGAAGACCTCCTCGCCGGGATAGCCGAGGTTGAAGCGCTCCCGGGCCACCTGTTCGATCTGCTCGGGGTCCTGCAGCTCGACCTGCCGCTGGCGGAGGTCGGCGACCTCGGCGTCGAGCTGGGCCAGCTGGGACTCGGCCTCGTCAGTGGCCGCCTGTTGGGCCACATAGTTCCGGGCCGGTACGAACATGATGTAGCCGACCGCGACCAGGGTGGCGATCACCAGGACGATGGTCGTCTTCCGCGGCTTGGGCATGGTCAGGTCCCTCCGACGGGGAAGGCCGTTGCCCCCGGGTATGAGGCGGCCTCGCCGAGGTCCTCCTCGATGCGGAGGAGCTGGTTGTACTTGGCGACCCGGTCGCTGCGGGCCAGGGCGCCGGTCTTGATCTGTCCGCAGTTGGTGGCCACGGCCAGGTCGGCGATGGTCGTGTCCTCGGTCTCGCCGGAGCGGTGGGACATGACCGCGGTGTACGCCGCCCGATGGGCCATGTCGACGGCTTCCAGGGTCTCGGTCAGCGAGCCGATCTGGTTGACCTTCACCAGGATCGAGTTGGCGACGCCGGCCAGGATCCCCCGCTCGAGGCGCTCGGTGTTGGTGACGAAGAGGTCGTCGCCGACCAACTGGACCGTGCTGCCCAGCCGCTCGGTCAGGGCGGCCCACCCGTCCCAGTCCTCCTCGTCCATGCCGTCCTCGATGGTGACGATCGGGTACCGGCCCGCCAGGTCGGCGAGGTAGTCGACCATCTCGGCCGAGGAGAGGCGACGGCCACCCTCACCCTCCAGCACGTAGGTGCCGTCGTGGCAGAACTCGACTCGACGCCGCGTCGAGGCCGAGGACGATGTCGTCGCCCGGGGTACGACCCGTGGCCTCGATCGCCTCGACCAACAGGGCCACGGCGTCCTCGTTGGAGGCGAGATTGGGGGCGAATCCACCCTCGTCACCGACCAGGGTCGACAGACCCCGGTCGGTCAGGATCCCCTTGAGGGCGTGGTAGGTCTCCGCGCCCCACCGGAGCGCTTCGGCGAACGAGGCGGCGCCGACGGGCAGGATCATGAACTCCTGGACGTCGAGGTTGTTGTCGGCGTGGGCGCCGCCGTTGATGACGTTCATCATCGGCACCGGGAGGACGTGGGCGTTCGCCCCGCCCACGTACCGGTAGAGGGGGACCTCCAGCTCGTCGGCCGCGGCCTTGGCCACCGCGAGGGAGATCCCCAGGATCGCGTTGGCCCCGACCCGGGCCTTGTTGTCGGTGCCGTCCGCGTCGATGAGCCGTCGGTCGACGTCGCGCTGGTCGAGGGCGTCGAGGCCCAGGAGGAGCTCGGTCAGCTCACCGTTGACGAAGGCGACGGCGGTCTGGACCCCCTTGCCCACGTACCGCTCGCCGCCGTCCCGGAGCTCGACGGCCTCGAACTGGCCGGTGGAGGCGCCGCTGGGCACGATGGCCCGGCCTCGGGCACCGGAGGCGAGGACGACCTCGACCTCGACGGTGGGGTTGCCGCGGGAGTCGAGGACCTCGCGGCCCACGACGTGGATGATCTCGCTCATCGTTGATGCCTCTTCGCCTGACGGCTCATCGGTTTGCGGGCCTCTTCGGCCCGCCGATCGTCTTCGACGCTCATCGTCGTTCGTTCCTTGCGGTGGGGTGACCTGAGGGCCCGGAGCGCGGGGCGCGGTGGGCCGGCGCCATGATCGGTGCTGGGTAGGGCCAGGACCAATCCGGTCCTGGCCGCGACGCGGGAAGGCTCACGTCCGTGGTGCTCCTGTGGCTGGTGTGGCCCGTGTTCCCCACCGGGTGTTCTAGCCGATCAGCCTGCCGATTCCGCGGCACGCAGCGCGTCGCGCCAGGCCGTGGCTGTGCGCCGCAGCGCGTCCTCGGGGTCGAGGCCGGCGTCGCGGGCCTGGGTGACCAACGCCAGCAGCTCGCCGCCGAGATCGTCGCCCTCGGGCGGTGGCACCCGATCGGCCAAGCCCGCGGCCACCGCCTTCTTGTCGATCTTGAGGGCGTAGAGGAGGGCGGGGAGCCCGGCGGGGATGCCGTCGAAGACGCTCTGCCTGCCCTTCTCGGCCTTCTTGATGGCCTCCCAGTTGCTGACCACCTCGTCGGCGCCCTCGACCTCGACCTCGGCGAAGACGTGCGGGTGGCGGAGGACGAGTTTGTCGTGGATGCCCCGGGCGATGTCGGCCAGCGTGAACCGACCGGCCTCGGCCCCGAGGGTGGCGTGGAAGACGACCTGGAAGAGCAGGTCGCCCAGTTCCTCCTCCAGGGCCACGTAGCCCTCGTCCTCGTCGACCTCCAGCACCTCGATGGCGTCGAGGACCTCGTAGCTCTCCTCGATCAGGTGCCGGGTGAGGGACTGGTGGGTCTGCTCCCGGTCCCAGGGGCACTCGGTCCGCAGGCGGCGCACGACGGCAGCGAAGGCCATCAGCTCGGCGGCCACGGGCTCGGCGAGGCCCGGGATCCAGATCGACGTGAGGTGGTCGGGCTCGACAAGGCGGTCCAGGTCGTCCCACGCCACCTCCGTGACCGACTCGTCGGGCAGGCCGAGGCGCGCCAGGACGGTGACCGTCGGCCCCTCCTCGACCGAGAGCTTGATGTCGGAGAGGACGGTCGGGCGGTCGCACTGGCCGACCAGCAGCGGCCCGGTCGCCCCGGCTGCGCCGACGGCGAAGTCGTGGCCGTCGACCAGTCGCGCCCCGACGGCGACGGGGTCCACTCCGAGGCGATCCCACGCCAGGTCCAGGAAGGACACCGAGGCCAGCACCGACACCTCGGGCCGGTCATCGGCCCGGAGCAGCTCGACGGTGTGTTCGGCCACCGTGGGCGACCCGGGCACCGCGTAGAGCACCTCGCCGTGCTCGGCCGCCGCCGCCACCAGGTCCTCGACGATCCCCTGGTAGACACCCGCCATGGTCGCCTCGGCCTCGTAGCGGTCATCGAAGCTGGTCGCGTCGGGAAGGGCGACGGCGGCGGGATGGTGGCGGGTGCGCAGGAACCGGTGGGGGATGCGCTCGATCGCCGCCAAGGTCTCGCCGGTCAGCAGCTCCGGCCCCGCCGGCCCCAACCCGACCACGACGACCTTCACGTTCTGGTGGCTCCAGCGCGTGACCCAGCACCACATCCAGCCACCAGAACGGGAATCATCCCCCGACGGGGGCGGTCAGCGGGGCGGTGGTCGGGGTCACGGGGCCCTCGGGGGGCACGACGTTGCCCTGCTCCGCGTCCCAGCGGCCGTAGCGCTCAGCCACCTCGACCTCCGCCGCGAGACGGGACTCGACGAGCAGGTCCTGGGCGGCTTGGGGGTCGTCGTCGAGGACTCCCACCAGCGCCACGAAGTTGCTGTAGAGGTCGATGAGGGTCTGGCGGTAGTCCCGCGGCACCTGCTCCAGGGTGAGCGGCGCCACGCCCTCGGGCGGGTTCGCCAACTGGTCGGTCAGGAGGGCGGTGCCCTCCTCGACGTCGGCCTCGGTCACCTCGCCGCCCTCAGCGGCCAGCTGCTCGGCCAGGAGGGCGTTGAACACGTGGTTGGACAGCACGACGCCGACGAAGCCGGAGCGCAGGTTGCCGCCCTCGCCCCGGGCATCGGAGGCGACGAGGAACTCGTCCGCCGCCTGCATCTGGTCGAGTTCCTCGGTCAGGGTGCCCACGGTGAGGATGTCGTCACCGTTGACGGTGAGGGCGGCGTCGTCATCCGGGGCACACCCCAGGAGGCCGAGGCAGAGCAGCGAGGCGGCGGCGAGGACGAGGGGGCGCTTCACGATGGAGGGATCGTAGGGATCAGGCGCCCGCGGTGACCAGCGGGGAGGCCGGGACCAACTCGTCGAGCAGGGCCACCAGGGCCGGCGCCACCTCGTCGGGCTTGGACACGGGGACCTGCAGCTCGCCCGAGTCCTCCTTGTAGACGGCCTTGGGGACGAGGCGTTGGAGGCGGATCTGCTTGCTCTCGGCCAGGTCCAGCGGACCGATCTTGGCCACGTGGGACGGCCCGGAGAAGGCCTGGTTCCGGGTGACCACGACGTCGGTGACCCCGGCCCGCTGGCAGGCCGCCCGCAGGCGGGCCACGTCGAGCAGCGCCACGGCGGCCTCGGGCACCGGGCCGTAGCGGTCCTCCCACTCGGCCCGGATGTCGGCCACCTGCGCCGGGTCGGTGACCGAGGCCAACCGCCGGTACGCCTCCAGACGCAGCTCCTCCTTGGGCACGTAGTCGGCGGACAGGTTGGCGTCGAGGGGAAGATCCAGCTTCACCTCGGCCGGCTCCCGCACCTCCTCGCCCTTCAGCTCGGCCACGGCCTCGGTGACCATCTGACAGTAGAGGTCGTAGCCCACCGCGGCGATGTGACCGGACTGGCCGGTGCCCAGCAGGTTGCCGGCGCCTCGCATCTCGAGGTCCCGCATGGCGATCTTGAAGCCGGATCCCAGCTCGGTGGACTCGCCGATGGTGCGCAGTCGCTCGTAGGCGTCCTCGCTCAAGGACCGGTCGGGAGGGGTGAACAGGTAGGCGTAGGCCCGCTGGCCGGCCCGGCCCACCCGCCCCCGGATCTGGTGGAGCTGGCCCAGTCCGAGCAGGTCGGCCCGGTCCACCACCAGGGTGTTCACCGTGGGCATGTCGATGCCGGACTCGATGATCGTCGTGCAGACGAGCACGTCGTAGCCACCCTCCCAGAAATCGATGACCACCCTCTCGAGGCTGCCCTCGTCCATCTGACCGTGGGCGATGGCCACGCGGGCCTCGGGCACCAGCTCCTTGAGGCCGCGGGCCACGTGCTCGATGTCCTCGACCCGGTTGTGGACGAAGAAGACCTGCCCCTCCCGCAGCAGCTCCCGGCGGATGGATTCGGCCACGGCCCGCTCGTCGTAGTCGCCGACGTAGGTGAGGATGGGCTGGCGGTCGGCGGGTGGGGTGTTGATGATCGACAGGTCCCGGATGCCGGTCAGGCTCATCTCCAGGGTCCGCGGGATCGGGGTGGCGCTGAGGGTGAGCACGTCCACGTCGGCCCGGAACTCCTTGATGGCCTCCTTGTGGCTGACGCCGAAGCGCTGCTCCTCGTCCACGATCAGCAGCCCCAGGTCGGCGAAGCGCACGTCGCCGGAGAGCAGACGATGGGTGCCGATGACGACATCGACGGTGCCGAGGCCGACCCCCTCGATGACCGCCCTCTGCTGACCGGCGGTCAGGAACCGGCTGAGGACCTCGACCCGGATCGGATAGGGCGCGAAGCGGTCCCCGAAGGTCTGGCCGTGCTGCTGGGCCAGCAGCGTCGTCGGCACGAGGATGGCGACCTGCATGCCCTCCTGGACGGCCTTGAACGCGGCCCGGATGGCCACCTCGGTCTTGCCGAAGCCGACGTCGCCGCAGACCAGGCGGTCCATCGGCGACGCGGCCTCCATGTCGGCCTTCACCGCCTCGATGGCCGTCAGCTGGTCGGGGGTCTCCCGGTAGGGGAAGGCCGCCTCCAGCTCCTGCTGCCACGGGGTGTCAGGCCCGAAGACCGTACCCGGGCTGGTGATCCGCTTCTGGTAGAGCACGACCAGCTCCTGGGCGATCTCGGCCACCGCCGAGCGCACCTTGGCCTTCGTCTTCTGCCAGTCCGAGCCGTTCAGCCGGCTGAGCGACGGACTGTCGCCGCCGGTGTAGTGGCGCACGGCGTCGATCTGGTCCGACGGGACATACAGACGGTCACCGCTGCGGTACTCGAGGACCAGATAGTCCCGCTCGTGGCCGGCGATGGCCCGCCGCACCATGCCGCCGTAGCGGGCCACGCCGTGCTGATGGTGCACGACGTAGTCGCCCTCGGCCAGGTCGTCGAAGAAGCCCCGGGCGTCCCGCTGGCGGGGTCGAGCCGGTCGGTGGGCCCGGCGTCGGCCGGTGATGTCCCGCTCGGTGAGCACCGCCAGCTTCGCTCCCGGGAGGATGAAGCCGCGCTCCAGCGGGGCGACCGTGGCGATGCCCGTGCGGGGTGCGGGTAGCGGATCACGGCCCTCGGCGTCCCGGCCGAGCAGCACGTCGTGCTCGGCCAGCACCTCGACCATGCGGTCGGCGCTGCCGTCGCCGTCGGCGGCCACGATCAGGCGGTAGTCGTCGGCCAGCAGGTCCCGCAGCTGCTTGGCCAGCACGGCGCCGTCGCCGATCACCGGGTCCCAGGCCGAGGCCTTCACCTCCGGCGAGGAGGGCCCCTCGGGCACCGGGGTGAGGGACCAGACCGGGGCCTCGGTGTGGGCCAACAGGCGCTCGAAGTCGAGGTGGAGCTGGGGGAACTCGCGGTCGCCCGCCTCCCAGGTCCGGGCCAGGGTGCTGGCCAGATCGGTCTCCTCAGCCAGGAGGTCGGCCGCCCGGTCCCGCATGCGGGCGGGTTCGACCAGCAGCATCAAGGCGTCATCGGGCAGAAGATCGGCCAGGAGACGCTCCTCGCCCGCCAGCCACGGGAGCCAGGACTCCATGCCGTCGAAGGTCTGGCCCTCCGACAGCCGTTCCCACTGCTCCCGGCCCCAGGGCTCGGCGCCGACGAGGGCGGCGGCCCGCTCCCGGACCTCCTCGGTCGGCAGGAGCTCACGACAGGCGAACAGCGGCACCTCGGTGCGGTCGACGGTCGAGCGCTGGTCGGCCACCGAGAACTCGCTCAGCCGGTCGACCTCGTCGCCCCAGAGGTCGATGCGGATCGGATGGTCCGCGGTGGAGGGGAAGACGTCGACGATCGAGCCGCGCACGGCGACCTCACCGCGGTGCTCGACCTGGTACTCCCGCCGGTACCCGAGGTGGACGAGCTGCTCGACGAGGTCCTGCTGGTCGACCTGGGCGCCGGCCCGGATGACCACGGGGGCGATGTCCTCGACGTGGGGGCCGAGGCGCTGGACCAGCGCCCGGATCGGGGCCACCACGATGCGGGGGGCCTGGTCCGGGTCCGTGAGGTGCCAGATGGTCCGGAGCCGGCGGCCCATGGTCTCCACCGCCGGGCTGACCCGCTCGAAGGGCAGGGTCTCCCAGGCGGGGAACACGTCGACGCCGTCATCGCCGCAGAAGACCCGGAGGTCGTGGGCGAGGCGCTCGGCCTCGGTGCTGGTGGGGGTGGCCACCACGATCGGGTGGCGGCTGGACAGTTCGGCCAAGCCGGCCACGAAGATGGCCCGGGCGGCCTCGGGGACCGTGAGGGTCGTGGTGGTGGCGCCGAGGACTTCGGCCAGTACGGGCTCGTCCCGCAGGAGCACGGGGAGCGAGCGGAGGGTCACCGCCCGAATCTAGGGCGACCCCGTCGGCATGCGACGGGGCCGTCAGGGAGGCTGCGGAGCCGAGCGGAGCGGAACGGTGTGGCGACCCGCCTGCTCGTCGTCACTCCCGGGCGTTGACCCGCTCCATGGCCCGCTCGACCCCGTCGCTGAGGATGAGCTCGACGGCGTCGGCCGCCTCCCGCACAGCGATCTCCAGCTCCAGGCTCTCCCGCTTGCCCGGCCGGGACAGGACGTGGTCGGCGCCCCGCTCCTTCGACGGCGGCTTGCCCACACCGATGCGGATCCGCAGGAAGTCGGTGGTGTGCAGGTGGTCCCGGATGGAGCGCAGCCCGTTGTTGCCGGCCAGGCCGCCGCCGACCTTCACCTTCAGGCGCCCGGGCGGAAGGTCCAGCTCGTCGTGGATGACGACGAGCTTGGCGAGGTCGTCCTCGAGGCCGAAGCGGCGCACGAGGGGCCGTACGGCCTGACCCGACTCGTTCATGTACGTCGAGGGCACGGCCAGCGCCAGGCGCCGACCGGCCACGTCGACCTCGTCGACGCTCGCCGGGACGCCGCGCAGGCCCTTCAGCCGGGCGCCGTGGCGCTCCGCCAGCAGGTGGACCGCCGCGGCCCCGACGTTGTGTCGGGTGCCCTCGTAGTCACGTCCGGGATTGGCCAGCCCGACGACCAGCAGGTCGGCGGGGGTGCCGCGGCGCTCGCCGCGCTCGCCGCGGCGGCGCATGCGCTACTCCTCAGAGGAGTCGTCGCCGCCGGACTCGTCGCCGCCTCCGCCCTCAGCCGAGGCCTCGGCACCGCCCTCGGCCTCCTCGCCCTCCTCGCCCTCCTCGGCGGCCTCGGCGGCCTCCTCGTCCTCGATCGCCTCGATCGTGGCGCGGCTGACCTGGGCACTGACCACGACCTCGTCCTCGTCCACCTCGGTGCGGACACCGGCGGGCAGGGACAGGTCGGCGACCCGGATCGAATCGTGCAGCTCCATCTCGGAGACGTCGACGGTGAGCTCGTTGGGGATGGCCCCCGGCTTGGCGTACACCGACAGGGTGAAGAGCAGGTGGGCGACGGTGCCGTCCTCGCGCTCGACCTTCTCGGCCGTGCCCTCGAGCACGATGGGGACCTCGACTTCGATCTCGACGTCACGGGACACCCGCAGGAAGTCGACGTGCACCACGTCCCGGCGGACCGGGTCTCGCTGGAGGTCCTTGATGATGGTCAGGTCCTCGTTGCCGTCGACCTCGAGGGTGATCAGGGCGTTGAGACCGGCCTCGGTGGTCAGCGCGGCCCGCAGCTCGGGCCACTCCACGGCGACGGACACCGTGTCCTGGTCCAGGCCGTAGACGACACCGGGCACCTTGCCGTCCCGCAGGAGACGGCGGGACGAGCGGCTGCCGAGGGGGCGGCCGGTCTCAGCGGTGAGGGTGACGTCCATCAGGGAACTCCGGTTTCAGGGTCGAGCGAACAGCGACCCGAAAGGCTACCGGCGTCGGGCACCGAGCCGTCAGCTCAGGTTCTCGCCGTCGAAGATCTCCGAGACGGATGTGTCCTCGAACACGGCGCGGATGGCATCGGCGATGACCGGGGCCACCGAGAGCACCTCGACCTTGTCGAACTGCTTCTCCGACGGCAGTGGCAGGGTGTTGGTGACCACGACCTTGTCGATCTTGGAGTTCTTCAGGCGGTCGACCGCCGGGCCGGAGAACAGGCCGTGGGTGGCCAGCGCCCACACCCCACTGGCGCCCCGCTCGATGAGCAGGTCGGCGGCGGAGACGATGGTGCCGGCGGTGTCGATCATGTCGTCGAGCAGGACGCAGGGTCGGCCCTCGACGTTGCCGATGACCTCACGGGCCTCGACTGCGTTCTTCTGGCCGGCCACGTGGCGCTTGTGGACGATGGCGATGTCGGCGCCCAGCTTGTTGGCGTACTTCTCGGCCACCTTCACCCGGCCGGTGTCGGGCGAGACGATGACCAGGTCGTCGGGCATGTCGTTGCGGCAGTAGTCGAGCAGGACCGGGGCGGCGGTGAGGTGGTCGACCGGGCCATCGAAGAAGCCCTGGATCTGGCCCGAGTGGAGGTCGACGCTGACCAGGCGGGTGGCGCCCGCAGCCCGGAACAGGTCGGCGACGAGCTTGGCGCTGATGGGCTCGCGGCCCTCGGCCTTGCGGTCCTGGCGGGCGTAGCCGTAGTAGGGGCAGACCACGCTGATGCGCTTGGCCGACGCCCGCTTGGCGGCGTCCACCATGATCAGCTGCTCCATGAGCGAGTCGTTCAGGGTGAGGTCGTCCAGGTGGGTGTGGCTCTGGACGATGAAGACGTCCGCGCCCCGGATGGACTCGTTGTAGCGACAGTGGATCTCGCCGTTGGCGAACTCCGAGAGGTTGGGCTCACCGAGGTCCACCCCGAGGCAGTCGGCGATCTCCGCGGCGAGTTCGGGGTGGGACCGTCCCGACACCAGGTAGAGCTGCTTGGTGGTCGGGACCTCGATCAGTTTCACGTGTGGCCCTCAGGCTGAGTCTGCGTCAAGTGGCTCTTCGCCGTACGGCTCATCGCCCTGCTGACCTCGTCGGTCCGCCGAACGTCGGCGCCGCTCATTCGTCGGCGCTCGCAGTGTAGAACGGCCCGGTCCGGGCGCCCGAAGGAATGTGAGCGCCCGGCTCGAGTACGGCGAAGGGGCCGACCACCGCGCCGTCGCCGATCTCGGCGTCGCGGGCCACCACTTGCTCGAGGCGGCAGCCCTCCCCCACCACACAGTCGACGAGACGGGTCTCGGGGCCGATCTCGGTGTGGTCGCCCACCACGGTCTCCCCCTGCAACAGGGTCCCGGGGAAGAGGGTGACGTCGGTGCCGAGGCGCACCGTCGTGTCGAGCGAGATCCGGTCGGGGTCGACCATCGTCACCCCGGCCCGCAGCCACTTCTCGGCCGTGCGTCGCCGCAGCACGGCTTCGGCCGCCGCGAGCTGGACCCGGTCGTTGATGCCGCTGGCCTCGAGGGGGTCGTCCATCACGAGGGAGGCGACCGGGTAGCCGGCCTCGTGCAGCACCTGCACGACGTCGGTCAGGTAGTACTCGCCTTGGCTGTTCTCCGGGCTGGTCCGGCGCAGGGCAGGGGCCAGGACGCTGCGGCGGAAGCAGTAGATCGAGGTGTTGACTTCGGTGATCGTCCGCTCCTCCGCCGTCGCGTCCTTCTCCTCGACGATGCGCTCGACCCGGTCCTCTCGGCCCCGCACCACCCGGCCGTAGCCGGTGGGATCGGGGACGTCGGCGCTGAGGACGGTGCAGGCGGCGTCCCGCTCCCGGTGCAGGGCGACGAGGGCGGCGATGGTCGCGGGCTCGAGCAGCGGGGTGTCGCCGGGGAGGACGATGACGTCCCCGTCGTCCTCGTCGAGGGGGTCGTCGGGGAAGCCCGTGAGGCCGACGCTGACGGCGTCACCCGTCCCCCGTTGGACTTCCTGCTCGACGAAGCTGATGAGCAGGTCGGGACCCTCGTCCTGGAGACGCTTGGTCACCCGCTCGGCGTGGTGGCCGACCACGATGACCACCCGGTCCAGGTCGCAGTCCCCCAGCGCGTCGAGCACGTAGGTCAGCATCGGCCGCCCGCACAGCAGGTGCAGTGGCTTGGGCCGGTCCGACTTCATCCGGGTGCCCTCCCCCGCGGCGAGCACGATGGCCGACAGGGGACGGGAGGTCATCCCCCTGTTCTAGCCAACCCCGCGCGCGAATCGCGCGGATCCGTTCTGGAGGGGGTCAGACGAGAAGGAGGTAGCGGAGGGTGTCGAAGGTCGAGCGGTCGACGCCATGAGCGGCGAGATACGACTCGGCGCCGCCGTGCACCTCGCGGAGGTGGCGGAGCACGGTGACCATCACCTCGGTCGGGGCGGCCAGCCAGCCCGCAGGCTGGCCGGCCATGGCCACGGCCCCGGCGGGATCGTTGGCCTGCAACCAGGCCAGGCGGCGGGCCATGGCGTCCGCGCTCAGCGTGTAGTCGGCGGCGATGTCCTCGTCGGCCACCCCGAGCACGCTGAGCACCAGGGCGGCGAGCACGCCTGTGCGGTCCTTGCCCGCCGCGCAGTGGAACAGGACGGGCTGGGACACCGGCCGGGCCATCACCTCGATGGCCGCCGCCAGGGCGGGACCGCCCTCGTCGAGCAGGTCGAGGTAGCGGGCGACCAGGTACGGCGTCGCCCGGTCGGCGAGGGCGGCGAGCACATCAACCTCCTCCTCGTGCCAGGTCCGGGTCAGCACGGGCAGGTGGTGCAGGGCGACCGGATGGGCGGCGACGGGGAACGTGCCCCCGGCCACCTCGCCATGGCTGCGGAGGTCCAGCACGGTGCGCACGCCGAGGGAGCGGACCGTGTCGAGGTCCCGCCCGGCCAGGTGCCCGAGGTCGTCGCTGCGGTACACCCGCCCCCAGACCACCCGCCGGCCCTCGATCGTCGGGTACCCGCCGAGGTCACGGAGGTTGAACGCGGTGTCGAGCGGGACGAGGCGGGCGGGGGCCTTGACGACGATCACGGTCATGGGCCGGACCGTAGGGAGGCCGCCTGACCGGACACGGTCGGTGGGGTGAACGTCACGGAAAGCGTCGGCGAAGGTCCTCTGGAGAGCTGGGGGACAGGGACTCGAACCCCGATTACCAGGACCAAAACCTGGCGTCCTGCCGGTTGGACGATCCCCCAAGGGTGCCTGGATCGTACCGACCGCCCGATTCAGCGCAGGTCGAGATCGAACACCGGGTCGGTGAGGGTGAGGTCGAGGGCCGAACCGACGGCGATGAAGAGCGCGGCGGTGATGACCGCGGCGCCGAGGAGGCCGACGAGGAGGAGGCGGGTGGCGTCGTCGGCGTCGGGGCCACGCAACTCGGTGGATCCCGCCGCCGACGACGGCGACGCCGAGGACGAGGGCGGCGACGTCGCCCCAGACGCCGAGCACCACCCCGGCGGCGCCGACCAGGGCGACCAGCCCCCACCACCGCTGGGCGGGTCGGGCATCGGCGGACGACAGGCGGTCGACCCCGAGCAGCACGAAGGGCACCGCGAGCAGGAAACCGGCCGACGAGAAAG
The DNA here is from genome assembly GCA_963701565.1 of uncultured Microthrixaceae bacterium. Lineage (GTDB taxonomy): Bacteria > Actinomycetota > Acidimicrobiia > Acidimicrobiales > DATDAH01 > DATDAH01. Next base: position 472,931 of record CAVPAN010000004.1, read on the forward strand.
AGGACGCTGATGGTCATGCTGCGAGAATCCTCTCATGACCACGGTGCTGCACCACTGGATCGACGGCAAGCCGACCGAGGGGTCGCCCGAGCGTCACGACCCCCTGCACGACCCTGCCCTCGGGTCCCGGACCGGGAGCCTGCCCATCGCCTCGGTGGCCGACGTCGACGCCGCGGTGGCGTCGGCCAAGGCCGCCTTCCCCGGCTGGCGGGACACGTCGCTGTCCCAGCGCAACCGGATCCTGTTCCGCTTCCGGGACCTGGTCGACCGCCACACCGACGAGCTGGCGGCGCTCATCACCGGCCAGCACGGCAAGGTCCTGGCCGACGCCAAGGGCGAGGTGACCCGGGGCCTCGACGTGATCGAGTTCGCCTGCGGCCTCCCCCACCTGCTGAAGGGCGAGCACTCCGAGGACGTGTCCCGGGGGATCGACGCCTTCTCGGTGCGCCAGCCCCTCGGCGTGGTCGCGGGGATCACCCCGTTCAACTTCCCGGCCATGGTCCCGCTCTGGATGTTCCCCATCGCCATCGCCTGCGGGAACAGCTTCGTGCTCAAGCCGTCCGAGAAGGACCCGGCGGCCAACGTCCGCCTGGCCGAGCTGTTCACCGAGGCGGGCCTGCCGCCGGGCGTGCTCAACGTGGTCCACGGTGACGCGGTGGCCGTCAACCGACTGCTCGAGCACCCCGACGTCGAGGCCGTCAGCTTCGTGGGCTCGACCCCGATCGCCCGCCACGTCTACGAGACCGGCACCCGGGCCGGCAAGCGGGTCCAGGCCCTGGGCGGGGCCAAGAACCACATGGTCGTCCTGCCCGACGCCGACATCGGCCAGGCCGCCGATGCCGCGGTCAGCGCCGGCTACGGCTCGGCCGGCGAGCGCTGCATGGCCATCTCGGTGGTCGTGGCCGTGGGCGACGTCGCCGACCGCCTGGTGCCCGCCGTCGTCGAGCGCATCGAGGCCCTGAAGATCGGCCCGGGCACCGACGACGGCGTGGACATGGGCCCGCTGGTCACCGAGGCGCACCGGGACCGGGTGCGGTCCTATGTCGACCTCGGGGTCGAGGAGGGCGCGGAGCTGGTGGTCGACGGCCGGGACCTCGCCGTCGACGGGGCCGAGGACGGCTACTGGCTGGGGCCCTGCCTGTTCGACCGGGTGCAGCCCGAGATGAAGGTGTACCTCGACGAGATCTTCGGACCGGTGCTCAGCGTCGTGCGGGTCGAGAGCTTCGACGAGGCGCTCGACCTGGTGAACGCCTGCGAGTACGGCAACGGCACCGCCATCTTCACCAACGACGGCGGCGCCGCCCGCACCTACCACCGGGACGTGCAGGTCGGCATGGTCGGGATCAACGTGCCGATCCCGGTGCCCATGGCGTACTTCTCCTTCGGCGGCTGGAAGGCGTCGCTGTTCGGCGACACCCACGTCCACGGCATGGAGGGCGTCCGCTTCTACACGCGGGCCAAGGCCGTCACCGTGCGCTGGCCCGACCCCCACGACCGTGGTGTCGACCTCGGCTTCCCCCAGAACCGGTGATTGCCCCCGACTCGGTCAGCGGCCGGTAGCCTCACCGCCGACATGGGATCGCTGATCAAGAAGCGCCGCAAGCGCATGCGCAAGAAGAAGCACAAGAAGATGCTGAAGCGCACCCGCTGGCAGCGCCGGGCAGGCAAGTAGCTCCAGGCCGCTCAGGGTCGGGTGTGCACCACACGCCGACCCACCCCGGGGAAGGAACCCTCGACGAACCAGGTCGAGCCACTCCCTGCGAGCATCGGAACGGCATCGGCAGCTTCACTGAGTTCGTCGCGCCATCGCGCCAGCTCCGGGGCCACCGACCAGGGCCGCGGGCTCCAGGTCGTTGCCGTTGGCCCCCGTCGGGCCACCCAGGTCGTCCCACGCCCGGTAGACGGCGGCGGTGGCGCAGTGCACCGGCGGGGTGAGCAGCGTGAAGGTCAGGGCCTCGTACGGCAGCGGCTCGAGGTGCTCACCGATGCCGGTGACCCGGGCCCGGCCGCCGATCACGCAGAAGGGCACGTCCGCCCCCAGGCGGGCCTCGGCTTCGACGTCGGTGTGGCCGGCCCACCGCAGGATCGCCCCGGCGTCCGCTGACCCCCCGCCCAGGCCGGCGCCCCGGGGGATCTGCTTGTCGACCTCCACCTGGGCCGTCCGGCCGACCAGGGCCAGCGCTCGGCTCACCAGGTCGTCCCCGGCCACCAACCCCTCCGCGCACGGACCGAGGAACGTCACGCCCGATCCCTCGCTGAGCGACAGGGTGTCGGCCAGGTCGAGGGTGACCATCTCGGCGTCGATCAGGTGGAGGCCGTCGGGCCGGACGCCGGTGACGCGCAGCGACAGGGTCAGCTTGGCCGGTGCGGTCAGGGTCACCGGCAGCCCGCTCACCCGCCGACCGCCTCGGCCAGACGACCCCAGGCGGCGACGTCGAGTTGCTCGGGGCGGGCGTCGGAGGCGATGCCCGCCGCGGTGAACTGGGCCTCGGTGACCCGCCCGTCGAGTGAGCGCCGCAGCATCTTGCGCCGGTTGCCGAAGGCCTGCCGGACCAGGGCGACCAGCACCTCCGGGTCGGCGTCGGTGGCCGGTGCGTCCAGGCGCTCGATGCGGACCAGGGCCGACTCGACCCGGGGCTTGGGGAGGAAGACCTCCGGTGACACCCGGCCCACGACCTCGGCCCGGGCCCGCAGGGCGACCAGCACCGAGGGGATCCCGTAGGTCCGGGACCCCGCCCGGGCAGCCAGCCGCTCCCCCACCTCACGCTGGACCATCACCAGTAGGCGCTGGACCGCGGGGGACCTCAGCCAGCACGTCGAGCACGATGGGCGTGGCCAGGTTGTACGGCAGGTTGGCGACCAAGGCCCAGGTGTCGGACCCGGCCAGCACGTCGTCCCAGTCCACGGTGCGCACGTCGGCGCCGATGACCCGTACCGGCCGGTCCCCCAGCACCTCAGCCAGCGCGGGGAGCAGGTACTGATCGGCTTCGATCGTCGTGACTGCGGCGCCCGTCTCGACGAGGGCCAGGGTCAGGGCCCCCAGACCGGCGCCGACCTCGACCACGTGGTCACCAGGCCCGACGCCCGCGAGCCGGGCGATGCGCCGGACCGTGTTGGGGTCGACGACGAAGTTCTGGCCGAGCGCGCGGCTGGGCGCCAGACCGTGGCGGAGGAGGAGGTCGCGAGCCTGGGTCGGGGTGAGCAGGGCTCAGACGTAGCCGTAGCGGGCGGCGCAGGTCGGCCACGAGCCGGCGAAGCCCCGGGCTCGGGCCAGGTTGGCGGCGATCTCCCGCTGCTGCTCGTAGTTGTGGTCCAGGATGTCCTGGCCGCGGTTGCCCCCACCGCCGTGCGACTGCCATGTGTCGAAGCGGAACTGGAAGGCGCCGTACCACGGCCCCTCGGGATTGAAGGCCCGGGGGTTCCGGCCCGACTCGCAGGTGGCGATGTCGTCCAGCTTCTCGTAGAGCGACCCGCCACCGCCACCGCCACCGCCACCACCGCCTCCGCCACCGTTGCCGTCGTCGTTGGACGGCGGCACGTAGACCGGCGGCGGGCTCGAGGGCGCCTCGGCGGCCGCGGCCACCGCGGCGGCGTAGTCGACAATGGCCTGGGCCTGCGCTCGGGCGAAGGTCTCGAAGGCGGCGGCCTCACGGGCCGCGGCGGCCTCACGGGCGGCGGCGGCCTCACGCTGCTCCTCGCGGGCGGCGCTCTTGTCCAGCACGCCGAGGCGCATCCCCGACCCCGCGGCCTCCGCCGCGGCGGGATTCAGATCGATCCCGCCGACGACCGGGGGCCCGGTGAGCCCGATGTCGGCCACCTCGACCGTCGTGGGCGCGGCCTGGTTCGAGCCGAACAGCATCGCCGCGCCGACGGTGGTGCCGACGACGGCCAGGACCAGGAACGCCAGCGTCAGACGGAGGCGGAACGGGGGATGTGAGGACAACGACCTTCCCTGCGGGATGGCGACCGGATCGCGTGAATGTAACACAACCGCAACCTCGCTCCCCGCTCCGGGCGGGCCGCGCCGACGGTCAGTCGGGCAGCGCGTACAGCCGAGTGGCGTTGGCCCAAGTCGTCTCGGCCACCGCCTCGACGGCCTGGCCGCGGACCTCCGCCACCTTCTGGCCCACCAGCGTCACCAGGCTCGGGTGGTTCGGCCGGCCCCGGTGCGGGACGGGGGTGAGGAACGGGGCATCGGTCTCGACGAGGAGGCGGTCATCGGGGCAGAGGCGGGCCGCGTCGCGGACGTCGTCGGCCGACGGGAAGGTCACGATCCCGCTGAAGGAGAGGTACGCACCCCGTTCCAGGGCCCGCTCGGCCTCGGGAGCGCCGCCGGTGAAGCAGTGGAAGACCGTCCGATCGGGGACGCCGGCTTCGTCGAGGATGTCGAACGTGTCGTCCCAGGCCTCGCGGGTGTGGATGACCAGGGCCCGGTCGTGGCGCTGGGCCAGTTCGATCTGGGCGGCGAACACCTCGCGCTGGACCTCCCGGGGCGAGTGGTCGTAGTGGTAGTCGAGGCCGCACTCCCCCACCGCCCGGACCTCGGGCCGGGACAGCAGGGCCTCGAGGCCCTCGATGCCGTGCTGGGCCTCGTGGGGGTGGACCCCGGCGGTGGCCCAGACCCCGGTGTGACGGGCGGCCCGATCGGCGGCCGCAGTCGAGTCGGCCACGTCGGTGCCCACGTCGAGCACGCGGGTCACGCCCTCGGCGGCCGCCGCGTCGAGGGCCGCCCGCAGCGCCGCCTCGTCCGTCAGGTCCAGGTGGCCCAGGTGGCAGTGGTCGTCGGTCCAGCGCACCGACTCAGACCGTCAACCGGGGGAAGAGCGGGTCGCCCTTCTCCACGGTGAGGCCCCCGGGGTAGCCGCCCCACTCGGCCGCGACCGGCAGGCGCTGGTCCTCGGGGCGGCCGGCGAGGCCCAGCCGGCGCCAGATCTCGGCGCAGGTGTCCGGCACGGCCGGCGAGGCCAGGATCGTCACGATGCGCAGCGCCTCGAGCGCGTCACCGAGCACGGCGTCGACCTCCGGGCCGGGCTCGGCCTTCCACGGCTCGTTGGCCTCGAGGTGGGCGTTGGTCTCCCGGATGAGGCGCCAGGTGGCCTCGAGGGCGAGCGAGGGCTGGACGCGGTCCCAGGCCTCGGCTGCCTCGGAGAACGCCTCGGCCGCCACCGCGGCGAGGGGGCTGTCGGGGCGCGGTGCGGGCCCCACCCCGTCGCACTTCTTGCCCGACGACGGTGGCCACCCGGGCCTGGAGGTTGCCCAGGTTGTTGGCCAGGTCGCTGTTGTAGCGCTCGACCATGCCCTCGTAGCTGAAGTCGCCGTCGGGACCGAAGGGGGTGGCGCCGAGGAAGTGGTAGCGGTAGCCGTCCACGCCGAAGTCGGCCACGAGGTCGGCCGGGGCGATCTGGTTGAGGCTGGTCTTGGACATCTTCTCGCCGCCCACCAGCAGGAAGCCGTGCACGCTGATGCGCTTCGGCGGCGCGAGGCCGGCGGCCAGGAGCAGGGCCGGCCAGTACACGCAGTGGAAGCGCAGGATGTCCTTGCCGATGACGTGGTGGGCCTCGGGCCACCACTCGGCGAAGCGCTCGGGGTCGACGCCGTAGCCGACCGCCGTGACGTAGTTGATGAGGGCGTCGTACCAGACGTAGAAGACGTGCTCGGGGTCCCAGGGGACCTCGACACCCCAGCGGATCGAGGAGCGGCTGATGGAGATGTCCCGCAGGCCCTGGCGGATGAGGCCGAGGGCCTCGTTGCGCTTGCCCTCCGGGCCCACGAAGCCGGGGTGGGCCTCGTACCAGTCGAGCAGGGGCTGCTCGAAGGCCGAGAGGGCGAAGAACCAGTTCTCCTCGCTGAGGTGCTCGACCGGGCGGTGGTGGATCGGGCAGGTGCCGTCGACCAGGTCGTCGTCGGTGTAGTACGCCTCGCACGCCACGCAGTAGAGGCCCTCGTAGGTGTCCTTGTAGATGTGGCCGTTGTCCTTGGCCGCGGTCAGCAGCTCCTGCACGGCGGTGTGGTGGCGGGGCTCGGTGGTGCGGATGAAGTCGTCGTTGCTGATGTTCAGCAGGTCCCAGGCCTCGCGGTAGCGGGCGCTGGTGGCGTCGGCCTGCTCCTGCGGGCTGAGACCGTGCTCCTCGGCGGCCCGGGCCACCTTGAGGCCGTGCTCGTCGGTCCCGGTCAGGAAGAAGACGTCGTCGCCGAGCAGCCGGTGCCACCGGGCCAGGCCGTCGGCGACGACGGTGGTGTAGGCGTGGCCGATGTGGGGCGCGTCGTTGACGTAGTAGATCGGCGTCGTGACGTAGAAGCGGCCCACACGGCGAGGCTACCGACGGCCCCCAACCCGCGCTCCCCGAGTTAGCCGGCCCGGCGGTCCGCCCGGTCGCCGAGGTCCAGGATCGGCGTGCCCACGATGGCCAGGTCCCGGTCCACGAGGCCACCGCGGTTGCGGACATCGTCGATCTCGCCCAACTTCTTCTCGAAAGCCCGGCGCCGAGGACCGTTCAGGTCGTCGTAGGCCCGCTGGGTCGTCTCGATGCCCCGGCCCACCTTGTCGATGGCGTCGGACAGCTTCGCCCACTGCTCGTTGAACCCGCCCAGGCAGTGGAGGATCTCGGTCGAGGTCTGCTCGACCAGGAAGTTGTCCATGGCCTGGCGGATGACCGCCAGCTGGGCGAAGAGGGTGAACGGCGAGCAGAGCACCACCCTCTGGGCCATGGCGTGGTCGAGCAGGCCGGGGTCCTGTTCGTGGATGAAGGCGTAGACGCTCTCGTTGGGGATGAACAGGAGCAGGAAGTCCACGGTGCGCTCGGGGTCGATGTAGCCGCGGCCGGTGAGCTCCTTCACCCGCTGCTTCACGTCCCGCACGAAGGCCTTGGCCGCCTGCTCGGCCTCGAGCTCGGTCGCCGGCGTCGAGGTGGCGCAGGTAGTTGTCGATCGGGAACTTCACGTCCATGTGCAGGACGTGGTCGCGGGGCAGCAGGAAGGTGAAGTCGGGGATGGTCGGCCCACCGGCCACCGAGGTCTGCTTCCGGTAGTTGATCCCCTCGACCATGCCCGCCCGGCGCAGGACGTCCTCGGCCATGCGCTCGCCCCAGGCGCCGCGGGCCTTCGGGCTGGCCAGGGCCTCGCGCAGCTGGCCCGTGGTGCCCGGCCAGCTCGGTGCTGGCCCGGCGGGCGGCGTCGAGGCCGCTGAGCAGCTCGCCGTGCTGGTTGGCCCGGTCCTTCTGCAGGGTGGCCACCAGCTCGGTGACCTGCACGAGCTGGCGGTTGATGTCCTGCGTGCGCAGGTCCAGCTCGGCCGTGCCCGCCCGGGCGTGCTGGTCCAGGCGGTCGCCCACGATGGCGACCACGGTGTCGACCGCGGCCTGGACCGTGGCCTCCCGCTCCACGGCGAGGTGACGGCGGAGGTGCTGGGGCAGCACGCGCAGAACGGCGACGGCGACGAGGCCGCCCACGAGCAGGGCACAGACGATGGCGATGACCATGCCCCCATCATGACCAGGGGGTGTGACAGGAACCCGGGACCACCCATCGGGCTGGGAGAATCGAGGCAAGGAAGGAGTGTGGGAACGGGCTGTCGGTCATCCGGGCGGGAATCCCACGCCTCGTGGTCATGCCGGGCCTGATCACGACATCTCGAGGCAATGACTGGCGGAATCCGACAGGTAGTTCCTCGAGTCCACCCCAGAGGGGACTGGGAGGGTGGATCTGACCACGGAGAGTTCCGGACCCGGCCGACGACCGCGTCCTTCAGGTGAGGCGGTTGGCGACCTCGTAGGCCTGGCGCTTGGGGACGCCCAGGTCGGCGGCGACGGTGGCCGCCGCGTCCCGGGCGCTGTCGCCGGCGTCGAGGCGGGCCTGCACGGCGGACTCGACGTCGGCGGCGTCGGCGGGGCCGGCGGGCAGCGCGCCCTGCACCACCAGGGCGATCTCGCCCCGGGGCGGCGTCGCCTCGGCCCACGCCACGGCCTCGTGCAGCAGGCCCCGCCAGACCTCCTCGTGGAGCTTGGTCAGCTCCCGGGCCACCGCCACCCGGCGCCAGCCGCCGAGCACGGTCGCCAGGTCGGCCAGGGTGGCCGCCACCCGGTGGGGCGCCTCGTAGAAGACCAGCGTCCGCTGCTCGTCGACCAGCTCGGCCAGGCGCTGGCGGCGGGCCCCGGCCTTGCGGGACAGGAAGCCCTCGAACACGAAGCGGGCGGTGGGCAGGCCCGACGCGACCAGGGCGGCGACGGCCGCCGACGGTCCGGGCACCACCTCGACCCGGAACCCGTCCCGGGACGCGGCCCGCACCAGCCGCTCGCCGGGGTCGCTGATGCCGGGCATCCCGGCGTCGGTCACGACGGCGACCCGCTGACCCCGCGCCAGGCGGGCCAGCACCTCCTCGACCCGCTGGGCCTCGTTGTGGTCGTTGACCACCAGCAGCTCGCGGGCCCGGATCCCGGCGTGCTGGAGGAGACGGCCGGTGCGGCGGCTGTCCTCGCAGGCCACGACGTCGGCCTTGGCCAGCTCCTCCACGGCCCGGGGGGAGAGGTCGCCGAGGTTCCCGATGGGGGTGCCGACCAGCACGAGGGCGGCGACGGTCACGCCTTCACCTCGAGCTGGTCGCCGGGCCGCAGCTCCCAGTGGGCGAAGGCCCCGGCCTCGGCCTCGATCACGCAGCGGGCCTTGCAGACAGGGCCGGCCGACGCGGTGGCGGGCCATCGTCACCGTGCGCAGACACCCGCAGGTCGCCGTCACAGAAGGCCACGTCGATCGGGAAGCGCATGCCGACGGTGTGCACGGCCCGAGCCGGGCCGCAGGAGCAGCGCGCCCTCGATGCCGTCCCGACCCAGCAGCCCCCGCCGACGGGAGCGGCGGTCCTCGGCCACCTCCAGGGTGGCCAGCACCTCGTCCTCCCGCAGCAGCCAGGGCACGGTCCCGGTCTACACGTTGAAGCGGAACTCCAGGACGTCGCCGTCCTGGACCTCGTAGTCCTTGCCCTCGACGCGGAGCTTGCCCACGTCGCGGGCCTTGGACCAGGAGCCGATGTCGAGGAGCTCCTGCCAGTTGATGCACTCGGCCCGGATGAAGCCGCGCTCGAAGTCGGTGTGGATCACCCCGGCGCACTGGGGCGCCTTGGACCCGGCCCGGAAGGTCCAGGCCCGGCTCTCCTTCTCGCCGGTGGTGAGGAACGTGCGCAGGCCCAGCAGGTGGTACGCCGCCTGCACGAAGCGGGCCAGGGCGCCCTCGCCCAGCCCGTAGGCGTCGAGGAGGTCGGCCCGCTCGTCGGCGTCGAGCTGGGCGGCCTCGGCCTCCAGCTGCACGCAGACCCCGATGACCTCGGCCACGCCGCCCAGCTCCTGCGCGGACGGGGTCGAGCACCGGGTCGGGATCGGCGATCTGGTCCTCGCTCAGGTTGACCAGGGCCATGACCGGCTTGTTGGTCAGCAGGAACCACGGGCGCAGGGCGGCCCGGTGGTCGGCGCTGAGGTCGCTGCGGTAGATCGGCGTGCCCTCACTGAGGACGGCGAGGGCGGCGTCGAGGGCGGCCACCTCGCCGGCCAGGCTCTTGTCGCTCTTCATCGCCTTGCGCCGCTTGTCGATCTGGGACTCGACCGAGTCGAGGTCGGCGAGGGTCAGCTCGATCTCCAGGACCCGGAGGTGCTCGAGGGGGTCGGCCGGCCCGGGCACGTCGGGATCGTCGAAGGCCCGCAGGACGTAGACGATGGCGTCGACCTCACGGATCCCGGCGAGGAACTTGTTGCCCAGGCCCTCGCCCTTGCTGGCGCCCTCGACCAGGCCCCCGATGTCGATGAACTGCACGGCGGCGGGGACCACGTTCTTGGAGGCGCTCATCTCGGCCAGGGCGTCGAGACGGTGGTCGGGGACCTTGGCCACGCCCGACGTTGGGGTCGGTGGTGGCGAAGGCGTACGGCGCGGCCAGCGCCGAGCCCCCGGACAGGGCGTTGTAGAGCGAGGACTTCCCCGCGTTGGGGAGACCGACGAACCCGAAGCGCTCCATTCCGCCGAAGGCTACGGCCCGCTGCACCTCCTACCCTCGGAGCCGTGGCGAGCGAGACGACGGGGCGGGCGGCGGTCGACGAGGCGTTCGCGCGGATCACCTACCTGCTCGACCGGGAGCTGGCGCCCGGCCTACCGGGTGCGGGCGTTCCTCCGGGCCGCCGAGGTGGTCGCCGAGCTGTCCGACGCCGAGCTGGAGCAGCGGGTGACCACCGGGACCCTCACCGATCTGGAGCACATCGGGGACAAGACGGCGGCCGTGATCGCCGAGGCCTACCGCGGCGAGACCCCGGGCTACCTGGCCGACCTGGACGCCACCCCGCTCGACCCCGGGGCGGGCGCCGACGCTCCGGGCCGCCCTCAAGGGCGACTGCCACGCCCACTCCACCTGGTCCGACGGCGGCGCCCCCATCGCCGGCATGGCCCGGGCGGCCATCGGGCTCGGCCACGAGTACCTGGTCATGACCGACCACTCCCCCCGCCTGACCATCGCCCACGGCCTCAACCGGGAGCGCCTCCTCGCCCAGCTCGACGAGATCGACGAGCTCAACGCCGAGCTGGCGCCGTTCCGGATCCTGACCGGCATCGAGGTCGACATCTTCGAGGACGGCAGCCTCGACCAGGCCGAGGACCTCCTCGGGCGCCTCGACGTCGTGGTCGCCAGCGTCCACTCCAAGTTCCGCATGCCCGAGCAGCAGATGACCGAGCGCCTGGTCATGGCGGTGGCCAGCCCGCACGTCGACATCCTCGGCCACTGCACGAACCGCAAGGTCGTGGGCAAGGGCCGGCCGGGCTCGGTGTTCGACGAGGACATCGTGTTCGCGGCCTGCGCCCGGTTCGAGACGGCGATCGAGATCAACTGCCGGCCCGAGCGCCAGGACCCGCCCGAGGCGATGCTGGCCAACGCCCTCGACTGGGGCTGCTCCGTGGCCATCGACACCGATGCCCACGCCCCCGGCCAGCTCGAGTGGCAGGCCTACGGGTGCGACAAGGCGGCCCGTCTCGGGGTCGCGACGGACGACGTCGTGAACACCATGGCCGTCGACGACCTCCTGGCCTGGACCGCCGACCACCCCACCGCTTAGCGGTACCCCTCGTCGCCGCCGGCGCGGCGAGGCCGGGCTGTCCGACGGCACCTGTCGGCGAACGTCAGCCGAGCTGCTGCGGCTGGCGCCTCCACAGCCCCAGGATCGGCCAGACCTCCCGGGCCGCGAGTGCGACGGGTCAGGCCACCGCAGACGTCCGGCGGGGTAGGCGCTCGGCGACCTCTCTGGCGCCGAGGACCACGAAGAAGGACGCCACCGCCAGACCGCTCATCGTCGCACCGGCGGCGGTGTCGTGGTGGTAGGAGACCAGCAGACCCGCCACCACCGCCATCCATCCGAGCAGCACGGCCACGACCATGACCAGCCAGACCCGGCGGACCAACAGGATGGCCGTGGCCGGCGGCGCGACCAACAGGCCGAAGGTCATGAGCGTCCCCACAGCCCGGAACGAGGCGACCACCGACAGGCCGACCAGCACCATCATCACCAGGTGTGTCGCACCCGGCCGCAGGCCCAGGAGCGCAGCCTTGGTCTCGTTGAACGACAGGACCAGCAGCGGCCGGTAGAGGGCGACCACGGCGACGAGCACCAGGGCCAAGGCGATGGCCTGGAAGCGCAGGTCGGCCGTGGTGACGCCCAGCGGGTTCCCGAACAGGAACGAGGTCAGGTCGCCGGTGAATCCGTCCGAGCGGGAGATGATCACCACCCCCAGCGCCAGCATCCCGACGAAGAGCAGGCCGATGCCGGTGTCCTCGCTCAGGCCGGCCTGCCGGTTGACGAGGCTGATCAAGGCCACCATCACCAGTGCGGCGACGAAGGCCCCGATGCTCGGGTCCACCCCGATGAGGACGGCCACGGCGATGCCGGGCAGGACGCCGTGGGCGAGCGCGTCGCCCACGAAGGTCAGGCCCCGGATGACCACCCAGGTCCCGATCGTCGAGGTCATGGCCACCGCCAGCAGCCCGGCGACCAGTGCCCGCTGCATGAACGCGTACTGGAACGGTTCGGTCAGCCAGTCCATCGTCCGCAGTGAACCACGTCGTCCCGGCCGTCAGGCCAGAGCGCCGACGATCCGGTCGGCATTGGTGCGGATCAGCTCGAGGTAGGTCTCGGCCCCCGAGCCCGCCTCGCCCAGGGACTCCGAGAACAGCTCGACCACGGCGATGTCCTCACCGGTCTCCTCGGCCAGGACGTGGGCCAGGTCCGCCGACGAGGAGGTGTCGGCGAAGACGGCCGGGACCCCCGTCTCCTCGATGACCGCGACGAGGTCGGCCAGTTCCGATGACGACGGCTCGGCCAGGGTGGTGCCACTCGGGATCAGCGTGCCCACGATCTCGAACCCGTACCGGTCGGCGAAGTAGCCGAAGACCTCGTGGTTGGTGACGAGCTGCCGCTGGTCCGCCGGGACGGCATCCAGATCGGCGGCGATCTCGGCGTCGGCGGCCTCGACCGCCGCGGCGTGGTCGGCGGCCTGGTCGGCCACGACCACCGGATCGAGGCCGTCGAGGTCCTCCGCGGCCGTGGCGACGAGGCCCGCGGCCCTCGCCATGCGCTGCGGGTCGGTGAACCAGTGGGGGTCCTCGCCGGCACCGTCCTCGAGGGGCAGTGGGTCGAGGGCGGGGCCCAGTTCGAGCACCGGCACCCCGTCGCCGGCCGCGGCGTCCAGGGCATCGGTCAGCCCGGCCTCGAACTCCAGGCCGTTGGCCACCACGAGGTCGGCCTCGCTGAGCATCGCCACCTGAGCGGCCGACGGCTCGAACGCGTGGGGATCGGTGCCGGCGGGCATCACCAGCTCTACCTCGGCTTCGTCGCCGAAGACGTTGGTGGCCAGGTCCCCGAGCAGGCTGTGGGTGGCCACGACCAGCGGCCGGCCGCCCGACGGGCCGTCACCGCCGCACGCGACGGCCGAGAGCGACAGGAGCGCCGCGAGGACCAGGAGGCCCCCGAGTTGCGCGCTCCGCCCCTCGGGGCGAGAATGATTCCCGTTCACATGAGCGACCCTATCGAGAACGATTCCCGTTCACAAGCCACCCGGACCGCAGCCGTCGAAGCCGTCGGCCTGACCCTGGCCCACGGTCAGCAGGTGGCCGTCCGGGACGCCACCTTCACGGTCCCCGCCGGCGCCAGCACCGCGCTCATCGGCCCCAACGGCTCGGGCAAGTCCACCCTGCTGCACGCCATCGCCGGCCTGCACCCGCCGCGGGAGGGCACGATCCAGGTGCTCGGGCGGCGTGAGGTGGGACGCGACGAGATCGCCTACGTGCCCCAACACCTGCACGCCAACCAGCACCTGCCGATCTCGGCCCGGGAGGTCGTGACGATGGGCTGCTACGCCCGGCGGGGCGTCTGGGGGCGCCTGACGGCGGGCGACCGGGCGGCCGTCGCCGAGTCGATGGCCCGCCTCGACGTGACCCATCTCGCCCGACGGCAGTTGGGGTCGCTGTCGGGCGGCGAGCGCCAGCGAGTGCTGGTGGCCCAGGCGCTGGCCCAGGGCTCGCCGCTGCTGCTGCTCGACGAGCCGCTCACCGGACTGGATCTGCCGTCCCAGGAGCGCATCGTCAAGGTCATCGACGAGGAACGGGCGGCGGGCCGCACCGTGGTGGCCAGCACCCACAGCCTGGCCGACGCGGCCTCGGCGGATCATCTGCTGCTGCTGGCCGGGCGCGTCGTGGCCTCGGGCACCCCGCAGGCGGTGCTGACGGAGGCCAACCTGTCGACCGCCTACGGGCCGATGGTCATCCGCTTCGGCGAGCGGGGCCTGCTCCTCGACGACTCCACCCACCACCACCCCAACTGAGCCCCGGCCGCCGCACCCGGGGCGAGCGGACGAGCAACCGCTCGCCGAGCGGCGACGGCGGCGAGCGCCAGCGAGCACCGACGGCGGACCGCGCAGCGAACGGGACGACCAGCAGTCAGCCGCCCGAAGGGCGCCAGGCGGCTGTAGCGCTTGTCGCCCTGCGTTGGGCTTGCGGCCGTGGTTCGCCTTCTTGCGCCGGGCGCGCAGGCGTCGCTTGTTGGTCCGCTTCGACATGGCCGGGAGGGTACCGGCCCGACCGGGGATGGCCTACCGGGCGCCCGGCCTAGGCACAGCGTCGGCACTGGCCGATGAGGTCGAGGCGGTGGTCGTGGGCCACGAACCCGGCGTCGTCGGCCGCCTGACCGAGCGCCCGGGCCAGCGCCTCCTCCACCTCGGGAGCCACCGTGAAGTCCGCCACCTGGCCACACTGCGAGCAGATCAGGTGGTGGTGATGGTGGTCGGTCAGGTGCTCGGCCAGCTCGTAGCGGGCGAACTCGTCGGTGCTCACCACCCGGTGCACGACCCCGGTCTGCTCGAGGATGACCAGGTTGCGGTAGGCCGAGCTCTGGGCCAGGGCCTTGTCCCGGGCCAGGATCTCCTGGATCGTCAGGGGCCGGGTGGCCTCCTCCAGGACGTCCACCAACGCCCGCCGCCCCCGCGTGTAGCGCTGGTCGCCATCACGCAGGCGCTCGGCCACCGAGGTGTGGAGGTCGGTTCTCATCGGTTCCCACCTTACCGGTGTTCTGAGAACGAGCGAGAACGCAGCCCGCGTTGACACTCGGCCGAGCCGACTCCATCCTGGGGTCATCTCTGTGATCGACACCCCTCCGTCGGTCGGCCAGGGCCCGCTCGTTCCCCCCGTGGTCCCGACACCGACGCGCCGCGCCAGGCCCTCGGGTCGCGTCCTGGTCGCCGCCGCCCTCACCACGGTCGTGGCCGTCGGCGCCCTGTTCCTCGATCGGCCGGGACGACACCGGGTCCGGCGACGCCCCCCGGGACCGCAACGGCCCGTCGCTCTACACGGTGCGCACGGGCGACACCCTCACCGCGGTCGCCGACCTCCACGGCATCCCGGTGGACGACCTCCTCGAGGCCCTGGGCCTGGAGCTCTCGGACTCGCTCGAGCCGGGCGAGGTCCTCGAGATCCCACCGATCCCGGTGGCCGGCCACGAGTGGCCCGAGCGCCTCGCCGCCGACCCGGTCGTGGCCCAGCAGGCCCCGCTGTTCGACCGGTGGGCCGAGGAGTACGAGGTCCCGACCGCCCTCCTCCAGTCACTGGCCTGGACCATCTCCAGTTGGGACAACGCCTCGGTCAACAGCGACGGCGACATGGGCATCGGCCGCATCGACCCCGACCTCCTGGCCTGGATCAACGAGGAGCTCATCGCCGGCGACACGCCGGTCGACCCCCGCTCCCCCGACGGCAACGTCGAGCTCATGGCCGCCCACCTCGGCCACCTCCTGGAGGTCACGGGCGGCGACCACGCCAACGCCGTCGCCACCTACTACCTCGACCGCACCGAGCCCAGCGAGGCCAACTGGGACCTCCGCCTGCGTCGCTTCGTCACCGGCGTCCTCGGCCGCGTGCCCGACTTCGAGGCCCCGCCCCCGCCCGCCGCGACCACCACCAGCACCACCACCGAGGCCGGCTGAGTTCACGCTCCCGTCACGCGCTCCCTGGGTGCGGGAGGGAGTGCGCGGCTACGTTGCCCTTTGCGCGGACGACTGTCCGCCAGGGAACACGAAAGTGACAAGGGGAGAACACGTGCTTAGACACCGCAAGCTCAGGGCGCTGCTCGGGCTCCTGCTGGCCTTCATGCTGCTCGCCGCCGCGTGCGGTGACGACAGCAGCGATTCCGACGAGGAAAGCAGCGACACCACTGGCGCCACCGACGACACCACCGCCGAGACCAGCGACCTCACGGTCGGCCTGGCCTACGACCTCGGTGGTCGTGGGGACCAGTCGTTCAACGACTCCGCCGCCGCCGGCCTCGACCAGGCCGTCGAGGAGTTCGGCATCGAGGCCGAGGAGCTGGAGCCCGACGAGGGCGGCGAGAACCGCCAGGAGCTCCTGCAGCTGCTGTGTGACAACGGCACCAACCTGATCATCGGCGTGGGCTTCCTCTACTCCGAGTCGATCGGGCGCCGTCGCCGAGAACTGCCCGGACAGCACGTTCGCCATCGTCGACGACGCGGCCAACGACCTGCCCAACCTGGCCAACCTGGTGTTCGCCGAGGAGCAGGGCTCGTTCCTGGTCGGCGCCGCCGCGGCCCTCACCACCGAGACCGACCACGTCGGCTTCATCGGCGGCGTGAACATCGAGCTGATCCAGAAGTTCCAGGCCGGCTTCGAGGCCGGCGTGGCGGCCATCGACCCGGCGATCACCGTCGACGTCGAGTACCTCACCGAGCCGCCGGACTTCGACGGCTTCAACGACCCCGGTCGTGGGCAGCGAGGTCGCCACCAGCATGTACGAGGGTGGCGCCGACGTCATCTACGCCGCTGCCGGCGGTTCCGGTGGTGGCGTGTTCGAGGCCGCGGTGACCGCCCGTGAGGGTGGCACCAACGTCTGGGCCATCGGCGTCGACTCCGACCAGTACAACACCGCCGACCCGGCGGTGCAGGACGTGATCCTCACGTCCATGCTGAAGCAGGTCAACGTGGCGGTGTACAACACCATCGCCGCGGCGGTCGCCGGCGAGGAGGTCGGTGGTCAGACCACGGTGTTCGACCTCTCGGTCGACGGCGTCGGCTACTCGACCAGCGGTGACTTCCTCAGCGAGGACACCATCGCCCAGCTCGAGGACCTCAAGGCGCAGATCGTCGCCGGCGAGATCGAAGTGCCCACCGTCCCGGAGGGCTGATCGCCGTGGGGTGACCTCACCCCTGACAGAAATCCGTGTGACGGACCCGGGCTAGGGTGCCCGGGTCCGTCGCCGTTCTCGGAGGGCCGACGGGGACGATCGAGGGAGGCCGGTGGAAGCGGACCAGGTGATGGCCGTGGAGCTCGAGGGGATCGTCAAGCGGTTCCCCGGCGTCGTGGCCAACGACGGCGTCGACCTCGCGGTGCGACGGGGCGAGATCCATGCCCTCGTGGGCGAGAACGGGGCGGGCAAGTCCACCCTGATGAAGATCCTCTACGGCATGCAGCCGCCGGACGAGGGCACCATGGCGGTGAACGGCGAGCCGGTCGCCTACCGCTCCCCCAAGGACGCCATCGCCGCCGGCATCGGCATGGTCCACCAGCACTTCATGCTGGCCGACCAGCTCACCGTGCTGGAGAACATCATCCTGGGCGACGAGCCGGCCTCGGTCGGTCGCATCGACTTCGGCGAGGCCAAGGAGCGCATCGACGAGCTGTCCGCGGCCTACGGCCTCGACGTCGACCCCGACGAGATGGTCGAGACCCTCGGGGTCGGCGAGCGCCAGCGGGTCGAGATCATCAAGGTGCTCTACCGGGGCGCCCGCATCCTGATCCTGGACGAGCCCACCGCCGTGCTCGTCCCCCAGGAGATCGAGGAGCTGTTCGACAACCTGCGCGAGCTCAAGGCCCAGGGCGAGACCATCATCTTCATCTCCCACAAGCTGGACGAGGTGCTCGCCATCGCCGACGCCATCACCGTGCTCCGCGCCGGGCGCACGGTGGCCACCGTGGACCCGAAGGACGTGACGGCCGAGCCAGCTGGCCGAGCTGATGGTCGGCAGCGAGCTGCCCACGCCCGAGACCCGGGACTCGACGGTGACCGACGCAGGTCGAGCTCGAGTTGAGCGACGTCGACGTCGCAGCAGCACGAGCGCTACCTCCTCCAGGACGTCGGCTTCCAGGTCCACCGGGGCGAGGTGGTGGGCATCGCCGGGGTCGAGGGCAACGGCCAGTCCGAGCTCATCGACGTGATCCTCGGGCTGCTGCCGGTCAGTCGGGGCGCCATCCGCCTCGGCGGTGAGGACATCGCCGACCTGCACACCCGCCAGCGCCGCGAGGCCGGCATCGGCTACATCCCCGAGGACCGCCACCGGCGGGGGATGCTCATGAGCTCCCCGCTCTGGGAGAACGCGATGCTCGGCCACCAGACCACCGCGCCCTTCGCCAAGGGACCCTGGATCGACCGGCGCGGGCGCCAAGCGCCGCACGCAGGAGATCCTGAAGACCTACGACGTGCGGGCCCCGGGCGTCGACGTGGCCGGGTACGCCCTCTCCGGCGGCAACCAGCAGAAGCTGATCGTCGGCCGCGAGCTCACGGCCGGCGCCCGGGTGCTGCTGGCCAACCACCCGACCCGGGGCGTCGACGTCGGGCGCCCAGGCCGCCGTGTGGGACCACCTCCGCGACGCCCGGGGTGCCGGGCTGGCCGTTCTGCTGGTGTCCGCCGACCTCGAGGAGCTGATCGGCCTCTCCGACCGCCTGCTGGTCATGCTGCGGGGTCGTCATCGTGGCCGAACTGGACCCCGCCAAGGTCACGCCCGAGGAGCTGGGCTCCTACATGACCGGCGCCCGCGGCGGCGAGGCGGCCTGACGTGGAGCGCCTGACCATCCCGCTGCTCCGGCTGCTGGCTCCCGTGGCCGCCGTGCTGTTCGCCCTGTTCGTCTCGGGCCTCGTGCTCAAGGCCAGCGGCAGCGACCCGATCGAGGCGTTCCAGCCTGATGTGGGACTTCGGCACCACCGAGCAGTCGATCGCCTCGATCATCGACCGGGCCACCCCGCTCT
Organism: uncultured Microthrixaceae bacterium; assembly: GCA_963701565.1. Lineage (GTDB taxonomy): Bacteria > Actinomycetota > Acidimicrobiia > Acidimicrobiales > DATDAH01 > DATDAH01. Next base: position 491,472 of record CAVPAN010000004.1, read on the forward strand.
ACCTCTCGGGCATCGCCTTCGCCATCGCCTTCAAGATGGGGCTGTTCAACATCGGCGTCGAGGGTCAGTTCACGATCGCCGCCCTCATGGCGGCGTGGGTCGGGGCGTCCGTCGACCTCCCGCCGGTGCTCCACGTCAGCCTGATCCTTGCTGGTGGCGATGCTCAGCGGCATGGCCTGGGCGACCATCCCCGGCGTGCTCAAGGTCACCCGGGGCGTGAGCGAGGTGATCTCCACGATCATGCTCAACTTCACGGCCGTGTCGCTGGTGAGCTACCTGCTGGCCAACCACTTCCTGGACCGGGCCGACGACCACGCTCAACCTGCAGACCGAGAAGATCCCGGAGTCGGGCTGGTTCCCGGACATCGTCGATCTCGGCCCCAACGCCACGGTCGGTGGCTTCGTCCTCGTGGCCGGCCTGGTCGGGCTCCTCTACTACATCCTGATCTGGCGGACCCGCTTCGGCTTCGACCTGCGCGTCAGCGGCCTCAACCCCCTGGCCGCGAGGGCCAGCGGCGTGGCGTCGGGCGCCATGATCATCAAGGGGATGATGCTCTCCGGCGCCGTCGCCGGCCTGGTGGGCATGTCGGTCCTGTTGGGCTTCTCCCACAACTACGGCCTCGACTTCCCGACCGGCCTCGGCTTCGCCGGCATCACCGTCGCCCTCCTCGGTCGCAACAACCCGCTCGGCATCGCGGTCGGCGCCCTCCTGTTGGCCTTCCTCGACCGCAGTTCGCAGATCCTCGACCTCGAGGGCATCGCCAAGGAGATCTCGGTGATCATGGAAGGGCGTCATCGTCCTCTCGGTGGTCATCGCCTACGAGCTGGTCCAGCGGGTCATCGAGCGCCAGCAGCGGCAGCTCATCGGTGAGGAGCCCGCCGCCCCGCCGCCCGAACCGGCCGAGGTCGAGCCGGCGGGGGCTCCGGCATGAAGCGCAATGGCCTGATCATCGCCGGGGGCGTGTTCTTCCTCCTGGCCGCCGTGCGGTGGATCACCGACAACCCCGACCTCACCTCGAGTGGCACGTTCGCCACCACGCTGCGCCTGGCGGTGCCCGATCGGCCTGGCCGCCCTCGGCGGCCTCTACGCCGAGCGGTCCGGCATCATCAACATCGGCCTCGAGGGGATGATGATCCTCGGCTCCTGGTTCGGGGCCTGGGGCGCTTGGCAGTACGGGCCCTGGTGGGGCGTCGCCATCGGCGTGCTCGGCGGCATGGCCGCCGGGCTCCTGCACGCCACGGCCACGGTCACCTTCGGCGTGGACCACATCATCTCCGGCGTGGCCATCATCACGCTGGCCGGCGGGATCGCCCGGTACCTCTCGGTCGAGGTCTACGAGGGCGTGCCGGGCGGCGGCGCCACCCAGTCCCCCGCGTCGAGGGCGTGGGCACGCTGGACGTGCCGATCCTGGCAGGCGGCGACCTCTTCGGCTGGCAGTCACCGGACGTCCTCGGCTGGATCGAGGACAAGAGCTGGCTGTTCGTGTCCGATCTGGCCGGGCTGCTGCGCGGCTTCACCCACAACCTGTCGTACCTGACCCTGATCGCCCTGCTCCTGGTGCCCTTCACCTGGTGGCTGCTGTGGCGGACGGTCTTCGGCCTCCGCCTGCGCTCCTGCGGCGAGAACCCGACCGGGGCCGACTCCCTGGGCGTCCCCGTCTACCGCATGCGCTACGCCGCGGTCCTGATCAGCGGGGCTCTGGCCGGGCTGGCCGGGGCCTTCCTCGCCATCGAGGCCGCCGGGATCTACCGCCAGGGCCAGACCGGGGGACGGGGCTTCATCGGCCTGGCCGCCATGATCTTCGGCAACTGGATGCCCTTCGGCGCCGCGGCCGGGCGCCGGCCTGTTCGGCTTCGCCGACGCGCTGCAGTTGCGGGAACGGCCGGCCGTGCACGCCCTCCTGCTCTTCGTGGCGCTGGCCGCTCGTCTTCTACGCCGGGGCTCCTGCTCAAGCAGGGCCAGCGCACCCAGGCGGCGGTCATCGCCGTGCTGGGCGTGCTCATCGGCCTCTGGTACTTCACCACCGACAAGGTCCAACCCGAGTTCGTCCAGGCCACGCCCTACGTCATCACCCTGCTCGTGCTGAGCATCGCCTCCCAGCGCCTGCGGCCCCCGGCCGCGGAGGGCCAAGCCCTGGCGCAAGGGCCAGGTGGAGTGAGCGGGGATCCCGAGCGTCGACTGGGAGGCGCTGCGCGAGGCGGCGCAGACGGTGGGCGAGCGGCCTACGCCCCGTACTCGGGACTGCGGGTCGGGGCCGCGGCCCTGACCGACGACGGGCCGTGGTCTCGGGCTGCAACGTCGAGAACGCCTCCTACGGGCTGACCCTGTGCGCCGAGTGCGGGCTGGCCTCCGCCCTCGTGGCCTCGGGCGGTGGGCGCCTGGTCGCCCTGGCCTGCGTGGCCGCCGACCGGGACGAGCTGCTCATGCCCTGCGGTCGCTGTCGCCAGGTGCTCTACGAGTTCGGGGGCCGGGACCTGCTCGATCGACACCCCGGACGGGCCGTTGCCCTTGGCCGAGCTCCTCCCCCACGCCTTCGGGCCCGACGATCTCTGAGCAAGGAGTGACCGGTGAGCACCTACTCCGCTGTCGACGTCATCCGAACGAAGCGGGACGGCGAGCGCCTGTCCGACGACCAGATCCGCTGGTTCATGGCCGCCTTCACCGACGGCACCGTGGCCGACGAACAGGCGTCGGCGCTGGCGATGGCCATCTTCTGGCGGGGCATGGAGCCCGACGAGCTGGCCACCTTCACCCAGGCGATGATCGACTCGGGCGAGCGCCTCGACCTGTCGACCATCACCCGACCGACCGTGGACAAGCACTCGACGGGCGGGGTGGGCGACAAGGTCTCCTTGCCCCTTGTCCCCTTGGCCGCGGCCTGCGGCCTGGCCGTTCCCCAGCTCTCCGGCCGCGGCCTGGGCCACACCGGCGGGACGCTCGACAAGATGGAGTCGATCCCCGGGTGGCGGGCCCAGCTCAGCAACAAGGAGTTCCTCGGAGTTGCTGGAGGCCGAAGGGGGTGTCATCTGCGCGGCCGGCCCCGGCCTCGCACCGGCCGACCGCCGGCTCTACGCCTTGCGTGACACGACGGCCACCGTCGAGTCCATCCCGCTCATCGCCTCGTCGATCATGTCCAAGAAGATCGCCGAAGGCACCGATGCCCTCGTCCTCGACGTGAAGATCGGCTCGGGAGCGTTCATCCCCGACCCGGACAGGGGGGACGGGAGCTGGCCCGCACCATGGTCGGGCTGGGGACCGCCCACGGGGTGCGCACCACCGCGATGCTCACCGCGATGGATCAGCCCCTGGGCCGCACGCGCGGGCAACGCCCTCGAGGTCGAGGAGTCCGTCGAGGTGCTGGCCGGCGGCGGGCCTGCCGACGTGGTCGAGGTGACCCTGGCCCTGGCCCGGGAGATGGTCGACCTCGCCGGCCTGGACATCGACCCCGCCGACGCCCTCGCCGATGGCCGGGCGATGGACCGATGGCGGGCCATGGTGGCCGCCCAGGGGGGTGACCCCGACGCCCCCCTGCCGGTGGCGACCGAGAACGACATGGTCCGTGCTGACGCCGACGGCGTGCTCCAGCGCCTCGACGCCCGAGCCGTCGGCGTGGCCGCGTGGCGGCTCGGTGCCGGACGGGCCCGCAAGGAGGACAAGGTCAGCGCCACCGCGGGGGTGATCTGCCACGCCAAGGTCGGCGACGTCGTCCGGGCCGGCGAGCCCCTGCTCGAGCTCCGGACCGATGAGTCCCATCGCTTCGCGAGCGCCCGCGAAGCCCTGGCCGACGGTTGGACGATCGGCCCGGAACCCGCCGAACCCCTGACCGCTGATCCTCGACCGGATCACCCCCGACTGAGCGACTGGCCCTTCTCCATCTGCGCGCGAACGGCCGGGCGGAACGGGCTCCACAGGAACCAGCGGCCGAAGCCCCTGACCAGCGCGGGCGGGCCGAGCAGCTCCACCGTCCCGAGTCGACGGCGTGGGCCAGGGTGGTGAGCCCGGTGAAGACCCGGGCCATCGAGACCGCGTCGGTGCGCACCACCAGGTCGCTGTCGAAGCCCGGGTGCTGGGCGCACACCGACGCTTGGCCGCGGTCGACCACGATCCAGATCTGGATCCGGGGCACCTGGTAGGCGAACTCGATCACGACACGGCCGTCCGGTAGGCGCTCCTCGTCCATCCGGAGGTGCATCCACCAGGTGAGCGCCCGGGGATCCACCTCCTCGGGCTCGGGCTCGGCCAGCTTCCAGCGCACGGCCCACTCGCCCAGGGACATGACCACGCCCCCGAGGTCCTCCCCCGCCTGCGTGAGGTGGTATTCGCTACCCCGGCCACTGGCCGCCGGTCGCCGTTCGACCACCTCCTTGCGCTCGAGGTGGCGCAACCGCTGCACCAACAGGCTGCGGGAGATCCCCGGCAGCCCACGCTCGATGTCGTTGAACCGGGTGCTGCCGAGGACCATCTCCCGCAGGATCAGCGGGGTCCAGCGGTCGGCGAGCACCTCGCTGCCCAGGGCAACCGGGCAGTACTGGCCGTAGTCGCGCACCGCTCGCAAGGTACAGATTCAGCACTGGTTGCGTCGGACTCGGGTCCTCACACTGCGGTGCATGAGCACCATCGACACGAGAGACCGACACCGAACGAGAGCAGGAGGTCGTCGCCTGGGCCGCGGACCTCGGCCGACAGATCGGCGAGCACGCCGAGCGCCACGACCGTGACGGGACCTTTGTCGTCGAGGCCTACCGGCTGCTGGCCGACAGCGGCTACCTCGCGCTGGCCGTGCCCGAGGAGCTCGGGGACGCGGCGCGACGGTGCGCCAGGTGGCGATGGCCCAGCGCGAGCTGGCCCGCCATTGCGGCTCGACCGCCTTGGCGTCGGTCATGCACCACCACGTCGTGCTGTTCACGGCGTGGCGCCACCGACGGGACCTCCCGGGCGCGGAGGCCACGCTCCGCCGTGTCGCCGACGAGGGCATCGTGCTGGTGTCCACCGGCGGCGGCGACCTGACCGACCCTCGGGGCACGGCGACCCGGGTCGACGGGGGGTTCCTCGTCAACGGGCGCAAGCCCTTCGCCAGCCAGGCCCCGGTCGGCGCAGCCCTGTCCACGATGTTCACCTACGACGACCCGGAAGACGGTCGCATCGTGCTGAACATGGCGATCCCCACGGCCAGCGAGGGCGTGACGGTCCTCGACACGTGGGACGCCCTCGGGATGCGCGGGACGGGGAGCCACGACATCGAGCTGCACGACGTGTTCGTCGCCGACCAGCAGGTGCTCGCCCGGCGTCCGCACGGCCGGATCGACGGTCCCCTGCAGGTGATCCTGAGCATCGCCATGCCGCCCATCGCCGCGGTCTACCTGGGGATCGCCGAGGCGGCCCGGGATCATGCCGTGGGGCTCGTCACGGGCACCCCCCGGGCCGAGGAGACGCTGCGTCAGCGCCAGATCGGGCTGATGGACAACCGTCTCCGGGTGGCGGCCTGGGCCCTCGACGGAGCCCTGGCCACGGTCGGCGACGACCCCACGCCCTCGATGGACACGGTCGTGGAGGTGATGGCCGCCAAGCGGGAGATCACCCTGGCCGCAGTGGAGGTCTGCCAGCTCGCCCTCGAGGTGGCCGGCGGTGCCACCTACTCCCGGACCCACCCCATCGAGCGGTACCTCCGCGACGTGCAGGCCGCCCGCTTCCACCCCCTCGACCCGGAGGCGACGCTCGTCCACGCCGGGAAGGCCGCCCTCGGCCTCCCCGCCGACGAGCGCTGACCACCTCGCGGCGTCTCGCTGACCGGCGGCCCCGCCTCGGCCCCGGGCTACGTTGGCCCGGTGCTGAGCGCGGAGCAGCGGGCCGACTACGAGCGGGACGGGTTCCTGGTGCTCCGGGACTTCGTGTCCGAGGCGGCGTGCGCCGAGCTGAAGCGGCAGGCCGAGGCCCTGGTCGACGACTTCGAGCCCGACGAGGGCGTGAGGTCGATCTTCACCACCAACGAGCAGACCCGCCACAGCGACGAGTACTTCCTCACCTCCGGGGACAAGACCCGGTTCTTCTTCGAGGAGGAGGCCTTCGACGCCGACGGCGAGCTGCGCCAGGCCAAGGCGCTGTCGATCAACAAGCTGGGCCACGCCATGCACGACCTGGACCCGGTGTTCGAGCGCTTCAGCCACACCGCGGCCCTGGCCGAGCTCTGTGCCGACCTGGGCTACGCGACCCGACGATCCTGCAGTCGATGTACATCTTCAAGCAGCCCCGGATCGGCGGCGAGGTGACCAGCCACACCGACCTGACCTTCCTGTGGACCGAGCCCCGGTCGGTCACCGGCTTCTGGTTCGCCATCGAGGAGGCCACGCTGGAGAACGGCTGCCTGTGGGCCCTGCCCGGCGGCCAGCGCATCCCGGTGAAGTCCCGCTTCCGGCGCGACGGCCAGGGCGGCACGGTGATGGAGGTCCTCGACGACTCGCCGTACCCGGAAGAGGGCCTCGTGCCCCTGGAGGTCCCGGCGGGCACCCTCGTCGTGCTCAACGGCACCCTCCCCCACCGCTCCGGGCCCAACCGCTCGGACCGGTCACGCCACGCCTACACCCTGCACGTCATCGAGCGGGGTGCCGCCTACCCCGAGGACAACTGGCTCCAGCGCCCCGGGCCTGCCCCTCCGCCCCGTCGCCTGAGCGCTCAGGAGGCGAAGCAGTCGTCGAGGAAGTCCTCGACGCGGGGGGTCATGAGGGTGTCGCCCGCCGATCCGAGGTTGTGGTTCACGTCGCCGTGGGAGTAGCCCGGGGTCGGGACCACCGTCACCGGGACGCCGACGTCCCGGAAGGCCTGGGCGTACTCGACCTGGCTGAGCTGACGGGCCAGGACGCCCCGACGGATGACCAACTGCGGGGCATCGGTGGCATCGACGTGGTTGATGGGAGAAGCGTCCCGCCAGACTGCGGGGTCGTTGCCGAAGGCGTTGCGATAGAGCCGGGCGGCCCGGCCGCCGTCACGGATGCGGGCGGCAACGTCGTAGCCCTCGGTGTCGAGGGAGACCACGCCACACACCGCTTCACGCACGGCCCGGCGCAGGTAGTCCTCGTCCACGCCGACCGAGCTGACGATCTGGGCGCCGGCGGAGTGGCCGATGAGGGCGATGCGGGACGGGTCGCCGCCGTAGCCGTCGATGTGGTCGTACACCCAGGTGACGGCCCGGCCGACGTCCCGGTTGTGGGTGGGGTAACGGATCCGGCGGGCGGCGGGGAGGTCGGGATCGCTCAGGCGGTAGTTGACGCTGACCAGGGTCCAGCCGTTCCGGAGGGCCCAGCGGCGCTTGGCCTCGAGGCGGGCCTTGTCCCCGGCCCGCCAGCCGCCGCCGTGCACCCAGACCACGACGGGGTCGGTCCCACAGGTGTCGCCCGGTGCGGGGTACACGTCGAGCTTCTGCAGCCGCGCCGGGCCGTAGGCCACATCGCGGCTGACGGTGCCGATCGGGTCACAGGGCGGTGGGCCCTCGGCGGGCGCCTGGGCCTCGCCCGGCAGGGCGACGACCCATGAGGCCACGAGGAGCCCGGCCACGACGGCCACGGCGGTGAGCAGGACGCGGGTCTTCATGCCCCCACAGTCGACCACAGCCATGAGACCGGGGTGAAGGCGCCTGAGAATCCGATGAGAACCGTCGCGGGGCGTGACCGACGCCGCAGGCCGAGCGGGTCCGGCGTCGTTACCATCCACCCATGGGAGCCGACCTCGACCCCGAGACCATCCGACAGGCGCCCAAGGCCCTGCTCCACGACCACCTCGACGGCGGCTTGCGGCCCGCCACGGTCATCGAGCTGGCCGCCGAACAGGGCTACGACGCCCTGCCGTCCACCGACGTGGACGAGATGACCCGATGGTTCACCCGCGGAGCCGTCGGGCAACTCGCTGGAGGAGTACCTCGAGGCCTTCGAGCACACCGTCGGGGTCATGCAGACCAAGGACGCCATCGAGCGGGTAGCCGCCGAGTGCGCCGAGGACCTGGCGGCCGACGGCGTCGTCTATGCCGAGATCCGGTACGCGCCGGAGCAGCACCTCGAAGGCGGGCTGACCCTCGACGAGGTGGTGGACGCCGTGACCGCCGGGTTCGCAGCCGGGAGCAAGAGCCGGGGCATCGTCGTGCGCTCGCTGCTGTCGGCCATGCGCCAGCAGGCGCACTCCACCGAGATCGCCGAGCTGGCCGTCCGCCACCGGGACCGAGGCGTGGTGGGCTTCGACATCGCCGGGCCCGAGAAGGGCTTCCCGCCCACCCGCCACCTCGACGCCTTCGAGTTCGTGCAGCGGGAGAACTTCCACATGACGATCCACGCCGGCGAGGCCTTCGGCCTGCCGTCGATCTGGGAGGCCATCCAGTTCTGTGGGGCCGAGCGCCTGGGCCACGGCGTGCGCATCGTCGACGACATCACCTACGACGCCGACGGCGAGGCCCAGCTGGGACGGCTGGCGGCCTTCGTGCGGGACCGCCGGATCCCGCTGGAGATGTGCCCGACGTCCAACGTCGGGACCGGAGCGGTGGCCTCGATCGCCGAACACCCGATCAAGGCGCTGCACGACCTGCGCTTCCGGGTCACCGTCAACACCGACAACCGGCTGATGAGCGACATCTCCATGTCCGGCGAGTTCGCCGGCCTCCACGAGGCCTTCGGCTGGGGCCTGACCGAGATGCGCTGGCTCACGATCAACGCCATGAAGAGCGCGTTCGTCCCCTTCGACGAACGGCTGCAGCTGATCGACGGCGTCGTGAAGCCCGGCTACGAGAAGCTCCTGAGCGGTGCCGGGCTCTGACCTACCGCACCAGCGCCTCGAGATCGTCGGCCAGGTCCCACCTGACGGTGACGGCGATCAGGTCGTGGTCGGACAGTGGGGCGCCGTCGGCGGCCAACGCGGGGACGACGGCCGCGTCGGTGGCGGTGATGCCCCGGGTCAGGAACCAGTCGAGGTTGAGGTCGCCGCGGCCCCGTGCGGTGCGGTGGGTGGGCTCGTCGGTGTTGGCTGCGGACCAGTCGTAACCCCGCTCGGCGGCCTCGGCGAAGAGGGGCTCGTGGTCGACGGGGTCCCGGAACCGCTCCGGCGTGAGCTCGCCGCCGACCTCCTCCCCTCCGCTGAGGTCCACGGTGTGGGTGTTCAGGTCGCCGCCGACGACGACGGGGCGGCCGTCGGCGTAGGGCTCGATCAGGTCGAGCAGGTCCGCGAGCTGACGGGCCCGGCCGCTCGGGCCGCCGTGGCTCTCGAGGTGGGGGGCGACCACGACCAGGTCGCCGATGGTGGCGACCACGGCACAGCGGCCACCGACCCGGTCCTCGAGGCTGTCGGCGCCGTACCAGGCCCCGTCGAACTCGAACCGGACGGCGGCGGGCCGCTCCAGCGGGAAGCGACTGAGGATGGCGCCGCCGTGGACGCCGAACTCGTTGACGGCGCCGGGCGGGAGCAGGGCCTGCTCCTCCTCGCCCCCGAGGGAGAGCTCCAGGAACTCCACGGCGAAGGCGAACTGCATCCCCAGCCGGTCGGCCAGCTCCCGGGCCACGTACCGGTTGTCCGAACGGGCCATCCCGCCGTCGGCCTCCGAGAGCAGGACGACGTCGGCCTCCGCCCGCGTGAGCAGATCGACCCACTCGTCCAGCCGCCGCCCCCGCTCCAGGTTCGCGGCGACGACCCGCACCCCGTCCGAAATTGCGCCGATTTGTGACGCCTGGCGTGACAAATCGGCGCCAGAAACCTCCAGCACGGGGAAGCAGCCGGCGTCGGCCACGGCCTGGCGGTGGTCGGCACCCGGCTCGGGGTGGACGGGGTCGCGTAGGTCGTCGACCGTGGTCGTCACCCAGGAGGGCGTGGCCAGGGTGAGGGCGATGCGGCTGGCCTCCTCCATCCGGGCCGGCGCCTCGTGCAACGGCACCCACTCGACCTCGTGCTCGGCCGGACCAGGGTCGGCGTCGTCCACCTCGGCCAGGAAGAAGTGGCACTGCTTGGTGACGCCCTTGGCCGTCGGCTGCTCGGCGTAGACCAGCGGCGTGCAGGACAACAGCCGGAACCCGGTCTCCTCGGCCACCTCCCGCGTCCAGCGCCTCCTCCGGCGACTCCCCCGCCTCGATGCCACCCCCGGGGAAGTACCACTGCTCGTCCTCCTGGTCCCACACCAGGAGGACAAAGCCGTCCCGGCGCACGACCCCATAGGCCCCGGGCCGGGTGCTCATGGGCGGATCCGGTCGTGCGACGGTGCGGGCCAGGGACTCGGCGTCGTCGACGGTGACGATGTACCGCCGGTCGCCGGTCAGGGCGAAGATCACGCCCGGTCCCCGGCGGAGGACGACGGCCGCCTTCTTCAGGACCCGCAGGCTCCCCCGGTAGCCCCAGCCGCCGTACCGCACGGGTCGCAGGTCGGGCACGTACTCCAGCCGCTCGATCTCGGCCAGCGGGATCCGCACCCGTATGAAGCCCGGCCAGGCGAAGGCCGTCCGGAGGTGCGTGTCGTCGACCGTGATCGTGATCCGCCGGAACTGCACCATCAGCACCCCCACGATCACGGCCGCGATCGCCATGACCACCGACCGCAGCGACAGCGACAGGGCGACACCCCCGAGAACGATCACCAAGGTGGCCGGCACCGCCCACGCCTCCCTCGGCCGTCCAGGTCATCCTGCGGCGAGCAGGCGCAGGCCAGTGTCCGCTGCCGACCCGGGCGTTGTTGACGGCGAGGGCGACGTTGGTGTCGAGGGTGCTGCCGCCGGTGGCGTCGACGAGGTGGCCGAGGATGAAGGGGGTGACCGCCGCGCCGCGGACGCCGGCGGCGTGGGCCTGTCGGAGGCCGGACTCGATGGCCTCGTCGACGTCCTCCCGTCGGCATGGCCGCCTCCTCGGGGACAGGGACGGCCAGGAGCAGGCCGCCGTCGTGGCCGAGGTCCCGGGCGGCCCGGACGACGGCGGCGGCCTCGGCCGGGGTCTCGACCCGGTGAGGCAGCGGGACGCCGCTGGTGCGGCTGTAGAAGGCGGGGAACTCGTCGGTCTGCAGGCCCAGGACGGGGACGCCCAGGGTCTCGAGGTACTCGACCGTGCGGGGCAGGTCGAGGAAGGCCTTGGCCCCGGCGGTCACCGTGGTCACGGGGTAGCGGGCGATGGCGGGGAGGTCGGCGCTGATGTCGCCGGTCTCGGTGGCGTCCCGGTGCACGCCGCCGATGCCGCCCGTGGCGAACACGGCGACGCCGGCGGCAGCCGCCAGCGACAGGGCGCCGGACACGGTCGTGGCCCCGGACGGCCAGCCCCCGGCGACGGCCACCGGCACGTCCCGGGCTCCGAGCTTCCGGTCGGCCAGGAGCACCCGCTCCCAGTCGACCTCGTCGAGGCCGACCCGGGCCTCTCCGTCGAGCACGACGGTCAGGGCGGGTACGGCCCCGCCGGCCCGCACGGCGGCCACGCAGGCCTCCAGGCACTCCCGGTTGACCGGTGGCGGCAGGCCGAACTCGCTGAAGATGGTCGACTCCAGCGCCACCACCGGCAGCCGGTCGGCCAGCGCGTCGGCCACCTCCTCGTGGATCCGGATCATCGTCCTCCTCGACTCATCCCGTTCTGGTTGCGCTCCCTTGTTCCCCACGACAAGCCTGCGCAACCAGAACGAGGGGGTTCCGGTTCTGGTTGCGCTGCATGTTCCCCACACCACCTGCGTCAACCAGAACGGGATGTCGGTGGCGAGCTTCGGGGTCATGCGGGTTGCCAGGCGTCGCCGCCGGGGCCGCGGAGGACGTGGGCGGCGGTCTCGCTGCCGTGGATGACGCAGTCGACGGGGGGCTGGCCGGCGGTCCAGGCCACCAGGAAGCCGGCGGCGAAGGCGTCGCCGGCGCCGGTCGTGTCGACCACGCCGCTGACCGAGGGCACCGGCACCTCGGTCACGCCGTCGGCGGTGATGAGGCGGACCGGCATCCGGGCCGTGCTTTTCGACCACCAGGTCGACGCCGGGGGGCGGACCGTCGCCGTCGAGCAGGGCGGCCTCGTCGGCGTTCGGGAACAGGATCGCGGGCTGCAGGTCGGCCAGCAGGGCCTTGAAGTGGTCGACCCCGTACTGCTCGACGCAGGGCCGACGACGACGGGTCGATGGACAGCGGGATCCCCCGCTCCTTGGCCATCGCCGCCAGGGCCAGGCAGCTCTTGGCCAGCCGCTCCTTGAACAGCGAGTAGGCGGGCAGGTGCAAGCACCTCCACCCCGTCCAGCCACTCGGGCTCGGCGGCGGCCAGCTCGGTGGCCGCCGCCCGGTCGGTGAGCATCGTGCGCTCCCCCGTCGAGTCGACCAGCACCACGATCGACCCGGTGCGCCCGCCGTGGCGGGCCACCACGTCGACCCCGGTCGTCGACAGGCCGTGCAGGAGCCGGTGGGCCAAGGCGTCGTCACCCAACTGGCCGACGAAGCGGGCCGCCCCGCCGGTGCGAACGGCGGCCGCGGCGACGTTGGCCGCACTGCCGCCCCGCTGCCCGGGTGATGGTCACCTCGGTGTCGGAGCCGAGGGCGATGGGGCCGGGCAGCCAGACCACGACGTCCTCGATGAGATCTCCGACACACAACAGCACCGGCTCAGGGTAGAAGGGGGGCGTGATCGACGTGGTGGCCCTCGACGGCGACGACACGCTGTGGCACAGCGAGAACCAGTTCGTCATGACCCAGGACCGGTTCAAGGCGCTCCTGGAGGGCCACGCCGACCCCGACGAGCTGGACGCCCGCCTCATGGCCCACGAGCGGGAGAACCTCCAGGTCTTCGGCTACGGCGTGAAGGGTTTCACCCTCTCGATGATCGAGACCGCCATCGAGGTGACCGAGGGCCGGATCGACACCGGCGTGATCCAGGACATCATCACCGGCGCCAAGGAGATGCTCCAGCACCCCGTGGAGCTGCTGGACGGCGTGGTCGAGACGGTCGCCGCCCTCGTGAAGGACTACCGGGTGATGATCATCACCAAGGGGGACCTCTTCCACCAGGAGTCCAAGGTGGCCCGCTCCGGACTGGTCGAGGACATGTGGCAGGTCGAGATCGTGGCCGAGAAGGACGAGCCCACCTACCAGCGGATCCTCGACCGCTACGGCATCGATCCGGCCACCTTCGTCATGGTCGGCAACTCGGTGAAGTCCGACATCCTCCCCGTCCTCGCCCTCGGCGGCCGGGCCGTCCACATCGAGTACGAGCTGACCTGGGAGATGGAGCTGGCCGACGCCGACACGTCCCACGAGGGCTACGCCGAGCTCGACTCCATCCGCGACCTCCCCGCCCTGCTCGCCACGATGTGATCGTTCTGGCGGCTCCAGCGTGCGCTGGGGCAACGAGGTCCAGCCACCAGAACCGATGGGGTCAGAGGTCGGCGATCTCGCTGACCTTGATGACCCTCGTCCTCAGGGGCTCGGGGAGCGACTCCGGGAGGAACCAGCGGAAGCAGAGGAAGCCGCGGCGGTTGCCCTGCAGGGAGAGGCCGTTGGGGTGGTCGGGCTGTTCGTGGGCCAGGACGATCGCGAAGGAACCGTCCGCATTGAGCTTCACGCTGCCGTGGTTGATCGTGAGCCGCTCGTAGTCGTAGTTGAAGCAGTGCAGGAAGGGGCTCCAGGGGCTCAGGCTCCAGAAGGCGCATTCCGGTGAGGTGCCCTCGATGACCAGGGCCTCGTCCGGGGCCAGGTCCCACTTGCCGAAGGCGTAGGCGGCATCGCCGGCCGACCAGCCGAAGTTGTTCTCCGGCACCGGGTACGGGTCGTCGAACCGGTTGCTGTCCGGATTGGCCCGGTGGCCGAGGTTGCGCTCGTCGTCGAGGTCGGCCTGCTGACCGACGGGGATGGGGATCATCGCCGCCTGGTCCTTCAGCCAGGTGATGACGGCCCGGAACCGACGGGCGGCATCCGCATCGGACTCGCGATAGGTCTTCGGCCTGTCGGACGCCTCGATCGTCCACTCGACCCGCTGCCCGGTCTTCGCGTCGACCAGGTAGTCCCGGGTGATGGCGTGCACGGCGTCACCCTCGACGGGCAGGAACACCCCGTCGTAGCCCGCGGGCTGCTCGGGGCCCAGGAGGAACTCGAACTCGCCGTCGGGCCCCAGCTCCAGGTCCCGGTTGTTCACGCTGCCCACGATGCGGGTGGTGTAGTTGCCGTCGTCCGGGCCGCCGTAGACGGTGAGCGAGAAGTAGACGGCGTCGCCGGCGGTACCCGTGACCTTGTAGGTGCGGGCGGGATCGACGGGGGCGAACTGGTAGTAGGCGTCGGTGTTGTCCCCGCCCCACTTCTTGTAGGGGCCGACGATGTCGACGAAGCGGGGCGCAGCCGAGTCGCCCCACACGTAGACGTCCATGGCCACCTGCAGGATCGAGAAGATCCACTTGTAGCCCATGACCACGAGCTGCTCGTCGTCGGCCACGTTGTCGGGGCCGACCAGGAACTCGTCGTCGAAGTCCTTCAACAGCTCCATGAGCTCGTCGAAGGCGGCCGTGATCTCCCACTGTCTGCTCACTGGCTTCCCCCTGGGTGACGGAACCGGATCAGGCGCCCTTGGGGTGCCAGACGGTCTTGTGCTCGAGGAAGGCCTCGATGGCGTAAGGCGACTGGGCCGACGGGGACCGCCAGTCGGCGTCGGCTCCGGTGGCCCGGGTGACCCGCATCACGCTCTCGGCCGCGGCCCGCTCGGCCTCGGCCGCCAACTCGGCATCGTCCACCCCGGTCAGGTCGAGCGCGTTGATGTCGCGGTGACCGGCGAACCACGGCACGAGCTCGGCCCGCCTGCCCGGTGAGCAGGTTGATGACCCCGCCGGGCACGTCGCTGGTGGCCAGCGCCTCGCCCAGGGTCACCGCCGGCAAGGGCAGCGTCTCTGACGCCAGGGCCACGACCGTGTTGCCCGACACGATGATCGGCGCCAGCCGGGACACGAGGGCCAGCAGCGGCGCCTCGGTCGGGAGCGATCAGGCCGACCACGCCGGTGGGCTCGGGCACGGTGAAGTTGAAGTAGGGCCCGGCGACGGCGTTGGCCCCGCCCAGCACCGACGGCAGCTTGTCCGCCCACCCGGCGTACCAGACCCATCGGTCGATCGAGGCGTCCACCTCGCCCTCGGGGTCGTCGACGCCGCCCGCGGCCAGCTCGTCGACGAACTGGGACCGGCGACCCTCCATGATCTCGCCCACCCGGTACAGGATCTGGGCCCGGTTGTAGGCCGTCTTCGCCGGCCCAGCCGGCCTGAGCGCCCCGGGCCGCCTTGACGGCGTCGCGCAGGTCCTTGCGGGAGCCGAGCACGGCGTGGGCCAGCAGGCCGCCGTCGGGGCCGTGCACGCGGATAGGTGCGACCCGACTCCGAGCGGGGGAACTGGCCGCCCACGTAGAGCTTGTAGGTCTTGCGGCACGTCCAGAGCGATCGCTCATCGCCACGCCCTCCAGCTCGAGGTAGGGCGCCAGGCCGTGGCGGCCGCCCTCCCGGCCGAAGCCGGACTCCTTGTAGCCGCCGAAGGGACTGGCCGGGTCGAACTGGTTGAACGTGTTGGCCCACACGACCCCGGCCCGCAGGCGCTCGGCCATCCAGAGGATGCGGCTGCCCTTCTCGGTCCAGACCCCGGCGGACAGGCCGTACGGCGTGTTGTTCGCCTTCTCGACGGCCTCGTCGGGCGTGCGGAAGGTCAGCACGGACAGCACCGGCCCGAAGATCTCCTCGCGGGCGATGCGGTGGGACTGGGACACGCCGGTGAAGACCGTCGGGGCGTGGAAGAAGCCCTTGTCGGGCAGCACACAGGGCGACTGGTAGATCTCGGCGCCCTCGTCGATGCCGGAGGCCACCAGCTCCTGGATCTTCTCCAGCTGCTCCCGGCTGTTGATGGCGCCGAGGTCGGTGTTCTTGTCCAGCGGGTCACCGACCCGCAGGGTGTCCAGCCGGGTGGTGAGCCGGTCGAGGACCAGGTCGTGCACCGACTCCTGCACCAGCAGGCGGGACCCGGCGCAGCAGACGTGGCCCTGGTTGAACCAGATGCCGTTGACGATGCCCTCGACGGCCTGGTCCAGGGCGGCGTCCTCGAAGACGATGTTGGCCGCCTTGCCCGCCCAGCTCCAGCGTGAGGCGCTTGCCCGAGCCCGCCAGCTCGGTCTGGATGCGCTTGCCGACCTCGGTGGAGCCGGTGAAGGCGACCTTGTCGATCCCCGGATGGCCGACCAGCGCCGCGCCCGTCGCCCCGGCGCCGGTGACGATGTTGACCACGCCCGGCGGCAGGTCGGCGTCCTGCAGGACCTCGGCCAGCAGGAGCGCTGTCAGCGGTGTCGTCTCGGCCGGCTTGAGCACGACGGTGTTGCCCGTGGCCAGCGCCGGGGCCAGCTTCCAGGACGCCATGAGCATCGGGAAGTTCCACGGGATGATCTGGCCGGCGACGCCGAGCGGCTTGGCCCGCCGGCCGGCGAAGGCGTAGTCGAGCTTGTCGGCCCAGCCCGCGTAGTGGAAGAAGTGGGCGGCGGCCAGCGGCAGGTCGACGTCGCGGGACTCCTTGATGGGCTTGCCCCCGTCGAGGGTCTCGAGGACGGCGAACTCCCGGGAGCGCTCCTGCAGGAGCCGGGCGATGCGGTAGAGGTACTTGGCCCGCTCCTCGACCCGGCAGGTCCCGCCAACCGGACTCCCAGGCCTGCCGGGCGGCTGTCACGGCGAGGTCGACGTCGTCGGCGCCGGCCTCGGCCACGGTCGCCAGGTGCTCCTCGGTGGCCGGGTTGATCGTCGGAAAGTGGTTGCCGGAGCGGGGCTCGACCCACTCGCCGCCGATGAACAGGCCGTAGGTCTCCCGCAGGGACACGATGGCGGTCGACTCGGGGGCCGAGGCGTACTCGAGGGTGAACTCGCCGGGCTGGGTCAGGTCGGTCATCGGCGGGGCCTCAGTCGATCGTGAAGTCGTCGGGACGCTGGTAGCGGCCGGTGGCCAGCCAGCGCCGCTGCATGAGCAGGTCGTTGAGCAGGCTGGAGGCGCCCGAGGCGGAAGCGGTCGGGCCGCAGCCACTCCGGGCCGAGGGTCTCGCCCACGATCACCAGGTACTGCCAGGACTGCTTGGCCGGTGCGGATGCCACCGGCCAGCTTGAGGCCGACGACCCGGCCGGTCTGCTCCCGGAAGTCCCGGATGGCCTCGGCCATGCACAGGGCGACGGGCGGGGTGGCCGCCGAGCCGATCTTGCCCGTCGAGGTCTTGATGACGTCGGCCCCGGCGGCCATCGCCAGCATCGAGGCCCGGCGCACCTGGTCATAGGTCCCCAGCTCGCCGGTCTCCAGGATGACCTTGAGGTGGGCCGAGCCGGAGGCCTCCTTGGAGGCCACGATGTCGTCGAAGGCCGTGGCGAAGTCGCCGGACAGGAAGGCCGAGCGGTTCAGCACCATGTCGATCTCGTCGGCGCCGGCGGCCACGGCCCGGCGGATCTCGTCCACTGCGGGTCTCGATCGGGCCCGAGCCCCGACGGAAAGGCTCCCGCCACGCTGGCCACCAGCACGCCCGAGCCGGCCAGCGCCTCGGCCGCCACCGCACCATCGACGGGTAGACGCAGATCGCGGCCACCGACGGCACCGACGGGTCGGTCGGGTCCGGGTGGATGGCTTTGGCGCACAGGGCGTTGACCTTGCCCGGCGTGTCGGCCCCCTCCAGGGTGGTGAGGTCACAGCACCGGATGGCCAGGTCGAGGGCGGCGGCCTTGGTCTCCCGCTTGATCGACCGCGCGGTCAGCGAACCCGCCCGGGCCTCGAGTCCCACGGCGTCCACGGGCGTGACCCGGACGCTCACCCCGCCGACGGGCGGGATGGTCAGGCGCTCGACGGGCGCGAGCTCGGCGGATGTCACACTTCGGACCGTACCAGCGCGCTCTGGGCCATGATTCTGGCGTGCAGACCCACATCGTCGACCACCCCCTCGCCGCCGAGCGCCTGACCACCATGCGCGACGAGCGCACGCCTCGTGTCGACTTCCGCAAGGCCCTGTCCGAGCTCTCATGGCTGCTCGTCTACGAGGCCACCCGGAACCTGGCGACCACGTCGTTCGAGGTCCAGACCCCACTGGCTCGCGGCCAACGGCACCCGGATCGATCCCGTCCCTCTCATCGTCCCCGTCCTGCGGGCCGGGCTGGGGATGCTCGACGGCGCCTTCACGATGCTGCCCACCGCCGAGGTCGGTTTCGTCGGACTGCGACGCAACGAGGAGTCTCTCGACGCCGAGGAGTACATGACCACCGTGCCCGAAGCCCTCGACGGGAGGCCCGCGATCATCCTCGACCCGATGCTGGCCACGGGAGGCTCCCTGGTCCACACCGTCGAGATCGTGGAGCGCTCCA
Organism: uncultured Microthrixaceae bacterium; assembly: GCA_963701565.1. GTDB lineage: Bacteria > Actinomycetota > Acidimicrobiia > Acidimicrobiales > DATDAH01 > DATDAH01. The sequence goes on from CAVPAN010000004.1 coordinate 509,769, forward strand.
ATCCCGGGTCGATCATCGTGGTCTGCGTGCTGGCCGCCCCCGAGGGCATCGCCCACTTCGGCGAGCGCTACCCCGACGCCCAGGTCGTCACCGCCTCGATCGACGAGTGCCTCAACGACGTCGGCTTCATCGTCCCCGGCCTCGGCGACGCGGGCGACCGCCAGTTCGGCGTCCAGTAGCCGGGCTCAGCCCACCAGGGCCTGGTCGAGGTCGGCGACGAGGTCGGCGATCGTCTCGAGGCCCACGGACAGGCGGATCAGCGCCGGGTCGACCGCGAGGGGGCTTCCCGCCACGGAAAGGTGGGTCATGACCGAGGGCTGCTCGATGAGGGACTCGACCGCGCCGAGGGATTCGGCCAGGGTGAAGAGCTGCGTGCGGGCGACGACCTCGGCCGCGGCCTCGGAGCCGCCGGCGACCACGAAGCTGACCATGCCCCCGAAGTCGCGCATCTGGCGGTGCGCCACCTCGTAGCCGGGGTGGGTGGCCAGGCCCGGCCACCGCACCTCCCGCACCCGGGGGTGGTCGAGCAGGAAGCGGGCGACGTCGTGGGCCGCCCGGCAGTGACGCTCCATGCGCACGGCCAGGGTCTTCAGGCCCCGCAGGACGAGGAAGTCGCTGAACGGCGACGACACCGCGCCGGTGGCGTTGCGGATGAAGAAGAGCTGCTCGGCCCACTCGTCGTCGTTCACGGCGACCAGCCCCCCGACGACGTCGGAATGGCCACCCAGGTACTTGGTGGTCGAGTGCACGACGGCGTCGGCCCCGTGCTCCAGCGGGCGCTGGAGGAACGGGCGTGGCGAACGTGTTGTCCACCACGCATCGGCCGCCCCGCTCGTGAGCCAAGCCGGAGAGGGCGCCGATGTCGGCGATGGACAGGAGGGGATTGGACGGGGTCTCGACCCAGACCAACGTGGTCTCGGGCTGCCAGGCGGCGGCCACGGCGTCGACGTCGGACAGGGCGACGGCCGTGTGGGTGATGCCCATCGGGCCGTAGACCTTGTCGATCAGCCGCCAGGTGCCGCCGTAGGCGTCGTTCGGGACGATCAGGTGGTCACCGGGGCGCAGGGCGCGCAGGACGGCGTCCTCGGCGGCCATGCCACTGGCGAAGGCGAAGGCGTGGCCCGCCCCTTCGAGGCTGGCCACGGCGTCCTCCAACACCCGTCGAGTCGGATTGTCGGAGCGGGAGTACTCGAAGGTGGCCTTGCCCGGCTCGTGCTGGGCGAACGTCGTGGCCAGGTGGATCGGTGGGACCACGGCTCCCGTGGCCGGGTCCGGATCCTGGCCGGCGTGGATGGCACGGGTCTCGAACCCCTGGTCGTCGCTCATCCCCGAGCCTCCCCACCCGTTCTGGTCCCAGCAACGCGCGCCCTGGTGAACATTGCTGGGACCAGAACGATGAGGGTGGCGGTCACGGGCGGGCCCGTGAGCCGGCGATGAAGTCGAGCACGTCGGAGCGGGTGAGGACCCCGACGGGGTGGCCTGCGTCGAGCACCATCACCGCCGGCGCCTCCTCCAGCAGGGCGACCACGTCGTCCACCGGCTGGCCGGCGCCGACGGTGGGCAGCTTCGGCTCCATCACGTCGGCCACCGTGCGATCCAGCACACTCGAGTCCCGGAAGGCGGCGTCCATCAGGGCCACGTCCCGCACGGCCCCCACCATCTCGCCCAGCACGACGGGTGGCTCAGCCTGAACGACCGGGAGCTGGGACACGTCGTACTCCCGCAGGATCTCGATGGCCGTGCGCACGGTCTCGTCCGGGTGGACGTGGACCAGGGCGGGCAGGTCCGCCCGCTTGCGGCCGAGCACGTCGCCCGCGGCGTGCTCCCCCACCCGGAGGAAGCCGAAGTCGGCCATCCAGTCCTCGTTGTAGATCTTGGACAGGTACCCCCGGCCGCTGTCGGGGACGAGGACGACCATGACCGCGTCGGGCGGCAGCGAACGGCCGACGTGGAGGGCGGCCCAGACCGCGGTGCCCGTGGAGCCACCCACCAGCAGACCCTCGGTGCGGGTCACAGCCCGGGCGGTGAGGAACGAGTCCCGGTCGCTGACCTCGACCACCTCATCCACCACCGACCCGTCGTAGGTGCCGGGCCAGAAGTCCTCACCGATGCCCTCGACCATGTACGGGCGGCCGGTGCCGCCGGAGTACACCGAGCCCACCGGGTCGGCCCCGATGATGCGGATGTCGGGGTTCTGGGCCTTCAGGTACCGGCCGATGCCGCTGATGGTCCCGCCTGTGCCGATGCCGGCCACGAAGTGGGTGATCCGGCCGGCGGTCTGGCGCCAGAGCTCGGGGCCGGTCGTGCGCTCGTGGGCCGCAGGGTTCTCGGGGTTCCAGTACTGGCTGGGCGAGTAGCCACCCGAACGCTCGGCCGCTATGCGCTTGGCCACGGAGTAGTAGGAGTCCGGGTGGTCAGGGGCCACCGCCGTGGGGCAGACCACGACCTCGGCCCCGTAGGCCCGCAGGAGGTCCATCTTCTCCGGGCTCATCTTGTCGGGCATGACGAAGACGCAGTGGTAGCCCCGCCGGGCCGCGACGAGGGCCAGGCCGACACCGGTGTTGCCCGAGGTGGGCTCGACGATGGTCCCCCCTGGCTGGAGCAGGCCGTCCCGCTCGGCGGCGTCGATCATGGCCAGTGCCGGTCGGTCCTTGACGCTGCCGCCCGGGTTCAGCAACTCGAGCTTGGCCAGGAAGTGGCAGTCCAGGTCGTGGCCGACGCGGTCGAGGCGGACCAGCGGGGTATCCCCCACCAGGTCCTCCAGACGATCGGCCACCTCCATCGGCGGCCCGGGGTCGGAGGCGGGCAGGACCCGCAGCGTCCGGGGGTCGGCCTCGTGCACTGGGTCGTCGCGGTAGAGGATCACGGGCAGCCCGGCGTCATGGAGGGCGACGGCGACCTCGAGGCCAGTGGGGCCACCGGTCACCCCCACCCGCCGGGGACGGTGCGAGCGCAGATCGGCCACGAGGCCGGCGATGTCGCCGCCAGGGTCGACATCGATCCGCCGCCGGGCCCGGGCCACCAGGTGCTCGGCGGGCTCGTCGCTTCCGACCACCACCAGCGCGTCCATCCCTCAGGTCTACCCCGATCCCGCCCTCACCGTCGTTCTGGGTGACGCGTGGTGCCGTCCGCGACATCCCCATCACCCAGAACCGATCGGGTCAGGAGCGCAGGCGGGTGTCGAGGTCGGTGACGAGGGCGGTGAGGGCGGCGTCGGCCCGCGTGCGGGCGGCGGGGAGGTCCCCGGCGACCAGCTCGACCACCTCGAGGTAGCACTTCAGCTTGGGCTCGGTGCCGCTGGGGCGCATGACCACCCGGGACCCGCCGGCGAGCCCGAGCATCAGGGCGTCAGTGGTGGGCAGGTCGGGATCCTCGAGGAGGTCCCGGAGGGACTCGACGGCGTGGCCGGCCAGGGTCGTCGGCGGGTCGGCCCGCGACCGCGGTCCATGGCCGCGGCGATCCGGGCCAGGCCGTCGTCGCCCTCGAAGCGCAGGGTGAGTGGCCGGGTGGCGTGCAGGCCGTGCTCCTCGGCCAAGGCGGCCAGGCGGTGGTGGACGGTCTGGCCCCGGGCCTTCAGGTCGGCGACCAGGCCGGCGAAGGCCAGCGCGGCGCCGATGCCGTCCTTGTCGAGCACGGCGTCACCCACGAGGTAGCCGAGGGCCTCCTCGTAGCCGAACACGAAGCGCCACTCGGGGTGGGTCAGGGCCGGTCGGGCGATCCACTTGAAGCCCGTCAGGGTCTCGGCGTAGTGGACGCCGTGGGCCACGGCCATCCGCCCGAACAGGCGGGAGGACACGACCGTGGTCACCACGAGCCGGTCGTCACCGTCGGTGTGGCGCAGGACGTGGTCGGCGAGCAGGACACCGATCTCGTCGCCCGTGAGGGACCGCCAGTCGCTGCCGTCCTCGGTGGGCACCGCCACCCCGAGGCGGTCGGCGTCGGGGTCGTTGGCCAGGACCACGTCGGCCCCCGCCGCCCGGGCCCGGGCCAGCGACAGGTCGAGAGCACCGGGCTCCTCGGGGTTGGGGAAGGACACAGTCGGGAAGTCGGGATCGGGGTTGCCCTGCTCGGGCACCACGTTCGGCGCTGGGAACCCGGCCCGACCGAAGGCGGCCAGCAGCACATCCCGCCCCACCCCGTGCATGGCCGTGTACACGACAGCGACGGCGCGGGCGTCCACCAGGCTCCCCGCGAGGAGAGCATCCAGGTAGGCGCTCAGCACGGTGGCGTCGAGGACCTCGATGCGGGGATCGTCGGCGCCGGCCACCTCGACCGGGCCCTCGGCGGCCACGGCGTCGATGGCGGCCGCGATCTCGGCATCTACGGGCGGGACGATCTGGGCCCCGTCGCCCAGGTAGACCTTGTAGCCGTTGTCCGCCGGCGGGTTGTGGCTGGCGGTGACCATGACCCCGGCATCGGCCGCCAGATGGCGCACGGCGAACGCCAGCACCGGCGTGGGCAGCGGGAGGGGCAGGAGCAGGGCCCGACCACCGGCGGCGGCGACCACCGCCGCCACGTCCTGGGCGAACACGTCAGACTTGTGGCGGGCGTCGTAGCCGACCGCGACGGTCGCCCCGTCGGGCAGGTACCGCACCAGCCCGGCCGTGGCCTGACGGACCACGACCCGGTTCATGCGCAGCGGCCCAGCGCCCAACGGCGCCCGCAGGCCCGCCGTGCCGAAGGCCAGCCGGCCGGCGAAGCGGCGGGTCAGCTCGTCCTCGTCGCCCGCCTCCAGCAGCGCCCGCAGCTCGGCCCGGGTGTCGGCGTCGGGGTCGATCGCCCACCAGGCCTCGGCGGTGTCGGCGACGCTCATGCCGGTCGATCCTCTCGCTCGGTGATCGCCTCGCCGTAGTGGTCCAGGTCGAACCAACGGACCGGGACGACGTTGGCCTCGGCCCAGGCCACCTCCACGTCCACGCCGTCAGAGGTCGGGCCGAAGACCCACAGCTCGTCGCTGCGCAGGAGCAGGTTGTTGTTGGCCGCCCGGACGAGGTCCTTGTCGACCAGGCCGTACAGGAAGTACCCGCCCATCATCCAAGGGTTGACCGGCACGGCGCCCCGGTCGAGGACGAACGCACAGATCCGCTCGCGCAGATAGGCCGACTCGGCGGCGTGGGCCGTGAAGACCAGGGGGCGGCGGTCGAAGAGGGCCTCGGCCGGGTGGGCCCGCGGTGCTTCCGCTTCGGCTGACACAGGTCCGTACCCTACGGGCGGTGCTGGAGGAGATCCGAGAGGGCTGCGCCCGCGTCGCCGCCCGATCCCACCACGTGCGCCTCGTGCCCGGGGCCGTCCCGGCGCTGGCCGCCGACCTGGCGGCGGAGGGCCTGGGCACCGACCCCGAGGACCCGGCTCACCACGCCATGGGCGACACCGACGAGGACCGGGCCCGCTTCGTCCTGGCGCTCGACGCCGTGAACTTCGGCTCGGGCTGGTTCCCGGTCCTGGACAAGGCCCCGGGCCGGTCCGGGTACCACACGATCGCCGGGGCCCTCCGGGACCGAGGCGGGGTGGACCTCGCCGAGATGCGGTCGGCCACCGGGCCGTGGTGCGCCGAGGTCTTCGGCCAGGACCCCGAGGGCCCGGTGGCCGACCTGATGGACCTGTTCGCCGCGTCCTGGTCCCGCCTCGGCGAGGTCATCGAGCGGCTTCGGCTCGGCGCTCGACCTGGTCGCCGCCGCGGGCCACGCCGCGGACCGCCTGGTCGAGCTCCTGGCCTGGGAGCACCGGATGTACCGCGACGTCAGCCCCCACGACGGTGAGCGGATCCCCCTGTTCAAGCGGGCCCAGATCACCGCGGTGGACCTGTCGCTTGGCCTTCGGCGGCGAGGGTCCCGGTCGCTTCGACGACCTCGACCGGCTGACCATGTTCGCCGACAACCTGGTCCCCCACGTCCTGCGCCTGGCCGGCGTGCTGGCCTACGACGACGCCCTCCTGGCCCGCATCGAGGCCGACGAGCTCCTGGAGCACGACTCGGTCGAGGAGGTGGAGATCCGAGCCGTCGCCGTCCACGCCGTCGAGCAGGTGGTGGCCGCACTCCACGACGTCGGCCTCACCGACGCCACCGCCGGCCAGGTCGACATGGCCCTCTGGCACCGCGGCAGCCGCCCCGAGGCCAAAGCGGAGAAGCGCCACCGGTGCCGAACCACGGCGTACTGACCGAGAGAACCCGAGGCGAGGACCGGGGCCGGGCGCTCCCACGGTCGGTCGTCGGCGCCCTCCCACCTCCCCACCGGGCAAACCGACGCAATCACGGGGGCCAGGGCGTCAGGCTGGGGTCGTCGGTGCCTCGGCCTCGATTCTCACGCTCCGTGGCCAAGTCGGCTAGCAACGGCCCCTGCGTCCGGACGCCTGTCTCGAGGCAATACGTGTCGGATTCCGACAGGTATTGCCTCGGGATCTGCTGCGTGACGGCTTAGGGCCACCCTGTGTGAGATTCTGGGCGGGCACTGGCTCGAGTGCCCCCGAGGACCCGCAACCCGACCCCACGCCCCCACGCCCTGCATCGGTTCCCCGGCCCGACCCGCCCGGCTGCCGCCGACGACCGGCCGCCCGACCCCACGCCCCGTCCCTGCGTCGGTTTCGGTCAGAGGCGGCGGACCAGTTGGGCCAACAGCCCCCCCAGGCGTTCACCCGCGTCGGCGCCGGAGGCGAGGACCTCGGTGTGGTCGAGAGGGGCGGGGGCGAGCCCGGCAGCGAGGTTCGTGACCAGGGAGAGGCCCAGGACCTCGAGGCGGGCATGGCGGGCGGCGATGCACTCGAGCACGGTCGACATCCCCACGAGGTCGGCGCCCATGGTCGCCAGCATGCGGATCTCGGCCGGGGTCTCGTACTGGGGACCGTTGAGGCCGGCGTACACCCCCTCGGGCAGGTCGGGATCCAGCTCTCGGGCCAGGTGCCGGAGTCGAGGCGACCAGGCCTCGGTCAGGTCACAGAAGCGGGGCCCGTAGGGCTCAGGGGCCTCGGGACCGGCCAGGGGCGAGTGGCCGGTGAGGTTGATGTGGTCGGCGATGAGCACGGCCCGGCCCGGCTGCCACTCCTCGCGGAGGGAGCCGGCGGCGTTGGTCAGGATGATCGTCCGACACCCTGCGGAGGCCGCCGTGCGCACGTTGTGGACCACGGCCGACACGGGGTTGCCCTCGTAGCCGTGGACCCGGCCGAAGTAGGCCATCACGGCCGTGCCGTCGGCGTCGAGGGAACGGATCGTCCCGCCGTGGCCGGCCACCGTGGACCGGGGAAATCCCGGCAGGTCGCTGGCCCTGACCTCGCCCACCGTCGTCCCGATGCGGTCGGCCGCCGGCCCCCACCCCGAGCCGAGCACGAGCGCCACGTCGTGGGCGGTGACCCCGACCTCGGCGGCGAAGGCATCGGCCGCGGCGACAGCGAGGGCAAACGGTTCGTCGGGATCGGCCATGACGCCATCGTCGCGCGACCATGGCGGACGTGGGACGTTGGCTCAGTCAGACCGAGGTCGAGGCGTATGACCACGTTCCCCGCGCCGTGGCCGTGCGGGCCCGCATCCACCGGGTGCGCGCCCTGCCGCCCGGCTCCAGCGGGATGACCCTCGGCCATCAGGTCCTCCTGCGCCGGGGCCACGAGGACAACCGCAAGCTCGTCGCCCACGAGCTGGTGCATGTGGCCCAGTACGCGGACCGGGGCCGGGTCCGCTTCCTCACCCGATACCTGGCCGACTACGCCCGCAACCTGCTCCGCCTCCGAAGCCACCGCCAGGCGTACCTGGCCATTCCCGCTGAGGTCGACGCCCGCGCCGGGGCTGCCGACTGGCTGCGCTCCCACCCGGAGCTGCTCGATGGCGCCTGACGCCCGCGCCCTGGCCGCGCTCACCGTGAGTGGCGACCTGGCGGCGTGGTCTGCCGCGGGCTTCGCCGTCGACGACGACGGGCTCCAGCTCGGGTCGGTACGGATCCGGACCGCCGACACGCCCGGGGTCGACGGGATCGTGGCCTGGTCGCTCACCGGTGTCGACGACGGCGTCATCGACGGGCTGCTCACGCTGCACCCCGGCCGTCCACCGGCCCCGGCTCCCGCTGCCCATCCGAACACCACGACGGCGATCGACCACCTCGTCGTGGCCTCGCCCGACCTCGACCGGACCACCGAGGCCCTCGCCGCGGTCGGCATCGACCTCCGCCGGGTCCGCGACGCGGGCCGCGTGGAGCAGCGCTTCTTCCGCATCGGTGAGGTGATCCTCGAGCTGATCGGCCGGCCCGGGGGCGCCGAGCCCGGCCCGGCTGCCTTCTGGGGCCTCGCCCTGACCGTGGCCGACATCGACGCGGCCGCCGCCCTCCTGGGCGACCGTCTTGGCCCGGTGACCGACGCCGTCCAACCCGGCCGGCGCATCGCCACTCTCCGCCACGAGGCGGTCGGCGTGCCGGTGCCCGTCGCCTTCCTCTCCCCGCCGCCACCCCGCCCGTCCCCGCCGTAGGGTGGCGCCGTGCTCGACCACGTCTTCACCGACGCCATCGGCGCCCTGCGGGATGTCTTCGAGAACAACCTGCTCGAACGCCAGGCCTTCGAGGAGCGCTTCCAGGCCGACGTGCTGCTCGGCGACCTGACCTGGCAGACCAGCTACGGCCTGCCCGGCGAGGGCCTCCCGCCCCGGGTCCGGGCCGACATCACCCTCGAGTGGCCGACGTGGGCCCAGACCGCCTACCGCTCCTGGTACATCGGCGAGGAGTTCGACGAGGGCCCGACCATCCAGATCGAGATCGTCCTGCGCATCCAGCGCCTCTCGGCCGAGCCCGACCCGAAGGCCATCCTCGACGTGCTGCCCCAGGAGAGCCCCGCCATCGGCTCCCTGCCCCTGGAGCGGTCGGCTCCGACCCTCGAGGTGCTCTACGCCCGCGACCTGGACGACCGGCAGTGGGCCATCGAGGTCAGCTACGAGGGCCTCTACCTGCTCGACAACAAGACGCTGGAGGACGGCTCGGCCCTCGACGAGGACTTCTCGGCGATGGGCGGTTGGATCGCCGGCACCCTGGTCCGCCTCGGCGACCTGCAACTGGCCTACCTACCCGCCGAGGGCGACGGCTGAGATGGGCGACGCCGTCCGCTACGAGGTCGCCGACCGGGTCGCCACCATCACCCTCGACCGCCCCGAGGCCCGCAACGCCCTCAACACCGAGGTCCTCCGCCTCCTGCCCCGGCACATCCTCGAGGCCGAGGCCGACGACGCCGTCGACGTGATGATCCTCACCGGCACCGACCCGGCCTTCAGCGCCGGCGTGGACCTGAAGGAGGCGGCGGCCGGCGGACAGGGCGACGCCTCCGACGCCATCGGCGCCGTGGTCGAGTCCCGCCAGGGCCCGTTCCCGCCGCACACCAAGCCGCTCATCGGCGCCGTCAACGGCGTGGCGGTGACCGGCGGCCTCGAGGTGGCCCTGGGCTGCGACTTCCTGATCGCCTCGGACCGCGCCCGCTTCGCCGACACCCACGCCCGGGTCGGGGTCATGCCCGGGTGGGGCCTCACCGTGCTGCTGCCCCAGGCCATCGGGGTGCGCCGGGCCCGCGAGATGAGCACCACCGGCAACTACGTCGACGCCGAGCAGGCCCTCGACTGGGGCCTGGTGAACCACGTGGTGCCCCACGACGAGCTGCTCGCCTTCTGCGCCGACCTGGCTGCGGACATCGTCTCCAACGACCAGGCGGGCGGTGCGCCAGATCCTCGGCACCTACCGCGAGGTCGTGGCCACCACGGTCAGCGAGGGGTGGCAGATCGAAGGGCGTCGGGCCGCGGCGTGGCCCGGGAACCGGTGGGATCCCGACGAGATCGCGAAGCGCCGCCAGGCCGTGGTCGACCGGGGCCGGTCCCAGCAGAGTTGAAGCGCCGCTGGGCAGCGGCTCCTGCGCAGGTGGTGGCGCCGTCGCTAGTCGAAGCCGGGTTCGGGGAGCAGGTCCTGGTAGTCGGGGTCCCGCTTCTCCGCCTGGGCGGCGAACGCCTCCATCATGTCGGCCCCCTGGAACATGCCGGTCTGCCAGGTGGCGACGTAGTTCAGGCCGTCGGCGACGGAGTGGTCGCGGGCGTAGTTGACCATCTCCTTGGTGCCCCAGACCGCCAGCGGGCTCTGGGCCGCGATCTCCGCGGCGATCTCCAGGACGCCGGCCACCAGGTCCTCCTGGGTGTCGAAGAGCTGGTTGACCAGCCCGACCTCGACCGCCCGCTGGGCGCTCATCCGACGGCCGGTGTAGGCATACTCCCGGGCCACGCCCTCGGGGATCAGCCTGGGCAGGCGCTGGAGGGTGCCGACATCCGCGGTCATGCCGATGTTGGTCTCCATGATCACGAAGAAGGCGTCGGTGGTGGCGTAGCGGCAGTCACAGGCACACACCATGTCCACCCCGCCGCCTACACAGCCCCCCTGGATGGCGGCCAGGACCGGCATACGGGCCCGCTCGAGGGCGGTGAAGCTGTCCTGCAGCAGCGCCGCGCTCAGCCGGAGCTGGGAGCGTTGGCGGCCCAGCTCGGCGTCCGGCGGGGCCGAGCCGAGGAGCGAGGACTCACCGGTGAACACCGACAGGTCCATGCCGGCGGTGAAGTGGCGCCCGGTCGAGGACAGCACGACGGCCCGGGCCTCACCCGAGGCGCTCAGCCGGCTGATGATCTCGGGCAGCTCCCGCCAGAACTCCGGCGTCATCGTGTTGAGCTCGTCGGCCCGCTTCAGGACGAGGTGGGCGACCCCGTCGGCGACGTCGAGGTCGAAACAGGTGTAGGCCATCCGGCGAGGCTAATTCCCGGGCCCGGCCCGGGGCACGGTCGACGGCCGCTCAGACCAGGACGGCGTCGGCGATCTCGGTGAGGGCGACGAGGGGGCGGGCGCCGAGGTGGCTGATGACCTCGGCGGCGGCGGCGGAGCCCAGGCGGCCGCAGGTGGCCAGGTCGAGGCCCTGGGTGTAGGCGTAGATGAAGCCGGACGCGTAGAGGTCCCCGGCGCCGGTGGTGTCCACCACATCGGTCGGGTGGGCGGATACCCGGATCGTCTCGTCCGCGGTGACGATGACCGAGCCGTCCGCCGAGCAGGTCACGACGGCGATCTCGCAGTGGCCCCGGACGGCGTCGATGGCGTCCTCGACGTGGTCGACCTCGTACAGCGAGCAGATCTCCTCGGCGTTGGCGAACAGGAGGTCCACCCGCTCGTCGACGAGCGCGAGGAAGTCGGCCCGGTGACGGTCCACGCAGAAGTCGTCGGAGAGGGCGAAGGCCACCTTGCCCCCGGCCTGCCGGGCCCGGTCGAAGGCCTTGGTGATGGCCTCGATGGTCTGGGGCATGTCCCAGAGGTAGCCCTCGCAGTAGACGACCTTCGCCGCGGCCACGAGGTCCTCGTCCACGTTGGCCGGGTCGACGAGCGACGAGATGCCCAGGTAGGTGCTCATCGAGCGCTGCGCGTCGGGGGTGACCAGGATCAGGCAGCGGGCGGTGGAGGGGCCGTCGGTGCCGGCGGGGACGTCGAAGTCCACCCCACTGGCCCGGATGTCGTGGCGGAAGATCTCCCCCAACTGATCGTCGCGGACCGTGCCGATGAAGGCGGCCGTCCCGCCGAACGAGGCCACGCCGGCCACGGTGTTGGCCGCCGAGCCCCCGGAGGTCTCCGAGGCCGGGCCCATGGCGTCGTACAGCAGGTGGGCCCGCTGCTCGTCGATGAGGGTCATGGCCCCCTTGTCGATCCCCCACTCGTCGAGGAAGCTGTCGTCGGCGTGGGAGATGGCATCGACGATGGCGCTGCCGAGGCCCACCACGTCATAGGTCTTGTCTGTCATGAGGCCGATGAGGCTAACGAACCCCGGCCCCGGCGGGATAGCCCGCCGTGGTTAGCCTCGGCGGGTGCCCGACGCCACCCCTGTGGATCCCTTCCGTCTGCCGCGGACGGTCATCCCGTCCCGCTACGAGCTGACCCTGCGCCCCGACCTCGATGCCGCCACCTTCTCCGGGTCCATCCACGTCGCCCTGACCGTGCAGGAGGCGACCGACACCGTCGTGCTCAACGCCATCGAGCTGGAGATCGACGAGGCCGTGGTCGTCGTGGGCGACACCCGTCACCCGGCCGCGCATCGAGCTGGAGGAGGCCACCGAGCGGCTCCACCTCCACCTCGACGACGCCCTCACTCCGGGTGAGGCCACCCTCGACCTGGCCTTCCGCGGCATCCTCAACGACCAGCTCCGGGGCTTCTACCGCAGCACCTTCACCGACGAGAAGGGCGAGGAGCGGGTGCTGGCCACCACCCAGTTCGAGGCCACCGACGCCCGCCGGGCCTTCCCGTGCTGGGACGAGCCGGACCTCAAGGCGACCTTCGCCGTCACCCTCGACGTGCCCGCCGACCTGCTGGCCGTCGCCAACACCCGGGAGGTGGCCCGCCAGGAGCTGGAGGACGGCGCGGTCCGGATCCACTTCGCCGAGAGCATGGTCATGTCCACCTACCTGGTGGCCTTCGTCATCGGGCCGCTCGAGGTGACCGATCCGGTCCCCGCCGGCGGCGTCGACCTCCGCGTGGTGCACCCGACGGGCAAGGGCGACCTGGCCCGCTACGCGCTGGAGGTCGGGGCCTTCTGCCTCGACCACTTGGCCGACTGGTACGACATCGCCTACCCGGGCGACAAGATCGACCTCGTCGCCGTGCCCGACTTCGCCTTCGGGGCCATGGAGAACCTCGGCTGCGTGACCTTCCGGGAGGTCCTCCTGCTGGTCGACCCGGCGACGGCCACCCAGCCCGACCTGCAGAACGTGGTCGACGTGATCGCCCACGAACTGGCCCACATGTGGTTCGGCGACCTGGTGACCATGCGCTGGTGGAACGGCATCTGGCTGAACGAGGCCTTCGCCACCTTCATGGAGATGGCCACCACCGACGCCTTCCGGCCCGACTGGGAGCGCTGGGTCGGCTTCGGCGTGTCCCGGTCCGAGGCCCTGGACACCGACGCGCTGCACACCACCCGCCCCATCGAGTTCGAGGTCACCTCCCCCGATGACGCCGAGGGCATGTTCGACGTCCTCACCTACGAGAAGGGCGCCGCCGTGGTGCGGATGCTCGAGCAGTACCTGGGCGAGGAGCGCTTCCGGGACGGCATCCGCCGCTACCTGGACACCCACCGGTACGCCAACACCGAGACCACCGACCTCTGGGACGCCATCGAGGCCGCCACCGGCGAGCCGACGCGGCGGATCATGGACACCTGGATCTTCCAGGGCGGCTACCCGCTGGTGGGCGCCGCCCGCGACGGCGACCGCCTGGCGCTCACCCAGGAGCGGTTCACCTACCTGCCGGGGGCCGAGACCGCCGCGCTGGGCCGTGCCGGTCCTCGTGGCCTGGGGCACCGACGGTGGGCGAGCCACAGCGAGCGGGTGCTGCTCGACGGCGACCACGCCCACGTCGAGCTGGTCGGGGACGCCGACTGGGTGGTGGTCAACCAGGGCGGGTCCGGCTTCTACCGGGTGGCCTACGCCCCCGACCTGCGGGCCACGTTGGCCGAGCGGGCCCACAGCGTCCTCGAGCCCATCGAGCGCTACCAGTTCCTCGACGACCTGGCCGCGGCCGCTCCTCGCCGGCCGGGTGCCCGCCACCGACCTGCTCGACATCGTCCTGACCTTCGCCGCCGAGACCGACCTCTCCGTGTGGCAGCGCCTCGTCGGCTCCCTCCACGGGCTGCGGCGCCTCGTCGACGGCCCGGCCCGGGAGCGGTTCACGGCACCGCGCCGCGACGCTGCTGGCCCCGGCCTACGACCGACTCGGGCCGTTGCCCGTCGAGGGCGAGAGCGACCGCGACGCCGAGCTGCGGGCCGTCCTCTTCGGGGCGCTGGGCACCCTGGCCGAGGACCCCGACGTGCGGCAGCGGGCGGCCGACCTGCACCGGGCCCACCTGAGCCGACCGGACCTCGGTCGACCCCACCCTGGCCGCGGCCGCCGCCGCGATCCTGGCCGACGTCGGCGAGCGCGGCCGACTACGAGGTCTTCCTGACCCGCTTCCACGACGCCGCCGACCCACAGGAGGAGCAGCGGTACCTCTACCTGCTGGCCGACTTCGAGGACCCCGAGCTCTTCGCCCGCACGTTGGACCTGACCCTGACCGACCAGGTGCGGTCCCAGAACGCGCCGTACGTGATCCGGCGGGCCCTGACCAACCGCGAGCGCGGCGCCGACGCCTGGGCCTGGATCACCGAGCACTGGGACGAGGCCAACGCCCGCTTCCCGTCCAACAGCATCTCCCGGATGCTCGGGGGGATCCGGGCCATGGACGACGCCGAGCTGGCCGACGGGATCGAGGCCTGGCTGGACGACCACCCCGTCCCGCAGGGCGAGAAGCAGCTGCAGCAGGCCCGCGAGCGACTCCGGGTCAACGTGGCTCATCGGGCCCGGGAGGCCGATCGCCTGCCAGGCCCACCTGACCGGGCCGACAGGAACCGGGTGATCCGGGCTCGACGCCTCCAGGTCTTCGCCGTCGAGCCCGATGCCGTCCAGCTGAGTTGGGCGGCCCTGGGGCCCGGCGAGATCACCGCCCGCGCGATGACCGATGCCGGCGAGTCGGTGGCCGAGGTCGTCATCGAGGCCGACGGCGGCCCGGGTGTCGCCGACCTCGTGGGCCTGATCCCGGACACGACGTACACCGTGGGTCGCGGGTGGACACCGCCTCTCGGCTCGCACCGTGGCGCCGCCACCGGGCCGCGAGCTCTACCGCTTCATGACCCTGTCGGACATGCACCTCGGCCAGGATCACTTCGGACTGTTCCACACGATGCGCGAGCGCGCGCCTGTCGAGGAGATCCACACCCTCCGCTGCACCCGCGCCGCCCTGGCCGAGGGCCGGGCCTGGGGGGCCCAGCAGCTGATCCTGAAGGGGGACATGGTCGACCGGGGCACCCCCGACGAGTACGACCTGCTGGGCAAGGTGCTGGCCGAGGCCGGGCTGCCGGCCGAGGCCGTCCCGGGCAACCACGAGGTCAAGCCCTACCGCGAGGTCGACCACCCCGAGGCCTTCGCCCGCCTCGGTCTGACCGTCCCCGACGAGCGCCTGCACACCGTCGACCTCCCCGGGCTGCGGGTCGCTCTGGTGGACTCGACCACCCTGGACGTGAACCGCCCCCGCCTCGACCACGCGGTGACCGCCATCGGCGAGGCCCTTGACGGGCGCCCGGCACTGGTGGTCCTGCACCATCACCTGCTCCGTCTCCCCTTCTCGGTCGCTCTGGCCTCCGGGCGTGCCCGGCCCGCTCGCCCGCCGCTTCCTCGACGCCGTGGCCGACGCCAGCCCCGCGGTCCTCGTCGCGAGCGGCCACACCCATCGCCACGTCACCCGCCGCCATCGCCACGTGGTCGTCACCGAGACCGGTTCGCCCAAGGACCACCCGGGGACCTGGACCGGCTACGTCGTCTACGAGGGCGGGCTCCGCCAGGTCGTACGCCGGGTGGGCCGGCCGGATGCGATCCGTTGGACCGAGCACTCGCGCCGGGCCGCAGGTGGCGCCTGGGGCCACTGGTCCCCGGGCCGCCTCGACCATCGGTGCCTCACACTCGAGTGGCCTCGGTCGCGGCCCTGACCAGAGGGTCGTCCGAGCAGATCCGATACCTCGCCTTCAGAGGCCTTCGGTCGCGGCCCACCAGCCCCGACGTTGCCGTCGTCGAACGTCCTCGGCACTGCCCGGCTCCACGGCGCAGCCTCCCGACAGCGACTGCTCGCCTCCCCGGCCCGGTCAGATCAGGCTGAGGACGAGGAGGAACTGGCCGAGGTGGTAGGTGACCATCACGACGAGGCGACCGTGGGGGATCTCGCTGACGAACTTGTTCCAGCCCAGGGTGGCGTCGGAGGCATAGAAGCTGAGCGCCCCGCCGACGCCGAAGGCGTTGCCCACGCCGAAGGCGGTCACGACCATCGCGGAGATGACGCCCATGTAGGCCATCACCGGGCCGGCGAACTCGGCGCTGTCGCCCGACCTCACCCTCAGCACCAGTGGCCGCCCGACGAGCACGATCCCGGCGGCGACGACCAGCAGGCCGACGAGCAACAGGAGCGGCTCCGGACCGGCCAGCAGGAACCCCACGACGTAGGCGACGTGGGCGGCGAAGAACGACATGAGCCCGAGCAGGAAACGGTCCGATGGGAGCATCAGGAACACGTCGCCGGCCAGGGACAGCACGAGGCCGATCACGAAGGCCGTCTTCACGGCCGGGTCGTCGGGTGACAGGGCGATGGCGGCCCCGATGAGGGCCACCATGGCCGCCGGCTTGCACAGCCACTCCAGCCGCTGGTTTCCGGCCTCGACGGCCCACCAGTTGCCCGCGGCGTAGACGCCGAACACCACCAGGAGGCACGCTGTGGTGACGGTCACCCGGCCGCGGCCTCCTCGTCGGCCGCCAGGGCCAGGCCGTCCTCCCAGGTGATCGCCTCGAGGATGCGCCGCCGCCACTGCATGACGTGACGGGGCCGGTTCACCCCGAGCACACCGACGACTCGGCCGCCCCGGCCGAAGAGGGCGACGAACCGCCGCTCGTCGACGGTGCCGTGCACGACGCGGACCAGGTCGTCGGGGCCCGACCGGCCGGCCAGCTGGATCTTGCGGTCGTACTGGTCGGACCAGAACCACGGCACCGGCTCGAAGCGCTCGCCGGCGCCGTCGCCCGCGAGCAGGCGGCGGGCCGCGGCGGCGCCCTGCTCGAGGGCGTTCTCCCAGTGCTCGACCCGCATCACCTCGCCGAAGCGGGCGTTCGGCCACCGGGCGATGTCGCCCGCCGCGACCACGCCGGGGGCGGCCAGGCAGCGTCTCGTCGCACACCACTCCGTTGTCCAGGGCGAGGCCGGAGCCCTCGAGCCAGCCGGTGGCCGGCGTCACGCCGATGCCGACCACCACGACGTCGGCGTCGACGACCGAGCCGTCGGTGAGGCGCACCCGCTCGACCCGGTCGCCGCCCTCGAGGGCCGTCGACCCCGACCCCGAGGCGGACCTCGACGCCGTGGTCCCGGTGCAGGTCGGCGGTCAGCGACGCCCAGGTCGGTGCCCAGCGATCCGCTCCATGCGGCACGGGCAGGGCCTCGACCACGGTGACCTCGTGGCCCTGCTCGCGGCAGGTGGCCGCGACCTCGGAGCCGATGAACCCGGCACCGACGACGACCACCCGCCCGGGCGCCGGCGTCGAGGTCGGCCCGGATGGCGAGGCAGTCGTCGAGCGTGCGCAGGACGTGGACGCCGGCCAGGCCGTCGGTGCCCGGCAGGTGGCGCGGGCGCGGCGCCCGTCGCGATGACCAGGCCGTCGAAGGCGAGGCGCGCGCCGTCGGCCAGCGCCAGACGGCGCTCGACTCAGGTCGAGGCCCGTGGCCCGCTGCGCCGCGCTCGCCAGTCGACCTCGAGGCCGTCGACGTCGACGGGCAAGCGACCGTCGCTCGGCGTCCCAGTCGCCGGCCAGCACCTGCTTCGAGAGCGGCGGCCGGTCGTAGGGCGGCTGCGTCCTCGCCTCGACGACGACGATGGTGCCGTCGAAGCCGTCGCTCGCGCAGGGTCTCGGCGGCCCGCAGGCCGGCCAGCGAGCCGCCGACGACGGCGACGGTGTCCAGCGCCGGCCTCAGTCTTCAGCGATGCTGATGGCCTGCTTCGGGCAGCGACGGACCGCCTCCTCGAGCTTGGCCCGCAGCTCCTCGCCCGGCGTCTCGTCGAGCACGTAGAGGAAGTCGTCGTCGCGCACCTCGAAGACCTCGGGGGCGATGCCCATGCAGATGGCGTTGCTCTCACACAGGTCGTAGTCGACGACGACTGCGCATGCTCAGCTCCTCGGAGACGTCGGGGTACCCATCATGCCGCTTCACCGCCGTCCTCGAGGCCACCCGTGACCAGGACCGCGTCCTCCGGGTCCTCGACTTCGAGATCGATCTCCTCCAGGTCGGCGACCTCGGCCCACTCGACGGGGCCTCGCAGATGGCCACCGCCGTGTCCGCGTCGGTGGTCTCGCTCAGGGTCAGGGTCACCTGCACGGAGGCCTCGCCGATCTCGACGGTGCCGATGCCGGTCGCGAGCGTGCTGTAGTCGGGATGTTCGG
The DNA here is from genome assembly GCA_963701565.1 of uncultured Microthrixaceae bacterium. Taxonomy (GTDB): domain Bacteria; phylum Actinomycetota; class Acidimicrobiia; order Acidimicrobiales; family DATDAH01; genus DATDAH01. The sequence goes on from CAVPAN010000004.1 coordinate 527,800, forward strand.
CCTCGAGGTACGCCCTCAGGTCGGAGGCAGGCGAGACGTCGTCGGAGAGGTCGTCGGAGAAGTCGTCGGAGAGGTCGTCGGAGAAATCGTCGGTGAAGTCGTCGAGGGCGCCGGGCCCTTCCACCTCCAGGCCGCACTCGTCCTCGGCGTACCCGGCGAAGTCCTCCAGGGAGCTGGCCAGACGGGGGTCGAGGATGATCTCGAACGCTCCCCCGAAGGCGTCCGGATCGTCCTCGTCTAGCGCGGACAGCTCCTCGAACGCGCGCTGGATTCGGTTCACGTCGCTGTCGATCTCCTCAGGCGCCAGGGCGACGAGATCCTCGAAGGCCTCGACCGCCTCAGCGTCGTCGAGATCCAGGTCACCGGACTGGTCGAGCTCCTGCAGGCGCTCACAGAACGCCTCGGGATCGCCCTCGTCCTCGGCGTCGGACCCGCCGTCGTCCCCCCGCACGCGGCGGCGACCGCGAGGAGGAGAACGACGACGACGGTCAGGGCCGGGGCCCGCAGAGAGGACATGGGTGTTGGTGCTCCCGGGGGACAGGTCCGTTCCGGACGGGTTCCTGGGATCAGAGCGTGATGACCTGGCGCACGACCTCGCCGCGCTCCATGGCACCGAGGGCGTCGTTGATGTCGTCGAGGTCGATGGTGCGGGTGACCATGCCCTCGAGGTCGAGCTTGCCCGCCCGCCAGAGGCGGATGATGCGGGCGAAGTCGGAGCGCACGTCGGTGGACCCGTAGTACGAGCCGACGAGCGTCTTCTCGCTGTAGAACATCTCGAAGGCGCTGAGCTCGAAGGTCTGCTCGGCCCGGCCGACACCGACGATGACCGCCATGCCGCCTCGGCGGATGGCGTCGTAGGCGGCCCGCATGGTGACGGGGCTGCCGATGGCCTCGAAGGCGTAGTCGAAGCCCGCGCCGCCGGTCAGCTCGGCGGACAGCGCGGCCAGATCGTCGGGCTTCACCGCGTGGGTGGCGCCGAACCTCTTGGCCGTCTCGAGCTTGTCGTCGACGAGGTCCACGGCGACGATCTCGGCGGCGCCGCAGACCCGGGCCCCCTGGATCACGCTGATGCCGACGCCGCCGCAGCCGAAGACCACGACCGAGGAGCCGGGCACGACCTTGGCGGTGTTGATGGCGGCCCCGACGCCGGTCATGACGGCACAGCCGATGAGCGAGGCGACCTCGAAGGGCACGTCGTCGTCGATCTTGATCGCAGCCTGCCAGGGCATGACCGTTTCCTCGGTCCAGGTCCCGGCCCCGGCCATGCCGTAGATGTCGGCCCCATCGAGGGTGTACTTGGGGATGGCCATGTTGAACAGGAAGGCCTGGCACAGGTGCGGGGACTTGCGGTCGACGCAGTCCGCACACAGCCCGCAGGGCGGGGACCAGGCGATGATCACGTGGTCGCCTTCGGCCAGGCCGGGGACGCCCTCGCCCACGGCCGTGATGATGCCGGCACCCTCGTGACCGAGGATCACCGGCGGCGGCTGGGGAATGGTGCCGTTCAGGACCGACAGGTCCGAGTGGCACACGCCTGTCGCCACGATCTTCACCTTCACCTGGCCGGGACCGGGCTCGCCGGCTTCGAGGCCGTCGACGATCTCGAGGCCCGCGTCACCGGTGTTGCGCATCAGCGCTCCGCGCATGCTTGATCTCCTGGGTTCCGAAGTCCGGGCATCATCGCCCGGAGCAGGAGACAACGTAGTGGAACGCGTTCCAGTCGGAGCCAGCCGGAGCCGGCCGGGCTCAGACGGTCTGGCGCAGGGCGCGGGCGTGACCGAGGTTGACCACCTCGGCGCGGTGGGTCGCGGGGCCGGTCTCAGGCCCACGAGGCCCGCGGTCGGCCGGAACTCGCTGGCCTTGGTGCGGGTCACGGCCCGCATGGCCGACGCCACGCTGGCGTAGGGGCTCACCCAGCGGTTACGGGCCCGGTGACGGGCGCCGGCCGCGGCGCCCACCACGAGGACCCCGATCGCTGTACCCAGCAGCAACATCATGAGGGTCCCGTCGGCCACGGGCCCCCGGACCTTGAGGAGTTGTCACCGGGTGAGGACCTCGGCGCCCTCGCCGCCTCGCCCGCTGGCCTCGATGTCAGCCTCCGGCACCGCAGGACCGCCCTCCTGGGCCTCTGTGTGCACGGCGGTGAGGAAGCGCTCCACGGACTCGATGACCGGCTTCGCCCGGGTCGACACGAAGAGGTCGAAGGCATGGTGGGCCCCGACCAGCTCGCCGTAGATCACGGGCTCGTGGCTCACCTCCCGCAGCCGCTCGACGAAAAGGCGGGCGTCCTCGACCGGCGCCAGGGTGTCCTTGTCGCCGTGGAGCACGAGGAACGGCGGGGCGCCGGCGTTGACCTGGTCGATCGGTGAGGCGGCCCGGAACTTCTCGGGCTCGTCCGCGTAGAAGGCCTTCATCACCCACGGCTCGAGGAACAGACGGAGCATGTCCTGGTGGGCGGCGCCCAGGCGGTTGGTCCAGTCGTAGACCCCGTAGAACGGGACGGCGGCCTGGAACGAGGTGTCGGCGTCCTCGAAGCCGGGCTGGTAGGCGGGGTCGCCCGCGGTGAGCGCCAGCAGGGCGGTCAGATGCCCGCCGGCGGAACCGCCGGTCACGGCGATGAAGTCCGGGTCCACGTCGTACTCATCGGCGTGCTCGCGGATCCACGCCACCGCCCGCTTGAGGTCGATCAGGTGGTCGGGCCACGTGGCCGCGGGGCTCAGCCGGTAGTTGGCGTTGAACCCGACCCAGCCATTGGCCGCCAGGTGACCGAGGAGGGGGATGCCCTGCTCGCGCTTGTCGCCGATGACCCAGGCGCCGCCGTGGACCTGGAGGATCGCCGGACGCCGGCCCGTGGCGGGCGCCTCGGGCCGGTAGACGTCGAGGCGCAGGACGCGGCCGCCGGCTCGAGCGAACTCGATGTTGCGCTCCCGCTTGACCCCCTTGCGCTGTGACCGCACGGGGAGCACGACCTGCCTCAAGGGCACGCTCGGTGCGGGACCGACCGGCAGGAGGTCACCCAGCGCGTCCTGCATCTGGAGCACCGCCCGATGGCCCTGGCGCAGCAGGATGGTGAGCCCCACCCAGGACACGAAGGTGAGGGCCAGGGCCAGCCAGCCGGGCCACGACGCGAGGCCGCCGACCGAGATCCAGAACACGGTGAGCACCGCCTGCCAGAACAGGTGGTGACCGGCCAGCTCGGTGGTCAGCCAGGCCGCGAAGAAGCTCTGGCCGAAGAACCAGCGGTTGCGCCGGACGGGCCGGAAGGCGTTGATGGTGAAGAGGAGGCCGACGGTGGCGGCGACGAGGAAGAGCCAGGGCACGCCGTCAGTCTGGCGTCAACCCCACCGGAAGTGGTAGTTCCACGGGCGTGGATTCGCCTGTTCTCACGTCCTCGCGCCCCCGTCGACGGGTGCTCGGCGCCCTGGTCGCCCTTCTCGCCGTGACCGGCATGGGGCTGACGGCCTGCAGCGACAACACCCCGGCCACCCCTTCGATCAGCGGCGACAGCCCCGACCAGGTCACGGTGCCCACGCTGCCGCCCACCACCACCGAACCGGCTCCGGGCGCCACGATCGCTCCTGAGGCCGACATCGTCGCCACCGCGGCGTCCGCCGGCGACTTCACCACCCTGCTCGCCGCAGTCGAGGCCGCCGGACTGACCGAGACACTGCAGGGCGAGGGGCCCTACACCGTCTTCGCCCCCACCGATGCCGCTTTCGAGGCCGCCCTGACCGACCTCGGCCTCACCGCGGAGGAACTCCTCGCCGACACCGAGACCCTCACGTCGATCCTGACCTACCACGTGGTCGAGGGCGAGGTTCCCGCCGCCGATGTGGTCGGCCTCGACGGTCAGTCCGTGGCCACCGTGAACGGCGCCGAGGTGGACATCACCGTGGACGGCGAGACGGTGATGATCAACGACGCGACGGTGACCCAAGCCGATGTCGTCGCCAGCAACGGCGTCATCCACGTCATCGACCAGGTGCTCATCCCGCCTGCCGGCTGATCACCACGACACCGTCGGCCCCGGTCAGGAAGCGCCAGAGGCGATCCAGCATCAGATGACGGCCTCGCCGGCCTCGGCCCGCCGCAGCAGGCCCCGTGCGATCACCACCCTCTGGATCTCACTCGTGCCCTCGCCGATGATCATCAGCGGGGCGTCGCGGTAGTACCGCTCGACCGGGAGCTCGGCGGTGTACCCCATGCCCCCGTGGATGCGCATGCACTCGGTGGCGATCTCCAGCGCCGTCTCCGAGCAGAACAGCTTGGCCATGCCGGCCTCGACGTCGGCCCGCACCCCCGACTCCAGGATCTCGGCCGCATCCCGCACCAGCAGCTGGGAGGCCTTGAGCTTGGTGGCCATGTCCGCCAGCTTGAACTGGATGGCCTGGTGCTTGGCGATGGGGACCCCGAAGGTTTCCCGCTGCTGGGCGTAGGCGAGGGCGGCGTCGAAGGCCGCCCGGGCGACCCCGACGGCCCGTGCCGCGATGTTGATCCGGCCCAGCTCGAGCGAGCTGAGGATCTGGTGCATGCCCTTGCCGAGGTTGTCGGGACCGCCGAGCACAGTGTCGGCGCCGACCCGATGGCCCTCGTAGGCCATCTCGACGGTCTCCAGGCCCTTGTAGCCCAGCTTGTCGATCTTGCGGCTGACCGAGATGCCCTCGAACCGGGGTCCCGGTTCCTTGCCGATGATGAAGCAGGTGATGCCCTCGGGGGTCCGGGCGGCGAGGGCCACCACCTGGGCCCGCTCACCGTTGGTCACCCACATCTTGGTGCCGTCGATCACGTACTCGTCACCGTCGGGCACGGCCTTGGTACGCAGGGCCTGGGAGTCGCTACCGGAGTCGGGCTCGGACAACGAGAACGCGCCCCGGATCTCCCCCGTCGCCATCCCCGGCAACCACTGGGCCCGCTGCTCGTCGGTGCCGAACCGCTTGACCAGGTTGACCACGATGGTGTGGGTGTTCAGGATCCCCGACAGCGACATCCAGCCGTAGGCCAGCTCCTCGACCAGACGGGCGTAGGTCAGCACGTCGAGGTCGAGGCCCCCGTGCTCCTCGGGGATGGTGGCCCCGAACAGGCCGAACTCCCGCATCTGCTGGACCATGGCCTCGGGGAACTCATCCGCGTGCTCGAACTCGGAGGCGTGAGGGATGACGTCCTTGGCCACCCAGCCACGGACGGTGGCGACGAGCTCGTCGGCCAGGGCGGGATCGGTGGGCATCAGCGCAGAATAGGTTCCGCGCCCGCAGTAGGTTCCATCGGCGTGGAGGACCGCCGCACCGGGGCGCTGTACCTGGAGCTGGCCACCGCCCCACCCGGCGACTACGGCCGGGAGCGGGCGCCGGTGGTGGCCGGGCTCCCCTGCGTCGGTCGGTCGACCTGGTGGTCCAACCAGTGCCCCGACCGCGATGACCTGCCCCGGCGCCTCGCAGAGTTCGCCACCCTCGGGGTGCACGAGGTGGACGCGGCCTTCGCCCCGCCGCCGGCTGCGGAAGGGATCACCGGGTTGCACGTCGTTGCCACACCCCGGCCCGGCCAGGGCACCCTCGGCCCCGAGACCGTCGACGGGCTCCTGTTGGTCCTGATCAGCCCCCGCACCCCCGAGGAGGCCCAGGACCTCCGGGACTGGGGGGATCTCGTCCACATCCGCCACATCGCCGAGGTCGCGGTCCCTGGGTACCGGATGATCACCCCCTACGAGCAGGTGGGCGGCGGCGAGCCCCGCTACCTCCACCTGTACGAGATGGCGACCGATGACCCGGAGGCGACCTACCGGGCCATGACATCCCTGGTGCAGGAACGGCTCGGAGCACCGGGGACCGCGGCGTACGACGCCTGGGCGTGGCACCCCGCGCTGCGCATCGACTACGTCAACACCTTCCGCCTCGAGGGCGAGGTGACCTGAGGCTTCTGGCGCCTGATTGCGGCGCCATGACGCCTCAATCAGGCGCCAGTACGGAGAGGGGCGTTGCGGGTCAGCCGACCTGCAGGGCGCCGTCGGCGAGGGTGCCGGTGACCTCGACCGGGGCGGTGGTCCAGGTGGCGGGGGCCACGACGTCGCCGTCGGCGGTCGACTCCAGCCCCGGCAGCGAGTTGACATCGAGGCCGTTGGTGACCAGGGTCGGCCCGACGCAGGTCGGGGGGTAGGACTCGCCGAACACGTCGCACATCACCGTGGCGCCCTCGTCGGGCTGGAACACGTAGGCGCGCACGGTGACCGTGGTGCCGTCGGGCAGGTCGGCCACGTCGGCGACGGTCAGCGGTTCAGTACCGGCGGTCACCGACGGTCACCGGCTCGGTGCCGCCGGTGGTGCCGACCTCGTCACCGTCGTCACCCCCGCAGCCGGCGGCCACGAGGACCAGGCCGGCCGCGAGGGCGAAGGCGACGAGGCGCCGGGGCACTAGCAGCCGACGTCCGCCACGTCGCAGATCAGCCCGAAGCGGGGGTTGGTGATCCGCGGGGCGTGGTTGTAGGGGACGTGGGGACCGGACCCGTGGGCGTTGCCGTAGGCGTGGATGGCCATGCCGCAGGGCCCGCCGCACGCGGCGCGACCCGGCTGGTAGACCGGCGAGCCCGACTGCCCGCCGAAGGTGTCGATGTCGTAGAAGACCATCTTCTTCTGCGAGGCCTCGATGCGGTCCCCCATACCCCACATGGTCCCGAACGGCTTGTCGCCGGGGTAGCCCTGGACGTGGGCCGGCAGGTGGCGGAGCGCCGTCTTGCCCGCCAGGCTGAAGAAGCCGAACCAGCCCACGGTGTCGCCGATGTCGCAGTCCAGGTTCACGATGGCGAAGTCGTTGTACTCGTTCTGGTCAACGATCCAGAGCTGGGGCGAGAACGCCTGGGTGCCGAAGCAGGAGCCGTAATCGGTCTCGCCGTTGCGACCCGGGAAGAATTCGAGCGTGGTGGCGGGGTTGTTGGCTGAGGGGTACACGCAGTGCCCCGCAGTCAGGATCGAGTCGGCGTCGATGAGCCAGCCGGTGCAGATGTAGCTGCCGACGACTTCGTCTACGCCCTCGATCTGGCCGATCGCCCGGGCGGGGTAGTTGGTCGTGTCGCCGATCTGGCGCCGGCCGTCGACGCCGATGACCGACTCGGCGGCAAAGGCCTCGAGGGGGTCACCGGCCTCACCGTCGTTCTGCTGCGGGTTGAGGCTCTCGCCGCCAGTGCCCGGGCTGGCCGGGCTGACCTGGACGGTTCCCGCCTCCACGGCGGGGACGGAGTAGCCCTCGGGGAGGGTGTAGGCCTCCAGGGTCGGGGGGCTGGGCTCGGCCGGCGCCTGGCTGGCTGCGGGGCTGCCGTTCGTGACCAGGCTGAGCCCGGCGAGGGTGGCGAGCGCGGCGACGACCGCGACCCGCCTGGTGGACCGTGACATGGGAACCTCCGCCTTTTCGTGGAACGTGCTGGACGTCAGGTTAGATCGTCGGCCCCGCCATCAGGCTGTAGCCCTCAGCCGTTGGCTCCGGCGATCTCGTGGATGGCCTGGAACCGGGCCACCGTGATCCTTGGCCCGTGGTTCAGGGTCGTGTGGGGGAACACGCCGTGGCCCGCGCCGTACCCGTGGATCGCCATGGCGCAGGCTCCGCACCAGGGCCGGCCCGGGCTGGTACACCGGGGAGCCCGACTCCCCGCCCGTGGTGTCGGTCCGGTAGAAGGCCATGGCCCACGACGACTGGAGGACCTGACCGTTGTGGGTCCACAGGGTCCCGTTGAGCCCGCGGGGCGGCAGGCCCGGGTAGCCCCGCACGTTCGCCGGCGTGAAGGCGAGGCGGTTGCGGCCCTGCACGGCGAAGAAACCGAACCAGCCCGTCCGCCGGCCGACGTTCGGCACCGTGCAGTTGGTGAGCTGGACGATCCCGTAGTCCTGGCCCTCGCCGGCGTCGTCGATCCAGCGGGGTGTGGTGAGCAGCTCGCCCGCTCGGCAGGTCCCGTACGGTGCCGCGTCGGCGTTGCCGCCCCTCCCCCGCCCGAGGGTGATGGACATGTTGGTGGCGAAGTCCGATGTCGAACCGGTCCCCCCCTCGTGCACACAGTGCCCCGAGGTCAGCAGGGTGTTGCGGTCGACCAGGAACCCGGTGCACAGGTAGCTGCCGAAGGCCCCACCGGGGCTGAGGTCCATCGTCAGGTGGGCGATGGAGCGATTGGGGTACACCGTCGTGGCCGTCAGCAGGCGGCGGTCGTCCTCGCCGATCACGCTCCGGGTCGACGGGCCCTGCCGGGGGACGGTGGCCTCCGGATCGACGGGCGCCACCCGGGCCCGGGTCGGGTTGGCTCCGGACGCAGGGTCGGTGCCACGGTTGGAGGGAGACATCCAGATGGCCCGGTCGCCCGGCGCCCGCAGCGGGATCGTGACCTCCCCCCGCCGGTTCGACACCAGCGTCAGGGTGTCCCCGGAGCGAATCGCCTCCGACGCCGACGGTGCCGCCGCTCCGGCGCGCGGCGGCCCCGCCGGAGAGCGCCGCCAGGACGACGGCGACGGCGAGGCAGCGACGGGGGGACATGGCGCTCCGGGTCAGGGGACGGACGCCGCCGAACCTACCCGTCCCTGGCCGCGACCCTCTCCGTTCTGGCGTTGATTTGTCACGCTGAGCGTGACGAATCAACGCAATTTCAGGTTCAGGCCTTGCGTCCAGCCGGCGTCAGACCGTCGTCGGCGGGACCGTCGTGGGCGGCGGCGTCGTCGTGGTCGTGGTGGTGGTCGTCGTCGTGGTCGTCGTGGTGGTCGACGTCGTCGTGCTGGAGGTCGTGGAGCTGGTGGTCGAGCTGGACGTGGTCGAGGCGCCGGTCGTCGATGTCGTCTCCTCGGTCGTCGTGGTGTCGTCGCCACCCCCGTCGTCGCCGCCACCGGACGCCAGGGCGAGGGCGATCGCCACCACCAGGATGAGGATGATCACGCCGAGGACGATCACCGAGGTGGCCTTGTACCAGGGCGGCTCGTCGCCCCCCTCGGGACCCGGGCCGGAGCCGTCACCGCCACCACCGCCGTAGCCGTCGCCGCCACCCGGCGGCGGGGGCTGGGGCGGCACCGCGAACGTGGAGGTCACCCGTGGGTTCGCCGCCGGGCGTCACCGGTGTCCCCTCGGGGGGCGTCGCCGCCGGGTCCGGGCCGGGGACCGCCGGCGTCTCCAGTCGGGTGGGATCGCCGGCGTCGCTCACCCCTCGGACAGTAGCCCCGCCGCCCCTCCCGTCAGGGGGTGAGGCCGACGAGCTCCCTGCTCACGGCCCAGAGGCGTTCGGCGGCCTCGTCGTCGCGGGCGACCCGGGAGAGCCGCTTGTCGGCCGGCTTCGAGTTGCAGAAGTAGGTGCCCGACACCCCCTCGAGGTCGGGATCAGAGGCGACCACGACCTGGGTTCGGGCCCCCTCCTCGGGGGTCCGGGAGAACGGGCGGGCCACGGCGGTGGTGACCGCAGTGGACAGCCGGGTGTCGCCGTCGCGGCCGAACCGGGTGGCCACGCTGCCCGGGTGCACGGCGTTGACCGTCACCCCGGTGCCCTCCAGGCGCTCGGCCAGGGCCCGCATGAAGTAGATGTTGGCCAGCTTCGACCGCCCGTACACCCGGTACGACCAGAAGTGCCCGTGGCACTGGAGGTCGTCGAACTTCAGGCCGTCAAGAGCGAACTTGTGAGCGTCGGAGGCCACCACCACGATCCGGGCCGGGGCACTCGCCTTCAGCCGGTCGAGCAGCAGGTCGGTCAGCAGCACGTGGCCGAGGTGGTTGACCCCGAAGGTGGTCTCGAAGCCGTCCTCGGTCTCGGTCCGCTCGCTCAGGATCAGCCCGGCGTTGTTCACCAGGACGTCCAGGCGGGGGTGGGTGTCGAGGAAGGCGGCGGCGAAGGTCCGGATGGACGCCATCGACGCCAGGTCCAGGGCCATGACCTCGACGGCCTCGGACCCGGAGCGCGCGACGATCTCGGCGCAGGCCGCTTCGCCCCGGGCCGCATCCCGGGCGGTGATGGTCACCGAGGCCCCCAGGGCGGCGAGGGCCACCGCCGTCTCGAGGCCGAGGCCGGCGTTGCCGCCGGTGATCAGCACCGTCTTCTCCTGCACAGGGCGACGGTACCCACCGGTTCCGGTTGCGGCCTCGTCAACCCCGCCATTCATCGGGGTTCCCGGCTCGGAACGACCGGTAGGTCGCCGCCAGAGAGGGACCTTCGACCGGCAAGGGAGGAGCAGGCGCTCAGGACCCCGGGCTGAGTCCGTTGCGACCACCCTCGCCGGTGTGCAGGCCCACCTCGGAGCCGACCCACTCGGTGGCCTCCATCTCGACCAGGACGTCGGCGTCCTCCACCCGGGCGTAGGCGCGAAGCCGTCCGGGAGGTCGCACACCACGAGCCCGGACTCCGCGGAACCGTCTCGGCCGTGGACGACCGAATAGGTGACCACCGTGGCCGGTCCCTCGGCCGTGGCGGTGATCGCCACCGGCGGGTGGGCGGCGTCGAGCCTCGCCTGGAGGGCCGCCAGGTCGGGCGGCGTGACCGGGCCGGGCTCGGTGCTGTAGACGCCGGCCCCGTGCTTGGTCAGGTGCATGCCGACACCGGTGACCAGCCCCGCCGAGCCGGGATCGGCTCGGAGGGCGCCGACCATCGCCGCGATCGTGTGGGTCTGGTAGTTGCTGCCGGCCCCGCCGGCGAACGGGAGCCCACCGGTGACCGTGACGCCCCGCGGGTCGGCGGGCGCCAGGCCCAGCGCGTCGAGGGCGAGATGGACCGACGAGGCGAAGCACGAATAGAGGTCGAGGTGGGTGAGGTCGTCGACCCCGAAGCCCGCCGCGCCCAGCGCGGCGGCGTACACCTCGGCCATGGCCGGCGACCGCCACGGCTCGGCGTGCTCGGCCACGTACACCGGGTCACAGCCGTAGGCCCACCCCCGCAGGTAGACCCGCTGCTCGGCGGGCACACCCAGGCGGTCGGCGGCCTCGTGGCTGGCCAGGACGAGGGCCCCCGCCATGTCGACGTCCATGATCGACACCGTGTACTTGGTGTACGGATACCCGACCATCCGGTTCTCGGCGGTGGGGTGGACCAGTTCCTCGGCCGAGCGCTCGACCGGGAACCAGGCGTAGGGATTGGCGGCCGCCACCCGCGTCATGGGCGCCATGAGCTCGCCGATGGCCCGCCGGTAGGCGACCGGGTCGATGCCGAGACGGGCCCGCCGGGCGACATCCCAGAGCGGGAAGGTGAGGTAGGCCTGGAAGACCTCGTGGGCCACCTCGGCGGGGTGGAACGGGGCCTCGAACGGGAACGGAGGTGGGTCCGGGTCGCGGTGGCTCCAAGCGGGCGCCTCCCCCGCCTTCTTCAGCCGACGTTTCGTGTCGAGGGCCTCGGCCCCGCACACCACACCGACGTCGACGTCGCCGGCGAGGATGGCCGAGCCGAGGTCGTTGACCAGGACCTGGGGCGTCGTGCCCCCGATACCGGAGTAGAGGCGGTGGGCGGGGTCGATGCCGAGCGCCTCCGCCAGGCGCCCCGGCGCGTCGTCGTAGGGCCAGCTCTGGCAGTAGACGACCTGGAGGCTGCCGACCGCGCCCAACACGTCGCCGGCGGCCCGAGCATCCGCGGCGGCGTCCCGGACCACCTGCCCCCACATCGCCAGCGGCTCGGGGCAGGGCCCGTCCTCGGGGCGCGACACGAACTGCGCCACCCCGATGACACAAGGGCTTCGCGGGTCGATGCCCATGGTCCGGCTACTTGCCCTGCCAGTTCGGCGAGCGCTTCTCGGCGAAGGCCCTGGGGCCTTCCTTGGCGTCTTCGCTGCCGAACACCATCGAGCCGAGCTCGGACTCGATCTTGTAGGCCTCCCGCATGTCGGTGGCCAGGCCCCGCAGGACGCTCTCCTTGGTGGCCCGCACGGCCAGAGGGCCGTTGGCGTTGATGCGGGCCGCCCAGTCCCTCGCCTTGTCCAGCAGGTCGTCCTCGTCGACGATCTCGTTGAGCAGGCCCAGCGCCAGGGCCCGCTCGGCGGGGAAGGCCTCCGCGGTCAGCAGGAACTCCATGGCGGCGGGGAACGCCAGTTGGCGAGGCAGCCGCACCGTGGTCCCGCCACCTGCGAACAGGCCGCGGTTGGGCTCCATCACGCCGAAGCGGGCATTGGTCGTGGCGACGCGGATGTCGATCCCGCCCAGCATCTCCATGCCACCGGCCACACAGGGCCCGTTCACCGCCGCGATGATCGGCTTGTAGATCTTGGTCCCCCGCAGGACGGCGTCGGTGCCGTCCCGCAGCTTGCAGCCGTCGATCTCGTCGACGCCCCCCTTGCTGATCTCCTCGTGGAGCTTGGTGATCTGGGGGATGTAGGTCTTCAGGTCGGCCCCGGCCATGAAGTTGCGGCCGACACCGGTGATGACCGCCACCCACGCGTCGTCGTCCTCGGCGAATCGGCGCCAGGCCGCTGCCAGGTCCCGGAAGTGGTACAGGTCGAGGGCGTTCTTGGCCTCGGGCCGGTCGATGGTGATGACCACGGTGTGGTCGACGGCGTCCGTGTAGTGGATCGGCACGGGTCCCCTCAGTCCTGCTCTCCGGAGAAACCTGACACGGTAGTCAGTTCCCTGGAGGCCCTGATCAGACCGCCGTGGCCACCGCCCGCACCAGGCGGGTCCATTCCTCACGGAAGTTCCGGACCAGGTTCGCGGCCTTGGTCGGGAATTCCGGCATGAGCAGCGCCAGGTTGAGCGGTGAGGCATCGGGGGCGGGGCGGCGGCCATCGCCTCGAAGGACGCGAGGGCGTCCTCGCTCAGGTCCAGCCGGCTGACGTCACCGCTGGGCCCCCAGGCCCCAAGACCGACCGTCGACGTCGATGCTGACCGCCAGCAGGTCCGGCGGGCCGTCGGTCACCACGAGCGGAAGCCCGGCGCCCAGCGTCCAGCGGTCGAGCGCGTCGCCATCGGGCACGGTCACCTCGAGGCCGACGATCTCGCCCACCTCAGCCGTGTGCCGGGCCGGCTCGTTCCCCGGCCAGTCCCGGCCCGGCCACTGCATGAAGAAGGGGCGGCTGGGGTCGAGGAGCGACGGGGCCATGCCCGCGGACCGCCAACGCAAGGTGCGCCCGTCGGGATGGAGGCGGGAACGGTCGTCGACCTCGATGCCCAGGTCAGCCGCCACCTCGTCGATGCGGTCCGTGCGGATCGACCAGCGCACCAGCCGGTCGCCGCCCGCGGTGCGAGCCAGCAAGGTCCGGCCGAACAGCGACCGTTCGGCCCGCGCCCGGTCCTCGACGGCCAGCAGCTCGAGATAGCTGCGACCGAGCGGGACGATCATGTTCCGGGTGCCGAACTGCGGGTGGGTGCCGCCGTCTTGGACATCCAGGCCAACGGCTCGAACTCGCTCGGCAGTGGCGTTGAGGTCGACGACGCCGAGGATGACGTTGCCGAACCAGGGCGTCAGGCCCACAGGAAGGCGCCCCCGTCGACCATGAGGGTCTGGCCCGTGAGGAAGCGGCAGGCGTCCGAGCACAGGAACAGGGCCACCGGGCCGATGTCGTCCTCGGGATCACCCTGGCGGCCCATCGGATGGTCCTTCAGGAACTCCCGGTACTCGGCCTCGGCCCGGGCCGCCGCGTCCTGACCGTGGGGCGACGCCGCACCCGGGGCGATGGCGTTGACGACGATGCCGTCCCGCCCCCACTCGCGCGCCGCGGTGCGGGTCAGAGCGCGAATGGACTCCTTGGCCATGTTGTAGGCGCCGTAGTCGGCCATGCCCGTGATGGCAGCGGCCGAGGCGAAGTTCACGATGCGGCCCCAGCCCTGCGCCGCCATGTGCGGGTGCACGGCCCGCATGGCGTGCCAGGTGCCCTTCACCGTCGACTGGTTGACGTCCAGATCGCGCTCCTCGACATCCAGCAGCGAGGCCTTCGCGGTGAAGGTGTGGGCGTTGTTGATGAGTCCGTCCACGCCCCCGTAGCGCTCGACGGTGGCCGCGACCATCGCCTCGACGCTCGCCGGATCGCTGATGTCGGTGACCGTGCCGAGGACCCGGTCATCCGCACCGAGCTCGCCGAGGGACGCCAGCCCCCGCTCCAGCCGGTGCTCCTTCCACTCGGCGACGGTGACCGACGCCCCGTTGGCCACCAGGTGTCGGGCCATCCCCAGCCCGATTCCCTGCCCTGCCCCGGTGACGATGATCCGCCGCCCCTCCACCCCGTGTGTGGTCACCACCGGAACCTAGATGCCCGGCGGACCTGCCAGGATCGGGAGATGGGTGCCGACGTCGGACTGTTCCTCCCGCAGTTGCGGATGGACTTCCCCACGATCGAGGCCCGCGTGCGGCTGGCCGACGAACTCGGCTTCCACTCGGTGTGGTTCATGGACCACCTGACGCCCCCGGCCGGGCCGGGCTACGACTGCTTCGAGGGCTGGACGGTGGCCAGCGCCCTGGCCCGGGTGACCGAACGGATCCACCTCGGCCACCTCGTGCTCTGCGACGCGTTCCGCCATCCCGCACTGCTGGCCAAGATGGCCGCCACCCTCGATGTCATCACCGATGGACGGCTGGAGCTGGGACTCGGCTGGGGCTCGGTGCCCAGCCGAGATCGAGCGCTTCGGCTTCGGCGAGGCCACCAACCGCCAGCGGGCCGGCCGCCTGGACGAGACGCTCCAGATCCTGGACCTCATGTTCACGGGCGACGAGTTCGACTTCGACGGGGAGTTCTTCACGTTGCGAGGAGCCGTCGGCCGACCCCGACCGACCGCCGGAACCTTACCGGTCCACCTCGGCGGCGCCGGCGAGCAGCTCACCCTGCCGCTCGTCGCGAAGCACGCCGACTTCTGGAACTGCCCGTCCTACGCCGTGGACCGGCTCCACGAGCTCCGCCCGAAGACCGGCTCGGCCCGCCTGTCGCTCCAGCGCCCCGTCGGCCTGGCCCCGTCGTCGGCCACACGGGACGAGGTCATCGCCCAGGCCGAGCGCCGTTTCGGCCCCTGGGGCGGGTGGTCGCAGGCACGCCGGACGAGGTGGCGGCCGCCCTGCGAGTCGACGTCGACCGCGGTCGAGCTCTTCACGATCCCGTTCACCGACTTCGCCACCCCCGAGACCCTCGAGCTGTTCGCCACCGAGGTCCTCCCGCGCCCGCGCGACTGACCGCATCACCCTGACGACGCCCGGGCTGTTCCCACGCCCCGATCGGTGCGTCGTTGTCGGTCCCCGCCGCTCTATGACGATGCTCAGCGGCGGGCAGGCCGAGGACGCGCTCGGCGATGATGTTGCGCTGGATCTCGCTGGTGCCGCCGGGGATGGTGCCGCCGAAGGTCCGCAGGTACGAGGTGGCCCACGAGCCGTCGCGGTTCACGGCGCGGCCGGGACGTCCTGGTCGAGCGCGTCGGCGCCCAGGGCCTCGACCGCGATCAGGTGAGCTCCGCTCCGTCTCGGAGCCGAAGAGCTTGAGCAGCGAGTGCTCGGGCGCGGGCCGGCCGTCGGCGAACTTCGCGAAACCCGCGGTAGCCCATGAGCATGGCGGCCTGGGAGTCGACGTGGAGCCGGGCGACGTCGTCCCGGAACTTGGCGTCCTCGCGCAGCGGCCGGCCGTCGGGACCCGGGCGGCTCGCCGAGCGCGACGAGGTTGTCGACCGCCGCTGGAGGCTGGTGCGTGTAGTCGATCCAGAGCATCGCCCGCTCGTGGGCCAGCGAGCCCCGGCGAGCGCCCAGCCCTGTTCAGCGTCGCCGAGGAGTGGTCCTCCGGGACCCGATCACGTCGGTGAAGAAGACCTCGTTGAAGTCGGTGTAGTCGGGGTCGGACAGCTCGGGGAACGGCCGGGGCTCGACGCCCGGCGTCTTCATGTCGATGATGAGGACGCTGATGCCCTTGTGCTTGGGGACGTCGGGGTCGGTGCGGACGAAGCACATGCACCAGTCGGAGTGGTGCGCGCCCGAGGTCCACACCTTCTGGCCGTTGACGACGAAGTGGTCGCCGTCGAGCACGGCCCGGGTCTTGAGGACGGCCAGGTCGCTGCCGGCCCCGGGCTCGCTCATCCCGAGCGACCAGGCGATCTCGGCCCGCAGCGTGGGCAGGAGCCACTGCTCGCTTCTGCTCCTCGGTGCCGTAGTCGAGCAGCGACGGCGGCGACGATGCCCAGGCCCTGGGGGTTGTAGCTCCGGGGGATCTCGCGCTCCGCAGACGTCCTCGAAGTAGATCATCTGCTGGACGGCGGTGGCGTTGCGGCCGCCGAGCTCGGGCGGCCAGCCCGGCACCAGCCAGCCGTCGTCGAACAGCGTGCGCTGCCACTCCCGGGCCCAGTCGGGCAGGTCGGCGCTCGAGCGGCGGCCGACCCGCTCCTCGGCGCGTGGGCGGCGGGTGCTCCTCCAGCCAGGCCACCAGCTCGGCCCGGAACGCCTCTTCCTCGTCGGAGTAGCGCAGCCGCACCGCCGTAACCTACTTGGGCGTCGCCGTGGGCGCGTGGAGTGGGCGCCGGCCCGCTTCTTGGCTCGGAGGTAGGCTGGGGAGGCCCCCTCGGCCCGGTCGGGATCTCCCCTACGGGCGGCGACGAGCATGGCCTCCGCCTTCCTGCGCAACTCCCCGAGCAACTCGGCCAGACCACCGTCCGGGCAGGTGGCGACGGCCTCGCGAACCCCAGTGGATCCTCGGTCGGGGTCACGGTGTCCGGGAACCAGCGACCGGTGCGCAACTCGCCTTCGACCCCGTCGATCCACTGGTCGAGCAGGCGGCCGCTGGTCTCCTGCCAGGCCTGCAGGTCCTCCGGGAGCCCACGCGGGTGCCGGCGAGCCTGCACGACCTGGATCAGCACGGTGACGATGATCACGGCTGCGCCCGAGACCACGATCGGCCGGGTGATCGGGTCCGGTGGGGCCTGGGCCAGGAGTGGGGTCATGCGGGCTCGAAGAGGGGGAGCCAACCGAAGGTCACCGACACCGGCATGCCGATGCGGACGTCGTCGAGCGCGCAGTTCACGAGGTTGGTGGTGAAGCGCAGGCCCTCCTGTTCGGGGAACTCCACGATGGCCACGACATACGGCGGGTCGAAGCCGGGCAGCCACGCCTGCTGGTTCACCGTGTAGGTGTGCAGGATCGCGGTGCCCACCACGGCCTCCGGCGCGATCTCGTTGGAGTGGCAGACCGGACAGATCGGACCCGGCGGGTGGATCCAGTACCCGCACGAGCCGCAGCGCAGGAAGCGCAGCCGCCCGTCGGCGCCCGGAGGTCCAGAAGAACTCGTTGTCGTCGTGGAGCCGGGGCAGGATGCGGAAGTCGGGACGGGGTGTGGTCGTCACCTCAGTCGGCCTCTGGCGGCTCGGCGGACTCGAACCCGCGCTGTGCTGTGGGCATGGCCTCGACGGCGGGCAGGACACCGAAGGCCGGCGTGGTGAGCATCATCGCCCCGAGGACCTCGTCCCAGCTGGCGCCGATCTCCGCGGCCAGGCGGGCGTGGCGCTCGATGCCCTCCGGGTTGCGCAGGATCACCGTGCAGACCAGGCGGATGAGCTCGTGGGTCCTGCGGTCCGGCGCGGGCAGAGAATCGATCTGGGCCAGCCAGGCGCTCTGGGCCTCGTGCAGGGCCGGGAACGCCTCGCGCAGGGTGCCCTCGAAGGGAAAGGTCCAGTCCTCGTCAGCCACGGAGGGATCGTAGAGCGGCGGCGGCGACCAGATCGTTCTGGTGAACTGGGGGCGTGCACGCGTCGGAGGACTGGCTGGCCGCGGCGACGACACGCGAGACGGTGCTCACCCCGGATGGCAAGTCCGGCGCGGTCCTGGAGCGGCTGGTGGTCGACGGCGAGGCCTACGTGCTCAAGCACATCCGGGCCGCGGACGACTGGATCATGCGGGTCACCGGCGACGACGGCACCTGGTTCCTCTCGTTGTGGACCTCCGGCACATTGGCGTGGCTCCCCCCGGTGATCGACACGGCGGTGGTCGACGTCTTCGCCCAACCCGGGGGGTCGGCGATCCTGATGCACGACGTCGGGGACTGGCTGGTGCCGGGGGGCGACACGCCCGTCGACCTCGACCAGCACCGCCGGTTCGTCGATCACCTGGCCGCGCTGCACGCCGACTTCTGGGACTGGGCCGACACCCTCGGCCTGCTGGGCCTCGAGCGGCGCTACGCCTGGTTCACCCCCGCCGCGATGCGATCCGAGGCGGCCCGCCCGGAACCCTCCGTCATCCCCCGCCTAGCGGTCACCGGCTGGGAGCGGCTCCCGGAGGTGGCCCCCGGCATGGCCGAGCAGCTCTTCGCCCTGCAGGACGACCCGCGGCCCTTCCTCGCTGCCCTCGCCTCCGGGCCCCACACGCTGGTCCACGGGGACGTCAAGCTCGGCAACCTGGGCTCGCGCCCCGACGGGGCCACCGTCATGATCGACTGGGCCCTGCCCGGCCGGGCCCCACCCGCCTTCGACCTGGCCCACTACCTGGCCCTCGAACTCCTCCCGCCTACCCGAGGCGAAGGGGGCGGTGATCGAGGCCTACCGGGTCGCCCTCGAGCGGGCCGGGGTGGCCACCGGCGACTGGTTCGACGACCAGGTGGCCCTCGGCCTCCTCGGCCACATGCTCCTCATCGGCTGGGAGAAGGCACTCGGAGGCCCCGGCCCCGAGCTCACGTGGTGGGGCGATGCCGTCGACCGTGCCGTGCGTCTCCTGGCCCTCAGCCACCGCAGACGTTCAGTAGGCCCCGGTGGTCTCGAAGAGCCGGCTGCGGGTTGGCGATCAGCATCTGGTCGATCTGGTCCTGGGTCACGCCCCGCTCCAGCAACTCGGGCAGGACATCGTCGGAGATGTGGTTGAAGTGCCAGTTCGACGCCATCATCGACTGGACCTCGGGCGTGAACCAGTCCATGTAGCAGGCGGCGTCGTGGGCCAGGACCATGCGGTCGGCGTACCCCTGGGCGCACAGGTCGGCCACCACCTGGACCGATCGTCGAAGGAGCAGGAGCACGTCGATGCCGTGAAGCGGTCCATGCCGATGCATCGAGCCCTTGTCGATCAGCTCGCGGTAGTGTAGTCGAGGTCGGCTCGAGTCACCCGAGTGGCCGATGACGACCCGGGTGAGGTCCACGCCCTCCTCCTCGAACACCCGCTGCTGGTCCCGACCCCGGAACGTGCCGGCGTCGGTGTGGGGGTGATGGGGACACCGGTCTCCCGGTGGGTGCGGGCACAGGCCCGGAGGACCCGCTCGACACCGGGGGTCAGGCCGTCCCGGTCGGTGGCGCACTTGATGATCCCCGCCTTCACCCCGGTGTCGGCGATGCCCGCGGTGATGTCCTTCACGAACATCCCGACCATCGGGTCGGGGTCGGTGTCGAACACCACGCCCCGATAGTGGAAGTAGAAGGGCACGTCGTTGTAGGGGTAGAGCCCTGGTGGCGGTCACGATCTGCAGGTCGACCTGCTCAGCCACCCGCTGCACCCACGGCAGGTAGCGGCCGAGGCCGATGACCGTCGGGTCGACGATGGTGCGGATGCCCCGGGTGGCCAGGTCGTTGAGCTTGGCCACGCCGTCGGCGATGCGCTCCTCGGCGTCCCAGTAGTCGCCGTAGTTCTGGATGATCTCGGGGCTGATCACGAAGACGTGCTCGTGCATCAGGGTCGGGCCGAGGTCGGCCGTGTCGATGGTTCCGGTGACGGTTGGTACCTGCGCCATGAAGCGGACGCTATGGCAGGACGGCGGGCAGTGCCGCCAGGTCGGGGATGCGGACCACGCCGTCGGGAACGGCAGCCCGGTGGCCCGGCGGTCGACCCAGATGGGACGGACACCGGCGGCCAGGCCGCCCTGGACGTCGCACCGATAGCTGTCACCGACGTAGACCAGATCGCCGGGGTCGACCGAGGTGCTCGGCTGTGTGCCAGAAGCCCTCGGCCCGCGCCGCGCACTGGCGGGATTCGACCACGGCGTCGAAATGGTCGGTCAGCCCGATGTCCGCCAGCGCCGCGTGGGGCCGGGGCTGTTGGTGACCAGGGCGAGGCGGAAGCGGTGGGCCAGCTGGGCCAGGACGGCGTCGGCTTCGGCGAAGGCCACGGGCTGGACCCGCTCGAACCGCTCGGCCGCTTCGACCGCGCCGTTCCTCGGAGCCGATGACCTGGCCGATGTCGGCGCCGGTGACGAACAGCAGGTAGCGGGCCCCGTCGACGTGCGTACCGTCCTGACGGGGGTGGAGCCCGTCGAGGACTCGAGCAGGCGATCAGCGCGCCGGGTTCGGCCGCTGGATCGCCGCCTCCGAGTTCGAGCGTCGCCGTCCAGGTCAAAGGCGATCGTCGGCCGCGCAGCACCCGAGCCGAACCGGTCGTCCTGCTCACGGTCTGGGGTAGGCCGAGCAGGCGTTCGGCGATGACGTTGCGCCGCAATCTCACTGGTGCCGCCGGCGATGGACAAGCACCGGTTGCCCAGTAGCCGCCTGATCCAGGCCGCCCGTCGCCTTCGTCGACGGCCCCGGCGGGCCGAGGAGGCCGAGCCCAGCTCCTGGCACGCGCCGTCCGCGCTCGCACGCTGAGGAGCGCGCGACGCTGGCCTCGGCCGGCTCGGCCCGCGCGAGGGCCGCGGAGCGTCCAGCGCGAGCCGAGGGGCGGCGAGGGCGTGGCTCGGCCAGCAGCCGGCCGACGCGGTCGACGACGACCGGTGAGGGACCGTCGGCAGCGTGGCGCGAGCAGACCCTCGACGCCCGGCCGAGGAGGAGCTCGCTGCCCATCGAGATGCTCGTTGGCCAGCGTGGTGCGGGCCGCTTGCCCAGCCGGTGTCGATCTCGCCTACGACGAGATCGTCGGGCACGAACACCGCGTCGAGGAAGACCTCGTTGAACATCTCGGCCCCGGTCAGCTCTCGTAGCGGACGGATGTCGAGGCCGTCGGTGATGTCGGCACGGAAGCAGGTGACGCCGAGGTGCGCCGGCACCGGGGTTGGTCGGGCCAGAACATGCCCCAGTCGGCGATGTGGGCCATCGTCGTCCACACCTTCTGCCGGTGAGCGATCAGCCGCCGACGACCTTCTCGGCCGTGGTGAGCGACGCGAGGTCGTAGCCGCCGTGGCTGCTGAACATTGGCAGTATAGGATTGGCCGCAGGGTCGGCGGATGAAGTGCTCCTGCTGGCCTGGCGCCGTGGCCACGAGCGTGGGGAGGAAGGCACGACTTGCAGGTGGGCGTGGACGCGGGCCTCACGGCAGTCTCGTCGGTCACCAACTGGCGCACGGCGTTGGCTCGAGGCCGACGGCTCCGGCGAATCGACCAGGTAGCCGGCGTCGGCGATGATCGCATCCCACTCGTCACGGGGCTGGGCCGAGGTCGTCGAGGAAGGATGGGGGCCTGGTGGTCCTTGGCCTTGGGGGCAGGTCGATGGTCATGGACCGCGGGCACCGCCCTGGTCCTGCTCGACCACGAGCGAGCGCCGCCACCTCTCGCCGACGAGGAGTTGACGGTGGCCATGGCCGGCCGCAGGAAGAGGTGGACGTCGTGCTCCAGGTCCAGCCGAGCCCGCGGGGACCTGGACACACCCCTGGGCGAGGTGACGTAGGCGTCGCGGCCAGGCGCCGGTGACGGCGATGGCGACAGCGACGTCTCGTCGCGTCGCCGGAGTCGACGTGCCCGTCGTAGCCAACGCAGGGCGCCGAGCATGTCCGCACAGCGGCGCCTACGGCCTGGTACGCCGATGGGCCGGCCGAACTGCTGCGGGCCTTGGCGTAGGCCGCCGCCGCGCCTCCACACCAGGCCGCCCCGCCCATGGACTCGGCAGCCAGCAGGGTGGCGGCCAGGTCGCGCACGAACCCGGGCCGGGGCTCGTCGCCCAGGCGGTGACCCGGGCGCTCGCCGGCGAGGCGGACCGTGGCCAGGCGCCGGCTCGGGTCCAGGCTCTTGTGCTCCTCGACCGCCAGGGCCTCGGCAGGGAGCACCGACCAGCCGTCGTCCATGGGCACGACGACCACGCCGGCCGTCACGGCACCGAGCACCGCCGTCCACTCGTCGGCGGCCCGGTCCGAGGTGAAGGCCACGGCCCCGCCGACGAGCCGTCGACCAGACCGGGCACGTACGCGGCCCGGGCGTCGTCGTCGCCCATCCGGTCGATCACGGCGGCGGCCAGCACGGTCGGCAAGATCGGTCCGGGGGCACAGGCCCGGCCGAGCTCTTCGAGCACGACGGCCAACTCCATCAGCCCGTAGCCCGAGCCGCCGTAGGCCTCGTCGACGTGCAGGCCGAGCCAGCCCATCCCGGCCAACTCGTCCCAGAACGACGGAAGGGCGTCGGTCGGCTCGTCGAGGGTGTCCCGGGCCGACCGGAGCGCCTCGCGGGCCACGACCCAGTGGCGGACGGTGTCGTGCAGCGCCCGGTGGTCCTCGCTGACCCCCAGCGTCACGTGAGGACGATGGCCTGGGTCGGGCAGCCGTCGGCGGCGTTCCGGATCTTTTCTTCGGCGTCCCCCGCGGGATCGACCACGAAGGCCACGTTGTCGTCGCCGATGTCGAAGGTGGCGGGCGCCCAGAACGCGGCAGTTGCCCGAGCCCATGCACCGCTCCTGGATGATCTCGATCTGCATGACCGTCGGTCTATCCGAAGAGGACGGGCAGTGAGGTCGGTGAGCGGAACCGCTCCCCGTGGATGTGGACGTCCTCGGCGGCCGGGTCGAGGCGGATGTCGGGCAGTCGGTCGAGCACGGTGCCGACCGCGACCCGCATCTCCATCCGGGCCAGGTGCATGCCCAGGCACATGTGCGGCCCGAAGCCGAAGGCGGCGTGGGGCTTCTGGTCCCGGAAGATGTCGAACACCTCCGGGCGGTCCCAGCGGGCCTCGTCGTGGTTGGCCGAGCCGACGTGAGCCACGACCTGGTGGCCGGCGGGGATGACCGTTCCGGCGACCTCGGCGTCGACCGTCGACGTGCGGGCGGTGATCAGGAGGGGCGACTCCCAGCGGATGGCCTCCTCCACGGCCTGGGTCATGAGGCTGCGGTCGTCGCGGAGGGCGGCGAGCTGATCGGGGTTGGCGAGCAGGCCGAACAGGAGGTTGCCGGTGGCCCGGTACGTGGTCTCGGCGCCGGCGGGGAGCAGGAGCCGGATGAAGGAGAAGATCTCCTCGTCACCCAGCTGCTCGCCGTCCAGCTCCGCGTGGACGAGATCGCTGAGGACGTCGTCGCCCGGATCGGCCCGCCGGAGCTCCAGCACCTCGGCCAGGTAGTCCTTCATGGCCGCCGACGCGGCCAGGCCCTTGTCGGGGTCGGCCGCCACGTTGATGATCCACCACGCCCACTCGTGGAACCTCCCGGTGTCGTCGGGTGGCACGCCCAGGATCTTGGCGATGACCTGGATCGGGTAGGGGAAGGTCAGCTCCCGCACCAGCTCGGCGCTCCCCCGGTCAGCGCCGTGCTTGCCAACGACGCGGTCCAGGTAGCCGTCGATCACGGACTGGGCGAAGGGCTCCCACGACGGCCAGGCTGCGCTGGCGGAACGCCACACTGACCAGGGTCCGCAGGCGCTTGTGCTCGGGCTCATCCATCCCCACCAGCACGTAGTCGCCCATGACCGGCGCCATGAGCTCGCGGATGGCCGACGAGGAGTAGGTGACGTTGTCCCGGAGGACGGCGACGACGTCGTCGTAGCGGTGGACGATGTAGCTCATCTCCTCGAGGCCCTCGATGAAGGATGCGGCGAGCGTCGCCTGCACCGGTTCCTCCCGGCGTTTGCGCACCAGGGCCGGGTAGGGGTCGCGCAGGTCGCCGGCGACGGCGGTGAACTGCGCCATGGTGTCGAAGGCCATGCCGTCGACCACGGGCATCGAAGCTGACACGCGTGTCAGGTTACGCCAGTTCCAGGTCCCGACGGGCCGACCATCCCCCGTCGCCAGCTCAGATCAGGTCAGGTCATCTGCCGTGCTGGGCATCGCAGTCCGCGGCCACCGCGGATGGCGATGCCCAGAACCGGACAACGGATCAGGCGAAGCGCGCCTCGAGGTCGTAGAAGGCGATGGGCGTGTCCCAGAGGACCGCCGCGAGGTCGGTTTGCTCCATCCCCTGGACCCGGGCCTCGGCGACGAAGGTCGTGGCCGCGTCGGGGAATAGGGCGTCGGGATGGGGGAAGTCGCTGGCCCAGACCACGTGGTCGGCGCCCACCCGCTCGATGACCGACCCGGTCAGGGCGTCATCGGCCTTCGGTGGAGATCACGCACCTGCCGGACGAACAGGTCCGTAGCCCGATCGGCGCCCGGGTCCATCCACTCCTCGTGCTCGTCGAGACGGTCCAGCCAGTACGGGAGCCAGCCGGTGCCCGACTGAGGAAGGCCACCCGCAGGTCGGGTGACGGGCCAGGGCGCCGTCGAGCACGAGGCTGGCCATCGCCGCCATCTGCTCCATCGGGTGCGACAGGAGGTGACGGGCGGTGAAGCCGTCGAACCGGTCGGCGCCGATGGTCGGCCCCGCGCAAGCCGAGGCCCTCGTGCACCGCCAGTACGAGGCCGGCCTCGCGCCAGGAACGTGTACAGCGGGTCGTAGAGCTGATCACCGAGGTTGCGGCCGTCGCAGGTGGTTGGGCCGCACGAGCACGCCGACCAGCCCGAGGCCGGCGGCGTGCTGCACCTCGGCGATGGCCAGGCCGACGTCGGCCAGTCGGACCAGGCCGACACCCGCCATGCGCCGCTCGTCCTTCGGCGCAGTGCCCGGCCAGCCAGTCGTTGTAGGACCGGCAGGCGGCTGCGCTCTGCGCCGGGTCCAGCTCCGGCTGGAAGGGGACGAACAGGCCGATCGAGGGTCAGGCACGACGACGTCGATGCCCTGGGCGTCCATCGCCCGGAGGTAGGGAGCGTCGAAGCCGTGGGCCATCTGGTCGGCGATCACCTCGGCGTCCCCGCAGGGGACCATCGGGGTGTCGGCGGCAAGGTCGATCACGCTCGGGCCGACGTCGGACCACTCGGCGAACACGTGCGCGCGGCTCCACTACGTGCGCGTCCGCATCCGACACCCGGAACCCCTCAACCGTTGATGGCGACAGGACGCTGCCGTTGAGCTCGACCATGCGACCCCCGCGCAGGCGGGCGCCGAGGGTGTGCTCCTCGTCCCAGGCCACGGCCAGACCGAGCTCGAGGGTGAGCGTGCCTTCGAGGGCGCTACACCTACCCAGCACGACCGTCCAGCCCTCCGCCATCGCACCTGATGGCTCCCGGTGATCGGCGAGGGCGACCTCCAGCCCGGGGCGGGCTGAAGCGAGCTCGTCCGCCGTCCGCCGGGCGATGGACAGCGCGTCCTCGTCGGGGCCCTTGCGGCCACCACGACGGCCAGCGGCACCGTGCGCTCGCCCAGGTCGACCTCGCCCCGCCAGCGGCCACGGCGCCGGTTCCAGCTCACCGAGCTGTGGGTCCTGGAACGTCGCCGGCGACGACCCGACCGCTACGACGGCTCCCCCACCGGGTCCTGCGGGCCCTGACAGGTGACTATTGGTCACCTATTGTGCGGTGCGTGAGCGACGACGAGCAGGAGCTGGAGCTCGTGTTCAAGGCGCTCGCGGATCCGACCCGGCGGCTGCTCCTCGACCTGCTCTACGAGCGGGAAGGGCGCACGCTCACCGAGCTGGAGACGGGGATCGACATGACCCGGTTCGGGGTCATGAAGGCACCTCCGCCTCCTCGAGGAAGCGGGCCTGGTCGTGAGTCAGAAGCGGGGCCGGGAGAGGTTGCACTTCCTCAACCCGGTGCCATCCGGCTCATCCACGACCGTTGCGATCGACAAGTACACCGAGCACGGTATCGGCGCTCACCGACCTCAAGAGGCAACTGGAGACAACAGCATGAGCACGACCACCGACACCGGAACCCGGACGACCCAGGTCTTCCACGTCTACATCAAGGCCACCCCGGAGGCGATCTGGGAGGCCATCACCTCCGAGGCGTGGAACGGTCGCTACGGCTACCACGCCGCCGCCCGGTACGACCTGACCCGGGCGGCACGTACGAGTGCTTCGCGTCCGACGAGATGAAGCAGTTCGCGCCCGAGATGCCGAACGTCATCGTCGACGGCGAGGTGGTCGAGGTCGACCCGCCGAACCGCCTCGGTGCAGACCTACCGCATGCACTTCGACCCGTCCCAGGTCGAAGAGGGCTTCACCACCGTCACCTGGGAGATCAGCGTGGAGGGCGACAGCCTGTCCCGCCTGACCGTGACCCACGACGTGACCGACGCCCCGGTCATGGCCGGCACGATCGCCGCTGACGGCGCGCTCACCGACGGCGGCGGTCGTCGGCGTGGATCCTCAGCGACCTCAAGACCCTGCTGGAGACCGGCGAGGCCGACCAGCTCTAGCCCGTCCGCTTCTGGCCCCGACCGGCTCCCCGGAGTCGAATCGCGGGCCGGTTCGCGTCAGTCAACCACGGCGGGCGGCGAGGCCCCGTCGACAGGGATGACGGCGCCGCTGATGTAGGTGCTGTGGTCGCCGGCGAGGAAGCCGACGAGGGCAGTGACGTCGTCCGCAGACCGAGACGGCCATGGGGACGTTGCCGGCGACGAAGGCCTTGATGCCCTCGGGGTCTCCGGTGGCCTCGGCGCACGCGGGCGAGAGGCCGACCTCGGTGGCGGCCGGGGCGATCGACGTTCACCCGGATCGCGTCCCCCGCGTGTTCGATGGCGACCTGCTGCGCAAGTTGGTGAGGCCGAACTTGCTGGCGCAGTACGCCGGGTATTCGGCGGCCACGATCTGGCCGAGGGTCAGCCCATGGCGATCACCGACCCCACCCCCTCGACCATCGCCGGCACGGCGTGGCGCAGGCAGAGGAACGGCGCCTTGAGGTTGGTGTCGATGATCTCCCGCCACACCTCATCGGTGGTCTCGAGCAGCGGTGCCCGGGTCTCGATGGCGGCGGACAGGACAAGGGCCCTCAGCTTCCCGAAGCCGCTGGCCCGCTCGACCATCGCCGCCACCTCGGCGTCGACCCGGGCGTCGGCCTGGTGGGCGATCCCGCCGATCCGGCCGGCGGTGAGCGCCGCCCCGGTCCCGTCGATGTCGGCCACCACGACCAGGAACCCGTCGTCGGAAAGCCGCTCGGCGATCGCCTCCCCGAGGCCCGAGGCCCCACCCACGACCAGCGCCACCCGGCTCACGCGCCCTTCCCGTCAAGACCGCGTTCTGGGTGAGCCTCCCGTGTTCCCGACGACACCACGCGTCACCCAGAACGGGAGGTCCAGGCGGCGGGTCATCGGTAGACCGCCAGGCCGCCGTCGGCCGGGATCACGGCGCCGGACACGTAGGCCGACAGGTCCGAGGCCAGGAACAGGGCGATGGACGCCACGTCCTCGGCGGTCCCGAGCCGGTGCAGCGGGATCGTTCTTGGCCAGCCCGGCCACGAAGCTCTCGGGGTCGTCCATCTCCGCCGCCACCTTCTGGAAGCGGGGGGTGTCGATGGAGCCGGGAGCGATGACGTTGGCCCGCACCGACGGGCCGTACTCGACCGCGATCTGGCGGGTGAGCGCAACCAGGGCCGCCTTTGCCGCCCCGTAGGCCACGTAGCCCTCGGAGCCGATGAGGCCGAGCACCGACGCGGTGTTGATGATCGAGCCCCCCTCACCGTCCAGCATCACGGGCAGGGCGGCCCGGCAGGCCCAGAAGACGGCATCGAGGTTCGTCGCGATCGTGCGGTCCCAGTCGTCCTCGGTGCACTCGACCAGCCGGCCCGACATCTGCACGGCGGCGTTGTTGTAGAGCACGTCGAGGCGACCCCAGCGCTCGACGGTGGCGGCCACCATCGCCACGACGTCCTCGTGGACCGAGACGTCGGCGTGGATCACCGCCGCCTCGGCCCCGAGGACCTCGACCTGTCGGGCCGTCTCGGCCGAGCCCTCGTCGTCGATGTCCACAATGGCTATGGCGGCTCCATGAGCGGCGAAGCGCAGGGCCGCGGCCCGCCCCTGCCCCGACGCCGACCCCGTGATCAACGCGACCCGGCCATCGAGCAGCCGGTCATCGCTTCTGGCGCCTGATTGCGGCGTCATGGCGCCTCAATCAGGCGCCAGAAGGAGGGGCAGGGGGCGGTGTCAGGCATCGGCGAGCTCCCGGAAGCGCTGGTAGCGGGCGGCGCACGCGTCGGCCCAGACGGGGTCGGGCTCGACCCGGTGGTCGGTGCGGGACCAGCGGCGGGCGGCAGTGGCATCGGTCTCCAAACCCGCGGCCAGGCGGGCGAAGAACGCCGAGCCGAGGGCGCCGCCCTCGGGGACGGCCACGACATCGGCGGGCAGGCCGGTGCCGTCGGCCAAGGCCTTCACCCACTCGGGCACCCGGGTGCCGCCGCCGGTGAGGACCAGCCGCTTGGCCGGGATCCCGGCCAGGTCCAGGTGGTGGCGAACCACGAAGCCCGCCGCCTCGAAGGCCGCCCGCCGGATCGCCCCCGGCCCGTGGGTCAGATCCAGGCCGTCGAGCACGGCCCGGCGATCAGGGTCGTGCAACGGGGTGCGCTCGCCCCGGACGTACGGCGACCAGACCGGAACCCGGTCGGGGACGGGGTCGTCGCCCCGAGCCAGCAGGTGCGTGGCCCAGTTGAGGAAGAGGCCCCCGGCGTTGCTGGGGCCGCCGATGAGGGTCAGGCCCGGGGTCGAGTGCGGGATCGTCCAGAGGCCCGGGACCTCGACCCACTCGTCGGTGACGATCCAGGTGATCAACGTCGTGCCGCAGATGACCAGCACGTCGCCGGGCTCCTCGGCCCCGGCCACCAGTTGCTCGCCGAAGGCGTCGATGCCTCCGGGGCCGATGGCGGCGCCGTCGATCTCGCCGACCGGCGTGTCGCCGTTGACCACCCGGGGCAGCCGATCGGCGGTGACTCCGGACTCCGCCAGGATGGCATCGTCCCAACCGGTGCCGTCGAACAGCGGGTAGGCGGACATGGCGCTGATCGAGTCCATCGCCCCGTCGCCGCCGAGGGCGTGGTTGGCCACCGCCTGGGCCGGCCAGAAGCCGGCGGCGTCGGGCGCCTGCTCCCGGCACCAGGTCAGAAAGCCGAGCAGCTCGCCCACGTCGCCTGGGGCGCCGGTCGGACGCCCGGCCCGCCGCCCGCGCTCGTCACCGTAGAGCAGGCCGGGGGTGAGGGCATGGCCCCGGGCGTCGACCGCCGCCAGGGACGGGACCATGGCCACGACGTTCACGCCCACCGGGCGCAGGCCCGAGGAGACCTCCCGCCAGGCCTGGCGGACGCCCTCGCGCCAGGCCTTGTTGGCGTCGTGCTCGAAGCGGTCGGCGCGGGGGATGCCGATCGGATGCGGCACCCGGACCTGGGCCAGCACGTGGCCGTCGTCGTCCACGGCCAGGCCCTTGACCGAGGTCGTGCCGATGTCCAAGCCGACCGTGACGTTCCCGTCCCCCACGTCGCCAGTCTGGCCCACGCCGAGCCCTAAGCTCCGCGGCGGTCCGCAACAGGAGGATGACCATGGGTGTGCTGGCGACGATCGTGGAGCTGGGCAGTGACGAGACGATCTACGGGATCGTGCTGCTCCTCCACATCCTCTCGGCCATCGTGGGCTTCGGTGGGGTCCAGCTCAACGGCCTCTACGCCGCCCAGGCCCAGCAACGGCCGGGTCGCGAGGGCGTGGCCATCGGCCAGGCCAACTGGGCCGTCTCGAAGGTGGCGGACATCTTCATCTACCTGACCTTCGTCTTCGGGGTGCTGCTCGTCCTGCTGTCCGAGAACGACCTCATCGGCTTCGGCGACCTCTGGATCTCGCTGTCGATGCTGCTCTACATCGTCGCCATCGGGCTGTCCCACGGGATCCTGTACCCGTCGGTACGCAGGGCCAACGCCCTGGCCGAGGAGCTGGCCACCACCGAGGGACCCCCGCCCGGTGCGCAGGGCCCGCCGCCGCAGGTCGTCCAACTCGAGGCGCTGGGCAAGAAGATCGCCTCGATCGACGTGGTCCTGAAGCTGATGCTGGTGGCCATCCTCTTCCTGATGATCTGGAAGCCCGGCTACCCGTGACCTCCGCGTGGCCGTGACATCCGACGACGCAGGCGGGTACCGGCGGAGGATCGAGCTGGTCACGGTGTCACCAGAGGAGGTCGAGGGGGAGCTGGAGGACGACTTCCACCACTTCCGGGTGAGCATCACCCACGACGGCGTGATGGTGACGGCGTTGGAAGGCACCGCGGTCCGACACCCCTGGTCGACCTGCCCGGCCGCGCTTGCTCCGCTGCGGAGCCTCGTGGGGGCACCGGTCACCGACGACGCCACCGCCCACAGCAGCCACGGCGACGCCCGGACGAGCTGCACCCACTGGTTCGACCTCACCGGCCTGGCCATCGCGCAAGCCGGCTCGGGCCGGGAGCACCGCCGCTACGACATGACCGTTCCGGACCGGCACGAGGACGGCCGCACGACGGCCCGCCTCTCCCGGGACGGCGAGCCGATCCTGGACTGGGAGGTCGACACCCAGACCATCCTGGGCCCCGAGCCCTTCACCGGCCAGGCCATGGGCCGGGGCTTCCTGGCCTGGGCCAGCGGCCGGTTCGATCCCGAGACGGCCGAGGCGGTCATCGCGCTGCGGCGGGCGTGCCGGATCAGCCTGGGCCGCCTGATGGACCTGGACGACTACGACACTGCCGACGAGGTCGGCCACGGCATGGAGAACACCTGCCACACCTTCTCCACCGCGGTCATGGAGACTGCGGTCCGGATGAAGGGCAGCAGTCGGCGCTAGCCCGCTACTGGTTGGGCTTGTCGCCGGAGGCGGCGGCCCTGCGGTACTCCTCGAGGCGGTCGATGAGGCCCATGCGCTCCTGGCCGACGCCGTCGTCGATCCGGGCGGCGATCGTCTCGGGGTCCAGCGGCCA
This sequence comes from uncultured Microthrixaceae bacterium, assembly GCA_963701565.1. Classification (GTDB taxonomy): domain Bacteria; phylum Actinomycetota; class Acidimicrobiia; order Acidimicrobiales; family DATDAH01; genus DATDAH01. Next base: position 558,509 of record CAVPAN010000004.1, read on the forward strand.
CCGCCCTCGTTCTCCATGGAACGGACCTCGGCGGGCTGGTTCCACACCGCGATCGTGGGGCCGTTCACCGTGTACACCTGCCCGGTGATGTGCCGGGCGTGGTCCGACAGGAGGTAGACGGCCATGGGGGCCACGTCCTCGGGCTCGCCCATCTGCAGTTCCATTGGGACCTGCTCGGACATGCGGGTCTTCGCCACGGGGGCGATGGCGTTGGAGGTCACGCCGTAGCGGTACATGCCGGCCGCTGCCGAACGCACGAGGGACACGATGCCGCCCTTGGCTGCGGAGTAGTTGGCCTGGGCCACCGAACCGGCGAAGGCGCCGGAGGTGAAGCCGATGAGCGAGCCGGACTTCTGCTCCTTCATGCGGGCGGCGGCGGCCCGGAACACGGTGAAGGTGCCCTTGAGGTGGGTGGCGATGACCGGGTCCCACTCGTCCTCGGACATGTTGAACAGCATCCGCTCCCGCAGGATGCCGGCCGGGCAGACGACCCCGTCGATCTTGCCGAACTGCTCGACGGCGGTGTTCACGATCCGCTCACCACCGGACATCTCGGCCACGGAGTCGGCCACGGCGATGGCGGTGCCACCGGCCTGGGTGATCTCCTTGACGACGGCGTCGGCGACCTCGCTGTTGGGCTCGCTGCCGTCCTGGGCCACGCCGTAGTCGTTGACCACGACGCTGGCCCCTTCAGCCGCGCAGGCCAGGGCCACCGCCCGGCCGATGCCCCGCCCGGCGCCGGTGACGGCGATCGACTTGCCCTCCAGGTACCCGCTCATCTCAGTCCCTCTCGTCTCGGCCGTGCCGAAGCTGCCGTCGGTGTCACGTGCGGCTGGTTACCTTACGCACGTGATCGAAGGGGGTCCGAACCCGGGTCGGCTCGTGGGCGAGGTCGCCCTGGTGACCGGGTCGACCGCGGGTCTGGGACGCGTCATCGCCGTCCGGCTGGCCGCCGAAGGCGCCGATGTAGTGGTCACCGGCCGGAACGCCGAACGGGGCAAGGCGGTCGCCGACGAGGTAGGCGGAACCTTTCTGGCTGCCGACCTGACCGACGAGGTCGCCGCCACGACACTGGTGGACGCCACGGCCCAGCGGTACGGCTGCCTCACGGTCCTGGTCAACAACGCCGTGGCCACGGTGACCTCGGCCCCGGTCGACGCTGTGGCCACCGAGGACTGGGAGGCCACCTTCCGGGTCAACGTGACCGCCGCCATGTGGCTGTGCCGTGCCGCCATCCCCCACTTCCGGGCCGCGGGTCACGGCGCGATCGTCAACGTCTCCTCCCGGGCCGCCGAGCGGGCCTCCCCTGGCCTCGCGGCCTACGTGGCCGCCAAGGGTGCCCTCAACGCCCTGACCCGTTCGCTGGCGGTTGACTACGCCGACCGACGGCATCCGGGCCAACACCGTCGCCCCCGGCTACGTGCTCAACGACCGCCGGGACGCCGACCTCGACGACGCCGGCCGGGCCCGACTAGAAGCCATGCACCTCACCCGTCTCGCCACCCCTGAGGACGTGGCCGCCGCCGTCGCCTTCCTGGCCGGCCCCGACGCCGCGACCATCACCGGCGTCCTCCTCCCCGTCGACGGCGGCTCCAGCACCGCGGCCCGAGCCACCTCCTTCGGCTGACCAGCTCGTTCTGGGTGACGCGTGGTGTTGTCCACGACACCCCACGTCACCCAGAACGGGCGGTTGGGTGGGGTCACGTACAGTCCCCGCCGTGTCCGACGAACAAGATCTGCTCCACGAGGTCCGCAACGGTGTCGCCTGGCTGACCTTCAACCGACCCGACGCCGGCAACTCGGTCACCCCTGACCAGCGCAACCGCCTCATCGACCACCTCGACGCCGCCAGCGCCGACCCGAACGTGCGCTGCGTGGTCCTGACCGCCACGGGCCGCCACTTCTGCACCGGCGCTGACCTGCGGGCCGATCGCAGCGGCGGGCCGGCGAAGCCCGAGGGGGCCCCGGACCGCATCGTGGGCGACGCCATGCGCATGATCGCCACCGGCGCACAGCGCCTCATCTCGGCCATCCTCGACTGCGAGAAGCCGGTGATCGTGGGCCTCAACGGCACCGCCGCCGGGCTCGGCGCTCACCTCACGCTGGCGGCCGACCTGGTCATCGCCGCCGAAGGGGTGAAGCTCATCGAGGTCTTCGTCCGCCGGGGGATCATCCCCGACGCGGGTGGCCCCTACCTGCTGACCAAGGCGGTCGGCCCCCACAAGGCCAAGGAGCTGGCCTTCTTCGGCGACGACCTCCTGGCCGAGGACGCCGCGGTCTTGGGCATCGTCAACAAGGTCGTGCCCGCCGACGAGCTCGAGGCCACGCTCACCGAGTGGTCCAACCGCCTGGCCAAGGGCCCCACCCGGGCCATCGCCACGACCAAGTGGCTGATCAACCGGGCCGTCGACCAGGACCGCCACACCGCCTTCGGCGAGGAGGCCATGGCCCAGGAGCACGTCATGCACACCCAGGACATGGGTGAGGGCGTGTCGGCCTTCGTCGAGCGCCGGGACGCCGAGTTCAAGGGCTGGTGACCCAGGACCATGACGCTGCTGCCGATCGCCGACGATCCCGTCTCGGCCCCCTTCTGGGAGGGTGCGGCGGTCGGCGAGCTGCGCTACCAGACCTGTGCGGACTGCGGCCGCTTCCGCCACCCGCCCCGTCCGATGTGCCCGTACTGCCGGTCCCTGGCCAACACGTGGGTGGTGGCGTCGGGCCGGGGCACGGTCTGGTCCTTCGTCATCGCCCACCCCCCGCTCCTGGCCGCCTACGCCGAGCAGGCCCCCTACAACGTGGCGGTGATCACCCTGGCTGAGGATCCCGCCCTCCGCATGGTCGGCAACCTCGTCAGTACCCCCGACGGCCCCATCGGTGAGCTCGGTCCCGACGACATCGCCATCGGCGCGGCCGTGCGGGTCGTCTTCCCCGAGCCGGTCGAGGGCGTGGTCCTCCCGCGCTGGCCCCCTTCCGGACGCGAGTCGGGGCGACATGCGGCGGCCCGACACCAGGTACGTCACCCCGGGTGGCGCCGAGGTCGCGTACCAGGTCATCGGCGACGGCCCGATCGACCTCGTCTACCACCACGGGATGTGCCACGTCGACTTCCAGTGGGACGTCCCGCCGGAAGCGGCCTTCAACAAGCGGCTGGCGTCTTTCAGCCGCCTGATCCTGTTCGACCGCCGCGGCAGCGGGGCCTCGGAACGGTCCACCGACGGGTTCCTCCCCACTGCGGAGGACTGGAGCCAGGACCTCCTCGCCGTCCTCGATGCCGTCGGCTCGGAGCGGCCCGCCATCTTCGCCGAGTCCGAAGCGGGGCCGACCGCCATCCGCTTCGCGGTCGAGCACGCCGAGCGGGTGCGGGCACTGGTGCTGGGCAACACCTACGCCCGATTCCTCCAGGCCCCGGGGTACGACCACGGCCTGACCCCGGCCGAGACCGAGGAGCTGCTGGAGGTGTTCCGCACGGGCTGGGGGGATCCCGAGGCGATGGCCGCGATGTTCCCGTTGCTCGGCGACGACCCCGACGTGATCCGGTCGGTGGCCCGCCTCGCCCGTGGCGCGGCGACGCCGGCCATGGCCGTGGCCCTGTACCGCCACGTCTGGAAGGAGCTCGACGTCCGGGAGGAGGTCGAGGCCATCACCGTCCCCACGCTGGTCCTCCGCAACGACAACCGGGGGATCGGCTATCTCGCGGAGCACATCCCCGGAGCCCGGGTGGTCGACGTGGGGAACGACGAGATGCTGTTCTTCACCGGCGACTTCGCGCCCGTCCTCGACGAGGTGGCGGCATTCCTCACCGGCAAGCGCCTGAGCGACGCCCCGACCAGGATCCTCACCACGGTCCTGTTCACCGACCTCGTCGGCTCGACCCGTCGGGCCGCCTCCGAGGGCGATGCCCGCTGGCGCGCCCTGCTCGACACCCACGACCGGATCACCCGGGAGCTTCTGAGCGAGTACGGCGGGGTCGAGGTCAACACGACCGGCGACGGCTTCGTGGCCCGGTTCGACCGCCCCACGACCGCCATCGCCTGTGCCCGGGCGCTCGCCCTCGCGCTCGACGGCGCCGGGCTGCCCATCCGGGCCGGGCTCCACGCCGGCGAGTGCGAGGTGCGGGGTGACGATCTCGCCGGGCTGGCCGTCCACATCGCCGCCCGGGTCGGGGCCCGGGCCGCGCCGGGCGACGTGCTGGTCTCCCGCACCGTCGCCGACCTCGTGGCCGGGTCCGGGCTGGCCTTCGAGGACCGGGGCGAGGCCGAGCTCGACGGTGTCCCCGGTCGTTGGGGCCTGTTCGCGGCGGTGGATCCCGCCTCCTGAACCGTCGGCACCCCAGGGCGCGGCGGCTCAGGCTTGCGGACCGATGGCAGAGCAGAGGTGTGACGTGGGCTGTGGGTCCTCGGCGGACGCGAGATGTCACCCTCCGTAGCGGAATGCGGTCGACGCCCCCCCAATCGCATACTGGCGCCTGATTTCGGTCCTATGGCGCCGAAATCGGGCGCCAGAACGAACGAACGGTCACCCAGGGTGAGATCCGCGGCGGTTCTGCCCCCGACAGCCGGGGGGCCGCCCCCACGCCCCCGTCTCTGCGTCGGTGTCGGTGTCGGTGCGCCGAGCCCTACGAATCCGGGCGGAGGACGATGCCGCTGGTGGGGACGCCGGTGCCGGCGGTGACGAGGACGTTCTCGACGCCGTCGACCTGGTTGACCGAGTGCCCGCGGACCTGACGGACGCCCTCGGCGATGCCGTTCACGCCGTGGATGTAGGCCTCGCCGAGCTGGCCGCCGTGGGTGTTGATGGGCAGGCGGCCGTCGATCTCGATGGTGGCCGTCCCGGACGAAGTCCTTCGCCTCGCCCTTGCCGCAGAAGCCGAACTCCTCGAGCTGGCTGAGCACGAACGGGGTGAAGTGGTCGTAGAGGACGGCCGTCTGGATGTCGTCGGGGCCGATGCCGGCCTGCTCGTAGAGCTGCCGGCGCGACGAGGCCCATCTCCGGGATGCCGGTGATGTCGTCGCGGTAGTAGCGAGGTCATCATCTGCTGGTCCTCGACGCCGACCCCTGCGCCGCCGCCGGCGATGACCGCCGGCGGGCTGCTGCAGGTCGCGGGCCCGCTCGAGGCGAGGTCACGACCAGCGCCTGGCCGCCGTCGCTCTCCTGGCAGCAGTCGAGCAGGTGCAGTGGCTCGACGATCCAGCGGCTGTTCTGGTGGTCCTCCAGCGTGATCGGCTGCTCGTAGAAGAAGGCCTTGGGGTTGTTGGCCGCGTGGTGGCGGTCGGCGACCGCGACCCGGCCGAAGTCCTCGCTGGTGGCGCCGGTCTCGTGCATGTAGCGACGCGCGAACATCGCCACCCACTGGGCCGGGGTGAGCAGACCGAAGGGGGCGTACCAGGCGAAGTGCGGCGGCCTCGGCGTTGGCCGCGGGCGGGCGGCCCTGCACGCCCGTGCCGAAGCGGTGCCCGGAGCGCTCGTTGAAGGCCCGGTAGACGACCACGATGTCGCGCGACGCCCTCGGCCACGGCCATGGCCGCCTGCTGGACGGTGCCGCAGGCCGCGCCGCCGCCGTGGTGGATGCGGGAGAAGAACGTCAGGTCGCCGATGCCGGTCAGGCGGGCGATCTCGATCTCCGGGTTGGTGTCGGCGGTGAAGGTCACCATGCCGTCGACCTCGGAGGGCTCGATGCCGGCGTCGTCCAGCGCCGCCACGGTGGCCTCACAGGCCAGCTGCATCTCCGAGCGGCCGGAGTCCTTGGAGAACTCGGTGGCGCCGATGCCGGCGACGGCGGTCGTCCCGACGAAGTGGCTCATGGCAGCACCACCTCGACCTTGCCCGTCACGTGGTCCCCGATCGAGTTGGCCCCGACCAGGCCCACGGTGATGGTGTTCGTCGCCTCGTCCCTGGCCTCCACCGACCCGGTGAAGCTCATGGTGTCGCCCGGGTAGTTGGGGGCACCGAGCCGGATGGACAGCTTGGTCAGGCGACTGCCCGGCCCGGCCCACTCGGTCACGAAGCGGCTCACGAAGCCGTTGGTCGAGAGGATGTTCATGAAGATGTCCGGCGAGCCCCGCTCCACCGCGAGGGCCGGGTCATGGTGCACGTCCTGGTAGTCCCGGGTGGCGATCGCCGTGGACACGATGACCGTGCGGGTCAGGGGGATGTCCAGCGGTGTCAGTTCGTCGCCCACGGCGACGTCGGCGAAGGCCCGGGTGGGGGCGAGATCGGTCATCGGGCGGCCTCCGCCTCGGCCGCGATCAGGTCGCCCAGGCGGGCGAGGTGCGCACTGGGGCCGCCGAGGACGTCGGTGATCTCCTTGGCCCAGAGGAAGTAGCGGTGCACGGGGTAGTCGATGTCGGCCCCCATGCCGCCGTGCAGGTGCTGGGTGATGTGCACCACGTCGTGACCGCCCTGGGAGGCCCACCAATGGGCGACCTCGACGGCCTCCTCGGCGGGGAGGCCCTCGTCCAGGCGCCAGGCCGCCTGCCAGAGGGTGGCCCGCATGGCCGCCATGGCGATGTAGGCGTCGGCCGCCCGGAGGACGACGCCCTGGTTGGTCGACAGGGGCTTGCCGAACTGCTCGCGGGACGAGGTGTACTCGGCCGCCAGCCGAGTGGCCTCCTCGCACGCGCCCAGCGAGACCGCGGCAAGGGCGACGAGGGCCCGCTGGCGGGCGAACGGGAGGGCGACGGGGTCGTCGACGGGCTCAGCCACCGCCCCGTCCAGGCCGAGGTGGCCGATCCGGGCCCGGCTGGTCGTGGCCGCCGCTTCCACGGACACACCGCCGGCCGATGTCTCGACCAGGAAGACCCGCACCTCGTCACCGACCCGAGCCGGGACGAGAACGGCGTCGGCCACGGGCAGGGCAGGCACGCTGGGCCAGTTCCCCCGCAGGGTCCAGTGCCCGTCCGCCTCGACGGCCTCGCCCTCGGGGAGGGCGCCAAGCGTTGCGACCTCGAGGGCCACCGTCAGCACCGCTTCCCCGGAGGCCACCGCGGGCAACCACCGGGACTGCTGATCGTCCGTGCCGAACTCGGCCAGCGTCTGGGCGGCCACGACCGTGGGCCAGTAGGGCACGGGGGCGACCCGGCGGCCCTGGGCCTCCAGCACGAGGCAGACCTCGACGAGGCCCAGGCCGGCGCCGCCCTGGGCCTCCGGCAGGCCGATGCCCAACAGCCCCGTCGACGCCAGCTCCTTCCAGAGCTGATGGTCCACCCCGTCCTCGGAGGCCTCGACCTCCCTGACCCGCTCGACGGTGGCCGTGCCGGTGAACACCTGCTCGGCCAGCTGCCGGACGGCGTCCTGGCTCTCGGTGAACGAGAAGTCCATGGCTATGCCTCCACCGGTCGGAACTGGGGCAGCGTGAGCTCGTCGTCGAAGGCCGTGAACACGACCTCGACCACCATCCCGATCTCGACGGCGTCGGCCTCGATGCCGACCACGTTGCTGATCAGGCGCACGCCCTCCTCCAGTTCGATGAGGGCCACGTTGAGCGGGTAGTCGAACGCCGGGACCTGCGGGTAGTGGTTGGTCACGAAGCTGTAGACCGTGCCCCTGCCACTGGCCTCGACCGCCTCCCACTCCAGGGACTGGCAGCTCGGGCACATCGGCCCGGGCGGGTGGCGCAGGGCACCGCACGACGAGCACTTCTGGACGAGCAGCTTCTCGTCCTTGGCCCCGTCGAAGAAGAACTGATTGTCCAGGTTCACCGCCGGCCGGGGCCGGTTCGGCTTGGGCTCGGCCTTCGGGCTGGGCGTGAACTTGAGGATGCGGAACATCATCGAGCCGACCAGCTCGCCGGCCTGGTCCCGGTACTCGGTCCGGGTGGTGACGAAGTGCCCGACGCCGAGGCCGGTCGCCTTCTCCTCCGAGACGCTCTCGATGAAGGCGGTCGTGGTCAGGACGTCGCCGGGGACCAGCTCCCGCACATACTCCTGCTCGGTGTTGGTGGCCACCACGGAGGTGAAGCCGGCACCGTCGAGGAGGTCCAGCAGGTTGCTCTGCTCGGTCGGTCGGCGGGGCCCCTGGGACTTCAGGCCCTTCATCGACCAGACCTGCAGCATGACGGCGGGAGCGACGATGCCGTCCCGACCGCTGGCCTGCGCCGCGGCGTCGTCCAGGTGGACGGGGTTGGTGTCGCCCATGGCCTCGACCCAGTGCCGGATCATGGGGACGTTGACCGGGTCGTCGGCAGGCTCGGCCGGGCCGACGCTCCGGCCCTCGAAGGCCTGCAGCGTCGCCAGGAAGTCGTCGGCCATCAGCGTTGCCTGCTCTTCGCCTGGCGGCTCATCGCTGTGCAGACCTGTTCGGCCTGCCGACCGGCTCGGCCGCTCATCGAGCCCCCCGCGTCATGCCCAGGCCCATCCAGGCCACGATCTCGCGCTGGATCTCGTTCACGCCACCCCCGAAGGTGTTGATCTGGGCCGACCGGCCCGCCTGCTCGACCCGGCCGGACAGGACGGCCCCGGGCGAGCCCTCCCGCACGTAGCCGGCGGCACCGAGGACGCCGAGGAGCAGGTGGTACACCTCGACGACCGCCTCGGTCCCGTAGACCTTGACCGCCGAGGCGTCGGCCGGGTTCAGCTCGTCATTGGTCACGGCCGTGGTCAGCTTCCAGTTGAGCAGGTGCATCGCGTCGAGGAGGGCGTGGCACTTGGCCAGGTCGGCCCGTACCCACGGGACCCCCATGACACCGTGCTCGACGGCCCAGGTCTTGACGTCGGCATAGAGCTCGTGGGCCTCGCCCGAATGGGCGGCCAGGCCGATGCGTTCATGGTTGAGCTGGGTGGTGATCATGCGCCACCCGCCGTTCTCCTCGCCCACCAGGTTCGTGGCGGGGACCCGCACGTCGTCGTAGTAGGTGGCCGTCGTCCGGTTGTCGCCGACGGTCACGATCGGCGTCCAGGAGAAACCCTCGGCGTCGGTCGGCACCAGGATCATGGAGATGCCACGGTGCTTCTTGGCCTCGGGGTCCGTCCTGCAGGCCAGCCAGACCCAGTCGGCGTCGTTGGCGCCGCTGGTGAAGATCTTGTTCCCGTTGATGACGTACTCGTCACCGTCGCGCACGGCCCGGGTCTGCAGGGACGCCAGGTCGGTGCCGGAGCCGGGCTCGGTGTAGCCGATGGCGAAGTTGACCTCGCCGGCGACGATCTGGGGCAGGAAGGTGGCCTTCTGCTCCTCGCTGCCATAGCTCATCAGGGTCGGGCCGACCGTGTTCAGGGTCACGAACGGCACCGGGGCCTTCGCCCGCTGGACCTCGTCGTAGAAGATGAACTGGTCGGTGGGCGGGCGGCCTTGGCCGCCGTATGCCTTGGGCCAACCGATCCCCAGCCAGCCGTCAGCGCCCATCTGCCTGACGATCCGGCGCCAGCCCGCGCCGCCCTCGCCCCGGAAGCCGATCTCGTCGCGCACCTCAGGGCTCAGCAGCGCGGCGAAGTACGCCCGGAGCTCAGCGCGGAGCGCCTGCTGCTCTGGTGTCTCCTGGAGGTACATCTAGGCCCCCTGTCTCCCGCTCATCGCGGCTTCGCCGCGGGGCCGCTCGGGCCCCGGTAGCTCTCGGAACGGGACATCCTTGTCGGCCCGGGCCTCCCGGGGAAGCCCGAGGACCCGCTCGCCGATGACGTTGCGCTGCACCTGGTCGGTCCCGCCGCCGATGCGGACGGACCACTGCCCCAGGAACTGGTACTGGGCGAGCTGGTCCCGGGGGGCGTCCCCGCCGCCGAGGGTGGCGTGCGGGCCCTCCAGGGCCATGAGCAGGTCTCCGGTGCGCTCGACGTGATCGGAGATGGCCAGCTTCATCACCGAGACCTCCGGGCCCGGGACCTTGCCTTGGCTCAGTGCCGTCTGGGCCCGCAGGCCGAGGAACTCGAGGAGGCGGATCCGGGTGTAGGCGTGGGCCAGGTCCTGGCGCACACCGGCGTCGCCCGTGCGGCCGAACTCGCGGGCCAGGTCGATGAGCTGCTCGATCCCGGTGCCTGCGCCCCCGCCGCTGATCATCGACCGCTCGCTGGCCAGCGTGGTCTGGGCCACGCCCCAGCCGGCGTTGACCTCGCCCATGACGTTGGTCGCTGGTATGGCCACGTCGGTGAGGAACACCTCGTTGAAGTGGGCGTGCCCGGTGATCTGTCGGAGGGGGCGGACCTCGATGCCCGGAGTGGCCATGTCCACGATGAAGTACGTGATGCCGGCGTGCTTGGGGGCATCCGGGTCGGTGCGGGCCAGCAGGATGCCGAAGGCGGCCTGGTGGGCGCCCGAGTTCCAGACCTTCTGGCCGTTCACGATCCACGTGTCGCCGTCGAGCTCGGCCCGGGTGCGCAGCCCGGCCAGGTCCGAGCCCGCCCCCGGCTCGCTGTAGAGCTGGCACCAGAGCTCGTCGCCACGGAGTATGGCGTCAAGGTGGGCCTCCTGCTGCTCCGGTGTGCCGTGGGCGATGAGGGTGGGTCCCACCATGTTCACGGCGACCGAGAACATGCCCGTGGTCACGTCGAACCGACGCTCCTCCTGGGCGAAGATGCGGGCCTCGTTGGGGGTGCCGCCCCGCCCGCCGAAGGCCTTCGGCCAGGCGATGCCGGCCCACCCCCCGTCGTAGAGCGTGCGCTGCCAGGTGCGGCAGGCCTCGAGGTGGCCCGGGTCGTTGGCCGCGGCCATGGTCGGGCGGGCGTCAGGCGCCCGCCGCTCGGCGTGGGCCTCGAGCCAGGCCCGGGCTTCGGCGCGGAAGGCAGCCTCGTCCGGCGTGTCGTCGAAGTCCACGACCGCCGATACTAGAACGCGTTCTAGTCCCACACGAAGTCGGTCCCGGCCCGTGACAGGTGAGGGCCCGATCCGGATGAGGACGCGATCAGTCGAGCAGGAGGCGGGCGGCGTCCTCGAGGTCGTTGCCGATCTGGCCCACGGCCTCGGAGCCGTTGGCCCAGCGCAGCACGCTCGAATTCCAGACGTGGGCCAGCACCCGGGCGGTGCGGACCTTTCGGTCAGGCTCGGTCCCGTCCATCGCGGCGGTCAGGACCCGCTCGATGGTGTCGGTGGTCTGCTGCTGGCAGGCGGTGACCGAGGGCTCGTTGGCCGATGCGGCCTGGACCATCGCCGCCGCCAGGCGGGGATCCCGCTCCATCGGGCGGGTGGCCTTACGGATCACGTCGACCACCGCGTCGGCCGTCGAGCCGTTGGACGGGCGCCGCTGCGCGATCCGCCGCTCCAGGTCGGCCGACCAGTCGACCATGGCCGCGGCCAGCAGGTGGTCCTTGGAGGTGAAGTAGCGGTAGATCGTCCCCAGGGCGACCCCGGCGGTACGGGCGACGTCCCGCATCTGGACCGCCTCGTAGCCCCCCGCCGAGCCGAGCTCGAGGGCGGCGTCGATGACCCGCTGGCGGCGGGCGGCCTGGCTGACGGTGAGGTCTTCGACGGAGAGGTCAGCCACTGGAACCGATTCTAGTTTCGGCTAGGTTCCGAGGATGGCCGATGACGTCGTGATCTTCCACAACCCGAGCTGCTCGAAGTCCCGCCAGACCCTGGGCATCCTCGAGGACCACGGCGTCGAGCCGGCGATCGTCCTCTACAAGCAGGCCCCACCCGACCGGGCCACGCTGGAGAACATCGTCACCACCGTCGACGTCGAGCCCTCCGAAGCTGGTCCGCCGGGACCCGGAGTTCAAGGACGCCGGCCTCACCCCGGCCGACGTCGAAACCGCGGAGCAGGTCGTCGAGGTGCTCCTGGCCCACCCCGCCCTCATGGAACGTCCGGTGGTGATCAAGGGCGACCAGGTCGTCCTCGGCCGCCCGCCCGAGAACGTCCAGGCCCTCCTCGACTGACCGCCCCCCTGTCGCCGCTGCGGCGCGGAGTGGTACGGCACCGAACGCCCGCAGCTTCGGCGGCGCCGGCGTTGCTGAGCGAAGCGAAGCCACCCGAATGTCAACAGAACTCGGCGAGGCGGTCCATGATCGGCAGGACCACGTCGGCGGGGGCGGGCGGGACACGGAAGACGACCTCGTCGAAGCCGATCTCGGCGTAGTAGTCGATCTTGCCGGCGTCGGCCATGACGCCGAAGGGGATGATCGTGAGCTCGGCGGGATCGCGGCCCGCCGCCTCCATCGCGGCGTGCAGCAGGGGGAGCTGCTTGCGCACGCCCGCTCCGCCGATGGGCATCCAGCCGTCCGCGTAGTCGGCGATGGCCTCGAAGAGCTTGGGCCCGCCCCCACCGCCGAGGAGGACGGGCGGATGCGGCCGCTGCAGCGGCTTCGGCCAAGAGAACGTCGCCGGGAAGTCCACGTGCTCGCCCGAGTACGCCGCCTGCTCCTCGGTCCAGAGCGCCTTCATGGCCTCCATGCGCTCCTTGACCACGGCCCGTCGGTCAGCGAAGGCCACACCGTGGTCGGCCAGCTCCTCGACGTTCCAGCCGAAGCCGATCCCGAACACGAAGCGACCGCCGGACACCAGGTCGAGGGAGGCGACCGACTTGGCCGTGACGATCGGGTCCCGCTGGGCGACCAGGGCGATTCCGGTGCCGACCCGTAGGCGCTCGGTGACTGCGGCCGCCGCCGTCAGCGCCACGAACGGGTCGAGCGAGCGGTAGTACTCCTCACCCAGGGGATCGCCTGCGGGGGCCGGGGTCATCCGGCTGGCCGGGATGTGGGTGTGCTCCGGGACGTAGAGGGAGACGAAGCCCCGCTCCTCACAGGCCCGAGCCAGCTCGACAGGACCGATGGACAGGTCCGTCGGGAACATGGTGATCCCGAACTTCACGTGTCGAACCGCTCGCAGTAGGCCGCGAAGCGCTCCCGGATCATGGCGGGGTCGAGGTCGAAGTCCTCGGCCCGGTAGCGGTGACGGCCGTGCTTGTCCTGCCGGTGGTGCTGGGTGGCCGCGGCGACGGCGGCCCGGGCCTCGTCGTCCAGCTCGAACCCGAGGTCGGCGTAGACCCGCTCGACGGAACCGAGCGGGTCCGCGGTCAGATCCGCGTAGTGCAGGTGGGTGATCGGGGCCTCGGGGTGGGCGTCGAGGTAGGCCATGGCCCGGTCGACCATCCCGGCCAGGCGTTCGAGCCAGTGGTGGGCGACCACCACGCGGTCCACGTCCCTCGTCATCACCTGGTGGAGAGCGGCGTTGAGGCTGGAGACCGAGACGACCACGTCCGCGGGGTCGCGGTGCGTCCACACCATGCGGGCCTGGGGGTAGACGTCGAAGACCGCATCGAGACCGGCCAGGTAGGCCGGGGTCTTGAGGCTCCAGCGCGTCGAGTCGTAGCCGTGCTGGAGGACCTTGAGGGCGGTCTCCTCGTAGCGGTAGACGCCGCGGAGGTCCTGCTCCTCCATCCATGCCGCATACGCCGGGATGTGGGCCTGGGTCTCCACCTGCATGCTCGTCATCTCGTGCATGTGGAGGCTCACCACCTCGGTGGCGGCCGCGGGCTCCATCGGGTGCATGGCCTGGAAGCCGGGGGCGAGCTTGGCCAACCCGTCGAGCTGCTTGAAGGAGGCGATCATGCGGGGATCCTCGTCCTCCCGACCCTGGATCGGCGGCGGGGCGGGATCCGGCGCCTCGAAGTAGCGCAGGGTCCGGTTGTGGGGATCGGCGCCGAACAGGAAGCTCAGGTACGTCGTCCCCGTCCGGGGCAGGCCGCAGATCATCAACTGCGGCAGCACCGGCGTCGCCATGGCCTCGGGGTGTTCCGCCGCCCACGCGAAGACACGCGGCCCGCGCCGCCAGGGCGTCCACCAGCATCTTGCGCATGGCGACGCGGCCCATGGGCGTGGGGTTGGCCTCCTCGAGGGCGCTGGTGAGCGCGACGAGGCCGTCCCAGTAGGTCGGCGGACCGAGGTCGTCGAGGCCGGACTCCTTGCGGGCTGCCGCGGAGATGCCGGCGGGGTCCAGGGAGAAGATCCGGCGGGCCACCTTGCCGTCGGCCACGCCGAGCACGGCGTTGAACGCCTTGACCGGTGCCGGGGCGGCGACGGCGTTGTGCACCGTCCATTCGGTGGTGGTCGCGGTGGTCATGAGAATTCCGGGATCACGTGCTCGCCCATGAGCTCGATGGTCTGCAGGACCTGCTCGTGGGAGATCGTGTAGGGGTTGACCAGGCAGAGCAGGAGGTCGACCCCGACCGCCTCGTAGCGCTTGGCCATCTCCAGGCAGCGCTCGGGGCCCCCGACCACCGCCGAGCCCGAGTCCCGGATGAAGTCGTAGGTGAGCAGGTCGAGCATCCCGTCGTCATCGAGCTTCTTGGCGTCGCCCGCGTAGTCGTAGGTGCCGAGGGCCTGCTCCTTCTCCTGGAGCCATTCGGCGACGCTGCCGATCAGGCGGGCACCGGCGGCGGGGTACCAGGTGAAGGACTCCTCGGCGGCCGCGTCGGCCTCGTCGTCGGTGGGGGCGCAGAGGACCATGGTGAAGGTGGCCACCTGCTCGTTGCGGAAGGCACCGAGGGGCTCGACGCAGTCGGCCTGGCCCCGGCGGTAGTTCTCGATGCGGGGGATCAGCTCCTCGGGGGGGACCCCCACGGTGAAGGAGCACAGGCCGATGCCCGCCTTGCCCACCTCGTAGTGACCGGACTCGCTGCTGGTGGCCCCGAAGATCGGCGGGTGCGGCTTCTGGCGGGGCTTGGGGTGCACGTTGCGCTTGGGCATCGACCAGTGCTTGCCGTTCAGCTCGACCTCGTCGTTGGTCCAGCAGGTGACGACGTGGCCGATGGCCTCGGCCCATTGCTCGCGGGCGGTCTCGACGTCGATGTCGAAGCCCTCCAACTCGGCCCGGGTCGAGGATCGGCCGGTGCCGAAATCGACCCGGCCGTTGGAGATGAGATCGAGCACGGCGACCGACTCGGCGGTACGCACCGGATGGTTGTAGGGCTTGGGCATGAGGCGCACGCCGTAGCCGAGGCGCATGCGTTCGGTCTTCGCCGCGACAGCCCCGTAGAGCACCTCGGGGTTCGAGCAGTGGGAGTACTCGTCGAGGAAGTGGTGCTCCACGGTCCAGAACGCGTGAAAGCCCGCCTTCTCCCCCGCCACGGCCTGCGTGATCGTGTTCTGGTACGCCTCGTACTCGTCGTCGGGACCCCACGGCTTGGGCACCGGGATCTCGTAGAACAGCGCGAACTTCACACCGGCCCCCTCAGAACTGGAACGCGTTCTAGTCACACTAGGCGCCTTCCGAGGTGGGGTTCGACGGCGACTACGGTCCCCGCCGTGGGGGACGAAGGGAAGGACTGGTTCGACGATGCCGGGATGGGCCTCTTCGTGCACTGGACCCACTCGTCGGCCGCCGGCCGGGAGCTGTCATGGCCCCTGGTCGGCGGCACGACGGTCCTGACCCACAGCGGCGAGTGCTCAGTCGATGAGTACTACGCGTCGGTGGCCGACTTCGACCCCGGTCCGGGCGCGGCGCGGGAATGGTGCGCGGCCGCCGCTGCGGCCGGAGCCCGGTACGCCGTCCTGACCACCCGCCATCACGACGGGTACGCGCTCTGGCCCAGCCAGCACACCAGCCTGGGCGTGGCCGACTCCGGCATCGACCGGGACCTGGTGGCCGAGTTCGTCGACGCCTCCCGGGCCGAGGGCCTGAGGATC
Source organism: uncultured Microthrixaceae bacterium (assembly GCA_963701565.1). Taxonomy (GTDB): domain Bacteria; phylum Actinomycetota; class Acidimicrobiia; order Acidimicrobiales; family DATDAH01; genus DATDAH01. The sequence continues at coordinate 574,052 of CAVPAN010000004.1, forward strand.
GGCTTCTACCTGTCGCTGTCGGACTGGCACCACCCGGACTACCCGGCGTTCCGGGACGAGGATCGGCCGTACATGTTCATCGCCTACCCCCGCCCCGAGCCGCAGGCCTGGGCCCGGTACGTCGACGACCTCTTCGGCCAGGTCCGCGAGCTGCTCACCAACTACGGCGAGATCAGCGTGCTGTGGTTCGACGGCGGCTGGGAGCGCAGCCCCGACGAGTCGGCGCGCGGCCGAGATGGAGGCCCTCATCCGTGATCTGCAGCCGGGCATCCTGCTCAACGAGCGGCTGCCCTCGGTCGGCGACTACACGACGCCCGAGCAGTTCGTGCCCTCCACGGCCCCCGAGGGCCGGTGGGAGACGTGCATGACGATGAACGAGAGCTGGGGGTACGTCCCCGAGGACGAGGACTGGAAGTCCGAGCGGGACCTGGTCCACGCGTTGTGTGAAACGGTGGGCAAGGGCGGGAACCTTCTGCTCAACATCGGCCCCCGGGGCGACGGCTCCCTTGACCCGACCGAGGCGTCCCGGCTGGCCGTCGTCGCCGGCTGGATGGAGCGGCACTCGTCCGCGATCCACGACTCCGAGCCCGGCCTGGAGCCGTGGCAGTGGTACGGCCCGTCGACCCGTCGGGATGACCGGATCTTCCTTATGTGCGTCCAGCGCCCCTACGACGCCGTCACCGTCCGAGGTGTCCCCATCAAGCGCATCGAGCGCATCGAGCACCTGGCGAGCGGCCGGGAGCTGGCCTTCACCACCCGCTGTGCCGTCCTCGACGAGCTGCTGAACAGCGACCCCCACGGCGAGGTCCGCATCGAGATCCCCGAGGCCATCGTCGACGACCTGGCCACCGTCCTGGCCATGGACATCCGCCCGCTCTGACCCTTCGGCCCCCGTGCCGCCGGGCAGAAACGAAGGCAAGAACGGGGGCGTGGGTCCGGCTGCCAGTCGTCGGCGGCGTGCCGGGCTCCATTTCTCGGTGAGCGCATTCCGTTCTGGCGCCTGATTGGGGTCCTAGAGCACCCAAATCAGGCGCCAGAACGAACGAGACCTGCCGAAGCGGTCTATTCCGGTCCGTTCCGCCACGCACAGTGGGATTCCGGTGCCCAGGAGGATTCGCAGCACGACCCCCACGCCCCATCCGTGCCATCGGTTCGCCCGGCTCGGTGCCCGGGATGCCACCGACCGCCCGTGACCAGGCCGGTCAGTCCGCTTCGGTGAGCTCGCGGTAGCGCTCCTCCAGCGGGGCGACGTCGACGGCGACCAACGGCTGGACGACGGTGGCGGTGGCGACGAGCTCGGCGAGCTGGTCCAGGCAGACGTGGTAGCCGGCGGCGGTCTTCTCCGCCGGATGCCCGACCTCGCCGAGCCAGGTGGTGAAGGTCAGGACCGTCCCGTCGCCGTCGGGGGCCAACTCCCAGCGCAGGAGGTCGGTGTCCCAAGCCGACTCGAAGACCTCCGGCGGGTCCCACACCGCGGATCTCGCCGCTGAGGCTCGGGGTCATGGCGAGCCGGTAGGCCTCGACGTGCGCCGGCCAGAACGGGAGCTCCACCGAGGCGCCCGCGGCCCGCTCTCCCACGATGTCGCACGGGAGCCAGTGCTGCAGGTGCTCGGACTCGGTGATCGCCCGCCACACCTTCTCGGGTGGGTGCGCGAATCGGCGCACGAACTTCAGTGCCACTCGGCCGTCGGCTTCCAGCAGGGTCGCCATTGCGGGATCGGTCATCAGTCCTCCATCTTGTCGAGGTGGACGTCGAGGTCATCGAGCGCCGACGCCCAGAGGCGCCGGTAGGGCGCCAACCAGGCGTCGAGCTCCGCGAGGGGCTGGGGCCGGACGCGGTACCAGCGCCGGGCCCCGTCGGGTCGGACCGTGACCAGGCCGGCGTCCCGCAGCACCCGGAGGTGCTTGGACACGCTCGGCTGGGCCACGCCGAGCTCGTCCACCAGCTCGGTCACCAGCCGCTCCTCGTCCCGCAGCAGATCCAGGATCTGCCGGCGGCGGGGTTCGGCGATGACCTCGAGGGTGGTGGGCACGACACGAACATGCCTTATAGAGAATATGTCTGTCAAGGCATACAGAGGCCCGGGTCGTTCGACTCTGGGACCTTCGGCGGCCTTCGTTCACCATGAGGCGATGGCTCGTCGGACCGTGCTCGGGGCCGTGGGCGTCGCCTTGGCCGCCGAGGCGGTGCTGATCCACCTCGGTCGGACCTACGGCTCGACGCCCCGGGAGCGGGACCTCGCCCTGCCCGGCGATCGGATCGTGGGGCGCCCGCAGGTCGTCACCGACCACGCCGTGACCATCGATGCCCCGCCGGCCGCAGTCTGGCCGTGGCTGCTGCAGATGGGCTGGGGCCGGGGCGGCTGGTACACCGCCCGCTGGGTCGACCACCTGCTGTTCCCCGCCAACGGGCCGAGCGCCGACCGGATCGCCCCCGAGCTGCAGGACCTCGCCGTCGGCGACTTCATCCCCGACGGCCCCCCCGAGACCGAGTGCGGATTGATCGTCGAGCAGCTGGAGCCGGAGCAGACGCTGGTCCTCCACTCGACCAGCCACCTGCCCCTGAGTTGGCGGGACCGGGCCGAGCTGGACTGGTCCTGGGCCTTCGTGCTGTACCCCCTCGACGTCGGCCGGACCCGGTTCCACTTCCGCTCCCGCTGGACCACGGCGCCCTGGTGGTTCACCCTCGGCGGCTGGCTGGCCGTCGTCCCCGCCGACTTCGTCATGTCCCGCGCCATGCTCCGCGGCGTCAAGCAGCGGGCGGAGTCCCGGCGATGACCGCTCCGATGAGCCGCGAGGCGATCGCCGCCCTGTTGCTCGACGGGGACCCGGCGGTCCGCTGGCCGGTCCTTCGGGACCCGGCGGTCCGCTGGCCGGTCCTTCGGGACCCGGCCGACGTGCCCGACCACGACGTCGTCGCGGCCCGGGCCCAGGTGGCGGTCGAGGGTTGGGGGGCCGACCTGCTCGCACGCCAGGATGCCGACGGCCGATGGGCCGCCGCTCTGTACAGCCCGAAGTGGACGTCGACGACCTACACCCTCCTGCTGCTGCGCTTCCTCGACTGGCGGGACGCCAGGTCCCGCCTCTGAACACACCCGCCGGCGGGGACTGGCACCATCTGGCCATGGGCGTTCCCGAACGGGGTTCGGTGTCGATGCGGCTGTATCCGCACAACGAGCTGGGCTCGGCCGCTGGCATCGTCGACGAGATGCGATCGCAGGCCCGGCTGGCGGCGGAGTCCGGCTTCGCCGGGGTCATGACCAGCGAGCACCACGCTGGTACCGGGGGCCGCGGTCTCGTGGTCGCCGGTGACCCAGCCGAACCCACCCGTCGGGATGAACATCAGCCGGACGCCCTCGTTGAGCACGAACTGCAGGGGCTCGGGCACGCCGTCATCGGCCAGCTCGCCGATGGACTCGAACCCGAGGCCGGCCTCGTAGAACGCGTGGGCGACCTGGCGGTCAGCCGTCGGCAGGGCCACGATCAGCGGTGTCTCGCTCATGGATGGTTCGACCTCCTCGGGATGGACAACTCATCGTCGCCGGGACGAGATGATTCTGCGATGGTCCGCCGGTCCAACCGGTGACCGACGCAGGAGAATCGACATGAGCGCACTGGACAAGCAGTTCACGGCCACGCTGCACAAGCGGGAGGGCAAGGGCGGGTGGACCTGCGTGCTCTGGCCGGAGTCGGTGGCCTACTTCGGCACCAAGGGCCTCGTGAAGGTCCGGGGGATCGTCGACGGTCAGCCGTTCCAGAGCTCGTTCATGGCCCTCGGCGACGGCACCCACATGCTCCCGATGAAGGCCGACGTCCGCAAGGCCATCGGCAAGGACGCCGGCGACGAGGTCACCATCGTCCTCCAGGAGCGCCTGAACGACTGACCTGCCCAACGACAAACTGACGCAACCACGGGGGCGGGGGGTCGCGCCGGCCTCGTCGGGGGCGATTCGATCCATCTCGAGCCTGAATCTCACTCGCCGTGATCGACTCTCGTACTGGCGCCTGATTGTGGTGCCATGGCGCCCGAATCGGGCGCCAGAAGCGGAGGGTCGACCGGAACACGGCCACTCGGTCACAGAGGGTGGCGAAACGGACCGGAAAGGCATTGCCGACCCTCGGCCGGCGGACCCGGCCCCCGTGGTTGCGTGGGGTCGGTGCGGTGTCGGTGCGGTGTCGGTGCGGTGTCGGTGACCTAGACGGGTTCGTCGGCGAGGATCTTGCCCAGGCCGAGCAGGGAGTGCGTCGCGCCGCCGAGGGTGAGCTCCAGTTCCTTGGCCCAGAGGAAGTAGCGGTGGAGGGGGTAGTCCCGGTCCACGCCCATGCCGCCGTGGAGGTGCTGGGCGGAGTGGACGACGCGCTGGCCGCCCTCGGCGCACCAGAACTTGGCGATGGCGACCTGCTCGGTCGAGGGGAGGCCCTCGCTCAGGCGCCAGGCGGCCTGCCAGGCGGTGAGGCGCACGGCCTCGGTGTCGATGTAGGCGTCGGCCGCCCGCTGGCCCACGGCCTGGAAGGTGGCGATGGGCCGGTCGAACTGCTCGCGGGTCTTGGTGTACTCGGCGGTGAGGCGCAGGGCCTCCTCGCAGATGCCGATGGCGGTGGCGCAGAGCGCAGTGGTGGCTCGCTCGACCAGCCAGGCCAGGTCGTCGGCCCCACCGGAGCCCAGCGGGACGCCGGCGGCGCCCTCCAGGTCGAGGCGGGTGGCGGGCAGGCCCGACGTGCTGTCCAGGCCCTCCTGGCTGGTGCCGGCCCCGGACAGGTCGACCAGATACAGGCCGACGTCCTGCCCGGAGCGGGCGGGAACCACGGCGTGGGTGGCCTGGGCGCCGAAGGGCACCAGGAGCTTCGTGCCCGACAGGCTCCCCCCGTCGGCCGAGGTCATGGGGGCCAGCGGACCGGTACCCGTCTCGGTGAGGGCGACGGTCAGCACCCGGCTGCCGTCGGTGACTCCGGGGAGCAGGACTTGGCGCTGCTCGTCGGAGCCGAACTGGTTCACCGCCAGCGCCGCCATGACGGTGGCGAAGTACGGGACAGGCGCCGTCGTGCGGCCGATCTGCTCCAGGGTCAGGCAGGCCTCGAGGAAGCCGAGCCCACTGCCGCCGACGTCCTCGGGCAGGGCGATGCCGAGCAGGCCGGCGTCGGCCAGAGCCGACCAGAGTCCGGCCGGGTAGGCCTCGCCTGTGGCCTCGTGGGCCTTCAGGGCGTCGTTGGTCGCCTGGTCGCCGAGGATCTGGGCGGCCAGGTCCGAGACGGCCTGCTGTTCTTCGCTGAACGAGAAGTCCATGAGTGTGTCAGTCCCCTGGTTATCGGTCGGCCCGGGGCAGGCCCAGGGCGAACATGGCGATCAGGTCCCGCTGCACCTCGTTCACGCCCCCACCGAAGGTGAGGATGATGAGGCTGCGGTAGTTGCGCTCGAGGCGCGAGTGCAGGAGGGCCTCCGGCGAGCCGGAGCGCAGGTAGGACGCCGGGCCGACGACCTCCATGAGTAGGCGGAAGGCCTCCAGGTAGAACTCGGTGCCGAACACCTTGATGGTGGAGGCGGCGCCGATGTCGAGGGGGTGGCCCTCGGTGGCGCCCCACGCCACCTTCCAGTTGACGAGGCGCAGGAACTCCAGACCGGCTCGCACCCGGGCCAGGTTGAGCTGGGCCCACTCCTGGTCGATCACCCGGCGACCGTCGGCCAGTTTGGTGTCCTGGGCGAAGCGGAGGGTCTCCTCGTAGGTCTGCTCCAGCATCCCCGACGAACACAGGGTGACCCGCTCGTGGTTGAGCTGGTTGGTGATGAGGGACCAACCGTTGTTCTCGCCGCCGACGAGGTTCGCGGCGGGCACCCGCACGTCCTCGTAGAAGACCTGGTTGATGTCGTGCTCGCTCATCAGGTCCATCGGCTGGACGGTGATGCCCGGCGTGTCCATCGGCACGATGATCATCGAGATGCCCTTGTGCTTGGACACGTCGGGGTTCGTGCGCACGGCCAGCCAGCAGTAGTCGGCGTCGCTGGCCAGGCTGGTGAACATCTTCTGGCCGTTGATGACGTATTCGTCGCCGTCGAGGACCGCCCTCGTCTTGAGGGCCGCCAGGTCGGTGCCGGCGCCAGGCTCGGTGTAGCCGATGCAGAAGTGGATCTCGCCCTTCAGGATCTGGGGGAGGAACCGCGCCTTCTGCTCGTCGGTGCCGTAGCGGAAGATGGTGGGGCCGACCGTGTTGATGGTCAGCATCGGCACCGGGGCACCGGCCCGCATCGACTCGTCGAAGAAGATGAACTGGTCGAGTTGGGTCTTGCCCTTGCCGCCGTATTCCTCGGGCCAACCGATGCCCAGCCATCCGTCGGTGCCCATCTGCTTGACCACCTTGCGCATGGCCGGGCCGACCCCGTTGGAGCCCACCAGGGACTCCTGCACCTCCGGCGTCAACAGCTGGGCGTAGTAGTCCCGCAGCTCCTGGCGCAGAGCCTGCTGCTCCTCGTCATACCCGACGTACATGCGCGCCCCCGAAAAAGTAGAACCGGTTCTAGTGACAGTCTCCCCCAGGAACGGGGGACCGCTCAACTCGCGGCTAGCCCAGGTCCCCGCCGACGAGGAAGAACAGCACCACCAGCCCGACCAGGGCGATGACGGCGAGGAAGAGGCCGATGAGCTGCGCCGTCGCGGCGACGGCCGCCAGGGCCGCCGCCCCGAGGACCGTCGCCGGGCCGACCGGGAGCCGTTTCTGGGCGGCCCGCTCCTCGGACCAGAGCTTCAGCCCGATGGCGACGAGCACGGTCACGGCGACGACAATGACCACCACGAGGGGCGGCGCCAGCAGCCCGAGCAGGACCCCGGCGCCGAGCACCACACCCCGCAGGGCCAGAGGGACCCACGCGGGCGAGGGGCGCTCGGGGGCCGCCGACTCGGCGGCCGATGGGGCCACGGCCGTCGGCGGGATCTCGACCGGCACCGTCGCGGTCGGGGCCAGCGCGGCAGTGGCCGCCACAGCGGCCCCTCCGGGCGCGAGATCGCCCCGCAACTCGGTCGCGGTGGGACGCCGGGCCGGGTCAGGGTCGAGGCAGCGGCGCACGCTGCCCTCCAGCCACGGTGGCAGACCTCGCAGGTCGAGTTCGCCGTCGAGGACCTTGCGCAGCACCACCTCGGCCCGGCTGCCGTCGGCCGGTGGGCGGCCCGTGGCTGCGTAGGCCAGCACCGCCCCCAGCGACCAGAGATCCGCGGCGGCACTGACGTGGTCGTCCCGCAACAGCTCGGGAGCCACCCAGCCTGCCGTGCCCATGACGCTTCCGGTCATGGTCAGCGTCGTGGCCCCGGCGAAGCGGGCGATCCCGAAGTCGACGAGCACCGGTCCGTCAGCGCCCAACACGACGTTGGCCGGGCTCACGTCCCGGTGCAGCACTCCGGCGGCGTGGACCGCGACGAGGGCGTCGGCGAGGCCGGTCGCCAGCGCGTGCAGCTCCGGGCCCGGCAGCGGGCCGTCGGCCCCCACCCGCTGAGCCAACGTCGGCCCGACCACCAGCTCGGTGGCCAGCCAGGGTCGAGGGGCCTCGGCGTCGGCGCCGAGGACGGCCTGCACCCTGGGGTCCTGCACGCGCTGGGCCGCAGCCACCTCACGGGCGAAGCGAGCCCGGGCCATGGCGTCGCCGAGTGCCCCCTCGGGCAGGACCTTCACCGCCACCTCCGCGCCGTCGGGCGCCGTGGCGGCCCACACCTCCCCCATCCCGCCGGTGCCCAGCGAACGGGCCAGCGTGTAGGGCCCGAGGGCCTCCCCGGGCGCGGGCATCAGGCCAGGCCCATCAGGTCCTTGATGCCGACCGAGTGCCCCGCGGTGAAGCCGCCGTCCACGGCCAGCGCCTGCCCGGTCACGAACGAGGCGTCGTCGGAGGCGAAGAAGGCGGCGGCGGCGGCGATCTCGTCGGGCCGGCCGAAGCGGCCGAGCTCGTGCTGGTCACGGATGCGCTCCCGATAGGGCGCCATGTGCTCGTCGGCGAACACCGACTGGAACAGCGGCGTGTCGATGAACCCGGGGCAGATGCAGTTGGCCCGAATGCCGCGACGCCCGTAGTCGAGGGCCAGGTTCTTGGTCAACAGGACCACACCCCCCTTGGAGGCGTTGTAGGTGCTGCCCCCCTCGGTGCCCTCGAGGCCCTCGACCGAGGCGACGGTGACGATCGCGCCGGACCCGGCCTCGAGCATCGGCCCCAAGGCCGCCTTG
>CAVPAN010000005.1:0-746568 GCA_963701565.1 uncultured Microthrixaceae bacterium
CAACTCTGCGCGCAGCTTCGTTCCACGAACAAGACCTGCGGCAGCGATTGCAGCACCGAGGATCCATCCGATCCACGACTGAAAAACTGCAGAAATCACCGCTCTTAGTGCTCCGCACAGAAAGAGCCAGTAGTATCCATAGTGGTAGTACTGAGAAGCATCGACATGCTCAACAAAGTGAAGTCCTTTCTTTTTGGACATCCCTTTCACACTACGGACGACCAAGTTATAGGAGTGTGATATAGAGAGACGAACAAGCGCAATAGCCATTAGCAAGGTTCCAATTCCCCGCCCAATAGACTCATGCGTAATCAGTGCGATCAGCAACACTCCTCCTCCGAGAGCCAAAAGAGCTAGGTTTGGTGAAAGGTTTTGTTCACGCAGCGACTCCTTCACAGGCTCTGGCTTCGGCTCTAGTTTAAAAGGCACGGGCTCTTCCCCTTCATACCTTTCCAGCTGATCTACCGAGTCAAAACCTACATTACCACGCTCTACCCCTTCCTGTTGTGCTTCAGGATCATTGCGTCGTTTTTTTACGTTATCTGCTGCATGCACTTTCTTTCTCTACTGCTGCATCAAATTCAGACTTAATACGTGATCGATTGGGTTCAGGTTCAACAGGATACATTAATTCACTCGTCCGCTATACTGTATTTGTTTAATCTCTAAATCTTGTCATAGCAAATAGCTGTTTTTTATGAATCAAGAAAGCCACACATCTCCTTCTCTATATGTCGATGTTGACCGTTTGCGAACCCAGTGTCCTGATCGTCCGGTGACCCGGTTTGCTCCGAGTCCAACAGGCTACTTGCATCTTGGACACGTCCTATCGCTCCTGTACGTGTATGGCATTGCTAAACTCACCAATGCTAAATTGCTAGTTCGCATTCAAGACCATGATCGGGAAAGGAATCATTCGGATCACGAGATATCCAATTTAGAAGATATCCGCTGGCTAGGGATTAAGCCCGACAACTGGGGACAGCGTCTGCACTTCGGGGATGCCGAGCAGCTACCGTCAGAGCGACAACATTGCGCTGTACAGAGAGCAGGCGGAGCTTCTTGTTGCTGACGGGTCCGCATTCTACTGTCAATGCAGCCGCAAAGAGATCACAGCGCTTTCCCCGGAGGGGCATTCGGAGCTTTGTTATCCGGGAACTTGCCGAGAGTTAGGGCTTTCCGATGACAGCGATCGAGGACTAAGGTTTCGCATCGAGGACAATACACAGATCACCTTCGACGATGTGATGCATGGCATGCAGATACAGACTCCTGCACACCAGGGCGGAGATCTTTTGCTCCGCGACCGCGTAGGACTCTATACCTACAACTACGCCGTTGTCGTTGACGACATTCGTCACGGAGTCAATTTAGTGGTTCGTGGGACCGACTTAATTCACTGCACAGGACGCCAAAAGATGCTTACACAGCATATTTCTGATAAGCAAAATATGTGCTACGTGCATCATCCGCTGATTTTTGATGCTGATGGTAAGAAGCTAAGCAAGCGAGATCACTCCGAAGCACTAAGAGCCCGTAGAGCGCGTGGCGAGACGCCAGAGGAAGTGATCGGAGAAGCCTTATTTGCCGCTGGCCTTATTCAATCAAAACAATCCATTCCCCTGGCCGACGTGCCAGCTATTATAACCGGAGACCACGATGCCTGCTGAAAACGCTATGCATTCCAAGATTACTGAACCACAAAAGGTCGCATTTCTCGATCGTGACGAACGATCACCGTGGACGTCCCTGCAGGGTATACCCATAAAATCGAAGACTTCGCTTTTGAAGAAGGGGCACTCGAAGGGATGCGTCAGCTGCAAGAGCAAGGGTTTCTGTTGGTTATCACCACTGGGCAGTCAGGAATCGGTCGCGGATACTACACCGCCGAGCAGTACCAGAGTTTCATGGATCACCTGAAAAAGAACTACAGGCAGCAGGTATTAATTTAGCCGGAGTTTACCACTGTCCACATCATCCAACACAAGCGAAAGGTGAGTATAAAATCGCTTGCGGATGCCGCAAACCGAAGCCAGGGATGATCCAACAAGCGGTGCAAGATCTGAGAATGCGGGACATCGAGGTGGATTTGGAGCGGAGTTTTGTGATCGGAGACAAGACTGACGATGGGATGATGGGGAATGTCGCTGGATGCAGAGCGATACTGGTGCGATGTGCATCTGGAAAGAAGGGTGAAGATGGGACCTATAGCTCGCACTTGGGCGCATGAAGCGGATCATCTTGCTGATGCAGCGGAGTGGATTGGTAGGCAGTAAGAAGGGTAGGGTAGCGAGAAAGTTGTGAGGTAGGTAGGGTAGCGAGAGGATTATGAGGTGTCTTTTTCGCTTAAAATTTTAACGCAAAGGCGCGAAGGAGACACAAAGAAGCGCAAAGGGAAAACAGAAGAAGAGGGGACAACCAGAAGTTATTCAGGAGAGACAAGAGAAGATTGTGGTTCCTTTCTGTTCGAATAACTTTTCTAGCTGACCTCTTCCTTCTTCTGTTTTTCCTTTGCGCTTCTTTGCGTTTCTTCGCGTCTTTGCGTTAAAATTTTTAAGCGAAAAGACACCTCACAACCTTCTCGCTACCCTAGGACAGCTTCCAGCAACCTGGATAACACCAGCACCAAGTACTGCCTCTAGATTCGCAATGGCAGCTCCAGCGGCACCACGAACAAGATTATGAGCTAGAGCGGTGAACGCAATAGTATCTCCATCGCCACCTTGGCGGATTCCACCAATATGAATGCGCATATCGCGATCATTAAGACTTTCGACAGGCTGTGGCAAGCAAGGATCATCATACAGGACATATGATTCAGGATATCGCTGCGCCTGTTCAGAGAATGCCTTTCTCACCTCTTCTGCGTGCACGAAAGTATGATAGTGTACCTGCACAGCCACCATATGTCCGTGTCGGACAGGAACGCGGTGCACCTGTGCTGTGATTGGTAATTCCGGTCGATCAAGAATCTTGCGAGTTTCTATCACGATCTTCTCAGCTTCCCCTTCAATACTTGGTATCACCGTCAGAGGGCGATCAAGAACATCGAAGCCAGAGTATCCGGCTCCACTCAACGCTTGCAGTGTCGTAACACTGACGTGCCTCACGGATGTAATACCGAGCACCGGTGCTAGCGCCGGAGCCAACACAGCGACTACGCAGTTAGGATTAGTGATCAGCTTACCAGCATTCCCCTGCTCACGAAGAAGCTCCAGGTGGTCTGAGTTAATCTCTGGAATAAGAATCGGAACATTAGGATCCATTCGAAACGCCGAAGCATTGCTACAGACGTGAATCCCTTTTGCTGTGAGCATGGGCTCTACCACGGCCGCTACTGATGCTCGTAGCGCGCCTATTGCCACAGGACACGATATCTGATCAATGCTAGAAACAATCAGACTTGCGACATCGCTAGGAAGGGGTAAATCTTCCAGCCATGTCACAGCCTGATCATAGCGCTGCCCCGCCTTTGCATCGGAGGCCACCACCTGCGCAACCTTCAAGAACGGATGCTCATCGAGGAGAGCGATCGCCTTCTGTCCGACAGCACCAGTGGCCCCCAGAATAGCAACAGGGACAAGATCTGTATCACGTAAACAACTCACAACAAAATCTCCGGGTCATCAAACCAGTAGACTCTAAAACCTTAGTGAGTTTTTGTACATGAGCGACTAAAATTCACTAAATCGGATCATCCAATAAACCTATCGTCCTAAAACATCATTGCGTGTTGTTTCAGCAACAGCTGCCACTTCACCGATCAAATCCTCTGCAACATTAAGCTCTCGAAGAGTCGTCGCAAGATTCTCAACCACAGCATCAAAATGTGAATCATTTAAACCTGTCTCTACCAAGCGGGCATGTGCAACGCGCATGTTTTTTCCGCTGTAGTTATTAGGTCCACCGAATGCGAATGTAAGGAACGCCTTTTGCTTCGCTCTTTGCCGAGTCATATCCAATCCATCAAAGAAGTGCTTGATTCGATCGTCAGCGAGAACTTTTCCGTAAAAGATATCAACAGCGCCTTCTACGGCATCTTTGCCGCCTAGCTTTTCGAATAGTGTTGTCATTATAATCTCCTGTTCGTTGAGTGCGTTAACAAGACTATCGGCAACAAAATGCGCGAACAGTCACTATCCTTGTAACCGATCACTACAGAAAAGATATATTTTTTTTCTGAGCACATTCGTGAGCGTCAGCCAATATTCACTGAGACCCTCTTCACACTCCCTTAGCCAAGCCTTTCATAGCTAGTTCACCGACTCGCACATGCCACGCATCAGTTCTCTCGTCGCCTACGGTTAGAAGGTTTAAATATTTACGTTCTCTAATTTGTTCGGGCTGTGGCAAAGAATTTATGTATCGGCCAGCTATCGCTAGCCGCTGGTCCTTCATTCTTAATTCGGCTTTGTTTGATATTTTCGGAGCCCCTACCATCACTGCATCACTGAAAATCGATGCAGCTGCAGCTGCAGTCGCATTCGAATCGTGTTGGTTGGAATCTTGTTGATCTCGCTCCATGTGCTGCACACCAGGTGCTTGTGAAGCATATTGACCATCCTTTGAAAGCACTTCTGAAAAATCCACACCCCCTCCTCCGTTAGTAAGGCCTTACACTGTATAAATCCATGAGTATCCGATCTTTGCTATTAGCTCCACAAAAATAATAACATTTATTTTAAAATTAAAATAAAATCGCCGTGCAACTATTTCATTTCTCCTGCTATATTTCCTTCTTACACCCTATAGACGGAGTACCCAATGAAGACAGAGACCCCAAAGCCGACCTACCTCAAAGATTATAAAGTTCCGACACACCTAATTTCTGATGTCGATCTCACCTTCGACGTGTATGACGACCGGACCACTGTCACCTCGAAACTGGCAGTGCAACAGAATCCTGCAAGTGACGAAACTGATGCTCCGCTCATCCTCAACGGTGAGCATATGAAACTCGGATGGGTCGCTATCGACGGACAGCGCCTCGAGAGCTCTGACTATGACCTCACCGAAAAGACGCTAACACTACATTGCAAATCCAAAGCATTCACTCTCGAGATCGAGAACACCATCGATCCAGCTAACAACACGTCTCTCGACGGACTGTACAAATCAGGTAACATCTTCTGTTCACAGTGTGAGCCGCAGGGATTCCGCAGCATCACCGATTTCCTCGACAGATCAGATGTGATGTCCAAGTACCGCACTAAGATCATTGGTGACCAGAAAAAGTATCCGACATTGCTCTCCAACGGCAACAAAATCGATTCTGGCACTCTCAACAACGGACGCCACTGGGTGCAATGGGAAGACCCGTTCCTTAAGCCATGCTACCTTTTTGCTCTTGTTGCTGGTGACCTTGGAATGATCGCCGATACCTTCACCACGATGACAGGACGCACCATCGACCTGCAGATCTTCTGCGACAAAGGCAACGAATCGCGCTGCCAGTGGGCAATGGAGTCTTTGAAGAAGTCGATGAAGTGGGATGAAGAGGTCTTTGGACTTGAGTACGATCTCGACCTGTTTATGATCGTCGCTGTCGATGCGTTTAACTTCGGTGCAATGGAGAACAAAGGACTCAACATCTTCAACACCAGCTGCGTCCTCGCTGACAAGAGCACAGAGACCGATTCCAACTTCATGCGTGTCGAAGGAGTGGTCGCTCACGAGTATTTCCACAACTGGACCGGTAACCGCGTCACCTGCCGCGATTGGTTCCAGCTGACACTGAAAGAAGGATTGACCGTCTTCCGCGATCAGGACTTTGTCTCCGACATGAACTCGCGTCCAGTCAAACGCATCGAAGATGTCCTCGACCTGCGCAACCGCCAGTTCATGGAAGATGCAGGCCCCACTGCGCATCCAATTAAGCCAGACCGATACATCCAGATCAACAACTTCTACACCAGCACCGTCTACCAGAAAGGATCGACAGTGATCCGAATGATCCGGACACTGATCCGGTAAAGAGACATTCCGTAAAGGGATCGACAAGTATTTCGAGCTATATGATGGCCAGGCGGTGACGACTGAGGACTTCGTGCATGCAATGACAGAAGTATCCGGACGCGACCTCTCGCAATTTGTCCGCTGGTATCATCAGGCTGGAACTCCAGAAGTCGATGTGGACTGGTCCTATGATGAAGCGGCACAAACCTTCACCCTGAATACGCGACAGAGCTGCCCTGAGACTGCTGATGGAAGCCCAAAGGAGCCGTTCCACTTCCCGTTCAACGTCGGACTTATTGGTTCTGATGGCAAGGATCTACCTGTCACGCTACGGAAGGACACTCCTCATGCTCGCATTGAAGGGACCACTGCCGTGTTGGAGGTCACACAACCTGAGCAGACATTCATCTTTGAGAACGTCAGCGAAGCACCTGTAGCGTCCGTCAATCGCGATTTTGCGGCTCCGGTGAAGGTGCGTGCTCCGTACACAGAAAAAGAGTCACTGTTCCTGATGGCCAGAGACAGCGACTCCTTTAACCGTTGGGATGCCGGACATGAGCTAGCAACGCACTTGCTTCTAAGGATGGTCGACACGTTCAATGAAGGCGAAGAGCTGGTGTTGGATCCTGACTACAAAGAGGCGTATCGCATTCTGTTGGAGGACACAACTCTTGACAGAGCGCTCAAAGCGCTTGCCCTGGCATTGCCATCGGAAGCGACACTTGCGCAACGACAGGATATCATCGACTTCGATGGGAACCATCTTATTAGAGAATTCTGCCGCACGGATCTAGCGACAACGTTCCGCCAGCAGTTCCTGGACACATATGATCGCCATCATGACACCGGAGACTATGAACTGACCCAAGAAGCGATGGGACGTCGCAGCTTGAAGAATTCTTGCTTGGCATATTTAGGTCGCATCGGAGACGAAGCAACCATCGAGCTAGCATTCAGGCAGTACAAGAATGCGCAGAACATGACAGATCAGTCAAGCGCTTTCGGTGCTCAACAACATCGAGTGTCCGGAGCGGAAAGAGGTGCTAGAAGCCTTCTATCAGCAGTGGAAGGGTGATGTACTGGTGATGTGCAAGTGGCTTGGAGTCCAGGCGCTCAGTCATCTAGACGGCACCATCGACCGCGTGAAAGCGCTTAAGAAGTCTCCGGTCTTTGACGTGAAGATTCCGAATTTGGTGCGTTCACTATACGGTTCTTTCGCTACGAACCACGTGCACTTCAATAGCAACGATGGAGCTGGGTACGCCTTCCTTGCTGATGGCATCATCGAACTGGATGCCATTAACCCGCAAATCGCGGCTCGCCTAGCTGAGGGTTTCCGTCGTTATGGCAAGCTCGACTCGCTACGCAAGAAAGCGATGGGTACCGAATTGGAGCGCATTCTTTCGGTTGACGGTCTATCAAACAACACCTACGAGATGGTGTCAAAGATTGCCGGAGCGAAGAAGCCAGCAGGTAGTTGCTAAGGCTACATCTGAAAAGTACATTATATGCGCGGCTCCGATCTATTCGGAGGCGCGCATATGCCGCTCTCGCATTCAAATAAATTATTTTTATTTGTTAGCATGGCAATAAAACTCTCTATTACATATGGACCTACCAGGAGCCCGCATGACAGCAGTAGATGAACCGATCCAAAGCAAAGAGCCACCAAAGGCTTCAACTAGCAAACCATCTACCCCAAGGCGACGCTCCAAAGGAAACCCCATACTTCTCGCACACTGGAAAGGATTTCGTTCCTTCGAAGAAGCAGAAGCGACCTTAGAGAAACTAAGTCACTATAGCGGAAAAAGACATCTCCATCTTGCTCTCCCTTTCAATCACCTTGAAAAGCTATCAGCTAAACTCACCGGTCCGTCACTCTCGCTAGGCTGTAGCTCGATGGCTTCTGCACAAGAAGGAACCTTCACCGAATCAGTCGCTGCCGATCTTGTGAAATCTGCAGGAGGTAATTTCGTTCTAATCGCCGATCACGATGCAAGACAACAGCTAAAAGAAACCAACGAAGAAATCCAAGCCAAAATCAAAAAGTGCGTCAGCGAAGGACTGGTTCCAATCTTAGGAATTGGCGAGTCCCTCGAAGACTACCAATCGGAATCCACCGAATCGGTGCTGCGTCAGCAACTTGAAGCAGCCTTAGAAGGGCTCTCGGCAAGGAAGCAGGGTGCAGTCACAATCGCCTATGACTGTTGCTGGAGCCTGCGCTTCAATAGCGATACAGCTACTGCCGAGCGATTCGAGGCCGTCGATGCGCAAATACGAAGCCTGCTAGAGGAACTTGTTGGTGCAACAGTCGCAAAGAAAATAAAGATCCTAGTAGCGCTCCCCCCTTACCTCGATGACCTGTCTATGATTCCGAAAGCAAAAGTGGACGGATTCTACATGAGCAAAACATCAGTCATGCCCGATTCCTTAAGCACAATTGCGCCTCCAGAAGCATTCGAGGCCCCTGCCGATGCTGAAGAGCCAGAAGCTGAAGTAGAGAAAGAAGCTGAAGCAGAGCCTCCGGTGCCCAAAGCTGAGCATACCGAAGAACCGGAAGAATCTGAAAATTCCGAAGACGCAACGGATGACAGTGCGGAGGAAACAGAAAGCCCACAACCAGCACCCCCTAAGGTTACCCTGGAGCCAGAAGCGGTGCCGGAAGAGCTGCTCTAGCACAGTGTGTAAAAGATCAACTGCACTAGTGTCTTGTCTCAAAAGTTTCTTGTTTAAAGCGTCCGAATGCGCCATGGGGCCGTGCCGTGCATTGTGTCATAACTCAACAAGGAGAGCTTATATCCTTGCGAGTCGAGTTATGCACAATGCATCGGCATGGCCCCGAGCGAACTATCGGGGATTTTTACAAAATAAGTAGTATTCAAAATATCGAATCGGAATTTTTTACAGGTTACACTAACGTACAGCTTGAACGATGCGCTCGGGGCCATGCCGATGCATTGTGCATAACTCGACTCACAAGGATATAAGCTCTCCTTGTTGAGTTATGACACAATGCACGGCACGGCCCCATGGCGCATTCAGACGCTTCAGGTAAAAAACTTTTGAATTACAACACTAGTCAACAGTGCGTTCGTTTGCTGCGTCTTGAATACGTTTACTGCATCTATTGATTGGCGAGTAAGAACTCGATCTCGGCAGCTAATAGCTCCGGATCACGCTCGCCGTCATTATGCCCTTCAGGCATTCCGATCAGCTTTTTGGATGCACTACCTTCGTAGCCTTCTTGCATGACTCGCGGCAACAGAGTCGCTTTTGCTGGAATAATCCCGTCGTGCACAATCTCAGCATCGATTTTTGTCAGATCCGTGTATTCTCTGACATCTGCTGTTTGTAGAATGAGCTCCGGATGACTCAGTAGAGCGCGATGAACGCCATGGCGAGAAGTTCCATCCGGTTAGCCAAACTAGCCATCCGGGCACCGTCCCGCGATCACTTTGCTGCGTTCGACAAACTATCGAACGTGCGACTTTTGACGAAGACATAGCGTACCAGTTCCGGATGCTCCCGCACCGGAGGATCCTGTACATTCAGAGCATCGCCCTGAACGCCAGCGCCAATGCTATGTCCCCAGACAACAACTTCATTGGCATTGAGTCCATGCTCTGCATCCGCAAGAAAGGCTTTCATTGCGTGCTGTGCTTCGATCATGCCCCATGCGCTGGGCCATCCGCCGCTGTTGCCAACTCCAGGATAGTTGTACAAGAGAACATTGCTATTGAGCGCTTCGAAGACGAAGCGGACGCCCCGGTCCTGGAGGAAGGACACCATGGCGGCCCCCTCGGCCAGGAAGGCGTGCCGGCGCTCGTGCGACGACGCCGGGCCGACGTCACCGACCACGGCCTCGAAGTGGGCCATGGCGTCCGCGTAGGAGTCCTCGACCCCGGCGGCCCGCATCACGGGGTTGTCCGGCACCCACATGATCCCGCCCGACATACAGGTCGAACCGCCGAGGAGCGCCTGCTTCTCGAGCACGAGGGCGGACGCGCCCGCGTCGGCGGCGGCCAGGGCCGCGACCATGCCGCCGCCGCCCGATCCCACGCTCACGAAGTCGACGGTGGTGTCCCACGTCATGTTCCGCTCTCCCCCCCGGGAACGCCTGCCGAAGCGCCCGGAACGTAGCAGGGTCCGTTGACGATTGCTACGAGTCCGAAGTAACGTCGCCGACCTCAGGCGACCGGGGGGACGCAGACGTGCGGGCGACGACGAGCCACGAATCCTCCGAGGGGGTTCCTTCGGCGGCCACCGATGCGAGCGACGTCTACTACGACCCCTACGACGTCTCCATCGACGCCGATCCGTACCCGACGTTCCGTCGGCTGCGTGACGAGGCGCCGCTCTACTTCAACGAGCGGCACGACTTCTACGCGGTGAGCCGGTTCGAGGACGTCGAGCGCGGGCTGAAGGACGCCCGGACGTTCATCTCCGGTCGCGGCGGGATCCTGGAGCTGATCAAGGCGGGCATCGAGATGCCGCCCGGGATCCTCATCTTCGAGGATCCGCCGACCCACACCATCCACCGGCGGCTCCTGTCCCGGGTGTTCACGCCGAAGCGCGTAGCGGCGCTCGAACCCCAGATCCGCGAGCTGTGTGCCCGGACCCTCGACGTGCTGGCCGGGGCCGGGTCCTTCGACCTGGTCGCCGACTACGCCGCCGAGGTGCCGATGCGGGTCATCGGGATGTTGCTCGGGATCCCGGAGGCCGATCAGGAGGCCGTTCGGGACTCGGTCGACCGGAATCTCGCGACCAGAGTCCGGAGAGCCCATGGCGATCTCCCAGGAGGCCTTCGTCACCGGCGAGATGTTCGAGGACTACGTCGAGTGGCGCGTCGACAACCCGTCCGACGACATCATGACCGAGCTCCTCCACACGGAGTTCCAGGACGAGACCGGCGTGACCCGGCAGCTCACGAAGTCCGAGGTCGTCACCTACACGCAGGTCGTGGCCGGCGCCGGCAACGAGACCACGACCAAGCTCATCGGCTGGATGGGCCGGGTCCTCGCCGACCACCCGGACCAGCGCCGCCAGCTCGTCTCGGACCGGTCACTGCTACCGAACGCCATCGAAGAGCTGCTGCGCTACGAGCCGATCGCGCCCCACGTGGGTCGCTACGTCGCCCGGGACGTCGAGCTCCACGGCCAGACGGTGCCCGAGGGCAGCGCCATGCTCTTCCTCGTCGGATCGGCCAACCGTGACGAGCGACGCTTCCCCGACAGCGACCGGTTCGACATCCATCGCGACCTCCAAGGCGCCCACCTGACGTTCGGCTATGGCATCCACTTCTGTCTCGGGGCGGCACTGGCCCGGCTCGAGGGGAGGGTCGCCCTGGACGAGCTGCTGACGCGGTTCCCCGAGTGGGACGTCATCGAGGAAGGGGCAGTGCTGGCGCCGACGTCCACGGTCCGGGGGTTCAAGACGCTCCCGGTCACCGTGAGCGGACCCTGATCGGGGACATTCTCGACGGAGGTCCAAGGGACAGGTGCGGTCATCACGGCGCACGGTCCGCCCCGGCCGCGTGCGACCGGCTGACACGAAGCACCGGTCAGGCGGGCAACAGATCGTCGATCGCGCGTGCCGTGTCGAGATCGACGAACGCCGCCGAGTAGCGCTGCGCCAGCGCCAGGGAGACCTCAGGTCGTTGCCACGTGTCAGACGTCGCCGTCGAGAGCCAGAGCGCCTGCCGAAGCGCCCGGAACGTAGCAGGGTCCGTTGACGATTGCTACGAATCCGAAGTAATGTCGCCGACCTCAGGCGACCGGGGGGACGCAGCCGTGCGTGCGAAGACGATGACCTACCCGCCCGCAGGGCTGGGGGCGCCGAAGGACCGGCACCCGGGTCCCGTCACCGACGTGGGCCTGCCCGCGGGCACCGAGGTGTTCTCGGCGGACAACCACATCTCGCTGGCCGAGGACATCTTCTACGAGCAGTTCCCGGCGAGCCATGAAGGACCGCGCGCCCCGGGTGGTGAACGTCGACGGCGGCTGGGTGGTCGCCGCGGACACCACGCCGATCCTGGTCAAGGAGTTCATCCAGGTCCTGACCCAGTACGACCCGCTGCCCGGGCTCGCACACCGGTGACGTCGACGCCCGGCTGGCCGCGCTCGACGCCGAGGGCGTCGACCGGGAGCTGGCGTTCCCGAACTCGGTGCTCGCCGTCTTCGGCTGGCCCGACCGGGAGGTGCGGGAGCTCTGCTTCCGGATCTACAACGAGCACATCGCCGAGGTCCAGGAGCGCTCCGGCGGCCGCATCTACGGCGTCGGCCTCGTCAACTGGTGGGACCCGGACGGGCACGGAGCGGACGCTCACCGAGCTGAAGGCGCTGGGCCTGACCACCTTCCTGATGCCGATCAACCCGGGCAAGGACGAGGACAAGCGGCCGATCGACTACTCGAGCACCGCCATGGACCCGGTGTGGGACGTCATCGAGGACGTCGGGCCTGCCCGGTGTCCCACCACATCGGCGAGAGCCCGCCGGCGACGCCCAACGAGTTCAACCCGGTCGCCATCGGCATGCTCCAGTCCGTCGCCCCGTTCCGCGACTGCTTCGGCAAGTACGTCTTCGGCGGGATCCTCGACCGCCACCCGCGGCCTGCGCATCGGGTGGTTCGAGGGCGGGATCAACTGGGTGCCGTCGGCCATCCAGGACGCCCAGCACATCCGGCGCCTCCTTCGACCACATCGCCAACCTCCAGGTCGAGCACGACCCGCAGCACTACTGGGACGAGCACATGGTCGCCTCGTTCATGGTCGACCCGCTGGGCCTGGAGCTGATCGACCGGGTCGGCGTCGACCGGGCGATGTGGTCCACGGACTTCCCCCACAACGAGAGCACCTACGGCTACAGCGCCGAGTCGCTGGCCTCGGTGGTCGACGCCGTCGGCACCGAGGCGGCCGTCCCGATCGTGGGCGGGAACATCCGTCGCTACCTCGGGCTGGACGGCTGATGCCGGCGGGCCTGATGGCGGCGGCGTCGCCCACCAGCATCCCGGACACCCCGGACCTGGGGCGGATGCAGCGGGAGCGCCTCGACCGCCTCCGGGCGCTGCATGGCCGGACAGGGGCATCGACGCCCTGGTGCTCCTCGGCAACACCCACGTCGTCTACGCCACCGGCGCCATCTGGCCGTTGGCCGACGCCGGTCGGGCCAACTTCGAACAGCCCGTGGCCGTGGTGCTGGCCGACGACGCGTGGCCGCACCTGTTCTCCCACGCCCGCGACGACGTCGACCTCGCCCGCCGACCACCTCCACCCGCCCGTGCACCTGGACTTCGACGAGGGCGTCGCCGCCTTCGTGGCCCAACTCCGCGACCTCGTGCCCGACGGCGCGACGCTCGCCGTCGACGAGTGGACCCACGCCATGGGCCGGGAGCCCTGGCTGCGCTTCGACGAGAAGCCGAAGGACGCCGGCCGCCTGATCGCCATGGCCAAGGCCGTCAAGACGCCCGGACGAGGTGGCCTGCCTGCGGGCCGGGCCTGCGCATCACCGAGCGGGCCATCGCCGAGGTCCACGCCCGGGTCGCGCCGGGCGTGCGCCAGAGCGACCTCACCGCCACCTTCCTGCGCACGATCTTCGACGCCGGCGCCGACGCCAACATCCTCGACCCGATCTGGCAGGTCATGCCGGCGCGGATGGAGGACGGGCCGTGGACGACCACCGGCGACCTGGCCTGCCCGCTGCTCACGACCGAGCGGGAGCTGGTCGAGGGCGACGTCCTCTGGGTCGACGTCGGCATCAGCCACCTCGGGCTTCCACACCGACTTCGGTCGCACGTGGATCGTCGGCCAGGAGCCCGACGCCCGTCAGCGGGACCAGTTCGAGCGCTGGCAGGCGATCATGGACGCCGTCCTCGACGTCACCCGGGCCGGAGCCACCGCGGCGGACCTCACCGCCGCCGCCATCGATGCCGCCGGCGGCGTGGTGCCGTGGATGCCGCACTTCTACCTCGGCCACGGCCTCGGCATCGACAGCGCCGAGGCGCCCTTCGTCGGCAGCGACCTCGGCGAGGCGTTCGACGCGTCGCTCGTGCTCGCCGCGGGGATGGTCCTGGTGCTGGAGCCGATCGTGTGGGACGACGGCGCCGCCGGCTACCGCGCCGAGGAGGTGCTGCTCATCACCGAGGACGGCTGGGAGCCCATGACCGACTACCCGTACGACCCGTTCTGAGATGGCCGTCACCGAGGTCGTCCCGGACGACGAAGCCCTCCGCCTGGCTCGGCGCGCCCGGTTGCTCGACGAGCTCGAGGCCGCAGGCGTCGACGTCCTGGTCGCGGGCCGGGAGGCCAATGCCCGCTACGTCTCGGGCGCCCCGCGCCTCTGGATGGCCGGCTCCCGACCGTTCGGCCTGGGCTGCGTGCTCGTCCGGGCGACCGGGGCGATCCACCTGCTGAGCACCTGGGACGAGGGCATCCCCGAGGAGATCCCCCACGAGCGCCTCTACGGCATCTCGTTCAACTCGAAGAACTTCCTGTCGGTGCTCCAGGGCGTCGAGGGCGCGGCGACGGCCAAGGTCGTGGCCACCGATGCGCTGGCCACCGGGGCCGTCACCCTCCTGGGCACCGCCTTCCCCGAGGCCGAGATCGTCGACGGGAGCCAGCTGCTGGACCGGGCCCGGCGGGTCAAGACCCCGGATGAGGTCGAGGCCATCCGGGCGTCGGTCGCCGTCGCCGAGCGGGCGCTGGCCACCGCCGAGGCGGCGCTGGTCGGCGGGGATCACCGAGCGGCAGCTCACCGGCGTGTTCATGGAGGCCATGGCCGCCGACGGCGTGACCACCCCGGCGGCCCAGGACGTCGCCTGGCGGACCTCGCCGGAGCGGCCTTGGCACCGGGCCGGCCGGGACGTCGCGGTCGAGGCCGGCGACCTGGTGGCCTTCGAGGCCGGCGTGGTGCGCGGCGGCTACACCGGCGAGCTGGGCCGGACCCTCGTGGTCGGCGGCGACCGAAGCCGCAGCGGCGGCCTGTTCGACCGAGCCGACGGTCTCCGCGCCCGCCTGCTCGACGCCTGCGTGCCCGGACGCCCCGGCGTCCGCCCTGCTGGACGCCTACGCCGCGGCCGGGGAGCCGCCGCCCCCCGTTCCCGGTGGCCCGCGGCCTCGGCCTCGGCTACGACCTGCCCCTGGTGACCGCCGCCCTGCCGCAGACCGCGGCCGAGCAGCGACTCGAGGTCGGCATGGTCCTCGTCCTCACCACCCACGTCTGGGAGGAGGGTGTCGGCTCGGTGCTCGGCCACGAGCCCGTCGTCGTCACCCCCACCGGACCCGAGCTGCTCAGGAGCACTGCACCATGACCGACGTCCCGCCGGCCGAGGAGATCATCCGCTACGAGAAGGACGTCGAGAACCGGATCGCCACGATCACCATCGACCGACCGGATCAGCTGAACACCACGACCATCGGCGCCCGGCGCCGCTACGGGGACCTGATCTTCAAGGCCAGCATCGACGACGACGTGAAGGTCCTCGTCGTCCGGGGCGTCGGCGACCACCTCGGCACCGGCGCCGACCTCGACGAGCTCATGGCCAAGCAGCGCGAGGGCACCTCGCTGCACGAGGAGTTCGGCATCGACCCCGACGAGGACGTGACGATGCCGCCACCGCGCGCCTACCGGGCCGGCGCCGGGCTGGTCCACTGGTACGCCAACCCGGCGGGCGGCTGTCGCAGCCTCCAGCAGTTCAAGAAGATCAGCATCCTCGAGGTCAAGGGCTACTGCTACGGCTGGCACTTCTACCAAGCGGCCGACGCCGACCTCGTCATCTCCTCCGACGACGCCCTCTTCGGGCACCCGGCGTTCCGCTACGTCGGCTACGCGCCCCGGATGTGGCAGTGGGCGATGACGATGGGGCTGCGCAAGTTCCAGGAGATGGTGTTCACCGGCCGTCCGTTCACGGCTGACGAGATGTACGACTGCAACTTCCTCAACAGCGTCGTGCCCCGTGAGGACCTGGAGGCGGAGGTCCAGAAGTACGCCATGGCCTGCGCCATCACCCGGCCCACCGACACCGTCTTCATGCAGAAGACCTTCTTCGAGATCATGAAGCAGCAGCAGGGCGAGTACATGGGCTCGCTGCTGAGCGCCTGGATGGAGACGATGGGCCCGCAGATGCGCGATGACGTCGACGGCAAGCGCAGCGTCCTCGACAAGGAGACGATGGACAAGGGCCTCAACAACAAGGTCAAGGACAACGACAACCGGTACCCGCCCGAGTGGCGGCTGAGCCACTCCGGTCGCAACCGTCCCGCGTCGGACTGACCGGTGTCGCCGCCGACCCGCCGCTGAGCGGCTGCCGGGTCGTCGACCTCTCGACCTGGATCGCCGGGGCCTACGCCACCAAGCTGCTCGCCGACGGCGGGGCCGACGTCGTCAAGGTCGAGTCGCCGGATCGGTGACCCGCTGCGGCGGTGGTCGGCCTCCGGGGCCACGATCCCGGCCGACGACGACGGCGCCCTCTTCAACTTCCTGGGCGCCTCGAAGCGCAGCGTCGTCGTCGACCCGGACGACGACGGCGACCTGGCGTCGCTGCACGATCTGCTGGCCGGCGCCGAGGTCGCCGTCTGGTCGCCGGGCTCAGCCGTGGGCGAGCACGCGTCGCTCGCCCCCGACGAGCTCCGGCGGACCCACCCGCACCTCACGGTCGTGGCCATCTCGCCCTTCGGGCTGACCGGCCCGTGGCGGGACCGGCCGGCCACCGAGTTCACCCTGCAGGCCTGGTCCGGGGGCATCGTCGGCCTGGCCCGGGGGCGCCCCGACCGGGCGCCCGTCCACGTCGGCGGCCAGATCGGGGAGTGGGTGGCCGGGACCTTCGCCGCCGTCGGGGCGCTGGCGTCCCGGCGCCGGGGCGGCCCCGAGGGCGAGCTGGTCGACGTGTCGATGCTCGAGGCGCTGGTCCTGAGCCTCACCTACCACCCGGTCACGTTCAACGACCAGCTCGGCAGCCCCATGCGGCGCCGCCGCTTCGTCCCGACGCCCGGCGTCGGTGCGGCGAGTGACGGGCTGGTCGGGCTGGGGTGCGGCACCGGCCAGCAGTGGCTCGACTTCTGCCATGATGGTCGGCCACCCCGAGTGGACCGAGGACCCGAAGCTCTTCCTGGACCGCACGGCGCTGACGCCCGACCATCGACGAGTGGATCGGCGGCCACACCGTGGACGAGGTCCTGGACCAGGCGTCGGCCTTCCGCATCCCGAACGCACCGATCGCCAACGGCGCGAACGTCTCGACCTTCGCCCACCTCCAGGAGCGGGGCACCTTCGTCGCCAACCCCCGCGACGGGGCCACGAACCCCGGGCCGCCGTACCGGTTGGGCTCGGCGGTCCTCCGACCACCCGGCCCGGCGCCGCGGCTGGGCGAGCACGCCATCGCCGAGGCCACCGCCCCGTCGCCGGCGGAGCGCCGCTCCGGGGGCGGGTCCGCTCCCGTTCCGCGGGCTGCGGATCCTCGACATGACGTCGTACTGGGCCGGGCCGCTGGTGGGCAGCCTGCTGGCGCTGCTCGGCGCGGACGTGATCCACCTCGAGTCGGCGAAGCGGCCCGACGGCGTCCGCCTGGTCGGCGGCGTCCCGCCGACGGAGGACCAGTGGTGGGAGCGGGGGCCGATCTTCTCCGCCCTCAACACCAACAAGCGGAGCCTGACCCTCGACCTGGGCGACCCGCGGGGGATCGAGCTGCTGCACCGCGTCGTGGCCACCTGCGACGTGGTCGTCGAGAACCACACGCCCCGGGTGCTCGACCAGCTCGGCCTGGGCTACGAGGCCCTGCAGGCGGACCGGCCGGACCTGATCATGGTCCGCATGCCCGGGTTCGGCCTCGACGGCCCGTGGCGCGACCTGCCCGGCCTTCGCCTTCGTCATCGAGGACGCCGCCGGGATGACGTGGCTGACCGGGCACGAGGACCTCCTCCCCTTCGAGCCGTACTGCGTCGGGGACCCCAACGCCGGGCTCCACGCCCTCGTCGGGCTGCTGCTGGCCCTCGAGCACCGCGACCGCACCGGCGAGGGCGGCCTGGTGGAGGCGGCGATGGTCGACGCCGCCCTCAACATCACCGCCGAGCAGGTCATCGAGCACTCGGCCTACGGCGCGCTCCTCCAGCGCACGGGCAACCGGGGCCCGATGGCGGCTCCCCAGAACCTGTACCTGAGCGCCGACGAGGACCACAAGGGTCGGCGGGACACCTGGGTGGCGATCGCGGTCGAGACCGACGACCAGTGGGCGGCGCTCGGGCGGGCCCTGGGCGACCCGGCGTGGGCCACGGACCCGGCCCTGGCCACGACCGCGGGCCGGGTGGCCGCCCACGATGCCATCGACGAGCATCTGGCGGCCTGGTGCGACGGAGCGGACCGCCGATGCGATCGTCGACGCAGCTGTGGCCGGCCGGGGTCCCCGTCGGCAAGGTCATGCAGCCCCACCACCAGCCCGACCTCGACCAGCTCCAGGCCCGAGGGTTCTTCGAGGAGGTCGACCACCCCGTGGCCGGTCGGTCGCGGCTCAGCACCCTCCCGTTCCGGCTCTCCGGGGGCCCCGAGCAGCGTCCACGCCCGGCCTGCGCCGCTCCTGGGCGAGCACAACGACGAGCTGCTCGGCGAGCTGGGCCTCACCCCGGAGGAGATCGAGCAGCTCGAGGCCGACGGCGTGATCGGCCGCGCCCTCGTGGCGGACCGCTGATGGTCTCCCGGGGCCGTCGTAACCTGCCGACGTGAGCTTCGAGCCGGCGCCG
The DNA here is from genome assembly GCA_963701565.1 of uncultured Microthrixaceae bacterium. Lineage (GTDB taxonomy): Bacteria > Actinomycetota > Acidimicrobiia > Acidimicrobiales > DATDAH01 > DATDAH01. The sequence continues at coordinate 18,680 of CAVPAN010000005.1, forward strand.
TTCGACGTCGTCGAGGCCTCGCGCCGGGTCTGGCTGGAGACGTGGGATCCCGAGGCGGCCTCCGGGATGGCCGTCTTCACCGCGATCCTCCGCTCCGAGCAGCTCCTCCACGACCAGATCAAGGCGGTGATGCGCCGCTACGCCCTCACCTTCGCCCGCTACGAGGTGCTCACCTGGCTGGCCACCGATCCCGAGTCGTCGGTGACCCTCAGCTGGATCAGCCGGACGTTGCGCATCCCGCCGGCGACGGTGACCAACATCATCGACCGGCTCGAGGCCGACGAGCTCCTCCGGCGGGTGCCCCACCCGACCGACGCCCGCACCACGATCGCCGTGATCACGCCGAAGGGCCGGAAGCTGGCCAACGATGCGACCGAACGACCTGAACGCCGACGTCTACCAGCGCATCGGCCTCTCGGCGGCGAAGCGGAACCAGCTGATCGCCCTCCTCGCCGAGCTGCGGGCGAGTGGCAACGAGTTCGACGTCGAGCGCTCCGACGAGGTCATCGCCGAGCTCGAGGCCCGCCACCCCCGGGGCAAGGGCCGCCGCGACGTGGCCTAGCCCTCCGGCGGCGGTCTCCGGGGCCAGCTGCGACATGATCAGCTTGGTCTGCGCGTAGGGGACGCCGGCCGTCGTCCCGCCGTCGATCGGCAGCACGATCCCGGTGATCTGGGCGGCCCGGTCGCTCGACAGGAAGACCACGGCGTCGGCCACGTCCTCGGGCTGCGCGTGGCGGGGGAGGGGCTGCATGTACTTCAGCACCGGGGCCATGTCGTAGGTCGTGATCCCGGTCTGGATGTGCGCCGGGGTGAGGCAGTTGACCCGGATGTCGTGGGGCGCCAGGTCGATGGCCATGCACTTGGTGGCATGGGCCACCGCGGCCTTCGACGCCCGGTAGGAGATCATCCCGACGCCGGCGTTGACGGCCGCGATCGAGGCGTTGTTGATGATGACGCCCCCGCCGTGCTCCTTCATGTGCCGCGCCGCCCGCTGGGTGCCGGCGATGACCCCGAAGAGGTTCACGCCCAGGATCGCGGAGAAGTCCTCGAGGTCATCGGACAGGAACCCCTTGAGCGGGCTGCCGATCCCGGCGTTGTTGAACATGATGTGCAGGCCGCCGAAGTGCTCGACGGCGTGGTCGACCACGGCCTGGACCTGGTCGACGTCGCTCACGTCGGTCGCGTGGAAGGACGCCGCGTCGCCGAGCGCCGCGGCCAGCGCCTCGCCGGCGTCCAGGTCGACGTCGGCGATCACCACGCGGGCGCCCTCGGCGACGAGCATCTTCGCCGTGGCGCTCCCGATGCCGCCCGGCGCCCCCCGTGACGACCGCAACCTTGCCAGCGAGCTCCTGCTGGTTCACGTCGTGACCTCCGTCGCCCCAGCCCCCACGCCCGGGGAAACTACTACTGCTCCGTAGCAATGGTCTCAAACGGCGACGGGACAACCCCTTCCCGGGAGCAACGAGTCGGGTCTACGATCGGGGCGCTTCCCCAGCACCGTCGTTCTACCTGTCCGGAGATCCGTCGTGGCCCTGTTGGAGAAGCACCGGAGCGTGATCAACGCCCATTTCGTCGAGGAGCTCGGAGAGGAGGCGGCGCAAGCCATGCTCGACCAGTTCCCCGTCCGCGACGTCGACGAGCTCGTGACCAAGGAGTACCTGGCCCAGCAGATGGCCGAGCTCAGACTCGAATTGTCCTCTGACATCCACAAGCAGACCGAGCGGTTGATGACCCGGATGCAGGTCGTCGTCGGCGTCGCGTTCGCCGTCTTCTCGGCCCTGGTGATCGCCACTCGCTGAGCTCGGTCATGCTGGTCGGATGGCCATGACGTACGGGATCCACCTGCCTCAGTACGGGCGGGTGGCGAGTGGGGAGGCGGTGACCCGGGCGGCCCGGCACGCCGAGGCGTTGGGGTTCGCCGATGTGTGGGTGAGCGACCACGTCGTGCACCCGGCGGAGCAGACCTACCCGTCGCCCTACCTGTTGGACCCCTTCGCCACCCTCACCTGGGCGGCCGCGGTCACCGAGCGGGTGCGGCTCGGCACCAGCGTCCTGGTCGTGCCGCAGCACAACCCGGTCTGGCTGGCCAACCACCTGGCCTCGGTCGACGCCATGAGCGGCGGACGGCTGATCGTCGGCGCGGGCGTGGGCTGGAGTCGCCGGGAGTACGAGGCCCTCGGGGTGTCCTTCGGTGACCGGGGCCGTCGCCTCGACGAGATCCTCGAGCTGCTGCGGGTGGCGTGGCGGGACGACCCGGTGTCCTTCGCGGGCGAGACCTACGAGCTCACCGACATCCGGTTCCTGCCCAAGCCCGCGCACGAGGTCTCGATCTGGATCGGCGGCGGTGTCGAGGCGTCCTTCCAGCGGGCCGTCGATCACGGCGACGGGTTCCACATGGTCGGCCTGAAGCCTCCCGAGGTCGTGCCGATCGTCGAGCGACTCCGGCGAGACCGGCCCGAGCCGTCCTTCACCATCTCGGCCCGGACCGGCTGGGACCCCCAGGGCATGGACCCCGGGCTCATCCGCGAGGAGCGGGAGGCCTTCGAGGCCGCCGGGGTCCAGCACATGGTCGCCGCCCCCTGGCAGAAGGATCTCGACAGCTGGCTCCGCTCCATGGACCTCCTCGCCGAGATCCTCGACCTGGGCTGACGGGCCAGACGAACGACACCGACGACAGCGTCGTTCTGGCTCCTGATCCTCCGCCCATAGGCGGTACGATCAGGAGCCAGAACCGTGGAGGAGGGGCAGGGATCGTCGCCCAATCGGCCACGCAGGGTGGCGAAACTGGGCTGTGGGGCACCGCAGACGCCGGCCCGACCCACCAGGCCCCGTGGTTGCCGCGGTTTCGGTCCTCCGGCCGGACGACTCAGGCCGCGAGGAGGGCCTTGAGGTTGGCGCCCATGATCTTCTCGACGTCGGCCGCCGGCAGGTCGTCGACCTCGTGGCGCCAGGCCAGGGGGTCGTCGAGGCCCTCGGGGTGCGGGTAGTCCGAGCCGAAGCAGACCCGCTCGGCGCCGATGACGTCGACGAGGCCGAGCACGGAGTCCTCCCAGAAGGGGTTGACCCACACGTTGCGCTCGAATACGTCGCGGGGGTGCTCGGGGAACTCGTTGGGCATCTTCTTGTAGGCGTTGTCGAGGTTGCGCACGAGGTGGCCGACCCAGCTGCCGCCGTTCTCCACGCTCATGAGGCGCACGCCGGGGAAGCGGGTGAGCATCCCGTGGCAGATGGCCGAGGCCAGCGCGTCCTGGATGGAGCGCCCGTCGTCGGCCACGGCGACGAAGTTCTGGGGGCGGAAGGCGACGTACTCGCCCTCGGTGCCCTCCCAGGTGTTGAGGTACTGCTGGTAGCCGCTGTCGGAGGCGTGCAGGGCGACGAGCAGCCCGGCCTCCTGGATGCGGGCCCAGAACGGGTCGAACTCCGGCAGGAACGGGGAGCGGGTGCCGCGCAGGCCGCTGACCGGCGCCGGCCGGAGCAGGACGGCCCGGGCGCCCCGGTCGATCAGCCGCTCGAGCTCGGCGATGCCCTCGTCGAGGAGGCAGGGGTTGACGATGGGGGTGGCGAAGATGCGGCCCTCGTAGTCGTAGCGCCACTCGTCGTGCAGCCACTCGTTGAAGGCGGTGAGGGCGATCTGGGTCAGGACCGGGTCGTCGATGAGCCGCTCCTCGATGAGGCTGGCCAGGGTCGGGAACATCAGGGTGGCGTGGATGCCCTGCTCGTCGAGCAGCTCGAGCCGGGGTGCCGCCGCCCGGAAGGCGTCCGGCGGCCGGATCGGCTTGCCGGTGAGCTCCCGCAGCGACTTCCCCTCCGGGTTGTCCCCGGCGTAGAACGCCATGTGGGCCCCGGGCGCGGCGACCACCTCGAAGGTGGGGTTGGGGATGAACTCGGTGATGACGTTGCGGACCACCAGCTTCTTGCGGCCCTTGATCTCCACGAACCGGAACAGGTCGGCGTGACGGTCGGGGAGGTGGCGGGTGAAGGCGTCCTCGGCCTCGTACAGGTGGTTGTCGGCGTCGTAGACGGCGAAGTCCATGGTCTCCCTCGCGGGTCGTATTCCTCTAGAGGATTCTAGCCACGACCGAGGGCTAGGGTCCCGCCCGTGGACGTGAACCTCCTCGACGGTGGCTGGTACGCGGACGACCCCCACGCGGTCTGGGACTGGATGCGGCGGGAGTCGCCCGTCCACTACGACGAGGTCGCGGACGTCTGGGGCATCGCCCGCTACGACGACGTGCTGGCCATCGAGAAGGACCCGAAGACGTTCTCCAGCAAGCGGGCCCCCCGCCCCCACGGCACCCCGCTCCCGATGATGATCTCGATGGACGACCCCGACCACCAGCGGCGCCGCTCGCTGGTCAACCGGGGCTTCACGCCCCGCCGGATCGGCGAGCTGGAGGACACCGTCGCCGCCCTGTGCGCGACGCATCGTCGACCGGGTCATCGAGGCGGGGGAGTGCGACGCCGTGTGGGACATCGCCGCGCCGCTGCCCCTGCTGGTGATCGCCGAGCTGCTCGGCTTCGAGGAGGAGCACTACGACGACCTGCTCCGCTGGTCCGACGACATGATCCGGGCCACCACGCTCGATCCCCCGGCCGAGGTGGCCGACGCCGGCCTGCGGGCGATGCTCGGGTTCCGGGAGCTGCAGCTCGGGGTCATCGCCGACCGGCGGGCCGATCCCCGTGACGACCTGATCAGCATCCTGTGCTCGGCCGAGATCGACGGCGAGCGCCTCGACGACGAGTCGATCGTGCAGGAGACGCTCCTGCTGCTGATCGGCGGCGACGAGACGTCCCGCCACGTGATCACGCGGCGGGCTGCTGGCCCTCCTCGAGCACCCCGACCAGCGGGCGGCGCTGGCCGCGGACCTGGACCGGCTGCCCGTCGCCGTGGAGGAGCTGCTGCGTTGGGTGTCGCCCATCAAGAACATGGCCCGCACGGTGACGACCGACCTCGAGCTGCGGGGCCGGCAGCTGCACGAAGGGCGACCAGGTCATGCTCTTCTACCCGTCGGCCAACCGGGACGAGGCGTGTTCGACCGGGCCGACGAGCTCGACCTGACTCGGCACCCGAACCCCCACCTGGCCTTCGGCTTCGGGCCCCACTTCTGCCTCGGTGCCTCGCTGGCCCGTCTCGAGTTGCGGGTCATGTTCCGGGAGCTGCTGACCCGCCTGCCCGACCTGGAGCTGGCCGGACGAGGAGCCGCTCCCGTACCGGCCGTCGAACTTCATCTGCGGCCTGGAGGCGATGCCGGTGCGGTTCACCCCGGGGGGTGCGCCGCTAAGTTTCCGGCCATGGCCGAGCACGAGACCCTGTTGGTGCGCAAGGACGACGGCGTGGCGTGGGTGTCACTGAACCGCCCGGAGGTCCGCAACGCGGTCAACCAGCAGATGCAGGACGAGCTCCGGGACCTGTGGACCGCGTTCCGCTACGACGACGAGGTCCGCTGCGTCGTCCTGACCGGCGAGGGCCACTCGTTCTGCACCGGCATCGACCGGGGCGAGGCCGTCTCCGAGGAGAACACCGACTCGATGGCGGCGGGGGACTACCCCGGCTACCCGACCCCGTGGATGTACGACGACCCGGGCCGGGACATCGGCCCCAAGAGCCGGGACCTCTGGAAGCCGGTGATCGCCGCCGTGCAGGGCATGGCCTGCGGCGGCGCCTTCTACATGCTCGGCCAGACCGAGTTCATCATCGCCAGCGACGACGCCACCTTCTTCGACCCGCACGTGACCTACGGGATGACGGCGGCCTTCGAGCCCATCGAGATGCTCTCCAAGATGCCGCTGCCCGAGGTCATGCGGATGTCGCTCCTCGGCGCCCACGAGCGCATGTCGGCCGAGCGGGCCCGCGAGATCGGCATGGTCACCGAGGTCGTGCCCCGGGACGACCTGCTCGAGCGGGCCGCCTGGGTCGGCCCGGGTCATCGCCGACTCGCCGCCGCTGGTCATCCAGGGGACCATGCGGGCGCTGTGGACCGCCCACGAGATGCCCCGCACCCAGGGCGTCGCCATGGCCAACCTCTTCACCCGCATCGGCTCCGACGCCGCCGCCTTCAAGGCCGGCCAGGACCGCTTCGCCTCCGGCCAGCGCGTCGAGTGGCAGACTCGCTGAGCGCCGCCGGAGCCCACGAGGACTTCTTCGACCCGGACTGGACGACGAGGCACAAGTAGAACTACGTTCTCTCTACTGGTCGGCACGCCGAGCTGACCTCAGCCAGGGGGGAACGTGATGGGGAAGCGACGGGGCCGGCTGCTGGGCGCCTTCATGGTGCTGTCGATGCTGGCGGCCGCCTGCAGCTCGGATGACGGCGGCGGTGGCGGGGGTGACACCGCCGAGGCGACCGCCCCGACAGTCGCCAACGACTTCGACTACGAGGCCATCGGGCTGTGGGACGACGGTCCATGCGACGAGGCGCTGCCGCCGCTGTCCATCGGCCTCATGACCGTGTTCGAGTCGCCGGTGGTCTCGCTGGGGGACCAGGCGATCGCGCTCGAGGCCTCGGCCGAGGCGTTCAACGCCCGCGGCGGCGCCAACGGCGCGTGCATCGAGGTCCACACCTGCGACGACGGCGCCAGCCTCGACCAGGCCGTGGCCTGTGTGCGGGAGATCGACGAAGCGGGCGTGGTCGCCACCGTCAACGACCAGGGCACGGCCGGCCAGGCGGAGGTGTCCGCCGCCATGGCGGAGGCCGGGATCCCGCGCATCGCCACGAACGTGACGTCAGACGACTGGGGCGACCAGAACGCCTACCCGCTCGACCCGTCGGGCACGGGCGGGGTGTTCATGCACCCCAACGCGCTGGTCGAGAGCGGCATCACCGAGATCGGGCTCATCCGGGTCGACCTCCCCGAGGCCTCGGCGCTGCTCGGCCTGCTGGAGGACCTGTATGCCCCCAAGGGCGTGTCCATCCCCTACGACACGCCGGTCCCGGCCGGCACCACGGATTTCACCCAGTTCATCCTCGGCGCCGAGGAGGCCGGGGTGGGTGGGGTGACGCTCAACCTCGGGGAACAGGAGGCGGTCCAGGTGGCGCGGGCCGCTCAGCAGCTGGGCACCGACCTGCTGATCGGGGCCGGTCTCGGCACCTTCTCCCACGGGGCGGTGGCGGAGTTCGGCGACTTCGCCGAGCAGATGGTGTTCGACAACCCGTACCCGCCGGCCACCTTCGACCTCCCGGTCTACGAGGCCCTGCGGGCCGACCTGGCGGCCTCCGGCGACGAGCAGCTCCAGGCCGCGAACATGCGCACCAGCCCGATGCGCTCGTGGATCGGGCTCTACGCCCTCCTGTGGATGATCCGGGACGCCGGGATGACCGACTTCACCCGGTGGCGGGATCTCCGAGATGCTGCAGGCGGCCACCGACGTCCCGATGCTCGACATCTTCGGGGGCGAGGACTGGACACCGGACCTGGACCATCCCGGCATCTTCCAGCGGGCCGGTGTGAACCACTACTCGGTCTATGCCTTCGATCCCGAGGCGCCGGCCCCCGACGGGCTCGAGGGCAACTTCGTCGAGACCGGCGAGTTCAGCTTCGACGAGGTGATGTGCGGCTCGCCGTTCGGCGCCGAGGGGCCATGCTGACGGGGTCGTCGTCGGAGTAGCAGGGGGGATCGTGGAAGAACAACAGGTCAGCTTCGTCCGACGCCTGCGGGAGCTGACGGCTGAGGAGCCCGACGCCGCCGTCTACACCCACGTCGCCCTGGACGGCAGCGAACGGGTCCTGACCACCGCCGAGCTCGACCGGCGGTCGAGTCAGCTGGCCGGCGCCTTCGCCGCCCGCGGCCTGGGCTTCGGCGATCGGCTGGCCCTCGGGTTGCCGAACTCGCCGGAGCTGATGATGGCCGCCTTCGCGGGGCTGGAAGCTCGGAGCCACGCCGATCCCGGTCCGCTGGGACCTCCCCGACTGGGAGCTGGAGCAGGTGCGGGAGGTGATCGGGGCCCGCGTCCACCTCGGCGACGACGACCTCCCGTGGATCCGCGGCACGGCGGACGCCGAGGTGCCCGACCTGCCCGACGTCGTGTCGGAGCGGATGCACGGCATCTGCAGCAGCGGGTCGACGGGGACGCCGAAGATCATCGTGAGCGCCCTGCCCGCCCTGTGCCACGAGGTCTTCAGCACCCCGATGATGGCGCAGTGGCGGGCGGTGGCCCGGCCCCAGATCATGTTGGTGCTGGCGCCGATGTACCACGTCAACGCCTTCTCCACGGTCCACAACCTGCTGAACGGCGACCGGCTGGTCGTGCTCGAGCGCTTCGACGCCGGCCGGGCCGTAGACGCCATCGAGGCGCACCGGGTGACCGCGTTCACTGCGACCCCGACGATGCTGCAGCGCATCGCCGACCTCCCCGGCATCGACGACCGCGACCTGTCGAGCATCGACTGGATCCTGCAGGGGGCGGCGCCGATGCCACCGTCCCTCGTCCACCGGTGGGCGGACCTGATCGGGGCCGAGCGCATCCTCATGGCGTACGGGATGACCGAGGCCATCGGCATCACCGCGCTGCGGGGCGACGAGTGGCTGGCCCACGAGGGCAGCGTCGGCCGCGGCCAGCGGGGGACCGAGGCCCGGATCCTCGACGACGCCGGTCAGCGACGTGCCGATCGGCGAGATCGGGGAGATCTACATGCGCTCCCCGTCCTACGGCGGGTCGGACTACCTGGGCGACGCCCCGCAGCTGCGGACCACCGAGGACGGGTTCCAGACCGTGGGGGACATGGGCTACCTCGACGAGGACGGCTACCTCTACGTGGTGGACCGGCGGGTCGACATGATCATCACCGGCGGGGCCAACGTGTTCCCCGCCCAGGTCGAGGAGGCGCTGATCGACCACCCGAAGATCGCCGACGTCGTGGTGGTGGGCCTGAAGGACGACGAGTGGGGTCGACGGGTCCACGCCATCGTCGAGCCCGTCGACGCGGACGACCCGCCGACCGAGGACGAGGTCATCGCCTACGCCAAGTCCCGCTTGGCCGCCTACAAGGTGCCCAAGACCGTCGAGCTGGTCGACACCATGCCCCGGAGCGCGGCCACGAAGATCAACCGGGGCCGTCTGGTCGAGGCCCGCGGTGGCTGAGGCCTTCAACGGCATCCGGGTCGTCGAGCTGGCCCAGTGGGTGTTCGTCCCCGTCGCCGGGGCCCTCCTCGCTGACTGGGGGGCGGACGTCGTCCGGGTCGACCGGCCCGAGGGTGACCCCTACCGGGGCTTGATGACCCAGGGCATCGGGGCCGAGAGCGGAGGCGTGAACCTCTCGATCGCCCTCGCCAACCGCGGCAAGCGCTCGGTGGCCCTGGACCTGCGCACCGAGGACGGTCAGGAGGCCTTCCACCGGCTGCTCGACACCGCGGACGTGCTGCTCACGAGCTTCCGGCCCGATGCCCTCGAACGGCTGGGGCTCGGTGCGGACGAGATGCGGCAGCGCTACCCCCGCCTGGTCTACGCCCGGGGGCACGGGTACGGGGTGCGCGGGCCCGACGCCGGCCTTCCCGGCTACGACGCGTCGGCCTTCTGGTCGCGGGGCGGTGTGGGCCACGTGCTCACCCCGCCCGAGCGCGACTACCCGATCACCCAGCGGGGCGCCTTCGGCGATCGCAACGGTGGCATGGCCCTCGCCTTCGGCATCGCCGCGGCGCTGCTCCGGCGGGCCACGACCGGGGAGGGGTCCGTGGTCGACGTGTCCCTCCTGGCCACGGCCATGTGGACGTTGTCCTCCGATGTGCTCTCGGCCCTGCAGGGGGCGACGCCCCGCGCGCCGGGTGGTCGGGTGATGGTGAACCCGCTGGTTGCCACCTACCGCACGAGCGACGGGCGCCACATCCAGCTCGTCTTCCTCGAGGGCGACCGGTACTGGCCCTCGTTCTGTGCGCTGATCGGACGGGCCGAGCTGGCGGAGGACCCGCGCTTCGCCACCCACCGAGCGCGGGACGAGAACGCGAAGGCGTGCGCCGAGATCCTGGATGAGGAGTTCGCCTCCCGCACCTTTGAGGAGTGGAAGAGCCTCCTCGCCGGGATCGACGCCCCGTGGGCGCCGGTGCAGGCGGTCGAGGAGCTCCTCGATGACCCGCAGGTCGTGGCCAACGACTACCTCGGCGAGGTCGAGCTCGAGGGCGGCGGGCGCTACCGGCTGCCCCGGGTCCCGGTGCAGTTCGACGAGCGCGCCCCGGATCTGCGTCGAGCCCCCGAGCACGGCGAACACACCGAGGAGGTCCTGCTCGAGCTCGGCTACAGCTGGGACGACATCGCCTCCTTCGGGGAGTCGTGACGCGGTCCGGGGGCCCGGTCCCCGTCCCCGACGACCAGTCCGCCCCGTTCTGGGCGGCCACGGCCGAGGGTGTCCTGGCCATCGCCCGTTGCGGTCGCTGTGACACGTATGCCCACCCGCCCGACCTCGTGTGCCCGAGCTGCGGGCACACCGATCCCGAGTACCGCTTCGAGCCCGTCAGCGGCCGGGGGACGGTTCGCTCCTGGACGGTCGTGCGCCAGTCGTTCCTGCCCGGCTTCGAGGACGACCTCCCGTTCGTGCTCGTCGACGTCGCGCTCGACGAGGGCGACGACGTCCGGCTGATCGGCCGGCTGGTCGACGGGCCCGATGCGCCACTGCGACTGGGCGATCGGGTCTCCACCACCTTCGACCCGCTCCCCGAGGGCTTCGCCGTTCCCGCGTTCGCCCTCGATCCGACGCCATGAGCGGCGCCTTCACCGCGCGCAACCAGGTCGCCATCGTCGGCTACGCCCAGAGCGAGATCACCAAGCACTTCGATCGACCGCTCGGCGCCGTGACGGTCGACACCGCCCGGGCGGCGATCGCCGATGCCGGACTCCGACCCGAGCAGATCGACGGCTTCGTCGCCAGCTCCCTGCTCCCCTCCGCCGGGAGCCACGCGGCGCGCGACGGCGTGAGCATGGTGACCCCGCACTGGCTGGCCCAGCACCTCGGCGTCAACCCCCGCTTCGCCACGGGCTTCCAGGGATATGGCCAGCTTCCCGGCAGCGTCGCCCTGGCCGTGAACGCCGTGGCCAGCGGGGCGGCCGACCACGTGCTGGTGCACCGGGCCCTGCACAACCCGCCCGGTAGCTACCACGGCAACTCGGGCACGCAGGCGGCCGGTCCGGACCAGTGGACCTCGCCCCAGGGGTTCTTCGGCCCGCTCACGATGATCGGGATGATGGCCAACGAGTACGCCCAGCGCTACGGGGCCACCCGCGAAGCGACTCGCGGCCGTGGTCGTCGAAGCTCGCAAGAACGGGTCGCGGATCCCGTGGTCGTACTGGCACGGCCGGCCGCTCACCGTCGAGGAGTACCTGGCCGCACCGATGATCAGCGATCCGATCAGCCGGCTCGACTGCGACATCCCCGTGGACGGGGTTGCCACCTTCGTCCTCACGACCGCCGAACGGGCCCAGGATCTGCCCCACCAGCCCGTCTACGTCGCCGGCTACGCCAGTGGCGCCCCCCGTCGGCGCCGGCTGCACCTGCACTGGCCGCTCGACGACGTGCTCGAGGTCGGCCGCGAGGTGGGCCGTCGACTGTGGGCCAGCGCCGGGGTGGACCCGGGCGAGGTGGACCTCCCGCAGCTGTACGACGGGTTCTCCCCGTTCGTCTGGCTGTGGCTAGAGGTGCTCGGCTTCTGCCCGGTCGGCGAAGGTCATCGGTTCGTGCTCGACGGCGGCATCGACAGCGATGCGCCCGGTGGGCTCCCGGCCCTCTCCAGCGGCGGGGCGCTAGGCAACGGCCGGATGCACGGCGTGCCCCAGATGCTCGAGTGCTACCTGCAACTCTCCGGGCGGGCCGGGGCGCGCCAGCGGCCCGGGGCCCGGGTGGGCGTCGCCTGCCATTCCTCCCCCCACTTCGGCGGGGCCATCGTCTACCGCGCCGAACCGCTCTGATGGACAGGGACCGACCGTGTATGTAGAATCATGCTCTACTTCGACGTCCCGGGAGGACGAGGCGTGACCGCTCCGAGTCTGATCGACGGCGCCCGCTCCTTCGTCGCCGGCCGATGGGTGGATGCGGACACGTCCTTCCCGGTGGAGAGCCCGGCCGACGAGACGACCGTGGCCGAGGCCGGCGTCACCCCGCCCGCCGAGGTGGAGCGGGCCGTCCTCGACGCCCGCCGGGCCTTCGAGGCTGGCGTCTGGGCCGACCTCCCGGTCGCTGAACGGGCGGCCCGGGTGCGAGCCCTGCTCGACCACGTCGAGGCCGAGGGTGAGGCGCTGGTGGCCACGATGATGGCGGAGGCCGGCCAGCCACGGGGCTACGCCGAGGGCGCCCAGCTCACCATGGGCCTCGACCTCGGGCGTTCGACCGTCGACCTCTTCTGCTCGATGGCCCACGAGGACACGAACCCCGTGCCCGTAGACGAGCTGACCAAGGGCCGCATCGCCCTCAGCGTCCGCCGCCACGAGCCCGTCGGGGTGGTCTCGGCGATCACGCCGTACAACGGCGCGATCATCATGGCGTTCCAGAAGCTGGTGCCGGCGCTCCTGGCCGGGAACTCGGTGGTCCTGCGCCCCAGCCCGCTCACGCCGCTCTCGTCGCTGGTCTTCGGCGCGGCGGCGGAGGCGGCCGGCATCCCGCCCGGCGTGCTCAGCGTGGTGCTCGAGGAGGGCTCGGCCGCCGCCGAGTTGCTCACCACCCACCCCGCCGTCGACATGGTGTCCTTCACCGGGTCCACCGCGGTGGGTCGCCAGATCCTGGTCCAGGCCGCCCCGACGGTGAAGCGGGTGTCCCTCGAGCTGGGTGGGAAGTCGGCCCAGATCTACCTCGATGACGCCCTGGACCTGGCCGGCATGGGCGCGATGGTCATGGTGGCCATGACCTCGGGCCAGGCCTGTGTCGCCGCCACCCGGATGCTCGTCCCCCAGGAGCGCAAGGACGAGGTGGTCGAGGCGGTGAGTGCGACCTACGCCTCACTCACGGTCGGTGACCCCCAGGACCCGTCGACCCTCGTCGGCCCGCTCATCAACGCCGCCGGCCGTGAGCGGTGCGAGCGCTACGTCACGCTCGCCGAGGAGCACGGCGGCAAGGTCGCCCACGGGGGCAGCCGGCCTGCCGGTTTCGAACGGGGCTACTACTTCGAGCCGACCGTGCTCGACCTGCCCGACAACGCCAACCCGGCAGCCCAGGACGAGATCTTCGGGCCCGTCCTCGGCGTCATCGGGTACGAGGACGTGGACCACGCGGTGGCGATAGCCAATGACAGTCCGTACGGGTTGTCGGCCCAGGTGTACGGCAAGGACGTCGCCGCGGCCGTCGCGGTCGGCCGTCGCCTGCGGGCCGGCGCGGTGAACGTGAACACGTCGCTGTTCAGCGCCTACGCCGCGGGCGGTGGCTACAAGCAGAGCGGCCTCGGTCGCGAGCGCGGCCCCGAGGGCATCCGAGAGTTCCAAGAGGTGAAGCACATGGCGATCGGAGCACTGTGATGACGGACGGTCCTGACCTCGACTGGCTGATCTCGGTCGACGACCACATCCTCGAGCCGCCCAACCTGTGGATCGACCGGCTGCCGGCCAAGGACCACGACCGGGCGCCCCACATGGAGGAGCGCAACGGCATCGAGGGCTGGGTCTACGACGGCAACCACTACCCCAGCTCGGGGCTGAGCGCCGTCGTCGGCAAGACCAAGGAGGAGTTCAGCCCGGCGCCGCTGCCGCTACTCCGAGATGCGCCCCGGCTGCTACGACCCGACGGCCCGCCTCGAGGACATGGACCGGCCGGGATCCTCGGCGTCGCTGTGCTTCCCGACGCTCCCCCGGTTCTGCGGCCAGCTCTTCATGGAGGCGCAGTGACCGGGACTTCGGCCTGCATGTGCGTCCAGGCCTACAACGACTGGATGATCGACGAGTGGTGCGGCGCCGCACCCGGCCGCTTCATCCCGCTGATGCTCATCCCCCTGTGGGACCCGCACCGGCGCCGCCGAGGAGATGGAGCGATGCGCGGCACGGGGCGTGACGACCTTCGCCTTCTCCGAGAACCCCGAGCCGCTCGGCCTGCCGACGATCCACGACCAGGACCGCTACTGGGACCCGGTGATGGCGGCGGCGAACGACCTCGGGATGGTCGTGTCGATGCACGTCGGCTCGTCGTCGACAGGTGCCCTCGATCGCGTCCGGACGTCGCCGTTCATCGCCAACCTGACCTTCGGCGCGATCCGGACTGCGGGGACGATGCTCTCGTGGATCTTCAGCGGCATGTTCGAAGTTCCCGAACCTGAAGATCGCCCTGTCCGAGGGCAAGATCGGCTGGATCCCGTACTTCCTCGAGCGGGCCGAGCAGGTGCTCGACAAGCAGCGCCACTGGGTGAAGAAGGTGTCGAGACCTTCATGGACCATGCCGCCGACCGACAGGTCGACCTCGACCAGCTCGACGTCCGCCAGACCTTCCGGGACCACATCTACGGCTGCTTCATCGAGGACCACCACGGCATCGCCAGCCTCGACGTCATCGGCGAGGACAACGTCATGTGCGAGACCGACTACCCGCACTCGGACACCACGTGGCCCGACTGCATCGGCACCGCCCGCCGGCTGGTGAAGGACCTCGCAGCCTGACGTGCAGCACAAGATCCTGCGGGGCAACGCCGAGCGGCTCTACCGCTTCACCCCCGCGGAGGCCCCGGTGGCGGTGGGCGCATGAGGCTCGACCAGAAGAGCGTCGTCATCACCGGGGCCGGCTCCGGTGTGGGCCGGGCCTCGTCGCTCCGGTTCGCCGAGGAGGGCGCGCGGCTGATCTGCGCCGACGTCGACCTCGACGGGGCGAAGGAGACGGTGCGTCAGATCGAGGCGGCGGGCGGCACGGCCGCACCGGTGGCGGCCGACGTCTCACAGGAGGCCGACGTCGTCGCCATGCTCGAGTCCGCCACCGAGCAGTACGGCCGCCTCGACGCCCTCTTCAACAACGTGGGCGTCCCCACCCCCCGGCTCGGGATGGGCTTGGAGGACCACACCGCCGAGGACTTCGAGCGCCTGTTCGCGGTCAACGTCGGCGGCGTGTTCTTCGGGTGCAAGCACGCCGTGGCCCGGTTCAAGGACCAGGGTGGCGGCGGGGTCATCCTCAACACCGGGTCGGTGGCCGGCCTGGTCGGGTGGGGCGGCACCGTGTACGGCGCGACCAAGGGCGCCGTGCACCAGCTCACGAAGGCGATCGCCGTCGAGGCTGCGCCGCACGGGATCCGTGTGAACGCCATCTGCCCCGGGGCCATGCCCCGCACGGGGTTCATGGCCGCGGGTGGCATGGCGGTGTCGGGCGAGGACCTCGAGAACATCGTCGAGCACGTCGGCACCACCATCCCCCTCGGGCGGGTCATCACCGGTGAGGACTGTGCGGAGGCGGCGGTGTTCCTGTGCTCGGACGAGTCGGTCAACGTCACCGGCGTCCTCCTGCCCGTCGACGGCGGGTACGTGGCGAGATGACTGACGTCGTGCTGGACCGGGAGCGGATCAAGGAGCTGTTCGACCTGCGCTCCAGCATCGTGTCGTTCACGGGCGGGGACCTCGACGAGGACCCGCATCCGGCCTGGCACGAGCTGCGGGCTTCCGGGCCGGTGCACCCCGGCACGGTCCACGGCCTGATGGGCCTCGACGCCGAGCTCTTCTGGCACGGCCTACCCGAGCCCGACCGCCCCCACTTCTCGGCCTTCTCCTTCGCCGCCTGCGACGAGGCCCATCGCACCCCGGAGGTGTACGCCTCGTCACCGGGTGCGGTGGATGCCGACGGCGACGTCGGCTTCGAGTCGAGCATGCTGTCCATGGGTGGGGCCCAGCACCGGCGCTACCGGGCGCTGGTGCAGCCCTCCTTCGTGCCCGCCAAGGCCCAGTGGTGGATCTCGCAGTGGATCGAGGCGACCGTCCATGGCCTGATCGAGACCTTCGTCGACCAGGGGTCCGCGGAGCTCAACGTCGACTTCTGCGCGGCCATCCCCGTCCTCACCATCACCGGCAGCTTCGGCATCGGGGCGGCCCAGGCCCTCGACGTGCGGGAGAGGCTGCGGGACCCGACCGCGGTGGCCGACATCGTCGCCCCCCTCGTCGAGGCCCGTCGGTCGGTGCCCCAGGACGACCTGCTCACGGTCCTGGCCGAGGCCGAGATCACCGACGAGGACGGTACGCACCGGCTCAGCGACGCCGAGATCGGCTCGTTCGCCTACCTGCTCCTCGCGGCCGGTTCGGGCACGACCTGGAAGCAGATGGGCATCACCCTCGCCGCCCTGCTCCGGCGGCCCGAGCTGCTCGCGGCCGTCCGCGAGGACCGCGACCTGTTGCGGGCCGCCATCGAGGAGTCGGTGCGCTGGGAGCCGACCGATCCCATGTTCTCCCGCTGGGTGGCCGAGGACACCGAACTGCACGGCGTCGAGATCCCGAAGGGCTCGGTCCTGCACCTCTGCCTGGGGGCGGCCAACCGCGACGCCGAGCGCTGGGAGCGACCCGACGACTACGACCCGCGACGGCCCCCGAGGCCGACCCTGGGTTTCGGGGGCGGCCCGCACATCTGCCTCGGCATGCACGTGGCCCGGGCCGAGATGTTCGTGGGCATCAGCGCGCTGCTCGACCGCCTGCCCGACCTCCGGCTCGATCCCGACGGGCCGCCGCCCGAGGTCATCGGGCTCTACGAGCGGGGCGTCACCGAGATCCCGGTGGTCTTCGGCTGATGGGCGACTGGCAGGACGTCGACTACTCCCTCCTCGGTGAGGAGCACGTCCGTCGCTACCAGGAGACCGACGGCGAGGTCGGCTACGAGTGGAACGGCGCCCCGTCGCTCCTCCTCACCACCACGGGCCGCAAGAGCGGCGCCGCCCGCACGAGCCCCCTCATCTTCGGGCGCGACGGCGAGGACTACCTGGTCGTGGCCTCGGTGGGCGGCATGCCGAACCACCCGGCGTGGTACCTCAACCTGGTGGCCGACCCCCACGCCTCGATCCAGGTGCGGGCCGAGCACGTCGACGTCGTGGCCCGCACGGCCTCATCGGAAGAGAAGCCCCGACTCTGGCAGATCGTCAACGAGGTCTGGCCGAACTACGACGTGTACCAGTCGCGCACCGAGCGGGTCATCCCCGTGGTCATCCTGACCCCGAGGACCGATCGGTAGATTGGCCCCGTGTCCGCCGCCTCGCCCACGACGAAGGGCGCAGGCCGCCGGAACGGCATCCGCGGGCCGGCCAACACCGAGGCGCTGCTCGCCGCCGCCCACCGCCTGGTGCGCGAGCACGGCGGGGACTTCACGACCCAGGACCTCATCAAAGAGGCCGATGTCGCCCTGCAGACCTTCTACCGCCACTTCGGCAGCAAGGACCAGATCCTGCTCGCCGTGGTGGGGGACCTGATCGCGGCCCACTGCGAGTCGCTGGCGGCGAAGGCGGCCGAGCTCGACGACCCGGTCGAGCGCTTCCACCTCTACATCACCGAGACCCTCGGGACGATGGGCGGTGAGCCCGCCGCGGCCGGCGCCCGGTTCATGACCTCCCAGCACTGGCGCCTGCACCAGGAGCAGCCGGACGCGCTGGCCGAGGCCACGAAGCCGTTCGCCGACCTCGTGCAGTGCGAGCTCGAAGCCGCCCTTGCGGTCGGGCGCCTGGCGCCGAGGCACCCCGAGCGGGACGCCTGGCTCATCAACAAGCTGGTGATGGCCGTCTTCCACAACTACGCCTTCGCCACCGACGATGTGGATGTCGACGCCGTGACCGAGGACGTGTGGCAGTTCTGCCTCGCCGCCGTCGGCGGGACGCCCTCGGTCAGTCCGCCGGCTCGAACTCGAGGTGCAGGCCCGTGAGGCCCCGGAGGACCCAGGTCGGAGCGTAAGTGAAGCGCCGGTCGCCCCGGGGGCCGTGGTGCTCCTCGGACAACCGGATGTCCCGGGTCCGGTCCAGGATGCGCTCGAGGCTGATCCGGCCCTCGGCTCGGGCCAACGGGCCTCCGGGACAGGAGTGGATCCCCCGGCCGAAGGCGACATGGGCCTGGGCGTTGGGGCGGTCGATATCCAGCTCGTGGGGGCACTCGAAGCGACGGGGATCCCGGTTGGCGGCGCCATTGAGCAGCATCATCGGGGTGCCGGCCTTCACCTCGACCCCGCCGACGGTGGTCGATCGGCGGGTGAGGCGGAAGTCGGCCTTGACCGGGCTCTCCAGCCGGAGGACCTCCTCGAGGAAGCCGGGGATGCGCTCGTGGTCGGCCCGTAGGGCGTCCTGCAGTTCGGGGCGCTCGGCCAACTCCCTCAGCGCGGAGGCCAGCAGCCGGGCGGTTGTCTCCTGGCCCGCGGCGAACAGGAACGTGGCGGTGCGGACGACGGCGTCGACTTCGGGCATGGAGCCGTCGGGGTAGGTCGTCAGGGCCAGGTGGGTGAGGACGTCGTCGCGAGGCTCGGCGCGCCGGTCCCGGATGTAGCCCGCGAACCACCCGTCGAGCCAGGCCAAGGGGTTCTCACCCGGTGCGTGCTGGACCCCGCCGCCGACCTGGCCCGGGCCGGAGCTCAGGCCGAACCCGGCGCGGAACTGTTGGTGATCGGCCTCGGGGACCCCGAGGAGGTCCGCCACCACGAGCAGGGCGAACGGTTGGGCGTAGGCGCCGATGAACTCGGCGTGGCCGTCGGCCACGAACTCGTCGAGCTGCCGGTCGGCCAGCCGCCACATGAAGTCCTCGTTGTCCTTCAGGCGCTTCGGCGTCAGGAGTCGCATCAGCAGAGCCCGTTCCCGCGTGTGGTCGGGTGGGTCCATGGTGACCATGTGCTCGAAGAGCGGCATCCGGTCCCGGTACTGGTCGATCAGGGCGCTGACGTCGTCACCCTCGAGGGGGACGGGGAACGGGGCGAAGGGGCCCACCGGGGCGTTGCAGGACGAGAACGTCTCGTTGTCCCGGTAGACCTCGTGGATCTCGTCGTAGCCGCTGACGGCGACCACGCCGAGGTGGGGGAGCGCGAGCACCGGGCACTCGTCGCGCAGGGCGTCGAAGTAGGGGTACGGGTCCTCGACCAGCGACTCGTCGCTGAAGAAGTCGATGTTCTCCCAGTCGATCCTGGCGTCCATGTAGTAGAACATAGCTCTACTTGGTGACCGCGGGGGCGGTCGGCGAGGGGGACGATGGGGACGCACGGGGACCTCTGGGGTGCACGCCGGCGGCTGGCCGTCACGGTGCTGGTCCTGTCGGGACTGGCGGCATCCGTGGCCGGGTGCTCGGGGGACGACACCGGTTCGGCAACGTCCGGCGATGCGGCTGCGACCTCGCCGACCACCACCGCCCCGGCCGCGCCCCGGGCCGGGTTCGACATCAGCCGGGTCGAGATCGAACCGGTGCCCGAGGGCGACGGTATCCCCCAATCGGGGGCGGAGGCGCTTCCCGCCGACTACGTCGAGGCCGAGTACCTGCTGTCCGGGGTGGCGGGGACGTACCGGGGCGAGCCGAACGAGCCGGCGACCCCGACCGGGCGCGAGCTCGACTACGTGACCCGCATCATCGTGCGAGCCCCGAGTGACCCGGGGATGTTCAGTGGCCGGGTCGTCGTCGAGCCGTTCAACACCTCCGGCGGGGCCGACCGGGACGTGATCTGGCTGATGACCGATCAGATGCTGGCGGAGGCGGGCGACGCCTGGGTCGGGGTCACCGTGCGCACGAACTCGGGGATCCTGATGCAGGACTTCGACCCGGAGCGGTACGCCGACGTCGACGTCCCGGCCAACGACGTCGGTTGGGACATCCTCCGTCAGGTCGGCGGGCTCCTGAAGGAGGGGGGCGAGGCGAGCCCACTGGGTGACGCCCTCGCCGAGCACGTCTACCTCGCCGGGTACTCCCAGAGCGGCCTCGACACGGCCACGTTCCTGGGGGCCATCGGCGGTGCCACCCTGATGGAGGACGGCTCACCGGTCTATGACGGGTACCTCCCGGCGGCCCGCTCGGCCAGCCTCACCCCGCTGCGGTCCGGCACGGACTTCGTGCCGACGCTGGTCTACGAGCCGATGGGCTCGGCCGCCGTCCCCGTCGTCGACCTCGAGACCCAGAGCGACGTCCAGGGCTTCAGCGCCCCGGTCCTGGGGACCACCTACACCAGCCCCGGCGGGGCCGAGGTCCGCAAGGACGACAGCGACGAGGCCGGCGACCTCTACCGGCTCTACGAGGTGGCCGGCATGCCTCACGGGAGCGGTGGGGGAACGGGCTGCGACGGCCCACCGTCGAACTTCCCGAACCTCTACTTCGTGCGCGCCGCGCTCGAGCAGCTGTTCGCGTGGGCGGAGACGGGCGAACCGGCGCCCGAGGCCGAGCGCCTCGAACTGGCCGCCCATGACGGGGTGGTGTGGACGGTCGCGGTCGATGACGTCGGCAACGCCGTGGGCGGCGTGCGGTCACCCTTCGTCGACGTGCCGTTGGTCCGGTACGTCGCCCAATCCGACCCCGGGGCGCTGTGCAAGCTGCGGGGCAACGAGTTCCCGCTCGACGCGGCGACCCTGGCGGGCCTCTACGACACGCCCGAGGACTACCTGGAGCAGTTCACGGCCAGCCTCGACGAGACGATCGAGGCCGGGTTCCTGCGGGAGGCCGATCGCGACGAGCTCCTCGACCTCGCCACCGACGGCGCCGAGCAGGTGTCGGCTGACCCATGAGAAGGTGGCCCTTCATCAAGGCTCATCAATCGAGGAGGCACCCGTGCCTGTAGCAAAGCCATCGGACTTCCCCGTCGGCGGCGGGGGCCGCTGGCCCCTGTGCGGCCAGGGCGGGTTCAAGTCCGTCCACTGGGGCGACCTGGAGATGGGCCACACGGTCCTGCAACAGCCGACCAGCTCCGAGGGCCTCTACGACGCGCTGCCGGGCAACGTGTGTCCGTGCCCGCACTACGGCTATGTCTTCGTGGGCTCGGTCCGCTGCGTCTACCCGGACAGTGACTTCGACGACGAGGTGGCCCGCGCCGGCGAGGTCTACTTCTTCCAGCCCGGCCACTACCTGGTCTACGAAGAGGACGAGACCGAGGTGCTCGAGTGGAACCCGGCCGCGGCCCTCCAGTACCTCATGGACCACATCGAGGACAAGGCCCGCCGCATGCTCGAGGAGGCATGACCCAGGGCGGCGGACCACCTGTTATCGCACACGGCGGACCCGAGTGAGTTCGGGAGCGTCTGGCCCTGGCATCCCACCGGAGTGGGAGGAGGTCACCGCGGAATGGATGACCACTGCGTTGGCCACCTCGTACCCCGGTGTCGAGATCGCCGAGATCGAATTGCTCCTCGTCGACGACGGGACCAATCGCCGCGCTCGCTTCGGGCTCACCTATGCCCAGGGAACGGGCCCCGCGACCGTGTTCCTCAAGGCCTCCGATCCGGCCCACGCGCAGCTCAACGCGCGCATGGGCGGCGCCCTCAACGAGCCCCGGCTCTTCCAACAGGGTGTGGCCCTGCCGCTCGAGCACCCCGCGGTGTACTTCTCGGTCTTCGACGAAGCCACGCTCGACTTCGTGCTCGTGATGGAGGACGTCACCCAGCGCGACGGCGACCCCCGTGACGCCACGCGGCCGTTGTCGATCGACCAGGCCGCGAACGGGGTGGCCGCACTGGCCCGCCTCCACAGCGCCTACTGGGGTCCCCGCATCGCCGACGAGCCCCGATTGACCTGGATCGAACCGTTCACCCCGTGGGGCAGCATGGCTCGCGGGGTCGACATCGGCATCGAACGGGCCGGTGACCGCATCCCGCCGGTGGTGGCCACCCTCGGAGGAGAGCAGATCGACCGCGGCCACTGGGTGAGCTACATCGCCACGGTCGCGGACGGGCCCCCGACCCTGCTCCACGGTGACGCCCACATCGGCAACACGTACGTCCTGCCCGATGACACGGTGGGATTCCTCGACTGGCAGGTGGTCCGGCGGGGCAACCACTGCATCGATCTCGGCTACTTCCTGCAGGGCGCGATCTCCATCGCTGATCGCCAGGCCCACGAGGCCGACCTCGTCGCCCACTACCACCGGTCCCTCGAGCTGCCCGACGACGAGCGTCCGGACCTCGACGCGGTCTGGCTCCGCTACCGGGCGTCGGTGGCGCACGGGCTCACGCTCTGGCTCGCCACGGCCGCGTCGAACTGGCAACGGCCTGAGGTGTCTCTCGCTCTGGCCGAGCGCTACGCCGCCGCCTTCGTCGACCTCGAGACGCCGAGTGCCATCGACCAGCTCATCTCGGAAGGCTGACGAGAATCAGGCGACGCCGAGGCGGCGGAACGTGTCGTGGTCGGTGAGGGCGGCGCCAAGCCTCGGGACGTGGAGCAGGACGACGGCGCGGGAGCTGATCCGGGTGATGGTCCAGAGGAAGTACCCCCAGGTGAACCCGAGGGTGTAGGCGTCCCAGGCCTCGGCGAAGGACGGTGCGGCGACGCCGTGGGTCGCCAGCTCGGTGAGGTAGTGCTCGAGGAGATCGACTTCGTGGGCCCGTCGGTCCTCGATGCTGAGGACGGTGCCGAGGTGGTAGGCGACGTCCACGGACCAGTGCCCGCGCTGGACGACCTGCCAGTCGAACCAGCAGGCCCGGCCATCGGCGTCCAGATAGGCGTTGCCCGAGTGGGTGTCGCCGTGGAGCACACAGGTCAGGGGCAGCAGGGCGGTCTGGTGCATGGCGGCCTGGAGGGTCGGGGCGTCCCGCAGGACCGGGGGCAGATCGGGGCCGCGGCCGTCATCGAGCAGTCCCTGCAGCGTGTCGGCGGGGAAGAGGTCCGCCATCAGCGCCACCCGGGGGGCCAGCCAGTCGACGTCCCACTGCTCGTCGCCCCAGGTCCAGGCGTGGAGCAGGGCCAACTGGCCCAGCGTGTCCCGGCAGGTGTCGACCGCGTAGGGCTCGCCGGCGTCGAGGATCCGGCCGCCCAGCGCGATGATGTCGTCCATCACGATCAGGCCCCGGTTCGTCGCCGGGTCGACGCCGCTGTAGTGGGGCTGCGGGGTCCGGACGCCGAGGTGGGGCTGGAGGTGGCGGTAGAAGGAGGCCTCGCCGAGCAGCGAGTTGATCCCGTCGTTGAAGTGGGCCTTGGCGCACAGGGGGTGGGTCCGGACACCCCCGGGACCCTCGACGGCGACGGCGAAGCGGACCTTCTCGGCGATCGTCCGGGAGTCGTCCACCCGCTCGACGCCGACGATCCGGTCCTCGTCGCCGACGACGTCGAGGGCCTCGGTCAGCCAGACCGGGTCGAGCACCGTCTCGGCGTCCAGCGGGACCGGGTCGAAGGTCGGTGCGGTCGCCATCGCCCGTGTGTACCACGAATATGTGGAACGTCGCTCTATGAACGCCGTCGGTGGATACCCGTTAAGATAGTCATCACCATCTTAAGCAGTCGGGGGTCGGGGGACATGGGGCAGGCCATCATGGTCGGGACGATGATCGGGCTGATCGTCCTGGTCTACGCGCTGGTGCTCCGCTTTGACCCGGAAGCCCGGCGGGCGCCGGACCGTGAGGGCGAGCGTTGAACGACGAGCTGACGCCGCTGCTGACGTCGTCCATCGCCTTCGCCTACATCGGCGGCATCGGCCTGCTCGGCGCCGGCGTCTACCTCAGCATCAAGCGCGGTCGCGTTCACGCCCTCCTGCTGGTGTGCATCGCCGCGGCGTCGATCTCCTGGATCGAAGCGCCGTACGACTGGGCGATGTACGCCCAGTTCCCGGCCGCGATCCCGCGGATGCCCTCCTGGTGGCCGCTGAACATGACCTGGGGCGGCCTGCCTGCGTCGGTGCCGATCGGGTACATGTCCTACTTCGGGGTGCCGGCCCTGATCGGCGCGGCCCTCGGCCGGCGGGCCGCGGTCCGGTTCGGGTGGCGGCGGCCGATCGCTCTGCTGACCGTCGGGATGGCGGTCGGCTTCGTGTGGGCCCTCTGCTTCAACGGCCTCCTCGGCGCCCGGCTCGGCGTCTTCTACTACGGCCGGGTGATCCCGGGACTGGCCCTCTTCGAGGGCACGAAGCACCAGTACCCGGTCTACGACGCCGTGGCGATGGCCCTGCAGATGGGGGTGTTCGCCTACCTCCTCGGCCGGACCGAACCCGACGGGCGCAACCTCGTGGAGCTCTGGGCCGACTCGAAGACCAAGACCCGCTTCCAGTCCGGACTGTTGTCGGTGGCGGCCGTCGTGCTCGTCGCCCACGCCCTCTACCTCGCGGTCTTCACGCCCCACCTGGTCACCAAGCTGCGGGGCGACGTCACCGCCGGCCCCACCGTGCAGCTGTTCCCGGGCACCGAGAACCAACCGCTCCACGGCGGCGACTGACCCATGAGCCTGACCTCGAGCCACCCTCCCGCCGGCGTCCGCTACGACCCCTACGACGTGGACATCGACGACGATCCCTACCCGGCGTGGACCCGCCTCCGGGACGACGCGCCGCTGTACCGGAACGACGACCTCGACTTCTACGCGCTGAGTCGGTGGGACGACGTGCGCCCCGCGCTGGTCGACTGGGAGACCTACCGGTCCGGCCGCGGCACGGTGCTCGAGGTCGTGAGCGCCGGGGTCGAGATCCCGCCGGGGATCCTGCTCTGGGAGGACCCGCCGATCCACGACGCGGCACCGCGCCCTGCTGTCGCGGGTCTTCACGCCGAGGCGGATGCTCGACCTCGAACCACTCGTCCGGGGCTACTGCGTCGACGCGCTCGACGGCCTGGTCGGACGGGACGAGTTCGACGTCATCACCGAGCTCGGCATCGAGGTCCCGTTGCGGACCATCGGGCTGCTGTTCGGCATCCCCGAGGACATCCAGGACGACTACCGCAAGCAGACCGACGACGCGATCGCCACCGACGGGACTCCGATCGCCTTCGACCAGTCGTCCTTCGACACCGTCCTGTCCGTCCTCGCCGACTACGTCGACTGGCGCTCCCGGCACCCCGGCGACGACCTGATGACCGAGCTGCTGAACGCCGAGGTCGAAGAACCGGACGGATCGCGCCGACCGCTCACCCGGGACGAGGTCGTGATCTACGCCAGCATGGTGGCGGGCGCCGGCAACGAGACAGCCACGCGCCTCATCGGGTTCACGATGCAGCTCCTCGCCCAGCATCCCGACCAGCGGAGCCTGCTCGTGGACGACCCGGCGCTGATCCCGGCCGCCATCGAGGAGATCCTCCGGCTGGAGTCCCCGTCGCCGGTGCAGGCCCGCTACGTGGCCCGCGACGTCGAGGTGTACGGCACCGTGGTGCCCGAGGGCTCGACGATGCTGCTCCTCAACGGCGCCGCGAACCGGGACGAGCGCCACTTCACGGCACCGGACCGCCTCGACGTCCACCGCGACGAAGGGCCCCACCTGGCCTTCGGCTACGGGCTCCACTTCTGCCTGGGCGCGGCCCTGGCCCGGTTGGAGGGGCGGGTGGTGTTGGAGGAGGTCCTGGCCCGGTGGCCGTCCTGGACCGTCGACATCGACCGTGGGCAGATGGCCCACACGGCAAGCGTGCGCGGGTGGGGTCACCTTCCTGTCCGCCCTGAGCAAGGGAGCGACCATGGGTGAAGGAACGGGTGAAGGATCGTCGGGCGATGTGAAGCGGGTCGTGGTCTGGTCCACCGGCGGGATCGGCAAGCTCTCGATCGTCGCCGTGAGCGAGCGGCCCGACCTCGAACTGGTCGGGGTGTGGGTCCACTCCGAGGACAAGGTGGGCCAGGACGCCGGGGTGTTGGCCAACGGCGTCGCCGTCGGGGTGCGAGGCCACCAACGACGTCGACGCGCTGATCGCCCTGAAGCCGGACTGTGTGATCTACGGCGCGAGTGGCCCGGAGCGCGACGCGGGCGCCGTGCCCGACTACGAGCGCCTGCTCGCCGCGGGGATCAACGTCGTCACGACCACCTCGACCACGCTCATCAACCCGCTCGCGTACGTTCCCGCGCACCGTGAGCGGCTGGAGGCCGCCACTCGTGCCGGCGGGACCTCGATCTACGCGTCCGGCATCGAGCCCGGGTTCCTGTGCGACCAACTGCCGGTCATCTTCACGTCCGCCATGCGGACGGTGAGCAAGGTCCACTGCCACGAGATCGCCCTCTACGACGACTACGGCGTCGAGGAGATCATGATCGACGCCCTCGGCTTCGGGCAGCCCCTCGACTTCGAGCCGTGGATCAACCTGCCCGGGGCCATCGCCGGTGAGTTCGAGGGCCAGATCCGCTACATCGCCGACGGCCTCGGCGTCGAGGTCGACGAGATCCGGGAGACCTACGACCGCCGCCTGACCGAGCAACCGATCGAGACCGCCTTCGGGACCGTCGAACCGGGGACGTGCGGAGCGATCCGCTTCCAGGCGATCGGCGTCGTCGACGGGCGGGAGGCGATCGTGATCGACCACATCACCCGGCTGGCCCGCCACGTCGGCACCGACTGGCCCATCGGGGAGCACGACCTCTCGTACCGGATCGTGATCGAGGGCAAGCCGAACTTCGACATCTGGGTCACCCCCACCCTCGACGACCCGGCGGAGGCCGGTATCGGGACCATGGGCAGTGGGGCGGGCGCCATGTTGGCCACGGCGATGCGCGTCGTGAACGCCGTGCCCTACGTGGTCGACGCCGAACCGGGGTTGCTGCGCTCTCTGGAGATGCCGATAACGATCCCCCGGAACGCCTTCCGCGCCTGACCGAAGGTGTTCACGCTCCGCTTCGACATGCGGGCCCCGGACTGGGGGGCGCCGATCGAAGACCTCTACGCGGCGGCGATCGAGATGGCGGCCTGGGCCGAGGATCGGGGCGCGGTGGTGGCCGTCGTGTCCGAGCACCACGGCACCGATGACCGCCATCTGCCCTCGCCGCTGGTGCTGGCCACGGCGCTGGCCGCACGGACCACGACGCTGCCGATCATGATCGCCGCCGCCGTGCTCCCCTTCTACGAGCCGGTTCGGCTGGCCGAGGACATCGCCGTCCTCGACATCATCAGCCGCGGCCGAGTGGCCTACGTCCTCGGCATCGGACATCGCCAGGAGGAGTACGACCACTTCGGCGTCGAGCGAGCCGGGCGCGGTGCCCGAGCGGACGACCAGCTGGCGACGCTCCTCGCGCTCCTCCGCGGCGACCAGGTGACGACAGCCGGACGGTCGACACGGGTCACCCCGGGACCGACGAGCGGAGGTCCCCAGTTCTTCATCGGCGGTGGCAGCCTCGCGGCCGCTCGACGGGCCGGGAGGTTCGGCCTCGGCCTGATCGCCCAGACGGCGGCGCCGAGCCTGGAGGAGGCCTACCGGGACGCGTGCCAGGAAGCCGGTCACGAACCGGGCTTCGTCCAGATCCCGAAGCCCGGCCTGCCCACCACGATGTTCGTGGCCGACGACGTCGACCGGGCCTGGGACGAGCTCGGCCCGCACCTGTTGCACGACGCGACGACCGCGGCGTCGTACCGCCACGGCGAGACCTCGGTCGCCAGCATCAGCACCGCGACCAGCGTCGAGGAGCTCCGGGCCGACCGCTCGTACCGGGTGGTGACCGGGGACGAGGCCACCGCGCTGGTGCGCACGGGCCGTGTCCTCCCGTTGCTGCCGCTCTGTGCCGGGCTGGCGCCGGACACCGCGTGGCCCTACCTCGAACGGGCCGCCGACGCCGTCGCCCGAGCCCACCCCTGACCGCCGAACGAGGAGCACCACCCATGACCGTCCCCCATCGGGTCGTCGTCTGGTCCACCGGCGGCGTCGGGTCGAACGCCATCGAGGCCATCACCCGACGGCCCGACCTCGACCTGGTCGGGGTGTGGGTCCACAGCCCCGAGAAGGTCGGGCGCGACGTCGGCGAGCTGGTCGGCCTCGATCCCCTCGGCGTGCTCGCCACCGACGACGCCGACGCGCTCATCGCCCTCGCGCCCGACTGCGTCGTCCACGCCGCGAGCGGCCCGGGGCGGGGCGCGGGCGCGGTGCCGGATTACGAGCGCCTCCTCCGGGCTGGCATCGACGTCGTCACGACCACCTCGACCGAGCTGGTGTTCCCGCCCGCGGCCGACGAGGCCCTGCGGAGCCGGCTGGCGGACGCCGCCGTCGCGGGTGCGGCCTCGCTCTACGCGTCGGGCATCTTCCCCGGGTTCGCCTCCGACGAGCTCGCCCTGCTCCTCACCACGATGTCGCGGGAGATCCGCACGTTGCGGCTGATCGAGATCTCGCTGAACGACCACTACCCCGTGGCCGAGGTGATGATGGATGGCCTCGGGTTCGCCCGCGACCTCGACTTCGAGCCGTTCATCGCCAGCCCCGGGATCATCCCCAGGAGCTGGCGGGGCCCGATCCAGCTGATCGCCCGCGGCCTCCGTGTCGAGCTCGACGAGATCCGGGGTCGGCTCGAACGCCAGGTCACCGAGCGCGACCTCGAGGTGGCCTTCGGGACCGTGCCCGCGGGCACCGTCGGGGCGGTCCGCACCATCGCCGCCGGGATCGTCGACGGTCGGGAGGCGATCGTGGTCGACCACGTCATCCGGATGGCACGCGACGTCGCCCCCGACTGGCCGAGCTCGGACGACGACGCCACCTACATCGTCGCCATCGAAGGCGATCCGGACATCAACTGCCGCCTGACCCTGGGTCCACCCGAAGGCCATGACGCCGGCGCCGCGGCGATGACGGCGACGGCGATGCGGATCGTGAACGCCGTGCCGTTCGTGGTCGGTGCCCCGCCCGGACTGCTCAGCTCGCTGGACCTACCGGTGACCGTCCCGGCGCATGCCTTCGGGTGACCCGGGTTCGGTCGGGATCAGGGGCCTCGGTGGAGGAAGCCGTGGAGCGTGGCCTGGGTGAGCTCCTCCACGATGACGTCCCGCGGGGGGCGGGTGCCCCCGAAGAAGGTGTCGCCGAACGCGGCCATGCCGGCGACCATGGCGACCGTCGAGCGGGCGGCCAGGTCCGGGTGGTCGGCCTGGATCCCCAGCATGTCGCTGCCCTTGCTTCCGAGCTGACCGAGGAGGGCTATCGCCCGGTCGATGTCGGCGATCCCGGTCTCGACCAGCTCCTCGTCGGTCAGGGCGTCGGCGGCCCACATGGTCATGACCAGGCCACGGTTCTCCAGGAAGAGGTCATAGAGCGCGCCGTGGAACTCCCGGGCGACGGACTCGGACTGGCCCGGTCCCGGGGCGAAGGACTCCCACCGGGCGCTGAGGTCCTCGATGATCTCCACGAACGGCACCACGACCGCCTCGCGGAACAGCGCGGCCTTCGAACCAAACTGGCGGAACAGCAGGTGCTCGAGGACACCCGCCTTCTCGGCGATGTCCTTGGTGGTTGTGCTCCGATAGTCCTGCTGGGCGAAGAGCGCCCGCGCCGCGTCCAGGAGCAGTCGGCGCGGTTCACCCCGGGGGCGGCGCGTGGCCTTCGGTTCGGCGGACACCGAGCCTCTAAGATAGTCCGTACCATCTTAAAAGCCGGGGACCACAGGGGAGCAGTGGATGGCCTACGAGAGTGACGCCGAGCCCATCAAGATGGGCTACCTGATGGACTTCCGGTTGCCCGACGGCTTCCCGGAGGACAACCGGGCGGATCTGACCGACCCCTTCGAGCTCGTCTTCCAGGAGGGGTTCGAGCAGGGGGTGATCGACCGCCCCATCGAGATCATCTACCGGGAGGTGGAGGGTCTGCCCAAGGGCTCGGTGAAGGCGGTCATCGATGCGTACGGGGAGCTCGTCGACGAAGGCTGCCTGCTGATCTTCGGCCCGTCCATCACCGACAACGCCGATCCCACCCGGCAAGCCATCGAGGAGCGGTTCCGCGTGCCGGCGATCAGCGTCACCGGCTCCGAGGAGTGGCTGGGGCCGTGGACCTTCTCCCTGTCGATGGGCTCCATGAGCGACGAGCCCATCTTCTGGGCCGACCTCATCGCCCGGCGGGGCATCGACAACGTCGGCGTCCTGGTCGAGCAGTCCCTCATCGGCGACAGCTACATCCAGCAGTTCCGCCGGGCCTGCCGCACCAAGGGCATCCGCATCGTGGCCGAGGAGCAGATCCCCCAGACCGCCAAGGACGTCACCGACCAGGTCCGGCGCCTCCACGACGCGGGCGTCGACTCGGTCGTCCACTGCGGGTTCGGGTTCGGGGTCGTGCTCGTGGGCTTCGCGATGGAGGCCCTCGGCTGGGACCCGCCCCGGTTCATGGGGACGGCGTTCCAGAACGCCTGGCTGAACGAGATCGTGTGGAACGCGATGGTCGGTTGGACCGGCATCGATCAGTACGACGCGGAGAACCAGGTGGGCCAGGAGTTCCTCGCCCGCTACGCCGAGCGCTTCGGCCGGCGGCCCGAGTGGTGCGTGCCCGTGGTCAACCGTGATCTCGCGGTGGCCCTCCTGCAGGCGTTCGCCGAAGCTCGGCCGCTGTCACCCGAGGGCGTCCGTGACGCCCTCGAGCGGGTGAAGATGTTCCCCGCGGCCTCCGGCTCCCCCGGGACCCGGATCTCCTTCGGCAAGTACATGCACCGCGGCTGGATGGGCCCGGGGTACCTCGTGGCCCGCCAGCTCGACCCCGACGGCGTCACCGCCCACACGGTCGATCGCTTCGGCGACGCCTGAGTTGACCAGCGGCGGGGTCCCGTCCCAGCACGGGCGGGTGGCGATCGTCACCGGCGCCAACAGCGGCATCGGGCTGGAGACGGCCGCGGCCTTGGCGGCCGCCGGGGCGACGACCGTCCTAGCCTGCCGGAACGACGAGCGGGCCGTCGCTGCCCGCGCCGAGATCGTGGGCCGCCACCCGGGAGCCGACGTCCAGGTCCTGCGCCTGGACCTCGGCGACCTCACGCAGGTCGCCGCGGCGGCTACGGAGGCCTGCGAGCGCTTCGGCCCGATCCACCTGTGCATCAACAACGCCGGGATGCTCGGACGCTCCCGGACGGTGACCGTCGACGGCTTCGAGACCACGTTCGGGGTGAACCACCTGGGCCACGTCGCGTGGACCGCCCACCTCCTCCCGGCGCTGCTGGCGGCCCCCGACAGCCGGGTCGTCACCGTGTCCTCGATCGCCCACCTGAAGGCCGGCATGGACTGGGACGACCTGATGGGCGAGGCGACGTTCAAGCCGACCGTCGCCTACCGGCGGGCCAAGTTGGCGAACCTGCTCCACAGCGCCGAGCTCCAGCGCCGGCTGTCGACCGCCGACCTCCCCGGCGCGTCGGACACGGTGGCGGTCGCCGCGCACCCCGGGATCGCGGCGTCGCCCTTCTGGGAGAACGCGGCCGGTCCCCGGTTCAAGTACCCGGCCCGGGTCCTGGATGCCGGCCTCAAGGTCGTGTTCAACACGACGGCCCAGGGGCGCGGCCCGTCGTGCACGCCGCGACCGCCGAGGGCATCGAGGCGGGGCGCTGCTACGGGCCGCACGTCGCGCAGCGTTGGGGCCGGCCCGGGCTCGTCGAGCCCTCGAGCGAGGCCGTCGATCCAGAGGCCGCCGGCCGCCTCTGGGCCCTCTCCGAGGAGCTCACCGGGGTCACCGCCCCCCTCTGAGCCTCAGCAGGGAGGAGGGGCGCCGAGCGGCGATCCGCAGAGGACCTCGTCGAAGTCGATGTCGGAGGTCTGGACGAAGTTGCCCTCGAGCCCGGCGGGCGCCTCCGCCTCCGGGTCCCAGGCCCAGCTGGCCCAGTGGCTCATGCCGGAGCGCTGGATGACCCCTTCGTGGTTCAGGGAAGGGGTCCAGTCCTCGTCGCCGAACATCCCCAGCATCGGGACGTCGGTGGCCTCGTCGAGCATCGCCGAGATGCCTTCGCGGGTGAACTCGGTCATGCCTGTGTCCCGGATCATCCAGAGGAGCGCGTAGAGCCCCATCCAGGACCGCATCGGGCTGGCCTCGAGGTTCTCGGTCTGCAGCACCTCCTCGCCGGAGGCGGCTAGGTCGTCGCGCAGGGCTGCGTAGACGGGGAGGTCGAAGGTGGCCGGCGGGTACGAGCCCGCGAAGACCATTTCCTCCGCGTAGTCACCGAGCGCGGCGACCCGGGCGTGGGGGAAGGAGCCGAGGCTGGCGCCCAGCACCACCTCGCTGCCCAGTTGCTGGGCGGCGCCGGCCACCTGGACCGCCTCCTGCTCGCCGAGGGCCAGGACCACACCCCCCACCCCCGCTTCCTGGGCGCCCAGGATGAACTGGGTGTAGTCCGTCGTGCCGATCGGCACGGGGGCGTCGTAGGAGAAGGTGGCGTCGCCTTCGTAGATGTCCTCGAGCAGACCGATCAGCGCGGAGGCCGAGGCGAAGTCGACGCGGACCGTGCCGATCTCGGTCACCCCGCCATCGATCAGGGCCTGCGGAAGCACGAACACCACTCCCGTGCCCCCGGCGTCCATGGGGTAGGTGTTGGGGTCGGCCCAGTCATCGGGCGTGATGAGGCTGGCGATGCGAGGGATGCCCGCCTCGGACATGGCCGCCGACACATCGGCCTGGCCCTGGGTGCCCTGG
Organism: uncultured Microthrixaceae bacterium; assembly: GCA_963701565.1. GTDB lineage: Bacteria > Actinomycetota > Acidimicrobiia > Acidimicrobiales > DATDAH01 > DATDAH01. The sequence continues at coordinate 50,992 of CAVPAN010000005.1, forward strand.
TCGTTGACCGTCGCGACGACGCCGGCGTCGTCGATCTCCCGTACGCACTCGAGGGACTGGTCGGCGTTGCCGCCGTCGTCGCAGGTGTGCACCTCGACGCAGGCGCCGTTCGCGCCGCCTCGCTCGTTGAAGGCGGCGGCCGCCGCTTCCAGCGACAGCGCCTGGTCGCCGAGGGAGATCACGGGGGACTCGAAGACCGTCATCAGCCCGATGACCAGCGGATCGAGGGCCTCGTCGCACGGACCGTCGTCCCACAGGCCGATGGCCTCGTAGTCGATCGGCTCGGTCGCCTCGCCCGATCCTTCGGCGCTCCCGCCCCCGCCGTCGTCGCCGCCGGCGCAGGCCGCCGTCAACAGCAGGAGCGCCAGTCCGACGCCCGAAAGGCGGATCGTGGTCCTCGACATGGGTATTCCCCCCGGCTCGGCGGTCACCCCGAGCCCCGATCGACGGCCCGTGGTCCGTTTAAGATGGTGGACGCTATCCTATTCTTCACCGGCGTGAGGGCGTGCGAAGTCGTCCAGTCCGCGGGCGACCGGAGCACCGACATCGGTCGTCGTTGCCTCGCTCAGGCGCCGATGACGCCGAAGTGGACGTAGGTGAAGCGGCGGCGGGCGATGCGCCACCCGTCCGCAGTGCGGATCAGCTCGTCGTCGTAGAACCCGCGCGGGTTCAGGCCGGTCTGGCCGTCGGGGGCCATGAGGATGGCGTCCACGTAGGTCCGGGCCGTTGCTCCGTCCCCCGCCACCGTAATCGCCAGGTTGGAGAGCCGGTGCATGGTGTGGCCCATGTCGGCGTGGCTGGTGATCATCGACTCGGTGATCTCGTCGGCGCCGTGCCACGGGTCGAGGCCTTCGTACTCGGCGAGGACGTCGTCGGTGAAGCAGGTGCGGAAGAGGTCCCAGTTCCTGCGGTCGATGGCCGTGGCGTAGCGGAGGAGCACCTTGGCAATGTCGTGCTCGTCGGCTCGTTCGTCGATGCTCACGGCACGACCCGTCGTCAGCCGTTGGGCCGCACGACGATGCGCGGTGGGCCTTCGGATCGTCGAGCGCGTTCGAGCGCATCGGGCACGTCGTCGAGGCCGATCACCTCACCGATGCTGGGCGTCGGGTCGAGGCGCCCCTCGACGACGGCGTCCAGGGTGCCGTACCAGTCCTCCGGTTGCGGGCCGCCGCCGAACTGGATGGTGACGCCCTGGCGGGTCGCCGTGGTGATGTCGAGCTGATCACCGGAGTACCAGCCGCCGGCGACGTAGAGGCGAGTGGCCATCGGCGCGCCCTCGACGATCTCCTGGACGAGGCCATGGGCGCCGACGCACTCGAAGATAACCGGGGCGCTGAGGAGGCCATGGTCGACGAGCGCCTGCTCCCACACCTCATACAGGTTCCGCACGGCCGGATCGGCCACGACGTGGGCCCCGAAGTGCCGGGCCAGGTCGCGACGTTCCTCGTTGAAGTCCATCGCGATGATCGGCTCGACCCCTCGGCTGGCGAGGGCGGCGACGGCGGAGAGGCCGATCGCGCCGGCGCCGACGACGATCGCCACCTCCCCAGGCTGGAGGTCCGCGCTCCGCACGTAGAACTCACCCACCGCGAAAGCGTCGACGACGGCGATCGCGTCGCTCGAGGCCGCGCCCGGCGCCGCCTTCGCCATCATCTCCGGCACCACCACGAGCTGGCCGAAGCTGCCCTGCGCGTCGGGGTGTTGCCCGATGATCCGCACCACGTTGAAGTCGACCTCGCCGTCCGCACCGGCGAACCGCACCGGCATCGACGTCACCCTCGTCCCGATCGGGAACTGGTCACCGCAACGGGGGCCATGACCGATGACCTCCCCGACGAACTCGTGACCCATCACGATGTCGCGATCGGCGTCGTAAAGCGACCGCCCCGTCGGATCGTCGATCGCCATCTCCGGGTGATCCATGAAGTGGACATCCGACGCGCAGATCGCCGTGCTCAACGTCCGCAGGAGGAGCTCCCCCGGACCCGGCACTGGATCCGGCGTCTCCCGGACCTCGAGCCGGCCTTCTCGCAGGACCACAGCTCGCATCGTCATGCCTCCGTGTCAGCAGGGATCCGGGCCCGCCGAGTCGCGACCCGCAGACGATGCGTCGCATCGATCAGGCCGCCAGCGATGACGGTCGTTCCGCTGCTGTCGATCATCCATCGACCGCACCTTCTAAGGCAGCGCACACTATCTTAGCGGCCAGCCTGTGTCGGGGGAGTGGTCGCTATTCGACACCCAGACCGACCGCCCACCGACGATTCTCGGGCACCCGGGTGCTGGACACAACCGCTGGTTGTCGGCCCTGAAACATCTAGACTTTTTGGATGACCGAGGGGGAGTGGTCGTTGGCGGCGGTGCACGACGTGCTGGCCGACGCCGTGCCCGATCGGGAGATGCTGATCTGCGGTGATGTGCGCCGGACGTTCGGTGAGGTGCGGGAACGGAGCCGTGGACTGGCGGCGTTCCTCCTGGAGAGCGGGGTCGGCCTGCGCCGGGAGCGGGAGGGGGAGGGGGAGGGGCTGAAGCGCTGGGAGAGCGGCCAGGACGCCGTGGCCCTCGTCTTGCACAACGGCACCGAGTACATCGAGGCGATGCTCGGCGCGTTCCGGGCCCGGGCGGTGCCCTTCAACGTCAACCAGCACTATCGCAGCGCCGAGCTGGAGGCGCTGCTGAGCGACGTCGGGCCCCGGGCCGCGGTGTACCACCGGCGCTACGGGCCGCTCATGGCCGAGGTGGTCGACCCGACCGACCTGGTCCTGATCGACGTCGACGACGGCTCGGGCGTGGCACCCCTGCCCGGCAGCACGGGCTTCGAGGCGGCGGTCGCCACCCCGGTCGGCGAGCTGCCCACGCCCTCCCCGGACGACATCTACCTGGTGTGCACCGGGGGCACCACCGGCCGACCGAAGGCCGTCGTCTGGCGCCAGGCCGACATCTACGTCTCGGCGATGGCGGGGGCCGAGGACGCCACTGCCGAGTCGATCGCCACGGCCGCGGCCAACGGCGGGGCCGCTCCCTGGTTCGCCCTCCCGCCGCTCATGCACGCCGCCGCGCAATGGACCGCGTTCTGCGGGCTTCACGGCGGCTCGCCGGTGCTGTTGCGGGATGACAGTGACGGCCTCGACGCCGCCGAGGTCCTCGACCTCATCGAGCGAGAGGGCGTCTTCCTCATGTCGATCGTGGGTGACGCCTACGCCCGACCCCTCCTGGAGGAGCTGGAGCGGGGCGACCACGACCTGAGCTCCCTGTACGTCCTGGGCACGGGTGGTGCGGCGACCAGTGCCCACCTCAAGGAAGGCCTGCTCGAGCTCGTCCCCCACCTCACGATCATGGACGGCTACGGCGCGTCGGAGACCGGGGGCATGGCCTTCGGGGCCAACACCCGAGGCAACCGACCCGAGAGCTTCGCCCCGGCCGTCGGGGCCACGGTGGTCAGCGAGGACCGGACCCGGGTCCTCGCGCCGGGGGACGACGCGGTGGGCTGGATCGCCCGACGGGGCAGGGTCCCGTTGGGCTACCTCGGTGACCCCGAGCGCACCGAGTCGACCTTCCCGATCATCGACGGCGAACGGATGGCGATCCCGGGCGACCGGGGCCAGCGCCTGGCCGAGGGCACCATCCGCATGCTCGGCCGGGACTCCATGGTGGTGAACACGGGGGGCGAGAAGGTCTTCGTCGAGGAGGTCGAGGCCGTCCTGGTGACCCACCCCACCGTCACCGATGCCCTCGTGGTGGGCCGGCCCTCGGACCGCTTCGGCCAGGAGGTCGTCGCCGTCGTGGCGCCGGCCCCCGATGCCCGGATCGACCCTGGTGAGCTACGCGAGTTCGTCGCCGCCGAGCTGGCCCGTTTCAAGGCGCCCCGCGCCGTGGCCCTCTGCGAGGTCGTCCCCCGCCATGCCAACGGCAAAGCCGACTACCACCGCGCGCAGGAGCTGGCCGCCGACGCCGTTGACGCCACCAGCGGCTGACCGGCCCCAAACCTTCTGGCGTCTATTTGTCACGCTCAGCGTGACAAATAGACGCAATTTCGGAAGGGGTTACGGCTCGGGGACGTCGAAGTGGGCGTCGCGGAGGGCGAAGGCCTCCTTGGTGCCGTGCTCGGCCCGGGCCTTGACGAAGTTGAACTCGCCCTCGCCGAACTGGAGGTTGGTGCCGTAGGCGTGCAGGAGGGGGCTGAGGACCTGCTCGCCCTGGTAGGCGGACAGCTGCTCGATGAGACGGAAGGCCTCCTTGGCCAAGCACGATCCCGTCGGCGGGCATCTTGGCTGCCTTCTCGGCCCACCAGCCGGCCCGGTCGGTGACGGCGTCGGCGGTCGACGACCTCGGTGAACACGCCGAGGTGGGCGATCTCGCCGGCCTCGATCGTGTCGCCGGTCAGCAGCAGGCGGCGGGCCAGCACCGGGCCGAGGCGGTGGAAGAAGAGGTGCAGGGATCCGAGGGCCGGGCCCAGGAACCGGGTGGCGGGCATGCCGAGCTTGGTGTCGTCGGCCACCACGGCGATGTCGGCCATGAGGGCCAGCTCGAGGCCGCCGCCCAGGGCGAAGCCGGCGACCTCGGCCACGGTGACCTTCGGGTAGCCGAGGAAGAACTGGTAGAAGTCGAAGGTCTGGCGGTCCACCAGCAGCCGGCGCCGCTGGCTGGGGCGCCGCGCCTTGGCGCCGTTGCTCTCGCCGTCCTTGGGGGCGTCGCCGTACCAGGCGTAGGCGTTGTTCATGTCGGCGCCCGTGCTGAACACGCCCCCCTCGCCCCGGAGGATCACGACCTTGGTGTCGTCGTCGTAGGCCAGCTCCTCGAGGTGGGTCCCGAGCTGCCGGCGCATAGCCGGGTCGTAGGCGTTCTTCCGCTCGACGTTGTCGAGGGTGAGGCGGGCGACGCCGGAGCTCTCGTCCCGCTCCATGATCACTCGACCGTCGGTCACCGCTGAGGCCTCCCGGGGCTGCATTTTGGTCTGGCTGACGTCGCAATCGTACGCTTAATATCTAGATGTTTACAACCGACGCTCACGAGGGGACGTGATGGAGTTCCGCTTGGATGCCGGTCAGGTCGAGCTGCAACAGACCGTCGACCGGTTCTTCGCGGACCGGTTCCCGCTGGACGGCCTGGTCGAGCGGGAAGAGGCGCCCGTCGACCGAGACGCCTGGAGCGAGATGGCCGCCATGGGCGTGCTGGGGCTGGTGGCGGCCGAGGAAGCGGGAGGCAGCGGCCTCGGCGCGGTCGAGGCCGCCATCGTCTTCGAACAGGTGGGTTCCCACCTCGTCCCCGGCCCACTGCTCTGGACGGTGCTGGCCGCGTCGTTCGTCGACGGGGCCGCCGCCGGTGACCAGTTGGTCGGCGGGATCGAGGCCGCGGCTGTCGAGGGCGGGACCGCCGTCGTCGAACATGCCGTTGATCTCGACGTGCTGCTGGTGGTCGACGACGAGCAGGTGCTGGCCCATCGAACGGCGGATCTCCCGTCGCCCGAGCCCCTGACGCCGCTCGATCCCCTCACGCCGGTCGGTCGCTTCGTGGGCCTCGACGGCGGCGAGGTCGTGGGGGACCCCGGCGTTCCTGTCGGGCTCCGGCGTCTGGGGACGGTCCTGGCCGCGGCCGAGCTGGTGGGCATCGCCGTCCCGGGCGCTCGAGACGGCCCGGGCCTACGCCCTCGAACGCCAGCAGTTCGATGTCCCGATCGGCTCGTTCCAGGCGATCAAGCACCTGCTGGCCGACCGGTACGTCGCGGTGAACCTGGCCCAGAGCTCGACCTATGCCGCGGCCGCGGTCCTCGACGATCCCCGGGGCGACGACCCCGACCGGGCGGCGTCGGCCGCCAAGCTCCTCGCCGCCGAGGCCGCCCTCGACGGGGCGGGCACCGCCATCCAGGTCCTCGGCGGCATGGGCTTCACCTGGGACATGGCCCCCAACCACCTGCTCAAACGGACCTGGGTCCTGGAGCAGACCTTCGGCTCCGCCGACGACCACACCCTCCGCCTGGGCTCGACCGTCGTCACGACCCCTTGATCGACTGCTAGGGAGTTCACGTGGATTTCGACACGATCCTGTACGAGGTCGAGGACCGGACCGCGGTGATCACGCTGAACCGGCCCGACCGGCTCAACGCCCTGAGCCCGGAGATGATCGCGGATCTCCGGGAGGCGTATGCCGCCGCCGAGGCCGACGAGTCGGTCTGGACGCTCCTGGTCACCGGCAACGGCCGAGCCTTCTGCGCCGGCGCCGACGTCACCGAGATCTCGCCCGACGGGCGGGTGATCTACGACGAGCCCTACCTGACCACCTACCCGCAGTGGGAGGCCCCTCAGGAGGGGACGCCCCCCTTCCGGACGATGACCAAGCCGATCATCACCGCAGTGAACGGCCTGTGCTGTGGCGCCGGACTCGACTGGGTCACGACCGGGGACATCGCGATCGCCTCCGACCAGGCCGAGTTCTTCGACCCCCACGTGAGCATCGGCCTCGTGTCGGGCCGGGAGATGGTGCGCCTGGCCCGGGTCCTGCCCACCAACATCGCCATGCGCCTGGCGCTCACCGGGCCGCCACGAGCGCATGAGCGCCCAGCGGGCCTACGAGCTCGGGCCTGGTCTCCGAGATCGTCGAGCACGACCGACTCCTCGACCGGGCCAAGGAGGTCGCCGCCCTGGTCAACCGCAACGCGCCGCTGGCGGTCCGGGGCACCCGCCTCGCCATCCGCAAGGGCCTCGACCTCCCGCTGCACGAGGCCGAGATCCTGGGGGAGGCCTTCCGCGAACGGGTCGTGCGCACCGACGACGCCAAGGAGGGCCCGGCGGCCTTCAACGAGAAGCGCGAGCCGACCTGGACGGGGAAATGACCGTCTTCACGACCATCCGGTACGAGACCTCGCCGGACAAGGTCGCCACGATCACGCTGAACCGGCCGGAGGTGCTCAACGCCTTCGACCGCCGGATGTGTGAGGAGGTCCGGGCCGCCTGGCGCCTGGTGAAGGACGATCCCGGGGTCAACGCCGTCGTTCTGCGGGCCGAAGGGCGACCGCGCCTTCTGCGCCGGGCTCGACATCAAGAAGCCCTACGGCCAGCCCGACGACGTCTGGAACCACGAGGACCCCGGCGAGCTGTTGAGCCCGAAGTGGCAGAAGGTCTGGAAGCCGGTCGTCTGTGCGGTCCAGGGCCTCTGCACCGGCGGCGCGTTCTACTTCGTCAACGAGTCCGACATCGTCATCTGCTCGCCGGAGGCCACGTTCTTCGACTCGCACGTGAGCGTCGGCCTCGTCTCGGCCCTCGAGCCCGTCGGCCTCATGCGCCGGATCGGCCTGGCCCACACCCTGCGCATGGCCCTGTCGGGCAACGACGAACGGGTCGGCGCGGCGACCGCGCCTGCAGATCGGCCTGGTGACCGAGGTGGTCGAGCGCCCCGCGCTGTGGGACCGGGCGCACGAGATCGCCGCGGCCATCGCCGCCAAGCCGGGTGCCGCCACCCAGGGCACGGTGCGCGCCATCTGGGAGTCCCTCGACCGGCCCTACCGCGCCGCCATGGAGCAGGGCCTCATCTACACCCGGCTCGGCAACCCCCTGGGCAGGCCGAGGTCGCCGAGCACCCGCCACCGAAGCCCGAGCCGAGGATCCGTTGACGGGGCTGTCTGATCGCATCGGCGCGGTCCTCGCCGTCGACCCCGCGGCGAACGCCATCGAGTACGAGGGCCGGTGGCGGACCTGGGGCGAGGTGGCCGACACGGTGGGCCGGATCGCCGACCTCGTGGAGCCCGGCGTCGAGGTGGGGATCCTCCTGCGCAATCGGCCAGCGGCGGTGGGCCTGCTCCTCGGCGTGCTCCGCGGCCGGGGGCTGCGTGGTGACCATCAACCCCGGTCGGGGGGTCGACCGGACCCGGGAGGACATCGCCGCCCTCGACCTGCCCGTGCTGGCCGGCGACGCCTCGGACCTGGCCGACCTCGTGCCCGCCGGCTCGCGGGCGATGACCGCGGCCGTCGGGCGACCTCGGCGAGCCGTTCGCCGTCACGGCTGGCCGGGCGGACAGCGCCGCGGGCACTCGGCCCGGCGTCGCGGTCCGCATGCTCACCAGCGGCACCACCGGACCGCCGAAGCGGGTCGATCTCACCTACGAGACCCTCGAGCGGGTCCTGGTGGGGGCCAAGCACTACGAGTCGAACCGGGACGGGTCGGTCCGGCTGCGCCGGGGCGTGGCCATCGTCAACTCGCCCCTGGTCCACCTCGGCGGGCTGTTCCGGGTCCTGCAGTGCGTCACCGACGGGCGCTCCTTCTCCCTCCTCGACCGCTTCACGGTGGAGGGGTGGGTCGACGCCGTCCGCCGCCACCGCCCGGCGACGGCCAGCCTGGTCCCGACCGCCCTCCGCATGGTGCTCGAGGCCGACCTGGACCCGGCCGACCTGAGCAGCCTCCGGTCGGTGATCTCGGGCACCGCCCCGCTCGACCCTGACGACGCCGACGCGTTCACCGAGAAGTACGGCGTCCCCGTGCTCGTGTCCTACGCGGCCACGGAGTTCGGCGGCGGCGTCGCGGGCTGGAACCTCGAGGACCACCGGGCCTTCTGGGCGACGAAGCGGGGGAGTGTGGGCCGGGCCCACGCCGGCTGTGAGCTGCGGGTCGTCGCCCCCGACTCCGGCGCGCCGCGTCGGTCCCGACGACGAGGGCCTGCTCGAGGTCAAGGCCGGCCAGCTCGGCGACGACGCCTGGGTGCGCACGACGGACCTGGCCCGGCTCGACGCCGACGGGTTCCTCTGGATCCTGGGCCGGGCCGACCAGGCGATCATCCGGGGTGGGTTCAAGGTGTGGCCCGAGGACATCCGGGCCGCGCTGGAGCGGCACCCGGCGGTGCGAGGCGCCGCAGTGGTGAGCCGGGACGACCGCCGCCTCGGCGCCGTGCCGGTCGCCGCCGTCGAGCTGCGGGCCGACGCCGAGCCCCTCGGCGCTGACGACCTCCTCGCCTACGCCTCGACCGTGCTGGCCCGCTACGAGGTCCCGGCGGAGATCCGGGTCGTCGACGAGCTGCCCCGGACCGACTCCGGCAAGATCGACCTCGTCGCGGTCAACCGGCTCCTCGACCCGGCGGCTGCGGAGGCCTGACGGTGGACCTCCGCTACTCGGACGCCGACGAGGCCTTCCGCCGCGAGGTCCGGGCCTGGCTGGACGAGGCCGTCCCCGCCTACGGACCGCCCCCGCCCCCGGGCGACTGGGCCGTGCGCCGGGCCTACGACACCGGCTGGCAGCGCCTGCTGCACGACGCCGGCCTCGCCGGGCTGCAGTGGCCCGTCGAGTTCGGCGGCCGCGGCCTGCCCGCCTCCCAGCAGCTCGTCTACCTGGAGGAGTACGCGGCGTCCGGGGCCCCGTACGTCGGCATCAACTTCGTCGGCAACGCCCACGCCGGGCCGACGCTGATCGCCGAGGGCACCGACGAGCAGCGCCGCTTCCACCTGCCCAGGATCCTCCGCGGCGAGAGCGTCTGGTGTCAGGGATTCTCCGAGCCCGGGGCCGGCTCCGACCTGGCCTCCCTGCGGACCCGGGCCGTGCGGGAGGGCGACGAGTACGTCGTGAGCGGCCAGAAGATCTGGAGCACCCGAGCCCACGTCGCCGACTGGTGCGAGCTGCTCGTGCGCACCGACCTCGACGCCCCCAAGCACAAGGGGATCACCTGGCTGATCCTCGACATGCACCAGGCCGGCGTCGAGGTGCGCCCGATGAAGACCATCGACGGCGAGAGCCACTTCTGCGAGGTGTTTCTCGACGGCGCCCGGGTCCCGGTCACCGACCGGGTGGGGGAGGAGAACGACGGCTGGCGGGTCACCAACGTGACCCTGCGCTTCGAGCGGGGCACCGCGTTCGCGCGGCCACATCATCACCCTGCGCTCCCAGCTCCGCCGGATCGTGGCGCTGGCCGGCGACGCCATCGACCGCCCCGACCTGTGTCGGCAGGTCGGCCGGCTCGACGCCCGGGTCGAGGCGCTGTGGGCGCATGACCCAGCGGTGCGTCACCGAGGCCGAGGCCACCGGCCTCCCGTCGCCGCTCGGCTCCGCCCTGAAGCTGGGCTACAGCGAGCTGGGCCAGGAGATCGCTCGCCTCGGCATGGAGCTCCTCGGTCGACGGGCGCTCGGCACGGACGGACCCGAGACCGAAGACGCCCGCATGGTGCACGACTACCTCTGGTCCTTCCAGTACACGATCGCCGCGGGGACCTCCCAGATCCAGCGCAACCTGATCGGCGAGCGGATCCTCGGCCTGCCCAAGGGCCGCTGATGGAACCCTGGATCTTCGGCGAGGCGCCGCTCGACCAGACCCGGGCCGCGGCCGAACGGCTCCGCCGCATCACGGGCCTGCTGCTGGCCGCGGAGCAGGCCGACCCGGCGGTGGACCGCCTGCTGGCCGCCCTCGACCAGGCCGAGGCGGAGCTGGCGCCGGCGGGACCCGCCGACCTGCGGCCCCGGGTCGGCCCGGCCGCCGACGGCGACGGTCGGGTGTACCTCGACCACGGCCGGGACGTCGGGGCCTACAACCCCTGCTTCCCGTCGTACGACCTGAGCGTGGACGGGCCTACGGCGACCGGGACGGTCACCTTCCCGATCGCCTACGAGGGCCCGGCCGGGTACGTCCACGGCGGCTTCCTGGCCCTGTTCGCCGACTGCATCGCCCAGCACCACAACTGCGAGGCCGGGGTGGCGGGCAAGACGGTGTCGCTGACCATGCGGTACCGGCGGCCGGCCCCGCTGCTGACCACCCTGACCGTGGACGCCGAACGCCGGACCGATGACGGCCGCATCCATTCGACGGTCCGACTCCGCGACGGCGAGCGGCTCCTGTGTGAGGCGTCGGTCGAGGCCGTGGCCGGTGACCGCGCCGCCATGCCCGAGGTGTCGCCCCGCGGCAGCCGTCCGTGACCGCGGCGGTCATCGACGCCGGCGACGACCTGCCGCTCACGATCCCGCTGCTCCTCCGGGAACGGGTCGCGGTCCGGCCCGACAGCGTGTTCCTGGCCGTCGACGACGGCCCCCTCACCTACGGCGAGGCGGACCGGCGGTCGGCCGAGCTGGCCCGGGCCCTGCTCGCCGCGGGGGCCGGGGCGGGCACCCGGGTCGCGATCCTCCACCCCAACGGACCGGACTTCGTCGTGGCCTGGCTCGCCGCGGCCCGGATCGGCGCGGTCAGCGTCCCCCTGAGCACGTTCTCGACCAGCACGGAGCTGGTCGGCCTGTTGCGCGGGGCCGACGTGACGATGCTCCTGGCCGCGTCCGGCTACCGCTCCCAGGACTACGCGGCCGGCCTGCGGGACAGCATCGCCGAGCTCACCCTCGACGGGCCTGGGCGGCTGCTGTCGCCGGCCGTGCCGTCGCTGCGCCGCATCGTGTTCGCCGTGCGTGAGGACGGGGAGGGGTTGTCCGCCGACTGGACGATGGCCGGGCTGCTCGCCACCGCCGACCGCGTCGGGGAGGACGTGCTCGTAGCCGCCGAGGATGCCGTGACCCCGGCTGACCCGATGGTCATCGTGCACACGTCGGGGTCGACCAGTGAGCCCAAGGGGGTCGTGCACACCCACGGGGCGCTGATCCGCCATCTCGACAACCTCAACCAGCTGCGCCACTACACGCCCGACGAGGTGCTGTTCTCCAACTCGCCGTTCTTCTGGATCGGGGGGTTCGCCTATGCGCTGCTCGGCACGCTGGTGGCGGGGGCGGAGCTGGTGTGCTCGACCGCGCCCGATGTCGCCGGAGTCCTCGACCTCATCGAGCGGGAGCGTCCGACGATGGTCAACGGCTTCGCCGCCACGGTGGCGCACCTGCCCCAAGACCCGACCTTCGCGTCGCGGGACCTCTCCTCGATCCGACGGGGCAACCTCTACCCGATCATGCCGCCGTCGGTCCGGCCCGACGATCCCGAGCTGCGTCACAACATGCTGGGCATGACCGAGGCCGGCAGCGTGTGCCTGGCCAGCGAGGACGAGTCCGAGCAGCCCGAGCACCGCCGGGGATCGTTCGGCCGCCCGGTTCCCGGCTTCGAGGCCGAGGTCCGCGACGGCGAGCTGTGGTTCCGGGGTCCCTTCCTCTTCGAGGGCTACGACGGGCGGGAGCGCCACGAGACCTTCGACCCCGACGGCTGGTTCGGCACGGGTGACCTCGTCACCGTCGACGAGGACGGCTACGTGTACTTCCGGGGACGCGCCGGCGACATGATCAAGACCGCCGGCGCCAACGTGTCACCCCGCGAGGTCGAGGCCGCCATTGCCGAGGTGTCAGGTCTCACCGCTCATGTCGTCGGCATCGACGACCCGGACCGCGGTCAGGTGGTGGCCGCCCTGGTGCGGGCCCCCGAAGGGGTCGAGGTCGACCTCGAGGACCTGCGGGCCCGCCTGAAGGACCGGCTCTCGGCCTACAAGCTGCCCAAGCGGTTCCTGGTCGTCGCCGCCGTGGACGTGCCCATGCTGTCCAGCGGCAAGCTCGACCTGCGGGCCCTGAAGGAGCTCCTCCGTGCGCCCTGACGCCGAGACCGTCCCGGCCCTCCCGGCCCTCCTGGCCCTGCGCACCCGGACGACTCCCGAGCTCCCCGCCCTCATCACCCACGACCCCCATCCCGTTCTGGCGGCTGGGATGCGCGCCCCAGCGCGCACTGGAGCCTCCAGAACGATGTCCTATGCGGAGTTGGACGACGCGAGTGCGGCGCTGGCGGCTCGACTGGTCGCCGGTGGGGTGGTCAAGGGGGACCGGGTGGGGCTGCTGGCGCCCAACGGGATCGAGTGGGCGGTCACCGCCTACGCCGTCCTGCGCATCGGGGCGTTGCTGGTGCCGCTCAGCACCCTGCTGCGCCCCCCCGAGCTCCTCGGCCAGCTCACCACGGCGGCGGTGTCCCACCTCATCACCGTGACCGGCTTCCGAGGGCGGTCGTACCTGGAGGACCTCGACGCCGTCGCGCCAGGGCTGATCGAGGCGCTCTCGGCGGGCGGGCGTCACCCCGCGGCCCCGAACCTCCGGCGGGTGTGGACCACCGACGGGATCCCCGAGGCGTCGGTGGCTCCCGAACTCGTCCGGGCCCTGGACGACCGGGTGCACCCGGCCGACGACCTCGTGGTGCTGTTCACCTCCGGCAGCACGGGTCGGCCCAAGGGCACCATCCACACCCACGGTGGCGGCCTCCGGGCCGTGGCCGCCGGGCTGGAGGCCCGGGGCGTTGGTCCCGGTGAACGCCTGTACATCCCCATGCCGTTCTTCTGGACGGGCGGGTTCTGCGGCGGCCTGCTCTCGACGCTGCTGGCCGGCGCCACCCTCCTGACCGAGGCCGAACCCGACCCCGAGGCCACGCTCTGCCTCCTCGAGCGGGAGCGGGTGACCCTGTTCCGGGGCTGGCCGGACCAGGCGGCGAAGCTGTCGGCTCACCCCGCCTTCGCCGACGCAGACCTGTCGTCGCTCGGCGACGCCAGTCTCCCGGCGGTGCTGCCGGCGGATCGGCGCCCGGCTCCGGGAGCCCGCCCCAACCTGTTTGGGATGACCGAGACCTTCGGCCCATGGTGCGGTGATCGGCTCGACACCGACCTCCCACACGAGGCGTGGGGGAGTTGCGGCCGTCCGTTCGACGGGACCGAGGTCCGCATCGCCGACGACGGCGAGATCCTGCTTCGGGGCCCCAACCTGATGCGGGGCGTCTGTGGTCGGAGTCGCTCCGAGGTGTTCAGCGCCGACGGCTGGTACCGCACCGGCGACCGGGGCCGGGTCGACGACGAGGGGTATCTCTGGTACGAGGGGCGCCTCGACGACATGTTCAAGGTCAAGGGGGCGTCGGTGTACCCCTCGGAGGTCGAGGCGGCGCTGCGCGCCATCGATGGGGTGCGCCAGGCGCAGGTCACCGACGTCGACGGCGCGGTCGGCGCCGTCGTGGTCACCGATCTCCCGCTCGAGACGGTCGCGGCCGCGACCCGGGAGCGGTTGAGCGCGTTCAAGCGCCCGACCCGGTGGCTGATCACCGATGATCCCGCGGTGCTGCCCATGACCGCGACCGGCAAGATCGACAAGGCGGCGCTGAGGACCGTGCTGGCCGACAGTGCTATAAATATCTAGAGGAATTGCCGCCGCCGGCCTGCCAGGAGGAGTGTCCACCGATGTCCGATGATGTCCTGGTCGAGCGCGTCGACGGCCTGGTCACGGTCACCTTCAACCGCCCCGAGCGCAAGAACGCCCTGGACGCCGGTTGCTGGCAGGCCCTCGACGCCGTGCTGGCCGAGGTGGCGACCAACGCCGCGGACCGGGCCCTGCTCCTCACCGGGGCCGGGGGCAACTTCTCGTCCGGGGCCGACCTGTCCGGCGAGGGCTCCGGCGGCTTGGCGGGCGGCGAGATGCAGCTGATCGTGACCGAGATGCGGGTCGTGGGCGAGATCATCCGCCGCCTGCAGCGCCTGCCGAAGCCGACGGTCGCCGCGGTCGACGGCTATGCGGTCGGCGTCGCTTTCGGCCTGGCCATGGCCTGTGACCTGGTGCTGGCCAGCGACCGAGCCCGCTTCTGTGCCATCTTCGCCAAGCGGGGCCTGGCCCTCGACGGGGGCACGTCCTGGACCCTGCCCCGCCAGATCGGGCTCCGGCGGGCCAAGCAGATGGCGTTCTTCGGCGACATGGTCGAGGCCGACCAGGCCCTCGAGTGGGGGCTGGTGAACGAGGTCGTCCCGGCCGGCGACCTGGCCGACACCGCCCGGGCGTGGGCCGCCCGGCTGGCGGCGGGGCCGACCACCGCCCTCAGCCTGACCAAACGCCTGCTCGACGCCAGCGCCGGCTCCAGCTTCGAGGAGTCCCTGGAGGGCGAGGCCCGGTCCCAGCACATCACGTACACCACCGAGGACATGATGGAGGGCATCACCGCCTTCCTCGAGCGCCGGGACGCCCGGTTCACCGGACGGTGAAGGAGCACCGATGACGAGTGCGATCGACTGCCTGGTGAACGTCGGGTTCGCCGACGAGATGCAGCCCGAGTGGATGGTCCGGGTCAAGGAGGACTACTTCAAGGGCGACGACTCCTTCTTCCAGAGCCCCGAGCTGCCCGAGCTGCTCGAGACCATGGACGCCAACGGCGTCACCCGGGCGATCCTGATGACCAAGGCAGGGGCGGTCGATGACCGGGCCCAGCGCTACGCCGCCGCCGAGCCCGATCGCTTCGCCCTCGCCGTCGGGGGGTTCAACCTGCTCAAGCCGATGAAGACGGTGCGAGCCCTGGAGTCCTTCGCCAAAGACAATCCCGTCGCGTACGCCGTCGTCGGCCCCAGCTTCTGGGGGGACGGCCAGTACCCGCCGACCGACGCCGTCTACTTCCCGCTCTACACCAAGTGCTGCGAGCTCGACCTGCCCCTGTGCCTGAACACCGGCCTGCCCGGCCCGCCCATCCCCGGGGAGGTGCAGAACCCCATCCACCTCGACCGGGTCTGTGTCCGCTTCCCGGAGCTGAAGCTCTGCATGATCCACGGGGCGGACCCGTGGTGGGACACGGCCATCCGGCTGATGCTCAAGTACAAGAACCTGCGGCTGATGACCTCGGCCTGGTCGCCGAAGCGGCTGCCCGATTCCCTGCTGCACTTCATGCGGACGCGCGGCCCGGATCGGATCCTGTTTGCGTCCGACTTCCCGGTCCTGTCGATGGAGCGGTGCCTCGGTGAGGCGGCCGCCCTCGACCTGCCCGATGACGTGCGGGCGGCCTGGCTGCACGACAACGCCGAGGCCTTCTTCTTCGCCGACCGAACCTGATGCCGTAAAGGGGATGCCGATGGACCAACGACCATTCGACGCCGACAACCACTACTACGAGCCGCTGGATGCCTTCACCCGGCACATGGACAAGGCCTTCCGCCAGCGGGCGGTGCGCCCCGTGCAGGACGGCAAGCGGGTCGAATTGCTGGTCGGAGGCCGGGTCAACAAGTTCGTCCCCAACCCGACCTTCGACCCGATCATCGTGCCCGGCTGCCTCGACCCGCTCTTCCGGGGCCAGATCCCCGAAGGGGTCGACCCCCGCACGCTGATGCAGACCGAGCCGCTGCGGGCCGAGTACCAGGACCGCGACAAGCGCATCGAGGTCATGGACGAGCAGGGTCTCGACGGCGTGCTGCTGTTCCCCACCCTGGCCTGCGGCATCGAGGAGTCGCTCATCGGCGACATCGACGCCACCATGGCCACGGTCACCGCCTTCAACCGGTGGCTCGAGGAGGACTGGGGCTTCGCCTACCAGGACCGGATCTTCGCCGCCCCGATGCTCTCCCTCGCCGACCCGGAGGCCGCCGCGTCCGAGGTGGATTCGCTGCTCGAGCGCGGCGTCCGCATCGTGCACGTCCGTCCCGCGCCCGTCCCCGGCCCGAACGGGACGAGTCGGTCGTTGGGCGACAAGGCCCACGACCCCGTCTGGGCTCGACTGGCCGAGGCCTCGGTGCCCGTGGCGTTCCACCTGGGCGACAGCGGCTACACGCGCCTGATCGCCGCGGCATGGGGTGGTCCGGCCACCTTCGGCTTCGGCAAGAGCGACCCGCTCGGCTCCGTGCTCGTCGGCGACCGGGCGATATTCGACACCATGGCCTCGCTGGTCATGCACGGGGTGTTCAAGCGCCATCCCGCCCTGCGGGTGGCGAGCATCGAGAACGGCTCGGACTGGATCGCCCTGCTGGTGAAGAAGCTGCGCAAACAGGCCAACCAGACGCCCTGGATGTTCGTGGAGGACCCGCAGGAGACGCTCCGCCGGCACGTGTGGGTCACGCCGTACCTCGAGGAGGACCTCGGGGCGCTGGCCGAGGTCATCGGCCTCGATCGCATCCTGTTCGGCTCGGACTGGCCCCACGGCGAGGGTGTGGCCCAGCCCTTGGACTTCGTGAAGGAGCTGGGCGTGTTCGACGGGCCCGCCAAGCAGCGGATCATGCGGGACAACTGTGTCGAGCTCCTGGGGTCCGTTGGGTCCGCCGCGTGAGTGACGGGGACGGGCCTGGGGAGCCGCGGCCCCACGCCGCCCTCTGGGACGAGGTCACCGGCTGGCTCGAGGAGCACTGGGACCCCGACCTCCCGGCCGAGGCCTGGTGGCGGGTGGTGGCGGAGGCCGGTTGGACGGCGCCGCACTTCACCCCGGAGCAGGGGGGTCGCGGTCTGAGTCGTCGATCCGGGGCGGTGGTCCGGGCCGCATTCGTCGCCTTCGGCGCGCTGCGCCCGCCCGGCGGCCTCGGCCTGCTCATGGCGGCCCCCACGATCCTCACGCAGGGCACACCGGAGCAGATCGAGCGGTTCGTGCCGCCGATCCTCGATGGCTCGGTGGCCTGGTGCCAGCTGTTCAGCGAGCCCGGTGCGGGCTCGGACCTCGCCGGGCTCACGACCCGGGCGCACCGAGACGGTGACCAGTGGGTCATCAACGGTCAGAAGGTGTGGTCCAGCCAGGCCATGCAGTCCGACTACGGGATGCTCCTGGCCCGCACCGACCTCGACGTCCCGAAGCACAAGGGCATCTCATGGTTCGCCTTCCGCCTCGACCAGCCGGGGGTCACGATCCGGCCGCTGCGGGAGATGACCGGCGACGCGGTGTTCAACGAGGTGTTCCTCGACGACGCCGTCTGCGATGACCGGGACCTCATCGGCGGCGCCGGCAACGGCTGGATGGTCACCCAGACGACCCTGCACTTCGAGCGCACTGGGATCGGGGCCGGCGGCTCCCACGCCGGGTTCCCCGAACCCGGCCCCAAGGGCGGCATGCACGGGCTGCGGGCCGGTGACGCCGCCCTCCTCGCGGCGCCCAATGCCAAGCTGACGGTCAACTACGAGGACATCGCCCGCCGCGTCCAGGAGTCAGGCCGATCGCACGACCCCGGACTCCGCCAGGACCTGGCCCGGCTGTACACCTACACCCAACTCGGGCTCTGGAACGCCCAGCGGGGCAAGGCTGAGGCCCAGCAGGGCGGCGGTCAGGCGGTGGCCAGCGTCGGCAAGCTCACCCAGACCGACATCGTGAAGCTGGCGGCCCGCTTGGGGGTGGACGCCCTCGGCCCCCACGGCCTGCTCACCGGCGAGACCGCGGTCGAGGGTGGCGTGTTCGCCAAGGCCCTCGTGTTCTCGCCGGCCTCGTCCATCTACGGCGGCAGCGACCAGATCCAGCGCAACATCATCGCCGAGCGCTCCCTCGGCCTCCCCCGGGACGACGCCCCCGACCGCGGCCGCCCCTTCGGCGAGGTGCTGCGGGAGCGGGCCGGGCCGGGCTGAGTCCGGTCCCGGTTGTTGCCCCGGCTCGATCCGGCGGCGGGGAGGGGCCGGCCTAACGCTCGTAGGTGGCGAAGCCGCGGCCGCTCTTGCGGCCCAGCAGGCCGGCGTCGACCATGCGCATCAGCAGGGGAGGGGCCGAGTAGAGCGGCTCCTTGAACTCCTCGTAGAGGGACACGGCAATGGCGGCCACGGTGTCTAGGCCGATGAGGTCGGCCAGCGCCAACGGGCCCATGGGATGGGCGCAGCCCTGGACCATGCCCATGTCGATGTCGTCGGCTGAGGCGAAGCCGGACTCGAGCATCCGGATGGCGGAGAGGATGTAGGGGATCAGCAGGGCGTTGACGATGAAACCGGCGCGGTCCTGGGAGCGGATGACGTTCTTCCCCAGCGCCTCGTGGGCGAAGGCGTCGACGGCGTCGGCGGTCTCGTCGCTGGTGAGCAGCGAGGGAACGACCTCGACCAGCGCGAGCACCGGGACCGGGTTGAAGAAGTGGAGCCCGACGACGTGGTCCGGCCGGCGCGTGGCCATGGCCAGCTTCATGATCGGGATGGATGACGTGTTGGACGCCAGCACCGCGTCGTCGGACTCGACGGCGGTGTCGAGCTCCCGGAACACCCCGAGCTTGACGTCCTCGGCCTCGGACACGGCCTCCACGACCAACTCGCGGTCGGCGAACTCGCCGAGGTCGGTCACGAAGCGCAGACGACCGTGCACCGCGCCGGCCGCCGCCTCGTCGAGCTTGCCTCGCTTCACCGCCTGGGCCAGCGAGCGCTCGATGCGCTCGCTCCCGGCGGTCAGCGCCCGAGGGTCGGCCTCGGCCACGAGGACGTCACACCCGGCCCGAGCCGTCACTTCGGCGATGCCCGACCCCATCAGCCCACACCCCACGACACCGACCTTCTGAAACGTCATGCCGCAAGGCTAGTCCTGGTGAGAACGTCCCTCTTTGTTACCGAAAGGTAAGTTTCCATCGCCGCCTCACGAGCGGTCCGGCCCCCACGCGTCGGCGGCGGTCGGGGCCCCGGCGGTCAGGAGCAGCTTGGGCGCCTTCTCCCGGATCTCCTTCAAGGCCTGGCTGCCGTCGGGCAGGTCGCCCTCGCGTGGGGCCAGGCCGAAGCCGGCGTACATGACCTTGCGCTCCTCGACCTTCGGCGGCGCGGCCTCGTGGAGGGTGCAGGACAGGTGCACGGTGAGGTCGCCGGGCTCGGTGGTCACCGCGATGATCGGCAGGTAGGGGTCGAAGCGGGCGATCTCCACCGGCATCGCGACCCGGTGGGACCCGGCCGCCACCCGGAGGCGACCGTTGGCCTCGCTGCCGCCGGTCACCGACACCCCCACCGTCGTGCCCGAGCAGCCGTAGGGGTGGCGCCCTAGGTGGCAGTCCCGGTGGAAGGTCACGTCCGACGCGCCCTGCACGACCCCGACCGGCTTGATCAGCGCCTCGATGTTCTTGCTGTGGATCAGGTCGTCGTCCGCCGCGATGGTGCGGCGCAGCTGCTCCCAGCGATCGCCCTCGACCATGGCCACGGTGGTCGGCGAGTGCTCCAAGAACTCCTGGAGGCGGACGCAGCGCCGGGTCCCGTCGGCCAGGACCGCCCACCAGGACCTCCCGTCGCCCTCGGTGTAGGCGGGGACGGCGGCGTCGATCTCCTCGGCGATGGTCGCCATGTCGGCCGGGTCCAGCCAACCCCGGAGGTGGAGGTAGCCGGCCTCCCGGAGGAAGTGGGCGATGTCGGCGGGGTCGTCGTCGGGCCCGAAGGACTGCTCCAGGTCGAGCGGGGCACCGTGGCGGTCGACGAAGGTCAGGTCGTCATCGGTGACCGGCCAGCCCTCGAGCAGGGTGTGGGTCAGAGCGTCCCAGATCGAGATGTCCCGGATCGTGCCGCCCCGGAACACCAGCTCCTGCATGACCACCATGCCGTTGAACGAGCGCTGCAGCTGGGCCCAGTCCGAGAAGGCGGCCTCGTCGAGGGTCACGACGACGGCGCCGTCCGCCGTACCCTCCCGGGCGACGAGGGTGCCGCGCTCGGGGGCGAGGGTCCAGGAGCGGTCGCCGACCTCGATGGCGAGGGGCGGCGCGTCGAGCGCAGCGATGCCAGCGGCCACCAACGCCCCGTGCCGGTCGATCAGCGGGGGCAGGACCTCGGTGAGGAACTCGTCGGGGGAGAGCGACCGGAGATCGACGTCGAAGCGGGTACGGCGGTCCAACGGGGTGGTGACCATGGCGACAGTTTCGCGCCCCCCTCAGGGACCTGCAAGAAACTTCTTGCATTCCGTCCCCCGCCTTTGCAAGGATGTGAACGCTCACAGGATCCAGGGGGATAGACATGGGGAAGATCTCGACTCGGCTGGTCGGCCGCGGGTTGGCGCTCGTGGCCGTCGGCGCGCTGCTCGTCGGCTGCACGGCCGGCGACCCGGAGGAGGAGGGATCCGAGGACACGGGGGCCTCGACCGACAGCACGGCGCCACCGGCGACGTTTCCGACGGGCCCGGCTCCCGGCGTGACCGACGAGTCGGTCAAGATCGGCGTGACCTACGTGGACCTGGCGTCCCTCGGTGACATCGTCACGATCGACCACGGCGACTACGAGTCCTCCTATCAGGCGCTCTTCGACGACATCAACGCCAACGGTGGCATCCACGGCCGGACCATCGACCCGGTCATCGTGCCCATCAACCCGGTGGGCACCGAGGCGGCCGAGGCCGCGTGCGTGCAACTGACCGAGGACGAGGACGTCTTCGCTGTCCTCGGGTTCTTCCTCGACGACGGTGTCCTCTGTCCTCTGGAGGCCCACGAGACCGCCGTGATCGGTGGCGTGCAGACGCCGGAGAGGCTCGAGCGGGCGGCCGCCCCCTGGTTCTCGCCCGAGGGCAGCAGCGAGTTCCAGGTCGAGGTGGTCCGGGCCATGGCGGAGGCGGGCGAGCTCGATGGCTCGCTCGGGGTCTTCGCGACCGCGGGTGACGAGGTGTTGCTGAACGACACCGTCCTCCCCCTGCTCGACGAGCTCGGCATCGAACCGGTCGAGGTCGCCATCAACGACGCTGCGGCCGATGACGTCGCGGCGACGAATGCCCAGACCGCCGTGATCGCCGAGCGCTTCGAGTCTGCCGGCGTCGACCAGGTGCTGGTCCTCGGCACCGCGGGCCTGACGTGGGCCAGCGGCGTCGAATCGTTGGACTACCGGCCGCCGCTCCGACTGACCGACCCGAACTCGATCCTGGCCTATGCGGGCGACCAGGCCCGTCGAGACCTGTCGGTGCTGGACGGCGCCGTGGCCGGCAACCTCTACGGCGGGCCCCAGAACCTCTGGAACATGGACAACATGCAGGCGTGTATCGAGGTGGTCGAGGCCGGCGGCGGGTCCGTTCCCGAGCCCGACACCGTGCCCGACGGGGACTCGGACCTCTGGGTCGCCGGCTTCACCGCCTGCCGCAACGTCGTCCTCCTGCAGGCGCTGCTCGAGGCCGCCGGCGAGGACCTGAACTACGGGTCGTTCGCCGCCGGGGCCGAGGGTCTCGAGGTCGACGTGCCCGTCCAGCCCGAGCCGCTCACCTTCGGCTCGGGTGAGGCGGCGGACGGTGACCCGACCGCCTATCTCTTCGACTTCGACCCGGACACGCGAGAGTTCGTCGTGCGTGAGGACTGAGCCGACCATCACCCGCCTGACCGCGGAGCACCGAGACGGCTTGGGCATCGGCGTCGCCGAGCCCCGGCTGTCCTGGGTGGTCGAGGCCCCGGACGGCTGGCGCCAGGCTCGGGCCGAGGTCACGGTCGACGGCGTGACCCACGTCCTCGACACTGAGGCGTCGGTTCTCGTGGGCTGGCCGGCGGAGCCCCTGGTGTCGCGACAGCGGGTGGAGGTCGCCGTCCGGGTCGCCGGGGCCGATGGCCGGCAATCACCGTGGAGCGCCCCCCTCGTCGTCGAGGCCGGGTTGCTCCGGGCCGCGGACTGGTCGGCGCAGGTGGCTTCTCCCGAGGTCCCGCTGGAAGCCACAGCGCTGGTTCGCCGGCCGTTCACGCTGCCGGAGCCGATCGACCGGGCCCGCCTCTACGTAACCGCCCTCGGGGTGTACGAGGCGGAGATCAACGGCCGGCGGGTGGGCGACGAGGTGCTGGCTCCGGGATGGACGAGCTACCACCACCGCCTCCGGTACCAGACCTTCGACGTCACCGATCTGGTGGCCGAGGGGGAGAACGTGCTCGGGGCGACCCTGGCCGACGGGTGGTACCGGGGGCGCCTGGGCTTTGGCGGCGGCCGTGCGGCCCAGTACGGCGATCGCCTCGGCTTGATCGCCCAACTCGAGGTGGTGACCGGTGACGGCCAGGTCCACCGCGTCGTGACCGACGACGCCTGGAAGTCGTGGCGGGGCCCGACGACCCGGGCCAGCATCTACGACGGCGAGGACCACGACCCGAGACGGGAGCCTGAGGGCTGGTCGTCGCCGGGCTTCGACGACACGTGGTGGCCGCCGGTCCAGGTGCTCAATCACGACCTCACCATCCTGGTCGCGGCGTCCGGCCCGCCGGTGCGGGTCATCGAGGAGGTCGAACCCGTCGACACGATGACCTCGCCCTCCGGCCGGACGATCGTGGACTTCGGCCAGAACCTGGTAGGTCGCCTGCGCGTGGCGGCGGACGGCCCCGAGGGGGCCGAGGTCCTGCTGCGCCACGCCGAGATCCTCGAGGACGGCGAGCTCTGTACCGAGCCCCTCCGCGAGGCGGACGCCCGGGATCGCCTGATCCTGCGGGGCCGGGGCCCCGAGACGTGGTCGCCCCGGTTCACGTTCCACGGGTTCCGCTACGCCGAGGTCAGCGACCCCTTGGCTGAGGTCGTCGCCGAGGTCTGCCACTCCGACCTGCGTCGGACCGGGTGGTTCGAGTGCTCCGATGAGCGAGTCAACCGCCTGCACGAGAACGTCGTGTGGGGCATGCGGGGCAACTTCCTCGACGTGCCCACCGACTGCCCCCAGCGCGATGAGCGCCTCGGTTGGACGGGCGACCTCACCGTGTTCGCCCCCACCGCGTGCTTCCTCTACGACGTCGCCGGCTTCCTCACCTCGTGGCTGGCGGACCTGGCCGCCGAGCAGACCGACGACCTGGTGCCGCTGGTGGTCCCCAACGTGCTCGGGGACATGCCTCTGCGCACTGCCCTCTGGGGTGACGCCGCCACCGAGGTGCCGTGGACGGCCTACCAGCGCTACGGCGACCTCGGCCTGCTGGAGGCGCAGTACCCGAGCATGCGCCGCTGGCTGGAGACGATCCTCGCCCACTGCGATCCGCCCGGCCACTGGGACGAGCCCTTCCACCTCGGCGACTGGCTGGACCCCGTCGCCCCCTCGGACAACCCCGCCGGCGGGCGCACCGACGGCAACCTCGTCGCCAATGCCTGGTTCTGCCACACCGCGGGGCTCATGGTCGAGGTCGCCCAACTGCTCGGCGAGGACGCCGATGCCGAGCGGTTCCGGGAGGCCGAAGCCGCGGCCCGGGCCGACTTCGCCACCCGCTACGTACGGCCCAACGGGACCATGACCTCGGACTCCCAGACCGCCCATGCGCTGGCCATCCACTTCGACCTGGTGGACGGCGACCGCCGGGCCGAGACGGGCCGCCGCCTGGTCGAACTGGTCGAGGCGGAGGGCCACCGCATCGGCACCGGCTTCGCGGGCACGCCGATCCTGTGCGACGCGTTGTGCGCGGTCGGGGCCGTCGACACCGCCTACCGGCTGCTCCTGCAGACCGAGGCGCCGTCGTGGCTGTACCCCGTGCTGCACGGCGCGACGACGATCTGGGAGCGGTGGGACGGCATCCGCCCCGACGGCACCCGCAACCCGGGCGAGATGAACTCCTTCAACCACTACGCCCTCGGCGCGGTCGCCGACTGGCTCCACCGGTCAGTCGCCGGTCTGGCGCCCGCGGAGCCCGGGTACCGGCGCCTGCTCGTAAAGCCCCTCCCCGGGCCCGGCCTCGACCACGCCACCGCCCGCCACGACACGCCGTACGGGCGCGCCGAGGCCGGTTGGCGGCGGACCGAGGTGGGCGTGACGGTGCACGCCGTCGTCCCGACGGGGACCACGGCGACCGTCGTCCTCCCGGACGGGCGGCCGGCGCGCGCGGTCGGCTCGGGTCGCCATGAGTGGGTCGTACCGTGAGCGAGGTGTCGACCGCCGCCGTGCCGCGCACCCGCGACCGCATCCTCGACGTCGCCCTCGACCTCTTCGCCGGGGAGGGCTTCTCGGGCACGACCATCACCGAGGTCGAGCGCCGGGCCGGCCTGTCGCCGGGCAGCGGCAGCTTCTACCGCCACTTCCCCTCGAAGGAGGAGCTGCTGCGGGTCGCGGTCGCCCGCGAGGTCGAGCGGATCCGGGCCGAGATCGCCGCGGCCCAGGCGGCTTCGCCGCCCGCGCTCGAGGACCCCGAGGACGAGCGCATCGCCGGCCTGACCCGTGCGCTCGGCTACATCCGGCGCTATGACCGACTCCTTCGGTTGATGTTCACCGAAGGCGACCGCGTCCCCGAGCTCCGGCAGGCCATCACTGATGCGCTCCGCGGCTCCCGCCCGGGGGTGGACTGGGCCGATGGCCCCGAGGTGGGCCTCGCCCTTACGGCGCTGGGTGGTTACCACCTCTTCAGCCTGATGCAGGACCGCCCCTTCGAGGACATCCCCGAAGCCGACTTCGTCGCCGCGGTGGCCCGGGTGATCCGGCCCTAGCCGAAAGGCGCCGCCGGGTCAGCCGTGGCGAGCTGCGTCGTCGGGTGCCACGACCCTGTCGATCACAGGACCGCGCCGCCGTTGACGCCGATGACCTGGCCGGTGATGTACCCGGCGGCGTCCGAGCACAGGTACGCACACATTGCGCCGATGTCATCTCCCGTGCCGAGGCGGCCGGCGGGCACCATCTTCGCCAGGACGTCGGCCGGCGGTAGGAACTTTCCCTCCTGGGCGCCGCGGAGCATGGGCGTGTCGACGATGAATGGCGGGATCGTGTTCGCGGTGATCCCCCGCTTCGCGTACTCGAGGGCCACGGCCTTGGTCAGGGCGATGACCCCGCCCTTGGAGGCCGAGTAGTGACCCTGTCGCGCGAGGAGCCCGTTTGGCCGGCAGCCGACGAGATTGTGACGATCCGACCCCAACCGCCGGCCGCCATGTCCGTCACCGCCGCCTGGAGGCAGTTGAAGGTTCCCGTGAGGTTCACCTCCATCGTGCGTGACCAGTCCTCGGCGGTGATCTCCTCGAAGGCCACGAAGTCCGCCACCGCCGCGCTGGTCACGAGGATCTCGATCGGTCCGAACTCGGCCCGGACCTCGTCGAGGACCCGATCGACCGCCGAGCGGTCCGCGACATCGACCTGGCCCGCCGTGGCGATGGCTCCGGTGGCGCGGAGCTCCGCCGCAGTCCTCTCGGCCGCCTCGCCGTCGAGATCGGCGATGGCCACTCGGTGGCCACTCCGGGCGAGGTGTTCGCAGATCGCCGAGCCCATCCCCGACGCGCCACCCGTCACCACCGCGACGCGGCCGGGCCGACGGTCCCGCTCGGTGCTCACCACCGGTCGGCTCCGGGCCCTGAGGGGTGATCGGCTGTCGTCATCAGGCCGGAGCCTCGCCCACGGCCGGCCGGGGTGCAATCACGACGGTGTCAGGCGATGGTGGTGAGGTCCCGGTAGGGCGCCAGGCGCTCGTCGGTCGGGTCCAGGTCGGTGACGAGGAGGTCGACCCGGTCCCACTCGACGCCGACGGCGACGGCCCGTCGGCCCAGCTTCGAGGCATCGACCGCGAGCACCACCTGTGCCGCGGCGTCGCCCATGGCCCGCTTCACCTCGGCTTCGTCGAGGCTGGCCTCGAGCCCGCCGAGGCGGGGATCGACGGCGGCGGCGGAGACGACGAGGACCTGCAGGGCGACCTGGGTGGCGGCCCGACAGGCCAGGGGGCCGACCAGGCTCCCCGTCTGCGGGTCGAGCCGGCCCCCGGTGAGGAGCGGAGACACCCCCGCCTGGCCCTGGAGGGCGGCGAAGGTGTCGGGGCCGTTGGTCAGGACCGTGAGGTCCCGAGCGGCCCCGAGGTCGTTGGCCAGGCGCAGGACCGTGGAGGAGGCGTCGAACCCCACCGCGCCGGACGTCGGGAGGACGTCGACCAGCTTCGCCGCGATCCGGGCTTTGGCCCGGGGGGCGGCCTGGCGCCGCTCGGCGAAGGGCTGAGGACCGATGGCCCTCGCTCCGCCCCGCACCCGCCGGGCCACGCCCCGGTCCTCCAGCTCGGCCAGGTCCCGACGAATGGTCATGTCGCTGACCGCCAGCCGGGCCGCGGCTTCGGCGATGGTCACGTGGCCGTCCGCGGTGAGGCGCTCGTCGAGCCACTCCAGCCGGTCCTCGGCCGCGATCGTGGTCATGCCGGTTGACGCCGATGTTCGATCATGTGAGTCTTTGCATATTCGGACATGGATGCCCGGGGGTCAAGGACCATGAGCACGATCTCGACGATCACCGCCGATCTCGAGCGGCAGGCCATCGAGCTGCCGTCATGGGCGTTCGGGAACTCCGGGACCCGGTTCAAGGTGTTCGCCCAGCCCGGGGTGCCCCGCGACCCCTTCGAGAAGGTGGCCGACGCCGCGCAGGTCCACGCGCTCACGGGCCTGGCCCCGTCGATCGCCCTCCACATCCCCTGGGACCGGGTCGAGGACATGGAGAAGCTGCGAGCGCACGCCGAGGACCACGGCCTCCGCCTCGGCACGATCAACACCAACACGTTCCAGGACGACGACTACAGGTTCGGCAGCTTCTGCCACGTCGACGAGCGCATCCGGGCGAAGGCGGTCCAGCACGCCCTCGACTGCGTCGACCTCATGGACGTCACGGGCAGCCGGGACCTCAAGGTCTGGCTGCCCGACGGCCTCAACTACCCGGGCCAGGGTGACCTGCGGGACCGCCAGGACCGGCTGGCCGACTCCCTGCAGCAGGTGTACGCCCGGCTGGGCGGCGACCAGCGCCTCGTGCTCGAGTACAAGTTCTTCGAGCCCGCCTTCTACGCCACCGACGTCCCCGACTGGGGGACGGCCTACGTGCAGTGCGTGGCGCTGGGAGAGCGGGCGGTGGTCTGCCTCGACACCGGCCACCACGCCCCGGGCACCAACATCGAGTTCATCGTCATGCAGCTGCTGCGCCTGGGCCGGCTCGGCGCCTTCGACTTCAACTCCCGCTTCTACGCCGACGACGACCTCATCGTCGGCGCCGCCGACCCGTTCCAGCTCTTCCGCATCCTGGTCGAGGTCGTCCGGGGTGGGGGCTACGACGAGGGCAGCGGGGTCAGCTTCATGCTCGACCAGTGCCACAACGTCGAGCCGAAGATCCCCGGTCAGGTCCGCTCGGTCCTCAACGTGCAGGAGATGACGGCCCGGGCGCTCCTCGTCGACCGGGCAGGCGTTGGCCGAGGCCGAGCGCGCCGGCGATGTGCTGGCCGGGAATGCGGTGATGATGGACGCCTTCGCCACCGACGTCCGGGCCGATCTCGCCGACTGGCGGGCCTCGCGGGGCTTCGCCGCCGACCCGATGGCGGCCTACGCGCAGAGCGGCTACGCCGAGCAGATCGCGGCCGAGCGGGTCGGGGGCGACCAGGCGGGCTGGGGGGCATGAACCGCGTCGTCGAGGAGCTCCTGGCCCGGTCGAACCGACTCGGGGCCGATCCCCGGATCACCAACTTCGCCGGCGGCAACACCTCCGCCACGGGCACCGAGGTCGATCCGGTGACGGGGGAGGCCGTCGACCTGCTGTGGGTGAAGGGCTCCGGCGGCGACCTGGGGACCCTCACCGAGGACGGGCTGGCCGTGCTCCGCCTCGACCGGGTGCGCTCCCTCGTCGACGTGTACCCGGGTGAGGACCGGGAGGACGAGATGGTCGCCGCCTTCGACTTCTGCCGGCACGGCCTCGGAGGGGCCGCTCCCTCTATCGACACCGCCATGCACGCGCTGGTGGAGGCACCCCACGTCGACCACCTCCACCCCGACGCCGGCATCGCCATCGCCGCGTCGGCCGACGGTGAGGCGCTGACGAAGGACATCTTCGGGGACCGCGTGGTCTGGGTGCCGTGGCGGCGACCCGGCTTCCAGCTCGGGCTGGACATCGCCGCCGTGCACGCGGCCAACCCGTCGGCGATCGGCGTGATCCTCGGCGGTCACGGGATCACCGCCTGGGGCGCGACCAGCGAGGAGGCCGAGGCGAACAGCCGCTGGATCATCGACACCGCGCAGGCCCACATCGACGCCCACGGAGATCCCGAGCCGTTCGGGCCGATCGTCGAGGACCGTCGGGCACTCCCCGCCGACGAGCGCCGGGCAGCGGCTGCCTCCCTCGCGCCGAAGCTGCGGGCCATCGCCTCCCGGGACCAGCGCATGGTCGGCTGCTTCACCGACGCCCCCGAGGTCCTGGACTTCCTCGCCGGCGCGAAGCTCGAGGCGTTGGCCGAGCTGGGCACCTCGTGCCCCGACCACTTCCTGCGCACCAAGGTGAAGCCGCTCGTGGTCCCCGTCGACGCCGACGACGAGCAGCTGGCCGAGCGGCACGAGAGGTACCGGACCGACTACACCGCGTACTACGAGCGCCACGCCACGCCGGAGTCACCGCCCATGCGGGGCGCGGATCCGGCGATCATCCTCGTGCCCGGCGTCGGCCTGTTCTCCTACGGGCGCGACGCCGCTGCGGCCCGGGTGGCGGGCGAGTTCTACGTGAACGCCGTCAACGTCATGCGGGGCGCCGAGGCCCTGTCGATGTACACGCCCATCCCCGAGTCCGAGAAGTTCCGCATCGAGTACTGGGCCCTGGAGGAGGCCAAGCTCCGGCGCCTGCCCCCGCCGAGGCGGCACGCCGGGCGCATCGCCCTGGTCACCGGCGCCGCAAGCGGCATCGGGAAGGCCATCGCCGATCGGCTGGTCGCGGAGGGGGCCTGCGTGGTCGTGGCCGACCTGGATGTCGGTGCGGTCGAGGAGATCCGGGACCGGGTGGTCGCCGTCGCCACCGATGTCACCCGGGCCGAGGACGTCCGCGCCGCGGTCGACGCCGCGCTCGTCACCTTCGGCGGCCTCGACCTGGTCGTCAACAGCGCCGGCCTCTCGATCTCCAAGCCTCTCCTGGAGACCACCGAAGGGGACTGGGATCTCCAGCACGACGTCATGGCCAAGGGCAGCTTCCTCGTCGCCCAGGCTGCGGCGCAGGTCATGGTCGACCAGGGCCTCGGTGGAGACCTCGTCTACATCGTGTCCAAGAACGCGGTGTTCGCGGGGCCGAACAACGTGGGCTACAGCGCGGCCAAGGCCGACCAGGCCCACCAGGTCCGGCTGCTGGCTGCCGAGTTGGGGGAGCACGGCATCCGGGTCAACGGGATCAACCCCGATGGCGTCGTGCGGGACAGCGGGATCTTCGCCGGCGGCTGGGGGGCCGAGCGGGCGGCGGTCTACGGCGTCGCCGAGGACGAGCTGGGCGAGTTCTACGCCCAGCGCACCCTCCTCAAGCGAGAGGTCCTGCCCGAGCACGTCGCCAACGCCGTCGCCGTCCTCTGTTCGGACGAGCTCAGCCACACCACCGGCCACCTCGTGCCGGTGGACGCCGGCGTGGCCGCCGCCTTCCTGCGCTGATGACCCGGACCTTCGCCGCCGTCGACCTCGGCGCCTCCAGCGGCCGGGTCGTCGCCGGGCGGGTCGAGGACGGACGGATCGACCTGGAGGTGGTGCACCGCTTTCCGAACGGGGTCGTCGAGGCCGACGGCCACCTGCGCTGGGACCTCACCAGGCTGGCCGCCGAGGTCCGGGCCGGGCTCGACCGCCTCCCCGAGGCCGAGTCGATCGGGATCGACACCTGGGGGGTGGACTACGGCCTCCTGGACGGAAACGGGGAGCTCCTGGCCCAGCCCATCGCCTACCGCGACGACCGGACGGCGGCGGTCATCGACCACGTCCACGCCATGGTCCCGCCCGCCGAGCTCTTCGCCGTCAACGGCCTCCAGTTCCTCGCCTTCACCACGCTGTACCAACTCGTGGTCGAGCAGCGGGGCCCGCTCTGGGACGACGTGGCTCACGTGGTCCTCCTGCCCGATCTCCTGGCCCACGGCCTGACCGGTGAGCTGCGGACCGAGGCGACCAATGCCTCGACGACCGGCCTCCTCGATGTCCGCACCGGCTGCTGGTCGACCGACCTGCTGGATCGCCTGGGCCTCCCCGTCGATGTGCTGCCGCCGATCGAGGCGCCCGGCACGCCGCGAGGCACCGACCACCGCGGGATCCCGGTGGTCACCGTGGGCTCCCACGACACGGCCTCCGCGGTCGTCGGTGTGCCCGCCACCACCGAGGGCTTCGCCTACGTCGCTTCGGGCACCTGGTCGCTGGTCGGCGTCGAGCTGCCGGCGCCCGTCCTCACCCCGGAGGCGAGGGCGGCGAACTTCACCAACGAGGGCGGGGTCGACGGGCGCACCCGCTTCCTGCGCAACGTCGGCGGGCTGTGGCTGCTCCAGGAGTCGATGCGGGCCTGGGGTCGGCACGACGTCACCGGGCTCATGGCGGAGGCCGCCGAGCTGCCCGACGGTGGGCCGGTGATCGACGTCGACGACCCCGCCTTCGTCCCGCCCGGCGACATGCCGCAACGGATAGCCGCAGCTGCCGGGTGCCGGGAGCTCACGCCGGTGGCCACGGCCCGGTGCGTCATCGACTCGCTGGCCGCGGCATACGCCCGGACAGTGGAGCAGGCTGCGGCGCTGGCCCACACCACGGTGGAGGTGATCCACGTCGTCGGCGGCGGGCTCGGCCAACGCCCTGCTCTGCCGGCGCACCGCGGACCTTGCCGGGCTCCCCGTCGTGGCGGGTCCCGTCGAGGCCACCGCCTTGGGCAACGTCGTGGTCCAGGCCCGCGCCGCCGGCGCGCTGGCGGGCTCGCTGGAGGACCTCCGGACGGTCATCTCGGCGACGTCCGCGCTCGGGAGGTTCGACCCGGCGTGACGGAGGCCGTGCGTATGAGAGCGTTAACAGAGGGCCGAACGCCTTGACCCCGGACGGCGCTGTCCCTAGAGTTCGAGAATTCAGTTCTGATAGAATGAGAACAAGGTTTCTGGCGTCCCTCCCGGGCCGTCTCGGGGGAGCATGATGTCGGCCAGTCGGAGTTCCAGGGGGATGACGTGAGCGCAACCGACGACACGACCCAGGCCGCGTCGCTGGCCGACGCCGTCCTCACGGCGGAGGCCGAACGGCAGGCGGCCCACGAGGAGGAGGAGATCCTCTTCGCCGACGACCTGCTCCCCGGCGTCGGCGCCGAGGAGATGACCCTGAGGCGGGGTCTGACCGTCGGCGGGTCCTACACGTTCCTCATGTTGCTCCTGCTCTCAACGGGGTCGAGAACCTCGAGGGGGCGTCACTCGGGGTGCTGGCCCCGGACATCCGGGACAGCTTCGGCGTCAGCGACGGGGTGATCGTCTTCGTCAGCGCGGCGTCCGGCGCGTTCATCGTCCTCGGGGCGCTGCCCATGGGCTGGCTGGCCGACCGCTACCGGCGCCCACCGATCATCGCCGCCGCCGCCGTCATCTTCTCCACCTTCGTCTTCCTGTCGGGCCTGGCGGTCAACGCCTTCACCCTCTTCCTCGCCCGGTTGGGCGTCGGGGTGGCCAAGTCGTCGAACACGACGGTGCATCCCTCGTTGGTCGCCGACACCTACCCCATCGGCGTCCGCGGCCGGCTCAGCGCCACCAACTTCGGCAGTGGCCTGCTCATCGGGGCCATCAGCCCGGTGCTGGTCGGGGCCATCGCCACCCTGGCGGGCGGGCCCGATGGCTGGCGCTGGGCCTTCTTCATCCTCGGCCTGCCGGCGCTGGTCCTCGCCGTTCTTCGCCCTCCGCATCCCCGAGGCGCCCCGGGGCCAGTTCGAGATGACGGACGTGCTCGGTGAGGTCATCGACACCCGCCCGACGCCGATGTCGGTCGAGTCGGTGTTCGCCCGTCTGAAGCAGATCCGCACGTTCCGCCACGCCATGATCGCGTTCGCGGCGCTGGGCTTCGGCCTTTTCACCGGTCCGATCCTGCAAGGGCTCTACGTCGAGGACCAGTTCGACCTCGATGCGCTCGAGCGGGGCCTGCTCGGCTCCCTCGGCGGCCTCCTCGCCCTCTGCGTCCTGCCCTTCGCCGCCCGGGGCTATGACGCCCGCTTCCGCAAGGACCCGGCAAAGGCCCTCCGCCTGGTCGGCCTCCTGATCATCCCCGTCGCGGTGGTGGTCCCGATCCAGTACGCGATGCCGAACGCCTTGACCTTCGCCCTCGTCGGGCGTGGTCGGTGCAGGTATTGCAGTTCACGGCGTTCACGATGATCGGGCCCGTGATCCAGGCGATCACCCCTTACCGCCTCCGGGGCATGGGGGCCGCGCTCGGCTCTCTCTACATCTTCTTCATCGGGGCCACCGGCGGGGCGCTGCTGTCGGCGTTCCTCACCGACGCCGTCGGCCACAAGGCGACCGTGCTGATCCTGATGATCCCGAGCTCACTGGTGGGCGGGCTCACTGCTCGTCCGCAGCTCGTCGTTCATCAAGAACGACATGTCCCTCGTCGTGGCCGAGCTCCAGGAGGAGATGGAGGAGTTCCAGCGCCAGAAGGCCCGACCCGAGGAGATCCCCGTCCTCCAGGTCACCGACATCGACTTCAGCTACGGCCAGGTGCAGGTCCTCTTCGACGTGGCCTTCGAAGTGCGCAAGGGCGAGGTCCTCGCCCTGCTCGGGACCAACGGCGCCGGCAAGTCCACGATCCTGCGGGTGATCGCCGGCCTCGGCACGCCCGCCCGCGGCGTCGTGCGCCTCGACGGCCAGACCGTCACCTACGTCTCGCCCGAGAAGCGGGGCCGCATGGGCATCCGCCTGCTGCCCGGCGGCAAGGGCGTCTTCCCGCAGATGACCGTCCGCGAGAACCTCGAGATGGCGGCGTTCGTGTACCGCGGCGACAAGGAGGACCTGGAGCGCCGCATCGCCAAGGTGCTCGACCTCTTCGAGAGCCTGGCCGAACGGCAGGGCCAGAGCGCGCGGCTCGCTGTCCGGCGGCCAGCAGCAGATGCTGGCTCTCGCCTGTGTCCTGCTGCACGAGCCCGAGGTGCTGCTCATCGACGAGCTGTCCCTCGGCCTGTCGCCGATCATGGTCCAGGAGCTCCTCGAGGTCGTCGAGCGGTTGAAGGCGGACGGGCACGACGATCGTCATCGTCGAGCAGTCGCTCAACGTGGCGCTGGCCATGGCCGACCGGGCCGTGTTCCTCGAGAAGGGCGAGGTCCGCTTCGAGGGTGCGGCCCAGGAGCTGCTCGAGCGGGACGACCTCGCCCGGGCCGTGTTCCTCGGTCGCGAGGGGGGCTGAGGGTGACTCGCCACCCTCGTTCACCCGCCAGCTCGCTGTTCGACGGCGTGGTGACCGGCATGGTCTACGGCCTGGTGGCCATGGGCATCGTCCTCGTCTACCGGTCCACCCGGGTCATCAACTTCGCGGTGGCCAACATCGGCTTCATCGGCGCCGGGCTCTTCGCCCTCCTCGTCGCGCAGTACGGCGTCCCGTTCTGGATCGCCGTCGTCATCGGCCTCGTCCTCGGGTGCGCCTACGGCGCGGTCGTGGAGCTGATCGTGATCCGGCGGCTGTTCACCGCCCCCCGGGTGATCGTGCTGGTGGCCACGATCGGCATCGCCCAGCTCAGCCTCGCCATCCTGGCCTCGTTCCCCGAGATCGATGCCCCGGGCGCCCGGTTCCCCGTCCCCATCGGCGCCGTCCGGGAGATCGCCGACATCCGGATCACCGGGCCGTCGCTCAGCATCCTCATCGTGGTCCCTCTCCTCGCCATCGGCCTCGGTTGGCTCCTCAACCGGACGGCCATCGGCAAGGCGGTCAAGGCCTCGGCCGACAACCCCGACCTGGCCCGCCTCGCCGGGATCAGCCCGAAGGCGGTGTCGACCCTGGTGTGGGCCATCGCCGGTGGCCTCGCCACGCTGTCGCTGTCGCTGCTGGCCGGCGCCGCCGGGCTCGGCCCAGAACCTCGACAACCTCGGGCCCAGCACCCTGACCCGGGCGCTGGCCGCGGCGGTCATCGCCGGCATGGCCTCGTTCCCGCGGGCCTTCCTGGCCGGCATCGCCATCGGGGTCATCCAGGCCCTCATCAACTTCAACTACCTCGACCAGCCCGGCCTCATCGACTTCCTGGTCTTCCTCGCCGTGGCGATCGCGGTCTACTGGCAGAGCCGCCAGGCGCGGCGGCGAGACCCAGACCTTCTCCTTCGCCGCCAAGGCGCCGCCGATCCCCGAACGCCTGCGGCAGGATCTGGTGGCTCCGCCAGATCGACCGGATCGCGCTGGTCCTGCTGGTCGCGGGCGCCGTCGTGCTGCCGCTGGTCGTCACCGCCCCGTCCCGGCACCTGCTCTACACGACGATCCTCGGCTTCGCCATCTGCGCCCTCTCCCTCACCGTCCTGACCGGTTGGGCGGGTCAGCTCTCGCTCGGTCAGATGGCCTTCGCCGGGATCGGGGCCCTGCTCACCGCCGCCTTCACGCGGGGCATCAACGTCGACATCGGGTGGGGGGAGACCCGGTTCCTGCACGCCGGGATCGAGCCGCTGCGGTTCGGCCCGTCGCTCGTCTTCTCCGCCCTGATCACCGCGGGCATCGCCGCGCTCATCGGCGTGGGGGCCCTGCGGGTGCGCGGCCTCTACCTGGCCGTGGTGACCTTCGCCTTCGGCCTCGCCGCCCAGCAGTACATCTACGACCGGCCGATCCTGAGCGGCGACTTCACCGACTCGGTCCCGCTGCGCCGGACCGACATCTTCGGCATCGACATCACGACTCGCAGCGCTCCTTCTACTACGTGACCCTGGTCGTCCTCGTCGCTGGCCATCGTCCTGGTGTCCCGCCTGCGGGCGACCGGCATCGGGCGGGGGACGATCGCGGTCCGCGACAACCCGGACACCGCCGCGGCCTACACGGTCTCGACGACCCGGACGAAGCTGCGGGCCTTCGCCCTCGGCCGGGGGCCTGGCCGCGGTCGGCGGCTCGTTGCTGGCCGCCAACCTGCAGTCGGTGCCCAGCGACCGCGTCTTCACGGTCAGCGACTCGCTCATGCTGGTCGCCATCGTGGTCATCGGCGGCCTGGGCTCGGTGGCCGGCACGGTGCTCGGCGCGGCCTGGGTCATCGGGCTGCCGGCGTTCTTCCCCGACAACGACCTCGTCCCGCTGCTCACCTCGAGCATCGGCCTGCTCGTCCTGCTCCTCTACTTCCCCGGCGGCCTGGTCCAGGTCGGCTACGCCGCCCGGGCCGCGATCGTCCGCTGGATGGAGGATCGCCTCGGCCCGGCCGCCGGCCGAAGGCGAAGCACGCCGTCCCCGCCCGCCGAGCCGAGGCCCGCGAGCCCGCTGCCCGAGGGCGTCCCGGCCCTCCGGGCCGCAGGAGCATCGTGCGTCACACTTCGGCGGCATCCGGGCGGTGGACGGCGCCTCGATCCACGTCGCCGAGGGCGAGATCGTCGGACTGATCGGCACCAACGGCGCCGGCAAGTCCACCCTGATGAACGCCATCGGCGGCTTCTGCCCGTCGACCGGCACCGTCGAGCTGTTCGGCGAGAAGGCCGCCCGCATCGGCGTCGGCCCGGGCCCGCCAGGGCCTCGGCCGCAGCTTCCAGGCGGCCACGCTGTTCCCCGAGCTCACCGTGCGGGAGACCGTCCTGGTCGCCTTCGAGGCCCGCAAGCGCACCAGGCCTGCTCGTCCACCGCGCTCTTCCTGCCCCCGGCCGATCCGCCAGGAGCGCCGGCACCGGTCCGAGGCCGACGAGCTCATCGACTTCCTCGGCCTCGGTCGCTACGCCGACATCTACATCGCCGACCTCTCGACCGGCACCCGGCGCATCGTCGAGCTGGCCGGGCTCCTCGCCCTCGA
The DNA here is from genome assembly GCA_963701565.1 of uncultured Microthrixaceae bacterium. Classification (GTDB taxonomy): domain Bacteria; phylum Actinomycetota; class Acidimicrobiia; order Acidimicrobiales; family DATDAH01; genus DATDAH01. The sequence continues at coordinate 87,093 of CAVPAN010000005.1, forward strand.
CGCCCGCCTGCTCTGCCTCGACGAGCCCACCGCCGGCGTCGCCCAGCGCGAGACCGAGGCCTTCGGCCCGCTCATCAAGCGAGATCCGCCGTGAGCTGTCGGCGTCGATGCTGGTCATCGAGCACGACATGCCGTTGATCATGAGCATCAGCGACCGCGTGTACTGCCTCGAGCTGGGCCAGGTCATCGCCGAGGGCGTGCCCGCTGACGGTGCGCAACGACCCGGCGGTCGATCGCCAGCTACCTCGGCACCGACGAGCGGGCCATCGCCCGCAGCGGCGCCGTCGGCGCCGCCGCCGAGACGTCGGGCGAGCCGGTCGCCTGACCCCTCGGTTCAGCTTCCAGTCGGCGGGGTCGGGCGGGTGACGCCCATGCGGGTCAAGGCGGCATCGGCGGCGGTGACCAACGCGGACGCGGTCGGTGCGCCGCGGTCGACCAGGATCCCGACGTCCTTGGCCAGCAGCTCGCCGGCGAAGGGGGCGAGGCCGACGAGGTCGTAGCCCCCGCCGGCGACGACCTCGGCGGCGTAGCTACGGCCACTGCCGCCGGCGAGGACCTCGGCGACCGCAGCCGGGTCCAGCTGTCGGGCCGCGGCGAGCTCGAACACCTCCGCCGCCAGGGCCAGCTGCGCCGCGAACACGGTGTTGTTGAGGACCTTGGCCTCCTGGCCGGCACCCAGGGGGCCGAGGTGCAGGACAGGACTCCCGAACGTCTCGAGCACGGGCCGGCAGCGGTCGACGACCTCGGCCGGTCCGCCGGTCATCACCAGCAGCTCGCCGGCGGCCGCCTTGTGCCCACCGCCACTCACGGGGGCGTCGACCACGTGGAGAGCAGGGAAATCCTCCTGGAGGCGGAGACAGGTCGTCGGGTGCACGGTGCTGTGGATGAGGACTACGGCGCCGTCGGTCATCGTGCCGAGCGCACCGTCGGGTCCCCGCAGCACCTCGTCCACGCCGGCGTCGTCGATCACGCACACGCCGAGGACGTCGCTGGCCGCGCCGAGGTCGGCGAGGGAGGAGACCACCGAGGCGGAGGTGTCGGCGAAGGGCTCGAGGGACTCCGGGCGTCGGGCCCAGAGGGTGGTCGGGAACCCGGCCTCGATGATCCGGCGGGCCATCGGCCCTCCCTGGCTCCCCAGGCCGATGAAGCCGACCCTCCTGGTCTCGCCACTCACGAGCTGAGCCCGAGCTCGTCGGCGGTGGCGACGAGCAGGTCGTCGAGGCGACGCCCGAGCGGCCAGCCGAGGTAGACGGCGTAGTGGACCACCAGCTCCTGGAGCTCCTCGTAGGTGAGGTCCTCCATGGCGAGCGCGGCGCGGAGGTGCTCGCTCACCTCCTCCTCGACGCCGGCGAAGGCGGCGCAGCAGATGCTCACGATGCGGCGGTCGCGGCGGCTCAGGTGCTGCTCGCGGGTCCAGATCTCGCCGTAGAGAAAGTCGAGGTGTGAGCGGCCCCGGAAGGCGGTCGTAGCCGGCGGGCTCGGCTCACCGTGCACGGCCAGGTACGCGGCCCCACCCCTCTGGCGGCGAACCTCGTCGTCCACCGGGTCGACCCACAGCTCGTAGTCGTGGGGCTCCATCTCCTCGCCCCGTTCCTCGGCCAGGCGGAAGGCCGACATCATCGCGGGGAGGTTCAGGTCCGATGCTTTGGGCCAGCCGAGCTGGGTGGCGAAGAAGAGGACGAACTCGTCGAGCTCGGCGTAGGTGAGGTCACCGCTGTTGAGGGCCGCCCACACGTGGGTCTCGATGGGCGTGGTCGCCCCGGCGGCGCCCACACAGGACAGGGTGATGAGGCGCCGATCCCGCGCCGTGAGCACGCCCCGGCGCCACATCTCGCCGAACACGAAGCCGATGACACCGGTCTCGATGAAGGCGCCCATCGGGTCGGGGCTCGGGGTGGTCATGATCCGCTCGTACTCCGCGCGGGCGTCGGCCTGACGCGCTTCCCGGTCGTTCCACTCGGACACGGTCACCACACCCCGTCGCTCTGCTCGTCGATCATTCGCTGAACGTAGGCCTCGGGATCGATGGCCCGCTCACGGAGCTCGTCGTGGAGGTTCGGGGCGAGGGCTCGATCAGGGGCCGGAAGCCTTCCGACGGGACTCGAGGCGGTCCACCAGGCGGCCCATGGCTGCGATCGCCTCGTCGGGTGACGTGTCGTAGCCGGCGGCCTGGTCCTGCACGGCGCTGAAGGCCAGTCCCTGGATCCCGGCCGCGACCAGGGGCGGCGGGAAGTCGTCGGGGTCGATCCCGTACTCGGCCAGGAGCGTCTCGAGGGCCTCCATCTGCATCGCGCGCACCTCCCGGGCGATCCCCCCCAGTTCGGCCTTGAGGGCCGGCCGGTGGTTGGCGGCGGCGAGCAGCTCGACGAACAGCGCCGTGCCCCGGGTGTCCGACGCCAGCTCCCACCACGCCCGCAGTGGCTCGGGTGATGCCAAGGCCTCGGCCATCCGTTCCACGTTCCGCCCGGCCCGCCGTCGGAGCACGGCGACGAAGAGGTCGTCGAGCGACGCGAAGTAGTAGTGGACCAGGGGCGCCTGGATGCCGACGGCGCCGGCCACGCTGCGAGAGCTGATCGCCGCGTACCCGTCCTTCAGCATGATCTCCTCGGCGGCGTCGAGGATCCGCCGGCGCTTCTCCTCGGTTGCGGCTCGCGGTCGACGCGCCTCGGCCATGCCCCGACAGTACCCGGTCTTGAACAGTCGTTCAAAATAGAGTACAACGATCCAGGATGAGCACGATCGCGACGAACGAGCTGTACTACGACCCCTACGACGTCGACATCAACGCCGACCCGTACCCGACCTACGCCCGGCTCCGCGAAGAGGCGCCCGTCTACTACAACGAGCGTCACGACTTCTGGGCGTTGTCCCGCCATGAGGACGTGGAGAAGGGGCTGCTCGACTGGCAGACCTTCACCAGCACCCGCAGTGACATCCTCGACATCATCAAGGCCGACGTCGAGCTGCCGTCGGGCGTCCTGCTCTTCGAGGACCCCCCGGAGCACACCACGCACCGGGGCCTGCTTGTCGCGGGTCTTCACCCCCCGGCGCATGGCCGCCCTCGAGGACCAGGTCCGGGACTACTGTGCCAGCTGCCTCGACCCCCTGGTCGGATCCCAGCGGGTTCGACATCATCACCGAGCTCGCCGCCACGCTGCCGATGAAGGTCATCGGCATGCTGCTCGGCATCCCCGAAGCAGGACCAGGTGGCGGTCCGCAACCGGACCGACGCCAACCTGCGCACCGTGCCCGGCCAGCCGATGGCCGTGACCGAGGAGAACGTCGCCCGAGGTGACCACTTCGCCGAGTACATCGAGTGGCGGGCCGAGCACCCCTCCGATGACCTGATGACCCAGCTGCTCAACGCCGAGTTCGAGGACGAGACGGGCGCCCTGCGCACGCTCACCCGCCACGAGGTGCTCACCTACACCGCCGTCCTGGCCGGGGCCGGCAACGAGACCACGGGTCGGCTCATCGGCTGGCTGGCCAAGCTCCTCGCCGAACACCCCGACCATCGTCGGGAGCTCGTCGAGGACCGCTCCCTCCTCCCGAACGTGATCGACGAGGCCCTCCGCTTCGAGCCCACCGGCCACGCCGTCGCCCGCTACACGATGCAGGACTGCGAGAACCACGGGGTGATCATCCCCGCCGGGAGCGCGGTCCTGTTGCTCATGGCCTCGGCCAACCGGGACCCGCGCCGCTACCCGGACCCCGACGTGTTCGACATCCACCGCGAAGACACCCAACACCTGACGTTCGGGTTCGGCCTCCACTTCTGCCTCGGCGCCAGCCTCGCCCGGCTGGAAGGACGGGTCGCCCTCGACGAGCTCCTCAACCGCTTCCCCGAATGGGATGTGGACCCGACGGGGATGAGGCTGGCCCCGACCTCGACGGTCCGCGGCTGGGAGTCGATGCCCATCGTCCTGCCCTGAGCGTGATCAGCGGTCGCGCACGAGTGCCAGCGCGTTGGCGATGCCGGATTCGAGCACCGCATCGGCGAGCTGGCGATCAGCCAGCGCGCGCGAGAGCTGCAGCGTGCCGATCAGGAGGGCGAAGAGGCTGAGCGTCGTCGCCCGTGCCGACTCGGGATCGTCGGGGGCCAGGCGGGCCGCGATCTCGTCGGCGATGTCGAGCATGCCCTCGGTGTAGGCCTTCTTGGTCGAGGCCGGGCCGCGGCCGATCTCGTCGAGCAGGGCGGCCGATGGGCAGCCGTGCTCGGAGTCGTCGCGGTGCCGGACCGAGAGGTACTCGCGCACCAGCTGTTCGACGCCGGCGCCCGGCCGCTCCCAGTAGCTCTCCCGCTGCTCGCGCAGCTGGTCGGCGACCGTGGTGGCGACGAGGTCCTCCTTGGAGTCGAAGTGGGCGTAGAAGGCGCCATTGGTCAGCCCGGCGTCGGCCATGAGCGTGGCGATGCCGGAGCCGTCGATCCCGTCGCGCTTGAACCGCCGACCGGCCGCCTCGACGATCCGCTGTCTCGTGGCTTCCTTGTGTTCCTTGCCGTACCGGGCCACAGCTCCTCCTGGTGTCGAACGACACATTGCCTTCACTGCCGAGACGATTATAGTACGACCATAATCTAATGCGTCCAAGGGCGCCAGCGATCGACAGGGGAAGCAGATGACGGACGCACGTCGAGTGGCCTTGGTGACCGGAGCATCGTCGGGGATCGGTGCGGCGGCGGCCGCTGCGCTCGTCCGAGCCGGGTTCGACGTCGTCGGCACGAGCCGGAACGCCGTCGGGGCCAAAGCACCCGAGGGGGTCACGCTCCTGGCCCTCGACGTGGGTAGCGACGAGTCGGTGGCGGGCCTCGTCGACGACGTGATCGCCCGGTTCGGGCGGATCGATGTGCTCGTCAACAACGCCGGGGTCGGCGCCGGTGGGGCCGCCGAGGAGAGCTCCATCGAACAGGCGCAGTCGGTGTTCGACGTGAACTTCTTCGGCGTGGTCCGGATGACCAAGGCGGTCCTCCCGGGCATGCGGGCGCAGGGGGAAGGGCGGATCATCAACATCTCGTCGGTGCTCGGGTTCGTCCCGGTGCCCTTCGGTGCGCTGTACTCGGCGTCGAAGCACGCGATCGAGGGCTACTCCGAGTCGGTCGATCACGAGGTCCGCCAGCACGGCGTCCGAGTGCTCCTCGTCGAGCCGGGGTTCACCAACACCGGATTCGACGCCAACATCGTTCCGCCCGGGACGACGCTGGCGGTGTACGCGGACGAACGACGGCGGGCCGAGGAGGTCATGGTGACGTCCCTGGCAGCCGGTGACTCGCCGTCTGTGGTGGCCGAGGCGATCCTGAGTGCCGCCACGGACGTGAAGCCCAAGCTGCGCTATCCCGTGGGTAAGCAGGCCCGACAGCTGCGGACCTTGCGGCGGGTCGCGCCGGCCCGCACCTTCGACAAGCAGATCCACAAGTTCAACCGACTGCCCGCCTGATCAACGTGTCGATGAGCTTCGCCGAGGACATCGCCGTTACCCGGGTCGGGCCGGGTTCCTTCAGCGCCGAGTTGCACGAGCGGTGGGAGTCGCTGGTCGGCATCCACGGCGGCTACACCGCGGCCATCGTCGCCAACGCCATGACCGCGGCGGTCGATGACCCGTCACGCGCGCTGCGCAGCTTCGCGACCCAGTTCGCCTCCATCCCTCGCCCGGGTCCGGTGGACATCGAGGTGACAGTCGAACGCGTCGGCCGGTCCATGACCTCCACCAGCGCCCGCCTCATCCAAGAGGGAAAGGTGTTGCAGGTCGCCCACGGGGCGAGCTCGACGACTCGGCCCGGCCTCGCGTACGACGACCACGTCAGTCCCCACGAAGCCGACCCCGGCGACACGCCACGGTTCGAGTCCTCCGATGGCGTCGGACACTTCCAGAACGCCGACGTACGGCTCGACCGGGACGCCGTCCTCTTCGGCGGCGGGGACGAAGCGTGGGTCGCCGCGTGGCTGCGCCCGCTCGAGGGCGAACCGATCGACTCGGCCTGGCTGGTCACGATGTGCGACCTCCTCCCACCGGCGGTCTTCAGCCGCACCACCGGCCCGGTGGCGGCGGCCACGATCGAGTACGTCGTGCACCTGGCCACCGACCAGCCTTCGGTCCCGTGCGGCGAGTACGTCTACCTCTCCTGCCGCTCACCGCTGTCGAACGAGGGGTTCGCCGTCGAGGACGCGACCCTGTGGGCGCCCGACGGTCGCATCCTCGCCGTCGCCCGCCAGACCCGCCTCGCGGGCGGCTGAGCCCACCTCCAGCGTCGGGGGACGACCCCTCTGCCGGGGTCACACGGCGTTGGCGCGGGCCACCTCGCCCAACCAGCGGGCGGACGGCTTGACCGTGCGCTCGTAGGTCTCGCGGTCGACAGCGATCAGGCCGAAGGTCTTGGCGTAGCCGGCCATCCACTCGAAGTTGTCCAGCAGCGTCCAGTGGAGGTAGCCGCGGACGTCGACGCCGTCGTCGATGGCCCGGCCCAAGCCCTCCAGCGCGCCCTTGGTGTAGGCGATGCGGGCCTCGTCGTCGTCGGTGGCCATGCCGTTCTCGGTGACGAGGACGGGGACGCCGGCGTGGTCGGCGGCCAGGCGGACGGTGTGCTCGAGGGCCTCCGGGTAGACCTCCCAGCCGGTCTGGGTGATCGCCGCGCCCTCGGGCGGACCGATCTTGCCGTCGGGGCCGATGCGTTCCCGCGTGTAGGTCTGCACGCCGACCCAGTCGTCCTCCCGGGACACCTCGAGCCAGTCCAGGGTGGCCCGCTGCCGGGCCTCCTGCCAACGTTCCTCGCCGCCGTCGGCCGGCTGCAGGTCGACCACGGCGAGCGTCCAGCCCACCTCCAGGTCGCCGGGTCCCGCCTTTATCGCCTCGACGCCCTTGCGGTGGATCGCGGCCATCTGCTCGATGCCGGCGCCGATCAGGCCCATGTTGAAGGTGTCCCCGTCGTTCTCGCCGGGGACCTCGGCCCCGACCCCCATCGGGATGACGCCGGTCTGCTTCAGCAGGTCGATCACGTTCGGCTCGTTCAGCGTCGCCACCCGTCCCAGGAGGTCGCCCAGGTGCTCGGTCGCCCGCTCGGCGAAGCGGCCGAACCGGTCGGGGGCGTCGGTTGCGGCCCAGCCGCCCGCCGCGGCGAACCACCGCGGCGTGGTGAAGTGGCAGTAGGTGACGACGGGGGTGATCCCGTGCTCGAGGCAGGTGCTCACCATCCGCCTGTAGTGATCGAGGGCGGCTCGGGAGAAGGCGCCCGGCTCGGGCTCGATCCTCGACCACTCGAGCGAGAAGCGGTACGCGTTGAACCCCAGGTCGGCCATCGTGGCGATGTCCTCGGGGTAGCGGTGGTAGTGGTCGCAGGCGTCGAGGGACGGCTCGGCGAACAGCGTGTCCTCGGCCCACTCCAGGGCCCAGAGGTCGGCGTTCACGTTGCCTCCTTCGACTTGGTGCCCGGCCGTGGCCGAGCCCCAGAGGAACCCGTCGGGGAAGGTGGTCATGGCCGCCAGGATTGCTCTTCTCGGCGAATTCTGCAAACCTTTGCAGTCCGTGCTCGATCCCGACCGCCTCCTGCCCGCCGATCCCGGCGTCCGCCGCATCGCCCGATCACTGCTCGAGCGCACGCGTTCGTTGCCGATCGTCAGCCCCCACGGGCACCTGAACGCCGCCGCCTTCGCCGACGATCGACCGATCGGCGACCCGGCCGCTGAGCTTGTCACCCGGGACCACTACCTGCTGCGGATGCTTCAGAGCCAGGGGGTGCCGCTCGAAGCGCTCGGCGTTGCCCCGCGCGACGGTGGGACCGAGGTCGCCGACGGTCGCAGCACCTGGCGCACCTTCGCCGAGCACTACGCCCTCTTCCGCCGCGACCCCGTCGAAGCTCTGGCTGGACCACACGCTGTCGGAGGTCTTCGGCCTCACCGAGCCGCTCTCGGCGGCCACAGCCGACGCCACCTACGACCACCTCGTCGAGGCGCTGGCGACCGATGCCTTCCGGCCCCGGGCCCTCTACGAGCGCTTCGGCATCGAGTTCCTGGCCACCACCGACGGCGCCCTCGATCCCCTCGACGCCCACGCCGTGCTCGCGGCGAGTGGCTGGGGTGGCCGGGTCGTGCCCACGTTCCGGCCCGACGACGTCGTCGACCCCGATCGGCCCGACTTTCAGGACAACCTCGGCCGCCTGGCCGAGCTGACGGGGGAGGACACCACGACATGGTCGGGCTACCTCGCCGCGTTGCGGACTCGGCGACAGGCGTTCATCGCCGCCGGCGCGACGGCCACGGACCACGGCCACCCGTCGGCCCTCACCGTCGACCTCCCCCGCGTGAGGCCGAGGACCTGTTCCGCCGCGTGCGCAAAGGCGAGGCCGAGCCCGGCGATGCCGAGCGGTTCCGGGGCCAGCTCCTCGTCGAGATGGCGGCCATGAGCGTGGAGGACGGTCTCGCGCTCCAACTCCACGCCGGTTCCTGGCGCGGCCACAACCCGACGCTGGCGGATCGCTTCGGCCCGGACATGGGCGCCGACATCCCCCAGCCGATGGACTACGTCGGGGGGCTGAAGGCCCTGCTGGACCGGTTCGGCAACGAGCCGGGCCTGACCGTGGTCGTCTACACGCTCGACGAGAGCACCTACAGCCGGGAGCTCGCCCCGCTCGCCGGCCACTACCCGGCGCTGCGCCTCGGTCCCCCGTGGTGGTTCCACGACAGCCCCGAGGGCCTGCGGCGCTTCCGGCAGACGGTCACCGAGACCGCCGGCTTCGCCAACACGGTCGGCTTCAACGACGACGCCCGCTCGCTCCTGTCGATCCCGGCCCGCCACGACATGGTCCGCCGCATCGACGCCGGCTTCCTCGCCGGCCTGGTCGCCGAGGGCCGTCTGCGGGACGACGAGGCCGCCGAGGTGGCCGACGACCTGGCCCACGGCCTGGCCCGACGAGCGTTCAAGGTGGACCGATGAGCGTGCTGCGACCACAGGACAACGAGTGTCGGGAGGCCAAGCGGCTCGACGGCCTCTGGGACTTCGTCGCCGATCCCGGTGGGGTGGGGCGGGGGGAGGGGTGGTGGCGCGGGCCCCTGCGGGACCCGATCGCGCATGCCGGTCCCCTCCGCGTTCGACGACGTCGTGGTCGAGCCGTCGCTGCACGACCACGTCGGGGACGTCTGGTACCAGCGGGTCGTCCACATCCCCCAGGGATGGGACGGACGCCGCATCGTCCTCCGGTTCGACGCCGCCACCCACCGCGCCGTCGTCTGGGCCGGCGACGAACAGGTCGGCGAGCACGAGGGGGGCTACACGCCCTTCGAGACCGACCTGACCGCGGTCGCCGTCGCCGGGGAGCCCCTGCGGGTCACGGTCGTGGTCAACAACGAGCTGAACTGGACCTCCATCCCGCCGGGGGTCATCCACGACCTCGACGGAGGGAAGCGCAAGCAGTTCTACTTCCAGGACTTCTACAACTACGCCGGCCTGATCCGTAGCGTCTGGCTGTGTGCCACCTCGCCCACCCACCTCGCCGACGTCACGGTCGTCACGGACCTCGACGGCGACACCGGCATCGTGGGGTGGTCGACGGCCGTCGAGGGCGACGGTGCGGTCCGCGTCGTGCTCCGCGACGCCGACGGCACGACGGTGGCCGAGGGGGAGGGGGAGCGCGGGCCAGCTGCGGGTCCCCGACGGTCCATCGCTGGGCACCGGGTGACGGGTACCTCTACGACCTCCAGGTCGACGTCGTCGACGGGGAGACGCTGGTCGACCGCTATCACCAGACCGTCGGGGTCCGGACGGTGCGGGTCGACGGCACCCGGTTCCTGATCAACGGCGAGCCTTTCTACTTCCGGGGCTTCGGGATGCACGAGGACCTGAACGTCCGGGGTCGAGGGCACGACGACGTGTCGATGGTCCACGACTTCGAGCTCCTGGCCTGGCTGGGAGCGAACTCGTTCCGGACCTCGCACTACCCCTACGCCGAGGAGGTGCTGGACCTCGCCGACCGGCTCGGCGTCGTGGTCATCGACGAGACCGCCGCCGTGGGCCTCAACCTCAGCGTGAGCGGCGGGATCTTCGGCGACGTCGCCCGCACGACCTTCACCGAGGAGACGGTCGGCTCAGCGGCCCAGGCGACGCACCGGCAGGCCATCGAGGAGCTCATCGCCCGCGACAAGAACCATCCCTCCGTCGTGCTGTGGAGCCTGGCCAACGAGCCGGAGTCCAACAGCGAGGCGTCGGTGGCCTACTTCGAGCCGCTGTTCGCCGTCGCCCGGGCGGCCGACCCGACGCGGCCGGTCGGCTTCGTCAACATGATGCTGGCCCCGCCCGACGCCTGCCTGCTGACCGAGCTGGCCGACGTCACGATGGTCAACCGCTACTACGGGTGGTACGTCGACGCCGAGGACCTCGAGTCTGCCGAGCGGAACCTCGAGGCCGAGCTGCGGGCGTGGGCCGACAAGCACGAGCAGCCGATCCTGGTGACCGAGTACGGCGCCGACACGTTGTCAGGGCTCCACTCGGTCCGCCCTGTGCTCTACAGCGAGGAGTACCAGGCCGCCCTGCTCGACACCTACCACCGGGTCTTCGACCGGATCGACGCCGTGGTGGGCGAGCACGTCTGGAACTTCGCCGACTTCCAGACGGGGACGTCCTTCATCCGGGTGGACGGCAACAAGAAGGGCGTGTTCACCCGCGACCGGCGACCCAAGGCCGCTGCCGACCACCTGCGCCGCCGCTGGCGTGACGACCTCAGCGACTGACCGGCGCAGTCGACCCCCGCTCGACGAAGGTGGCCTCGAGCTCGAGGCGGTCGGTGGGCCCCCCGAGGCGCTCGACGGCCGCCGTGCCCGCGGCCTCGGTGGGCAGGGAGATGGCGGTGAGCGGCGGCGCCGTCATGGGGGCCATCGGCACGTCGTCGCCGCCGACCACGCTGATCTGGTCGGGGACGGCCGTGCCCCGGCGGGAGAGGCCGGCGATCACCCCGAGGGCCATCTGGGCGTTGAAGGCGACGACCGCGGTCGCCGGCGTCGCCACGATGGCGTCGACGGCGTCGGCCCCGGCCTCGAAGGTCGCTGGTCCGACCGCCACCTCGTGCACCGTGAGGCCCGTGGCCCGGCTGGCGCGCCGCACGGCGTCCCGCCGTTCGGTCGCCGCCCACGAGGCCTTCGGCCCGCCGACGTAGGCCAGCTGTGTGTGACCCGACGTCGCCAGGTGGTGCACGGCCTGCTCGATCGCCGGCGCGGTGCGCATGATGATCGAGGCGTGCCCCTTCACCGGCCGGTTCACGAACACCGCGGGGGTGGAGCCCAGGACCGCGAGATCCTTGTGCAGGCGCCGGGGCGAGAGGACGACGAAGCCGTCCACCTCGTGGGACAACGTGCGGGCGGCCCGGACCTCCTCGTCGGCGTGCTCGCCGGTGTCGACCAGCAGGAGCTGGAGGTCGGCCTCGCGGGCGGCCCGACCGGCGGCCTGCACGAGGGCGGCGAAGTGGGGGTTGGTGAGGTCGGGCACGATCACGGCCACGTTGCCGGTCTGGCCGGTGATCAAGCCACGGGCGGCTCGGTTCGGGACGAAGTCGAGCTCCGCGACGACGGCCTCGACCCGCTCCCGGGTCGCGGCGGCGACCAGCTCGGGGTGGTTGAGCGCCCGGGAGACGGTCGCGGCGTGCACCCCGGCACGGGCGGCGACGTCCTCGATCGTCACCCGCTCGGTTCGCCCCACGGCGTAGGACGCTAGGGCCTGCCATGACCACCGAGCGGCTCTCCTCCCACAACACCGAGGTCGGCTACGACCGGTCGGCACCGCCGTCGATCGTCCACCTCGGGGTCGGCGCCTTCGCCCGGGCCCATCTCGCGGTCTACGCCGACGACCTCCTGCGGGCCGGACAACCAGCCATGATCCGGGGGGTCTCACTCCGGAGCCGGTCGGCCGAGGACCGGCTGAGCCCGCAGGACGGCCTGTTCACCGTCGACGAGCGGGAGCCGGGCCGGGCGTCTGATCTGCGGGTCGTCGGCTCGCTGGCCTCGGTCGGCACCGGTGTCGATGCCGCAGTCGAGGCGATCGCGGCGCCGACCACCTCCCTGGTCACCTTGACCGTGACCGAGAAGGGCTACGAGCTGGACCCACTCGACGGTGACGAGCCGCGGTCGGCTCCGGCGGTCCTCGCCCACGGCCTCGACCGGCGTCGGGGCCTCGGTGGGCCGGTGGTCGTCGCCTCCCTCGACAACGTCATGGACAACGGGGCCCGCCTCCGGGAACGGGTGCTCGAGGCCGCAGAACGCTTCGACGCCGGCCTGGCCCGTTGGATCATGGAGCGCGTGGCCTTCCCGTCGTCGGTCGTGGACCGCATGGTCCCGGCGACGACGCCGGCTGATCTCGACGACATCGCCCGCCGCCTCGGGCTCCGGGACGAGGCGTGCCGTCGTCGCCGAGCACCATCGGTCGTGGTACCTCACCGCGACCGACGGCCTCCCGACCCTCGCCGATGTCGGGGTCCAGGTGGTCGGTGACGTCGAGCCCTACCAGCGGCGCAAGCTCTGGCTGCTCAACGGCCCGCACTCGGCCCTCGCCTACGCCGGGCTGCTGGCCCGGTGCGAGACCGTTGCGGAGGCGACGGCCCATCCCGTCGTGACGCCGTTCGTCCGGGGCCTGGTCGACGACATCCTCGACGTGGCGGAGGTCCCCGACGCCTGGGAGTTCACCGACGAGGCGCTGCAGCGGTTCGCCAACCCCGAGCTCGGTCACACCTGTCGCCAGGTCGGTGCCGACGGCTCGCGCAAGCTGGCCCAGCGCCTGCTGCCCGTCGTCGACACCCGGACGCACCTCGGCCTGCCCACGACCCGGTTCGCCGTGGTCGTGGCGCTCTGGCTTGGCGGCCGTGACCGGTCAGCCGATGTCAGGGCGTCGTGCTGCCCGACCTCGACGACCCCGATGCCGAAGCGCTTCGGACCGACGTCCGTGATCGGGGACCCCTCCTCCAGGGTGTGCTCGGTCCCGCGGTGACCCCGGCGTTCGCCGCCGAGGTCGTGGGCACACTGGAGGCCTTGGAACATCGAGGCCTCGACGTCCTCCGGGAGGCGACATGACCATCGGCGGTCCCAGGTCCGTCGGAGGCAATAGGGGGCGGAACCCGCCCCTTATTTCCTCCAATGGGGTGGGTGGCGCGTGACGGCGACCATCGGGGGGGCCGAGGGGGTGCTCGACGATGCCGCGGTGGAGCGCTTCGTCGCCGAGCAGTTCGCCGGGCTGGACCTCGACGGGCGATCGCTCTGCCTGGTCATCCCCGACGCCACTCGGCAGTGCCCGCTGCCGACCCTGCTCGGCGCGATCACCCGCGGCCGTCGAGGGCCGGGTGCGCTCGTGCCGGGCCGTCGTCGCTCTCGGCACCCACGCGGCGATGGACGCGGAGGCGATGCGGGCGATGGTCGGGGTCGACGGCCTCGATGTGGTGAACCACGAGTGGTGGGACGAGAACACGTTCGTCGCCCTGGGGACCCTGGCCGCCGCGGACGTGGCCCGGTGGTCCGACGGGCGCCTGGCCGAGGAGGTGCCCATCCGGGTCAACCGCCTGGTGGTGGAGAGCGACGTCACCGTGATCGTCGGGCCCGTCCTGCCCCACGAGGTCATCGGCTTCTCGGGCGGCCACAAGTACCTGTTCCCGGGACTGTCCGGCCCCGAGCTCATCGACGTCACCCACTGGCTGGGGGCGCTCATCACCAGCGCCGAGATCATCGGCACCAAGGGGGTCACCCCGGTGCGGGCGCTGGTGGAGGCCGCCGCCGACCTGGTCCCGGGGGAGCGCCACGCCCTCTGCGTCGTCGTCGACCACGAGACCGGCCGGTTCCACCACGCCGCCTTCGGCGACCCCCGCTCGGCGTGGGCGGCGGCGGCCGACGTCGCCGCCGAGACCCACATCCAGTACCTCGACGCCCCCGTCGAGCGGGTGGTCTCCCTCGTCGCCCCCCGCTACGCCGACCTGTGGACCGGGGCCAAGGGCTTCTACAAGGTCGAACCGGTCGTGGCCGACGGGGGCGAGGTCATCCTCTACGCCCCGCACATCACCCAGATCGCCGCGACCCACCCCGGCCTCGACACCATCGGCTACCACTGCCGGGACTGGTTCCTGGCCCACTGGGACGACGTGAAGCACCTGCCCCGCGGCGAGCTGGCGCACTCGACCCACCTGTTCGGCGCCGGGACCTACGACCCCGTCGAGGGCGAGCACCAGCGGGTCCGGGTGACCCTGGCCACAGGGATCCCCGCCCCGGTGGTCCGCGCCGCCAACCTCGGCCACCTCGACCCGTCGGCTGTCGACCTCGCGGCGATGGAGGCCGACCGGGGGACCCTCGTGGTCCATGACGCCGGCGAGACGCTCTTCCGCCTCCGACCCTGAACGGCGTCCTGCCCGTGCCCCCCGCCGATCCGCCCCGGTGAGCCGGTTCGACATCCTGACATAACACTGTTATTGTGCGGTCATGGGGACCGCTCCGGTGATCATCGACGTCGACGCGCACGTAGAGCCCGCACCCGGGTGGCTGGACGACTTCCCGGACCTGGCGGCCCGGCTGCCGGCGCTGCTGCCGGACACCGATCCCCGGTTCGTGCTCGGCACCGCGGAGATGTTCGCCTGGTTCGTCAGCGACGACCTCCTGCGGGGGGTGCCGCCTGAGGAGCGCATGCCGATCGACCGGCTGGTCAACCCCTCGATCGAGTTCCTCTTCACCGAGGAGGCCGAAGGCCTCACCTTCCCGGGCGCGAACCAGTACGCCCCGCTGACCGATCCCGCCGCCCGGGTGGCCTGGCTGGACGAGCACGGCATCGCCAAGCAGAACCTGATCACCGGCGGCGGCTACACGCTGGCCCGGGCCATCGAGGATCCCGGGCTCAGCCGCGAGGCGCTCGAGGCGGTGAACACCTGGATGGCCGACGCCGTCGGGGAGCACGGTGACCGGCTCCTGCCCGTGGCCTGCCTCCGGTACGACGACATCGACTGGGCCGTCCGTGAGCTCCGGCGCGTGCGGGCCCAGGGCAGCCGGGCGTTCCTGGTCTCCTCCGAGCCGGCCGGGGGGATCCCGCCCAGCTCACCGGGCTTCGATCCCGTGTGGGCGGCCGCCACCGAGCTCGGCATGGTGCCGCTCCTGCACATCGGGATGAGCCCGGCGATGATCCACCCGGGCTGGGCCGACCTCGAGGACCCCGGCCTGATCCGGCTGCTGTCCATACTCCAGCCGGCCCAGAGCGCCGAGATCTACCTCACGGCCCTGGTGATGGGGGGCGTCTTCGACCGGCACCCCGACCTCACGATCCTGATCTCCGAGCTCGGCATCGACTGGCTCCCCCGCCTGGCCGAGAGGCTCGACAGCATGACCTCCGCCGGCGCGAGCCCGCTGGTACTCGGTGACTACCGCCTGTCCCTGTCGCCCTCGGAGTTCATCCTCCGCAACGTGCGGGTCTCGCCCCTGCCTGCCCCCCACCAGGTCCCGCTGCGGCTCATGTCCCACCTGCCCGGCGTGGCGGTCTTCTCCTCGGACTACCCCCACTTCGAGGGCAACGGCGAGCCCGTGCCCTACTACGAGGAGGTGCTCGCCGACCTCGACGCCGATGTCCGGGATGCCTTCCTCGGCGGGTCCATCCTCGAGGCCTACGAACGGATGGGAGATCCCCTGTGACCACCGAAGCGCCGACCGCGGCCGAGATCACCGAGCTCCTGGCCCACTGGTGGCACCGCTACGACGAGGGCCAGATCGAGGAGCTCCGCCCGTACCTCACCCCCGAGGCCACGTTCCGGACCCGGACCGACACCGGCACGACCGACTGGGAGGAGTTCGTGCGGGCCGACTTCCAGGGGGTCGATGAGATCATCTACTGGCAGGTCAAGCACCGGGAAGAGAGCCCGCACCCGCTCCGGCACATGACGCTCAACGTCGCCGTCGACCGCACCGACGGGCCGGCCGCGGACTTCCGTTCCTATCTGCTGGTGACCCAGGTGGTTGGAGGGAGCCCGGTGGCCATCCCCGGCGGCGTACTGAGCGGTACCGCCGTCCGGACCGAGGACGGGCTCCAGCTGAGCCACTTCGAGCTGACCCTCGACACCCAGGACTCGATCCCCCTGAAAGACCGGCGATGATCGACGGCAGCGAGCCCTCGGCGGCGCACTTCGACCTCACCGGCAAGGTGGCGGTCGTCACCGGCTCGACCCGGGGGATCGGCCGGGCCATGGCCCAGGGCCTCGCCGAGGCCGGCGCCTCGGTGGTGATCAGCAGCCGCAAGCAGGCCCTGTGCGACCAGGTGGCCGACGAGGTCGAGGCCGCGACCGGGGCCGCGGCGTTCGGCCGGGCATGCCACGTGGGGGAGTGGGACGCCGTCCCCGGCTTCGTCGACGCGGCGGTTGAGCGGTTCGGACGGATCGACGTGCTGGTGAACAACGCCGGCATCAGCCCCTCCCGTTCGGGGGTGTCGGACATGACCCTCGACCTCTGGCGGAAGATCTTCGCCGTCAACCTCGAGGGTCCCCTGCGCATGAGCCAGTGCGTGGCCCCCGTCATGCGGGACGGCGGTGGCGGAAGCATCGTCAACATCGGCAGCATGGCGGGGTACCACGCCGGCTCCGCCGTGTCGGCCTACGGGGCGTCGAAGGCGGCCCTGCTCAACATCAGCCGCACCATGGCCATGGAGTGGGCGGACTGGGGGGTCCGGGTCAACGTCCTCTCACCCGGGCCGTTCGCGACCGAGATGGTCGAGGGCGCCGAGCGCAACGCGCCGGGGTTCAAGGCGATGATTGCCGAGGGGACCCTCATGAACCGGGTGGCCGAACCCGCCGAGATCGTCGGTCCCGTCGTCTACCTGGCCAGCGATGCCTCGTCCTTCGTCACGGGTGACGACATCTCGGTCTCAGGAGGTATGGCCAAGTGAAGCGCACGCTGCTCCTCGCCGGGCTCACGCTGGTGCTGGTGGCCGGAGCCTGCTCCGGTGACCGGGGCGCCGACGAGTCCGGCTCGGTGGACGACCCGTCGTCGTCGACCACCGCCGCGGGGGCCGACGGTGCCACCTTCGGCACGCTCGCGTCGCCGTGCTCCGCGGGTGACGGTACGTCGCCGGCCGCCGGCACCGGCGACGACGCCCAGGGCGTCGAGGCCGACCGCATCCTGGTCGGCACCGTGTCCGACCCCGGGTTCAGCGGTCGCCCCGGCCTCAACCAGGAGCTCTTCGACGCCGGCCAGGCCTTCGTCGCGTGGTGCAACGACCAGGGCGGCATCAACGGCCGGCCCCTCGAGCTCACCGAGTACGACGCCGCCATCACCGAGTACGGCCCCCGCATCCGGGAGGCCTGTGACCGCGAGTTCGCCCTCGTCGGGGGCGGCGGCGCCCAGGACAGCGAGTGGACCACGACCGGCCAGGCCTGCGGGTTGATCGACGTCGCCGGCTACGCCGCCACGCCCGAGAAGGGCGGCGTCACCGGGCACGACGGCGTCATCGAACGCCGGACCGTCCAGCCCGTGCCCAACCCCCAGGACCAGTTCCCGATCGGCCACGCCCTCGCCCTCGAGGCGGAGAACCCCGGTGCCCTGGAGGGTGTCGGGGTGATCAACGCCGACTTCGCCACGCTGACCCTGATCGCTGACCGCACCAAGGAGGCCTACGAGGCGATCGGCGCCTCCATCGTGTCCGAGCAGACCTACAACGTCCTGGGCGAGGCGAACTGGGCCCCGCTGGCGGCCCGCCTGCAGGGGGACGGCGTCACCTGGCTGAACTTCGTGGGGGAGGGCGAGTTCCTGGCCCAGCTCCAGCAGGCGATGGACGAGATCGGCTACGAACCGACGGTCACGGCCCAGGACGCCAACTTCTACGACCAGGGCTACCTCGAGGCCGCCGGCGCCGCCGCGGACGGCACCTACGTCCGTTCGGCCTTCGTGCCCTTCGAGGAGGCCGAGACCAGTCCCGCGACCCAGCAGTACGTCGAGCTGGTCGAGGGCATCGAGGGCAAGGTCGCCCTCCTCGGCGCCCAGTCCATGTCGGCGTGGCTGCTCTTCGCCCAGTCCGCTGATCAGTGCGACGACGCCGGCGACCTGACTCGGACGTGTGTGCTGGAGACGGCCGCGTCGGTGACCGAGTGGGACGGCGGCGGCCTCCACGCGCCGGCCAACCCCGCGGACAACGAGGGGCCCGAATGCTTCGTGGTCCTGCAGGCCGAGGGCGGGGCCTTCGTGCGGCACTCGCCTGAGGAAGGCTTCGGCTGTGAAGAGGGCGGCGTCGCCGTGCTCGAGGGGGACTACACCACGACCGGCTAGGGCCGCGAGGTCCCGGGGGGTCCGATCCGCGTTCTGGTGACGGGTGGGACCGGCTACCTCGGCGCGCACGCAGTGCAGGCCCTGGTGGAGGACGGGCACGATGTCCGGCTGCTGGTGCGGGACCCGGGCCGGCTCGACCTCGTGCTCGGCCCGCTGGGCCTCGATCCGCCGGCGCACGTGGTCGGCGACCTGACCGATCCCGGCGCCGTCGCCGCGGCCATGGACGGCTGCCGGGCCGTCCTGCACTGCGGGGGCATGGTCTCCCTCGCCCGCCGGGACGCCGCCGCCGTCCTGGCGACCAACCCGGCCGCGGCCCGCAACGTCATCGACACCGCCATCGACCAGGGACTGGACCCGATCCTGCACGTCTCGAGCGTCACCGCCCTGTTCGCACCCGGCGTGGGGCCGGTCCACGGTGACCTGCCGATCGCCCCCGCGGTCAGCGCCTACCGCGGTCGAAGGCGGAGGCCGAGGACCACGCCCGACGGCGCCAGGCGGAGGGCGCGCCCGTGGTCATCACCTACCCGAGCGGGGTCACCGGCCCGCCGGCCGGTCCCCTGACCGGTGCGGTCACCGACTCCATCGGGGCCATCCTGCGGGCCGGAGTGATGCCCTTGGCCGATGTCCGGGTCTCCTACGTCGACGTCCGCGACGTGGCCGACCTGCACCGTCGACTGCTGGTTCCGGGCCAGGGACCCCGGCGAGTGGTCTGCGGAGGTCACCTGCTCGATGGTCCCGGGATCGCCGAGGCCCTGCGCGGGATCACCGGGCGGCGGCTGCCCGTCCTCCCCGTCCCCGGCGTCGTCTGGCGGGGCCTGGGCCGTGGCGTCGACCTCGCGGCCCGGGTCCTGCCCATCGATCCCGTCTTCACGCACGAGGCCATGACCCTCTCGACCCGGTGGGAGGGCACCGACGACACGGTCGCGCTCGGACTGGGGCTCACCTTCCGCGACGTCACGGACACCCTTGCGGAGGCGGTGGAGGCCCTCGTCCTCTCAGGAGCGGTGACGCCCCGACAGGCGGGCCGATCGGTGAGCTCGCGGTGAGGCCGCTCCACGGCAGCGACGTCTTCCACCTCCGGGAGGAGCAGCGGGGCCGCCCGGCGCACACGCTGAAGGTCGCGGTGCTGGCGCCGGGCGCCGGGCCCCTCGACCCCGACGAGCTGGCCCGCTGGGCCGTCACCACGCTGCGCGGCCGCGCGCCCTTCCGCTGGCGGCTGACCACCGGCCCGGCCCACCTAGGTCGCCCCGTCTGGGTCGAGGCCGAGGTCGAGGCCGACCAGGTGGTGCGCCGCACGCTGTGTGGGCCGGACCCCGAGACTGCGCTCGACGCGCTCCTCGGCGACCTGGCCGGGGACGTGCTGCCCCGCCACCGTCCCCTCTGGCGCTTGTGGGTGGTCGACGGCCTGGCCAAAGACCAGGTTGCGCTGGTGCTCCAGATGCACCACGCGCTGGCGGACGGCGCGGCGAGCGTCCAGATCTGGGAGGAGCTGTTCGACGGCGCCGGCGCCGGCGCGGCAAAGGCGCCCGACCGCGGTCCGGAGACAGGCCTGGCTGCCGCGGTCCGGCGCCACGGTCGATCGATGCGGGACCTCCCGGCGCTCCTGGTTCGCCTGCGGGCCCACGGCGCCGCCGAGAAGGCCCAGCCGGAGGGACCGGGCCGGTCGGCGACGTACTTCGACGCCCCGTCGCTGGTGTTCAACCGGCTGCCCTCGACATCACGGATCTGCGCGTTCGCCACCCTCCCGCTGGCCGGCCTCGATCAGGTCCGCGAGGAGCTCGGGGGAACGGTCAACGACGTCTACGTCGCCCTGTGCGCCGGTGCCCTGCGGGCCTACCTGCTGGAGCGGGGTGCCCTGCCCGAGACGTCGCTGACGGCCACCACGCCGGTCGGCCTCGACCGTGACGGCCGCCCGTACGGCAACGCCATGACGACCTGGTTCGTGCGACTCGGCACCGACCAGCCCGACCCGCGAGACCGCTTCGCCGCGGTCCGCGCCAGCCTCGCTGCGGCCCGGAGCCTGCAGGAACGGGATCCAGCGCTCCTACACGACCTGCAGGAACACACGCGGTTGTACGACCTGATCTGGCGTTCCCTCGGCGTGGCCGAGCGCCGGAAGGGGCGACCGACCTTCAACCTCGTCATCTCGAACGTGCGTGGCCCTGGCGCGCTCGCGTGGCGGGGCCATCCGGTCGTGGCCCTGCGCTCCCTCGGCCCCCTGGCCGGGCGCATGGGCCTCAACCTCACGGCGTGGAGCTACGGCGAGGACTTCACCGTGGGCCTCCACGGCTGCTGCGACCAGCTCCCCGACCTGCCCCGGCTGGCCGAGCTCCTGGTCGCCGAGCTCGATGTGCTCATCGCCGCCGGTCAGCGCGAAGGTTGAGGTCGTGAGCCCCGACCCCTTCGCTCCGGCCCGGCTGGGACCCTTGGCGCTGCGCAACCGGATCATCAAGGCGGCGACCTTCGAGGGCGTCATGCCCGACGGCGTCGTCACCGACGAGCTGGTCGAGTACCACCGTCGGGTGGCCCGGGGTGGGGCGGCGCTGAGCACCGTGGCCTACCTGGCGGTGGCGCCGGAGGGCCGTACGGCCTCGGGCTGCCTCTGGCTGCACGACGAGGTCGTGCCGGGCCTCCGCCGGCTCACCGACGCGATCCACGGCGAGGGCGCGGCGGCCGCGGCCCAGGTCGGCCACGCCGGGCCGGTGGCCGACGCCCGGTCGACCGGCTCCCCGGGCCTGGCGCCGTCGTCGTCGTTCAGCCCGGTGACCATGCGCCGCATCCGGGCGGTCACCAGCGCCGACCTGGACCGCATCCGCGACGCCTACGCCCGGGGCGCGGCGATGGCCGTGGGCGCCGGCTTCGACGCCATCGAGGTGCACCTGGGCCACAACTACCTGCTGAGTGCCTTCCTCAGCCCGCGGCTGAACAAGCGGACCGACGGCTACGGCGGCGACCTCGAGAACCGGGCCCGCTACCCCCGCGAGATCGTCCGGGCCGTGCGGGACGCCGTCGGCCGTGAGGTGGCGGTCACGGCGAAGCTGAACATGCGCGACGGGGTCAAGGGTGGCCTCGAGGTGGACGAGAGCCTCGAGGTGGCGGCCTGGTTGGAGGCCGATGGCGCCCTCGACGCCCTCGAGTTGACGGGTGGCAGCTCGCTGGCCAACCCCATGTACCTCTTCCGGGGCGATGCGCCGCTGGAGGAGATGGCCGCGACCATGTCCGGCGTCGTCAAGCTCGGGTTCCGCCTCGTCGGCCCGAAGATGATGCCGAGCTACCCGTTCGAGGAGGCCTTCTTCCTGCCCTTGGCCCAGCGGTTCCGGGAGCGCCTGAGCCTCCCCGTCATCCTGTTGGGCGGCATCACCCGCCGGGAGACCCTCGACCGGGCCATGGACGAGGGCTTCGAGTTCGTCGCCATGGCCCGGGCGCTGCTGCGTGAGCCCGACCTGCTCGCCCGCTGGCAGCACGATGACCCGGCGCCGTCGGCCTGTGACCACTGCAACCGGTGCATGCCCTCGATCTACTCGGGCACCCGCTGCGTCACGACCCACCCCGACCCCATCGTCGTGGGGAGCCGGGCCTGACCGGTCTCAGCCCGCAGGGCAGCGGTAGATCGACGACCCCGGCCCCGCGCGGTGGCGGGTGCCGTCGGGGAGGACGACGTCGGCCTCGGCCCCCGGGGGGATCTCGGCCTCGAGGGTGAAGGTGCCACCCTCGATCCTCCACGCACTGCGCACGCGGCCACGGCGGGCGTCGTGGACGGCCTCGGCCGAGGTGATGCCGCCCCCCGGCATCGGGGCGATGGTGAAGCGCTCGTAGCCGGGATGGGCGTCGTCCGGGCGCAGGCCGGCGACGTGGCGGTGCAGGAAG
Source organism: uncultured Microthrixaceae bacterium (assembly GCA_963701565.1). GTDB lineage: Bacteria > Actinomycetota > Acidimicrobiia > Acidimicrobiales > DATDAH01 > DATDAH01. The sequence continues at coordinate 109,199 of CAVPAN010000005.1, forward strand.
CTGACCACCGCGCCCTTGCTGTAGTGGTTGAGGGAGCCGACGCCGCCGTCCCCACCGCCCTCGGGGCCGTCCCAGTTCTCCCAGATGGTCGTGGCCCCGGCATCGATCATGGCCAGCCATGACGGGGCGGTGTCCTGGAAGAGGAGGGTGTAGGCGACATCGAGGTGACCGTGGTCGGCCAGGACGGGTAGCAGGAACGGGGTGGCCAGGAAGCCGGTGGTCAGGTGGTCGCCGGCGTCGTGGACCAGGTCGACCAGTCGGCTGGCGACTGATGGCCGCAGATCCGGGGGGACGAGGTCGAAGGCGAGGGCCCGGACGTGGTTGGCCTGGGTGTCGGGGGTGAGCCGACCGTCGGCGTCGACGAACTCCGCCTGCCACGCCGCCCGCGTGGCCTCGGCCAGGGCTGCGTACCGCTGCCCCTCGTCGTCGCGACCGAGGAGGCCGGCGGTCCGGGCGAGCAGGGAGGACGACCGGTGGAGGAACGCGGTGGCGATGTCCCCCATGTCCTGCTCGAGGGTGAAGACCGATTCCGGCGTGCCCCCCGGCTCGCACCACTCCCCCCAGTGGAAGCCGGTGTCCCACAGGAAGGTCTCGTGCGGTGCCGGATCGGGCCGTGCAGCGACCCGGGAGGCGTGGCGCCCGCTGGCGGCCCGTGTCGCGGCGAAGTCGACCCACGCCGTCATCGAGGCGAAGCTCTCAGCGAGGAGGTCGAGGTCGCCGTACTCGACCCAGGTCTCCCAGGGCACGATGACGGCCGCGTCGCCCCAGCCCGCCGAACCCGTCATGAAGGCGGCGATGTCGTTGTCGTGGGTTGCCGGGCCATGGGGCTCCGGAAGGATGTTGGGCACCCGGCCGTCGGGCCACTGGTCGGCGCGGAGGTCCCGCAACCACTTGGCCGAGAACCCGGCGACGTCGTAGAGGAAGGTCGCCGTCGGGCAGAACAGCTGCCAGTCACCGGTCCAGCCCGCCCGCTCCCGCTGTGGGCAGTCGGTCGGGACGTCACAGGCGTTGTCGCGGAAGCTCCACACCGCGGCCTCGTGCAGGCGGTTCAGCCGGTCGTCGCTGCAGGAGAACCAGCCGGTCCGCAGGAGGTCGGTGTGGACGACGACGCCGGTCACGTCCTCGGGGCGCAGCGGGCCGGGGTGGCCGTCGATGCCGACGTACTGGAAGCCATGGGTGGTGTGGCGAGGCTCGAAGTGGTCGTCGTCCTGGCCGCGGGACACCACGACATCGACCTGGCCCGCCGGCAGGAGGGCCCGGCTGACGAACTCGAAGGGTCGGAGGTGCTCGGTCGTCACGTCGCCCGAGTCGTCGAGGAGCTCGCCGTGGACGAGGGTCGAGGTGGTGCCGGCCGGGCCGAGGTCCTCGAGGCGGACCCAGCCGTTGATGTTCTGGCCGAGGTCGACGACGTGGCGTCCGTTGGGGAGGGCCACCACGCTGGTCGGGCGCAGCTCCTGGACCCGCCTGACCGGCGGGGCGGGTGAGCTGCTCAGAGTGTCGACCGGGTGCTCCACGACCCGCGCGGGCGTCCAGGCAGCCGCGTCGTAGCCCGGCTCGGCCCACCCCTCGGTGCGGCGTCCGAGGTCGACCCACTCGCCGTCGATGAGGTCGGCCCGGACGATCTCACCGGTCGTGGTCGACCACCCCGCGCCGGTGCCCACGGTCCTGAGGCGGCCGTCGTCGTGGTGGACCTCGAGCTGGGCGAGGAGGGCCACGTCGGTGCCGAAGCAGTCGACCTCCCGGGTGAAGCCGGTCTTGCCCCGCCACCAGCCGTCGCTGAGGACTGCCCCCAGCACGTTGTCACCTGGGGCGAGGAGATCGGTCACGTCGTGGGTCTGGGTGTCGAGGTGACTGCGGTACGCCGTCGTCCCCGGCGTGAGCTCCAGGTCCCCGACTCGCACGCCGTTCAAGAACAGCTCGTAGACACCGTGGGCGGTGGCGTAGAGGCGGGCGCGCCCGATGTCGCCGTCGAGGGTGAACGCGTGCCGGAGCTGGTGCGCCGGCCGCTCGCCGGCCGGTCGGGGCTCGGGCTCCTCGGGGCTGATCCAGCGGGCCGACCAGTCGCCGGGGTCGGCCAGCCCGACCTCCCAGGACGACCAGTCCGACCAGTCGCTCTCGCCGAGGTCGGTCCACACCATGACCCGCCAGTCGACCCGCTGGCGCGATCCCGCCGGAGGCCCGGTGAAGGCGACCAGCTCGTGGCGGTCGGTGTCCACCCGGCCGGAGTCCCAAGCCCCCGCCTGCAGCCGGAAGGCCTCCTGGCGGCCGGCGCCTGCCGGGAGCCACCACGACAGCCGGGGGGGCGTGGCCCCGATGCCGAGCGGGGCCACGAGGTGGTCGACGAGCAGGCGGTGCGGGACGTCCATGCCCGTAGTCTGGCATGGGAGAACAACGTTATGTAGGGTGAGGCGAGCGTCTCGGGGGGACTCACATGCAACGACACGTGACCATCGCCGCCATCGCGGTCCTGTTGCTGGCCGCGGCCTGCACCTCGGGGGACGACGGTGGCGGGACCGGCGACGGGAACGAGGGAACCGTTGCCACGGAGGCGACGGCGCCGACGGCGACTTTCCCCGCCGATCCGCGGGCCGACGGGGTGACCGACGACACCATCACGCTCGGCGTGACCTACGTCGACCTCGAAGCGCTCGGCGACATCGTCGACATCGACCACGGGGACTACGAGGCGGCCTACCAGGCGGTGGCCGACGACTTCAATGCATCGGGCGGCATCAACGGTCGGCAACTCGAGCTGGCCTTCGCCCCGGTCACGCCCATCGGCACTGACTCGTCGGACGCGGCCTGCGTCGAGCTCACCGAGGACCTCGGGGTCTTCGCCGTGGTCGGATTCATGATCGACGAGGCCCCGCTCTGCTATGTCGACCTCCACGACACCCCCGCCATCGGTGGCCTCATCACCCAGGAGCGCCTCGATCGGGCCACGGCCCCCTGGTTCTCCAACATCGCCGGCGCCGAGAGCGCGGCGTCCCGACTGGTCACGGCCTTCGACGAGGACGGCGCGTTCGACGGCGCCACGGTCGGCGTGATCGCGCTGGCGCCGGACCAGGCGGTGATGGAGGACGTGACCATCCCCACCCTCGAGGAGCGAGGCGTCGAGGTGGCCGACCAGGCCGTGATCGACGTGCCCGACAACGACCAGGCGGCGGCCCTGGCGCAGGTGGGCGTCATCGCCGAGCGCTTCCAGTCCGCCGGCGTGGACACGGTGGTCACCGTCGCCAATGCCGCGCTCACGACGGCACAGGGCCTCGAGGCCACCGGGTACCGTCCCCGCCTGCTGGCCACGGGCTTCGAGTCCCTGGCCGCCTACACGGCCGCCGAGGGGGGGTTCGACGAGTCCGTGGTCGAGGGTGCGTTGACGGGCGGGTACGCGACGTCCGCGGCCCAGTTCGACGATCCCCTCATGCAGGACTGCATCGCCATCGTCGAGGCGGCCACGGGTGAGACGCTGCCGGACCCCGAGGAGGCCGAGCCCGGTGACCCCGAGCCCTACGTCTCGGTCTTCGCCGCCTGCATGCAGCTGGACCTCTTCCGCCAGATCGCCGAAGCGGCCGGTGACGACCTGAACAACGGCACCTTCGGGGCGGCCGGCTACTCCCTGGGCGAGATCGAACTGCCCGGGGCCGGCGGGCCGGCCACCTACGGGCCGGACAGCCTCGACGGGAACATGCCGATCTACCTGCTGCGCTTCGACGAGGCCGAGGGCCGCCTCGTGAGCGACGACGAGCCGACGGCCTGAGGGCCATGACGTCGTTACGCTCGGTCGGGTGAGCGACGCCCCCGCCCCGGCACCGGAACCCGACCAGCACGCCACGCGGGCTCGCCTGCTGGAGCTGGCGACCCAGGTCTTCGCTGAGGAGGGGTACGCCGCGGTGTCGGTGCGGGACCTGGCCCGTCGGTCCTCGCTGACGACCGGTGCGATCTACGCGCACTTCCTGAACAAGGCCGAGCTGCTGGTCGAAGCCATCGACGCCCGGGTCGCCACCGACGTCGAGACCTCACGGGGACCGACCGGACATCAGCTTCGGGAGCTACCTCACCGACCTGAACCGCCGGTTCCCGGAGCGCGCCGACCTGCGGGCGCTGCTGCTGGAGGGGGCGACGGCGGCCCGCAACGACGCCACGGTGCGCGAGCGCCTGATCGCGGAGCAGGGCGATCGGCTGAGCTCGTGGGTGGCCGAGTACGAAGCGGCGCAGTCCCGAGGCGAGCTCGATCCCAGCGGTCGACATGCGGGCCGGTCGGTCCTCATGCTGTGGAGCATCGAGCTCGGGCTCGGGGTGATCGAGGCGCTCGGCCTCGTGGCGCCGGATCCCGATGACTGGGCCGAGCTCACGGGCCGGCTCATCCAGTCGATCCAGGCCCCGGGCAGCCCCTGAAACGGCGTACTTCTGGAGTGATAACCTGGTTCTCATGGGGGTGACGACCGCGCCGATCACCCCGGAGATCGGCCTTGAGGTCACGGGTCTGTCCGGTCGTGACCTGATCGACCCGACGCGGGCCGCCGAGTGCCAGGCCCTCCTCGACGCGCACGGGGTGGTCGTGTACCGGGAGGCCGACATCGGCGACGGCGACCTGCTCGCCTTCAGCGCGATGCTGGGGACGGTCGTCATCCCCCGGATGGGCGGGCTCGAGGGCCATCCCGGCGTCGACGTGATCAGCCTCGATCCGGCGGAGAGCCCGCTGGCGGCCTACCGGCGGGGCACCGTCTTCTGGCACCTCGACGGCACCATGGACGACCTCCCGCAGAAGGCGACGCTGCTGACCGCCCTCGTGGTGGCCGACGAGGGGGGCGACACCGAGTTCGCCAACACCTACGCCGCCTACGCCGCCCTGCCCGAGAGCGAGAAGGCCGACCTGGCCGACCTCCGCGTCGTCCACAGCTTCACCGCGGCCCAGTTGCTCACCACGCCCGAGCCCACCGAGGAGGAGCGAGCGGACTGGGCCCTGGTGCCCAGCCGGGAGCACCCGCTGGTCTGGCGCCGGCGCGACGGCCGACGTTCCCTGCTCATCGGGGCGACGGCCGACCACATCGTCGGCTGGCCCGGAGACGAGAGCCGGGCGCTGCTCGACCGCCTGCTGAGGTGGGTGACCCAGCCCCGCTTCGTCCTGCGGCACCATTGGCACCGGGGTGACCTGGTCGTGTGGGACAACACCGGCCTGCTCCATCGGGCCATCCCCTACGAGGCCAGTTCCCACCGCCTGCTGCACCGGACCACCCTCACAGGCGAGGAAGCTGTGGCCTGATGAACCCGACCATCGATCCAACTCCCAGGAGCTGACATGACCGACGTCTCGATGACCATCGGCGGCGAGCGGGTGGACGCGCCGTCGACCTTCGGGGTGGTGAACCCCGCCACCGGCGAGGTCCACGCCCAGGCCCCCGACTGCAGCCGCGAGCAGCTGGACCAGGCCTTCGAGGCGGCGGCGAAGGCCTTCGTGGACTGGCGCCGGGATGAAGAGGCCCGCCGGGCGGCCCTCCGCGGAGGCGGCGAACGCCATGTTCGCGGCGGGCGAGCGGATCGGCCCGGTCCTCACCGCCGAGCAGGGCAAGCCGCTGGCCTCGGCGGGCGTCGAGGCCCTGGCGGCGGGCTTCTGGCTCAAGTACTTCGCCGACCTGGAGACGCCCCGCGAGGTCATCCAGGACGACGACGCCGTCTACGCCGAGGTGGTGCGCCGCCCGATGGGCGTCGTCGCCGCCATCACCCCCTGGAACTTCCCGATCGTGCTGGCGTCGTGGAAGATCGCCCCGGCCCTGCTGGCGGGCAACACGATGGTCCTCAAGCCGTCGCCGTTCACCCCCCGCAGCACGCTGCTGATGGGTGAGATCCTCAGCGAGGTGCTCCCGCCCGGCGTGCTCAACGTCGTGTCCGGTGGCGACGAGCTCGGCAAGTGGATGACCGCGCACCCGACCCCCCGCAAGGTCTCCTTCACCGGCTCGGTCGCCACCGGGCAAGCACGTGAACGCCTCGGCCGCGCCCGGACCTGAAGCGGGTCACCCTCGAGCTGGGCGGCAACGACCCGGCGATCCTGCTCGACGACGTCGATCCCGGCGAGATCGCCGAGAAGCTCTACGCCGGCGCCTTCGACAACTGCGGCCAGATCTGCTCGGCCATCAAGCGGGTCTACGTGCCCGAGGCACTGCACGACGACGTGGTCGACGCCCTCTCGGCCCGGGTGGCGGCGGCGAAGGTCGGTGACGGCATGGACCCGGAGTCCGAGGTCGGCCCGGTCCAGAACCAGCCGCAGTACGAGCGGGTCAGCGAGCTGGTGGCCGACGCCCTCGCGGGTGGCGCCACGGCGACCACGGGTGGTGCCCCAGTCGACGGGCCCGGCTACTTCTTCCAGCCCACCGTGCTCACCGGCGCCGCCGAGGGCACCCGGATCGTGGACGAGGAGCAGTTCGGCCCGGCCCTGCCGGTGATCCCCTACCGGGACATCGACGACGTCGTCGAGCGGGCCAACGCCACCACCTTCGGCCTCTCGGGCTCGGTGTGGTCGCCGGACGTGGAGCAGGCCGGCGCGGTCGCCGAGCGCCTGGAGTGCGGCACGGCCTGGGTCAACGCCCACGTCGCCCTCGGGCCCCACCAGCCCTTCGGCGGCTTCAAGTGGAGCGGCCTCGGGCGTCGAGAACGGCCCCTGGGGCCTGGCCGGCTTCACCGAGCTCCAGGTCCAGTACCGGGCCAAGGGCTGAGCCGATGACCCCGACCCCGCCATGGTCCGAGCCCCGCACCGCCATCGTCACCGGCGGGGCGTCGGGCATCGGCCTCGCCATCAGCGAGCGGCTGGCGGCCGACGGCGCCGCGGTGGCCATCTTCGACCGCGACGGCGAGGCGGCGGCGGCGGCGGCGGCCGGCATCGAGGCGACGGGTGGACAGGCGTCGGCGGTGACCGTCGACGTCAGCGACCGGGCCCAGATCGACGCTGGCGTGGCCGAGGTGCGGGAGGCGCTCGGGGCGGCCACGATCCTGGTCAACAACGCCGGCATCGCGCCCTTCGAGAAGTTCCTCGACATCGAGCGCGAGTCCCTGGAGCGGGTGATCGGGGTGAACCTGATCGGCACCTTCGAGTGCTGTCAGGCCGTGGCCCCGGACATGATCGAGGCCCGCTGGGGCCGCATCGTCAACATCGCCTCGTCCAGCGCGCAGACCGGCAGCGTCCTCCAGGTCCACTACTCGGCCACCAAGGGCGCGGTGATCGCCCTCACCCGGTCGCTGGCGCTGGCCCTCGGGCCCAAGGGCATCACCGTGAACGCGGTGCCGCCGAGCCTGATCGACACCCCGCCCCTCCGGCAGGCCGAGGCCGACGGCCTGCTCGGCCCCGGAGGCGTGGAGGCGGCAACGAAGTCGCTGCCCGTGCGTCGCGTCGGGACGCCCGAGGACCTCGCGGCGAGCGTCGCCTTCCTCGTGCGGGACGACGCCGGGTACGTCACCGGCCAGGTGCTCGGCGTCAACGGCGGCCGGGTCATGCAGTGACCGGCCACCTTCCCGACCCTCACACCCTGGTCGGCCAGAGTGGTGGCCATGGCTGAGCCGACGGTGACCGTCCTCCACGCCGCGCGGGCGCACTCGACATCGACACGGGCGAGGTGATCGACGGTGCCTACGTGTGCGTCGAGGACGGCCGCATCACCTCGCGTCGGCACCGACGCGAGCGTCGGCGGCCGACGCCGACGAGGTCGTCGAGCTCCCCGAGCTCACGCTCCTGCCGGGCCTCATGGACATGGAGGTCGACCTGGTCCTGGGCGGACCCGGCGCCGGCCTGACCGATCCGGTCGTGACCGACCCCGTCAAGATGACGCTGCGGGCGACGGTCAACGCCAAGCGCACGCTGCGGGCCGGGTTCACGACGGTCCGGAACCTCGGGCTCTTCGTCAAGACCGGCGGCTACCTGCTCGACGTGGCGCTGAGCGAGGCGGTCGAGGCGGCTGGATCGACGGCCCCCGCATCGTCCCCGCCGGCCACGCCATCTGCCCCACCGGTGGGCACCTGGACCCGAGCGCCCAGAGCGGCCTGGCGCCCGCACATGATGCCGCTGTCGATCGAGGAGGGGATCGCCGACGGCGTCGACGCGGTCCGCCAGGCCGTCCGCTACCAGATCAAGCACGGCGCCCAGCTCATCAAGTGCTGTGCCTCGGGCGGCGTGGTCGCCTCGCCGGGGGCCGTCGGGCGCCCAGCAGTACTCGAACGAGGAGCTGGCGGCGATCGCCGACGAGGCCCACCGGCGAGGGCTCCGGGTGGCCACGCACTGCCACGGCGACGACGCCGTCAACGCCGCCCTCGACGCCGGCATCGACTGCATCGAGCACGGCTTCATGATCACCGACGACACCATCCAGCGGATGGTCGACACGGGGACGTTCCTGGTGTCGACCAACGCCCTCACCGAGAACTGGGACGTCTCCCAGCACCCGCCGGAGACCCGGGCCAAGGTGGCCGAGGTCTTCCCGAAGGCGAAGGAGTCGCTGTCCAAGTGCATCGAGGCCGGGGTCAAGATCGCCTCCGGCAGCGACGCCCCGGCCGTCTGGCACGGCCGCAACGCCGAGGAGCTCGTCGTGCTGGTCAAGCGGGGCATGACCCCCCTGCAGGCCATCCGGGCGGCGACCACGGTCAGCGCCGAGCTCATCGAGGCCCCCGACCTCGGCCGCATCGCCCCCGAGATGCAGGCCGACATCATCGGCGTCCCCGGTGACCCACTGACCGACATCACGGTCACCCAGCAGGTCGCCTTCGTCATGAAGGGCGGCCGCATCCACAAGCGACCTGAGCAGAGGCTGACCATGACCGACACCGCACTGCCCCGCGCCGGGGTCCAGCTCTACTCCCTGCGCGACGAGGGGGACGACCTGCTGGCGATGGTGCCGAAGCTGGGAGCCATGGGCTACGAGGGCGTCGAGCTCTACGGGGGACAGCTGAAAGGCTTGGATCCGGCCGAGGTCCTGGACGTCCTCGGTGAGGCGGGGATGACGGTCTCGAGCGCCCATGTCGGCATCGGCCCCGACGGCACCATGGACGAGGCCGAACTGGACCGGCTGCAGGCGGTGGGGGTGGACACGGTGATCAGCCCCCTGATCCCCGAACTGCCCGATGCCGAGGCCGTCGCCGCGGCAGCCGAGCAGTTCGCGGCCGCGGCCACCCGATTACGTCAGCGGGGCCTGACCTTCGGTTGCCACAACCACTTCTGGGAGCTGAAGCCGCTCGAGGACGGGCGGCCCGGTCTCGTGCACCTCTACGAGCAGCTGGATCCGGCGATCGTGGCCGAGGTCGACATCTACTGGGCGCAGGTCGGCGGCGCGGACGCCGCCGCCCTCGTCGCCGAACTGGGGGAGCGGGTCCGCTTCCTGCACGTGAAGGACGGACCGGCGCACGACCCCGGCGCCCCGATGGTCGCCGTCGGCTCGGGGGTGGTCGACATCCCCGCCATCCTGCGGGCCAACCCGGCGGTGCAGTGGCACCTGGTCGAGCTCGATCAGTGCGCTACCGACATGTACGAGGCGGTGGCCGAGAGCCGGTCGCTACCTGGGCGAGCTGGGCCTCACCGCCGACCGACCTTCGTGACCGAGGTCGCCATCCTCGGCTGCGGGATGATCAGCGGGGCCTACGCGCCGACGATCGCCGAGTTCGACCACCTCGACCTGGTCGCCTGCGCCGACCTCGACCCCGCCCGGGCGACCGAGGTCGCCGAGCGCCACGGCATCCCCCAGGTCTGCACCGTCGACGAGCTGCTGGTCCATCCGTCGGTCGAGGTCATCGTGAACCTGACGCCGGCCTCGGTCCACGAGACGGTCATCCGCGCCATCCTGGAGTCGGGCAAGCACGCGTTCAGCGAGAAGCCCCTCGGCGTCGACCGGGCCGGGGCCGGTGCGCTGGTGGACCTCGCGGCTGACCGTGCGCTGCGGCTCGGCTGTGCGCCGGACACCTTCCTGGGCGCCGGGCTGCAGACCGCGGCGGCGGCCATCGACGCCGGGGTCATCGGGACACCGATCGCGGCCACCGCCTTCGTGATGGGGGCGCGGGCCCGAGCTCTGGCACCCCGGCCCGGAGATCTTCTACGAGCGGGGGGCGGGTCCCTGTTCGACATGGGGCCGTACTACGTGACCGCGCTCGTCCAGCTCCTCGGGCCGGCCGTGCGCGTGGCGGCGATGACCCGGGGCAGGACGTGGCCGCGGACGATCCACGCCGGACCCCGGCAGGGCGGGTCGATCGATCCCGACGTGCCCACCCACGTCGCCGGCACGATCGAGTTCGGGTCCGGGGCCATCGCCACGTTGGTCGCCAGCTTCGACGTCGCCGCCACCCGGCACCGCAACATCGAGGTGTACGGGACCGAGGGCACGCTGTCGGTGCCCGACCCCAATGCGTTCGAGGGCGAGGTGTCGGTGCGTCGTCTCGGGGACCAGGCGTGGGCTCCGATCCAGCCGCGGACGGCGACGATCCCCCAGCAGCGGGGCATCGGCCTGGCCGAGATGGTGTGGGCCACCGGCGACCGGGAGGCCCCATCGGGCATCGGGTGACCTCGCCCTCCACGTGGTCGACGTGATGGCGGGAGCGGTCACCGCGGCCGAGGAGCGGCGCACCGTCGAGCTGACCACGACCTGTGACCGACCGCCGTTGCTGGCCGACGGACTCCCGCCGAACACCTTCGACGACTAGGAACTCCCCATGCTCCGCTACGGCATCGTCGGGGCCGGCTTCGTGTCGGCGTTCCACCTCCGGGCGATGGAGAGCGTCCGCGGCGTCGAGGTGGCCGGGATCACCTCCCGCACGCCGCCCCACGAGCTGGCCGAGAGCATCCGGTCCCGGCGCCTCGGGGAAGGCGTCGTGTACGACTCGGTCACCGAGATGCTGCCCCACGTCGACGTGGTGGCGGTCTTCGCCCCCAATGACTGCCGCCTGGCGGTGATGGAGGAGGTGGCGGCCGCGGGCGGTCACCTCCGTGGGCTCATCATCGAGAAGCCCCTCGGCCGGAACCTGGCCGAGGCCCGCCGCATCGTCGAGCTGGCCGACGGGCTGGGGGTGCCCACGGCGTACTTCGAGAACCAGATCCACATGAAGGCGATCACCAACGCCCGGGCCCAGCTCGACGCCACCGCCCGGGCCATGGGCCCGCTCGTCCTGGCCCGGTCGAGCGAGGAGCACGCCGGGCCTCACAACGCCTGGTTCTGGGACCCCACCCGTCAGGGCGGCGGGGTGCTGTCGGACATGGGCTGCCACAGCATCGCGGTGGGCTGGTACCTCCTGACCCCGCCGGGCGAGGGGATCCGTCACCTCGTTCCCGAGACGGTGTCGGCCGAGGTCGGACTGCTCAAGTGGGGCCAGCCCCGATGGCGGGCCGAGCTGCTGGAGCGGTACGGCGTCGACTACACGCAGACGCCCGCCGAGGACTTCGCCACGGGGATCGTCACCTACCGCGACCCCGACACCGACCACCGCTCGAAGGCCCAGTTCACCGTGTCGTGGATGTACGACAAGCAGGGCCTCCGCCTGCTGATGGACGGCATCGGCCCGGGCTATGCCTTGGAGGTGAACACGCTTCGCTCCCCGCTGGAGCTCTTCATCGGCGACGCGGCCGCGGCTTCGGTGGCCGACGCTGAGACCGCCCTGGAGAAGGCCACCGCCTCCCGCGGCCTCCTCGCCGTCCAGCCCAACGAGCCCGACCTCTACGGCTACGTCGACGAGCACATCGACGCCCTCGCCGCCTTCGAGCGGGGGGAGTCGGCCCTGCTCGACCTCGACTACGGCCTGGAGATCGTCCGGCTGACCATGGCCTGCTACCTCTCGGCCGAAGAGGGCCGGATCGTCGACCTGACCGACCAAGCCACCCTCGACCACCTTGAGACCTACATCCCCCTGATCCAGCAGGGCCGAGGCACCGAGGTCCTGCCCGTCCCCGACCGCTGAGCCCGGCGTTGCCTCCTCACCTGTAGTAGCTACAATATGTGCATGTCAGTAGCTACATCGCGGGTCGAGGTCGGCGTGCGCGACCTCAAGAACAACCTCAGTCGCTATCTCGACCGGGTCCAGGCCGGGGAGGAGGTGATCGTGACCGAGCGGGGCCGCCCCGTGGCCCGGCTCTCGGCCCTCGATCATTCGATGGACCGGCTGGCGGAGCTGGTCGCGACCGGGGTCGTCCGTCCGGCCAAGCGCACCAGCCGCCGAGTGCCGAAGAACCGGATCACCCCCAAGGGCTCGGTGAGCGACCTGGTGGCCGATCAGCGGCGGTGATCACCTACGTCGACACGTCCACGCTGCTGAAGCGTCTGCTCGACGAGGAGGGCTCGCCGCGGGCCGACGCCATCTGGGACACCGCCGACGTCCTGGCCTCAGCGGTGATCCTCGTCGTCGAGGCCCGTGCGGCCCTGGCCGCCGCTCGTCGAGGTGGACGCCTCACCGCCGCTGAGCTCCTGTTGGTCAAGGCGGAGCTCGTCGACCTCTTCGAGGAGATCACGTTCGTGGAGATCACCGACGAACTGATCGGACAGGCCGCCGATCTGGCCGAGACGGAGGCGTTGCGGGGCTACGACGCGGTTCACCTCGCGGCGGCGATGACGGTTGAGGCCAGCGTCCTGACGAGCGCCGACGACGCCCTGTGCGACGCCGCCGAGCGCAGGGGCTTCCTGGTGGCCAACCCCCTCGACCGATGACTGCTTAGCCGTCGTCGGCGCCAGGGACCCAGTGGTCGTGGACGACGACCTCGGCGAGGGGGCGGCGACGGAGGGGGCCGTGGGCGCCGCGGGGCCAGCCCACCACGACGTGGCCGGCGAGCATCCAGTCCTCGGGCACGCCGACGGCCTCCCGGAGCAGCGGCTCGCCGCCGTAGGACGCCCAACTGGTGAGGCAGGCGCCGACGCCCAGGCCGCGGGCGGCAAGCAGGAAGTTCTGCATCGCCGGGTAGATGGAGCCGCCGAGCAGGAGCTCGGAGGCGGTGGGGAAGTGCTGCTGGACGAAGAGGACCGAGGTGTGCTCGCCCGCCCGGTCGTGGAGCTCGTAGGTGGCGCGGTAGGTGCGGGCCCGGCGGCTGTCGTCGGCCGGGTCGGGGCGGGCCATCCCGTAGACGGGCTCGATGACCTCCAGGGAGAGGGCGGCCGCTTCGGCCACGACGGCCCGCAGCTCCGGTGACCGGAGGACGATGAACCGCCACGCCTGCGCGTTGGCGCCCGACGGCGCCCAGGTCGCCGCCTCGAGGCAGCGTTCCAGCGTGGCGTCGTCGACGGGCTCGTCGGTGAACCGGCGGATGGTCCGCGCCGTGGCCATCACCTCCCAGAGGTCGTTGGTGGGTCCGCTCACGACTGTTCCGGGGTCACGGCACCTCTTCGTAGTCGAACCAGTCGACGGCGGCGTCGCCACCGACGGCGTACAGCCCGAGCACCCGACCGAGGAAGCCCCCAGTCATCTCGGTGGAGAGGTAGCGCCCGTCCATCTCGGCCAGCACCGTGAGGGACCCGTCGTCCTGCTCGAACCCGAGGGAGACGGTGTCGGACCCATGGGGGTGCGGCCCGGTCTCCACCCGGAGGACGACCGGCCCGTCGGGGGCGGGGGCCTCGCCGAGGTCGAGGTCGAAGGGCCCGGTCGTGACGTGGGCCACGATCCGGTCGCTGCGGACGGCGATCTCGTAGTGGGCGGTCCCGTCCAGGTACACCGTCAGACCCGCCTCGGAGGCCGAGCCGAGGTCGACCAGGGCGCGGGCGCGGCACAGGTGCTGCTGCTGTCGACTTCCGATGAGCACGGGGCGATCGTCGTCCAGGGTTGCGTCGCCTCCGTGCAGGGTGAGCCAGCCCGGACGGTTGGTGAGGGACATCAGCTCGGTCGGGTGGCGTCGCACCCCGATCCACCTCGGGTCGAGATCCGGGCCGTCGAAGTCGTCCCGTCCATTCAGGTCGATCGGTTCCGCCGGACCCGGTGGCCGATGGTCGACCTCCAACTCGACAGGGGGGACCACCGGCCAGCCGTCGACCCAGTCGACCGGGACGAGGAAGGTCTCGCGGCCGAGGACGTGGAAGCCGTCGTTCATGCCCTTCGGGCGGACCCCCAAGCAGACCAGCCACGAGGACCCGTCGGGGGCCTCGACCAGGTCGGCGTGTCCGATGTTCTGGATCGGCCGGTCGGTGCTGCGGTGGCTGAGGACCGGGTTGGCCGGGCAGCCTTCCCAGGGGCCGGTGGGGGAGGGACCGCGGGCGATGGAAACGGCATGGCCGGTGTGGGTCCCGCCCTCGGCGATCAGCAGGTACCAGGTGCCGTCCCGCTCGTAGAGGTGGGGTGCTTCGGGGTACTGCAGGCCGGTGCCGGACCACGTGGGCACCGGGTCCTCGAGCACCTCGCCGGTGGTGTCGTCGATGCGGCATCGGGCGATGCCGTCGGGGCCCCGGGAGAAGTGGAGCCAGCAGTTCCCGTCGTCGTCCCAGGCCAGGTCGGGGTCGATGCCCGCGACGGCGACGAAGGTCGGCTCGGACCACGGCCCGGCCGGGTCCTCCGCGGTGACGAAGAAGTTGTGGGCCCCGGTGTTGGTCACGTTCGTGGTGATCATCCAGAAGCGGCCGTCGTGGTGCCGGAGGGTCGGGCGAAGACGCCCAGCGACGACCACCCGCCGGTGTCGGTCAGGTCGAGCTGGGACGGACGGTCGAGCACGTGACCGACTAGCTCCCAGTCCACGAGGTTCCGTGACCGGAAGATCGGGACGCCGGGGAACCAGGTGAACGTCGAGGTCACGACGAAGTACTCGTCGCCCACCCGACAGACGCTCGGATCGGGGTGGAACCCCGGGATCACCGGGTTCGAGTAGCCCGTCATCGGGCTCTTTCGGTCGCTTCGGCATGGGCGGCTCGGATGGCGGCGCCATCGACGTCGGGGTCGGGCTCGATGGTCTCGCCCGTACCGAGGCCCCAGGCATCGGCGCGGTCCTGGACGCTGCCGCCGTGCAGGACTGCGGCGGCCTGGAGCGCTGCTCCGCAGGCCACCAGCTCGTCCTCCCGGGGCACGACCACCTCCCGTCCGCTCAGGTCGGCGACGACGTGTCGGTAGGCGGCGCTGTGGGCCCCGCCCCCGATCAGGAGCACCCGGCCGTCGAGGTCGCCGAGGGCGTCGGCACCGGCCAGGAGGTTGGCCACGACGCCCTCCACCGCGGCGCGGGCGAGCTGGGACGGCGTGGCGTCGGTCCGCAGCCCGGTGATCGTGCCGGTGGCGTCCGGGCGGTTCGGGGTGCGCTCGCCGTCGAGGTGGGGGACCAGCACCAGGCCGTCCGCCCCTGGTGACCCCTCGAGGGCGAGTTGGTCGAACCGCTCCGTGTCCACGCCGAGCAGGCGGGCGACGGTGTCGGTGACCTTGGTGGCGTTCAGCGTGCAGACCAAGGGCAGGAAGCGACCGGTGGCGTCGGCGAAGCCGGCCACCGTGCCCGACGGGTCGGCCGTCGGCTGCTCGCTGACCGTGTAGGCCGTTCCGCTGGTGCCCAGGCTGAGGGCGAGGTCACCGGGCCGTAGCCCCAGGCCGAGGGCGGCGGCCATGTTGTCCCCGGTCCCCGGCCCCACCACCGCACCGGCCCACTCGCCCGCCGCCTCGAACGGACCGAGGACGCGGGGGAGCCAGTCGACGTCGGCGCCGACGAGGTCGAGCAGGTCTTCCCGGTAGGCGTCGGCGGCGGGCGACCACCAGCCGGTGCCGGACGCGTCACCCCGGTCGGTCGTGTGACCCCCGGTGAGCCGATGCGTCAGCCAGTCGTGGGGGAGCAGGACCCGGGCGATGCGGGCGAAGGTCTCGGGCTCGCACCGGCGGAGCCACGCCAGCTTGGTGATCGTGAAGCTGGCCACGGGCACGCTGCCGCAGGCCTCGGCCCAGGCCTCGGCGCCCAGCGCGTCGACCAGGGCGGCGGCGTCGGGGGCCGACTCGGTGTCGTTCCAGAGCTTCGCCGGGCGCAGCACCTCGCCGGCGTCGTCGAGCACCACCAGCCCGTGCTGCTGACCGCCGACGGCGATGGCGGCGGGCGGCTCGAGCCCCGGCCTGGGCGAGGGCGACCTCGAATGCCGCCCACCAGTCGGCCGGGTGCTGCTCGCTCCGGGGCGGTGTGGTCGGTGGGTGCGGTGACCGTCCCGACGCCACCAGCTCGCCGGTGTCCGCGTCGCGCACCTGCACCTTGCCCGCCGACGTCGAGGAGTCGACCCCGACGACGAGCGGCACTACCCCGCTCCCGTCAGCCGCCACCACCCGTTCTGGTTGCGCGCTCTTGTGCTCAGGAACAAGGGCGCGCAACCAGAACGATCCAGGGGCACTACCGGACGCCGAGGAGGAGCTCGGTCACCAGTTGATCGAGGCGCTCGTGGCCGTAGCCCTGGGCGGCCAGCGCGTTCTCGTCGAAGGTCGTCGACCGGATCTCATCGAGGCCGCCGGCGGGGCGGGTCGGCTCGCTGAGCGCGGCGACCTTGGCCACTTCCAGGGCCTCCTGGATCTGCGGGTCTTCGCGGAAGCGGCGGGCCTTGTCGGCCAGGATCAGGTAGGTGCGCATGCACCCCTCGGCGAAGGCCCACACCCCGTCGGCGGTCTCGGTCCGGTACGGGTGGGCGTCGAAGTGGCGCATCCCGTCCCAGCCGGCGTCCTCCAGGACCTTGACCGTGTAGAACGCGTCCCGGATCCCTTCGGACCCGAAGCGGAAGTCCTGGTCGTACTTGCCGATCCGCTGGGCGTTGAGGTCGATGTGGAACAACTTGCCTTGCCACAGCGTCTGGGCGACGGCATGGGAGAAGGCGAGCCCGCTCATGGTCTCGTGGGCGAACTCGGGGTTGAGGCCGACCATGTCCGGCCACTCGAGCTCGCCGATGAAGGCGAGGGCGTGGCCGACGGTGGGCAGGAACATGTCGCCGCGGGGTTCGTTGGGCTTGGGCTCGAGGGCGATGCGCAGGTCCAGCCCCCGCTCACGGATGTGCTCGCAGCAGAGGTCGACCGCCTCCTTGTAGCGGTCGAGCGCGGCCCGGACGTCCTTGGCGGCGTCGGCCTCGACCCCTTCGCGGCCGCCCCACATGACGTAGACCCCGGCCCCCAGCTCGGCCCCGAGGTCGATCGCCTCGCAGGTCTTCCGGACCGCGAACCGACGGACCTCGGGGTCGTTGGCCGTGAACGCGCCCTCCTTGAAGATCGGGCGGGAGAAGAGGTTCGTCGTGGCCATCGGGACCTTCATGCCGGTGGCGTCGAGCGCCCGGCGGAAGCGCTTCACGATCGCCTCGCGCTCGGTGGGGGAGGAGCCCGGGGGCACGAGGTCGTCGTCGTGGAAGTTCACGCCGTAGGCCCCCAGCTCGGCGAGGCGTTCCACGGACTCGACCGGGTCGAGGGCCGGCCGGGTCTCGTGGCCGAACGGATCCTTGCCCGGGTTCCCGACGGTCCACAGCCCGAAGGTGAACTGGTGCTCGGGGCGGGGCGTGAACGGCTCGGTCATGGGCGTGAAGGTAGCGGTAACAGCGTCGGCGATCCAGGGCCGTGGGCCACCGCCGACGGGGGCGGTGCCGGCTGCCTACTCTGGGGCAACGACCACCTCCACCCCGACGATCCAGACCTTCGAGGACGCTCGCCGCGCCGTGGCCGCCGGCGTGGCGGTCGACGACGTCGCCCGGTCGTTCGTCGCCGCGTTGACCCCCGAGGAGCGGTTGTGGTGCCTCGACGGCGACCTGCCCACGTGGGCGGGGCTCGGCTTCCTCGCGCAGGACGGGTACCACCGGGCCACGTGCAACGGCGCGGCGCTCGACCGGACCGGGCTGCCGGGGATCCGGTTCAGCGACGGGCCCCGCGGCGCCGTCGTCGGCAACGCCACCTGCTTCCCGGTGTCGATGGCCCGGGGGGCGACCTGGGACCCCGACCTCGAGGAGCGGGTCGGTGAGGCCATCGGCCGGGAGCTGCGCGCCGTCGGGGCGAACCTGACGGGGGCGGTGTGCGTCAACCTCCTGCGCCACCCGGCGTGGGGCCGGGCGCAGGAGACCTACGGCGAGGACCCGCACCACGTGGGCGAGCTCGGCGCCGCCCTGACCCGAGGTCTGCAGCGCCACGTGATGGCCTGCGTCAAGCACTTCGCCTGCAACTCGATGGAGAACGCCCGGTTCACCGTGGACATCGAGGTCGACGAGGTCGCCCTGCACGAGGTCTACCTCCCGCACTTCCGCCGGATCATCGACGAGGGCGTCGCCTCGGTGATGTCGGCCTACAACAGCGTCAACGGCGAGTGGTGCGGCCACAACCGGGCGCTCCTGACCGACATCCTCCGGGGGGAGTGGGGCTTCGAGGGCTTCGTCATCAGCGACTGGGTCTTCGGGGTGCGGGATGCGGCCTCGTCGCTGACCGCCGGGCCTCGACATCGAGATGCCGGCCCGGATGGTCCGGGCCCAGCGCCTGCCCGACGCCCTGGAACGGGGTGAGGCCTCGTGGGCCGACGTCGACCGGTCCGTCGAGCGCCTGGTGGCCACCCTGCTGCGCTTCGACGACGTGCTGTCGGCTCCGGCCCGCCGCGCGACGTGCTGGGCTCACCCGAGCACCGCGCGCTGGCCCGTGAGGTCGCCGCCCGGTCGGTCGTCCTGCTGCGCAACGAGGCCGTCGACGGCGCGGCCGGTTCTCCCTGTCGCCGCCTCCGAGCGGGTCGCGGTCCTCGGGCGGCTGGCCGACGACCGTCAACGTCGGCGACGGCGGGTCCAGCGACGTGTGGGACCTGGACTGCCACACCGTCCTCGACGGTCTCCGGGCCGCCGTCGGCGACGTCGTCCACGACGACGGCACCGATCTGGCCCGCGCCGCCGAGGTCGCGGCGGCGGCCGACGTCGCCGTGGTCGTCGTGGGCTACACGTACCTCGACGAGGGCGAGTTCATCGGCGACATCCCCGACGTCTTCGGGAGCCTCTTCCCGCGACGCGACGAGCCCGAGGTCGTCGAACGGTTCCAGGCCGATGGTCGAGGAGCTCCCACCGATCACGAAGCCGCCCCGCCTGGTCGACCGGCCGACCGGCTTCAGCCTCGGCGGCGACCGATCGTCCCTGCGCCTACCGGACGCCGACGTCGCTCTCGTGCGTGCCGTCGCCGCCGCCAACCCGCGCACGGTCGTGGTCGATCCAGGCCGGCAGCGCCGTCGTGGCCACCGAGTGGTCCGACGCGGTGCCCGCCGTCGTGCAGGCCTGGTACGGCGGCAGCCAGGCCGGCCCCGGCCTCGCCGACGTCCTGCTCGGGGACGGTCAACCCGTCGGCCCGCCTGCCCTTCAGCGTGCCCGTCGACGAGTCCGACCTCCCGGCGTTCGACAGGGACGCGCACGGCGTTCCGCTACGACCGCTGGCACGGCTGGTGGCACCTCGCCCGCACCGGGACCGCGCCGGCGTTCCCCTTCGGGTTCGGCCTGTCGTACACGACCTTCGCCCTGGCCGACGTGGACCGCGACGCTCGTCGACGGGGTGGTGACGGTCCGGGCGACGGTGCGCAACACCGGCGACGCGGGACGGCGCCGACGTCGTGCAGGTCTACGCCGAGCTCCCCGACCCGGAGGCCCCGCCTCGCCTCGTCGGCTTCGCCCGCGTCGAGGTGCCGGCGGGCGACTCGGCCGATGTCGTGATCGAGGTCCCCGTCGACCGCGCTCGCCACCCGAGACCCAGCGGCGCACGCCTGGCGACCAGCGCAGGGACGCCACCGGTTCGTCGTCGGCCGACACGCGGGTGACCCCGACGCGACTGGCGTCGAGGTCGACCTCTGAGGCGGTGTTCGACCCGGAATTACTACCGCGGTAGTAAGCTCTGGATGTGCCGGCGAAGAAGTACTCCGCCTCGATGGACGCAGACCTCCTCGATGAGGTGACGGCCGCGGCTGAGGAGGACGACCTCACCGTGTCGGCCTGGATCACCGAGGCGGCCCGCGACCGGTTGCGACTGATCGGCCTCCGGAAGCTGATCGACGAGTGGGAGACCGAGCACGGCGCCTTCACCGAGACCGAGCTCGCCGACGCCGAGGCCTGGGTCGATCGAGCACTCGGCGATCCCCCGACGAGTGCCCACCGACGATCAGCGTGACTCCCGTCGGCGCCCGCCAGCGAGGGGCCACCTTCGACGCCGGGATCCTGATCGGTCTCGACCGTGACGACCGTGCGCTCTGGGCCCGGCTGCGGATCATCAACCGTCGGGCGGTCGTCCCCGTCATACCGGCGCCCGTGGTGACCCAGGTGTGGCGGTCGCCCCGCCAGGCCAACCTGGCTCGGGCCCTCGGGCATTGTCGCATCGAGCCCACCGATGCCGAGCTCGCCCGCCGAGCGGGCGAGCTGTGTGGCGCCGCGGGCTCGTCCGACGCGGTGGACGCCATCGTGGTGGCCAGCGCCGCCCGCCGCGGGGACACGGTCTTCACCTCGGATCCCACCGACCTCCGGGCGTTGTCGGCTCACGTCAGAGGCGTGGCGGTGGCCGAGACCTGACCACCGCCTGATAGCGCTAACACCTCGGTCGTCTAGGCTGGCGGGGGCATGCGCCGCACCTCGCTCAACCAAGGCTGGAGCTTCCGCCCCCAGGCCCTCGACCGGTTCGCCGAGATGATGGATCCGGGGGCAGGTCTGACGCCGGTGACGCTGCCCCACGACGCCGTCATCGACACGGAGCGGTCGGCGGACGCGGGCCCGGCCACGGGCTACTTCCCCGGTGGAGCCTGGGAGTACCGGCGCACGCTCGAGCGTGCGCCGACGCCCCGTCCACGACGATCCTGGAGTTCGAGGCCGTGCTACCGCGACGCCGTGGTGATGGTGAACAGATCGGTCGCCGGCCACCAGGCCTCCGGCTACGCCGGGTTCCTCGTCCCGATCGACCACCTGCTCCACGAGGGCGAGAACGAGATCAAGGTGGAGGCCAAGGCCCACCGGGACTCGCGCTGGTACTCGGGCGGGGGGATCCACCGGGACGTCTGGCTGCTCGAAGCCGGTCCGGTCCACTTCGTGCCCGAGCGTCTCACCGTGACCACCCCCGAGGTCGACGTCGACGTCGCCGTGGTCACCGTCACCGTGGCGGTGGCCAACCGGGCTGCCTCGACCGCCGACGGCACGGCCCAGGTCGAACTGCTCGATGCCGCAGGCGCCGTCGTGGCCGAGGCGGCGGCCCCCCTGACGGTGTTCCCGGGGGCCGAGGTGACGGCCCGCCAGCGCCTGCACGTCACCGACCCGGCCCGTTGGGGCCCCGACGACCCGAACCTGTACTCCTGTCGGGTGACCCTCCGCCTCGGCGACGAGGTCGTCGACACCGACAGCACCACCTTCGGCATCCGGTCGCTGGCCCTCGACGCCCGGAACGGGCTGCGCGTCAACGGCGAGCCGGTGCTGCTGCGGGGCGCCTGCGTGCACCACGACAACGGGCCCATCGGGGCCGCGACCATCGGGCGGGCCGAGGAACGACGGGTGGAGCTGCTGAAGGCGGCGGGCTTCAACGCCATCCGCAGCGCCCACAACCCCCTCAGCCCGGCCATGCTCGACGCCTGTGACCGCCTCGGCGTGCTGGTCATGGACGAGACCTTCGACATCTGGGCGCAGACGAAGACGGCCGACGACTACGCGCTGCGCTTCGAGGACTCCTGGGAGGCCGACGTCGAGGCGATGGTCCGCAAGGACGTCAACCACCCCAGTGTCGTGCTCTACAGCATCGGCAACGAGATCCCCGACGGCTCCACGCCGACCGGCCTGCAGCGCAGCCGGGCCCTGGCCGAGAAGGTGCGGTACCTCGACCCGACCCGGTACGTGACCCAGGCCGTCACCGGGATGCTCGTGGCCGGCTCCGCGATCCTCGAGGAGATCCGCGACATCGCCACCGCCCACAACGTCGACGAGGAGACCGGGGTCAACACCGCGGCCCTCAACCTCGGCGAGCTGATGGACCGGGCGATGACGGCGGCCGTGGTAGGGGAGAAGACCGAAGAGGCCTTCGCCCACCTCGACGCCGCCGGGTACAACTACATGTACACCCGCTTCGAGGCCGACGGCGAGACGTACCCGAACCGGGTGATCGTGGCCACCGAGACCCACCCGACCACCGTCGACCGGGGCTGGGCCGGCGTCACCGGTAACGCCCACGTCATCGGGGACTTCACCTGGACCGGGTGGGACTACCTCGGGGAGGCCGGCATCGGGCGCACCGCCTACGGCGAGGCGGTCGGCGGGCTGGGGATGTCCGCCTTCCACGGCGACTTCCCGTGGGTCGTCGCCGGCTGCGGTGACCTCGACATCACCGGGCACCGGCGACCGCAGTCGTTCTACCGGGAGATCGTGTTCGGTCGGCGCGCCGACCCCTACATCGCCGTCCTGCGGCCGGAGCACCACGGCCAGCCTGTCGGACACGCCAGCCCGTGGTCGTGGAGCGATGTGGTGTCGAGCTGGAGCTGGGGCGGCCACGAGGACAAGGCGGTCACCGTCGAGGTCTACGCCGCGAGCGACGAGGTCGAGCTGCTGGTGAACGGCCGTTCCCTCGGGCGGCAGCCCGCGGGGGCCGACCACCGGTTCAAGGCCCTGTTCGAGGCCGAGTACGAGCCCGGCGAACTGGAGGCCGTGGCCTGGCGAGGCGATGAGGAGGTCGGGCGCACCAGCCTGCGTTCCGCCACCGGCTCGGTCCGGCTGGCGGCCCGAGCCGACCGGACGGAGGTCCTGGCCGATCCCGCCGACCTCGCGTTCGTCGAGCTGACGCTGGTCGACGAGGCCGGCACGGTCGCGACCTCCGCCGACCGCTCGGTGACCGTCGAGGTCGAGGGGCCGGGCACACTCCAGGGCCTGGCCAGCGCCCGACCGGACCCCGAGGAGCCCTACACCGGGTCCGCGTGCACGACCTTCGACGGCCGGGCCCTCGCGGTCATCCGGCCCACGGGAGAGGGAACGATCACCATCCGGGTCACCGCCGACGGCGTCGACCCCCAGGAGCTCCACATCGAGGCGCGGTGAGCTGGGAGCTGCGGTGGCACCCCTTCCGGGGGGAGTGGGTCCTCTTCACCGCCCACCGGGGTGACCGCCCGTGGATCGGTGAGGTGGCCCCGGACGAGGAGGTGGCGGTCCCGGAGGACAACGCCCTCGCCCCTCGGGGTAGGCGGATCGCCGCTACCAACCCGGACTACCGCGGCGTGTTCACCTTCACCAACGACCTCCCCGTGTTCTCGCCCGACGCGCCCGAGCCGGCCGATGGCGACGATCTGTACCGGACCCGACGCGCCGCGGGGACGGCCGAGGTGGTCTGCTACCACCACGATCCGACCCGGTCGATGGCCGACCTCGACGACGATGAGGTCGCCGCGGTCGTGGTCGAGTGGCGCGACCGCACCCATGCGCTGCAGGCGCTCGACGGCGTGGCCCACGTCCTGATCTTCGAGAACCGCGGCGCGGCCGTCGGCACCTCCAACCCCCATCCCCACTGTCAGATCTACGCCGGGGCGATGGTCTACGCCACGATGGCCCGTGAGGCCGAGGTGGCCGCCGAGCACCACCGGGACACCGGCCGGTCGCTGCTCGCCGACGTCGTCGAACGCGAGCGGGCGGGCCCGCGGGTCATCAGCGAGGGCGAGGCGTTCTTCGCATGCATCCCCTGGTTCGCCCGGTACGCCTACGAGGTGCACGTCCTGCCCCGAACGCCGGTGACCTCCCTCGTCGACCTCGACGACGCCGGTTGCCAGTCGCTCGGTGTGGTGCTGCGGGACGTCGTGCGGCGCTACGACGCGCTGTGGGGCCTCCGCATGCCGTACGTCCTGGCCGTCCACCAGGCACCGGTGGGCGAGCACCGGCACTACCCGTTCCACGTCGAGCTCCACCCGCCGTTGCGGGCCCCGGGGCTGCTCAAGTACCTGGCCGGCCCCGAGGTCGGTGGTGGCTCGATGACCAATGAGTCCGACCCCGACGAGAAGGCGGTGGAGCTCCGTGGCGCTCTCGACTGACGAGGCCCGGCGGCGCCTGTGCGCGCTCGGCGATCACGTCCGTGACACGGTCATCGGGGCGCGGGGCATCGACATGGCGGCGGTGGACAGCCACACCGCGGCGGACACCATCTACGGCATCGACCGGGTCGCCGACGACGCGCTCCTCGACTGGTTCGAGGCGAACTGGCCCGGCGTCGAGGTCGTGAGTGAGGGACTGGAGGAGCCGGTCGTCGTCGGCACCACCGCCGAGTGGACCGTGATCGTCGACACGATCGACGGCACCCGCGGGCTCATGTACGACAAGCGGGCCGCGTGGTGCCTCGCCGGAGCGGCTCCGCACGGTGGCTCGCTGGCCGACATCGTGGCGTCGGCCATGACCGAGTTGCCGACGGTCAAGGCGGGCCATGCCGACCAGCTGAGCGGCACCCGGGGCGGGGGGGTGACGGCGCAGCGGATCGACCTGAGCACAGGCCACCGTGAGGCGCTGGCGATCCGCCCGTCATCGGCCACCGACCTGGAGCACGGCTTCGGCGGGTTCGCCAAGTTCTTCGTCCCGGGCAAGGTCGCGCTGGCCGCCCTCGAGGCCGAGCTCTTCGAGCGCCTCGGCTGCCAGGACGTCTTCGACGACGAGTACATCTCCTCCGGGGGACAGATCCACGAGCTCCTCACCGGGCGGGACCGCTTCGTCGCCGATCTCCGGCCGCTCGCCGCGCCGGGCGCTCACGCCTGCCACCCCTACGACGTGTGCACCGCCTTTCTGCTCGAGGAGGCCGGCGGGGTGGTCACCGACCCGTGGGGGGCACCGCTGGACGCCGCTCTCGACACCACGTCACCGGTGGCCTGGGTCGGCTACGCCAATGAGGACCTGGCCGCGCGCATCGGGCCCGTCCTCGCCGAGCTCGTCGAGGACCACTTCGGTGGCCGGCAGCCCGGTGACCAGCGGTTCGGTGGCCAGCAGTTCGATGGCTAGCCGAGCCCGCGGTAGCGCCCCCGGCCGCCTCGACCTCCTCGGCGGCGTGGCCGACTACTCGGGGGCCCTGGTGCTCGAGACCCCGACCCGCCTGACCACCACGGTCATGGCCGAGCCGGCCGACGGGCTGGTGGTCGGCCCCGTCCACCTGACCGAGGATGAGGTGGC
Organism: uncultured Microthrixaceae bacterium; assembly: GCA_963701565.1. Taxonomy (GTDB): domain Bacteria; phylum Actinomycetota; class Acidimicrobiia; order Acidimicrobiales; family DATDAH01; genus DATDAH01. Next base: position 134,215 of record CAVPAN010000005.1, read on the forward strand.
GAAGCTGGCGGACCTCACCTATCCGGAGGTGCGGGACGCGCTGGCCGACTGGCCCAAGTGGACCCACTACCTCATCGGCGTCGCCCTCGTCCTCGTCCGCCACCGGGTGATCGAGCCGCCCCGGGCCGCGCTGTCGGTGGCCTCGGATCTGCCCGTCTCGGTCGGCGTCTCCTCCAGCGCCGCCCTCGAGGTGGCCGCCGCCCGGGCCCTCGGCGCGGGTGAGCTCGACCCGCTGCGTCTGGCCGCGCTCTGCCAGGAGGCCGAGAACTACGTGGTCGGGGCACCCTGCGGGATCATGGACCAGGTCGTGGTCGCCATGGGCCGGACCGGGGCGATCCTGCCGATCCTCTGCCGCCCGGCGTCGGTCCGTACGCCGGTGGCCCTGCCGCCCGGATGTCGAGGTGGTCGGCTGGCCGACGGGAGCCGAGCACGACGTGAGCGGCCTGTCGTACCGACGGGCCCGGACCGCGGCCTTCATGGGCAAGCGCATGGTCGAGCACGTCGGTCGGGCGCGACGTGGGCCTGGGTCAGTGAGCTGCCGGCCGCGGCCGTCGACGACCTCCCCGAGGTGCTCGACGGCGCCGCGTTCCTCGACCGCTTCGGCGGGCACCGACGACGACCTCACGACCGTCGACCCGACCGAGACCTATCCCGTCCGGGCCGCGACAGCCTTCGGTGGCGAAGAGCACTCCCGCGCCGAGGTCCCGTCGCGCACCTCAGTCGACACGAGGCGACCTCGCGACGCTACGGCCACTCCTGGCCGCCAGCCACGCCGGCTACGACGCCATGGGCCTCGGCCACCCGGCGGCCACGAGCCGTGGTCGAGGAGGCGCTCGCCCGTACCGGCGTCCACGGCGCCCGGTCCAGCGGCGGCGGGTGCGGCGGCACCGTGGTCGTCGTCTGCGACCGGGGTGCCCTCGACGACGTCGACGGCCTCATCCGCTGACCAGTCCTCGTTCTGGCGCCTGATCCTCCGCCCCTGACCGGCAGATCAGGCGCCAGAACGAGGGGGCGCGGTGCTGGCCCGGATGATCAGCTCGGGGGGGATGACCGCGTGGCGCTCGGTGGGCACGCCGGCGATCAGCGAGAGGAGGAGCTCGATGCCGAGCCGGCCCACCTCGCCCAGGTCCTGACGGATCGTGGTGAGGGGCGGAACCAGATACGCCGACTCGGGCGTGTCGTCGAAGCCGACCACGCTCACGTCGCCGGGCACCGATCGTCCGTGCTCGTGGAGCGCCCGGAGGACGCCGAGCGCGGTCTGGTCGTTGGCCGCGAAGATCGCGGTCACGTCGGGGTCATCGGCGAGCAGTCGTCCGGCCTCGTAGCCGCCCTGCGCGCTCCAGTCGCCGTCGACCCGCCGGCCGGGTGGCGCGCCCCGCTCCCGGAGCACGTCGGCCCATCCCCGCTCCCGGGCCACGGCGTCGACCCAGTCCGGATGACCGCTGACGTGGTGCACCGTCCGGTGGCCCAGGTCGAGGAGGTGGCTCGTCGCCATCCGGGCGCCTTCCTCCTGGTCGATCGTCACCGTCGAGATCCGGGTGGACGGATCGCCGCCGACGACGACCAGCGGGAGGTCGACGTCGAGGTCGGCCATGGCGTCGATGACCGGGCGCATGGGGGCCATGACGATCACCCCCTCGACCTGGGCGGCCCGGAGGTGGTCCAGCGTGGCGGGCATCTCGTCGGTGCGCGGCGACATCGTGACGAAGCTCAGGACGTGGCCGGCGGCCCGTCGCCGCCGCCTCGATCTCGTAGAGCATGTGCGCCGGGGCGAAGTGCAGGGTCTCCACGGCGACCACGCCCAGCGCCCGCGACCGTCCGCCGGCCAGGACCCGGGCGGCCGTGTTGGCCCGGTAGCCGAGGGCGCTGACGGCCTCCTCGACCCGCTGGCGGGTCGCGTCGGCCACGCCCGGGAACCCGTTGAGGACCCGGGACACGGTCATCACCGAGACGCCGGCCCGTTCCGCCACATCGGCCATCACCGGCCGCCGCCCTGGATCCACCGCCCCAACCTACGGCGTGCGGATGGTCACCTCAGAAGCCGGCGAGGATGGCGACGTCGGTGTCGGCGGCGGCCTGCCGGAGGGGGACCGCGGCCTGGTAGGCGTCGGACTCGTACCAGGCCCGGGCCGCCTCGACGGACTCGAACTCGAGGAGCACGGTCTGGGTGGCGGGCCACTCGCCCTCGAGGACCTCGGGCTGCCGGTCGACGGCCAGCGGCTTGGGTCCACCGGCGATGGCCTTGCCGGCCGCCTCGCTGTAGACCTTCATGGCCTCGGGGTCATGGATGGTCTCGGTGAAGATGATGTAGCCCTTGGGCATCGCGTCGCTCCTTGTTGTCAGTGGATGATGTCGGCGGTCGTCCGACGACACGGCATCGACGCCGGCAGTCCTCGCTCGGTGGAGGTGGCCGAATGCGTCCGAGGTGCTCGCGTCAGAGAACGAAGTTCGCGGTGAAGGCGACATTTCTCTCGACCGCGACCAGCCGATCTCCAGCGACGCGGCGAGCTGGTCGCCCGGCTCCAGGACCGTCGGCTCCCGGTTGAACGCATCGGGCGCGTCGGTCTGGGGCTCGACGCAGACGAGGCGGGGGTCCTGGTCGTAGACGACCCACACGGGGCAGGTCGACCGAAGGGTGACCTCGACCTCGTCGGGCCAGGTGATCCTCGGTTCCTCCACCCCGGCGAAGGCGTCGTCCCACGGGCCCGGTGGCACCGGGACCTGTCGACCGTTGGGGATGCCGACGTCATCTCGCTCCCACATGGAGGTCGCCGGAACGTCCAGACCCGGCCGGACCGCCCGTGTCGAGCCGGCGACGGAAGCACGGATGCCAGCCGGCCATGACCGGCATGGCCTGTTCGGCCGCGGTCACCGTCATCGCCAGGCGCAACGACGTCGGCGTGAGCGTGACCTCCTGGGTCACCGTCCCGCCGAGCGGCCAGAGGCCGTCCAGGTCCAACCGCAGCGAGCTCGGCCCGGTGACCTCCCAGGCGGAGCGGTAGCCGACACCGTGCAGCGCGTGGGGCGGCGCATCGAGGGGGAGCTGGTGGGTCCTGCCGCGGAAAGTCGAACCGGCCGTCGCGGACCCGACCCGCCCACGGGACCATCGGGTAGCAGCCCCACAGCGTCGGGTCACCGCCGACCTCCGCCTCGGCGACGAGCAGCTCGTGACCGAGGACCCGCAGGGAGGCGATCCGTCCGCCGCGGGCGGGGTCGAGCGCGACGGCCGCCTCACCCTCGTTCAGCTCCATGCCAGAATTCCGTTCTCGATCGAGGAAAGGAGCTTGCCGCATGACCGTGGTCGATGGCGAGCTCAGCGAGCGCCGCGTCGTCAAGAGCTTCTGTCGGATCTGCACGGCCGTCTGCGGGATCGTCGTCGAGGTCGAGGGTGACCGGGTGGTGAAGGTGCGAGGCGACGCCGACCATCTGCTGTCCCATGGGTACACCTGCGCGAAGGCCAAGAAGCTGAACGCCGCACTGGACTTCCTGGGTGAGGCCCCGGAGGTCATTCTCCACCCGGACGACGCCGCCGCGGCGGAGGTCGTCGACGGCCATCCGGTCGTGGTCAGCACGGCCCGCGGGTCGATGACCGGTGTGGCGAAGGTCGACGCCTCGATCCGGCGCGGCTCGGTCTCGGTGCCCCACGGCCACCACGGCGCCAACGTGAACCTCCTCACCGACAAGGACGACATCGACGTCGTGACGGGGATGGTGCGCTACGCGGGCGTCGCGGTGACGGTGTCGACGCCATGAGCGTCGTCGTCGTGGGCAACCCGAAGCTGGGATCGCGCACTCGGCAGGCGGGCGAGCTCGTGGTCGAGCGGCTGACCGGGGTACCGCCCGACGCCGTGATCGAGGTGGCTGAGCTCGGGCCCGCCCTGCTCGGGTGGGGTGACCCGGCTGTCGAGGCGGCCAAGCAGGTCTTGCGGGACGCCCGTCTCGCGGTGTTCGCTTCGCCGACCTACAAGGCCACCTACACCGGGCTGCTGAAGCTCTTCCTCGACCAGTTCGCCGCGGGGGAGCTCCACGGGCTGACCGCGGTGGCCCTGATGCTGGGCGCCGGCCCGCAGCACGCGCTGGCGGGGGAGCACACGCTGAAGCCCCTGCTGTCCGAGATCGGCTGCAGCTGCCCGACCCCGGCGCTCTACCTGCTCGACTCGGCATGGGAGGACACCCCAGAGCTCGACGCCTGGGTCGCCCGCGCCCGCGACGTCCTCGGCTGACCTCGCCGAGGGCCCGCTCACTCGGAGGCGGGAGCCGGCCTCGGGGTGAGGGTGATCGACGGGATCGACAGGCTGGCCCCGCCCTGCAGCACGCTGTGGGCCGCGGTGACCAGCTCGTCGACGTCGATGAGCGAGCCGCTGATCAGCTTGCGCTCGACCCAGATGGGAGCGAGCTCCATGGCCAACTCACTGTCCCAGCCGCTGGCGAACTCCGTCATGCCCTCGCCCTCGCCCCCGGCGCAGTCGCCGACGACGAAACGGGTGAAGCCCACCGTCGGGTGCTCCTGGCGGAGGGCCTCGACCAACTTGTCGAGGGCCGCCTTGCTCACGGCGTAGGCCCCGAGTCCCGGCCACGGCGGGGTCATCGACGCGCTCACCGACGACAGGTAGATGGCCGTGCCGGATGCGGCCTCGAGGTGGGGGAGGGCGGCGGCGGTGAGCACGGCCGCGCCGGTGACGTTCGTGGCGAACACCGCCTGCCAGGCGTGGGTGTCCATGTCGGCCACGCGGACCAGGGGGCCGATGCCCGGCGCGTAGACGAGGCCGTCGATGCCACCGAGTCCGGCCACCGCCTCGTCGATCGCCGCTTGGCAGGACGCCGCGTCGGTCACGTCGCATTCGATGGCCAGGGTCCCCTCACCGGCCTCCTCGGCCGCCCCCTCGAGCCGGTCGCGTCGCCTCGCCAGGAGCGCCACCTGGTCGCCCCGTTGCGCGAGGCCGATGCCGATGCACCGCCCCAGCCCGCTCGATGCCCCGACCACCACGATCCGCAAACGACTGCCCTCCTGAGTCGACGCGGATGGTAGACGGCCGGGCGCACGGGCGTCGTCAGCCGGCGTCGATGTCCACGGTCGCCCAGCCCCGTTCCGGCACGGCGACCGCAATCGCCCAGACCCCGGTGGCGGCGTCGTGGACGACGGGCAGGTCGCCGGCGACCGGCGCCTGCTCGGCCCAGCCGGTGATGGTCACAGTCTCGCCGGCGCCCTTCACGACGAGCCGGGCGCCAGTGGCGGTGGCGGTGACCTCGAGCCGGGCGTCGCCGGCGGTGACGAACTAGGTGGCGTCGCCGATGACGGCGAGGCCGGAGGGCAGCACCGGGGCCAGCACGAGGTAGGTCCAGCCCTCCTTCGGGAGCGTGACCGGCAACGTTGCGTCGGCAGCCAGGCGGGTCGCGGTGCCGGCCCGCCAGTCCCAGGCCACGACGTCACCGGCCGGCGCACTGGCGCCAGAGCTGGTCGAAGGCGATGTCGCCGGTGACGGGCTCGTCGTCCGGGTTGGTGTGGAGGCCGACGACGTAGGCCCACCGACCGGCGGGGTGGTCGGTGAAGCACTCCGCGACCAGCAGCTCGGCTCGGAAGGCGGCTCCGCCGACCATGGACTCGTCGGTGGCGGCGATCGGCACGTCGGGCTTGATCAGGATCCCGTCGGCCCGGCAGGTGCGGAGGGCCAACTCGGGATCCGACCGACCGACCCGGTCGCCCAAGCCGACGGGACCGGTCGACAGGGCCGAGAGCAGGGCCTCGGGCTCGCCGTTGTCGCCGCCACCTCGGGGTCGGCCCGGAAGACGTCCTTGAACGGCATCAGCCCGAGGCTGCGGGCGAGGGCGTTGGTGGTGCAGAACCAGGCCCACAGCTGTCCTGGCGTGGCGATGTAGCCGTGGTCGCCGCTGGTGCGCACCGAGGTCACCTGCGTGAGGGTGACGGTCTGGGCGAGGTCAGCGGGGGTGGCCATGCACCACTGGAGGGTGATGCCCCGGTCCCGGGCCGCCCGGTCGATCCCCTCCTGCCAGGCCCGAGCCCGCCCGGGGGCGGCCCGGAGCCAGCGGACGCCGAAGAAGACCTCGACCAGCCAGTCGTGCTCGAAGGTCTCGACGCCCCAGGCTGAGGCACTGGTCCAGCCACCGCTCGTAGGCCTCGGGCGTGGTGGGCACGGCGTACGGGCCGTCGGTGGCCACCGGGACCTCGTCGGCGATGGGGGCCTCGGCTGAGAGGTGGCGGATGTGGGCGACCAGCGGCGGGTCACCGAGGCGACGGCGGAGGTCGGCGATGCCGTCGGGCAGGACGTCGGGCCGGGTCTCCCAGGCCACCATCGCCGAAGGGGGTACGACCCACTCGTCGGTGTCGAAGGGGCGGCGGTCGACGTGGGGGTAGAACCACGAGTCGAGCTGGACGCTGCCGAGGGGCACGCCGCCGTCGCGCAGGTCGTCGACCGCGGCGACGACCGAGCCCGCCGGGTCGTGGCCCGGCTCGGTGCGGTACCAGTAGGCGGCGCCGTTGTCGGTCCAGTACGACGGCCGGGAGGCGAGGGCGTCGGCCCAACGGCCCGGGCCGCACGGTGCCGGCCCGCTCGAGCAGCAGCCGGCCCCACTGCGTCGAGGCAGGTCCGGGGCCCGTCGCCGGCGAGGACCAACAGCTCGGTGGCGAAGCCGGCGTGGGCCGCTTCGAGGTCGCCGTGCCAGCCGCAGCGGACGGTGCCGCCGTTCAGACCGATGGCCTGCTCGTGGAAGTTGTCGAGTGGCGCGACGAGCAGCGTGCGGCCGTCGGGGGCGGCGAGGAGCAGCGGCCAGCCCGTGGGCGGGCGGTGGGGGAGGAGGAAGAAGCCGTCGAGGTCGGCACCGGCCTGGCTGGGCAGCCCGAACTCGCAGTGCTGGAAGGCGAGGGCCCGGGTGCCGTCGGCCACGCCACCGGTCGACCCGCTCGCCGGGGGTGAAGACGGGCCAGCCGACCGACGGCTGGTCGAAGGCGCCGGTGGCGAGGCCCGACAGGTCGGTCGTGGCCTCGATCCGGAACACCAGCATCGGGGCGTCGGCGTAGGCCCGCACCGAGCAGCGCACGGCGCCGTCGGCCACGACGACGGCCTGGGCGGCACCCGAGGTCGTCGGCCCACGGGACCGGACCGGGGCCGAGACCCGACGCCTCGACGGTGGCCCGACCGGGGCCGAACCAGTCGGGCTCACCCCAGCCGATGCGAACCGTCCCGTCGTCGGCGACCTCGACGACCAGCCCGTTCGCGGCCTCGAGGTGCATGGTCGGACCTCTGCTCAGCGACCGCTGACGGCGGGCTGGGCCCGGGGCACCTCGCCGCCGCCGTCGACCACCAGGCTGGACCCGGTGATGAAGGCGGCGCCGGGTGAGGCGAGGAACACGACGGCGCCGGCCACGTCGGCGGGGGTCCCCATCCGCCCGAGCGGCACCGTCGCCGCCACCCGGTCGATGGTGGCCCGGTCGCCGTAGACGGCCTCGGCCTGCTCGGTCTCGATCATCCCGGCGGCCACGAAGTTGACCCGCACCTTCGGGGCCCAGTCGATGGCCAGGGTCTGGGTCATGTTCCACAGCCCGGCCTTCGCCGCGCCGTAGACCGCGGCGCCGGGCGAGGGTCGGGAGGCGCTCACCGAGCCGATGTTCACGATCACCCCGCCCTCGTCCTGGGCCTGCATCACCCGGTTGGCGGCCTGACCGACGAAGAACGGTGCCGCCAGGTTGAGGGCCAGGATCGAGGTCGTGAGGCGGGGCGAGGACGTAGCCGAGTCGACGTAGGGGGCGCCGCCGGCGTTGTTGACGACGAGGTCGAGCCGGCCGTGGGCAGCCACGATCTCGTCGACGACGGCGTCCACCTGCTCGGCGTCCCGCACGTCGGCGGTGAGGAACGTGATGCCCTCGGGCAGGTCGTCGGGCTCGCTGCGGCCGCAGACCACGACCAGCGGCGCCCTCGGCCACCAGCCGTTCGGCGATGCCCCGACCGATGCCCCGGGTGCCACCGGTGACGAGGGCGACCTGGCCCGTGAGCCCTGCGTGTTCAGCCATGAGGGCCCGAGCGTAGATCGCGGTTCGGGCCCGGCTACTCCGGCGGCGGGCGGTGGGCCGCCGCGGCGCCCTCTGGCGCTGGACCTGGAGGCGATGCGGTGGCATCGCCGGCGGGTCTACCGTCGGGAGACGACGAGGAGAGGAGGGTCGATGCGGGTCGAGGCAGCGGTGACGACGATCTCGTGGATCCCGTCGGAGGCGGTGACGGGACCACTCAACAAGCCCATCTTCGACTCGGGCGTGACCCACTACGACGAGCCGCCACCGGACGACATCGGGGACCTGCCGCCGTTGGGGGCCTGGATGGGTGAGGACCGGTTCCGGTTCGCCAACCGGCTGGCCGCCGCCATCGACATGGTCGACGGCGAGGTCCGGGCGCCGAGTACACGGGCGGGCTCTTCCTGAACGCCACCCGACTCCGCTTCGGCCGGCGGGAGATCGTGTTCCAGCCCTACGCCCTGCCCACGCTGCAGGCCGACCCCGAGGTCGGTGACGGCTGGGCCCGGTTCACCCAGACCGTGGGCGGCCAGCCCGGCCTGCCGTCGCCCCGCCGGGTCAACCACCCGCCCTTCTTCCAGCTCAAGGGACCGGTGGTGTGGACCACCCTGCAGCTCACCATCCATGCCGACGGCACCAGCGAGCACCACCTCACCGGGGCCAGCGACTTCCCCCGCCACTGGGTCTACGGCGCCGAGGGCCGCCTGGAGAAGAAGGCGGGCCTGACCGAGTTCAGCGAGTGGTACCGCCACGCCTTCGGCAAGCACACCCCCTGGGGCGACGAGGACTCACCCGCCCTCGTCACCGAGGTGGAGACGGCGCTGGAGCGGGAGCTGGCCGGCCGGATCATGCGGGGCGATGCCCGGCCCGAGACCCGGGCCCTGAAGGAGGGCGACCTCCTCACCGAGCAGGGCAGCGCCGGCGACGAGGTCTTCCTCCTCCTCGACGGCGTGTTGCGGGTCGAGGTCGACGGCGAGCTGGTGGCCGAGGTCGGCCCCGGTGCCATCCTCGGCGAGCGCGCCCTGCTCGAGGGTGGGACCCGCACCGCCACGCTGCGGGCTGTCACTCGGGCCCGGGTCGCCGTGGCCCGGTCCGAGGACATCGACCACACCGCCCTCGCCGAGATCGCCGAAGGTCACCGACGGGAGGACGCCTGATGGCCCGCATCGTGATGGTGCACGGGGCGTTCAACGAGCTGTGGGGGCCCAACGAGCTGAAGGCCCGCTGGCTCCCGGCGCTCCGGGACGGCCTGTGGCACCACGGGGTCGAGATCGAGGACCACGACGTCGACGTGTGCTTCTACGGCGACCTGTTCCGGCGCCACCCGGGCACCGAGGCGGAGGCCCGCCTCGAGCGGTCCCGGGCCGGCATCGCCGAGAGCCTGAGCGACCTGGGCGGGGACGGCGCAGTGGCCGCCCTGGGGCAGGCGGCCGGTGACGCCGTGTTCGACCGCACGGTCGACATGGTGACGGTCATGGCCACCGAGCCCGACCTCCGGGACCGCCTCCGGGCGCGGCTGGAGCCCCTGGTCAATGCGGATACCCGGGTGATCGTGGCCCATTCCCTCGGCTCGGTCCTCTCCTACATGGCGCTCTGCAACCACCCGGACTGGGCCGTGCACACGTTCGTGACCCTCGGCTCCCCGCTGGCCTCACCCATGACCCTGGGGATGCTCGACCCCGCGCCGGTCGACGGCGTCGGTGCCTGGCCCGGCGTGGAGCGCTGGGTCAACGTCCGAGCCGTGGGGGACAAGGCTGCCGCCATCCCCCTCGCCGACACCTTCGGCCCCAAGGTCGAGGACGTCCTTGTCGACAACGGCCACCGGGCTCACGCCCCCGAGCCCTACCTCAACGCGGAGCCGACCGGCGCCGCCGTAGCGGCTGCGCTGGGCTGAGCACCGCCGATCGACCACCGCGGTCGGGCCTGCGCAGAGATCGCTCCCGGCGGTGCCGTCACCTATCTCCACCACGACCAACTCGGCTCCAGTGCAGCGTCGGCCCGTGCGCGCCGTCTGACGTCATGGAGGAGAAGTTGGTTCCAATACCTCCGGCAAAGTCTGCCCACATACGGAAGGACGGACGTTTCGTCGGCGGTCGTGGAGGCGCAGAGCCCTGCGGGACTGCCGCTGAACGCTGCTCTCGGGAGTGGTGCCACCACCCCGCAGGGGTGAAGGCCAGCCCCCTTCTACTGCGGCCGCCGCTCGGCGTACCTTCGGGGTACGGCGAGCGAAAGGCGTGCGATGCGCATCGAATCGGCAGTGACGACGGTGTCCTGGATCCCCTCGGAGGCCGTGACGGGCCCCGTGAACAGCACGGTGTTCGACTCGGGGGTGACCCACTACGACGACCCGTTGCCGGACTCCCTCGGCGACTTGGACGAGTGGAAGAAGGAGGACCGCTACCGGTTCGCCAACCGCCTGAGTGCCTCCATCGAGGTCGGGGACGACGGCAGCATCACCGGCGCCGCCTACACGGGGGGGCTGTACCTGAACTCCACCACGGTGCGGGTGGGCAAGAAGGCGGCGGTGTTCCAGCCGATCTCGTTGCCGACGATCCAGGAGGACCCGGTCATCGACGGCGACGCTGCCACCTTCGTCCAGACCGTCGGCGGTCGCACCGGGCTGCCGTCGCCCCGCCGGGTGAACCATCCGCCGTTCGTCCAGTTCCTGGCCCCTGTGGTCTGGACCACGCTGAAGCTGACCATCCGGGCCGACGGCTCCTCGGAGCACGAGCTGGTGGGGGCCTCGAAGTTCCCCCGCCACTGGGTCTACGACGCCGATGGCGCCCTGGCGGCGAAGGTCGGGCTGGCCGACTTCTCGGAGTGGTTCCGCCACGCCTTCGGCAAGCACACGCCGTGGGGTGACCAGGACTCGCCGGCGCTGGTCACCGCGGTGGAGACCGCCCTCGAGCGGGAGCTGGCCGCCACGATCATGCGGGGCGGCGAGAAGCCCGAGATCCGCACCGTCCCGGAAGGCGGCCTGCTCACCGAGCAGGGGCAGGCCGGCGACGAGGTCTTCCTGCTGCTGGACGGCGTGGTCGACGTGGACGTCGACGGCGAGGTGCTGGCCGAGTTCGGGCCCGGCGCCATCCTGGGCGAGCGGGCCGTGCTGGAAGGCGGCCTGCGCACCTCCACGGTGAAGGCCCGCACCCGCTGCCGGGTGGCCGCCGCCCGGGGCGACCAGGTCGACGAGATCGCGCTGGCCGAGCTGAGCGAGGGGCACCGGAAGGAAGAGGGGTAGACCGGGCCTGGTGGAGATCCTCTTCTGCGGCGTTCGTGGCTCCACTCCGGCCCCGGGCGCCGACTTCGTGCGCGTGGGCGGGCACACGTCCTGTGTGGCGCTGACGCGCTCGGGCGAGGACACGCCCTCTCTGGTGCTGGACGCTGGCACGGGCCTGCAGCGCCTGTCGGCCCGGCTGGAGGGGGCACCCTTCCGGGGGACGTTGCTGCTCACCCACCTCCACTGGGACCACGCCCAGGGCCTGCCCTTCTTCGGCTCCGGCGACCAGCCCGGCGCCCAGGTCCAGCTTCTGATGCCCGACCAGCAGGACGGCCGCTCGGCGGTCGACGTCTTGGCCGGCTCGATGGCCCCGCCCCACTTCCCGATCCGGCCCGAGGGCCTGCAGGGCGCCTGGACCTTCGCCACGCTGGAGGAGGGCGAGCACGTCATCGAGGGCTTCGAGGTCACCGCCGTCGAGCTGCCCCACAAGGGTGGGCGGACCTTCGGCTACCGGATCGTCGACACCGCCGGCGCCAGCGTGGTCTACGCCTCGGACCACGGCCCGCAGGCCATGGGCCCGGGGGACGACGGTCACGGACCGCTCCACGAGGCCATCCTCGACCTGGCCCAGGGCGCGGATGTGCTCGTCCACGACGCCCAGTTCACCGCGACCGAGCTGGCCGTGGCCGAGGCCTACGGCCACGCCACCGTCGACTACTGCTACCGCCTGGCCGAGGCCGCCGCCGTCGGCCGCCTCGTGCTCTTCCACCACTCGCCGGTGCGGGTGGATGACGACGTCGAGCGCCTGTGTGACCTGGCCCCTCCGGGCTTGGACGTCACCATCGCCCGGGAGGGCGAGACGATCATCCTCTGATCACCCGGACCGATCTGTTCTGGCGCCGATTTGTCACGCTCAGCGTGACAAATCGGCGTTGGATCAGGGTGGGTGAATCAGGTGGGGGGCGGGGGGATGTCGGCGGGGGGGATCTCGACGTCGGGCAGGGCATTGGTCTCCGCGACCGTCATCGGGGTCTCGTCCACGGCAGGGACGTCGCGGGCCACCGTCGGCGCGGTGGGCGTCTTGCCCCCGCTGAGGGTGTTGGTCAGGGCCGAGATGGCCCCCATGATCTCGATGGGGATCGGGAAGATGATCGTGGAGCTGTTCTCGGCGGAGATCTCGACCATGGTCTGCAGCTGACGGAGCTGCAGGGCGCCGGGAGAGGCGTTGATGACGTTGGCCGCCTCGCTCAGCTTCTGGGAGGCCTGGAGCTCGCCCTCGGCGGCGATGATCTTGGCCCGCCGTTCCCGTTCGGCCTCGGCCTGACGGGCCATGGCCCGCTGCATCTGATCGGGCAGGCCGACGTCACGGATCTCGACCCGGCCGACCTTGATGCCCCAGGCCTCGGTCTGGGTGTCCAGGGCCAGCTGCAGCTCGCTGTTGATGCGGTCCCGCTCGGAGAGCATCTGGTCCAGCTCGTGGCGGCCGATGATCGAGCGCAGGGTGGTCTGAGCCACGAGCTGGGCCGACTGGTACCAGTTCTGGATCTTGATGACCGATGCCAGCGGGTCGACGACCTGGAAGTAGGCCACGGCGTCGACCGTGATGGTCACGTTGTCCTTGGTGATGACGGCCTGGGAGGCGACCGGCACGGCGGCGATCTGCAGGTTGACCCGGCGGATCTTGTCGATGATCGGGATGATGAAGAAGACCCCCGGACCCTTGGCTCCTACACAGCGCCCGAGGCGGAAGATGACGGCCCGCTCGTACTCCAGGACGATCTTCACCGAGGAGGCGAGGAACAGCAGGATGAGGACGGCGAGGACCAGCAGCACCGCACCGACAGCGGCCATCAGTGGTTGTCCTTCTGCGGCACGGTCATCGGCATCCCTCCCGGATCGGGCGTCGGTCGACGCACGGTGAGCTGCATCCCTTCGTAGCCGATGATGACGACCTCGTCGCCCACGGCGAGGTCCCCGGGCCCCGTGGCGTTCCAGAACGCGCCCTCGAGCTGGACGCTGCCCTCGGTCCCCGCCCAGGCGGTGACGTGGGTGGGTCGTCCGACGAAGGCCTCCATGCCGACCTCGGGCTGGGCGTTGAGCAGGCGGGTGGAGCGCTCGAGCAGCACCGGGAACCCGGCGGCGAGGCCGGCGGCGCCGAGCAGGGCGAGCACGATGGTGAGGGGGTCGCTCCTCGAGCACCCCGAAGTACACCGAGCCCACGGTGAACAGCCCGACGGCGATGGCCTGCTGGGCCGTGCTGGTCGACCGCCGGGCGATCATCACGCTCCAGAAGCCCACGGCCAGCGCCGCCAGCGACAGCGGCCACCACTCCATCCCGCCGTCGTTGATCCCCACGGCGGCGACCGCGATCAGAACGGCGCCGGTGAACCCGGCCAGCCCCAAGGTCGGCAGCGCCACCTCGGCCACGATGAGGGCCGACGCCAGCACGACACAGACCAGCACCACCGCCGGTTCGTTCGCCACCTCGATCACGGCCCGAGCCTAAACGCGTTCCGGCCCCCGGTCCGGGCGCAGGGAGCGCGTCCGAGCCGGGGGCCAGGTCGGGGAGACCCAAGGACGGTCAGGTCACCTCGAACTCGGTGAGCATGCCCTCGGTGAAGTGCGGGGGGCCGTCCTCGCCGCCGCCGACCGGGAGGAAGCAGACGGCGAAGTAGGCGCCCGCCTCGAGCTCAGCGGCCACGTACCCGGTCTCGCCGGGGCCGGCGAAGGTGACGCCCGAGAAGGTCACCGCCTCCTCCGCCTCGGCCTCCGGGAGGTCCAGCAGCTCCTCGGGGGTCCGCGTCTCGCCGTCGGCCAGCCGGAAGAGGACCATCTCGTGTTCCTCGTCCGCGTCGTTGGTGAGGGCGAAGCTGGTCGTGCCCGCAGCCAAGGTCGCCGGCAGGTCGACGAAGGCGTAGTTGACGGCGCTCACGTCGACGGCTTCGTAGCCGCACCCGGTGTGGACCGCGGCGGCCATCTCGCTGTAGGCGCCGAACGCGGCCTCCTCGGCGTCGCTCCCCCTCGAGCGCGGTGTCGATGGCGCCCTGCAGGTCCGCCGCCGGAGCGGCCAGCTCCTCGACCCCACTGGCGACCACCGCGTCCAGGGCCGGCTGGAGCTCACCCTCCAGGTACTCGGGGGTCGGCGGGCCGTCGGGTCCGCTGGTCAGGGCGGTGCCCACGCCCAGGACGGCGTCGCAGGCCTCGGTGCCGAGACCGGCCTCGGTCGTGGTCGTCGTGTCGCCCGCTGCTTCGGAGCCGGCCTCGTCACCGTCGTCGTCGCCGCAGGCGACCAGGCCCAGCGCCAGCACCGTGGTCAGCGCGGCCGCCGTGATCTTCGCACGCATCTTCCCTCCTCGTCGGTTGTCCTTCGTCGGGACGAGTGGACCGCGGCCAGGCCGTGGCGGCCAGGGTGTGAGCCGCGGGGCGGACGGGGTGCTGGCACCACCCACGGGCGGAAGGTCCTCCCCCTTGCGGACGGCGCCGATCCGCGACTCAATGACACCCGATGGACGGGGACCGCATCACGGTGTTCCTCGCCGACGACAACACCCTGGTGCGGGAGGGGGTCAAGGCCCTCCTCTCGATCGAGAAGGACATCGAGGTGGTGGGGACGGCGGAGGACTACGACGGGCTGGTGGAGGGCGCCACCGCGGCCCACCCCCAGGTTGTCGTCTCCGACATCCGGATGCCGCCCAACTTCCAGGACGAGGGCATCGTCGGCTCCAAGGAGGTGCGCAAGCGCCACCCCGGCACCGGCATCGTGATCCTGTCCCAGTACGACGACCCCGACTACGCCATCGCCCTGCTCGAGGAGGGGGCGGCGGGCTACGCCTACCTGCTCAAGGACCGGGTCAGCGACGGTGACCGGCTGGCTCGGGCCGTCCGCGAGGTGGCCACCGGTGGCTCGATGCTCGACCCCGAGATCGTCCAGGCCCTGGTCAACCCCGTCCGCGTCGAGGGCGAGCTGACCGAGGACGAGGACGACCTGCTCACCCAGGTGGCCCAGGGGCGGCCCATAAAGGCGATCGCCGCCAGCCAGGGCCGGAGCCCGGCGTCGGTGAACGACGCCGTCGAGGCCGTGCTCCTGAAGCTGGCCCAGGGGGCCAGCGCCGGGCGGGAGGGGGCCTTGAAGCGCCTCCGCCTGCTGCAGTCCGCGATCGTCGACCGCGAGGAGCAGGGCGAGACCCTCAGCCGGTTCCTCCCCGGCGGCCTGGCCGAGAAGCTGCGCACCGACAGCGGGGCCGTCGACCGCACGGAGCGCCTGACCGTCACCGTGCTGATGTCCGACGTCCGGGGCTACTCGACCATCGCCGAGCACGCCGATCCCACCACGCTGGCCGGCCAGCTCCGCACCCACCGCCGGGAGATGAACAACGCCATCCTCGGCGAGGAGGGCACGGTGATGCAGTACGTGGGCGACGCCGTCATGGCCGTCTTCGGGGCGCCGTTCCCCCAGGAGGACCACGCCGACCGGGCCCTGCGGGCCGCGCGAGCCATGCACGAGCGCCAGGACGTGGTCAACGTCACGTGGGCCGACGAGGGCCTGGCCGCCTTCGGCCTCGGCATCGGCCTGTCCTCGGGCGACGTGGCCGCCGCCCTGCTGGGCAGCGACGAGCGCCTCGAGTACACGGTCGTGGGCGACACGGTGAACCTGGCCCAGCGTCTGGAGAGCATCGCCCGCCCGGCGGGCACCACCGTGCTCAGCGAGGCCACCGTGGAGGGTCTGACCGACCCGCCCGAGCTCGAGCAACTCCCGCCGCAGGCCGTCAAGGGCCGCGAGTCCGAAGTGACGGCCTACCGACTGGGCCCGCCGGAGGCAGCAGACTGATGTCCACAGGAGGAAACAGCATGACTGAAGACGACGGCGCTCTCGGGGCGATCGATCCGACGGACGAGCCCGGCGTGAGCCCGGGGGCCACCGTGTTGGACGTACGGGGCGTCCGCAAGACGTTCGAGGCGGAGCTGGCTCCGGTCCGGGCGCTGCGCGGCGTCGAGCTGGAGGTCATCGCCGGCGAGTTCGTGGCCATCATGGGTCCCTCGGGCTGCGGCAAGTCGACGCTCCTCAACCTCGTGGCCGGCCTCGACATCGCCGACGAAGGCACGATCCTCATCGCCGAGGAGGAGATCACCGGCCAGGACGAGGACTGGCTGGCCCGCATGCGACGCCGCCACATCGGGATCGTCTTCCAGTTCTTCAACCTGCTGGAGGGCATGACCGCCCTCGAGAACGTGGTCCTGCCCGCCATGATCGCCGGCACCAAGCGCAAGGCGGCCGAGACCCGGGCCCGGGACCTGCTCGACCTCCTCGGGCTGGGGGACAAGTCCGGTGAGACGCCGGCGGTCCTGTCCGGCGGGCAGCGCCAGCGGCTGGCCATCGCCCGGGCCCTGGCCAACGAGCCGACCCTCGTGCTGGCCGACGAGCCCACCGGGGCCCTGGACAGCGATGGCGGCCAGGAGGTCCTGGAGCTCTTCCGCCGCCTCCACGCCGACGGCCAGACCATCCTGATGGTCACCCACAGCGACGAGGTGGCGGAGGGCGCCGACCGCATCGTGGGGATGCGGGACGGCAAGGTCGACGAGGAGTCGTCGACCGCCGCCCCCGTCCCCGCGGGCTGAGCCTCCGTACCGACGGCCGAGGCCGGCCACCGAACCTGTGCGGGCCGTCCTGCTCGTCGCCAAAGGTGAGGCCCGGCGTCGGGGGTTGGCCCTACTGGGCCTGACCCTGATCGTCGGCCTCGTCGGCACCGCCGTCTTCTCGTCGGTGGCCGGGGCCCGGCGGACGGCGAGCGCCCCTGATCGTCTCCGGGAGGCGACCTCCGCGCGGGACGGGGAGGCGTTCGCTTTCACCCTCGGTGAACCCGTCGCCCCGGTGCTGACGGCTGAGGTGTCGGCCCTCGACGGCGTCACCGAGGTGGGCGCGGCGGGGATCTACTCGACGGATGCCCTCTTCGACATCGACGTGAGCCTGCTGGTGCCGTATGACGACGCGGCCTTTCAGGCGATCGACCGCCCGTTCCTGCTCGACGGGCGCTTGCCGGACCCCGAGGCTGCGGACGAGGTCGTGATCAGTGAACAGGCCGTCGACCGCCTCGACCTCCACACTGGTGACCGCTTCCAGGCGGGGACCTTCAGTCCCGCCGACTGCCAGGGCCTGCTGAACGACGACTTCCAGGGATTCAACGGCCCGGCGGTGGACCTGCGCGTGGTCGGTGAGGTCCGGCGGCTCGAGGAGCTCCAGGGCAGCGACATCGAATCCGGCCCGACCCTTGTGGGTGGGCCGGCCCTGGCGCAGAGCCTCGATGGGTCATGCGCGGTCGGCGTGGTCGTCGCCGCCCACTACGAGGAGGGGGCGGGCCCGTCGGACGAGGCCATGACGGCCGCCGCCCGCCGAGCGGCTCCGGGCGCCCAGCAGGTCGCGGGCGGCTCGATCGAGACCGAGTTCTTCGACAGCGTGCGGTCGGCGGTCGACATCGCGGTGATCGCCCTCGTCGCGTTCGCCCTGGTCGCCGGCGTCGGCGGCCTCGT
Source organism: uncultured Microthrixaceae bacterium (assembly GCA_963701565.1). Lineage (GTDB taxonomy): Bacteria > Actinomycetota > Acidimicrobiia > Acidimicrobiales > DATDAH01 > DATDAH01. Next base: position 151,980 of record CAVPAN010000005.1, read on the forward strand.
CGCGGTCATCCAGGCCGTGCTCCGCCAGGTGGAGGGCGCGGGTGGGGTCGGATCGGTCCTCAGTGCCATCGGCCTGACGCGGGCCCAACGGGCGCTGGCGGTCACCCTGCCCCTGGCCGCCGCGGGTGTCGTCGGCGCCCTCCTGGGCGTGGCCGGGGCGGTGGCCGTGTCCTCGCGCTTTCCGCTCGGCGTGGCCCGACGGGCCGAGCCGGACCCTGGCCTCCGAGTCGATGCCGTGGCCCTGGGCATCGGGGCGTTCGTCCTCGTCCTGCTGGTCGTCCTCACGGGGCACCTCGCCGCCCGCCGGGCCGCGGGTCGGGTCGAGGCGCCGGAGCGGGCCTCGGTGACCGCGGGCCTGGCGGCGAGAGCGGGCGGCGCGCCGGCCTTCGTCGTCGGCCTCGCGATGGCCGACGAGCGCGGTCGGGGTCGGGCCACCATGCGCACCGCCGTGGTCGGCATCGGTGTGGCGGTGGCGGGGGTGTGCGCCGTCGCGGTGTTGGCGTCCTCACTGACCGCGGTGGTCGACCGCCCAGAGCGCTTCGGGTGGGCGTGGTCCGCCAAGCCCGACCTCGACAGTGAGGACCCCCAGGCGACCCTGGAGGCGTTGACGGCCGAGGAGGACCTGACGGCCGTCGGCGTGCTCCAGCAGGGCAGTGTCGCGCTGGACGGCTCCAGCATCGACGGCTTCGCCATCGACGTGGCCAAGGGATCCATGGGCTTTGTCGTGGTCGACGGCCGGGCCCCGACCGGCACCGGTGAGGTGGCCCTCGGGGCCCGGACGCTGGAGAGGGTGACGATCGGGGACACGGTCCAGACCACGACCAGCGAGGGCGATCCGCGGGCGCTGGTCGTCGTCGGCCGGGCCGCGATGCCGCAGTTCGACAGCACCGGCTCGACCAGTGCCTGGCTGACCAGCGAGGGGATGACGGACCTGGCCCCCGACGCTGAGCGCTCGCTGGTGCTCACCTACGCCCAGGGGGCCGACCAGACGGCCCTCGAGGCCCGGCTCGAGGAGCAGCACGGGATCTCGTACCCGGCCTACGCCCGTCCCAACCCGCCGGGACGCCTGGTCCACCTCGACGAACTGCGTGGGCTCTTCGTCGCGCTGGCCGCGTTCTTCGCCCTGCTCGGCCTGGTCGGCCTCGTCCACGCCCTGGCCGTGGCCGGCCGGCGTCACCGCCGCGGGTTCGCCACGCTCCGCTCGCTGGGCTTCCAGCGCCGCCAGGTCCGCCGGGCTGTGGTCACGTGCTCCACGGCGATCGTCGTGGTCGGGACGCTGATCGGGGTGCCGCTCGGGATCGTCGCCGGTCGCCTCACCTGGCGGGTCGAGGTCGGTGACCTCGGCATCGTCGACGCGCCAACGGTCCCGGCCGCCGCACTGATGACGGTGACCGCTGTCGGCGTCGCCGTGGCCGTGGTCGTCGGCCTCGTTCCCGCCTGGCGGGCGGGTCGTCGCCCACCCGCGGCCGTCCTGAGGGCCGAGTGATGGCGTCGCTCTTCGCGCTCCTGCGTGCCACCCGACGGTCGGGCGCCCGCGGGCTCGTGGGGCTGGCCCTCATCATCGGCCTGGCGGGTGGAGCCGTGCTAACCGGGGTGGAGGCCTACCGCCGCACGGACACGGCGTTCGACCGCCTGCTCGAGGACACCGAGGCCTGGGACATGTTGGTCAACCCCGATACGTCGGACAGCCGACTGCGCCTCCAAGAGGTCGCCGCGCTGCCCATGGTCGACCATGTCGCCCGGGTCGACGGCATCGCCATCACCCCCCGGACGATCGACACCATGGAGGATCTGGACAGCGGCCCCGGGACGTTCGCCAGTGACGGTCAGTGGGGATACGAGTTCGGTCGCCCGCTCATCCGGGCGGGACGCTTTCCGGCCCTCGATGCACCCGACGAGGCCTTCGTGTCCTCCGTGGCGGCCGCGGAGCTGGGCCTGGAGGTGGGTGACGAGATCCCGAGCCGACTCCTTGACTTCGACGACTTCGACGGGCTCTTTGCCGCGGGGTCCGTGCAGGACGGGGTCGACTACTACAACGATCCGTCGACAGGGTCGCTCGTCGACCTCGAGGTGGTCGGCATCGGCGACCCGTTCGACGAGATCGTCGTCGACGAGGGTTTCGCCGACGGCAGCATCATGCTCGGCCCTGCCTTCGTCGATTCCTACGACCCCGCGATCCTGTTCTGGGGTGGTCTCGCCCGGCTTCGCCCCGGGGCCGACGAGGACCAGTTCCAGGCCGCTGTCGAGGCCCTCGTGCCCGAGGAGTCCATCGCGTTCCAGTCCCGCAGCGGGATAGAGAACCAAGCCGAGCGGGCCGTGGCCCCGCAGGTCGCCGCCCTCGGGATCTTCTCGGCCCTCGCCGCGATCGTGGCCCTGGTCATCGTGGGCCAGGCCATATCCCGTCGCCTCCAGGCCGATGCCGTGGCCCTGGCGCCGATGGCGGCGCTGGGGGTGACCCGGCCACAGCGAGCGGCGCTGGGGATCACCCGCATCGCCCTGGCCGCGGTCGTCGGGGCCGGGCTCGCCGTCGCCGTCGCCGTCGTTGCGTCACCGCTGGCGCCGGTCGGCGTGGCCCGGGACGCCGAGCCCGATCCTGGCCTGCGGGTAGACCTGCCGGTGCTGGTCCTGGGCGGCCTGGCCGTGGCCCTCGTGTTCGTCGCGGTGGCCGTCCGGCCCGCGATCGTGGCCGCCCGGCGACGGGAGCTGCGGCCGAGCCCGTCCGCGCCGGGGGCGTGGGCCGCGGCGTCCGGCCTCGCGCCGGCGACGGTGGCGGGCGTCCGGTTCGCCCTCGACCGGGGCGGGGCCGGCGTCCCGGCCCGGGCGACGCTGGCCGGCGCGGCCACCAGCATCGCCCTCATCGCGGCCACGCTGGCCTTCTCCGCCAGCCTGAACCACCTCGTGGACACCCCCACCAACTACGGCACACCCTGGACGGCGGTGGTGGCCCTGGAGGGCGCGGAGGACGCGACAGCGGAGGCCTACCTGCCGGTCACCGAGGGCCTGCTCGCGGCCGAGGAGGTCGACGCGTTCGGCCTGCTCTATCCCGGCCAGCTCCGCCTGGAGGGTCGGTCCTCGCCCGCGATGTCGATCGAGCCCTCCGCCCGGCCGATCGTGCCGACGGTCCTCGACGGCCGTCCCCCTGTCGGGCCCACCGAGGTGGCGGTCGGCGTGCGGACCCTGGACCAGCTCGGTGTCGACGTCGGTGACCGGGTGACCGCCCGGCGCGGCGAGGACTCGGCCGAGCTCACCGTGGTGGGCACCGTGGTGCTCCCGGCCATCGGCTCCTACAGCGGGGCCGACAAGACCACCCTGGGCGAAGGGGTCCTCGCGCCGTCCGAGGTGTTGACGACCTGGGGGCCGACGTTCGACCCCTACGGCGTCGTGGTGGAGGCCGACGACCTGAGCACCGTCGAGGCGGTCGTCGCCGACATCGAGGTGGCCGAGCCGGCCTACCTCACGGTGGCGGCGCCGTCGGTGCCGTCAGACGTCCAGAGCCTCGAGCGGGTCCGGGCGACACCGCTGTGGCTGACCGCCCTGTTGGCGGCCCTCATCGCCCTCACGGTCGTCCACGCGCTCGTATCGGCCGTGCGCTCCCGTCGGCAGGAGGTCGCGGTGCTCCGCACCCTGGGCTTCACCCGCCGGCAGGTGCTGTCCGCCGTCGCCGTCCAGGCCGGCTTGATCGCCCTCGTGGGCCTGGTCGTCGGCGTACCGATCGGCCTCGTGGCGGGGCGGGTGGCCTGGACCGTCCTCGCCGAGCGGCTCGGGGCGGTGGTCGAACTGGTCACACCGGTCCTGGCCCTCGGCCTCCTCGCCGCCGTCGTCGTGACCCTTGCCCTGGTGGTCGGGTTCGTTCCCGGCCTCCGGGCCACCCGGACCCACCCCGCCGCCACCCTTCGAACCGAGTAGACGGAGAACACGATGTCCACCACCCGTACCACCGTGGCCGCCACGGATCGAGTGTCGCCCGCGACCGGGCCGGGGCGCAGCCTCCAGTTGCCCGCGCTCGGGCTCGGGATCGGCGGGATGGTGCTTGGCGCCCTGGGGGCGGCCGACCACGGCGGCGTCGCGTACTGGGTCGAGCGCGGCGGTGGTCCTGGCCTGGGCCCTCGGCACCGTCGTCGTCGCCCGCCGCCTGCCCCAGAGTCCCCTGGCTCTGCTCATGGGGCTGTTCACGCTGGTGCTGGGGGCGGCGCTCTACACGTCGGCGTCGGTGTGGTCGGGTGACGACCAGTTCGAGCTGGCCCGGTCGGTGCTGACCGCGCTGATCCCGGCGGTGGCGCTGCACCTGGCGCTGGCCGTGCCCGACGGATCCCTTCGCTCGCCTGGGGCCCGCCTGACCGTCGGCCTGGGCTATCTCGCCGGTGTGGCCCTCGGCATCGCCATCGGCCCCGAGCCCGCTGAGCTGCCCGTCCTCCCGTACCTGCTCGCGGCTCTCGTGGCCGGGGCGATCGGCCTGGTCGGCTACCTGAGCCGATGCCGGAAGGCCTCGGCCGCCGACCGCGCCCGGCTGCAGTGGATCGGCTGGGGTGTCGTGCTGACCGCGTCCGTGGGGGGCCTGGTCGTGCTCCTCGACGTGCTGTTGGACTGGCCGGACCGGCCGGGGATGGTGACGATCGCGGCCAGCGTGGTCGTTCCCGGCGCGTTCGCCGCGTCGACCGTGCCCAAGCTCCTGACGGTCATCGACCGGGTCCTGGTCCGAACCGTCGTCGTGGTGGGGCTCCTGGCCCTGGTCGAGGCGGTCTACCTCTTCGTGGTCGTCGGTCTCGGCCGTGTGCCGGAGGCCGAGGAACGCTCGGTCCTGGTCCTGTCGATGCTCGCCGCCGGGGTGTGTGCCGTCCTGGCGTTCCCGGCCCGCCACCGCCTCGAGGAGGTCGCCAACCAGCGCGTCTACGGCGAACGCCACCGCCCCGACGACGCCATCAAGACCTTCGCCGGGCGCATGTCCCGCGCCGTCCCCATGGACGAGCTGCTCCTGCAGCTCGCCGAGTCGCTGAAGAAGAGCCTGGCGCTGACGGCGTCGGAGGTGTGGACCGGGTCCGCGGGCACCCTCGACCGGGCCGTCTCGGTGCCGGACCGGGGTGTGGCCCACCTGAGCCTGCAGGGCGAGGAGCTCGGGGTGGCCACCCGGGCGCACGTGCAGGGCAACGCCTGGCTGCAGATCTGGATGCCGGGGCTGCTGGCCGGACGGGACGATCGACAGGTCCGGGCCGCCGTGGTGGCCCACCTCGGGGAGCTGCTCGGCCTGATCGTGGTCGAGCGCCGCCGCGACGACCCGCCGTTCACCGACGAGGACGACCGGGTCCTCGCCGAGCTGGCCCGCCAGGTGGGCCTGGCCCTGCACAACGTCCGCCTCGACTCGGCCCTCCAGGCGTCGCTCGAGCAGCTCGAGGAGCGCAACCAGGAGCTGGCCGCCTCCCGCCTCCGCATCGTCACCGCGGCCGACGAGTCCCGGCGCCAGATCGAACGCAACCTCCACGACGGGGCCCAGCAGCACCTGGTCGCCCTCGCGGTGAAGGTCGGTCTGGTGAAGCAGCTCATCGACGCCGACCGGGCGACGGCCGACGAGATGCTCGACCAGCTCCGGGGCGACGTGCAGGACACCCTGGAGGAGCTACGGGAGCTGGCCCACGGGATCTACCCGCCGCTGCTGCGGGACCGCGGCCTCGAGGCGGCGCTCAAGGCGGCGGCGAACCGGTCGACGCTCCCCGTCGAGTTGCTCGTGGCCGAGGACGTCCGGCGCCACCAGGCGGAGACCGAGGCCGCCATCTACTTCTGCTGCCTGGAGGCGATGCAGAACGCCGGCAAGCACGCCGGGGAGGACGCCCGCCTGACGGTGACGATCACCGAGGGGGACGGCGAACTGCGCTTCGAGGTGGCCGACGACGGCCCGGGCTTCGACGCCGCGGGGGCGGCCATGGGCCACGGCTTCGTGAACATGCGGGACCGGTTGGGGGCCATCGGCGGGATCCTCGAGGTGGACAGCGCGCCGGGCGAGGGTTCCCGCATCCGGGGCCACATCCCTGTCGACCCGCCGGAGGACGAGGCGCCCGACGAGCCGAAGGCCGCGGCCGAGCCGGACGCGGTCGACGCCCCGGCATCCTGACCTGGTGGCCACCACGGAGTACGACGCCGTCGTCGTCGGTTCGGGCCCCAACGGCCTCGTCGCCGCGGCCACCCTGGCGGGCGAGGGGTTGTCAGTGCTGGTGCTCGAGGCCGAGGACACCCTCGGCGGGGGCGCCCGGTCCGCCGAGCTGACCCTGCCCGGGTTCGTCCATGACACCTGCTCGACCGTGTGGTCGCTGGGCCTGGCCTCCAAGGCCATGCGCGAGCTGCCGCTGGAGGCGCACGGCGTCGAGTGGATCCAGCCCGAACTGCCGCTGGCCAACCCGCTCGACGGCGTGCCCGCGGCCTTGCTGCACCGGTCGGTGGACATGACCGCCGAGGGACTCGGCGTGGACGGCAACGCCTACCGCCGGCTGATGGGCCCGCTGGTCGGGGCCGGGTTCAGCCTGGTCGACGGCCTGCTCTCACCGTTCCAGCTGCCCCGTCATCCGGTAAAGCTGGCCCGCTACGGCGTCGCGGGGATCCGCTCGGCCCGGGGGCTCGGGCGCAGCCGGTTCGAGACCGAGGAGGCCGCCGCCCTCCTGGCGGGTCTGGCGGCGCACTCGATCCTGTCCCTCCGGGCCCCGATCACTGCGGGCTACGGCCTGATGCTCGGCGTGGCCGCCCACCTGGTGGGCTACCCGTTCGCCAAGGGCGGCTCCCAGCAGGTGACCGAGGCCCTCCTGTCGATCATCCGGTCCCACGGTGGCGAGGTCCGAGCCGGCACCCGGGTGAACGACCTGACCGAGGTGCCCTCGGCCCGGGCGGTGCTCCTCGACGTGTCGGCCCGCAACGCGGCCCAGATCGGCGGGGACCGGTTCCCGTCCCGGTACCGCAAGGCCCTCTCGAGGTTCCGCTACGGGGCCGGGGTGCACAAGGTGGACTGGGCCCTCGACGGCCCCGTGCCCTGGGCCGATCCCGAGGTGGCCCGGGCGGGCACCGTGCACGTCGGCGGCACGCTCGAGGAGACGGTCGCCGCCGAGGGGGAGGTGGCGGCGGGCCGCCACCCCGATCGGCCCTGGGTGCTGGCCTGCCAGGCCAGCGGGTTCGACCCGACCCGCGCCCCTGACGGCCAGCACGCCTTCTGGGCCTACTGCCACGTCCCCAACGGCTCGACCGTCGACATGACCGACCGCATCGAGGCCCAGATCGAGCGCTTCGCCCCCGGGTTCCGGGACCGGATCCTGTCCCGCCACGTCATGGGCACCCGCGAGGTCGAGGGCCGCAACGCCAACTTCGTCGGGGGTGACATCAACGCCGGGGCCGCCGACCTGGCCCAGTTCATCCGGCGCCCGACCCTTGGTCTCGACCCCTGGCGCACACCGGCGAAGGGCGTGTACCTCTGTTCGTCCTCCACCCCCCCGGGCGGCGGCGTCCACGGCATGTGCGGTTGGCACGCCGCCCAGAGCGCCCTCAAACACGAGTTCTGATCGTTCTGGAGGCGCCCCTGCGCGCTCCGCCGCGCACCGCAGCCTCCAGAACGCGTCAGTCGGTGTGGTTCGCCCAGGTCTCGCGGAGGATCGCGGGGCCGAAGTCCTCCTTGTGGACGTAGCGGGCGGCCCCGCAGGTGGCCGCGTCGCTGGGGAGGTCGTCGGCCCGGTAGGTCGACAGCATCATCACCACGATGTCCGGCGCGGCGGCCACGATCTGGCGGGTGGCTTCGATGCCGCTGATGCCCGGCAGGTTGATGTCCATGAGCACGAGGGCGGGGTGGAGGTCGGCGGCCATGGCCACCGCCTCCTCGCCCGATGCGGACTCGCCGACCACGACGAAGCCGGCCACCAGGTCCACCACGGTCCGAGCGACGGCGCGGAAGGGCGCCTGGTCGTCGACGATGAGCACGCTCACGTCACCCGGTGTCGAGATGTCAGCCGTCTCGCCGTCCCTTCGCTCGTCGGTGAGGACCACAGCACCCATCATCCACCGACCCGCCGTTCCCTCCCAGGGTGGGCACCCCCGCCGGCATGGGGGGGCTATCCCCCCTCGTCCTTCTCGGCCAGGTAGAGCAGCACGGCCTTCACGCGACGGTGGATGTCGGGCTCCTCGCTGAGGCCGAGCTTGGCGAAGAGGGAGTTGATGTGCTTCTCGACGGCCCGGTCAGAGAGGCCCAGGGCGGCGGCCACGGCCGCGTTGTTGCGGCCCTGGGCGATCTCGGCCAGCACCTCGTGTTCGCGGGGGGTCAGGTGCTCGAGGGGAGAGCGGCGGGACCGGGACCGGGCGGTGACCAGGCCCTCGACCACCTTCGGGTCGACCACCGATCCGCCGCGGGCGACGTCCCGCACGGCGCCGAGGAGCTGATCGGGGTCCGACACCCGCTCCTTGAGCAGATAGGCCCGGCCCTCCGACCCGCTCTCGAGCAGGGCCAGCGCGTACTCCGGCTCGGCGTACTGGGAGAGGACCACGACCCCGAGGCCCGGATGGGTCTGCCGCAGCTCGGAGGCGGCCCGGATCCCCTCATCGGTGCCTGTGGGTGGCATGCGGATGTCGGTGAGGACGACGTCGGCGTCGGTGTCCTCCACCGCGGCCATGAGCTCGTCGTAGTCGGCGCAGAGGGCCACGACCTCGACGTCGTCCTGCTCGTTCAGGAGCTTGGCCACCCCCTCCCGCACGAGGAGCGAGTCCTCGGCGATGATCAGACGGAGAGCCACGACCGCCGAGTGTAGGTCTGGTCCGAATACGGCCGGGTGGTCCGGTCGGCCGTCGTTACCCTCCCGCGGTGGCCGGTACCCGTTCGCTGATCAGCACCGCGCAGGGGACGAACCGGCAGGCGTTCGGGCCCACGGAGTGGGGCCTGCTGACCTTCGTCGCCGGCGTGTGGGGCTCGTCGTTCCTCCTCATCGCCGTCGGCCTCGACGCCTTCGCTCCCGGCGTCGTCACCTTCCTGCGCATCCTCTTCGGGATGCTCGGCCTCGCCGCCGTCCCCGCCGCCCGCGTGCCCATCGAGCGGGAGGACTGGCCCCGGGTGGCCCTCATCGGCCTGACCTGGATGGCTCTGCCGCTGTCGTTGTTCCCCCTCGCCCAGCGCTACGTCGACTCGTCGGTCGCCGGCATGATCAACGGGTCGGTGCCGCTCTTCACCGCACTGATCGCCGCGCTCCTCCTGCAGGTCCTCCCGGCCCGGCGCACCGCGACGGGCCTACTCGTCGGGTTCGGCGGTGTGGTCGCCATCAGCCTTCCGAGCCTGCGGGGCGCCGACGCCTCGCCCCTGGGCGTCGGCCTCCTGCTGGTTGCCGTCGTCTTCTACGGCCTGTCGGCCAACCTGGCTGTCCCCCTCCAGCAGAAGTACGGCGGCCTGCCGGTGATGTGGCGGGTGCAGCTGTGCGCCCTGGTCATGACCCTGCCCTACGGCCTGGCCAGCGTTCCGTCCTCGGGCTTTGCCTGGAGGTCCCTGGCCGCCATGGTGGTCCTGGGCTTCCTGGGCACGGGGTGGGCCTTCGTGGCCATGACCAACCTCATGGGCCGAGCCGGAGCGCCCCGCGGCTCGGTGGCCATCTACCTCACCCCGGTCGTGGCCATCACCCTCGGCGTGGCCTTCCGCGACGAGACGGTGGCCGTGTTGGCCCTCGGCGGCATGGTGCTGGTGCTCGTCGGGGCCTGGCTGACCAGTCGCTCCGAATGACCCGTGCCGTCGTAGCGGAGCGCTCCATCGGGGGTCACTACAGTCCGGCCCCATGATCACGGGGCGCAATCTGTGGGAGCTCATCGAGGCCCGGGCGGCTGAGTCCGGCGACGCCGAGATGGCGATCGACGAGGACGGCCGGCAACTGAGCTTCGTCGGCTACCGGGACTGGTGCGAGCGGGCCGCGGCCGGCTTCCAGGACCTGGGGCTGCGCTCGGGCGACGTCGTTTCCTGGCAGTTGCCGACCTGGTTCGAGTCCATGGTCCTCGTGGGCGCGCTGGCCCGCCTCGGCGTCACCCAGAACCCGATCATCCCCATCTACCGCGAGCGGGAGGTCGGCTTCGTCACCAAGCAGGCCGGCACGAAGCTGCTGGTCGTGCCCTCGGTGTTCCGGGGCTTCGACCACCAGGCGATGGCGAACACCGTGGCCGGAGAGGTCGACGGCCTCGACGTCCTCGTCTGCGACAAGCACCTGCCGGAGGGCGACCCCTCGACCTTGCCCCCGCCCCCCGCGGCGCCCGACGACCCGGCCGACCTCGAGGTCCGTTGGCTCTTCTACACCTCCGGCACCACGGCGGACCCGAAGGGGGCGAAGCACACCGATCAGTCCATCGCCGCCATCGCCGAGGGCATGGGGGACCGCTACCGGGCGACACCGGAGGACCGGGGCGCCATGGTCTTCCCGTTCACCCACATCGGGGGCATCACCTGGCTTTTCACCAGCCTCCAGTTCGGGTGTGTGAACCTGTTCGTGGAGACCTTCGACCCGACCACGACGGTCCCCTACCTGGCCGCGAACGGCGTGACCATGGCGGGGGCGGGCACGCCGTTCCACATGGTGTACCTGGCGGCCCAGCGAGCCGCCGGGCCTGAGCCCATCTTCCCGGATGTGCGCCTGTTCCCGGGGGCGGCGCGGCCAAGCCGCCCACCCTCCACTACGAGATGAAGGCGGAGATGGGCGGCGCGGGCATCTGCTCGGGCTACGGCCTGACCGAGGCGCCGATCCTGGTGCTGGTCGACGTGGGCGACCCCGACGACAAGAAGGCGGAGACCGAGGGCAAGCCGATGCCCGGCGTCGAGCTGAAGCTGGTCAAGCTGGACGGCACGGTCGCCGGGCCCGGCGAGGAGGGCGAGATCCGGGCCAAGGCGCCGCAGATGATGCGGGGCTACCTCGACGCCTCCCTGGACGCCGATGCCTTCGACCAGGACGGCTGGTTCCGCACCGGTGACCTCGGTCAGCAGGACGCCGACGGTTACCTCATCATCACGGGGCGGCTGAAGGACATCATCATCCGCAACATGGAGAACATCTCGGCGAAGGAGGTCGAGGACCTCCTCTTCGAGCACCCCCAGGTGGGCGACGTCGCCGTCATCGGCCTCCCCGACGAGCGCACCGGCGAGCGGGTCGTCGCCGTCGTCGTCACCGCGGAGGGCCAGGACGCCGATCAGCTTCGAGACCATGAAGGAGCACCTGCTGGCCAAGGGTCTCCGCAAGCCGGCGCTCCCCGAGCAGCTCGAGTTCATCGACGTCCTCCCGCGGAACCCCACCGGCAAGGTGGTCAAGTACGAGCTCCGCGACCAGTACGCGGGCTAGGCTGCCGTCCGGTCGAGCGCCAGCCGATCCGAACCGAGATCTGGCCGCAGAGATGTCCCGCATCGAGGCCGACGAGTCGGACCGGGTGGAGATGCGCGCGGTGGCGGAGCCGATCGAGGTCACATCGCGGGGTCGACCTACCCTCGGGTGATGGCTGATCGGAACGTGGCGGACCTGCTGGCGGCGGGGTTGCGGGCGCTCGGGGTGACCCGGGTGGTCGGGTCGCCGGCGCCGGTGGCGTTGCCGGGGTTGTCGACGGTTCCGGTGGGGGACGGGGCGCTGGCCGACCTGCTGGCCGACGTCGACGGGCGGCTGGGGCGCATGGGGGCGTCGTGGCACGACGGGGTGCTGCGGGTCAGCTCCCGGCCCGGGGGCGAGGTCACGCCGATCCGGGTGGACACCCCCGAGGCACTGGCCGACGCCCTGGCGACGACGGTGGGCCAGGAGATCCCGGATGCCTTCGCCGTCGAGGTCGACCTGGACCTGGCGGCTCCGGTCGCAGAGGGGGTGGAGCCGAAGGCGGCCCAGGTCCGCATCGAGGGGATCCGCCTGTCGCCCGACCTCGGTCCGGATGTCGGGGTGCTGGTCGGGCCCGGGGTCCTGCGCACGCTCGACGGCGAGGGTGTGGTCGACCACCTCCAGCGTTTCGCCGCCCAGACGGGCTGGGCCGTGGTCAACACGTGGGGGGCCAAGGGCGTGTTCGCCGTGGGACAGCCCGTTCCACGCCGGGCACGGCCGGCCTGCAGGCCCGGGACTTCGGGCTGGCCGGCCTGACCGACAAGCTGGCCGTGGTCTGTGTCGGCGTCGACCCCGACGAGATCCCGCCCGGCGGCTTCGGCGGCGCCCAGCGCCTGGACCTGCACCCGGTGCACCTGGCCTTCGCCGCCGAGGGCTGGCCCGAGCCCGAGGGCGACCCACCCCGACCGCTGCTCTACACCGACCTGGCCGCCGTGGTCGGCCCCGCCTACGAGTCCACCGCCGTGCCCCTGCACCCCGCCCGGGCCACGCGGGACCTCGGCGGCCTGCGCCCGCCCGGCGGCGTGGTCGTCGCCGACCCGGGCCCCGCCGGCTTCTGGGTGGCGCGGGCCTTCCCGACCACCGAGCCCGGCTCGGTGCTCGTCCCCGCCACCAACGCCCCGGGCACCGCGGTCGCGGCGGCCCTGCTGGGCGGGCTCGACGGCTCCCGCCTGGCCCTGGGGGTGACCACCTGGCCACTCGACCCCGTCACCGAAGCGCGTGCTCGACCTGGCCCGCTCCCTGGAGGTCGCCCTGACCCTCGAGGCGTGGGGCGCCGAGGGCGAGGCGGCCTCGCCGGAGGACCGCATCGCGGCAACGGCCGACGCGTTCGCCCGCACCGGCGTCGACGTGATCCCCGTCCCCGTCGACTTCACCGCCACCGACGACCTGGTCGCCGTCGCCGGCCCGATCACCGCCTGGACCTGACGCCCCATCCTTGGCGTCGACCGCCCCCGACCCGGCCACTACGGTCCGCGGCCATGACGCGGTCGTTCGCCTTCGCGGACCTGTGGGAGCTGGTGGCCGAGCAGGTGCCGGAGCGGGAGGCGGTCGTCTGCGGGGAGCGGCGCCTCTCCTACGCCGAGCTCGACGAGCGGGCCAACCGGCTGGCGGACCACCTCGCCGGCCGCGGCGTCCGCGTCGGCGACCACGTCGGGGTCTACCTGACCAACGGGACCGAGTACCTCGAGACGATGCTGGCGGCCTACAAGCTGCGAGCCGTCCCCATCAACGTGAACTACCGCTACGTCGAGGACGAGCTGCGCTACCTGTTCGTCGACGCCGGGGTGACCGCCGTCGTCCACGACGCCGAGTTCGGTCCTCGCGTGGCGGCCATCCGGGACCAGCTGCCGGACCTCGCCGTCGAGCTCGCCACCGGTGAGGACTACGAGGCCGCCCTGGCTGCCGCCGATCCGGACCCGACCTTCGAGGACCGCAGCAGCGACGACCTCTACATCCTCTACACCGGCGGCACCACGGGCATGCCCAAGGGCGTCGTATGGCGCCAGGAGGACGCCTTCCATGCCTGCATCGGGGGCGGCGACCCCATGCGCCTCGAGGGGGCCATCACCACCCCCGAGGAGATCGTCGAGCGCATCCAGCCGGCGGAGACCGCCGCCGTCGCTCCTCCCGGTCGCCCCCCTGATGCACGCCGCGGGACAGTGGACGAGCCTCTCGTGGCTCTTCTGCGGCGGCAAGGTCGTCCTCGCGCCCGGCTCCCTGGACCCCGACGACGTCTGGCGGACCATCGCCGACGAGGGCGTGAACCTCATCACCATCGTCGGCGACGCCGTGGCCCGGCCCCTGCTCGACGCCTGGGACGCGGCCGGCGGCTACGACGTGCCGACCCTCTTCTCCATCGGCTCGGGCGGCGCCCCGCTCAGTCCCACGTTGCGCCGGCGGCTCCAGACGATCCTGCCCAACGTGTTCCTGGCCGACGGCTTCGGGTCCTCGGAGACCGGGGCCCAGGGCACCGCCCGCATGGCCGCCGACTCCGACGCCCGGGCCGCCTTCGCGCCCACCGACGACACCACGGTGGTCCTCGACGAGGACCTGCAGTCGGTGGCGCCGGGGTCCGACGCCGTCGGTCGGGTGGCGCGGACGGGTCACATCCCGCTGCGCTACCACGGCGACCCCGAGAAGACCGCGGCCACCTTCGTCGAGCGCGACGGCCGCCGGTGGGTCATCACCGGGGACATGGCCACCGTGGCCGAGGACGGCACCATCAACCTCCTCGGGCGCGGCACGGGCTGCATCAACACGGGCGGCGAGAAGGTCTTCCCCGAGGAGGTCGAGTCCGTCCTGCGGGCCCGGCCCGACGTCTACGACGTGCTGGTGGTCGGCGCCCCCGACGACCGGTGGGGTGAGCGGGTGTCGGCCATCGTCCAGGCGGCGCCCGGCACCGCGCCCACCGCCGACGAGCTGATCGACCACTGCCGGAGCCGGCTCGCCGGTTACAAGGTGCCCAAGACGGTCGACTTCGTCGACGTCGTCGTGCGCTCGCCGGCGGGCAAGCCCGACTACCGATGGGCCCGCGACCTGGTCACCTGAGGCTTTTCAGGCCCGGTGGATCGTCACCTCGTTGTCGCCGTCCACCAGCCACTCAGGGGAGATCATGGCCGCGAAGCGCCCGGGGCCGCCGTCGTCGGTGAACGTGTCGACCACCGCCGCGATCGTGCCGTTCACGGCCACGACCACCCGCTCGGTGCCGTCCTCGATCCGTCCGGACACGACGGCGGGCACCACCGGCTCGTCGAGGTCGACGTCGAGGAAGGCGGAGGCGCCGTCGACGGTCACGGGCAGCGCCGGGCCGAGCGCGGGCTGGCCGACGCGGCCCGGCTCGGGGCCGACGGTCCACCAACGGTCCGGACCCCGACCAGGGAGGACCGAGTCGACGCCCCGGGCCAGGACGTCGTCGAGGCCGGCGTCGAGGGCCACGGGCGGGTCGAGGTGGAACGTGGCGAAGGACGAGCCCTGCACGTGGACGAACCGCCGATCCCGGTCCGGTGGCACCGTCCCGTCGAGGGGTCGTCCCTCCACCGTCCAGGGCAGGTCGATGCCGAGGCGCTCGGCGATGGTCGGCAGCACGTCGATGGTCTCCGCCGGCTCGGTGCTCACCGTGCCCTCGACCTGGCCGGGCGCCTTCACGAACAGGGGAACCCACAGCAGCTCGGGTTGGGCCGAGGCCTCGATGGGTTCGATCCCCAGCCCCCGCACCGGCCCACCCGGCTGGAAGGCGATGCCGTGGTCCGAGGTCATGACCACGAGCGCCTCGTCGTAGAGGCCCTGGCCGCGCAGCCGGTCGAGCACGTCACCGATCAGGCGGTCCACGTGGGCCACCTCGAGCTGCAGGCGCTGGCGGTCCCACAGGGCCGGGGGCTCGGCGTCGGACCGTCGGTCGCCGCCGGGCTCGCCGTCCTCGCGGCTGGAGATCTGACTCAGCGACGGGTCGGCGCCGTAGCGGTGGCCGTCGGGCAGGTGGAGGTAGGGCGTGTGGGGCTCGAGCACGTGCAGGAAGTGCAGGGTCGGCGTCTCGCCCCGTTCGATGCCACGCAGGAAGCGGTCCAGGGTGGCCGGGCGAGGGTCGAAGAGATCCTCCAGCACCTGGCCCTGGTCGTCGCCCCGGGCCTGGTCGACCGCGGCGTCGGGCTCGACGAAGACGTCGGTGACCGGCTCGGGGCGCTCGCCCGGGGTGAGGCGGTCGACGAACACGTCGGTGGCCTCGGTCAGGAGGTCGACCACGGAGGACTCGTCCCGGGCCCGTCGACGCCGCCGGCTTCCGTGCACAGGGACGACGGGCAGAGGCGGGTGATGCGCTCGGTCACATCGAGGTCGTAGGTGTCCCCGAGCAGGGTGAACAGGTTCTCCGGGTGGGTGCTGGCGTCGGCGGTCTCGCCCTCGACCGGTCGGTTCCCGGTCAGCAGGGACGGGACGGCGAAGTTGGTGAGGTTCGCCACCGTGGTCGTGTCGGGGTACCAGCGTCGCGTCCGCCGCCAGGGCGGCCACGTTCGGGTACAGGTCGGCGTCGATCGTGCCGTCGCCGCGGATCACCGAGGCCAGGGGCCACTCGTCGAAGACGATCATGACCACCGGAGGCGGGTCGCCGGAGCCGAAGGCGCCCAGCTCGGCCGGGTCGACGCCGTCGTCGCGCACCAGGCCGCTCACCGGTGAGCTGAAGAGGAAGAGGCCGAGGACGACCAGGGAGACCGGCGCCATCCAGGCGGCCCAGAGCCGGACGCCCGGCCACCGGTGGTGGGCCCAGGCGGCGGCGACGCCGAGGCCGAGGGCCAGGGTCAGGCCGAGCGGGAGGGCGGTGTCCCTGCCGGTGGCCACCTGCAGGACCAGTAGACCGACCAGCAGGCCGATGACGAGCCGTTGGGCGATCCGCCGGCGCCGCTCGTCGCCCCATCCCGACGAGCTGGACCAGACCCCACAGCAGGAACGCCGGGGCGAGGCCGACGACCAGGGCGAAGAGGATGATGTCGGCGCGAGCGGCCCCGTCGAAGACGAAGTAGTCCGGCGCGGCACCGAACACCGCCAGCACGGGCTGGGCGATGACCAGCCCACAGAGGCCCAGCAGCTCGAGGAGCTCGCGGCCCCTCTGGCGGCGGGGTGACGGGGTGGGCCCGGCCCGTTGCACGAACGGCCGACCCGACACGCGGGGCAGCCTACGACCTCCCCTGTTCGGGGCGGAGTCGGGTGGCGCGTCGTCGACGAGGGCTCCGAGCCGCGGGCGTCCAGGATCCTGGCCTCGATCAGCCCCCGGAAAGGGCCTGCATGAGCGTGACCTCGCCGGCGTCGGTGACCGGTGTCGCGAGGTCCCGCACCGAGTCCTGGTCCACGAAGACCTTCATGTGGGGGCGGAGCCGATGCTGTTCGTCGACCATGCGGAAGCGCAGGCCGGGGAACTGCCGGTCGAGGTCGGCCAGCAGCTCGGCCACCGTGGTGCCCTCGGCTTCGACGGCCGACAAGTCGCCGGTGTAGGAGCGCAACGGGGTCGGGATGCGGACGCGCATCAACCCGCGGGCCGGCCGGACTCGACGCTGTAGACCTCCGGGAGGTGCGCCAGGATCGAGGTCCACGAGGCACCTTCGTCGTTGCTGGCCCACACCTCGCCGCTGGTGGTGCCGAAGTAGACCCCGACGGGGTCGCGGTCGTCGGTGGTCATCGCCTGCCGCTTCACCGTGAACCACCCCTGGCCGGGAAGGCCCTGGTCCTGGCGGGCCCAGCTGGCCCCGGCGTCCCGGGTGACGTAGGCGGCCGGGCGGCCCTCCGGGCTGGTGCGGGGCCAGACGTCGGTGCCGTCCATGGGGAAGACCCAGGCGGTGTCGGGGTCGCGCGGGTGCAGCTCTACGGGGAAGCCGATGTCGCCCACCTCGCGGGGCATCTGGTCACCGATGCGCTCCCAGCGGGTCCCGGGGCGGTCGAGGCGGTAGATGCCGCAGTGGTTCTGCTGGTAGAGCCGGTCAGGGTCGGCCGGGTGCACGCGCACGCAATGAGGGTCGTGGCCGTAGTCGGCGTCGGGCTCGGGCAGGAACACGGCCTCGACGTTCTCGTTGAGGGTCGTCCAGCCCTTCCCGCCGTCGGTGCTCTCGAAGACCCCACCCGCGGACAGCCCGAGGTAGAGGTGGTCCGCGTCGCGGGGGTCGACGATGACCGAGTGCAGCATCGAGCCGTCGGGGGTGTTCTCCTCGGGGTACTCCGACCAGGTCTCCCACATCGGGTGGTCGTTCCAGCCGTCGACCGGGGCCCACGTGTCGCCGCTGTCCTCACTGCGGAAGAGGCCCTGGGGTGAACCGCCGGCGTACCAGACGCCAGGTTCGTCGGCGTGGCCCGGGCTGAGCCAGAACACCTTGCGCAGGCTGCGGGCCAAGCGCTCGCCGGTGTGGAACGCCGGGGGCCTGGACGCCTCGGACCAGGTGGCCCCGAAGTCGGTCGTGCGGAACAGAGTCGGGCCGAGGTGGCCGGTGCCCGCGGCCAGCAGGAGGGTGCGCCCGTCCCGCGGGTCGAGGACCGCGTGCTGGACGATGTGGCCCAGGAAGTGCGGCCCGTCCACCGACCACGATCGCCGCTCGGCGTCAGCCGTGAGGATCCAGGCCCCCTTCCGGGTCCCGAGGAAAAGGGCGGTCGAGTCGGTCACGGGCGCGACGGTAGTCATGGCGTTTGGACCCCGCGGGGGCCGCGAACTCATCGGTCGGCGGTGCGCCGTGGCACGATCATCGGTCCATGGCCGCACCAGAGAACCCCCGCATCCCTGGGCTGGAGGCCCGGTTCACCCATCTCGACTCCGAAGATCCGCCTTGGATCGCGGTGCGGAGCCAGGCCAACGCCGACAGCAGCGAGTCCCACGTGTGGGAGCGCTGGATCTCCTTCTCGGTGGAGCCGCTCTACCTGGCGCTGTTCGCCAGGTGGGACCCGGGGATGATCGTGCGCCGCCACGGACATCACAGCCCCCACACCCTCCTGGTGCTGGAGGGCAGCGTCAGCTGTGACGGGGTCGAGTGCGGGCCGGGCACCCACATCGAGCTGCCCCACGGCGCCAGCTTCGGGCCGTTCGTGGCCGGCCCGGCCGGCCTGGTGGCCTACGAAGTGATGATGGGCGATCCCCGCTCGTGGAGCGACGAGCCCGAGGCGATGACCGCCGCCCTGGCCGAGCACGGGGTCACGCCGCTGCCCGATCCCGCCCATCGAGCTGCCCGCCGGGCTCGAGGACCTGCGGGCCGTGTTCAGCGCCGGTGCCGTTCCCGCCGCCGATGCGACAGACTGAGTCCATGGCTGTCACCCCCGAGGAAGCCGAGCTCCCGCTGATCATCTCCGTGGATGACCACGTCATGGAGCCGAAGGACCTCTGGCAGCGGGAGCTGCCCGAGTCGCTGCGGGAGCGGGGCCCGAAGGTGGTGACCGAGAAGGTGAAGCTGGAGTTCACCGGCGGCCACTACGGCTTCAGCCGCAACGACCCCGACGGCCAGTGGTGCGACCTCTGGGTGTTCGACGACCTGGTCGTGCCCACCGGCCTGCTCCACGCCCCGGCGGGGATGCCCCGCGACGAGCAGCGCAACGTCCCGGCGACCTACGACGACTTTCGGCCCGGCACCTGGGACCAGGGGGAGCGGCTGGCCGACATGACCTCGAACCACGTCGAGGCGGCGATCAACTACCCGAACGTCTTCCCCCGCTTCGCCGGCCAGGGCTTCCTCGAGCGCGACGACAAGGACCTCGCCCTCGCCTGCCTGCGCATCTACAACGACTGGATGATCGACGAGTGGTGCGGGGGCGACGCGGTCGGCCGCCTGATACCGCTGACCCTCGTGCCCCTCTGGGATCCGGAGCTGGCCGCCGAAGAGGTCCGGCGCGGCGCGGCCAAGGGCAGCTACGCCATCGCCTTCACCGAGAACCCGGCCAAGCTCGGCCTGCCCTCGATGTACACCGGCGAGTGGGACGTCCTCTGGACGACGTGTGCGGAGACCGACACCACGGTGTCCATGCACATCGGCTCGTCGTCCTCGATGCCGACCACCTCGTCGGACGCCCCCCTGGCCACCTCCATGTCGCTGTACGCCCAGAACGCCCAGGGCTCGCTGGCGGACTGGGTCTTCTCCGGCACGCTCGAGCGGCACCCGGACCTGAAGATCGCCTACGCCGAGAGCCAGGTGGGCTGGATGCCGTTCCAGCTCGAGCGCATGGACGCCGTGTGGGCTGACGGCCGGGGTGGGGTCGGCGGGCCGGTGCTGCCCAGCGAGCAGGTGAAGGGGCGGGTCTACGGCTGCGTGTTCGACGACCTCGTCGGCCTCAAGGCCCGTCACGACGTGGGCCTGAACCAGATCCTGTTCGAGACGGACTTCCCGCACTCCGACGGGACGTTCCCCCACTCCCGGAAGGTGGCCCACGGCCTCTTCGCCGCGGCAGGCATGGACGCGGACGAGTGCTACGCCGTGCTGCGGGGCAACGCCATCGAGGCCTACGGCCTCCACCGCTTCGGCATCACCGTGTAGGCCGCTAGACCTCCGTCTCCTCGCCGTAGACCCGACGGTCTATGCGGAAGTCACCCTCGGTGCCCGTCAGCGAGACGGCGTCGATGGCGGTGAGGCGGCCGTCGACGAAGTGCAGCACCGAGGCCTCGTAGGCCAGGTCGGTGTCGACCGTGAACGAACCGAGGCCGGTAGCGCCGGTCGAGCCGGCGGTGGCCACCAACGACCCGTCCCGTTCCTCAGCGGACTGCTCGTGGATGTGGCCCGCCAGGACCAAGGGCACCTGGCCGAGCGCACTGTCGGCCTGACGCCGGTTGTGCACGGCGAGGACGTCGGGCTGGGTCTCGGCGACGAGGTCGGCGACCTCGGTCTGCTGGGCGACCAGGTTGGCCTGCACGTCCTCGTCCTCGAGCTCGTTCGTGGCGGTGAAGCTGGGATCACCGACGCCGAGGATGCGGACGTCGCCGACCGTCTCGACACCCGGGTCGAGCACCGTGACGTTCTCGAACCGACTCAGGCCGACCCGGTTGACGTCGGAGTCGTGGTTGCCGGGGACAATGAGGTAGGGCACGGGCAGCGTGTCGATGAGCTCGCCGACGCGGGACTCGAACGGCAGCCCGAAGGTGGTGAGATCGCCGGTGTCCAAGATGGCGTCGACCTCGAACTGCTCGGCCAGCTCGCCTGCCACCTCGAGGCCGACCGGGTTGAGGTGGATGTCGCTGACGTGCAGGATCCGGACCTCGCCGGGGTCACCGACCAGGCCTTCGGTCACCGAGCTGGCGTAGAGATCGCCGATCTGGCCGCCGAGGGCGTCTATCCGGCTGCGCACGGCATCGAAGTCCTCGATGTTGCGCTGCACCGCCTCGATGATGCGGGGGGCTTCGGCCAGCGAGCCCTCGAACCGCGGTTGGGCGAAGGCCTCCGGGTCGTAGGTCATGGCCGTGACGGCGAAGAGACCGCCGACGGCCAGGACTCCACCGAGGGCCCCGACGGGCAGGTGGGACCATCGGCGCCATGGCAGCAGCCCGGCGGCCAGGGCTCCGACGACGGCCGCCAGCAGCAGGGCGCGGACGACGAAGCGGATGATCAGCGGTCGCAGGTCGCTCTGGGCGTCCCGGCTCACCCGACGTTGCGGGTCGTCCTCACCGGCGAGTTGGCGAGCGGCCTCGATGTCGATGGTGCGGATGCGTGCGGCGACCCGCAACGGGCTCCGGTGGGTGTCGGCGGAGATCCGGCCGAGGGGCGGCACCACCAGATCGGTCCGGTGATCCCGGCCCCATTCGGCCCGGAGCTCTACCCGACCGGGACCGACGTCGCCGGTGACCGGTGACAGGAGGCCGAGCAGGGCGACACCGACGACCGCCCCCGAGCCGAGGGCGACGAGGTAGGGAATCCACCGACGGCGGCGCGGGGTCGGTGGATCCACGGGAGCGGGCGTCGCCTACCCCGACTCCTGCTCGGCTTCGGCCTCCGCTCGCTCACGGAGCTCGGTCACGGCGTCCTCCCAGTACTGGGCCAGGCACCAGATGTCGGGGGCCAGCGCCCGGTCGGCGACGATGCCGATGTCCATTCGGCCCATGTTGGAGATGACCGTGATGTTGAGGCCGGCGCCCTCGATCAGCGGGCCCAGCGGGTAGACGGCGATCACCGGGGCCCCGACGACCCACATGGGGATGGGCGGACCGGGGACGTTGGAGATGACCCCGTTCTGGACGGGGGCGTGGCGGTCGGCCAGGCCGCTCCGGGTGTAGAGGCGCATCGCTTGGTTGAACAGCACCGGCGGGGCGAACTGGGTGATGTCGCTGAGCATGTCGGCGCCCAGCGCGCTCTGCATCTCCTTGGCCACCTTGGTGTCCTCGAAGATCTCCAGGAGCTGGTCGACGGGGTCGGCCATGTGGACGGGCAGGCGCACGGCCATGGAGGACACCTGGTTGACGCCCTCGCCTTCGGCGCTGTGGGTCGAGACCGGGCACATGATCAGCAACGGCTTGTCGGGGATCTCGCCGTGGCTCTCGTGGTACGTGCGCAAGGCCATGGAGCAGGTGGCCAACACGACGTCGTTGAGCTTGCAGCCGTACACGTTCTTGACCAGCTTCAGGTCATCGAGCGAGGCCTTGCCGAAGGCCACGGCCCGATCCGCACTGAGCGAGCCGGTGAACAGCGTGTGGGGCCCGGTGAACGGCATGGCCGGGGTCCGCTCGTCGCCCCGGTTCATGACCGTGCCCACCACGCTGGTCAGGGAGTTGACCGTCCGGCGGGCGGCCCGCACCGCTCGCCATGGGTCCCGGATCCGGGCGGCCATGGCGTCCATCAGGAGTTGGGTCTCGGTGGGTACCGGCTCCGGCTCCCACGGCTCGTCCGGGGGCTCGACCGGAGGCGCCCCGGGCTCGAGGTCGAAGAGCTGGCTCATGAGGTCGGCGCCGGTCACTCCGTCGATGGCGCTGTGGTGGATCTTGCTGATGAGCGCGACCCGGCCGTTCTTGCCCCCCTCGGCGACCCACATCTCCCACAGGGGGCGCTGGCGATCGAGCGGCCGGGACATGAGGTCACCGACGAGGTGGGCCAGTTCCTGGGTTCGCCCCGGCGCGGGCCAGGTGACCCGGTGCATGTGGTTCGTGATGTCGAAGTCGGGGTCCTCGATCCACACGGGGTGGTCGAAGGAGAGCGGGACCTCGACCAATCGGCGCCGGAACGGCTGCAGGCGGTGGAGCCGCTGCTGGATCAGGTCGACCAGGCGCTCGAACTGGTAGCCGCCGGACATCTCCGCGGCGTCGATGACGATGACCCCGGTCACGTGCATGTGTCCGGTCGGGGTCTCGGTGTAGAGGAACGATGCGTCCATCCCCGAGAGACGTTCCATGCCCTGCTCCCCCTGTCAGCGGGCCGTCCGCCGCCGGAACGCTAGCCCGCCGCGCCGGTCAGGGCCCCGGCCCGGTTCGAGAGGGCCGCGCCCCGTCGGCCCGAGGCGATGGGGTGCCGGTCCAGGCCGTTGGTCAGGTAGGCGAAGGAGAGCCCGGTCTCGGGGTCGCCCCAGGCCACCTGGCCGCCGGCACCGTTGTGGCCGAAGGCCCTGGCCGACACCGTGCGCCCCATGCCCCGGAGGTGGATCAGGTCGTCGTCTCCCCGCACGATCACCCCGATGGTGCGGTTGGCCGGCGCGGAGGTCATCGGGTCGGCGAAGGTGCAGCGCACGTGGCCGGTGGCGTCGGCCAGCGTGTCGGCGTCCCACAGGCCCTTCGGATCGTGGAGGAGGGCCTGGTACCAGAGGGCGAGGTCGCCGGCGGTGGTGACCACGCCGCCTCCGGGGACGCCGACGGCCCGGATCTCGGGCCGGTTGAACCCGATCAGGGCCTCGTCGGTCACCTCCCCCTGGAAGTCGGCCAGGTTCAGCCCGGCGATGCCGGTCAGCGCCTGCAACTCCTCGGGAGTGGGGACCTCGCCCACCGTGACCACATCGAGGATGTCGCCTTGGTCCTCCGGGGCCACGCCGAAGCGAAGGCGGGTCAGGCCGAGGGGGTCGAGCAGGCGCTGGTCGAGGAACCGACGCCAGTCCTGGCCGGACACGGTCTCGATCAGGTCGGCCAGCACCCAGTGCGCCGAGGTCGGGTGGTACTCGAAGCGGGTGCCGGGCTCCCAGTTGGTGCGCCATCGGGCGAACCGGGCGCGGCGGGCCTCCGGATCCTCCCACTCGAGGGGGTCGAACGGCGCCCGGGGGAAGCCGCTGGTGTGGGTCAGGACCTGTTCGAGGGTGATGTCGTCCTTGCCGTTGTCCCCGAACTCCGGGATGTGGTCCGCCACCCGGTCCTCGAGACCGAGCGCCCCCTCGCCGAGAAGGAGCCAGACGGCCCCGGAGACGACGACCTTGCCTGAGGAGTACCCGTGGAAACGGCTGGCCTCGGGGGCGCCGAACGTGGACTCGGCGACCACCTCTCCGTCGAGGGCGACGGCCAACTGACAGGCGGGCAGCGTGCCCGACTCGACCTCGCGGCGGGCCCGATCCATGAGGTCGGTGAGTCGGTCCTGGTCCACAGCACGAGCGGTGCTCATCGCGACCGGACGCTACCGTCCGCCGCGGTGCGCATCCTGGTGACCGGAGGAACGGGGTTCGTCGGCTCCTACGCGACCGTGGCCCTCACCGAGGCGGGCCACGACGTGCGCCTCCTGGCTCGGGACCCCGGCAAGGTGTCGCGGGTGTTCGAGCCCCACCGGGTCGAGCCGGCCGAAGTGGTCAAGGGCGACATCACCGACGCCACCTCCGTGGATGCCGCCCTGGCCGGCTGCGAGGGGGTCCTGCACGCCGCCGCCGTCGTGGCCGTCAGCCGTCGACGGGCGGCCGAGGTGCTGGCCACCAACGCCACGGGCACCCGCAACGTGGTAGGCGGCGCCGTGCGGGACGGCCTGACGCGCATGGTGCACACCTCTTCGGTCAGCGCCCTGTTCTCGGCGGCCCACCGCCGGGTCACCCCCGACACGCCGGTCGCCGAACCCGAGAGCGCCTACGGGAAGTCCAAGGCCGAGGCCGACCTCTACGTACGGGGCCTCCAGGCCGACGGGGCGCCGGTCACGATCCTCTATCCCGGCGGGGTGATGGGCGCCCACGACCCCACCTTGGGCCCCGGCACCATGGGGCTGGTCACCAACTACCGGTCGGGCACGCCGATCATCGACGGCGGCGGGTGGTCCATCGTCGACGTGCGGGACCTGGCCGACCTCTACGTGGCCCTGTTCGGCCCCGAGGACCCGCCCCCCCGCCTGGTGCTCGGCGGCAACACGCTGAACACCGACGTGCTCAACCGGACCCTGGCCGAGGTCGGTGGCCGTCCGGTGCGGCGGCTGCGGATGTCCGCCGGGTTCCTTCGGGGCCTCGGCCGGTTCAACGACCTGCTCATGCGGGTCATCCCCGCCGACTTCGCCATGACCGGGGAGGGGATGGACTACTTCACCCGCTGGGAGCCGAGCGACGACACCCTGGCCCTCGAGGTCCTGGGTCATCCGCTGCGCCCGGCGGCCGAGACCGTGGCCGACACCGCCCGCTGGCTCTGTGCCGAGGGCCACCTCCCCGCCAAGTACGTGCCCGCCCTCGCCCCCTGACATCGTTCTGGTCCCAGCAACGCACGCTGGGGTGCACAGGGCTGGTACCAGAACGGAAGGCTGATCGTTCTGGTCCCAGCAACGCGCGCTGGGGTGCACAGGGCTGGTACCAGAACGGATGGTCACGGGCGGATGCCGGGGTGGCGTACCGTGGTCCCGGAACAGGGCAGGAGCAGGCGATGGGTTTGACCGATCTGCGTGAGGACGAGGTGCCGGTGGGGCCGCCGTTGCCGTTGGGGCGCCGCATCGAGCTGCCTGACCGCGGCATCACCTTCGTCCGCGAGTTGCCGGGCCCGACCGAGGACGCGCCGGCGCTCCTCCTGCTCCACGGCTGGATCGCCAGCGCCGGGCTGAACTGGTTCCAGACCTTCGACGCCCTGAGCGAGCACTTCCGGGTGATCGCCCTCGACCAACGGGGCCACGGCCGGGGCATGCGGACCTGGAAGCGGTTCCGCCTGGCGGACTGTGCGGACGACGCGGCCGCTCTCCTGGACGAGCTCCAGATCCCGTCGGCGATCGCGGTCGGCTACTCCATGGGCGGGCCCGTGGCCCAGCTCCTCTGGAAGCGCCATCCGGAGAGGGTCTCGGGCCTGGTCATGTGCGCCACGGCCACAGGCTTCGTTCCCGGGATGCGGGAACGGTTCATCTTCACCACGGCCATGGCCGCCCTGGCGGGGACCACCCGCGTCGGGCAGTGGGCCAACCACCTGCCGTCGCAGTGGGTGCGCCGGTTACCCGTGGTGTCGTCCTTCCAGGGATCCGGTCGCCCGACGTCCCTGCAGCGCTGGGCCTCGGCCGAGATGCGCCGCCACGACCCCCGATCGGTGCTCGAGGCGGGCGCCGCCCTCGGCAACTACTCCGCCAAGCGCTGGATCGGCGACATCGACGTCCCCACCTCGGTCCTGGTGACCACGGCGGACCGAGCCATCGTCCCCGACTTCCAGATGGCGATGGCCGACGCCATTCCCGGCGCCACCGTGCACGAGATGGCCGACGGCCACGTCGCCTGCATGAAGGCCTCCTTTGCCCCACCTCTCGTCACCGCCTGCCAGGACGTCGCCTCGAGGGTCGTGGTTCCCGCCGCCTGAGTCCCTCGTGTGGGCCCGTCGGGCTGGGGACACATAGGAGCATCAGGGATGGGGGCGTGGGGTCGGGCTGCGGATCGCCCCGGGCGCGTTCGCTTTCTGCTGCCGGGCGGCGGGCGCCTCGGGCCGGGCCCGCTCGTGCCGGCTGGTCGGTCGGGCGGGGCGAACTGATGGGAGGGATGGGGGCGTGGGGTCGGGCTGGGGCTCGTCGGGGGCGTTCGAGGGTGCGCGTTCTCACGGTCGGTAACCAGTTCGCGGGCAGCCGCTGTTCTCAGCGCAGACAACCGCGCCTGGCGCGGCTGAATGCGCTGACTTGGGAATGAATGCCGGTTCACGGGCTCAACGGCCCGCTACGGCCACCCAGCGTGACATCCCAGGGCCTGGGAGCACGGCGGACGGCGGCTGACGGCCCAGGCCCCCGTGGTTGCCGTCGTTGTGCCGGGCAGGAGGACCGGTGGGCACGGCCAGGCCCCTGTGGTGGCTGTCGTTGTGCCGGGCCGGAGGACCGGTGGGCACGGCCAGGCCCCTGTGGTGGCTGTCGTTGTGCCGGGCCGGAGGACCGGTGGGCACGGCCAGGCCCCAGTGGTTGCCGTCGTTGTGCCGGGCAGGAGGACCGATGAGCACGGCCAGGCCCCTGTGGTGGCTGTCGTTGTGCCGGGCAGGAGGACCGGTGGGCACGGCTGACTGTCGGCGGGAGAGCCGGCCCCCGTTGTTGCGGTGGTTCCGCCCAGCGGCCCGGCGAGGCCTACAGGGCCCGACCCGCTTGGTGGCCGTCCCAGATGGCGCGGTCGGCGGGACGGACGGCGACGGCATCGCCGACCGCCACGAGCTCGGGGACCTTGCCCTCGAGCTCGGCGACGAGCGCGTTCTCGGGGCGTCCGTGCGTGCGGATGACGACCCAGTCCACACCGGTGACCGGCTCGATGGCATGGGAGAGGGCGTCGACCAGGGTGACCTCGTGGTCGCCAATGGCGCCGAGGACGGTGTTGGGCCGCCAGGCCATGCCCGCCCGCACGGCCCGGGGGAGAGCGGCCTGCTGGGTCTCGGGGTCGAGGGAGATGGGGGCGGACAGCGCGGTCACCACGGTGACGTCGACGTCCTGACGACCGAGCAGCTCGCCCAGGGCGATGGCTTCGATGTGGCCCACGGCGTCGAGCACCACGACCTTGCCCGTCAGCTCGCCGGCCAGGGCCCGCTGGAGGGCGTCGATGTGGTCGATCACAAAGTCCTGCTCGTGACCGGGCACCGGGGTCGGGTGGTACTTGGCCTTGACCCCCTTGTCGGCCCGCCCGCCGGTGGCCACGATCACCGCGTCCGGGTCCAGGGCCAGCACCGAGTCGACATCCGCAGTCACCCCGAGGCGCACATCGACACCCCGACGTCCGCACTCGGCGGCTCGCCAGTCGGCCACCGCCGCCATCTCGGCCCGGCCGGGGAGCCTGGCGGCCAGGCGGATCGCCCCCCCGAGGGTGTCGGACCGCTCCAGCAGGATGACCTCGTGGCCCCGGGCCGCGGCCACCCACGCCGCCTCCAGGCCGGCGGGGCCCCCACCGACCACGACCACCCGCTTGGTGACCGCCGCAGTCCCCAACGTGCCCGCCCCCAGCTCGGCCTCCCGGCCGACGGCGGGGTTCTGCACGCAGGACACGGGCATGCCGTTGATCAGGTTCCCGTAGCAGGACTGGTTCGAGCCGGTGCAGCGCCGGATCTCCGCCGCCCGTCCCGTGGCCGCCTTCTCGACCCAGTCGGGATCCGCGATCAGGGCCCGCACCAGGCAGATGCCGTCGGCCCCGCCGTCGGCCAGGACCGCTTCGGCCTGGTCGGGGTCGAGGATGCGGTGCACCGCGAACACCGGCGTGCCCACCACTGCGGCCCGGACGGTCGCCGCCGCCGACACCCCGAAGCCGGGCTTGGTGTAGTTGGTCCGGACCATGCCCATGCCCGAGGTCCCCACGGAGACGTTGAGGAAGTCGACCAGGCCCATCGCCTCGTAGGCCGCACCGATCTCGGCGGCGTCATCGGCGCCCAGACCGGAGCCGTCCCACTGCTCCTCGTCGCCGACCAGCCGCAGCCCGACCGCCACCGCCGGGCCGACCGCGGCCCGCACGGCGGCCAGGACCTCGGCCCCGAAGCGCATCCGGTTCACCAGCGACCCGCCGTAGCGGTCGGTGCGGAAGTTGGTCTTGGGTGAGAGGAACTCGTGGATCAGGTAGCCGTGGGCGCCGTGGACCTCGATGCCGTCGAAACCCCCGGCGGCGGCGTTGCCCGCGGAGACGGCGAAGGCCTCCACCAGCGCGGCGATGCCCGCGTCGTCGAGGGCGACCGCGGGCTCGTCGTAGTCGGCGATCACCGACGGGGCCAGCACCGGCAGCTTCGACCAGTTGCCCCGGTTCACCCCACCGTTGTGGGCCAGCTGGATGAAGGCCTTGGCGCCGTGTTCGTGGACTTGGTCGGTCACCCGCCGGAAGTGGGCCACGGACTCGGGCCGCCACGCCGCCGCGTTGTTGGGCATCTGGTAGGCGGTCGTCGGGTGCACCGCAGCCTGCCCGCAGATGACGGCCCCGACTCCGCCCCGGGCCCGGTCGGCCAGGTAGCGCCCGGTGCGCTCGCCGTAGAACCCAGGCTCACCCGCCGCCGTCGGCTCGGTGAACATCGTGAAGTGCGCCCCCATGACCACCCGGTTGCGCAGGGTCACCGGACCGACGTCGAGGGGGGACAGGAGCAGCGGGAAGGACGTCACGAGCGCCGATCATGCCCCAGCCGTCTGCTCCTTGGCGTACGCCGGGGATCCGAGCCTGGGTACTGTCGCCGCCCAGTGGACGGTCGAGCAGGGGGCAGATCGTGAGAGCAGTCCGGGTCGTACGCCACGCGTCGCCGAGGGAGGCCATCGAGGTGGATGACCTCCCACCGCCCGAGCCCGGGCCGGGCGAGGTCCGCGTGGCGGTCACCGCCGCCTCCCTGAACTTCGGCGACATCGCCCGCTGCAAGGGCGGGGTGGCCGCGGTGATGGCCGAGCCTCCGTTCACCCTGGGCATGGACGTGGCCGGGGTGGTCGACGCCACCGGTGAGGGCCGGGAGGACTGGATGGGCCGGCGGGTCGTCGGCATGGCCAACCAGTCCCTCGGCGGCATGGCCGAACAGGCCCTCTGCACGACGGTGTTCGACGCCCCCCCCGAGCTCGACGACGTGGAGGCCGCGGCCTTCACCCTCCCGTTCCACCTCGGGTGGCTCGCCCTGCACGAGAGGGCGGGCCTGCGGGCGGGCGAGACCGTTCTGGTGCGCTCCGGGGCCAGCGCCGTGGGCACCGCGGCGATCCAGCTGGCCGTGGCCGCCGGGGCCCGGGTCATCGCCACCGGTGGCGGGGCGGCAAAGGCCGAACTCTGCCTGGGACTCGGTGCCGAGCGGGCCGTGGATCACGACACCGAGGACCTCTTCGACGCGGTCATGGACCACACCGACGGCCACGGGGCGGATGTGATCTACGACCCGATCGGGGGGGAGCAGACCGAGTCCCTCTGGACCTGTGCCGCCCTGGGGGGCCGGTACATCCCGGTCGGGTTCAACGACGACCCCGAGTCCGGTCTCACCGGCCGACCGCTGCGCAAGGTGTCGATGGCCAACGTGTCGGTCGTCGGCGTGATCCTCGCGTACCTGGACGCCCCCCTCGAGTTCCGCCGCTTCGGGATCAACCCCTTCCCTCCGGCGACCGGCGAACGGGTGCACGCCGCCCTCCTCGAGCTCGTGGCCTCCGGTGCCATCCGCCCGACGATCGGTCGCCGCATCGGCCTCGATGAGGTGGCCGAGGCCCTGGAGGACCACGCGGCCCGTCGGACCTCTGGGCGCACGGTGGTCGATCTCACCCTCTGACCCGGTGGTCGACCGGGTGCTCTGACGGGCCATCAGATCCGTGCCAAGCTGACCGCGTCGTCGACCGGGGGGCCGACGTCGACAGGGGGAACCATGAAGTCACGTCGGGTCCTGTTCGCCGTGGTCGCCGTCGCGGCCCTGCTGGCCGCCGCTTGCGGCGGTGATCGGGGCGAGGACGAGTCGGGCGGCGCGGACAACACCACCGATGCGACCGAGGCCGCCGCCGGGGGCGGGGCGGGGGACTTCGGTGACCTGGCCGGCGTGTGTGGGCCGAACGAGGGCGGCGGCGAGCTGTCCACCGCCGGTCCCGAGGAGACCCAGGGCATCACCGAGGACACCATCACCCTCGGCACGGTGTCGGATCCCGGCTTCGAGGGCCGCCCCGGCCTGAACCAGGAGATCTTCGACACCGGCGAGGCCTTCGTCGAGTGGTGCAACGCGGCGGGCGGGATCAACGGCAAGCAGCTCGAGCTCAACCTCCATGACGCGGCCATCACCGAGTACCAGCCGGTCATGGCCGAGGCCTGCGACGCCGACTTCGCCATCGTCGGCTCGGGGGCGGTGCAGGACAACTTCTGGCCGACCACCGGTGCCGCCTGCGGGCTCATCGACATCGCCGGGTTCTCGGTCACCACGGAGAAGGCCGGGTTGGCCGGGCGGGACGCCATCGAGGCCCGGTCGGTCCAGCCCGTGCCCAATGCGGGTGACCGCTTCCAGGTCGGCTCGTACCTGACCGTGGACGCGATCAACCCCGAGGCCATCGAGCGCAGCGGCATCGTCTACGGCGATCTCGACACGATCATCGCCCAACGGGACAAGACGGTGTCGGCCCTCGAGCAGATCGGCCACACCTTCGTCCACGACGCGGCCTACAACATCCTGGGCGAGGCCAACTGGGCACCCTTCGCGCAGGCGCTCCAGGAGGACGACGTCCAGTTCCTGCACTTCGTCGGAGAGGGCGAGAACTTCGCCCTGCTGGCCCAGGCGATGGAGGAGATCGGGTACCGGCCCGAGCTGATCCTGCTCGAGACCAACCTCTATGACCAGAACTGGGTGGACGCCGCCGGCGACGCGGCCGAGGGCATCTACATCCGCACCGTGTTCTGGCCCTTCGAGGAGGCCGACCAGAACCCGGCCACCCAGCAGTACCTCGACCTGCTCACCGAGTCGGGCGGCAAGGTCGCGCTGCTCGGTGCCCAGTCGATGTCGTCGTGGCTCCTCTTCGCCCAGTCCGCTCGGGACTGCGACCTGGCCAACGACCTGACCCGGTCCTGCGTGCTGGAGGCGGCCGCGTCGGTGGAGGACTGGACCGGAGGTGGGCTCCATGCCCCGACGGTGCCGGGCGCCAACGAGCCCACACCCTGCACCGTTGTCCTGGAGGTGCAGGACGGCGGCTTCACCCGCTTCGCGCCCGACGAGGGCTACGACTGCGGCGAGGACAGCGACCAGCCCTATGTCGTCGATGTGCCTCCCCCGGCGGTTTCGTGACATGCAGTTGTGACCGGTCTGACGGGTCGTCAGATCCGTGCGATAGTGGTTTGTCGCCAACCGGGGGGTCGGCGCCCACAAGGGGGGAACATGAAGGCACGTCGACTGCTCATCGCGGTCATCGCCGTGGGGGCACTGGTCGCCGCCGGCTGTGGTGGCGACCGGGGCGAGGACGAGTCCGGGGGCACCGACAGCACGGCCACCGACACGACCGAGGCCGCTTCCGCTGGCGGCCCCGGGGATTTCGGTGACCTCACCGGCGTCTGTGGCCCGAACGAGGGCGGTGGCGCCGTGACCCCGGATCCGGCCGAGACCCAGGGCATCGCCGAGGACTCCATCACGGTGGGCACCGTGTCGGACCCGGGCTTCGAGGGCCTTCCCGGCCTGAACCAGGAGATCTTCGACGCGGGCACCGCCTTCGTCGAGTGGTGCAACGCCGCCGGTGGCATCAACGGCAAGCAGCTGGTCCTGAACCTGCGGGACGCGGCCGTCACGGAGTACCAGCCGGTGCTCGAGCAGTCCTGCGAGGAGGACTTCGGCATCGTCGGCTCCGGTGCGGTGCAGGACAACTTCTGGCCCGAGCTCGGTGCCGCTTGTGGCCTGATCGACATCGCCGGCTTCTCGGTGACCCCGGACAAGGCCGGGCTGGCCGGCCGCGACCCGGTCGAGGCCCGGTCGATCCAGCCCGTGCCGAACCCGTCGGACCGCTACCAGGTCGGCTCCTACGTGATGATCGACGAGGAGTTCCCCGACGCGCCGGCTCGCACCGGCATCCTCTACGGCGACCTCGAGACCACCGCCATCCAGGCCCAGCGGGCTCAGGCCGGTCTGGAGGAGATCGGTCACACCATCGTCCACACCGCGGCCTACAACATCCTCGGTGAGGCCAACTGGGCGCCCTTCGCCCAGGCCCTGCAGGAGGACGACGTCCAGTGGCTGCAGTACGTCGGCACGGGTGACAACCTCGCCCTGCTCCTGCAGGCGATGGACGAGATCGGCTACCGGCCCGAGGTCATCGCCCAGGACGCCAACTTCTACGACCAGATCTGGATCGACGCCGCGGGCCCTGCGGCCGACGGCGTGTTCGTCCGGACGGCGTTCGCGCCTTTCGAGGAGGCCGAGGAGGGCTCGGCGACCGCGCAGTACGTCGAGGCCGTCGAAGCCATCGACGGCAAGGTGGCCTCGCTCGGGACGCAGTCGTGGTCGGCCTGGCTCCTGTTCGCCCAGGCGGCACGGGACTGCGACCTCGAGGACAACCTCACCCGCACCTGTGTCCTGGAGGGGGCGGCATCGGTGACCGACTGGACGGGCGGCGGCCTCCATGCCGCGACGAACCCAGGCGCGAACGAGCCTCCCGAGTGCACCCTCGTCCTGGAGGTCGAGGACAGCGTGTTCACCCGGCACCTGCCCGAGGAGGGCTTCGACTGCGGTGAGGACCACGAGCTGCCCTTCGTGGTGCCCATCGACATCGGGTAGCCCGCCAAATCTGACGACCCGTCAGTTTGTGCTTAGATGGCCCCTCGCCCGGCGGGGGCCATCTCGCGCGGCGTCAGACTTCGATTCGACACCTGAGGGGATCCATGACCATCCGTCGCCTGCTCGCGCTGCTCGCCGTGCTCGGACTCATCGCCGCCGGTTGCGGCGGTGACCGGGGCGAGGACGAGTCCGGAGGGGTCAGCGATGACGCCACCGAGACCACCGAGGGCGGCAGCGAGGCCGGTGCCGGTGACTTCGGTGACCTGCAGGGCGTGTGCGGCCCGAACGCCGGTGGCGGCGCAGTGCCGGACGCCGGTCCCGAGGAGGTCCTGGGCGTCACGGCCGACGCCATCACGCTGGGCACGGTCTCGGACCCCGGGTTCGAGGGCCGGCCCGGCCTGAACATCGAGCTGCACGACGCGGCCACCGCGTTTGCCGAGTGGTGCAACGCGGCGGGGGGGATCAATGGCAAGCAGATCAACGTCAACCTGCGGGATGCCGCCATCAGCGAGTACCAGCCGGTGATGGAGCAGGCCTGCACCGAGGACTTCGCCATCGTCGGTTCCGGTGCGGTGCAGGACAACTTCTGGCCCACCGTGGGCGCGGCCTGCGACCTGATCGACGTCGCCGGCTTCTCGGTCACCCCGGAGAAGGCGGGCGTCGCCGGCCAGGACCCGGTGGAGACCCGGTCGGTGCAGCCCGTGCCCAACCCCCTGGACGAGTTCCCCGTCGGGGCGGCCACGATCCTGAACGAGGACTTCCCCGGGGCCGGCGACCATGTCGGGATCCTCAACGCCGATCTGGACACGCTGGTCACGCAGGCCGCTCGGGTCAAGGAGGCCTACGAGAGCATCGGCTTCACCATCGTCCACGAGGCCACCTACAACATCCTGGGCGAGGCCAACTGGGCCCCCTTCGCCGCGGCCATCGAGGAGGCCGGGGTCACCTTCCTGACCTTCGTCGGCGAGGGCGAGAACCTGGCCCTCCTCCAGCAGGCCCTCGATGAGATCGGCTACGAGGTCGAGGTCACCCTGCAGGACGCCAACTTCTACGACCAGGGCTACATCGAGGCCGCGGGCGCCGCCGCGGAGGCCACGTTCCTCCGCAACGCCTTCTGGCCCTTCGAGGAGGCCGACGACAACCCGGCCACCCAGCAGTACATCGAGCACGTCGAGGCCGTGGACGGCAAGGTCGCCCTGCTCGGCGCCCAGGCCTGGTCGGCCTGGCTGCTGTTCGCCCAGGCCGCCCGCGACTGCGACCTGGACGACGACCTCACCCGCAGCTGCGTCCTCGAGGGCGCGGCGTCGGTGACGGACTGGACCGGTGGCGGGCTGCACGCCTCGACCAATCCCGGCGAGAACCGCGGCCCGGACTGCACGCTCGTGCTCCAGGTCCAGGGCGAAGCGTTCGTGCGCTACGCCCCCGAGGACGACGCCTACGCCTGTGACCCGTCCTACGTGGCCCAGCTCGAGGGGGACTACACCGTCGGCGGCTGACGCCGGCCCGACCTCGTAAGCTCAGCGCTCCGATCGTCCTGGGGGGTACGTCGGCTTGGACCAGTTCCTGACGTTCACGGTCTTCGGGCTGGTGACGGCCGCCATCTACGCGGTGGCCGCCAGCGGCCTGGTCGTGACGTACACGACCTCGGGCATCTTCAACTTCGCCCACGGGGCGTTCGGGATGCTCGCCGCGTTCATGTACTGGCAGCTCCGCATCGAGTGGGGCTGGTCGGCGCCCCTCACGATCTTCGTGATGCTCGGGATCCTGGCCCCGCTGTTCGGGGCGACGATCGAGCGGGTCATCATGCGCGGGCTGCAGGACGTCTCCGAGGTGACCAAGCTGGTCGTCTCGGTCAGCCTCCTCTTCGGTGTCTACCAGGGCGCCATCATCCTGTTCCCCGCCGACCAGGGCCGGCGCTTCCCCGGCTTCTTCGACGGCAACGCCTTCGACCTGTCGGTGGTCAACCTCCAGTGGCACGACGCCTTCACGATCCTGGCTGCGGTGCTGGTCGCCCTCTTCCTGCGCACGCTGCTGTTCGGTACCCGGACGGGCATCGCCATGCGGGCCGTGGTCGACGACCGGCCGCTGGCCCAGCTCACCGGTAGCCGCCCCGACCGGTCGGCCATGCTGGCCTGGGCCCTCGGCACCACCCTGGCGGCCCTCTCGGGGATCCTCCTGGCCGGCAGCCAGGGGGTGCTCAAGCACCTCGACCTGACCCTCCTGGTCATCAACGCCTATGCCGCGGCCATGATCGGCCGGCTGCGCAGCCTGCCCCTGACGTTCCTGGGCGCGCTGATCCTGGGCCTCGGCGAGTCCTACGCGGTCGGCTACCTGCCCACCAACCAGGAGGTCACCTCGGTCTTCGGCTGGAACGACTTCACCCCGATCTCGCTCAGCGGCCTGCGCCCGGCGTTCCCGGTGATCCTGCTCTTCGTCATCCTGATGTTCCTGCCGCCGCTGCGGGTCCGGGCGGGCGGCCAGCAGAAGTCACGGGAGTACATCCCGATGCCGCCGCTCCGCCGCTGGATCATCGCCACGGTGGTGCTCGGGGCCCTGGCCTGGCTGGTGGGGACCCAGCTGTCGGACCTGCGCCTCTTCCAGCTCGGCATCGGGATGGGCAGCGGGATCATCATGCTGTCGCTGGTCCCGCTCATCGGCTGGGGTGGCCAGATCAACCTCGCCCCGCTCACGTTCGCCGGGATCGGTGCCGTGGTCATGGGTCACTTCGGTGGGGAGGGGACCATCTGGGGGCTCGTCCTGGCGACGGTCGTGACGGCCGCCATCGGCGTGCTGGTCGCCCTGCCCGCCTTGCGCCTGCAAGGCCTCTACCTGGCCCTGGCCACGGCGTCCTTCGCCGTCTTCATGGAGAAGATGTTCTTCAGTCAGAGCATGATCCTCCCCAACGCCAGCCTGAACGTGCCCCGGCTCTCGGTTGGCCCCCTCTCCTTCGAGAGCAACAAGGCCCACCTCGTGCTGCTGTCGGTGGCCTTCGGCCTGGTCGCCTTGTTCCTCGTGTGGCTGCGCCGCGGCGAGTTCGCCCGCCGCCTGCTGGCCATGAAGGCCAGCCCGGCCGCGTGTGTGACCCTCGGCCTCAACCTCACCCGCACCAAGGTCGAGGTCTTCGCCCTGTCCGCGGGGATCGCCGGCCTCGGCGGTGCCCTGCTCGGCGCGCAGTCCAACTCGGTTTCGCCGGACACCTTCCGCTTCCTGCAGGGCCTGCCCATCGTGCTGCTGGCGGTCATCGGTGGCATCGGGGCGGTTGGCGGCGCCCTCTTCGGCGGCCTGACCTACGCCTTGGCCTTCTACATCATCCCCGACCTCGTCCCCGGTCTGAAGAACATCCTCGCGCTGGGCCCGGCGCTGGCCGGGATCAGCCTGGGCCGGAACCCGAACGGCGCGGTGAACGAGACCGTGCGCAGCGTCAAGGAGAAGCTTGCGTTGCGCAAGGCCCGCGAGGAGGGCGACACCGAGGACCTCGAGCCGGATTGGGAACGCCTGGGCCTCGACGAACCACTGACCGTCGCCGACCGCGACCGGCTCGACCGCGAGCTGGCCTTGGATGAGGAGCCGTTGTATGGCGCTGCTCGAAGCTAGGGGTGTCACGGTCCGCTTCGGCGGGAACGTGGCCAACAACAACGTCGATCTGGACGTCGAGGCGGGCCGGATCACGGGCCTGATCGGCCCCAACGGCGCCGGCAAGACCACGATGTTCAACGCCCTGTGCGGCCTGCAGACCATGGCGGCCGGCACGGTGGTGCTCGACGGCGAGGACCTCTCCAAGCTGGCCGCCCACCAGCGGGCCCGCCGGGGCCTGGCGCGCACGTTCCAGCGCCTCGAGGTCTTCACGCTCCTGTCGGTGCGGGAGAACATCCTGACCGGAGCCGAGATCCGCCGGACCTGGCCCCGGCGCTTCGGGACCAGCGGCGATCGCCGCGCGGATGTCGTGGCCGATGAGCTCATCGAGCGCTTGGGCCTCGGCGACGTCGCCGACGACCGGGTCGACAGCCTGCCCACCGGCCGGGCCCGCCTGGTCGAGCTGGGCCGGGCGCTGGCCAACGGGCCCCGGGTCCTGCTCCTCGATGAGGTGTCCTCGGGCCTGAACGAGACCGAGACCCAAGCCATGGCCGTGGTCCTGCGGGACCTGGCCGAGGACGGCATCGGGATCCTGCTGGTCGAGCACGACATGAGCCTCGTGATGAGCACCTGCCACGACATCCACGTACTTGACTTCGGCGAGGTCATCGCCACGGGCACGCCCGAAGAGGTCCAGGCCAACGAGCGGGTCCAGGAGGCCTACCTGGGCAGCGGCGAGGCCACCCACGCCAAGGCCGCCCGTCGGGACCTCGCCGCCGAGGAGATCCCGTTGCTGGACGTTCGGGACATCAGCGCCGGCTACGGCGACTTCGACGTCCTCGACGACGTCACCTTCTCGGTCCGCACCGGCGAGGTCTTCGCCCTGCTGGGTCCCAACGGCGCCGGCAAGTCAACGATCCTCAAGGTCATCAGCGGGCTGCTGGCGCCGACCTCGGGCACCGTGGCCATCTGCGGCCGGGCCATCACCGGGGCCGACCCCGACGAGTTGTCCCGGGCCGGGGTGTGCCTGGTGCCGGAGGGAAAGGGGATCTTCCCGAACCTGACCGTGGCCGAGAACCTGGAGATGGCCACCTTCGCCGGCACGAGCATGGCCGACGTGGAGGAGCGGGCCTACTCCCGCTTCCCCCGCCTGGCCGAGCGCCGTAGCCAGGTGGCCGGGACCCTGTCCGGGGGCGAGCAGCAGATGCTCTCCATGGCCCGCGGCGCTGGCCACCGAGCCCAGCCTGCTCCTGCTCGACGAGCTGTCCATGGGCCTGGCCCCGATCATCGTGCAGGGCCTGTACGAGCAGGTGGCCGACATCGCCCGCGACGGCCTGTCCATCGTGGTGGTCGAGCAGTTCGCCCACGAGGTGCTCGGCGTGGCCGACACCGCGGCCATCATGCTGCATGGTCGGGTGCGCCGTACCGGCCCCCCCGAGCAGATCGCAGAAGAGTTGACCGAGGCCTACCTGGCCGGCTCGACCGGCTGAACCACATCGACACCAAGGGGAGCACAGCACCATGAGCGAGCAGTCGGCACCAGCCGGGCGACGCGAGCAGTTCGAGGAGGAGATCGCCGCCGTGCGGATCCGCACGAGCAAGGCCGAAGCCGAACAACGCTTCGCTCTTCTCGGGCTGATCGCCCTGATCGCCGGCGCCGTCGTCTGCCTGATCGCCTACATCGGCTCGGGCGGCCAGAGCGACACCCGCGACGTCATCTCCAGCGTGATCCTGGCGCTCTTCGGCGTCAGCGTGTCGATCATCGGTGCCGCCCTTTTCCTGCGCTACTCGTTGGCCCGCTTCCTGCGCTTCTGGCTCCTCCGCCTCATCTACGAGCAGCAGGACGCCGCCCGGTAACGCCGGCAGACGCTGGGTCCCGTACGCCGGCGGGGCCTCGCCAGAAATCCCCGCGATCCTGCATCCAACCGGACCCCTCCCGACGAATTAGTGCTAAACACACCCGATGTCCAGGAGGACTTCTGTGACCAAGCACCGATTCACCGCAGGACTGGTGGCTGCCCTAGCCGCCGTGTCCGTCATAGCCGGCGCCTTCGCCGCCCCGGCCGGCGCCGCCCGCCAGAGCGAGCCCGGCCGGCCGACCATTGCCGGCATCGTGGCCTCGAGCGGGAGTGGCTTCGACACCACCGGCTCTGACTTCGACGTGCTCCTGGCCGCGGTGTCCGCCGCCGACCTCGTTGAGACCCTCGGCACCGCCGGCCTCGACGTAACGGTTTGGGCCCCGAAGGACCGGGCCTTCGTCCGCACCGCCCAAGACCTGGGCTTCACCGGAGCGAACACCGACGAGGCCGGCGCCTGGGCCTTCCTGGTGGACGCGCTGACGGACATCGGTGGTGGTGACCCCATCCCGACCCTGACCACCATCCTCGAGTACCACGTCACGCCTGGTACCCGGTTGGCTGGCGAAGTGCTCGCCACCGCGGGCTTCCCGACGCTGGCCGGCCTCGACATCCGCCACTCGCGTGGCTCCATCATCCTGCGGGACAAGGACCCGGACTTCCGCAACCCGCGGCTGCTCGGACCCCTGAACGTGCGGGCGTCCAACGGCGTGGTCCACGTCATCAACCGGGTGCTCCTCCCCGTCAACCTCTGAGCGACCATCCCGCCGGGACCGGGTGGGGACGCGGCCGGTGGCCGTGTCCCGCCCGCCGTCCCGCGAACGACGGAGGTGGCTAGCGTGCTGACGATGTCCAGGGCCCCCGAGTCGGCAGTGGCCGGAGACGCGGACCGGCCCGGCCCCCCGGTAGCCGACGAGGGGGCGTTGGCCCTCGAGGCGATGTACAGGGAACACGCCCGCTTGGTGCACGCCTACTGCCGGCGGGTCCTCGGCGCCTCCCGCGCCGCCGACGCCACCCAGGAGGTCTTCCTCGCCGCGTGGCGCTCCCGGGACCGTTACCGCCCCGAGGTGGGGACGGTGGCTGGATGGCTGCTCGGCATCGCCCGGTTCAAGGTGATCGACATCCTGCGCGCTGAGGGCCGCCAGCCCTCGCTGGCCGCAGTGCCGAAGGACGGCCTGTCCGAGGGCGCTGAGTGGGGGGTGGAGCCCGGTGCGGTCACCGCGATCGGTGAGCGGATGCTCGTGGCCGAGGCCCTCGCCGGCCTGTCCGATCGGGCGCAGGAGATGGTCCGGCTCGCCTTCTTCGAGGAGCTCACCCACGCCGAGATCGCCGAACGTACGACGGTGCCCCTCGGCACCGTCAAGAGCGACATCCGCCGTGGCCTCGAACAGATGCGCCGCCACCTGGGAGGGTTCGACGATGTCCCGTGACGACGAGGGCCTCGACGTCGGCGCCGCGGCGCACGAGCGTCTGCGCGTGATCATCGGCGGGCTCGACGACGAGGACTTCGCCCGGGACGATCCGCCGCCTGAGCTGTGGGAGGGCATCGCCGCGGCCCTGGATGAGCCCGCGGACGGGCGTCATCTGTCCCGCGGGTCCGCGACCGCGGCCGATCCGATCGATGGACCATCGGCCGGGGCCGCCGTGGTCTCCCTGGACCAGCGCCGGCGCCATGGTCGTCGTCGGGTCCTGGTCGCTGTGGCGGCTGCGGTCCTCGTGCTCCTCGGCGTCACGGGTGGGCTCCTGGCCGGGCGCGACGACGGGGATGCGGGTCCAGAGCTCGTGGCCACCGCCACCCTGGAGCCCCTGGAGCCGATCGCCGCCACGGCCGAGGCCCGCCTCGTGCAGGCCGGCGACCAGCTGCAGCTCGTGGTCGACGCCCTCGACATGGCGATCCCGCCGCCGGGGCGGCATTACGAGCTCTGGCTCCTGGGCGGGGCCGACGACGAACCCGTCGATCTCGGTCCGATGGCCGGCAGCACAGCGGTGCCCGTCCCTGAGGGCATCGACCTCACCCGGTTCGACGTGGTCGACATCTCTCTGCAGGAGCAGGGTCAGGCCGAGCACTCCGCCCACAGCCTGTTGCGCGGCACGCTCGCCTGACCGCGGCGGATCCCGGGGTCGTGTTACAGGATCGAGCCGTCGTCCTTCAGGGCGGCCAGCTTCTCCCAGTCCATGCCCATGCCGAGGAGGATCTCCTCGGTGTGCTGGCCGTGCTCGGGGTGGGTGGTCAGGGTCGGAGAGACCTGGTCGAACTGGACCGGTGAGGCCACGAGCGCGAACTCGACGCCCTCCGGGGTGGTGAGCCGGGGCAGGTAGCCGTTGGCGATGGCCTGGGGGTCGTCGTGCAGCTCGAGGGCGGACTGCATCGGCGCCCAGACCCCCTCCATGGTGTCCAGCTTCACCTTCCACTCCTCCAGGGTGAACTTGGCGAACTCCTCGTCGAGGATGGCGATGCAGGCCTCCCGGTGCTCGAAGCGCGAGGCGCCGTCGGCGAAGCGGGGGTCCTCGATCAGGTCCTCCCTGCCGATGTGGGTGCACAAGTCGGCCCAGAAGAGGTCGGCCTGCAGCATGTTGAGCAGCAGCCAGCGGCCGTCCTTGGTCTGGTACGGGTTGACCAGCGGGTTGAACATCGACGTGCGGGTGAACGAGGGGATGCCCGACCCGCCACCCGCGCCCTCCAGGAGCTTGCTGGAGACGATGTCGGGACCCAGCACCCACATGGCCGTGCCCAGCAGAGAGATGTCCACGACCGGGCCCTCGCCGGTGCGCTCCTTCTGCAGCAGGCCGGCGGCGATCCCCCCGGCGATGGTCATGGCGCCGATGGAGTCCCCGAAGGCGGCCTTCTGCATGACCGGCGACTCGGCGCCCGGGGGGGTGATGGCGTGGCCGATGCCGCCCCGGGACCAGAAGGATGCCGCGTCGTAGCCGCCCTTGTCGGCGTCGGGGCCCTCGGGGCCCTGGCCGGTGCCCCGGGCGTACACGATGGCCGGGTTGACGGCCTTGATGTCCTCGACGTCGATCTTCAGCCGCCGCCGGGCCGGGGCCAGGAAGTTGGTCAGGAAGACGTCCGCGTCCCGGACCAGGTCGTAGAGGACCTCGCGCCCGCCGTCGGCCGCCAGATCGATGCCGATGCTCTTCTTGCCCCGGTTGGACTGCTCCATCATGAAGTTCACGCCGCCGGTGTCGGGCACCAGGCCGGAGGTGAACAGGGCCCGCTGGGGGTCGCCGGTCTCGGGGTGCTCGACCTTGATGACCTCCGCGCCCCAGTCGGCCAGGATCGCCCCGGCCGCGGGTACGAACCACCAGATCGCCACCTCGACGACCTTCACCCCGTCCAACGGCCCCGGCATCTCGTTCCCCCTGTGTGGTCGGCCTCGCGACCGTAGTTCGACCTACAACTAGGTTTGCCCGGATGAGACACGAAGCGGATCGGCGGGCCGGAATGAGGTCCGCACAGCGATGAGCGGCAGCGAAGAGCCAACAGCAACGCGCACCCTGACCAGTCGTGATGTCCGCAGCCCCTACCTCTCGGGCAGCTACCGGCCGGTCCAGGAGGAGATCACCGCCGACCTCGACGTCGTGGCCGGGGCCCTGCCCGGCGACCTCGCCGGCTGCTTCGTGCGCAACAGCAGCAACCCCCGCTTCGAGCCCAAGGGGCGCTATCACTGGTTCGACGGCGACGGCATGGTCCACGGCGTCACGCTGGGGAACGGGACCGCGACCTACCGCAACCGCTATGTCCGTACCGCAGGACTGGCCGCCGACGAGGCTGCGGGGGAGTGCCTGACCACCGGCATCCTCGAGCAGCCCGACCTGACCCGTCCCGGCGGGCCGTGGAAGGACACCGCCAACACCGACCTGGTCTTCCACGCCGGCCAGCTGCTGGCGGTGTGGTGGCTCGGCGGCGAGCCGCACGTGCTCCGTCTGCCGGATCTGGAGACGCTCGGCGTCCAGACCTACGGGGGCAAGCGCCGGTCCGGCTTGTCGGCGCACCCCAAGGTCGACCCCGTCTCCGGCGAGATGATCTGGTTCGATTACCAGCCGCGGCCGCCGTACCTGACCTACGGCGTCATCTCCGCCGACGGCGAGCTGGTCCACCAGGCCGAGATCACCCTGGAAGGCCCCCGCCTCCAGCACGACATCGCCATCACCGAGCACTACACGGTCCTCATGGACATGTCGATGATGTGGGACCCCGAGGCGCTCGCCGCCGGTCGGGTTCGCCTCGGCTTCTTCCCGGACAAGCCCACCCGCTTCGGGATCATCCCCCGCTTCGGAACCGACGCCGACGTGCGGTGGTTCGACGCCGAGGCCATGTTCATGTACCACACGGTCAACGCCTGGGAGGACGGTGACGAGGTGGTGCTGGTGGGCTGCCGGATCGACCAGCCCTTCGCCGACGGGTCGGTCGACGAGCCCGTGCCCACGATCGCCTCCCTCCGCTTGGCGCCGAACTTCTGGGAGTGGCGCTTCGACCTGCGCACCGGCACGACCCGGGAGCGCCCCCTGGACGACACCATGGCGGAGTTCCCCCGCATGGACAACCGGCGCCTGGGACGGCCGTCCCGCTACTCGTACCACCAGGTCTGTGCCCCCCGTTCGACGCTGCAGTTCGAGGGGGTCACCAAGTACGACTACGCCGACGGGTGTGCGACCGAGACCCACCGCTACCCCGAC
Organism: uncultured Microthrixaceae bacterium; assembly: GCA_963701565.1. Lineage (GTDB taxonomy): Bacteria > Actinomycetota > Acidimicrobiia > Acidimicrobiales > DATDAH01 > DATDAH01. Next base: position 194,894 of record CAVPAN010000005.1, read on the forward strand.
GGCTGGTTCGGGGGCGAGACGGTGTTCGCCCCCCGGGCTGGCGCCGATGGCGAAGACGACGGCTACCTGCTCACGTTCGTGGCCGAAGAGGCCACCGGCGCCTCCGAGCTCTACGTCCTCGACGCCCAGCGCCCGGCCGACGAACCCGCCTGTCGCCTGGCCGTGCCCCAGCGGGTGCCCACCGGCTACCACACCTGGTGGGTGGACGAGGCCTCGGTGGGAGAGCAGCGTGGGCTCTGAGCGCGTCTTCGTGCTGGGCGGGGCCCAGACCGACTTCGCCCGGAACCTGACCCGTGAAGGCGTCGCCCTGGCCGACCTCTGTGCGGAGGCCGTCCAGGCGGGCCTGTCCGCCGCCGGGGTCGAGGCGACCGAGGTGGAGGTCGGCCACGTCGGCAACTTCGCCGGCGAGCTGTTCTGTGGCCAGGGCCACCTCGGTGGGCTGCTCGTCGAGGCCGATCCCGCCTTCGTCGGCCTGCCCACCATGCGCCACGAGTCGGCCTGCGCCTCGGGGAGCATGGCCTTGCTGGCGGCCATGGCCGACATCGAGGCCGTCCGCTACGACTGCGCGTTGGTCCTCGGCGTCGAGATGATGCGCACCACCGACGCCCTCACCGTGCAGCAGCACCTCGGCGCGGCGGCGTGGGTGCCCAGGGAGACCGACGGGGTCGAGTACCCGTGGCCCGCCCTTTTCGGGGAGCTGGGCGACGAGTACGAGCGCCGCTACGGCCTGGACCCCGACCACCTGGCCGAGATCGCCCGGATCAACTTCGCCAACGCCAAGCGGAACCCCAACGCCCAGGCCCGGGACTGGCACTTCGAGGACGCCGACTTCGCCCGGGACTCGGCCAAGAACCCGGTCATCGCGGGGCGCATCCAGCGCCAGGACTGCTCCCAGGTCACCGATGGCGCGGCCTCCCTGGTGGTGGCGGGGGAGCGCTTCGCCACGGCGTGGGCCGGGCGCCACGGACGGTCGCTGGAGGACACCGCCCGCCTGGCGGGCTGGGGGCACCGCACCGCCCGCATGGCGCTGGCCGACAAGCTGGCCGACAGCCAGGACGAGCTCTACGTGGCGCCGTTCGTCCGTCAGACCGTTGTCGACGCCCTGTCTCGGGCCGGCGTGGACGACGCCCGGGACCTCGATGCCGTCGAGGTCCACGACTGCTTCACCACCACCGAGTACCTCGCCATCGACCACCTCGGCCTCACGGCACCCGGGGAGAGCTGGCGGGCGATCGAGGACGGCACCATCGGCCCCGGCGGCGCGGTGCCGGTCAACCCCAGTGGCGGGCTCATCGGTGGCGGCCACCCGGTCGGTGCCACGGGTGTCCGGATGGTCCTCGACGCCACCAAGCAGGTCACCGGGACCGCCGGCGACTACCAGGTCGACGGCGCCCGCACCGTCGCCACCCTCAACCTCGGGGGCAGCGCCACCACCAGTGCCGCCTTTGTCCTCACCACAGGAGCACCATGAGCGAGATCCAGCCCGTCGACATCACGGTCCCCGACCCCGTTCTCGAGGACCTGAAGGACCGGCTGGGGCGCACCCGCTGGCCCGACCAGATCCCTGACACCGGCTGGGACTACGGCACGAACCTGGCCTACCTCCAGGAGCTCTGCGCCTACTGGCGGGACGATTACGACTGGCGCACCCACGAGGCCCGCCTGCAGGCCTGGGACCACTGCAGCACCGAGATCGACGGGCAACACCTCCACTTCATCCACGCCCCGTCGCCCGTGGAGGGTGCCCGCCCGCTCATCCTGAGCCACGGCTGGCCCGGGTCGGTCGTCGAGTTCCTCCATGTCATCGAACCCCTCCGGGACCCCGAGGCCCACGGCGGCTCGGCCGAGGACGCCTTCCACGTGGTGGCCCCCTCGCTACCGGGCTACGGCTGGTCGGGCCCGACGGTCGACCGGGGCTGGGACCCCAAGCGCATCGCCCTCGCCTTCGCCGCCCTGATGGACCGGCTGGGCTACGACGGCTACCTCGCCCAGGGCGGCGACTGGGGTTCGATGATCTCGACCCAGATCGGCCTCCAGGACCCGGAGCACTGTGCCGGCATCCACCTCAACATGATCATCGCCGTGCCCGGGCCCGACGACGAGATGACCGAGGAAGAGACCCAGGCCATGACCGACGCCATGACGCTCATGAGCGAAGGCGCCGGCTACCAGGCGATCCAGGGCACCAAGCCCCAGACCCTCGGTTACGGCCTCAACGACTCCCCGGCCGGGCTGGCCGGCTGGATCGCCGAGAAGTTCCACGCCTGGACCGACAACGACGGCACCATCGAGTCCGCCGTGGTCCGGGACGATCTGCTCACCAACATCACCACCTACTGGGTGACCGGCACGATCACCTCGTCGACCCGGCTCTACTACGAGGCCAAGAAGTCAGGCCTGTTCGGCCCGCACGGGGCCAAGGTCGAGGTGCCCACCGCCGGGGCCGTCTTCCCCCGGGAGATCCTGCGGGCCTCCCGTCGCTTCGCCGAGCGGGCGTACAACATCCAGCACTGGTCCACCTTCGACCGCGGCGGCCACTTCGCCGCCCTCGAGGAGCCCGACCTCCTCGTCGACGACATCCGTAGCTTCAACCGGGTGTTGTGAGCGACGTGGTCGGGTACGAGCAAGACGGGCACGTGGTGACGATCACCTATGACCGGCCGGAGGTGCTCAACGCCATCAACGGGGAGATGCGCGAGGGGCTCAACGAGGCGTGGGAGCGCTTCCGAGACGACCCGGACGCCTGGGTCGCCATCGTGACCGGCGCGGGCCGGGCCTTTTGCGCCGGGGCCGACCTGAAGGACGGGGTCGGGTCGGTGGGGACCTGGTCGGGGACCTTCTGGGAGATCCCGACGCTGAACTCCTTCGAGAGCGGTTGGGAGATCTTCAAGCCGACGATCGCCGCGGTGAACGGTCCCTGCATCGGCTACGGACTGACCGCGGCGGCGGCCTGCGACTTCCTCATCGCCGCCGAGTCGGCCACCTTCGCCTTCCCGGAGGTGCGCATCGGCGTGCCGACGATCGTCGGAGCCTTGCGCCTGCCGCCGAAGCTGGGCTGGCAGCACGCCATGGAGCTGGTGTTGCTGGGCGAACCCATCGATGCCGCCCGGGCCCTCGAGATCGGCTTGGCCTGGAAGGTCGTCCCCGACGACCGACTCCTCGCCGAGGCCCGGGACCTGGCCGCCCGCCTCTGCCGGGGCGCCCCGCTGGCCCAGCGGGCGGTGAAGGAGGTGGCCATGCGGGGGGCCGAGCTGCCCTGGCTCGACGCCGTCCGCTTCGGCGAGACCATGCGGAAGGTCGCCGCCGCCACCGAGGACGCCCATGAGGGCCTCCGCGCCGCCGCCGAGGGCCGCGACCCGGAGTGGAAAGGCCGCTGACATCTCGTTCTGGTTGCTCCGCTCTGTTCTCCACGACAGAGGAGAGCAACCAGAACGGATGGTCGGGGTCAGGCGGTGGTCTTCCAGCGGCGGAGCATGTTGACGAAGGTGGCCCGGCTGACCCGACCCTCGGGGCGGAAGTTGTCGTTGGGGTAGCCGGTCAGGATCGGCTGCTGAGGTCCACGGCCGTCGGGGTCGTGGACGATCCAGCGCACGGCCCGGCGCAGGGCTTCGGGCGCGCCGACGTCGGTCAGGCGGTGGTTGACCGTCGTCACCCCGCGACCGCGGCGCCGTCGGCCAGGCCGAACTTCGGGAAGGCGCCGAAGACGCCGTACTCGTGCATGCCGTAGCCGACAGGACCGTCGGAGCGCTCGAAGCGGGCCACCTGCTCGTTGAGGGAGTACCAGGCCCAGGTGTCCAGTTGGGCCATGTCGTGCTCCACGTACTGGGTGACCAGGTCGCCCTGGTACATGCCGTGACGCCAGTCGTCCTCGATGCCGTAGCCGGTGCCGATGGCGACGTAGGCGTTGACCAGCGGGTTGACCGTCACGGTGAAGCCCCCGCCCGGAGCGTCGGGAAAGGACAGCGTCGAGGGGGTGTCGATGCGCCGGGTGCCCGGGACCAACGTGTGCTCCCACTCGGGGCGGCCGAGGTGCTCGGCTTCGCGGGCGGGGTCGTTCCACACCCGGATCGCCTCCTCCAGGGTCCGGTTGCCGTCGGGCTCCTCCTGGCAGATGTAGAAGATCTGGTGGTCGTCGAACTGCATGGGGGCGTAGTTCCACAGGCCGACCATCTGACCCGTCTCGCCACGGATGCCCGGGGGCTCGGCCTCGCCGACGGGACGGACGCCCCAGGAGCGGTCCCGCATGCCCCACCAGGTCTCGGGCTCGACGGTGAACGACTCGCCGTCCACCTCGAGCGAGCCGGACCACCGGCCGTTCTGGCAGAAGCGGGCGGTGTCGAACAGGAGCCGGCCGAACTTGCGGATGAGCTGCTTGGGCTCCTCGAAGGCGGCGTGGGCCCCCTCGAAGGTCATGTCCAGCGCGAGCGGGTGCTCGTTGGGCTCGAGCACGAAGCGGACCTTGCGCAGAGGCTCGACCACCTCGACCCGCAGCGGCCCGGTGGTCAGGTCCATGCGGTCGTCGAGGACCCGGCTGGAGCGCACGACCCGGTGCTTGTCGCCCCGGCGTACGACGGCGAAGGCGTCCTGGGTGCCGAGGTTCGGGTAGAGGCCGAGGCCGAGGACCAAGAACAGGTCGCCGGAGCAGTTGTGGGCGTTGAAGTAGTAGCGGTCATAGAAGTTGCGGTCGCTGGTCCCGACGTGGCGGATGGGCTCGGCCACCTGGTGGATCGGGTAGTCGTCGCCGGCGGTGAGCATGAAGAAGTCCCCCTGGATCTGACGGTGCGTCAGAAACCATACGTGTCCGGTCGGGGGGCTACGTTCGCCGGACTCGATCAGGGGAGAACCGACATGGGACGACTGGACGGCCGCGTGGCCATCATCACGGGCGCGGGCGGCGGCATCGGCTTCGAGTACGCCAAGCGCTTCCTCGGCGAGGGGGCCAGGGTGGCGGTGGCCGAGGTGGACGAGGACCGCTGCGGCTCGGCGGCCGAGGAGCTGTCCGCCCTCGGTGAGGTCGAGCCCGTGCCCACCGACATCGCGGACGAGGCCTCGGTGCAGGCGTCGGTCGACGCCGTACGGGAGCGCTTCGGCCGGGTTGACGTGCTGGTCAACAACGCCGCCATCTACGGCAACCTCGACATCGGCGACCAGAGCCTCGACTACCTGAGGACCGTGTTCGACGTGAACCTGCATGGCCAGTGGCTGATGGCTCGGGCCGTGGCGCCCGCCATGGTGGAGCAGGGCGCCGGCAGCATCGTGAACATCGCCTCGATCGCCGCCTACCTGCACCAGATCAACGCCTTCGACCCGGAGTTCAACGGAGTCGGCAACTACGCCTACGCCCAGAGCAAGTGGGGGGTGATCGGCCTGACCCACCACCTGGCCGGCCAGCTCGGCCAGTTCGGGGTGCGGGTGAACTGCATCGCCCCGGGCCTGACCATGACCGAGGCCACCAAGACCACCGTCCCGGACTTCGCCATGCCCTTCTTCGAGCAGCTCAGCCCCATGAAGCGCAACGTCGAGCCCGATCAGCTCACCGGCACCGCCCTCTTCTTCGCCTCCGACGACGCCGCCCTGGTCAACGGCCAGATCCTCTGCGTCGACGGCGGCACCGTCATGCCGGTCTAGACGGGCCGAATCCCACTCGCGGTGACCACTTCTCCTTCTGGCGGCTGATTCGGTGGCCAGAGCAACGGAATCAACCGCCAGAACGACGGGTTCGGCCTGATCGGGCTGATCAGGAGAACTCCGCCATCGGGGGGAGCTCGCGGCGGATCTGGGCGTCGGTGTGGGTGCGGAGCTGGTCGGCGTAGGCGTCGTTGGTGGGGATGAGGAAGTCGCCGGACTGGACGCCGGCGACGACTCGAGCGGCCACTTCTGACGGGTCGATGCCCCGCTGGCCGGCCATGTCGGCCAGGGCACCGTCGACGAAGTCGACGTCCTCGCCCCCCTTGGCGGGGAGGGCCGCGGGGCGGTTGCGGCTCGACGAGGCGATGCGGGTGTTCACTGCGCCGGGGCACAGGGCGGAGACGCCGATCGGGATGCTCGAGGCCCGCAGGTCTTGAGCGAGGGACTCGGCCACGGCGTAGGCCCCGAACTTGGAGGTCTGGTACGGGCCGGAGAAGGCGGCGCAGGCCAGGCCCGCCATCGACGAGGTCACGACCACGTGGCCCTCGTCACCGCCGCTGATCATTCGTGGGACGAACGCCTTCACCGCGTGGATGACGCCCCAGAGGTTCACCCCCAGCACCCACCGCCAGTCCTCGACGCTGCGCTCCCAGCTGATGCCACCCTGGAACACCCCGGCGTTGGCGCACACCAGGTGGGCGGCGCCGAACCGCTCGTAGGTCATCGCCGCCAGGGCCTCGACGGCCCCGGCGTCACTGACGTCGCCCACGACGGGCACGGCCTCGGTGCCGGCCACCGTCTCGTCCAGCGCACTGGCCTCGACATCGGCGGCCACGACCGACATCCCCTCGTCCACGAACCGCCGGACCAGTGCCCGCCCGATCCCTGACCCCGCCCCCGTGACGACGGCGACCCTGCCCTCGAGTTGATCCATGGCGGGCGACCGTAGGCCACCCGCCGCCCCCACCGTTCTGGCTCCTGATTCTCCGGCCAGGACCGGAGGATCAGGAGCCAGAACGAGGAGGTCAGGTCAGCGGGTGCGGGCGAGGCAGGGCTCGAGGGCTTCGATGCCGGCCTTGAAGTCGTCGGCGCCGGCCCCGAAGACCATGCCGATGACCCGGTCGACACCGGCCTCCCGGTACTGATCGACCATCTCGGGCGTCAGCGGGTGCATGTAGGGGCACACGCTGATCTGCACGTCGGCCCGGCTGCGGCCGTTCTGGGCCAGGAGGTCGTCGAGTCGGGCCAGGGCGGGGCCGACGTCCTCGGGCAGCCGGTTGAACGTGTACCAGCCGTCACCCAGGCGAGCGGCCCGGGCCATGGCGGCGTCGGACTCCCCGCCGATGTGGATCGGCACGTTGGCCTGCGCCGGCTTCGGGTACATGCGGGCCTTGTCCAGCTCGTAGAACTCGCCGGAGAACGACGACACGTCCTCGGTCCACAGCGAACGCATCACGGCGATGTACTCGTCGGTCCGCTTGCCCCGCTTCGGCCACGACACGTCGACGGCGGCGAACTCCTCCTGGCACCAGCCCACGCCGATCCCCAGGTCGAACCGGCCGCCGGACAGCCAGTCGATGTTGGCCACCTCCTTGGCCGTGTACACGGGGTTGCGCTGCGGCAGCAGCAGGATCCCGGTGCCCAGGCGGATGGCGGAGGTCTGCCCGGCGATGAAGGCCAGGGTCGACAGCGGCTCGAGGATCCCCGAGTCCGCCGTCGCCGGGAAGCGGCCGTTCTCGTCATAGGGGTAGTCCGGGGCGTACTCGTCGAAGAGCACGACGTGCTCGGCCAGCCAGAGGGATTCCACCCCGCGGGCCTCGGCCTCCTGGCCGAGGGCGACGAGCCCGTCGGTGGTGACGTAGGGCGCGGCGAGCGCGGCGAAGATGCCGAAGTCCATGGTGTCATTTCCCCCTGAGGTCGATCAGAACAATCAGAACCGGTTGATGGCCTTGTCCTCGAGGTAGGCGGCCAGGCCCTCGGGCCCGCCCTCCCGACCCACGCCGGACTGCTTGAACCCGCCGAACGGGGCGCAGGGCTCGAGCATGAAGCCGTTGACGTTGAAGGTGCCGGTGCGGATCCGCTTGGCCACCTCGAGGCCGACGCCGGCGCCGTCGGCGGTCCAGACCGAGCCGGACAGGCCGTAGCTGGAGTCGTTGGCGATGCGCACGGCGTCGTCCACGTCCTCGAAGGCGATGGCGGAGATGACCGGCCCGAAGATCTCCTCCTGGGCGATGCGCATGTCGTTTGTCACCTTGGCGAAGAGGGTGGGCTCGACGTACCAGCCCGTGTCCTGGCCCGCCGGGCGACCGCCGCCGACGACGACCTCGGCGCCCTCCTCCTGGCCCTGCACGATGTACTTCTCGACCCGGTCCCGCTGGCGCTCGGCGACCAGGGGGCCGACCTCGGTGTCCATCTCGGCCGGGTCCCCGACCTTGACGGCCTCCATCCGGGTGGCCAGGCCGTTGACGACCTCGTCGTACTTGGCCTTGGAGGCCAGGACCCGGGTCTGGGCTACACAGGCCTGGCCGTTGTTCATGAGGCCGGCGACCTGCAGCAGGCTGTCGAGGGTGGCGTCGACATCGGCGTCGTCGAGGATGATGGCCGCCGACTTGCCGCCCAGTTCGAGGGTGTAGCGCTTCAGCTGCTCACCACAGATCGAGGCGATCTTCATGCCGGCCGCGGTCGAGCCGGTGAAGGCGATCTTGTCCACGCCGGGGTGGCGGACGAGGTGCTCGCCGACCTCACGACCAGCGGGCAGGATGTTGACCACGCCCTTGGGCAGGCTGGCCTCCTCGAGGGCCTCGGCCAGCAGGTAGGCGCTGAGGGGGGACTCGGGGGCGGGCTTCAGCACCATGGTGGCGCCGGCGGCCAGGGCCGGGGCCAACTTGAGCATGGTGACGTACAGCGGGACGTTCCACGGCACGATCGCCCCGACGACGCCGACGGGCTCGCGGCGCACGAGGACGCTGGACATCATCCCCTGGCGCTCCTCCTCGAACGCGAAGTCGTTGACCAGGGTGGCGTAGTAGTCGGCGACCATCAGGGTGGCGCCGACCTGACCCAGGTGGCTGAACATGATGGGGGAGCCCATCTCGGCGGTGATCGTCTGGGCGATGTCCTCGGCCCGGGCGCCGAGAGCGGCGTTCAGGTCGGCGAGGATCTCGCCCCGGCCGGCGGGGTCCATCGTGGCCCACGGGCCGCTCTCCAGGGCGCGGCGGGCGGCCACGACGGCCTGGTCGACGTCGGCGTTGGACGCCTCCGGCACGGTCGCGATGACCTGCTCGGTGTGGGGGGAGATGACCTCGATCGTGCCGCCCCCGTCAGACGGGACCCAGTCCCCTCCGATCCAGAGCGTGTCGCGGTCCTGTACACCGTTGATGCTCACCGATACCCCTTTTGTCAGCGGCCGCGCGGGCCGTCTGCGGACTTCTGACACCCTGTCAGATTCGGAGCGCCCGAGAAAGCCCGCGTACTGTCGCCCGCCATGGGGACCCGACCGTTCACGTTCGCCGACACGTTCGAAGTGGTGGCCGACACGGTGCCGGACACGACCGCCATCGTCACCGAGGACCGCCGCCTGACGTATGCCGAGGTCGACGAGCGGGCCACCCGCCTGGCCCACGTGCTCGCCGAACGCGGGGTCGGCGCCGGTGACCACATCGGCCTCTACCTCTACAACGGCACCGAGTACGTCGAGGCCATGCTCGCCGCCTGGAAGATCCGGGCCGTGCCGGTCAACGTCAACTACCGGTACGTCGAGGAGGAGCTCGTGTACCTCTTCGACGACGCCGACCTGGTCGCGGTCATCCACCACCAGGAGTTCACGCCGACGCTGGCCGCGGTCGTGCACGAGGTGCCGGGGGTGCACACGTTCCTCTGTGTGGCCGACGAGTCCGGCGCCGACCTGGCCGGGCTGGAGACCGAGGACTACGAGGCCGCCCTCGCCGCCGCCTCCACCGAGCGGGACTTCTCCGAGCGCTCTGGCGATGACCTCTACGTGCTCTACACCGGCGGCACCACGGGCATGCCCAAGGGCGTGATGTGGCGCCAGGAGGACATCTTCTTCGCGGCGATGGACCTGTCGGCCATGGGCCTGGCCGAGCCGCCGGCGTCGCCGGAGGCCCTGGCCGACCGGGTCAAGGAGACGGCCGGGACCCTCACCATGGCCACGGCCGCCCCGCTCATGCACGGCGCCGCGCAGTGGGCCGCGTTCATCTGCTTCCATCAGGGCAACACCTTGGTGCTCGCCTCGTCGCGGAAGTTCGACCCGGCCGCGATCTGGCACATGGTGGAACGGGAGAAGGTCACGACGATGACGGTCGTGGGTGACGCCATGGCCCGCCCGCTGGCCGACGAGCTGGAGGCCAACCCCGACAAGTACGACCTGTCCAGCTTCTTCGCCCTCGGCTCGGGTGGTGCCATCCTCTCGGCGGGGGTGAAGGAGCAGTTCACCCGGGTCCGCCCCGACCTGATCATCACCGACGCCTTCGGAGCCTCCGAAACCGGGGCCAACGGCGGCGGCATCGGGATGTCCGACGAGGGCCATCCCCGCTTCGCGGTCAACGACTCGACCGCGGTGCTCGACGAGGAGCACCGGCCGGTGGCCCCCGGCTCGGGGGTCAAGGGCATGCTGGCCCGCTCCGGCCGCATCCCCCTCGGCTACTACAAGGACGAGGAGAAGACCGCCCGGACGTTCGTCCACGACCCCGACGGCAGGCGCTGGGTGATCCCCGGCGACTTCGCCACCGTCGAGGCCGACGGCACCATCACGCTCTTCGGCCGGGGCTCGGTCAGCATCAACTCGGGCGGGGAGAAGATCTTCCCCGAGGAGGTCGAGGCCGCCCTCAAGAGCCACCCGGCCGTGTTCGACGCCGTCGTCGTCGGCGTCCCCGACGAGCGCTTCGGCCAGCGGGTCGCCGCCGTCGTGGCCCCCCGTCCCGGTGAGACGCCGACCCTCGAGGAGCTGGCCGAGCACGCCCGCACCAAGATCGCCGGCTACAAGGTCCCCCGCGAGCTGCACCTCGTCGACGCCGTCACCCGCAGCCCGAGCGGCAAGGCCGACTACCGCTGGGCCAAGTCCGTCGCCACCGGAGAGAGCTGACCGGCCCCGCCCCTGGCGCGGCAGTGTCCTGTGTTCAGGAGAAGCGATGGCTCGGCGGTCCTGGGCGATGCGGTCGAGCCCGACGGGGCGAGCGCCGTCACGCGGGTTCGGCGAACGCCTTCGTCTCGAGGTACTCCTCGAAGCCCTCGATGCCCATCTCCCGGCCGAGGCCAGACTGGCGGTAGCCGCCGAAGGGGACATCGGCGCTGTAGTAGATGCCGCCGTTGATCGACATGGTGCCGGCCCGGATGCGGCGGCCGACGGCCTTGGCCCGCTCGATGTCGCCGGAGTTCACCGACCCGGACAGGCCGTAGAGCGAGTTGTTGGCGATGGCGACCGCGTCGTCGTCATCATCGAAGGCGATGACCGCGAGCACGGGGCCGAACACCTCCTGCTGGGCGATGGTGTCGTCGGGCTTGACGTCGACGAGGAGGGTCGGCTCGATGAACCAGCCCTTGTCGAGGTGCTCGGGGCGCTTGCCCCCGGTGACGAGGGTGGCCCCTTCGTCCAGGGCGGTGCGGATCAGGCCCTCGACCCGCTCCCGCTGGACCTCGGTGACCAGGGGACCCATGAAGTTGCCGGGATCGGTCGGGTCGCCGTAGGGCATCGTCTCCAGCACCGACTTGGCGATCTCGACGCCCTCGTCGTACCGGGAGCGGGGCAGGAGCAGGCGGGTCGGGATGGCACAGCCCTGACCGGCGTGCGTGCAGACGCCGAAGGCGGCGGCCCCGGCGGCCGCGCTCATGTCGCAGTCGTCGAGGGCGACGATCGCCGACTTGCCCCCGAGCTCGAGGAACACCTTTTTCACCGTGTCGGACGCCGCGGCCATGATCCGCTTTCCGACCGCCGTGGAGCCCGTGAAGGTGATGAGGTCGACCCGGGGGTCGGTGGTGATGGCCTCGCCGATGTCGTTGCGGCCGGAGGTGATGACGTTGAGGACGCCGGGTGGGATGTCGGTGTGCTCGGCCGCCAGTCTCCCGAGCATGAGGGCGGCCCACGGCGTCGCGGGTGCCCCCTTGAGCACGACGGTGTTGCCGGCGGCGAAGGCCGGGGCGATCTTGGCGATGTTCAGCTGGTGCGGGAAGTTCCAGGCGGTGATGGCCCCGACCACGCCGACGGCTTCCTTCTCGATCCACCGGTGGGCCGGCATGCCCATGGGCTCGGCGTTGCCGAGGTCGCGGGTCCACTCGTAGTTCTCGGCCAGGTCGGCGTAGTACGGCAGGAACTCGACCGGAGCGTCCAACTGGGGGCCGTGGGTCAGGGCGACGGGGGTTCCGACCTCGGCCACGGTCGTGGCCCTGATCTCCTCGAGGTTGTCGCGCAGGGCCGTGTGCAGCTGGCGCAGGCAACGGGACCGCAGTTCGACGTCCGTCGGCCAGTCGGTCTCGTCGAACGCCCGACGGGCGGCGGCGATGGCCTGGTCGATGTCGCCGACCGACGCGTCGGCGGCGACCCCGAGCACCTCCTCGGTCGCCGGGTTGACGTTGTCGTAGGTCGCGCCATCCTCGGCGTCGACGAGCTCACCGTCGATGTAGAGCCGTTCCTCGTGCCAGAAGTCCACCATGGCTGCGAGCGTACTCAGCCTGCTGAACCCCGTTCACGAGCCGGGGGAACGAGGCCACCCGTCACCCCGATCCGGGTGAACGCCATGTAGTTGACTGAGTCATACAACTGGCCTACGGTGGCGGCCGATGGGGGACGAGGGCTTCGACGCGATCCGGGTCCCGCTCGGCCAGCTCATCCGCTTGGGCGCCAGCCGGAAGGTGCACGCCCGCCAGGTGGCGGCCGCCGGGGTCGAGATCACCCAGCCGGGTGCCGCGCTGCTGGCCCGCATCGTGGAGGACGGCCCCGTCGTCCTCGGTGACCTGTCCGCTGCGGCCGACATGGACCCTGGCGCGGTGAGCCGCCAGGTGAAGGCCCTGGAGGCCGATGGCCTCGTCGAGCGTCAGGGCCGCGAAGGCGATGCCCGCATCCGGGTGCTGCGGGCGACCCCGGAGGGGCGGCGGGTCCGCAGCCGCATCGCCGAGGTCCAGGACCGGCACATGGCCGACGTGCTCGCCGGATGGCCCACCACCGATCGCGCCACCTTCGCCCACCTCCTCGACCGCTTCGTCGAGGACCTCCGGTCGGTGCAGTACCGACCGACCGACACCCACAGGAGATCAGCCTGATGCCCCGTGACCCGCAGCGCAGCGGAGCCGAACCCCGATGACGATGCCCAACGACATCGGGGCCATCGACCTCATGATCGGCTTCCCGGCCGAGGACGCCCGGCGCCACTACGACTTCATGAAGGCCAACCTCAAGGACGAGGGCTCGGCCGAGATGGAGTTCCCCGCCGAGTACATGTTCAAAGAGGTCCCCAACCACAAGGAGCCCGAGGACGACGCCGTCGGGATCACCCTCGGCGAGATGGACAAGTACGGCGTGGCCATGGGGATGGTCGGCCTGGGTTCCGACGTGAGCAAGCGGGCGGTGGCCGAGCACCCGGACCGCTTCGTCGGGAGCATCGAGGTCGACCCCAACGACATCGCCAAGGCCGTCCGTCGCATCCGCACGGCCCACGAGGAGCACGGCATCAAGGCCGTGACCACGTTCCCGTCGGGCTGCAACCCGCCTGTGCCCGTGAGCGACCGGCTGTACTACCCGATCTACCAGACCTGCATCGACCTGGGCCTGCCCATCGTGGCCAACGCCGGCATCGCCGGGCCCCGTCTGCCCAGCCACGTCCAGGACGTCATGCACTTCGACCAGGTCTGCTACGACTTCCCCGAGCTGGTGATCGTCATGCGCCACGGGGCCGAGCCCTGGGAGGAGTTGGCGGTGAAGCTCATGCTCAAGTGGCCCGGCCTGCACTACATGACCAGCGCCTTCGCCCCGAAGTACTACCCCCGGGCGATCATCGACTACGCCAACACCCGGGGCGCCGACAAGATCCTGTACGCCGGCTACTACCCGATGGGCCTGAGCCTCGAGCGCATCTTCGCCGAGATGCCCGACGTGCCGTTCCGGGACCACGTGTGGGCCCCGTTCCTGCGGGAGAACGCCCTCCGGGTGTTCAAGCTCGATGGCTGAGGCTGCGCGGTACACCATCATCTCCGCCGACTGCCATGCCGGGGCGAACCACGAGACCTATCGGGAGCACCTCGATCCCGCCTGGCGCGACGAGTTCGACGTCTGGCGGGGGGAGTACAGCAACCCCTTCCGGGACCTGCAGGGCGACGGGCGGACCCGGAACTGGGACGACGAGCGCCGAATCACCGAGCAGGAGGTCGACGGGGTCGTGGCCGAGGTGGTCTTCCCCAACACCGTGCCCCCGTTCTTCCCGACCGGTGCCGTGGTGGCCCGACCGCCGACCCCCGACGAGCTACCCCGGCGCCTGGCCGGTGTCCGGGCCCACAACCGCTGGCTGGTCGAGTTCTGCAGCCACCGGCCCGAGCGGCGGGCGGGCATCGCCCAGATCTTCCTGAACGACGTGGACGAGGCGATCGCGGATGTCGAGTTCGCCGCGGCCAACGGCCTCCGCGGTGGGGTCCTGCTCCCGGCCGTCCCGCCCGACACACCCCACATCGACCCCGTGTACTCGACGGCGTACGACCCGCTGTGGGCGGCCTGTGAGGACCTCGGGGTCGTGCTCAACCACCACTCCGGTGGGGGCGCCCCGGACTACGGCCGACACGCCGCGGCCGGCATGGTGTGGATCGCCGAGGCCGCCTTCTGGTCCCGCCGCACGCTCAGCCACCTGCTCGTCGGCGGGGTGTTCGAGCGCTTCCCGAAGCTGAAGCTGGTGCTGACCGAGCAGGGCGCGAGTTGGATCGCCCCGACGCTGACCCAGCTCGACGGCTTCCACGAGCAGGCGGCCACGACCGGGCGCATCGGCGAGCTCAAGTACCGCGCCGAGGAGGTCCTGCCCATGACGCCCAGCGAGTACTTCCACCGCAACGTCTACGTGGGGTCCAGCTTCCCGAGCCCGGTGGACGCCGACGCCCGCCACGACATCGGGGTGAGCCACTACCTCTGGGGCAGCGACTACCCGCACTACGAGGCCTCGTGGCCCTACACCCGGGAGCTGCTGCGCCGCTCCTTCGCCGGCACCGACCCGGTCGAGCTGCAGCAGGTCCTGGCCGGCAACGCCGCCGACGTCTACGCCTTCGACCTGGAGGCACTGGCGCCGCTGGCCGCCCGGTTCGGCCCCACCCACGCCGAGATCGCCGAGCCGCTGCGTGGCCGTCCCCGCCGATGCCACCAGCCCCGGCTTCCACCGCCCATGACCCTCACGTCCTCGTTCTGGTGGCTGGATGTGGTGGTGGGGCACGCGCCGGAGCCACCAGAACGGGGACGAGCGCGATGAGCGCCGAGTCGCGGTTCGGGGGGCGGCGGGTGCTGGTGACCGGGGCATCCCGGGGGATCGGGGCGGCGCTGGCCGTCGAGATCGCCCGGCAGGGAGCCGACGTGGCCATCACGGCGCGGACCGTCGATGCCCACCCGACCTTGCCCGGGTCGCTGAAGGAGACGGCCCTGGCCATCGCCGCCCACGGGCGCAACGCCGTCACGGTGGTGGCCGACCTGACCGACGCCGACGACCGGGCCCGTATCGTCCCCGAGGCCGAGGCGGGCCTCGGCGGGCCGATCGACGTCCTGGTCAACAACGCCGCCGCGGCGATCTACCAGCCGCTGGCCGACTACCCGCTGAAGCGCCGGCGTCTGTTGTTCGAGGTGAACGTCCACGCCCCGCTGGACCTGGCCCAGGCCGTCCTGCCCGGCATGATCGGGCGGGGTGAGGGCTGGATCCTCAACCTCTCCTCCGGGAGCGCCCGGCCGCGCCCCGGCCCGCCCTTCGAGGAGACGGCGATGGGCTCGACCCTCGGGGTCTACGGGGCCAGCAAGGCCGCCCTCAACCGCATCACCAGTGCCTTGGCCGAGGAGGTGTGGGGGAGCGGGGTGCGGGTGAACACGGTCGAGCCCCGGGCGGCCGTGCACTCCGAGGGGGCCGACGCCCACCTCGGCGATGCGCTGGACCCCGAGATGTACGAGTCCATGGAGGACATGGTCGCCGGCGCCTTGGTGCTGTGCGACTGCGGTCCCGAGGTCACCGGCGGCATCCACGTCAGCCTCGACCTCCTCGGCCGGTGAGCCCCATGGGTGAGGTGCGGAGGATCGAGTACTCGGGGTCGGTGCACGACGAGGAGGAGATCGAGGCCGTCGTGGCGGTCCTGCGGGGCGGGCCGACCGCGCTGCGCATCGGCAGGCACGTGCGGGGGTTCGAGCAGGGCGTGGCCGAGCTCTTCGGCAAGGCCCGGGGGATCATGGTCAACTCCGGCTCGTCGGCCCTGTACCTGGCCGTCGAGCTGCTCGGCCTCGAGCCCGGCGACGAGGTCCTGACCTCGCCGCTCACGTTCTCCACCGACATCGCCCCGCTGGTCCGCAGCGGGCCTGGTGCCGGTGTTCGTCGACGTCGAGCGGGACACCTACAACCTCGACGTCGACGGCGTCCGAGGCCATGATCGGTCCGCGGACGAAGGCGATCCTGGCCCCGAACCTGATCGGCAACGCCCCCGACTGGGACCGCCTGCGGGCGATCGCCGACGCCCACGGCCTGCAGGTGATCGAGGACTCCTGTGACTCGCTGGGCGCGACCCTGCGGGGCACGCCGACCGGCACCCGGGCCGACATCTCGGTCACCAGCTTCGCCCTGTCCCACATCATCACCGCGGCGGGCACCGGCGGGATGGTCTGCGTCGACGACCCGGACCTGGCCGACCGGGCCCTGCTGCTGCGCCGCTGGGGCCGGCGCTCCGAGGTGCAGCTCTACGGCTCGGCCAAGGGCGTCGACCAGCGCTTCTTCAGCGAGATCGACGGGGACCTCGAGTACGACAACCTGTTCATCTTCGACGAGGTCGGCTGGAACTTCGAGCCCTCCGAGCTGAGCGCCGCGTTCGGCGAGGTCCAGCTCCGCAAGCTGCCCACCAACCTGGCCACCCGCAAGCGCAACTTCGCCCGCCTGCTCCGAGGGCTTCGCCCGCCACCCGGAGGCGTTCGAGCTGCCCCGCCAGCTCGACGGCCTCGACACGGCCTGGCACATGTTCCCGCTGCTCATCCGGCCCGAGTCGGGCATCCGCCGCAGCGAGTTCCAGGCCCACATGGAGGGCCACGGCGTCGACACCCGCATGGTCTGGACCGGCAACGTCCTGCGCCAGCCCGGCTTCCGGGACATCGCCCACCGTCAGCCCGACGCCGGCCTCCCCAACGCCGACCGGGTCATGGAGTGGGGCGTGGTCCTGCCCAGCAACCACGGCCTCGACGACGCCGACGTCGACCACGTCGTCGCCACCGCCGACAGCTTCCTCGACAGGTGACTGGCTTCGCTCAGCTCCGCGAGTCCGGCACCGCCGATGCGGCGACTCGTCCGACTGCTGCTCCGCTCCGACTCTGCCGCCGATCGCTGATCGCTGAGCCCGCCGGCTACGACCCGCGTCCGAGCCGGCCTGCCCATCGCCTGGGTGGTCTCGATCCACTCCTCGACGATGTCGAAGACGATGTCCTTGGCGGGGCGGACCTTGTCCATGAGGCCGACGATCTGGCCGACGGGTGAGCCCGAGAGGGCCTCGTTCTGGACCCGGCTGAAGCGGTGGGCGGCCGGGGCGTAGAGCAGGCCCTGCAGCGGCATCGGCAGCGGGGCGGGGCCGTCCTCGGTCTCCCAGGCCTCGGTCCAGGCGGTGCGCAGCTGGCGGGCGGGCTTGCCGGTCATGGCCCGGGAGCGGACGGTGTCGCCGTAGCCCGCCTTCAGCAGCTTCTCGATGACCCAGGGCTGGGTGTCGGACTCGGCGCAGGTCAGCCAGATGGAGCCGGTCCAGGCCCCCTGCGCCCCGAGTGCCATCGCGGCCGCCATCTGGCGGCCCCGGCCGATGCCGCCGGCGGCCAGCACCGGGACGTCGGGTCCGACGGCGTCGACCACGTCGGGGATGAGGACCATGGTCGAGATCTCGCCGCAGTGGCCGCCGGCCTCGGTGCCCTGGGCCACGAGGACGTCGACGCCCCGCTCGACGTTGCGTTCGGCGTGGCGGGCCGAGCCGCAGAGGGCGCCAACGAGCACGCCACGGGAGTGCGCGGCCTCGACGACGTAGGGCGGCGGCGGGCCGAGGGCGTTGACGATCATCGACACCGGGTGCTCGAGCACGACGTCGATCTGGCCCGGGCCCTCGACCTCCACGGCGAGACCGGCGGCCTTCAGCACGCCTTCGTCGCCGTCGGGTAGGGGCGGCACGCCGTACTCGTCGAGGATGTGCTCGACGTGCTCCCGGTGCTGCTCGGGGATCATGTCCTGGAGGCTGCTCAGGTCGAAGTCCTCGCCCTTGCCCACGAACTTCTCGGGCATGGCGAAGTCGACGCCGTAGGGCTTGCCGCCGACGTTGTCGTCGATCCAGGACAGCTCGATCTCGAGCTGGTCGGGGCTGTAGGCGAGGGCGCCGAGGACGCCGTAGCCCCCGGCCTTGCTGACCGCGGCGACCACGTCACGGCAATGGCTGAAGGCGAAGAGGGGGAACTCGATGCCGAGGCGCTCGGCGATGGGCGTCGTCATGCCCTCACCCTGCCACGCCGTGATTAGCGTCCGCGCATGGCTGCCACCTCGCATCCCGCCCGACGGCTGCACCACCGGCTGGAGACGATCCACGCCGTCACCTACTTCGCCGACGAGTCTCGCCAGGCGGCCAAGGACATCGGCCTGAAGGGCTTCTGGATGGGGTACTTCGGCTTCCGGGCCGCGCCGCTCGGGCCGGTGGGGGCGGGTGTGGTCGAGGCCGTCTTCGCCAACTTCGCACCCCGGCGGGTGCGCAAGGCCGTGCCCGACGCGTGGGCCCACGCCTCGCCCGAGGCCTGCATCGAGGCCCGACGGACATCGGCCGTCGTCGCCCTGGAGCGGGTGGCGGCCGACGACCTGGCGGTCGTCGCCGAGGCCGTGGTCGACCGCTTGGAAGCGATCGTCGAGGTCGCCGACCACCTGGGCCGTCCCTTGTTCTCGGCCAATCGGGACCTGCTCCTCCCCGGCGACGCCGCCGGCCGGTTGTGGCAGCTGGCCACCGACCTGCGGGAGCAGCGGGGCGACGGTCACGTGGCCGCCCAGGCCGCCGCCGGCCTCGACCCGGTGGAGATGCACCTCGTCTACGCCCTGGGCTCGGGCTTCCCCGGCGGGGTCCTCCAGCAGAGTCGGGACTGGACCGACGAGGAGTGGGCCGACGGGGTCGACCGCCTCGTGGTCCGGGGCCTCCTGGCCGACGCCACGACCGCCACCGACGAGGGTCGCGCCCTGCACGAGCAGCATCGAGGCCACGACCGACGACCTGGCCCTGCGCGCCCTGGTCGCCGGCCTGGGGAGCGTCGACGCCGTCGAGGACCTGGCCACCGACCTGACCCCGCTGGCCCGGGCGGTGAGCAGCTCGGGGATCCTGCCCTTCCCCAACCCCATCGGCCTTCCCGAGGACTGAGCGCCCTCAGTCGAGGACGGCGTCGAGGAGGCGGTCGAGGCTGTAGGTGAAGAGGGCGTCGGTGTCGGTGGGGCCGGTCATGGCCTCCCGGATGGCCGGGTCGATGGCGTCGTCGTCGACCGCGGCCCACAGGTCGCCGGGTGGCCAGCTCGCCGGGTGGCCGCTGGCGGTACTGCTCCTCGATCACGACGAAGCCGCCGACCAGGAAGAGGATCGAGCGCAGGGCGGCCACGGCGTCGTCGCCCTCGAGCCCGGCCGCGGTCATCTCCCGGGCCAGCGCCACCTGGGTGCGGAAGGACAGCTCGTTGCCCCGCCCGAGCTCGGTGGCCAGCTGCAGGGTGCGTCACCTGGTCGAGGAACTCCTGGCGGGCGGCCCGGGCCACCGAGGCGATGCGGTCCCGCGGGCCGGTGCCCCGGGCCCTGATCGGGCGGGAGGTCGGCGACCATCTCGTCGAGCACGGCGTGCAGGAGGTCCTCCCGGCTGCCCACGTGCCAGTAGATCGCCGTCGGGGCCAGCCCGACCTCGGCGGCCACCTTGCGCATGCTGACGGCCTCGACCCCGTCGGCTTCGATCAGTCGACGGGTCGCGTCGAGGATGCGGCGTCGGCTTGCCGATCGGTCGGTCATCTGTAACAGTGTTCCAGAGCCGTCAGGCTCCGACAACAGCACCAGGGGAACGATTCCAGGGGGACATGCCGATGAGCCAGATCCGCTACGGCGCGAAGGTCGAGCAGCGCAGTCGGGAGATCGAGGCGACCGCGGCCGAGATCTGGTCGACGGCGGTGACGGCGATCTACGAGACCGACCCCGAGCTGATCGCCGCGGTGTTGCCCAAGCCCCTCGAGCCCGGCCGACGAGCCCGCTGGTCCGTCTGACCATCACCTCGGTGGAGATGCCCGGCCTCCCGGTCTTCGGGGCCGGGTGGTTCGGGGTGGCCGCCCGCCACGGCGACGAGGTCGGCGAGTACCCGATCTTCATGCCCATGACCACCGAGCAGTCCGTCCTCGGGGGCCGGGACACCTACGGCGAGCCCAAGAAGATCGCCGACGTGTGGGCCCGGCGAGACGGCGACACCATCGACGCCGGCATCGCCCGCATGGGCTTCACCGTCTGCGAGATCCACGGCACGGTCACCGAGGCCCGCGAGCCCTACGAGAAGACCAAGCGGGACTTCTGGTTCAAGCTCTCGCCCTCGGCCGAGACCGCCGGCGAGCTCGACCAGGACCCGCTGCTGGTCTACGGCGAGAAGACCGAGAAGGCCCGGGTCCACGAGGGCATCGACGGCGAGGTGGTCCTGAAGGACTCGCCGCTCGACCCCATCGCCGACCTCGTGATCCGCCGGGTGGTCGACATCAACTGGACCGAGCGGGCCTCCACCCAGGTCGGCCGGATCATCGGCCCCGTGCCCCGCGAGGACCTGGTGCCCTTCATCCACCAGCGCTACGACGACCTGTCCGTCCTCGGGAAGTCGAGCTGACTCATGGGAGCACCGACCGACCGCTACACGATCATCTCGGCCGACTCGCACTGCGGGCTGCCCGCCGAGGGCTACCGGGAGTACCTCGACGAGCAGTACCACCGGCAGTTCGACGACTACCTGGCCGAGATCCACGCCTACCGGGACGAGGCCCTGAAGCTCAACTACGACTACATCATGGGCTGGGAGACCGAGAACGAGGAGGGTCTCCGGGGCGCTTCGACCCCGAACAGCGGGACAAGGAGCTGGACGCCGACGGCGTGTCGGCCGAGGTGATGTTCGCCGACGCCGACGCCATCACGGGCAACGCCTCGCCCCCGTTCGGCGCCGGCCTGGGGGCGGGGATGATCGACGACCCCGAGCTGGCCTACGCCGGGGCGCGGGCCCACAACCGCTTCCTGGTCGAGATGTGCGCCACAGCCCCGAGCGCCGGGGCGGCATCGCCCTCGTGCCCGTCGCCCACGACATCGCCGCGGGGCGTGGAGGAGGTCGAGCGGCTGGCCGGCCAGCCCGGCATCCGGGGCGTGATGATCCCGACCATGTGGCGGGACCGCCTGCCCTACAACGACGCCGCCTACGACCCGTTCTGGGCGGCCTGCGAGGCCGCCGGCTTCCCGGTCCACACCCACTCGGGCGAGGCGCCCCGCGAGGAGATGGGCGAGCACATCGGCATCTACCTGGCCGAGGTCGTCTGGTGGGCCACCCGGCCGATGTGGCACCTGCTCTTCTCCGGCGCCTTCGAGCGCTTCCCGGGCCTGAAGTTCGTGGTCACCGAGGCCGCCGCCTACTGGGCCACCGACATGATGTGGAAGTGGGACCAGTACCTCGGCGGCGGTCACACCACCAAGAAGATGGCCGCGCTGATGAAGGGCAAGATCTCGCAAGCTGCCCTCGGACTACTTCGGCTCGAACATCTTCATCGGGGCCTCGACCATGTCGCCCGAGGAGATCCGCCGCCGCCACGTCCTCGGCTGTGACGTCGTGATGTGGGGCACCGACTACCCGCACCCCGAGGGGACCTGGCCGCACACCATGGAGCGCCTGCAGGCCCACTTCGCCGACGTGCCCGGTCGAGGACACCCGCAAGCTGCTGGGCGAGACCGCGGCAGTCTGCTACGGCTTCGACCTCGACGAGCTGGCGCCGATCGCCGAGCGGGTCGGGCCCACCCCCGAGTCCCTCGGCCAGGACCCCACCCTGCGCACCGACCCCGACGAGGTGGCCGACGCCCGCTGGTGGAAGGACGAGTACGGCGTGCGGGCACCCGTATGAAGGAGCTGAGCGGGAAGGTCGCGGTCGTCACCGGCGGGGCCGGGGGCATCGGGCGGGGGATCGTCGAGGCCCTGCTGGAGGAGGGCGTCCGGGTCGTGGTCGCCGACATCGAGGCCCCGGTCCTCGAGCGGGCCGTGGGCGAGCTGTCGGAGCTCGGGGTCAGGTCCGCGGCGTGCGCACCGACGTGTCCGACCCCGCCTCGTTCGAGGCGCTGGCCGACGACGTCTTCGCCACCGAGGGCGTCTGCCACCTGCTGTTCAACAACGCCGGGGTGACCTCCGGCGGGGGCGGCAAGCCCTGGGAGCAGGAGGCCAACGACTGGCGCTGGTGCTTCAGCGTCAACGTGTTCGGCACGGCCAACGGCGTGCTGTCCTTCGTCCCCCGCATGATCGACTCGGGCGAGCCCGGCGTCGTGGTCAACACGTCGTCGGGCGACGGCGGCATCGCGCCCGGTGCCGTACGCGTCGGTCTACGCCTCGTCCAAGGCGGCGGTGACCTGCTTCACCGAGGCCCTGGCCCACCAGCTCGCGTCCGGCGAGACGAACCTGCGGGCGGCGGTCTTCTACCCGGGCGGCGGCCTGCTCGACACCGGCCTGTGGACCGCCCAGCGCAACCGCCCCGAGGAACTGGCCCGCCAGAAGGACCGGGCCCCGGCCCCGGGCACGACCTTCGCCGAGTTCAAGGAGCAGCTGGCCGCCGCCGGCCGTCCGGTCGACGTGGTCGACCTGCTCGAGCTGGGCCGCTTCGTCGTGGCCGGCGTGAAGGCCGAGAAGTTCATCATCGGCCACGACCTCGACCGCGCCGGGAAGCTCCTGCACGCCCGCGCCGACGCCATCGCCGAAGGCGATCTGCCCCCGAACATGATGGAGATGCTGTGACCATGGTGACGCTGCGGAGCGGAGCGGAGCAGCTCTGCGGATGACGGAGATGGCGAAGCCAGCCGGGCGGACCACGGCGAGTGTGACGGAGATGCTGTGACCACTGGTGACGCTGCGGAGCGGAGCACCGCTACGCCGTCATCTCGTCGGACGGGCACGCCGGGGCGCGACCTCTACGAGTACCGGGACTACCTGGCCTCGCAGTGGCACGATGACTTCGACGCCTGGGCCCCGACCTACGTCAACCCGTTCGCCGACCTCCAGGCGCCGACCGCCTACCGCTCGTGGGACTCGGCCCGGCGCCTGGAGGAGACCGAGGCCGACGGCATCGTGGCCGAGGTGCTGTTCCCCAACACGGTCCCGCCCTTCTTCGAGGAGGGCAACCTCGTCGCCCTCCCGCCGACGCCGCCAGGACTACGCCCGCCGCTGGGCCGGCCTGCAGGCCCACAACCGGTGGATGGTCGACTTCTGCGACGCGGCGCCCGGCCGGCGCTCGGCCGTGGTCCAGGTCTTCGTCAACGACATCGACGACGCGGTGGCCGAGGTGCGCTGGGCCAACGAGGCCTACCCGCTGCTGGCCGGCGTGCTGCTGCCGTCGGTCCCGCCGAACTCGGGCCTGCCCGGCCTGTGGGAGCCGCACTACGACCCCCTCTGGCAGGTGTGTGAGGAGCTCGAGGTCCCCATCCAGGTCCACGGCGGCGGCGGCCTGCCCGACTACGGCGACCACGAGGCGGCCCGGGCGATGATGCTCATCGAGCTGCCGTGGTTCGCCCACCGGCCGGTCTGGCACCTCATCTTCTCGGGCGTGCTGGAGCGCTTCCCGACGCTGAAGGTCGTGCTGACCGAGCAGGGGGTGGCCTGGCTGCCCCGGGGCCTCGAGACCCTCGACTGGTTCTACCGGCGCATGACCCTGCCCGAGGCGGCCGAGTCGGTCTACTTCGGCGCGGTGGCCGCGGGCCTGTCGATGACGCCGACGGAGTACTTCGACCGGAACTTCTGGCTGGGCGCCAGCTTCCTGCGCCCCAGCGAGTCGCCCCTGCGCCACGAGATCGGTGTCGACAAGATCATGTGGGGCGCCGACTACCCCCACACCGAGGGCAGCTACGGCTTCACCACCGAGGCCCTGCGGGCCGCGTTCGGCGGCGTGCCCGAGGACGAGGCCCGGGCGATGATCGAGACCAACGCCGCCGCCTTCTTCGGCTTCGACCTCGAGCGCTGCGCCCCCTGGCCGACCGGATCGGCCCCGAGGTCGACGAGGTGGCCAAGGTCCTCGCTCCCCGACGACTACCCGATGGCGTCCACCTGCAACGCCTTCGACAAGGCCCAGGTCCTCCGCTCCTGGTGACGAATCCGTTCTGGTCCCAGCAATGTGCAGCCCAGCACGCAGTTGCTGGTACCAGAACGGGGAAGATGAGCTGATGACGATCGTGGCGCCGAGCTCGATGGCGGAGGTGGATCTCACCGACCTCGACCTCTTCGCCGACGGGTTCCCCCACGCCGTGTTCGAGCGGCACCGGCGGGAGGCGCCGGTCTGGTGGCACGAGCCGACCGAGCACACGCCCGACGGGGAGGGCTTCTGGTCGGTGGCCACCCACGCCGAGGTCCAGCAGGTGCAGCACGACGCGGTCACCTACTCGTCGGAGCGGGGCGGGGACCGGGAGCACGGCGGGACGCTGCTGCAGGACATCCCCCAGGCCGGGATGGTCCTGTCGATGATGGACGACCCCCGCCACAGCCGCATCCGCCGCCTGGTCAGCTCCGGCCTCACGCCCCGCACGATCAAGCGCCTGGAGGACGACCTGCGGACCCGGACCCGGGTCCTGCTCGACGCGGTCGAGCCAGGGGTGCCGTTCGATTTCCTCGTCGACGTGGCCGCCGAGCTGCCCATGCAGGCCATCTGCGGCCTGCTGGGGGTACCCGAGGCGGACCGTCATGCCTTGGCCGAGGCGGCGTCGGCCACCTTCGACATCAAGGAGGGCGACGCCCAGATGTCGACCGGCGAGCCCACCGAGGGCGGTGCCTACCTCCTCGCGTACGCCGCCGAGCTGATCGGGGCGAAGCGGGCCGAGCCCACCGATGACATGCTCTCCACAGTCATCCAAGCCACCCTGGCCGACGAGGACCCACCCCAGCTCACCGATGTCGAGCTGTGGTCCTTCTTCATGCTGCTGTTCTCCGCCGGGGCCAACACCACCAAGGACGCCATCGCCGGCGGCCTGGCCGCCCTGGTCGAGCACCCGGACGCGCTGGTGGCACTGCGGGCCGACCTGGGCCTGCTGGGGACGGCCACCGAGGAGATCCTGCGTTGGACGACGCCGTCACCCGCCAAGCGACGCACGGCCACCGTCACCACAGAGCTGGCCGGCCACACCATCCGGCCGGGGGAGAAAGTCCTGTTCTGGGAGGGCTCGGCCAACCGGGACGAGCGGGCCTTCGTCGACCCGATGCGCTTCGACCTCCGCCGCAGCCCCAACCCGCACCTGGCCCTCGGCCACGGCATCCACTACTGCCTGGGCGCGAACCTGGCCCGCCTGGAGATGCGGGTCATGTTCGAGGAGCTGCTGCCCCGGTTCTCGACCTACGAGCTGGTCGAGCCCGTCGAGTGGACCAGGTCCAACCGCCACACCGGCATCCGCCACCTCATCCTCCAGGTGACCCCATGACCCCTCGTTCTGGCTCCCGATCCTCCGGCCGTGACCGGAGGATCGGGAGCCAGAAGCCGTCGTGAGCGGGTCGCTGGCCCGGGCGACGGCGGAGGCCTACGTCGACGCGGTCAACGCCGTGGACCTCGACGGCCTGCTCGCCCTGTTCGCCGACGGTGCCGTCCTCGACCACGCCTTCGGCACCTTCGAGGGCACCGCGGCCATCCGCGCCTTCTACGCCGAGAACGTGCTGGCCTTCACGCCGCAGGTCACCTCCAGCGACTGGCTGGAGCAGGGCCGCACCGTCACCTTCCACCTCGAGGCCAGCGTCGACGGCGCCACCAGCCAGACCGTCGACCACCTCACCGTCGACGCCGCGGGCCTCATCACCCACCTCGAGGTCGGGTTCCGCTGATGGCGGTCGGTCACCTCGGGTTGGACGTGCCCGACCCGACGGCGGTTCGGTCGTACTGCGACCAGGCCATACCGGCGCTGGGCTGAGCACCCTTCGTCGTCGACGACGACAGCCGGCGGGGCGCCATCGTCTTCTGCGCCTCGGCCGCGCCGAGCGCCGACAGCCCGCCACACCACCGGGCTGCAGCACTTGGCCTTCATGGTCGACATTCGGGCCCAGGTCGACGCCGTCCGGGACCCGGTCGCCGGCCTCGGGAGCGAGGGCCTCCGATTCGGTCTGCGCTGGGAGCGAGGCGGTCGGCCATCTCGACCACGGATCGTGGGCCGCGGGCCGAGAAGAGCGCAGTTGGCCCTCTGTGAGCGGGTTGTCTGCGCCCAGTTCGAGTAGCAGCGGGAGACACTGCCCCCGACGGCGAGCAGCCCGACCCGACGCCCCGTCAGTGCCTCGGTGTCGGTGTCGGTGGCATTCCCTGCCGCGGCCAGCCGGTCAGGAGACCACTGGGTCAGTAGCCGGTGGTGCCGTCGATCTGCTCTCTCAGGACGTCGGCGTGGCCGTTGTGGCGGGCGTACTCCTCGATCATGTGGGCGAGGACCCAGCGCAGGGTCAGCAGCTTGCCGTCGCGGAGGCGGGGGGTGGCCTCGTCGAGGTCGCGGGCGGCGGCGATGCGGCGGGCCCGGGCGATCTCCTCGTCGAAGCGGGCGAAGACATCGGCCACGGGGGCGGAGTCGAGGTCGTCGAAATCGCCGTCGGGGGAGACCTTGCTGAAGTAGACCGGCGTGGCCGTCTCGTCGGCCTCGATCTCTCGGGCGAACCAGCCCCGCTCCACCTCACTCATGTGGCGGACGAGGCCGAGCAGGCTCATCGACGACGGCGGGACCGCCCGGGTCTTGAGCTGCTCGTCGGTCAGGCCCTCGCACTTGGTCAGGAGCGTGGCCCGGTGATAGTCGAGCCAGCCGTCCAGCATCTCTCGGTCGCCCGCGGTGAAGGAGGGCTCCGCTCGTGCGATCGTCACCGTTGCGACCCTATGGCCCCACCCGATCGTTCTGGCGTCGATTTGTCACGCTCAGCGTGACAAATCGACGCAATTTCGGTGGGAGGATGCGGGGCATGGAGCACGTGAGCCTCGAGGAAGTCCAGGACGGCATCGTCGTCCTGACCATCGACCGCCCGGACCGCCGCAACGCCCTCAGCAACAAGGTGCTGGCCGAGTTGCACGAGGCGATCGATCGCATCGGGTCCGACCCGGCCATCCGGGTCGTCATCCTGACCGGGGCGGGGACCGGGTTCTCGGCCGGGGCCGACATGAAGGGCGGGCCGGAGGAGATGCAGGGCCTCGGGGGCACACCGACCGGCGCCATCGTCGAGCAGGCCCAGAGCAGCGTGGTCCGGACCTTCGCCAGCCAGGAGTTCATGGCCGGCCTGTTCGAGAAGATCCATCGGCTCCGCCAGCCGGTGATCGCCGCGGTGAACGGGGCGGCGGTGGGCGGTGGCTTCGCCCTCGCCCTGGCCTGCGACATCCGCTACGCCGCCGAGTCCGCCACCTTCGGCGCGGTGTTCATCAAGCGGGGTGTGTCGGCCTGCGACATGGGCACCTCGTACCACCTACCCCGCCTCGTCGGCGCCTCCCGCTCGGCCGAGCTGCTGCTGACCGGCCGCACCTTCGACGCCACCGAGGCGAAGGACATGGGCCTGGTCCTCGACGTCGTCCCCGACGGTCAGGTCATCGACCGGGCGCTGGTCACTGCCCGGGAGATCGCCGAGAACGGCCCGCTGGCTGTCTGGATGACCAAGGAGACCATGTGGCAGACGGTCGACTCGCCCAGCCTGCGCCATGCCCTCGACCTGGAGAACCGCACCCAGATCATGTGCACGGGCACCGGCGAACTGGCCGAGGCTTTCGCCGCGTTCCGCGAGGGCCGGACGCCGACCTGGGAGCCCTTGTGAGCCGTCGCTTGGCTCTGGCGGCGACGGTGGTCCAGGTCCATGACGAGGCCATCACCTTCTGCGCCGACGTCCGCCCCCGCGCCGGGGCCTACGGCACCGTCGGCGTCGTCGAGGACCTCGACGGCCACCGCCGGGACCTGATCGAGCGGGTCGACGGATGACCTCGCTCGCCGAGCGCACCGACCTGACGTTCTGGTACTTCCGCGAAGGCATCGACCGGCTGTCCTGGAGCGCCTTTGACCGGGTCTGGCCCGTCGCCGACGAGAACGGTGCCGCGGTCGGCTCCGTCGCCTTCGACGCCAGCTTCCTCGAGGCGCCCCGCCTCTGGCTCCGCGACGAGGCCGGGGTGCCGGTCATCGGCCTGATCAGCGTCCAGGCGGGCGGCATCTTCAGCGCGCCGGAGCCCCGGATCGTCTGGCCGGACGGCTCCACCGTCGCCGCCTTCCGCACGCCGGAGGTGTGGTGGGGTCAGCAGGTGATCGGGAAGTGGCAGGTCCAGGTCGACGTCGAGCGGTCGGTCGGGCGGTTCGGCGGGGCCTGGATGTGGGACGCCGCCGACCGACCGATCGCCGCCGTCAGCCAGGTCCGTGATCCGGACGTGGGCTCCCACCTCCGCCTGAAGCGGGAGCCAGAACTGCCCGAGCTCCTGGCCTGGGCCACCCTCGCCTTCCCCTTGGCCGTCTACCACCAGCTGCGCGGCCGCGAGGTCGCGAACGAGCGGGGCGACCGGCCCCGCCGGGACACGACGGACCTCCTCTGACCGGCCTGTAGAAGGGGTCAGCGGTCGATCTGGTCACGGATGGCGTCCATGGTGGCGGCGATCTGGGCGGACTCGTGGAGGGTCATCACTCGGCTCTCTCCGAGTCCCTCGGCGAGGCAGCGGTGGACCTCGTCGACCTGGTAGCGCAGGCCCTCGCCGTCGATTGGCGCCTCGATGACTTCGGCTTTGCCGAAGGCGTCCCGCACGGTGAGGGACTCCGGGCAGTGCATGAAGGCGGGGAGCTCGATGCTGCCCTCGGTGCCGACGATGCGGGCGGTGCAGGCCAGGTTCACCCGGATCGACGCCTTGACCACGGCCAGCTTCCCGCCGGGGTGGTGCAGCGCGGCCACGATGGTCTCGTCCACGTCGGTCTCGCCCATGTGGCCGCTGGCCACCACCCGGTCGGGCTGACCGAGCACCAGCGAGGCGAGCTGCAGGGGGTAGACGCCGAGGTCGAGCAGGGCGCCGCCGCCCCGGGCCGGGTCGAACAGGCGGTGAGTGGGGTCGACGGGCATCCGGTACCCGAAGTCCGCCTCGACGAGCAGGGGCTCGCCGATGCGGCCGTGCAGCAGGAGCTCCCACAGTCGGACGTAGGCGGGCAGGAACCGGCTCCAGATGGCCTCCATCAGGAACCGCTCGCCGAGGTGGGCGCTGGCGGTCATGCGCAGCACCTCGGCCTCGGTCATGGCCATGGGCTTCTCGCACAGGACGTGCTTGCCGGCGTCGAGGTACCGGCAGGCATCATCCGCGTGGCGGGACTGGGGCGTGGCCACGTAGACCACGTCCACGTCGTCGCGGGCCAGGTCGTCGTAGTCGCCGTGGCGATGGGGGATGTCCCACTCGTCGGCGAAGGCGTCAGCTCGCCGGTCCGTCCGGGAGCCGACGGCCACCAGCTCGGCGTCCGCTGTCTGGCGGAGGGCCTGGACGAACCGGGCCGCGATCCCTCCGGTCCCGGCGATGCCCCATCGAGTCGTCACAGCCCGACAGTCTGGCCGCTCGACCACCACCGCCGAGCGTTCTGGTACCTGCTATCTCCACCAGAGCGCGTGTTGCTGGGACCGGAACGGGGGACCGGGCGTTCTGGTACCTGCTATCTCCACCAGAGCGCGCGTTGCTGGGACCGGAACGGGGGACCGGGCGTTCTGGTACCTGCTATCTCCACCAGAGCGCGCGTTGCTGGGACCGGAACGGGGGACCGGGCGTTCTGGTACCTGCTATCTCCACCAGAGCGCGCGTTGCTGGGACCAGAACGGATGCCGTCAGGCGCTGAGGCGGGTGATCTGGTCGCGGAGCCAGCCGCCGAGCCAGAAGTTGTCGCCGTCGGGGGTGGCCTCCAGGGCCTGGTGGGCCGCGAGGGCGACGGCGCGGGCCTCGGGGCGATCGGGCTCGGCGGCGAGGACGGCGTCGGCCAGGTGGAGGGCGAGGACGGGCTCGCCGGCGTCGAGCTTGGCCCGGGCCCGGTCGATCACGGCGTCCGCCCCGAGGGCATCGGCCAGGTCGGCGGTGGCCGCCCGGGGGTCGACAGGGTAGAGCTCGGTCGTGGACTGCAGGCGGAACCAGCCGACGTAGCTCTCCCAGAAGGTGCGCACGGCCCAGGGCACCCGGCCGTAGCCCTGGCCGACCCGCAGGCCCTCGGGCAGGGTGATCTCCCGCATCAGGGTCAGTACGTCGGTGCCGGCATTGATGCCGTCGAGGGTGGCCCGGTGGACGTGGTCGACGGCGCCATGGAGCCGCGCCAGCGAGGTGTCGATGAGCTCGGCCCCCACGATCGGGTCGTGGCGGCCGGTGATCAGCACCTCGGGCTGCAGGGCGCGGACCGTCTCCACCGCCTCGAGGTAGGGCTCGGCGAAGCGGTACCGGTCGCCCCGCAGCGTGTTGAAGTTCGGGAAGTGGGGGAAGAGCGGGCCGAAGAGGTTGCTGACCAGCGCGGTGCGGCGCTGGGGGAGCCAGACCACACAGGCGTCCCGGGTCTCGCCCCCCGGCGTGGAGATCAACTCCAGCTCGACGTCGCCGACGGCGAGCTCGATCCGGTCCTCGAAGAGGATGTCGGGCGTCGGACGGTCCTGGTCCATGGGGGCAGCCGGATTCTCCTCGGCCAGGCGACCGATGATCTCCGGGAGCTGGCCGAACCAGATCATGGCCGTGGAGAACCGGAAGCGCTGGATGCGCAGGTCGTCGGCCTGGCAGGACGGGTTGTCGGCCTGGGCCACGTACCGGGTGTCCGGCTCGCGGAACAGGCCGACGCCGCCCACGTGGTCCACATGGGCCTGTGTCGTGATGATGTAGGGCGTCGGGCCGGGGTGGACGGCATCGAACACCGCCTTGTGGTGGGCCGCCTCGAAGCCCATGCCGGTGTTGACCACGACCCGGCCGGCGTCGGTGCCGATCAGGTAGGCCGCTGTGGTGCCGCCTGACCGCCAGATGCCCTCGGCCACGGGGTGGGCCGGGTCGTCGTAGCGGGGGAGCAGGAGCTCGGCCCCCGGACGGTCGTCGACCAGCCGGTCGACGGCCTTCTCCACCTTGCTCTTGCCCATCAGAGGACCTCCTCCTTTACGGCGAACCGGTCCAGGTAGAAGGCGAAGGGCTGCCGCAACTCGGTCGGCTCGGCCCCGAAGTCGCGGCGAACGTCATAGACGACCTGGCCGTAGCGGCCCCGCTCGTGGCCCGCCCGGTAGGTCTCGATGGCGGCCCGGGCCTCGGGGGTGAGGGTCCACTCGGCCGCCTGGTAGATGCGCTCCACCGTGCCCATCTCGTCGGCCATGAACTCATGGAAGAGCACGTCGGCGGACCGGTCCTCGGGTACGAGACACCGGTCCCGCACCGAGGCCGACAACAGCTGCTCGACGCGTTCGGCCCAGTAGCTCAGGTACCACTCCGGCTCGGGGGTGCGGTAGCTCATGCGGGCGCCGTAGGTCAGCATCGTGGCCGCCGACTGGATGACCGAGACCGGGTCCCGGTGGGTCACGACCACGGTGGCGTCGGGAAAGGTGGCCAGTAGGGGGCCGAGCTGCTCGAGGTGCTGGGGCGACTTGAGGACCCAACGCTCCCGCGGGGCGTACCACTGCAGGATCTTGAGCACGGTGCGGAGGTACTCGTAGTGCGGGGTCTGGTCGGTGGCCAGGTAGTGGTCTCGCCACTCGGGGACCCGGGCCACCCACTCCAGCTCGTAGCTGGTGAAGTCCGGGAGCTGCAGCTCCAGCTCCTCGTGGACGTGGTCCGGTGCCATGGGGTGCATGGCGGCGAGGAGGGGCACGGTCTGCTGCATCGCCGCCCAGGCCCCGGCGCAGCGCCGGTGGCGGGGATCGGCCGCGTCCCGGGTGGCGGGCTCACCCGGGGTGGGGACCGGCTCGTAGCTCTCCCACAGCGGCAGCGAGCGGAGGCGGGGGTCGGCGGCCAGCAGGTTCACCAGGTGGGTCGTGCCCGAGCGGGGGAGGCCGACCACGATGATCGGGGCCACGATCGCCTCGTCGTGGATCTCGGGATGGTGGGCCAGGAGGTCGTGGATGCGCAGGCGCTGGGACGCGTAGCGGACGCAGTCGTTGAACAGGATCATGCGCCCGAGCCCGGTCCGGTCCGGGTCCCGGTCGACCTCGTCCAGCCAGAGGTGGAGTCGGTCCCGGAAGTCGACCGGGCCGTAGTCGTCGAGGCCGGTCTGGTCGACCGCGGCGGTGATCACGGCGTCGACGGTCAGTTCGGTGGCCACCGCCTCGCCGAAGGCCAAGGCCCCCTGCTGGTGCTCGCTCAGAACGGGGTCGGCCAGGTCCTCGATCCGGATGCGCTCACCCATCGTCGCTCCTCAACCGAGGATGGAGTAGCCGCCGTCGACGGCCAGGGTCTGGCCGGTGACGTAGCGGGCGGCGGGGCTGGCCAGGAACAGAACCGCAGGGGCGATGTCGTCCGGGGTGGCGAACCGCCCCATCGGGGTGCGGGCCAGGAGCGGGCCGGTGATCGCCTCGTAGCCCAACATGGGGGCGGTCATGTTCGACTCGACCACGCCGGGGGCGACGGCGTTCACCCGGATCCCGTCCCGGGCCCAGCTCACCGCCAGGGTCTTGGTCATCTGCACGACACCGCCCTTGGCTGCGCCGTAGCCCGGGACCATCTCCATGCCGAAGAAGCTGGCCATCGAGCCGACGTTGACCACGCTGCCACCGCCGTCGGCGCCACTGGCTGCCAGCCGGTCGTGGCAGGCCTGGGCCAGGCGGAACGGGGCGACCAGGTTGACCTCGAGGACCTCCTCGAAGACCCCCTCGTCCCACTCGTCGCGGCCGCCGGGGAGGTTCTGGCCGGCGTTGTTCACCAGCACGTCGAGGGCGTCCAAGCCGTCGGTCAGCGCCCGCACCTCGTCGGCGTCGGTCATGCGGCACTGCCGGTAGGTGAACCGCGACAGATCGTGGTCGTAGTGGCCGGCCCCGTCCCGCGTCCCGGTGACGGTGACGTGGGCGCCGGCGTCGGCGAAGGTGGTGGCCACGCCGAGGCCGATCCCGTTGGACCCGCCCGTGACCAGGACATCGGCCCCGTCGAAGTCGAAGGCCACGCCCGTCATGCCCGTCCCCTCACGGTTGCGTACCGTACGGCCTGTAATGAGCGTCGAAGACGATCGGCGGGCCGAAGAGGCCCGCAAGCCGATGAGCCGTCAGGCGAAGAGGCATCAACCATGAGCACCGATCTCACGAGCATTCTCCCCGGCCCCATCCGCCAGAACGGCTATGTCGTCTCCGACCTCGACGCCGCCATCGCCCAGTGGCTGGCCCTCGGCGTCGGTCCGTGGATCACCCTCGGGCCGATGGAGCAGGGCATGGTCTTCCGGGGCGAGCCCACCACCTGCACCATCACCCTGGCCTTCGCCAACTCCGGCGACCTGCAGATCGAGCTGATCCACCAGACCGGTGACGCGCCCACCGCCTACCTGGAGTTCCTGGCCAGCGGCCGCGAGGGCTTCCACCACCTCGCGTGGTGGGCCGAGGACTTCGATGCCGTCGAGGCCGCAGTCGCCGAGGCCGGGTGGGAGGTCGTGTTCTCCGGCGACGGCGGCGGCACGACTCGCTTCCTCTACTGCGACGCCCCCGACGTCGCCGCCACCTGCCTCGAGGTCATGGAGCTCAACGACATGACCCGGGGCCTGATGGACCACGTCCGCCAGGCCGCCGACACCTGGGACGGCACCACCGACCCCATCCGCAAGCTGTTCTGATCGTTCTGGAGGCTGACGTGCGCGCCCAACGCGCCCCCGAGCCCCAGAAGCTGTGGGGACGGGGCTACCAGACGGGTTCCCACTGGCGGGACGCGGCGGAGCGGTAGATGGCGTGGGCGGCGCGAAGCTCGCCGAGGGCGTACTCGGGCGGGACGGGGTACTCGGTGCCGTCGAGGACGGCGGCCTCGAAGGCCTGGATCTGGGCGCCGTAGCTGTGCATGTAGTTGCCGCGGGCGACCACGGTGCCGGACAGCTCGGTGCCCGGTGACCCGTCCCAGAGCACGACCTCACCCAGGGCCTCGACGACCAGTTCGCCCTTCGTGCCGGTGACCTGGAAGAAGGGCTCCAGATGCCGCGGCGCGGGGGGTCAGCGTCACGTCGAAGCCGGCCACGACGCCCGAGTCGAAGCGGCAGAGGGAGCGGCACATCGACTCGCCTTCCATGGCGGCGAAGGGGTGGCCGGTCACGCCCAGGACCTCCGTGACCTCCCCCAACCACATGCGCAGGGGTCGGAACCAGTGTGAGCCCGTGTCGACGGCCACGCCGCCACCGGCCGGGCCCGCCGACAGCCGCCACGCCCCCTCCGGGTAGAAGTCGCCCATCGGCGGGGCGCAGTGCCAGGACCGGGCGCTGATGACCTCGCCCACCGCGCCCTCGGCGATCAGGCGCTGCACTTCGAGGACCTCGGGCCAGAACTGGGCGTTCTCGGCGATCTGGAACACGACCCCGTCAGCCCGTGGGGTGGCCAGCAGCCGCTCGGCCGCGACCACGGTGTGGGCCACCGGCTTCTCCAGCAGCAGGTGCTTTCCGGCACCGAGGACGGTCGTGGCCACCTCCTCGTGGAGATGGTGGGGGACCATCACCAGGGCGGCGTCGAAGGCGTCGGCGCCCAGGGCGTCGTCGAGGGAGGCGAAGGGCGCGGCCCCGGACCGCTCGGCCAGTGCCTCCGCTCGCGCCAGGTCGGGGTCGACGGTCGCCGTCACCGTCGTGCGCTCGCCCTTGCGATCGACGGCGTCTTGGTGCCACCCGGCGATCGCCCCGCACCCGACCAGGCCCAACCTCAGCTCGTGACCCATGACGTTGCGGTCTAGTCCACCCGTCGAGATGAGGTGCCACCCGGCTCGGCCTACGCTCTTCGGGTCATGAAACGAGTCGAGGGCTGGAGCACTCGTCGCCCTGATCGCGGTGGCCGCCTGCAGCGGTGACGCCGATGACGACGTGGTCGCCGGTCGACCCGGTGGCCGAGGCCTTCGGCCGGGCGATGGTCGAACAGTCCACCGACGGGGTGACCACCGTCGCCACCTCCGCGGCGGGGGGCGTGACCCTCGAGACGCTGTCCACCCGGGCCGACGCCGTGACCGGCGGGGACGTCCTCCTACGGGTGGGTGGCGACCTCGTCGACCCTCCCGATCCCGGGGAGGCCACCCTGACGGTGGACGGGGAGGTTGCCGAACTCCTTGCCCAGGAGGTCGCGGCCCCTGGTACGCAGGTCGGCCTGCTCGAGGGCCTCAGCGACGGCGACCACCTCATCGAGTACACGGTCGGGGGCGAGACGGCGGCCCTAGCCGTCACCAACCACCCGATCGCCGGGCCCGTGTTCGCCGGGCCCCACCTCGAGCCCTGGATCTGCCACACGGAGGACGCGGGCCTCGGGGCACCCCGGGACGAGGACTGCACGGTCGATGTGCAGACCACCACGGAGACGGTGGCGCCCGTCGACGGCCCCGAGATCGAGGTGACGATCGAGCGGGGGGTCATCGACCGTGGCATCTACACCCTCTGGATGCCGGCGGATGCCACCGACTGGAACGGTCGCCTCGTGTACCGCTTCGGTGGGGGGTGCGGCACCACCTACGGGCAGGGCTTCGACCTCGGCTCGGGCGTCGACGCCGACCTGCTGTCGCGGGGGTACGCCCTGGCCACGAACACGCTCGACACCTTCCAGACCATCTGCAACCCGATGGTGTCGGCCGAGGCGGCGCTGATGACCCGCGAGCGCTTCGTCGAGTCCTACGGCGTCCCCGAGTTCACCATCGGCGACGGTGGCTCGGGTGGCGCCATCCAGCAGCTGCTCATCGCCCAGAACCAGCCCGGGCTGCTCGATGCCCTCTCGCCGGCCGCCCCCTTTCCGGATGCCCTCTCCATCTCACCCGGGGTGAGCGACTGCCGGCTGCTGGTCGACTACTACGGCACGCCGTCGGGCCGGACCCTGACCGAGGACGCAGCGGGCCGCCGTCGACGGCCACCTCACGTCGGGCACCTGCGTCAACTGGGACGACCTCTTCGCCGGGGGCATCGACCCCACCGACGGCTGTGACCCGGCCATCGCCCCCGAGGACGTCTACTCGGTGGACAACCCCGACGGGGTCCGCTGCGCACTGGCGGACTCGAACGTGGCCGTCTTCGGCGTCGATCCGGAGACCGGCTTCGCCCGCCGGGTCCTCTCCAGCGAGGGTGTCCAGTACGGGCTCGAGGCCTTCGAGGCCGGGGTCATCGACGCCGAGGAGTTCGTCACGCTCAACGAGCAGATCGGCGGCTTCGACATCGACGGCAACCCCATCCCCGAGCGCACCGTCATCGACGACGAGACCGCGGCGCTGGGCTACACGGTCGGAGGGGTGACCGGGCAGGGTCCGCTGCAGGACGTCCCGATCATCCTGCGCAGCCCCTACACGGACCCGTTCGGTGACATCCACACCCGTTACCACGCCTTCAGCATCCGGGAACGCCTGGCAGGTCGACGGGATGGACGCCCCCAACCTGGTGCTGTGGACCTCCGCCGCCGGCGGGGGCGACCTGGTCGGGACGCTCACCGGTGATGTCGGCGGCGACGACCCCATCGCCGTCCTCGACGAGTGGCTGACCACGGGCGAGCGACCGGCGGCGGCGGAGAACCGCTGCCTGCTGGCGGACGGCACGCTGGTGACCGGCGATTGGGGGATCTACGACGAGGCCGGGCCCTGCCGTGACGAGTTCCCGGTGATGGGCGACCCCCGCACCGCCGCCGGCGGACCGACGTCCGGGGACGTCCTGGCCTGCGCGCTGGGCCCCCTGGAGGAGGTCGATGCCGACCTCGACCTCAGCGACGAGCACCTCGAGCGGCTGGCCGCGGTGTTCCCGACCGGGGTCTGTGACTGGACCCGGCCCGGCCGCGGCCAACAGCCGATGGCGACCACCTGGCCCGACCTGACCTGACGCGGCCCGGAGCGGACGGGCGTGACCCCTACGGATGGTGGTCGTAGCATCACGGTCTGGTGAAGGCGGATCCCCGCCGGCTCGTCCGGCCCCTGCTCGGCGCCGCCCTTCTCGTGGGCGGGCTCGCCCTCCCGGTCCTGCCCGCGGCGACGTCGGCGACGCGGCCCCGGTGCCCACCCCTCGGGTTCGAGTCGACCTACCGGGTCGACGACGTGGTGCCCGAGCTCCAGGTCCTGATGGTGGTCGCCTGGTGGCTCGGGCCGAAGCCGTCGATCCCTTCACGACGATCGGGCCTCGTCCTACGAGTCGCCCTCCGGCGCCGAGGGGCGGGTCCGGGCCCACCTGCTGTCCGGCTGGACGCCGTGGTTCGACCTCAGTCACGGGCACGGCGGGGGGCTGACCACCGACCCGGTCTGGGTCGGTGACACGGCCGACGGGTACGACGTGCGCCTCCCGGCTGACGCCACCGGGGTCGTGATCCACCTGGTGCGGACCACCGGGGAGGCTGTCGTGCTGACCCCCGTCCCGGGTCCCGCCGCCGAGGCCGGGAACCCCGCCCCGCCCGTGCAGCGCCGGTCGGCCTGGGGGGCGGCCCCGTACCGGGGGACCATCCGCTACAACGACCGTGTCACCCGGGGAGTGGTGCACCACACGGTGAACACCAACGGCTACTCGGCGGCCCAGGTGCCGAGCATGCTGCGCTCCATCCAGGCCTACCACCAGGGCGGCGACCGGAACTGGCCCGACATCGCCTACAACTTCGTCGTCGACCGCTTCGGCACCATCTGGGAGGCCCGGGCCCAGAGCTACGACCGCCTGACCCGGGTGTCGGCCTCGTCGGGCACGACCGAGGACACCGTGACGGTGGCCTTCCTCGGCGACGGCAGTGGCCGGTCCGCACCGTCGGCCACGATCCGCTCGATGGGCCGCCTCCTCGGGTGGAAGCTGCGCAAGCACGGCCTCCGCCCGACCCGGGCGAACATCGTGGGTCACACCCAGATCGGCCAGACCTCCTGCCCGGGGGCGGCCCTACTGGCCCAGGTCCCGACCATCGAGCGCCTCGCCATCGAGGGCAACCCGCCACCCGGGCCCTTCTACGACGTGCCCTGGACCGACCCCAACGCCCGGGCGGTGGACTGGGCCGCCGACGAGGGGATCATCCCCGGCTTCGAGGACCTCACCTTCCGGCCGTTGCGGGAGGCCAGTCGGGCCGACGCGGTCGTGTGGGTGTGGCGCCTCGCGGGCCGTCCGGCGGGGGCGTCCCACCCCTACACCGATGTCCCCGACGGCGCGCTCTACGAGGAGGCGCTGCAATGGGCCAGTGGCGAGGGCATCGTCCGGGGCCTGACGCCGACCCGGTTCGGGCCGGGTCGGGTCATGACCCGCCAGGCCTTCGTCGACCTCCTCTGGCGCTGGGTCGGGTCCCCCCTGATCGCCGTCGACCACCCGTTCACCGATGTCGGCGCCCGGGAGTCACTGGACTGGGCGGCGGCCGGCGGCCTGACCGGGGCGGGACCTTCCGCCCGGCTGCCGCCGTTGCCCGCGTCACCGCGGCCGCCTTCCTCCACCACCTGCGTCCGTTCAGCGATGTCGGCGCCAACCACGCTGGCCCGCAGGGCGCTGGACTGGGCCCGGGCCCACGTCATCGTCGCTCCGCTGCCCGGTCACACCTTCCACCCGAACGACGTGCTCACCCGGGCCCAGGCCTCGGGCTGGGTCTGGCGGTTCCTCGACCGGCCGCCCGCGCGGGCCGGTCGACCCGACGCCGGGCGCCGATGACCTCGACCGGGCCACGGGCGTGACCTGGCTCTGGGAGGCGGCGGGCTCGCCCACCGTCACGCTGCCATCGGACTACGACGACGTGGCCGGCCAGCTCCACGAGATGGCCGCCGCCTGGGCCCAGGACTTCGCCCTGTTCGTGGACTTCGCGACGAGTCCCGGCTTCAACCGCAACACCGACGTCACCCGAGCCCAGTTCGTGCGGGCCCTCTACCGGCTGGCGCAACGACCCGCCGCCTGGAGCCCGTCCGTCGCCCCTCCCGGCACCGTCCTCTTCTGAGGAACCCGATCAGGTGGGCAGGGAGCCGCCGTCGAGGTTGATGGTCTGGGCGGTGAGCCAGGCGGCTTCGTCGGAGGCGAGGTAGACGACGGCGGCGCCGACGTCGTCGGGTTGGCCGAGGCGGCCGACGGGCACGGTGCGGGCCAGGTGCTCGGTCACCTCGCGGTTCTGCTTGTTGTCCATGAGGCCGAGGGCGAGGCAGTTGGCCGTGATGCCCGCCCGGGCGTTCTCGACGGCCAGGTGGCGCATGAACGCGATGGCCCCGCCCTTGCCCGCCCCGTAGAGGGAGACGCCCAGGTTGAGCCCGGTGACGCCGGCGCCCGAGGAGATCGTGACGATCCGGCCCCAACCCCGCTCCCGCATCCCGCCCAGCACCGCGTGGCAGCAGTGCAGGACGCCGTAGAGGTTGAGGTCCACGTACTTGGCCCACTCGCCCGGATCCATGGCCGCGAACGGACCCACCCCCATGCCCTCGGGCACCCCGGCGTTGTTCACCAGGATGTCGACCGGCCCGATGGCCGTGATGCCCTCGGCCACGGCCTCGCCGTCGGTCACGTCGAAAGCGGCGACGACGGCGCCGGGAACCGAGTCGGCCACGGCGGCAGCCCGGTCGGCACGGAGGTCGTTCACGGCGACGGTGGCGCCGTGAGCGGCGAGGGCCCGCACGATGCCCTCGCCGACGCCCTGGCCGCCGCCGGTGACCAGGGCCCGCTTGCCGCTCAGGTCGAAGGTGGGCATCAGCCCAGGTCCAGCCCGCCGGGGTTCGTCTCGGTGACGATGCTCGCCGCCCGGGCGGTCACCATGGGCTTGAGGTCGTCGTGGGGCAGGATCCAGAGCCGTCCGGCGCGGATGGCGTCCATCACCATCTCGGCCACGTCGGCCGGCTCGATGCCCATGCCCTCGAGCATCGCCTGGTGGCCCTGCTGGAGGGCGTCGGCCTCGTGGTCGGACCCGCCGAAGCGTTCGGGCCGGTTGCGCTCGGAAGCGAAGATGCCGGTCTTCACCAGCCCGGGGCAGAGCACGCTGACCCCGACGCCGGTGCCTTGCAGCTCCAGGAAGAGCGTCTCGGCCAGCGCCACCACACCATGCTTGGTCACGCAGTACGGCCCGAGGGTGGGCACGGCCATGATCCCGGCGCCCGACGCCGTGTAGACGATGTGGCCGTCGCCCTGCTCGACCATGCGGGGCCCGTAGAGGCGGGTCAGGTGCACGACCTGGTGGAGGTTGACCCCCAGCAGCCAGTCCCAGGTGGCCTTGTCCATCTCCAGCGTGGGCCCGACGGGCGCGACCCCGGCGTTCGGGCACAGGACGTGCACGGTGGGCACGTTGCGGGCCAGCGCTTCGAGGGCCTCGGCGTCGGTGACATCGACCACGTGGGCCTCGCCGCCGAGGTCGGCGACCGCCTGTTCGAGGCCGGGCTCGTCGACGTCGACCAGGACCAGGTGCATGCCCTCGGCGGCGAAGCGCTCAGCCATCGCCCGCCCGATCCCGCTGGCGGCACCCGTGACGAGCGCGGTCTTGCCTGCGAAGGAATCCATCACATCTGACCGCCTCCGGTGGTCCGGCTTCGCCGATCCACCCTCGTCGTCGGAGCTGCTCCGGCTGGCGCCTGCGCAGCGTCTCGAATCTCCATGCGGACCTCCTACAGGGCGAACGTCAGGGGGGCCGAGGTGACCCCGGCGATGATGTCGGACGGCGAGTGGGCCACGGGGCCGGCGGGCTCCATGGTCCGGTACCGGGCCAGCAGCTCCTCCAGCACCAGGCGCATCTCGAGGCGGGCCAGTGCGGCCCCGATGCAGTAGTGGGCGCCGAAGCCGAACGCCAGGTGGTGGTTCGGGGTGCGGCCCACGTCGAACTGGTCGGCGGTGGGCCCGAACTGGGCCTCGTCCCGGTTGGCCGAGGCGTAGAGCATCAGCACCGGGTCCCCGGCGGCGATGGCCTGGTCCCCGAGGGTCGTGTCCTCGGTGGCGGTGCGCATGAAGCTGATGACCGCTGTGGTCCAGCGCAGGATCTCCTCGACCGCGGACGGGATGAGCGACCGGTCATCGACCAGGCGCTGCCACTGGTCCGGGTGCTCGGCCAGCGCCCAGAGACCACCCGAGATCGTGTTGCGGGTGGTCTCGTTGCCCGCGACCAGCAGCTGGTTGAGGAACATGTAGAGCTCGTCGTCGTTCAGGTCTTCGGCGACCAGGACCGAGATGAGGTCGTCCCGAGGCTCGACCCGGCGCTCGGCGATGACGCCGAGGAAGTAGTCCCGCATGTCGGCCTGGATCCGGGCCCGCTCCTCGGCGTCGATGTCCAGAGCGCCGGGGATCGTGGCCTCGGACCAGTAGAAGAACGTCTCCCAGTCGGCGTCGGGCAGGCCGAGCAGGTCACCGATGATGCGGAGCGGGAAGGGGACCGACACCGCGGGCACGAAGTCGACCGGCTCGTCGGCCCCGACGTTGGCCAGCAGGGTCCGCAGGCGCTCCCGGGCGACCGGCTCCAGCGCGGTCATCAACGAGGGCTTGAACCCGGGCTGGACCAGCTTGCGGTACGCCGTGTGGTCCGGCGGGTCGGTGTGCATCATCGTCGGCGGCGTCGGGTACTCGATGCCGATCTCCATGGTCAGGATCCCGCCCTTGGAGCTGAACCGCTGCGGATCACAGGAGACCTCGTGGACCTCGGCGTGGCGGCTCAGCGCCCAGAAGCCGACCGTGTCGTTCCAGGCCACAGGGGCCGCGGCCCGCAGGCGGGCGTACACCGGCCAGGGATCCCGGGCGTGCAGGCCCGGCTCGACGAGTGGATCGGTCAGTGGTTCGTGCGTGCCCGGCATCCCCCGGTCCCCCTCGGTCCCGACTACTTGCGCTGGAAGTTCGGCTTCCGCTTCTCCTTGAAGGCCCGGGGGCCTTCCTTGGCGTCCTCCGAGCCCATGACGGCCATGCCGTAGGTCATCTCGTGGGCGAAGGCCTCCTCCTCCGACAGCGTCTCGGTCTCCCGCAGGGTGCGCAGGATGGCCTCGACGGCGAGCGGGCCGTTGCTGTTGATGACCTCGGCGATCTCCCGGGCCTTGGTCAACGCCTCGCCGGCGGGGACGACGTGACCGATGAGGCCGATGTCCTTGGTCTCCTGGGCGGTGAGGTGTTTGCCGGTCAGGAGGATCTCCGCGGCGATCGTGTACGGGATCTGGCGGCGCAGCCGGACCGCTGACCCACCGGCCGGGTACAGCGACCACTTGGCCTCGGACACGCCGAAGGTGGCCGTGTCGCCCGCCACCCGGATGTCGGTGCCCTGGAGGATCTCGGTGCCCCCGGCGATGGCGTTGCCCTCGACGGCGGCGATGACCGGCTTGGGGGGCTGGTAGGTCTTGAGCAGCCCCCGGTAGATGAAGTCGACATCGTCGGCCAGCTTCTGGGTGAGCTCCTCCGGGGACAGCGCGTCGTCCTCGTCGGCGTCGCCGGCCAGTGACCGGAGGTCCATGCCCGAGGAGAAGTTGCCCTCGGCCCCGGTCAGGATGATCGTGCGGATCTCCGGGTCGTCGGCCGCGTCGTGCCAGGCGTCGTCGAGCATCGCGAACATGGTCATGGTCATCGCGTTCATGCGATGGGGGCGGTTGAGGGTGACGATCATCGTGTGACCGTCCCGCTCGGTGAGTACCTGGGCCATGAGAAGAGGTTCTAGTGGATGGTCGTCACCCGCCGGAACCGAAGGTTCCGGCGTCCTTCAGCTCGGTCAGGCGGGCATCGTCGTAGCCGAGGACGTCGCGGCAGGACGGCGTCGGTGTCCTGGCCGACGGTGGGGGCCTTGGTGGGCACGGGCAGTTCCTCGCCGGCCACCTTGAGGGGCAGCGGGAGCTGTTCGGCGCCCAGCTGCTCGACGCCGTAGAGCGGGAAGCGGTGCTGGAACTGCGGGTCGTCGACGATCGTCTTGGCCGTGTTGACCGGGGCGAGGGGCACGTTGTGGTCGTCCGCGAAGGCCAGCCACTCGGCCGAGGTCTTGGTGCGGAAGACCTCCCGGAGGATGGCCTGCAGCTCGAGGTTGCCCTTGGCGTGGTCGGCGTACTGCGAGCCCGGCCAGCGCTCGAAGAGCTCGGCTCGGCCGACGCCCTCGCAGAAGTTCTTCCAGAAGGCCTGCTCGGAGGCCATGAACAGCACGTGGCCGTCGGCGGACTCGTACATCTGGTAGCGCACGCCCTCGCGCATGCCGGCGAGGCCGGGCGCCCGGCGCTCGTAGTCGTCGGAGGCGTTGCCGGTGACCTCGTCTTCAGGCCGGTTGTAGGCCAGCCAGGTCTCGATCCGGTACCAGTCGAGGTAGGCG
Organism: uncultured Microthrixaceae bacterium; assembly: GCA_963701565.1. Classification (GTDB taxonomy): domain Bacteria; phylum Actinomycetota; class Acidimicrobiia; order Acidimicrobiales; family DATDAH01; genus DATDAH01. The sequence goes on from CAVPAN010000005.1 coordinate 238,236, forward strand.
GCGGCGTCGGACTGGGCCAGCTCCATCTGGCAGCCCTCGCCGGTCTCCCGGGCCCGGATGATCCCGGCCAGCAGGCCGACCGCGCCCAGCATCGGGCCGACGTTGATGCCGATGTTGGGCATCTCGGGGATGCGGGTGAAGCCGTCCTCGTCGACCTCGGGCGGGATGAGGCCGGCCCAGGTGTCGTAGGCGATGCCGTGGCTGGGCAGGTCCCGGTACGGGCCGGTGGCGCCGTAGCCCGACAAGGTGCAGAACACGATCTTCGGGTTGACCGCCTTCAGGTCCTCGTAGCCGAGGCCCCGCTTGGCCATGGCGCCCGGGCGCATGGCCTCGACGACGGCGTCGGCGCCGGCGACCAGCTCCTTGTAGACGGCCACGCCCTCCTCGGTCTTCAGGTCGAGGGTGATCGACTTCTTGCCCCGGTGGGTGTGCAGGTGCAGCAGCGAGACGCCCTCGACGATGGGCCAGGTCATCTGCCGGATGTAGTCACCCTGGGGCGGCTCCACCTTGATGACCTCGGCGCCGAGGTCGGACAGGAAGGTGGCGATCAGGCCCGGGCCGAGCAGCGAGCTCTCGATGACGCGGACACCCGCGAGCAGGGGGGGACGGTCGGTCATGGACCGTTTCCTAGCGGGGAACCAGCCTCGCTGAGGAATCAGTCGTCGCCGGTTGCCCGGCTTGGGGCTCTCAGGAGACCGGGACGGGCCGTTCGTCGTCGATGAGCCAGTGGCCGTCGACCTCGGTCAACAGGTAGACGGCCTCGTGGGCCTCGGTCTCGCCCCGGGTGACCCGGCCGTCGACGGCGCGGTCGAGGCGCACGGAGCCGTGGGCCTCGATCCCCAGCCGAGGGGCGGCCTGTCCCTCCGCCAGCTCGCGGTGGATGATGAGGCGCAGGGAGTCGAAGCCGTAGCGGGGCACCGTCACCGCCCCGTCGGCCTCCATCCGGGCCAGGAGGTCGTCGAGGCGGACGCCGACGGCCGCCTGGGCCGCCACCCCCTCGTCGCCGGTACGCAGGGCCTCCGCCTCGATCTCGAGGTCCTCGACCAGGTCATGGGCCAGGACGTCGATCTCGGACAGGTCGAAGCCGAGGACGACATCGCCCTCGGCGTCGTCGACGTCGACGGGCGGGACCGACCCGACCGCCACCTCGGGCCGCTCGCCGCGGAGGGCGTAGTCGGGCACGAGGGCCCGCGATGGCCCGCCGAGGAGGAACAGGGTGACGACGAGGAGGACCGTGGCGAAGGCCCCGCCCGCGGCCAACCGCGGCCGGCGCCGCAACGAGGCCCCCACCTCGGACCACTGGTCCTCGTTCGTGCCGGGGGCCGGAAGGGCCCGCTCCAGGAGTGGTCGGACGGCGCACATCGCGACCAGAGCGCTGAGAATGGCCACCTTGGTGGCGAACTCGGTCTGCTGGGGCGCGGCGAACAGGGCGGCCAGGACCCCCACGCCGACGCCGTAGGCCACTCGCGCCACGTGCCCGAGCGGAGCGGTCCGAGGATCGGTGATCATGAAGAAGAGGAAGATGAGCGTCTCGGGCGAGGAGACGATGATCCACCACCACCCCCAATCGGTGAGCAGGCCCACGTGCCACCGGGCCGTGATGGCATGACCGCTCAGGGCCACGACCCCCAGCGCCGCGGCGAGGGCCACCCAGAAGCTGATGCCGACGCCGAGCAGGTCGAGGCGGCGGGTGACGAGGACGCCGCCCACGATGATGACCGCGTAGGTCAGGGCCAGGCCCGGTGACCACGGCCCCCACCAGAGGTCCTGGGGATCGACCCGCTGGCTGCCGAGGACCACGAAGCAGAGGACGAGGCCCAGGTTGGAGGGGTTGAACAGCGGTCGGTCGCCGACCCGGATGAGGTACTTCGAGAGCACGGCCAGCGCCGACGGTGCCGACGAAGATGGCCCAGCCCCGGGTGCTCCACCAGTCGCCGTGCTCGGTTCCGGGAACCCGGAGGAGCAGGGCCACGCCATTGCCGGTGAGCAGGGCGCTGGCCGGCCAGGCCAGCACCCCCTGGCGCCGGGCCACGATGGCGACCTCGAGGAGGAAGCAGGTCGCCAGGCACAGCAGGATCTGGGTGATGGACAGGTCCCACTCGACCACCGTCTGACCGAGGACCTGGACGGTCAGGAGGGTGGCCGCGACATGGAGGCGGCTGTCCCGCGCCGACGGCAGGAGGACGGGCCAGGAGCGATCGGCGATCCGCATGGAGCGGGCTCCGGCGTCCGGGACGGTGCAGGCTCGCCGTGGTCAAGGAGCCGACCCTAGGTCGAACGAGGACAGAGGGTGCCGCAGCGTCTATCGTCGGCCGCCCGCCCGCACGATCCGCCCAGCAGAGGGACGTTCCATGCCCCACATCGAGCTCCCCGAGGGTCTGCCCGGGATCATCGGTCCCATGGCCTTCCGTCCCGAGACGGCCAAGCCGCTCAACGACCTCGCGGAAGTCCTCTTGCGCGAGGCGCACCCGGACAACGACCTCACCCGAGGCGAACGGGAGCTGATCGCGGCCTTTGTCTCGAAGCTGAACGACTGTCACTTCTGTCACAACTCACACGCCACGTTCGCCGCCCTCCAGCTCGACGACGGGTGGGACACCGTGGACGCCGTGGTCATGGATCTGGACGGTGCGCCGGTGTCGGACAAGCTCCGGGCCCTGCTGCGCATCGCCGGCAAGGTCCAGGAGGGTGGCCTCAACGTCACTCCCGAGCTGGTGGCTGCGGCCCGTGGGCAGGGGGCGACCGACGTCGAGATCCACGACACCGTGCTCATCGCCGCGGCCTTCTGCATGTACAACCGCTACGTCGACGGCCTGGCGACCTGGGCCCCGCCGAACCGGGAGGACTACGACGAGTCCGGCCGGATGATCGTCGACCACGGGTACCGCGACAGCATCCCTGCGCTCTAGCCAGGTCAAGCCGTCGACGGGGGAGCGCAGCTGATGGACACGGTGCGGTGGGGCGTGCTCGGCACGGCGAAGATCGCGATCGAGAAGGTCATCCCCGCCATCCAGCAGGCCGAAGGCTGCGAGGTGGTGGCGCTCGCTTCACGAGACCGGGCCCGGGCGGCGACGGTGGCTCGCGACCTGGGGATAGGTCGCGCCTATGGCAGCTACGAGGAGCTGCTGGGTGCCGCCGATGTCGACGCGGTCTACAACCCGCTGCCGAACCACCTCCACAGGGAGTGGTCGGTGGCCGCCTCGCGGGCCGGCAAGCACGTGCTCTGTGAGAAGCCCCTCGGGCGGACCCGCGACGAGGCGCGCGCCATCGTCGACGACTTCGCGCCCGGGCTGGTCCTCATGGAGGCGTTCATGTACCGGTTCCACCCGTCCTGGGAGGCGGTGCGCCGCCTCGTGGCCGAGGACATCGGCCGGCTCCGGGCGGTGCACACCCGGTTCTCCTACTTCAACGACGATCCGGCCAACATCCGCAACCGACCGGAGTTCGGTGGCGGCGCGCTACTCGACATCGGCTGCTACGCCGTCGACCTCTCGCGGATGCTGTTCGGGGCCGAGCCGACCGCCGTGGCCTCGATGGTCGACATCGATCCGGTCACGGGGGTCGATGTCCTGAGCTCGGGCGTGCTGGGGTTCCCGACCGGCCACGCCACGTTCACCGTGTCCACCCGGGGCGAGCCGGACCAGCGGGTGACGGTGCTCGGCAGCGACGGTCGGGTCGAGATCGAGATCCCGTTCAACATCCCCCCCGACCGCCCCACCCGCGTGTGGCACACCGCCGGCGGCGAGCCACCCACCGACCCCGACACCGAGACCCTGACCTTTCCCGCCGCCGATCCGTACACCCTGCAGGTCGAGGCCTTCGCGGGGGCCGTGCGGGAGGGCCGGCCGGCCCCGCTCGACCCCGAAGGCGCGGTGGCCAACCTGGCGGTCCTCGACGAGGTCCGCGCCCGGGGCCGGTCGTCACCCGGAGGTTGAGGTTGCGGGCTCGTTGTTCACAGTCCGTTCACGTTTGCTACGTTGTGACCCTTGTCACCGGCGACCGTCGTCCGGCAAAGACCGAAGGGGAAACAACCCATGTTGAGGCAACTCCGGGGGGTCCGTCTATTGGCCCTGTTCTTGGCGTTCATCTTCGTGGTCGCCGCGTGCGGTGACGACGGTGGTGACGACGGTGGAGACGACGCGAGCGGCGACACGGCATCGGGCGACTGCGCGACAGCCGACTCGAGCATCTGGGTCCTGCTGCCCGACACCGAGTCGTCGGATCGCTGGGAGACCCAGGACAAGCCGCTGTTCGAGCAGGCGTTCGCCGACGCCGGCATCGACGCGACGGTCGTCAACGCCGAAGGGGACGCCCAGCAGCAGCAGTCGCAGGCCGAGCAGGCCATCGCCGAAGGCGCCGGGGTCATCGTGCTCACCGAGCTCGATTCCGGTTCCGGGGCCACGATTCTCGATCTCGCCGATGAGGCGGGCATCGGGACCGTGAGCCACGACCGGGAGAACACCGAGAGCGACGGGGCCGACGCGTACGTCAGCTTCGACAACGCGCAAGTCGGCGCGCTCATGGCCGAGGTGCTCGAGCCCGAAATCGACGCCCTCGAGCTCGATCGTCCGGCGAACATCGTGGAGCTGAACGGTGGTCCGACCGACGACAACGCCCGCCTCTTCCAGGAGGGCTACGACGCGACTGTCCAGGAGCGGGTCGAGGCCGGCGACTGGGTCCTCGTCGCCGACGAGCCCGTGCCGGACTGGGACAACGCTCAGGCCGGGGTGATCATGGAGCAGATCCTGACCGACGTGAACAACGAGGTCGACGCGGTGTTCGCCGCCAACGACGGCCTCGCCGGCGCGGCGATCACCGCCATGCAGGCTGCCGGTCTGGACACCCAGAACATCCCCATCAGCGGCCAGGACGCCACCGTTCCCGGCATCCAGCTCATCCTCTCGGGTGATCAGACGATGACCGTCTACAAGCCCATCACCCAAGAGGTGGAAGCGTCGGCTGCGGCCGCCATCGCGCTGCTCAACTGCGAGGACGTGAGCACGGTGGCCACCGACACCGCACCCGTCGGCGGCGGCCCCGCCACGCTGCTGGAGCCGATCGCGGTGACCGCTGACAACATCGCCGACACGGTGTACGCCGACGGTTTCGTCTCCGAGGACGACGTCTGCGTCGGCGACTTCGCCCAGTACTGCTAGTCATCGGCTGACCAGCTCTCCCGGTGGGGGCGCCCCTCGGGGCGCCCCCACTTCGGGTTTCCGACGAAAGCGTGATCATGGCTGAAGCACCCATCCTCGAATGCCGGGGCGTGTCCAAGGCGTTCGGGGCCGTTCAGGCGCTCTACGACGTCGACTTCGAGGTCTGCCCGGGCGAGGTGATGGCGCTGGTGGGCGACAACGGGGCCGGCAAGTCGACGCTCATCAAGGGCATCGCCGGCATCTACCCCTTCGACCGGGGCCAGGTGCGCTACGAGGGCGTCGATGTCCACATCAGCGGCCCGTCCGAGGCGGCCGGTCTGGGCATCGAGATCGTGTACCAGGACCTGGCGCTGGCCGACAACCTCGATGTGGTGGCCAACATGTTCCTGGGCCGCGAGCGCAAGACCGGCATCATCCTCGACGAGGTGCACATGGAGGAGGAGGCCCAGGCCACCATGGACAGCCTGTCGGTCACGACCCTCCAGTCCGTCCGCCAGGTGGTGGCGGGGCTGTCCGGCGGCCAGCGCCAGGCAGTGGCGGTGGCCAAGGCCGTCATGTGGGAGTCCAAGGTGGTCATCCTCGACGAGCCCACCGCAGCCCTGGGCGTGGCCCAGACCCGTCAGGTCCTCGACCTCACCCGCCGCCTGGCCGACCGCGGCCTGGCCGTGGTCATCATCTCGCACAACCTCCACGACATCTTCGAGGTGTCCGACCGGATATCGGTGCTGCGGCTCGGCCAGCTGGTCGACCTGTTCACCACCGCAGAGACCGACCAGCAGGAAGTGGTCCACTCCATCACCGCCGGCGAGCTCCAGCACGTCCCCGGCATGGCCGACGCGGTCGAAGCATGAGCGACACCCCGCCCCCCGTCGAAGACAGCCCGGGGGCCGACGACTCACTCGTCCGCCAGGAGGCCGAGTTGCTGGAGGCATCCCAGGCCGAGACCGGATTCGCGGCGCTTCGGACCTACGCGAAGGCCTGGCGGATCCGGGTCAGGTCCGGCGACCTCGGCTCGCTGCCCCTGATCGTCGGCCTCGTCCTCATCGTCATCGTGTTCGGCGTCGCCGAGGAGGTGTTCATCACCCCCCGGAACTTCACCAACCTGCTCCTGCAGATGTCGGGCATCGCCACCATCGCCATCGGGGTGGTCTTCGTGCTCCTCATCGCGGAGATCGACCTGTCGGTGGCGTATGTCAGCGGCGTGGCGGGCGTGGTCATGACCCTGCTCCTGCGGCCCGACGACCCGGGCTGGTCCTGGTTCATGGCCATTCTCGTCTCGCTGTTGATCACCACCGTGATCGGTTTCATCACGGGCATCATCGTGACCAAGGCCGGGGTCCCGTCGTTCGTGGTCACCCTGGCCGGGTTGCTCGTCTACAGCGGGGTGGTGCTGACCCTCACCACCGAAGCCTCGAACTCGGGGACCATTCGCATCCAGGACGACACGGTCATCGACCTCGCGGGCGCCTTCCTCAGCGATGGCCTCGGGTGGCTCCTGGGCCTCGGCTCGGTCGCCGTGTTCGCCGCGGTGCAACTCCGGACCGCGTTGTCCCGGAAATCGAGGGGTCTCCACACGAAACCCCTGATCCTCGTCGTCATTCAGATCGCCGGCCTGGCCGCGGTGGTGGCCTGGGCCGTCTGGTACGCCAACCGTGACCGGGGTGTGCCATTCGTCATCGTCATCATGTTGGTCCTGCTCGTCTTCTGGTCCTTCATCGCCGCCCGTACGGCCTTCGGCCGCCACATCTACGCCGTCGGCGGGAACCCCGAAGCGGCCCGCCGGGCCGGGATCAACGTCGATCGGATCCGCATCGCCGTGTTCATGATCATGGGGTTCATGGCCGGCGCGGGCGGCATCATCCTCGCCTCCCGCATCCGCTCGGTGTCGACCGGCACCGGAGGCGGCAACCTCTTGCTCAACGTCATCGCCGCCGCCGTCATCGGCGGGACCAGTCTGTTCGGTGGTCGCGGCCGGCCGGTCAACGCCTTGCTGGGAGCGGTGGTCATCGCCAGTGTGGCCAACGGGATGGACCTGCTGGGCCTGGCCGCGGGCACCAAGTTCATCGTCACCGGGCTCGTGCTGCTCGCCGCCGTGATGGTCGACTCGCTCTCGAAGAAGGGGCGGGCCTCCGCCGGGCTCGTCTGAGCCGAGTGCGTCGCGGGCACCCTCGTCGCCCGACCATCGTGGCCGCCACGGTGATCTTGGCGGCTGTCTCGGCGGCGTGCTCCAGGCTGAGACCGTCCCCGACGCCGTCCCGGCGGCCGACATCCATTCGGAGGCGGCGCTCCCTGACACCCTGACGCTCGTCGACGTCGCGGCGGAGCAGGGCGTGGCGTTCACCCACGGTGCCTTCCGCTGGGACGTCTCCGGTGACCGGGCCGCCATGATGGGCGGCGGCGTGTGCTGGCTCGACGCCGACGGGGACGGGCGCCTCGACCTGTACGCGGTCAACTCCTATGCCGAGTTGGAGTTCCTGCGGTGGGATGCCGAGGCCGAGGTGCCCAGCAACCGCCTCTATCGCAACGACGGGGGCGGCTTCACCGACATCAGCGCCGGCTCAGGGGCCGACCTGGCGGTGCGGGGCGAAGGCTGTGTGGCCGCCGACTTCGACCTGGACGGCGCGACCGACCTCTACGTCACCACGGCACGCGGGAACCACCTGCTCTGGGGCGAGGGGGACGGGACGTTCACCGAGGGGGCCGAGGCCGCCGGCGTCGACGCCTACGGCTGGTTCGCCGGGGCCGCCGTCGGCGACATCGACGGTGACGGCTGGCCCGACATCTTCGTGTCCGGTTACGTCAACGTGAACCACCCGATTCCGGGGTCGGCGCAGGGGTTCCCCAACAGCCACGCGGGCGTGCGCGATCTGCTCTACCTCAGCGAGGGCCCGGGTCCCGACGGTCGCGTCACCTTCCGGGAGGTGGGCGAGCAGCTGGGCGTCGACCCCGACGCCGAGTACGGCCTCGGCGCCCTGTTCACTGATGTCGATCGCGACCATGACCTCGACCTCTACGTGGCCAACGACACCAACCCCAGCCGCCTCTACCTCAACGAGCCGGCGAGGGGGCAGACTGATCCCGGTCGGCTCGGCTTCGCCCTCCGCGAGGTGGGCACCAGGGCGGCCGTGGCCGACGCGGGAAGCGCGATGGGGGTGGCCGGTGAGGACTACGACGGTGACGGGCGGGGGGATCTCTTCGTCACGAACCTGGCCGGCCAGGTTCCCGCCCTGTTCCTCAACCGGACGCGGCAGGGCGCTCCGACGTTCACCGACGGTGGGCCGCGGTTCGGCGAGCCGCTACCGAACCAGGCGGCATCGGGGTGGGGCACCACGTTCGTCGACCTCGACCTCGACACCGACCTCGACCTGCTCGTGGCCAACGGGGCGATCCCCGTCGTCGATCTCGGCCTCGACGCTCAGCCCCTCGGTGCCTACGGCAACCTCGCCGCCGCCGGCCCGAACGGTCGCTTCGAGGACATCGGGGCCGCCATCGGCCTCGATGGGCTGGGCCCGCTCAACGCCCGCGGGCTGGCGTCGGCGGACTTCGACAACGACGGTGACGTCGACGTGGCCGTGAACGCCATCGGGTCTCCGCTGGTCCTGCTGGAGAACCAGGGCGTCGACAGGAACTGGCTCGAGGTCGCCACCGACGCGTTCTCGCCGGGCGCGGTGGTGACGGTGGACCTGGTCGACGGGCGCTCGTTCCGACGCGAGCTGCGCGCCGGGAGCAGCTACCTGTCCTCCGAGGACCCCCGGGCCCACTTCGGGCTCGGCCGGGCGACCCGCGTGGCCGAGGTACGGGTGCGGTGGCCCGACGGCGGGTCGACGGTGGTCGAGGACGTGGATGTCAACCAGATCCTCACGGTCGCGGAGCCGGTCGGGTGACGGGCCCCGCCGTCCGGCTGAACGTCGCGTTGCTCGGCACCAAGTTCATGGGCCGGGCCCACGCCCACGCCTGGCGGACCGCCGGTGGCTTCTTCGAGCTCCCGACCGAGCCTGGTCGACGGATCGTCGCGGGTCGCGACGCCGAGGCGACCCGGGCGTTCGCCGACCGCTGGGGCTGGGCGGAGGCGACCACGAGGTGGCGCACCGCCGTCCGCCACCCCGACGTCGATCTCGTCGACGTGGCCACCCCCAACCACCTCCATGCCGAACAGGCCATCGCCGCGCTCGAGGCCGGCAAGCACGTGGCCTGCGAGAAGCCCCTGGCGGGGACCCTCGAGGATGCCCGGGCGATGCGGGACGCAGCCCGCCGGGCCCCGGGCGAGACCTTCGTCTGGTACGTCTACCGACGGGTCCCCGCGGTGGCCCTGGCTCATCAGCTCGTCCGGGCCGGCTGGGTGGGTCGTCTGTACCACGTCCGCGCCGCCTACCTGCAGGGGTGGGGTGGTCCCGAGACGCCGCTGCTCTGGCGATTCCGGCGCCGCGAGGCCGGTTCGGGGGCCCTGGGCGACCTCGGTGCCCACATCGTCGACATGGCCCGGTTCATCACCGGTGAGGAGATCGTCGAGGTCGGCGGCTCGGTGGTCGAGACCTTCATCAAGCAGCGGCCGCTCACCGACGACCCGGGCCGGACCGGCCGGAGCTCGGTCGATGACGCCGTCCTGTTCCTGGCCCGCTTCGCCGGGGGTGCCGCCGCGACCTTCGAGTCGACCCGACTGGCGACGGGAGTGAAGAACAGCAACCGGATCGAGATCCACGGCGAGCGCGGCGCGCTCCGGTTCGACTTCGAACGCATGAACGAGCTGCAGGTCTTCTCCATCGAGGATCCACCACACCTGCAGGGGTGGCGGACGATCCAGGTGACCCACGAGGACCATCCCTGGACCGGCTCCTGGTGGCCCGACGGCCATGGCCTCGGCTATGACCACACCTTCGTGAACCAGGTGGCCGACATGGTCACCGCCGTGGGTGGCGGCCCGCCGGTCGTCCCCCTCCCCGACTTCGATGATGCGTACCAGACCCAGCGGGTGCTCGAGGCCGCCGTGGTGTCGGCCCGGGAGCGCTGTGCGGTACGACTGAGCCAGGTCCCCTGAGGAGTCGCCCGGTGCACCCCCGAACCGTTCTCGGTCACGCCGATGCCCAGCGCCTCGTGGACCACGTTCGCGCCGCTCTCGAGCCCGATGGCCTCGGCGCGGCAGTCGCCGTCGTCGACGCCCATGGCGAGCTCCTGGCGTTCCTGCGCACCGACGGCTGTCGGCTGTCATCGGGAACGATCGCCATCAACAAGGCCTACACGGCCGCCCGGGAGCAGACCGAGTCCCGCTCGGTTGGCGAGGCCTCCCGCCGCGAGCACTTCCCGATGACGAACTTCGGCGAACTGCGCTACGTCTCCTGGGGCGGAGGGGTGCCGATCGTGGTCGACGGCGAGGTCGTGGGTGCGGTGGGCGTCAGCGGCCTGCCCGAGGACGACGACGTGGCTCTCGCCCGGGCCGCGGCCGCAGTGCTCTCGTTCAGCTGACCGACGTCGCTCCCGCCGGGCCGTGGCCGCCGGCGGGATGCGGCCCTCAATACAGGTACTGGCCGCAGATGGGCCAGGGGCTGGGGCCCCGTTGGGACCAGAGGACCTGGGCCCGGTGGTCCTGTTCGGCGGGGGAGGCGGCGGCCGGGTCGCCGGAGCCGCCGACGGTGGCCCAGGTGCCGAGGTCGAACTGGAAGGCGCCCCGGTAGAGGCCGGAGGGGCTGACGGCCTGGTAGTTGCCGCCGGACTCGCAGTCGCGCAGCGCGGCCCACTGCGCGTAAGAGGGGCCGCCGGGCCACTCGCCCAGGGGGACATAGCCGCCGTCGGGAGGGGGTGAGCCGAGACCGACGGGCACGGCCGCCGCCTGGCGGGCGGCCCGTTCCGCCGCCTCGGCCTCGGCCAGGACGATCGCTGCGGTGCGCTGGGCGTCCTCGGCGTCGCCGAGGGCCGACTGCGTCAGCGCGATCGTCTCGTCCAGGGCGTCGAGGTGCTCGACGGTGCTGGCCACGGCGTCGCTGGCCTGCTGGCGCAGATCCAGGTAGTAGGTGGCGGCCCGGTAGCGGGCGTCGGTCGAGTCCTGGACCAGTGTGCTGCGGAACGTGTAGTCGAGGAGGTCGCCGTTGCCGTAGACGACCGTCTCGGGCGTCGGGGCGCTCCCGGCGCCCATGTAGGCCTGGACGGCGAGCTGCTGGGCCGAGGTGCGGGCCGTCCGGAGGTCGCGGGCCGCCTGCTCGCGCCGGGCATTGCGTTGGGCGAGGCGCCGGCTGTACTCCGCCCGCTCGAGCTGCAGGGCGGCCAGCTGACCCCGGAGCTCCTCGACGCCGGCCTCAGCGGCGGCCAGGCCGGCCGCGGCCTCGTCGACGGACACGTCCACGGCGAGGGTGTCGCTCTGGCCGGACGCGACGGCGCCCACGCCCACGATGAGGGCGGCGACGAGCGCGGTGGCAGCAGCGGTCCGGAACAGTGACATGGGAGGAGAAGCTTCTTCTGGGCCTTCTCATCGGCCAGTCGGGCGTCGGAGACAAGGGTTCGGGTGCCATCTGCCCGCCGACCTACGATCGCCGCCGTGAGCGACGAACTCCCCCAGACGATCGGCGCGGTCGTGACCCGGGCCGCCGAGCGCTTCGGTGACGCCGAGGCCTTCGTGGACGGTGACGTCTCGCTGTCCTACGGGAGACTGGCCGCCGAGGTGGAGCGGGCGGCCCGGGCCTTCATCGCGTCGGGTGTCGAGCCGGGTGACCGGGTGGCCATCTGGGCCCCCAACTGCCTGGAGTGGGCGGTCGCCGAGCTCGGCCTGCACACCGCCGGGGCGGTCCTCGTCCCCCTCAACACCCGGTTCAAGGGCAACGAGGCGGCCTTCATCATCGGCAAGGCCCGGGCCCGGATGCTGTTCACGGTGACCGACTTCCTCGACACCGACTACGTGGCCCTGCTGGCGGGGGTCGAGGGCCTCGACAGCCTGGAGGAGACCGTCGTGCTCCGGGGCGCGGTGGCCGACGGGACCACCGCCTTGGGCGACTTCCTGACCCGCGCCGACCAGGTGTCCGCGGCGGACGCCGCCGAGCGGGCGGCGGGGATCGACGGGGAGGACACCAGCGACATCCTCTTCACGTCGGGGACGACCGGTCACCCGAAGGGGGCGATGCTGCGCCACGCCGCCGGTATCCGGGCCTACGACGCCTGGTCGACGGTGGTCGGCCTGCGGGAGGGCGACCGCTACCTGATCGTCAACCCGTTCTTCCACGCCTTCGGCCTGAAGGCCGGGATCCTGGCCAGCCTCATCAAGGGGGCCACGATCCTGCCCCAGCCCGTGTTCGACGTGCCCACCGTCATGGAGCGGGTGCCCCGGGACCGCATCACGATGCTCCCCGGGCCGCCGGCGATCTACCAGACGATCCTCAACCACCCCGATCTCGACCGCTTCGACATGAGCTCGCTGCGCCTGGCCGTCACCGGGGCGGCCCCTATCCCCGTCGAGATGGTCAACCGCATGTACGACACCCTCGGCTTCGAGACCGTGGTGACCGGGCTACGGACTGACCGAGGTCCACGGCATCGCCACCATGTGCCGCCACGACGACGACCCCGAGACCATCGCCAACACCGACGGCCGGGCCATCCCCGACGTCGAGGTGCTGGTGGTCGACGACGAGGGCAACGAGGTGCCGCCGGGGCGAGCCCGGCGAGGTCGTCATCCGGGGCTACAACGTGATGAGCGGGCTACTTCGAGGAGCCCGAGCAGACGGCGGAGACGATCGACGCCGACGGCTGGCTGCACACCGGCGACATCGCGGTCATGGACGAGCGGGGCTACATCGACATCACCGACCGCAAGAAGGACATGTTCATCCAGGGCGGGTTCAACGCCTACCCGGCCGAGATCGAGAGCCTGCTGCTGGCCCATCCCGACATCGCCCAGGTGGCGGTCATCGGCGTCCCCGACGAGCGCCTGGGCGAGGTGGGGATGGCCTTCGTGGTCCCGACGACGGGCCGCCGCCCCGACGAGGCCGGCATCGTGGCCTGGGCCCGTGAGCGCGATGGCCAACTACAAGGCGCCCCGCTACGTCGAGATCGTCGACGCGCTGCCCGTGAACGCCAGCAACAAGGTCCTCAAGACCGAGCTGCGGGAGCGGGCCGAGGAGCGCCTGGGGGGCTGACCCCCACCCGGGTCAGCCCCGGGTGAAGATGGTCTCGATGGCGGGGGGCTCGTTCTCGAACGGGCCGAACTTGGGCTTCGCGGTCTGGCGCATCCGGGTCGTGCGGTGGACCGGGTCCGGGTCCCAGTTGGGGATGACCTTGTCGCCGAAGAGCTCGAGGCACTCCGTCGCCTCGTCGTGGGTGAGGTTGTTCGGCATGCCGAAGACGAGTTGGTCGACGCCGACGTCGTCGTACTGGGCCAACTGCTCGTTGACCTCGTCGGGTGTGCCGCAGAGGACGCCGCCGTACTCGATGGCCAGGTCCACGGTCGCTCGGTCCAGGGCCTTCGGGGGCTCGGGCCACACGATGGCACCCTCCGGCACCGGGAACGTGTCGTGGTAGAGGCACACCAGGGAGTAGAGGTAGCCGTTGGCCTCGCGGGTCATGATCTCGCGGGCCCGGTCGCCGTCCTCCATGCAGATCACGGCGTTGGTGATCATCACGTTGTCGTTCACGAACTGGCCGACGGGCTCGGTGCACCCGGCGATGCCGGCCTTGTAGGCCTCGATCTGGGGCCGCATGTCGGCGATGGGGCTGAAGTTGAACCCCAGGGCGCCGATGCCCAGCGAGCCCGCCTTGCCGAAGGTGTCGGGGGAGCCGCAGGCCACCCAGATCGGCGGGTGGCCGACGCCGTAGGGCTTGGGCAGCACGTTGTGGGGCTTGTCCATGGCGAAGTGCTCGCCCTGGAACGTGTAGTCCTTGCGCTCCCACATCCGGGGGATCTCCCAGACGACCTCGTCCCACTCGGCCCGCGTGGAGGAGGTGTCGTGGATGTTGAAGGTGGCGACCTCGTGGCTGCCCGCCCCTCGGCCGGTCCCGAACTCGAAGCGACCGTTGGAGACGTGGTCGAGCATGGTGGCCCGCTCGGCGTTGCGCACGGGGTGGTTGGCCCGCGGGCTGAGGCCGAAGATGCCCGACCCCAGGTGGATCTGCTCGGTCGTCGCCGCGCAGTAGCCGAGGAAGACCTCGCTCGACGAGGTGTGGGAGTACTCGGCCAGGGCGTGGTGCTCGCTGACCCACACGTACTTCCAGTTGTGCTTGTCGGCCGTGGCGACGAGGTCGAGCTCGTTCATGAGGGCGGTGTGCTCACCCTCGGTGCTGTGGGCCGCGGGACCGGGGACGTACCCCTGCAGGAACATGCCGAACTCCATGCGCCCATGGTGGTCGATTGCCAACCGGTCGTGCAAGTTCCGACCGGAAGGGTCAGCCGTGGGCGGTGAGGAGGCGGTCGACCTTCTGGGCGACGGCGGCCCAGTCGTCGCCGCGACGGGCGGCGATCCCGGCCAGGACCGTGGTGATCCGGGACTCGAAGGACTCCAGCGGGGTGATGGCCGCTTCGGCCAGCAGGGCGCGTAGGTGGGGGAGCGCGGCAGGGTCCCGCTCGGCCAGCACCCGCTCGAACTCCTCGACCGCCGGGTGCCCCGACGCCACCGCTCGTCGCTCGCGGATGGCGTGCACGGCCGAGCCGAGCGCGCAGGAGGTGACCAGTTGGTAGGCGGCCTGGGCCTCGCTCACGCCGAACCCTTGGGCGACGAGAGGCGCGAGCATGGCGTCGGTGTTGTCGACGATGACCTCCGCCGTGATGGCGCCGTCGAGGTACTGGCCGAGGAGGGCGGGCTCGGCCACGAAGGAGTCCCGGTTGTGGATCGACCACTCGAGGAGCCACACGGCCCAGTGCTGGCCCTCGTCGCGGGGGACCTGACGGCGGGCCGCTCCGTACTCGGCCGCCAGCCGGAGGAGGTCCTCCTTGCCGTCGACGTGGTGGTAGAGGCTGGCGATGCTCACCCCGAGCCGGTCGGCCACGGCCCGCAGCGTGAGGTCGGACAGGCCGATCTCGTTGGCCGCCTCGGCGATCGCCTCCCGGCTGATCCGAGCCGGCCTGCCCACCTTTGCCACGCCGTGAGCGTACGCGGCTTGACAGGGCGGCGGTTCTGGGGTTTTCTATAGAGGTTCGGAAAATGGGGGACCAGCCAGGATGCAGGACCTGACAGGACGCGTCGCCGTCGTCACCGGCGGCGCGGGTGGCATCGGCCGGGCGCTGGCCGAGGAGCTGGTGCGCGGAGGGCATGAAGGTCGTCGTGGCCGACGTCCAGGCTGACCTGGTCGCGGCCGCGGCGGCGGATCTCTCGTCCCGGGGTGACGCCCTCGGGGTGGTCACCGACGTGACCGATCCGGCCTCGGTCGATGCGCTGGCCGACGCCACGTACGACCGCTTCGGCGCCTGCCACCTCCTGGTCAACAACGCCGGCGTGGGGGCGCCGTCCTCCACGCCGTGGGAGACGACGGTCAACGACTGGCGCTGGGTCCACGGCGTCAACGTGATGGGCGTGGTCAACGGCGTCCTCGCCTTCGTGCCCCGCATGATCGACGCGGGGGAGGACGGTCACGTGGTCAACACCTCGTCGGGCGACGGCGGCATCGAGCCGCTCCCCACGGCGTCGGTCTATGCCGCCAGCAAGGCTGCGGTGACCACCTTCACCGAGTGCCTGGCCAGCCAGCTGGAGAGCGAGGGGACGAACCTGCGGGCCTCGATCTTCTACCCGTCGGGCGGTCTGCTGCGCACCGGCCTGTGGGAGTCGGACAAGACCCGACCGGTCGACCTCGCCCGGGAACGACCCCGCACGACCGAGCCGATGACCGTCGAGAAGCTCGAGGCCATGGCCGAGAAGGGTGGCTACCAGTTGCCCTGGCAGGACCTGAACGAGCTGGCCCGGGTGCTGATCGCCGGGATCAAGGCCGAGGACTTCATCGTCATGATCGGCCGAGAGAAGATCGCCGAGACCCTGCGGGTCCGCGGCGAGACCTTTGCTGCCGGCCGGCTGCCCGTCCACGAGAAGGGACTGCTGTGAGCACCGAGACCACTGAGGACCGCTACCTCCTGATCTCCTCCGACGGACACACCGGCCCGCCGGCCGAGCTCTATCGGGAGTACCTGGACGAGGCGTACCACCCGCAGTTCGACGCCCACCAGGCCGAGCTCGGGGTGATCCGCGAGTTCCAGCAGTCGATGAACCAGGACTTCCGCAAGGAGTGGGAGGCCAAGACCGGCGACGGCGGCCTGCGCGCCGCCTATGACTCCGACGCCGCGCAACGAGCGCCTCGACGGCGAGGGGGTGGCGGCGGAGGTCCTGTTCCCGGACGCCGACGTGCTCGGAACCGGCCGGGTGGCCAGTTCGCCGTTCGGCTCAGGGCTGGGCAACCCGACGGGGTGCGACCCGGAGCTGGTCTTCGCCGGGGCCCGGGCCCACAACCGCTGGCTGGCCGACTTCTGTGCCAAGGAGCCCCACCGCCGCATCGGCGTGGCCGTCGTCCCCATCGTGGTCGACGTCGACGCCGCGGTCACCGAGATCCACGAGGCCGCCGACCGGGGTCTGCGGGGCGTGATGATCCCGACGCGCTGGTTCGACTCGCCCGCCTACCACGAGCCCGTCTACGAGCCCGTGTGGGCCGCGTTGGTCGAGCGGGGGCTGGTCTTGCACACCCACTCCGGGGCCGGACCGGCCGACTACGAGATCGGCCCCGGCTTCATGGCCATCTACGCCACGGAGGCCTACTGGTGGGCCGCCCGACCGCTGTGGGTCCTGCTCTGGGCGGGGGTGTTCGAGCGCCACCCCGACCTCCGGTATGTGATCGCCGAGAACGGCGCCTGGTGGGTTCCCGACCTGGTCACGAAGATGGACGAGAAGTACCTCGGCGGGCACAACACCAAGAAGATGGGCGACGCCTTCCGCGAACAGCTCACGATGAAGCCGAGCGAGTACATCGACCGCAACTGCTTCTTCGCCGCATCGACGCCCGGCGTCGAGGACGTCGGCCGACGCCACGACGTGGGCATCGGCAACCTCCTCTGGGGCAACGACTTCCCGCACCCCGAGGGGACCTTCCCGTACACCCGGGAGCTGGTGCGGCGCCGTTTCAAGGACGTGCCCCGGGACGAGTGTCGGGCCATCCTGGGTGAGAACGCGGTCGGCCTCTACGGCATCGATGCCGCGGCGCTGGCCCCGCTGGTCGAGCGCATCGGCCCCCTCGTCGAGGACATCCACGGCGAGACCCCACTACAGGAGGTCCCCGAGGACCGATGACCAGCCCCGACGTCACCGACCTGCTCAAGGCCCCGCCACCCCGCTCCGCCCGCGAGGCGGCGACGGCTGCGACCATGGTGGGCCTGCCCATGCCCCGCGACCCCGACCTGGTGACGGACGCCTCGCGCCGGCTCAAGGTCACCCGTCAGCGGGGCCGACGCTTCCCGTTCCCCGTGCCCAACGGCTGGTTCATCGTGGCTCAGGCCGCGGACCTCGCCCCGGGGGAGACCCGGGCGCTGTACCTCTTCTCCCGGGACCTCGGTGCTCTACCGGACGGCCTCGGGCGAGCCCCGCCTGGTCGACGCCCACTGCCCGCACCTCGGTGCGCATCTCGGCGTCGGGGGGAAGGTCGAAGGGGAGTGCCTGCGCTGCCCGTTCCACGGCTGGTCCTTCGGTCCCGACGGCCAGTGTGTGGACATCCCCTACTCCGACAGCGACCACATCCCCTCCAAGGCCCACGCCCGGTCGTACCCCACCATCGAGCGCAACCGGATGATCTGGGCCTGGCACCACGCCGAGGAGGCCGAGCCCTTCTACGACGTGCCCGAGGTCGAGGAGTTCTCGAGCGACGAGTGGACCGACATCGACTGCCGGGAGTTCGAGATCGCCATCGCCTGCCAGGAGATGGCCGAGAACAACGTCGACTTCGCCCACTTCCGCTATGTGCACGGCACCGACGCCATCCCCGAGGACGAGTTCTTCGTGGACGGCACCTACAAGCGCACGGTCGGCAACGACGGGAACTTCGTCCGCGAGGGCTACGGCCTGGGCCTCGGTGTCCTCCGCATCAAGGGCTGGGTCACCTTCCTGTCCTCGACCACGCCCATCGACGAGGAGAACGTGTTGGTTCGGTGGGTGTTCACCGCGCCGAAGGCCAACGGCGAGCAGTCGGTCAAGGAGGCGGCCGACGCCTTCTGCGGCGGGGTCAGCCAGGACATCCCCATCTGGGAGAACAAGATCTACCGACCCCGACCGGTGCTCACCAAGAGCGAGAAGGACATCCTCGAGCACCGCCGCTGGAGCCGCCAGTTCTATTCCGGCTACGACCCCGCCGGCGAAGCCGAGGTCATGGAGGACTGAGCCCGGCGCTGAGCGCTGCCTTCACACGGCAGAGGCCACTGGTTCGAAACCAGTATCGACCACTCGGCGTTTCCCTTGGTCCATCGCGGAATCAGGGCGATCCCTCGACGCCCTAGACGAAGGCGTCCTGGGCTACCTCCTCGGCCACGGCCCGCCGGCCGCAGAGCACGAAGGCCAGCCCCACCACCTGGTCGTAGTCGGCCGCGAGGAACGACTCGAAGGTCGGGGCGGGGGCGTAGTCAGCAGGCACCGTGACGACGTCCACGGCCATTACACGCCGTGGCGCCTCAAAACGTTTAGCCGTTGGCCTCTTCACGACGCGGCGACGTCCTCGCGTTCACCGCCTTCCCCAAAGAGCACTGGCTGAGATCTGGTCCAACAACCCCCAGGAACGCCTCAACAAGGAGCTCCGCCGACGTACCGACGTCGTCGGGATCTTCCCCAACCGCGACGCCGTCATCCGCCTCGTCGGCGCCGTGCTCGCCGAACAGCACGACGAATGGGCCGTCGCCCGCCGCTACATGGCCGCCGACAGCCTCGCCAAGGGCCGACTCCACATCATCGACGGCGACCTCGAGGAGGTGACCGAACACGCCCTGACCCAAGTCATGTAGAACAACAGCCGAGGCTGACGCGGTGACCGTCGGCGACACCACTTCCAGGGACTTGGCCCGAGCCATCAGGAACTCGGCAGGACGATGTAGCCACCGGACTCGAGCGGGGTGCATTCGCGCGCGACGGCGTCGCAAGCGAACAGCCCCGGGGCGGGGCCGGACCCCGAGTCCCACTCCACGCGAAGGACGGCGATGTTGCCATAGGACCAGGAGATCCAGGCGTTCCAGTGCTCTCCCGCCACCGGCCAGATTTCGCCGTCGCGTAGGTCTACGAAGGCCGCACCGAGTGTGCCATCGGTGTCCAAAGGGGAGAGCACGAACCTGCCGTCCCGACTCAGCCTTCCCATCGGCTCCACATCTGGAAGCGGAAGCGTCCGCCCGTCGACCTCAACGCTCAGGGTTCCGGTCCCATAGTCGCCCCACACGCCCGTGCCGTCTTGCAGGTCCTCGAGGCGAACCTCAGCGAACTGGGATCCCTCCCACACCAACGACGACCTGCCACCTGCGGCATCCAGGCGATGGACGCCGGCTCCCGAGCGCCACACCACTTCCTCGGACGAGACGTGCATGAACCCGTTGCCGACCACGTGCTCATAGCCACCGACGTACTGCCGGAAGGGCGCAGCGAGGACCGGGGTCTCTGATGTGCGCGAGATCTCGACGTCGCGGGCCGTGTCGTAGACGACGAGGTCAGTGCCCTCGAACCACGCGGCCACGACACCCTCGGAATCACCCCCCGGTCCGGTCTCCGCGTCGTGTCCGACGACACGGGGCTCCCCGCCCCAGGGGTGGAACCACACGTCGCCCGACCTGGGGTCGTCATAGAGCGCCCCATCGCGCACCAACGCGAGCACGCTGACGATCTCGTCCCGCTCGTTCAGCTCGAACGGGGTCTGCTCCACGACGTCGCCGCGGTGGAGTCCCTCGCGTCCCACCAGACCGATACGTCGCCCACGGCAGGGACGGTCGTCGTCGGTGGCGGGTCGGTCGTGACGGGCGCGACGGCGTCGCGGTCGATGCGCAGGAGGGCCACGGCGCCGGCCACGAGAGCGAGGACGGCGACGCCGGCGAGGGCGACGACGAGCGGGCGGACGCCGCGCACCGGGCGGCGGTGGATCACGTCGTCGAGGTCGACGGGCTGGGCCCGCTCGACCAGGCGGCGGAGCCGGTCGGACAGTTCGTCGTCGTTCATCGCTCGACTCCCAGCTCGGTGCGGAGCTTGGCCAGGCCCCGCCTGACGTGCGTGTTGACCGTCGAGATGGACGACCCCGTCAGCTCGGCGACCTCGTGCAGCTCCCAGCCGTAGGCCTTCACCAGGACGACAGCCGCGCGCTGGTTCGCCGACAGGCGGGTGAGCGCAGCGGCCAGTTCGGGCTCGACCGCCGGCTCGCCAGGTGCCGCGGGAGCCTCGAACAGCACCCGACGGCGGGAACGTCGGGCCTTGGTGCAGCCGACCCGGTAGAGGTAGCCGGTCGGGTTCTCCATGGCCCGCAGCCGGTCCCAGTGCTCGAAGCCCCAGGCGAGGGCCTCCGCCGTGGCCTCCCGGCCGCGGTCGAGCCCGTAACGGGCCACCAGGGCCCGTCGCAGGCTGGGCTCCGCGACCGCGAAGAAGCCGTCGAAGCCCTCATTGACGCCCTCGACCACCTCCACGACGCCCATCACACCATCGAGAGCACCCAGGACCCGGTTCTTGCGACACGCACCTGCGCGGTCTGGCGCCTCGTCGGGCTCCGATGGCCACGACCAGACCACATTCAGACGACGAAATGGTGGTCACTCATGGTCACTGGCGGTCACCAACGGTCACCAACGGTCACCCCGACCCGACGTGTGAACTGGGAAACGCCGGATTCCCGGGGGTTCTCGCGGGGGCGGTCGCGTGCCTTCATACGGCAGAAGCCACTGGTTGGAACCCAGCATCGCCCACTCGACGGTTCCCCCCGTCAATGGTGATTCCTTGGAGCGGCCAAGAGCGGTGTGAACGGCCTTCGGAGGGTTCAGACCACCCGTAGACCACCGGCTCGGGCAGTCAATGAACGACCTCTTGATCCTCGGCAGCACTTGACCCGACACTTGGCGGCCCGAGCGCGTCTGATCTCGCCCGGGCCTCAGAGCGGGTTGAGCAACTCGGGATCGGGCAGGAGAGCGCCTGTCCCGACCGCGGACGTCACGACGCTGCCGGTCCGACTTCCGCGGTGGACGACGCTCGGCGCCATGGCGAGATAGACCTCATCGAGCAGCGCGACCAGCTCATCGAGGTCACTGCCCAAGCTGTCCACCGCAGGTCGCTGCTGGCGATCCGTTGCCTCTTCGATCTCGGCGCGCACGTCGCGACCCGCTTCGGTGAACCTGGGTGGGTCGCCCTGGACCAACCCCCGCGCTTCGAGTCGCTCCCTGGCCGAAATGATGTGGTTGCGCCTCCACCCCATGAATGCAGCACGCAGATGGAACGGCTGCTGTGACCAGAGCGCGACGGTAGTCAGGCATCGAAACGCCGTCGACTCCTCCAAAGGTAAGGCGGTGCATCCTTCGCATCGGTCACGACCTGATGTCCCGCCCCTCGAGCGCGGTGGCGACATGGTCCCTGCCCCACCGGCGGCGTGAGCGAGCCCTCGCCGGACGGCACCATCCTCGCCTCCGGCAGCCTCGACAAGACGGGTGCGGTTGTCCAACGTGGACGCCTGCGAGACCGTCCACACCTTCACCGGCGAAGACGGGTTCGTCGGCCCCAGCGTTCAGGAAGTCCCTGGAGCAAGTGGGGCAGACGGTCAGGGGGGTTGAGAGGTTGATCCGAGCGCTTGGCCGCCGAGCTCCGGATCCACACAGGGTGCCCACGGCCCGTCCATGATCACGGCCTCGTCGTCGCCCGGCCAGGGCGGCAGGGCGGTACAGGTGAAGACAAGGGGAGCATCCCCTGTGCAGCGGTACTGGAAGGCGGTACCGAGCTGGATGTCGATGCACATGCCGGGGATGAGCCGGGTGATGCTCTCACGGCCGTCCGGCGCCCTGCGCCAGATGTCTCCCTCGCCCGAGAGGACATACCAGTACTCGTCGATGGTCCGGAAGCGGCAGGCGCGGCCCACCATCCCTGGCGGCACGGTCGAGTGGATCACGTTGCCGTGCGGCCCGTCCATCAGGAAGCGGATATGGGCTCCCAGCGGCGAGCGGCCGCGCTCCGCGGTTTCGACGGTGGTGGTCTTCATGTGGCAACTCCCACCAAGGGGCAGGTTAGGCCTGCTGGTTGCCGCCTGCGCTCGCATCGTCCTGCGGAAACCCGGTGTGCAAGGTCCGTGCACATCAGGTGACCGGACTCATCTCCGCCCCGCGGGGCCGCTCCTGGAGGCCGGCACCTATCAGGCCTCGAGCGGACCGTGGTCGATCGTGGACTTCACCATCACGATCCCGGAGGGGTGGAACGGCCACACCGGCCACTACCTGTCCAAGTACGAGGACGTCGACGTTTTCCCTGGTCAGATGCTCGATTCCTCAAGGTGACCACGGCGGCATGAGCGGGGTTCCAGCGGGCCCGGACTGGCGGCACAGTCCTTCTGGGACGCCCCAGGTTGAGGAAGTCAAGGCGTGGGGTGTGCGACACCGTCGTGGCACGACCTGACTGCGAGGTGCACAATGAGCGATTCCGGGGGGACTATGCCTGCTCCGCGCGAGATGGCTGAGACGAAGTACGTGGCGGTTGGCGACGCTTCCGTCGCGTACCGGGTGATGGGTGACGGTCCTCTGGACCTCCTCTACTTCTTCGGCATGGGCAGCCACGTCGACATGTACTCCGACGAGGCCGTCCTCGGGCGGTTCCTCGATGGGTTGGCGTCGTTCAGTCGCGGTGATCTTCTTCGACCGTCGGGGGACGGGCGCGTCGGACGGTCTGGCTGGCAACGCCATGCCGGCCTGGGAGGAATGGGCCGACGATCTCCAGGCGGTGCTCGACGCTGTCGGATCGGAGCGCACCGCGATCTATGCCCCCCTCGATGCGGGGCCGATCGCAATGCTGTTCGCGGCGTTGCAGCCTGAACGTGTGAGTGCCCTCGTCGTGGACAACACTTCGGCGCGCTACCTCTCGGCGGACGACTACCCGATCGGCGTGTCGCAAGCCACGGTTGATGCGGTCGTCGAGATGGTGGGTGCACTGTGGGGGACCGAGGAGTTCCTCACGGTCACCAACCCAGGGCGTGCGCTCGACGCGGAGTTGGCCCGTGCGTACGCGCGGAGACTCCGGCCGCGGCGACCCCGCGGAGCGCGGCCGCGCAGCTCCGCTACATCATGGAGAACGTCGACGTTCGTTCGGTGCTGCATCTGATCCAGGCGCCGACTTTGGTGCTCCACGCGGGCCAGAACCCCATGGTCTCCACCGAGCACGGCCGATACCTCGCCGATCACATCCCCGGGGCGAAGTTCATCGAGACGCCCGGCTACGGGCTCGCCCCTGATGATGCCGAGTTCGAGTTGATCGTCGAGGAGATCGCGGAGTTGTTGACCGGCGCGCGCCCTGTCGTCGAGGTCGACCGCGTGCTCACCACGGTGCTGTTCACCGACATCGTCGCCTCGACGGCGCAACTGGCCTCCCGAGGAGATCGGCGATGGCGGGCAACGCTCGATGTCCACGACCGCACGGTGCGCGAACTGCTCCATCGATTCCGAGGGCGTGAGATCAAGACCACCGGGGACGGGTTCCACGCGTGCTTCGACGGGCCCGGTCGGGCCATCGCGTGCGCCACGTCGATCACACGGGCCGCACGTGAGTTGAGCCTCGAGGTACGAGCCGGATTGCACACCGGCGAGTGTGAGGTCCGCGGCGACGACCTCGCCGGTCTGGCCGTGCACCTCGCGGCCCGCATCGGCGCCCTCGCCGGACCCGGCGAGGTGTTGGTCTCGACCACCGTGAAGGACCTGGTTTCAGGTTCTGGCATTGAATTCGTGGACAAGGGAGAACACGAACTCAAGGGCATACCCACCGCCTGGAGACTCTTCGCCGTGGCGGGACCTCACCTCGGTGTCCGCCCCAAGCGGACGTGACTCTCGTTGTGCCAGCGGGTTCACCCACCGCAAGTGCGGACCGGGCCGCCCTCCCCGTCGGCCATGTCGAGGCGGCGCGATCGTTCCGTGGGCGCCTCGACCCGTAGCGCGGCGTGATGGTGTCGTCCGGCATAGCAGAGGTGGGCCGCAGTGGACAGCCTCCTGGCGGCCGTCCTGGCGTGGAGGGCCGTCACGACGAAGCCCAGGAGCTGTTCCGCTCTGGCCTCCATCTGGAGGAGGGCTTCGGCGCCACGGCGATGGCCGCCCAGACCCGGTAGTGGTGGTCCCAGAGCCTGCTTGGCCGCGACGCCGCCGGTGACCGCGAGCGGGCGGCGTCCCTGCTGGCCGAGAGCCGGGCGGTGGCCGAGCGCCTCGGCATGGCGCCCCTGCTGAGGCTCCTCCAGGCGGGCTGATCCGACGCTCAGCTGGGTCCGCTCACTGTCGTCGAGAGCCTCGACCAGGCCAGGGGTCACTCTCAGACCGGGGCAAGTCCTGCCGGCCGAAACGGTGACGACGAATCCCTGCGCCGGCCTGACACGGGGCTGCAAGCGCTGGCGCTCCGACATGGTCGACACGCTGCGGAACGGGCCCGGTCGGTGACCCTGGTCCTCGTGAGACTGGGCCAAGACCCCGTTCGGGACCCCGACTGTTCGCAGCTCCGCCATCAGCTCGATACCGTCCTCGCCGGACTGGACGAGGATTGATCAGGCAGACCACGAACAGACCACGAAATGGTGGTCACTCATGGTCAACAGCGGTCACTGCCGGTCAGTCCGAACCGGTTGCTGACCCCGGGAAACCCCGGATTCTCGGGGTTCTCGCGGAGGTGTCGCGTGCCTTCACACGGCAGAGGCCACTGGTTCAGCGTCGGCCCGAGGCGAGGGCCATCGGCTGGTCGACCGTCGCCCGCCCGCCGACCACACGGGGGCTCGCCGCATCGACGAACTGACGCTCCATGGCGGCCCGCGACTCCTCGGGGGCCTCGGCCACCAGCGGACCCATCGGCGAGAGGTTGATGTAGTTCCAGAGGAGCTCGGCCGGCTCGGGCAGGTCGAAGGGTGCGGTGTAGTCCTTCGATGCGGTGTCGCTGAACCCGGCGTCCCGGAGCAGGTCATCGAGCTCGGCGGGATCGTGCAGGGAGAACACCGCGGTCACAAAGGCGCCCAGTGCGGGGTCGAGGTTGTCGACGATCGCCTTCTCCATCGCCTCGAAGAGCGGCTGGATCCGGCCCGGTGTGTTGACGACGACCCGCCCACCCGCGGTGAGCACCCGGCGCATCTCGGCGAGGGCGGCCGATCGGTCCTCCATGAACATGAGGCCCATCTGGCACAGCGCCACGTCGAAGGACCCGTCCGGGAACGGCAGCGAGGCAGCATCGGCCTGGTGCCACTCGATCGGCGCACCAGCGGCCGGCGTCGCCATGGCGACCTCGATCATCTCGGGCGCCAGGTCGACCCCGATCACCGATCCGGTCGGCCCGACCTGTTCAGCCGCGGCCCGGGTGATGACCCCGGTGCCGCAGGCGACGTCGAGCACCCGCTCTCCCGGCCTCAGGGCGGCCGTGCGGAGCAGCTCACCCGAGACAGGGATGGCGATGGCCGGGACGAAGAAGCTCTGGTAGAGCTCAGCGGCGCTGCCCGAGTAGTTGCGGTAGGTGGCAGTGGTCATGTGGGTCCTCCTGTAGCGCGTCGTCGGGGATGGTTCCGTCGACGCTGACGGTAGGAAACGGCCCGCGGCGGCGGCATCGCCCGAACACCCCATCTGACGACGCTCCCACGATGGGGCAGATGCACCATCCGCCCGATGCTCAGAGCAGGCCGCGTCGGTAGGCGGCGGCCGTCGCCGCGGCCCGGCTGCTCACCCCGAGCTTGACGAAGATGTTCTCGAGGTGGCGGCCCACGGTGTGCCGGCTGATCGACAGTGCGTCGGCCACCTCGCGGTTGGTCTTGCCTTCGGCCACTTCGGCCAGGACCTGCAGTTCGCGTGCCGACAGGCCGTCGGGGCCCGCGTCTGCTCCTTCACCGCTGAGCGCCTGTGCCCGCTCGACGTCGGACTGCGCCCCGAGCGAGCCGAAGGCGTCTCGCGCACTGGCCAACTCGAGCGCCGCCGAGGCGGTGTCGCCAAGCGCGAGGCATCCCTGCCCGAGCTGCAGGGACACCCGCGCCGCCTCGTACGGCATCTGCAGTCGCTGCCACAGCTGGCGCGCCGCTCGGAGGTGCGGCATCGCCTCGGCGGGGTCACCGGCCGCCAGCAATCCCATGCCGGTCGCCTGTTCGGCCATCGCTCGGACGGCGTGCGAGCTTGACTGGGTGGCGATCGCGGCGAGCTCTCCCGACGCGGCTGCCGCGGCAGCAAGATCGTCGGCTGCGAGGAGGATCTCCACGGAGGCGGAGAGCAGTCCGGGCCGCTGGAACGGCTGATGGGTCTCCGCCAGGGACCGTCGGATGCTCGCCGCCGCGGCCTCGACGTCGCCGCGGGCCAGCTCGAGGAGGGCCAGTCCCGGCATCGGGTGGTAGCCGCTCTCGCTCGCTCGGCGGTAGGCGGCGGCTGCCGCGTCGAGATGTCCCTGCAGCCGGCTCAGCTCGCCCTCCTGGTACCAGGCGAGACCGAGGGCCGGATGCGGCGGGTCCGCCAGGCGCTCGCAGGCCAGCGTCGCCGTCGAGGCGGCGTCCGACCACTCGCCGGCAGCCTGCTGGAGCTGGGACTGATGGACCAGGCACTGGCCCCGGTAGGGCACCAGGTCCGGCTGCGCCGCACACCAGGCGTCCAGGGCCGCCGTCCACTCGGTGGCCCGGGCCAGGTCGAGCAGCTGCATGCACTCGAGGATCACGGCGCAGTAGACGACGCCCGTGATGATCGGCCCCACCTCCCCCGAGCTCACCGAGAGCATCACGTCGTCGAGCAGCGCCAGCCCCGCGGTCTCCTCGCCCATGGCCAGCAGGGCCTGGCCGTGGCCCAGCGTCGACAACGCGGCGAGGTCGCGATCAGAGAATCGCGCCGCGATCTCACCGGCGCGGATCGCGAGCGAACGGGCGGCCGCCGCATCGTCGGCGTCGAGCGCCTGCAACAGCGCAGGGACCAGCAGGTAGCCCACGGTCGGGCAGTCGAGGTCGTCGCCGATGATGCGCTCGGTGCGGTTCAGCCAGCCGCCGGCATGGGCCATCTGGCCCCTCATCATCAGGCAGAAGGCGGCCCAGAACGAACATCGGGCCGCCTCGGCGCGCTCATCGGCCGCCAGGTACCGCTCGTGGGCCTTCTCCCACGCGGCCACTGCAGCATCGTCCGCGCCGATCAGGTACGAGGCGACGGCCAGCCGATCGAGGTCGCCGGGGTCGAGGTCCTCGAGCCCCACCTCGTTCAGCAGGCCACAGGTCTCACCCCATGCCTGCCGGGCGAACGCCGCTGCGGCACCTGACGTGGGCTCAGCCACACGCACAGACTCGCACGTGCAGTTCGCCGGGTGGGGAGAAGGCCGGTGAGGGCGGGCAGGGGGAACCGACCGTGGGTCACTCGGCCGACGGAGCGCAGGTCGCCGCCCTGGCGCCGTCGACGGCAGAGGCCTACGGGCAGGCCGTTGCGCCCACCGCCTGAACCCACCGAGAAGAAGTGCAGGACGAGTGCGGCCGCTTCCTCTCCGAGGCCGCCTGACCCGGATCGGTCGGTTCCGGGTACGCGCTCGCGTCGACCGTCACGAATACCAGTACCCAGAACCGGGTGACGCTGGTAGCCATCCGGCGGGCGGATCCCGAGGAACCTCGAGTGATCGTGGCGGCGGCCGGACGGGCCGGACTGGCTGGCGCCGAGTGTTCGACTTCGGCGGCGCCCATGACCAGGTGCAGGAACCCTGGCATCCCGGGGTTTCTCGCCGAGGTGTCGCGTGCCTTCAACCGACCGTGCCGCTGCGGGCGATGGCCTGCTCGTCGGTGCCGAGGTAGGAGGCGATGACGTGGGGGTCGTTCCGGACGGCGTCGGGAGCACCCTCGGCGATGAGGCGGCCCGCCTCGAGGCAGTAGATGCGGTCGCTGATGGCCATCACCAGGGGCATGTCGTGTTCGATCACGAGCAGGCTGGCCGACAGCTCCTGCCGCAGCCGTAGGAGGAGGGGCCCGAAGGCCTCGCTCTCCCGCTGGGCGATGCCGGCGGTGGGCTCGTCGAGGCACAGCAGGCGGGCCTCGGCGGCCAGGAGGCAGGCCAGCTCGACGATGCGCCGGGTCCCGGTCGACAGCTCGCTGATGAACCGCTCGCGGAAGGGTCCGAGGCCGAGGAAGGTGAGGATCTCGTCGGTCTGGGCCCGGACCGCCCGGTCCACGCGACGGGCCCGGGGCAGGCCCAGGGTGACGCTGAGCAGGCCGGCGTGGGCCCTCGCCTCGAGGGCGACGGCCACGGTCTCGCCGACGGTGAGGTCGCCGAACAGCTCGGCGCCCTGGAACGAGCGCCCCAGCCCGGCCGCGGCCCGCCGGTGGGGCGCCCGCCCGGTCACGTCGGTGCCCAGGACCTCGACGCGCCCTTCGGAGGGGACGAAGCCACCGACGGCGTTCATGAGCGTCGACTTGCCGGCGCCGTTCGCCCCGATGAGGCCGACGACCTCGCCGCGCTCGACCCGCAGGTCCACGTCGTCGACCACGACCCGGTTGCCGAACCGGACCCGGGCCCCGATGACGACGAGGCCGGCGGCGTCCTCGGGAGGGAGGGGCCGCTCGGGTAGGTGGCCCCCGCTGGTGGGCAGCACCTTCGGGGCCGCCTCGGGCTCAGGACGGCGCGCCGCCACCCAGCTCAGCGCGAGGTCCCGGATGCCGTAGAGGATCTGGACCAGGCCCCCGGGCAGGTAGAGGAGCAGGAGGAGGATGCCCGCCCCGCTGGTGAGGAGGGCCACCTCCGGGTTGTCGGGGAAGAAGGCGGGGAAGCCGATGATCAGCAGGGCCCCGAGCACGGTCCCGGTGATCGACGC
Source organism: uncultured Microthrixaceae bacterium (assembly GCA_963701565.1). GTDB lineage: Bacteria > Actinomycetota > Acidimicrobiia > Acidimicrobiales > DATDAH01 > DATDAH01. Next base: position 267,301 of record CAVPAN010000005.1, read on the forward strand.
CAGGCCGCCGACCACGGCGATGGCCACGACCGAGAGGGAGTCGGTGACGCAGGAACCGGCCGGGTTCGTAGGACACGAGGAGGCCGCCGAACAGGCCGCCGGCCAGGCCGGCGAGGAAGCCGCTGACGCCGAAGGCGACGAGCTTGGTGCGCACGGGGGAGAGACCGAGGGCGGCGGCGGACTGCTCGTTGTCCCGCACGGCCAACATCGTCCGGCCCAGACCGCTGCGACGGATGCGGGCCATGGCCACGATGGCGAGGGCCAGGACCCCGAGGCACACGTAGTAGTAGGCCCGCTGCGACGCCAGCGAGATCCCGAGCCACTGCTGGCGGGGCAGCAGGATCAGGGACGGGTCGTCGGCGAAGATCGGTCGGGACAGCAGCCACGGCGCGGCCACGGCGAGGGCCAGGGTGGTGACGGCGAGGAACAGCCCGGTCATGCGCAGCGCCGGGGTCCCCACGAGCATCGCCACGAGGGTCGTGACGACCCCGGCCGCCAGCAGCAGGGCGCTCGGGAACGCGAGGCCCACCTCGACCACGAGGGTGTAGGTGGTCATGGCCCCCAGGCCGAGGAAGGCCACCTGGCCGAGCGAGAGCTGCCCGGTCCAGCCGGTGAGGACGGTGAGGGACAGGGCCAGGAGGGCGAAGACCAGGACGCGGCTGTAGAGGAAGTGACGGGAGGCCTCGGTGACGACCAGGGGGAGGAGCACGGCGACGAGCAGGGCGACGCCCGAGCCCAGCGCCGGCAGGTGCCGGACCCACCAGAGGCCCTCGACGGATCGGGGGACCGGCCGCGACCCGTGGGGCGAACGACCACGACTCCCGGTCGGCCGGCCTCGGTGCGGCCGAAGCCCTGGATCAGGACGGTGACCAGCACGATGACGAGTAGGGCGGCGTCCAGCAGGCCGGGGTCTCCGGGTGGTTGACGAAGAGCACGGCCTCGAAGACGCCGATGCCGACCCCGGCGGCGATGGCGATCGGCAAGGACCGCATCCGGGCGATGAGGGCCGCGGTCAGGGTCCGCAGCAGCAGCCCCGGCCCGAGGCCGATGGTGGCCGCCGTGGTGGCGTTGCTCATCGGCGCGGCGCAGCACCACGGTCAAGCGTGGCCAGCGCCCCGGCGAGGGTCCACACGATGGTGGACATGGCCTTCACGCTGATGCCGGCGAGGCGGGCGGCATCGGGGTTCGTCGGCCGAGGCCCGGATGGCGACGCCGTGGCGGGTGCAGTCGAGGAAGAAGGCCAGGGCGGCGATGACGCAGCGGGATCACGACCAGGACCAGCACGTGCTCACTGCGGACGATCAGCCCACCCGACTTCCCACGTCGTGTCGAAGGGCGTCGGGTAGGCACCGTAGGTCGTCGACGTCGGGCAGATACGAACTGGGAAGCAGGAAGAGCTGGGCGACGCCGAGGGTGGCGACGAAGAGGACCACCCGGGGGGCGCGGAAGAGGCGCCGCACCACCGCCAGCTCGAGCACGGCGCCGAGCAGGCCACCGACGACGAGCACGGGCCACGGCGAAGCGAGGTACCAGTTCCAGTTCCAGTTGACGACGAGGCGGACGAGCAGGCCGGCCCCGAACGCCCCCATCTCGCCGATGGCGAAGTTGATGACCCGGGACGGAGCGGTAGATGAGGATCAACCCGATGGCCAGGACGCCGTAGGTGAGGCCCCGCATGGCCCCGTGAAGACGACCTGGGCCGAGGCGACGTCGAACGGCCAGGGCGCCGACGATCAGCCTCGGTCGCCACCGAGGAACACGGCCCGGGCCAGGTCGTCGCGGTCCACCAGCTCGGCGATCGGGCCGTCGAAGCGGATCTGGCCCTTCTCCATGAACAGCGGCCCGGTCGGCGAGCGGCCAGGGCCACGTTGAGGGACTGCTCGACGATGATCATCGTCTGGCCGTCGGCCTTGCAGTGCCTCGACCACCGTGGAGCAGCTCCTGGACCACGATCGGGCGCCAGCCCCAGGGAGAGCTCGTCGATGATCAGGACCTCGGGATCGTGGATCAGGGTCATGGCCAGCGCCAGCATCTGCTGCTGGCCGCCGGACAGGTCGCCGGCCCGGGCCGCTCGCCGCTCGCGCAGGGCCGGGAACCGGCCGAGGACCCGCTCCCGACGGGCCGCCAGGTCGTCGCCCCGGTACAGGAACCCGGCCATACGCAGGTTCTCCTCGCACGCTCAGCGACGGCGAAGGTGGCCTTGCCCCCAGCCAGCTGGACGATGCCGATCTGTCACGCGGACCTCGGGGTCGGCGTAGGTGATCGTGCGCCCGTTGAGCCGGACGACGCCACGGTCGGGCACGCCCAGCCCGCTGATGACCCGCAGGAGGGTCGACTTGCCGGCGCCGTTGGTGCCCAGGAGGGCGAGGGTCTCACCGCGGTGGACGTCGAAGGCGACGTCGAACAGCACCTGCACGTTGCCGTAGGAGAAGTCGAGGTTGCGGACCTGCATGACCGGCGGCTCGCCCGTCGACCCCCCGGCGCTCGGGCCAGCTCCTCCTGCTCCTCGTGGAGCTCCTCGACGACAGCGGGAGATGTCGCCGCGGATGTAGCGGGCGCCGTAGGCCATGAGGGCGCCGCCGATCAGGCTCGACGGGAGCACGACCACGATGACCGCGGCCTGCGCGCACCGATGGCGTCGCTCAGCACCCCGGTGAGGACGGCGCCGAAGAACCCGCCGAAGCAGAACAGGTAGACGCCGACCATCGCGGTACCCCGGGAGCGGAGGCGGTAGGGGAGCACCGCGGCCGTCGTGGCGAAGACGACGGTGAACGCCGCCCGGGCCATGGCGATCCCGATCGAGAGGACGATCCCGACGAGGACCACGTTGGGCATGAGCAGGGCCGAGGGCGACGAAGACCCCGAACGCCGGCGACCAGGCCGCCCATGAGCAGCACCGGCCCCCGGTGGGCTGCGGCGGAACAGCCGGTCGCTGTTGCGGGCGGCGACCGTGATGGCCGCGATGGCCGGGATGTACGTCAGCGAGGTGAAGACGCCGCGCTCGAGGGCGTCGAGCCCGAGCTCGTCCTCCAGGAAGAGGTTGAGGAACAGGGGGAGGCTGAACAGGGCGAGGCCGAGGCTGGCCATGCCGAGCAGGAAGAAGTGGAACGACTTGATGGTGCGCAGGCGCTCGAAGGCGACGCTCAGCGAGATGGGCAGCTCGTCCCGGTCGTCGAGCTCCTCGCCCAGCACCGCCTGCATCTCGCCGCGGCCCCGACGGGGCTCGGGCAGGCGGGCCAGGGCGAGGGCGAGCGGTACGGCGAGGGCGGCAATGACGAAGAAGGCCCAGCGCCAGGCCTCGGGCCCGCCGACCAGGGCGGCGATCCCGCCGGCGAGGAGGGGGGCAAGGATGAAGCCGCCGAGTTGGAAGGAGAAGGACAGGCCGAAGACCCGGCCGCGGGCCTCGATGGGGTACGCGTCGATCAGGACCGGCCCGTTCACCGGCAGCTCGTAGGACTGGGCCAGCCCGGCCCCGATCCGGGTGAGGAACAGGGAGAAGGCGTTCTGGACCAGGCCGGTGACCGCGATCAGCACCGACCAGACCGCCACGCACGCCGCGGCGATCCGGGTTCGGGGCAGGCGGTCGGCCAGGCTGCTGATGGGCACCGAGCCGAGCAGGAAGAGCACGCCGCTGGCGCCGGCGATGGCGCCCATGACGGCGTCGCTGGCGCCCAAGCGTGTCCTGGATGTCCGGGCTGAGTACGGCGAGGGCCGTGTTGTCGAAGCCGGCGACCGCTCCCGCCAGGCCGATGGTGACCACGGTGGCCCAGCCCCCGACGCGCAGGGCTTGGCGCAGCGGCATCGCTTCGCCCTCGCCGACCCCGGGCAGGAGGTCGTCGGGCAGCACGACGGTGGGGGCCGGTGTGCGCGTGGCCTCCCGCCGGGCCTCCTCCTCCAGGACGGCCGCGGCGAGGCCCCGCCCGTCCTCCTCGTCGCCGGTCATGGTCCCTGCTCCGGTCAGGCCGGGGCCTCGAAGGGTTCCTCGTCGTCGACCGGGAGGTACTCACCGGCTTCGGTCGTGAACTGCGCCAGGAAGACGAAGTTGCCGGCGTCGTGCTTGTCCGGCCCGAGGGATCCGGTCACGCCCGCCTCGAGGGACGGGACGGTGCCGAGACCCTCGATGGCCTCGATGAGCGCCGTCTCGGTGACGGTCCCGTCGATCGTGTCCATGGCGTCGCGGAGCGCGAGCAGCGCGATGCAGTTGACCGCGGTGAAGCCGTAGGCGTCCGACGGGGTGTCGTAGTCCTCGTCGGTGCGGTCCCGCACCGTCTGGTTGCAGGTCTCGGCCTCCTCGGAGCGTTCCGAGAACGTGGTGCTCACGCCGAGGGTGCCGTCGAGCTGGTCGAAGGAGCCCTCGGCGAACTGGACGACCGTGTCGGTGATGCTGTTGCAGCAGGTGACCCACTGCGGGTGGTAGTCGAGGCTGGTGGCGGCGGCGAAGAGGGCGGGTCCGGCGAGCGGGCCGGCGTTCATGAACACCAGGTCCACGCCGGCGTCCTTGAAGGTCTGCATCGTGGGCTCGTGCTGCTCGCAGTCGGTGTCGCCCTCGGGGCACGGGATGCTGGCGAACTCGACGACCTCGTACCCGAGCTCCTCGAGGTGGGGCACGAGGGACGCCTCGGTGCCGGCAGAGAGGGCCCCGAAGTCCTCGCTGGTCACCACGCCGATCGTCTTGCCCTCCAGCTCGCCGGCCTGATCGAGCACGTCGGCCCAGACGGCGGTGTTGCGGTAGGTCCCCATCGAGGTCTGGGACCCCACGCTGAAGAGCCGGCCCTCGGCCTCGTCGTAGAGGGGATCGTCCCACCCGGGCATGCCGATGGTGACGGTGCCCTGCTGGACCGCCGTGCACCTGACGATGTCCCGGCTGATGGCGGGAGAGACGACCACCACCGCGGCGTCGTCCTCCTCGGTCGCCTTGATGCAGGCCGCCCGCCCGACGTCGGGGCCGCCGGTGCCGTCGACGAGGTCGATGGTCAGCTCGACCTGTCGGCCGCCGATGCCGCCGTTCTCGTTGATGTCGTCCACGAGGGCCGGGATGGTGACCGTCATGTCGCCGAGGTCGGGGGCCAGGCCGGCCTCGGCCAGCGCGGCGAAGTCGGCGCCGATGAACGAGATGTTGATCGTGTCGTCGGTCAGCCCGGCGATCGGGGCGCCACCGTCGGCGGTGTCTCCGGAGCTACCGCCCTCGTCGGCGGCCTCGCTGCTGCACGCGCCGACGAGCAGGGCCAGTGTGCACAGCGCGACGATCCATCGGTGACGAGCCATCGTTCCCCCCGGTGACTGGTGACGTTTCCGATAGTAGTTCGGAAACTGGGGGGAAGAAGCCGCCCGTGGTCGGCGGTCGGATCAGACCGCCACGGGGACGTTGATCCAGCCGCGCACGGTGCTGGTGTGCAGGCGGACGGCCGCGTCGTGGTCCACCCGCCAGTCGGGGAAGCGGGCCAGTGCCTCCTCCAGGGCGATGCGGCCCTCCATCCGGGCGAGGGCCGCCCCGATGCAGAAGTGGATGCCGTAGCCGAAGGACACGTGGTTGGCGAACGTGCGGTGGATGTCGAAGCGCTCTGCCTCGGGGTACTCGCGCTCGTCCCGGCCCGCCGAACCCGTGAGCAGGAGGACCTTGCTGTCCTTCGGGATCGTCGTGCCGTGCAGCTCCACCTCGCGGGTCGTCCAGCGACCCTGGACGGGTGAGGGGGCCTCGTAGCGCAGCAGCTCCTCCACGGCGTTGGGTAGCAGCTCGGCGTCGGCCGCCAGCTCGGCCCGCTGGTCGGGATGGCGGTCGAGCAGGATCGCGGCCCAGCCCAGGAGGCGGGCGACGGTCTCGGTGCCCGCGCTGACCAGCAGGTTGACGAACGCGTTCGTCTCGTCGTCGGTCAGGCGCCGGGTCGTGCCGTCTTCGTCCACCTCGGCCCGGATGAGGTCGGTGATCATGTCGTCGCGGGGGTGGGCCCGACGGTCCTCGATGATCGCGTTGAGGTGTCCCCACAGCCGGATGCGGGCCTCGAGGGCGAAGTCGTTGACCATGCCGACGCCGGGCTCGATGTGGAAGGTGTCGTCGATGGCGTGGCGCACCTCCTCGCGCTGGTGGTCGGGCACACCGAGCAGCTCGGAGATGACCATCGACGGGAGCTGGGCGCCGAAGTCCTCGACGAAGTCGAAGCCGTCACCGTCGACGTAGGGGTCGAGCAGGTGGGCACACAGCTCCCGGATGTGGGGCTCCAGGCTCTCGATGCGCCGGGGCGTGAACGCCCGGGAGACCAGCGTCCGCAACCGGCCGTGCTCGGGCGGGTCGAGGAAGATCATCATGTTCTGGGGGGCCATCCCCGGGCCCATGATCTCCAGGACCGTGCCCTGCGCGGACGAGAACGTCGCCGGGTCCCGATGCGCGGCTTCGACGTCCTCGTAGCGGGAGAGGGCCCAGAAGTCGTGGCGGTCGTTGCGGTAGACGGGGGCTTCGTCCCGCATCCGCTTCCAGACCCCGTAGGGGTTGGCGTCGATCTCGGTGTCGAAGGGGTCCCAGTAGAGGTCCGCGGTATGTGTCTCCACCGTCGTCATGGATGACGAACCTACTCCGAACCGGGTTTCCTGGTGTCAGGCCAGGGCGTCCCGGAGCCGGGCCAAGGCCCAGTCCATCGGTGCCGCGGCCTCGGGCAGGAGCTCGTCCAGGCCGAAGAAGCCGTGGAACAGGCCGTCGGCGCGCAGGGCCTCGGTGGACGTTCCTGCCGCCGCCAGCGCCGCGGCGTAGGCCTCACCCTCGTCCCGCAACGGGTCCAGCTCGGCGGTGAGCACGGTGGCGGAGGGCAGGCCACTGTGGTCCTCGGCCTGCAGCGGCGAGGCGTAGGGGTGGCTGCCATCGCCGTCGGGGCCGAGGTACTGCTCCCAGTACCAGGCCATGTGGGTGCGGGTCAGGAAGTACCCGGTGGCGTTCTCGGTGTAGGACGGGCTGTCCATCGCGTGGTCGGTCACCGGGTACACCAGGAGCTGGTGGTCGATGTCCGGGCCGCCCCGGTCCCGGGCCATGAGGGCCACGACTGCGGACAGGTTGCCGCCCGCCGAGTCGCCGGCGACGACCAGCTTCCGCGGGCGGTAGTGGCCCTGGGCCCAGACGGCGGCGGCGTAGGCGTCCTCGGCGGCCGCCGGGCAGCGGGCCTCCGGGGCCAGCCGGTAGTCGACGGACACGACTACGGCGTCGAGTTCCTGCGCCAGGCGTCGGGTCGTGCGGTCGTGGGTGTCGAGGCCACAGAGGGCCCAACCCCCGCCGTGGGAGAACACCATCACCGCGGGCTCGTCGGTGACGCCGTCGGGGGTGTAGATGCGGACGGGGACCTCACCCGCCGGACCGGGGATCGTTGTGTCCTCGACCGAGGCCACATCGATCGGCGGGAGAGGGAGCTCAGGGCGCTCGGCCAGGATCCTGCGGGCCTCGATCGGGTCGGTGCAGTCGCCGCCCACGTCGGGGAAGGTCGAGGCGAGCGCGTCGATGAAGAGTTGGACGGTGTCGGAGGGGGGCATCAGCGGGCGACTCTAGGCACGGTCCCGGCGGCCAGGCCGCCGTCGACGGCCAGCTCGGCGCCGGTCAGGTAGGAGGAGGCGTCGGAGGCGAGGAACAGGACGGCTTCGGCGACCTCCTCGGCGGTGCCCGCCCGGCCCAGTGGGTAGGCGGTGAACATCGGGGCGTCGGCGGGCACCGGCAGCATGGCGGTGTCGATCGGGCCGGGGTGCACCGAGTTGACCCGGATCCCCAACGGCCCGAGCTCGATCGCCGCGGTCTTGGTGATCCCCCGGAGACCCCACTTCGAGGCGCCGTAGGCGCTGTGGCCCCACGCTCCGGACAGCCCGGCGAACGACGAGATGTTCACGATCGATCCGCCGCCGCGGGCTCGCATCGGCTCGACCACGGCCTGCATGCCGACGAACGGGCCGACGAGGTTGACCCGCAGCAGGTCGCTCGAGCGCGGCGGGATCCTCGTCGACCAGGGCGCGGATCCAGTGGATGCCGGCGTTGTTCACGAGCACGTCGAGTCCGCCGAAGTGCTCGACGGTCGTGGCGACAACGGTTGACCAGGCCTCGACGTCGCTCACGTCGTGGGTCAGGGCGATGGCGGCGTCGCCGAGGTCGGTGGCCACGGCCTCGACCTCGGCGGTGAGGACGTCGGTGAGCACGACCTGAGCCCCCTCGGCGGCGAAGAGCCGGGCTTCGGCCTCGCCCTGGCCGCGCGCCGCGCCGGTGACGATCGCGACCTTGCCCTCGAGACGAACCCCCACGGGCGGTGAATCTAGACTCGATCCGCTGCCATGGATTTCGAACCGACCGCCGACCGGCTGCTGCCCGAGCTGGACGTCCGCACCGAGATGGTGCTGCTCGCCCGGACCCTGTGGCGGGAGGGCTACGACGACCACCTGGCCGGCCACATCACGGTCAACCAGGGCGACGGCACCCTGCTCTGCAACCCCTGGCTGTTGACCTGGGACGAGTTCCGGCCCGAAGACGTGATCCGGATCGACCTCGAGGGCAACGTCGTCGAGGGCGACTGGCCGGTCCCCCTCGGCATCCCCCTGCACCTCGAGCTGCACCGGGCCCGGCCCGAGGTGCAGGTGGCCGTCCACCACCACCCCCGCTGGGGCACGGTGTGGGCCGACCTCGGCCGCCTGCCCGGCCGGTACGACCAGAGCTCCGTCCTGGGTGGCGGGACCACGGCGCTGGTCGACGAGTACGGCGGGGCGGTGAACGACCCTTCCGCCGCGGCCAAGGCGATAGCGGCGATGGGCGACGCCGAGCTGGCCGTGCTCGCCCACCACGGGGTCTTCGTCCTCGGCGCTTCCATCCGAGCGGCCCACCAGCGCTGTGTGGCCCTCGAGCAGCGTTGTCGGTCGGCATGGCTGACCGAGGTCGGCGGCGGGGGCGAGGAGCTGCCGCCCGCCGCGCTCGGGTTCTTCGAACGCGGTGACGGCGAGGGCTTCCTCGGCTTCTGGGAGGCCGCGGCCCGCCGTGAGCTCCGGGCCGACCCGAGCCTCTTGCCGAGTTGACCCACCGAGGACGAATGAGGATCCGACGAGCTCTGGCCGCGGTCGCCATCGCGGCGACCGTGTCGGCGGCCTGTAGCGGCGACGACGGCACCGACGGGTCGGCCACGCCCTCCCCGACGACGACCGCTCCCGCTCCGACCACGACCGCGCCCGGGGCCGATGTCGCCTCGCCGACCGTCGTCGACGGCCCCGTCGAGGGCGGCCGCTGGGGCGTGCCTCACAACCCGATGCCCGAGGGCTTCACCGATTCGGTCGTGACCTGGGATATGGCGGGTACGGCCCACGCCGACGCGTCGTTCCTGCTGCCCGCGGACCGGGACGCGTTCGTCGAGGCGGCCGATGCCGCCGAGGTCGCCGTGGTCCTCGGGCGGTGACGACCCTCCTGCTGATCCACGGGGGCAACTGCACGGCCCGCTTCTGGGACCGGGTGGTCGACCGCATCGGCCCGGTCGCCGTCGCCGTCGACCTGCCCGGTCGGAGGGACCGGCCTGCGGACCTGATGACGCTCACGCTGGACCAGAGTGCGGCGTCGGTCGTGGCCGACCTCCGGGCGGCCGCCCCTGCGGGCCCGGTCGTGGTCGTCGCCCACTCCTCGGGCGGGCTCATCGTCCCGCGCGTCGTCGAGGCCCTGGAAGACCGGGTGACGGCCATCGTCCTGTCCTCGGCCTCGGTGCCGCCCGACGGCGGCAACGGGCTCGACTGCATGAAGGCCAGCCACCGCGAGCGCATGGTGGCCGGCATCGAGTGGGCCCGGTCCGAGGGCAAGCGCCTGGTCGCCCCCGTGCCCGAGGATCCCGAGGCGCTGCGGGAGTCCTACGGCGAACGCCTGGACGACGCGACCCTGACCTTCGTGGCCGAGCGGCTGGTCGAGGACTCGTTCAACGTCTACTTCGACCCGGTGTCGTGGGCCGGGGTCACGGTGCCGGTGACCTATGTCCGGGCGGCTCGGGACACGGCGATCCCGCCGGGGTTGCAGGACGAGATGATCGCCCGGCTCCCGGCCCCACCCACCGTTCTCGACTGGGACTGCGGCCACATCCCGCCGGTCACCCGACCGGAGGCGTTCTCGGCGTTGCTGACCGAGTTTCTGAACTAGGTTAGGAAACGCATGGAGAGCTGGATCGGGCAGTACTGCATCAACGTCACCGACCTCGACGCCACCGTCGCCTTCTACGAGGCGCTCGGGCTCGAGTGCACGAGCCGCACGGAGATCGACACGGCGGGCGAGGCCATCATCGAGCACCCGGGCAAGGGCGGGAAGATGCAGCTGGCCCAGCAGAAGGAGCAGACGGGCGCGCTCGACCCGGGTAACGCCTTCTGGAAGCTGTACGTGGACACCAACGACATCGGGGCGATCCATGCGGCCGCCCTGGCCGCCGGCGCCACCGAGGTCATGGCCCCGATGCGCATGGAGCAGTGGCCGACCAGCATCAGCTTCGTGAAGGACCGCGACGGCTACCTGGTCGAGTTCGTACAGCGCCACCCCTGGCTCGACGGCGACGACACCACCCCGGCCTGGCTCGGCCAGTACTGCATCAACGTCACCGACCTCGACGTGACGGTCGCCTTCTACGAGGCGCTCGGGCTGTCCTGCACGAGCCGTACGGACATCAGCGGGGCCCGGGAGGCGATCCTGGAGCATCCCGACAAGGGCGGGAAGGTGCAGCTGGCCCAGCAGGACGACCAGGACGGGCCCATCGTCATGGGCGATGCGTTCTGGAAGCTGTACGTGAACACCGACGACATCGAGGCGGTCTACGCCTCGGCCCTCGCCGCGGGCCACGCGTCGGTCATGGAGCCGACCCGCATGGAGCGGTGGCCGGTCACGGTGGGCTTCGTCGCCGATCCCGACGGCTACCAGGTCGAGCTGGTCGAGCGTCACCCGTGGTGACGCACGGGCTGGTAGGCAGGGGACCATGTCTCGCGCGCTGGTGCTGGGTGGCGGCGGTCCGGTCGGCGTGGCCTGGGAGACCGGCCTCCTCGCCGGTCTGACCGAGGCGGGCGTGGACCTGGGCGACGCGGACCGGATCGTGGGCACGTCCGCCGGCTCGGTCGTCGGCGCCCACCTCGCCCGGGGCGACAGCCTCGCCGCCCTGGTGGCCGAGCCGGAACGCAACGTGGTCGCGCCCCGCGCGGCGAACCGCCGGCCGTGGACGGCGATGCCCTGATGGCGCTCGGCGCCGCCATGTTCGACGCCCTGACCGGCGGCCGGGCCCATCACGAGATCATCCTGGACATCGGGCGGCTGGCCACTGGGGCCGAGACCATGGCGGAGGAGGCGTTCGTGGCCATGCCCGGTGCCGGCCTCGGGGCCGAGTGGCCCGGCCACGGGTTCGCCTGCACGGCCTACGACGTCGAGTCGGGGGCCTTCACCGTGTGGGACGAGGCCGCGGCGTCCCCCTGGACCGGGCCGTGGCCTCGAGCTGCTCGGTCCCCGGGATGTTCCCGCCGATCACCATCGGCGGCCGCCGGTACATGGACGGCGGGGTGCTGTCGGGGACCAACGCCCATCTGGCTGCCGGCCACGACCGGGTCCTGGTCGTGTCCGTCATGTCCAATGCCGTCCCCGGCGCCGCGGACTTCCTGCGTGTCCCCCTCCTCGCGGAGATCGAGGCTCTGCGCGACGGCGGGGCCCGGGTCGAACTGGTCGAGTTCGACGAGGCCAGCGCCGAGGCCTGCGGCGGCAGCCTCTTGGCGTTCTCGCCGGACGTCGTCGCCGCCATGGCCGCGGCGGGCGTGGCCCAGGGCCGGACGAGGCCGAGCGGATCGGGGCGCTGTGGGGGTGACGCCGGTGACGATCTGGACGAGCGGCGAGGAGCACACGGTCCTCGAGCTGCTGGACCGTCGGCTCGAGTCCGATCCCGACGCCGCCGTACCTGGACGTGTGCGGGGACACGGCCACCGCGGCCGAGGTGGCCTCGGTCGCCAACCGCCTGGCCAACGCCTACGGAGGGCTCGGGGTCCGGCCGGGGGAGCGCGTGGCCACGCTGATCGAGAACTCGGCGGAGGCCATGTACGCCTGGTGGGGCGCCGTGCGGGCGGGCGCCGTGGCGGTGCCGGTCAACACCGCCTACAAGGGCGAGTACCTGCGCCACCAGCTGGCCGACTCCGGGGCCCGGGTCCTGGTCGTCGAGTCCGACCTCGCCGAGCGGGTCGAGCGCATCGCCGACCAGGTCGACTCGCTGCGAGCACGTCGTGGTCCTGGGCGACGCGCGCCCGGTCGGTGTCGGGGGTCGTCAACCACACGTGGGCCGACCTCCTGTCGGCCGACGACGACGGCGCCGGCGGTCGCCGTTCGGCCGTCGGACCTGGCCACCTTCATCTACACGGGGGGCACGACGGGCCCGTCGAAGGGCTGCATGCTCAGCCACAACTACCACGAGGCCCTGGCCCGCCAGATCGGCATCTGCTGGGGGCGTACGGCCGACGACGTGGTCTGGACGCCGCTGCCCCTGTTCCACTTCAACGCCATCGTGACCGCCGTGCTCGGCCCTCTCGTCTACGGCGGGCGGGCGGCCATCTACCGGCGGTTCTCGGTGTCGAACTTCTGGTCGGAGATGAACCGCACGGGCGCCACCATCACCTCGACCCTCGGCACCATGGCCTACCTCCTGGCCCACGACGTCGACCGCCCGGAGATGCCCGGCTCGGGGGCGCCGGAGGCCAACACCTCGCTGCGCCTGCTCGGGGCCGCGCCGCTGCCGGTCGAGATCGACGAGCGCATCCGCTCCCGGTTCGGGATCGAGACCTTCAGCGGGGCCTACGGGGTGACCGAGGCCAGCCTCATCTCCTGGCAGCCGCCGGGGGTGCGCAACAAGCCCAACGCCGCCGGGATCGTCAACGACGAGTACTTCGACGTCCGCATCTTCGACGACGACGACCGGGAGCTGCCCCGGGACACCGACGGCGAGATCGTCATCCGGCCCAAGCGGCCCCAGGTCATGTTCGAGGGCTACTGGGGTCGACCCGAGGCCACCGTGGCCACCAGCCGCAACTGGTGGTACCACACCGGCGACATCGGCCGGATCGACGAGGACGACTACCTCTTCTTCGTGGACCGCAAGGCCGACTACCTGCGGCGGCGGGGCGAGAACATCTCCTCCTTCGAGGTGGAGCGCATCTTCATGGGCCACGGCGCCCTGGCCGACGTCGCCGTGCACGCCGTCCTCAGCGAGATGTCCGAGGACGACCTCAAGGTGACCGCCACCCTCGAGGCGGGGGCCACCCTCACCGAGGAGGAGCTCTTCAGGTGGGCCGTCGACGAGCTGCCCTACTTCGCCCTGCCCCGCTACGTCGAGTTCCGGGCCGAGCTGCCCCGCAGCCCGGTGGGCCGGGTCCTCAAGCGGGAGCTGCGCGACGAGGGCGTGACCGCCGCCACCTGGGACGTCGAGGCCAGCGACGTCACCTACGACAAGCGCTGATCCGGCATACGGGGGGGTGTGCCCCCGCCCTCGACCGCCGGGTGGGCTGGCTACGGTCGGGGCGTGACCACGCCGAACGTCCGTGCCGATGAGCTGTCCACCGACGACCTCGAGGACTGGGGGACGTTGGAACCGCCGTTGGCCACGGCGCTGGGCGAGCCGATGCCGACCTACGGCCTGGACCTCTGGGTGGCCGACGACGAGTCGGTCTCCTCAGGAATCTGGCAGTGCGAGCCCGGGCTGTCGCGCTGGGACCTCGAGGAGGGCGAGTTCATCCACGTGATCTCGGGGCGGATGACCTGCCGTCACGACGACGGCACCGAGGTCGAGCTCTCCGCCGGGTCCACCGCGGTGTTCCCCAAGGGCTGGGCCGGGACCTGGGAGATCCACGAGACCCTCCGCAAGGTCTACGTACTGTTCGCCTGAGGCTGCCGCGCCGTCAGGCGCCGCAGGTTGTGGAACTGGCGGCGCTGCATGATGCCGTGGGCGGGCTCGCCGAGCAGCAGGTCGACGACGGTCATGAGTGGCTGGGGCGCGGTCCGGCCCCACGTCCGCACGACCAGCCGGGTGCCGGTGTGGTCCTCGATGGGTCGGAGGTGGAAGCCCCACACGCCCTCGCTGAAGCCCTTGGGCAGGGGCCCGGTCGGGTCGAACGCCTTGCCGGACGGAAGCTCGATGTCGGCCCGCAGGACCAGGGTGGTCGGCGCCTCGACGATGGCTGCGGTGAACCAGGTGGCCCCGCTCGGCATCGACAGCATCCGGCCGCCCTCCGCCAGGTCCTGCCACTCGGGGTGGATGGTCGCGGCGCTCGGGCGACCGCCGTTGTCGAGGCGGTCCCAGCTGTACCAGCCGGCCCGGTCACAGCCCATCTGGGCCAACCAGGGCCAGACCTCCTCGGGCGGCGCCGGTAGGCAGGTGGCCATGGTCGACGGGTTCCCGGCGCCCGGGACGAGGTCGTCGCCGGGGTAGGTCGCCGCCACCTCCTCGTCGGTCGCTCCCCACCGCTTGAGCCGTGGGCGGCCCACGCCCAGATAGGTACCGACGCCGACGGCGGCCAGGATCAACGGTCCTCGCAGGTGCACACCGCAATGGTGCGGGCCCGGGGGACGGCCGGGCCAGGGCCGTTCGTCCTCTCCGGCCGGGCCGTGTCACCCTTCCGGGGTGTCAGACCTGAAGCTCGGGTACCAGTACGGCTACTGGACGGCGGATCCCCGTCCGGCGGGGACCTCATCGCCGCGGCCCAGCGGGCCGAGGCCCTCGGCTACGACTCGCTGTGGACGGGGGAGAGCTGGTCCAGCGACGCCTTCTCGCCGTTGGCGGCCGTGGCCGGGGCGACCGAGCGGGTGAAGCTCTGTACGGGCATCGCCCAGATCGGGGCCCGACCACCGACCACCGCCGCCATGCACGCCGTCACCCTGGACGGGCTGTCGGGCGGACGAGCGGTGCTCGGACTCGGCGTGGGTGGACCGCAGGTGGCCGAGGGCTGGTACGGGCGGCCCTTCGCCAAGCCGCTGGCCCGGACCCGGGAGTACGTGGACGTCGTCCGCCGAACCGTGGAGCGCGAGGCACCGGTCAGCAGCGACGGCCCCCACTACCCGCTGCCCTACGACGGCGAGGGTGCGATGGGCCTCGGGCAAGCCGCTGAAGCTCATCACCCATCCGCTGCGCCCGCGGATCCCGATCTTCCTCGGGGCGGAGGGTCCCAAGAACGTGGCCCTGGCCTTCGAGATCGCCGACGGCTGGCTGCCGCTGTACTTCCCGCCGTCCCGCCAGGACCTCTACGACCTGCCGCCGGTTCCGGAGGGCTTCGAGATCGCCGTGAACGTGTCGGTGAACGTGCACGACGACGTGGCCACCGCGCTCTGGCCGGTCAAGGCCACCCTCGGCTTCTACATCGGGGGCATGGGCGCCAAGGGCCGCAACTTCCACACCGAGCTGATGGCGCGGATGGGCTTCGAGGAGGCCGCGTTCCAGATCCAGGACCTCTTCCTCGAGGGAAAGCGGGACGAGGCCATCGCCGCCGTCCCCGACGACTTCGCCGACGAGATCAGCCTGTGCGGCCCCCGGGAACGCATCGCTGAGCGCCTCGAGGCCTGGAAGGCCAGCCCCGTCACCACCCTGATCATCGGCGGCGCGGCTGCCTCCACCCTCGAGCTCATGGCCGAGCTGACCACCTGAGCCCCATCCGGTGGCCGCCGGGTCGCCCTCAGCGCTCCGGGGATGGGCGGGGCCCGGAGGCCGATGGCCGACCCTGTAGTAGAACCGCTCGGCCCAGCGGCGGAAGGGCAGGATCGGGCCGTCGGTGTCGATGAGGGCCGGGGTGGGGTGGTGGACCTTGTTGTCGAAGATGACGTTGTCCTCGGCCATCTGCTTGCGCAGGTCGGCGATGAGGGCGTCGCCCACCCGCTGGGTCTTGGCCAAGGCTTCGGCGTCGGGGCCGAGCTTGCGCACCTTGTAGGCCTTCACCGACAGCGTCCACTCCCAGTCGATCGGGGTCGTGCCGGCGAAGAAGACGGTGTCGATGATCCCGGTGAAGCGGGCCAGGCCGACACCCGGTCCCCAGGAGTCGGTGTCGATGCGACCGGGCTGGGGTCCCCGGGGGGTGGCGAAGTCGACCTTGGCCCGGATCCGACCGGTCCAGCCCTCGTAGGCGATCTCCTCCATCTCGGGGACCGTGGCCGCCCCGTGCACGGTCTTGAGGTGGATGAAGTCGGGCCCGTTCTCGGCCAGCTCCTGCCACGGGCAGCGCACCTGCCACTCGGTGGGGAAGAACGCGGTCCACTCGTCGGTGAAGTACTCGTCGAGCTGCGGGGACCTCCCACAGCGGGGCCTGCTCGGCGTCGGGGTGGTACCAGAACAGGACGAACCCGTTGCGCTCGATGGTGGGGTAGGTGCGGACCTGCGCCTTCTTGTTGGTGCGGTCGCTGTAGGGGATGTGGGCGTTGCGGCCCTCGCCGTCCCACTCCCACCAGTGGTACGGGCACACGAGGTGGCAGCCGTCGACCCGGCCGCCGAGGGCCAGGTTGGCCCCGAGGTGGGGGCAGTAGGCGTCCATGACGTGGGCGGTGCCCTCCTCGTCCCGCCACAGGACCAGGTCCCGGGCCAGGTAGCGCACCGGGCGGACCTCGCCGGGGGCCAGGTCGTCGCTGTAGGCCGCCCAGTACCAGGCGAAGGGAAAGGTGTCGTAGTAGGGGAAGCGCTCGATGGCGGTCATGGCCGTCGGCGGGTGGGCGCCCTGGCGGGCCATGACCTGCAGCGGCGTCTCGCCGTCGAACTCGCGGATCTTCGCCGCCGCCGACGTGCTGAAGTCCGTGCTCACGGGCGGCCCTCCATCACGGTGCGGACGGCGCGTTCGAGGTCGTCGGCGACGGTGGCCGCGGTGCGCCGGCCGGTGACGAGGCCGACCATGTGGGCGAACAGCAGGCTCTCCAGCACGTCCTGGAGGTCGGGGTCCCGTTCGGTGCCGGCCAGGGCCAGTTCGATCCAGCGGCGGGTCGAGGCCTCCATGGCGGTCCGGGCGTGGGCCACGTCCGGCCCCCCCGAGAGGTAGGCCCGGGTCAGGGCGACGTAGAGGTCGGGGGCCCGCTCGACCTGGGCGACGGCCCGCCTGAGGGTGGCGGCGGCCCGGTCGGCCGCCGTGTCGCCCGCCACGGGGTGGTCGGCCAGTGACCCGGTCGTGTCGCCGACCAGGTCGACGAGCACGTCCACCAGCACGTGGTCCTTGGAGGTGAAGTACTGGTAGGCCGTCGGCGCCGACACGCCCGCCGCTGCGGCGACCGTGCGGACGGTCACGGCGTCGTACCCGTCGGCGGTGGCGAGCTCCCGCGCCGCGTCCAGGAGCCTCCGTCGGGTGGTGGCCTGGGTGGCGGACAGCGGGCGGATGATGACCGCGGCGTCGCTCATGATCGGGCCCGCTTCCGCCCGACGGCCGTGACCGACGTCGGCGAGAGGATGGCGAAGCCGGGCTGGCGGGCCTGGGCGATGGCGGCCTCGGGGTCGAACCCGTCGGGGAACATCTCCGGCGGCATGAGGGGCAGCGCCCGGTCGAGGGCACCGACGTACCACTCGGCCGAATCAGTGCCGCCGTGCATGGTCCAGCTGTGGCCCGTGGCGTCGATCTCCGTGAGGCCGACGGCGCTGAAGGCCTCGATCAATCGCCGGCCCCACTCGCCGTCGTAGCCGTGTTGCTGCACCGAGAAGCCCCGCATGGTGGTCGAGAGCGTGGCGAACGGCTCGGGGATGGCCTGGGCGTCGAACTGGATCCAGTCGACGTCGGTCACCACCACCCAGCCCCCCGGCTTGGTCGCCGCGACCATGGCCGTCAGCACCTGCTCCCGTTGGGCGATGTGCTGCAGCACGCCCCGGGCGTGCACGAGGTCGAACTCGGCCTCGCCGATCGGCTCACTGGTCACGTCCGCTTCGCGGACCTCGACCGTGCCCCGAGACGGTGGCTGGAACCGGCAATCGACGTCGATCGACAGGATCCGGCTGTCTGGTCCGACGCGGTCGGCCAGCCAGGCCACCACCGTGCCCGCGCCCGAGCCCACGTCACAGCAGTGCCACCCCGGCCGGACCAGCGGGGCCAGGATCGCCCACGTGGTCGGGTCGATGACGCGGGCCAGGGTCAGCAGCCGCTCCTGTTCGAGCCGCACCTGCTCGTCGTCCGTGGTGATCCGATAGGACTCGAAGGCGTTGCTCTCTCCCACCAGGGAGAGCCGATCATACTTCTAGACAGATGTAAAGAAAAGTCTCCGGCCGTGGCCACCGCCCTACGGTCTGGGCATGGCCGTCGACGTGCTCACGACCATCGAGATCCGACGCCCACCCGCCGAGGTGGCGACCTTTGCCGCCGACCCCGCCGACGCGCCCGAGTGGTACGACAACATCGAGTCGGTCGAGTGGGAGACCGAGCCGCCGGTCCAGGTCGGCTCGCGGATGGCCTTCGTCGCCCGGTTCCTCGGCCGGCGCCTGGCCTACACCTATGAGGTCGTCGACCTGGTGCCGGGGGAGCGGCTGGTGATGCGGACCGCGGCGGGTCCCTTCCCCATGGAGACGACCTACACGTGGGCCGAGGCCGGCCCGGGCGCCACGACGATGATGCTGCGCAACCGCGGTGCGCCGGCTGGGTTCTCGAAGGTGGTGGCACCGGTCATGGTCCCGGCGATGCGTCGGGCCAACCGCAAGGACCTGGCGAAGCTGCGCACGATCCTGGAAGGGGACTGAGGTGGCCTACGACGAGGACCTGGCCGAGCGGATCCGGGCGGTGTTCGACGGTGACGTCGGCGTGGGCGAGCGCAAGATGTTCGGCGGCATCGCCTTCCTGATCGACGGGAACATGGCGGTCGGCGTGGTCGGCGACGAGCTCATGGTCCGGGTCGGTCCCGACGCGTGGCCCGACGCCCTCGCGTTACCGCATGCCCGCGAGATGGACTTCACTGGCCGGTCGATGAAGGGCTTCGTCTACGTCGGCACCGACGGCATCGCCGAGGACGGCGAGTTGGCCGCATGGGTGGCCCGGGGCACCGACTTCGCCGGGAGCCTGCCGCCCAAGTAGGGCCGCCTGTCGGGCGAGGGCGGCTGGTCGCGCAGGCTGCTCACACGTTGAGGGTGGTGACGATGTCGGCGGCGATCTGGGGCGGGTTCTCCAGCGGACCGAAGTGACCGAGCAGGGGGTGCTCACTCAGGCGGCCGTGCGGGAGGGCCTCGGCGACGGCGGGGGCGAAGCGGGCGGGCCCGCCCCAGCCCTCGTCGAGGGCCCCGACGGCGACGGTCACCGGAACGGACACTGCCGAGGCGTCGGCGGTGGTGATCGTGCCGCTGGCCTCGAACATCCGGGCCTCGTGCTCCCCCCGGCAGCGCAGGCGGGCCGAGCCGTCCTCCAGTTCCTCGAAGCCGTGCTCGATGTACGCGGCCAGCGAGTCGGCCCGGAGGAACCCCAGGGGTGGGCGCCGGGCGTAGGACCAGAGTGCTTCGGCCCGGGAGGAAAAGGTCTCCCGGCGGCGCCGGGCGCCGTCGGCCATCACGTTGCCGCCGGTCGAGAGGTCACCGAGGCCGCCCGGCAGCACGATCGGCTCGTAGAGGTAGGCGCGACGGATCGTCCCGGGCGACCGCACCTCGGCCCGCAGGAGGCCGGCACCGCCCATCGAATGGCCGACCACGTCGAGGGGGCCACCGCCGAGGGCGTCCACCACGGCCAGGACGTCGTCGGCCAGCCCGTCCCAGTCGAAGTCCAGATCCTCGGGCGGCGTCGACTGCCCCTGGCCCCGGAAGTCCAGTGCCCAGACGTGCCGATGGGGTCCCAGGACCTGGGCCAGCGGCCCGTAGGCCCCGCCGCAGAAGCCGTTGGCATGGGCCATCAGCAGGGGCGCGCCATCGCCCCCCAGGTCGTGGACCGCGACGGTGACCTCCCTGGTGGAGGGCACGCGCAGGGCCGGTTGCGGGTTGCTCGCCATGGGACGGTTGTAGCGCCTGGCGAGCGGCGCGCCGAAGCCCTACTGCAGGAACGGGTCGGGGAGGTCGATCCAACGGTCGACCTGCACCACGTCCATGTACTCGGCGAGCTCCGCGCCCATGGTGTCACCCATCGTGGCCTCGTTGGCCCGGGCCTCGGCCTCGGAGGTGAAGTAGTTCACCTCGGTGAAGCGGTCACCGCCCTGCCAGACGCGGAATCCACCGATGAGGTCGGGCCGGGCCGCCTGGAGCTGGTCGAGCGTGCGGGCCTCGAAGTCCGCCATCGCCGCGCGATCCGCGATCTGGCCCTGGGTGATCTGGACGAAGCCGGCGTCGTCGGAGCCGCCGCCGAGGAACTCGTCGACATCGTCGCTCTCGGTGAAGCTGGGCTCGCCATCGAACATCCGTCGCCCCGTGAGCCTCGATACCAGGCGGTCTGCTCCGGGCGGGCGTTGTTGGCCTCGGCCGCGGCCCGGTCGGCGAACCGGGCGACCAGGATCGCCGTCCCGTCGGCCGCGACGCCGCCGGTGCTGCCGAGGAACCCCTCGGCCACCGGTCGGACCTGGGCCTCCCACTGCTCTCCGGCGGCGCGGATCGCGTCCGGGCTGCTGACCATTCCCTCGATGATCTGGACGAACATCGGCCTCCCCCTTCTCCCTGCGGTGCAGGATCGCCCCCAAGGGTCCTCCCGCCGGGACGGGAGGTCAAGGGACAGGCGGCGTCACCGGAGCTCCCGGTCGAACGCGGCCCGGGCCCGCTCGTAGGAGCGGTCGGCGGCAGCCTCCTGGTAGGCGGGGCCGGGGACGGTGTAGCCGTGGTTGGCGCCGTCGTGGATCTCGACCTCGCCGCCAGGGTGGGCCTCGACCATGTCGATCAGGGCCTGCTGGGACTCGGGGGACTGCATGGTGTCCTCGGCGCCGTAGCCCAGGTAGATCGAGCCGGCGAAGACGGGCACGACGAGGTGCGGGGAGTCGTCGTCCTCGGTCACGGTGAACGACGGGTGCATGCCGACCGCGGCCCGGAACCGGTCCCCGTGATCGGCGATGGTGCGCAGGACCGAGCGGGCGCCGATGCAGAAGCCGATGACGCCCATCGGCGCCTCCCTGGCCGCCGGGTCGCCGTCGACGAAGGCGAGCAGAGCGTCGAGGTCAGCGGCCACCATCTCGTCGTCGGTCCCCATGAGGACGCCCCAGAAGCGCTGTTGGTCCTCGTCGCTGGTCATCGTCCGGCGGTCGAGGACGTACCAGGGCTCCTCCCGGTGGTACCGGTCGTGGCTGATGACGTAGTAGCCCCAGCCGGCGATCCAGCCCATCGACTGCTTCGATCCGGCATCGAGGCCGGGGCCGTGGTGGAAGTAGACGACGACGGGGAAGGGCCCGTCACCGTCCGGCCGCACGACGTGGGCCCCCATCGGCCCGTCGGCGGTCTCCAGCACCTCGGTCTGCTCGATCATTGCGGTGGCCCCTGACTGGCGGTGTGGCCGAGAGTCTCGCAGGCGCTCGTGGCCCCGGGGAAGGACGTGCGGGTCAGTCGACCGGCGGCGGGCGGTCGAGCAGGGCAACCAGCTTCTGGGGGGCCATGACGCAGTAGCTCTCGGTCAGGAGCTCGGTGACCTCGTCCCAGTCGGTGTCGTCGTCGAGCACCAGGCCCACGACGTCCCGTCCCCACCCGGCGTAGAAGTAGGGGTGGCCGGCGTGGCGGAGCACCTCCAGCTCCGGGCCTTCGGACCGGAAGGTGACGACGTCCGCCGCCCCGGTCAGCTCGTAGGCCTTGGCCAGGACGGGCGGCGACTCCCGGTCGACGGCGAGGACGTGGGCGAAGGTCTTCTTGCGCACCATCCACCGGGTGCCGGCCCACGCCTTCTCCTCGTGGGCATCGGGCAGGGCGAGGCAGATGGGCCGCAACCTGTCGACCAGCGCCTCGGGCGGATCCGAGTAGTCGCCCATCCGCCAACGGTACGCAACCGGTTCGCCGGGCGCAGGCCGAGGGATGGGTCTACCGTCGATCCATGGAGCGACGAGCGATCAACCCCTGGCCGTGGTCGGTGGAGATGGGATTCCAGCAGGCCGTCGAGGTCCGCGGTGAGCGGCGGACGCTGTACTGCTCCGGACAGACCTCGGTGGACGACACCGGGACACCGCTGCACGCCGGCGACATGGCCGCCCAGGTCAACCAGGCGCTCGACAACCTCGAGGCCGTGCTGGCCGGGGCGGACATGACCCTCGCCGACGTCGTGCGGCTGAACATGTACACCACCGACGTGGACGGCTGCATGGGCGCGCTGTCCGAGGTCGGCGAGCGACTGGCGACCTCGGGCCTGCAGCAGTGCGGGACGCTGCTCGGCGTGCAGCGACTCGCCTTCCCGGAACTGATGATCGAGCTGGAGGTCACCGCCGAGGCCTGATCCGGTGCCGGGCCGTCCGGCGCTCAGTCGAAGACGACGGTGCGGCGGCCGTACGGGAGGACCCGGTGCTGGAGGTGAGCCCGGACCGCCCGGGCCAGCACGATGCGCTCGAGGTCACGACCTGACCGCACGAGGTCGTCCACGGAGTCGCGGTGGGAGACCCGCAGGACGTCCTGTTCGATGATCGGGCCGTCGTCGAGGACCTCGCTGGCGTAGTGGGCGGTCGCCCCGATGAGCTTGACCCCCCGCTGGTGGGCCTGGTGGTAGGGCCGGGCGCCGAGGAACGCGGGGAGGAACGAGTGGTGGATGTTGATGACCTGGTTCCGGTGGCGATCGATGAAGCCGTCGCTCAGGACCTGCATGTAGCGGGCGAGCACCACCAGGTCGATCTGGTGCT
The DNA here is from genome assembly GCA_963701565.1 of uncultured Microthrixaceae bacterium. GTDB lineage: Bacteria > Actinomycetota > Acidimicrobiia > Acidimicrobiales > DATDAH01 > DATDAH01. The sequence continues at coordinate 289,997 of CAVPAN010000005.1, forward strand.
CGGCGAGCAGGTCCTCGACCGCCGCCTCCTGTTCGGGCTTGGTCGCGGGCGTCACCGGGAGGTGGGCGTAGCTCGGCCCCGCGAAGCCGACGGCCTCGGCGTGGTCGGGGTGGTTGCTGACCACCAGCGGGATGGCGGCGGGGCCGAAGTCGCCCATGCGGTGGCGACTCAGCAGGTCGTCGAGGCAGTGGGCCTGCTTGGACACCAGGACGGCGATGCGGGTGACGGTGTCGGTGAAGCGCAGGTCGACCTGCATGGCGAACCGCTCCGCCAACGCGGCGAAGGCCGGGCCGATCTCGTTGCGGTCGAGGGCGAACCCGTCGAGGGCGAACTCGACCCGCTGGAAGAAGACGTCCTCCTCGGGGTCGATGTGTTGCTGGGCCCGCAGGATGTTGCCACCGTGGCGGAACACGAAGTCCGAGACGGCGGCGACGAGCCCGGGCTGGTCGGGGCACGAGAGCAGCAGGACGGCGGAGGACACCTTCGCCAGTGTCGCGCTGGTCGGCCCTTCGGACGGCGGACCGCGGCATGATCCCCCCATGAGCGGCCGCGGCCCCCTCCCCCTGGAGTTCGTGCTGTCGGCCGCCCGGGCCGACCAGCTGCCGGACAACGACGTCGAGGTGGCCATCGTCGGACGGTCGAACGTGGGCAAGTCCTCGCTGCTCAACGCGCTGGCCAACAGGAAGCAACTGGCCCTCGTCTCCAAGACCCCGGGACGGACCCAGCTGCTCAACTGCTTCGCCCTCGGCGAGGGGGCGGCGGTCATCGACTGCCCGGGCTACGGCTACGCCTCGGTGGCGGCCGACAAGCGGATGAAGTGGCAGAGGATGATGGAGGACTACCTGCTCTCCCGGGAGCAGTTGGTCATGATCATGGTCCTGGTCGACGGCGAGATCGGCCCGACCAAGCTCGACCTGCAGATGCTCGAGTGGCTGCGGGCCAACGTCCTGCCCCACGCCGTCATCGCGACCAAGCACGACAAGGTCAAGGCGGCGAAGCGGGACAAGCGCAAGAAGGAGCTGGCGGAGGCCTGCCTGCTCCAGCCCGCCGACGTCGTGTGGGTCAGCGCGGCCAAAGGCACCGGCATCGACCGCCTGCGCAGCCTCGTCCACGAGTGGCTCCGCTGATCTCGGAGCGGAGAGAGATCGCTGCGAAAGACTTGCGGGAGGATTGAAGACCAACTAGTATCAAGAACACCAGTTCGTAGCCGACTGGGGTCGCCGCGAGAGCAACGACCGGGCACGGCTTCCAGAGAACCCGACGAGTCCTGCCTGCGAGGGGAGGGAACGTGCCCGCTGAAGTCGACGATCTCCAACAGGCCAGCCAACTGGTGGCGAAGGTCGCCTGGGGTGACGAGCCGGCCGTAGCGGTCGGCGAGGCCATCGAGGCCATGGAGCGGTCCCGCAACATGGCCGACGCCGCGCTCCTGATGGCGGTGCGGTCGTTCTCGGCTCGGGGGGAGCACCGGGCCGACGGGCATGTGAACGTGGCGGCCTACCTGCAGCACGCCTGCCGGCTCAAGAAACGCCAGGCCCTGCGCGTCGCCCGCCTGGCCCGCTTCCTGGACCACCAACCCGTCCTCGAAGCCGCAATGGCCGAGGGGTGGATCAGCCTCGATCACCTCGAACTGTTCGCCGACCTGCACCGGGAACGCCACGCCGCCGCGTGGGCCGAGGCCTATCCGCTGCTGGTCGACTACGCCACCGTGGCCCGGTTCGAGGACGTCGCCCGCCAGGCCCAACGCTTCGCCGATGACCTCAACCCCAAAGACGCCGATGACCGCTTCGAAGACCAGATCGAGGGCCGCCGGTTCGCCAAGGCCACCAGCATCGACGGCTACGGCTGGCTCCAGGGCTGGCTCGACCCCATCACCTACGCCATCTTCGCCGCCGAACACGACCGCCTCGTCGCCATCGAGTACCAGAACGACCTCGCCGTCGCCCGCGACATCCTCGGCCAGGACCCCGACCCCCACGAACTCACCCAGATCACCCGCAGCCCCCAACAACGCGCCGCCGACGCGGTGCGGGTGATGGCCGAGCGCTCCAAGACCCTCGCCGGCGGCACCGTGGCCGCCGCGGCCGACGTCGTCATCCACATGACCCAGGACCAGTACGAGGCCGGTCTGGCCCGCAAGATGGGCCATCACGTCCCCAACCCTCCCGACGGGATCTGTGAGATGGACGACGGCACCGTCATCTCCCCCGTAGCCGGCCTCTACCTCTCCACCATCGGCGCCTTCCGCCGCGTCGTCTACGGCGCCGATGACGAGATCATCAACTACAGCCGGGCCCGACGCGGCTACAGCCCCGCCCAGACCGCCGCCCTCCGCGCCAAGTACCGGCGCTGCGCCCACCCCTACGGCTGCGGCCGCACCGGACGATCCCTGCAAGCCGACCACATCGAAGAACACGCCGACGGCGGACCCACCGACTGCGCCAACGGCCAATGCCTCTGCGGCTTCCACAACCGCTGGAAGACCACCCACAAACACGACCCACCCCGCACCACCCGAAAAGACACCGGCGCCCGCCGAGCAAGACCCCCCGACCTCTGCTGAACCTCGGTGCCCCGCCCCGCCTCAGATCCCCAGCTTGCCCGTGCGCACCTCGTCGACCGCCTCGGTCTCACCCTTCAGCTCGACCTGAGCCGCCTCGCGCCGACCCGCCAGGAACAGGGTGAGCTCGCCGGCGCGGCCGGTAGCGGTGACCGGGCGGGAGCCGCCGCCGATGGGCTTGGTCTCCCCGTCGGGCAGGGCCAGGGTCAGGTCGACGTCATCGAGCGTCCGGGTCAGGAACTTCGTGCGCCGGCCCTGCAGGGCCCACAACGCCGCCTCGACCTCGGCTACATCGTCCATTGGGCGCAGGCCGGTCGTGCCGTCACCCCGCCGCACGTCCTCCAGGTGGATGAAGTACTCGGACAGGTTGATGGCGCCGTCGAGGGGGCGCAGCAGCGCCGGTGGCCCGCCCCGCACCCGCTCGACGAGGTCGGTGAAGGTCGACTCGTCCCGGACGGCGAGGCGCACCTTCTCGCTGTACTCGCCCAGCCGCCCCCCGGCCACGATCCCGGGCGCGGCCAGCGGCTTGCGTTCCCGCACGACGAGGTGGGCGGCCAGGTCGGCGGTCGTCCACCCCTCGCACAACGTGGGGTGGTCCGGGCCGACCTCCAGGAACAGGTCACAGAGCCGTCCGCGCTCGAGTTGGGCCAGGTCTGCGTTCGCCATGGGCTCAGTCTCGCCCACGATCGGGGCCGACGCGACAGGATGGCGCCGTGCTGGACACCATCCCCGAACTGTTGCCCGACCTGACGGCCCTCTACGAGGACCTGCACGCGCATCCCGAGCTGTCCTTCCTCGAGGTCCGCACCGCCGGCGTGCTGGCCGACCGGCTGGAGGCGCTGGGGTACGAGGTGACCCGCGAGGTCGGGGTGACCGGCGTGGTCGCGATCTTGGCCAACGGGGAGGGGCCCACCGTGCTGCTGCGGGCCGACATCGACGCCCTCCCCGTGGAGGAGGCCACCGGTCTGCCCTACGCCTCGACGGTCCGGTCCACCGACATCGGCGGTCAGGAGGTCCCGGTAGCCCACGCCTGTGGGCACGACATGCACGCGGCCTGGATGATCGGGGTGGCCACGATCCTGGCTGGCCACCGGGACGCCTGGCGGGGTCGGGTGATGATCGTCATCCAGCCCGCCGAGGAGCTGGCCGCCGGCGCCGACGCCATGGTCGACGACGGCCTCTTCGAGCGCTTCGGGACCCCCGACGTCGGACTCGGCCAGCACGTCGGCCCGGCGCCCGCCGGCTGGGTTCTGTACCGGGCCGGGCCGATCATGGCGGGGGCCGACTCGCTCAAGGTCACCCTCCACGGCCAGGGGGGCCATGGCTCGGCGCCGGAGACGACGGTCGACCCGGTGGTGCTGGCGGCCTCCACCGTGATGAAGCTCCAGACCGTCGTGTCCCGGTCGGTGGCCGCCACCGATGTCGCCGTGGTCACGGTGGGCACGATGCACGCCGGCACCAAGGAGAACATCATCCCGGACCGGGCCGAGCTCGGTCTCAGCATCCGCAGCTTCGACCCCGCGGTGCGGGAGAAGGTGCTGGCCGCGGTCGAGCGCATCGTGCACGGTGAGGCCCACACCGCCGGCGCCCCTCGGGAGCCCGAGATCGAGACCACGGCCAGCTTCCCGGCGCTGCACAACGACGCCGAGACCACCGCCACCGTGGCCGCCGCCTTCCAGGCCCACTTCGGACCCGAGCGGACGATCGAGGCCCCGCTGGTCCCCGCCAGCGAGGACTTCGGCCGCTTCGCCTCCCGCGGTGGCTTCCCCTCGACCTTCTGGTTCGTCGGGGGCGCGGACGCCGAGGCGTGGGGACAGGCCTTCGCCGCCGGTCGTCTGGCCGAGGACATCCCCTCCAACCACTCGCCCTACTACGCCCCCGTTCAGGAGCCGACCCTGTCCGCCGGCATCGAGGCGATGATCACCGCGGCGCTGTGCTGGCTCCGGCCCGACTGACCTGCCTCGGTGTCAGCTCCCGCTCGAGGCTCGGTCGAGCTTGTCGTCGAGGGGGTGGGCCGGGGGCCAGCGCCCGACGCCGCCTTCTCGCAGGACGATGCCGGTCATGGTCCGGTCGCTGTGCTCGGAGCGCCAGGTCAACATGGCCTGCGCCAGCGGGAGCACCACCGCAGGGTCGTCGGTGGTCATGCGCCAGGTGGGGTCGGCGGCCAGGTCGAAGCACAGCCAGGAGCCGTTGCCGAACTGCACGTAGCCGTGCGCCTCGGTGCGCAGGACGACCAGGTGGTGGCGCTCGAGGCGCCGGTCCCAGGGCCACTCGGCCGGCGCGACGTGTCCGATGAACCGGTCCCGCCAGTCGTACTCCCAGTGCGCCGCCGCCCGCCACCACGGCGGCTCATTGCCCGTGAGAAAGGGCGTCAGCGGCAGGCCGTCCACTTGGGCCGGGATCTCGATGCCCATTGCCTCGCACAGGGTCGGGAACACGTCCACGTTCTCGGTGAACCGGTCCACGACGGTGCCGTGGGCTTCCGGCCGCCGGGGATCCCGCACGATGCCGACGATGTGGTGGCTCTCCTCGAACCAGCCCATCTTCTCGATGAGGCCGTGGTCGCCGAGCTGGTCGCCGTGGTCGGCGGTGACCACGATGAAGGTGTCGTCCCAGGCCCCGGCGTCGCGCAGGGCGGACCACAGCCGGCCGAGCTGGTCGTCCACCTCGCTGACCATGCCGTAGTACTGCGCCCGCATCCGGCGCACCCCCTCCTCGTCCTCGGGGGCCGGGACGGTGGCCAGGGCCCGCTCGTGGAGCGTGTGGTGGGGTGTGGTCGCCGAGGGGATGGGGAGCTCGACGTCGGCCGGGTCGTAGCGCTCGGCCCACACCCCGGCGGCCGAGTAGGGCGGATGCGGGCGCAGGTAGCTGAGATGGGCGAACCAGGGGCGGTCGGCCCGGTCCTGACGACCGAGCCAGTCGATGGCCCGTTCGGTCATGAACGCGGCGTGGCTGTGCTCGGCGGGCCGGGCCGACTCCGTGGCCAGGGTCCGGCCGATCGAGCCGGTGATCTCGTGGCCCTGGCCCCGTAGCCACTCGACCCAGGGCGTCATGTCCCCCCGGAGGTCCAGCTCGGCGTCGAAGCCCGGGAGGATCTCCTCGTAGTCCGACAGGCGGGGGTCGTCGGGCCCGGTCGCCCGGCGGGGGTCGATGGCCTGGTCCGTGTAGCCGAACAGCGTCGGCTCGTAGCCCGCCCGTCGGCCGGCGTGGGCCACGTTGTCGAAGCGGGCGTCCAACGGCGTCCCGTTGGTGACCACCCGGTTGTTCATCTGGTAGGTGCCCGTGTAGAGACAGGCCCGGCCCGGCCCGCACGGCGTGGCCTGGCTGTAGTGCCGGGCCAGCCGGACGCCCTCGGCGGCCAGCGCGTCAAGGTGCGGCGTCTGCACCACCGGGTGCCCGGCGGCCGACAGGCAGTCCCCCCGGAACTGGTCCAGGGTGATGAGCAGGATGTTCACCTGCCGATTGTGCCCCTACGCCGTGGCCTTCGCCGCCAGCTTGCCGATCTCGATGCCCTTGCGGCGCTCGTAGCGGCCCTTGTCGAAGGAGCGGATGGCCACGTCGTGGTCTCCCGCCTCGGCCCGCAGGGCGCCAACGGTGCAGTCCTCCTTGGCCCGGTGGGCGAAGGGGTCGAAGGAGTACCAGCGGCAGGCGTTCTCGTAGCCCAGCTTGGCCAGGTCCTCGTCGGGCACGCCCTCGGCCACGGCGGCCAGCTCCTCGGGGGCCTCGGGCCAGGACGAGTCCGAGTGCGGGTAGTCGCACTCCCAGGCGATGTTGTCGAGGCCGATGTGGTCCCGCAGTTCGATGCCGACCGGGTCGGAGATGAAGCAGGTCAGGAAGCGTTCGCGGAACACCTCGGACGGCAGCTTCCCGCCGAAGTCCTGGCCGGTCCACAGGTGGTGCATGTCGTAGGTGCGGTCGAGGCGGTCGATGAAGTAGGGGATCCAGCCGGTGCCGCCCTCGGACAGGGCGATGCGCAGGTCGGGGAACTCCTTGATGACCCGGGACCAGAGCAGGTCGGCGGCCGCCGCGCAGATGTTCATCGGCTGCAGCGTGATCATCACGTCGACCGGGGCGTCAGGCGCCGTCACCGCCAACTGGCCCGACGAGCCGAGGTGGATCGACAGCACCGTGCCGGTGTCGCTCAACGCCTTCCAGAACGGGTCCCAGTGGTCGCTGTGGAAGCTGGGGTAGCCGAGGGTGTGGGGGTTCTCGGTGAAGGTGACCGAGTGGACGCCCTTGGCCGACAGGCGCCGGACCTCCTCCGCGGCCAGGTCCGGGTCCCAGAGGACAGGCAGGCCCATGGGGATGAAGCGGCCGGGGTGGGCCGCGCACCACTCGTCGACGTGCCAGTCGTTGTAGGCCCGGGTGACGGCGAGGGCCAGATCCTTGTCGTCGATGGCGGCGAACAGGCGCCCGCAGAAGCCGGGGAAGGAAGGGAAGCACATCGAGCCGAGCACGCCGCCGGCGTTCATGTCCTTGACCCGCTCGTTCACGTCCCAGGTGCCGGGGCGGATCTCGTCGAAGGCCGTCGGCTCGACGCCGTACTCCTCCTTGGGCCGCCCGGCCACCGCGTTCAGCCCGATGTTGGGGATGACCGAGCCCTCGAAGACCCAGACGTCGTCGCCCTTCTCGGTGTGCTCCACGCGGGGCGCCCGGTCGGCGTACTTCGCGGGGAGGCGACCGTCGAACAGGCCCGGGGGCTCGACCAGGTGGTCATCGACGCTGACGAGGATGAGGTCTTCGGCACGCATGTCTGAACCCTAGTTCAGTCCGCTGAACGCCGCATTGTCCCGGTCCACTAAGGTCGGGCCATGCCGGAGTACGTAGAGCGCATGTTCCCCGAGCCCGTCGACCTGGGCATCGCCGAAGACGACCGGGCCGTCACCAATGTCCCCGCCGGGACCCGGGCCCACCTGGAGGGGTCGGGGGTGAGGCCACCAACTGGTACGAGGGCGGCGGCGCCATCGGCGACCAGGCGGTCCAGGGCATCACGATCTATCCGCCGCGGCGGGGCATCAAGACCCAGGGGGACCCCTTCGAGCCGGTCAAGATCGGCATCCTCATCGACATGGAGCTGGGCCAGCTCCTGGCCGACTGGATCGACCCCACCATCCTGGCCATCGAGGACGCCCTGAACGAGGGGATCTGGCGACGGGGTCCGATCGAGCTGGTCGTGGCCGATGCCCGCGGGTCTGCCGCGGGAGAACTACCGCAAGGTGATCGAGGGCTACCGCTGGCTGGTGGAGCAGGGCTGTGTCGTCGTGCTCGGCCCGATGATCTCGGACAACTGTCTCATCATCCAGGACACGGTCAACGAGCTGCAGGTGCCGGCCATCGGTTGGACCGGCGCCCACAAGTTCGCCTCGGAGTACGCCTTCACCGTGGCCAACGGCGACATCCCGTCGGAGGGGGCCATGTGCGCCCACTGGCTCAAGCAGCAGGGCCACGACAAGGTGGGCCTCTTCTGGGAGCAGGGCTCCTCGGGCAAGGACTACTGCGAGTACTTCCGGGACACGGCGTTGAGCCTCGGCATGACGATCACCAAGGAGGTGAAGTTGGAGCCCAACCCGGTCGGGCTGCAGGACGACCTCGCTGCCATGCGGGACCTCGGCACCGAGGGCATCTACTACGGGGGCTACGGCTACGCCACGTTCCACTTCGCCGAGGCCTTCCGCGCCCTGGACTGGGACCCTCCCCGGGTCATGGGCACGGCCTTCATGTTCTACTCCAACTCCAACGCCTGGGCCGAGGGCCTGGAGGGCTGGCACGGGTGTGACCAACTGGGTGAGGACGGGGCCAACCCCAACTACAACGCCATGATCGAGCGGTTCGAGGAGCGCTTCGGCCGGGTCAGCCGCAACGTGGTCGTGGCCCTGGCCTACGACACCGCCCGCGTGGCCATCCACGGCATCGGCAACGCGGCCATCCCCGAGCCCCGCTGGGTGAAGGAGGGCATGGAGCGCATCCGCTGGATGCCGGCCACCAACGGTGGACCGGGGACCTACATCCAGTTCGGCCCCCATGACCGCAAGGGCTACAAGGGCGACTTCCTCACCATCCGCCACCTCCGCGACGGCCAGCTCGAGTTCAACGGCTACCACCGTCCCGAGTGGCCCTCGAACTCGTCAGACTGAACGGCGTGAGCGACGCGGCGGTGAACACGAAGCTGTACATCCACGAGTTCATCGACGTCATCGGGCCCAACCGGGCCAAGTACATGCACCACATGACGGCCAACTGGTGCCCGGTGGCCCGCGAGGAGCGGGATCAGCTCTGCTTCGGCGTGTGGGGGACGGTGGGCTCCACCGGCCGCTGGCCCGAGGTCGTCAACCTCTGGGAGCTCGACGGCTGGGACGGGCTGGTCGCCAACTTCGAGCACGAGCTGAACCATCCCGGCCTGCAGGACCCGTCGCTGGTCGAATGGTGGGCCACTGCCGCCCAGTTCCGGAGGGGCGGTGTCGACCGCATCGTCGTGCCCCAGCCGTGGACCCGCTCGATCACCGAGCTGACCGACGCCGGCGTCCGGGGCGAGGTCTACGCGCACGAGTTGGTCACCGTCCCCGCAGGGACGGTGGGGGAGTTCCTGACGGCCGTCCGCGAGCAGGGGGTCGGTGCGCACGCCGCCCTCGGCATCGAGTCGGTCGGTGCCTGGCGGGTCACCGGCGTCAACGACTCCGAGGCCATCCTGCTGTGGGCACTGCCCTCCTGGTCCGCTTGGGCCGCGCTCGAACGGGCGTGGCTGGATCCGGACGGCCCGCTCGGGGACTGGCGGGCCACGACGCTCGGTCTCGGTGCCGACTGGCGCCGTCAGCTCCTGGTCGACGCCCCCCTCAGCCCCCTCCGCACCGGCCGCCAGCCCCAGGTCGAGGACCGCCTGGCTCTGGACTCGCTCTGACCCGCTGCTCGGCTCGTTGGGCTGCGGGACACCGTGCCTCCCATCGTTCATCTGTCAGAACCTGGCTTCACTCGACTGAACCGGACGATCTAGCCTGCGGAGGTGAGCACGACCGAGAGCCGTCGCGAGCAGCGCCGTCAGCTCCACCAGGACCTGAGCCGCGCCCAGCTCCTGGACGCCGCCGAGGAGGTCTTCGGGGCCAAGGGCTTCCACGACACCACGCTGAAGGAGATCGCGGAGCTGGCCGAGTTCTCGGTCGGGTCCGTCTACTCCTTCTTCGAGAACAAGGACGATCTCTTCCTCAACGTCTTCGCCCGGCGGGGAGCGGAGTTCATGCCGGGGATGGAGGCGGCGGCGGAGGCGGGCGTCGACCCGCTGGCCCAGCTCCACGGCCTGGTCGACTACGAGGTGGGCTTCTTCCGCCGCCACCCCCACTTCGGCCGCCTCTACCTGCGAGCTTCCTCGGCCAGCCTCCCGGGGGTCGAGCTGTCGTTGTCGAAGACCACCGCGGACAACTTCGAGCGGGCCATGGAGGTCCAGGCCGGCGTGTTCCGGCGAGGCCAGGCGGCCGGCGTCCTGCGGGATGGCGACCCTCATGTGCTGGGGCGGCTCCTCAGTGGCCTCGTCGCCTCGTTCCAGTCGACCGACCCCGCCGTCGTAGGCGACGACCCCGACGCCGAGCGGCTGCCGCTGGTCGACCTCCACGACATCGTCGAGCGGGCGTTCCGCGCCACCTGACGATGGCACCCCGTGCGACCGAGGGCCCGAGTGGTTCCACCGAGAAGTCGGTGAGATCCGGAAGTACAGCGGAGATCACCGATGAGGCCGTCGAGCGCCTGCGCGCCCGCATCGGCGTCCCCGAGCCCCATCCCCAGCCGCCGCACTACGTCCGGCCCGGGCTCGACGCCTTCCGTCACGTGGCCCACGCCTACGGTGACGACAATCCGCTGTGGTGCGACCCGGGCCACGGCACCGGGTCCCGCTGGGGCGGTCCCATCGCCTCACCGGTCCTGGTCGGGGGCGACACCCTCATCGGCGAGGACGAGGTCACCGAGGTGCCTGCGGCGCACCGCGACCTCATGAAGGGCGACCCCCTCCGGGGCGTGCACGCCTTCTACGCCGCGAGCGCCCGCGAGTGGTGGGCCCCGCTCGGGCCCGACCGCAGCATCGCTCGGCGCAACGCTCTCGTCGGCGTGCACGACAAGCCCTCCGAGTTCGCCGAGCGGGCCGTGCACGAGTGGACCGGGCAGGTCTTCCGGGAACACGACGGGCCCCTGTTGTCGGCCCAGTACCGGTTGATGATCCGCACCGAGCGGTCCAAGGCGAGGGAGAAGAAGAAGTACGACGCCGTGGAGATCGAGCCGTACACCGACGCCCAGATCGACGAGATCGAAGCCCAGTACCTGGCCGAGTGCCCCCGGGGGCCCGACCCCCGCTGGTGGGACGATGTGACCGAGGGCGACACCGTCGGGCCGATGGTCAAGGGCCCGCTGACCGTCACCGACATCGTGTGCTGGCACGTCGGCATGGGCATGGGCCTCTACGGCGTGGCCCCGCTGCGCCTCGGCACCCAGAACCGGCAGCGGGTGCCCCGCTTCTTCCACCGGGACCCGCTCAACATCCCCGACGTCATGCAGCGGGTCCACTGGGACCCGGAGTTCGCCCGCCGCTCGGGCAACCCCACCACCTTTGACTACGGCCGCATGCGCGAGACGTGGCTGATCCACCTCTGCACCGACTGGATGGGCGACGACGCCTGGCTCTGGAAGCTGGACTGTGAGTTCCGGCGCTTCAACTACGTGGGCGACACCCAGTGGCTGCGGGGGACGGTGACCCGCCGCTACCTGGCCGAGGGCGACCGCCCAGCCGTCGACTTGGACCTGGTGGCCGAGAACCAGCGGGGTGAGGTGACCACTCCCGGTCACGCCACGGTCCTGTTGCCCAGTCGTGAGCACGGCCCCGTGCGCCTCCCCGAGCCGCCCGGTGGGGCCACCGACCTCGAGGCGGGCATCGCCGCCATCGCCGAACAGTTCGCAGAACGGGGGCCTGTGTGACCTACGAATCCGTGGACGGCCTGCGAGGTCACCCTCGACAGCGCCGTCCTCCGCCTGACCCTCGACCGCCCCGACAAGCGCAACGCGGTGGACGACACGATCATGGTGGGGATGGCCGAGGCCATCGACGCCGCCGGTCGGGACGAGGCGGTCCGGGTCATCGTGCTCGCGGGCAACGGCGACCACTTCTGTGGCGGGGCCGACATCGTGGCCCGCAACGCGCCGGGCGGGGAGCGCCCCCGGGTGGGCAGCGTGCAGCGTCGGGTCCGGTCCACGGCACACCGGCTCCTCCCTCTGGTCGTGCAGACCCAGACCCCGATCGTGTGCCGGGTCCAGGGCTGGGCCGCAGGCATCGGCTTCCAGCTGGCCGCCGCCGCCGACATCACCGTCGCTGCGGCCGATGCCCGCTTCTGGGAGCCGTTCACCGAGCGGGGCTTCACCCCCGACAGCGGGGCGACCTGGTTGTTGCCCCGCCTGGTCGGGATCGTCCGGGCCCGCGAGCTCCTGCTGCTCGGCCGTGACCTGGACGGGACCGAGGCGGCCGAGTGGGGTCTGATCCACCGGGCCGTCCCTGCGGCCGATCTGGACGACGCCGTCGACGAGGTCGTCGAGCAGCTGGCCTCAGGGCCGACCGTCGCCCTCGGGCTGACCAAGTGGCTGCTGGCTGCGGGCCAGTCCGAGCCGCTGGAGGCTCAGCTCCAGAACGAGGCCTTCGCCCTCGAGCTGTCCTCCCGCAGCGAGGACTTCAAAGAGGGCATGACGGCGTTCGTCGACAAGCGCCCGCCCGAGTTCCGGGGTCGGTAGACGGTTGACGATGCGTCCCCTGGAGATCACTCCCGACACCCCGGCGGCCGACGCCGTCGCCGCCGTGAGGACCTGGGTCGACGAGCACGTGCCGGCTAGCTGGCGGGAGGCCGCTGAGCGCGGTGGCGCAGCCGCCATCCGGGAGGTCCGGTCGCGGGCCGACTACGAGGCCTGGTACCCGACCTTCGGCGCGTCGGGTCTCGTCGCCGCGACGTGGCCGGTGGCGTACGGCGGCCTCGACCTCAGCCGGTCGGTGGCCCGCGCCGTCGAGGCCGTCCTCGCCCCCTACAACCTGGGCCGGCTCAACCCCCTCGGCCTGAACCTGGCCGCGCCGGCCCTCTTCGCTCACGGCACGGAGGCGCAGCGGCTGCGCTTCCTGCCCCCGATCGTGCGCAACGAGGAGCGCTGGTGCCAGCTCTTCAGCGAGCCCGGCGCCGGCTCCGATCTCGCCTCCTTGGCCACCCGGGCCGAGCGGGACGGCGACGAGTGGGTGATCACCGGCCAGAAGGTGTGGACGACTTGGGCCCACGTATCGGACTTCGGAGTGCTCCTGGCCCGCACGGATCCGTCGGCGCCCAAGCGCAAGGGCATCACCTACTTCTTGGTCGACCTGCGCCAGACCGGGGTCGAGGTCCGGCCCCTGCGTCACATCGGGGGCGAGATCGACTTCAACGAGGTCTTCCTCGACGGGGCCCGGGTGCCCGAGTCCCAGCGGGTCGGCGAGGTGGGCGACGGTTGGCGGGTGGCCAACGCCACCCTGTCCGGCGAGCGCCAGATGGTGTCCGGCTCGGGGTCGGGCGGTGTCGACCGCATCGGGGGCGCCGGCGCCGAGCGCCTCGTGCGCCTTGCCGCTGAGCACGGGGCGACGCCGACCCAACGCCAGGCCATCGTCCAGGCGTGGAGCGAGGAGCGCATCCGGGCCTGGACCAACCAGCGGGTCCGGGCCGGCGTCCGGGCGGGACGGTCACCGGGGCCGGAGAGCTCGATCGGCAAGGTCCATCAGGGCGAGCTCAACCAGCGCATCCAGCTCCTGGCCACCGACCTGCTCGGCGCCGGTGCCACTGCGTGGCCCGCGGCCGATAGCTGGGCCGGTGCGCTCCCCTACGAGGTCAAGGGCATGCTGCGCAGTCGGGCCAACACCATCGAGGGCGGCACCACCGAGGTCAACAAGAACATCGTCGGGGAGCGCGTGCTCGGCCTGCCCCGGGAGCCCGACCCCTGGCACGATGCCGCCTGGAGCGAGGTCCCCCGGTGAGCCGACGATGACCACCGTGCCTCTCGGGGACTTCCAGACACTGACTGTGGAACGCCGCGGTCCTGTCGGGTGGCTGGCCTTCGACCGGCCCGAGGTCGGCAACGCCATGGACGCCACGATGCTCGCCGAGCTGGAGCGGGCCTGGTTGGAGCTGGACGCCGATCCCGAGGTGCGGGTCATCGTGAACACGGGCAACGGTCCGGCGTTCCAGACAGGCCTCGACGTGGTCCAGCTCAGTCGGGACAAGGACGCGCTGCGGGAGCAGTCCCGTCGCACGCGCGACGCCACCCTCAAGTTGACCGCCTGGCACAACCGGGTGTGGAAGCCGGTCATCGCCGCGGTCAACGGCACCTGCGCCGGCGGCGGATTGCACTTCGTTGCCGACGCCGACATCGTGATCGCCGCGGCGTCGGCCACCTTCCTCGACCCTCACGTGTCGGTCGGCCAGGTCACCGCCTTCGAGGCCATCACCCTCGCCCGCACCTCGCCCATGGAGGCGATCCTGCGCATGGCCCTGGTCGGCCGGTACGAGCGGATCACCGCCGAGCGGGCCCGGGTCCTCGGGATCCTCAGCGAGGTCGTACCCGACGACGACCTCGAGGCCGCGGCCATGGACCTGGCCGGGAAGGTGGCGAAGAACTCACCGGCCGCCATGGCCGCCACGAAGAAGGCCCTGTGGGGCGCCCTCGAACTGGGCCTGACCGACGCCTGCCGGGCGGGGGCGGCCGAGATGATGGCGATGTGGGGCCACCCCGACCAGACCGAAGGCCCCCTCGCCTGGGCCGAGAAGCGTGAACCGCAGTGGGAGATCTCTGCATGAGCTACGAGTGCCTCAAGGTCGAGCGTCACGGTCCGGTGGGCTGGTTGATCAACAACCGCCCCGACCAGCTCAACGCCATGAGCAGCCGCATGCGCGACGAGTTCGCCGACGCCTGGATCGAGCTGGACCAGGACCCCGCGGTGCGGGTCATCGTCCACACCGGTGAAGGCCGGGCCTTCCAGACAGGGGTGGACGTGCAGGAGATCGCCTCCGACGGCGTCGGCATGGAGCGCTACCGGAAGTCCGTCGAGGACTTCGACCTGCACTTCACCTCGTGGCACCAGGGGGTGTGGAAGCCGGTGATCACCGCGGTCAACGGGATCTGCGCCGGCGGCGGGTTCCACTGGATCGCGGACGCCGACATCGTCATCGCCGCCTCCGACGCCCAGTTCTTCGACCCCCACGTCTCGGTGGGCCAGGTCGTGTCCCTGGAGGCCATCGGCCTCATCCGCAAGATGCCGGCCGAAGCCGTGATGCGCATGGCGTTCGTGGGGCGCTACGAGCGGATGTCGGCCGAGCGGGCCCTGGAGCTGGGGATGATCAGCCAGATCGTGGACCCCCCGGACCAGCTCCGGGCCGAGGCCCAGGCCCTGGCCGAGAAGATCGCCAAGAACTCCCCGGCCGCCATGGCCGCCACCAAGCGGGCCCTCTGGGGCGCGCTGGAACACGGTCTCACCGACGCCTGCAAGGCGGGGGCCGACGAGCTGACCGGCATGTGGGGCCACCCCGACCAGACCGAAGGCCCTCTCGCCTTCGCCGAGAAGCGCGACCCCCAATGGCAGCCGTGACCCGTTCTGGTCCCAGCTATGTCCACTGGGGCGCGCGTTGCTGGGACCAGAACGGGTTGGTGGTGGGATGACGCAGCTCGGGGACCTGCTCGAGGGGCCGGGGGAGGAGGCTCTGGTCCATCTGGGGGACGAGTCCTGGACCCGGGCCGAGGTCCGGGTCAAGGCCGACGCCGTGGCCGCTCGGCTCTCCGCGGCCGGGGTCGAGGCCGGTCACGCCGTCGCCGTGCAGCTGCCCGACGGCGTCGACCTGGTCGCCACGCTGTTCGGGGTCTGGTGGGCCGGCGCGGTCTACGTCCCGGTCAACCCCCGCTCGACCGCAGACGAGGTCGAGCACGTCATGGCCGCCGTGGAGCCGGCCGCCGTCGTCACCGCTGACGGGGTGACGGCCCGCGCCACCGACCGCCACCAGGAGCCTGACGTCGCGCTCATCTCGTTCACCTCCGGGACCACGGGGCGGCCCAAGCCCGTGCTCCTGCGCCACTCGGGGGTGCTCACGCTCATGGACGGGGTGCTGGCCAAGATGGGCTGGACCGGCCGGGATCCCGACAAGACGCCGATGCCCAACCTCCTCCCCGTCTCGCTGTCGCTGTGGGCCGGGCTCTACAACTTGATCTTCGCCTTCAAGGTCGGCTCCGCCGTCGTCCTCCTCAGCCCCTTCGACACTCGGCGCTTCGCCGACGCCGTGACGCGGTTCGGCCTCCGGTCCACCGTGCTGCCCCCGGCGGCGATGACGATGTTGTCCGACGACGAAACCATCACCGACCTGACCCCGCTCCGGTTCGTGCGCAGCATCACCGCCCCGCTGTCGCCCCTGCAGGCCCACCGCTTCAAGAACCGCTTCGGCATCGCCGTGCTCAACTGCTACGGCCAGACGGAGATCGGGGGTGAGATCATCGGCTGGAACGCGGAGGACTCCCGGCAGTTCGGCGAGGAGAAGCTCGGCGCCGTCGGCCGTCCCCACGAGGGGGTGCAGGTCCGGGTCGACGACGAGACCGGTGAGCTCCAGGTCGTGACGCCGGCCCTCAGCGCCGGCTACGCCGACGGAGCGGACCTGGCCGACCGCCTCACCGACGACGGCTGGTTCCGTACCGGTGACGTCGGCCGTATCGACGACGAGGGCTTCGTCTGGATCGAGGGCCGCCTCTCCGACATGGTCAACCGCGGCGGCCTGAAGGTCTTCCCCGCCGAGGTCGAGGAGGTCCTCCGGCTGCATCCCTCGGTCACCGACGTCGCCGTGGCCGGCGTCCCCGACGACCGCCTGGGCGAGGTCCCCTGGGCCTACGTGGTCAGCGCTTCGGGCGAGTTCGATCCTGCGGCGCTCGAGGCCCACGCCCGGGAGCACCTCGCCCCGTACAAGGTCCCCGCCGGCTGGACCCCGCTCGCCGAGCTCCCCCGCAACGAGGTCGGCAAGGTGCTGCTGCGGGAGCTCCGCCCGGACTGAGCTCGGTCCTCGGACCACTTCTCGTTCTGGCGGCTGATTCCGTCGCTCTGACCGCCGAATCAACCGCCAGAACGATGGGGCCGGGGCGAACGGTCGATTCCGCCACGGAGCGTGGCGAAACGGCGGGTCGGCAACCGCCGAGCCCGGCCCGACAGCGACGGCCCCCGTGGTTGCCTCCCTCTCGTTCCTCCAGCCGATGGGCTGTGCTCCGGCCCGAGGCTCAGCCCAGGGCGAGGGCGTCGGCGAGCCTGCGCCAGTGGTCCATGGGCACGGACATCCCGTCCAAGGACAGGACCTGGAGGGCGACGTGGTCGGCGCCACGGTCGTGGTGGGCGGTGACGCGGTCGACGATGGCCTGCTCGTCGCCCCAGACCACGATGGCGTCGACCAGGGCGTCGCTGCCACCGTCGGCCAGGTCCTCGTCTCCCCAGCCGAAGCGGCGCAGGTTGTTCGTGTAGTTGGGCAGGCCGAGGTAGGTGGCCATGTGGCCGCGAGCGACCCGGCGGGCCTCCTCGGGGTCGGTCGAGAGCACGCAGGCCTGCTCCGGCGCCAGCAGGGCGTCCGGACCCAGGTGCTCCCGGGCGAAGGCGGTGTGCTCGACGGGCACGAAGTAGGGGTGCGCTCCGTCGGCCGCGGTGGCGGCCAGATCGAGCATCTTGGGGCCGAGGGCGGCCAGCACGACGTGCTCGTCCTCGATCCGCGGCGACATGTAGAGCGCTCCTTCCATGGCGGCCAGGTAGTCCCGCATCTTGGAGAAGGGCTTGGTGTAGTCCTGGCCCCGGAGGCCGTCGACCATCGGCTGGTGGCTGACGCCGAGGCCGAGCACGAAGCGGCCGGGCCAGGCCTCGGACAAGGAGTGCAGCGCCGCCGCGGTGGTCATGGCGTCGCGGCCCCAGATGGAGGCGATGCCGGTCCCGATCTTGAGGGTGGTCGAGGCCGACAGCAGCAACGCCGAGTTGACCATGGCGTCCCGGTTCACCGCCTCGGGGATCCAGACACAGCCCCACCCCATGGCCTCGATCTCGGGAACGAGGTCCCGGACCTCATCCGCCGGGCGCAGGTCGAGGGTGAACGTCCACAGGCCCACCGGGCCGAGGTCGGGTTTGCTCACGGGGTCTCCCAGGCGACGGGCAGGTGCTTGATGCCGTTGATGAAGTTGGACCGTAGGCGCTGGACCGGGCCGTCGACCTCGAAGTCCCCGAGGCGGCCGACCACCTCCTGGAGCATCACTCGCATCTCGGCCCGGGCCAGGTTGGCCCCGAGACAGAAGTGCGGCCCCCCGCCACCGAAGGCGACATGGTTGGTCGACACGGTGTTGCCCACCAGGTGGTCGTTGGGCGTCCGCCCCAGGTCGAGGGTGTAGGGGTCCTCGAAGACGGCCTCGTCCCGGTTGCCCGAGATGTGCCAGATGACGACGCGGTCGCCCTCGGCGATCGCCTGCCCGCCCAGTTCGGTGTCCCGGGTGGCGGTGCGCCGGAAGTGCATCACCGGCGTCGACCAGCGCAGGAACTCCTCGATGGCGCCGTCCCAACGGTCCGGGTCCTCCCGCAGCCAGGCCCGCTGGTCGGGGTTCTCGGCCAGGGCCAGGACCGAGTGGGAGATGGCGTTGCGGGTCGTCTCGTTGCCCGCCACGGCCAGCAGCAGGAAGAAGAGGTTGAAGTCCAGATCGCTGAGCGAGTCGCCGTCGACCTCGGCGTGGACCAGGTCCGAGACGATGTCGTCGCGCGGGTTGGCCCGCCGGTCCTCGGCCAGGGCCTGGGCATAGGCGTAGAGCTCGGCCGAGGCGGCCATGGTCTCTGTGGTCTGGCCCGAGGCGTCCTTCTCCGAGGCGTACTCGGGGTCGTCGGAGCCGATCATCGTGTTGCTCCACTTGAAGACCAGGTGCCGGTCCTCCTGAGGCACGCCGAGGAACTCGGCTATCGCCTGCAGCGGCAGCTCGGCCGCCACGGCCTCGACCATGTCGCAGCTCCCCTGGTCGATCACGTCGTCCACGATGGTCGTCGCCCGGTGGGCCAGGACCTCCTGCAGCTCCCGGATGCGGCGCGGCGTGAAGCCCCGGTTCACGAGCTTGCGGAGCTTGGCGTGCTCCGGTGGGTCCATGTTCAGCATCATCAGCCGCGACATCTCGAGGTCGGGCGGGGTCCACAGGAAGACCGCACCCCGGTAGGAGGAGAAGGTCTCCCAGTCCCGGTTCACGGAGACGATGTCGGCGTGGCGGGTGACGCACCAGAAGCCGCCCTCGACGTCTTCGTGCCAGAAGACCGGCGCCTCCCGGCGGAGGGTGGCGAACTGCTCGTGGGGGACCCGGTCCACGTAGGCGTCGGGGTCGGTCAGGTCGATCTCGTCGAGGGAGACGGCGGGCGGTTCTGGAGGCGGTTCGGTTCGGGCCACGGCGTACACGGTACGTAAGCTCCGGCCATGGCTGTGACCGAGGACGTGCGGACCGAGGTCCGCGCCTGGCTGGACGACAACTGGGACCCCGACGTGACCGTGGCGGAGTGGTGGCAACGCCTCGCTGACTCCGGCTGGGCGATGCCGAGCTGGCCCACGGAGCACTCGGGCCGCGGCCTGGCCCGCCCCGAGGCCAACGCGGTCGGCGCCGAGATCAGCGATGCCGGCGCCCTCGGCCCGCCGGGGGGCCTTGGCGCCATGCTGGCCGCCCCGACGATCATCACCCACGGCAGTGACGAGCAGAAGCAGCGCTTCCTGCCCACCGATCGCCAACGGCCAGGAGGCCTGGTGCCAGCTCTTCAGTGAGCCGGGTGCCGGCTCCGACCTCGCCGGCCTCGCAGGCCAAGGCGGTCAAGGACGGCGACGAGTGGATCGTCAACGGCCAGAAGGTCTGGACCAGCGGGGGCCAGCACGCCGACCTGGGCATGCTCATCGCCCGCACCGACCCCGACGCCCCCAAGCACAAGGGCATCAGCTACTTCGGCATCCCGATGCACCAGCCCGGCATCGACGTCCGGCCGCTGGTCGAGATGACGGGCCGGGCCCTGTTCAACGAGGTCTTCCTCGACGACGCGCGCGTGGCCGACGCCGACCTCATCGGGGGCCTCGGCAACGGCTGGGCCGTGGCCAACACCACGCTCATGAACGAGCGGGCCAGCCTCGGCGGCGGCGGTGGGTCGTCGGCGACCTCCCTCGCCCTGCCCGGCACGGTGGCCGGCCACCTCGAGCGCCGCGCCGGTGACTTCGTCGCCAAGGGCGGCCGGGGCGGTACCGCCACGATCCTGGCCGGCCGCAGCGCCAAGCTGCTGCAGAGCCTGGTGAGCGAGTTGGGCAAGGCCGACGACCCGCTCATCCGACAGGACCTGATGCGGCTCTACTCGATGGACCAGATCAGCGGTTGGGGCGTCCAGCGGGCCAAGGCCGGGCAGGCCTCACCGGCGCTGCCCAACCTGGCCAAGCTGATGATGAGCCACATGACCCGCCTGTCCCGCGACCTCGGCCTGCGCATCATCGGCCCGGCCGGCACGGTCATGGGCCCGGACACTCCAGGCGGCGGCATGATCCAGGAGCTGGCCCTGTTCAGTCCGGCCCCGTCGATCTACGGCGGCACCGACGAGGTACAGCGCAACATCATCGGCGAGCGGGTCCTGGGCCTCCCCAAGGAGC
Source organism: uncultured Microthrixaceae bacterium (assembly GCA_963701565.1). Lineage (GTDB taxonomy): Bacteria > Actinomycetota > Acidimicrobiia > Acidimicrobiales > DATDAH01 > DATDAH01. The sequence continues at coordinate 310,229 of CAVPAN010000005.1, forward strand.
CCGGCCCGGACAAGGCCACGCCCTTCAGCGAGCTCCGCACCAGCTGATCAGGACCTCGGGGCGACGGGGGCGAAAACCGACCCACGGGTCGGTGGGGTTGGTGTTCGGCTCCGCCCGCATACCCTGCCTGCAAGTTCGAGGCGGTCGTTCAGGCCACCTCGCTGATGAGAGAGAGAACAGCGTTGGCTACAGGAACCGTCAAGTTTTTCAATGCCGAGAAGGGCTATGGCTTCATCTCGCGTGAGGGTGCGGACGATGTGTTCGTCCACTACTCCAACATCCAGGGCTCGGGCTACCGGTCCCTCGACGAGGGTCAGACCGTCGAGTTCGACGTCGCCCCTGGTCGCAAGGGTGAAGAGGCCCAGAACGTTCGGGTCGTCTGATTACTGGCGCCCACCGGCGCCGCCCCTGACGGGGACGAGGGACCTCGGTCACTCCAACTCGTCGGTTTGATCACTCAGCGACCTGTCGGCGGCAACGCCGGCAGGTCGCTCTGGTTTTCGGCCGACCGGGCATCGAGGACCGCCGAAACCGGATTGGGTGGTGAGCGTCAGCGACGGTCCAGGCGGGGGACGACGTCAGCCATGAAGCGTTCCATGGAGTCGACGGCCGGGTAGTCGCGGAACCAGAGCACGAACTCGCTGCACCCGGCGTCGATGAAGGCCTGGACCTTTTCGGCCACCTGCTCGTCGGTGCCGACGAGGTTGTCCCGCAGGTAGTCCTCGGGGTCGTCGCTGCCCCAGAGGTCACCGCCGGCCGGATCGGCCATCCATCGCCGGAGGTCGGCCTCGGAGTCGAAGAGGCGGCAGTCGGGGGCATGGGTGCGCACGATCTCGTCGAAGTCCCGGCCCACGGCCTCGCAGTGGCCCCGGAGCACGTCCGACTTGTGGACGAACTCCTCCAGTCCGACCTGCCAATTGGTGGCGTGGGCGTGCTCGGCCGCGATGCGCAGAGTGACCTTCTCGCCCCCGCCCCCGACCCAGATCGGTAGCGGTGACTGCAGCGGCTTCGGGAACGAGATGGCGTCCTCCACCCAGGCGTGGTGGCCATGGACCGAGGCCGAGGGCTCGATCCAGAGCGCCTTGGCGATCTGGATCGTCTCCTCCAGCAGCTCCAGGCGCTGGCGGTCCGGGGGGTAGGTCCAGCCGTGGGAGCGGTACTCCTCGTCGAACCAGCCGGCCCCGATGCCGAAGATGACCCGGCCGCCGGACATGACGTCGACGGTGGCGGCCTGCTTGGCCAGCAGAGCCGGGTTCCGGTAGCCCGCGCAGGTCACCATCTGGCCCAGACGGGCCTTGTGGGTGACCTCGGCGAGGGCGGCCATCATCGTCCAGGCCTCGAACATCGGCTCCGGCTCGCGGCGGGGGACGGTCTCGACGTGGTCATAGACCCAGAGGTGGTCATAGCCCGCCAGCTCGGCGGCGAGGGCGACCTCCTTGGCCCGGGCCCAGGCCCGCCGGGGCTCCCAGCCCGCGAACTCCAGTTTCCAGCCCTGGGGCACGAAGGCCCCGAAGCGGACGGGGTGGGTCACGGGGTCACTGGTTCACCGGGTTCAGGGCGGCGACGGCGGGGTCCCAGTCGAACCACTGGATCTCGATCATCATGGGCAGCAGGTAGCGCACGTAGAAACTGTGCAGCGTGAGGGCGTCGCCGTGCCGATCGGCCTTGTGGTCGATGATGTCGACCCGGTCGTCGGTCTCGGCGAACGCCTTGGCCTTGGCCAGGAACGCCTCGAGCTCCTCCAGGGAGCCGACGGACATCCCGAAGTGGTCCAGGCGGGGGCAGCGCATGGGCTCGTCCTCGGCGATCAGGAAGACGAACTGCTCCCAGTCGTAGGCCGACAGCACGAGCACCTCGCGGTCCTTGGTCTCCGAGGGCAGCTCCTCGAAGCCGAAGACCCCGCCCCAGAAGGCCAGGATCTCGGCCCGGCCCGCCGTCGTCGAGCTGGTCGGCCGGGACGCTCATGGCCACATGGTTGAACCGAGGCGTGCGGGTCACGGGACTCCTCCGGGGTTGACCATCACCTTGCCCGCCAGCTGCCCGGCGGCCAGGCGTTCCAGGGCGTCGAACAGACCGTCGAGGGTCACGTCGACCGGCTCGATCAGGTGCTCGAGCGGCAGCGCGGGGAGCAGGGCGAGGGCATCCTCGAAGCCGGTGGCGTCATAGACGAAGGCCCCGGTGATCTCGAGCTCGTTGAGCATGATGCGGTTGGCGTCGAAGCGGGGTGGGTTGATCCCGGCCCCGACCAGGACCAGCCGGCCCATCCGACCGAGCTGGCCGAGGGCCTGCTCCATGGCCGCGCGGTTCCCCGAGCATTCCAAGGCGCGGTCGTAGGGTCCTCGATCAGGTGGCCCGGGTGCCAGCCCGGCTCGTCGAGCTCATCGGGGGTGACCACCCGGGTGGCGCCGACGGCCATGGCCAACGCCTGGCGGGACGGCGTGGGCTCGACCACGGTCAGGTCGGTGACCCCCCTCGCCGCAAGGGCGGCGGTGGTCAGGGCCCCGATGGGCCCGGCGCCGAACACGATGACCCGGTGGCCGGGCTCGACCCGGGCCTGGGTGATGCCGTGGAGGGCCACGGCCAGGGGCTCGGCCAGGGCGGCCTGGCGCAGGGTCAGGCCGTCGGGTAGGGCCAGGACCTCGTCCTCGTGGGTCAGCGAGTAGCGGGCGAACGCCCCCTGGTAGCCGCCGGTGCCCACGTCGCCTCGGTGCAGGCAGAGCGACGGTCGCCCGAGCCGGCAGGGCTCGCACTCGCCACAGCGCCGGGACGGGCCGGCCACCACGGGCTGGCCCACCGCCCACCGTGTGACCTCACGGCCGATGGCGGCCACGACGCCGGTGTACTCGTGGCCCTCGATGGCGTCCGGGGTGCCCCAGCCCTCCAGGACGAAGTGGATGTCGCTGCCGCACACGCCGCAGTGGGAGACCTCGAGCAGCACGTCGTGGGGCCCGACGGCCGGGATCGCGACCTCGGCCACCTCCAGCCGACCCTTCTCGCGGTAGACCGCGGCCGGCATCGTCGCCGGCAGCTCGACGGAACTCACGACGCCACCAGGTCGGGGCGGTACTCGGGGTGGTCGGCCAGCCATTGGGAGGCGGCCCGCATCGTCTCCTCGTTCTTCTTGTTGATGAAGCCGTAGATCCGGCCCTCGAACCACTTCCAGGGGGCCTTGGTCAGGTGGTACCGCTCCTCGAAGTGGAAGCGGGTCTGGTTGGGCCCCAGCGGCTCCAGGCGCACCTTGCCCGTCTGGTCGTTGCCGGGCGTCGAGCTGAGCATGGTGAACGTGTAGCCCCTCTCCTTGGCCACGTCGGTCACCAGCTCCAGCGCGGCGCCCTGTCGGCCTAGGGGCATCTGGTAGATGACCCGGCGCAGCAGGCCGTTGCCGTGCTGGTCGCCGGGGTGCACCACCTCGACCTCGAGGACCATCGGGGCGTAGTCCGTCCAGCGGTCGTAGTCCTGGAACAGCGCCCACAGCCGCGCCGCCGAGTGGGGCATGTCGATCGTGTAGCGGTGCTCGCGCATCAGGTGCTCCGGAGCCCGGCGGCGTGGGGGTTGTCCGGCGGGTGGCAGCGGGTGGCGGAAGACCCGGGCGGCGTTCTCGTGGGTGATGGCCGCGATCTCGGCGTCGGTCAGGATCTCGCCGTAGGCCTTCTCGATGACGGCCTGGGTGTCGGGCCAGGTGCCGTCGCCGTGGGGGTAGTCGGTCTCGAAGCAGATGTTCTCGATGCCTATGACGTCGCGGGTGCTGATCGTCCCCGGGTCGTCAATGGTGCAGAAGGTGAAGTTGCGGCGCAGGACGTCGCTGGGCCGGAGCTCGCTCGGCAGGCCGAACGACCCCGTGAAGTCCCGCCCGTAGCCCGAGCGCTCGAGCATGTTGTCCAGGCGGTCGATGAGCATGGCCACCCAGCCGATGCCGCCCTCGGACATGGCGATCTGCAGGTCGGGGAAGCGCACGGGGTAGCCGGACCACAGCCACTCGGCGCAGGCGCCCAGGGCGAGCTGGCCGAACAGCGTGGCCCCGAGCTGGATGGCGGGCGCCCCCTTGGGCATGTCGACGATGCCGCAGGAGGCCACGTGCAGGCAGACGACGGTGCCGGTCTCGGCGCAGGCCTCGATGATCGGGTCCCAGTGGGGGTCGAAGATCGGGGGTAGGCCGATGCGGTGGGGCTGCTCGGGCAGGGTCACGGCCCGGAAGCCCCGGTCGGCGTTGCGTCGGATCTCCGCCGCCCCGGCCTCGGCGTCGGCCAGGAACGTGATGCCCATCGGGATGTTGCGCTCGGGGTGGGGCTGCCACCACTCGTCGTGGAACCAGTCGTTCCAGGCCCGGGTGACCGCCAAGCCCAACGCGGGGTCCGAGCACTGGCTGAAGACCCGCCCGCAGAAGCCGGTGATCTGGGACGGGAAGTTCAGCGCGGCCCACACCCCGTTGATGTCCATGTCCTCGACCCGGGCGTCGATGTCCCAGCAGCCGGGGCGCATGTCCTCGAAGCGGGTGGGCTCGACCTTCCAGTCCTCCCGGGGGCGGCCCACCACGGCGTTGAGGCCGACTTGGAGGAAGATCTGCCCGTCGAACTCCCAGACCTCGTGGCCTTCCTCGGTCTCCACGACCCGGGGGGCGAGGTCCTGGTACGCCGCGGGCAGGCGCCCGTCGAACATGCCGGGGGGCTCGACCAAGTGGTCGTCCACCGAGATCACCGTGTAGCGGATCTCCCGGGGATCGGGATCGGGGAGCAGGCCGTGGGCCCGGCTCTTGGGCATGCCCGTGGTCCAGGTCCGGTCCGCCATACGGGCCGAGCCTACGAGGTACCTGACACCGGTGTCAGCAGGCGCTCACGAGGCCGAGGCGGGGTGACCCGGGTCGCTACGGTCGCTGCTCGTGCCGTTGCCCCGGGTGCGTGTTCCTGCCACCGAGGAGTTCCGGGCGGGCTTCGCCGCCATACGGGAGCGCCTGGAGGTTCCCGAGACGGTGCCGCCCGCCGTCGAGGCGGCGGCGGAGGAGGCCGCTCGGCGGGCCTGGTCGGCGGACCGGGTGGACCGTCGGGACCTCGAGCTGGTCACCATCGACCCGGTGGGGAGCCGGGACCTGGACCAGGCCCTGCACATCGAGGCTCGGGCCGACGGCCACCGGGTCAGCTACGCGATCGCCGACATCGCCACCTTCGTCGATCCCGGCGACCTGGTCGACCAGGAGGCCTGGCGGCGGGTCGTCACGATGTACAGCCCCGACCACCGCTCGCCGCTGCACCCGGCGCCCCTGAGCGAGGCCGCGGGCAGCCTCCTGCCTGACGGGGACCGGCCCGCGGTCCTGTGGACCATCGACCTCGACGACCGGGGTGAGGTGACCGACCGGCGGGTCGAGCGGGCGGTCGTCCGGAGCCGGGCCCAGCTCGGGTACGAGGACGGTCAGCGCCTGGCCGGTGGCGGCGGCCACCCGGCCCTGGGCGAGCTGCGCACGGTGGGAGAGCGACGCATCGCCCGCCAGACCGAGCGGGGCGGCATCAGCCTGCACCTCCCCAACCAGGAGGTCGTCCAGCGCGATGGTGGCTACGACGTGGTCTTCGAGGCCCCCCTGCGGATCGAGCAGTGGAACGAGCAGATCTCCCTCCTGACCGGGATGGTCGCGGCCGAGCTCATGCTCGACGCCGGCACCGGCCTCCTGCGCACGCTGCCCCCACCGCCGGACTTCGTGGTGCGGGCCTTGGCCCGTTGTGCCCGGGGCCTCGGTGTCGACTGGCCGAAGAAGGCCGGTGACTACGCGTCCATCCTGGCCGGTCTGGACCCCTCACTGCCGACGCATGCGGCGCTGATCACCCAGTCGGCTCGCCTCTTCCGGGGTGCGGGGTACGTCGGCTTCGCGGGGGAGCGGCCCGACCTCACCGAGCAGGCCGCCATCGGGGCGCCGTACGCGCACGTCACCGCCCCGCTCCGGCGGCTGGGCGACCGATTCGCCAACGAGCTCGTGCTGGCCGCATTCGGGGCACGGCCGCCGGCCGGGTGGGCGGTGGAGGCTCTGGGTCTCCTCCCTGAGGCCCTGGACGACGGGGCCCGGCGCCAGTCGGCTCTCGACCGTGCCTGTGTCGACTTCACCGAAGCGATGATCCTGCGGGACCGGGTCGGCCAACGTTTCTCGGTCGTCGTCACCGATGTGGACAAGGACGACGTGCGGGTCCAGTTCCGCGACCCGGCCGTCTTGGCCCGGGCGAGGGGCGATGGCCTGACCGCTGGCGAAGAGGCCGAGGTGGAGCTCGTGGCCGTCCACCCCGACGAAGGCCGGATCGAGCTCCGGGCGGTCGCGGGGCGATGACCGAGCTGGCACTGCTCTCGTACAACCTGCGGCGGGATACGCGCTCGGACGGCCCGAACCGCTGGCGACACCGGCGGGACCGGGTGGCCACGACCCTGCGGAAGGCCGACATCGCCGGGCTGCAGGAGGCTCGGTGGCCGATGCTGCGGGACCTGACGTTCGGCGCTCCCCGTCACCGCTGGGTCGGGCGTCGGGCGGGCCGACGGTCGGCGGGAGGGCGAGTTCGTCCCGGTGCTCTGGCGGGCGGACCGTTTCGTCCTCGTCGACCAGGGCCACTTCTGGCTGTCCTCCCGACCCGAGGTCCCCGGCAGCAGGGACCACGAGCGGGCCGTCGTGCGGATGGCGACCTGGGCCCGCCTCGTCGAGCGGAGCTCCGGGCAACCGCTGTTCGTCCTGAACACCCACCTCGACCACCGGGTGGTGGACGCCCAGGTCGAAGGTGCCACCCAGGTCCGGGCGGCCCTGGACGACCTGGTCGACGACGAGCCCGTCGTGGTCACCGGGGACCTCAACGCCCGGCCGGCGGACGAGGCCTACGCCGATCCTCACCGGTCCCGGCCACCGGGTGGCCCTCCGCGACGCCTACCTCGAGGCCACCGATCGCGACGCGCCCGACACGACCTACACGGGCTTCGCGGCTCCCCGGCCCGGCCTGCGGATCGACGTCGTCCTGCTCTCCGCCCACTGGGCAGTGAGCACCTATCGTGTCGATACGACCACGGAGAACGGTCGTTTCCCCTCCGATCACCTGCCGGTCGAGGTGACGACTCGCTTGGCCTGACCCGGCGCTTGCCCCCCGTCGTGGCGCGTGCGACCATCAGTGGTCGATTTGGTGACGTTCCGTCACTGAACGAGGTCGGCGGACGGGAACGGGCGTGGACGTAGGGCGAGGGCACGGGACGATGACCGGCATCGGTGGGATCCGAGGGCCCATGAGCACCGCCGCATGATCCTCGACCGGGGTGTTGCGGTGTGCAACGGCAAGGGCGGGGTCGGCAAGTCCTCGTTGGCCGCCGGCCTGGCGGCCACGGCGGCCGCCATGGGCTGGCGGTGCCTCGCCGTGGACCTGGACGGCCAGGGCAGCCTCGGTCAGGACCTGGGCCACCGGCAGGGCCGCCTGGGCGACGGCGGGGAGTCGGTCTACCGGGCGCTACTCGAAGGGGCACCCCTGGCCCCGGTGTCGGGAGACCGTGAGGGCCTCGACGTCCTCGGCGCCGGGCCGTGGACCGATCTCCTGGCCGAGGGCCTCACCCGACGGCTCCACGCCGAGGGCCTCGACGGCCTGAGCGGGCCACGCGACTGCGCTTGTTGCCGTGGCCGAGGGCTATGACCTCGTCGTCTTCGACACGCCGCCCTCGACGGCTGCCCTCCTGGACCTGGCGTTGGCCTCGTCCCGCTTCCTCTGTTGCCCGGTGCGCTTCGACCAGGCCAGCATCGACGGCCTCGGGCGGGTCGACGGGCGCCGGCGGGCCCTGGCCGACCGGGGCCTCAACACCGACCTGGAGTTGCTGGGCGTCGTCCTCTTCGGCTTCGGCGCCGCCGAGCGGCGCATGCAGCGCGACACGCGGGCCCAGTTGGAGTACCTGCTGGACGGCGTCGCCCCGGTCTTCCCCACCCCCATCCGGGAGGCCCGCAAGGCGGCCCGCCACATGCGGGCCCACGGGGTGGTCGCCTCGGAGTACTTCCTCGCCTCCCAGGACGCGGCCCCCTGGTACGACAACCCGCCGGGGGAGGAGACCTTCGCCCGCAACGCGGCCGGCCTGGCCTCGGACTACTGGGAGGTCACACGGGAGATCCTGGCGCGGCTCAGCCAGCGCGTCGCCCCACCGCTCACCCCGGTCGGATCGTGACCGTCGAGCCACGGACCGCCGGGGCTCCGTCGGCGCCGCGCCCGCCCCGGCCTGCCGGTGTGGTCGACCTCGCGCGCTATCGGGGTCGCACCGGACGCGGACCGGCGGTGGTGCCGCCGCCGCGTCGGCGCCGATGACGAGGCCGCCCGCTCCTCTCTGACCGGGGCGGTCCTCGCGGCTGGCCCCCTCACCCGCCGGGAGCGACGGAAGATCCGCACAGCGCTGAAGCGGCGCGAGCGACGCCGAGCGACTGCGGGATAGTCGGTTCGGGGGCGGGCCCGCCGCTCAGGCGTCGAGGCCGCCGCTGAGGAGGTCGGCGCGGTCGGCCAGGCCGTGGGCCGGGCCGTGAAAGGCGACTCGGCCCTGGTGCAGGATGGTCGCCTCGTCGGCGATCTCGAGGGCGTGGTGGACGTGCTGCTCGATGATCAGCAGCGCCGTGCCCGCGTCCTTGATCCGGGCCAGGGTGGCGTACACCTCCTCGACCACGATGGGGGCCAGGCCCAGGGAGAGCTCGTCGACGATCAGCAGGCGCGGCGGGCGGGCCATCACCCGGGCCAGCGAGAGCATGCGCTGCTCTCCGCCCGAGAGCGTGCCCGCCTGCTGGCTCCGGCGCTCGCCGAGGCGGGGGAACAGCTCGAAGGCCCGCTCGAGGCCGAGCTCGATCTCGCCCTTCTCGGCGACACCGCCGAGGCCCAGCACGAGGTTCTCCTCCACCGTGAGGCTGCCGAACACCGACCGTCCTTCGGGGGCGTGCAGGACCCCTCGCCGGGCGACGACGTGGGTGGGTCGCCCCGTGAGGTCCTCCCCGGCGACCCGAAGCGTCCCGCGGGTGGGTGCCAGGAGCCCCGAGGCCACCCGGGCCACGGTCGTCTTGCCCGAGCCGTTGGGGCCGAGGAGGGCCAACGCTCCGCCGTCGGCGACCGCGAGGGACACGTCGAACAGGGCGCGGAACGGGCCGTAGGCGGCGTCGACGCGGTCGAGCTCGAGGATGGGGGCGGGCCGGGCGGCCGCGGTCACCGCGTGCTCCCCAGATAGGCCCGGCGCACGGCCTCGTCACCCAGGACGGCCTCGGTGTTGCCGTCGGCGATGAGGGTCCCGAAGTCCAGGACGTACAGGCGAGCGGTCACCGAGCGGACCAGCTCGACGTCGTGCTCCACCAGCAGGACGGCGACCTCCCGCTCCTGGCTGACCTGGGTGAGCACTCGGCCCATCGCCGCCGTCTCGTCACCGTCGAGCCCGCTGGAGGGCTCGTCCAGGAGGAGCAGTCGCGGCTCGATCATCAGGGCCCGGCCGAGCTCGACGAGACGGGCCCGGCCGAGGCTCAGGGCTTCCACCGGTCGATCGGCCAGGGCGGACAGCTCGAGCAGCTCGAGGACCTCGTCGACCCGCGCCCGCTCGTCGGGGGTGGGGCTGCCCTTGCCCCGCAGGTCCCGCCAGAGGCCTCCGGTGCCGTGCCGGGCCCGCTCGGCCACCAGCAGGTGGTCCCGCACGGTCGTGCCGGTGAACAGCTCGATGCGTTGGAAGGTGCGGCCGATCCCCAGACGGGCCCGCGTGTGGACCCGGCGGCCGATCAGGTTCTCGCCGCAGAACGTGACCCGGCCGGCGTCGGGGCGCAGATAGCCGTAGATGCAGTCGAACAGGGTGGTCTTGCCCGCTCCGTTGGGCCCGATCAGGCCGACGATCTCTCCGTCGTCCACCCGCAGCGACGCCCCGTCCAGGGCGGTGATCCCGGCGAAGTGCTTGGTGACGGCCTCGGCTTCGAGCAGGGTGCTCATGAGATGGTCGCCGCGTTCGTCGGTGCGACATCGTCGGTTTCCTCCGGCGGGTCCTCGCCCGGGTCGGGGCGACGCCGGATCCGTCGGTTCATGAAGGCCAGGGACTTCGCCGTCTGGTACTCGATGATCCCCTCGGGGTGTTTGGCGTAGGTCAGCGCCCCGAGGCCGAAGAGGGCGAAGGCCAGGGCCTGGGGGTTCTGGGCCGGGTTGAAGGTGTCGGGCAGGGCGGAGATGTCGACCCGAGAGATGAGCTCCGGGAAGAGCTTGAACATGATCCCCGCGGTGATGGCCGCCTGGATGGCGCGGGGCCCCAGGGTCACCACCAGCACCACCCACACGAGGCCTTGGATGAAGTTGTAGTTGAGCAGGTTGAGTCGGCCGTCGAGCACCGCCAGAAGGCCGCCGCCGAGGCCCGCGATCCCGGCGGAGAGACCGAAGGCGGTCACCCGGGCGCGGCGGGGGTCGATCCCGATCGAGACGGCGGCGACCTCGCTGCCCCGGAGGGCGTCGAGGTATCGGCCGACCGTGCCCCGCTTGATGAGCAGGACGGCGCCGCTGACCAGGCCGAGGAACGCCAGACAGAGGAAGTAGTAGGCGCGGGTGCTGGAGAAGTCGATCGGGCCGATGATCGGCCGGGGGATCTGCAGGTTCTGCCCGCCGGCCCAGTCCTGGGGGAGGATCACGAACTGGAACATGGCTGCGAAGGCCAACGTGGCCAGGGCGAGGTAGAGGCCCTCCAGGCGCAGGACGGGCAGGGCGAAGATGCCGCCCACCAGCGCGGCCAGGACGGCCCCGATGAGGATGGCCATCAGGACCTGCAGGTCGAAGCGGTCGACCAGCTGGGCGGTGGTGAAGGCCCCGATGCCGGCGAAGGCGGCCTGGGACAGCGACAGCAGGCCCGCCATCCCGGTGATGACGGTGATCGAGCAGAAGATGACGGCGTAGACGATGCCGGTGACGAAGAGCAGCACCCAGAAGTCGTCGAAGAACCACGCCACTCCGGCGCTGATGAACACGAAGACCCCGACGCCCAAGACCCGGGTGGCGATCGTCATGGCCCGGGTCCGCAGGGTGCTGGCGGGGGCCGGAGGTGGGGGGTCCACGCCCGCGAGTGGGTCTGCGGCCTCCCGGCGGTTGCGCAGGCCGGGCCAGAACAGCAGGAGCAGGAACAGGGCGCCGAAGGGCAGCGCCGGGCGCAGGCCCTGGGACAGGATGCTGCCCGCCGGGAGCCAGGTGTAGAGCAGCTGGTAGCCGATGCCGAGGGCGACGCCGCCGACCAGGGTCATCGGGATCGACTGGAGGCTGCCGAACGCCGCGGCGGCCATCGCGGCGATGAGGAGGAAGAGGAAGTTCTCGTTGTTGACCTGGGAGAACAGGGGGGCCAGGAGCACCCCGGCCAGGCCCGCGAAGAGGCTGGAGAGCATCCAGGCGACGGTGCTGATGCGGTCGGCGTTGATGCCTGCCAGTTCGGTCATCCGGGGGCTCTCGACGGTGGCCCGCATGCGCAGGCCGAGCTGGGACCACCGGAACATCGCGGTGAGGGCGGCCACGGCGGCGAGAGTGACCAGCACCGTCGCCACTTGGTTGCCGTCGACGGCGTAGTCGCCCCACCGGTAGATGGTCGGGCCGCCGATCTCGTCGGTGGTGGGCCAGATGCCCTTCACCCCGAAGGAGGCCCCGCCACCGAACCAGAGCTTGGTGATCTCGGGGATGGCCACGAGCAGGCCGAGGGTGGTGACCAGCTTGGCGATGGAGCTCGCCGTCCGGAGGTGGCGGAAGAGCGCCCGGTCGAGGACGTAGCCGAGCAGGGGGGCGGCCACGAAGACGGCCAGCACGAGGGCGGCCCAGATCGGCCACTCGTGGCGGACCCGAGTGTCGTAGTAGACGGCGGCGGAGACGAAGGCCTGGGCCCCGAAGGCCAGGTTGAAGACCCCGGCCGTGCGGTAGGTCAGGACCAGGCCCACCGCCAGGAGGGCGAAGACGCACCCGATGGGGGCGCCGCCGATGACGGCGTTGAGGACGTCGGTCACGGGCGGCCGGTCGGCGGTCCGCGGCGGATCCGGCTCAGGCGGAGACCTCGGGTTCCTCGGGCAGTTCGGTGGCGGTGGTGTCGAAGCAGATGAACGGCTCGCCCGGCTCCCCGAACTGGGGGACGAAGGCGCCGTCCTCGATGGTCGACAGCGCCGAACAGGCCCGGCCGGAGTCTCCGGTGTGCTCGACGGTCCAGTCCAGCGGGGGGATGATGCCCTCGGCGGTGTAGTCGGTCAGCTGGTTGAGGCCGTCGATCACCTCCTGCTGGCTGAACTCGGGACCGGCGGCCCGCAGGCCGGTGACGAACATGTCGGCGGAGATCCAGCCGGCCAGGCTGAGCTCGCCGAGGGTGCCGCCGGTGTTCTCGATCCAGTCCCCGTAGGTGAGGAGCGCGTCCGGCGGGTCCTCGTCCTCGAAGGGCACGAACTGGGTGAGCACGTACGCGCCCTCGAAGAGGTCACCGTTCTCCTCGAGGAAGTCGTAGTCGTAGGCGTTGGGCATGTACTGGATGGCATCCAGCTGCTGGCGGCGCATCTCCTGCTGGATGGTGACGGCCCCGTTGAAGTCCATGCAGGTGGCCACCATGTCGACCCCAGCCGCCTTCATGTCGCGGACCTGGGCGCTTAGGTCCGGGATGCCGTAGGGGAGGCTGGCGTCCAGGAAGCCGACCTCGGCGGTGGTCGAGTAGGTGTCGAAGCTGTTCTGGATGCCCTCGGCGCAGCTCGAGGACTGGGGCACGTCATAGGCCAGGACACCGATGGTCGTCGACCCGGTCTCCTGGGCCAGCCAGGGCAGGAGAGGCTGGGCGCAGGTGAAGCACAGGTAGCCCCGCATGCCGAAGAGGTTGTCGCCCAGGGCGTACTCCTCGTTGATGTTCCAGCCGAAGGTGGGCATGCCGGCGTCCACCAGGAGCTCGGCACCGGAGAAGTCGAGGGTGGCCACGGGCAGGACGGCGAAGAGGTCCTGGGTCAGCAGGCTCTGGATGTCCTGGGTGTTCTCGAAGCCGGTGTTGTCGTCCTCCTCGGCCACCAGCTCGAGGTCCCGGCCGTAGACGCCACCCTGGGAGTTGATGTACTCGAAGTAGGCCCGGACGCCCTCGAAGGACTCGCCCTCCTTCCCGCCGATGGGGTTCGTGGTGGAGGCCACGCCGCCCACGCGGATGGTGCTGTCATCCACCCCGGGCGCCTCCACGGGCACGTTCTCGTCGATGGGCAGCTCGAGGACCTCGGCGTAGGTCAGGGCCCCGCCGTCGCCGGCGGTGTCGCCGCTCGAGGACTCCTCGGCGTCGTCGGAGGCGTTGCTGCAGGCGGCCGCGAGGAGCGTGAGCAGGACCAGGCATGCGGCGAAGCGTCGACGGCTCACGGTTGTCCCCCCGGATCGAACCTTGCGTGCGGCGGGACCTTACACCGCTGTCGGGACCGCACTGACGCGCGTGTCAGGTAGGGCCGAACAGGCTGCGTTGGGCAGCCGCGGCGAGCACGTCGGTGACGTCGTCGCCGTCGGCGGGCACCAGACGGGCGGCGGCGTAGTAGGTGACCCGCTCGATCATGGCGACCAGGGCCACGGCGGCCACGTCAGGATCGACGCCGTCGACCTCGGAGGCTCGGATGCGCTCGGCCAGGCGGGCTACGAACTGGGTGAGGACGTCGGTGCCGAGGCGGCCTTCGGGGGTCGCGTCCTGTTCGGCCTCGGTCCAGGTCTGGATGACCGGGCCGTACTGGTCGTAGACCTCCCGGAAGCGGGCCACCCAGGCCCGCAACGCCGCCTCCCCGTCGTGGCCGGGAGCGAGGGGACCCAGTGAGTCGGCCAGGTCGCCCAGCCGGTCGGCGACGTCGGTGGTGAGCGCCCGGAAGAGGTCCTCCTTGCTGGCGAAGTACCGGTAGAAGGTGCCGTGGGAGGTCTTGGCCGCCTTGACGATGTCGTCCACCCGGGCGGCGTGCAGGCCCCGCCGGGCGAAGACGGTGATCCCGGCGCTGAGCAGGCGGTGCATCGTCTCCACGCCCCGAGCTCGCAACTCGCGGCCCTCCGCCGGCCGCCCCGGCCCCCCCACCACGTCCACGCCCGTCGACCGTACGCGGTCGGCGCCGCCGACCGCGTACGGTCCTGGCCCATGGGAGTGCCGGCGCCGGGGGAGGCGCCTCTGGTGGCGGCCGACGCGGCGGGGCTGATCCGGCGCAACGCGACGGCCGGCCGCCGGCGCTTCTGGGACCTCTGAGCCGATGGACCTCGCGTTCACCGATGCCGAGCAGGCCTTCGCCGCGGAGGTGCGGGCCTGGTTGGCCGATCACCTCGAGGCACCCCCCGCCTTCGCCGACCCCGCCGAGGAGGTCGGCTGGGGGCGGGCCTGGCAGGCGCAGCTGGCTGCCGACCGCTGGGTCGGGATCCAGTGGCCCCGGGCGTACGGCGGGCGGGACGCCACCCCTGTCGAGGTCGCCCTCTTCAACATGGAGTACGCCCGGGCCCGCGCCCCCCAGCCCGTCAACCGGGTGGGCATCAACCTGGCGGGCCCGACGCTGCTGGCCCACGGCACCGACGAGCAGAAGGCCCGATGGCTGCCCCCGATCCTCGACGCCAGCGAGCTCTGGTGCCAGCTCTTCAGCGAACCCGACGCCGGCTCGGACCTGGCCTCGCTGACCACCCGAGGCGTCCCCACCGACGGCGGCTGGTTGGTCAGCGGCCAGAAGGTCTGGACCTCCTACGCCGGATTCGCCCGCTGGGGCATCGCCCTGGTCCGTACCGATCAGGACGCGCCCCGCCACCGGGGGATCTCGTACCTGGTGGTCGACATGGGGGACCCCGGCATCGAGATCCGCCCGCTGGTCCAGATCACCGGGGCGGCCGAGTTCAACGAGGTCTTCCTCGACGAGGTCTTCGTGCCCGCCGACCACCTGGTCGGCGGCCTCCACCAGGGCTGGGCCGTGGCCAACACCACCCTGGCCCACGAGCGGGGCACGGCCTTCCCGTTCAAGGAGCAGGTCGTCCACGAGGCCTACCTCGCCGAGCTCTACGACCTGGCCCACCGGACGGGCCGCCTCGACGACATCGAGGTGGCCGACGGCCTGGCCCAGGCCTTCGTGCTGCTGCGCCTGCTCCGGCTGCACAACTGGCAGACCCTCTCCCGCCTCGGGCGGGGCATCGCGCCCGGGCCGGAGTCGAGCCTGGTGAAGCTGGCCTGGACGGACATGACCCAGCACCTCTCCACCATCGCCTTGCGGGTGGTCGGGGAGGCCGCGCCGATCGACGACGGGCCATGGCCCCAACAGTGGCTCTGGTCCCAGGCCGCCTCCATTGCCGGCGGCACCAGCGAGGTCCAGAAGACCATCCTGGCCGAACGCCTCCTCGGCCTACCGAGGGGCTGACCCGCCACCGGTTGCCATCGGTTGCCCGGCTTGATCGCGCCGGACGTCACCGGTCAGGCCGGGAAGCGCGCCGCGAGCCAGGCCTCGATCTCGGCCGCGGCGTCGTCGCCGGTGTCGGTGGTGAGGTCGCCGGCGAGGCCGTCGAAGGCGTGGTCGCCGTCGGTGACGATGAAGGCGGTGACGTCGGTGCCGACCTCCGCCAGGGCGGCGCCGAAGCGCTCGGTCTGGGCCACGGTGATGAGCCCGTCCACGTCGCCGTGGAACAGGAGAGCCGGACCGGGGGCGTTGGCCGCCTGAGCCACAGAGTCCGCGTGCTCCCAGCGCTCGAGGACCGCAGGGACCGACGAGTCGGGGAGGCCGCCGTAGTAGCGCCCGGCCAAGAGGGTGTCGCCGTCGTAGTAGCCGTAGAAGCCGATGAAGCCGGCAACGTCGTCGGTCACGTCCGGCCACTGGTCGGGCCCGGCGAACCAGGGGTCGCCAGGGGTCACGTAGGCCTGGGCCGCGAGGCGGGCCCCGGCCGAGCTTCCGTGGAGCAGGATCCGCTGGGGGTCGTAACCGAGGGCACCGGCCTGCAGCCGGGTCCACTGCACGGCGGCCTTCATGTCCTGTTCGGGGCGGGGGTAGACGGGCTCGGCGGAGCCGTCACCCAGCAGCGTGTAGTCGATGGAGAGGGTCACGAAGCCCTGGTCCCGATACCAGTTCGCCCACTCCGCCATGGTGGACCGGTCGCCGCTGTAGCCCCCGCCGCCGTGGACGAGGATGACCGCGCCGCGCCGCGAGCCCCCGCTCGGTCGGCAGAGGTCGGCCTGGTGGGGCTCCGACGCCGTAGGTGGCGTGTAGGTCACCACTCCGCAGCGGCCGCGGGACACCTCCGGCGCCGGGATGGTCAGCCGCGTCTCCTCCCCGACGAGCGCGGGCGCCGGCGCGACGGGCGCCGGGTCCGACGACGGCCAGAACGTGACCCCGCCTACGGCCAACAGGGCGACGAGGGCCATCGCCCCCACCCAGGGGCCGAGGCGGTGCTTCGGCGGCATCACCATCCCATCGGCACCGCAGGGCTCGGGCTGAGGGGCCGCCGGTCGGGTCCCGGGCCGCTCCGGCGGGGGAGAGCGGCTACTCGTACTCGCCGTCGACCGGGCCGTACCAGAAGCGGGACCAGGTGCCGTCGGCGTTGATCGACGTGCGCCAGCCGACGTACCCTCCGGCCTCGGCCCAACCGAAGATGCCGGCCTCGCCCACCACCTCGCGCAGCGCGGCCCGCTCCTGGCGGTCGGCGACGTCGGCGGCGGGCCAGTCGACCGCATTGGGCCAGGTGAAGCGCAGGGCGCCGTCCTCTTCGTCCCGGGTGTGGGGCAGGGTCAACAGCCCGGCGAGGGGGCGCAGGATGGGGATGCCGTCGTGCTCCCGCTCGCGCCACTGGGACACGGGCATCGGCTCGTCCTCATAGCGCAGGTCCACGCCGTTCTCCCGGGCCAGGCGGCTCAGGGCCCGGTAGTTGCAGGCCACGGCGGCGTCGACCAACGCCTGGCGTCGGGCGGCGACGGCCGAGGGCATCCCGTCGCTGTCCAGCGGGTCCAGCTGCATGCCGTCGGCGGAGCACCGGGGCTCGGGCACCGTGTCGTCGCTCAGCGTGGGCCGCCCCGCGCCGGCGCACGAGCTGACCAGGCCGACGGCGAGGCAGACCACCACGAGCCGCCGGATCATCCGGCGGAGGGTAACCCCGTCGTCCCGGCACCCTTGCGGGCGCCGGGACGGGGAACGGGGCTACGCGAACGTCAGCAGGAAGGTCACCCGCTGGGCGTCGGGGTCGGGGACCAGCTCGCCGACGGACACGACACAGTCGTGGGTGGCGTCGCAGGTGACCCCGCCCTCGGTGTTGTCGATCATCGTCTGTCCCGCCGACACGGCGTAGGTCGTCGACACCGCTCCGTCGCCATCGGAGGTGACGGTGGCGATGGCCCGCAGGTTGCAGTGCTCGGCCCCCGTGGTCTCCACCCCGTTGTCGGGGTCGCCCTCGGCGACGCACTGGGTGATGCCGAGATCCAGGTTCGGGTCGAACCCGGTGGCCTCGATGGCCACCTCGTCACCGTCGGCCAGCCCCTCGGCGGGCGTGGCCGACCCCGTGCAGTCGGGGACGGTCGAGCCGCACTCGGCCTCACCCGGGGCGAGCGCGGCCACCGTCGTCGTGGTCGTGTCAGCCACCGACGTGGTCGTCTCCGCCGGCGCCTCGGTGTCGTCGGACGCGGTGTCGTCACCCCCGTCGTCGTCCCCGCAGCCGGCGGCCAGGAGGGCCACGACGGCCAATCCCAGCAGCCACCGTCCCCATCGTCGTGTGTGCATCTGTGTTCTCACTGCGCTACCTCCCGTTGTCGTCGCGCTTCGAGATCTCGGACCGGGGCGCCGGCCAGCCGGGGGCCCTCGGTGTGCAGGTGGCAGTGGACCCGGCCACCTTCGGGCAGCTCGTGGGCGGGCGGGTCCACCGACCGGCAGACGTCCATGGCGTGGGGACAGCGGGGGTGGAAGTGGCACCCCGCCGGCGGAGCGAGCGGGCTGGGCATGTCGCCCTGGAGGACGATGCGGCGGCGGGCCCTCTGGCGTGCCGGGTCGGGCACCGGCACGGCCGAGACCAGTGCCTCGGTGTAGGGATGGGTCGGGGCGTCGTGGACGGCTGCGGCGGGGCCCTCCTCGACGACTCGGCCGAGGTACATCACCGCGATGCGCTCGCTCACGTGGCGCACGACGGACAGGTCGTGGGAGATGAAGAGGTAGGCCAGGCCCTGCTCGGCCTGCAGGTCGGCGAGCAGGTTGATGACCTGGGACTGCACGGACACGTCGAGGGCGCTCACCGGCTCGTCGCAGACCACCAGGTCGGGGCGCAGGGCCAGCGCCCGGGCGACGGCGATGCGTTGTCGTTGTCCGCCGGAGAACTCATGCGGGTAGCGATCGAGCACGGTGCCGTCGAGGCCGACCTGGTCGAGCAGCTCGACCACCCGGGCCGTCAGGTCGACGCCGTCGTCGAGGTGGTGGACCCGCAGGGGCTCGGCCACGATCTGGGCCACCGTGAGGCGGGGGCTGAGTGAGGCGTACGGGTCCTGGAAGATCATCTGGATCCGACGGCGGGCCGCGCGCAGCTCCGCGCCGGAGAGCGCGGCCAGGTCCTGGCCCGCGAAGACGACCTGGCCACCCGTCGGCGCGATCAACCGGCCCACCAGCCGGGCCGTGGTGGACTTCCCGGACCCGCTCTCACCCACCAGCCCGAGGGTCTGGCCGGCCTGGACCTCGAGGTCGACGCCGTCCACGGCGCGCACCTGACCGACGACGCGCCGGAGCACGCCGCTGCGCACGGGGAAGTGCTTCTGCAGCTCCCGCACGGCCAGCAGGGGCGCGCTCCCGGTGCCCGCGGTGGTCACGCGGTGCCCACCAGGTGGAGATCGTCCGCCCGGACGCAGCGGACGCCGTCGGTCAGCTCGACGGGCGCCGCGCGGCAGCGGGCCTCGGCGTGGGCGCAGCGGTCGGCGAAGTGGCAGCCGGCCGGCCAGGCCGCAGGGTCGGGGACCTGCCCCGGGATGGTGGCCAGGCGCTCCCCGGGCGTGGCCGACTGGGGCAGGGCCCGGATGAGCGCCTCGGTGTAGGGGTGGCGGGGGTGGGCGAAGAGCTCGTCGACGCCCGCCCGTTCCACGATCTGGCCGGCGTACATGACAGCCACGTCGTCGGCGATCTCGGCCACGACGCCGAGGTCGTGGGTCACGAAGACCATGGCCATGCCCAGCTCGTCGCGCAGGGAGGCCAGCAGGTCCAGGATCTGGGCCTGGATGGTGACGTCCAGCGCGGTGGTGGGCTCGTCGGCCAGCAGGACACGGGGTTGGCAGACCAGGGCCATGGCGATCATGGCCCGCTGGCGCATGCCGCCGGAGAGCTCGTGGGGGTAGGTGCGGGCCCGGGCCGCCGGGTCCGGGATCTCCACCCGCTCGAGGGCCTCGACCGCGGCCAGCATCGCCGCCCGCCGACCGACCCCCTGGTGGACCCGGACCATCTCGGCGATCTGGTCGCCCACGGTGAACGCCGGGTTCAGGCTGGTGTCCGGCTCCTGGAAGATCATGGCCATCTCCTGGCCGCGGATCGCCCGCAGGGCGCCGGGGGGGAGGTCGACCAGCTCCCGACCGTCGTAGCGGATCGACCCCGTGGCGATGCGACCCGTGCGCCGGGGGAGCAGGCCCATGAGGGCCAGCGCGGTGACCGTCTTTCCGCAGCCGCTCTCGCCGACGAGGGCCAGCGTGCGACCCGCGGGCAGGGTCAGGTCGACGCCCTCGACGACCCGGACCCACCCGTCGCCGCGGGCGAACTCGACGGCCAGGTCCCGGACCTCGAGCAGCTCGTCGCCGTCGGGCGCCGCGGACGGGGCGGACCGCGCGCCGGGGGTGCGGGGCACCGGGCCGGACCGGCCGAGAGCGTCCCGCAGGCCGTCGCCGATCAGGTTGTAGGCGAGCACGGTGAGGGTGATGGCCCCGCCGGAGACGAAGATCTGCCAGGGGACCTCGAGCACGAAGTCGAAGGAGCGCTTCAGCATCCCGCCCCAGGTCGGGGTGGGCGGCGGGGCGCCGGCCCCGAGGAAGCTCAGGCCGGCCTCGGCCAGGAGGGCGAAGCCGAGGCTGACCGCGACCTGGATGATGAGCGGCGAGGCCACGTTGGGCAGCACGTGGCGTACAGCGATGCGCGCCGAGGGCGTGCCCACCGAGCGGGCGGCCTCGATGTAGGTCTCCTCCCGCACGGCCAGCACCTGACCGCGGATGAGTCGTATCAGGCTGGGGATGAAGACCAGGCCCACCGCCAGGATCAGGTTGACCATGCTGGTGCCGCGGAGGGAGATGATGGCCAGGGCGACCACGAGGGGCGGGAACGCAAAGGCGGCGTCGGTCATCCGCATGATCACGGTGTCGGTCCGGCCCCCCCGGTAGCCGGCGAGGAGCGCCACGGGGAGGGCGACGGCCACGGCGAGGGCCACGATCCCCGCCGAGGCGACCAGGGAGTTCCGGGCTCCGAAGATCACCCGGCTCAGGAGGTCGCGGCCGACGTCGTCGGTGCCGAGCCAGTGCTCGGCGGACGGCGGGGTGTTGATCAGGTCGGACTGCTGGTCCGGCGGATACGGCGCGATCAGGGGGGCGAAGACGGCCATGGCGATGATCACCAGGAGGATCGTCAGCCCCACCATCCCGGGGCGGTGGCGCCGGAACCGCCGGGCCAGCAGCCGCCAGGAGCTGGTCGCCGACGACGTGGCGTGAACCTCACCGATGCGCTCGGCCTCGTTCAGGATCGCCGTCACGTGACCCGCACCTTCGGGTTCAGGACGCCGTAGAGGATGTCCACCACCAGGTTGGTGAACACGAAGATGGTGGCCACGAGCAGCACGACGCCCTGGATGACCGGAAGGTCGCGGCTGGTGATGGCCGCCAGCATGTAGGTGCCTATGCCGGGCAGGGCGAAGATCGACTCGATGATGAACGTCCCGCCCAGCAGGTAGGCGAACTGGAGGCCGAGGACCGTCATCGCGGGGGTGAGGGCGTTCTTCAGGGCGTGGCGGCCGAGGACCCGGCGCTCGCCCAGCCCCTTGGCCCGGGCGGTGCGGATGTAGTCGGCGTCGAGCACCTCGATCATCGATCCCCGCACCTGGCGGGCCAGTGAGGCGGCGGAGGCGACGCCGAGCGCGATCCACGGCATCACGAGGTGCCTGGCCCACTCCAGCGGACTCTCAGCGATGTCGACGTAGCCGATCGCCGGCAGCAGGTCCCGGTTCACCGCGAAGAGCACGACCATCGCTGTGGCCAGGAAGAAGTCCGGCAGGGCGATGCCGAAGCTGGTCCCGACGCTGAGGGCGCGGTCGAGCAGCGACCCGGGACGCGTGCCCGCCAGCAGGCCGAGGGGGATCCCCACGACGGCCGCGAACACGATCGCCCCCAGCGCCAGGCTCAGGGTCACCGGGAAGCGGGCGGCCAGCTCGCCGGCCACTGTGCGGCCGTTGAACAGCGAGGTGCCGAGGTCGCCGGAGACCACGTCGCCGAGCCAGCGCAGGTACTGCTCGACGAGTGAGTCATCGAGCCCCAGCTCTTGACGGATCTCCTCCACCCGCGACTCGGAGGCGTCGAGCCCACCCGCGATCGTCCGGGCGGGGTCACCGGGGACGGCCAGCACGAGGGCGAACACGGCGAAGCTGATCAGCAGGAGCATGGGGATCAGTCCCAGCAGCCGGCGGGCGATGTAGGCGCCCATGGTGTCGACGGCCCGGCGCGACTAGCGGAGGCTGATGCCCTGGAGGTCGACGGGGTCGCAGATCTCCGCCGGGGCCCCGATCTCGCCGTCGATCCGTTCGTTGCTCCACGCCACGTTTCGCGGCGTGAAGGCGATCGGGACCTCGAGGGCGTCCTCGACGACGATCGCCATGGCCTGCTGCATCAGCGCGGCCCGCTCCTCGTCGGTGGCCGCGGCCTCGGCCTGGCGGACCAGGTCGGTGAGGTCGGCGCGCTCGGCGTCGTTGTGGATGGCGACGAAGGCGAACTCGGCCCACTGGTCGTTGACCTGGCCGACGGGGTTGGGGTTGGCCGGCCGGGCGGCCGAGAAGGCGTCGGCCCCCCGCTGCAGGTAGTACTCGGTGGCGATGTCGGTGCCGAGCGGGACGATGTTCGCGGTGATCCCGACCTCGGCCAACTGCGCCTGCAGCAGCTCGCCCTGGCGCTCCTGGCTGGTCACGCCGCCCGGGATCGCCATGTCGAACTCGAAGCCGTCGGGCACCCCGGCCTCCTCGAGCAGCTCGCGGGCCCGGTCGGGGTCGTGTTCGTAGACGCCGGCCACCTCGGGGTTGTAGTTCGGTGATGCCTCGGGGTACGGCATCCACGCCGGCTCGCCGATGCCGTTCTGCACGACGTCGATGTACTCCTGCCGGTCGATGGCGAAGTTGACCGCCTGACGGATGCGGACGTCGTCGAAGGGCTCGTCCAGCCGGAGCTGGAGCTGGGCGTACACCTCGCCCACCCGACTGTTGGAGCTGAGCGAGTTGTCGTCGTCGATGACCGACTGGGATTCGGCCTCGTAGCCGATGACGTCCAGCTCGCCGGCGGCCAGCGCCGTGACCGCCGGGTTGCCCACGCCGACCTGGGCGAGCTCGAGGGTGTCGAAGTCGTAGCTCTCCGGGCCGCCGTAGCCCTCGTTGCGCTCGAGCACGATGTGCTCACCGGGTGAGAACTCGACGAAGGCGAACGGCCCGGCCCCGATGGGGTCGGTGTCGGCCGTGCCCGCCTCGGGGTCCTCGATGTCGTAGGTCGACGGCGCCGGGATCATGCCCTCGCGGCCGGCGAGGTTGTACGGGAGGCTGAACCCCGGTCCGGTCAGGTTGATCTGGACGGTCGTGGCGTCGACCGCTTCGGCTGAGGCCATCGCGGTCAGGCCTTCGCTGACCTGCTCGCCCGTCTTGAGGTACTCCAGCCCGGCGGCCACCGCCTCGGCGTCGAACGGGGTGCCGTCGGAGAACTCGAGGCCCTCGCGAAGGGTCAGGGTCATCGTCCCGGCGTCGTCGTCGATCTCCCAGCTCTCGGCCAGGCCCGGTTGTGGGGCGCCGCTCTCGTCGAGGGTGGTCAGGGTCCCGTAGATCCACTCCAGCGCCAGCCGGTCGCAGGTGGACAGGCTCTGCTGCGGGTCGAACGTGTCGGAGAGGTTCAGTTCGAAGTCGAAGCCGTAGCGCACGGCCTCCTCGGACCCCGAGCCCTCGCTGGTGCCCCCTCCGCCGCACGCGGCGGCGAAGGCGACGAGCAGGAGCGTCCCCCCGGCGCCGAGGCCTCGTCGCGGCCGACTGCCCATGGTTCCCCCCATGCGCCGTGTCCGCCCCCCGACGAACCTGACGCTGGCGTCACCTTAGGCCCGTGGCAGGGGAGCGTGCCGCGGCGAGGGGGCGAGGGGGCGAGGGGCCTCCTGGTGTCCCGGGTCGCGCCGTGATCGCTCAGCGGCGCAGTTCGTAGGCCGCGTGGTCGGCCAGGGTGGCCGTCCACGTCGGCGGGACGACGACGACGGTGAACGGCTCCTCGATGAGGGCCGGGCCGTCGATCGTCGCCCCCGGGGTGACGGACGCGCCCGTGTGCACCGGGGTGTCGACCCATTCGGTGCCGAAGTAGACGGGTCGCACCGTCGGTGGTGAGGCGACTTCGGCGGTCTCCGGTGCCAGGCGCTCGGGCTTGGGGGTGGTGCCGCGGGCGATGAGACGGGCCCCCCGGAGCACGGGCTGCTGGTTCCGGAAGGCGAAGCCCCGGTCCCGCTGGTGCCGGTCGTGGAACCGGTCGGCGAGATCGAGCAGGACCGTGGCGTCCAGGGCCTGTCCCTCGGGACAGGGGACCGACATGTCGAAGTTCTGGCCGGCGTAGGCCATCTGCACGAACAGCTCCCGGTCCACGAGCGCCGGGTCGAGGGCCGCGGGGGCCAGTTCCTTGTCGACCTCCAGGTCCAGCTCCCGCATCAGGCCCCGCAGGCGGTCGAGGTCCACGCCGGACAGCGGGGTGACATAGGAGCGGACGATGTCGATCACGTAGTCGGCGACGAGCAGGCCCAGGGCCGAGAAGGCGGGGGCCGCCCGCGGGACCAGGATCCGGTCCACACCGAGCTCGGCGGCGATCGGCGCGGCGTGCACGGCACCGTTGCCGCCGTAGGCGATGAGGGCCAGTTCCCGGGGGTCGGCCCCGTAGCCGGCCAGCACCCGGCGGGTGGCGTTGGCCATGTTGGTGTTGACGATGCGCTCGATGCCCCACGCGGCCTCGGTCACATCGAGGCCGAGGGGCCCGGCGACCTCCCGCTCGATGGCGGCCCGGGCGGCATCGACGTCGAGGGCCATGCGCCCTCCGGCGAATCCGGTCGTGGGCAGGTACCCCAGTACGGCGTCGGCGTCGGTCACCGTGGGTTGGTCACCACCCCGGCCGTAGCAGGCCGGGCCGGGCGCGGCGCCCGCGCTCTCCGGGCCGACCAGGAGTGCGCCCTGGCGCACGCGGGCGATGGAGCCACCGCCGGCGCCGACGCTCTGCACGTCGACCATCGGGAGACCGATGTAGTACCGGTACCGCCAGTTCCAGTCGGTCTTGATCTCGGGGCGGCCGCCCCGGACCAGGCAGACGTCGAAGCTGGTGCCGCCCATGTCGACGGCGACGAAGTCGGCTTCGCCGCCGCGCTCGGCCGCCACCGCGGCGCCCATGACCCCACCGGTCGGCCCGGAGCCCAGCAGGCTCACGGCCTGGCCGCGGACGTGCTCGGGGGGCATGACGCCACCGGTCGACTGCATGATCAGCAGCGGCCCCCGGTAGCCCGCCCGCCGCAGCGTGGCCGACAGGTTGTCGACGTAGCGGGCGATGCGAGGGGCCACGTACGCGTTGACCAGGGTGGTCGAGACCCGCTCGAACTCCGGACCCCGGGGCATGACCTCGTGGGAGAGGGAGAGGTGGTCGACATCGGGGAACTCCTCCCGGACGATCTCGGCGGCCCGGAGCTCGTGATCGGGGTTCACGAAGCTGAACAGGAACATCACCGCGATGGACTCACAGCCCAGGGCCTTCAGTCGCTGCACGCCGCGGCGGACCGCGTCCTCGTCCATCTCGAGCAGGACGTTGCCCTCGAAGTCGACCCGTTCGGGGATCGGGATGCGGGCCCGCCGCCGGGCGATGGGGATGGGCGCCGGCGCGGCCGGGTCCCAGATCTGCTCCTTGTGGACGCGACGCATCTCGATCTCGTCGCGGTGGCCCTCGGTGACGAGCAGGCCCGTCGTGGCCCCGTCCATCTCGATCATCGTGTTGTCGGCGGTGGTGGTGCCGTGCACCAGGATGTCGGTCTGGTCGCAGAGTTCGCCCAAGCTCAGGCCGAACTGCTCGGCCAGCTCCCCGAGGCCGGTCATGACCCCTTCGGACTGGTCGTTCGGGGTCGAGGGGGTCTTGTCCAGCACGACCTCGCCTGCGGGCGTGACCGCGATGAGGTCGGTGAACGTGCCCCCGACGTCGACGCCTATCCGGTAGCCGTCAGCCACGGCGTCGGTCCCGGAGCTCCTTCGTCGCTTCGTCGTCGACGGCCAGGGTCAGGTCCTCCGACGAGCCGGTGAGCACCACGCCGTAGTCCCGATCGGCGCCGGCGACGCTGACGTACTCGTCGAGGACGTCGTCGAGCACCGCTTGCGGGTCCCGGTCCAGGGGATCGCCCCAGCCGCCCCCGCCACCGTAGTCGTACTGCACGATGTCGCCCGCCTCCATGGGGACCCAGTCGGCGGTGTGGGTGACCCGGTACGGCTCGTCGGAGTCGGCCCGCAGCACCATGGCGTTGGGCTCACCCGGACCACCCCCGGCGATGCCGGGCATCGGGTACTTCATGCCGACCACATAGGTGTAGACGTGGCTGGGGACCCGGACCTCCTTGCGGTAGTGGCTGCCGCAGAGGCCCCGCCACTGGCCCGGCCCTCCCGAGTCGGTCCGGTAGTCCCGGCTCCACTGGATGTGCGGGAAGAGGCTCTCGTTGATCTCCGCCGTGGCCTTCCACAGGTTGCCGAAGCTGGCGGCCTGGCAGCCCCAGGCGTCCATGCCCTTGGCCGCGTTGCACCACCCGGCGTACACCTCGGCCGAGTGGTCGGTGAAGGTCTGGCCGGTGCGGGGGTCGACGCCCCGGATGATGGTCGGGATGCCGGTCTTGTAGGTCTGGGGCACGGCCCGCTCGGGCAACACGTTCTGCATCGTGACGGCGATGACCTCGCCGATGTCGGCGCCGGGGTGGTGGGTACCGGCCGACACCGGCTTGCCCGGGGCCGGGTTGAGCACGCAGCCCGAGGGGACGATCAGCTCCAGGGAGTCGAAGAACCCCTCGTTCTTGGGGATCTCGGGGTCCATCATCGAGGCGATCTGGGCGACGGTGTAGCCCCGGGTGTTGCCGTAGGTGGACCAGGCCTGGATCTCGTCCCGGGTGTCACTGCCGGTGTAGTCGATGACCAGGCGATCGCCGTCGACGGAGATCTTCACGTGGAGGTGGATGTCGGGGTTGCCCAGCGGGTCGTGGTCGACGTAGGCATCGCCCTCGTAGCTGCCGTCGGGCCAGGACACGACCTCCTCGCGGAAGCGGCGGGCGGCGTAGTCGATCATGTAGTCCACCGACTCCTCGACGGTGGCCACCGTGTAGCGGTCGATCATCGCCCCGAGACGCTCGGCGGCCATCTGCGCGGCACCCATCTGGGCCCGGAGATCACCGATGTAGTCGGGCAGGCGGTTGTTCACCGTCAGCGCGTAGAGGACGTCGCGGCGCTCGTGACCCCGGTCGATGACCTTGATCACCGGCCAGCGGGAGCCCTCGCCCCAGATGTCGGCGGCGGTGACGTTGTAGCCCCCGGGGACCGAGCCGCCGGTGTCACCGTGGTGGCACTGGATGGAGCAGATCAGGACCATGCGTCGGGTGCCGTCGGGCTGGGTGCCGTAGACGGGGGCGAAGACGTTGTAGTCGGGGAGGTGGCCGCCGCCGTGGTACGGGTCGTTGGCCACGAACACGTCGCCCTCCCGGAACTCCTCGGGGCCGAGGAAGTCCAGGGCGAAGCGGACCGGCAAGGTGCTGGTCAGCATGAACTGGGGGATCCCCACCGAGAGGGCGGCGAGGCGGCCCTGGGCATCGAGCACGGTGGCGTTGCGCTCGTTGGACTGGTTGAGGATCGGTGTGGTGGCCGTGCGGGAGACGTACTGGGCCATCTCGAAGCAGACGGTCTCCATCGAGTTGCGGATGACCTCGGCGGTGACGGGATCGACCGAGGGCTCGGGCGCCAGGCGGCCCCTGCGCTCGGCCAGGCGGACGAGGTCGACGTCGGTCATGTCACCGGCTCCCCCTTGAGACGAAACTGACGCTCGTGTCAGGTAGCGTACACGGGGCGCGGCGGACCGCGATCAGTTGACGTGGTACCCGACGGGGACTTGACTCTGCGGGTTCACGGTCGGGGGGATCGTGGCGACAACAGGAGGGGGACGTCGTGGCAGAAGCACGACGGACGGTCGGCTCGGTCACATACCGGGAGGCCGATCAGGACTACTTCGACCAGCGCGGGCTGCGCCGGCACGCAGGAGCCTGGTCGCTGTGGGCACTGGGGGTGGCCGCGGTCATCTCCGGTGACTTCTTCGGCTGGAACTTCGGTCTGTTGGAGGGCGGGTTCGGGGGGCTGCTGATCGCCACGGGCGTGATCACGATCATGTACCTCGGGCTCTGCTTCTCGATCGCTGAGCTCTCACCGGCGCTGCCGCACACGGGAGGTGCGTACTCGTTCGGTCGCTCGGCCATGGGCCCGTGGGGCGGGTACATCACCGGACTGGCGGAGAACATGGAGTACGTCGTCACCCCGGCGGTCATCGTCGTCGGCATCGGCGCCTACATGGACGCGATCTTCATCGACGCCTTCGACGTCGACCTGCCCCAGCCGCTCTGGTGGGCGGTGTTCTACGTGATCTTCGTCGGGCTGAACTACATCGGGGTCGAGGCCAGCTTCCGGTTCTCGGTGGTCATCTGCTTCCTGGCCCTGATCGTGCTGACCGTGTTCTTCATCTCGGCCATCGGCGACTTCGATGCCGACAACCTCTCGAACATCCCGCCCGAGGGCGGCAACTCGGACTTCCTGCCGTTCGGGGGAAAGGGCATCTTGTTCGCTCTCCCGTTCGCCATCTGGTTCTACCTCGCCATCGAGGAGCTGCCGCTGGCCGCCGAGGAGTCCCATGATCCCCGCAAGGACATCCCCAAGGGGATGATCTACGGGATCCTCACCCTCATCGTCTTCGGGGTGCTCACCCTGATCCTGAACACCGGCGTGTCGCCTGGCGCGCTGGGGATCGGAGAGTCCGCGGAGCCGCTGCTCGACGGCTTCCGGACGACACTGGGGGGTGACACCTCCGCCAACCTGTTGGGCCTGATGGCCGTGGCCGGGCTGGTCGCCAGCTTCCACACGATCATCTACGCCTACGGGCGCAACATCTACTCGCTGTCGCGGGCGGGCTACTTCCCGCACTGGATGTCGGTGACCGATGCGAAGCGGAAGACGCCCCATGTGGCCCTCGTGATCGGCGCGGTGCTCGGCTTCGCTTTCGCGTGGATCCTCCACGAGTTCGGCGACAACCCGAACGTCGGCGGGGCGTTGCTCTACATGGCGGTGTTCGGCGCGGTGATCTCCTACATCATGCAGATGGCGTCGTTCGTGATCCTACGGCGCAAGATGCCGGAGATCGACCGGCCGTACCGCAGCCCCCTGGGCATCGCCGGGGCCGTCGTGGCCGGGGTGATCGCGGCGGTGACCCTGGTGGTCCTGCCGTTCAACTCGGACTACCGGCCCGGCGTGTACGGGATGATCCTGTGGTTCGCCGCCGGGCTCCTGTACTTCGGGCTCACCGGACGCACCAAGCTGGTGCTCTCCCCCGAGGAGGAGTTCGCCCTCAGCAGGGGCGAGCACGGCATCCCCGACGACGAGGGCTACGGCGCCATGCACGTGGCCGACGTGCCCGTGGACGGCGACGAGGGCGCAGCGAAGCCGACGGAGGCCACTGAGTCGACGGAGTGAGTCGGTCCCGGCCCGCGTGAGACGCGGGCCGGGCCGCAAGCGTGACCTCGCTGGTTCGTCGGCGGCCTGGCCTGCCTGACCTTCGCCTGGTTCGCCTTGCGTACCGTCCACTGAAGGCGGTAGCGACCTCAGCCTGACCAGGCGAGGTCGATCAGCTGATCCCTCGGACGGCGTCGAGGACCTCGTCGACGGTGGGGTAGTCGGCCAGGGTCACGCCCCGGTGCAGGTAGTGCACGACGCCGTCGGTGTCGATGACCGCCACCCCGGGGGCTTGGAGCGGGTCGCCGGTCACCCGGCCCTGCTTGGCCCGACCGCGGGAGCGGAGGTACTTGCGCCAGGTCGAGATCCGGAACCACTGGTTGAGGGCGATGTGCTCGATCCCGAGGGCCCGGTAGAGGTTGCGCTCGGGGTCGACGAGGCACTCGAAGTCGTACTCGGTGGCCATGAGGTGCTCGGCCTGGAAGGGCGCGCCCGTGCCGACCGCCAGGATCTTCGCTCCGTTGGCGGTGAGCTCGGGTTGTGCCTCCCGCAACTGCGAGAGGAAGGCGAGGCAGGGGACTCAGCCGTAGTACCGCAGCAGTTGGACCACCAGGATCGAGTCCAGGTGGTCCGAGAGCGCCGTGCGGTCACCCGCGGCGGTCTCCAGGGTGATGTCCCCGACGTGATCGCCGATGTCCATGGTCACTCCTCGTCCGGGAAGACCCGGGTGTCGGGCAGGAACGCCGCCCAGGCGAACCAGAACGTATCCAGGTGGGAGACGGCCTCGAGCTGTTCGCCGGCGAGGGCTCTCGGTCGGGTACGCACGGGACGGAAACCACGGCGGGGTCGCACGGCATTCCCCCGACCTCTGGCGGAACAGCCACCGGCCTGCCAGGGTTTCGGGGGCATGAGCGAATCCGCGGACGTGGTGGTGATCGGCCTGGGGCCGGGTGGCGAGGACGTCGCCGGTCGGCTGGCCGAGGCCGGTTTGGACGTGATCGGGATCGACCGGGAACTGGTCGGCGGCGAGTGCCCCTACTGGGGGTGCGTGCCCTCCAAGATGATGGTGCGGGCGGCGCACCTGTTGCAGGAGGCCCGCCGGATCGACGGTCAGGCCGGCAAGGCCGATGTCGAACCGGACTGGGCGCCCGTTGCCCGGCGCATCCGGGAGCAGGCGACCGACAACTGGGACGACACCGTCGCCGTTGAGCGCTTCGAGGGCAAGGGCGGCCGCTTCCTGCGGGGCACAGGACGGATCGTCGCCCCGGGCCGGGTGCAGGCCGGCAACCAGGAGATCACCGCCACACGGGGGATCGTCGTGGCCACCGGGGCCGGGCCCGCCATCCCGCCGATCGAGGGCCTCGCTGACGTCCCGTACTGGACCAACCGGGACGCGATCGCCGCCGAGGAGGTGCCGTCGTCCCTGGTCGTGCTCGGAGGAGGGGCCGTCGGCTTGGAGCTGGCGCAGGTCTTCGCCCGCTTCGGCGCCGGCGTGGCCGTGGTCGAGGCCCTCGACCAGCTGCTGCCGCTGGAGGAGCCCGAGGTCGGTGAACTGCTGGCAGAGGTGTTCAGGGCGGAGGGCATCGCCGTGCACACCTCGGCGAAGGCCGTCCAGGTCGGACGCGACGGAAGCCGCATCCGGGTCACCCTGGAGGACGGCACCGAGCTCCCCGCCGAGCGCCTGCTGGTCGCGACCGGTCGCCGAGTGGACCTCGGTGCCGTCGGTCTCGGTGCCGTCGGCGTCGACGAGTCGGCCCGGGCCGCCCCGACCGACGGTCACCTCCGGGTGGCCGAGGGCGTGTGGGCCGTCGGCGACGTGACCGGCCATGGCGCCTTCACCCACGTCGCCATGTACCAGTCCCGGATCGCGGTGGCCGACATCCTCGGCGTGGACCACGCCGAGGCGGAGTACCACGCCGTCCCCCGGGTCACCTTCACCGACCCGGAGGTGGGGTCGGTGGGGCTCCACGAGGCCGATGCGGTCGCCGCCGGGGTCCGGGTGGCCGTCGGCCGGGCCCAGGTGCCGAGCACCGCCCGGGGCTGGTTGCACGCCGTGGGCAACGACGGGCTGATCAAGCTCGTGGCCGACGCCGACCTCGGCGTCCTCGTGGGCGCCACCTCGGCGGGCCCGGCGGGCGGCGAGGTGCTCGGCCTACTTGCCCTGGCCGTGCACGCCCGGGTGCCGATCGCCGACCTGCGCTCGATGATCTACGCGTACCCGACCTTCCACCGGGGCGTCGAGGACGCGCTCAACGACCTGGTGGTGCCGTGATCGCGATCAGCCGGGGAAGAGCGGGTGGCCCCGGGGGGTTCACCTGGCCATGGAGATCCGGATCGATGACGACGCCCTGGCCCTGATCGAGTCGAAGGGGGGCGTGGTCGCGCTCGACTTCATCGCTCCCGTCGGCTGAGGCAAAGACCTCGAGGTGTCGGTCGACACCAACACGAAGCACAAGAACCTCCAGCCCTACGAGGTGAACCTGATCAACGGGATCAGGGTGCTGGTGGCGCCCCGGTTCGGGCAGTACTGCACTGCCGTGCACCTCTATGCCCGGCGCGGGATCCTGGGATCGAAGCTGGGGATGGACACCGTCCATGCCCACGGCCCCGCGTGCCGCCACTGACGCCGGCCCGCGCGCCCGGGGGCCGGCGGACGTGCTCTGGGCCGCGGTGGTCCGGTACCCACAGGCGGTCGCGGCTGATATACGTGACGACGGCTAGCGACGTACTGTCCAGGCAACCATTCCCAATGGAGGACTGATGCTGGGTTCAGAGAATCCCCGACCCGCCAGCGCCATCTGCTGCTGGCTCGACTCGTGGCGCAACGACGACTGGGTCGCTTCGCGCTTCGCCCTCGGGTAGCGGCGCTCGATGCCGACGACCACCGCGCTCCCGACCACCGTCGCGCCCACCATCGAGTCGTACCGACGGGTCCGTGCCTGCACCGAGGCCCTGTCCGAGACGCTGTCCGCCGAGGACCAGACGGTGCAGTCGATGGCCGACGTCAGTCCCACCAAGTGGCACCGGGCCCATGTCACCTGGTTCTTCGAGACGTTCGTCCTGGCCCCGAACCTGCCGGGCTACGAGCCCTTCCACCCGGACTTCGGGTACCTGTTCAACTCGTACTACGAACAGGTGGGGGACCGGCACCCCCGACCTGAACGGGGCCTGCTGACCCGGCCCGGCGCCGAGGAGGTGGGGGTCTACCGCCGTCACGTCGACGAGGCGATGGACGAGCTGCTCGCCGACCCGCCCGAGGACGCCCTCGGCCTCGTCGAGCTCGGCCTGCACCACGAGCAGCAGCACCAGGAACTGCTGCTGATGGACATCAAGCACGTCCTGTCGCTGAACCCGCTGCGTCCCGCGTACCGGGAGCTCGTCACCGGGCCCGGCGGTCCGGCTCGGCCCCAGAGCTGGGTCGACCACGCCGGCGGCCTCGTCGAGGTCGGTCACGACGGTGCCGGGTTCGCGTTCGACAACGAGGGGCCCCGTCACAGCGAGTGGCTCGAGCCCTTCGCCTTGGCCGACCGGCCGGTGACCAATGGCGACTGGCTGGCCTTCGTCGACGACGGCGGCTATCGACGTCCCGAGCTCTGGCTGTCGGACGGATGGGCCACCGTCCGGGCCGCCGCCGCGACCGCTCCGTTCTACTGGCGGTGGCACGACGGGGGCTGGACCGAGTTCACCCTGGCCGGGGCCGATCCGCTGGACCTGTCCCGGCCGGTGGTCCATGTGAGCTACTACGAGGCCGACGCCTACGCCCGGTGGGCCGGGGCCCGGCTCCCGACCGAGGCGGAGTGGGAGGCGGTGGCCACCAGCCACCCGGTCCAGGGCCGGTCGCTCGACCCGGAGCGGCTGCGGCCGGAGACCGGCCCACCCGGTGACCTCGGGCTGTTCGGCGACGTCTGGGAGTGGACCTCCTCGGCCTACCTGCCCTACCCGGGCTTCCGCCCCGCCGCCGGCGCGGTCGGTGAGTACAACGGCAAGTTCATGGTCGGCCAGCACGTCCTGCGGGGCGGGTCCTGTGTCACCCCTGCCGGCCACGTGCGCCCGACCTACCGGAACTTCTTCCCGCCCGGCGCCCAGTGGGTGTTCGCCGGGCTGCGACTGGCCCGCGGTGAGGGAGGTCCGCGGTGAGCGCGACCGTGGCCGTCGACGTCCACCTCGATGCCGCCGACTGGGCCGAGGCCCGCGACGCCGAGACGCTCGAGGGCCTCACCTCGACGCCGAGGGCTCTGTCCCCGGTCTGGTTCTACGACGAGCGGGGCAGCGAGCTCTTCGAGGAGATCACCCGCCTCGACGAGTACTACCCGACCCGCGCCGAGCGAGCGATCCTGTCGTCGCACGCGGGTGACATCGCCCGCCTCGCCGGCGCGTCGACGTTGGTGGAGCTGGGCTCGGGCACCTCGGACAAGACCCGCCTGCTCATCGAGGCGATGCTGGCCGAGGGCGACCTCGAAGGCTTCGTGCCCTTCGACGTGAGCGAGGAGACCCTGCGCGCCGCCGCAGCATCGCTGGCGATCGAGTACGGCCTGTCGGTGCGGGCGGTGGTCGGTGACTTCCACCGCCACCTGGCCCGGATCCCCCGGACGGGACGCCGGCTGATCGCCTTCCTCGGGGGCACGATCGGCAACTTCGACCCGGGGCAGCGCCGTCGCTTCCTGATGGACCTCGACGCCTCGATGGACCACGACGAGTGGTTCCTGCTGGGGACCGACCTGGTCAAGGACCCCGACCGCTTGGTGGCGGCCTACGACGATGCCCGCGGGGTCACCGCCGAGTTCAACCGGAACGCCCTACGGGTCGTGAACCGGGAGCTCGATGCCGACTTCGACGTCGGCGCCTTCGAGCACGTGGCCCGCTGGAACCCCGCTGAGTCCTGGATCGAGATGTGGCTTCGGTCGAGCCGGGCCCGGCACGTTCGGGTCGACGGCCTCGACCTGGACCTGGACATCGCCGAGGGTGAGGAGATCCGGACCGAGATCTCGGCCAAGTTCACTCCCGACGGCCTGCGCGAGGAGCTCTGGCAGGCGGGGTTCGTCGTCGAGGCGAGCTGGACCGACCCGGCGGGCGACTTCCTGCTCACCCTGGCCCGCCCCTACTGCTGATGCTCCCCGGCCGCCAGCCCGCCAGTACGGCGGACCCCAGGGCCACGACGAGCAACAGTGGTCCCCAGATCCCGTCTGAGCTCGGCGTGTGACCCGGGGCGACCAGGAAGGCGACGAGGCCGAGGTCGAGCACGGTCACCAGCAGGAGGGCCGGGCCGACGCCGGTGGGCCAGCGGCGACGAGCGGTGACCGTGGCGATCCACAGCACGGCCAGGCCGGCCGCGGCGATGTCGGCTCCGTGGAAGGCCAGCACGCCCTCGACCACCGGTCCTGGGTCCAGGGGCACGTCCTCGGGCGGGGCCGAGCCGGCCAACGACTCGAGGGCCGCTCGACTCCCGTCGGTGGTTGCCTGGACGACGAGGCTCAGACCGCCGAGGACGTGCATGGCGCCCCAGGCGCCGAGCGCGACGAGGGTGGCGCGCCGCCACCCCGGATGGTCGTCGTCGGCGGATCCGACCGCGTTCATCGGTCGGACTCCCGCTCGGCGACGCTCGCGAGGGCGTCGAGGGTGGTCGCGAGGTCACCCAGCAGCTGCTGGTGGCGGCCGTCGAGCTGGGCCGCGATCGACGGCGTCCGCAGCGCCACGCTGTCGAAGGACTCGGTCACCTCCGTCGAGGTCTCGTCGAGCCACGTGAGCTCGTAGGTCCAGGTCGTGGCCGCTTCCGGGTCGCCGGCGGTGAAGGAGAAGCGGTGGGGTCGCTCCGCGGCCACCACCACGCACGGGCTGGTCCAGCCGGCCCCATCACGGTCGTTGCGGCCGGTGAAGGTGGCGCCCTCGGTCAAGACCGTTCCCGCGTCGATGTCGGCGCCGGCGCACTCCGGGCTCCACTCGCCCATGCGGGCGACGTCCGCGACGAGGTCGTAGATGACCTCCGCCGGGGCCTCGATCCTGCGTCGGGCGGTTCCGGTGCTGGGGATGGTGTCCATGAGGTTCCTCTCGGTGTGGGTCGGGACCGGGTGATCGTGCCGACCTGAGCTGTTGGTCTCCTGTGGGTCTCCTGAACGGTCCGGATCGCCGCCGTACGCTCGTGGCGGTGGGACAGACCATCCGGGTCGAGGTGCTTGGGCCCGCTCCGGGTCTGGCGAGACCGCGCACCGGTCCGCGTGACCGGCCGCCGTCAGCGCCTGCTGCTCTCGGTCCTGGTGGCTGACCATCGCCGGACCGTTCCGGTCGACCGCCTCGTCGATGCCCTGTGGGAGGAAGACGAGCGGCCCCAGGACCCGCAGAACACGGTCCAGCAGTACGTCGCGCACCTCCGCCGGGCCCTCGACGCGGCCCCCGGTCCGACCGAGTCGACGCTGGTGACCAGCTCGCCGGGCTACCGCCTCGACCTGCCGGTGGGTGGGCTCGACCTCGACGAGTTGGAGAACTTCGTCCGGCGGGCCCGGCGCGCCCTGGCCGGTGGCGAGGCCACCGACGCCGAGGACTTCGGGAGTCGGGCGCTCGACCTCTGGGCGGGTGGTCCGTTCGAGGAGTTCGGCGCCAACCCGTTCCTGTTGGCCGCCATCGACCGGGCCTGGTCGCTACGACGGAGCGCCATCGAGGTCGTCGTCGACGTCTGTCGGGCCACCGGTCGGCCCCGGGAGGTGATCGATCTCCTCGAGGGCGACCCCCGATCCTGGCTCGAGTCCGAGCCACTGGCTGTCGCCCTGGTGTGGGCCCTGGCCGTCGAGCACCGGGCGGCTGACGCGCTGCTCCGGGCCGAGGAGCATCGCCAGGCCGCAGCCGATCGGGGAGTCGAGCCGGGGCCGCAGCTGCGTCGGCTCGTCGCGGAGGTCCTCGCCCATGGCCGGGCCCGTACGCCGCTCGGACCGGTCCTGCCGGTCAGCCCCGAGGCCGGGGCCCTGCGAGACCTGGTGTTGTCCCTGCCGGTTGCCGGGTCCGGCGCGCCGGTCTCGGGCCGCGAGCGGATGCGCCACCACCTGGCTCTGGCGCGGGCCCTGAACCTGCCGACGCTGGTCGCCGACCCCAGTGCATGGCGGGCCGAACTGGGGCGCCACGGTGCCGGATTCGACGCCTCGCTGGCGTGGGCGGTGACCGAAGACCCAGCGGCCGGCCTCGAGCTGGCGCTCGAGCTGGGCCGGTTCTGGGATTGGACGGGAGACATCGGATCGCTGCGCCTGTGGTTCGAGGACCTGCTGGCCGCGGTCGGCCCAGAGGCCGCCGCGCCACGGGCCGACGCCCACGGTTGGCTGGCTTTCGCCTGGCGCATGGACGACCCGAGCCGGGCGGCGGCGCACCTCGTACAGGCTGAAGCCGCCGCCCGTGAGCCCGATGAGCTCGGCCGGACTCGGGCAGTCGAGGCTGTTGTGTTCCGCGACAGCGATCCCCGCGCCGCGTTGGAAGCCGCCGAGGCGGCGATCGACCTCCTGGTGCGGCACGGGTCACCGGACGAGGCGGCCTACGCCTACGTAGTGGCGGCCCTGGCTGCGCTGGCCCTCGGTCGGGGCGAGGAGGCCGAGATCCACGCCGCCTCGGCGGCTGCGCTCTACGCCGATGCCCACCATCCGAGTGGGTTGGCCTGGGTCGACGTCATCGAGGCCCGCCTGTCCGGAACCTCTGCCGACGAAGCCCGCGGATTCGAACGCCGGCACGGTGACCGGTCGGTGGCGGCGATGCTGGACCCACCCGGCGGCCTCAACCCGTGAGCGCGAAGAGCTCGACGGCCTCAGGGAAGCCCCGGAGATCGTGCGCCCCGATCGATCGACCCGGTGCTCCGGACTCGTCGATGACTGCCGCGGTGACGATGATCTGACCCGGCTCGGCCACGGCCACGGCCCGAGCGGCCAGGTTCACGCCGCTGCCGTAGTAGTCACCGTCCAGGGTGAGGACGGGGCCGAAGGTGATGCCGCCTCGGACCGCGGTCAAGCTCCGGTGGCCGGCGACGGCATCCCGCACGGCGAGGGCGAGGCGGCAGGCGGCGTCGGGCTGATGCGTGACGAACATGGCTTCGTCCCCGATGATCTTCACCAGCCGGGCGCCGTGCTCGCCGATGAGGTCGGTCGCGAGGGTCTCGAAGCTCGCCACCGCGCCCGCCAGCTCCGGCACGTCGAGTTTCGCCGACGATGCGGTGAACCCGACGAGGTCGAGGAACCCGACGGCGAGGGTGGCCGTGTGGGTCCCGGTCTCGGAGAGCACGAACCGGCGGAGCTCGTGCTCGACGTGGTGGCGCAACACCGTCTCGAGGACCTGGGGCACCAGGTCGAGGGTCAGGAAGGCCTGCTCGTTGGCCTGGCTCAGCTCGAGCTCGGTGGCGCCCTCTTGCTGGAGGGCGCCGACGAGGTTGGTGTGGGCCAGGTGGATGGCCGCAGTGGCGACGCGGGATGCCGCAGTGCCCAGAGTCCGGATGAAGGCAAGGAGAGCGTCGCGGCCGAACAGCTCGGTCGCCGCGGCGAACGCGAGCAGCAGCTCGCGATCGTCGTCTGAGTAGTGGGGTTGGTCCGCCGGCACTCGGGGAAGGCCGGCGGCCCGCAGCGCACCCTCGACCTCGCCGCGGGTCAGTCCGGTCACGGTCGCGAGGTCATCGGTGCTGAGCCGGTCGCGCCCCGGCCGGATGCCGACCTCACCGAGCAGGCTGAGCAGTCGACCCTCCTGGTCGGCCGCGACCATTGCCTCCGGCGTCACGCCCCGGCCGAGGTAGTACTCGAGGAGCGCCCGCCGCTCGTCGGCCTTCGGGTCGTCCGGGTCGTACAACCCGATGTCGACGAGCTCGTCCCAGGCACTGCCACCGACCACGCCGGAAGACTGTCAGGTCGGTAGTCGCGTTGTCGTCCGGAAGTCGGGTCCGAGCATCACCGTCACCGTGGCCGCCCGCCGGCCAACCGCCCGAGGATCGCCCGTCGCGTGGTGTTCGAGAGCGCGGCGAAGGTCTCGCTCAATCGTTCGTCATCGATCACGGCCGTCATCGGATGGCGTGGCTCCGACGCCA
The DNA here is from genome assembly GCA_963701565.1 of uncultured Microthrixaceae bacterium. Taxonomy (GTDB): domain Bacteria; phylum Actinomycetota; class Acidimicrobiia; order Acidimicrobiales; family DATDAH01; genus DATDAH01. The sequence continues at coordinate 348,140 of CAVPAN010000005.1, forward strand.
CGACGCTTACGACTGAGCGGGTCGCCGCGGCGATCTCAGCGATCGATCGCGTCGAACCAGTCGACGATCGGGACGAAGGGAACCAGCGCGTCGGCGCACCAGTCAGTGAAGCCGGCGGGGCGAGGACTGCGGGGTGGGCCGACGTCCTGCTCACGTGGAAACCGTCGCGGCGGAGGAGGTCGGCGTTGGGGTGCTCGGGCGGGTACGGACGCGGCGGCGACCTTCGGTCCGGCTCGCTGAGGTCGGCGCCCGAGGTCAGCAGCGAGTCGAGCGCGGCCCGAGCCCCCGCACCCCGTATCGGGTCGTCGAGGGCCTCGCGGTAGGCGTCTCGGGTTCCACCCGACACCCCCATCCGGCCGGCTCCCGACGAGCACCGCCGAGCTGGTGATCCGCATGATGAAGGCCGGCCGCTGGCGGGGCGGGCCCTCGCCGACCCAGAACAGGAAGTCGAGGTGGGTCTTGTAGGGCGTCTTGTCGGCGGCGAAGCGGGTGTCGCGGTTGAACCTGAACAGCGAGCGGCCGACCTTCGGCTCCGCCCGGACGTCGCACCCGAGGTGGTCGGGGAGCACGTCCGGCCAGCGCAGCCACGAGCGCCTTGGACGGACCGGCGATGCCGTCGTCGTAGCGGTCGCGGTTGGCGTCGAAATAGGCCTTCGTGTTGTCGGCTTCGAGGCCGGCGAGGAACGTCCAGGCATCGGTCGGGAACCCGGTGAACGTGCTCACCGCCGCTTCTTCTCGGCCGGTGCCGGCTGGGCGGCGACGAACGCCAGGGCCTCCTCGAGCAGGCGCGGGCCAGCTCCGTCGCCTCGTCGGGCTGACCGCGGCCCACTCCCGGAACCGCCGGCCCGCCGGGGCGAACGAGTGCGCCTTGCCGGCTTCGACCAGCTCGTCGACCCGGTCGTCGGGGAGCTTCACCACGAGGTCGCCGGACTTCCGGTCGAACGAGCCGAAGAACTGACCATCGACGCGGAGGCACGGGAAGCCCATCATCGTCGAGCGGGTCACGCCCGCGTGGTCCAGCATCGGTTCGGCCAGCTCCCAGAACCGGGCCTCGTGCTCGTCAGGGGTCGCGTCGGTCATCGGGACAGCTCCTCAGGGGTCGGGACTCGCCGATCGGCCCAGGGATCCGGACCGACCCGTTCGCCCTCGGACGAGCGCCGCAGGCGATCCAGATAGTGGCCCCAGCCACCCTGGTGGGCGTCGGCCGCGGCGTCCTCCAGGCCGCGGTGCACCAGCCGGAGGTGGGTGGAGCCGTCGAGCCCCGACGAGAGATCGATCGCCACGGTCGTGGAACCGGGCGGGATCCGGACCTCGGACCGCTCCCACCCATAGGTGAACACCACCCGGGTCGGGCGGACCACCTCGACGTAGGTGCCCGAGCAGCTGTCGCCGTTCGGGTGGGTCCACCGCACCACGCCACCCGGGACGGGGTCGAGGGTGGCGTCGTCGGCCATCCAGAGCACGAACAGCTGGGGATCGACCAGGTGCTCGAAGACCTGGTCGATCGGGGCCCGGATGACCAGCTCCTGCACGGCCAGCTTCATGCGCTGGCCCCCTTCGGCGATGGTCCGCAGGCGCTCCAACGGCGTCGCCCAGAAGTCGTCGAGGTAGCCCGCCACCTCGGCCACCCGGTCGAGGTCGGCGCGGTAGAGCCGCCGGGTGGCGTCGGCCCGGACCTTCACCAGGCCGGCCTCCCGCAGGAGCTTGAGGTGCTGGCTGGCGGCCGACTTCGACAACCCCGCCGCCTCCGCCAGCTCGGTGGCCGGCCGCTCGTCGTCCCACACCAGCCGCAGCATCGCCCGACGCCCGGGATGGGCGAGGGCCCGGATCGCCTCCTCCGGCGCCGTTTCGCTCACGGGGTGCGCCCTCCGTTCGTCGACGGCCCTTTGTTCGACATCCTCTTAATTTAGGAGATGCTGTATCTCGTCGACAAGCCGATCGCCGGCCCAGGGCGGTCAGATCGGGGTTGACGTAGGTTCACGCCGTGGAACAGACGGAGGAGTCGGTCGACGCGTTCCTGGCCGCGCTGCCGGTGCCGGACCGGTCGACCCTGGTGACCCTCGACCGGCACATCGTGACCGGGCTGCCGGGGCGCAGCCGGAGCCTGTGGCGGGGCACGTTCTGGGGTGGCACGAAGCAGGCGATCGTCGGCTACGGCGACCTCGTCCAGCCCCGCCCCAAGGGGCCCGACGTCGAGTGGTTCGCGGTGGGCCTGGCCCGCCAGAAGCGGAACGTGAGCCTCTACGTCAACGCGGTGGAGGACGGGCAGTACGTCGGTCAGCTCTACGCCGAGCGCCTGGGCAAAGTGAAGGCCGGCGCGGCCAGCCTGGGCTTCCGGCGCCTGGAGGACATCGACCTGGCCGTGCTCGACGAACTGCTGGCTCACGTCGAGCGGGTCACGTCGGGCTGACGGGACCGGGTTCAGGCCTTCCAGGTGCCCCAGGTGTTGCCGCGGACGTACTGGTAGACGCCCGTGAAGTCGGCGGTGTTCTTCTCGGGGATGGGCACTGGCTCGCCGAGGGCCTTGGCCCCCCAGATGATGCGGGCGTTGTGCTCGACGCACAGCCCCGTGTGCAGGGCGTCGGCGGGGTCCTTGCCGATGCAGAGGATCCCGTGGTTGGCCATGAGCGCCGCCGACCGGTCGCCGAGGTGGGTGACGATCTCGTCGGCCAGCTCGTCGCTGCCGGTCGGCCTGTACTCGGCGATGGGCACGTCACCGCCGACGTAGACCACGAACTCCTCGATCACCGCCGGGATGGGCTGGCGCACCAGGGCGAACATCGAGGCGTAGGTGGCGTGGCAGTGCAGCACACCGCCGACCTCCTCGTGATCCCGGTAGCAGGCCAGGTGGAGGGCCTTCTCGCTGGTGGGCCCTCGCTCGCCGTCGACCACGTTGCCGTCGAGGTCGACCACCACCAGGTCGGCGACGGTCATGGTCTCGTAGGCCACCGAGGACGGGGTCATGACCACGTTGCCGTCGGGCATCCGGCCCGAGACGTTGCCGGCCGTGCCCGACACGAGACCTTTGGCGACCATGTCCTCGGTGGCCTGCAGCACCGCTTCGTGGGTGGGCGAACTCATCGCCGTTGGCTCTTCGCCTGACGGCTCATCGCGGTGCAGGCCTGTTCGGCCTGCCGATCGACTGCGTCGCTCATCGCAGCACCTCCGGGTTGGCGCAGTGGACGGGGCGCTCGCCGGCCAGGAGGCGGGCGATGTCGTCGGCCACCAGCTTGGAGTGGTTGGCCTCGGTGTCGTAGGTGGCGCCCCCGATGTGGGGGGTCAGGACCACGTTGGTCATGGCTTGCAGCGGATGGTCGACGGGCAGGTTCTCGCCCTCGAAGTGGTCGAGGCCGGCGGCGCCGAGGTGGCCTGAGGCGAGGGCGTCGGTCAGGGCGTCGATGTCGTGCAGGGCGGCCCGGGCCGTGTTGAGGTAGACCGAGCCGGGCCTCATCCGGGCGAACTGGTCGGTGCCCATGAGCCCGATGCTCTCGGGGGTGACCATGGCGTGCACGGAGACGACGTCGGCCGTCGGCCAGCAGGGCGTCGAGGTCGTGGGTGGCGGCGTCGTTGAACGGGTCGTGGCTGATGACCTTCATGCCGAGCCCCTCGAAGCGCCAGGCGGCGGCGCGGCCGACGGACCCCAGGCCGATGATGCCGACGGTCTGGCCGGCGATCTGCCAGGCCCGGTAGCGCTGGTAGGGGATGGTGCCGCCCGGCGTACACGGTCCCCGTCCGCACGTCCCGGTCGGCGGGGACGATGCCCCGGGTGGCGGCCAGCAGCAGGCCGACCGCCAGTTCGGCCACGCCGTCCGCGTTGCGGCCGGGAGCGTGCAGGACGGGGATGCCCCGCTCGGTGGCGCCGGCGACGTCGACGTTGGTGGGGTCACCGCGGGTCGAGCCGATGACCCGGAGGCCGGCGTCGAGCACCGGGCCCTTGCAGCTGTCCGCCTCGCACACGACGATGTCGGCCCCCTCCTCGGCGATGCGGGCCGCGAGGGCCTCCTCGTTCATGAGCTGGAGGGGGGTGTGCTCGATCCAGGGGTCATAGACCACGTCGGCCACACCTTCGAGGGTGGCCAGGCCCTCGCCCCGGAAGGGGGCGGTCACCAGTGCCGTCGGTCGACTCACGGTCCCGGACACTACGCCCGAACGCGTACCTGACACGCGTGTCAGGTAGAGGGCTACGCTCGAGACCGTGGACCTGCCGAAGATCATCAGCGTGGACGACCACGTCGTCGAGCCCCCCCATGTCTGGCAGACGTGGCTACCCGAGAAGTACCGGGAGCGGGGCCCGAAGGTGGAGGCCAGGAAGTGGGGGGCGTTCCGGCACAAGGCGGGCGCCCGCTACGACATGACCGAAGACCCCGACGGCGAGTGGGGCGACGCCTGGTACTACGACGGCAAGCTCATCTACGTCCACAAGCGCTTCGTGGCCATCCCCGCGGTGGCCACGACCGAGGACGAGGCCGGCCACATCGAGTTCGACCGGTCCCACATGACCATGACGCCGGTCACCTACGACGAGATGCGGCCCGGCTGCTGGCAGGTCGAGGCCCGGATCAAGGACTTCGACCTGAACTGGGTGGACGGCTCCCTACCGTTCCCGACCTTCCCGCGCTTCTGCGGCCAGACCTTCTACGAGGGCGACGACAAGGAGCTCGGCCTGGCCTGTGTGCAGGCCTACAACGACTGGATGGTCGAGGAGTGGTGCGGCCCGTCGCGGGGCTACAACATCCCGCTCGGCCTCATCCCGCTCTGGGACGTCGAACTGGCCGCCGCGGAGACCCAGCGCAACGCCGACCGTGGGGTGCGGGCCATCTGCTTCAGTGAGCTGCCCCACCACCTGAAGTTGCCGACCATCCACAGCGGCTACTGGGACCCGCTCTTCCAGGTCTGCAACGACAACGGCGTGACGGTCTGCATGCACATCGGCTCGTCGTCGACCACGCCGCTGGCGTCGCCGGATGCCCCCAAGGCCGTGGGCGGGATGATCGCCTTCAACAACTGCATGGCGTCGATGGGTGACTGGCTGTTCTCCCGGAAGTTGATCGAATTCCCTGAGCTCAAGCTGGCCTTCTCCGAGGGCCAGATCGGCTGGATCCCCTACGCCCTCGAGCGGGCTGACACGGTGTGGGACCACCACGACAGCTGGATGAACTCCAAGAGCCGGATTCCGGAACCGCCGTCCACCTACTACTACGGACGCATCTTCGGGTGCTTCACCGCCGACCGCCACGGCCTGGCCAACCTCGAGGCGGTCGGTCCCGACAACATCTGCTTCGAGACCGACTACCCCCACACCGACACCACCTGGCCCCACTCGCGGGAGTACGCCGAGAAGATGGTGGCGGGGTTGGACGACGAGGCGGTCTACAAGATCTTGCGGGGGAATGCGATCAAGATGCTGGAGCTCGACCGGGTTTGAGCTTGTCGGGGGAGGCGGCGGCAGTCCCCCTTGCTCCTACGCAACGAACGAAACGTCGCGGCGGAAGGCCACCGCGGCCTCCCCCTGTGTCTGCTGGGGCTTGTAGATCGCCTCGGCGTCGTAGGTTGGCTAGAGGGGGGTGGTGGGGATGGTGAAGGCGGGGTGTTCGGCGCCGCCGTCGACTTCGAACACCTTGCCGGTGACCCACGAGCTGGCGGGGCTGGTGAGGTAGACGACGCAGGCGGCGACGTCGTCGGGTTGGCCGACGCGTTGCATGGGGGTGTTGGCCTCCATCTGGTGGCGGATGGTGTCGTCGGTGAGGACGGAGGCGAGGGCGTCGGTCTCCACGCCGCCCACCTCGATGGCGTTGATCCGGATCTTGGGCGCCAGCTCGGTCGCCAGCTGTCGGGTCATGAACGAGAGCGCCGCCTTGGCCGTGCCGTAGGCGGTGAAGTTGGGCTGGACCATTGACGCCGCTCGGCTGCTGATGTTGACGATGGCGCCACCGCCCGCGGTCTCGACCATCACGGGTACGACGAAGCGGGTGAGCAGGAAGGGGGAGATGACGTTGAAGCGGAGGGCTTGTTCGAACGCCGCCTCGCCGGTGCGCATCGCCGGCTGGGGCGGCCAGCCGCCGGCGTTGTTCACCAGGATGTCGATGCGCCCGAACGTCTCGACCGCCGAATCCACGAGGTGCTCGAGCTGCTCCCGCTCCAGCACGTCGGTGGGCACGGCCAGCGCCCGTCGCCCGGCGGCCTCGACGGTGGCCGCCGTGCGGTCCAGGTCCTCCGGCGTGCGGGCGGCGACCACCACGTCGGCCCCGGCCTCCGCCAGCGCCTTGGCCGTGCCGGCCCCGATGCCCCTTCCGGCCCCCGTCACGATGCCCACACGATCGGTCAGGGCGAACTGTTCCAGGATCCCCATCCCCCGTGTCTAGCCCTACCCCATCGTTCTGGTCCCAGCGATCTCCAGCAGGGCGCGCGTTGCTGGTACCAGAACGGCAGGCGGGTGCCGTCGGAGGGCTGGGTTGGCGCTCCTAGGGTGCGGCTCGTGTCGACGCCCTTGCGCATCGCCGTGCTGGTGAAGCAGATCCCGGCCTTCGAGGCCATGGCGCTGGGTCCGGACGGGCGGTTGGTCCGCGAGGGCCTGGCCCTCGAGATGAACGCCTACTGCCGCCGTGCGGTCGCCCTCGGTTGCGAGGTGGCGGGCTCGACGGGCGGCTCGATGACGGTGTTCACCCTCGGGCCACCGGCGGCCGAGGACGTCCTGCGGGAGGCCATCGCCTGGGGGGCGGCCAACCGCCTCACCGTCGACGGTGTTCTGGTCAGCGACCCTGCCTTCGCTGGCTCCGACACCCTGGCCACGGCCAAGGCGCTGGCGGCCGCGGTGACCCACCAGGGCCCGTTCGACCTGGTGCTGGTCGGGCGCAACTCAGTCGACGCCGACACCGGCCAGGTGGGGCCACAGCTGGCCCAGCTCCTCGATCTCCCGTTTGCCACCGGTGTCCGGGAGTTCACGCTGGGGGAGGGAGACCTGCAGGTCCGCCTGGAGCACGACGACGAGTGGGTCGACGCCGCCGTCACCCTGCCCGCCCTGCTCTCCTGCGCCGAGCGCCTCATCGACCCCTGCAAGCAGCCGCCCGACGCCCGGGCCGCCGTGCCTTCGGCGCGGCTGCGCACGCTGTCAGCGGCCGACCTGGGCCCGGGTCCGTGGGGGAGCGACGCCAGTCCGACCTCGGTCGGCGACGTGCGCCTGCTGGAGGTCCAGCGGGTGGGCGAGATCTTGGACGGCCCGGTCAGGAGCCAGGTCGATCGCCTGGTCGCCGTGCTGGAGGACCGGGGTGTGCTGGATCCGGCGCCGCCCGTCGACGAGGTGGCACCGGTCGCTCCGCCTTCAGAGGTCGACGGGCCCATCATCGCCGTGGTTGTCGAGCCCGGCCGGGACCGCCTCACCCGGGAGCTGCTGGGTGCGGCCGCCCGACTGGCGGGTCGACTGCCCGGGGCGGTTGTCGCAATCGGTGCGGCCGGCCCGCCCGCCGAGGTCCTCGGGACCTGGGGCGCCGACACCGTGGTGCACGTCGACCACGCCGAGGCCGCCGAGGACCCGACCGGCGTCGGCCCGTGGGCCGTCGGCGCGCTCCGGCCATTGGTCGAGGAGGACGTGGCCGCCGGCATAGCTCTCTGGGCCACCGCCGCCCGGCCGTGGGCGATCCTGGCGCCGGGCACGGCCTGGGGTCGAGAGGTTGCCTCCCGGGTGGCGGCCGCCCTCGGCGCCGGACTGACCGGCGATGCCGTTGCCCTCACCATCGAGAACGGTCGCCTGGAGGCGCTCAAGCCGGCCTTCGGCGGTCGCCTCGTCGCGGTCGTCACCGCCGACTCGCCGGTGCAGATGGCCACGGTCCGGGCGGGGATGCTGCCGATGCCCTCACCGCGCGATCCGGTCGACGTGTCAGAGGAGTGGGTCCTGGTCGGGTGTCGTGGCCGCGTGGTGGTCCACGAGCGCACCCGGGATGACGACTCCGATCTCATGGCCAACGCCGACGCCGTGGTCGGCGTCGGCCAGGGCGTGGACCCCGAGCGCTACGCCGACCTGCAGCCGCTGCTGGACCTGCTCGGGGCCGAACTGGGAGCGACCCGCAAGGTCACCGACAACGGCTGGCTGCCGCGGGCCCGCCAGATCGGCATCACCGGCCACAGCATCTCGCCCCGCCTCTACATCGGCCTCGGCCTCGGCGGGAAGTTCAACCACACCGTCGGCGTCCGGGCCAGCGGCACCATCGTCGCCGTCAACCCCGACCCCACCGCCCCCATCTTCGACTGGGTCGACATCGGCCTCGTCGCCCGCTGGGAGGACGTCGTGCCCGAGCTCGTCCGCCGGCTCGCGACGCGGCCGTGACCGACGTCCCTCCGGAGACCTTCGAGCGGCAGGGCGAGGGGCCGGACACCGCCTCCTTCGGGCCAGGCCGTCTCGTGACCCACATCGACGACGCAGCCATCGCCCCGGGCGGGTCGCTCTTCACCGAGCGCTGGTCCCGCCAGACCGGGGTTGTCGACCTCCTTCGCTGAACCGCCGTTCCGGCCCGGGTGGGCAGGTTGGCGCCCGTGCAAGGCCGCACGGAGCACTTGGGGGCAATGGCTCACAAGTGGGACAGCCAGGACCGATGGCAAAGGGAACCGTTGGTCGAGACGAGAGGGGGAGGGCCCTATGACCAGGCAGCCGCCCGCAGACTGGTACCAAGATCCGGCAGACCCGACTGCCCGCCGCTTCTGGGACGGCGACGAGTGGACCGCTCTCGTCGCGGGCGCGGCCCGGAGTGCCGAGGTGGAGTCGTCGCCTGCGGTGGAGTACGCCGAGTCCTCGCCTGCGGTGGGGTATGCCGAGGTGGGGTCGTCGTCTGTGGTGGAGTCCGCCGAGTCTTCGCCTGCGGTGGGGTATGCGGAGGTGGGGTCGTCGTCTGTGGTGGAGTACGCCGAGTCGTCGCCTGCGGTGGGGTATGCGGAGGTGGAGTCGTCGTCTGTGGTGGAGTACGCCGAGTCGTCGCCTGCGGTGGGGTACGCGGAGGTGGAGTCGTCGTCTGTGGTGGAGTACGCCGAGTCGTCGCCTGCGGTTGGGTACGCGGAGGTGGAGTCGTCGCCTGTGGTGGAGTACGCCGAGTCGTCGCCTGCGGTGGGGTATGCCGAGGTGGAGTCTTCGCCTGCGGTTGGGTACGCCGAGTCGTCGCCTGCGGTGGGGTATGCCGAGGTGGAGTCGTCGTCTGCGGTTGATGAGCAGGCCGAGGTGGAGTCTTCGCCTGCGGTTGGGTACGCGGAGGTGGAGTCGTCGCCTGCGGTCGGTGAGCGGGCCGATGAGTCGTCGTCGTTGGTCGATGAGCAGGCCGAGGTGGAGTCGTCGTTGGTCGATGAGCGGGCCGAGGTGGAGTCTTCGCCTGCGGTTGGGTACGCCGAGGTGGAGTCGTCGCCTGCGGCCGATGAGCGAGCCGATGAGTCGTCGCCTGCGGCCGATGAGCGAGCCGATGAGTCGTCGCCTGCCGCCAAGCGCCCGCCCGCCGGCTGGTATCAGGACCCCGCCGACGTCACGCGTCGGCGGTACTGGGACGGTACGGCCTGGGCCAATCGGCTTCTGACCCGCACCACCACGTCGGCGTCGCCCATCGCCCCCACGCCCGGCCCCCGGGAACCCGAGACCGGGTCGACCCCCCGGGAGACGCCGATGACCCGGCTCGTGTCGGCCACGCCTGCGGCGCCGGAGGCCTCCTCCACGGCCACCGCGATCGCAAGTCTGATGGCGACGGTCGACAACAAGAACGACGGCGACGGAGCCGACAAGGGGCGGTCCCGTCGAATCGTCCTGCTCTCTCCTCGTCCTCCTCGCCGCTCTGGTCGCGACGGCCGCCATCGCCATGACGGAGGACGAGCCGGCGCGAACGGCCTCGCGCCCGGCGGCTCAGCCGACTCCCGAGTCGACACCGCCTGCGTCGGTGCCGGATGAGACACGCGAACCGCGGGCGGAGGCCGAAACGCCCGGGCCGGCCGTCGGCGTCCTCTATGACGCCTGCCAGGAGGTCGTGAAGCGGTCGTCGCTGTCGACCGACGTGCGACTGGTGTTCCAGCCGGTCGAGGACATCACCGTGGCGCGTGCCGACGACCGCTCCCAACTCGAGTTCTGGGTGCGCGAGCGTGGGATCCGCGATGAGGACCTGCGGATCGGCTTCGTGTGTCTGGTCGGCGACGAGACCCCCGCCGAGCCGCACCTCTACATGCAGCTCTGAGTCCCGGCCCTCGCCGCCAGTCGCGATGGGCTCGGCCTGCCCCACTACCCTGCGAAGCTGACGCCTGTGTCAGGTAGCCCGAGGGGGACCCGCTCATGACCGCCACCGATGTCGGCGCCACGGCCGACGGCGACTACGACCCGTTCGAGGCGTTCAACAAGGCCGCCGGGGCGGGCACGGTGGAGAACCCTTACCCGGACTTCGTCGCCCTGCGCCGGGACACACCGGTTGCCGAGATGGACCTGCGGGCCATGTTCGGGCTGGCCGACGACGAGGTTCCGCCGAACGCGGTCTGGACCGCCAACACGTTCGAGGCGGTCCAGTCGGTGCTGCGGGACGGCGACGCCTTCTCGTCCAAGGGCTACGAGGACGTGATGGGGGCGGTCTTCGGCCACTCCATCCTGGAGATGGACGAGCCGGAGCACCACACCTATCGGGGCCTCATCCAGCAGGCGTTCACCCGCAAGGCGATGGAGCGCTGGGAGACCGACGTCATCGGCCCGCGGGTGAACGCCCTCATCGACGGCTTCATCGCCGACGGCAAGGCCGATCTCGTCCGCCAGCTCACCTTCCCGTTCCCGTTCGAGGTCATCGCCGACCAGCTCGTCCTGCCCGAGGACGACAAGCCCCGCTTCCATCGCATGGCCACCGAGCTGATCAGCGTCCAGGTGGACATGGACCGCGCGCTGGCCGCCTCGGCCGCGCTGCACGAGTACTTCTCGAAGATCATCGCCGAGCGCCGAGCCGAGCCGGCTCAGGACCTGGTGAGCGTGTTGGCCGGCGCCGAGCTGGACGGCCAGCAGCTCACCGATGACGAGATCATCGCCTTCCTCCGCCTGCTCCTCTCGGCGGGGGCCGAGACGACCTACCGGTCCTCCAGCAACCTGCTCTTCGGCCTGCTCACCCACCCCGAGCAGCTGGCCGCCGTCCGAGACGACCGGTCGCTGCTGCCCCAGGCCATCGAGGAGGCACTGCGCTGGGAGCCGCCGCTCCTGACGATCATGCGCACCGCGGCCCAGGACGTCGACCTGGTGGGCAAGGCGCTGCACCCCGGTGACACCGTGATCGTCAACATCGGCGCGGCCAACCACGACGAGACCCGCTGGGAGGACCCGGAGACCTTCGACATCTTCCGGCCCCAGGTGCCCCACATCGCCTTCGCCAGCGGCGTCCACATGTGCCTGGGCATCCACCTCGCCCGCATGGAGACCATGGTCGTCATGAACGCCATCCTCGACCGGCTGCCCGATCTGCGGGTCGACCCCGACGCCGAGGCCCCCTACATCACCGGCATGATCTTCCGGGCCCCGCCCGCCCTCCCCGTCGTCTTCGGCTGACCGCTCAGGTCGGTTCGCCGCCGCCGAGGGCGCGCCGGAGGTTGGCCAGGCCCCGCTGCTGCAGCTTCTTCACCGCTTCGGTCGAGCGGTCGAGGACCGCGGCGACGTCGGCGAGGGGGAGGTCGGCCACGAAGCGCAGGGCGACGACCGTGCGCTGGTCCTCCGGCAGGCCAGCCAGGGCGCATAGGAGGTCCGGGTCGGGCCGCTCCGGGTCGACGACGGGTTGATCCGGCGGATCCGCTACGGCGATCAGTGGACGTCGCTGTCGGCGCCGGTGGGCGTCGACGATCCGGTTGTGGGCGATCGAGAAGACCCATCGGCGCAGCGCGTCGTCGTCGCCACTGAAGCGGTGCGCGGCCTGCACCACCGAGACGAAGACCTCGCCGAGCATGTTCTCCGGGTCGGGGACGCCCGCGCCGCGGAGGTAGCCGAGGACCCGGGGGGCCAGTTCGCGGTAGGCGCGCTCGAGGTCGACCGAGGTCTGCTCGTCCGGCACCGAACGTGACGGCGGCGGATCGTCGCCCTGCTCCGTCACGTCCACGCGCGTCTGGGTGCTGAGTGGCATGGAGCTACGCATGGAGCGTAGGTCCATCGCTCAGGGGCGTCCGCCCGGAGCGTCGGCGGGTGGCCCGTTGGGGACCCCGGCGGGCGGGCCGTTGGGCACGCCATCCGGTGGCCCGTTGGGGAGATCCGAGGGTGGCCCGTTGGGGACTCCGGCCGGCGGGCCGGGGGGCACGCCATCGGGTGGCCCGTTGGGGAGATCCGAGGGTGGCCCGTTGGGCACGCCGTCCGGTGGCCCGTTGGGGACTCCGGCGGGTGGGCCGTTGGGGCACGCCGTCGGGTGGCCCGTTGGGCACGCCGTCCGGTGGCCCGTTGGGCACGCCGTCCGGTGGCCCGTTGGGCACGCCGTCCGGTGGGCCGACAGGGGTCGTGGTGGGCGGTCCGGTCGTCACGCCGTCGGGCGGCCCGCCGTCTGAGTCGTCGGCGGACGCGTCGGGGGCACAGTCCTCCCGGGCGGCCTGGCTGACAGCGTCACCGTGACCGTCGCCCGGGGGCACCTCGTCGCCCGCCGCGATCGTGCTCACGCAGGCCCCCCGAGCCTGGTCGGGCACATCGACGCCGACCGTGTCGAGGATGTCGTGGGCGATCCCCTGGGCCGCGTCGGGCAGGACGCCGGCCGCGGCCAGGCTGCTCGATCCGGCCAGCAGGGCCACCGTGGCGGCCCCGGCGGTCGCGTACCGGCGCCAACGGTTGGGGGTCGATACGCCAGCCGTCTGCATGGCGGCGAGGTGCTCGGCTGCGAGCGCCTCGTCGATGGGGGCGCTCCCCAGACTGCGGAGTCGCGTCACGACCTCGTCGGCGTCGGTCTCATGGCGTTCCATACGGGGGTTAACGCCGCGTCGTGCCGAAAGGGGACGGGTGGCCCCCGATGTCCTCCCTGGTGTCCGGTCGGCCCGGCCCGGTCGGGCAGGCTGGTCGGGTGAACGACCCGCAGCCCGGCTCCTTCGATCCCGTCGAGGTCACCGAGCGCCTCCAGCTCTCCCCTCTGCACCGCTTCCTCGGCCTCCGGGCCGTCCGCATCGACACGGAGGTGGCGGTCCTCGAGATGCCGATCGCCCCGGACGCCTTCGGCGGCACCGGCAACCTGCACGGCGGCGCCCTGGCCACCCTGATCGACGTGACCTCGGCCATGGCGGCCAGCCGGGCGAGCCCGTTCGACTTCGAGACGCACAGCCTGGTGACGGCGGACCTCCATGTCCGCTACCTCGGCCGGCCCGGCGGCGGCGACTCGGTGCGGGCCGAGGCCAGGGTGGTGCGCGCCGGCAGGATGCTGGTCGTGGTCGAGACGCGGGTCCTCGACGAGGCCGACCGGATCATCGCCACGGGCGACTTCAGCTCGATGCTCGTCCCCCGCCGGGCACCGCTCCTCCCCGACGGTGCGTCCACTGACCCCTCCGGCCCGGAGGTCTGAGTCAACCGGCGGGGCGTCGGCCCTACCCGGCGGGCTGGAGGATCTCGGCCAGGCGCGCGCGCTGCTCCCGGATCCGGCCGAACAGGAGATCGCCGGTCATGGCCCGCTTGACCCACAGGTGCTGGTCCTGCTCCCAGGTGTAGGCGATGCCCCCGAGGAGCTGGATGCCCTCGGCGGCGACGAAGCGCTGGCAGTCGCCGGCGGCGGCCTTGGCCATCGCGGCGGCTTCGGCCCGGCGCGGGTCGTCCTCAGCCAGGCAGGCGGTGGCGAAGTAGCAGAGGGCCCGGGCTCGTTCGAGCTGCATGTAGCAGTCGGCCAGGCGGTGCTTCACGGCTTGGAAGCTGCCGATGGGTACGCCGAACTGCTCCCGGTCCTTGGCGTACTGGAGGGTGACCTCGAAGATGGCCTGGCACGTGCCGAGGGTCTCGAGGGCCATGGCCACCGTGGCCTCCTCCAGCGCCCGGGTCACCGCCGCAGTGCCGCCGAGGAGTACCCGGTCCGCCGGGACGGCCACCTCGCTGAAGGTCAGGTGGCCGACTGGTCGGGTCTTGTCGAGCGGATCGATCCCCTCGACGATCGGCCGACGTGGTGGGCACGACGGCCACCGCCAGCTCGCCCGACTCGAGGCGGGCGACGACGGCGACGTGGTCGACCTCGGGGGACAGGACGTGGTGCTTGGTCCCGTTGAGGACCCGGTTGTCACCGTCGGCCCGCAGCGTCGCCTGCACGCCGTCGAGGTCCCAGCCCATGGGGAGCTCGGCGACGGCCACAGTGCCGGTCACGGCGCCGGTGGCCACCGGGCCCAGCAGGGCGGCCCGTTGTTCCGGGGTCCCGCACTCGCGGACGAAGGGCACGAACTGAGTGGTCGTGGCGAACAGCGGCCCCGGCGCGATGACCCGGCCCAGCTCCTCGACCAGGACGGCCAGTTCCACGAAGCCGTAGCCGATGCCCCCGTCGGCCTCGGGCACGGTCAGCGCCGGCCAGTCGAGGCCGACCATCCTCGCCCAGAGTCCGTCGGCGTCGCCCGTGCCCTCGACGATCGAGCGGGGCAACGAGGCCGGGCACTCCTTGGCCAGCACCGACCGGACGGCCGACCGCAGCTCCTCCTGCTCCTCGGTGAATGCCAGGTGCACGCCGTGAAGCTAGCCCCGGCCGGCCACCCCACCTGACGCCACTGTCAGGTCGGCCCGAGCAACGCGTCGCCCGACTGACCGCTTCGCGACCGACCACTCGATGGCGTATTCGTCGGCCGGGGACGACCGGGTCAGCGGCCGGCGCCGGTGCCTACTCGTCGGCGACGAGATGGCGCAGCGCGCGGCGGTCGAGCTTCTCGGCCGCGGTGAGTGGCAGGGCCGACGCCGCCATGACCGATGTCGGGAGCTTGTGGCGGGCCAGGCGATCGCCGGCAAAGGCCTGCAACTCCTCCACGCTCGGGGCCGGCTCCCCGGCGACGGGGACCACGACGGCCACGCCCACCTCGCCCATCACCTCGTCAGCCCTCGGGGCCACGGCGACCTCGGCCACGGCGGGGTGTTCGGCCAGCACCTGCTCGACCTCGGCGGGGTACACGTTGTAGCCCCCGCGCACGTAGCGCTCCTTGGAGCGGCCGACCAGGCGGAGGCGGCCCTCGGTGTCGATGTAGCCGATGTCGCCGGTGCGTACCGCTCCGTCCCGGGTGAAGGCGTCCCGGGTGCCCTCCGGGTCCCGGTGGTAGCCGACCATTGCGGCGGGGGAGCGGAGGCACACCTCGCCCTCGTCGCCGTCGGCCAGGACCTCGTCGTTCAGGCGGATCGTCAGCTCCACGCCGGCATGGGGGCGTCCGACGCTGACCTCGGCATCCTCCGGCGGGGCGTCGAACGCGGTGCCCAGACCGATGCCTGCCTCGGTGCAGGAGTACCGCATCGACAGGACGCATCCGAAGCGGTCCCGG
Organism: uncultured Microthrixaceae bacterium; assembly: GCA_963701565.1. Lineage (GTDB taxonomy): Bacteria > Actinomycetota > Acidimicrobiia > Acidimicrobiales > DATDAH01 > DATDAH01. Next base: position 363,572 of record CAVPAN010000005.1, read on the forward strand.
GCCTCCCTGCACCAGGGAGGCAGTGGCCGGTCCGCCGCCGATGATCACGGCCTTGACGCTGCTGACGTCGGTGGTCTCGAAGTGGGGGTGGCGCAGCATGAGGGCGAGCTGGGTGGGGATCCCGCCGATGCCGCTGAGCCGGTGGCGCTCGATCAGCGCGAGGGCGGTCGTCGGCCCGCCAGTGATCCATCAGGTGCGTCGTACCGCCGCGGCGCAGGACCCCGGGCAGCTTGGTCATCGGGCCGAGGTGGGCGAAGGAGGTCCCCGCCATCGTGGCCCCGCCCCCGCCCCAGACATCGCCGACGTCGATGTCGGTGATGGCCTGCAGCTGACGGCCGGCGAACACCGCGCCCTTCGGCAGGCCGGTGGTCCCGGACGTGAACACGATGGCGACGGGGCGGTCGGGGTCCTCGGGAAGCTCGGGCGGTTCGGCGCCGGGGACGCCGGACCGAGGCCAGCAGGTCCCCGGCCTGCTCGGCCCGCTCGACCTCGACGACGTCGTCGCCTCGGGGCGCGAGCTCGGGGATCGCCAGGACGAGCGACGGGCTCGGCCTTGGCCAGCACGGCCGACCGTTCGTCACGGGTCAGGCGGGCGTTGATGCCCGCCGTGATCGCCCCCAGCCGGGCGGCGGCGAGATACGCGACGAGGTACTCGGGTGTCGGCGGCAGCACCAGCGCCAGCACGTCGCCCTCGGTCAGGCCCCGTTCGGCCAGGCCCACGGCCACCTCGCCGGCCAGCCGGTCGAGGTCGGCGTAGGTGACGGCCCAGCCCTGGGTGGCGACGTACGCGGGAGTCGGTCCCCAGCGCTCGGCGGCGCCTCGTAGGGTTCGGTCGAGCATCAGCTCCCACTTCCGGCTGCCATGACCACGACCGATCCCGATCTCACCGAGTCCGACGGCGACGCCGAGCCCCGTTCGGCCCGCACCCGGCGCAAGTTGCTGGACGGCGCACTGGCCGCGATCGACGACCGTGGCTTCCACGCCACCCGGGTCGACGACATCGTGCGCCATGCCGGAGTCTCGCACGGGACCTTCTACCTCTACTTCGACGACAAGCAGGAGCTGTTTCGCTTCCTGGCCGCCGAGGCAGCCGAGGACATGGTGGCGCGGCGTGGCGTCGCTGGCGGGTGACGATCCCCCGACGGGCGAGACCCTCGTCGACTGGTTGGCCGGCTTCGTCGAGGGCTACCGCCGGCACGGTGCCGTCATCCGGGCCTGGATGGAGGACCACGCCCGCGACCGGGGTCTGCGCAAGCTCGCCGACGCCGCCTTCGCCCGGGTGGTCGACGACCTCGGGCGGCGGGTGGACACGACCGCGCTCGGCCCGTTGGGCCCTGTCGCCCTCCTGGCCCTGCTCGAGCGCTTCACCTATTTCGTCACCTCCCGGGACCTCACCGCCGACCGCGACGCGCTCGGCTCCGTGGCCACCCTCATCGAGCGGGGCTTCCTGGCGAAGGCGACTGACGGTACTGGCCTCTGATTTCCTCCCCGGCGAGGCAATTCGGAGGCCAGAACACCTGACTCGGGCCGCCGCCCACTTCTCGAGGTCGGTGAGTGTCCTAGCGTTGGCTTGGCGCCCACGAGAGGGAGCTTCCTGTGCCCGTTCTGATGATCGGTGAAGTGCCGAATCTGACCGAGGAGATCTACGCCTCGATGGTGGGCGACATGATGCCGCTCATGCGCGCCAGCAAGGGCTTCATCTCCCACTCCGGTGGACCGAGCCCCAGCGGCGGTTGGCGGGTGGTCGAGACGTGGGACTCCGAGGAGGACGGCCAAACCTGGTTCGAGGAGAACGTGGCACCCAACCTCCCGCCGGGGATCGTCCCGGACCGCCAGTACTTCCCGCTGCACAGCGCCTTCGCCAAGTAGATCGCGCCGCGGCCTTCTCTGTCGCCGCGTCAGCTCACCAGTGGTGCTGACGATGACGGCGAGCGTGATCGCCCGGCCGGGCGACGAGGTCCTGGCCGGTGGGGTGGCCAACGCCGGGGCGGTGGTGCGACGGGGGACGCACGTGCTGCGGCCGTCGAACCCGACACACGGCGTCGATCCACCGGTTTCTGACGGCGCTGCGGTCGGCCGGGTTCGACCTGGCGCTCCGAGCCCGTCGGCGTCGACGCCGACGGTCGGGAGCGACTGGTGTTCATCCCGGGTGAGGTGGCGGTCCCGCCGTATCCCGACTGGTTCCAGACCGACGATGTGCTGGCGTCGATCGCCGATCTGCTGCGCCGGTTCCACGCCGCCGGCCGGTCGTTCGACCCCGCGGGCGGGACCTGGAGCGACGAGATGGCCGACCCCGTCGGCGGCCCGATCGTGGTTCACAACGACGTGTGCCCCGAGAACGTCGTGTTCCGGGACGGGGTGGCGGTCGGTCTCCTCGACTTCGACTTCGCCGCTCCCGGTCGGCCGGTCTACGACCTGGCGTGCGATGGCTCGCATGTGCGGCCCGATCGATGACGAGCTGGAGCGCGTCCCGCCTCGGTTGGGGCTCCGGTGGACCAGCCCGGTCGGCTGCGCCTCGTGGCCGACACCTACGGACTCGACGGCGCCGGCCGCCGGGAGCTGCTCGAGGTGTTCGACGACGTCATCGCCTCGGGTGGCCAGTTCGTACAGCGCCGGATCGAGGCGGGCGACCCGAACTTCATCGCCATGTGGGAGGAGATGGGCGGCATGGAGCGCTACGACCGGCGCCGCCGCTGGTGGTCCGGCGCCCGCCCGACCTTCGCGGCGGCCCTGGTCTGAACGGGCGGGTCAGTCGTCCTCGTGGAGGTGCTGGGCGAGGTAGTTGGCCTCGCCGACGGCCGCGACGGCGTCGAGCTGGGTCTCCAGCCAGTCGGCGTGCTCCTCCTCGTCGACGAGGAGCTCGGCCAGCATCTGGCGGGTGCCGTTGTCGCCCTTCTCCCGGGCCAGGATCACACCCCGGTTGTACCGCTCGATGGCCTGCCTTCTCGAGGTCCAGCGCCAGCCGCAGCTTCTCCATCGCCGTCTCGCCGATCTTCACCGGACCGAGGCGCTGGAAGTTGGGCATGCCGTCGAGGTAGAGGATCCGGTCAGTGACCCGCTCGGCGTCCTTCATCTCGTCGATGGAGGCGTCGCGGAAGTGGTGGGCCAGCCGTTCGATGCCCCAGTTGTCGAGCATCTTGGCGTCCAGGAAGTACTGGTTGATCGCGGTCAGCTCGGCGGTGAGGACTTCGTTGAGCAGCTCGATGATGTCGGGGTCGCCGTGCACGGGCGCCAGTGTCCCAGGCTCAGGCGATGGGAGCCAGTACGGGCAGGTCGACCAGCCGCTCCGACATCGGGCGGGAGGCCTCGACGACGGCCAGCACCAGGTCGACGCAATTGCCGCACCGACTGCCGGCACCGCAGCGGTCGGCGACCTCGGCGGCACTTCGGGCGCCGGCGTGGACCGCGTCGTGGACCTCTCGGTCGGTGACGGCCCGGCAGCCGCAGACGTACACCTCAGCCCACCTCGACCAGATCGGTGACGGGCGCGGCGTCGATGGGGCGGCGCACGAAGGTCGGGATCCCCGATGCGGCCAGCTCGTTCGCCACGCTGAGGGGGATGGTGCGGGTCACCGGCCGGTGTTGGCCCACGCCGGCCACCTCGGCCCGCGGCTCGGGGCCGGTGAGGTCGATGCGGACCCAGCTGATGCGACGCAGGCCGACCCCGCTGGTGCGTGAATCCTTATCCACGGACGTTAGGTAACCCGAACATCGGGCGGACGTCAAGTCGCGGCGAGTGATTTCTGACCCGCGCCGGCCGGATCGCCCTCTCGTCGGCACCCTCGGCGGGCCTCGACCGATAGCGTCCGGCGCCGTGCGACGGGCGTGGATCGGGGTGCTGCTGGCCATCGTCGCCCTACCCGCGTGCGGCGCGGAGGACGGCACCGAGGACGAGACCGTCGCCCCCGCGGCCTGGGTCGCCGTCGTCTGCGGCGAGGTGGCCGACGCCGCCGTCGACCTCGGGGCCGCCCTCGCGGTGATCGACGAGCTGCCGGGCGAGGTCGAGGCCGACGCTCCCCTCGGGGACCACGCCGACGACCTCCAGGAGGCGTTCGCGGCCCTGCCGGTCTATGTGGACCGGTACCGCTCGGTGGTCGAGGACACCCCGGCCCCCGACACCCGCGACGGGGCGGCCTTCCGCGACGAGCTCCTGGCCGACCTGGACGTCGCCGCGGCGACCTTCGGCGAGGCCGCCGACGCGGCTGAGGCGCTCGACGAGGACACGACCGTCGAGCAGCTCTTCGGTGGGGCCCAGGCCTTCGGCGAGTTCCCCAGGGCCTTCGCCGCCGCCGACCTGGACTTCGGCGACACCGTCCCCCCCGGTGTCGACCGGGCCTTGGATGACGACGACACCTGCCGCGACGCCCAGAACCAGCTCGTCACCCTCCTCGACGCCTGAGCGGGAGGTGACGGGCTACTGGATGGCGCCGACCTCGCGGAGGCGGGTTATCTCGGGCTCGTCCAGGCCGAGGACCTCGGTCAGCACCTCGTCGGTGTGCTGGCCGAGCGTGGGACTCGGGGCGAGGTAGCCGCAGGGGGCGCCGCTGAGCCGGATGCCGTTGCGCTCGTACTCGCCCGGGCCCAGGACCGGGTGGTCGAGGGTGACGTAGTGGCCCCGCATCCGCAGTTGGGGATCGACGCTGGCGTCGCCGAAGTCGGCCACGGGCACCGCTTCGATGCCCAGGCCCTGGAGCCGCTCGGCGAGTACCGCGGCGTCCTGGATCGCAGTCCAGTCGGCTACGGCGGCCTCGAGGGCGTCGACGTCGGCCAGGCGTCCCTGGACGTCGGCCCACTCCGGTCGGGCCAGGCCGGCCTCGGCCGCCAGCTGGGCCCACTCGGGCTCGGTGTAGACCGCGAGGACGATCCAGCGGTCGTCCCCGGCGCACGGGAACACCCCGTGGGGGGCGTAGCGGTCGGCCCGGTTGCCCATCCGGCCCCGGGCTTCGCCGGTGACCTGGTACTCGACCAGCCACGGTGAGAGGGCGTAGACGCCGGCCTCGACCTGGCTGAGGTCGAGGTAGGCGCCCCGGCCGGTGCGCCGCCGCCGCAGAAGCGCAGCGGCCAGCGCCGACGGCGGAGAAGCGGGGCGCCAGCGAGTCGGTGATCGTGCCGAAGGGACCCACCGGCTCGCGGTCGGGCCAGCCGGTCAGGTGGTTGAATCCGGCGAGGGCCGCGCCCTGGCCGCCGAAGCCGGGGTAGTCCCGGTGGGGGCCGGTCTGGCCGTTCAGGCAGGCCGAGATCATGACCAGGTCCGGCTTGTGCTCGACCAGGTCGGCGTAGGCGAGGCCGAGGCCGGGCATGGCCCGGGGGGCGAAGTTCTCGGCCACGGCGTCGGCCGCCTTCACCAGCTCGATCGCCAGGGCCCGTCCCTCGGGGTGCTTGAGGTCGATGGCGATGCTGCGCTTGTCGGGGTTCAGGGCGTCGAAGAGCGGCGATCGCTCGAGTCGGTCCGGGTCATCGGCGTCGGCCACGCCGTAGCCCCGGAGGAAGTCGGGGCGGCTGCGGCTCTCGATCCGGATCACGTCCGCTCCGTGCTCGGCGAAGTACCGGGTGGCGATCGGCCCGGCGGCGCCGGCGCCGAACTCGAGGATCCGGGTGCCGGTCCAGGCGCCGACCGATCCGCCGAAGGTCTGGTGCGTGGTGGACCGGCCCCGGTGCGGGCGGCGGCCCGTCCGCCTCTGGGCCGTCGTGGACGTGCACGAAGCCGAGGGGAGCGGCGTCGACCCCGGCCAGAGGCCCGAACAGACCCCGCGCCCCCAACTGCTCGGAGGCCAGCAACTCGCGGGGGGAGTTGATCGGGGCCAGCATGAGGTTGGTCGCGCACGCCAGGGCGTAGAGCTCGGCCATGGTCTTGGTCGCGAACCAGTCCCCGACGGCCTCCTCGATGGTGGCCAGGTCCTCGTCGGAGGTCGTGTTCGGGCTGAACGTGGTCCAGTCCCGCTTGGTCAGCACCGGGTCGCCGATCTGGGCGCTCAGCGTCTGGAGGCTCGGGATCCGGGCCTTTCCGCCCCGCAGCCCGAAGCTGACCCAGCCGTCGGCACACGGCCAGATCTCCCGGGTGCGGCCGATGTTGGCCCCGCGTCGTCGGCCCCGGTCCGGGTCCCGGGCGTAGCGGCCCTGCGGCCCCCATGGATGCGACCATCACCGACTCCTGGATCGACACGTCGATCTGCTGGGGCCGGCCGGTGATCAGTCCGGTCAGGGCGGCGAACGCCGCCTCGGGCCCGGCGTGGGCGAACGCGACGGGTTCGGCGCACCGCACCGGTGGCCGGTCGGGGTCGCCGGTGGCGAAGAGGTTGCCAGTCGAGGCCAGGATGCCCAGATCCCCCGCCCGCCAGCCCGCCCGGGGCCCGGTCAGGCCGAAGGGGGAGAGGTGGACCCACACGGCCGCCGGGGCCCGGTTGGTGTCGACGCCGTGGCCGCGGGTGGCCAGGACGATGTCGGCCTCGGCGAGCAGGGCGTCGAGTTCGGGGTCGTCGGCGGCCATGCGCCGGACGTCGGTGTGTGCGGTCCAGGCCGCATGGCGGTGGGGCTGGCGGCTGAAGTGGCCGCCGTCGAGCGGCTCGGGACGGGTGACGCTCGCCCCGAGATCCGCCAGTATCCGAGCCGCCAGTGCGCCGGACTCCCCGGTCAGGTCGACGACACGGATCCCCTCCAGCACGAGGGTCATCGTGACACCGCCGGGACCAGCCGGGGAAACCTGACACAGACGTCAAGTAGGATGCGCGGCCGAGCCGCAGGGGTCCGGCCGATCGGCCGCAGGGGGACACCATGAACGTCGAGGACCTGATCCTGGTCAGCGTGGACGATCACGTGGTCGAGCCGCCGGGCATGTTCGACCAGCACCTGCCCGAGGAGTACAAGGCCCTCGCGCCCAAGGCCATCCAGAACGAGGCCGGTGACGACGTCTGGTTCTACGAAGGCCAGGAGTTGCCCAACATCGGGCTGAACGCCGTCGCGGGCCGGCCGCCGGCGGAATATGGCATCGACCCGACGTCCTACGCCGAGATGCGGGACGGCTGCTACGACATCGGGGCCCGCATCGCGGACATGAACGCCAACGGCGTGCTCGGCTCGATGTGCTTCCCGTCGTTTCCGCAGTTCTGCGGTCAGCTGTTCAGCCGCACCGAGGACAAGGACGTGGCCCTGGCCATGGTCCGGGCCTACAACGACTGGCACATCGACGAGTGGTGCGGGTACGAGCCGGGGCGGTTCATCCCCCTGGCCATCCCCGCCATCTGGGACCCGGAGGTCATGGCCGCCGAGGTCCGCCGGGTGGCGGCCAAGGGCTGCCACGCCGTCACGTTCTCGGAGAACCCGGAGCGACTGGGTTGGCCGTCGTTCCACAGCGACCACTGGGACCCGTTCTGGGCCGCCTGCTCCGACACCGGCACCGTGGTCTGCCTGCACATCGGGTCGTCGTCGCAGATGATCATGACGGCGGCCGACGCGCCCATCAACGTGATGATCACCCTGCAGCCGGTCAACCTCGTGCAGGCCGCGTCAGACCTGCTGTGGTCCCGGGTGTTCAAGAAGTTCCCCGACGTGCGCTTCGCCCTGTCGGAGGGCGGCATCGGCTGGATCCCGTACTTCCTCGAGCGGGCCGACTACGTCTACCAGCACCACCGTGAATGGACCGGCACCGACTTCGGCGGTCAGCTCCCCAGTCAGGTGTTCCTCGAGAAGTCGATCTTCTGCTTCATCGACGACGCCTTCGGCCTCGAGAACCGCCATCACATCGGCGTGGACCGGATCTGCTGGGAGTGTGACTACCCGCACTCGGACTCGACGTGGCCGACGTCGCCGGAGCTGCTGAGCAAGTCGCTGCACGGCATCCCCGATGACGAGGTCAACAAGATGACCTACGAGAACGCCATGCGCTTCTTCCAGTACGACCCCTTCGCCCACCGCCCGAAGGAGAAGGCCACGGTCGGGGCGCTACGGGCCGCGGCGGCCGGCCACGACATCACCCAGCACGGGACGGGCAAGGCCCCCCGGGACCCCGGCGAGGGCCCGATCACCATCCTCGACATCATCACCGCCGCCGGCGCCCACGTCAGCCAGGACTAGGCCCTTCGGGCGCCCGATCGCGGCGCCGGGCGCCTCGATCAGGCACCGGAACCGGTGAGCTCGGGGAGGTCGGCGTCCCGACGGCGGGTGACGTGGGTGCGGGCGTGGGTGATGGCCTCGTCGAGGTCGGTGAACAGGTGGTTCTCGTGGGCCAGCCGGTCGAGGGCGCCGACGGTGCGCAGCAACTTCTCGTGCTCGGGGCGGGGGCCCTTCAGCAGCACGGTGATGTGGCGGTGCTCGAGGTCCTCGATGATGGCGCCGAGGGCCTGGGCCCCGGTGGCGTCGAGCACCTGCAGGTCCGGTAGCCGGAGGATCACGACCTCGACGTCGGCCACCTGGGTGAAGTCGGTCAGGAACCGCTGGGCGGCCCCGAAGAACAGGGCCCCGTCGATCCGGTAGGCGACGATGTGCTCCCGGAGGAGGTCCCGCTCCTCGTCGGTGTCGACCTCGGTCTCGATGGGTGCCAGCGTGGCGCCAGTGGTGCGGGCCACGTTGCGCAGGGCCAGGAACGCGGCGGCCACGACACCGATCTCGACGGCGACGATGAGGTCGAAGACCACGGTGGCCAGGGCGGTCAGCACCAGCACCAGGGCGTCGGACCGGGTGGAGGCCAGGACGGCGCGGACGTTGCGGACCTCGACCATGTGCACGGCGGTGACCATCAGCACGCCGGCCAGGGCGGCCAGGGGGATGCGGGCGACCAGGCTGGCCCCGGCCAGGACGACGACCAACGAGCGCGACCGAGTGGACCATGGCCGCCACGCGGGTACGGGCGCCCGCCCGGACGTTCACCGCTGTCCGGGCGATCGCCCCGGTGGCGGGCATGCCCCCGAACAGGGGCGACACGACGTTGGCCACCCCTTGGCCGAACAGCTCACGGTCAGGATCGTGGGCCCGGCCGTCGACCATGCCGTCGGCCACCTTCGCCGACAGCAGGCTCTCGATCGCCGCCAGGGCGGCGACGGCGAAGGCCGCGCCGAAGTAGCCCTGGACGGCGCCGAGGTCCACCGACGGCAGGACGAGCTCCGGCAGGGCGGAGGGCAGGGTTCCGATGGTCGCCACGTCGAGGCCCGCGACCTCGACGACCACGGTGGCGAGCGACCACCGCCAGCAGGGATGCCGGCAGCGAGCGGTGGAGGCGGGGGGTCACCACCATCACGACGGCGACGAGCAGAACCAGCCCCAAGGCCGCCGAGGTCCCGCCGCTGAAGGCCTCGCCCAGGGCGCGGAGGGCGACCGCGGCGGTGTTCTCGCCCTCGGGGCGCTCGACGCCGAGGGCGGCGGGCACCTGCTGCAGGAAGATGATCACGGCGATGCCGAGCGTGAAGCCCTCGATGACGGGCCAGGGCATGTAGGCGAGGTAGCGGCCCAGTCCGGAACACCCCGGCCGCGAGGACGAGGATCCCGGCCAGCGCCCCGACGATCACGACGGCGTCGGCGCCGTGTCGGGCCACGAGGGGCACGAGGACGACGGTCATGGCCCCGGTCGGCCCCGAGACCTGCACGTCGGAGCCACCGAGGAAGCCGGCGACGAGCCCGGCCACGATGGCCGTGGTCAGTCCGGCCGCCGCCCCGAGGCCGGTGGTGATGCCGAAGGCCAGGGCCAGGGGCAGGGCCACGACGGCGACGGTCAGGCCGGCGACGACGTCCCCCCGCCACGAGCGGGCCAGGCCGCGGTAGTCGGCCCGCTGGGGGAGGAGGCGCTTCACCCGGCGTCGTCGGCGAGGCCGGCCAGCAGGTCCTGGGTCTCGCGCGAGCGAGGTCAGCAGCAGCGCCTTGGCGGCGGCGAGGAGGTCGACCACCAGCGGGTCCTTGATGGCGTAGTACACCGACGAGCCCTCGCGGCGGGTCGTCACCAGGCCAGCCCGGCGCAGGACCCCGAGCTGCTGGGACAGGTGGGACGACTCGATGCCCACCTCGGCCTGGAGGTCACTCACGTTGCGTTCGCCGTCGGCCAGGACCTCCAGCGCCCGGACCCGGGCAGGGTGGGCCAGCGCCTTGAACAGGTCCGCCTTCACGTGGGCCAGTGGTCGGCTGAGATCTGTTTCCGGGTTCACGATATGACGATTGTGTCAGATGGTCAGGCCACTTCCTCCCTCACCGGCGCAGCAGCAGGGCCGAGGTCGGCACCCCTTCGCCCGAGGTCACCAGCGAGACCTCGGCGCCGGCGACCTGGGCCGTGCTCGTGCCCCGGAGCTGGCGGACCCCCTCGGTGACCAGGTTGAAGCCGTGGACGTAGGCCTCGGACAGGCCGGCCCCGGCGGTGTTGACCGGCAGGCGACCACCGTCCCAGGCGATGCCACGGTCCTGGCAGAAGGCCAGGCCCTCACCCCGTTCGCAGAAGCCGTAGCCCTCCAGGGAGAGGGGCACGAGGGGTGAGAACGCGTCGTAGAGCTGGGCCACGTCGACGTCGTCCGGAGTGAGGTCGGCGTTGCGCCAGAGCAGGTCAGCGCAGGCCCAGGCGGGACCCTGCAGCGGGTCGTCACCGAAGTAGTTGGTCATCACCTGGTGCTGCTGGGGGATGGACTGAGCGAAGCCGTGGACGTAGGCCGGGGTCACGTCGAGGTCCTTGGCCCGCTCGGCGGAGACGATGACCACGGCGGCGGCCCCGTCGGACTCCAGGCAGTTGTCGAACAAGCAGAGGGGCTCGGAGATCCAGCGGGCCTCGAGGTACTGCTCGACGGTCAGCGGCTTCTCGTACATCATCGCCGCCGGGTTCCGGTTGGCGTGCTCCCGGACCGTGACGGCGACGGCCGCCAGCTGCTCCCGGGTGCCGCCGTACTCGTGCAGGTAGCGGCGGGCCAGCATGGCGATCTCGTCGACCGGGCGGAGCAGGCCGAAGGGCCGGGTCCACTGGTGGGAGCCGCCGACCCGGTTGGCCACCTGGCTCCACGGCCGGCTGGCCGCCGCACCCCGCTTGCGGCTGCGCCAGGCGACCGCCACGTTCGCCTGACCCGTGGCCACGGCCACGGCCGCGTGGCCCACGACGCCACAGCCCGCGCCCCCGCCATAGCCCACCTGGCTGAACCAGGTGATGTCGCCGAGGCCCAGGTTGCGGGCGATGTCCACCTCATCGGTGGTCTCCAGCGTGTAGCTGGACAGACCGTCGACCTCCGACGGGTCGATCCCGGCATCGTCCAGCGCCGCCTCGATGGCCCGCAGCGCCAGCACCAGCTCCGAGTCGGCCAGGCCCTTGCCCCACTCGGTCTGGCCGACGCCCACGATCGCTGTCGCGTCCTTGATCGTCACCGGGTCACGACCAGGGCGTCGAGGGCGGTGGCACCGACGGGGTGGACGACGAGGGGGTTGATGTCGAGCTCGGCGACGGTGTGGCTGTGGTCCACGGCCAAGCGCTGGACCTTCATGATCACGTCCACGAGCGCCTGCAGGTCGGCCTTGGGACGTCCCCGGGCGCCGGTCAGCAGCGGGAAGCCCTCGACCTCCCGGATCATGCGCCCGGCCTCGGCCCGGTCGAACGGCGGGACCCGGAAGGTCACGTCACCCAGCACCTCCACGAGCACGCCGCCGAGGCCGAACATGACCACCGGCCCGAACAGCGGGTCCTGGGAGACACCGACCACACACTCCACCCCCGGTGCCGCGGTCGGGCACACGAGGACACCGTCCAGGTCGACGGGGGAGCGGTCGACCAGCTCGGCGAAGGTGCGTCGCACCTCCGCCGCTGAGCCGACCCCGACGCGGACCAGCTCGAGATCGCTCTTGTGCAGGAGCTCCGGCGAGCACGCCTTCAACACGACCGGGTACCCGGTCGCCGCAGCCGCCTTCACCGCCTCGGCGGGGGAGTGGCACAACTGGTCGTCGGTGACCGGGATCCCGTACGCCGCCAGCACCCCCTTCCCCTCGAACTCCGACAACGCCCGCCCCCGCTGGTTCTGGTGGCTGGATGTGTTGCTGGAGCGCGCACTGGAGCCACCGGAACGAGATGCGAGGAGGGCGTCGACGGTCTTGGCGGCGGGGGCGCGGCGGGTGACGGGCTTGGCGAACGGGCTGCGGTAGCGCGGCGGCGAACGCGTGGTGGTCGAGGTGGGCCTTCACCGCGCCGACGCAGTTCCCGAAGGTGCGGAAGACGGGCAGACCTGACGGGACCAGCACCTCGGTGTAGGCGGGATCGTCGGTCAGGGGCGAGCCCCAGATGACCACGATTGGCTTGTCGGTCGTCTCGGCCACGGCGACGAGGTCCTCAGCCAGCGGTCGGCTCATGGTCGGCAGGGCCCCGGTGATCGGGCAGATGAGGACGCCGACCCTCGGGTCGGCGACGAGGGCGTCGAGGATCTTGCGCCCCCGCCAGTCGGTCGACGGTGCCCCGCCGCAGTCGACCGGGTTGGAGACCCGCAGGTAGTCGGGGATCCACCCCCGGAGCGCGTCCTGGGTGGCCTGGGTCAGGTCGGGGATGGTCAGCCCCTCGGCTGCGGCCAGGTCGGCCAGGTGGGCCCCGGTGCCACCGGAGATGGCGTAGATGCACACCCCCTGCGCGATCGGTGGGGCGGCCCGGGACAGCAGCGTGGCCGTGTCCTGGAGCTCGTCGAGGCCGTCGACCCGTATGACGCCGAACTGGCGGAACACGGCGGAGGTCACCGCATCGGAGCCGGTCAGGTGGCCAGTGTGGGACTGGGCCATCGACGCGCCCTCGGCGGTCTTGCCCACCTTGACCACCACCATCGGCACGCCCCGCCGGGCGGTGTGGTCGGCGGCCAGCATCAGGGTGCGACCGTCCTTGAACCCTTCGATGTAGGTCGCGATGACCCCGGTCTCGGGCTGGTCGGCGAACCAGCGGGCGAAGTCGGCGAACTCGAGGTCGACCTCGTTGCCGGTGGGGGCCCAGGCTGACAGCCGCAGTCCCAGGTCCTGGGCCTGGAAGAGGGGCCGGCCCTGGTGGCCGCTCTGGGTGATGAGGGCCACGGCCCGGCCCGGGTTGCCCTCGGTGAAGGACTCGAAGGCGTTCAGGTTCGTGTTGGGTCCGAGCAGGCGGGTCTCGCCCGTGGCCACCAGGCGTTCCAGCTTCGCCTGCAGTCGGGCCCCGGCGGCGCCGGTCTCGGCGAAGCCGGCCGAGAAGATGACCGCGAACCGGGGCGTTTTGGCCAGCACGGTCTCGTAGGCGTCGACGGCGTCGCCCACCAGGATCACCGCCAGGTCGATGCCGTCCGGCAGGTCGTCGATCGACGGCAGGCACGGCTGTCCGTCGATCGCGTCCCGATTCGGGTTGACGAGGTAGATCTCGGCGCCGTGCTTCGCGGCCCAGGCCAGCAGTTTCCGGGTCATGGCCGCGTTGGGTCGTTTCGGGTTGTCCGACGCCCCGATGAGGGCCACCGTCTGCGGCGAGAAGAACCCGCTCAGGTCCAGGTCCCGCAACTCGGTGGGGCGCCCCGTCACGTCCACCGGAACCCCCGCAGCCATGACGGCCGACCCTACCTGACGCCTGTGTCACCCCTGATCGGGCCGCTGGCTAGCGTGCCGCCGTGGCCCCCCGTGAAGCCGTCATCGTCGACACCGTCCGCACGCCGATCGGCAAGCGCAAGGGGGCCCTGTCCGGCTGGCATCCGACGGACCTCCTGGGGTTCACGCTCAACGCGCTCGTCGACCGGACGGGGGTCGATCCCGGCCGGGTCGACGACGTCGTCGGGGGCTGTGTCAGCCAGGTGGGCGAGCAGTCCAACAACGTGGCCCGCAACGCCTGGGTCGCCGGTGGTCTGCCCTGGCACGTGCCCGCCACCTCGGTGGACCGCCAGTGCGGCTCGTCCCAGCAGGCCGTGCACTTCGTGGCCCAGGGCGTGATCGCCGGCGCCTACGACCTGGGCATCGCCTGCGGCGTCGAGTCGATGACCCGCACGCCCATGGGCGCCAATGCCGCCGGGGGCACCGGGCCCTTCTCGAGCCAGTGGATCGAGGCCGTCGGCGGGCGGTTCCACCCCACCCAGTTCGAGGTCAGCCAGATCCTGGCGAACCGCTACGGCATCACCCGGGAGGACATGGACGCCTACGCGGCCGAGTCCCACCGCCGGGCCCAGGAGAACTGGGACAACGGCCACTTCGCCAAGGAGACCGTGCCCGTCCCGGTCAAGGACGAGGAGGGCGCCGAGACCGGCGCGGTGTTCGACCGGGACCAGGGCCTGCGCCCGGAGAGCACGGTCGAGTCGTTGGCCGAGCTGCCCAGCGCGGCGTCGTGGGACCCGTCGATCGCCCCCGACATCACGGCCGGCAACGCCTCCCAGACGTCGGACGGCGCGTCGGCCATGCTCATCGCCGAGCGGGCCACTGCGGACGCCCTCGGGCTGTCGTACCGGGCGGTCATCCGCCATTTCGCCGTCGCCGCGGAGGATCCTTGGTTGGTGCTCTCGGCCCCGGTCCCGGCGACCAAGAAGCTGCTGGAGCGCTCGGGCATGACCGTGGACCAGTTCGACTCCGTCGAGTGCAACGAGGCCTTTGCCGCCATCGCCCTGATGTGGGCCCGCGAGTTCCAGCCCGACATGGTGCGCTACAACTCCCGGGGTGGAGCCATCGCCATCGGCCATCCTCTCGGCGCCAGCGGGGTGCGCCTGATGACCACCCTCCTGAACGATCTCGAGGCGACCGGTGGGCGCTTCGGCTTCCAGACTATGTGTGAGGGCGGGGGTCAGGCCAACGCCACGGTGATCGAACGGGTGACCTAGGAACGATGGCGCGGCGGGCGGCGGTGGTCGGGACGGTACTTCTCCTGGTGTTCACCGGCGTCGGCTGCGCGGGTGACGACGACGACGAGCAACTGCAGGCGGTGGCCCCTCTGGCGGCGAGCGGCATCCGCACCCGGTCCGATGAGCGGACCGTCGCCGGTCTGCGGACCCTTGTCGTGCAGCCCCGTGGCGGGGGCCCGTACCCGCTGGTGGTGTTCGTCCACGGGGCCGGTGCGCCCCCCGAGTTCTACGAAGACCTGATCACCGACGTCGCGGCCGAGGGTCACGTCGTGGTCGCTCCCGCCCTGCCCGGCAGCAGCGACAGCGCCGGCCTCGCGGCGTTGCGGGCCCTGCCCTTCCAGCCGGGTCGGGTCCGCCAGGTCATCGTGGGCGTCACCGAGGGCCAAGGCGCCATCCCCGCGGCGGACCCCGAACGGGTGGTCATCGCGGGCCACAGCCTGGGCGCGATGACCGCCCTGGCCATGGCGTACAACACGTGCTGTGTCGACCGGCGGGTCGACGCCGTCGTGTCCATCGCCGGGCAACTGGCATCGTTCCCCGGCGGGGTCTGGAACACCGGAACCGTGCCCGTCCTGTTCGTCCACGGCCGAGCCGACCAGACGGTGGCGTACACCGGGAGTGGCGAGGCGTTCCAGGAGGTGGGCACCTCGGCCTACCTGCTGACGGTCGAGGCGGGCGACCACGGCGGTTACCTGGGCGGGGACGACGACCACTATCCGGCCGTGCGGGATTCGGTCCTCGCCTTCCTGCTCTCCACCGTCGGCGACCAACCGCAGGCCGGCCTGTCCGACCTCGCCATCGCCGGCGGGTCGGCCGGCGTCAGGCTGACGACACGGGGCTGAGCTCCGGGCGCCGTCAGCCGCCTCCCTGGTCCCGTGGGCCCGGGGCTCAGCGTCACCACCCGGGGTGGTGACCCCCATCCGCTCAGCGGGTGTCGCCCTTGTCCCGCCGGGCGGCGTCGGCCTCCTTGACCATCTTGCCGAACTGCTTGCCGATGCGCTTCTGGGCCGTCGGGTCGTTCCGGCGCTCGAGGGCGGCGGCCTCCCGGTGCAGCGAGTGGTACTGCTCGAAGCGCTTCTCGGGCAACGTCCTGTCCTCGACCGCGGCCCGTACGGCGCAGCCCGGCTCGGCGTCGTGGGCGCAGTCTCGGAACCGGCAGTGCTCGGCCAACTCGGCGATGTCGGCGAATGCGGCCTCGACCGTTTCGGGGTCGGCCCAGAGGCCGAGGGAGCGGACGCCGGGCGTGTCGATGAGGGCCCCACCGCCCGGGAGGTCCACGAGCTGGCGCCAGGTCGTCGTGTGGCGGCCCTTGGCGTCACCCTCCCGGACCTCGCCCACCAGCTCATCGCCCTCGGTCAGGGCGTTGACCAGGCTGGACTTGCCCCCGCCCGACTCGCCGAGCATCACCGCGGTGCGGCCGGCGAGGCGGTCGAGCAGTTCGTCGATCCCCTCCCCGGTGACCGAGCTCACCGTCATCACGTCGACCCCCACCACCTGGGTGGCGAGGTCGGCGATCGTCGCCGCCGGGTCGGCGAGGTCGGCCTTGGTGAGGACGATGAGTGGGGTGGAGCCGGCTTCCCAGGCCTGCGTGGTGGCCCGCAGGAGGCGGCCCGGCTTCACCGGCCGATCGAGGCCGGCGACCAGCATCACCACGTCGACGTTGGCGGCGATGGCCTGTTCGTTGCCGTCGTGGCCGAGGCGGGTGAGCAGCGAGGTGCGGGGGAGGAGTTCGACGAGCGTCTCGCCATCGAAGCGGATCCGGTCGCCCACGGTCAGGTCGAGCGCGCCGGTGTCGACCACCGAGTAGGTCGCCTCGCCGACCGCCACCAGGGCGCGCCCGCGGTCGATGCGGGTGATCCGACCCTCGTGCTCCACGCAGTCGACGGTACGCGCTGGGTCTGCGGGCCCGGGAGGGATTGTGTGCCGGGGCGGGTCCGGGGCCGCCCCGCGGCTCGCCGACGTGGGCTGAACCGCTACTTCTTGGGCATCCGGATCGAGCGGTCGGCCAGGATGTTCTTCTGGACCTCGGTGGTGCCGGCGCCGATCGACGTGTAGCGCTGGAACACGAAGAGCCGGTTCCAGGACCCGTTGTCGACGGCGTCAGGCCCACCCTTCTCGAGCATCCCGGCGGGGCCGAGGAGGTCGACGGCCAGCTCGGCCAAGGTCTGGGCCAGGTGGCTCCACTGGAGCTTCGCCAGTGGGACCTCGGGCCAGGTCTTCTCGCCCTTGAGGATCTTGGAGAGCGCCCGGTAGTTGAGCAGGCGGGTGAACTCGATCTGGGTGTGGGCCCGCGCGATGCGCTCCCGCAGCTCGGGGTCCTCGAGGGCGTCGGGGTTCTCGGCCCGGGTCAGGTTGACCATGGCCTCGAGGTCGGCCTTCATGGTGATGGCCAGGCCGGCGGTGCCCACCCGCTCGTGACCCAGGGTGCCCATGGCCACCTGCCAGCCCTCGCCCTCGCCGCCGAGGCGGTAGGCGGCAGGCACGTGGGCCTCGGTGAACCAGACCTCGTTGAACATCTCCTCGCCGGTGATGTCTCGCAACGGCCGGCACTCGATGCCGTCGGCATCCATGTCCACGATGAGCGCGGTGATCCCCTCGTGCTTGCGCCCTTCGGCGATGGCGTCGGGGTCGGTGCGGACCAGGAAGAGGCCCCACTTGGCGATGTGGGCCGTGGAGATCCAGATCTTCTGGCCGTTGAGGACGTAGTCGTCGCCGTCGAGCACGGCGGTGGTGCGCAGGTTGGCCAGGTCGCTGCCCGCCTCGGGCTCGGAGAAGCCCTGGCACCAGTGGTCGTCCGCGTTGAGGATGTTGGGGACCCAGCGGTCCTTCTGCTCGTCGGTGCCCCAGCGGATGATCATGGGACCGATCTGCCAGAGGCCGTTGGCGTTGAAGATGCCCGGGGTGCGGGCCTTGGCCATCTCCTCGGAGTAGATGACGCTCTGCATCACCGTGGCGTCCCGCCCGCCCCACTCGGTCGGCCAGTTGATGGCTGCCCACCGGCCCTGGTTCAAGGTCCGCTGCCAGGCCTTGCGCCGCTCCATGGAGCGCAGGAGGCCGCCGTAGTCGTGGCTCCCCGTGGTGTCCTCGGTCTGGGGATCCTCGTCGCTCCACTCGGCCAGGAACTTGGGCAGGTGCTCGTCCAGCCACGCCCGCAGCTCGGTGCGGAAGGCCTCGTCCTCGGGCGTGTAGGCGAAGTCCACGGGTCCGAACACTACTGTCCGTACCTGACGCCCGTGTCAGCTGTGGGGGGATGATGGAGTTCACGTTCAGCGACGACCAGGACGCCTTGCGGGAGACGGTGCGGGCCTTCCTCGCCCAGGAGTGCCCGGGCGACTACGTGCGGGCGATGATGGAAGACGAGGTCGGCACCTCTGACCACGTGTGGACCCAGCTCGTCGAGCTGGGGTGGACGGGGCTCCTGGTGCCCGAGGCCCAGGGGGGCCTGGGTATGGGCCTGGTCGACCTGGCCGTGGTCCTCGAGGAGATGGGGCGGGTGCCGTTCCCGGGGCCGTTCCTCTCCTCGGCCGTGTTCGCCACGCTCGCCGCCCGACAGCTCGGCCTCGAGGACCAGCTCCGATCGCTGGCCTCCGGGGCCACCCGCGGGACCATCGCCGTCGACGAACTGGGCCATGGTGACCCGGTCGACCGGGTCCGGACCCGGGCCAAGCGCAAGGGGGGCGAGTGGCGTCTGCACGGCTTGAAGCCCGTGGTCCTCGATGGTGCCACGGCCGACTGGGTGCTGATGCCCGCCCGCACCCAGGAGGGCATCGGCACGTTCCTCATCGAGGCGCCCCCGGGTGAGCCCGTGCCGACCTGGGACCACACCCGCCGGGTCGCCCGGCTGGATCTGGACGGGCGACCCGCCGAGCGGGTCGGCCCCGACGGGGACCACACCGCCCACTGGCGGCGCATCGTGGACGACGCCAACGTAGCCCTGTGCTGTGACCTGCTCGGGGTCATGGAGCAGGCCCACCACCTAGCGGTGGAGTACGCCAAGGTCCGGGTCCAGTTCGACCGGCCGATCGCCACCTTCCAGGTCATCAAGCACAAGGCGGTGGACATGCTCCACGCCATCGAGCTGACCCGGGTGGGGACCCACTACGCGGCCTGGACCTCCGACGTGGAAGAGCCCGACCGGGCCGAGGCGGTGGCCATGGCCATGGGCTTCGCCTCGGAGTCGGCCAACGCCGTGTGCGCCGAGTCGATCCAGATCCACGGGGGGGTCGGCTTCACCTGGGACTGCGACGCCCATCTCTTCTACCGCCGGGCCAAGCAGGACGACCTGCTCCTCGGGTCCGGCGGCTGGCACCGTCAGAGGCTCGCCGACCTCGTCCTCGCCTAGTCCCTCGTCGCCGCCCGACTCGTTCTGGTACCAGCGATCTCCACTGGGTTGCACATAGCTGGGACCAGAACGGATCGTCGGGGTCGGTTCCACACGGACGGTGGTCAGGACGTACGCTCTGCGTGCATGTTGGCGTCGGGCGCGGGGGGTGGGCGTGTGGCCTACGACGTCATCGGCGCGGGCTACGCGGCCTGGCGGAAGCCGGATCGGCGCATCGCCTCCAAGCTGAACGAGGCCCTGGGGCCCTGCCGCACGGTGCTCAACGTCGGTGCCGGGGCCGGGTCCTACGAGCTCGCCGATCGGGACGTGTTGGCCGTCGAGCCGTCCCGGGCCATGATCGCCCAGCGGGTGCCGGCGATGGCGCCCTGCGTGCAGGCGACCGCCGAGGCCCTGCCCTTCCCCGACGACAGCTTCGACGCGGCCATGGCCATCCTCACCGTGCACCACTGGCAGCGGGTGGGCGCGGGTCTGGCCGAGATGAACCGGGTCGCGGTGGACCGTCGGATCGTGCTCACGTGGGACCAACGGGTCATCGAGTCGGAGTTCTGGCTCCTGCGGGACTACCTGCCGGAGATGGGGCGGCGCCAACGTTCGCTGGCGGTGCCGGTCGAGCACATCGCCGAGCTCATCGGGGCCGACGTGATCCTCCCGGTGCCCGTGCCCCACGACTGCACCGACGGCTTCTTCGGCGCCTACTGGCGGCGCCCCTCGCTCTACCTGGACCACCGGGTGCGCAGCGCCATCTCCGCCTTCGCGTTGGCCGAGGTCGAGGACTACCGGGAGGGCATCGACCGCCTTCGCGCCGACCTCCGTTCCGGGGCTTGGCAGCGTCGCTACGGCGACGTGCTGGACGCCGACGCCGCCGACCTGGGCTACCGCCTGGTGGTGGCGGTGAACTGAGCCGGCGCGGCGGTCTCAGCCGGCGGACAGCGTCCCGTAGGTGATGCAGAATCCCAGGGCGTTGATGGCCACGGCTGCGACCACGACGGCGAGGGCGACGGCCCGGCGGGCGGGCGTCGACCGTCCGGGAACCACCGCCGGCATGTACCAGTCCGGAAGCAGGTCGGCGCCCTTGGTGGCCTCGGTGCGGAACGGGACGGCGAAGGGGCTGAGCGGCTCGTCGGGATCCGCGGCGAGGGCCTGGGCGGTGAGCTCGTCCTCGCTGAGTCCCGTGGGCAGCACCATGGCCCGAGCGTAGGGCGGGCCGGTCACGCGGGGGGTTCGGCTTCGAGGAGGAGGGCCGCGTCCGCGGCCTTGCCCCGCTCGGTGCGCAGGACCACGAGGCCGACCGCGACCAGGACCACGGCCATGCCCAGTACCTGGATGCCGTTCAAGGGCTCGTCGAGGAACAGCAGGGCGACCGTGGTGGACATCACCGGCACGGCGAGGGTCAGCAGGCTGGCGAGGTACAGCGGGATGTGGGGGTGGGCGAAGTTCATGAGGAAGTGGCCCACCCCGCCGGAGAGCACCGCTACGACGAACACGATGAGCCAGCCCTCCGCGCCGGGGTCGAACGGGCCGGGGGCGACCATGGCGACCGGGGCCACGACCACTGTGGCGATCACGAGGAACGCGGCCAGGTACTCGAGCGAGCTGAGGCTGGCCCGGGCCCGCTTGGAGGCGATGAAGTACCCGGTCCAGGACGCCAGGGCAGCCAGCGCGCAGAGGTCGCCGACGAGGCTCCAGTCCTCGCTCCCGCCCGACGCCGATCCGATGGCGACGATGCCGGCGCCACTGATGGCCACGACGGTCAGGCCGATCAGGGCGGTGTTCACCCGCTCGCCGAACCAGCGGGCCCCCACGTAGAGCAGCAGGGCCGGCTGCAACGCGCCGACGATGGTGGCGTTGGCCACCGTCGTCAGCTTGATGGCCGAGAAGAAGAAGATGATGTCGAGGCCGAACAGGACGCCACCCCAGAACGAGGTGCGTAGGGTCTGGCGGCTGAGGCGACCGCCGGTGGCGTAGAAGACCAGCAGCACGGCGATGGCGCCGATCCAGAGCCGGTGGAACCCGAGCACGATCCCGTTCACGTCGTCGGCGGACTTGGCCAACGGGACCAGGCAGCCCCACAGCACGACCCCAGTGGTCGCCGCCAGCACCCCGGCCATCGGCCGCGGCGCGACGGCGACGGTGGGCTCGGCGACGGTCATGGCCCGTGCAGCCTGCCCGGCCGACCCCCGTGGGGCCAACGAGATCCCACGGTCAGTGGCTGAGGATGGTGACGCAGGCGTTGGCACCGCGGCCGACCACGTGGGCCAGGGCGACCCGCGCTCCGTCGACCTGCCGGGGGCCGGCGGTGCCTCGGAGCTGATGAACCAGCTCGACGACCTGGCCGAGGGCGGAGGCGCCGAGGGGCTCACCCTTGCTGAGCAGGCCGCCGGAGGGGTTGATCGGGCGGGCGCCGCTGATGTGGGCGTCGCCGTCAGCGAGGATCCGGGCCTGCTCACCCGGGGCGCAGAGGCCGAGCTCCTGCCAGGAGAGCAGCTCCCGGGCGGCGTCGGTGTCCTGGCACTCGACCACGTCGACGTCGTCGGGGCCGAGGCCGGCCGCGGCGTAGGCGTCCTCGGCGGCCAACGCGCTGGCGCCCGGGATGCCGTCATCGGTGAGGCCCGACATCGGCGTCGCCTCGGACAGGACGCTGCCGGGCAGGTGCGAGCGGAGGCTGACAGCTCGCACCCGGACACCGTCGCCCGAGGCCCGGCGCAGCACGACGGCCGCCGCCCCCTCGTTGGGCGAGCACAGCATCCAGAGGTGCAGCGGGTCGCACACGACCCGGCTGGCCAGGACGCCATCGGCCGTCACCGGCTCCTGCCACATGGCGTTCGGGTTGTTCACCCCGTGCGCCCGGTTCTTCACGCAGACCGCCGCCAGGTCGCCCTTGGTCAGGCCGGTGTCGGCCATCAGGCGCTGGGCCCGGAGGGCGAAGTAGGCGGGGGCGGGGGAGAGGCCGGCCTGTTCCTGCCACGGGGCGAAGAACGACGACCGAATGATCCCCTTGGGCATCTTCTCGACGCCGAACACGATCACGGTGTCGTACTGCCCGGCGGCGATGGCCTGCGCGCCGAGTTGGAGGGCCGCCCCACCACTGGCGCACCCCGCCTCGACATCGACGATCGGCGTGCCGGTCAGGGCCAGGGCGCCGAGCACCCGGTGGCCCGTGGCCACCCCGCCGTAGGCCGTCCCGCAGTAGGCGGCCTGGAACCCACCCGGGCCGATGCCCGCCTCGGTCATGGCCTGGCGGACGGCCGTGATCCCGAGGTCGACCAGCCCGAGGTCGTCGAAGCGCCCGAAGGGGTGCATCCCCACCCCCGCTATCTCCACGGCCACGCTCATCGCTCGACCCCCGCTGTTCTGGTGGCTGGATGTGTGGATCGAGCACCACATCCAGCCACCAGAACGGACGTCGGGCTCATTCGGGTACCGGGGCGAAGGCCCAGGTGGCGACGTGGTCGCCCAGGTCATCGGTGACCAGCGTCATCCGCTGGCCCTGGCGGAGGCGGGACGGGTCGGTCTCGGTCAGGCGGGTCACGACCCGCAGGCCGATGCCGTCCAGCTCGACCACACCGAAGCCGTAGGGGACCGGCCCGTCGTAGCCCGGCGGCGGGTGGG
Source organism: uncultured Microthrixaceae bacterium (assembly GCA_963701565.1). Classification (GTDB taxonomy): domain Bacteria; phylum Actinomycetota; class Acidimicrobiia; order Acidimicrobiales; family DATDAH01; genus DATDAH01. The sequence goes on from CAVPAN010000005.1 coordinate 386,282, forward strand.
TGACCGCCGTCCAGGCCCACAGGTGCCCATCCCGGGGGAGCGGCACCCGCTCGACGTCATCGGCTCCGGTGAAGGGGCAGACCGGGCCCAGCGGGAAGTGGTGGTGCCCCGAGACGTTGGAGTACCCGCCGATCAGCGTGATCGACCCGTCCCCGTCCAGGTCGAACAGCCCCTCCGCGACCGGCCGCATCAGACGACGCCCTTCTCGTGCAGGCGGGCCAGCTCGGCGACGTCGAGGCCCAGGTCGGTCAGGACCTCGGTGGTGTGCTGGCCGAGGGTGGGGGCGCCTGACGGTGGATCGGGGACCTCGCCGACGCGGCGGGGGTAGGGGGCCTGCTGGCGGAGGGGGCCGGCGACGGGATCGTCGACGGTCACCAGGTCGCCCCGGGCGGCGACATGGGGGTCCGCGAAGAGGTCGGCCGCCGTGAAGGCGGTGGCCACGGGGACGTCGGCGGCCACGCAGCGCTCGACCACCTCGTCGGCGGTCATCGTCATCGTCCACTCGGCCACGACGCCGTTGATCTCGTCGCTGAGACCGGCCCGCTTCGGCAGCGTGTCGTACCGCGGGTCGGTGGGCAGGTCGGGGCGGTCCATGGCCCCGCAGAGGCGGGCGAAGTTGGCGTCGCTGCCGGCCACGATGCAGACGTACCTGTCGTCGCCGGTGGGGTAGTTGTCCAGCGGGGCCGAGTTGGCCAGCCGGTTGCCCTCTCGGGAACGGACCACGCCGAGGCGGTCATAGGCCGGGAGGGTCCACTCGAGGATGCGGAGGGTGGCGCCATAGAGCGCGGCGTCGATGACCGCTCCCCGGCCGGTGCCCTTGGCGTCCCGCTCGTAGAGGGCGGCGGTGGCGGCCTGGGCGGCGAAGACCCCGGTCAGGTAGTCCGAGATGGTCACCCCGACCCGGACCGGCGGTCGGTCGGGGTAGCCGGTCAGGTGCATGAGGCCGCCGAAACCGATGCCGACCCGGTCGAGGCCGGGACGCTCCGCATTGGGCCCGTCCTGGCCGAAACTGCTGATGCGAACGGTGACCAGTCGGTCGGGGAGGGCGTCGGGGGCGATGTTCCACTTCTCGAGGGTCCCAGGGCGGAAGTTCTCGACCAGGACGTCAGCGGAATCGGCCAGCCGACGGAGGAGCGCCTGCCCCTCGGCTTGGCGCAGGTCGAGGGTGACGCTCTTGCGGCCCCGGCCCTCGACGGCCCAGAACAGCGAGTACCCGTCGTCGAAGGGGCCGATCTCCCGCATGAAGTCGCCCGAGCCGGGTTGCTCGATCTTGACCACCTCGGCCCCCTGCTCGCCGAGGAGCCCGGCACAGAACGGCGCGGCGATGCGCGTGCCGAGGTCCAGGACCCGCAGTCCTTCCAGCGGCCCGGTCACCGTTGCCCGCTCCGGGCGACGGCATCCCCGGGCCGGTCGGGCCACGCCCGCGGTCCCCCCCTCACGCCGGTCGGGGCTCCCGGGGCAGGCCCAGGACCCGCTCCCCGATGATGTTGTGCTGGATCTCGTTCGTCCCGGCGAACACCGATGCGGCGTGGTAGTAGAGCCACGACCGCTGCCACTCGCCGTCGCCCGGGTTGTCCACGGCGCCCCGCCAGAGGGGGGCGGCGTCGCCCAGTACGGCCATGACCGTCTCGTGCAGGCGCTTGCTCATCTCACTCCAGTAGAGCTTGAGCGTGCTGCCCTCGGGGCCCAGCTCCTTGCCGGCCGCGAGGCGAGACAGCGATCGCCAGTTGTGGAGCTGGAACAGGCGGACCTCGACGAAGGCCTCAGCCAGCTTCCGCTGCAGCCGGGGGTCGTCGTAACGCCCGGACTCGATGGCCAGCTGGAACAGGTCTTCGAGCAGTTGCGCGTGGATCACGAACTGGCGGGGGTTGGTGCCCCGCTCGTGGGTCAGCGTCGAGCTCGACACCTGCCACCCGTTGTTCTCGGCCCCGATCAGGTGGTCGTCGGGGACGAAGGCGCCGTCGAAGAAGACCTCGTTGAACTCGGCCTCGCCGGTGATCTGGACGAGGGGTCGGACCTCGACGCCCTCGGCCCGCATGTCGACGGCGAAGGCCGAGATGCCCCGGTTCTTGGGGGCGCCGGGGTCGGTGCGGGCCAGGCAAAGGCCCCAGTCGGCGAACTGGGCGTAGCTGGTCCAGACCTTCTGGCCGGTGAGGGCCCAGCCCCCGTCGACCCGCTCGGCCTTCGTGGCCACTGCGGCCAGGTCGGACCCGGCGCCGGGTTCGGAGAACAGCTGACACCACAGCTCGTCGGCGGCGAGGATCCGGGGCAGCCAGCGGGACTTCTGCGCAGGCGTGCCGTGGGCCAGCAGGGTCGGGCCGACCAGGTTGATGCCGATGCGGCCGACCAGCTCGGGGGCCCGGGCCCGGGCCAGCTCCTCCTGGACGATGAAGTGGTCGAGCGCGCCGGCGCCCCGGCCGCCGTACTCCTCGGGCCAGGTCACCCCGATCCACCGCCCGCCGGCCAGCTCGGCCTGCCAGCGGCGGAGGGCCACGACCTCGGCGGCCAGGTCCTCGGAGTGCGTGCGGAGCGCCTCGTCGGGGGAGTGGTCGGCCAGCCACGAGCGCAGTTCGGCGCGGAAGGCCTCCTGGTCGTTCGTCGGGGTCAGGTCCACGCAGGTGCAATGGTACGCACGTGGATTTCGAGCTCTCGGACGATCAGGTCGCCCTGCGGGACGCCGCCCGCTCGTTGTTGGATGGACGGTCGTCGCCGACCAAGGTCCGAGCGGTGGTCGACGCGGGCGGGGGGATCGACGACGACCTGTGGTCAGCGATGGTCGAACAGGGTTGGACGGCCCTCGCCGTGCCCGAGGGCCGAGGGGGTCTGGGCCTCGGCATCGTCGAGCTGGCGCTGCTGCTCGAGGAGGTCGGGGCCCACGTCGCCCCGGCCCCGGTGCTGCAGCAGGCGCTGGCCCTCGACGCGCTGGTGACGGGGGACGGCCCGGTCGAGCTCATCGACGCGCTCGTCTCGGGCGAGGCCATCGGGACGGTCGCGTTCGCGCCGGTGACGACGAACGGGGCCGCGGTGACGGGGCGCCCGGAACCGGTGATCCACGCGCCGCTCGCCCGGGTCCTGATCGTGCGCACTGAGGACGAGGTGTTCGCCGTCGACGGCATCGAGTCCACCGCCGAGCCCGCCATGGACCGCACCCGGTCGCTGGGCTGGGTCCATCTGGACGGCGCCCCCGCCGTGCGCCTCGGGGGCTTGGAAGCCGTCGAGCGTGTCATCGACCTCGGCGCCCTCGGCCATTCGGCCGAGTTGCTGGGCGCCTCCGCCCGGGTGCTGGACCTGTCCGTCGAGTACGCCAAGGAACGGGTCCAGTTCGGCCGCCCCATCGGCTCGTTCCAGGCCATCAAGCACCGCTGCGCCGACATGCTCGTCGACGTCGAGGGCATGCGCTCGGCCGTCTACCACGCCGCCTGGGCCCTCGGCGCGGGCGACCCGGACCGTTCGGTCGCGACGTCCACCGCCAAGACCTGGTGCTCCGACGCCTCCCGCCGGGTGATGGCCTCCGGCCTCCAGGTCCACGGCGGCATCGGCTTCACCTGGGAGCACGACCTCCACCTCTTCGTGAAGCGGGCCCAACTCGACGGCATCTCCTTCGGCGATGCCACCTGGCACCGCGACCGCCTCGGAAAGCTGCTGCGCAGCAAGATCGAAGCCGGCCAGCCGTTGCTCTAGGTCCTCGGCGGGAACACGCCCGGAAAGCCGGGTCGGCGGCGCACAGACGAGAATCGATCCGTCCGGTCTCGAGAGGGCTCACCCGTCATCGGCCCGGATGAGACGGCGCGCCGCGTCGCGGTCGGGCTTGCCGGCGGGGAGGGTGGGGATGGCGCCCGCCAGGACCACGCGTTCGGGCCAGGTGAACTTGGTGGCGCCCAGTTCGGCGAACCAGCGCCGGCACTCGGCCAGGTCGAAGGACTCGTCGGCTTCGACGACGGCGACGACCCGCTCGCCGAGGCGCTCGTCGGGCTCACCGATGACGACGGCGTGGCGAACCGAGGGGTGGGCCTCGAGCGTGGCTTCGACCGCCGCCACCGACACGTTCTCGCCGCCGCGGATGATGACGTCCTTGAGGCGGCCGGTGATGGTGATCCAGCCGTCGGCGTCGATCTCGGCCCGGTCGCCGGTGTGGAACCAGCCGTCGGTCACGGCGGCCGCCGTGGCCTCGGGGTCGTCGTAGCCCACGAAGAGCTCGGGCCCGCTGACCAGGAGCTCGTCGTCGTCGCCGAGACGGACCCGGACGTCGCCGGTGGGTCGGCCATCGGTGTTCCGGCGCCGCTGGGGCGGGTCACCGGCATGGGCGGTGGCGACGGTGGGCGCCTCGGTCGACCCGTAGGCCCGCTTCACGACGGCACCCAATCGATCGGTGGCCTGGTCGACGAAGGCGGGGGTCACCCCCGCGCCGCCGGACGAGATGAGCCGCAGTGACGCCACCCGCTCGGAGGAGAAGCTGGAGGCAGCCATGAGGCCGATGAAGAACGTGGGTGGTCCGACCATGTAGGTGACGCCTTCGGACTCGATGAGGTCCAGGGCCTGCTCGGGGTCCCACTTGGCCATGAGCACGGACCGCATGCCGGCGACCTGAGCGACGAGGACGGCGTTGAGCAGGCCGCTGATGTGGGCCAGCGGGGCGGGCATGAGGACGACGTCGTCGGCGGTGAGGCCGTGGACCTCGACCATCGTCCGGGCCTTGTAGGCCAGCGCCCGCTGGGTGTGCAACACCCCCTTGGGTGCCGCCCGACGACCCGGCGGTCCAGAGCACGCAGGCCACGTCGCTCGCCTGCCCGGTCGCCGCGGCGGGCGGCCCCTCGGGCAGGTCGTCGCCGGCGGCGAAGAACATGTTCGGGTCGAGCCGGGCCAGAAGTCGGGCCACCTCGGCGTCGCCGGCCTGGTGATGGATCGGGGCGGCGACGGCCCCCAGCCGCCAGCAAGCGCGGTAGAGGGCGACCACGTCCGGCCCGTTCGGCCGCTGCCAGGCCACGACGTCCCCTCGCCCCACCCCCATCCCGTGCAAGCCGCCCGCCATGGCCGCCACCCCTGCCGCCGGCCCCAGCACGTCGTCCAGCGGCGGCAGGTCCCACGGCCCCCCCGGTGCCGCCCACCGCTCGGTGTCGGGGTGCACGAACGTCGGCCACAGGGTCATCGGTGGGTCACGTCCATGGGAGGAAGGACCGCGTGCGCCAGTAGTCCTTGGGGTCCTCGACGAAGTTCTCGAAGACCTTGGCCATGCGGCGGGTCCAGTCGTCGGCGACGCCCACGGCCCGCAGGTTCGACTTCAGCTGGTCCGGCGTGGCCGCCCCGCTGAGCACGACGTGGGCCCAGGGCTGGGCGAGGGCGGCCGACAAGGCGGCGGCGTCGAGGCCGACGCCCAGGGCGTCGGCGGCGTCGCCCAAGGCCTCGACCAGTTCCTCGTCGCCCGGCAGCCGGTTGCGCTCGGTCAGCCGGCCGTTGGCCAGCGCCTCCTTCACGATCACGCCGATCCCCTCGTAGGCCGCCTCAGCCAGGGCGCTCTCGGCCGAGGTCTCCAGAAGGTTCCAGGTGACCTGGACCGTCTCGAACAGGAACCGGCCGTCGTACTCGATCTCCATCGACCGCCGGATGAGGTCTCCCTGCGCCGTCCCGCTGAACGTGATGCCGATGACCACGCCCTGCTCCGCGGATGGCGGCCAGGGCGTCGTGGACCTGGCGGTCGTCGAGCACGCCACTGTCGAAGGTGGCCGAGTGGATCTGGTAGAGCGCCAACCGGTCACCGAGCAGCCCGCGGCTCTCGTCCCACTGGTGGCGCAGGTGGCCGACCGAGTGCTCCTTGGTCTCGTGCGGTCCCGGCGGCTCGACCTGCCAGTCGGCGGTGTACTCGTAGCCCCACTTGGAGCTGACGGTCAGGTCGTCCCGCCCCAGCTCCCGGGCCTCCATCCAGTGGGCGACGAACTCCTCCGCCCGTCCGTAGGACCGAGCCGTGTCGACGTGGCGCACGCCGTGCTCCCATGCGGTGTCCAGTACGTCGACCGCCAGGGCCTGCACCGCCGCGACCGACCGGTCGCGGCCGAGGTCCTCCCCGTGGCCGATGGTGATGTAGGCGGGCCGGCCTATCGCCGCCGTGCCCAGCCCGACGGGTGTCACCCGCAGGCCCGAACGCCCCAGGTCGACCAGCGTCATCCCGTCCGCCCGCTCGTCGCGCAGGGCGTCGACCTGGCGGACCGGGTCCCACCCCGGCGGCTGGGGCCGGGTCGACTGCCAGGCCATGCCCCCCGTGATCCACGCCAGGCGCATGGCCTCGTGGAGGACGTCCCGAGCCTCGTCGGGCCCGTCGGCCCGGTCGTCCACGCCGAACCGGGTCCCACAGGACGGGCACGTCTCCTGGGAACCGCGCCCCTCCGACCACGGCGGGTCGTTCAGCTCCGGGAAACCGCAGACGGGACAGGTGGACACGTCGCCGACGCTACGTCCTTCCCGTTCCGGCGCCAGAACGAGGGTCAGCGGAAGTCGAAGGCGACCTTGAGGGCCCCTGACGATCCCTGATCGGCGCAGGCCGCGAGGGCGTCGCGCCACTGGTCGAGGCGGAAGGTGTGGGTCAGCATCCCGGTGAGGTCGATGCGGCCGGCCTGCACCAGGTCGAGGTAGTGGGCGATGCCGTGTTGGCGCACGCCGTCGACCTCCTCGACGCCGAAGGCATTGGAGCCGATCAGGCGCAGCTCCTTGAAGTACCACGGGGTCCACTCGAAGCGGGCGGGGGACGACACGCCCATCTGCACCAACGAGCCCCGCTCCCGCAGCACCCGTATGCCGACCTCGACCGTCTCGGGTGAGCCCACGGTGTCGTAGACGACGTCGATCCCCCCGGGGTGGCAGGTGGGCAGGCCGTCCCAGGGCCTGCGGAGGATGCCGCCGGACCAATCGGCCAGGGCCTCGACGAGGTCGAGCCGGGGCTCGGGGGCGAACACCGTCAGCCCGCGCTGCTCAGCCTGAGCGGCCTGCTGGGGGAAGCGGGCAACGACGCCCACGTCCACCGACGGGTACAGCGCGGCCAGGATCGCTCCCGCGGTCGTGCCCAGCGCACCGGCGCCGTAGACGACCGCCCGGCCACCGTCGGGGGGCGGGTTCCGGGTGATGGCGTGCAGCGAGACGGCGAAGGGGTCGCCGAGTACCGCCGCCTCGTCGCTGACGTCGTCCGGAACCGGGATGGCCATCAGCTTGTGGGCGGGGAGGAAGTCGGCGAACCCGCCCGAGGCGTCCGAGGAGTTGCCGGAGTGGATGCCCGCGGTGATGCGCCCGTCGTTGAAGTTCCAGCAGAGGCTGTAGTCCCCGTCCTCACAGGCCGCGCAGACCGGCTCGATCCCCCGCGGCGCACACGACAGCCATGGGTTGAGCACCACCCGCTGGCCCGGTTCCAGGCCGGACTCGAGACCGGCTTCGTCGACGGTGGCCACCACCTCGTGGCCCATCACCTGGGGGAAGGAGATGAAGGCGGTCATCGGGTTGTCGCCCGCGTCAGCGTCGAAGTCGAGCAGGGCCTGCTTGGCGTCGGAGCCACAGATGCCGGTCATGCGGCTCCGCAACACCGTCCAGTCCGGCCCGAACAGCGTCGGCGGGTCGACGTCCTGCAGGGCCATGGGGGTCGTGGCCAGGTTCTGCAGCAGGCGGGGGGCGTCCGGCGGCGGGGGGTCGACGGCCTCGGGTGTGACCCCGAACACGAGCGCCTTCACGTCTCTGGCTCCGCCGGGCGCCGCATCGCCTCCACCGACCCCGCCAGGAAGGTGTCGATGTCGCTGGTCTTGAACTCGACCACGGCCTTCAGATCCGGCAGGTAGTGCTCGAAGCCCTCGCCCTCGATGGCGGCGATGATGCCCTCGGCCACGACGGCGGGCGGCTCCAGCGGCCCGTCGTACAGGGCGGGGTCGTTGTCGGGCTGGTCCCAGATCTCGGTGTCGATGGGCCCGGGCTGGATGAGCCGGACGTCGAGAGGCGTGTCCCAGAGGTCCAGGGCCATGGCCTCGCTCCACCCGCAGAGCGCGAACTTGGCGGCGCAGTAGGCCGTCTCGTGGGCGATGCCGATGCGCCCGCCGAGGGACGAGACGTTCACGATGGTGCCCCGCTGCCGTTCCAGCATCCCGGGCAGCAGGGCCAGGGTCATGCGCACGGGCGACTCGAGGTTCACCCGCATCGTGTGCTGGAAGTCGGCCACCGTGAGTTCGGTGACCATCCGGCGCTTGGGGATGGCGGCGTTGTTGATGAGGACGTCGACGGCGCCGAACGCCCCCTCCACCTCCAGGGCGCACTCCTCGGCCGCGGGAGGGTCGTCAAGGTCACAGACCCAGATCTGGCACGCGGGGGAGTGGGGCTGGCACCGCTCCAGCACGTCGAGCAGGCGGTCCTCGCGTCGGGCGACGAGGGCGACCCGGGCGCCGGCCTCGGCCAGGAGGGGGGCCAGCGCGGCGCCGATCCCCGAGGAGGCGCCGGTGAGGAGGACCGAGGCGCCGTCGAGCCTCACCACCGACCTACTCGCGGGCGACGGACGGCGAACGGGGATCTCGGCGGAGGCGGCGCCGCGAGCCTCATGGCTGCTCCTGAAGGCTCCGCCAGTACTCGGCCGATCCGCCGAGGAACTCCTGGAGGTTGGTGGCCTTGCCCGTGGCGAAGTCCTCGAAGTAGCCGGGCACGTAGACCTCGAAGGTCCCGGACGCCAGCTGGTCGAGGACGGCGTCGACCACGATCCGGGGGTCCTCGGGCGCGATGTCAGCCTTCAGCGGATCGTTGCCCGGGAGGCTGAACAGCTCGGTGTCGATCACGCCCGGGTTGACCACGTGGACCGAGACGGGCGAGTCCCAGACCTCGATGGCCAGGCACTCGCTGAAGGCGGTCACGGCCGCTTTGGAGGCGGCGTAGGCGGCCTCACCGGCGGGGCAGAGGCGAGCCGCGACCGACGAGATGTTGACGATGTGGGCCCGGCTCCCCCGGGCCTGCATGCGGGGGAGCAGGGCCATGATCAGCCGCATCGGCGACGAGTAGTTGAGGGCCATCACCTCGTCGATCTCGGCCACGCTCAGGTCGGCGACCGTCCGGCGCTTGGGCATGCCCGCGTTGTTGACCAGCAGGTCGATGCCGCCCAGCTGGTCGTCGACCTGTTCGGCGAACCGGGCCACGCCGTCGAGGTCGGCGAGGTCGACCACCCACGAGCGACAGTCGGCCTGATGGGCGCGGCACCGTTCGAGCACGCCGGCGAGCCGGTCCTCCCGGCGGGCACAGAGCCCGACGACGGCGCCCTGCTCGGCGAGGCCCTCGGCCAGCGCGGCGCCGATCCCGGCCGATGCCCCGGTCACCAGGGCCGTGGTCCCCACCAACGACTGCGCGTCCTCCATGATCGGCGAGACTAGGGCCATCGAGACGTCCGTCGAGCCCGTTCGCGGCGCGCCCCCGTCACGGGTGCGAGCCTTCGTGTACGTCTTCCTGGCCGCCTTCCTCGTGTGTGGTGCGCTCGAGGTGGAGTACTGGCCGCTGACCGGCTTCCGGCTCTACACCGAGATCCGGACCGAGGAGCGCCTGTCGACCCGGGTCATCGCTCAGCTGGCCGACGGCGGGTCGCGGGAGGTGGTGTTCGTCGACCTCCCCTTCGGCTACCACTCGACCAACCGGCTGATCTCGGACTTCGACGAGCTCAGCCAGGAGGAGAGGGACGAGATCTGCGACGCCTGGGTCCGGCCCCTCCGGGAGGAAGGGGTGGACGTCGTCGGGGTCCGCATCGACGAGTACGTGACGCACCTGGGTGACGCCGCCAGCCGGCCCGAGCGGGTGAGCGAGCTCTACCGGTGCGGGACGCCGTGACCGGCCTGGCCCGACGGGTCGACGGCTGGGTGTTCGCCGCTGGACCCGCGAGCCGGGTCTGGGGGCTGCGCACCGGCTTCGCCGCGCTGTTCGTCGTCCGCCTCGCGATCGGCGAATACCGGGGCCTGGCGGGCCAGCCCGCGGCCCTCTTCCGGCCGCCCCCGCTCTGGCGGTGGCTCGATCAGATGCCGTCGGTGGAGGTGCTGACCGTCGTCCAGGTCGTCGGCACCGTGCTGGCGCTGCTGGCCGCGGTCTCGTGGCGGCCGCGGTGGACCTTCGCCGGGGCCTGGCTTTGCTTCGTCTTCCTCGAGGGCCTCGTCGGCAGCCGGTTCAAGATCAGCCACAACGAGGTGATGGTGATCCTGGCGTCGGTCCCGATCCTGGCCGCGCCGGCGGTCGTGTCCTGGCGGGACCGGCGCGACGACCCGAGGATGGGTTGGCCGCACCGGGCGGCGCTCGTCGTGGTGGCCTTCGGCTACTTCTTCACCGGCCTGGGCAAGGTGAGGGAGGCAGGCCTGTCCTGGGCGACCTCAGACAACCTGAAGTGGTCGCTGGCGGCCGGGGTGCGGAGCACGAAGCCGCCGACCGACGCCATCGCCCAGTTCCTCGTCGACCACGACGTGCTGGCCCACGGGCTCGCCTTCGCCACCCTGGCGGTGGAGCTGGGCTTCCTGCTCGTGCTCTTCCGGCCCCGCTCCCGTCCGTGGTTCGCCGCGGTGATCGCGTCGTTCCACCTCGGGATCTACCTGACCCTCGGCCTGGACTACTTCAGCTGGGTGGCGGCGGTGATCATCGTCCTGCTGCCGTGGGAGAACCTGATCCCCCGGGTTCAGGCCAGGTCGGCGAAGCGGGCGATGAGCCCGTCGACCTCCTGAACGCACGCCAGGTACTCGGGGAGCTCGCCCCCGGCCGGGTCGGCCACCTCTTCCCACGGCTCGAGGTGGATGGTCGCGGGCTGGAGGAGCTTCAGCCGGGAGGCGAGCGGCTCGCCCGGTGCGGCCAGGTCCCGCACGAGGCGGTGCAGGGTGATCGTCCGGTCGGCGACTTCGGGGTGGGTCCGGCGAACCCACTCGACGTGCTCGTTGGCCAGAGCGACGACGACGTCGGTCTCCGGCAGGTCATGGGCCCGGAGTTGGGCGCTGCGGTGGGTGCGGGCGTCGTAGCCGAGGGAGTCCAGGGCCTCCCGGGTCCGCCAGCTGACGGGGTGGCCGTCGACCACGTGGGTGCCGGCCGTGATCACCGTCGCCTCCGGCCGCCGGGCGGCGAACATCGTCCCCGCCATCACCGACCGCGCCGCGTTCCCTGTGCACAAGAAGATCAACTGCAAGCCGGTGAGGCTACCCAGGGGTGGGGTCAGGGCTCCCAGCCGGGTGGGGCGAGCTCGAAGCCCTCGAACTGGAAGGCGGGGCTCACGGTGCAGGTGACGAGGGTGACGCCGCCGGGGGCTTCGGCGGTTTGCCAGGCGCCGGCCGGGACGAGGACCTGAGGCTCCTGGCCGGTGGCCAGGTCGGGGCCGAGGACGTGGTCGACCACCGGGCCGTCGCCGCCCTTGATGCGCAGGGTCACGGGGGCGCCGAGGTGGAAGAGCCAGAGCTCGTCCGCGTCGACCCGGTGCCAGTAGGAGCGTTGGCCCGGCTTCAGCAGGAAGTAGACGGCGGTGCCCGCGCCCCTGCTCCCGTCGCCGAGATCGTGTCGCCACGTCTCCCGGTAGTAGCCCCCCTCGGGGTGCGGCTCGAGGCCGAGGTGCTCGATGATCCAGTCGGCGTCCACCCGACGATGCTGGCAGGCGGCGACCGTGGTCGTCGCGCCCTCGACAGGCGGGCCGGACCTGGGCCCCGGCGAGGCCGAGGCGTGCCCGGACACCGTTCCGCCGACCACAACGGCAACCCAGGCCGCGGTCAGCGCCGGTCGTACCTGTCGCATCCGTCTCGACTGACTCACGGCTTCCGTTGCCGTCCCTAGGCTCGTCGCCGTGGGGGCACTGGACGTTCTGACCGTGGTCGAGTTGGGCGGCGGGATCCCCGCGGCCTACGCCGCCAAGCTCCTGGCCGATCTGGGCGCGACCGTCGGGAAGGCTGCGCCGCAACGGGACGACGGCCTCGGCGCGTACCTCGACGCCGGCAAGGTCCTGCTGGACGCCCCGTCTGACGCTGACATCGTGATCGAGGACCTCGGCCCGGGTGGCCTGGAGGCGACCGGGCTGGGCCCGACCGGTGCCGTGGTCCGCATCTCGCCCTTCGGCCAGACCGGCCCGCGGGCCGACCAGCCCGCCACCGATCTGACCGTGCAGGCGGCCGGCGGTTGGGTGTCCAACCACGGCATCCCCGGGCTGGACCCGTTACGGGTCGGCGGTCGGGCGCCGTGGCTATGTCGCCGGTGGATTCGCGGCGGCGGCGGCCCTCACGGCCCACCGCACGGCAGTGGCGTCGGGCGGGCCGGTGGTCGTCGACCTGTCGATCCAGGCCTGTCTCATCGGGACGCTGCCGTACCCGATGCTGTTCCAGTTCACCCTCGACAAGATGGGCCAGACCTTCGGCGAGCGCCGCTACGTCGTGCCCGGCATCGTCCCCTGCGCCGACGGTCACGTCGGCATCAACTGCCTCACCGGCCAGCACTGGCTCGACCTCTGTGCCCTGCTCGGCCTGTCCCAGTGGGAGGAGCGCCAGCGGGAGGTCGTCGAGGACACCGCCTACGCCGACTTCCTGGCCGACGCCCGCCCGTGGCTCGACGCCCGGGGGGCCGAGGAGATCGTGGCCATCTGCCAGGCGCTGCGCATCCCCGCCGCTCCCATCGGCGACGGGGTCAACCTTCCCGCCCTCTCCCAGTTCGCCGAGCGGGGCTTCTACGCCCCCCTTCCGGGAACCGACGTCGTCGCCCCGGTCGCCCCCTACCGGCTGTCGGCCACCCCGGCGCAACCGGGCCCGCCCCCCGCCGCCGGCGTGATGCCGCCGTCCGCCGGGTCGCCGACCGCTCCTGCGGGCCTGCCGTTCGCGGGCGTGAAGGTGGTCGACCTCAGCATCTTCTGGTCGGCGCCCTACCTGTCGATGTACCTGGGCTCGCTGGGGGCCGACGTGGTGAAGGTCGAGTCGGTCCAGCGTCCCGACGGGTTCCGCTACTCGGCGTCGTTCCCCGAGCTCGGCGCGGACTGGTACGAGCGCTCGCTGGTCTGGCAGGCCACCAACCTGTCCAAGAAGGACATCACCCTCGACCTGACGCGACCCGCGGGCCAGGACCTGCTCTGGCGACTGCTCGACGAGGCCGACGTGCTCATCGAGAACTTCTCGCCTCGGGTCGTGGAGTCCTTCGGGCTGTCCGAGGAGGCGGTTCGCGAGCGCCATCCCGGCCTCATCTACCTGCGCATGCCCGGGTTCGGCCTGGTCGGTCCATGGCGGGATCACGTGGGCTGGGCCATGGTCTACGAGCAGGCCTGTGGCCTGGCGCAGGTCACGGGGTTCGCCGGCGGCCCGCCGCTCAACCCCGGTGGCTTCGCGGACCCCGTCGTGGGCATGCACGCGGCCGTCGCCCTCCAGGCCGCCCTGGCCCACCGGGACCGCACGGGCGAGGGCCAGCTGGTCGAGGTGGCCCAGGTCGAGGTCATGGCCGCGGTCACCGCGGAGCAGGTGATCCAGGCCGCGGCCACCGGTACCGCGCCCGGGCGCACGGGCAACCAGTCCGACGAGGCCGTGTTGGAGGGGGTCTACGAGGCCGGGGACGGCTGGGTCGCCGTCTCGGTCCGCGACGCCGAGGACCAGACGTCCCTGGACCGGGTCCTCGGCCTCACCGACGAGGAGACGCTGGCGGGCTGGATCCTCGAGCGCCCCGCCGCGGAGGCGGCCGACGCCGTGCTCGCCGCCGGCGTTCCCGCGTCGGTCGTCCTCACCGTCCCCGGGATGCTCACTGAGCCCCAGCTGGTCAGCCGCGGCTACTACCAGCCGCTGACCCACCCCCTGGTCGGCGAGGTGCCGTATCCCGGGTGGCCGATGTCGTTCTCCGCCGGGGTCCCCGACCACCACCGCTGGGTCGCGCCGACGCTGGGTCAGGACAACGACGAGGTCCTCGGCGGCCGCCTCGGCCTGTCGGTCGACGAGTTGGCGGGCCTCCGCGATCAGAAGGTCATCGGCGAGTCCCTCCGATGACCGGGCTCGTCGACCGGGCCCAGGCGCTGGTCGGTGACCTGTGGGACGACGACGTGCTGCTCGCGGTCGAGCGGCACCCGGACGCGGCCGCCGCCGCCATCGGGCTCCTGGTTGATCCGCCGACGTCGATCGAGGATGGGCTGGTCGCCGAGTCCCTGGCCTACGCCGACCTCCAGGCCGGACCGGAGTTCGCCGCTTGGCTGGCGGAGCGGGGCCCGGCCACTCCCGCGCCGTCGCCCGACCCGGTCCTCCTCCGGCGTGACGGCGACCACCTCACGATCACCCTGCACCGGCCGGAGTCTCACAACGCCATCGACGTGGCGATGCGGGACGGCCTGGTCGAGGCCTTCGAGCTGGTGGTCGCTGATCCGGCCCTGACCGCCACGCTCCAGGGCGACGGCCCGTCGTTCTGCAGCGGCGGTGACCTCCGCGAGTTCGGCCTGTTCCCCGGCCCCGCCGCCGCGCATGCCATTCGCCTGGAGCGCCTTCCGGCCCGGGCCCTGGCCGCCGCGGCCGACCGGGTCACCGCCCGGGTGCACGGCCACTGCGTCGGCGCCGGAGCCGAGTTGGCCGCATTCTGTCACCGGGTGGTCGCAGCCCCCGACACGTCCTTCCGGCTCCCCGAGGTGGCCATGGGCCTCGTCCCCGGCCAGGGCGGCACCGTCAGCCTTCCCCGGCGCATGGGTACCCGGCGGGCCATCTGGCTGGCGCTCAGCGGAAAGCCGATCGACGCCACTACCGCGCTCGCCTGGGGCCTCGTGGATGAGGTCGCCCCTTCCGGCCCCTGATGCCGCGCCAGGGTGTCGTCGCGCCGGACCATCACAGTGAGCAGGGGTCGATGCCCTTCACGTCGAGGACCCGTACCACGGAGGTGGCGATCTGGTTGGCGTCGAGGTTGCCCGCGGCCAGGCCCCGCTCCAGACGGGACAGTACGGCGCCGGGGTCGGGGAGGCTGGCGAACAGCGCCACGTCGGCGCCGGCCCGCAGGGCCTCGAAGGCCACCGCCTCGGGCGGGCCTTGGCCGGTGACGCCGCCCATGGACAGCGAGTCGGTGACGATGAGGCCGTCGAAGCCGTACTCGGTCCGCAGCAGCTCGGTGATGATCCCGCTGGACAGGCTGGAGGGGCCGAAGATGGTCACGTCGGGTACGACCATGTGGCCGACCATGACCGCCACGTCGTCCTCCAGCAGGGTGTCGTAGGGGATCAGGTCCCGCGCCCGCAGCTGCGGTAGCGGGGGGACGGTGACCACGCCGTCGTGGCTGTCGCCGGTCGCCGCGCCGTGGCCCGGGAAGTGCTTGAGGGTGGGCAGGATCCCGGCCTCGACGAAGGCGTCCACGTAGGCCTGGCCGTACTGGGTGACCACTGCAGGATCCGCGCTGAAGGTCCGGTCGTCACCCAACGGGTCGGACCCGTCGGCGGGCAGGACGTCGACCACGGGGGCGTAGACGATGTCGATGCCGAGGGCGGCCATTGACCGGGCGTGGGCCAGGACCTGGTCGCGGGCGCCGGCAGGGTCGGTCGTGGCGGCCATGCGCGCCGCGGACGGGAACGGGCCGAGCACGTTGCGGAGGTCCTGGACGGCGCCGCCCTCCTCGTCCACCGCCACCAGTGGCGGGATGGCCGACGCGTCCTTGAGGGCCTGGATCCGCTGGGCCGGCCGGTCGCCCCCGAAGCTCTGGAGCAGAACCGTCCCGATGCCCAGGTCAGCGACGCGCTGGGCTTCGAGGTCGGGCGCCTGGCCGTTCACGGAGACGGCCAGGAGCTGGCCGAACTGCCGGCGGGGCGCGAGGGCCCGGGCGCACGCGATGCGGGGATCCTCGGCCCCGCCTGCGACGGGGGCGGCGACCCGACCGGGCGGCGCGGTGGTCGTGGTGGGGACGGGATCCTCGGTGTCACCGGTCAGGCCGTCCCAGGAGGCGACCAGGCCGGTGACGAGCACGAACGCGACCAGGAACCCCAGTCGCCGCATCCACCGCACCCGCCCAGCCTGCCTCCTGGCGCCCGATTTCGGGCCTATGGCCCCGAAATCGGGCGCCAGAACGGGGCGGTGACCTCGCCGACCACACCGGCGAAGCGCAGGGGGCCGAAGGTGACCTCGACCGGCTGGTCCATCGCCAGGTCGGGGGCCAGCGGGTCCACGGCGACGAGGCGGGTGGCGAGGCGGACGGCGGGGTCCTCGTCGACGGCGACGAGGGCGGTGACGTAGGGCGGCTCGTACTGGGGGAGGAACTGCTGGTGGACCACCACCCAGGAGAAGAGCGTCCCTCGGCCCGACAGGTCGACCCAGGTCTGGTCCCCTCCGCCACAGCGCCGGCAGACAGCGGCCGGGTACCAGACCAGGCGGCCGCAGCCGTCACAGCAGGGCAGAGACAGGCGACCCTCGGCCGCCGCCGCCCAGAAGGGGGCGACGGGTGCCCACTCGGTGTCGGGCAGCGGGAACTGCGGGGCGGTCACGACCCGCTCCGGCGCAGGACCAAGGTGGCCGCCTCGGGGCCGGTGTAGCCGCCGTAGATGCCGATCTCGGCCCCGGCCACCTGGTTGGCGGCTTCGCCCCGCAGCTGCCGCACCACCTCGACCACGTGGGCGATGCCGAGCACGTAGGCGTGGGAGAGCATCCCGCCGTGGGGGTTGTAGGGCAGTGACCCCCCGTCGACCCGGAGCTCGCCCGCCTCGGCGAATGCGCCGCCCTCGCCCTTGGGACAGAAGCCCAGGTCCTCGATCTGCATCAGGCTCACGATGGTGAAGGGGTCGTAGGCCGTGGCCACGTCGACGTCGGCGGGGTCGAGGCCGGCCATGGCGAAGGCGGCGGGACCGGCGAAGACCTGGGGCGTGCTGGTGAAGTCGCCCTGCTGGGCCCAGTGGGTGCCGGTGTGGGAGCGGCCGAGGCCGACTCCCGCGACCTCGACCGCCGGGCGGTCCAGGTCCCGGGCCCGCTCGGGCGTGGTCATCACGTAGGCCGCGCCGCCGTCGGAGATCAGGCAGCAGTCCTCCTTGCGGAAGGGCTCGGCCAGGTAGGGCGAGGCCAGGTAGTCCTCGAGGGTCAGGCGCCGCCCGTGCATGACGGCGGCAGGGGTGGCGTTGGCGTGCTCCCGGCACGCCACGGCGATGGCGCCGAGCTGCGCCTCGGTCGTGCCGTACCGGTGCATGTGTCGGCGGGCGATCGTGGCGAAGTACACGGGCTGGGGGAACCAGCCGAAGGGGACCTCGAGGTTGGCCTTGAACCGCTCCTCGGCGTGGGTCTGGCCGGGACCGCCGGTCATCGAGCCGCGCTGGGTGGCCCAGGCCACGGCGAACGAGTTGACGATCACCGATGCCTCGCCCCGCGCCAGGGCCTCGGCCGCGGCCACCGGTGCGGTCGCCGCCCACCGCATCCCCCCGCCGGCCGTGGACTCCCACAGGTCGTGGTTGGTGCCGAAGTGGGCGTGGAAGGCGTCGGCGTCGAGCTGGTCGGGCACGCCGGGGCCGAGCATGACCCCGTCGACGTCCTCGGGCGCCAGGCCGGCATCGGCGAGGGCGGCCTCGACGGCGGTGGCGGCGATCTCGGTCGGGGTGCGCCCCGAGGCCCGGCTGTGCTCGGACTCGCCGACGCCGACGATGGCCACCTTGCCGGCGACGTCGTCGACGGGGACGTTCGTGCCCCAGCCGTCGTCGAGGGTCATGCGCGCAGGGGCCGTTCGCCGATCACCGTGCTGTTGCGTAGCCGCGCCAGGTCCTCGGCACCCAACCCCAGTTCGCCGCCGAGAACCTCGTCGTTGTGCTCGCCGATGAGCGGCGCCGGGGCGCGGTGCCAGGGCGCGCCGCCCCGCGAGGCGAAGCGGTAGGGCAGGGACGGCACATGGTGGAGGCCGGTGACCTGCCGGTCGACGGGTTCGAAGAAGCCCCGGGCCATCAGGTGGGGGTTGCGGTCGACCGCGCCGGGGGCGATGACCTCGGCGGTCGGTACGCCGGCGTCGGTCAGCCTCGTGACGGCGTCGGCGGCGGGGCGGGCGGCGATCCAGCGGATCAGGGCGTCGTCGAGCCGGTCCCCGGCGGCCCGGCGGCCGGCGTGATGGGCCAGGTCCGGGTCCTCGGCCAGGTCGGGGCGATCCAGGACCGCGGTCAACGCGGCCCACTGGTCGTCGGTGGCCACGGCCAACGCCACCCAGCGCTCCGCTTCCGCGGAGGCGTAGACCCCCTGGGGCGCGGCGGCCGGTCCCCGGTTGCCCTCCCGGCCCTGGACCACGCCGTAGGCCGCGGCCTCGACGATCGGCCCGGTGGCGGTCGCGAGGGCGGACTCGACCATCGGCACCTCGAGCAGCAGTCCGGCGCCCGTGCGGTCCCGTTCCTCGAGGGCGACCAGGAGGGCGAAGGCGGCGTGCTGGCCGGCGAGCGGGTCACAGGGTCCCCGGGGCACGATCGGCGGCAGGTCCTCCCAGCCGGTGAGCCAGGCCAGACCGGTCAGCTGCTCCATCGTCGGGGCGTAGCCGGTCCGGTCCCGCCACGGACCGTCCAGGCCGAATCCGGGCATCCGCACCATCACCGTCCGGGGGTTGGCGTCGCGGATGACCGGCCAGTCCAGGTCGAACTGGCCCATGACCCGGGGCGAGAAGTTCTCCAGCACGGCATCGGCGTCGGCCACCAGGCGCAGCAGCAGGGCCCGACCTTCGTCGGCGCCGAGGTCGAGGGTGATGCCCCGCTTGCCCGCGTTGGTGCCGCAGAAGACCGGCGCCCACTCCCACCACTGCTCGGTGCTCGGCGGCCGGGTGCTGGTGAAGCGCATCCCGTCAGGGCGTTGGACGGCCTCGACCTTCACGACGTCGGCGCCGAGCGCGGCCAGGGTCACGCTGGCCGACGGCCCGGCCCAGAAGCAGGTGAGGTCGACGACGCGGATCCCGGCGATGGGCAGGTCGCCCGGGCTCGTCGCCGTGGGTGCCGGGCGGGGGTCCCAGTCGACCGCCCCGGTGTGCTCGCCCCGCGTCGGTGCCGGCCCGAACGTGGTGCCCGGGTGGTCGCCCAGCCGGTAGGGGATTCGGGGCTGGCGACCGTGGGGGCCGTCCACGAACACGCCCCGGGCCACGAACTGCTCGTGGCCGACCACCGTGGCGCCGTTGCCGATCGGGGCGACGGGGACTCGCAGCTCCGAGGCCCGCCGGATGATCTCGTCGGTGGGGTGGCGGGTGGTCCAGGCCTGCACCGCCCCCTCGAACTCGTCGGCCCGCTTGGTGCGGACGTTGATGTCGACCAGGGCCTCGTCGGCGAGCAGGTCGGCGCGCTCGATGAGGACGAGGAAGTCCTTGAACTGCTGGTTGGCGATGGTGGCGAAGCCGACCCAGCCGTCGGCCGTCGGCTCGATCGAGGGGTGGTCGATGTGGCGGAACGAGGGTTCCTCGGGGGCCTCCACGCCGTAGAGCTCGGCGAAGAGTGGTCCGTAGGTGTTCATGCCGAGGGCCATGGCCTCGAGCACCGACAGGTCGACGTGCTCGCCGGTGCCCGTGGCCCGACCGGCCCGCCAGGCGGCGACGGCCGCCACCGCCGCATGCACCCCGGCGAGGTACTCGCCGAAGCGGCCACCCACCGCCAGCGGGGGACGGTCCCGGCGGCCCCGCGAGCCGGTGGAGCCGCAGGCGGCCTGCAGGGTGAACTCCGTCGCGGGCCGGTCGGCCCACGGTCCCGTCAGCCCGTGGGGTGTGATCGAGACCACGACCAGGTGGGGGTGTTTCCGGCGCAGCCCGTCGACGTCCAGGTCCCCGCCGCCCACCACGACGTCGGCCCCGGCGGCCAGGTCCGCGACCGCGCCGATCACCGAGCGCTTGGACGTGTTCAGGGACCGGAAGAGGGCCGAGTCCTCGCCTTCGGGGAGGTCGACGCCTGCGGCCGTCCACCGGCGCAGCGGATCGCCGTCGTCAGACTCGACCTTGACCACGTCGGCCCCGGCGTCGGCCAGCAGCTTGGTGGCGTACGGCCCCGCCACTTCCGTCGACGCGTCCAGCACCCGCAGCCCGGTCAGCACCGCCCCAGCATGGCCGACTCGCAGCCACCCATCGTTCTGGCGGATGGATAGGCGCGCAGAGTGTGATGTCCAGCGCCAGGACGGGGTCAAGCGGCGGGGGGGAGGGCGTCGGTGAGGTGGTCGCGGTAGCGGATGAGGACGGCGGACCAGGCGTCGCGCATGTCCCGGGCCTCGGCTGCGTCGACGACGAACTGGTGCACGTCGACCCGGCTGCCCGTGGCGGTGGGCAGGACCCGGAGGTAGGCGGTGCGCAGGTCGGCGGGGACGGGGACCTCTTGGGCGTCGAAATCCCAGCGCATGGCCAGGAGGGTCGGCGGGGCGACCACGTCGTAGATGCCGCGGACCCGGATGCCCCGCTCGGTCTCACAGGCGAAGCGGCCGTCGACGATTGTCACGGGCACCCCCAACCACCGGGAGTAGAGCGTCGGGTCGACGAAGGCCGAGAATGCCGCGTCGGGCGGGTGGTCGACCTCGACGGTGAGGGCGACCACGGCGCTGTCCGCCGCGGCGACGTGTTCCGGTGCAGGACGGTCGGGTGGGGCCCAGCGCCCAGTGTGGGAGAGCAGGGCCTCGAAGCCCCGGAACGCGTCCTGCCGGGCCCGGTACCGCCGGAAGTTGCCCTCGGCCCGCATGGTGACCAGCCCGGCGCCCCGTAGGACCGACAGGTGCTGGGAGATGGTGGAGGCGGTGATGTCGAAGGCGGCGGCGATGTCGCCGGCGGCCAGCTCCCGGTCCCACACCATCCACAGGATCTCCCGACGGATGGGCGACGACAGGGCGTCCAGCAGCCGCTGGGGCTCCTCGCTCACGACGCCCACCCTAGTCGACTGGACGACCTATTTCGACTGTGATCTAATTTGGCTCTCAACGAAACACGAGCCAAGGAGAGCAGTGATGGCGAACTTCGTGCTGGCGTACCGGGGCGGCAGCGTCCCCGAGACCGAGGCCGATCAGCAGGCGGTGATGGAGGCCTGGATGGGCTGGTTCGGGAGCCTGGGCGACGCCGTGGTCGACGGCGGTGCCCCGTTCGGCCCGTCGATGACCCGCTCGGGCGATGGGAGCCCGGCGGACGGCGCCCCCTCCGAGCTCACCGGCTACTCGATCCTCAGCGCCGGCAGCCTGGCGGAGGCCACCGAGCTGGCCGGCGGCTGCCCGATCCTGGGCAGCGGCGGCAGCGTCGACGTCTACGAATCCATGCCCATGTGATTCGGTTCTGGCGGCTCAGGTGCGCGCTCCAGCGCGCACTGGAGCCGCCAGAACGGATCTACCAGCTGGGGACGGCCATCTGGGGCAGGGTGCGATCCTGCGCCGGCGAAGAGCTCTTCCTTCTTGGCGGCCAGCTCCTCGGGCGTCCAGGTGCCGTCCTTGTGCAGATGGCCGGAGATGCTCCAGCCGTTCATGACCCACACGTCGCCACCGATGACGACGAAGACCTGGCCGTTGATGTCCCCGGCGCTTTCCGACGCCAGCCAGGCGACGAGCGGTGAGATGTTCTCGGGCAGGAACCGGTCGAACTGGGACTCGTCCTCGGGGGCGCTGAAGAAGTCCATCGAGTCGGTCATGGCCGTCCGGGCCCGGGGCGCGATGGCGTTGCCGGTCACCCCGTAGGAGGCCAGCTCCCGGCCGAAGACGATGGCGAGGGTGGCGATGCCGGACTTGGCCGCCGCGTAGTTGGCCTGGCCGGCGTTGCCGAAGAGCCCGGCCTCACTCGAGGTGTTGATGATCCGCCGGGCCGCGTCATGACCGGCCTTCGACTGGGAGCGCCAGTAGGTGCCGGCGTGGCGGGACGGGCAGAAGTGGCCCTTGAGGTGGACGTTGATGACCGCGTCCCACTCGTCCTCCTCCATGTTGAAGGACATCTTGTCCCGCAGGATCCCGGCGTTGTTGACCAGGATGTGGAGGTCGCCGTAGGTGTCGACCGCCTGGTCGATCATCTCCTTGGAGGCGTTCCAGTCCGACACGCTGGTGCGGTTGGCCACGGCCTCGCCGCCACCGGCGTTGATCTCGGCCACGACGTCCTCGACGCCGTCCCCCAGGTCGTTGAGCACGAGGCGGGCGCCCTCGGCGGCGAAGAGCTTGGCGTGGGCGGCCCCCAGGCCCTGTCCGGCGCCGGTGATGATGGCGACCTTCCCGTCGAGCGTTCCCATGGCGTGCGTACTCCTGTGGCTTGCGTGGTGTGCTGGTGAGCGGCCGGTGAGCTTAGGACGGCGCCTGACGGGGCGTCAGATCCCGCGCCGTCCGGCGATCAGGACAGGAAGCCGGGCTCTATGTCGGCGACGGCGGCGATGGTCATGCCGACGACGAGCAGCAGGCCCGCCCGACGGGTGTGCAGGAAGGTGATGGCGGCGTACCAGAGGGGCCAGATGGGGAAGCCCTTCGGGGGCTCGGCCGGCTTGGGCTCCGACATCGGCGTCCAGGTCTTGACCAGGGTCGGGAGGCCTACGGCCACCACCACCACGGGCCAGGGCAGGGCGCCTATGGCCACGCCCAGCGCCGCGGTCAGGTAGAAGCCGGCCATCATTGCCCGGGTGACGGCCAGGGCCCGGGTGTCGCCGAGGATCACCGGCAGGGTGCGGATGCCCTCCCGTTCGTCCCACGGCGCCTTGTCGACGTGCTTGCCCATGAGGACGGTGGTGCACAGCAGGCCGTAGGGCACCGATGCCGCGTAGACCTCCCAGGGGATGGAGCCGACGGCCGAGTAGTAGACACCGCCGACCATCAGGGGGCCCCAGACCACGAAGACGTCGGGCTCGCCGAGGCCCCGCTTCTTCAGCCGCAGGGGCGGGGCGGTGTACGCGGCCGAGAGCAGGAACCCGGCCAGGGCGAAGGCGATGACCGGCCAGCCCCGGGCCATGAACAACACGACACCAACCCCAGCGTCGACGAGGTTGACCACGATGGCCGCGGTAGCCAAGCCCCGCTTGGTGATGTAGCCCTCGAGCACGGGGTGGGGCGAGTACATGGCTCGCGGGTAGTCGGCCTTGTCCAGCCCCGTGGTGCTGTCGAACAGGTCGTTCATCAGGTTGTTCGCCGTGTGGGCCAGGATGATGCCCAGGAACGCCAGGGCGAACCAGCCGGCGTGGAAGTCCTCGGCGTGCACGGCGAGCAGTCCGGCGACCAGGCCCGCGGTGACGGTCATGGGCAGCACGGCCGCCCGGGTGAGGAACAGCCAGCGGCTGACCACGTCCATCTCGCCGGAGGACGGCGGGTTGGTGGTGGTCAGCACCTCCTTCCAGCGGGAGAGGAGGCCCTGGTGGGTGCTCGGCTCGGTCGAGGTCACGAGCGCGGACCCTACTGTTCGTCGGCCTCCCGCTCGGCGGCCGTGACCGCGGCCGCCGCGGCGGCACCGATCCGGTCGTCGGCCTGGGGATCCGGACCGTCACGCTCGGTCTTCTTCTGCCTTCTGCTCATCGGCGGGCGGTGGGTCGGGTCGGGCTGGTCGTCGACACCCACGTGGAACGGCACCGAAGTGACAACCGTGCGCGGCCGGAACAGCAGCCGGGCCTTGAGGGCCAGCGCGTTCTGGTTGTGGAAGATCTGCTCGTACCAGTGGGTGACGACGAACTCGGGCAGGATCACCGTGGTGACGTGGTCCTCGCCGTTGCGGGCGTCGAGCTCGTCGAGGAAGGACAGGACCGGGGGCACGAGGTCCCGGTAGGGGGCCTCGACCACCTCGAGGGGGACCGTCAGGCCGTACTGGCGCCACTGGTCGCGCAGGGCGGCCTCAGCCTCCTCGTCCGGGGCGATGCTGACGGCCAGCAGGTGCTCGGGGTGCAGCCGCTGGGCGTAGTCGATGGCCATCAGCGAGCCCCGGTGCACGCCGGCGACGAGGACGACCGCGGTGTGGGACCGGGTAGGGGCCGTCCAGGCCGGCGTGCAGCGCAAGGCCGCGGCCACGGTGCTGTAGTGCCGGTTGACGCCCTTGAGGGCGACCATGATCACCGGGATGACGATCGCCGGGATCCACGCCCCGATCGTGAACTTCGAGATGAGCACCACGAGCAGGACGATGAAGGTGGCGACCGCACCGGTGCCGTTGATGGCCACGCCCGACCGCCAACCCGGGTCCCGGAGCCGCCAGTGGTGCACGACCATGCCGGACTGGGACAGGGTGAAGGCGGTGAAGACGCCGACGGCGTAGAGCGGGATCAGGGCGCTGGTGTCGCCACCGAACGCGACGATCAGGATCAGGGCACCGCCGGCCAGCACCAGGATCCCGTTGCTGAACACCAGCCGGTCGCCCCGGTTGGCCAGCTGACGGGGCAGGAAGCGGTCGCCGGCCATCAGGGAGGCCAGCCGGGGGAAGTCGGCGTAGGCCGTGTTGGCGGCCAGGATGAGGATCGCCGCGGTGAACGCCTGGAGGGCGTAGTAGACGACGCTGCTGCCGCCGAACACCGCCCGCCCGAGGATCGACAGGATCGTCTGCTCTTCGGAGAGCGTGGGTTGCAGGCGGTGGGCCAGGACCGAGATGCCCAGGAAGGCCGTGCCCAGGATGACGCCCATCCAGGTCAGCGTGCGTCCCGCATTGCGGCTCTCGGGCGCCTTGAAGGCACTGACCCCGTTGGATATGGCCTCGACGCCGGTCAGGGCCACGGCGCCGGACGAGAACGCCCGCAGGAGGGCGAAGAGCGTCACGCCACTGACGAGCGCCCCGTTGTCGGTGAACTGGTCGAGCGACTCCTGGTCGACCGGCAACGGGGGGAGGTCGCCGGTGTAGGACCGGTAGAGGCCGAGGGCGATGAGCGCGGTCAGGGTGACGATGTAGCCGTAGGTCGGCAAGGCGAAGAGGCGTCCGGACTCCTTGACGCCGCGGAGGTTCCCGAGGGTCAGGATGACGATGAGGCCGACGCAGATCAGCACCTCGTCGCCTCGGAGCGACGGCACGGCGGAGGTGATGGCGGCGACGCCGGCCGAGATCGACACGGCCACGGTCAGCGTGTAGTCGACGAGGAGGGAGGCCCCGGCGACGAGCGAGGGGTTGACCCCGAGGTTCTCGCGGGACACCACGTAGGACCCGCCACCGCCGGGGTAGGCGTGGATCGTCTGGTGGTAGCTGGTCACCACGACGATCAGCAGGAGGATGACGACGATGGAGATCGGGACCAGGTAGTCGAGGGCCGACATCGCGGCCAGAGGCACCAGGACGACCAGGATCTCCTGGGTGGCGTACGCCGTGGACGAGATGGCGTCGGAGGCGAAGACCGCCAGGGCCGTGGGCTTGCCCAGCCGCTGCTCGCCCTCGAGGTGGCTCTCGAGGGGGCTGCCGACGACCACCCGCTTGACCGTCGTGTACATGCTCACCGTGGGGACGCTACGGCTCGCCCCTTCGTCCTTCGACCGGGCGTTAAGGACGCGTTAAGGCCCTACTCCCCAGCGGGATCGGGGTGGTTCGCGGCGTAGCTCCGCCTGGCCTCGTCGATGGCCTCCAGTGCGGCGTCGCGGTTGTCCCAGCCGCGTACATCGGCGTCCTTGTGGCGCTCCAGGGCCTTGTAGACCTCGAAGAAGTGGTGGATCTCCTCCAGCAGGTGCTCGGGCACGTCCGGGAGGTCGTTGTAGGCGTCCCAGCGGGGGTCACCGGCCGGGACACAGAGCACTTTGGCGTCGGGCCCGGCCTCGTCCTTCATCCAGAAGACGCCTATCGGGCGGGCCCGGATGTGGCAGCCCGGAAAAGTCGACTCGTCGAGCAGCACGAGGACGTCGAGAGGGTCGCCGTCACCGGCCAGGGTGTCGGGGATGAAGCCGTAGTCGGCCGGGTACTGGGTGGCGGTGAAGAGGTTCCGGTCCAGCCAGACGGCCCCCGAGTCGTGGTCGATCTCGTACTTGTTGCGGGAGCCCTTCGGGATCTCGACGACCACCTCGATCCAGTTCCCCGACGGGTCGGCCATGTCAGCCCCGCCAGTTCGTGCAGTCGACGCCGTAGCCCTCGAAGAGCTGGATGACGATCTCGGGCATCATCGTCTGGGGCGGCCAGTGGTAGTCGTGGGCCCGCTGGGTGGCGGTGTAGGTCACGAACTTCTTGACCTGGTCGAGGTCGAGCAGCACGCCCCGACGGGAGACCTGGCGCTCGTAGCGCTCGGCGTGGTCCGGACCGAGCACGAAGTTCATGGCGTCGCACATGGTGACCATGCTCACGTTGTTCCAGTCGTGCGGGCTGGCCGAGATGTGCATGAGGATCCCCTCGTGGGAGGTCGAGGTGACCTCGAAGTCCTTCGAGGTGATCGTGATCGGCTCCATGCAGCAGGCGCACCAGCCCTCCAGCCGGAGCTGCTTGCCGGCGAAGGCGGGCATGTTGGACATGGCCGTGGCCTCGCTGGCGCACCCGGCGTAGCTGTGGAACCGGTCGTCGATGAACACCGCCACCTGGCTGGGATAGGCGCTGAACGGCGGCGCCTTGAGCAGATTGGCGTTCTGGGTGTCGAGGTCGACGGTGAAGATGATCCCGAGGTCCATGGCCTTGTAGGCGTCGATGATCTGGCGGCGATCCAGGTCGAGGGCCTGGCTGACGTCGCGCAGGCTCGGGGGCCGGGCCTCGTCGCTCCAGAACCGGAAGACGAACTCACGGACCCGCTTGGCGTCCTCGGTGAACTCGAACGGCGGGACGTTCTGGGCCATCGTGATCAGTGCTCCTCTTTTGGTTCGGGTGAGACGGTTGGTCAGCGGGCGAGCAGGTTGAGGCGGGCGGTCAGCGGGAACTGCGCACAGACCGGAGGGAGATCCAGGGGGCCGTCGAGCTTGTGGACCGTGGTGCCGAGGGCGCCGGCGAGACGGCTGAGCGACGCCGCGGGGCTCTCCACGTCCCGGCTGGGGTCGAGGATGATGAGGGTGTCCTCGGCGCCGAGGTCGGTGACCAGCCCGCCGAGCAGGTCGGCGGCGTCGACGCCCTCCGCCGGCATCCCGGTGGCCCGGAAGGCGACGGCCGCGTGGCGGGCCGTGACCGAGCCGGGCCCGCCACCGGTGATCAGCAGGGCCCGCTGGGGTGGCTCGAGGTCGGGGAGGCGGGGGTCGATGGCGACCGCGGCCACGGCGCCCGGAATCCGTTCCAGGTCGGCCAGGGTGGCGCCGACGGCCCCGCCCGCCAGGGCGATGCGGGCCAGGCGCATCGCCGCGGTGAGGTGTCGGGTCGTGCTGTCGTCCCCGACGTCCGTCTCGGGCAGCTCGACCACCAGGGCGCCGGCGCCGGCAGCCGCCCGCTGGCCGAACTCGAGGAACTCGTCGTCGGGGCCCACCAGCACGACGGTGTCCGCCGGTCCGATGAGTCCGGGGAACTGGGCGTGGCCGTCGGTGCTGATGGCCCGGCACGACCGTCCGGAGCCGGCGAAGAGGTGGGTCACCAGCTCGGCCGCGTCGTGGTGGCTTCCGGTGCCGAGAAGCCACAGATGCGCCGGTAGCCCGATGCCGGGCAGGGGCTCCTCCAGGGCGTCAGCCAGCGCCGCGGCGAGATCGAGGGGGTCGACGGCCATGGCGGTCAGCGGGCGGCGAACCGGGCCCGGAGGGCTTCGGCGTCATCGGCGGTCATCAGCGCGTAGTCGCCATCGCGCCCGGGGCGCCACCAGACAGGGTCGGTGACGTCCCAGCCCTCGGTGCGCAACTGTCGCTTGAGGACCTTGTTGGTGGCGGTCGCGGGGAGGGCGTCGGTGACCCGGAGGTAGCGGGGCGCCCACTTGGTCCCCAGGTCGGCTTGGTCGTCGAGGAAGGCGGCGAGCCCGGCCCCGTCGAATCCATCGGGCCCGGCCACCACGGCCGCCATCACCTGGTCGCCGACCAACTCGTCGGGGACGGCGTAGACGGCGACCTCGCTGATGTCGGGGTGGCGGGCCAGGATCCGCTCGACCGGGGCGGCGGCGAAGTTCTCGCCGTCCACCCGCAGCCACTCGAAGCCCCGGCCGGCGAAGTAGACGAAGCCGTCGGCGTCGAGGTACGCAAGGTCGCCCGTCCAGTAGACGCCGTCGCGGACCCGCTGCCGGTTGGCCTCGTCGTTGTTGTAGTAGCCCTCGAAGCCTGCGGCCCCGGTCGTGCTGACCATCTCGCCGATGGCCTCGTCGGGGTTGAGGAGCACGCCATCGACGTCGAAGCGGGCCGGGGGACAGGCCTCGCCGGTCTCGGGGTCGCGGACCTCGATCCCGTCGCCGGCCCGCCCCAGGGACCCCGGCGGCTGCTCGGGGTCCCTGGTGACCACGGCGCCGCCCTCGGTCGAGCCGTAGTTGTCCACGACGAAGGCCCCGAAGCGCGCCGCGAAGCGCTGGACGTCCCCTTCAGCGGCCTCGTTGCCGAACACCACCTTGAGCGGGTTGTCGGCGTCGTCGGGCTGTTCGGGGGTGGCCAGCGCGTAGGCCAACGGCTTGCCCACGTAGTTGAAGTAGGTGACCCCGAAGGCGCGGATGTCCTCGATGAGGCCGGAGGCGGAGAACTTCCGGCGCAGGGCCATCGTCATCCCCCCGACCACGGCCGGGGCCCAGCCCGCGAACAGGGCGTTGGAGTGGAACAGCGGCATCGCCAGGTAGGCGCAGTCCTCGGTCCCGAGGCCGAACCCGGCGGACAGGCCGAGGCCGGCCCGGGCGAGGCGGCCCTGGGAGCAGATGCAGGCCTTGGGCGCACCGGTGGTCCCGGAGGTGAAGAGCAGGAGGAACTGCGTGCCGTCATCGATCGCGAGGCCGACCGACGGTGCGCCGCGGTGCTCGGCCACGATCATGGCGAAGCCGTCGGAGTCGACGTCGAGGACCCGGTCGTCGCCCAGACCGAGATCGAGGCCGTCCAGCAGGGGCCGGTGGGCGGGCTCGGTGACGATGAGCTGGCAGTCGGTGTGGCGGATGTCCCGGGCCAGTTCCTCGCCGCGGCGTGTGGGGTTGATGCCCACCAGGGTGGCCCCGGCCAGCGCGGCGCCACCGAGCCACATGGGGAAGTCGGGCACGTTGTCGAGCAGGACCCCGACGTGGAAGGGCGCGTCGTCGACCCGCAGGTCCTCGAGCAGCGCCGCTCGGGCCCGGCACTCGATCACGTACTCGGCCCAGGACCACGTCCGGGTCGGCTCGTCGCGGGACTCCCGGAAGCGGATGGCGTCGTGGGTGTCGTCGGCCCTGACCGCGAGGAGATCGGCGAAGTTGGCCATCGTCAGGTGGGCGGGCGCTCGGGGGCGCCTCGCCTCTCCGGTGTCGTGCTCACCGGCCCATCATCGCCCTCAGACGGGCTGGGGGCGTACTTGCTGCTCGCGCTGGCGAGTCGTGCTGTGCACGGGATCCTTGTCGTAGGCCGGGATCAGGTGGCGGCCGAAGGTCTCGACGGCCTCGACCGCGACCTCCACGGGCATGGTCGTCGAGAGCATCCCGAACACGAGCTGATCGGCTCCGGTGGACTCGTAGCGGGCCACGCACCGGTCGACCTCCTCGGGCGAGCCGATGGCCATGAGGCCCCGCTCGACGGCCTGCTCGATCTGGTCGAGGGTCGGTTCGGGGATCAGGGCCGGCCACTCGGGGATCCCGTCGGGGCGCGGAAACGTGTCCAGGTACCGGAACAGGTTCGACGTGTGGTAGCCGGTGGTCATCTCCGTGGCGATCTGCTTGGCCCGGCCTCCGTCCTCCAGGCAGAGCATCTGGGTCGTCACCATGATGTTGTCGTTCACGTACGCCCCGACCGGCTCGGCGTCCTGGATCGCCGTCTTGTACATCTCGATCAGCGGCTTGAGCGCCTCGGGGTCCGAGATGCCGAAGCAGAGGACGCCGAGGCCCATCCGGCCCGCCTTCTCGAAGGTGGAGGGATTGCCCGCCGCGACCCACAGGGGTGGGTGGGGCCGGGTCAGGGGCTTGGGCAGGACGTTGCGGGGCGGCATCGAGAAGAACCGGCCCTCGAAGCTGTAGTCGTCCTCCTGCCACATGCGCACGATCTGGGGCAGGGCCTCGTCGAACATGGCCTTGGTCAGGTCGGGGTCGTCGATGCCGAAGCCGGCCTGCTCGGTGGTGGACGAGCCCCGCCCGGTGCCGAACTCGAAGCGGCCGCCGGAGAGGTGGTCGATCATCGCCACCCGCTCGGCGACCCGAGCGGGGTGGTTGACCGGCGGCGTGATGTTGATGATGCCGCTACCGAGGTGGATGTTCTCGGTGACCCCGGCGAGGTAGGCCAGGAAGGACTCGTTGGCCGAGAGGTGGGAGTACTCCTCGAGGAAGTGGTGCTCGGTGGCCCAGGTGTACTTGAACCCCGCCCGGTCGGCGGCCCTGGTCCAGGTCACCTCGTCGAGCAGGCGGGTGTGCTCGACGAGCTCGGGGTCCGGGCCGGCATCGACGGCCGACTTGGGGCAGTAGAGGCTGTTGAAGACGCCGAACTCCATGGGTGGCGAAGCTACCAGGAACTAGAACGTGTTTCAGTTTGGGGTCAGGGCCGGAGGCCAGGGGGCCACCTGTGCCAGACGGGCTCCTCGCGGCGGGACGCGATTCGCCAGCCGTCGGGCGTGCGCACCAAGGTGTCGTGGTAGCGGCCGCCTTCGTCGAGGACGGTCCTGTCGCCGCCCTTCAGCACACACGGGTTGTAGAGGTAGCTGACGGCCGTGGCCGTGTCCCCGTCGAGCACGACGGCCCGGTTGGTGACGTAGTGCATGTGGAACTCGAAGAAGCCCATCACCTCGGAGAGCCAGGCCTTGAAGGCGGCCGGGTCGCCGCGGAAGCCCCCGACCACCTCGTAGTCACAGTCGGCGTCGGCCGTGAACACGTCGTCGAGGAGGTCGAAGTCCTTCGTGTCGATGGCCGTCGAGTACCGCACCAGGAGGTCGTCGATCTCGATGCGGTCCCGGGCCCAGTCGCTCATGGGCGGCAGCGTAGGGTCTGGCCGATATGGCGAAGAACCCGGACTGCGACCTCTGCGAGGCGGCCCAGATCACCCACTGGTTCCACGAGGACGACGTGTGCTGGATCGCCGAGTGCGAGCTGTGCTCGACCCCGATGGTGGTGTGGAAGGACCACGGCACGGAGCCGCCGGGTGACGCCAAGGGCCACATGCACGACCAGTTGGGCCGGGTGGCCATCGCCACGATCGGCGAGTTCTACGTCGACGACAACATGCGCAACATCCCGGACCACTACCACGCCCACGCCCGACCCAAGGGGGGCTTCTTCGGCCACCACCTGCGCCACACCTGGATCACCCCCTCGTGACCAGTTGGCGGGTCGGCGACGTCCGCATCACGAAGGTCCCGCAGATGACCTGGACCATCCCGTTCGTCGGGTTCGTTCCCGACGCCACCGCCGTCGCGAGCGCCGAGGTGGCGCCGGGGCTCCTTGCCGACGACGGGATGGCCGACATCTCGGTGCACGGCCTGGTCGTGGAGTCGCGCGACCGGACGATCCTGGTCGACACCTGCGCCGGACACGACCCGGTCGCCCAGGGCATCCTCGCCACCGTCCGCCTGTTCGGGTCGGTCCAGGACCACCATGCCACCGTGCGGGACGCGGTGGTGGCCGCCGGCTGGGTGGCCGAGGACATCGACACCGTGGTGTGCACGCACCTGCACTTCGACCACGTCGGCGGCAACGTGATCGACGATGCCCCGGCCTTCCCCGCCGCCCGGTACGTGACCGCCGGTGACGAGTGGGGGTACTGGTCCACCGCAGAGCCCGACGACACCTACGCGTCGGTCGAGCACAGCGTGCGCCCCCTGGTCGAACGGGGCCTGGTCGACCTGGTGGACCCCGATCACGCCCTGACCGACGAGGTCTGTCTCGTCCCCACGCCGGGTCACACCCCGGGTCACGTGAGCGTGGAGATCACCTCGGGCGGGGAAGCGGCCGTCGTCACCGGCGACGTGGCCCACCACCCCCTCGAGTTCCTGGCGCCGGAGTGGACGATGATCGCCGATGTCGACCCGGTGCAGGCGGTCGACACCCGTCGGGCGTTCATCGACCGCTACGGCGACGGCGAGACGCTGGTCCTCGGCACCCATTTCGGGGGATCCTCGGCGGGCCACCTCGATGCCTCTGCCCGCACCTGGACCCCCGCAGCCGACCGTTCGGGCGCCTGATCCTGGTGCCCGGGCCCGACATCGGGCGCCGGCCCGGGTGGGTCAGCCCGTCGAGGCGACATCCCGGCGGGCGAAGAGGGTGAGGGCGAGAGCGGCGAGGGCGGTCAGATAGACGGCGGAGACCACCACCGGTCGGCCGGAGGTCATGAAGGAGCCATCCGAGAGGGGCGTGCCGTCGTTGAGGTAGAGGCGGCCGGCGTTGGTGGTGAGCAACCAGCGGTCGCTCCACGGCTTCCACGCCCGCAGGATGGGTTCGGCGATCGACACGATCACGAACCCGGCGGCGACGGCCACGGTGGTGTTGCGGCCGATCATCGCCAGCATCGCCGCGGTCATGGAGGCGAGGGCCGCGAGGGCCCCACCCCGGGCGATCCCCTCGGCGAACCCGAGGAACCAGTCGGCGTCAGCCCCGTCGAAGGAGCCGTTCGTCGCGATGTTGGGCAGCAGCACGGCCACGAACACGCCCTGCAGCACCACCGAGAACAGGAAGGCCACGATCCCGGCTCCGAGGAACTTGGCCGCCGCCAGCCGGACCCGTCGGGGTTCCCAGGTCAGCGCCGTGGTGATCGTCCCGGCCCGCCACTCGGCGCCGACCATCGACGCCCCGATGACCAGCCCGGCCATGACCAGCGGAACGGCGGCCAGGGCCAGGATCGGCTCGAATCCGTCGGATGGCCAGAACTCGACCAGGTCGAGCGTGAAGGGGGACGGGTCCTGGCCGCCCTCGACGACGACGGCGAAGCCCTCGTCGACGGACGGGGCCTTCGAGTCCTCGCGGAAGTTGAGGAAGGCGCCGAGCAGGAAGCCACCCACGAAGACCAGAGCCAGCACCCGCACCATGCGGCGGGCGAAGCCCCGCTGGACCTCGACCAGCATGGTTCGGGGGAACGGTGTCATGGCAGGGCCTCACCGTCGGCGTCGGGGTCTTCGGTGAGCCGGAGGAACACGTCTTCCAGCGTCGCCTCATCCGGGCGCAGTTCGGTCAGCCAGTGACCGGCCTCGGCCATCGCGTGGTTGAGTCGGGCGGCCTGGGCGGGGTCGACCTCGGCCCGCAGGTGGTCATCGACCCGGGTCGCGGCGATCCCCTTCCCGGCGAGGGTCGTCAGCGCGCCATCGAGGTCCGCGGTCTTGAGGATCAGCGCGTCCGACCGGCCGGCGTGCAGGACCTCCTCCACCGTCCCGCTGGTCACACAGCGGCCCCGGGAGAGGATGGCCACGCGGTCGCAGGTCTGCTGGACCTCGCTCAGGATGTGGCTGGACACGAACACGGTCCGGCCCTCGTCGGCCAGGGACCGCAGCAGCTCGCGGATCTCCCGGATCCCGGCGGGGTCGAGGCCGTTGGCGGGCTCGTCCAGCACGAGCAGGTCAGGGTCCTTGAGCAGCGTGGCGGCGATCGCCAGGCGCTGGCGCATGCCGAGCGAGTAGGTCCGGACCTGGTCGTCGGCCCGGTCGGCCAGGCCCACCCGCTCGAGGGGTCCCTCGACGTCGCGGCCGGCGAACCCCCCGAGGTCGGCCAGCAGGCGCAGGTTGCGGCGTCCGCTGAAGGTCGGGAAGAGGAGGGGGGTCTCGACGATGGAGCCGATGCGTCCGATGACCGATGGCAGGTCGCCCGGCGCGGCGCCGAGGACGCGGTAGTGCCCCTCGGTCGCCCGAACCAGGCCCAACAGGCAACGGATGGTGGTCGTCTTCCCCGAGCCGTTGGGGCCGAGGAAGCCGAACACGCCGCCCTCGGGCACCTCGAGGTCGAGGCCGTCGACGGCATGGGCCTCCCGGCGCTCGAGGCGCTTGCGCCGCACGTAGACCTTGTGCAGGCCCTCCACCTCGATGACCGCGGTCATCGACCTGTTCCCATGACGCCAGTGTCGGTCCCGGACAGGTCCGCCGCCAGGGTGCCCGCCCCCCGCCCGGAGTGGGGGACAGCCTCCGTCACCACCAGCGCTCGTGCAGGCCGCGTTCCTTGGCGAAGCGCTGGGCCGAGAACGTCTTGCCGTTGTGGTCGGCCGCCTCCGGATCGGTCACCAGCCAGGCCACGACGGTGGCGGGGACCGACGGTGGGGCCACCGGGAACTTGTTCTCGAGGCCCATGGCCTTCTGGTTCATGGCCATCTTCTCGGTCATCACCATGCCGGGCTCGACGTTGTAGGCGCGTATTCCCCTGGGGCCGAACTCCACGGCCAGGTGCGCCGCGACGCGGTGGAAGGCGGCCTTGGAGGCGGCGTAGGCCAGGCCCCAGCCCCCCTCGCCGGCCGCCGCCGGCGGGTCGGTGATGCCAGCCGCTGAGGTGATGTCCACGATCGTGCCGTCGCCCCGCTCGAGGAAGTGGGGGAGCACGGCGTGGATGAGGACCAACTGGGCCAGGAAGTTGCCCTCCAGCTTGCGTTGGTAGTCATCCATGGTGGTCTCGGCCACCGTGGTCATGGAGCCCGGCCCGGTGTCCACGGCGTTGTTGACCAGGACATCGATACGGCCCCAGGTGTCCAGCACCGTGGCTGCCGCCCTGGTCAGGGAGCCCCGATCGTGGAGGTCCATCCGGACCGGGAGGGCCCCGACGCCGTGGACCACGACGTCGGCCGCCGTGGCCTCCAGGCTGCCGGGCAGCGGGCCGGAGCCGGGTCGGGCGTCGTCGCGACCCTCGCCCTCGTGGACCGTCCGGGCGCCGAGCGCGACGTCGAAACCCTTCTCGGCCAACGCGATCGCCGTGGCCCGGCCGATGCCCCGGCTGGCACCGGTGACGAAGGCCACCTTGGCGTGGCTCATCCGCCGATGCCCTCGAAGTCGACCTGTCCCTCGGCCATGGCCGTGCTGAACCCGGCATCGACGATGACGTCGAGGCCCGACACATAGGAGGCCCCCGGGGCGCAGAGGACGACGAGGGGCAGGGCCATCTCGTCGGGCCGGGCCATGCGCCCGATGGCTTCTCGGGCCGTCCATTCGAGGATGCTCTCGTCCATGGCCTCCCGGAACGACGGCATCATGGGCGAGTCGACCGGGCCGGGGCTGATGGTGCTCATGCGCACGCCGTGGTCCCGCATCAGGCTCCGGGCCCGGCGTCGGGTCCAGACGATGACCGCCTCCTTGGAGAAGAAGTAGGGGTCGTCCATCCCGTCGACGTGAGACTCGGCCCAAGTCAGGCCGTCGGCGAAGGTCTGGGTGGACAGCAGCTCACCCAGGAGGTCGAGGTGGGCCGGCCAGCCCTGGCCGGCGAGGGAGGCCACGCTGGCCACGGCTCCGCCGTCCACGATCTGGGGGAGCAGGGCCTCGGTCAGGTACCGGGTGCCCAGGAAGTTCACCCGGAGGACGGTGAGCCCGCCCGCGGTCTGGGGCACGCCGGCGCAGTTGACGAGGGCGTACACCGGTTCGCCGCCGAGGGCGGCCACGGAGGCGTCGATGGCATCGGGGTCCCGTAGATCGAGGGACCCGTCGGCGATGTCGAGACCGATCACGTCGGCCCCCAGCCCACCGAAGAGGTCGGCGGTCGCCGCGCCGATGCCGGACGCGGCGCCGGTGACCACGACCCGCCGTCCGCTGAAGTCCAGGGCGGAGGGGAGGCCCGAGACGCTCACCGCGCCGTCAGCGGGGCGCCCGGGGCATGCCCAGGCCGAGCATGGCGATGATGTCCCGCTGGATCTCGTTGGTCCCGCCGCCGAAGGTCAGGACCAGGATCCCCTGGTAGCTCCGCTCGATCCGTCCTCGTAGCAGGGCGTCCGGCGACCCGGCGCGCAGGAAGGCGATCGGCCCCATGATCTCCATGAGGATCCCGAGGCACTCGATGTAGCTGTGGGTACCGAAGACCTTCGTGGCCGAGGCGTCGGCCGGGCTGAGGTCACCCACGGTCAGGCCGTAGGCCACCTTCCAGTTCATGAGCTGCAGGACCTCGGCCTTGGCCCGGACCCGGGCGAGTCCGAGTTGGACCCACTGCTCGTCGATGACCCGGTCGCCGTCGGCGGTCGGCGTGGCCTTCGCCCAGTCGCTGACCTCCTCCAGGTACCGCCAGATCAGACCGGCGTTGCAGATGGCCACCCGCTCGTAGTTGAGCTGGCTGGTGATGAGGCCCCACCCGGCGTTCTCCTCGCCGACCCGGTTGGCCACTGGGATGCGCACGTCCTCGTAGAAGGTGGCCGTGGTGTCGGCCCCACCCATGATGTTCAGCGGCTGGACGGTGAAGCCCGGCGTGTCGGTGGGCATGAGGAAGATGGAGATGCCCTTGTGACGGGGGGCGTCGGGGTCGGTCCGGGCGGCCAGCCAGACGTAATCGGCCGCCATGGCCAGCGAGGTGTAGATCTTCTGGCCGTTGACGACGTACTCGTCGCCGTCGCGTACGGCCTTGGTCTTGAGCGAGGCGAGGTCGGTGCCCGAGCCCGGTTCGGTGTAGCCGATGGCGAAGTTCAGGTCCCCGGCCAGGATCCCGGGCAGGAACCGGTCCTTCTGGTCCTCGGTCCCGAAGCGCATGATCGTCGGGCCGACCGTGTTGATCGACAACATGGGCACCGGGGCTTCGGCCCGCTGGGCCTCGTCGAAGAAGATCAGCTGTTCGATGGGAGAGCGGTCCTGGCCGCCGTACTCCTTCGGCCAGCCGATCCCCAGCCACCCGTCGGCGGCGATCTGCTTCACGGCCTGCTTCCAGATGGGCCCGCCCATCTCGTCGGCCCAGAGCTGGGCCTGCATGTCGGGTGTGAGCAGGTCGTGGAAGTACTGGCGCAGCTCGGCCCGGAGGCCCTGCTGCTCGTCGGTCAAGGCGAAGTCCACGCCCGAGTATCGCACCGGCCAGGATGGAGGTCGTGCGGCGAGCGGGAACAGTCGGTCTGGGTGTGGCGCTGGCGACCCTCGTCATCGGCTGTTCGGGCGATGACGGGGGGTCGTCCACCGCCGACACCTCGGCGACGGTGGTGACGCCCACAACGGTGCCGGCCCCGGCGGCCGCAGGGGTGGCTGCCGCGGTCTGCGCCGCCCGACCGGTGCCCGGGCGGCCGCGGTTGGCCGAGCCCGAGTTGAGCGAGCTGTCGGGCCTGGTCGCCCTCGACTCGGGCCTCTGGGCCCACAACGACAGTGGGGACGAGGCGCGGGTGTTCCGCCTCGACGAGGCGGGGGCGACCCAGGCCGTCGTCCACCTCGAGGGCATCGACGCCTTCGACTGGGAGGACATGAGCGGGGCCGGGCCGTCCGCCGGAGAGCTCTTCGTCGGCGACATCGGCGACAACGAGGGGATCCGCAACGAGGTCACCGTCCTGCGCTTCGCCGTCCCGGATCCGGCGCCGGTCGGTGAGGTCACCATCCCCGCCGACGAGATCCAGACGATCACGCTGCGCTACCCGAACGGGCCGCGGGACGCCGAGACCCTTCTGGTCGACCCGGTGACCCGGGACCTCGTCATCGTCGACAAGCGCTTTGGCGGCGCCTCTGAGGTGTACCAGGCCACCGAGGCCGACTGGGCGGACGGCGGCGCCGAGCTGGAGCGCATCGGCGTCGTGGAGGTCGGGGACACCCCGCTCGACGCTACGACGGCCGGGGACGTCGGAGCCGACGGCCAGGTGGTGGCCTTGCGCACCTATGCCGCCGTGCTCGTGTTCCCTCGGGACGAGGACCAGTCCCTGGCCGAGGCGCTGGTGGACAACGAGCTCTGCGACGCCCCGACCCGGCTGGAGGTCCAGGGCGAGGCCTTCACCTTCACCGACGAGGGCTACCTGACCGTGAGCGAGGGCGACCGGCCCCGTCTGAACCACTTCACCGTCACCTTCCCCGTACCGGGCGAATAGGTTCGGTCCATGGGCGACGGCATCGACACCTTCGAGTTCGCGTTCGCCTCCCGGTACGCCGGGCTGCTGCGCCTCGGCGGGATCACGCCGGCGACCACCCTGGTCACGGTGACCGACGACGAGTACCGGGTGCGGTTCGGGGGTTGGAAGCTGTCGACGCCCATCACCAACTGCACGGGGACGTGCCTGACCACGGGCTACCGGTGGTTCAAGGCGATCGGGGCCCGAGGCTCGTTCAAGGACAAGGGCGTCACCTTCGGCACCTCGACCGACCGGGGCGTCTGCGTGCTCTTCGACGAGCCGGTGGCGGCCCTGGTCCCAGGGAACCTCATGAAGCACCCCGGCTGCACGGTGACCGTCGCCGACTGCGAGGGCCTCATCGCCGCCCTCGAGCGTCGCGGGGTCCCTCGCAACCCCCAGGACTGAAGGTCAGGCCAGGGCCGGTGGGGCGGCCACACCGCTGAGGTGGACGGTCTTCTCGCGGGCGTGCTCGCCGCGGATGATGGTCACCGCCGACCGCCGGATGCCGGCCCAGGCCGCCAGGCACCGGAGCAGCTCGGCGTTGGCCTTGCCCTCGACCGCCGGGGCGTGGATCCGGATGCGCAGGCGGTCGTCCACGACGCCGACCACCTCGGAGCGCTTGGCGCCCGGGCTGGCCCGGACCTGGAGCGTGATGCCGCCGTCCGCCGGCGACCACCAGTCGTCGGCCATCAGAGGCCGAGGGCCCGGGACTTCTGCTCGGCGATCTGGAGGAAGGCGTCGGCCCGGGCCGCGATCGACTCCAGGGTGCCGGACCGCGCTCCGGCCCCCTGCCCCTTGCTCCGGCGGGCGTGGACGCCCTCGACGATGCAGCCCATCTTCCACCAGCCGAAGACCTCGAACCACGGCCAGTGGTCCAGGGGCCGTCCGCTGAGGGCGGCGTAGCGGCCGACCATCTCGGCCCGCCGGGGCAGGGCGGCCGCGGTGGTGGGGGACGACGGTAGGAACGCGGCTCCGTCGTCGGGGTCGGCCCAGTACTGCAGGGACCAGCAGGCGTCGGCCTCAGGGTCACCCCGCGTGCACAGCTCCCAGTCGAGGACGGCCACGACCTGCCCGGCATCGTCGATCACGACGTTGTCGAAGCGGTAGTCGCCGTGGAGCAGCCCCGGTCGGCCCGCCTCCGGCGGCACCGTGCGGGCGAGCCGTTGGTGCACCTCCTCGATGAGGTGGACCCGGCGGACCCGGCCGTCGTCGTACTGGCGCCGCCACCGCTCGAGCTGGCGCTCGACGTAGCCGGTCGGGGGCCCGAGGTCACCCAGGCCCACGGCCTCGGCGTCGACGGCGTGCAGGGCGACCTGGGTCGTCAGGAGGGAGTCGGCGGCGGACCGAAGGACCTCGGGATCGAGGCCCTCGGCGTCCGCGGCCGTGCGCAGAATCGTCCCCTCCGCGAACCCCATCACATAGAAGGGGGCGCCGGTGACGGCCTCGTCCTCACACAGGGCCACCGGCTCGGGCACCGCCACACCGGTGTCGTGGTGGTGCAGGGCCGCAGAGCACCCGCCACTCCCGCAGGACGTCGTGGGCCGTGGCCAAAGCCCGCCCGACGGGCGGCCGGCGTAGGGCCCAACGGCGCCCGTCGGCGTCGGTCAGCGTGAAGGTCAGGTTGGATCCGCCCGCCACCACCAGGCCGAAGCCGTAGGGGCCACGACTGTCGGGCACGGCGTCGGCCAGCCAGCGCTCGACTCGGGACCGGTCCATCCCGGGCAGGTCCTCGGGATCCGGGGCGGTCATGGCCGGATGGTAAGACGGCGGGATGCTCCGCACCGACGACCACGGCCGGGTCCGCCTGCTCACCCTCGACCGGCCCGAGGCGCTCAACGCCTTCAACACTGCGCTGTACGACACCGTGGCGGATGCCTTGACCGAGACGGCAGCCGATGGAGACATCGCCGTGGTGGTGCTGACGGGCGAGGGTCGGGCCTTCTCCGCGGGCCAGGACCTGGGGGAGATGGCCGACCTGGCCGGCTCGATGGGTGCCGGCGGTGGGGCGGGCCACGGCTTCCCCCGCTTCATGGACGCCCTCATCGGCTTCCCCAAGCCGCTGATCGCGGCGGTCAACGGCCTGGGGGTCGGCCTCGGCCTGACCGTCGTGGGCCACTGTGACCTGACCCTCGTGGCGGAGTCGGCCCGCTTCCGTCCACCGTTCACGGCGCTGGGCGTGGTGCCCGAGGCCGCGGCCAGCTACACACTGCCGGCGATGATGGGCTGGCAGGCCGCCACCCACGCCCTGCTGACCAGCGCCTGGATCAGCGCGGACGAGGCGGTGGCCACCGGCCTCGCCCTGCGCAAGGTGGCCGACGCCGACCTGGTCTCCGAGGCCCTCGCCCTGGCGGCCGAGATCGCCGTCTGGCCCATCTCGTCCCTGGTGGGCACCAAGCGGGTCCTGCGGGCGGCCCACACGGAGGCTGTGGCCGACGCCCGCCGCCGGGAGGACCGGGAGTTCGCCGCCATGACCGGCCGCCCCGCGAACCTCGAAGCCCTCACCGCGTTCCTCGAGAAGCGCCCCCCCGACTTCAGCAACATCCCCGGCGAATGATCCGTGTCGGCGCCTGACACCAAGCCCGGCGGGGAGTGTCGCTGCGCAGCGGAGCGGAGCAGCAGGCGAGACGATCCACGACGGCGACGCCGGAGCTGGCGAGGGAGCGACCGAGACCTCTGGGGAAGACCGGGTTGGGTCGGTTCCGAGCGCCTGCCGCCCCAGCCCGCGACCGAGTCAGGTCAATGTTGCGAGTCAGCTCAATGTCGCGGCGGCCCGGGGAAGAAGGCGTTGGTCTTGCGCATGTACTCGTCGTAACCGGGTCGCCGCTTGCCGATGGAGCGCTCGAGCATCGCGACGCCCGGAGACCCGGAGCAGGAAGAAGGTCATCACGATCGGGCCGACGACGGCGTAGATCCCGACCCCGGTGGCGGCGGCCACGATCCAGATGCCCCACCAGACACAGAAGTCCCCGAAGTAGTTGGGGTGGCGGGTGTAGCGCCACAGGCCCTGGTCCATCACCTGACCGGCGTTGGCCGGGTCCGCCTTGAACTGGGAGAGCTGGAAGTCCCCCGTCGACTCGAAGTAGATGCCGACGGTGTAGAGGATCACGCCCACGATCTCGACCGGTCCGAGCGAGGCCGGCTGGTCGGCGACCGAACCCACCTGGACCGGCAGGCTGACGATCCACATGAGGACGCCCTGCAGGCCGAAGACCAACCACAGGCTCTGCACGGCGAACTCGTCGCCCCGTCGCTTGCGCATGGCCACGTACCGGGGGTCCTCGCCCTTGCCGTGGTTGCGGATGAACAGGTAGACGGCCAGGCGCCCGCCCCAGAGGGTGACCATCCAGGCCAGCAGCATCTTGCGACTCGCGACACCGTCGCCCAGGGCGTAGGAGACCCAGGCCACGAGGACGAAGCCGGCGCCCCAGACGATGTCCACGATCGACGCGTTCTTCAGCCGGACCGACACCACCCACGTACCGATCATCAGCACCGCAATGGCAACGGCGCTGGCCCCGAAGACCTCGAGGTAGTTCACGCCGGGACCCGGTCGTGGGCGGCGCGGGCCACGAGGCGCTGGTCGATCCAGTCGTCCATCACCCGCCACCGCTCGTACAGCCAGGCCATGCGGTCCTCCTCGTCCTCGGGCACGTCGGCCCGGTCGTAGCGCCAGATCTTGACCTCGACCGGGTCGGTCAAGGGGGAGCACGCTCCACAGCTTGCGGATCGAGGCCAGCGGTTCGAAGCCGACGTGGCCGACCACGATCACGTCGGCATCGGGCGCGCCGTCGAAGAAGGCGTTGACCCCACCGGGGCGGGGTGGCATGACGTGACGATAGGTCGCCGCCATCGACGCCTCGGGCGAGCCCCGCTCCCGGAGCTTCTCGACGGCGCGGGCCAGGCCCGCCGGGGTGAACAGCCCACCGCCGGGGAAGATCACCGCGCACTCGTCGCCGTGCATGTCACCCACCAGGGTGCGCAGGGTGGCCAGCTCCTGGGTGTTGTCCCCGCGTGCCCCGGGCCACGAAGTGGTTCGGGATGCGGTGGCCGACGATGTCGAGACAGGGGTCGAAGCGCAGGCCCCGGGTGAGCGTGTAGCGCAGGTACCAGCCCTGCTGGCAGCCGAGGATGTAGACGGGAGCGATGGCGTCGACGATGGACACGTGCTGGGAGAACGCCAGCAGGGGCCCGGGCCCCAGCTCGTCGGGGATGTCGAAGTGCCACCGGACACCGACCACCCGCTCGGCGCCGCGGGTGAGGCGCCCGGCCCACCAGTGCATGAGCTCGTGGTTGCGTTCGGTCCAGGTCTGGCGGGCGAAGGGCCGGCTGACCCAGCTCCAGAGGACGCACCGGGTGGGCGCTGACCTCGATCCAGAGGGCGACCACGACGAAGGCGACCATGCGCACGGTGGGCCAGCCCCGGCGGCGGAGCACCACGTCGGTCGAGGGCGGCGGCGAGGCCGAGGAGGGGGGCGAGCACCACGGCCACCAGGAAGAGGAGCCAGGCGACGTGATCGTGACGATCCGGCGGGGGATGGCCGCCGGATAGGGCGAGGGCATGCCGGCTCGACGGTGGTCCTTCACGTGTCTCTCACACTAGAACGGGTTCTAGGATCAGTCGCCGTCACCGAACTCGGGAGAAGCACGTGGGTCAGCCTGTCATCGTCGAAGCCGTCCGTACGCCGATCGGCAAGCGCAACGGCTGGCTCTCGGGCCTCCACGCCGCCGAGCTGCTGGCCGCGGCCCAGGTCGAGGTGGTCAAGCGGTCCGGCCTCGAGCCGGGCGCGGTCGAGCAGGTCGTCGGCGGCTGTGTCACCCAGGCCGGGGAGCAGGCCTCCAACGTCACCCGCAACGCCTGGCTGAGCGCCGGCCTGCCGTACGAGACGGCGGCCACCACCGTGGACTGCCAGTGCGGCTCGGCCCAGCAGGCCAGCCACTTCATCAACAACCTGATCGCCGTCGACGCCATCGACATCGGCATCTCCTGTGGTGTCGAGGCCATGAGCCGGGTCGGCCTCGGGGCCAACGTCTACAACGGCCCCGGCTCGTCCAAGCCCGACAACTTCCCCGTGGGACATGCCCGACCAGTTCGGTGCCGCGGAGCGCATCGCCCAGAACCGGGGCATCACCCGCGACGACGTCGACTGGCTCGGCGCTGAGTCCCAAGCCAAGGCGGCCCGGGCTTGGGCCGAGGGCCGCTTCGATCGTGAGGTCGCCCCCATCGAGGTCCCCGTGCTGGGCGAGGACGGGCAGCCGACCGGCGAGAAGCAGGTCATCAGCAAGGACCAGGGCCTGCGGGAGACGACCCAGGAGAGCCTGGGCAAGCTCAAGCCGGTCATGCCCGACGGCATCCACACCGCGGGCAACAGCTCCCAGATCTCCGACGGCGCCGCCGCCGTCCTGTGGATGGACGAGGACAAGGCCAAGGCCGCCGGGCTGAAGCCCCGGGCCCGGATCGTGGCCCAGGCCCTCGTCGGCGACGACCCCTATTACCACCTCGACGGCCCCCGGGCCGCGACGACCCGGGTCCTCGAGAAGGCCGGGATGACCATCCCCGACATCGACCTGTTCGAGGTCAACGAGGCCTTCGCCTCCGTTGCCATGTCCTGGGCCCAGCTCCACGAGCCGGACTGGGACAAGGTCAACGTCAACGGCGGCGCCATCGCCATCGGCCATCCCGTGGGCTCGACCGGGGCCCGCCTGATCACCACGATCCTGCACGAGCTGGAGCGCACCGACGGCCAGTTCGGCCTGGTCTCCATGTGCTGCGGCGGCGCCCTCGCCACCGGGACGATCGTCGAGCGGCTTTGAGCAGCCGGGCCGCGTCGACCGCTCGTGCCGAGCTCCACGAGATGGAGTCGACGACGGCGAAGGGAGCGGTGCTCCTCGTCGCGGTCCTGGTGTTCCTGCTCGGGCGCGCCGTGATCCGCCGTACGGGCCGACGGGCCGACCGGGCGCGGGGTGTCGTCCACGAGCGGGTCGAGCGCTTCCTCGAGGACTGAGCCCGCGGGCGCGGCCACCCGCTCGCCGACGCCCGGATCCGGGTCGTTGGTCACTGGTGGTCGGGGCACCGAGCGACGATCCTGTCGACCAGGCGCACGAGGAGGTCGGGTCATCGCGGTCATCGAGATGCAGGGCGTCGCCCGCCGGTACGAGGTCGGCGACACGGTGGTCACCGCCCTCCAGGACGTCGACCTGACGGTCGACGCGGGCGAGTTCGTCGTCGTGCTGGGCCCGTCGGGGAGCGGCAAGACGACGCTGCTCAACCTGATCGGCGCGCTCGACGTGCCGACCGAGGGCGACGTCCGGGTCGCCGGCGCCACGATCACCGGCGCCGCGCCGCAAGGAGCTGTTCCGGTTCCGGCGGCGGACGGTCAGCTTCGTGTTCCAGACGTTCAACCTGTTCCCGGCGCTCACGGCCGCGGGAGAACGTGCAGTTCGCCATCGACGTGACCCAGCCCGGCCGCCGAGGCCCCGAGCGCGGAGGAGGTGCTCGAGCGGGTCGGCCTGGGCGACCGGCTCGACCACTTCCCCCACCAGCTCTCCGGCGGCGAGCAGCAGCGGGTGGCCATCGCCCGGGCCCTGGCCACGGCAACCCGGTG
The DNA here is from genome assembly GCA_963701565.1 of uncultured Microthrixaceae bacterium. Taxonomy (GTDB): domain Bacteria; phylum Actinomycetota; class Acidimicrobiia; order Acidimicrobiales; family DATDAH01; genus DATDAH01. Next base: position 430,608 of record CAVPAN010000005.1, read on the forward strand.
CTGCTGGCCGACGAGCCGACCGGCGAGCTCGACTTCCGCACCGGCGTGCCGATCCTCGAGCTGCTCCACGAGCAGGCCCACACCGGGGTGACGGTGGTCATCGTCACCCACAACCGGGAGATCAGCCGGGTGGCCGACCGGGTCATCGAGCTGTCGCAGCGGGCGAGATCGTCGGCGACGGCCCCCCGGCAGGGCGGGCCAGGTGGCCATCGACCGAGCTGCACTGGTGAGCGGCCGTCGTGCTCCTGCCTGCGCTGGTCGTGGCGGGACCTGCGGGCCCGGTGGCTCCAGGTCGCGGCGATCGCCCTGATCATCGCCATCGGCTCGGGCACCTACTCGGGGCTCACCAGCGTCTCGGCCTGGCGCTACGACGAGCTACGACGCCAGCTACGCCGGCGCTGAACATGTACGACCTGCGGGTCGAGCTGGCCGACGGCGCCTACGGTCGCCGGCCGACGAGCTGCGAGGCCGTGTAGGGCATCGACGGCGGGCGACGACCTCGACCAGGTCGAGGCCGCGGCTGACCGCGCCGACCCAGGTGGACGCCTCCACCGCCCGAGACCAGGTCCTGGTGCCCGGGCCGCTCGTCGGGGTCGACGTGTCCGACGGCGGGCCCGCACGTCAGCGGGCTCGCAGGCCGTCGAGCGGGCGGCTCCTCGACCCCGGCCGACGCCGCGGCGCGGCGACGTGGTCCTGCTCGACGAGCACTTCGCCCAGCGACCACGACCTGCCGCCGACGGGCACGATCCGCATCGAGCGGCGACCGGGAGATCGCGGTCGTGGGCAGGGCGCTCTCGCCCGAGAGCTTCTTCGTGGTCGGCGACCGGGGCGGGCTCTTCGCCGACTTCGCCGTGCTGTACGCGCCGATCGAGACGGTGCAGCGCGCTGACGGACCAGCCCGGGGCAGGCCACGACCTGGTGCTCACGGTCCGCCCGGGCGGCGCCGACCGTCGACGAGGTCGAAGCGCAGGTGACCGCCGCCATCGGCCGAGCACGTTCCCCGACGTCGGGCATCACCCGATCACCGCCCAGGAGGACGACCAGGTCCTGCGCCTGCTCTACGACGACATCGAGGGCGATCAGCGCTTCTACGACATCTTCGCCGTCCTCATCCTGCTCGGCGCGGCCTTCGCCGCGTTCAACCTCACGGTCCGCATCGTCGAGGCCCAGCGCCGGGAGATCGGCATCGGCATGGCCCTGGGGGTCCCGCCCGGCCCGCATCGCGTTGCGGCCCGCTGCTCGTCGGGGTCCAGGTCGCCGCTGCTCGGGGTGGTGTTCGGGGTCGGGGTCGGGCCTGCTCATCGACGCCCTGATGGCCGACCTGCTGCGGGGCTTCTTCCCGCTGCCCTCCTGGATCGTTCGACTTCCAGCCCCGATGTCTTCCTCCGGGGCGCCGCCCTGGGGCTCCTCCTGCCGATCGTGGCCACGGCCCTCCCGGTGCGCCGGGCGGTGCGGGTGACGCCGGTCGAGGCCATCAGCACCGACGCACCGGGCGGTCTCCGGCGGGCTGGCCCCCCTGCTCCGGCGGCTGCCGCTGCCCGGCTCGAGCGTCGCCATGATGCCGGTCCGCAACGTCTGCGTGGCCCCGCCGCACGCTGCTCACCGCGCTCGGCATCGGGGCGGCCATCACCGTGCTGGTCGGCGTGGTCGGGCATGATCGACTCCTTCGTCGCCACCATCGACCTCGGCGAGGAGGAGATCGTCGGGGAGCATCCCGACCGCTGACCGTCGAGTCTCGGCACCTTCGCTGCCGGTCGACGCCGAGCCGGTCCGCGGCGGTCGACCGGGTCCCCGTTGGTGGCCGACGGCCGAGACCGGACTGGCGCTGGGGGGCACCCTCGATCCGGGCGACGACGAGATCGAGGTGCTCCTCGCCGTCGACCGACTTCGACAGCGACCTGTGGCGTGCCGACGGCCGAGCTCGGGCGAGCTGACGCACCGACGAGCCCGGGATCGTCCTCGCCGAGAAGGCGGCCGACGATCTCGGCGTCGACGTGGGCGACACCGTCGTCCTGCGCCACCCGCGCCGGGCAGGGCCTGGTCGACTACCAGTTCGTCGACACCGAGCTGCCGGTGCTCGCCATCCACCCGAACCCGTACCGGTTCCTGGCCTACCGTCGACGAGCAGCCAGGCCGACCTGTTCGACCTCGAGGGCATCACCAACACGGTGCGGGTCAGCCCCGCCGCCGGGCGTGACCACCGAGGAGGTGCAGCGGGGCCTGTTCGCCCGAGCCCGGCGTGGCCTCGGTCGAGCCGGTGACCGCCGCCGGCGACGCCGTCCGGGAGCAGATCGAGGAGGTTCGTCGGCGTCTTCACGGTCATCGAGGGCGCGGTGCTGCTGCTGGCCCTGCTGATCGCCTTCAACTCCACGGCCATCAACATGGACGAGCGGGCCCGGGAGAACGCCACCATGTTCGCCTTCGGGCTGCCCGCCGGGCGGGTGCTGCTGGTCAGCGTGGTGGAGAGCCTGCTCATCGGCGTGCTGGGGACGATCGTGGGCGTGGTCGCCGGGCGCCTGCTGCTCGAGTGGCTGTTGCGGGTCCTCTTGCCCTCGACGCTGCCCGACATCGGCATGGTGATCGCTCCTGTCCGCGTCGACCCTGGTGACCGCGCGTCCTCTTCGGCGTCGTGGCCGTGGCCGTGGCCCCGGTGCTGACGCTCCGCCGGCTGCGCCGGATGGACATCCCCTCGACCCTGCGGGTCATGGAGTGAGTCAGCGGGCCGCGGCGGCCACCCACTCCCAGAGCCGGGCCCGCTCCTGGTCGTCGGTCCCGGTGCCGGGGAGGTGCACGGTCGAGCGGCGTCGCCGGTCGAGCCAGAGCTCTCCGCTCGTTCGGGCCGGTTCGTCGGCCCAGAGGAGCCAGACGAGGGTGTCGGCGCCCTGGTCGGGCGTGCGGAGGGCCGGGCCGGTCACCTTGCGGAAGGTGGGCAGGCTGGTCTCGACACCGGGGGTGTCGGCCCAGCCCGGGTGCATGGCGTGCACGACGGCAGTGGGGGCGAGGCGCTCGGACCAGAGGCCCAGGAGCTCCACCTGCGCCCGTTTGGCCCGGGCGTACTGCGCCGTGCCCTTGTAACTCTCGGCGTCCATCTCGAGGTCGTCGACGTCGAGGCCCTGGCTGTACATGCCCCCCGAGGTGACCCAGAGGACCCGGGCCGGGGCCCGGAGCAGGGGGGTGAGGCGCTCGGTGAGCAGGTGGGGGGCGACGAGGTGGACCGCCAGGGTCGTCTCCAGGCCGTCGGCGGTCACGGTCTTGTCCGCCAGGAGGGCGCCGGCGTTGTGGACGATGGCATCGAACGGCTGCCCGAACGCCACGAGCTCGTCGGCCAGCTTCCGCACTGCGGCCAGGTCGGCCAGGTCGGCGATGTGGGCCGTCACGGTCCCGTTCGGGTGGGCCACGTCCAACTCGGCCACGGCCTTGGTGGTCCGCTGCACGTCCCGGCCGACGACGAGGACGTCGGCGCCGAGGTCGAGCAGCTGTCCCGTGGCGGCCCGGCCGATGCCGGAGGTGGCTCCGGTCAGCAGGATGCGCTTCCCGGCCAGGGCGGCGGGCGGTGGGTCCTCCCAGTCGTCGAGGCGGCGCCGGGCCTCGTAGCCGAGGCGGCTGAACGACCCGAGGACCGTCGCCTCCAGGAGGAGGTCGACGGTCCGGGGGAGGGGGTTGGTGGTCATGAGCTCTCGGGCGGGGGAGTGGGGGCGGGGAGGGGATTGCCCCGTCCCCACTCCTACCCGATGGGGAGACCGATCAGGCGGGCGGCAGCAGGACGCTGTCGATCACGTGGATGACGCCGTTGGTGGCGAAGATGTCGGTGGCGGTCACAGTGGCGTCATTGACGGTCACGGTCTCGCCGTCGACACCGATCTCCACCGTGGCTCCGTTGACCGTCGGCACCTCTTCGCCGTCGAGGGTGACGACGTCGGCCGCGGGGACCTCGCCCTCGACCACGTGGTACGTGAGGATCGAGGTCAGGGTCTCGGTGTCGGCGAGGAGCTCCTCGGCGGTCAGGCCGAGATCCTCGAGGGCGGCGGCGAAGGCGTCGTCGGTGGGGGCGAAGACCGTGTACGGGCCCTCACCCTGCAGGGTCTCGACCAGGCCGGCGGCCTCGACGGCGGCCACGAGGGTGGTGAAGTCACCGGCGGACGAGGCGGTCTCGACGATGTCCATGGTGGGCTCGGCCACGGTGTCCTCGGGGGCCTCCGTGGTGTCGGTGGACTCGGTCGTGGCGGAGTCCTCCGACTCCGAGTCGTCGTCACCGCAGGCGGCGAACACGAGGGCGCCGGCCAACAGGAAGGACAGCAGCTTGAGAAGACGGCGGGACATGGATTGGATTCTCCTTGGGGGGTGGTTTAGCACTAAGCACTCTATTTAGCACTAAGTCAAATGTCAACCTCGGGTCGGAAAAATCAGGAGGTGGCGCTGGCGCTGGTGGTGAGGAGGTCGAGGGCGGACCGGCCGTCGGCCGCCCACCGGTCGGCCCCGAGTCGGGCGGCCGTCGCCGCGTCGGGGATCGCCGCTCCGCCCGCCAAGACCGGAACCTGAACGCCGGCAGAGCGGAGGGCGGCGACGGCGTCGCGGATCGGGCCGGTGGGGGTGATCGACAGCGTCATCCCCACGGCGACGAGTCCGTCGGCGTGGGTCGCGGCGTGGACGAACGCCTCGGCGGGCGTGTCGGGACCGAGGTCGACCACGGCGAACCCGCGGCCGCGGAGGGGATCGGCCAGGAAGGCCCCGGGCAGGCCGTGGGGATCACCGGACGCGGCGCCCAGCACGATCGTGCCCCGGCGCCGGCCGCGCCGGGTGAAGTTGCGGGCCAGGCGTCCCAGAAGGCGCTGCATGATCGCGGTGGCCTGGTGCTCCTCGGCGATCGAGATCTCGCCCGCGTGCCAGCCGTCGCCGATGTCGACCATCGCACCGGCCAGCACGTCGATGTAGAGGGCCTCGGGGTCCATGCCGCCGGCAAGGGCAGCCTCGGCCACCGCCATGGCCCCGGCCTCGTCGCCCGCCACGAGGCGCCGGGCCAGGCGCTGGACGTGGTCGACCCGACCGGAACGGGGTGCCGCCTTGGCGGGCTCGCTCAGCGCGTCGAGGTCACGCTGGCGCACCGACCAGGTCGCGCCCTGCTTGGTGGCGGGCAGCTTCCCGGTCCGTACCCACCGGTACACGGTCATGTAGTGGACGCCGAGCCGGTCAGCGGCTTCCTGCAGGGTCAGCGTCATGAGCCTAGATTAGCGCTAAGTCTCGGCGGATGGTGACCCGGGTCAGTACCCCGCGGCGCGGTCGACGACGTTGGCCAGCGGTCGGCCGGTCTCCCACCGGGCCAGCTCCTCGAGGAAGATGCCGAGGATGCGGTCGTAGCGCTCCGGGGAGCTCCACGAGATGTGGGGGCTGAGGTGGACCCGGGGGTGGTCGTACAGCCAGTGGCCCTCGGGTAGGGGCTCAGGGTCCACGGTGTCGAGTGAGGCCAGGGCCACCCGGCCGTCGTCCAGGGCGCGATCGAAGGGCGTCCTGGTCGACAAGGGCGCCACGGGCGATGTTGACCAGGTGGGCGCCCGGCCCGATCACCTCGAGGAGCGCCGGGCCCACGAGGTGCCGGGTGGCGGGGGTCGACGGCGCGGTCACGACCAGGTGGTCGCTCCACGCCGCCAGCTCGAGCAGGTCGGTGACGATCTCGACCCCCTCGTCGGTGGCCGGGAGGGGCCGGCGGCGGAAGGCCTTCACCTCGCTGCCGAAGGGCAGGGCCCGGCGGGCCACCGCCTCGCCGATGCCGCCGTAGCCGATGATCGCCACGTGGCGTCCCGGCCAGCGTGCCGAGGTCGGCGAGGTTCCAGTGCTCGGGGGGCTCGGAGATCCAGGTCTGCGGCAGCTTCTTCTCGAAGGCCAGCATCTGGGTGATCACCCACTCCGAGATGGGTCCTGCTCCGGCGCCCGCGGGAGCAGGTCAGGGTCTGGTCCGGGCCGAGCCGGTCGAGGGGGAACTGGTCGACCCCGGTGCCGAAGTTGTGGACCCAGCGCACGCCCCGGCCGAGCAATGTCGGGCAGGTCGACCGCGAAGTAGTGGGAGGTCAGCAGCACCTCGCCGGCAGCGTCGTCCTCGAGGGCGTCGCCACTGCCGATGGACCGCACCGTGACGTCGGGGAACGCGGCCGCGATCTCGCCCGTGATCCGCTCGCCGAGCTGGCAGAGGACGGTGGTCACGCTCGGCCCCCGATCAGGCGAACGCCTCGTCGATCAGGTCGGGCTCTCCGGCGGCCTGCTCGGCCGCCCACCGGTAGTCGGGCTTGCCGCTGGGGGCGCGGGTGACGGCGTCGACGAAGTGGACCTGGCGGGGGACCTTGTAGCCGGCGATCTCGCCCCGGCAGTGCTCCTGCAGGTCCTTGATGTCGGTGAGGCCGCCCGTCGTCCCGGAGCTGCACGACGGCGGCGACCCGCTGGCCCCAGCGCTCGTCCTTCACGCCGATGACGGTGGCGTCGTAGACGGCGGGGTGGGACTTGACCGCGGCCTCGACCTCCTCGGGGTAGATCTTCTCGCCGCCGGAGTTGATGGACACCGAGCCCCGACCGAGCAGGGTGATGGAGCCGTCCTCCTCGACGGTGGCGAAGTCGCCCGGAACGGCGTAGCGGGTGCCGTCGGGGCCGGTGATGAACGTCTCGGCCGTCTTCACCTCGTCCTTGTAGTAGCCGAGGGGGATGTTGCCCTTGCGGGCCACCTTGCCGACGACGCCGGAGCCGGGCTGGACGATGTTGAAGTGCTCGTCGATCACGACCGAGTCCGGCATGGCGGTGACGGTGGGGCCGCCCTTCATGGCGGTGTTGCCCTTGCCCACCACGACCATGCCGTTGTTGCCGGACTCCGATGCGCCGATGGCGTCGGTCAGGACCAGGTCGGGGAAGACCTCGAAGAACTGGTCCTTCACCGACGGGGAGAAGACCGCCGCGCTGCTGGAGAGCGAGAACAGGGAGGACACGTCCCAGCGGTCGGGATGTTGCTGGAGGGTCTCGATGAGCGGCCGCCCCATGGCGTCGCCGGTGATCATCATCGAGTTGACACCTTCGCGCTGGATGAGCTCCCAGCACTCCTCGGCGTCGAAGTTGGCCACCAGCACGACCCGGTTGCCGGTCATGGCCTGGCTCATGAGGCCCCACTGGGTGGCCCCGTGCATCAGGGGGGCGATGGGGAAGAAGGTGATGGGGTCGGGGTAGGCCCGGGCGATGATCTCCTCCGGTTGGGTCGCCTTGACCTTGGTCATGGGGTCGATGCCGCCACCGAGAGCCATGAAGACGTCCTCGTGGCGCCACACGACGCCTTTGGGCATGCCCGTGGTGCCACCCGTGTAGAGGATGTAGCGGTCGTCGGGGGATCGGGGTTCGAAGTCCCGCTCGGGGGAGGCGGCGGCGAGGGCGTCCTCGTAGGGCACGGCGTCGGGCAGGCCGACATCGGCATCGGAGCCGTCGTCGATCACGAGGGCATGGACCAGGTCCGGTAGCGAGTCGATGCAGTGCTTCACCCGGGGCCCGAAGCCCTGCTCGTAGACGAGGGCCTTCAGGTCGCTGTTGGCGAAGAGGTAGGACAGCTCGTGCTCGACGTAGCGGTAGTTGATGTTGATCCAGGTGGCCCGGATCTTGAACACGGCCCACAGGGTCTCGACCCACTCGGCGGAGTTGTGGGCGTAGATGCCGACGTGATCGCCCGGCTCCACGCCGTGGTCGGCCAGGTCGTGGGCCAGGCGGTTGGCCCGCGCCTCCATCTCGGCGTAGGTCCTGCGCTGGTCGCCGACCACCAGGTACTCCCGATCCGGGAAGGCGTCCACCGCCTGCTCGAACAGGTCCGCCAGGTTGAAGGTCCGTTCCCCCGGGTCACTCACCCCCCCAAACTAGAACACGTTCCAGCCAGCGGTCGAAGCCACCGGCCCCGGTTCCCCACCTCAGACGAGGCGGCTCTCGTGGCCGGCCCAGTACTCGTCCTTCAGGAGGCGCTTGTAGAGCTTGCCGGTGGGGTGGCGGGGGAGCTCGTCCCGGAAGTCGATCGACCGAGGGCACTTCACGTCGGCCAGGTGCTCCCGGCAGTGGGCGATCAGGGTCCGTTCCATCTCTGGGCCGGCGGCGGACGGGTCGGCGAGCTGGACGATGGCCTTGACCTCCTCGCCGAAGTCCTCGTTGGGGACGCCGATCACCGCGGCGTCGGCCACTGCGGAGTGCACGACCAGGACGTTCTCGGTCTCCTGCGGGTACACGTTCACCCCGCCGGTGATGATCATGTTGGCCTTGCGGTCGGTGAGGTAGAGGAAGCCGTCGGCGTCGACCTTGCCGATGTCGCCCAGCGTGCTGGACCCGTCGTCCCGGTAGCTGTCCGCCGTCTTGTCCGGGTCGTTGTGGTACTCGAAGATCCGCCCCGCCGGGGTCGCCCCGAAGTAGATGGTCCCCTCATCGCCGACCGGGACCTCGTTGCCGTCCTCGTCGAGGATGAGCACGGGTGCCGTCAGCCCCCGGCCGACGGTCCCCTTGTGGGCCAGCCACTCCTCGCTGTTGCAGTAGCAGAAGCCGTTGCCCTCGGTGCCGGCGTAGTACTCGTGGATGACCGGCCCCCACCAGTCGATCATCTGCTCCTTGACCGGGATGGGGCAGGGGGCGGCGGCGTGGACGGCGACCTGCATGGAGCTGACGTCGTGGGCCGCCCGGACCTCGTCCGGCAGCTTCAACATGCGGACGAACATCGTCGGGACCCATTGACTGTGGGTGACGTGGTGCTTCTCGATGAGGGCGAGGGCCTCGGCCGCGTCGAAGTGCTCCATGACCACGATGGTCGAGCCGAGGCGGAGGAAGTTCATGCAGAAGGCCAGGGGGGCGGCGTGGTACAGCGGGGCGGGGGAGAGGTAGACCGAGGACTCCGAGGCCCCGAAGACGAGGCTGACGAGGGAGGTCATGGCCTCGGGCGTCCCCAACGGGTCACCGGCCAGCGAGCCCTTCACGCCCTTGGGACGGCCGGTCGTGCCCGACGAGTAGAGCATCGCCATGCCCTCGACGGCGTCGAACGGCTCCTCGGGGGACTGGGCGGCGAGGAGGTCCGCCAGCGGCTCGCAACCGTCGACGGGGCCGCCCACCGACGCCAGCAGGTCGAGCCCGCCGAGCTGGTCCATGAGCTCGGCCACCTGGTCCGCCTTGGCCGGTGAAGTGATCAGCACCCGGCTGCCCGAGTCCTCGACGATGTAGCCGAGCTCCTCGGCCGTCAGCCGGGAGCTGATGGCCGTGTAGTAGAGCCCGGCGTACCGGGCCCCCCAGGTGAGCGCCAGGTAGTCGACCCGGTTCTCCAGGCAGAGAGCCACGTGGTCCCCGGTCTTCAGGCCGAGTGACCCGAAGAGGTTGGCCAGCCGGCAGGCCGTCTCGTGGAGCTCGGCGTAGGTCATCACCTCGCCCGAGCCGCCCATGATGATCGCCGGGTGGTCGGGCGTCTTCTCCGCCCACGCCCCCGGGTACTGCCGCTCGCCGTCACTCATGCCGTCGCCCCCGGTCTCGTCCGCCGTTCAGTGGCCCATTGTGGCCCGGCTACGGTCCTCGGCCGTGGGGCTGGGACCTGAACGGACGCCGGTGATCGCCGGGATTGCGCTGTCGGACTATCCCGTGGCCTCCGAGCTGGACGGGGTGCAGCACCACGTGCTGGCCATGCAGCGGGTCCTCGAGGACAGTGGCGTGACCAAGGCCGACATCGACGGGTACATGTCGGCGGGTGGCGGCGGGATCATGGTCGACGACGCCGTGACCATGTCCGAGTACCTCGGGATCGACCACCGCTGGGTCGACGGGACGATGACCGGCGGGTCCAGCTTCGAGTTCCACGTGCAGCACGCCGCCGCCGCCATCCGGGACGGCCGGGCGCACACGATCCTGGTCACCTACGGGTCCGACCAGCTCACCCGCATGGGTCGGACGCTGGGCACGGGCCAGCTGCGGCAGGGTGGCAGCCGGGCCGTGCCCGGCCCGTCGCAGTTCGAGGCGCCGTTCGGCAACTCCCTCGTCGGCGCCTACGCCATGGTCGCCCAGCGTCACATGCACGAGTTCGGGACGACCTCCGAGCAGCTGGCCGAGATCGCCGTCGGGGTCCGGGAGTACGCGCAGCTCAACCCGCTCGCGCGCTATCGGGACGACCTGACCGTCGAGGACGTCGTCAACTCCCGGATGGTGGCCGACCCCCTGCACAAGCTCGACTGCTGTGTCATCACCGACGGCGGCGGGGCCGTCCTCATCACCACCGAGGAGCGGGCCCGGGACCTCAAGCAAACGCCCGTCTACGTGCTCGGGGCGGGCGGGGCGCAGTCCCACTGGAACATCTCGCAGTGCCCCGACTTCACGACCTCCGCCGGCGCTCGCATCAGTGCCGACGTCTACGCCGAGGCCGGCCTGTCCCCGGCCGACGTCGACACGATCCAGTTCTACGACAGCTTCACCATCACGGTCGCCGTGCTGCTCGAGGACATGGGCTTCTGTGCCAAGGGCGAGGCCGGGGCCTTCGTGGAGGAGGGCCATCTCCGCCGGGGCGGGAAGCTGCCCCTGAACACCGACGGCGGCGGTCTGTCATCCAACCACCCCGGTATGCGGGGCATCTTCCTCCTGGTCGAGGCCGCCCGTCAGCTGCGGGGCCAGGGTGGCGAGGCCCAGGTGCCCGGAGCCGAGGTGGCTCTGGCCGCCGGCTCGGGCGGCTGGCTGTCGTGCATCGGCATGGTGCTCCTGGGCAAGGACCGACCGGCATGAGCGGGGCGCGGGCGGGTGCTGCGTGCCGAAAGCGGTCGCGGCGGCCCGGCGGCGTAGCCGCCAGGAGCGGGGAGCATGACGGACCCGACCGACACCGGTGACTGGGTCAAGCCCATCCCCTTCGTGGATGCGGTGAGCAAGCCCTTCTGGGACGCCACCCTCGGAGGTCGGCTGACCTTCCAGGAGTGCGCCTGCGGCCACCGTCAGTTCTACCCCCGGGCCGCCTGCACGGCCTGTGGCCAGACGCCGGAGCTGGTCGACGCCGCCGGCACCGGCACCGTCCACACCTTCACGGTGATCCGCCAGTACGGCGGCCCCGGCTTCAAGGACGAGCTGCCCTACGTAGTGGCCATCATCGAGCTCGACGAGGGCCCCCGCATGATGGGCAACGTCACCGACGTCGACCCCGAGTCCGTCCGCATCGGCGACAAGGTCCACGTCTGGTTCGCTGACGCCGGCGACCGTGCCCACATCCCGCTCTGGAAGCCTGCCTGACCCGTGCCCGACCTCGCCACCTTCGCCGGGCTGGTCGAGCGGGACAGCCTGTGCGTGGTCACCTCCACCCGGCCCGACGGCACCACCCACGCCTCGGTGGTCAACGCCGGCGTGCTGGCCCACCCCGTCGAGGGGATCGACGTCGTCGCCTACGTCGCCCGGGGTGACACCCTGAAGGTGCACAACGTCCGGGCCCGACCGGCCACGACCGTGGTGGCCCGGGATGGCGTCGAGTGGGTGACGGTCGAGGGCCGGGCCGAGGTGATCGGCCCTGACGACCCACATCCGGCGGTGGATGCCGAGGGCCTACGCCTCCTCCTGCGAGACGTGTTCACCGCCGCGGGCGGCACCCACGACGACTGGGAGGCCTACGACCGGACGGTGGCCGACGAACGCAGGGCGGCGGTCCTGGTCACCCCCCGCCGCATCTACGGCGTCACCCGGTGAGGGGCTCGGCCCGGAGGTCGACACCGACGCACCGACCCGCCGCCCCGTCCTTGCCATCGGGGTCGTTCCCCCAGCCCGACCAGCCGGCGTCTGTGGTCAGGCCTGGGGGCGGCTGACGCCGGGGTGGGCGGGGGCGATGAAGAGGCACTCGGCTTCGGCGAGCAGCTTGTCGCCGTCGTGGGCGGTGCCCCAGCAGAAGATCTTGCGCCCCTCGGTGCGGTCGACGCCCGCGGCGTAGTCGATGCGGCGGTAGAGCGGCGTGGGCTTGATCATCTTGACGGTCAGGGTCCCGGTGAAGCCGGCGATGCCGGAGGCCATCTGGGCGCAGCCGAGCAGGTCGTCGAAGGCGGCGGCGACGAACCCGCCGTGCAGGCAGTCCTGCGGACCCTCGTAGGCCGCGCCCCAGGTCGCGTGGCCCCGGGTCACGTCACCGTCCAGCAAGAACTCCATCGGTGGGGCCAGGGGGTTGCTCCGACCGCTGATGCCGGAGCGCTCGGTGAGGATGCAGTCGTCGCCCCCTGATGCCGAGAGGCCACCCCGAGCCCGCACGGACGGCGGGCGGTCCAGGACCTCGGCCAGGTGGGCCGTGGCCTCGATGAGCTCGGCGAAGGTCTCATCACCCACCCGGTCGGTGTCGAGCAGGGCCACCCGCTCGACGACCTTCTTGGCCTCCTCGACCAGCATGTGCTTCTGGGCCCGAGCCCCGCGGGCGTTGGAGGTGTTCGTGAGCCAGAGCTCACGGGCGTCGTCGGGAAGTCCCATGGGCGCACGGTAATGGCCGGCCGGAGCGCACCATTCCTCTGACTAGAGTCAGAGGAATGGACGAGGCGGCCGTGCGGCAGGTCCGACGCTTCAACCGGACCGTCACCCAGCGCATCGGGGTGCTGGACGACGAGTACCTGGCCCGGGGCCGCCCGCTCGCGGCATCCCGGATCCTCTGGGAGGTCGGGACCGAGGGTGTGGATGTCCGCTCGCTGCGGGCCCGGCTCGGCCTGGACTCGGGCTACCTCAGCCGCCTGCTCCGCTCGCTCGAGAAGGAAGGCCTCGTCACCGTCACCCCCGACGCGGTCGATGGCCGGGTGCGCCTGGTGCGCCATACCGACGCCGGCCGGGCCGAGTTCCTCGTCATGGAGCGCCTGAGCGACGGCCTGGCCTGGTCGATGCTCGACCCTCTCGGCGCCGATGACCGCCAGGCCCTCGTCGACGCCATGGCCACCGTCGACCGCCTGCTCCGGCTCGGCCAAGTGGCCATCGCCCCTGAGGACCCCCACAGCGCCGACGCCGACGCCTGCTTGCGTTCCTACTTCACCGAGATCGACGAGCGCTTCGAGTCGGGCTTCGACTTCGATGCCGCCGAGCCTTTCGCCGTCGACGACATGGTCGAGCCCGAGGGTGTCTTGCTCCTGGCCCGCATGGGCGAGCGGCCCGTCGCCTGCGGCGCCCTGCACTTCTTCCCCGATGCCGTGGCCGACGTGAAGCGCATGTGGGTGGACCCCGCGGCCCGGGGCCTCGGCCTGGGTCGTCGCATGCTGGTCGAGCTGGAGGCACTGGCCCGCACGCGGCACGTCACCCAACTCCGGCTGGAGACGAACCGCTCCCTCGTCGAGGCGGTCGGGCTCTACCGGGCGCTGGGCTACGAGGAGGTCGACCCCTTCAACGACGAGATCCACGCCCACCACTGGTTCGCCAAGCCCCTCCTCTAGCCGGGCGGGGTGACGCCGCCGGCGTGGACGTGGTCGAATGGGTGATGCCTCCCGCTGCCGTCGCCCTCCGTGCGGCGGTGGACGGGACCCTGGAGGCCCGGGTCGACGACCGCTTCGGGCGCCCGGCGATGGTCGTCCGCTCGATCAGCGACCGTCGGGCCGGCGCGCTCGGGCTCCCCTGACGGCGACACGATCGCCCTTGCGGCCCGCACCGCGCGCCAGGCGGGCATGCCGATCGTGCTCATCCTCGCCTCGGGCGGGGCCGACGTGCACGAGGGCGTCGAGGCCCTCGTCGGCTGGGGTCGGGCGGCCAAGGAGCTGGTGGCCGGCTCGGGGATCATCCCGATCCTCGCCGCCGTCACGGGCCCGGCCGTATCCGGGCCGGCGCTGCTGCTCGGCCTGGCCGACCTCGTGGTCATGACCGCCTCGTCATACGCCTACGTGTCCGGGCCCCGCATGGTCCGCCAGATGACTGGAGCCCACGTCACCTCGGAGGCGCTCGGCGGGGTTGCCGCCCAGCAACGTTCGACGGGTGTGGCGGCCCGGGTGGTGGCGACCGATGACGACGTCGAGGGCGCCCTCGCCGACCTCCTGGCCCACCTGCCCGACAGCGTCGACCACGAGCCGCCCCGCTGGCCCACCGTCGACCCCGTCGACCGTCCGACCCCTGAGGCCGGCGACGTGCTGCCCGCCGAGACCGCCGCGGGATACGACGTGCGGGAGGTCGTGCGCTCGGTGGTCGACGACGGCGAGTTCCTCGAGATCCGGGAGCTGTGGGCGCCCAACCTGGTGACCGGCTTCGCCACTGTCGACGGCCGGTCCGTCGGCATCGTGGCCAACCAGCCCCAGCAGTTGGCCGGGACGCTCGACATCAACTGCTCGCACAAGGGCGCCCGCTTCGTGCAGTTCTGCGATGCCTTCAACCTGCCGCTGGTCACCTTGGTCGACACGTCGGGCTTCTACCCGGGCAAGGACATGGAGTGGCGGGGCATGATCCGCCATGGCGCCCAGTTGGCCTTCGCCTACGCGCGGGCCACCGTGCCCCGGGTGGGCCTGACCCTGCGCAAGTCCTACGGCGGGGCCTACATCGTCATGGACTCCAAGACCATGGGCTGTGACCTGCACCTGGCCTGGCCGACGGCCGAGATCGCGGTGATGGGCGCCGAGGGGGCGGTCAGCATCCTGCACCGCCGGGTTGACCCTGAGGACCGCCTCGACCTGGTCGCCGCCTACGAGGAGCAGTACCTCAACCCCTGGATCGCTGCGGAGCGGGGCTACATCGACGCCGTCATCGACCCCGCCGACACGAGACGGGAACTGGCGGCCGCCCTCGAGGTCCTGAGCACCAAGCGTGAGCGCATCGCCCCGAGACGCCACGACAACCTCCCGCTCTGATCTGGCGCCAGACGGGGTGGTCGGACCGTTGGGCCCTGGTGGGGGAGGGTGGCCTGGCGGGAGAATCGGGGGGTGAAGGAGCGGGTGCCGATCGAGCGGGCCAGCGCGAACGACCTGATGGAGCGGGCGACCGATGCCGGACCGGCGCCGATGCAGGTGGGGGCCGTCCTGGCGCTGGGGCCGAGCGGCCAGCTGACATCGGCGGCGGTGACCGATGCGGTCGACCGCCGGAGCCGGGCGATCCCACGCCTGCGTCAGGTGCTGGTCGACGCGCCCTTCGGGTGTGGGCGGGCGTACTGGGCCGATGACGAGGACTTCGCCATCGAGCACCACGTACGGACGGTCGCCTGCCCCGCGCCGGGTGACGAGGCGGCACTGCTGGCGCTGGCTTCCGACCTCCTGATCGTGCGGTTGCCCACGGACCGACCGCTGTGGTCGGTGACCCTCGTGACCGGGCTGGTCGAGGGTGAGTCGGCGCTGGTCACGGTCTTCCACCACGTACTGGCCGACGGGATCGGTGGGCTGGCCGTGCTCGCCGGCCTGGTCGACGGCGCCGCCGAGGACCTCCCCGTCCCGGCGCCGTCACCCCCGCCCTGCTGGACCCGGCTCCTGGTCGACGCCACCCGGACCCGTCTGCACGCGGTGACCCGGCTACCCACCGGCGTCCGCCGGGTCCGGGCGGCCCTCGCCGAGTTCCGCCGGGCCGACACGCCGAAGGCGGCCCGCACCTCGCTCAACCGACCCACCGGGCCGCGGCGGGCCCTGGCCACTGCCCGGGTCGACCTCGCCCCCGTGCTCGACCTCGCCCACCAGCACGGCGCCACTGTCAACGACGTGCTCTTGACCGCCGTCGCCGGTGCGCTCCGGGCCACGTTGGTCCGTCGGGGGGAAGCGGAGGTGCCCGAGTTCGTCATCTCGGTGCCCGTGTCGGGCCGGCGGGCCACCGGCGCCACCGAGCTCGGCAACGACGTGAGCGTCCGCCCGGTCGCCGTGCCCGCCCTGGGCGACCCGCTCGACCGCCTCGAGGAGACGGCCCGCCGTCGCCCACCCCGGGACGAGCCGGCGGTGGACACCGCGGTCCTCATGGACCCGGCCCTGCGCCTCCTGGCCGCCCTGCGCCTCCTGCACTGGCTCACCGACCACCAGCGCCTGGTGAACGGCTTCGTGTCCAACCTCCGCGGCCCCGGGGAGCGACTGGCCTTCCTCGGCGCCGAGGTCCGCGAGGTCATCCCCGTCTCCGGCACCGCCGGCAACGTCACGGTCGCCTTCGCCGCCCTCTCCTACGCCGGCACGCTGGTTGTAACCCTGATCGGCGACCCCGACGCCTGCCCCGACCTGACCCAGCTGCGGGACGATCTCCAAGGCGAACTGGACCTCCTGGTCGCGTCGACGGGCGCGAGGTCGGGCTGAGGTCCCACGGCGGGAGGTGACCTTCGACCCTGACGGCGCCGCGTGCCGAGTGGTCCGATGGTGGCGTGGAGGCGCGATCGCAGGGGACTGACCCGCGGGGCGCTCGGCCGACAGGGTGGTCGCCGTGGGATCCGCTCCGGGCCCGCGTGGAACAGGGGTTGGTCGCCGATTTCGACCAGCGGGACCCGGCCTACCTCGAACGGATCCAACCGGTGATCGGGGCCGTCCTGCGCTGGTTCGACCCCGAGGTCCAACACTTCGATCGGCTGCCCGCCGAGGGACCGTTCCTCGTCGTCGGCAACCACTCGGGTGGCATCTACATGCCCGACTTCTGGGCCTTCCTGCACCGCTGGGTGGAGGAGCGGGGGCCGGAGACGCCCCTCTACAGCCTGGCCTTCGACTTCCTGTTCACCCTGCCCGGGGCCGCCACGCTGGCCCGGAAGATCGGGGCGGTGCCCGCCAGCCCTGAGAACGGCGCCCGCCTGCTCGAGCGAGGCGACGCCGTGGTCGTCTACCCCGGGGGCGACGCCGACGACTATCGGCCGTGGACGGAGCGTCACCGGATCGACCTACGCGGCCGCACGGGGTTCGTGCGGCTGGCCCTGCGCCATGGCGTCCCCGTGGTCCCCCTGGTGGCGCATGGCAGCCACGACGTGATCATCGTGCTGGCGCGGGGGGATACGGTCGCCAAGCGCCTGGGCCTCGACCAGTTGCGCATCAACGTCTTGCCGGTGGTGCTGGGCCCGCCGTGGGGGATCGCGCCGGTCGAACTCCCGACGCTCCCGCTGCCGGCCAAGGTGACGGCGCGGGTGTGTGAGCCGATCGACTGGTCCCGGTTCGGGCCCGAGGCCGCCGACGACCCCGAGGTGGTGCGCCACTGCTACGAAGAGGCGCTCGGCCGCATGCAGGCCGACCTCGACGACCTGGTCGAGGGACTGCCTCACCCCGTGTTGACCCGGGTGGGCACGGCCATGGGCCTGGACCGCCTTCGCGGGTTCTGGCCTTCGGATCGCCGAGGCGGGTGAAGTGAGGGGCTACGGCTCGAGGGTGACCTTGATGGCGCCCGCGGACCGGTCCGCCGCCACGCGGAAGGCTTCGGCGGCGTCGTCCAACGGGAAGCGGTGGGTGATCATCGCCGGCGCCAGTTCGGGGACGGCCGCCAACAGGGTTGCCGCCGCCTCCACCTCACGGCTGTCGCCATGGTGGCCGTAGGCGAGGCAGGCGACGATGTCGAGTTCCTTGGTGGTGATGGGCAGGCCCGGCGCGACCAGGTCCTCCCAGTGGGTGCCGAGCAGGGCGATGGTGCCCCGCACCCGGACCCGCTTCGCCGCCTCGGCGAGCGCGGAGGAGGTGCCGGCCGCCTCGATGACCACGTCGTAGCGGCCCTCGGCGGGGCGGCCGCCCACGGCCTCGGCCGCCGCGCGCTGATGGGGGTGGCGGGCGACGAAGCCGGTCTCACAGCCGGCGTCGACGGCGGCGGCCACGGCGGCGATGCCCAGCGTCCCGCCGCCGACCACGGCCACCCTCTGGCCGGGCTCGACCCTTGCCCGGTGCAGGGCGTGCACGGCGCAGGCCACGGGCTCCACCAATGACGCATCCCCGACGGCCAGGCCGTCGGGCAGCGGGACCACGCACTCGGGCGGCACCACCAACTCGTCGGCCATGCCGCCGTCGATGCCGATGCCGATGGACTGCGCCTCCCGGCACAGGTGGGTATCGCCGTCGAGGCAGCGGTCGCAGGTCCCGCAGCGGTGGACGGGCTCGAGGGCCACGGGTGTGCCGTCGTCCAGCCACCCGGCGATCTCGTGGCCGAGGATGACGGGCATCGGCCCCCACCCGAGCAGGTGCAGGTCCGAGCCGCAGATCCCCGTCGCGGCCACCCGCACCCGTACCTGGTCGCCCGTCGGCTCCGGCGCGGGCACGTCCAGGACCTTGATCCCGTCCTCGGTGTTCCGCACGCCCCTCATCGGACCCCGCTCATCGTCGTTCTGGCCGTTGAGCCGTGCGGTCGTCCATCCACCCGACGTCGGACCGCGTCCCTCCCACAATGGCGACGCGACTAGGTGCGGGCACGGCCGGCGATGGTAATGAAGGGCGGTGGACCTCCGGTTCAGCGACGAGGACGAGGCGTTCCGGGCCGAAGCCCGGGACTTCCTCGAGACCCATCTGACGGCCGACTTCGCCGCGCTCCGGGGCCTGGGTGGGCCGGGCAAGGAGCATCAGGACTTCGACGGCCGCCTCGAGTGGGAGAAGCTCCTCGGCCGCGAGGGCTGGAGCGTCGTGGGCTGGCCCGAGGAGCACGGCGGCAAGGGCCTACCCGTCACCCAGCAGGTCATCTGGCACCAGGAGTACGCCCGGTCCCGGGCTCCCGGCCGGGTGGGCATCGTAGGGGAGGGGCTGCTCGGCCCGACCCTCATCGCCTTTGGCACCGAGGCACAGAAGGTCCGCTTCCTGCCCGGCATCGTCTCGGGTGAGACCCTCTGGTGCCAAGGCTATTCCGAGCCCAATGCCGGCTCCGACCTGGCCAACGTCGAGACCAAGGCCCACCTCGACGGGGATGAATGGGTCATCAGTGGCCAGAAGGTGTGGACCTCGCTCGCCGCGTGGGCCCAGTGGATGTTCGTGGTCTGCCGGACCGACCCCGACGCCGACCCCAAGCACCGCGGCATCTCCTACCTGCTCTGCCCCATGGACCAGCCCGCGATCGAGCTCCGCCCCATCGTCCAGGTCACCGGCACCTCGGAGTTCAACGAGGTCTTCCTCGACGAGGCCCGTACCGACGCCGACCTCGTCGTGGGCGAGGTCGACGGCGGCTGGCGGGTGGCCATGGGCACCCTCGGTTTCGAGCGGGGCGTGCTCACCCTCGGCCAGCAGATGGCCTTCAGCCAGGAGTTCGACCTGCTGCTGGAGACCGCTCGCCGCAACGGCAAGGCGGATGAGCCCGGGTTCCGCCAGCGCCTGGCCGACGCCTGGATCGGCCTCGAGCTCATGCGGCTGACCGCCCTGCGCACCGTCTCGGGCGAGCCGGGCCCGGAGACGTCGATCAACAAGCTCTACTGGGCCACGTTCCACCGGGGCCTGGGCGAGCTGGCCATGGACGTGCTCGGCGCCGAGGGCACCGTGCTGACCCCCGAAGCCGCCATGGCGGGAGGCGAGGCCTACCGACTCTCCGAGCTGCAGGGCCTGTTCCTGTTCAGCCGGGCCGACACCATCTACGGCGGCTCGAACCAGATCCAACGCAACGTGCTGGGGGAGCAGGTCCTCGGCCTGCCGAGAGAGCCACGATGAGCACGGAGGCCAGCCGACCATGAGCAGAGAGATCCCGCCCTACCCCGAGAGCCACGACCTGTTGGCGGACAAGGGTGTCGTGGTCACGGCCGCAGCCGGCACTGGCATCGGCTTCGCCACGGCCAAGCGCTGCGCCGAGGAAGGGGCCCGGGTCGTCATCTCCGACCACCACGAGCGGCGCCTGGGCGAGGCGGCCGACACCATTGCGGCCGAGGTGGGGGAGCGCCCCCACACGATCGTCTGCGACGTCACCGTCGATGCTGCGGTCCAGGCCCTGGTCGACGGAGCAGCGGCCCACCTCGACGGCATCGATGTGATGGTCAGCAACGCCGGCCTCGGCGGCGAGGTGGACCTGGTGGACATGTCCGACGACCAGTGGTCGATCGTGCTCGACGTGACCCTCAACGGGACCTTCCGCACGACCCGGGCCGCGCTGCGCCACATGTTGCCGCGGGGCAAGGGCGTGATCGTCAACAACGCCTCGGTCCTCGGCTGGCGGGCCCAGCGGGGCCAGGCCCACTACGCCGCGGCCAAGGCCGGGGTGATGGCCCTCACCCGCTGTGCCGCCATCGAGGCCGCGGAGGTCGGGGTCCGGGTGAACGCCGTGGCCCCCAGCCTGGCCACGCATCCCTTCCTGACCAAGGTCATGGCCGACGGCCTGCTCGAGGAACTGGAGGCCAAGGAGGCCTTCGGCCGGGGGGCCACCCCGTGGGAGGTGGCCAACGTCATCGTCTTCCTGGCCAGCGACTACTCCAGCTACATGACCGGCGAGGTGGTGGCCGTCAGCTCCCAGCACCCGTAGCCGGTTCCCGGAGGGAGACGCCGGCCAGGCGGTCCACCACCAGGCTCCAGAAGCTGGGGCAGTCCACGATGTCGTCCTTCGGGCAGGCCATGGCGTGCTCCAGGGCCGTCCGGGCGAGCCGGGCACAGGCCTCGGCTTGCCGCAGCTCGTCGATCTTGGCCTCGGCCAACGTGTGCCACGCCTGAGGCGACTCGGCCCGGCTGGCCAGCAGGGTCCCGACCTCGGCCAGGGTGAAGCCGACGTCGGTGAGCAGCAGGATCACCCCGACCCGGCCGACGGCGTCCGGCGTGTAGCGCCGCTGGCCCGACACCCTTGTGGCGGGCGGGAGCAGGCCGAGCTCGTCGTAGTAGCGCAGGGCCGAAGTGGCCACCCCCGCCTGGTGGGCGACCTCACCGATCGTCAGCAGATCCGACACTTGACTTCAAGTGTACATGAAGTGCTTCGGTGGCTCGATGAGCTTCAAGAACCAGTTCGCCCATCCCCACGGCCTCGGCGGTCGCGCCGCCGGGTGGATCATGGGAAGCCGGAACACCCCACGGAACCGCTGGGTGCTCGAGCTGCTCGAGCCCCAGCCCGGTGATCACCTCCTCGAGATCGGCTGCGGGCCGGGCGTGGCCGTGGCCGAGGCGGTGGCCCGCGGCTGCCGGGTCACCGCAGTCGACCCGTCCGAGGTGATGCGGGCCATGGCCGGCCGTCGCAACGCCGCCGCGGTGGCCGACGGTCGGGTTCGCATCCTCGACGGATCGGCCGAGGCCCTGCCCGACGGGCCCTTCGACGCGGCCTACGCCTCGAACACCCCCCAGTTCTGGGTCGACATCGACGCCACGTTGGCCGACGTGGCCGGGCGGCTGCTGCCCGGCGGGCAGGTGGCCCTCGCCATCCAGCCCCGCTTCAAGGGAGCGACCGACGCCGATGCCCGCCGCCTGGCCGACGAGAATGCCGGGTGCCTCCGCCGGGCCGGGTTCGAGGAGGTCCGGCTGGAGGTCCTCGCGCTCCGACCGACCGATGCGGGTTGTGCCCTCGGTCGTCTCAGCTGACCCGGAAGCCGCCGCGGCCATCGTCGGGCGGGTGGGGGATTGAGGGCGGCAGCGTGATGGGCGGGGGAGGCAGGTTCGGCCGGGTGCCCGGCGGCGGCGGGATGACCGAGGCGGGCGCCGCCGGCGCGGGGGTGCCAGGGGGTGGCGGGATCACCGACGCCGGCCGTGCGCCGGGGGCCGCCGTCCCGGGTGCGGCGGCGTCGGGCGAGACGACCGGCTGGGGGGCGGCCTCGGGGCGGGGCGGGAGGCCGGCGAGGTGGGTGAGGCGGCCGATGCGGTGCTGAAGCAGCATCGAGGTACCGAGGCGCTTGGACCGGGACGACATCGCCCCGCCGTAGACCCCCTGGGGCACCTCGAGCCACAGTGGCGCCGTGGCCCGGCTGACCCGCCGGATCTCGCCCTGCTCGGCGTCCATCTTCTCCAGCGCGGTGATGAGGGCCTCGGGATGGCGGGTGAACTGGATGGCGATCCGGTCCCGGTTCTCGCCCTGGTCCCGCAGGGCCCACGCCTGCAGCCACTCGGCCATGCGGGCCGGGATCCAACCGATGATGGCCCTGAGATCGTCAGCCTCGGCGGCGGCGATGGCGCTCGAGGTCAGGGCGACGGTCCAGCTCGACAGGGCGATGTCCCAGCTCCCGATCCGGCTGACCTCATAGGACAGCGCCGCCTCGAGCTCGTCCCGGCTCAAGCTGCCGGGCAGGCCGGAGGTGATCCCGATGATCGTCCTCTTGGGCCGGGTCCCGACGCCGAAGGAGTTGGGCACCAGGTCGGGGATCACGGCGAAGCGGGGCACCGGGATGTTCGCCGAGAGGGCCAGGCCCTCGAGGACGTTGCGCACCTCGGGGAACTCGTCCGGGTTGGCGATGTGGGCGCCGGTCTCCCGCAGGACCTGGGCCTCCAGCTTCCGCCGCAGGGTCGGCAACCGGAAGACCGACAGGAGGCTGCCGATGACGATCGACAAGCCGAGGACCACCAGGACGAATATCCCCGTCCACTTGAGCAGCTGGAGGTCGTCGGGCACCCCGGCCTCGCTGAACAACCACAACAGGCCGAGGACGGCGGTGGCCATTGCGGCGGCGCAGATGGCCATCCAGTACACGACGGTGGCCATGGCGAGCAGGCCGAGGATGCGCAGTCGATTGCGCCGGGCGAAGAGATCGGGCCGCTCCATGGCGAGGAATTTACGTGCCTGCCCGGGGCTGGGCGTGAGTAGGCGCTACTCGATCTCCGGCGGGTCGTCGCCTTCCGGCCCGGCGGTCGGGTCGTCGATGAGGCGTCGGGTGACCTGGCCTGCGTAGTCGTCCCAGGCGTCGGTGAGTTCATCGATGAGCTGGCGCAGGAGCTTGGGCGACATGGCGACCCGGGCCACGACCGTCCCGACGTTGGGCTCGACGGAGTGGTCGACCCGCAGGAGATCGATCGTCACTTCGTGATCGCTCGAGTTGACGACGGCGTCGTTGGCCCAGACCCCGGCCTGGTGCGCGGGGGGTACCACGACCACCAGCTCGTCGTCGGGTTCACTCACCATCGGGTCCCCCACTCGTTGCGCCGCGTTCCGTACCGTAGGCGGGTGGCGGAAACACTGCCCGGCCTCGGTGTCGGGCCCGACGACGAGGACGTGGGGGTCGACGCCGACGCCGTCCACCTCTCCGAGGAGCCCCAGAGCGGTCTGGGGCGGGGTCTGGCCGCGATCATCCCCACCCTCGCTGATCTCGACAGGCCGCCGCCTGCCGGCCGCCGCCGTCGGCGCCGTGGCGGGGGCGTGTCCGCCCTCCTGGGCGCGCCCGCCGAGGCCGGCGAGGGGCCGGTCGAGGCCACCGCACCGCCGGATCCGGTCGGGGCCACCCTCGCGGCCGCTGCGCCCCCGCCGTCGGCGGTCCTCCTGCCCGAACCCGAACCGCGGCTCGAGCCCGAGCGGGAACCCGAACCGCGGCTCGAGCCCGAGCCCGTACCGGCGCCGTCGGCGGTGCGCAAGCTCCGGGACGACCTCGTGGGGGCGCTCCTCGACGGGCTGGCCAACACGATGGCCCTCGACCTCTGCGCGTACCTCCACCAGGGCCCCGGCGAGGAGCCACACCTCTTCCTGCAGTCACCGTCCCTGGACGGCATCGGCCCGGCTCGGGCCTATGCCCTCTTCGACGCCCTACGGGCCGACCTCGAGGCCGGTGGCTCGCGGGCGGAGTTCTTCGCCGCGGGCTTCCGGGGTGTGGCGGTGACCACCGTGGGCGACGGCTCCCGGGGCGTCTGGGCCGTTGCTCGGGCCGACGACATCACCGAGCGTGAGCGGGAGGTGGCCACGCGGTTCTGCCACTCCTTCGGCCGGGCGGTGCACCAGCTCGACGGCGCCGCCACACCGGCCAGCACGATCGCCCGTCCCCTCCAGGTCGAGGTCCACCGGGCCCGGGACTCCGTGCTGGCCGAGGTCCAGGTCCGCGTCGGGGATCAGATCCGCCCGGGCCACGGGCGGGCCACCACCCGGGTCGAGGCCATCACCCGGGCGGTGGTGGCCGCCGCCGGGCACGACGTCACCTTCCGGTACGCCAGCGAGGTGGCCCACGAGGGCGAGCACGCCGCCGTCGTCCTGCTCGAGGCCGGGGACCACGCCGTGGCCCTCGGCTCGGCCCTCAGCCCCGAGTCCGGTGGCCTCGCCACAGCCCAGGCCGCGCTCCGCGCGCTCGACGGCCTCACCCCCTGAGAGGCCGGCGTCCGGTCAACCGAAGAGGTCGAGGTCCTTCTGGCGGACCCGGTCGGCGAGGGCCGCCATGATGCTGTTGCGGAAGTCGGGGGCCTCGTCGAGCAGGCCGGTGAACTCCCGCTGGCCGATGACGAGCAGGCGCATCGGTGTCGACGCGGTGACGCTGGCATTGCGGGGCACCCGGTCGATCAGGGCCATCTCGCCGAAGACCGCTCCCGGCCCGATCGTGGCCATCTCGGTCCCGGCCCGGCTGATGGTGGCTGATCCCTCCACGACGACGAACGCCTCGTGCCCGAGCTCGCCTTCGGCCACGATCGGACGGCCCTCCTCGACCTCGATCTCGTCGGTGAGGCGGGCGATCTTGGCCAGGTCCCGTGACGAACAGCGAGCAAAGAGCGGGACGGTGGCGAGGTGCTCGGCGAAGTGGTCGGCCATGGGCGGCGATGTTAGGCGGGGGTACGGTCCATCGCCGCCGGGGCCGGCTGCCGCCCCGCCCTGGCCGTCAGGCCGCTACTGGAACCACCAGATGTAGTCGAGGGCGGCGCCGGCCCGGTACCAGACGACGTCGTCGTGGTCGTCCTCGTCGAGCTCACCGGCGAAGAGCGGGGAGTAGGTGCCCGACACGTTCGCCACCGCGCCCACGGCGAAGGTCCGGTCGGTCCGGCCCCACCACACCCGGTCCTGGGTGTCACCGGGGGCGTACCAGAAGATGTCCTCGCGCCCGTTGCCGTTGAGGTCGCCCACGATGGGGCTCTGGGTCCGGTCGATGTGCCGGTCGGTCTCGGCGAAGGTCCGGTCGGCCTTTCCGAACCACAGCTCGTCGGCCGCGGCGCCCCTGCCGAAGAGCAGGACGTCGTCCCGGCCGTCGCCGTCGAAGTCACCGGCGACGGGGCGGTGGTTGCCGCTGACGGTCATTGCCCGGAGGAGGAAGGACCCGTCGGCCTTGCCGAACCAGAGCTTGTCGGGGGCCGCGCCGGGCCCGGAGAAGAAGATGTCGTCGCGGCCGTCGCCGTTGAAGTCGCCGACGGCCGAGTGGGTGAAGGACGTGTTGATCCGGGTCGGACGTGCGTCCCAGGTGCGGTCGGTGCGCCCGGACCACAGGTGGTCGGGGCCCGGGCCGGGCGTGTACCAGAGGATGTCGTTGCGGCCGTCGCCGTTGAAGTCGCCGACCAGCGGGCGGAAGCGGCCTCGAGCGTGGATGGCGCCGGCGGTGAAGCCGCGGCCGACTCGGCCCCACCAGATGCGCTCGGGGTCCGAGCCCTCGCCGTACCACAGGATGTCGTTGCGGCCGTCGCCGTCGAAGTCGCCGACCTGGGCGTGCTGGAACGGGTCGACGATGTTGTGCTCGGTCTGCGCGAACTCGGCCCGGGGGCCGCGCCGGGCGGGCGGCGCCGGCGGGTCCGGCGGATCGGGGGGATCCGGCGGCGGCGTCTGGTTCGGGCCGGGGAGGCCCAGGGACCAGAAGCTGGTCAGCCTGGCCCCGCCCCGACGGGTGAGGCTCACGTGGACATGGTCGGTGTGGGGGCTGGAGCCGGTGTAGGGCGTCCAGCCCTCACTGGGCCGGTACATCCGGAAGATCCGCCGGTTCCAGATGATGTACATGACACCGAGCCGGCGGGCCATGGCGTGGCGGTGGCCGTACTGGTCGGTGCGGAACAGCCAGTTCATGAAACCAGCGACCCGGTTGCGGCCGGCGGCGGTCGTGGCATCGTTGGCCCAGTCCCAGGCCCGTCCTTCCTTGTGCTCGCTGGTGCCGCCGATGCCGCAGTCGCGGCTGATGCCGTAGCTGGTGGTGCCGGGGTAGGCGGCCATGACCATGTCCCGGTAGGCGATCATGCCGGGCTTGGCCGCCGGGCTGCAGGTGCTCTGGCCGTCGTACTCGGGGTACGGCTCGATGTCGCTGGCCGATTCCACGGCTGGCGGACTCGGGGAGAGCCACCCGGGGGCCCTCACCGGTGACGGTGAAGGTGCCGGCCGTGAGGACGCCGAGGTCCTCGTACATGGGGGCGATGCAGGTGCCCTTGACCGAGTATGTGCCGGCGGGGGTCCCGTTGGGCACCACGAAGGGGGCGGACCAGGTTCCGTCCCGCTCGACCGGGAGCGTGCCGGAGGCGGCGGCGCTGCCGTCGGGAGCGATGAGCTGGAAGAGGAGGCCGTCGGCGCCGGTGATGCCGTCGGGCAGGAAGCAGCCGGTCCCGGTGACCCCGATGGCGGTGCCGGTGCGGCCCTCGGTCACCGAGACGGCCAGGGTGGGGTCGGCCTCGCCCTGGGCGTCATGCAGGCCCACGGGTACGAGGGCCAGGACGGCGGCGCCGACCAGCGTTGCGGTCAACGTGGTGATGGCGCGGCGCACGATCACAGGATCGGACATCGAGCGGCGATTGTGAACACTCTCCGCACTGCTCTTCCCCTTCAGTGGGCATCCCCGGCCACCGCGCGTGGGGTTGATTACGGAATCTTTGCGGATTGGTTACAAACTATCGGGGATGGGCGCGTCCTGGGCAAACCGGGACCCACCGGGGACGGCCGGGGTCGGCGCCCGGAGGCCCCGGGATCACCCGTCGGTGACGGCCCCGAGGTAGGCCGGGCGGTCGTCGCCGCCGTGGACCAGGAGGTTTGCGCCGGTCACATAGGCGGAGGCGGGCGACGCCAGGTAGACGACGGCCTCGGCCACGTCGTCGGCCGTGCCCAGGCGCCCCAGGGGGACGGCGGCCGCATCGCCGCCGTAAGGGAGGTCGACGGCCTCGGGGGCGAGGTGGCCGGCCGACACGCAGTTGACCCGGACGGCGGACGCCCACTCGACGGCCAGGCTCTGGGTCAGGTGCACCAGCCCGGCCTTGGCCGCGCCGTACGCGGCGGTGCCCGGCGAGGCCGCCAGCCCGTCGAGCGGGCCGAGCGTGACGATCGCCCCGCCGTCGTCCTGGCCCTGCATGACCTGCGTTGGCGGCTCGGATCACCCACAGCGGGGCCAGCAGGTTCAGGGTGACGATGGCCGTCGTGAACGCGGCCGAGGCCGTGGCCGCGGCCGCAGCGGGAGAGCCACCGGCACTGGTCACGACCACGTCGAGCCGTCCGTAGTGCTCGACCACGGCGGCGACGAGGGCGTCGGCCTGGTCGGGCTCCCGCACGTCGGCGCCGAACCAGCGGGCGCCGGCGGGCAGTTCGTCGGGCTGGTTACGGTCGCCCACCGCCACCTGCGCTCCGGCGGCGAGCAGCCGGTCGGTGATGGCCCGGCCGATGCCCCTGGCCCCGTCGGTGACGAGGGCGACCCGGCCGTCGAGATCCTGTGGTGCGTCCATGGCGCGGGTGAGCGTAGATCGGAGGCTTCGGCCCGGAGAATCGTGGCTTCCGTCGTTCGCCCGACGGCGGCCCGATCGTTTAGGTTCGCCACGCCATGCCCATCCGGTCCGACATCGACGAGCACGGCATCGCGACCGTGATCATGGACAACCCGCCCGTCAACGCCCTGACGGTGGCGGGCTGGTTCGAGTTGGCGGACGTGGTCGGCTCGCTCGGCGACGACCCGGCGGTGCGGGTGGTGATCCTGGCGGCCGAGGGGCGCGGCTACAACGCCGGCGTCGACATCAAGGAGATGCAGGCCACCGAGGGCTACGAGGCCCTGATCGGCGCCAACAAGGGCTGCTTCGCGGCCTTCGCCGCCGTCTACGAGTGCGCGGTGCCGGTCATCGCGGCTGTGCACGGGTTCTGTCTGGGCGGAGGCATCGGCCTGGTCGGCAACGCTGACGTGATCATCGCCTCCGACGACGCGACCTTCGGCCTGCCCGAGGTGGACCGGGGTGCCCTGGGCGCCGCCACCCACCTGGCCCGGCTGGTGCCGCAGCACAAGATGCGGGCGATGGTCTACACGTCGGCCGTGGCCACCGCCGCCGAGCTGTACCACTACGGCTCGGTCCTGCGCGTCGTGCCCCGCGACGAGCTGCTGGCCGCCGCCCGGGAGGTGGCCGGGGAGATCGCGGCCAAGAGCCCGACGGTGATCCGGGCGGCCAAGGAGTCGCTCAACGGCATCGACCCCGTCGATGTGAAGCGCTCGTACCGCTTCGAGCAGGGCTTCACCTTCGAGCTCAACCTGGCCGGGGTGGCCGACGAGGCCCGGGACGCCTTCGTGGCGACGGGCGAGAACGCCGATTTCAGCGACGAGGCGGACGGCTGATGGCGCTGGTCAAGACCATGACGGCCGACGAGGCCGTCTCGGGCATCGAGAGCGGCATGACCGTCGGCGTCGGGGGCTGGGGCTCCCGGCGCAAGCCGATGACCCTGCTCAAGGCGCTCCTGCGCACCGATGTCGACGACCTCACGGTGGTCAGCTACGGGGGCCCCGACGTGGGGATCCTCTGCGCCGCCGGGCGGGTCCGCAAGGTCGTGTTCGCCTTCGTCTCGCTGGACTCGATCCCCCTCGAGCCTCACTTCCGGTCCGCTCGGGAGTCGGGGGCCATCGAGGTGGAGGAGTACGACGAGGGCATGTTCCTGCTGGGCCTGCAGGCCGCGGCCTGGAACATCCCGTACCTGCCCACCCGGGTCGGGCTCGGCTCGGACCTGTTCCGGGTCAACCCTCGGCTGAAGACGGTCCGGTCGCCGTACCCGTCGGTCGACGGCGAGTTCGACGAGCTGGTGGCCATGCCCGCCCTGCCTCTGGACGTCTCGCTGCTGCACCTGAACCGGGCCGACGAGCGGGGCAACGCCCAGTTCCTCGGCCCGGACCTCTACATGGACGACCTGTTCGCCTCGGCCGCCGGGAAGACCTACCTCTCCTGCGAGAAGATCGTGCCCACCGCCGAGCTGACGCCCTTCCACACCCTGCGCATCAACCGCCTGCAGGTGGACGGCGTGGTCGAGGCACCCGGCGGGGCCGGGTTCACCTCCTGTCAGCCCGACTACGAGCGGGACGAGGAGCGGCAGAAGGCCTACGCCGTCACCTCCCGGGACCCCGATGCCTGGACCGCCTGGCTGGACGAATGGATCAGCTCGTGAGCGACGCCACCCGGGCCGAGATCTGCTGCATCGCGGTGGCCGAGTGCTTTCGCGGCGACGGCGAGATCCTGGCCAACCCCATCGGCAACATCCCCATGATCGGCGGACGCCTGGCCCGGGCCACCTTCGAGCCCGAACTGGTCATGACCGACGGGTTCGCCATGCTCGCCGCCGGCGTCCACGCCCTGGGCACCGAGGGTGACCCTCAACTGGAGGTCGAGGGTTGGAACCCGTACCGGACCATGTTCGACGTGGTCTGGGGCGGCAAGCGCCACGTGATGATGGGCGCCACGCAGGTCGACCAGTACGGGAACCAGAACATCGCCGCCCTGGGTGACCCGTTCCAGCCCAAGGTCCAGCTCCTGGGCTTCCGGGGCGCGCCGGGCAACACGGTCTGCAACCCGACCAGCTACTTCGTGCCCAACCACTCGCCCAAGGTCTTCGTGCCACGGGTCGACCTGGTGACCGGCGTGGGCTGGGACCGGGGGTGCCTGGAGATCCGCCGGGTGGTGTCCGACCTGGGCGTGTTCGACTTCGACACCGACGACCACCGCATGCGCCTGCGCTCGGTGCACCCCGGCGCGACCGTCGAGGAGGTCCAGGAGGCCACCGGCTTCGAGCTGGTCATCGACGACGACCTGGACGAGACCCGGATGCCCACCGACGAGGAGCTGGCGCTGATCCGCGACGTGCTCGACCCCCAGGGCCTCCGGGAGGCCGAGGTCCGGTCCTGAGCCTCCCACCCTGCGCTCCACACCGCGCTGTGTGACCTGGTCGGGGTCCGCTACCCGATCGTCCAGACCGGCATGGGCTGGGTCGCCGGCCCCCGCCTGGTGTCGGCCACGGCCAACGCCGGCGGGCCTCGGCATACTCGCCGCGGCCACGATGGACTACGCCCAGCTCTCGTCGGCCATCGACGAGGTCAAGGCGGCCACCGACGCCCCCTTCGGCGTCAACCTGCGGGCCGACGCCCCCGACGCCGCCCGCCGCATCGACCTGCTGATCGACAAGGGCGTGAAGGTCGGCTCCTTCGCCCTGGCCCCAAACCAGGATCTGATCGCCAAGCTCAAGGACGCCGGCGTCGTGGTCGTCCCGTCCATCGGGGCCAAGCGCCACGCCGAGAAGGTGGCCGAGTGGGGGGTGGACGCCGTGCTCGTCCAGGGCGGCGAGGGCGGGGGCCACACCGGGGCGGTGCCCACCAGCCTGCTCCTGCCCCAGGTGGTCGACGCCGTGGACATCCCGGTCATCGCCGCCGGCGGCTACTTCGACGGCCGGGGCCTGGTCGCCGCGCTGGCCTACGGGGCGGCGGGCATCGCCATGGGCACCCGCTTCCTGATGACCGCCGACGCCCCGGTGCCCGACGCGGTCAAGGACGTGTACCTGAGCAAGGACGTCAACGGGACGATCCGGACCACCCAGGTCGACGGCGTGCCCCACCGGGTCCTGCGCACCGAGCTCACCGAGCAGTTGGACGCCGGTAGCCCGCTGACCAGCCTGCCACGGGCCGTCCGCAACGGCCTGGCCTTCAAGAAGATCTCCGGCATCAGCTTCGCCGACCTGTTCAAGGAGGGTCGGGCCATGCGCAAGCGCCAGGAGCTGACGCTGGAGCCAGGTCGTCATGGCCGCCAACACGCCGATGCTGCTGAAGGCGGCGATGGTCGACGGCCGGCCCGACCTCGGCGTGATGTCCGGCGGCCAGGTGGTCGGCGTGATCGACGACCTGCCCACCGTCGAGGAGCTGATCGAGCGCATCATGGCCGACGCCGACGCCGTCCTGACCCGGCTGACCTCGGGCTAGCGCGGGCAGGTCGTCCAGCGCCCGCCGGCCGTGGCGGAACGCCTTGCGCCGACCGCCCCCACCCCGTTCTGGTTGCTCTCCTCTGTCGTCGGAGATCAAGGGGGCGTCAACCAGAACAGACGGGAGCTGGTTCTGGTTGCTCGTCGGCTGTCGCGGAGAACAAGGGAGCGTCAACCGGAACGGGACTGCGGCGGGAGAGGGGTGGCTAGGGTCGCCGGACGTGGCGCAGGAGAGCGATCGGGAGCCGGGGCTGATCGCCCTGGCCCGTCAGGGCATCCACCTGGTGGGCTGGAAGGGCGCCCTGCAGACCGCCACCTACGGCCTGCGCAAGGCCCGCCTGGACCGGCGCTACCTGCGCAACCGCCCGATCGGCCCCGAGGTCCGGCCCGGACCGACGGGGCGAGGTCGTGGTGCACCGACGACATCGCCCGTATCCCGTTCGGCGAGATGGAGCTGGAGGTGGCCTTCGTCGACGAGGTGTTGTGCCGGCTCACCTGGACGCCCGGTCGCCTGCCCGTTCGGGCGGCGGTCGACGCGCCCCGCCCGCCCCCGAAGCCCTTCGACCTCGAGGAGGACGACGGCCGGCGTCGTCATGACGATGCGGACTGCTCCGCGTCGTGGTCGACTCCGACGGGTCGGTCGAGGTCTCCTGCTGACGCACGGCGACGACTACGCGGTCGTCCGGCGGGAGCGGCCGCCGGTG
This sequence comes from uncultured Microthrixaceae bacterium, assembly GCA_963701565.1. Taxonomy (GTDB): domain Bacteria; phylum Actinomycetota; class Acidimicrobiia; order Acidimicrobiales; family DATDAH01; genus DATDAH01. The sequence continues at coordinate 462,113 of CAVPAN010000005.1, forward strand.
CGGGTGGGGGAGCGGTGGACCGCCACCGTCGAGCTGGAGCCCGATGACCAGGTCCACGGCCTAGGGGAGCGGGCCGCTCCGTTCAATCTCCGGCCCGGCACCTACGGGCTGTGGAACACCGAGCAGTCGGGCAGCTACGGCCCCGAGGCGGATCCGCTCTACATCACGATCCCCGTCCACCTCGTCGTGGCCCCGGGCCGGGCGCACCTGGGGTTCTGGGAGAACACCCACCGGGGCGAGGTCGTCATCGGCGACCAGCTCACCGCCACCTTCGAGGGCGGGGCCTTGCGCACGTACGTCTCCGCCGGGAGCCCGGCCGCGACGGCCCTCGAGCGGTACCGGCCACCTCACGGGCAACGCTCGGAGCTCCCGCCCCGCTGGGCGCTCGGGTACCACCAGTGCCGCTGGGGCTACCAGACCGAGGCGCGACATCCGGGAGGTGCTGGCCGGGTTCCGGGAGCACGACCTGCCGCTGTCGGCCATCCACTTCGACATCGACTACATGGACCGCTACCGGGTCTTCACGGTGAACGAGGAGGCCTTCCCCGACCTCGAGCGGGCTGCTGGCCGATCTCGAGGCGGCGGGCGTCAAGGGGGTCACGATCATCGATCCCGGGGTGGCCAAGGCCGAGGACTTCCCGCTCTACCGGGAGGGCCACGACGAAGGGGCACTTCCTGACTCTGGCCGATGGCACCGAGGTCAACGCCATGGTCTGGCCGGGGATGGTGGGCTTCCCGGACTTCAGCGATCCCGCCGTGCGCCAGTGGTGGGGTGACCAGTACCCGAAGCTGCTCGACCAGGGCGTGGCCGGCATCTGGCACGACATGTGCGAGCCCGCGGTGTTCGCCGCCGGCGTCGACGCCTCGCTCCCGCTGGAGACCCGTCACGACCTCGAGGGCCGGGGCGGCGACCACGTGGAGGGCCGCAACCTCTACGGCCTCGGCATGGCCCAGGCCGGCCACGAGGCGCTGCGGCGGCATCGCCCGGACCGGCGCCCGTGGCTGCTGACCCGCTCGGGCTGGGCCGGCGTCCAGCGCTACGCCTGGACCTGGACCGGTGACGTGGCCACCTCGTGGACGATGCTGCACCGGACCCTCTGCACCACACTCAACCTGACGCTGTCGGGCGTGCCCTACACCGGCCCGACATCGGCGGCTTCTCCGGCGACCCGTCACCGGAGCTCTACACCCGTTGGTTCCAGATGTCGGCGTGGCTGCCCTTCTTCCGGTCCCACTCGATCGACACCCAGCCCTCCCGCGAGCCCTGGAAGGCCGCCGGCCCCCACCTCGATGCGATCCGCGAGGCCATGGCCTGGCGCTACCGCCTGCTCCCGTACCTCTACACGCAGGCGGCTCAGGTCAGTGCCGGCGTGGAGGGTCTGATCCTTCCCGTGTGGTGGCCGACTGACGGCGAGGCGGTCACCGACGCCGACCTCCTGGCGGTCGACGACGAATTCCTGTGTCGGTCCCGACGTGCTGGTGGCCCCGGTCTTCGCGGCCGGGGCCGCCGAGCGGGAGGTCCGATTACCACCGGGCACCTGGTTCGACCTCGACGGCGACGAGCGGCACGAGGGCGAATTCGCCGTACCGGTGACCATCGACCGCATCCCCGTGTTCGTCCGGGCCGGGTCGGTCCTCCCCGCTGAGGAGAACGGGGGTGACGTCCTCCACCTCTACCCACCGGATGGCGGGCGCGCCGGGGAACGAACCCCGGGGAGCTGGTACCGGGATGCGGGAGACGGGTACGGCCCGTCGCGGCACGACCACTTCGAGGTGCGGGGCGACGACTCGGCCTGGAGCGTGCGACGCACGCGGGACCCCGACCTCGAGGCCTACGCCGTCGATGACACGGACCTGGCCGTCGTGCTCCGCGGGGGCTCGTGGACCGTGGCGGTCGACGGGGACGAGCCCCGGGCCGTCGAGCCGGGTCAGTCGCTGCGGGTCGGGGACTTCGCCGAGCTCGTCGTCCGACGACCGGCCTGAGGCCGCCGCCGGACGACGAAGCGCCGGTCGGAGGGCCGGCCCTCGATCACCTCGAGCACCAGCCGGTACCGGCGCCCGCTGGTCGTGCGTCCCTTTCCCGGGAACCCCCTGCTCGCTCCCACATCCGAGAAACTACTACCTAGTGAATACTAGGTCAACGGGTTCGGAAGGCTGGCCCTCACGCCTCCCGCGGGGTGGGGTCGCCGGCGTCGACCTGCCAGGTGGCCGCGGTGCTGATGGCGCTGCGGGGGTCCTCTACGTCGTCGAGGACCCGGAAGGCGGCGGTCAGGCGATCGGGCCCGGCGGTGACGGTCAGGTAACCGTGGGCGTTGATCTGTTGGCGCAACTGGGGTGTGCGGGCCGAGACACTCTCGTCGAAGAGCGGTGAGCTGATCGGTGGGGCCATGAACTCGGGTGCGACGAGGGCGGCGCCGGGCTCGAAGGGGCGGTCGTTCACATCGAGGACCATGCCGGCGTGGTAGTCGCCGGTGAGGACGACGGGGTTGCCGGTCTCGGCCATCGCGGCGATGACGCGCCGCTGGGCGGCGGGGTACCCGTCCCAGGTGTCCAGGTAGAACAAGGACCGGTCGTCGGTCCCGGCGTCGATCCCGGCCAGGACCACCGGGTTGCCGATGAGGTCCCAGGTCACGCCTCCCTGGCCGATGGTCTCGGCGAACCAGGCCTCCTGGTCGGCACCCAGGCGGGTGCGATCCTGGGTGGTGCGCTCGGCACAGTCGCCGAAGTCCGACGACACCTCGCCCCGGCAGGGCGCGACGTCGCTGAACTGCCGCTCGTCGAGCACGGTGAGGCGAGCCAGGTCGCCGAAGGTCAGCGCCTGGTGGATGTCCAGCTCCGGGCCGTCCGGGGGCGGGTTGCGCAGGGGCAGGTTCTCCCACCAGGCCTGGTAGGCGGCGGCCCGTCGGTCGGGGAACTGCTCGGGCGGAAAGGTGTTCTCGGGCACGGTCTCGCCGAGGTAGTTGTTGGAGACGTCATGGTCGTCCCACATGCACACGAACGGAAAGCGCTGGTGGGCGGACTGGAGGTCGGCGTCGGTCTTGTAGCACGCGTAGCGCAGGCGGTACTCGGCCAGGGTCGTGGTCTCGAAGGACGGCACCGAGGCCCGGACCTGTCCAGGCACGTAGAACTCATAGAGGTAGTCACCGAGGTGCAGGACGAGGTCCACGTCCTCTTCGGCCATGTGCCGGTAGGCGCTGTAGTAGCCGTACTCGTACCACTGGCAGTTGGCCACGGCGAGGGAGAGGCGGCTGACCGGCTCGCCTGTCGCGGGCAGGGTCCGGGTGCGGCCCACCGGGCTGGTGAACTCACCCACCGTGAACCGGTAGTGGTAGTCGGTCGCGGGATCGAGGCCGTCGGCGTCGACATGGGCGCTGTGGCCGTACTGCGGGTCGGTCGTAGCGACACCCTCGTCGACGATCGCGGTGAAGCGGTCGTCGGTGGCGATCTGCCAGCGCACGTCGACCAGGTCTCCGGGCATGCCCCCGCCCCCGTCCGGCGCCAGTGGCTCGGGGGCCAGGCGGGTCCAGAGGATCACCGAGTCCGAGGCAGGGTCACCGGAGGCCACGCCGAGCGTGAACGGATCCGACGACAGCCGGGCCGTGTGCCGCGTCGTGCCGGGTGACGAACCCGTGGTCGTCGATGCCGATCCGCCGTCGTCCCCCGAGCAGGCCGTGGCCAGCAGCAGCGCCCCCGACCCGACCAGGAACCCCCGCCGCCCGATGGCCGTCGGCGCGCCGCATCCCGCTTCGGTCCCTGTTCTCCCTCCGTTCATCTGGGGAGTCTCGCGCTCGCCCCTGGCGGCGGTGCCTGAGTCGGGCACCGGGTGGGCGAAGATCGGCCTGTGGGATCGAGCGAGCCGATGGGCAAGGCCCTCCGGGGTGCGCTGCTCCCTGTCGCGTCAGGTGTGCTCCCCACCTTTCTGGTCGGTGCTCTGGCCGTGCAGATCCGGGGGGATCTGGACTTTGCCGAATCCGGCCTCGGACTGCTGAGCGCCGTCTTCTTCCTGGGGGCGTCGGTCTCCTCGGTCGGTCTGGGCCGCGTCTCGGAGCGGGTGGGGGCGGTCCTGGCCCTCCGGATCGGGGCCTTGAGTACGGCGGCGATCCTCCTGGCCGTGGCTGTCCTGGGTCGCAGCTATGTCGTGCTCCTCGTGCTGCTGGCCATGGCGGGGGTGGCCAACGCCCTGATCCAGCCCGCCGCCAACCTCTACCTGGCCCGGGCGATACCCGTGGCTCGTCTCGGGTTCGCCTTCGGGGTGAAGCAGTCGGCCATCCCCGCGGGGATCCTGCTCGGGGGCCTCGCCGTGCCCGCCATCGGACTCACCGTGGGTTGGCGCTGGGCCTTTGTTGCGGCGGCGGTGTTCGCTGTCGCGGCCGCCTTGGCCCTGCCTGCGGCCCAGCCGCGGGCCGCCCCGCTGGAGGTCCCCGACCCGTTGGCGCCGACGACTGACGCCCCGCGATCGATCACCGTGGCCTTCGCCGTCGGGGTCGCCTTCGCCTCGGCCGCGGCCGGGCGTCCTCGGTGCCTTCCTGGTGAGCTCGGGCGTCGAGGCGGGACTGACCGAGAGCGCCGCCGGCCTACTGTCCTCCTCGGCTGCGGCGGCGAGCATCGGGGTCCGCCTGCTGCTCGGTGTCCGCGCCGACCGGACGGGTGGCCGGCACCTGGTCACGGTGGCTTCGATGCTCGTGCTGGGTTCGGGCGCCTTCGTCCTCCTGGCGGCCGGGCCGGTGGGGCTGTTCGTCCTCGGGGCCCCGCTGGCCTTCGCCCTCTCCTGGGCCTGGCCGGGGCTGTTCAACCTGGCCATGGTGCGGCACCACCCGGAGGCCCCGGCCGCGGCGACGGGCATCACCCAGACCGGGGTCTACGTCGGGGCCGTCCTCGGTCCGCTCGTCTTCGGCGTGGTCGCCGAGGGCGGCTACGGCGGCGCCTGGATCATGGCCGGAGCGTGGTCGGTCACGGCCGGTGTGCTCATCGGCGCGGCCCGCGCCCTCCTCGTCCGCCACCGCGCCGAGCAGCCCCCCGACGGGGTTACAGGCGCTCGATGATGGTGACGTTGGCCTGGCCGCCGCCCTCGCACATGGTCTGGAGGCCGTAGCGGCCGCCGGTGCGCTCCAGCTCGTGGAGGAGGGTGGTCATCAGCCGGGCACCGGTGGCACCGAGGGGGTGGCCGAGGGCGATGGCACCGCCGTTGACGTTGACCTTGTCGAGGTCGGCGCCGGTCTCCTTCTGCCAGGCCAGCACGACCGAGGCGAAGGCCTCGTTGATCTCGACCAGGTCGATCTCGTCGAGGGTCATGCCCGCCTTGTCCAGGGCGTACTCAGTGGCGGGGATGGGCGCGGTCAGCATCCAGACGGGGTCGGCGCCCCGCACGGAGAGGTGGTGGATGCGGGCCCGGGGGGTCAGGCCGTGGTCCTTCACCGCCTGCTCGGAGGCGATGAGCAGGGCGGCGGAGTTGTCCGAGATCTGCGAGGAGACCGCCGCGGTCAGGCGTCCGCCCTCGACGAGGGTGCGGAGGGTCGCCATCTTCTCCAGGGTCGACTCGCGGCGGGGACCTTCGTCGTCCTTCACGCCCTCCAGCGGCTCGATCTCGGCTTGGAAGCGGCCCTCGTCGATGGCCCGGATGGCCCGCTGGTGGCTCTCGAAGGCGAAGGCCTCCATGTCCTCCCGGGAGATGTCCCACTTCTCGGCGATCATCTCCGCGGCCCGGAACTGGCTGACCTCCTGGTCGCCGTAGCGGGCCTGCCACCCCTTGGAGCCCCGGAACGGGTCCGGGTCGGTGACGCCCACGTGTTCGGCCACGAGCATCGCCGAGCTGATCGGGATGAGGCTCATGTTCTGAACGCCTCCGGCCACGACCAGGTCGGTGGTGCCGCTCATGACGGCCTGGGCGGCGAAGTGCACGGCCTGCTGGGACGAGCCGCACTGGCGGTCGACAGTGGTGCCCGGGACCTCCTCGGGGAGGCCGGCGGCCAGCCAGGCGGTGCGGGCGATGTCACCGGCCTGGGGGCCGATGGTGTCGACGCAGCCGAACACGACGTCCTCGACGGCGGACGGGTCGACCCCGGTCCGGTCCATGAGGGCGTTGAGCGAGTGGGCGCCGAGGTCGGCGGGGTGGACGTGGGCCAGGCCCCCGCCCCGGCGCCCGACGGGCGCCCGGACCGCATCGACGATGTAGGCCTCAGCCATGTGCTTGTCCTTCTCTCGTCGGAGGCAATGACCCCCGGAAACCGAGGGTCATTTCCTCCATGGATCTACTTGGTCAGGATGACGGAGGAGCCGTGGCCGAAGAGGCCCTGGTTGGCGGTGATGCCGACCTGGGCGCCGTCGACCTGGCGGTCGCCGGCCTGGCCCCGGAGCTGCCAGGTGAGCTCGCAGACCTGGGCCAGGGCCTGGGCGGGGATGGCCTCGCCGAAGCTGGACAGGCCGCCCGAGGTGTTGACCGGGATGCGGCCGCCGATGGTGGTGTCGCCGGCCCGGACGAGCTGTTCGGCCTCGCCCTCCTTGCACAGGCCGAGGCTCTCGACCCAGTCCAGCTCGAGGGCGGTGGACAGGTCGTAGACCTCGGCCAGGTCGATGTCGTCGGGGCCGAGGCCGGCTTCCTCGTAGGCCGCGGCGCTGATGGCGGCCCGGTAGGTCAGCTCGGGGGCGGCGGAGACGGCGGCGGAGTCGGTGGCGAACTCGGGCAGGTCGAGCACCGTGTTCGGGTACGTCGGGGTCACCGTGGAGATGGCGGCCACCTTGAGCGTGTCGGCCACGCCCCGGCGCTCGGCCTCGTCCTGGCTCATCAGGATGACCGCGGCCCCGCCGTCGGAGGTGGCGCAGATCTCGAGCAGGCGCAGCGGGTCGGCGACCATCGGTGAGGCCAGGACCTCCTCGACGGTGACCTCCTTGCGGTAGCGGGCCTTGGGGTTGGCCAGGCCGTGCTTGGCGTTCTTGACCTTGACCTTGGCGAAGTCCTCGTCGGTGGCGCCGTAGAGGTCCATGCGGCGCCGGGCGTAGAGGGCGAAGTAGGTCGGGTTGGTGGCGCCCAGGAGGTGGAAGCGCAGCCAGTCCGGGTCGGTGAAGCGATCGGGGCCCTCGACGGGCTTGAAGAAGCCCTTGGGCGTGGTGTCGGCGCCGACCACGAGGGCGATCTCGCAGGCCCCGGCCCGGATGCGGTCCCGGGCCACGCTCATGGCGGTGGCGCCCGAGGCACAGGCGGCGTAGCTGCTGGCGACGGGGACGCCGGTCCAGCCCATGGCCTGGGCGAAGGTGGCCCCGGCGATGAAGCCCGGGTAGCCGTTGCGGATGGTGTCGGCGCCGGAGACGAACTCGACGTCCTGCCAGTCGAGGCCGCTGTCGGCCAGCGCGTCGGCGACCGCGGCCCGGCCGTACTCGACGAAGTTGCGGCCCCACTTGCCCCAGGGGTGCATGCCGACTCCGGCGACGACGACGTCCCTCATGGCTGCGCCTCCACCGGCTTCCACTTCCACACCAGGTGCACGCCCTCGTCGTCCTCGTACAGCGGCTCGACCACCAGCTCGACCTCCTGGCCGGTGGTGAGATCGGCCACGCCGACGCCGTCGACGACCTGGCCCATGACGATCAGCCGCTCCTCGGCCAGCTCCACCGCGGCCTGGGTGAACGGCCGGAACTCCTCGTGCGGGCTGACGTAGGGCGCCGGGGGCTGGTACTGGGCGTCGGTGTAGGACCAGATCTTCCCGGTCCGGCTCAGCTCGACCTCGATCAGCTCCGTGCTGCCGCAGCCCGGGCGCCGGCACCAGCCGGTCTCCTTCGGGAAGAAGTAGGTGCCGCAGGCGCGGCACCTGGTGCCGAGCAGATGGGGCGGATCGTCGAGGGTGAACCACCCCTCGATCGCCGCCACGCGCGGCTTCGCCGCCGCTCCCGTGGAGGTCACGGCGTCAGGCTACTCGCCCCATCTGACGGGTCGTCAGGTCCCGACGGGAGCCCGCCTCGTCTTGCACCGTGATCTGACGGGGGTCAGGCTCTGCGCCGCATGGACCTGACCTTCTCGCCGCAGCACGAGGCCTTCCGGGCCGAGGCGCGGGAGTGGCTGCGGGCCAATGTGCCCTCTGACCTCGGGTCGATGAACAAGGCCGATGGCTTCGCCAAGCACAAGGACTGGGAACGGAAGCTCTTCGACGCCCGCTGGGCCGTCGTGTCCTGGCCCGAGGAGTACGGCGGCCGGGGCGCCGACCTCATCGAGTGGCTGATCTTCGAGGAGGAGTACTGGGCTGCCGGCGGCCCCGGCCGGGTCACCCAGAACGGCATCTTCCTCCTGGCCCCCACGATCTTCGAGCACGGGACCAAGGAGCAGCAGGACCGCTACCTGCCCAAGATGGCGGCGGGGGAGGAGCTGTGGGCCCAGGGCTGGTCCGAGCCCGACGCCGGCTCCGACCTGGCCGGGCTGCGCAGCCGCGCGGTGCAGGACGGCGACGACTGGGTGCTGATCGGGTCAGAAGACCTGGTCGACCCGCGGCGTGTTCTGTGACTGGCTCTTCGGCCTGTTCCGCTCCGACCCCGATGCCGCCAAGCACAAGGGGCTGACCTACTTCCTGGTCCCGCTCGATGCCGAAGGGGTGACGGTGCGGCCCATCAGCGGGCTGCACGACGACGTGGCCTTCGCCGAGGTCTTCCTCGAGGAGGTCCGGGTGCCGTCGGCCAACGTCCTCGGTGGGGTGAACGAGGGCTGGCGGGTGGCCATGGCCACGGCGTCCTCCGAGCGGGGCCTGACCCTGCGCAGCCCGGGCCGGTTCATGGCCGCCGCCGACCGGCTGATCGACCTCTACCGCCGCCGCCCCGACGAGCACCTGCGGGACGAGGTGGCCCAGGCCTGGATGAACGCCGAGGCCTACCGCCTCCTGACCTTCCAGGCCATCAGCCGGATGCTGCAGACCGGCCGGCCGATGGGGGCCGAGGCCAGCCTGATGAAGCTGTGGTGGTCCGAGCTGGATGTCCACCTCAACGAGACCGCCCAGCGCCTGGTCGGCGCCGATGCCGAGCTGGGCCTGGACAGCGAGGATGCCCCCGACGGTGGCCGCTGGCTGGACGGCTGGCTGTTCTCCCTCGCCGGTCCCATCTACGCCGGCACCAACGAGATCCAGCGCAACGTGGTCGCCGAGCGCGTCCTCGGCCTCCCGAGGGTCTGACCATGTCCCGACCCCATCCTGTTCTGGGTGACGTGGGGTGTTGTGGGCGACATGGGGCGTCACCCGGAACGGATCGGGGGGCGGGCTGATGGAGTTCGCCTTCTCGGAGGACCAGTACGCGTTCCGGGACGCGGTGCGGGACCTGCTGGTCGGGACCTGCCCGCCGAAGGCCGTGCGGGCCTCGTGGGATGCCGACGATCCGTGGGAGCGGGACCGCTGGTCGGCCCTGGCCGAGATGGGTGTCGTCGGGCTGATGGCCCCGGAAGGCGCCGGCGGCCTGGGCCTGACCGAGGTCGATCTCGTCCTCCTGCTCGAGGAGGCCGGCCGGGCCGCGCTGCCCGAGCCGCTCGCCGACACCGCGTTGCTGCTCCCCCTGGTCCCCGACGAATGGCAGGAGCCGATCGCCTCCGGCCAGATCGCCCTCGGCGTCGCCTCGGCCGAGGCCACCCACGTGGTCGGTCCGGTCGGCGCTGACTTCATCGTCGTCGGCGACCAGGTGTTCGGCCCGCCCGACGACGCCGACGAGCAGCGGTCCGTGGACGGTTCCCGGCGCCTGCTCCGGGTCGGGGACGTCGTCGACCGCGACGGCGACGGCGTGTTCCGCCTCACCGGGGACCCCTTCGACCGGATGGCGTTCGGCACGGCGGCGACCCTCGTGGGCTTGGCGCGCCACCTCATCGACGTCACGGTCGAGTACGCCAAGCAGCGGCAGCAGTTCGGCCAGCCCATCGGCGGGTTCCAGGCCGTCAAGCATCACCTGGCCGTCGGCGCTGCTCGCCGTCGAGTTCGCGGCACCAGCGGTGTACCGGGCCGCCTGGTCGCTGGCCACCGACCAGCCGACCGTCCCCCGGGACGTCTCGATGGCCAAGGCCATGGCCGGCGACGCCGCCGAGCAGGCGGCTCGGGTCGCCCTCCAGGTCCACGGCGCCATCGGCTACACGTTCGAGTCGGACCTCCACCTCTGGATGAAGCGGGTCTGGGCCCTCAGCCCCGCCTGGGGCGACGCCAGGTGGCACCGCCGCCGTGTCGCCGACGCCGTCATCGACGGCTGAGGCTCCGCGCCGCGGATCAGGCGGTGGCCGAACAGATCGTTCCGTCCCGGACCCACTCCGCCTTGACCGGGCCGGGGGTCGGCCTCGGAATGCCGGATGGGGCGCCGATGATCCATCCATGAGCCCGGAGGCGTTCTTCCTGATCGGCGCGCTCTGCGCCGGGCCCGCCTTCCTGGCCACGTTCCGCGGACGGGCGCCGTTCGCCATGGCGTGGTTCCTGGCCGGCTGGCTGACGGGGGAGTTCGCCCTCTTCCACCTCGCCGGGCAAGCCGTCGTCGTGGCCATCGGCGTGGCCGGCGGCGCCACCGACACGCCGATCGGTCAGGTCGGCTTGGCCCTCATGGGGCTCAGCGCGGTCGGCCTCGTCCTTGCTCACCAACGGGCCCGACAGGCCGAGGCCGCCGTCGAGGCCGCCCTGGTCGCCACCCTCGGCGCCGGCTATCGGGCCGCCATCGGCCCGGCCCGGGCCGAAGCGCTACGTCGCGGCGTCCCCCGGGGATTGCTGCTGCGACCCTTCCGGTACGAGGTGCCCGAGGTCCAGGTCGTCCGCGACTTGTCCTACGGGCCGCACGGGAAGCTGAACACCATCGACGTCTACCGCCGAGGGGATCTCGCCGGCCTGTCCCCGACCCTGGTCCACGTCCACGGCGGGTCCTGGATGCACGGGCGCAAGGAGCGCCAGGCCAAGCCCCTGACCTGGCACCTGGCCCAGCAGGGCTGGGTCGTCGTGTCCATCAACTACCGGCTCAGCCCCAAGGCCACCTTCCCCGATCACGTGGACGACGTGAAGGCCGCCGTGGCCTGGGTCCGGGATCACGCGGAGGAGCTGGGCGCCGACCCCGACTTCATCGTCCTGACCGGGGGCTCTGCCGGCGGGCACCTGGCCGCGCTGGCCGCCCTCGATCCGTCCACCGGGGTGCAGGGCTGCGTCCCCCACTACGGCATCTACGACTTCCTCGACCGGCACCGGGCCCGGGGCCGCCACAGCCTCGAGGGCTTCCTCCGCAAGAGGATCATGAAGTGCTCGCCGCGTCGAGTGTCCCGACGCGTGGGACGCGGCGTCACCGATCGCCCAGGTCGGCCCCCACGCCCCGCCGTTCTTCGTGCTCCACGGCACCTTCGACTCGATGGCCTACGTCACCGAGGCGCGGGTCTTCGTCGAGTCGTTGCGGGAGGCGAGCACCCAACCCGTCGTCTACGCCGAGCTCCCCGCCGCCCAGCACGCCTTCGACACGTTCCACACCGTGCGCTCCATCCACGTCGTCAACGGCGTCGCCCGCTGGCTCGCCTGGCTCCACGCCACCCGCCCGGTCCGACCTGCGATCAGCGGGCCGGTGAGGCCCGGTTGAGGACGACGTGCTGGCTGACGGTGGACGCCGCCCGGAGCACGGACTCGACCAGGAGCGGCTCCCGGAAGTCGTCGACCGCTGCTGTCGCCCGCAGGACGCCAGGAGCCGACGACAGGCTGGTCAGGCGCAGGCCCCGGGGCAGGGGCGGAACCGTGGCCCGACGCTCGGGCACGAAGCGGTGCGCGAAGGGCAGCGGGATCCCGGCCCAGCGCAGCTGTTGGATCGGGAAGGCCACCTCGTTGCCGTCCAGCTCCGCCGAGACGACGGCGCTGAGCCGGCCGCCCTGGTCGACGGTGGCCCGGTCCGTGCCGTCGAGGGTCACCCGGAACGGGACCTCGTGACCCTCGAGCCATCCGTCGAGGGTGGTCTGGTCGACCTCACCGGACAGACCGACGGGGCCGGCCACCAGCTTGGCCACCACGCCGCCCTCGAGGTGGACGTTGCTGGCCTGCACGGTCAGGCGGTCGATGCGGCCGCCGTCCCAGCGGACGTCGTGGACCTGGATGTCGACCTCCTCGAGCCCTTCGAGGTCGAGTCCGGGGCGCAGCGCGCCGAGGGCCACTGGCGGTGCCGAGTGGGTGCCCACGATCGAGTCGACGTCCACGGTGATGGTCCCGGTGGCCGACCGCAGCTCGACCTCCTTGCCGACCAGGGCGTCGGCCACTGAGGCGAAGGTCTCCAACAGCACCCGGGTCGGGGCCCGGGCCAGGTCGTCCACCACCTTCAGCCAGTCCAAGGGGGTGATCGGCCACTTGTCGGGTCGCAGGAACCAGCTCACGGGAAAGTGCCCCGGAGTGGCGGTCGGGTGCGCGCCGTCGACCGGTTGTGGCGACACGGCTGCGCTCACCACGCAACTGTCTCACTACTGTCCCGGCCGTGCTGACCGCCGAGCAACGCAAGCAGTGGGACGAGGACGGTTTCGTCATTCTCCGCCGGCTGCTGGACCCGCCGCTGGTGAAGGCCCAGCTCGACCGGGCGGTGGAGCTCTGCCGGCTCGAGGCGGCAGGGGAGCGCATGCCCAAGGGCTCGTTCATCGCTCCGGAGAAGAACTCCTGGCCGGGGGCGACCCACCCTGAGGACTTCGTGTCCAAGGTCTTCCTCCTCCACCACTGGGACCCCGTGTTCGGCCCGGTCAGCCGGGACCCCCGGATCCTGGCCGCGGTGTCCGACCTCCTCGGGCCCGACCTCGACTGCTTCCTCAGCCAGTTCATCTTCAAGAACCCGGGGGCCATCGGCCAGCCCTGGCACCAGGACAGCTTCTACTTCCCGTTCGAGCCCGACCGTCAGGTCGGCATCTGGATCGCCGTCACCGCGGCGACCGCCGACAACGGCCCGCTGTGGGTCCTGCCCGGTTCCCACCGGGAGGCCGTCCATGACCACGTCTCCGACACCCGCGAGTCGGCCAACTTCGGCTACGTCGAGATCGTCGACCACGACATGGACGGCGAGATCTGCGTGCTCATGGAGCCCGGTGACGTGCTGGTGTTCGACAGCCACCTGATGCACCGGTCGGTCGACAACGGCTCCGACACCCTGCGGGCGGCGATGGTGTACCACTACGGCGTCGCCGGGACGATCGACCACACCGGCGAGGTCCTGTCCGTCGCCGGCGACGCCCTGGGTGACATCCCGGAGGACGCCGTCGAGCGCATCGAGACCGCGAAGAGCGACGGCTACTACCTCTGGACCCCCGTCCTCCGCGCCGGCGCGGTGGCGTTCCCCGCCCTTGAGACCGGTGGGAAATGAATTAGCACTAAGTAGATTCGTGCGGGTACCCCATCAAGGAGGTGGCCCGTGCGCCACGACATCGACCTGCGACTGAAGGCGCCGTTCCTCTTCGCTGCCTTTGCCTCGTTCCTGCTCTCGGTCTGGCTCTACTTCGTGGCCGACAACCAGGAGATGGGGATCTTCGTCGGACTCTGGGTCCCGTCCATCCATTCACTCGGCAACCTGATCCTCGTTCCCGTGGCGAATCGCCGCGAGGTTGCGAGCCGATGAGCGAGCTCACGCTGTTCATCATCGGGGCGGTCGTCTTCGCCATCACGGTCTACGGCACGGTCATGGCTGCGGGCATCGCGCTCGACCCGCCGGGTCGAGGACGAGGAGACCACGCCGACCGGCGGCTCCTGACCACTCCGGCGACTCCCGCCCGCCACCGTGGTGTGCGGTGCGCCGGAATCAGCGGTGCTTGAGGGCTCCTTCATGTAGGCGGTCATGGCCGGCGCCCGGTCCGGGTCGGCCCGGGCCTCGAGGGCGACGGCCAGCCGCCAGCCGCCGATCCGCCTCGGCCGTCATGTCCTTCTGGCGCCGCTCAGGTGCGGCATGCACAACGTCGTGAGCCCGATTTCGGCGGGTCACCGGTTGAACGCGGTGCTGGCGGGCTCCACGGCGAGGCCGCCGCCGTCCGCGACGAGGGTGGTCCCGGTGACGATCGCGGCGTCGTCAGAGGCCAGGAACAGGCAGCAGGCGGCGATCTCCTCGGCCGTGGCCGGGCGGCGGAGGGGGACGTGGGCCGTGGCCCGGGCGTAGGCCTCGTCCCGGGTGATCCCGGCGGCGTCGGCCAGGCCGTCCATGTCGTCGTCGCCCATCGGGGTCACCACCCACCCCGGGCAGACGGCGTTGGCCCGGATGCCCTGCGGCCCGTAGTCGACGGCGAGCGACCGGGTGAGGCCGATCAGGCCCGGCCTTCGACGTGTCGTAGGCGACCGAGTCGGTCGCCGAAGCGAGGCCGTTGACGCTCGACACCAGCACGATCGACCCGCCGCCCCGCTCGATCAGCGCAGGGAGGGCGGCCCGGACGAGGACCAGCGGCCCGGTCAGGTTCACGTCCAGGGTCCGCTGCCAGCGGTCGTCGTCGACGTGGCCGGCTGACCCGCCGGCGTCACCACCGAGATCGATCCCCGCGCTGGCCACGACGATGTCCAGCCCGCCGAAGGCGTAGACCGCGGCGGCCGCGGCCTCGTCGGCGTGGACCGGGTCGCTGGTGTCGCCGGCTACGGCCCGGCCGCCGATCTCGTCGGCCACCGCGTTGATCGGTTCGGGGCGGCGACCGGTCACGACCACCTTCGCCCCTTCGGCGGCGAACCGCCGTGCGGTCGCCGCACCGATCCCGGTGCCGCCCCCGCTGATCAGTGCCACCTTGCCTGCGAGTCGCATGGCCGGAGTCTGCTGCACGTCGGGTCGGGGTGCGGCGTCCGCTTCGGCCAGACTCTGCCCATGACGCGCGCTGATGACTCCTCAGTTCCGAACTACGCCGACCTCCTCCGCCTGGATGGCAAGCGCTTCGTGGTCATCGGGGCCGGCCAGGGCATCGGCCGTCAGGCCACCCACGCCCTCGCCCAGCAGGGGGCCCGGGTCCTCTGCGTGGACGTCGAACAGGACCGGGCCGACGACATCGCCGCGGAGGTCGACGGCGCGGGCTGGGCCGGTGACGCCACCGACCGCGCCGGCGCCACCGCCATGTTCGACGCCGCCCACAAGGACCTCGGCGGCCTGGACGGGATCGTCGACATCGTGGGCATGGCCCAGTACAAGGCGCTGCTCGAGGTCGACGACGAGAACTGGCAGTGGCACCACGACATCGTCCTGCGCCACGCCCACCTGGCCGTGACCCTCGGCGGCAGGGCCATGGCCGACTCCGGTGGTGGTGTGATGGCTTTCGTGGCCTCGGTGTCGGGCATCAGCTCGGCCCCGCTCCACGGCGCATATGGCGTGTTCAAGGCCGGCCTCATGTCGCTCGTGCGCACCGCCGCGGTCGAGCTCGGCCCTGTGGGCGTGCGGGTGAACGCCGTCGCCCCCGGCATGGTCTGGACCCCCCGGGTCTCGGCCTACGTCGGCGAGGAGGGCCGCAGGAACAACGAGCTGAACACGCCCCTGCGTCGAGTTGCCCTCCCCGAGGACATCGCCGCCGCCCTCCTCTTCATGGTCAGCGACTTGAGCGGCTACGTGAATGGCCAGACCCTCGTCGTGGACGGCGGCGTAAGCGTCAAGTTCCCCTACCCCATGGACTTCTGACCCGCCGACCTCCGCTCGCAATGTCGGGTCGGTCAGGGGTCGACGTCAGCCACCGCCATGACGTCGAAGCCGGCCTTGTTGCCCCCGGGGTCGGGGACCTCGACGCAGGGGTCGTCGAGGTCGTCGAACTCGAGGCGGAGGGCCCGGGTCGTGATGGCGTGCATGACGTAGGTGCCGGTGACGTAGGTCAGCTCCAGGATGGCCACCTCGCTCAACTCCGCCTTCAGCAGGTCGAAGACCCCGTCGGGCACCCGGCCGTGCTGGAGGGCGAGGGCGTCGGTGTAGGCCAGCACCGCCCGCTCGATCGGTGAGAAGCAGTCGGCCACCTGCCAGTGGGGGATGGCGTCGACCTGCTCGTCGGTGAGCCCGGCGTCCCGGGCCGCCTTGCAGTGCTGACTGAAGACGAACTGGGAGCCGCAGGCCCAGCCGGCTCGGATCTGGCCGAGCTCCCGCAGCTTGGGGTCCAGCTCCCGGGCGGGCGAGCGGTAGAAGGCGAAGCCGCCACAGGCGTGGTCGAAGGCGTCGGGGCACTGGGCGAACACCGTCCACCAGTTGCCCGGCGAGCCCGTGGCCGTCCCCGGCTCGGCCACCGGGTCCCGGTCTCCGAAGAGCATGGCGTAGAGCGCCTCCCCGAGCTCGTGGACCTCCGCCCGCGGGACCTCGCGCAACCTCGGCATCGTGTTCTCCTGTCGTGTGATCGGCGCCGAGGCGCCGGTGATCAGATGGTCTCGTCGATCTTGCCGAGGCGCTCGGTGAGGAGCAGGTTCTCCCGGTAGTCGATCGGGACGGCGACGAGTGTCGGCTGCCCGGACCGGAACCCGTCCTCCAGGGCACTGGCCAGGTCGGCGGACCGTTCGACCCGGACCCCTCGCCAGCCGAAGGCCTCGGCCAGCTGCACCCAGTCGGGGTTGCCGAAGGCCAGGTCGGTGTGGCGGCCGAACTCGTTCTCCTGCTTCCAGGCGATCAGCCCGTAGCCCCCGTCCTCCCAGACCATGACCACGAGGTGGGCGCCGATGCGGGTGCAGGTCTCCATCTCCTGCACGTTCATCAGGAACCCACCGTCGCCGCAGACGGCCAGGATCCGCCGGTCCGGGTAGATCATGGAGGCGGCGATGGCCCCGGGCAGGGCGAAGCCCATCGAGCAGAACCCGTTGGGGATCAGGCAGGTGTTGGGCTCGTGGCACTGGTAGTAGCGGGCCACCCACATCTTGTGGGCGCCGACGTCGGACAGCAGCACGTCGTCGGGACCGAGCACCTGGCGGGCGTCCCACAGAGCCTTCTGCGGCTTGACGACGCCCTCGGTGTCATCGTCGGCGTAGGAGGCGAAGTCGGCCAGCATCGCGGCCCGGGCGGCCCGGGTGTGGCTGTGGTCCCAGTGGCTGTCCTCGGTGCTGCCCCGCCAGCACCGCTCGTTGAGCATCCACAGCGTGTGGGCCAGATCGCCGACCACTTCGACGTCGACGTCGTAGCACTCGTCGACCTCGGCGGGCAGGAAGTCGATGTGGATGATCGTCTTGTCGTGGGCCGGGTTCCACAGCCGGGGGTGGTACTCGACCATGTCGTAGCCGAGGGTGATGACCAGGTCGGACTGCTCGATCGCCCGCACCGGATGGTCCCGGGCCTGCAGGCCGATGGTGAACAGGCAGCGCTCGTCGTCCATGTCGACACAGCCCTTGGCCATGAACGTGCTGACCACGCCGATGCCGGTGCGCTCGACGAACTGGCGCAGCTGGGTGGAGGCCCGACGGCGGATCGTGCCGTTGCCGGCCAGGATGATCGGGCGCTCGGCGGCCTGGATTGCGGCCCAGGCCCGGTCGACGATCTTGTCGTCGGGGACCGGGCGGCGGAAGCGGTGGGGCTCGATGGGCTCGGCGTCGACGTCGTGGTCGGCGATGTCCTCGGGCAGCTCGATGAGGCAGGCGCCGGGCTTCTCGGTCCGGGCGATGCGCACGGCCTTGCGCACGATCTCGGGGATGTTGCGGGCGTGGTGCACCGACTGGGCCCACTTGGTGATGGGCTCGAACATGGCCACCACGTCCATGACCTGGTGGGACTCCTTGTGGAGCCGGGTCGTGGCCCCCTGGCCCGTGAGGACGATCATCGGCGAGCGGTCCATGTTGGCGTCGGCCACGCCGGTGAGCAGGTTGGTGGCGCCGGGGCCGAGGGTGCCCAGGGCGCCGGCGGGCTCGCCCGTGAGGCGACCGTGGACCTCGGCCATGAACGCCGCCCCCTGTTCGTGGCGGCAGAGCACGAAGCGGATGTCGGACGCTTCGAGCGACATCATCACATCGGCGTTCTCCTCGCCGGGGACGCCGAAGACGTAGCGGATGCCTTCGGCCTCGAGGCAGCGGACGAGCAGATCGGACGCCTTCACCGGGTCCTCCTCGGAGGGATCGTGGGCGCTTCCTCCCACGCCCGGGGCGACGTTACGCCAGACTTCGGGCCTGGTCCCCCGGGTCAGCGGGTTTCTCGAATCATCCCTTCCGGGGATTCGGGTCACCGAGCACCTCAGCGAAGGTCGGCGATCATGGAACAAGCAGGTTCTCCTGGCCCGCCGGACGGCCCCGCCCCGCCGCGCCGCCGGCTCCCCGTCTTGCAGGGGATCCGCCCGATCGAGCGGAAGCGGATTCCCGCCGACATCGCCGCGGGTGTGACCCTTGCCGCCCTGGGGATCCCCGAGGTGATGGGCTACACGTCGATCGCGGGCATGCCGGTCATCACGGGCCTCTACACGATCCTCGTCCCGATCGCGGTCTTCGCCCTGCTGGGCTCGTCCCGCCACCTCGTCGTCGGGGCCGACTCGGCCACCGCGGCGATCATGGCTGCCGGCCTCGCCGGGATGGCCCCGATCGCCTCGCCCCAGTACGTCGAGCTGGCCGGGATGCTGGCGATCATCACGGGCGCCGTCCTGATCGTGGCCCGTCTCGCCAAGCTCGGTTTCATCGCCGACTTCCTGTCCCGCAGCGTGCTGATCGGGTTCCTCACCGGGGTCGGGATCCAGGTGGCGATGGGCCAGGTGGGCGGGATGCTCGGCATCACCGACACGGTCAGCGGGGGCACGATCCGCAAGTTCGTCGAGACGCTGGGCGACATCGGTGACAGCAACGCCGCGACCGTCTACGTGTCCCTCGCGGTGATCGTGGTGATCCTCGGGGCGAAGAAGATCAACCCCCGCATCCCCGGCGCGCTCATCGCCGTGGTCGGCGCCATCTTCGTGAGCTGGCAGTGGGACCTGGCGTCGGACGGCGTCGCCACCCTCGGCCAGGTGCCGAGCGGCCTGCCGAACTTCGGCGTCCCCGATGTCACCTGGTCGCAGTTCACGGCCCTGCTGGGCACCGCAGGGGCGCTCTTCGTCGTCATCCTGGCCCAGAGCGCGGCGACCTCCCGGGCCTACGCCGCGAAGTACGAGGAGGGCTTCGACGAGAACGTCGACCTCGACGGCCTGGGCGCCGCCAACGTCGCCGCCGGCCTGTCCGGGACCTTCGTCGTCAACGGCAGCCCGACCAAGACCCAGATGGTCGACGGGGCCGGCGGGCACAGCCAGGTGGCGAGCCTGGCTACCGCGGTGATCGTCCTGGTCGTGCTGCTGTTCCTGACCAAGCCGCTGCAGTACATGCCCACGGCGGTCCTGGCCTCGGTCGTCTTCCTGATCGGTCTCGAGCTCATCGACCACCTGGGCATGCGCAAGCTCTGGCGGCTCCGCCGGGACGAGTTCGCCATCGCCGCCGTGACCGCTCTCGTCGTGGTGGTGATGGGGGTCGAGCAGGCGATCGTCCTGGCTATCGTCCTGTCGCTCATCGACCACCTCCGCCACAGCTACCACCCCAACGACACGGTGGCGGTCATCACCGACGACGGCCACTTCGCCAGCGAACCGGTTGCCCGGGGCCTGGCGACCGAGCCGGGCCTGGTCGTCTACCGCTTTGCGGCCAGCCTGTACTACGCCAATGCGAACCGGTTCAACGAGGAGATCCTGGAGCTCGTCGGGGAAGGGGCGCCGGTCGTCCGATGGCTGGTGGTCGAGGCTGCGGCGATGACGGATGTCGACTACAGCGGCGGTGAGACCCTCAAGCAGGTGTTCAACGAGCTCCAGGACCGGGGCGTCCGCTTCGCCATGGCCGACGTCGACCCGGGGGTCCGGAGCCTGCTGGAGCGGTACGGGATCACCGACCTCGTCGGCGAGGACGCTTACTTCGACACTGTGGGGGCGGCGATCGCCGCATTCCGCCGCCGCGCCACCACCTAGCGCGGGGCCGACGCCGTGATCACCCGCGACGACGTCGCGGCCCTTGACGCCACCGACGCCCTCGCCGACTGGCGGGACGAGTTCGTCATCCCCGACCCGGGCCTCGTGTACCTGGACGGCAACTCGCTGGGCATGCCCTCGCGCCGGGTCGTCGAGGCCATGCACGCCGTGCTGGCCGATGACTGGGCGACCGGCCTGATCCGGTCGTGGGACCACTGGATCGACCTCCCCTTCGAGGCGGGGGCGGCCCTGGCGCCGCTGCTCGGCGTCGGCGGCGACGAGGTGGTCGTGCACGACTCGACGTCGGTGAACCTGTACCAGCTCGTCCACGCCGCGCTGGCGTTGCGAGCCTCCCGGCCGGTGATAGCCGTCGACCCGGGGGACTTCCCGAGCGACGTCTACGTGGTCGCCGGCATCGCCGCCCGGACCGGCCACGAGGTCCGGCCCGGCTTCGACCGGCTGGACGACGTCGCCGTGGTCGTGCGCTCGGTCGTCGACTACCGCACGGCCGAGATCGCCGATGTCGCCGGGGAGACCGCCCGGGCCAACGAGGCGGGTGCCCTGGTGATCTGGGACGTGTCCCATGCCGTGGGCGTGCTGGAGATGGACCTGCAGGGCGCGGGCGTCGAGCTGGCCGTCGGCTGTTCGTACAAGTTCCTGGGCTCGGGGCCGGGCGGGCCGGGTTTCGCCTATGTGGCCCGTGACCTGCAGCCCCGGATCGACCAGCCCATCTGGGGTTGGTTCGGCCGGGACGACCAGTTCGCCATGTCGTCGGTGTACGCGCCCCGACCCGACATCGGCCGTCTGCTGATCGGCACGCCCGGGATCGTCGGCATCGCCGCGGTGAAGGCTGCGGCGGGGGTCGTGGCCGACGCCGGCATCGGCGCCGTCCGGACCAAGGCGTCGGCCCTCACCGCGCTGGCGCTTGACCTGTGCCACGAGTACGGCCTCGAGTCGCCGACGCCCCGGGACGCGGACCGGCGGGGCGGGCACGTGTCGATCCGCCACCCCGAGGCCCGCCGCTTCGTCGACGACCTGATGGCCGACGGCGTGATCACCGACTTCCGGGAGCCCGACCTGCTCCGCCTCGGCTGCTCCCCGTTGACCACCCGCTTCACCGACGTCCACGACGGCGTCACCGCTATCGCCCAGCTGGACCGCTGACTACGGTCGGTGGCGTGAACGCCTTCGATCTCACTGGCCGGGTCGCCATCGTCACGGGAGCGGCCAGCGGCATCGGCCAGGCCTCGGCCGAGCGCATGGCGGAGGCCGGTGCCACCGTCGTCTGCGCCGACCGGGACGAGGACGGCGCCACGATCACCGCCGACCACATCACGGGCGCCGGCGGCCGGGCCGACGTCGTGCCCATCGACGTGACGGACCGGGAGCAGGTGGAGGCGCTCATCCACGTGGCCGTGGATCGCTACGGACGACTCGACGTCATGGCCAACGTGGCCGGGATCATCCACACCTCGCCCGTGCTCGACACCCAGGAGTCCGACCTCGACCGGGTGCTCGCCGTCAACCTCAAGGGTGTCTTCTTCGGCTGCCAGTCCGCCGGTCGGGTCATGGTCGAGCAGGGCTCGGGCAGCATCGTCAACATGGCGTCCGCGGCCGTCGACCAACCGGCCCCCGGTCTGGTCAGCTACGGGATGGCCAAGGCCGCCCTCGTCCAGCTGACGAAGGTCCTGGCCACCGAGATCGGGCCGAAGGGCGTCCGGGTCAATGCCGTCGCCCCCGGCTACATCGTCACCGGTATGACCGACCGGGCCTGGGTGGCCGAGGACGGTACC
The DNA here is from genome assembly GCA_963701565.1 of uncultured Microthrixaceae bacterium. Lineage (GTDB taxonomy): Bacteria > Actinomycetota > Acidimicrobiia > Acidimicrobiales > DATDAH01 > DATDAH01. The sequence continues at coordinate 483,713 of CAVPAN010000005.1, forward strand.
GAGGACGAGGAGGCGAAGGCCGTGGTCACCGCCCGCATGTCGAAGGGCGCCCCGCTGCGCACCGTGGGCGAGCCCGACGACATCGCCTACGCCGTGCTCTACCTCGCCTCCGATGCCAGCAAGTTCATGACCGGCCAGATCCTCCGACCCAACGGCGGCGTGGCGATGCCCTGGTAGCGACGGGGAGGGGCCGGGAGGGCGCCGGTACCCTCGGCGGGTGACATCCGGTCCCCGCGTCCGCTTCGCGCCCGCACCCACGGGCTACCTGCACGTGGGTGGGGCCCGCTCGGCGCTGTTCAACTGGCTCTTCGCCCGCCACCAGGCGGGCACGCTGGTCCTGCGCATCGAGGACACCGACGAGGAGCGCAGCCGGCCGGAGCTGATCAGCGCCATTCTCGAGTCCCTCGAGTGGCTGGGCATCGACTGGGACGAGGGCCCGATCTACCAGTCCGACCGGCGGGACCTCTACCGCACCGCCTGCGAGAAGCTGCTGGCCGACGGTGCCGCCTACCTGATCGACGACGACAAGAACGAGATGCCGGGCTCGACCCTGCAGCCCGGCCTCGGCGTGGCCGTCCGCGTGCCCGAGGGCACGGCGGAGATCCGGGACCTCATCCGGGGCGACGTCACCTTCGACTACGCCGACATCGAGGACTTCGTGATCTGGCGGGGGCGCAACGACACCCCGGGCTTCCTGCTGGCCAACGCCGTCGACGACCCGGACCTGGGGATCACCCACATCGTCCGGGGCGAGGACCTGCTCAGCTCGACGCCCACGGGTCATGCTCATCCGGCGACTGCTGGGCATGGACTACGACCCGCTCTACGCCCACCTCCCCCTGCTGGTGAACGAGCAGCGCCAGAAGCTGTCCAAGCGCAAGGACGACGTCGCCGTCGGCGACTACGTCCACCGGGGCTACCTGCCCCAGGCCATGGCCAACTACCTCGCCCTGCTCGGCTGGGGCCCGCCCGACGGCGTCGAGGTCCGGCCCATGGACGAGATCGTCGACCTGTTCCGCCTCGAGGACGTGGTCAAGGGCGCCGCCTTCTTCGACCTCAAGAAGCTGGAGCACGTGAACGGCGAGTGGATCCGTCGGCTGTCCGCCGAGGCGTTCCTCGCGGCAGCCGAGCCCTGGGTCACCGGTGACGACGTCCCCTGGTCCGCCGACCGCTTCGACGCGGCGGTCTGGCACGAGGTCGCCCCACTGGTGCAGGAGCGGCTGAAGCTGCTGTCCGACATCCCCGCCCAGGTCGACTGGCTGTTCCTCGCCGAGCCGCCCGAGGACCCCGCGTCCTGGGAGAAGGCGATGGCCGGCAAGGTCCCCGCCGCCGACCTGCTCGACGCGGTCATAGCGGCCTACGAGCGCCGTCGACTGGGAGGCCGAGGCCCTCAAGGAGACGCTTCGGGTCCTCGGCGAGGAGCGCTTCGAGCTGAAGCTGGGCAAGGCCCAGGCGCCGGTGCGGGTGGCGGTCACGGGGCGGACCGTGGGTCCACCGCTGTTCGAGGGGTTGGTCCTGCTTGGGCCGCGACGAGACGCTGCGGCGGCTACGGGCGGCCCGAGCGAGGCTCTGACGTGCCCGGCCTCGGCCCCCGCTGGTTCCGGCTCGGCTGGAAGATCGCACTGGGCGTGGTGGTCGTCCTGGTCCTCTACGTGGGTGGGCACCTTCGTCCAGGTCTGGCGGGCGTCCCGGGACGACCAGGCCCAGGAAGCCGGCGCCATCGTCGTCATGGGCGCCGCCCAGTACAACGGCGACCCGTCGCCGGTCTTCGAGGCGCGCCTCGAGCACGGCCGCGAGCTCTACGAGCAGGGCCTGTCCGACGTGGTCGTCGTCACCGGCGGCCGTCAGGAGGGCGACGAGTTCAGCGAGGCCCAGGCCGGCGCCCTCTGGCTCCAGGACCACGGCGTGCCCGAGGAGGCGCTGCGCCTCGAGGTCCAGGGCCGCAACTCGTGGGAGTCGCTGGCGGCCAGCGCCCGCTTCCTCGAGGAGGACGGGATCGACGACGTGATGATCGTGTCGGACCCCTTCCACTCCAAGCGCCTGGAGGAGATCGCCAGCGAGGTCGGTCTCGAGGCCTTCGTGTCGCCGACCACGGAGAGCCCGGTCACCGGCGCGGCCGAGTTGCGGGCGATGGTGCGGGAGACCGCGGCCGTGTCCGTCGGCCGGGTGCTCGGCTACCGCCGCCTGATGAACCTGGACGACACGGTCAACAACACGAACGGCTGACGACCCGCCGAGTCGAGCCGCTACCCTCGACGGTCCCACCGATCGGGGGTGGTGTAATTGGCAACACAGCTGGTTCTGGTCCAGTCGTTGAGGGTTCGAGTCCTTCCCCCCGAGCGCCGGCGATAGCCTCACCGGGCTGTCGCCACGAGGCCCCATCGTCTAGTGGCCTAGGACACCACCCTCTCAAGGTGGAGACACGGGTTCGAACCCCGTTGGGGCTGCCATCGACCCCCGCTGAGCGCGGGGGTCGTCTCGCGTCGGGGTCGGCTCGGCGACTGCGTCGCCGAGGACACCACACCGTGCTCATGGGTGGAGACACGGGTTCGAACCCCGTTGGGGCTGCCAACCGGAAGGAGACCCCCGCCAAGGTGCGGGGGTTTCTCGCGTGCGGGCTTGGGTCCCGTAGGCCTGGCACACTCGGGTGTTGGATGAACCCGAGTGGGAGTGACGATCGGTGGACGGCGCAGGACGAGCTCATCCTGTGGGCCGCAGAGCGGCTCCGCCGAGGCCTGGAGCGGGATCCTCGGACCGGGCTGCTCGGCTATCGCGAGGACCGGTACGCCGCGGCGGTCGACGTGGTGGCCGCGGAGTTCGGTCCGGCGCAGGTGCCGCTGTCGATCGTGCTCGCCGATCTCGACCGGCTCCAGGTGTTCAACGCCAACTACGGCCGTACGGCCGGCGACGAGGCGCTCGGGGCGGTCGGCCACACGCTGCGGGAGCTGATCCGTCCGCTGGACATGGTTATGACGAGCGGTAGCGATGCGTTCCTCCTGATCCTGCTGGGGGCCGACCTGAAGGTGGCCGTGTCCCGCGCCGATCTGGCCCGGGCCACCATCAAGCAGCTGTACCTCCCCGCCGCCCCCACCGGGGTCACCGCCTCGTTCGGTGTCGCCACCCACACCGGTGCCGAGGCGGCGCTCGAACTCCTCGACCGGGCCTTCGCCGCCGAGCAACAGGCCAAGCAGCTCGGCCGCGATCGGGTCGAGGTCGGCTCGGCCCCCTGACTCGCTTCTGGCCCTGGATTCCGGGGTCACGGCACGGGTATCCAGTGCCGGAACGCGCAGCGACCGCGCCCCGGGCGGGCGGGATGCCCGGGACGCGGCCGCGGCTGGTGGGTGGGACTACCCGAGGACCTTGGTCAGCTCGACGGTGGTGTGGTCGGGAAACGTGCGCACGGCGAAGGTGTCGGCCACCTGGTAGGCGAGGCCGAGGTCGGGGCCGAGGTCGTCGACCACCTCCAATCCGGTGACCCACGGGACCATCCGGAGCTCCCGTCGCAGGCGGCGGTCAGACGTGACGTCCATGTGGATCACGCCCTCGTGGAGCGAGGCGTGGACATCGATCCTCGTGACCGTGGGCATGAGGATGGTCTCGAAGCAGATCTCGTCGCTGGCGACCAACAGGTCGTCGACGACCCAGCCTCGCACTCCCACCCGTCCGAGCCAACGGCGGAGCTCGGCGTGGATGATGGCGGGGGCAGCGGGATCGGCGGCGACCGTCAGGTCCAGCCTGTCGGTGTCATTCATGGGGACCAACCTGGCGTAGCGTTCCGGGGTGTCCGTTGTGGTGTAGCGACCCCCACTATGCGCCACTAAGTGTGGTTGGTCAACCACTAAATGTGATTCTTTTGACCTACGCGCGGGTGTTCGCCCGATCAGCCGATCTGCGGAGCGTCAGCGCCACCACTACCGTCGGGCGATGCCGCGGATGACGGTGGTGCTGGCGGTCCTGATCGGGGTGGTGTCCCTCGCGGCGGGGCCGGCGGGGGCCGACCCGAGCATCGGGCCTACGCCGGCCCCCGAGCAGGCCGGCGCCGAGCGGTCGGGACCCGAGACCACCACCCAGAGCCGGACCTACACGTACTCGCTGGCCACCCGGGGCACGATCACGGCCGACACCGGGTACTTCGGCCTCCACGTGGCCCAGACGCTGAACGATCCCCGGGGATGGTCCCTCGGCGGGGCCATCGAGTTCCGGCAGGTGAGCGGCGGGGGCGACTTCACCGTCTACCTGGCCGAGGCGGCCACCCTGCCGTCGTTCGGCTATCCCTGCAGCAGCATGTGGTCCTGCCGGGTGGGGCGCAACGTCATCATCAACCAGACCCGGTGGCAGCAGGCCACCGACTCGTGGCGGACCGCCGGCGCCTCACTCGACAGCTACCGGCACTACGTGGTCAACCACGAGACGGGCCACTGGCTCGGCTTCGGCCACGCCAGGTGCCCCGGCTCGGGCCAGGCCGCGCCGGTCATGCAGCAGCAGTCCAAGGGCCTCGACGGCTGCCGCCACAACACCTGGCCGGTGTCGGGCGAGCGCTCGGCCGCGGGCAGCCGCCATGGCGCCTCGGTGCGGGACGCGGGCCCCGAGTCCCTGCGGGTCGACGTCGGCCAGGTCGGTGACAGGGTCCTGGCCTGTGACTGGAACGGCGACGGGCGCGAGACCCCCGGCGTGATCCGGGGCAACGAGTGGCGCCTGCGCAACGACCTGCGCTCCGGGGGTCCGGCGGTGCGCTTCCTCTACGGCGACGTCGGCGACCGGTTCGTCTGCGGCGACTGGGACGGCAACGGCAGCGAGACCCCCGGCGTGGTACGGGGCAACCAGTGGTTGGTGCGGAACAGCAACCGCGCCGGCCCGCCCGTGGCCATCTTCCGCTTCGGGGCGGCCGGCCAGCGTCCCGTCGTCGGCGATTGGAACGGGGACGGGACCGACACGGTCGGAACCGTCGACGGCAACGTCTGGCGGGTCCGCAACCGCAACTCGACCGGCCCGCCCTTCGCAACCTTCACCTTCGGCCACCCCAACGACACTCCAGTGGTAGGGGACTGGGACGGCAACGGCCGCAGCGACCCCGCCATGGTGCGGGCCTCGACCTGGCGCCTGCGGCGGACGCTGGCCAGCGGCTCGCCCGACCAGGAGATCCGCTTCGGCCAGGCGGTGCCGCCCCTGGCCGGCCGCTGGATCGGCCTGGCCAACGACCTGCCCGCCCGTAACACCAACGGCACCGTCAACCTCCGCCGCTACGCCCCCACCCCCTGACCCGACGCGTTCTGGTCATCGCCCTCTGTCGTGGAGAACAGAGGGGAGCAACCAGAACGGGTGTCAGCTGGTTCTGGTCATCGCCCTCTGTCGTGGAGAACAGAGGGGAGCAACCAGAACGGGTGGTCACGGGCGGGCGTCGGCGATCTCGGCCATGAGGGTGAAGAGGGGGAGGACGCCGGGGCTGTCATAGGAAGGGTCGATCTCCCGGTAGACGGCGTCGACGTTGAGGGCAATGCGCTCGGACTCACCCCAGTCGGCGTAGGCGCCGAGGTCGATGTCCCAGGCCGCTTCGGCCGCTGACAGCCCGGCGGCCTGACGGGCGGTGGCCTCGTCCCGCACGAAGGTCAGGTAGTCGGCGGTGTCCCGCACGGTCTGCGCATCGGCCAGCGGCCCGTGTCCGGGGACGATCACGGCACAGCCGAGGGCCAGGATCCGGTCGCAGGCGTCGAGCCAGTTCTGCACCGGCCCGTCCCAGATCAGCGGCGTGCCGTTGTGGAAGAGGATGTCGCCGGTGAACACCGTCGCGGCGTCGGGGAGATGCACGATCACGTCGCCCGCCGTGTGGGCCGGCCCGACCTCGACCAGTTCCACTGGCTGACCGGCCACCTCCAGGCGCAACGCCCCCGAGAAGGTGCGGTCCGGGTGGGGCGGCTCGATGCCGTCGAAGGTGAACGGGCCGAACGCCTTGGCGATGTACCGGTTGGTGGCGTCGCCCAGGTCGAGGCTCGTCATCATCCCGAGGGTGGCGGGGGGCAACTGCTCCATCTCCGCCGCGGAGGCCGCAGAGGCGATGACCTCGGCGCCGGTCACCAGCTGGTTCCCGTAGCAGTGGTCCCCGTTGGCGTGGGTGTTGACCAGCGTGACGATGGGGGCCGTGGCCGTGATCGGCGCCATGGCGTCGAGCATGGCCCGGGTGAGGTCGAGGTCGAAGAGGGTGTCGACGAGCAGCGAGCCGCCGTCGCCCCGGAGCAGCCCGGCGTTGCTCCATCCCCAGCCCCCATCGGGCTGGAGCCAGGCGAAGGCCCCATCGCCCAACTCGTGCAGGCCTCGTGTGTAGGGCACGGTCATCGTCACCCGCCCATCGTGGCAGACCACTACGTTGACCGCCCGAGCCCCGTCGGGGCGGCGGTAGGAGGAGCGGCATGGCCGGACTACACGGTGATCTGACGGGCAAGGCGGCGGTGGTCACGGGGGGAGGCAGCGGCATCGGCCGGGCCCTCTGCCTGGCGCTGGCCGACGTCGGCATGGACGTTCTGGCCGCCGACATCGACGTCGCGGCCGCCGAGGAGACGGCGGCGGCGGTCACCGAGCGTGGCACCCGGGGCGTCGCCGCCCGCTGCGACGTGACCGACCCCGGCGACGTGCGGGACCTGGCCGACACGGCATGGGAAGTGCTGGCCGGCGTCGACCTGATCTGGAACAACGCCGGGGTGGTCGGCACCAACACGCTGCTCGAGACCCCGCTGGCGGAGATGCGCTGGGTGCTGGAGGTGAACGCCGTCGGGCCGTTCATCGGCATGGTCGAGTTCGGTCGCCGCTTCGTCGAGCAGGGAACGCCGTGCCGGATCGTCACCACCGGCTCCGAACACAGCCTCGGCGTCCCCAACGCCATGAGCGCCCCGTACACGGCCAGCAAGCACGCGGTGCTCGCCTTCTCCGACGTGTTGCGCCGGGAGGTGCCGGACTTCGTCGGGGTCAGCGTCCTGTGCCCCGGCCTGGTCTCCACCCGGCTGTGGGAGGCCGACCGCAACCGGCCCGACGCCGCCGCCGGGACCAATGCCATGGGCCACGACATGGCCAAGCAGCTCTTCGACCAGGGCATGCCCGCCGACGAGCTGGCCGCTCGGGCCGTGGCCGGCATCCAGCGGGGCGACTTCGTCATCGTCACCCACGCCCACTCCCGCAAGTTCGCCGCCGAGCGCTGTCAGGAGGTGCTCGGCGCCTTCGACCGCGAGGTGCTCCCCGGCGCCGACGACCGCTATGACATCGACATGATCGTCAACCGGATGATCGCTGACCTCTAGCGGGGTGACAGGCCCGGCCTGAGCGAGGCTGCGCAACGGAGTGGAGCGGCGGTGACGACCCGCGGGATCGGCCGCGCCGGCGTTGCTGAGCGCCGCGAAGCCACGCGAATTTCACGATCCACCACCCCACCGGCGCAGGCGGGTGAGGGAGGCTAGAGGTCCAGGGTCCCGCCCTCGCTGATCCCGGACATCCGCACGATCTTGGCCTTGGTGCGCACGAGGACCTCCCGGGGGCTGGCCGCCACCTCGTCGGCAAGAGCGAGCGCGGCGCCGACGGGCTCCTCGGCCACCTCGCGGACGAGACCGAGCCGCCAGGCCTCCTCGGCGTCGATCTTCCGAGTGGTCAGGCACAGGTCGCGGGCCACGGCACCACCGACCAGGTCCCGGAGCGGCCCGTAGACCACGTCGCCGAAGCGGATCTCGGGGTGGGCGAAGGCGGCCGTGGGCCCTGCTACCCGGATGTCACAGAGCACGGCGAGGTCGAACCCGCCGGCGATGGCCGGGCCGTTCACGGCGGCGATGGTCGGCACCGGGAAGTCGTGCCAGCGCCGGTGCCATTCGTCGCTACTGGCCCAGAGCTCCTCCATGACCCGCGGGTCCGCCATCGCCGCCTCGAACTCGCCCAGGTCGAAGCCGGCGCAGAACACGGTGCCGGCGCCGGTCACCACCAGGGTGCGGAGGGTCTCGTCCTCGGCCAACTCGGCCAGCAGGGCGCTCGCCTCTTGGCGCATCCTGGTGGACAGGGCGTTGCGGCGATCGGGTCGGTCCAGGGTGACGAGGGCCACGCCGTCGGCGGGTCGTTCGGTGCGGAGCAGGTCGGCCATGGCCCGGAGTGTCGCGCGGGTTCGGGTGGCCGGGGACCATGGGGCGACGTGGGATGCTCCGGACGTGGCCACACCGCTGCTGGTCCTCGCCGCCGGCTTCTGCGCGGCCGTCGGCTCAGTCGGTGGGCTGGGCGGGGCGCTGCTGCTCGTCCCGTTGCTGGTGGCCACGGGGACACCGGCATCCGAGGCCGCTCCCCTCGGTCTGGTGCTCGTCGCCGCGGGGTCGCTGGCCGGCGGCTCCCGGCACCTCGAGGACCGCTCGGTCAACCACCGCCTGGGGGTCACCGTCGAGGTGGCGGCCAGCGCCGGGGCCGTGGTCGGCGCCCTGCTCTCCGGGCTGGTCAGCGAGTCGGTGCTGGTCTACGCCCTCGCTGCGGTCGCGCTCGTGGCCGCCGCGGCGGGCGGTGGCCGCAAGGGCATCCGCAACGCCCCGCACCCGGCCTTCGGGCTCGAGCACGTAGGGGAGCGGGTGGGCATGGTGGGCGGTGCGGTGGCCCGGGTCGGCGGGGTCGCCCCCTACCGCCCCCGTCGCCTGCCGCTCGGCCTCGCCGCCATGTGGGTGGCCGGCCTCGTCTCGGGCATCTCGGGTGTCGGCGGTGGGTTCATCAAGACCCCGGTGATGAGCGAGATCATGTACGTCCCGGTGAAGGTGGCCGCCGCCACCAGCACCTTCACCGTGGGCATCACCGCGGCGGTGGGCCTCCTCGTCTTCTCCGCCCAGGGCCGCATCGAGGCCCATCCGGCGGCCGCGGTGATCATCGGCAGCGTGGCCGGCGGCCTCCTCGGCGCCCGCCTGCAGAATCGCCTCCGGGGCCCGGCGGTGCGCAAGGTGATCGCCGTCATCCTCGTCCTGGTCGCCGTCCTGCTGGTGGCCACCGCATGACCACCGGCGACCTGGCCCGGGAGCCGACGGACCACCTGGTGACAGCTCTCTGGTGGGTGGTGATGACCGCCGCCGGCCTGGCCGGCCTGGGTCTCGCGCTGCCCGGCGACGGCGGGGTGGCGGTGGCCGCCGCCGCGGTGGTCGTCGTCATCGCCGCGCCCCTCCTGCGGGTCCTCTGGTTGATCGTGGTCTGGGGGCGCTCGGGGGACTGGCGCTTCGTCGGGGTCGGCGTCGCCCTGCTCGCGGTGGTGGCCGCGGGGCTCGCCATCGCCCTCCTCACCTGAGACCGGATCGGCCGAGGTGGGAGGAGGCGGACAATAGGGTGAGGCCATGGTGTGGGAGCGACCAGTTCTGGGGCGTTGGTTCGAGGACCTCGAGGTCGGCTTGGTCGTGCCGCACGCGTTGAGCCGGACCATCACCGAGGCCGACAACATCAACTTCAGCCTCAGCACGCTGAACCCGGCGCCGTTGCACCTCGACGGCCACTACGCGGCGCAGACCGAGTTCGGTCGTCCGCTCGTCAACTCGATGTTCACCCTGGCCCTGCTGGTGGGCATCTCGGTGCACGAGACGACCCACGGGACCACCGTGGCCAACCTCGGCTTCGAGTCGGTGGCCTTTCCCGCCCCGGTCTTCCCCGGCGACACCATCCACGCCGAGACCGAGGTGATGGCCGTGCGGGACTCCGGCAGCCGTCCCGCCGCCGGCCTCGTGACCTTCGAGCACCGGGCGTTCAACCAGGACGAGACCCTGGTCTGCCGCGCCACCCGCACGGCGTTGATGCACCGCCGCCCCACCTGAGGGTCAGTCGGCCGCGCTGTCGAGGAGCGTGCGGGCCTGGCGGGCGAGAGGCTCGTCGACCATCTGGCCCTCGAAGGCGATGGCGGCGGAGCCGGTGGCGACGGCCGCGTCGTAGGCCTCGAGCAGGCGGCGGGCCCGGTCCCGCTCGTCGGCGGACGGGCTGAACGCCTCATGGGACCAGGCCACCTGGGCCGGGTGGATGCAGAGCTTGCCGCGGTAGCCCAAGGACCGGCCCACGGAGGCGTCGGCCCGGAAGCGGCCCTCGTCGGTGAGGTCGGTCACGACCTGGTCGACGGCCAGCGTGCCGGTGAGACGGGCGGCCAGAGCCACCCGGGACCGGGCGTAGAGGACCTCGGTGCCCTCGGGCGTGCGTACACCGCCGAGGTCGGCCACGTAGTCCTCGGCGCCGAAGTAGCCGACGTGCACCCGCGCGTCGGACAGGACCTCTTCGGCCCGGGCGACGCCCGCGGCCGTCTCGAGGCCGGCGACGATCGTGAGGTGGTCGAGGCCGTGCTCGTCGAGGGCGGTGGCCACGGCGGTCACCTGGTCGGCCGATTCCAGCTTGGGCACCACGACCCCCGCGATGCCGGGGATGAGGGCCTGGGCCACGTCGTCGGCGAACCACTCGCTGGGCACGGCATTGACCCGCACGTGCACGGCGAGGCCCGGATGCCCGTCCCGCAGTTCTGCCGCCGCCCGGGCCACGATGCCCCGGGCGTCGCCCTTCGCCTCCGCCGGAACGGCGTCCTCCAGGTCGAGCACCACGCCATCCGGTCCGGACCGGGGAAGTTTGGCCAGCACCTCGGCCCGGTTCCCGGGGGCGAACAACAACGACCGCAAGCGCACGGCGGCGAGCGTACGGCCTGACCCGCCCACGCCCGGAGGCAGCTGGAAGTTGCGCAATCTCAGATCGGTGGCCCGACGGCTGGGGCGTGGTAGTCCATGGCGATGGCGCCCTGGCTCGTCCCGGCCCCGCAGATGGCCGTCTTCACCGGTCGCCACCTTCCGGACGGGGTGGCCGTCACGGAGCACGCCGACGCCGCCCTCCCCGCGCAGGGGTACGAGCTGTCCCTCCAGACGGACCGCATCACGCTCGCCCATGCGGACGAGGCGGGGCTCCGGTACGGGCGCTCGACCCTCGACCAGCTGCGGCGCCAGGGGCTGGTGGCCGGTCACATCCGGGACTGGCCGGACCTGGTCCACCGGGGCTTCATGCTCGACATCAGCCGGGACCGGGTGCCGAACCGGGCCTGCCTGCTCGCGCTGCTGGATCGGCTCGACCGGCTGCGGATCAACCACCTGGAGCTCTACACCGAGCACACCTTCGCCTACGTCGCGCACGAGGCGGTCTGGCGGGACGCCTCGCCGATGACGCCGAACGACGTGCGCTGGTTGGATGCTGAGGCCGCAGCCCGCGGCATCGAGCTGGTGGCCAACCAGAACACGTTCGGCCACTTCGAACGCTGGTTGCGCCTGCCCGAGTACCGGGACCGGGCCGTCGACCCGTCGTCCTCGGACCCCCGCTCGCTGGCGCCGACCGAAGACAACGCCCACTTCGCCCTGGACCTCGTGGCTGAGCTCACCGGCCACCACGCCGGCCGGACCGTGAACATCGGCTGTGACGAGGTCTTCGAGCTCCACGGCCAGCAGACAGTGTTCGTCGAGCACCTCGGCCGCCTCCTCGAGGGCGTCCGGGCCCTCGGCCGCCACCCCCGGTTCTGGGCGGACATGATCCACGGGGACCCGGCGGCCGCGGCCGGCGTCGTCGGTGACGCCACCGCCCTGCTCTGGCACTACGAGGCCCCGATGCCCGAGGACACCCCCGACCTCTTACGGGCTCTCGAGCTGCCGCCGCCCTTCGACGCCATCATCGACGACTGGATCGACAGCCGGGCCTACCTCGGCTTCGGCCCCCGCGCCCAGCGCTTCGCCGGGGCGGGGATCGACTGGTGGGTGGCCCCCGGCACCAGCGGCTGGAACTCGCTGGTCGGCCGGTGGTCCAACGCCCGGGGCAACGCCCTCGACGCCGTCACTGCGGCCGCCGACTTCGGCGCCACCGGGATGCTGGTCACCGAGTGGGGCGACAACGGCCACCTGCAGCCGCCGACGGTCATGCTCCCTGCGCTCACCTACGCCGCGTCCGTGGCGTGGTGCCGGGCGACGAACGACGGCCAGGACACCGCCGCGGCCCTCGACGCCATCGTTCTGCCCGACGCCGCCGGACGCGCCGGCGGCGCTCTGCTGGAGGCGGGCGAGGTCTACGGCCGCACGGGCGTCGTCCAACCCAACGGTTCGGCCCTGCACGACGCCGTGGCCGGCGGCGGCATGGGCGGTTTCGGCGAGCCGACGGTCGAGGCGCTCGCCGGCATCGAGGCCACCCTGGCCGACGTCGACGACGAGCTGGCGGCGGCCGACTTCACCGACGCCGACGGCGCCATCGCCCAGCGGGAGCTGCGGCAGGCCGTGGCTCTGGCTCGGCACGGAGCCTGCGCCTGGCCCGGCGCCACGGCCTCCCGGCGCCCGACCTCGCCGTCCTCGCCACCGAGCTCGACGACCTCCGCGAGGAGCAGGTGGCGTGCTGGAACGCCCGCAGCCGCCCGGGTGGTCTCACCGACAGCCTGGCCCGGCTCCGCCCCCGCTGAGCCATTGGGTCGGATCGATCCAACCCCGAGGGCTCGCCCTGCCCGGAGGCCGACCACCCGTCGGTGCGGGTCGTCGGTCCGCCTGATCTACCGTCTGGGCCGTGACTGCACTTCGCTTCGACGACATCGACGGGATCAACGCCTCGGCCGGCGGCGACTACGGGGACTGGGGCCCCGAGATCGAGGTCACCCAGGACAAGATCAACCAGTTCGCCGAGCTCACCGGTGACCACCAGTGGATCCACGTGGACATCGAGCGGGCCAACGCGGGGCCCTTCGGCGGGCCCATCGCCCACGGCTTCCTGACCCTCTCCCTGCTGCCCGCCCTCACCGCAGGCAACACCCTCGCCCTCGACGGTGTCCAGAACGCGGTGAACTACGGCGCCGACGGCCTGCGCTTCCTGGCGCCCGTGCCCGCCGGGCTCGAAGGTCCACGCCCGCAGCAAGCTGGTGAGCGCCGAGGCCAAGGGCAGCGGCACCCTGATCAAGTCCGAGATCGCCGTCCACGTCGTCGGCGCCGAGAAGCCCAGCCTCATCTACCAGATGCTCGTCCTCTACATGGGCTGACGCCTTCTGGTTCCGAACGAGGCGGGCCCGCCGAACCGCCGTTCCACTGGGACGGGGCGGCGAGCCCGACGCCTTCGACCTGGCTCGGGGGTCGGACTCAGCCGGCCGCCAGCCAGTTGGCGATGACGGGCAGGGCGGTGCGGTCCTGGACGAAGAAGGCGTGGCCCCCGTCGAACCAGTGGAGATCCGCGCCCTGGATCTGACCGAGGAGCGCCTTCTGGTTGGCGGGAGCGGCGATCCCGTCGAAGCGGCCGGCGGCGATCAGGACCGGTAGGTCGAGCTGCGGGAGCCGGTCCCACACGTCGTGGTGGGACCGGGCCTGCAGCTGGAGACGCATCCCCTCGGTCGGTTCGACGTCGGTGAGGGCGCCCATCGCCTCGGTCCAGGTGGCCCGCAACTCGGCGTCGTCGACCGTGCGGGTGTCCAGCCAGGCCACCTGCTGGGCCAGCCGCTGGTCGGGCGGGAGGTCGGCCAGGGTGTGGAGGGGCGCCGACGAGCCGCCCGGCCCCGCCCGGTGAGGTGCAGGCCAGGCACAGCCGCTCGATGCGCTCGGGAGCGGTGACGGCCAGCTCCTGGGCGACCATTCCGCCGAAGGAGACGCCCAGCACGCGACAGGTGTCCCAGCCCACGTGGTCGAGCAGGCCGACGGCGTCGGCCGCGTAGTCGGCCATGGTGGGCTCCCGGTGGGGGTCATCGGGTACGGAGCGCCCGAGCCCTCGGTGGTCGTAGGCCAGGATCTCGAAACGGCCGACCAGAGTGGCGTCCTCGTGCGTCCGGGGCGGGCGCCGCAGGTCCGACCCCGACCCCGAGATCAGCAGCAGGCGAGGGGCCCCGACGGTCCCCCCGAGCTCGCTCGAGGCCAGCTCGACCCCGGGCAGCACGACCGTGGTCGTCACGCGATCAGTTGGCGCTGAGGTCGTCGGGGAAGAGGGCGAGGCGGGCGAGATCGGCGTCGGGTTGGCGGCGCAGGACGGCGCGCCAGAGGTCGTCGGGGGCAGTGGTGGTGATGTCCTCCGGCTCGGCATCGACGACCAACCAGCCGCCCATGGCCAGCTCGCCCTCCAATTGGTTGGGCCCCCAGCCGGCGTAGCCGGTGAAGAGGCGGACACCGCCGACGTCGCCCAGCAGGCGGACGGGGTCGGCCTCGAGGTCGAGCAAGCCGATCCCCGCGTGGACGGGCGTGAGGCCCTCGGGGGCCGAGTCGTGGACCATGCGGCCGAGGCCGAGGACCGAGCCCTGCTCGACCGGGCCGCCGATGAAGACCGCAGAGGGCGCGGCGGCCAGGTCGGCCCACTGGGGGAGGGCGTCGGCCAGGTCGATGGGGGAGGGGCGGTTGAGGACCACGCCCAGCGCTCCGTCCTCGCTGTGCTCGATCATGAACACGACCGTGCGGCGGAAGTTGGGGTCCTCGAGTGGAGGCCCGGCCACCAGCAGGCGGCCCCGCGTCGGCGTCGAGCCGAAGCTCACGCCGGCGGGTCGGGCTGGTTGAGCTCGATGAGGTTGCCGGCCGGGTCGTGGAAGAAGCACTGGCGCCCGGTCCCGATGGGCGACGGCTCGCTGACCTCCACGCCATGGTCGAGCAACCGGGCCCGTGTCGCCTCGGCGTCGGCGACTCGGAAGGCGAAGTGCTGGCCGGCGGGTGCCTGGTGGCCGGGGATCTCGATCAGGTGGATCTGAAAGTCCCCCGCGTCGAGCCAGAACCCCGGGATGCCCAAGTCGGGGCGCTCGAGTCGGCGCAGACCGAGGATGTCCTCGTAGAAGGCCCGACCCGCTTCGGCGTCGTCCACGTTGAGGGACACATGGTGGATGCCGTCGAGCAGGCTCATCCGTTGTCCCCCAGGCCGGGCCAGAACGAATGGAGGTGCTCGGAGAACTCCTGGCTGCCCTGGCCCTCGGCCTCCAGGGCCTGTAGGAACGACGTGACGAGCATGCGGTAGAACTCCTCGCTCTCGGGTGGGGCCTGGGAGTAGCCTCGCTCTTCCGCCCGGGCGGCCAGGTTGCTGGCCACACGGAAGAAGGCGTGGGACAGGTACTCGGCCTCGTCCGCCGGGACCTCGTGCTCCCAGCGCATCTCCTCGACGCCGGTGGCCGCCGCCTCCCAGTCGTCCAGGTAGCGCGCGAAGGTCTGGATGGTGTCGTCGGGTAGCCAGACGTCGTCGGAGCCGGGCTCGCCGACGACCTCCTCGAGTGCCTTCCGGGCGTAGCCCACCCAGGCCGTCACGCTCGCGGCCGGGACCGGCCCGATCTGAACATGCACTGCTCCCGACACTACGCCGCGGTCGCCGGGCCGTCAGGCCACGCTCCCCGGCATCGCCTTGGGGGGGATCGGGAGGGGGGCGCTAGCGTCGTTGCGCTCGCATTCGTTCCAACGAAGGAAGCCCCAATGCCCGAAGCCGTCGTCGTCGCCGCCACCCGGAGCCCCATCGGCCGGGCCAACAAGGGGTCGCTGGTCGACATGCGCCCCGATGACCTGGCCACCCAGGTCGTGACCTCGCTCATGGAGCGTTCCGGTGTGGACGGCTCCGAGGTGGAGGACCTGATCATGGGCTGTGGCCAGCCCGCCGGCGAGTCCGGCTACAACATCGGTCGAGTCGTCGCCGTCGAGGCCGGGATGCCCGACGTCCCCGGGGTGACCGTCAACCGCTACTGCTCGTCGTCGCTGCAGACGACCCGCATGGCCGCCCACGCCATCAAGGCGGGCGAGGGCGACTGCTTCATCTCGGCCGGCGTCGAGACGGTCAGCCGCTTCATGAGCGGCATGTCCGACGGCATGCCCGGCACCACCAACCCGGACTTCGATGGCGCCCGGGCCCGCACCGCCGAGCGCAGCCAGGGGGGCCAGGGCGCCTGGACCCCGCCGGAGGGCCTGCCTGACATCTACATCGCCATGGGCGAGACGGCCGAGAACGTGGCCGAGTACAAGCAGGTCGAGCGGTCCCGCATGGACGAGTTCGCCGCCCTGTCCCAGCAGCGGGCCGTGAGGTCCCAGCAGGAGGGCTGGTTCGACTGGGAGATCACCCCGATCACGCTCCCCGACGGCACGGTGGTCACCAAGGACGACGGCCCCCGGGACGGCACCACCAAGGAGAAGCTGGGTGAGCTGAAGCCGGTCTTCCGCCCCGACGGCAGCATCACGGCCGGCAACGCCTGCCCCCTCAACGACGGGGCCGCCGCCGTGCTGGTCATGAGCGACACCAAGGCCAAGGCCCTGGGCCTCACCCCGCTGGCCCGCATCGTGGCCTCGGGCGTGTCGGGCCTGAACCCCGAGATCATGGGCCTCGGCCCCATCGAGGCCTCCAAGCAGGCCATGGCCCGGGCCGGGCTGAGCATGGACGACATCGACCTGGTCGAGATCAACGAGGCCTTCGCCGCCCAGGTCATCCCCTCGGCCGACGAGCTGGGCATCGACTGGGACAAGCTGAACGTGGCCGGCGGCGCCATCGCGCTGGGTCACCCCTTCGGCATGACCGGCGCCCGCATCACGGCCACGCTGATCCACAACCTCCGGGAGCACGACAAGACCTTCGGCCTGGAGACCATGTGCGTCGGTGGGGGGCAGGGCATGGCGATGATCTTCGAGCGCCTGGTCTAGGTCTGGACCTCTACTTGAGGTTCACTGCTTCGCGGCCGGGCCCTCCTCGACCGAAATTGCGTTGATTTGTCACGTCCAGCGTGACAAATCAACGCAATTTGGCTGGATGGGGGGAGGACCGGCGTCCCGACCCCTACGTGGGTCGGTTTGCCCGGGTCGGCCAGTCAGATGTAGGGGTTTTCGCCGGCGGCGTGGTCGGTGACGTCCACGATCTCGGTGATCTCGGGGATGTTGTCCCGGAGGGCCACCTCGATGCCGTTGCGCAGGGTCTGGGCGGCCATGCCGCAACCCTGGCAGCCCCCGCTCAGGCGGAGGGACACGACGCCGTCGTCGGTCACCGAGACCAGCTCGGCCCGGCCGCCGTGGCCGGCCACCGCCGGGTTGATCTGGCGGTCCAGCACGGTGCGCACCCGCTCGGCCACGGTCCCGGTCAGCTCGCCGAGGTCCTGGGCCATCTCAGGGCTCACTGCGCCCGAAGGCGGCCGGTTCGGGTTGTCGAGGACCATCCCCGGGTTGAGCAGGTCGCGGCTGACGTCCAGGGTCGCGCCCTCCAGGAAGTCGCGGCTGCCATCGGGGACGATGACGGTCAGGTCCTCGGCGACGAGCATCAGGTCATCGGGATCGGCGTGCTCGGGAGCCTGGAAGTAGAGGTCGTAGACGAATTCGGTGGTGTTGGCCCCGACCACCTCGACCCACAGGGCCAGGCCGTCGGGCTGGGGCTCGTCGGCCCGCAGGGTCAGGACCCGCTTGCGGGCCTTGTCGGTGACGGTGAAGGAGTCGCTCACTGCCGCCCAGGATACGGACGGTCGGTGCCGGTGGTTCGGTGACATCGGATCGTCATCGGGGATGTTGAGGAAAGCCTGGGAAAAACGGCATGTGACAGTAATCACAAGCGCGAATGTTGCGGTTGAGTTACGAACGCGGTGATCCTGTTGTCACCCCACCAAGAGAAGCGCCTTCTGGCTGACCCCGATTCGAGGGTCATCCGGTCAACGGCCGCTCGAGCCGCTGCCCTGACGGGCCGGCCGGTGATCCCCTCACCTCCGAGCTCCGCCGCGCGCCCACAGACCGGTGGGGGTCGTCCCCCGAAGGAGCACACCCCCCTGTGCGAGCAATGAACAAGAAGATCGGACTGACGGCCATCGGCCTGATGCTCGTTCTGAGTCTCATCGGTGCCATCGATGCCGGCGCGGCGTTCGCGACCGACAGCGAGGACACCACCGCGTCGACGGTGCCTGCCACCACGGTGGCCCCGGCCCCGACGACGAGCGAGGCGCCGCCGACCACGGCCGCGCCCGTACCCTCGACGGCGGAGGAGGCGGTACCCACGACCACCGTGGTGCCCACCACGACCACCGTGCCGCCCGCCGCCCCCACTACCACCGAGGAAGCGCCCAAGCGTCGCTGGGGCCCCGATCCCCGCTGGGTCGACTACGGCAACTGTGGCGCCGGCTACACCGCCTGCCACGTGGCCAAGCGCCATCAAGCCCAGGGCCGCTTCCAGTGGCGAGACGGTTACTGGTTCCGCTGGGGCGAGACCTGGGTCCGCGGCCACCGCGGCGAGACCTGGGCCGCCTTCAGCCTGGAGGCCCGGCAGGTGCGCCTGTACCTGTACCGCCTGGCCGTGGCCCGGCACCGTCGGGCCCTGGTGAGCCGTTGGTCCGGCGTGGCCAACTGCGAGTCCGGCGGGAACTGGTCGATCGCCACCGGCAACGGGTACTACGGCGGCCTCCAGTTCAACATGGGCACCTGGGAGGCCTACGGCGGCCGGGGCATGCCCCACCAGCATCCCGCGTGGTACCAGGCGACCATCGCCGATCGAGTCCGCACCGGCTCGGGGTTGCACCACTGGCCCCGCTGCGGCGCCTACTACGGCTGACCTCACCGTCAGCTGAAGGTTGTCGGAAGCCCGTCCCCCAACGATGTGGGACGGGCTTCCGCCGTTTTCAGCGGTCGAAGCGGATCGAGTGGACCACCTGCTGGACGTCATTGACGAGGTCGGGGCCGGCCTGCGGCGTCGTCTCGCCGACGATGACCAGGAGCCGACCGACCCCCGGGGTGATCCAGACCTCGATGGTGTCCCCGGTGTTGGTCCCGTACCAGGCGGCGCCCATGCCCGTCTCCGGCCAGCTGAAGAAGTAGCCGGGATCACAGCCCCGGTCCTCCAGCACCACGAGCCGGATGTGCACGGCGGGCCGCTCGCCCACGGTGACCTCGGTGGGCGGCTCGACCACCCGGGTCCCGGGCGCGGCCGCGAGCAGACCCGCCAGCTCCGACGCGGAAGGGTCCTCGACCCCGCCGAGGAGTCGGTCACACGGCTCCGCCAAGCCGCCGTCGGCGGGGAAACCGGTCCAGTAGACGACCGCCTCGGCCCCCTGGGGCCCGACCCGGCTCTGGCTTACATAGAGCGACCGACTCCGGAGCCCGTCGGCGTCGGCCAGCCGCTCGATGGGACCGGGGCCCCAGGGCGCCGGCGCGTCGAGCGAGAACGACAGTCCGGCGACTCGGCGATGGACGCGGCTCGGATCCTCCGCCGCGGCGGGCCCACCGGCGGCCTCGTACTCGACCAGGTAACCCGCCAGGCGGACCAGCGACGGTCGGGTCAGGATGAGGATCAGCTCTTGGCCCTGGGCCTGGAAGAGGGGCCCGTCGGTGCTCGGCAGATCACCCTCACCGAGGACCTCGGGGTGCACCCGAGCGAGCCAGTGCACGAACGGTTCGACCTCGGCCGGGTTGAACCCGGCGGGGTTGAAGCCGATGTTCAGCAGGGGAAAGGCGACGAGGCGGACCTGTCCGTCGACGACGCCGATGCTCGAGGCGGCCCGGACCGGCGGGTAGCCGGCGATCCGGCGGAGCCGGCTGTCCATCCGGTACGAGCAGGTGACCAGCGGCCCCGGTGCCTTCGCGCAGTCCACGTCGTCGAAGCGCAGACCCAGCAGCGCCTCGGCCTCGAAGGCGAAGGCGACCTCGGCCGAGTCGAGGGGGACGCGGCCCATGATCGGCTCCTCGGGGTCGTCGACGACACAGGCGTACCGGGGCGTCAGGCCCGTATTGCAGAGCTGGGCCGCCACGCCGTCGTCGGCCACGAACGCCAGCGCCCCGCCGGCATCGTGGGCGTCGCGGGCGGCCATGAGGTCCTCGGCGACCTGGACCATGGCGGCGCCCTGGAGGGCCGCGTACTCCTGGGTGCGCTGCCCCCAGGCCCGGATCGAGGCTTCGGTGAGCCGGGCCGAGCTCCGACTCCCGTCCGGGTACATCACGTTGGCGTCCGCCGGGTGGTTCGCCGACACCCACGCGGCGAAGGGCTCCCAGACCTCTGCCTCGAACCGGGCGGCCGCCCAGCGGGTCGTCACCCGGACGATCGTCCGTCGACGGACGATCACGTCGATGTGGTTCGGGCCGAAGGGGCCGGGGGCGAACGTCGCGGACCGTAGCGAGGAGAAGCTCAGCGGGCAGCGGACGACGGTCTCTCCCTCGGTGTCGCTGATCACCTGGCAGAGGTCGGCCGTCTGCTCGTACCCCTGCGCCTCGAGCAACGCCAGCAGGAGCGGGAGATCCTGTCGCCGGATCGCCGCCGGCTGGTCGACCTGGCCGGGCACGGACACCTGCGAGAGATCGGCGTCGTCCGACAGGAGCTCCGCCGCCGCCTCGGCATCGAAGGCGCCGAAGGCGCCGACAAATTCGTTGGCGACCCCCACCGCTACGGGGTTCGTCGGGTTCCGCGTCGGTTCGGTCGTGACGGGGGTGGGGTCGGTGGTCGGCCCGTCGGGCTCCGTGCTCGCCGCGAGCACGAGTGCGCCGACGATCAGCAGCCCGATTGCTGCCACCGCCGTGAAGATGCGCCAGCGCCGGGATGCCGAGGGACCGAGGTCGACCCGCGTGGGCTCCGACTCAGGCACGTAGCTCTGGTGTGACCGCAGGCCGTCGAGGAACTCCGCCGCGGCGATCGTCGACGCGGGGTCGTCGCCGCGGGCCGGGTCGGCCCGTTCGAACAGGTCCATGACCTCGTCGTCGGTGATCACGACGTGCCGCCTTTCGCTGGATCGGGGGCCTGTGGGGTGCGGGACTCGAGGCGCCGGTACTCGCGGACGAGGTTGCGCCGGGCGCGGTGGAGCCGTTGCTTCACCGCGTTGGGGGCGACGTCGAGGACGGTGGCGATGTCGATCACCGAGAGCTGCTCCCAGGCCGACAGCCGGAGCACCTCGGCGTCGGTGTCACCCAGACGGGACGCCGCGTCGAGGACACGGAGGCGGTCCTCGCTCTCGGTGACGGACTCGTCAGCCGCCGATGGAGGGAGGAGGGGAACCGTCCGCAGCCGGTCCTCGAGCCGGCGCTGGCGCATCGTGGCCCGCCACTGGTGACCGACCACCCGGTAGGCGACCCGGTAGAGCCACAGCAGGGCCTCATCCCCCTCGGGTACGTCCTCGACCCGACGCCAGGCGGTGAGGAAGGTCTCGGCCACGACGTCGTCCACCAGGTCGGCCGCCACGCGTCGGCGGCAGAAGTCACGGATCGGCCGGTGGTTGCCCGCATAGAGCCGCGTGAACCGGGCGTCCTCATCCGAGGGCACGTACCAGGCGATGCCCGTGCGATTCTTCACGACAGGTCCATGCCCGGATTCGGCCCGCGGTTACGCGGGGCCCAGCGGACGTGTTCGGGGCAACGGTCGACCCCCCGGCCAGTCGGTCCGGTCGGCCGTGCTGGCCGTCATCGACCCTGTGTAGCAGCATCGCCAGGACTGTGGTGGGTGGATCAGGGCCGACGCGGCAGTGGACCAGCGGGAGCCCAGGGTCAGGGCCTCGGCGCTCTGCATGCGCCCGGGCGGGACCCCACGGGCCAGAGCGGTCGTGGGTCAGTCGAAGGTGCCGTGGCGGCCTTCGCCCGCGGCGAAGCGCCGGGCGCCTTCCTCGGTCTCGCCGCTGGCGATGACCGTGAGGCCCAGCTCGGTCTCCCGGAGGAGAGCGGCGTCGATGTCCAGGGACCACTGGTCATAGGAGGACTCGCGGTCCGAGCGCAGGCAGTGCGGGGGAAAGTGGGCGAGGTCCTCGGCCAGGGCGACGGCGGCGGCCAGGGCTCCGCCGGGTTCGACCAGCCGGTTGGCCAGGCCCATGCGCAGGGCCTCCTCGCCGGACACGCCTCGCCCCGTGAGGATGAGGTCGAGAGCGTGGCTGTGGCCGATCAGGCGGGGGAGCCGGATCGTCCCGCCGTCGACCAGGGGGACGCCCCACCGTCGGCAGTACACGCCGAAGACGGCATCGGTGGCGGCCACCCGCAGGTCACACCAGATCGCCAGCTCCAGGCCACCCGCCACAGCGTGGCCCTCGACCGCCGCGATCACCGGCTTGTCCAGCAGCATCCGGGTCGGTCCCATCGGACCGTCGCCCTCGATGGCCACCCGACTGCCTCGCCCGTCGGCCACGCCCTTCAGGTCGGCTCCCGCACAGAAGGTGTCGCCCTGCCCGGTCAGGACGGCAACGGCCAGGTCGTCGTCGGCCTCGAAGCGGCGGAACGCGTCGGCCAGGTGCCCCGCCGTCGGCCCGTCGACGGCGTTGCGCACCTCCGGCCGGTTGATGGTGACGATGGCCACCGGTCCCTCGGTCTCGTAGCGCACGGTCATGCCCGGAGAGTAGAAGTGTCGCGTGCTGCCGGACGGGGTCTATGACGTGTTGGTGGTCGACGCCGACGAGGAGGACGGGGCCATCCGCCTGGAGCTGACGATCCTGGCGGGGGACCAGAAGGGCGAGGTCGTCAACCTCGCGTCGCCCAACCTGCCGGGCGAGCCGGCCCTGCTCCTCGGCACCCCCGGCACCTTGACCGTCACCGACGGCGTCCCCGGCCTCCGCCTCGAGCCCTGACCCCGCCGTTCCTGCAGGACCTCCAACGATGCAACGAATGGGGCGTCGGGACGGGCGGCCACCCGTCGGGGGCGAGCCAGGCCTCCCGACGCCGCGAATGTCACCCGCAGTGACCGGACCTCGTTCTGGCACCTGATTCGGGCGCCATGACACCACAATCAGGCGCCAGTACGACAGGGTGGGTGACGAACTGCGGTTTGGCCACGGTGGGTGGGGATCGCGCTGGAACGGCACCGCCGAGGCAGGCGCGAGGAGCCCGGCTCCCGTGGTTGCCGTCGGGTTCCGCGGCGGGCGATGTCAGACGGGCTTCACTGCCATGCCGCGGACGGTGACGCGGACGAAGGCCGGGGACTTGCGCATGGACTCGCGGCGGGCCTCGACGAGCTCGAAGCCGGCGGCGGGGATGGCCTGGTCGGTCGTGCGGGTCAGGTGGCAGTTGCCGGCCCAGCGCTTCCAGAGGGGCTCGATCCGGCGTTGCCACTTGTGGCGTTTGGGGTTCTCGTAGGCGGCCACGTGCTCCAGGTAGACGAGGCGGCCGCCGGGGCGCAGGACCCGGTGGATCTCCACGAGCGCGGCCTCGTGGTCCGGCACCGAGCACAGGACCAGCGTCGACACCACGGCGTCGAAGCTCTCGTCGGCGTGGGGGAGGGCGTCGACGCCGGCGCCCGTCAGCTCGACGGGGAACGGTGCGGACCGGGCCGTCACCTTCGGCTCGAGCTTGGCCCGCATGTGGCGGTCGGGCTCGGTCAGCACGAGGCGGGTGACGGTGTCGGGATAGTGCGCGAGGTTCAGCCCGGTCCCGGCGCCGATCTCCAGCACCTCGCCGGACAGGTCGCCGAGCAGGTCGGCCCGCCAGTCCCGGAGGCCGGCGGCCTCGGTCTCGGCCATCGTGCGGTCGTACCAGGCAGCCATGAGTCGGGGCACGACCGGACTGTAGAGCCGAAACCATGTCCCGGCGGCGGGGAGTCGTGGGCGAGACTGGCACCGTGGCGCACCCGTACTGGCCGTTGTTCGACCTCCGGGTGCGCACGCCCCGACTCGAGCTGCGGCCGCCGACCGACGAGGACCTGCTGGCCGTCGTCGACCTCGTCCGCCGGGGGGTCCACGAGCCGGACGTGATGCCGTTCTCCACGCCGTGGACCGATGCGCCGTCGCCCGACCTGGAGCGCAACACCCTGCAGTGGAACTGGCGCCAGAGGGCCGAGTTCACCCCGGAGAGCTGGGCCCTCGGCCTGATCGTGGTCGTCAACGAGCCGGAGCCGACGATCGTCGGGGTCCAGGACCTGTTCGCCAAGAACTTCGTGGCGACCCGGGTGGCCGAGAGCGGCTCGTGGCTCGGCCTGGCCCACCAGGGAAGGGGCATCGGCAAGGAGATGCGGGCCGCGATCCTGCACCTCGCCTTCGCCGGCCTCGGCGCTCAGTGGTGTGAGACCTTTGCCTGGGAGGACAACGCTTCGTCTCTCGGGGTCACCGAGCGCCTCGGCTACGAGCCCAACGGCGTGGAGATGGACCTGCGCCGGGGTGAGGGCCGGCCGCTGCGCCGCTTCCGCATGACCCGGGAGGCCTGGGAGGCCCAGCGGCGCGGGGACATCCGCATCGAGGGCCTGGAGCACTGCCTCGACCTGTTCGGGCTACCCCAGGCGGTGGCCGGGGCTGACGGGTGCCGGGGCGGATGGTGCGTGGTCACCCTGCCCGTCGAGGGCGGCGCCATCGTGGAGGTCATCGACCGTTTCACCAAGGTCGCCGCCCGCCGGGCCAAGGGCCGGCTGGGCGCCGTCGGCGTCGACATCCCCATTGGCCTGTCCGACGGAGCGCCGCGCAAGTGCGACGTCGCCGCCCGGGCCCTGCTCGGTGGTCGGCGGTCTTCGGTGTTCCCCGCACCTGTCCGCCCGGTGTTGGGGGCCCGGAGCTACGAGGCGGCGCTGGCCCGCTCCCGTGGGGCCAGCGGCGTCGGCCTGTCCAAGCAGGCCTGGAACCTCGTGCCCAAGATCGCCGAGGTGGACCGCCTGCTCGACCCGACCCGCCAGGGCCGCATCTTCGAGTGCCACCCCGAGGCCGCCTTCGCCCGGCTGCACGGTGTCCCCATGGCCCACCCCAAGAAGGCCCGGCCCGGCCGGGACGAACGTCTCGCGGTGCTGCGCCCCCACGTGCCCGGCATCGACGCCCTCGTCGCCCGCCCGCCTGCGGGGGCGGCGGCCGATGACGTGCTCGACGCCGCCGTCATCGCGGTGACCGCTAAGGCGATGCTGTCCGGCAAGGTCGATCGCCTGGGCGACCGTCGCCACGACGCCAAGGGCCTCGTCATGGAGATCGTCACCCCCGCAGCCCGGCTACACCTCCTGAGCCCCTTCTGGCGCCTCCTTCGCGGCCAGGACGACCGGAACGGGCGCCCGAAGCGCGGTGACCGGCTCTCGGCGGGGCGGGAGGCGCCACCTGGTGGTGCCGCTCGAGGGTCACGGGCCCGGAAGTCGTCGTACGATCGGGGCGACATCGACTTGGGGGTGGCGCATGCAACGGTTGACCGGGCTCGACGCCGGGTTCCTCTCCATGGAGACGCCCACGGCCCCGATGCACGTGGCGGGCCTGGCCGTTTTCGACCCGTCCGAGGTCGAGGGCCGCTTCGACATCGATCACCTGCGGGAGGTCTACGAGCCCCGCCTGCACATGGCTCCGCCGTTCCGGCGCCGCCTGCGTGAGGTCCCCTTCGGCCTCCACCACCCCCTGTGGATCGAGGATCCGGACTTCGACATCGAGTGGCACCTCCGCCGGGTGGCGGTGCCCGCCCCGGGTGGTCCCCGGGAGCTGGCCGAGCTGGCTGCCCACCTGAACGCCATCCCGCTCGACCGCAGCCGGCCCCTGTGGGAGATGTGGCTGATCGACGGTGTCGCCGGCGGGCACGTCGCCGTCCTCAGCAAGGTCCACCACGCCGCCATCGACGGGGCGTCGGGCAACGAGATCACCGTGGCCACCCTTGACCTGTCCCCGGAGGGCAGCGAGGTCCCGCCTCCGGAGGAGGAGTGGACGCCGGACACGATCCCGTCCGATGCCGAGATGCTGGCCCACGCCACGGCCTCGCTCCTGTCCTCGCCCATCCGCATGATGAAGGTCACCCGCCGCACCATCGATGCCGCCCTGGGCCGGCGGCGCCTGCCGAGCTCGAGCACGCCGCCCGCACCGTTCGCCGCGCCGAAGACGTCGATCAACGGACCGCTCACCCGTCAGCGGGTCTTGGCCACGACCTCGCTCTCGCTGCCGGCGGTGAAGGCCGTCAAGGCCCACCACGACGTGAAGGTGAACGACGTCGTCCTCGCGCTGTGCGCCGGGGCGTTGCGGCGCTGGTTCGACGACCGGGGGGAGGACCTGTCCGGCCCGCTCGTGGCCATGGTCCCCGTCTCGGTGCGGTCCGAGGGTGAGAAGGGTGCCATGGGCAACCGGGTCTCTTCGATGCTGGTCAGCCTGGCCACCGAGGTGAGCGATCCGGCGGTGCGCCTGCACGTCATCGGCGACGCCACCCGGGAGGCCAAGGAGCGCCACGCCATCGGGGCGGATGCCCTGACCGACTGGGCCGAGTTCGCCGCCCCGGCGCTGCTGGGCCGGGCCGCCCGTCTGTACTCCCGGATGCACCTGGCCAACATGCACCGGCCGGTGTTCAACGTGACCATCTCCAACGTGCCCGGCCCGCCCTTCCCGCTCTACTCGGCCGGCGCCCGCCTCGTCGCCAACTACCCGATCGGGCCGATCTACGACGGGTCCGGCCTGAACATGACCGTCATGAGCTACCGGGAGCAGCTCGACTTCGGCCTGCAGGGCGACCCCGAGCTGCTGGGCGACCCCTGGGTCCTGGCCGGTCACCTCGAGGACGCTCTGGCCGAGTTGGCCGCCACCGTCCCCGAGTTGGACGGCGTGCCGCTGGTGGTGCACCCCTTCGGCGACGAGGCCGAGGTCGCGACGGCGCCCGAGTCGGGACCCGACGATCTCACCGTGATCCAGGACACCGAGGAGCTGATCGCCCGGGCCCAGGCGGCCCTCGGCCGGGCCCAGACCGACCGAGCCGACGCCGCTGCCATCACCGCCGCCCTCGACCAGCTCCGCCGCGCCGCCGACTTCAGCCAACCAGCCTGACGCGTTCTGGGGTGACGGGGTGCCGATCCGACTCGACCACACCACGATCGCGGCCTCCGACGCGCGGGCGTCGGCCGAGTTCCTGGCCGCCGTCCTCGGCCTCGAGGTGGGCGAGCCGATGGGGCCCTTCACGCCGATCGTGCTGGCCAACGGGGTGACCCTCGACTTCTACGAGGCCGACGACGTGGCGGATCGGGGCGGGCACTTCGCCTTCCTGGTGTCCGACGACGAGTTCAGTGCCGGCCTGGCCCACCTCGAAGCGACGGGGGTGACGTACTACCCGGGCCCGAGCCTGGCCCAGCCCGGTGAGATCAACCGCAGGGACGGCGGCCGGGGCCTCTACTTCCTCGACCCGGCGGGTCACACCATGGAGCTCCTCACCGTCCCCTACGGCGGCTGGCCCGCCTGAGTCGGCGTCGTCAGGACGGCGGACGAACCGAGGGCGACCACGGGGGCCAGGATCGCCCCGAGCACGTCGGCGGGCGCCCGTCGACCTCGTGTCGCCACCCTTCGTGGCCGACCGGGGTGCTGGCGCCCTCCTCGGCGCCAGAACGGGAGGAGTGGTCTGCGGGAACGCCCGGGCGGGTCAGCTCGAGCGCGGCCCGCAGTGTGGCGGCGACCGCGTCCGCGTGGGCGTCGTCGGTGTACTTGTGACGGGGCCAGAAGAAGCCCTTGAGCCCGTCCTTGCGGTTGCGGGGGACGACGTGGACGTGCAGGTGGGGGACGCTCTGACTCACCTTGTTGTTCACGGCCACGAACGACCCAGCGGAACCGAGAGCGGACTCCATGACGGCCGAGAGCTGTCGGGCCCGGATGAACAGCGGCTCGACCAGCTCGTCGGGCAGGTCGGCGAGGGTCTCGACGTGCACCTTCGGCACCAGCAGCACGTGCCCGGGGAACAAGGGTGTCCGGTCGAGCAACCCCAGCGTGTGCTCGTCCTCACAGACGACGCGGGCGGGCAGGTCCCTCGCCACGATCTGACAGAACACACAGGCCGCCACGGACCGTCACGGTAGGACCCCATCGGTTCCGGTGGCAGCAGGGTGCGGCGGAGCCGCACGGCAGCCAAGGGGAACGGGGGCCCGGGGATGCGTACGGTTGGCGGGGTGCGGGTCACGTTGCTGGTCACCTGTGTGGTGGACCTCGTGGAGCCCGAGGTGGCCGAGGCGACCGTGCGCGTGTTGCGGGCCACCGGGTGCCTGGTGACCGTGTCGGCCGACCAGACCTGCTGTGGGCAGCCGGCCTGGAACGCCGGTCACGCCCCCGAGGCGGCGAAGGTGGCCCGGGCGACCCTCGCGGCCCTCGAGGCTGAACTGGCCGACGGGGCTCAGGCGGTCGTGGTTCCCAGTGGCTCGTGCACGTCGATGGTCCGGGTGTTCTGGCCGGAACTGTTCGACCTGGCGGGCGACCCGGACGCCGCCGAGCGGGCCCGGGCCGTCGGTGAGGTCACCTTCGAGCTGTCGGAGTTCCTGGCCGAGCGGGACCTGCCTGCTCTGTCCGGCCCCGAGCAGCGGGTCGCCTACCACCACTCGTGCCACATGCTCCGGGAGCTGGGCATCAGGGCGGCGCCCGAGGAGCTGGTCGACGGGGTCGCGGGCGCCGTACGGGTGGCCTGGGAGGGCGACGACCGCTGCTGCGGGTTCGGCGGCCTGTTCTCGGTGAAGCTGCCCGAGCTGTCGGTGGCCATGGCCGACGAGAAGCTGGCCGACCTGGTTGCCGCCGAGCCCGACGTGCTCATCGGCTGCGACACCTCCTGCCTGGCCCAGCTCCGTACACGCAGCGCGGCCGTTGGCCTCCCCGTCCGTACCCGCCACCTCGCCCAACTCCTCGACGAGTCCCTCCCGACATGACCCCCCGACCCCCTCCTGTTCTGGTGGCTGGATGTGGTGTTGGAGCACGCGCCGGAGCCACCAGAACGGTGGTCGAGGGGAGGCGGCGAGCGTGAGCGGGCACACGGTCGAGGGGACGTTCCGGGAGCGGTCCGCCGCCGCGGTCGTCGACAGGGAGCTGCACGGGCGGGTGGGCGCGGCGGTCGACCGGTTCGTGCACAAGCGGGCCGAGGGCCTGGCCGGCCTGGAGGATGCCGACGGGCTGCGTCGGGCGACCCGGGCGGTGAAGGCCGGCATCCTTCAGCGGCTGCCCGATCTGCTGGAGCAGTTCGCCGACCGGGTCCTGGCCGACGGCGGCCACGTCTGCTGGGCGCCCACGGCGGCCGACGCCACCCGCTACATCACCGACGTCGCCGTCCGGGCCGGTGGGAAGGTCGTGAAGTCCAAGTCGATGGCCACCGAGGAGATCGGCCTCAACACCGCCCTGGCCGACGCCGGCTGTGAGGTCGTGGAGACCGACCTGGGGGAGTGGGTCATCCAGCTGGCGGGAGAGACACCCAGCCACATCATCATCCCGGCTCTGCACCGGGACCGGCACACGATCCGGGACGTCCTGATCGCGGAGGCGGGGGCCGACCCCGACGAGCTGGTCGCCGATCCGGAGGCCATCGCCGCGTACGCCCGGGTCGCCCTGCGGGCCCGCTTCCTCGAGGCCGACGTCGGCATCACGGGGGCCAACTTCGCCGTGGCCGAGACCGGCTCGATCGTCCTCGTCACGAACGAGGGCAACGGCCGCCTGGCCACCTCGCTGCCCCGGGTCCAGGTCGTCGTGCTCGGCATGGAGCGCCTGGTTGCCGACTGGGCCCAGCTCGACCTGATGATCAACCTCTTGGCCCGCTCGGCCAGCGGCCAGCCCCTCAGCTCGTACACCAGCATCAGCACCGGCCCGCGGCGGCCCGAAGAGACCGACGGCCCCGACGAACTGCACGTCGTCATCCTCGACAACGGCCGCAGCGACCTGCTGGCCGGCGAGTACCACGAGATGCTCGGCTGCATCCGCTGCGGCGCCTGTCTGAATGTGTGCCCCGTGTTCCGCCAGACCGGCGGCCACGCCTATGGCTGGGTGTACAGCGGCCCGATGGGCGCGGTGTTGAGCCCGCTGCTGACCCACGGCGCCGACGACCTCAGCGGCGCCTCGACCCTGTGCGGGGCCTGCATGGACGCCTGCCCCGTGCAGATCCCCCTGCAGGACCTCCTCCTCGCCCTCCGCCGGGATCAGGCCGCCGAGGCGGGTGTGGGGGAGCGGGCCGCATGGGCCGCATGGGCCGCCGCATGGTCCAGCCCCCGCGGCTACCGGGCGTCGACCGCGGCAGGGAGGTGGGGTGCCGCCCTCTCCCCGCTCGCCCGCACCTGGAGCTCAGGCCGCACCCCCCTGAAGCCCGTCCGCCGCCCCTTCCACACGCGCTGGAAGGCCGGCGAACGAGGACTCGACGGAACGTGACGGAGGCGGGGGACCGGGCGGCGTTCCTGGCGAACGCGCGACGACGGCTGGGGGGCGGGATCCCCGCCAACCCGGTGCACGTGCCGCCGGCGCCGACGGCGGTGCCGCCGGAGGTCCGGTTCACGGCGCTGGATCGGGCCGACGTGGTGGGCAGCTTCGTGGCTGTGGCGACGGAGGTGGACGCCGTCGTCCACCGCGTGGCCCCGGTCGACCTTGCCTCGCAGGTGCTCGACCTGGCCCGGGAACACGACGCCGCCACAGTGGTCCACAGCGCAGAGCCCGAGCTCGCCCCGCTCGTCGCTGCCCTCTCCGAGGCCCGGCTCACCGTCGACCTGTACTCGGCTGATGCCGCAGTCACGGCAGACCTTGGCCTCACCGGTTCCGTGGCCGGCATCGCCGCCACGGGATCGCTCGTGCTGGACGCGTCCGTCGCCGGGTCCCGGGCCGCGGGGCTCCTGCCCCCCGTCCACGTCTGTGTCCTCCGGGAGGACCAGGTCGTGGCCACCCCGGCCGATGTCCTCCACCGCCTCAGTGCCGGGGCGCCGTCATCGCTCGTCCTGGTCGGCGGCCCCAGCCGCACCGGTGACGTCGAGCAGATCCTCACCCTCGGCGTCCACGGCCCCCGCCACGTCCACATCCTCCTCGTGGCGCCGGGCTGAACGGTCGTCGGCCTGGGCGGTCGTAGCCTCGGGGCCTGATGGCTGCGCCGACCTCGCCTCTGCTGGCGCCGCTGAACTGGGTGATCGACCAGGTGGCGGCGCGGGTCACGGGCCGGACGGCCAGCGTGCGCTGGGACGGCGCCCCGTTCGACCTCGTCCGGGGCCGGGCCCGGCTGCTCACGATCGGTGTCGAGGACCTGCGGGTCGCGGGCCTCACCATCACCAAGGGCATCGTGCGCATCGAGAACGCCCGGATCGTCGCCTCGCTGGAGCCCCGGCTGACGGGCGGCCCTGTCACGGCCAGGCTGACCGTCGAGCAGGACCGGGTCGACGAGTGGGTCGGTCGGGCCAGCCTGCCCTTCCGCCTGGAACTGACCGACGAGGGCATCGTGTCCAGCGCCGGCGTCGGACCGCTGCGCATGGGCAAGGTCCTGACCGAGGTCGCCGTCCGGGAGGACGGTGCCCTCCGACTCCGCCCCCTCAAGGCCGTCGGCCGCACCCTGCCGGCGGGCTTGGGCGACGTCCTCACCGGCAGCCTGCCGCTGCC
This sequence comes from uncultured Microthrixaceae bacterium, assembly GCA_963701565.1. Taxonomy (GTDB): domain Bacteria; phylum Actinomycetota; class Acidimicrobiia; order Acidimicrobiales; family DATDAH01; genus DATDAH01. Next base: position 514,821 of record CAVPAN010000005.1, read on the forward strand.
CCTGCTGCCCATCGAGGCCCAACTCGTCGAGATCCAGCATGGCCCGGGCCGCATGTCACTGACCGTGGCGCTGGAGGACTTCGACGAGGCCCTCGACCTCGGCGCCCCCGAACGCCTCCGCGCCCGCCTCGAGGACATCGAACAGGGCCGCCGCCCCACCGTCTGACGCCCCGAGCGGTGGCGCTCCCGGCCGGCCCGACCGCAACCTCGCAGGTGGTGCGCTCGCTCTCGGGCGCCAGGCTCGAGCGCAGCGGCGCGGCGCCGCTCGATACGTCAGCCGGATCGCCGGAGCCGAGCGGCCGGAGGCCGACGACGTCACAGATCGAAGTAGCCGGGGACGTCGCGGTGGGGGGTGTCGAGGTAGACCTTGGCCTCAGGGGGCTGGCCGAAGCGGCCGTGGCTCCAGCGGACCTCGACGTGGCCGGCGGCGACCCGGTGCTCGTCGATCTCCCGGTCGTGGACCTCCAGGCGCCATGAGACCCGGGGCTGACCACCGGCTTCGGGCGCCACGTCGAAGGCCTTCAGGTCGAAGCGCTGGCGCCAGTCCCAGGGCGTTCCCACCCGCACCCGCAGCGTCGCCCCCTCGGTCGTGCCCAGCACGAAGTACGGCGCCGCCTGCAGGCGCAGCAAGCGCCACGCCATCTCCTCCCGGGCGAGGGCCTTGCCGAGCTGGTGCCGCCATCGAGTGGCTGACGCCTCGGCGACGACCGTCGTCATCTCCTCGTAGCGGGCCAGCGCGCCCTCCGGCCATCCGGCCTTGAGGGTCTCGCTCAGGGCCCGCCGCTCGTCGCGGGTCATGTCGGCGGCCCGGGCCGGGAGGGCGTCGTTGCGGACGGCCTCGTAGAGGGCCTGGAACTCTGCCGGCGCCACCTCGGCGTACCAGTTGGCGATCCGCTCGTCGGTCGCCCCGAGCCGATGGTCGAACAGCGCGGCAGGCGAGGCGTTGTGCAGGATCGAGGACAGGTACTTGCAGCTGACCAGGTACACGTGGTCGATCCGCAGATCGGCCGGCACCCGCTCGTCGCCCGGGGCCTTGTGCGGGCCTTTCCACTCCACCCGCAGCGGCGCCTTCCCCCGCAGCCCGGTCCGGGCCTTGAGGAAGGCGAACCCGTTGGCCCAGGCGGCGAAGAACTCCTGGCCTAGCTCCCGCCGGTCCCACGCGTCGGTGATCCGTCCCCAGGTGGCGTCGTCGACGTTCAGCAGCTCGGGCGGCCGGTGCTGAAGGGCGATGTCGAGGTCCGCCCGCCCGCACATCGCCAGGCCGGTCACGATCTCGGTGACCTCGGTCTTCAGCGCCGGCACCCGGGCAGTGTGCCAGCCCGCCTCGGAACCGCTCGGCGTCGGGCGTCAGATCGGTCGCTGTCACTGGTCCCCGGCACACTCGGGGTCGGCTCGCGCTCCGGCCTCATGGGCGCCATGAACGGCCTCCCGCAGGGAGGCCACGCGCACCGGAGGCCACCGTGGCCCGCACCTGCCGTTCCCGTCCCCGTCCGACCCGCGACCTCGAGGCGCTGGCCCGCCGGCTCGACGCCATCGCTGAGGAGGCCGGTTGGGGCGCCCCGCCCCTCCTCATCGGCCTCACCGGCGAGGAGGTGGACGACGTCAACCCGCCCGCCCCCGTCCCGGGCTCCTCGGGCACCGACCCCGCCGACCTGGTGGCCTCCCTCGTGGGCTTCGACGCCCCGGCCACCTGGGACGCCATGGCCGTGGTCGTCCACGGCCGCTCCTGGGCCCTCGACGACACTGACACCGACCCCCGGCCCATTCGACTGACCCACGTGGTCGACCGCCACGGCGGCTCAGCCTCAGTGATGCGCCACGCCGGCGAGGAGCCGACCGTCGGCGGCCCCGAGGGCCAGGGCCGCCTCGTCGACGTCTGCCTCCGGGCCCTGGGACTGGCCACCGCGCCGCCCCCCGAGGAGTCGACGGGCCTGTGGGCCCTGCTGTGGCTCGACGGCCTGCTGGCCCGGGCCGCCCGGGGCGAGGCTCTGGCCGGCCTGGTCGCCGTGGCCCGGGCCCATCCCGCCGTCGAGATGGTGGCCGAGCGCGAGCCTGAGCTGGTCGACGAGGCGGCTCACCGCCTTGTCCGTCTCGGCCGACTGTTCGGCCAGGCCCGGGACTGGCCGCACCTGCGGCGGGCCGCGGCTGCGGGTGAGTGGCCCGTCGAGGACCTCGACCCGGAGGGGGCGGCCTGGATGGACGACGGGATGTTCGCCCGCTGGGTCACCGCCGACTTCCCGCTGCTGGACGACTACCTGGCCGAGCTGGACACGCTCCTCTCCGAACACGTCATGGCTGGCGTCCGCGGCGTTCTCGCCCAGTGGGAGCTGCTGGGGGCGTGAGTCGCCTACTCGACCTCGGGCCAGGCGGCGAAGAGGCGGTTGAGGAGGGCGATGTTGGTGTCGCTGAGGGTGGCCCAGTCGTAGATGGAGCCGCCCACGGCGCCGCTCGCGGCCAGCGTCTCGGCGAAGGCCAGGATGTCCGCCTCGCTCGTCTCGTCGCCGATCCCGCCGATGCCGTGGACCACCGCGTCGGGGTTGCCCAGGTTCGCCAGTAGCCGTTCCTGGCTCTCCTCGTGGTAGCGGGCGCCGTCGTTGTAGCCGGAGGACTCGGTGCGCTGGGTCCAGTAGCTCATGGGCAGCCAGATGTCGTAGTGCGGCTCCAGCTCGGCCCACGGGAACCCGGGCCAGAAGTCCGGGTTCACCACTTCGGTCAACACGGGCGGGAGGACGATGGCGCTGATCGGGGTCTCGTCCGCCGCCCGGTCCAGCCGCCGGGAGAGCTGCAGCAGCTTGTTGTTGCGACGGGCGGCGTCGGGGACGGCGTCGGTGTACTCGATGTCCACGCCGATCCCGTCGAGGCGCTGGCCGTCGACCTCGTAGTCGAGCAGGTCCTGCAGGTGGCCCAGGTCGGTGGCCACGCTGGCGAAGGTGGGCAGGTACCAGCCGACCACCGCCATGTCCCGCTCATGGGCCCGGCGTACGAACTCGTCGAGCAGGCCCCGGTCGACGAACCCGTCCGGCGAGCGCGCGTCGTCCCGGTTGGCCTGGACGTAGAGGGTGTGGACACCGGAGTCGGCCATGGCGTCGATGTCGTCAGGGGTGACCGCCGGGTCCCCGTCGGCGTAGGCGGGTCCGTAGTCGTAGGCGTCGATCCAGGTGCCCAGGCCCTCATACGCGCCGAGGTCCCGCACGGCTGGGGGCTCGGGCCGGGACGAGTCGAGGTCGAGATCGATGTCGGCGGAGAACAGGCTGCCCCTGGCCAGGAAGCCCATGACGGCGACGGTCGCCACTACGGCCATCGTCCGCGGGGACGGCACCGTCGGGGCCATCCGTCGACCGTACCGGCGGCAGTCCGGTGTCTGACCGTCGCCCCGTCCGGTGGATCGTGATGTCCCGCTGTCGTTCTTCGCCGGTCCCCCGCAACGCGTACGGTGATCGGGGGATGGCGACATGCCGGGGGTGCCTGAGATGAGCGAGGTCGTCTTCGAGGCGGTGACCAAGCGTTTCGGCGACGTGACCGCCGTCGACGCGCTCACCCTGGACATCGCCGACCAGGAGTTCATGGTCCTGCTCGGGCCCTCCGGCTGCGGTAAGACCACGGCCCTGCGCATGATCGCCGGCCTCGAGACGGTGACCGACGGGAAGCTGCGCATCGGCGACCAGGTGGTCAACGACATCGAGGCCAAGGACCGTGACATCGCCATGGTCTTCCAGAGCTACGCCCTCTACCCGCACATGACCGTGCGGGGGAACATCGAGGTCCCGCTCAAGGCCCGCAAGTACTCCGTGGACGGCGACGAGGCCCGCAAGCTCACCGGAGCCGAGCGCACCGATCGGGTGGACGAGGCCGCCCGCATCCTCGGCCTCGAGCCCTACCTGGACCGCAAGCCCGGCGCCCTCTCCGGCGGTCAGCGTCAGCGGGTGGCCCTCGCTCGGGCCATCGTGCGCCGGCCCGAGGCGTTCCTCATGGACGAGCCGCTGTCCAACCTGGACGCCAAGCTGAGGGCCCAGACCCGCGTCGAGCTGGTCCAGCTCCACGAGCAGCTGGCCACCACGTTCATCTACGTGACCCACGACCAGATCGAGGCCATGACCATGGCCGACCGCATCGCCGTCATCGCCGACGGTCGCCTCCAGCAGATCGGCCCGCCGCAGGCCGTCTACGACCGGCCCCAGAACCTCTTCGTCGCTCGCTTCATCGGCAGCCCGCCGATGGACGTGGTCGAGGGCACGGTCACCTCGTCCACGCTCACCGAGGCGTCCGTCGACCTCGGCGAGGCCGGGTCGATCACTGCCGCCGTCGCCAGCGGCCGGCCCCTCGCCGAGGGCCGGCGGGTCGCGGTCGGCATCCGGCCCGAGCACCTCACGCTCGGCTCCGGCGGCCTCCGGGGCGCGGTGACGGTCGTCGAGTCCCTGGGCCACGAGCGCCACCTCTTCGTCGACCTCTGCGGCAACAACATCATCTGCCGCCAGTCCTCCGAGGATGCCGCCCCGGCCGTCGGCGAGCGGGTCGAGCTGCTGGTCAAGGCCGAGCACGTCCACCTCTTCGACCCCGAGAGCACCGAGCGGGTCAACTGATGCGGAAGGGCCGCCTCGAGGAGTCGGGCCTGGCCCTGGCGTTCCTCGCCCCGTCGCTGATCATCTTCGGGGCGTTCTTCTTCTACCCGATCATCCGGATCGTCTACTGGGGCTTCTACCAACAGAACCGGCTGGGGACCGAGATGCGGTGGGTGGGCTGGAGCCAGTACCAGGACGTCCTCACCGGCGAGGACTTCCTCGACGGCCTGAAGACCACTCTGCTCTACGTCGTCTACACCGTCCCCGCCGGCCTGATCCTCGGCATCGCCCTGGCGATGGTCGCCCACCGCAAGCTCAAGGGCATCAAGGTCTTCCACACGATCTTCAGCTCGACGGTGGCCACCTCGGTCGCGGTCGCCTCGGTCATCTGGCTGGTGCTCATCAACCCCACCCAGGGCTACTTCCCCGTCGACTGGCTGTCGGACCCCAGCCGGGGGCCCGGTGGTGCCCTCTTCGGCGTCTCGATCTCGTCTGTCTGGCAGAACCTCGGCCTGACCTTCATCATCGTGCTGGCCGGCCTGCAGGCCGTGCCCGACGAGTTGATGGAGGCGGCGACCGTCGACGGCATGAGTGCCGCTCGCCGCTTCTTCACCGTGACCCTGCCCCTGCTGGCGCCGACCCTGCTGTTCCTCGTCGTGGTCCTGACCGTGTTCGCCTTCCAGGCCTTCGCCCAGATCGACATCCTGACCTCCGGCGGGCCGGCGGGGTCGACGGAGACCCTCGTCTACAAGATCTTCCAGAACCAGGCCCCCAGCGACCTCGGTGTCGGCTCGGTGATGGCGGTGGGCCTGTTCGCGATCACCTTCGTGGTGGCGCTGCTCCAGTTCCTCATCCTCGAGCGGCGGGTGCACTATGGCCGCTGACGCCTTGAGCCCGGACCTGGAGCTGGAGGTCGCCCCGGCGGTCCTCGGCGGCGACACGGTCGTCGGATCCGACCGCCCCGGCCGGCGCACCCACGGCATCAAGCAGGCCGGGTGGTACGGGCTCCTCGGCGGGCTCTCCCTGATCGTGCTCTTCCCGATCTGGATGACCCTGGTGCGGGCCCTGTCCACCCCGATCGCCTACATCGACGCCGGCCAGCCCGTCACCCCCGTCGAGCCCCAGTGGGACGTGTTCTCGCGGGCCTGGACCGAGGGCGATCTGGCCCAGAAGTTTGCCATCACCATCGTGGTCACCCTGATCATCACGGTGGCCCAGGTGGGCACGTCGCTGCTGGCCGCCTACGCCTTCGTGTTCCTGCGCTTCCCGCTGCGGGGGCCCCTGTTCGCCCTGTTCATGGCCACCCTCATGCTGCCCATCGAGGTCACGCTGCTGGTCAACGCCGTGACCATCCGCAACCTCGGGTGGCTGGACAGCTTCCAGGGCCTGACGGCACCGTTCCTGGCCGCGGCGTTCGGCACCTTCCTGTTGCGGCAGGGCTTCCTGGGGATCCCCATGGACCTGCGCGACGCGGCGGAACTGGACGGCCTCGGCCACCTCGGCTTCCTGCGTCGGGTCGCGATCCCCGTGACCCGGCCGATCATCGCCAGCTTCACGCTGGTCGCCTTCCTGGCCGCCTGGAACCAGTACACGTGGCCCCGGGTGGCGGTCACCCAGCAGGACTGGGAGACGATCCAGATCGCGCTCAAGGGGCTGGCCGCCCGCAACATCGACCAGCTCAACATCGGCTTTGCCGCCGCCATCATCGCCGCGGTGCCGATCCTGATCCTGCTTCTGGCCTTCCAGAAGCACATCGTCCGGGGCCTGACCGCCGGCGCGGTGAAGGGGTGACGTCGGTTCGGGCCGGCCGCGCGGGAGCATGAGGTCCGTGCGCCGTCCCCTGACCGCCGTCGTCCTCGTCGGCGTCGCCGCACTGATGGCATCGGCCTGTGGCCCCGCCGGTGGCGGGGCGCTGACCTATGCCACCGAGTGCCCGGTCGATGCCCTCGACACCGCGGACGGGACCGTCGACATCACCCTCTGGCACAGCTATGTCGGCCTGACCGAGCAGACCCTCAACGACATCGCCGACACCTACAACGCCAGTCAGGACAGAGTGCACGTCGACGTCCAGAGCCAGGGCGTGGGCTATGGCGAGCTGCAGCGGGCCTACGAGCGGGCCATCCCCGCCGACGACCTGCCCGACATCGCCATCCTCGAGGACACCTACACCCAGAGCCTGGCCGACCTCGGCACGGTCCTGCCCGCCGCCCAGTGCGCCGAGGCCGACGGCTACACCGATTTCCAGGACGAGTTCCTGCCCATCACCACGGACTACTACTCGGTGCCGGGGACCGTGAACGGCGAGGAGACCGACGTCCTGCTCCCGGGATCGGTGAACCTGGCGACGGCGCTCCTCTACTACAACCGGGACCACTTCGAGGCGGCCGGCCTCGACCCCGATGACCCGCCCGGGACCCTGGACGAGCTGGCCGACGCCGCCCGGGCCATCAAGGACGCGGGGATCACCGACCGGCCCTTCGTCTGGAACATGCAGCCGTGGATGGTCGAGTTCTGGCTGACCGGGGCCGGCGCGCCGCTGGTCGACAACAACAACGGCCGGGACCTGGACGGCGCCGAGGCGTCGGCCTTCGACAACCCCACCACCAACCGGCTGTTCGAGTTCATGGACCAGATGCAGGAGGAGGGGCTGATCAACGCCCTGCCCGGCACGGACGCCCAGTTCGACCACTACTTCGCCATGGGTCTCGAAGAGGCCTCCATGACCGTCGAGACCTCGACCGCAGTCACCACCATCAACGCCGTGCTCGAGGGCACCGCCTCGGGCGAGGACCTCGGCTTGGGCGACCTGGAGCTGCCGGAGATCGACGTGAACCTGGATGCCGCCGAGTTCCCCGGCCTGGACGCCCCCGGCCAGGGCCAGATGGGCGGCGGGGTCTGGTACATCGCCTCCACGGTCAGCTCCGAGCGGCAGGCTGCGGCCTGGGACTTCATGAAGTACGTCAACGAGCCGGAGCAGCAGGCGCTGTGGCACACCGAGGGCTCCTACCTGCCGTCCCGGGGGACGTGGCCGAGGACCCCGAGATCCAGCGCTTCTGGGAGGAGACCCGCCCAGGCCGGTGGCTCCGGAAGGCGTTCACCCTTGCCGAGGGGCTGAACCCCGACTTCCCCGGCCCGCTGATCGGCCCCTACCGGGAGGTGCGCAATGCCGTGGGTGACGCCCTCGACCGGATGATGTTCGACGGCATGAGCCCGGCGGACACCATCGCCGAGGCCGACGACGACATCAACGCCGCCATCGCCCGCTACAACGAGGTCAACTTCTAGGGGCAGATCCCGTGACCCGGCTCCCCGTCGGGCGTCCCGCCGATCCCGATCTCTGCGCCCGGTCGGGCGGAGCGGCCTTCAGCCTCGCCTGACGTTGACCTTCACGTTGCCGATGTCGCCGTTCCAGCCGTCGACGGCGATGCGGTAGGTCACGTTGCGCAGGGCGGTGAAGGTCACCCGGCTCTGCCGGGTGGTGGCGCTGGCGTCATCGTTGCCCGCCACCCGGGTGAGGCCGGTGACCGCAGCCCCCCGGTAGACGCCGAGCAGGGTGTCGAAGTTGCTCCCGACGGTGCTGATGGTGACGCGGCCCCTTGCCGGCGCGGTCCAGCGGAACCAGACCGATGCCCCACCGGGGTTGTTGGCCGCGTGGCGGGGCTCCCCCGTCTGTCGGATCGCGGTGTAGGTGCGACTGGTGGCCGAGCCCCCGAGTCGGGGGAGGATGGTGGCCGCGCCGAAGCCGTCGTTGTTGGCCGCATAGGTCGAGAGCCGGGTGTAGACCCCGGGGAAGTTCGGCTGGGCACACCCGGTGCCCCAGCTGACGATCCCGACCTGGGCGGGCCCGCTGGTCCGGTCGGCGAAGAGGGGCCCACCGCTGTCGCCCTGGCAGGAGTCGGCGCCACCGGCCACGACACCGGCGCACAGCATCTTGGACGGGTGGAAACTGGTCCCGTAGGCGGCGCATCCCGAGTTGGCGAGGACGGCGAAGCTGACCTCGCGAAGGGCATCGGACACGCTGCCGCCGGCGGAGGTCGTTCCCCAGCCGGCCACGGTGACCGGGGTGCCGGCCGAGCCGACGCCGAGGGCGGGTCTCGGCACCCTGACGGTGGCCACCGTGGGCGACAGGACGGCGGGCGTGGCCAGGTCGAGCACGGCGAGGTCGTTGTCGTTGTTGTTCGGGTTCCAACCCCGGTGGACGTGCTTGCGGACCGCCGAGATCACCGTGCCGCCGGAGGTGAAGCTGTTGGAGCCGACGCGGACGGCGATGGTGGACGGCACGGCGTCGTCGACGCAGTGAGCGGCGGTCAGCACCCGGGTCGGCGTGAGGAGTGAGCCTCCACAGAGGGAGCTGTTGTCGATGATCACGGAGACGATGAAGGGGTACTCACCGGCATCGGCGAGCACGCCGCCGACGATCTCGGTTCCGTCGCCCTCGGTCTGGCGGGCCGCGGCGGGAAGGCTCAGGGTGGCCAGCACGGTCAAGGTGATGGCCAGAACCAGACCGGGTCGAGTGGCACCTGATCGGAGGCGGGGGTGGCGCATCAGGCGACAGTAGTGGTGCGGTGGCGCGGCCGGACTACTCCTGCCCCCGACCCCCGGTCAGGGCCTCGAGGCCGCGGTCCAGTCCTCGCTGCGGTCCCAGAGCCAGGCGGCCAGTTCGGGGGTCGCCCGCTCGCTGGGGTCTTTGGGGGCACAGGCGTCGTAGTAGCCACCGCTGGCCAGTTCCGGGTCGTCGCTGGTGGCGCACCACAGCGAGGTCCGGGCGCCGTCCTCGTTGCTGATCATGGCCCGGGTCATGAGCGGGCGGATCGGCCACGGGATCCGCCGCCAGATGTCGGAGGCGACCACGCCGGGGTGCAGCGCGTAGATCGCCACCTCGGCGGGGTCGACGCGGCGGGCCAGCTCCTGGGCGAACGAGGACGTTGGCCAGCTTCGAGCGGTCGTACTCCTTGCAGGCCCGTGATGGTCCGGGTCCGGCCCCGGAGCTGCGTCGACGTCGAGGTCCTTGGCGTCGTAGTGGGCCTGGGAGGCCACGATCACGACCCGGGCGGCGAGCGCCGCCCGCAGCAGGTCGAGCAGGCTGGTCACGAACAGGAAGTGGCCGAGGTGGTTGATGCCGAAGGCCAGCTCGAAGCCCTGGGCGGTCTCGCCCCGCTGGCCGGCCACGCCGGCGTTGGCGATCAGCACGTCGATCGGCTCGCCCCGCTCGACCAGGGTCGCGGCCGCCGTGCGCACCGAGTCGAGGTCGGCCAGGTCCAGCGGCAGGTGCTCCAGCCGGTCGTTGCCGGTCTCGGCGGTGATGGCGTCGATGACCGGCAGGGTCTTCTCGGCTGACCGGCACGCCAGGATCACCCGCCCGCCCCGCCGGGCGAGGTCTTCGGTCGTCGCCCGCCCGATCCCCGTGTTCGCCCCCGTCACCAGGAACGTCGTGCCGTCGAGCTCCCGTCGCGGCCACGGCGGGCGACCCTAGTGAGCGACTCAGTCGGGGGCGGGCTCCTGCCGGCGGCGACGAGGGCGGCGCCGACGATGCCGGCCTGGTTGCGGAGCTCGGCGGGGACGACCTCGGCCCGCACGTCCAGGTAGGCAGCGAACTTGTCGAACTTGCGGCTGACCCCGCCGCCGATGACGAAGCGGTCGGGGGTGAAGAGCAGCTCCAGGTGGTGGAGGTAGCGGTTGACCCGGCCGCCCCAGTCCTCCCAGGAGAGGTCCTCTCGCTCCCGAACGGCGGCGGCGGCGTGGGCCTCGGCCGCACCGCCCTCGAACTGGAGGTGGCCGAACTCGGTGTTGGGCACCAGCTCCCCGTCGTTGAGCAGGGCCGAGCCGATGCCGGTGCCGAAGGTGAGGACCAGGACGACGCCGTCCCGGCCCTGTGGCGGCGCCGAAGCGGGCCTCGGCCAGGCCGGCGGCGTCGGCGTCGTTGAGCACGACGACGGGTCGACCGACGGCGGCGGAGAAGAGGGCGGCGGCGTCGGTGCCGACCCAGCTCTTGTCCACGTTCGCCGCACTGCGGATGACGCCGTGCTGGACGATGCCGGGGAACGTGCAGCCGATCGGTCCCCTCGGTGGGAAAGCGCTCGACGACCGCGTCGAAGGCACCGGTCACCGCCCGGGGGTGGCGGGCTGGGGTGTCTCCAGCCGGAAGCGCTCGGCGGTGAACTCGGCCGTGCCCAGGTCGACCGGCGCCCCCTTGACCCCGCTGCCCCCGATGTCGACCCCCAGCACCGGCCCGGTCACGCCCGATCCCTCCGACCGATCCGAAATTGCGCCGATTTGTCACGCTGAGCGTGACAAATCAGCGCCAGAACGCTGGGGACGGCGGTGGCGGCCGGCGTCACTTGACCAGGGTGGGGGCGACGGGGCTGCCGGCGCCCCGGGTGAAGGGGAGGGGGGTGGCGGTGAGGAGGCCGTCGTACTGGCCGTCGGCGGCGCAGTCCTCGGCCAGGTCGTCGAGGAACCAGAGCTGGCCCTGCAGCAGGCCCATGTCCCGCAGGTGCAGCAGGTGGACGGGGAGCAGGACGGCGGGGTCCTCGCACGGGAAGCACTCGAACACGAGGGTGTCGGTGGCCACGGCGGCCACGTCGTGGTCCCGCAGCCACTGCGACGGACTGGGTCGACAGCCCCGGGCTGGGGTTGGCGAAGCGCAGCTTGTCGCCCTCGGCCAGGTACGCCATCTGGCCGGTGCGGACCATGAGGACGTCGCCGGGCTGGACGTCGATGTCACCGAGGGCGGCGGCCTGTGTCGAGGTCGTCGCCGGTGATGGGGTGGCCGTCGTCGAAGCGGTCGACGCCCGAGCGCCCGGGCCACGTCCAGCAGGACGCCCCGGCTGACCAGCGGCCCGACGTTGTCGATGCCGAGGCGGTGGCAGCCGGCCTCGTCGACCTCGGAGAAGGGTACGTCGTTGTAGTACCGCTCCTCGTAGCCGGCGTGGGCCAGGCGCGTCCCAGTGGGTGGCGGCCTGGATGCCCATGCTCACCCGGTCGTCGGTGGCGCAGAAGTCGGCGGTGTCGCCGGTGTAGGACTGGTTGACGGCGATCATCGTGCGCTCGGGGTTGTCCCGGCCTGGGATCATCCCGGTCTGGGGGCCGTCCTCGTCGAAGGGGATGGCCAGGCTGAAGGCCTTGCCCTGCTTGGCGGCGGCCACGCCCCGGAGCACGGCGGCCTGGTCGATCAGGTTGAGCGTGCCCCGCTGGTCGTCCTCACCCCAGCGCCCCCAGTTGGAGACACGGGCGGCCAGGTCCTTGAGGTGCGGCGGCAGTGCCATCACCCCAGCCTCGCGCGCCGGTGGTCGCCGCCGGACACCGCCGGGCCGGGCACCTACCGTGGCGCCATGAGCGAGACACCGGAGGGCTTCGACGCCCTCGACTTCGGGATGACCTTCGCCGGGCCCCTGTCCTTCGCCCGGCTGCCGACCCGGGCCGAGCCCGAGGACGCCGAGATCGCCGTGGTCGGCGTCCCGTTCGACCTGGGCACCACCAACCGGTCGGGTACCCGCCTGGGCCCGCGGGCGATCCGGGAGGAGTCGAGCCTGGCGGGAGAGTTCCCCGAGGGGCTGTGGCCCTGGGACCACGACGTGCGGGAGCGCTTCCGCATCGTGGACCTCGGCGACATCGGCTTCTCGATCCCGTCGGTCGACTCGATGCTCAGCCAGGTCACGGCCCGGGCCTCGGCGCTGGCGGCGGCGGGCATCTCCGTTCTCGGCCTGGGCGGCGACCACCTCGTGGCCTACCCGCTCCTGCGGGCCCAGGCCGAGCACCACGGGCCGCTGTCGCTGGTCCACCTCGATGCCCACTCCGACACGTGGCCCGACGACGGCAACCTCAACCACGGCTCCATGTTCCGGCGGGCGGCCGACGAGGGGCTGGTGGACCCGGCCCGGTCGGTCCAGATCGGGATGCGGACGCCCAACGAGACCTACGGCTTCAACGTGATCCACGCCGACGAGCTGTTCTCGCTCGGCGTCGACGCCGTCGTGGCCCGCTGCCACGAGATCGTCGGAGATCGGCCCACGTACCTGACCGTCGACATCGACTTCCTCGACCCCGCCTACGCCCCGGGGACGGGCACCCCGGTCATCGGCGGCCCGACCACCTGGGAGGCCCGGCGACTGCTGCTTCGGCTTCGAGGGCCTGGACATCGTCGCCGCCGACCTGGTCGAGGTCGCCCCGCCCTACGACCACGGCGGGATCACGGCCCTGGCCGGGGCCACCCTCGCCATCGACGAGCTCCACCTGCTGGGCGCCGCCCGCACGGCTCGAGCCGCCCGGGGCTGACGGCGGCCGTTCGTCTCCGGCGGCCCTGGCCGAGCATGATGCGGCCATGGACACCATGGCCGGCGTGGAGCTCGACCCCGACGATCCCGCCACCCGACTGGCCGACGAACTGCGGGGGGCCATCGAGGAGCTGAGCTCGGTCGCCCATGACCCCGAGCGGGTGGCCCAGGCCATCGAGATGGCCGCCGAGCTGCGCACGTTCCTCGACGGCCCCCGGGCGCCCCGCTGGTACGAGGCGGGCGCAGTGGCCGGCGTGCTCGACGAACAGAGCGGCACGGCCTTCCAGAAGCAGAGCCTGTTCCGGGGAGCTCACAACCCGCTGGCCCCGCCGATGGACGATGGAGGTCGTCGAGGACGAGGACGGTCGCCGCATCGAGTCGAGGGTCACGCTCGGCCTGGCCTACGAGGGGCCGCCCCACGGCGTCCACGGCGGCTACGTGGCGGGCATGTTCGACGACGTGCTCGGCGCCACCCAGCGGCTGATGGAGAAGCCAGGGGTGACCGGACGCCTGACCGTCCACTACCGCCACATCACCCCCATCGAGGAGGAGCTGACGCTGCGGGCCTGGGTGACCGAGGACGAGGGCCGCCGCATCGTGGCCAAGGCCACCTGCCACGCCGGCGACCTGCTCACCGCCGAGGCCGAGGCCCTCTTCATCCGGGTCGACTTCACCGAGGTCCAGGCCCGCATGGCCGCCCGCCGCGACCCCACCCCCGACCGTTCTGGCGCCTGATCGCGGCGTGGGGGCGTCGCAATCGGGCGCCAGTAGGCGGAGGATCTCGTCGGCGTCAGGGGTGGGCCGCCATGGCCCTCGCTGCGGTGCGGGCGGCGGTGGTGGCCGCCGCGGTGGCGTCCCGGGCGAGCCTGGCCAGGCCGGGGACCTTGCCGGGGTGGCGCAGCACGTAGCGGAGGGCGGCGCCGACCTTGGGGGAGCCGTCGGGGTTCACCATGGTGAGGGTGGCGGTGTCGACGGTGTCGTCGTCGGCCCGGTCGCTGATGGCCCGGACCGCCGACCAGGGCACGCCCGCGCTCCTGGCAGACGGCGGCGACGGCGACGGTCTCCATGTCGACGGCGACGACGCCCGAGTCGATGAAGGCCGCCAGCGTCTCGGGCGGGTAGCCGTACTCGTCGGAGGACACGATCTCGCCCGCCGGGTCCAGGTCACCGAAGCGGGGCCGGGCGTGAAGGCCCGACGGTCGGGGAAGTCGCTGACGACGCTCGGGGATGACGAGGTCCCCGATGGCGACCGACGGTCCGATGCCCCCGGCGATGCCGACGACCACGACGTGGTCGACCTCGGCCCGGTCGAGCATCCGCCCGACGGCCTCGGTGGCCAGGTCGATGCCGATGCCGGTGGTCGTGGCCACGACATCGGCCCCGCCGACCGTGCCGACGTGGCCCTCGAGGTCACCCGAGCGACCCTTCGTGAAGCCCGAAGGCCTTGACCACCGGCCGCAGCTCCGAGGGCATCGGCGCCAGGATCCCGAACCGCATCAGCCCCGTCGCCCCCCGTCCACGGGCCCAACCGTAGGCGCCGGGATTGTGGCGCGATTCTGCCGGAGGCGCGCCGAGCGGCGAGAATGCCCGCCATGTCCATCGCTCTCACCGACGATCACAAGGCGCTCGCCGACACCGCTTCGGAGCTCCTGGCCAAGCGGGACGCCCGAGGCGCCAACCGGGCGCTGCTCGAGGCGGCCGACGAGCCCAAGCCCGCGTTCTGGGACGAGGTCGCCGGCCTGGGCTGGCTGGGCCTGCACGTGCCCGAGGACCACGGCGGGTCGGGCTTCGGCCTGCCCGAGCTGGTGGTCGTGGTCGAAGCAGCTGGGCCGGGCCATCGCCCCGGGCCCGTTCGTGCCCACGGTGATCGCGTCGGCGGTGCATCGCCGCGGCGGCGCCCGAGGACGTCCAGAAGCGGGTGCTGCCCGGTCTGGCCGACGGCTCGGTCGTCGGCGCCGTGGCCGTGGGTCGGCGACGTCGCGGTCAGCGGCGGTCAGGCCTCGGGCTCCGCGGTCGTCGTCGGTGGGGGACTGGCCGACCTGTTCCTGCTCGCCGTCGGTGACGACGTCGCCCTGGTCGAGGCGTCCGCCGACGGCGTGACCGTCGAGGTCCCGGCCAACCTGGACCAGGGCCGCCGGTCCGCCCGGGTCACCCTCGACGGTGCGTCCGTCGAGGTCCTGCCCGGCGCCGGCCAGGCCCTGGTCGACCACACCCGCCTGCTGCTGGCCGCTGAGTGCGTCGGAGTGGCCCGGGAGTGCACCGAGCAGGCCGCGGCCTACGCCAAGGAGCGGGAGCAGTTCGGCCGCCCGATCGCCATGTTCCAGGCGGTCAAGCACCACTGCGCCAACATGCTGGTGGCCACCGAGCTGTCGACCGGCCTGGTGTGGGACGCCGCCCGGGCTGCCGCGGACGGCGGGGACGAGTTCTCGGCCGCCGCCGCCATGGCCGCCACCGTCGCCCTCCCGGCCGCGGACGAGTGCGCCAACCTGAACATCCAGGTCCACGGTGGCATCGGCTTCACCTGGGAGCACGACGCCCACCTCTACCTGCGCCGGGCCACGGCCATCGCCGCCGTAGTCGACGCCGAGCAGGCCGCCGAGGACGTCGTGGACCTGACCCGCAACGGTGTGAAGGTCACCCGGGACGTCGAGCTGCCGCCCGAGGCCGAGCCCATCCGGGACGAGGTCCGGGCTTTCGCCGAGCGCATCAAGGGGCTGTCCGCCGGGGACCAGCGAACCGAGATGATCGAGACCGGGTACGTGCAGCCCCACTGGCCCAAGCCCTGGGGCCGGGAGGCCGCGCCGGTCGAGCAACTGGTCGTCGAGCAGGAGTTTGCCGCCGCCGGCATCAAGCGCCCGGCCTACGGGATCACCGGATGGGTCATCCTCACGATGATCCAGCACGGCACCGAGGACCAGGTCGCCCGCTGGGTGCGGCCAACGCTGAACCAGGAGGTCATCTGGTGCCAGCTGTTCAGTGAGCCCGATGCCGGGTCCGACGCCGCCGGGGTGAAGACCAAGGCCACAAGGGTCGACGGCGGGTGGCTGGTCAACGGCCAGAAGGTGTGGACGAGCGGGGCGCACGTGGCGTCGTGGGGCCTGGCCACCGTGCGGACCGATCCCGACGTGCCCAAGCACGACGGCATCACGACGATGGTCATCGACATGCACGCCGAGGGCGTCGAGGTGCGGCCGCTGCGCATGACCTCGGGCATGAGCGAGTTCAACGAGGTCTTCTTCAACGACGTCTTCGTGCCCGACGACGACGTGATCGGCCCCGTCGACGGCGGCTGGACCGTCGCTCGAGCCACCCTCGGCAACGAGAGCGTGTCCATCGGCGGCGGCGACGGCGGGATGTCCTTCCCCGGTGACGGCCTGATCCCGCCCTTCGACGCCGCCCCGGACCGTCTCCCTGGGGGCGCCGGCCGGATCGGTCGCTACATCGCCACCCACGAGGCCATGGGCATCATGAACCTCCGCAGCGTCCACCAGGCCCTCGGTGGCGGTGGCCCCACGCCCACCGGCAACGTGACCAAGCTCGTACTGTCCGAGCAGGGCCACGAAGCCGCGGCGATGCTCGCCGCCATGGCCGGCCCCGACGGCGCCTTCCTCGACGGCGCCGGCGCCATGAGCGGCATGCTCGTCCTCATGCACCGCGCCATGTCCATCGCCGGCGGGACCAGTGAGATCAAGCGCAACCAGATCGGCGAACGCATCCTGGGCCTGCCGAGGGACCCGCTGATTCGATGAGGGCGCTCCGCCGTCGGGTTCTGCAGGCTGATGACCTCGGGAAGGCCGTCGCCAGAGGTCGGTGACCGCGATGGCTTCGCGCCCCTCGCCGAGGGCGATCACCGCCGAGGCGACCCGAGCCATCAGGCGCATCGTTAGGGTGCGATGGTGAGCGCGACGTGGGAGATCGGGTACGCGCGCACCGCCGACGGCATCGACATCGCCTACGGGACCTATGGCGAGGGTCCGAGTGACGTGGTCCTCATCCACGGGTTCACCACGCACCTCGACCTCATCGGGGACTCCCCGTGGCACGCGTACTGGACCCGGCGTGTCGGCGAACGCTTCCGTGTCATCCAGCTCGACAAGCGGGGGACCGGCCTGTCCGACCGCACACTCGGCCACGGAAGCATCGAGGACAGGATGCGTGACGTCCTCGCGGTGATGGACGCGGTCGACTCGTCCCGAGCCTCCGTCGTCGGCATCTCCGAAGGTGGCCCCATCGGCCTCACCTTCGCGGCCACCTACCCGGAACGGGTCGACAAGCTCGTCCTGTACGGCACGTTCGCCCGCGCACTGTGGGCGCCGGACTACCCATTCGGCGTGATCCCCGAGGTGGCCGAGGAGTTCGCCACCTGGCTGGAGGAGGCATGGGGCACGGGGGAGGTGATGGGCACCTACTTCCTGAACCACGCGCCCGATGCCGCAGCTGCGGTGCGGATGATGTCGAAGTTCGAGCGCAACGCATGCACGCGTCAGATGGCGGGCGAGATCATGCGCCGGAACCTGCAGATCGACGTGCGGGCCCTCCTTGCGGGCATCGCCGGGCCCACGTTGGTCATGCACACCGTCCACGACCCGTTGGTGCCGGCCGCGCTCGGGAGATACCTCGCCGACCACATCCTGGACGCCGAGTACGAGGAAGCCGAGGGCGACTACCACGGCACGTGGACGACGAAGGAGTTCGAGCCCCTCATGGCACGGGCGCTCGGGTTCCTGGGCGACGGGGAGGTCGCCATCGCCGATGGTGGGGAGCCGCGGACATCGAGATCGGTGGCGACCATCCTGTTCACCGACATCGTCGGTTCGACCGAGAAGGCCGCGGCGATGGGCGACGAGCCGTGGGGAGAGTTGCTGGAGAAGCACCACCGACGGACGGCCGATGCGACCCGACGGCACGGAGGCACGGTTGTCAAGACGACCGGTGACGGCGTGCTCGCGCTGTTCGACGGGCCCTCGCGGGCGATTCGCGCGCTCGAGGAACTGCGCACGGACGTCGACGAGCTCGGCATCCAGCTCCGGGCCGGCGTTCACACCGGAGAGATCGAACGGACGAGCGACGACGTCGCCGGTCTCGGCGTGCACATCGCGGCACGGGTCATGGCGCTCGCCGGGCCCGAAGAGGTGCTCGCCAGCCGAACGGTCAGAGACCTCACCGCCGGCTCGGGGATCGTGTTCTCGGAACGAGGCACCAAGGTCCTCCGAGGTGTCCCCGGCGAGTGGGAGATCTACGCGGTGGAGTCGTCGATCGGGCGCCATTCGTAGAGGGCGGCGATCTCACCCGAGAAGACCAACTCGTCGCGCCTGGGTGGCCAGCTCGACCCGGTTGGTGGTGAATACCCTGCGCCGCAGCGAATGGGAGGCTGATGACCGACTTTCCGACAGTGCGGGTTGCGGCGGTGCAGGCCACGCCGGTGTTGCTCGACGCCGAGGCGACGATCGACAAGGCGGTGGACCTGATCGACGATGCCGGTGCCGGGGGGCCGCGCTCGCCGTCCTGCCGGAGTGCTTCGTGTCGGCGTACCCCTCGGGGGCGTGGGGGGCGGCGGCGGCGCAGTTCGGTGGGGCCGACGAGCTGTGGGAGCGGATGTGGGCGTCGTCGGTCGACGTCGGCGGCCTACACGTCGCAGCGGCTGGTCGAGGCCTGCCGCGCCAACGACGTGCACCTCGTCATCGGGGTGAACGAGCGGGAGGACGTCCGTCCCGGCTCGCTCTACAACACGATGCTGATCCTCGGCCCGGACGGCGTGCTGCTCCGGCACCGCAAGACGATGCCGACGATGCACGAGCGGGTCTTCCACGGCATCGGCGCCGGCGACGACCTGCGGGTGGTCGACGTCCCTGGAGTCGGCCGGGTCGGCGGGCTGATCTGCTGGGAGAACCGCATGCCGCTCGCCCG
This sequence comes from uncultured Microthrixaceae bacterium, assembly GCA_963701565.1. Taxonomy (GTDB): domain Bacteria; phylum Actinomycetota; class Acidimicrobiia; order Acidimicrobiales; family DATDAH01; genus DATDAH01. The sequence continues at coordinate 533,563 of CAVPAN010000005.1, forward strand.
CTGGGCGCTCTACCAGGGCGGCCCGCAGATCTGGGTGGCGCCGACGGCCGACGACAGCGACAGCTGGCAGGCGTCGATGCGCCACATCGCCATCGAGGCGGGGGCCTTCGTCATCAGCGTCCCGCAGTACCTGCCCCGGTCGGCGTTCCCCGACGACTTCCCGGCCGACATCGGCGACGCCGACTGCCTCGGCCGTGGTGGGGCGGTCGTCATCGACCCGATGGGCACGGTGATCGGCGGGCCGCTGTACGACGAGGAGGGGATGGTGGTCGCCGACTGCGACCTCCGGGTCGGCCTGCGGGCCAAGCGGTGGTTCGACAGCGTCGGCCACTACTCCCGTCCTGACCTGTTCCCGCCGGCTGCCGCCGACAGGCCCGAGGCGGTCGACTCGCCGGTCGCGCCCCCGGACGTCTGACCGGAAAGCGAGCCTCAGATCAGAGGTCGGCGACCAGCTTGAAGGCCTCGCCGTGGGCGAAGCCCCGCCGGCTCGCCCATGGCCGCCGTCTGCTCGCGCTCGCGCGCCCGGAAGGCCTCCCGTTCGGACGCGACCTCCCCGAGGTCCTTGAACATCGTCGTCTCGAACTGGGACTCGTGGCACTCGAGGGCCGCCAGCTTGGGCTCGACCCAGCCGGTGACGTCCTCGACGTGGTCGGGCTCGTCGGCCTCGAAGAGGAGCAGGGTGGACGGCCGCCAGGGATCGACACCGTGCTCGGGGAAGAAGTGGGGGTCCCGGGCGGCGACGATGCCGTCACAGGCGAGGAAGCCGGCGGCACGGTGGTCGGGGTGGATGCGGTAGCGCTTCCAGGGGTCGTGGGCCAGGACGACGTCGGGGCGGAAGCGGCGGATCCACCAGGCGACGACGCCTCGTCGCTGCCAGGGTGACCTCCAGCTCGCCGTCGACCCAGCCGCAGAAGCCGACCTCGCCGGTCGCGCCCAGCGCCCGGGCGGCGGCCCGCTGCTCCTCCTGGCGGAGGGCGACCAGCTCGTCGGTGTCCTGTGTCGGGTCCCAGGAGCCCTTGGACCCGTCGGTGAGGATCAGGTGGTTCACCACGCAACCGGCGGCGGACCACTTGGCGAAGGTGGCGCCGCAGTTGAACTCGACGTCGTCGGGGTGGGCGGCGATGGCCAGGGCCCGGGCGGGGACCTCGAGGTCGGTCGTGAACTCGGTCATCCCGCGGCCAGCAGGGGCGTTGTTGGGATGTCCGGCGGCAGGTCCAGGTCGGCGGGGACGTCGACGTCCCAGGTCAGGCGGGGAGGACGCTCGACGTTGAGGGCCAGGCCCAGGCGCTCGGCCTCCTTGCAGTGGGCGGCGAAGGATCCCGGCCCGTAGGCGAACGTGAAGCCCGAGGCGGCGGGGACCGAGGCCACGTTGGTCCCGTCCTCGTGGCGGTCGGGGACGAGCGCGACCCCGTCGACTCGCCGACAGGTCGTCGAAGCCGGTCGCCAGCGGGAGGTCGGCGTGGGTGACCAGCACCCGGTCGACGCCCTCGGCGGCGACGGTGGCTACGGCGTCGTTGACCGCTCCGTTCAGGCCGTGACCCGGCCGCCACAGCACCCGGGCGTCCCGGGACTCGGCCCAGGCGGCCACGTCGTCGTCGTCGCAGACCACGGCGACAGGCAGGGGAGCGGCCGCGGTCAGGACCCGGTCGGCCATCTCCCGGGCCAGCGCCGCCCGGGCCGGTCCGTCCAGGACCTCGGCGAGGCGCAGCTTCGCCCGCCCGAAGGCCTTGACCGGCACGAGGACGAGCATGAAGGGGCGAGTCTACGAACCGTGGGCGTCAGTCACTGAAGACGTGGATCTGTGCCGCGGGTTGCGTCCGCCCACCCGCTGGTCGCGGGGCGCACCTGCGGTGCGCCCGTAGTGTGAGCGGCCATGGACGTCCGAGTGGTGGTTCTCGGCGCCGGGTCGTGGGGGACGACGGTCGCCCACCTCGCCGCGCACAACACGCCGACCACGCTGTGGGCCCGACGGCCGGACGTGGCCGAGGAGATCAACGCCCACCACACCAACAGCCGCTACCTGCCCGACTTCGCCCTCCACGAGCGCCTCGAGGCCACCGCCGACCTGGCTGCGGCCGTCGGCCAGGCCGACGTGCTGGTCATGGGCGTGCCCAGCTCCGGCTTCCGGGAGACCCTCGAGGAGGTGCGCCTCCACCTCCGCCCCTGGGTCCCGGTGGTCAGCCTGGCCAAGGGCCTCGAGCAGGGCACCAAGCTGCGCATGACCGAGGTCATCAACGAGATGGTCCCCGGCCACCCCTACGGCGTGCTCACCGGCCCGAACCTGGCCAAGGAGATCCTCGCCGGCCACGCGGCCGCGGCGGTCATCGCCATGTCCGACGTCACCGTGGCGACCCGGCTCCAGGACCTGTTCGCCACCGAGCTCTTCCGGGTCTACACCAACGAGGACGTCGTCGGCTCCGAGCTGGGCGGCGCCCTGAAGAACGTGATCGCCCTCGCCTCCGGCATGGCCGACGGGCTGGGCGCCGGCGACAACACCCGGGCCGCCGTCATCACCCGGGGCCTCGACGAGCTCACCCGCCTCGGCGTGGCCATGGGCGGCGAGGCCGAGACCTTCTCGGGCCTCGCCGGGATGGGCGACCTGCTGGCCACCTGCATCTCCACCCAGAGCCGCAACCGCCACGTCGGCGAGGAGCTGGGCAAGGGCAAGACCATCGAGCAGATCATCGAGGAGATGGACCAGGTGGCCGAGGGCGTGAAGTCGGCCAAGGTCGTGTTGGAACTGGCCGAGCAGTACGGCATCGAGATGCCCATCACCGCCGAGGTGGCCAGCGTGTGCGCCGGGGCGGCGCCCGCCGAGAGCGCCTACCGGGGCCTGCTCAAGCGCTCGGCCGCCTCCGAACGGGGCTGAGGTGACCGATCTCGGGGTCCTCGGCACCGGTCGGCTCGGCGCGGTCGACGCCTCGGGCGGGCTGCGGGCTGCCGGGGCCGACTGGTCGCTGGGCTGGTGGATCGGGTCCGAGGACCGCTGGCACGTGCCGCCCGTCGAGGCCGCCGTGCGCCAGACCCTCGTCGGCGACACCCCCGTGGTCGAGACCCGGGTCCGGGTTGTCAGCGGCGACATCGTGCACCACGCCTTCGCCGCCACCGGCCCGGGCGGGGCGCCCGCCCTCGTCGTCGAGATCACCAACGAGACGCCGATCCCGGTCGCCATCGGCTTCGTGGTCGACGGCGCGGCGTCGGTCGACGTGGACGGTGCCGTGTTGACCGTGGACGGCTACCAGGTCCGCCTGCCCCGCCCGCCGAGCGAGTGGCTGGCGCCCGTCGCCTTTCTGCCGCTGCCTCACAAGGCGACCCTGCGGGTGGTCGTGGCCCGGGAGGCCCCCGACGCCGATGGCCTGCCCGACGCCGAACAGGTCGCCGCCGGCTGGCGGGCCCAGGGCGACGTCGGCTCCCGGTGGGTCCTGCCCGAGCCCACCATCGCCGCCGCGGCGGATGCCGCCCGCGGCTTCCTGCTCGTGCACGACGGGCCTGAACTGGCCACCACCGCCTGGCTGGCCGAGGCCCGCCACCAGCTCGGCCTCCGGGCCGAGCAGGGCTTCCGGACCGGCCTCGTCGGCCGGCCAGCGCCCGTCGGGCCGGATCCCCGACGTGACCGCCTCGGAGGCGTCGACCGGCCAGGCTCTCGTCGCTCTCGGTGTCGACCCCGCTCCCGAGCTGGTCGGGCCCCGTGGCCAAGGCGGCCCACGCCATCGAGCGTCGCCGTCGGGTCCGCAGGCACCGCAAGGACCCCCAGCGAGCCGGCCTCCTGCCCGCGGGGCCGCAGCCCCCGATCCTCGGCCACGAGGCCCAGACCTACCTCGACGACTGGTGGTCCGTCGCCGGCCTCGTCCGGGCCGCCCGCCTTCTGGCGGCCGAGGCCCAGCTCGAGGCCTCCGTCGACGCCTGGCGCTTCGCCCGGGGCCTCGCCGCCGACGTCGACCGTGCCATCGCCGTCGTTCTGGCGCCCGATCCTCCGCCCCTGACCGGCGAATCAGGCGCCAGAACGAGCCCGGCGATTCCCGCGGGGCCGGGGCGGGCGGTGGATGCGGGGATCGTGGGGGTCCTCGTCGGGGCGGGACTGGGGGCGGTCGATCCGGAGGCGCCGGCCGTGGCGGCCACCCTGGACCTGATCCGGGATGACCTCACGACGGCGACCGGCGGGGTGACGGCCGGGGTGCTGTCCGACGGGTGGTCGCCGTGGCTGACGGCCCTCCTGGCCAAGACCGAGATCGGCCTGGGTGACCCCCGCGGCCTCGACCGCCTGCGGGCGCTCACCGCGGTGGCCGCCGGCCGCGGCTCGTGGCCCGAGTTGGTGGGCGGCGAGCCGGCGATCCCCGTCGACCTGGCCGACCACCACGGGCCGGCCACGGCTGCCTTCCTCTTGGCGGTGCGCTCGTTGCTCGTCGTCGAGCGGGGGCCGTACCTCCTGCCGCCGGACCGACTGGCCGTTCTGCCCGTCATGGCCCCCGAGTGGTACGGCCAGGGCATCGAGCTCCACGACACGCCCACGGCGTTCGGTACCTTCGGCTTTGCCGTCCGCTGGCACGGCGACCGCCCGGCGTTGCTGTGGGAGCTGGATCCGTCGCCCACGGCCCCGGCCTTCCGGCTCGAGGCGCCGGGCCTCGACCCCGCCTGGTCCAGCACGGAGACCAAGGGTGAGGCCCTCCTCGCCCCCTGCAAGGCCCCCGACGCCGCCGACGTCGAGGTCGACTTCTCGTGAGCGACCCGCGATCCCGTTCTGGTACCAGCCCTGTATGCCCCAGTGGACATGGCTGGTACCAGAACGGGCTGGCGGCTGGTTCTGGTGACGGACCATGGCCCTCCACGGGCACCTCCAGCCGCCCGAACGGGGTGGGGGTGAGGGCGTGAGCAGCTTCTGGGAGCGAATACGGAGGAAGCCGTCGGTCGAGGAGGCGTTACGGGCAGGGGGTGTGCCGCAGGAGGAGATCGAGCACGCCGTCGCCGTGGGTGGGTTGGAGCTGCTGGCCATCGACCGGCTGCTGGACGATTCGCCCCGCACCCTCAGCCAGCGGGACATCGCGGCCGAGAGCGGGATCGAGCTGGAGGAGGTCTCCCGGGTCTGGCGGGCACTGGGCTTCCCCCACGTGGAGCCTGACGAGCCGGTTTACACCCGGGCCGACGCGGACATGACCGTGCTGGTCGGCTCCCTGCTCGACCGAGGTCTGGCCGACGCCGATCTCACGATGCAGATGGCCCGGGTCATCGGCCAGTCTCTCTCCCGAGTGGCGGCCGCCCAGGTGGCCGTCACCGTCGACCGCCAGACCAAGATGCCCGCCGAGCAGGTGGCCGGCGCCCCGTTCGCCGAGCGGGTCGAGCTGCTCTTCCAGTTCATGCCCGGCGTCCTCGAGTACGTCTGGCGCCGCCACCTCGAGGTCGAGGCCCGCCGCCGATTGGCCCAGCTCGAGGGCGCCGACGCCGAGGGCGAGCCGGCCACGCTGGTCGTGGGCTTCGCCGACCTGGTCGGCTTCACCGCCCTGTCCCAGCAGATCCCCGAGAGTGAACTGGCCCACGTCGTCGGCCGCTTCGAGGAGGTGGCTGCCGACGTGGTCAGCAGCCACGGTGGCCGCCTGGTCAAGACCATCGGCGACGAGGTCATGTTCAGCGCCGACGACATCGTGGCCGGCGCCGAGATCGCCCTCGGGCTCTCGGAACAGTTCCGGGCCGAGGAGGTCGTCTCCGACGTCCGGGTCGGCCTCGCCTACGGCCCGGTGTTGCAGTACGAGGGCGACCTCTACGGTCCGATCGTCAACCTGGCCCACCGCATCGTCGGCATCGCCTACCCGGGATCGGTCGTGGTGCCTGAGCCTGTCGAACAGGCGCTGGACGCCGACGGTCGCTTCACCCTCCACAGCATCCGGGCCCACACCCTGCGCGACATCGGCAAGGTGCCGCTCTGGCTCCTGCGCCGCAAGGAGGAGGAGATGTCCCTGCTCGACAAGGCCCGCCTCCGTCGTGAGGTCGGGCGGGCCTGGATCGAGGAGCGCTTCGGCACCGTCCTCGACCGCGGCGTTCAGCCCGCCCCGCCGCCGACCCCGGCCGAGGATGAGGCCGACGATGCCTGACGACCGCAACCGGACGTCGAGGGTCCCACGAGCGCGTTAGCGGGGGCCGCCCCCGAGCCGGACGGTTCGACGGACGCCCCCCGGGAGTGGACGTACCTGGCTGAGCTCATCGGCCTGACGGCGGTCGTGGTCGCCCAGCCGGTCCTCGACGTGGTCGGCGACGCCCCCGACGCCTTCATCACCCGGGGCGCGGGCGCCGGCCTGATCGTGGTCTACGCCCTCCTCGTCGGCCTGGGCCCGCCCCTCGGGCTGTGGCTGCTCGAACAGCCCACCCGGCTCGGCGGTCGGTGGCTCCGGGACCGGGTGCACGCCGGACTGCTCGGGATGGGCATCGGCGTGTTCGTCATGGCCGCAGCCAAGGCCGCCCTCGGGGGGGATGCCCGGCCCCGGCTGGTTCTGGTCGGCCTCGTCGTCGCGTTTGGGGCGGCCGTCCTCGTGTTCCGCTCCCGGACCGTGCGGTCGGTCTTCCGCTTCCTGGCCCTGGCGCTGCCCGTCTTCTTGGCCCTCTTCCTCTTTGCCTCGCCGGTGAGCGATCTCGTCGTCGGCGGCGGGGTCGAGCCGGCCGAGGTCGAGGTCCGCAACCCGGCGCCGGTCGTGCTGATCGTCCTCGACGAGCTGCCCCTGCTGTCCCTCCTCGACGGCGAGGGCGCGGTGGACGCCGCCCGCTTCCCGGCCTTCGCCGCGCTCGCCGCCGAATCGACCTGGTACCGCAACGCCACCACCGTCGCCCCCGTCACTCAAGCCGCGGTCCCCGCCGTCCTCACCGGCCAGCTGCCCGAGGACCCCGAGGCCGCACCCGTCGCCACCACCTACGACGAGAGCATCTTCACCCTCCTGGGCGGCACCTACGACGTGCGGGCGACCGAGTCGCTGACCCGCATCTGCCCGCCGTCGGTCTGCGCCCCGTCGGCGGGACCCGGCACCGTGGGGACCCTGCGCTCGCTGGCCCGCGAGAGCGCGGAGGTGTTCGGCGCCGTCGTGTCACCCCGGGTCGACGACGACGAGGCCGACTTCGGCGTCGACCTGGACCAGAGCGAGGTGGACGAAGCGCTCGGCATCAGCCGGTCCGACGCCCTGGCCCACGAGCCGCTCGGTCCCGGAGCCACCCTCGACGTGACCCACGTCGTCCTGCCGCACCAGCCATGGGTCTACCTGCCGTCCGGGGCCACCTACGCGGCCCCCCATCCCGCCCGGGGGGCCGAGTTCACGGGGTGGTACGACCAGGGGGCCGCCGACGAGGCCCGACAGCGCCACCTCCTCCAGCTGCAGTACGCCGACACCCTGCTGGGCGAGGCGCTCGACCGGCTCCGGGCCGAGCCCTGGTGGGACGACGCCCTCGTGGTGGTCACCGCCGACCACGGGATCAGCTTCACCGACGAGCAGTCCCTGCGGGGCGTCAGCGAGGGCAACGCCCACGAGACGCTGTGGGTCCCGTTGTTCGTCAAGTATCCCGGCCAGGTGGACGGCGAGGTCGACGACCGCGCCGCGGAGACCGTCGACGTCGTCCCGACGGTGGCCGACGTGGTCGGTGCGGACCTGCCCTGGCCGGTCGACGGGGTCTCGCTGCTCGCGGCGCCGCAGGACCGCCCGGCCCGCACGGTGGACTGGTCGGGGAACGCGATCGAGGGCGAGGACGGTGTGGCCACCGTCGACCGGGACGAGAACTTCGCCCTCGTGCTCGACGTCGAGGGGCCCGCGGCCGGCGCTTCCGCCGACGACCCCGACGCCCTACTGCGCCTCGGCCCCTACGGCGAACTGGTCGGTGCCGAGCTGGACCCGGCGTGGGTCGACGCCACCGAGCCAGGCCCGGAGATGACGACCCGGTACTCGGCGGACGGCACCGTTCCGCCGGGCGCCACCGAGCTGCCGGCCTTCGTCGAGGGGGAATGGCGAGGGGCCACTTCGGACTGGGTCGCCGTCGTGGTCGACGGCACGATCGCCGGCATCGGCCCGGTCCTCGAGGACGGCCAGGATGGCTGGGTCTTCTGGACGATGGTGGCCGAGCGCCTCGTCGGCCCCGGCGAACACGAGATGGCGGTCCACCGGCTCACCGGGCCCCCGTCGACCCCCACCCTCCACCCGTTCCGCCTGGCCGACCCGCCTTCCTGACCGCCTCACATCTCTGCGGAACGGTCAGCCGGTGAGGTGGAGGGTGGCGATCTGGTGGGGGGCGAGCGGGACGGTCTGCTCGAAGGGGACAACGGGGCGGCCGCGGAGGTCGACCAGCCAGCCGCGGCGGCCGTCGACGGTGACGGTGACCTCGTCGTCGGTGGGGTTGAAGACCCGGAGGTGGAGCGCCCCGGCTTCGCGGTAGAGAGCTGACACCTCGGCGCCGGTGACCGACAGGTGCTGCCCATCGCTGGGCACCGAGCCCGAGCCGGCGCCGGTCGCCACCTGCAGGGGGACAAAGGCGGACTCGACCAGCTCGTAGGGGTCGCGGTCGCCGCACTGCACGGCGTAGCGGACGGTCTGGCGGCCCTGCTGCTGGGAGCCCTCCAGCGGGATCTCCGGGCCGGCGGGCAACGGCCGGGTCGTCATCGGGCCCTGGCTGAGCATGCCCGTGCAGCGGAGCAGGGTCAGGGCGAGCCGGTGCGACCGGCCGTCGGCGATGTCGCACAGCTCGTACTCCAGCAGGCCCTCGTGGGCGACGGTCAGGCCGCCGGCCCGCACGAAGCGGCGGGACGGAAAGGTGCTCATCGGCCGCTCGGTCGGCCCACCCTCGGCGTCCAGGCCTCGGCGCACGACCGTGAAGGCGCATTCCGCCTCGGAGTGGTCGGTGGGTGACGGCAGCGGGAAGCCGACCCGCATCCGGTGGTCCCGGGCCTGGTTGTCGACGATCGTGGTGACCCGCACGAAGTCCTCACCGGCCCGCAGCTCGACGACGGTCTGCACCGCCACGTCGACCTCGCCGACCCGCGTCTGGTCTTCGATGTGGTGGGGCAGCCGGTAGACGGCGTCGACCGCCACCCGGGCCCGCACCGGCCCGGTCTCGACCGTCGCCACCGACACGGACACGGGTCCGCCCACGAACACGTCGTTGTCGGGTGGGGACCAGTTGTAGGTGTCGCCCGCGTCCCCGTCATCGACGATCTGGCCGAGGCCACTGTGGCCATCGATCGAGAACGTCCCGTCGGACGGATCGACCTCGACGGTGATCAGCCCGTTGGCCAGCGTCGTCCCGTCGACGGCGACGGCCGCCGATCCGCTGGCGCGGGTGGGGTCCCACCGTTGCCAGCCGTAGCCAGGGACCGAGTCGACCCGGGCCAGGGCCCGGCGGCGGGGCAGACCCTGGCGCTCGACCCGGACCAGGCCGGTCGGGTGCTCCCGGGCGTGGTCGGACAGCGCGGCCAGCACGGCGGTGGTGTTCTCCGGTGGGGCGTCGATCAGCCGCTCGCCCTCCCGCAGGAGGACCTCGGCCCGGTCGCCGTGCACCTCCAGCTCCAGCTCGACCAGCGCCGGGTGCAGGAAGATCTCCCGCTCCACCACGAGCACGGCATCGGCTGCGGCGATCTCGTGCAGGACCTCCTCGGCCGGCGTCTCCGAGAGCAGCTGCAGCCCCTCGGCCGGCCCGGACCCCGGCAGGTCCAGTACGACCACGCCGCCCCGGATGCGGGCGGACGGGTTGACCACGACGGCACCGACGACGGCCAAAGACGAGCCGAAGCGCTCCAGCGTCCGGTCCACCACGCCCCTGCCGATGTGGCGGGCCTCGGCGAAGCGGTGGACGACGGCGGCCACCACGTCGTCGTGGGAGCACGCGCAGATCGAGTCGTGGGCCGAGTTGCGGATGACCTCCAGCCAGGCCAGGTCCAGGACGCGCTGGGGCCATTCGGCCGACGGGGTGAACAGGGCAGCCAGCGGCTCGGCCAACCGCTCCAGGGTGCGCTCGGCCGCGGCGGCGGCTGTCTTCACGTCGGTGCGGTTGGAGGCCACGCCCATCAGCAGGTTGGCCCGGGCCCCGGAGCGCAGCTCGCCCGTCCACGTCGGAAGGCCCGACGTCGGCGCCGACGCCAGGTGCTCGGCCAGCGAGCGGATGACCAACTCGTAGTCGTCCTGCTGGTCGTTGGCCTCCAGCACGACCCGGCCCAACCATGGACGCGGCGTCTGGTGGTCGGTGCCGACCATCCAGAGCACCGGCCCGTCCAGCAGGTCGTCATGGGTGGTCACGAACCCGTCGACCAGGTGCAGCAGGGCCTTGGCGTCGTCGGGCACGCGGGCCCCGTTGCCGTAGCCCTCGGGCAGGTACTCGGCCCGGATCGTGGTCCCATCCGGCGCCGTCCACCAGAATCCGCTGCGGTCCACCGCCGACGGCACGCCCCGCCACACGACCGTGTGGGCGAAGCCGAACTGGTCGAGCACCTGGGGCATCTGGGCGACGTGGCCGAACATGTCGGGCAGGTAGCCGACGTCCATGGCCCCGCCGAAGGCCGCCGCCCGGCGCAGGCCCAGCTGCAGGTTGCGCACGAGGGTCTCGCCCGACACCAGGAACTCGTCGGGCAGGGCGTACCAGGGGCCCATGGCCAGGCGCCCGGAGGTGGCCAGCGCCCGCAACCGGGACTCGGCCTCGGGGCGGATCTCCAGGTAGTCGTCGACCACCGCCATCTGGCCGTCGAGCAGGAAGTGGCGGAAGGACGGGTCGGCCTCGAGGTGGTCGAGGAGGTCGTCGAGCAGGTCGACCAGCCGCAGCCGGAACCGCTGGAACGGGTCGTACCACTCCCGATCCCAGTGCGTGTGGGGGACGACCGACACCGTGCGCGCCATGGCCCGAGGCTACGAGGCCCGGTCCGGTGGGCACGGCCGCCGACGGCCGCGTGAGGCGATTGCCCTGAGCGCAGGCGCATCCGTAGTGCTGCGGATCCGTGAAGTCGGCGGAGCGGACGCGAGGCAAGGTGATGAACGGCACCTGACTACCGTCTGAACGAATGGGGCAGGACGACGGCGCCGCCTGGCGTCGCGAGGGCAGGTACCTGCTCGAGCTGATCGGCGTCACGGCGGTGACCGTCGCCCAGCCGGTCTTCAACGTCATCCAGCAGGCCCCCGAGGAGCTCGTCTCGCTGCGGGCCGGCCCGATCGAGATCGTGGCCTTTACGCCGTTCTGCCTCGTCGTCGGCCCGCCGCTCGTCCTCTGGCTGATCGAGCAGCCGTTCCGGCTCGATCGGTCCCGAGGCGCGCGGCGCAGGTCCACGCCGGGATCCTCGGCTTCGGCGTCGGGCTCTTCGTCATCGAGGTCGTCAAGTCCGCGGTGCTCGACGCCGAGGGGCGGTCCTGGTTGGTGTTCGTCGGTCTCGTCGTCGCCGCCGTGGCGCCCTGGGCCTTCCTGCGCTCGGAGAAGGTCCGCTCGGTCGTGCGCTACCTCGCCCTCGCCGCCCCGGTGTTCCTCGGCCTGTTCCTGTTCGCGTCCCCCGTGGCCGACCTCGTCCGGACCGGTGGGATCGAGCCGGCCGACGTCGACGTGGCCGAACCGGTGCCCGTCGTCCTCATCGCTTTCGACGAGCTCCCGCTGATGTCGCTGCTCGACGGCGAAGGCCGGATCGACGCCGACGCCTACCCCGCCTTCGCCCGGCTGGCGGGGGAGTCGACCTGGTTCCGCAACAACACCGGAGTCTCGCCGCTGACGCCCTCAGCCCTGCCCGCCATCCTCACCGGTCAGCTGCCCGATGAGCTGTTCCCCGCCCCCGTCGCCGCCAGGTTCGACGAGAACGTGTTCACCCTGTTGGGCGGCACCTACGACGTCGACGCGGTGGAGAACCTGACCGAGCTCTGTCCACCGGGCATCTGCGATCAACGGCCCCAGCCCTCGACCCCCTCGATCATGCGCACCCTGGCCGATCAGGCGGCGACGGTCTTCCGGGGGGTGGCCGAACCGTGGTCCGACCAGGCCCCGGTCGGCTTCATCATCGACCGGGCGCCATCGGACGCCGAGGCCCCTGCCCGGCTGCGGGCCTTCGGGCGGGAGGCCGCTGCCGGGTGACCGGCCGACCCTGGACTTCGGCCACTTCCTGCTGCCCCACCAGCCGTGGGACTGGTTGGCCTCGGGCCGGACCTACGAGGCGCCCGACCCGCCCCGGTCGGCGGAGTTCGGGGACTGGCACGACGACACCACCGCCGCCCTCGGTCGCCAGCGCCACCTCGTCCAGCTCGAGTACACCGACGCCCTCCTCGGCCAGGCCCTCGACGAGCCTCCGGGACAGCGGCCTCTACGACGAGGCGCTGGTCATCGTCACCGCGGACCACGGCGTCGGCTTCGTCGGTGGCTCGCCGCTGCGGGCGGTGTCGGAGGACAACCACGAGCAGATCCTGTGGACCCCGATGTTCGTCAAGCTCCCGGGCCAGACCGAGGGCGAGGTCGACGACCGCCCGACCGAGACCATCGACGTCGTGCCCACCATCGCCGACGTCGCTCGGGCGTCGAGATCCCCTGGGAGGTCGACGGCGTCTCGATGTTCGACGACGAGGCCGACCGGTCCGACAAGTCGGCCCGCATGATCGACTGGCGCTTCAACACCGTCGAGCCCAACGAGGACGGCTACGTCGAGTTCGACCGGACCGAGGGCTTCGCCGTGGTGCTCGAAGGCACGACCCCGATGGCCGGCCACGGCGACGATCCCGACGCCGTGCTCCGCATCGGGGAGTACGGCGACCTGATCGGCACCGAGGTGACCGATGCAGCCGAGGGCCCTGCCGCCGACTTCGCGGTGACGACGTACTCCCTGCCGAGCTTCACCGTCCCCGAGGGCGCCACCGACCTCCCCGCCTACGTCGAGGGGATCTGGGCCGAGGCACCCGAGCCGTGGATCGCCGTGGCCGTCGACGGCACCGTCGCCGGCCTCGCTCCGGCCTATCGTCAGGGTCAGTTCGCCACGTTCTGGGCGTTGCTGGCCGAGCGCCTGCTCACCCCCGGCGACCACGAACTGAGCTTCCACGCCGTGAACGGCCCGTCTTCGGCCCCGTCCCTGTCGCCGCCGATCGAGATGGTCCTGCGCCAGGACTGAACGGTCGGGCCGCGGTCGCTACGGTCGCGGCATGCCGATCTTTGTGATGCTCTCCACGATCGGGCCGGACGGGTTCCACAAGCTCAACACCCAGCCCGACCGGCTCCGCGAGGTCAACGACGACGTCGAGGCGCTGGGCGTGGCGATCCTGCACCAGTACGCCCTGCTCGGCCAGTACGACTTCCTGAACATCATCGAGGCCCCCGACGACGTCACCGTCGCCAAGCTGGCCACCCGCCTCGCCGCCCGCGGGACCATGAAGACCACGACGATCAAGGCCATCGACGTGGGCGAGTACATCGCCGCCCTGGCCGAGGACCCCGACCCCCTCTAGGGGCGGTCGGAACGGAGGCGCGGGGGTGCTGGCGACCAGGGAGCTGACGGTCACGTTCGGGGGGCTGCACGCGGTCCACGACGTGGACCTCGAGGTGGCCGAGGGCGAGTTCGTCGGCCTCATCGGGCCCAATGGCGCGGGTAAGACGACGCTGATCGACGCCGTCACCGGTTTCGTTCCGCGGTCGGGCGGCACCGTGTACTTCGCCGACGATGACGTGTCGGATCTGCCGCCCGCCGAGCGGGCCCGGCGAGGCCTGGTGCGCACGTTCCAGAGCCTGGAGCTGTTCGAGGACCTGTCGGTGGTCGACAACCTGCGGGTGGCCGCGACCCCCGCCAAGTGGTGGGACCCCCTGGCCGACGCCGTTCGCCCGCGACGGGGCACCGAGCGGTCCGAGCAGGTGGCCTGGGCCCTGGAGGTCGTCGGCCTGGCCGACGCGGCGTCGGCCAAGCCCGGCGACCTGAGTCATGGCCAGCGCAAGCTGGTGGCGGTAGCCCGGGCCCTCGCCGGCCAACCGCGCCTTGTGCTGCTGGACGAGCCTGCCGCCGGCCTCGACACCGAGGAGACCTTGGCCCTGGGCGAGCACCTGCGCACCCTGCCCGAGCACGGCGTCAGCGTCCTGCTGGTCGACCACGACATGGGTCTCGTGCTCGGCGTCTGTGACCGGGTCGTGGTCCTCGACGTCGGGGCCGTGATCGCCGACGGGACGCCGGAGCAGATCCGGGGCGACGAGCAGGTCGTCGACGCCTACCTGGGGGCCGCCCCGTCGTGAGTCCGAGCGCCGTGCTGGAGATCCGGGGCCTGGTCGCTGGTTACGAGGGCGTGCCCGTCGTCCGCGGGCTGGACCTGACCGTGGCGGAGGGTGAGGTCGTCGCCCTCCTCGGCCCCAACGGGGCGGGCAAGACGACGACCCTCCAGACGGTCTCGGGCCTGCTGCCCGTGATCGCCGGGACCGTCGAGGTCCTCGGGGGACCGCCGACGGCCCGGTCGCCCCACAAGGTCGCCCGCCGGGGTGTGGGCCACGTCACCGAGGACCGCTCGCTCTTCTTCGAGCTGACCGCCCGCCAGAACCTGCGCCTCGGGGTGCGGGGACGCCGCCGTCAGCGGCTGGCGCTGGAGCGGGTGCTCGGACTGTTCCCGGAACTGGAGCCGCTGCTCGACCGCAAGGCCGGGCTGCTCTCCGGCGGGCAGCAGCAGATGCTGGCCCTGGCCCGGGCACTGGTGGCCGAGCCCCGACTCCTGCTCGTGGACGAGATGAGCCTCGGGCCTCGCCCCGATCATCGTCCAGCGCCTGCTGCCCATGGTCCGCTCGATCGCCGACGACACGGGAGCGGGGGTGGTGCTGGTCGAACAGCACCTCTCCATGGCGCTGGAGGTGGCCGACACCGTCTGCATCCTCGTCCACGGCGAGGTGGCGGCCAACGGCCCCGCCGCCGACCTGAGCGACCGCGATCTCCTCACCGACACCTACCTCAGCTGAGGGGCATCTCGTTCTGGTGTGCGGTCGGGCGGCTGGGCGCGCGATAGCGCACCCACCGGGTTGTGGGCTCAGACGGTCAGCACGAGCTTGCCCTGGGCTTGGCCGTCGATGAGGTGGCGCATCGCGGTGGCGGCCTCGGCCAGGGGATAGATCCCGCCGACGGCCGGGGTGATCTGGCCGGCTTCGATCAGCTCCCGGAGGGCGACCAGGTCCTCGGCCTTCTCCCGCGAGGCGACCTGGCCGAGGGTCTGGCTCACGAAGGGGGAGAGCAGGCCGGCCCTGAACTGACGGTCGAAGCCCCCGAGCCAGCGCCCGTCGGTCTCGCCGCCGACGATGACCAGCCGACCCTTGGGCGTGAGCGCATGGCGCAGCTGGCCCAGGGTGCGGCTGCCGCCGATGTCGAGGACGATGTCGTAGGGGCCGTCCTCGGCGTAGTCCCGCTCGGTGTAGTCCACGACGTGGTCAGCACCCAGGGCCTGGACCAGGTCGACCTTCGCCGTGCTGCACACCCCCGTCACCTCGGCACCGGCGGCCTTGGCGATCTGCACGACGTAGCTGCCCACGCCGCCGGACGCGCCCAGGACGGCCACGGACTGGCCGGCCTGGACCTTGGCCTTGCGCACGGCCTGGATGGCGGTGAGGCCCGAGATGGGCACCGCCGCGGCCTGCTCGAAGGTGAGGTCGGCCGGTTTCTGGGCCAGGCGGTTGGCCCGGGCCAGGCCGAACTCGGCGAAGGAGCCGCTGCTGGTCGCCCCGCAGCTGCCGTAGACCTCGTCGCCGGGCGCGAAGTCGGTCACGTCTCTGCCGACGGCCTCGACCGTGCCGGCCACGTCCCGCCCGGGCACCCGCACCTTCGGCCGCCGGAGGCCGGAGGCCAGTGCGCGCCAAGAGGGGCAGGCCGGTCATGACGTGCCAGGTGCCCCGGTCCACGGCGGCGGCCCGGGTGCGGACGAGCACCTCGCCCCTGCCGGGGGAGGGCCGCGCGATCTCCTCGATCCCGAGCACCACGTCGGGGTCGGTGCCGTACTCGTCCTGCACCACTGCGGTCATCGTGTCCTGCATGGCGGTGGCCTCATCCTGTCACGTCAGCCGCGAAACCCGCCCAGGAGGTCCGGATCCCTCGAGAGGCTGCGAAACGGAGTGGAGCAGCGCCGGAGTTGCTGAGCGCAGCGAAGCCACTCAGCTGTAGTTGTCCTGAGGCTGCGTAACGGAGTGGAGCAGCGCCGAGGATCGGCAGCTTCGGCGGCGCCGGAGTTGCTGAGCGCAGCGAAGCCACTCAGATGTGACGCCCCGTGCCATCCCAGTAGGGGGCGCGGAGGTCGCGCTTGAGGAGCTTGCCGGCCTCGGAGCGGGGGAGGGCCTTGGTCCAGTCGATGGTCCTGGGTCGCTTGTAGCCGGCCAGCTTCTCCCGGCTCAGGGAGACCAACTCCTCGGCCAGCGCCTCGGACGGCTCGGTGCCGTCGACCAGTTGGACGACGGCTTTCACCTGCTCGCCGAACTCCTCGTCGGGGACACCGATGACGGCCACGTCGGCCACGGCGGGGTGCCCGGCCAGGACCGTCTCGATCTCGGCGGGGTAGATGTTGACCCCGCCCGAGATGATCATGTCGATCTTGCGGTCGGACAGCCAGAGGTAGCCGTCTTCGTCGATGTAGCCGATGTCGCCGGTCGTGAAGACGCCCGGCTCCCGGTGGGCGGCCGCGGTCTTGTCGGGGTCGTTGTGGTACTCGAAGTCCGAGCCGAGGGCACTGCGGAAGTAGAGGGTCCCGGCCCCGCCGGGGGCGACGGGCTGATCGTCCTCTCCGACGACGATCACCTCCATGTGCCCCAGGGGCCGACCTACCGACCCGCCCTTGACCAGCCACTCCTCCCCGGTGATGGTCGAGATGAAGGCACCCTCGGTCGAGCCGTAGTACTCGTGGACCTTCGGCCCCAGCCAGTCGAGCATGGCCCGCTTCCACGGGGCCGGGCAGGGAGCGGCTCCGTGCCAGACAGCCACGAGGCTGGAGCCGTCGAGCTGGTCCCGCACCGCCGCGGGCAGGTCGAGCAGACGCTTGAACTGCACGGGCACGAGGTGGACGTTGGTGATCCCCGCCTCGTCGATCAACCGGATGCTCTCGGCGGGGTCGAAGCGTTGACGGGTGATGACCGCGGAGCCGGCGACCATCGGCAGGAAGGCGAAGGCCCACTGCGCGGAGTGGTAGATCGGGCCGGCGAGCAGGGTGCGGCCCGGGGTCGGGACGAACTCGCTGACGGCGCCGGCAATCAGGGGGAGAAGGTCGCTGGTGACGTCCGCGCCGCCCGAGAGCATGCCCTTGACCCCTTTGGGTCGGCCGGTCGTGCCCGACGTGTAGAACATCGGGCCGCCCATCAAGGCCTCGTCGGGCTCATCGGTGGGCGCGGCGGCCAGCGCGGTCTCGTAGGACTGCAGCCCCTCGACGTCGGTGTCGCCGGTCACGAGGGCCAGCTCGATCGAGCCGGTGCGGGGGTCGGCCAATGCTGCCGTGGCGACCGCGCTGAACCGCTCGTCGACGACCAGGGCCCGACAACCGGCGTCCTCGATCACGTAGGCGAGCTCGTCCGCCGTCCAGTGCCAGTTCACCGGCACGAAGGTGACCCCGGTGTGGGCGGCGGCCCAGAAGGCCTCGAAGGCCTCCCGGCGGTTGCCCATCATCAGGGCAAAGGTGTCACCCGGATCCAGGCCGGCGGCTCCCAGCACGTTGACCAGCCGGGCGACCCGGTCGGCCAGCTCGGCCCAGGTGCACTCGCCCCGGTCATCGGCGACGGCGAGCTCGTCGCCCCTGTCGGCGACGAACCCGTCGAGCAGCTTCGGCATCAGGTCTCCCTCGGGTGGGCGGCCGGTCCGCCTGGTGATGGTGGCCGATCAGCCAGCGGGGAGCCAACTCCCGTGGGCGCCGTAGGGCACCCGCTGGGGGAGGACGACCCGGGCCACGGGCTCGGCGGTGAAGTCCTGGGCCTCGATGACCCGCAGTTCGGTGATCCCGTCGGCCTCGTCGGTGGCGAACACGAGGACCCAGCCCTCGTCCTCGTCGGCGTCCCGGCCGGCGGGGGCGAACACCGGCTCGCCGAGTCGGGTGGTGGCGTTGGTGGTGTGGGTCTCGACCCTTCCGGTCCGCAGGTCGTACTTGTAGAGCTCGGAGCCGATCGCCGCGCCGATCCCCGGCTCCTCGCGGATCTCGGTGAGGTAGCCGTAGCGGCTGCTGGTGGCCGACGAGACGGTCGTCGACCCGGGGGAAGTCCGCGATGCGGTCGTCCAGTTGGGTCTCGGTGACCGTGCCGGTCCTCTGGTCGATGCTCCAGCGCCAGAGGTGGGCCCGGGCGCTCTCGATGTCGTCGAAGCCCCCGGCCATGGCCCGGTCCTGACGGCACACCAGCAGCTCGATCCGGTCGCCGTCCTCGTAGGCGTTGAGGGGGTGGAACACGTAGCAGGGGTCGATCTCGTGCCAGGTGACATCCGCGTTCGTGCCGTTGCGGGGCATCACCCCGAGGCGGGCGCCGGATTCGGGGTGCCAGCCGAACGGCTGGTCGCCTGCCATCGCCCGCTCGAGGCCGAAGCGCACGGGCAGGTCCATGAACACGACGTGGTGCTCGGTGACGTTCCAGTCGTGCATCATCACCGGGTTGGGGATCTCGATCGGCTCGACGGCAAGGACCTCGCCGGTCGGGCCGATGCGGAAGTAGGTGAGGTAGGGCGTGGTCACCACGCTGTACCCGAAGGCCAGGAGCTCGCCGGTGACGGGGCACAGCTTCGGATGGGCGGTGAAGCTGGTGGTCACGGCGCCACCGAAGTCCTCGACGCCGAGGGTGTCCAGATGGTCATCGAGGGCATAGGGCTGGTGCACCTCCTCGAGGGCCAGCCACCGGCCGTTGTGGCGCACGATGTGGGTGTTGGCGGGCGAGCAGGCAGGGTCGAGCACCCAGTCGAGGCCGGTGCCGTCATGGTCCTTGAACGGGGTGTCCACGTAGCGGTTGCGGTAGCGGGCGCCACCCTCACCGTCCAGGTCGACGGCGTGCAGCATCCCGTGGCCGAAGAACCAGTGCGGGCTGAAGCCGCTGCGGGGGTTGAAGCCGTTGCGGACATAGGTCCCCGCGAGTCCCTCCGGGAGCCCGCCGATGACCTCGAGGCCGCTGACGTCGAGCTCGTCGCGGACCGGGGCGAAGTTCCCCTGGAGGTGCCACGGCGTCGGCGCGGTGGCCGCTTCAGTGGTGGAGATCTCGATATGGGTCATGCGTCCCCCAGCGGTCAGCGGCCGGCGATGTGCCATGCTAACCGGACACTGAACGGTGTTAAGTCAGATCCGGGGGGACCATGCGCAGGAGATTCGGGATCGGCGTGTTGGCGGGGCTGGTGTTGGTGGCCGCCTGCAGCGAGCCGGCACCGGACGAGGACGCGACCGGCTCGAGTGACGTCACGACCGTCACCGGCGACGAGGTCCGTGAGGGCGACACCGTCGTCGAGCGCTTCGCCGGGGAAGAGTGGTTCATGGGCACCATGCCCGACACGCCGGTGGCGGCCGACCCGGCTGCGGCACCGATCGTGATCGGCATGATCAACCAGGAGGACACCCCCCTGGGCTCGTTCCCGGAGGTCCGCCGGGCGGTCGAGGGCGGCGTCGAGTTCGTCAACACCGAGCTGGGCGGGGTGGGCGGTCGGCCCATCGAGCTGCACACCTGCATCACCAGCTTCGATCCCGAGCAATCGGCTGGTTGCGCCCAGGAGATGGTGGCGGAGGACGTGGTCGCTCTGGTGGGCGGCATCGACGTCACCAGCAACGGCTCGATGCCCGTGTTGGAGGACAACGGCATCCCCCAGCTCGGCGGCATCCCCGCCAACCTGGTCGAGCAGCAGAGCCCGGTCACCTTCTTCTTCTCCGGCGGGGTGACCGGTGGCCTCGGCGCCTTCCTGGCCGACACGGCGGACGAGGGTGGGACCTCGTCGGTCCTGGCCTACGGCGAGTTCGAGAGCTTCCAGGTGTCCGCCGAGGACTATGCCGCGCCCCTGGCTGACACTCTCGGCATCGATCTGGAGCTCATCTCCTATCCGTTGACCGCGACCGATTTCCTGCCGGTGCTGACCCGGGCCGCCGAGTCCGAGCCGGACTCGATCATCGTGGCCGCCGCGGGCTCGGCCTGCGTCCCGATCATGACCACCTACCAGGACCTGGGGATCGAGGCCCAGCTCTACCTGGTCGGCGCCTGTGCCGACGCGGAGATCATCGAGGCTGCCGGCGGCGCCCATGAGGGCGTGCTCTTCAACTCGGAGGGCCCGCCTCTCAGCGTCGAGACCATCGAGGGAGAGGTCTTCAACGCGGTCAACGAGCTCTACGCCGACGACGAAGGCGGCGGCGCCGGGACCGTCGGCCTCCGTGGGTTCCTCAATCTCTACGCCTCGATGGCGGACCTCGGGCCCGACGGCGTGAGCCGGGAGGCGGTCCTCGGGGCGGCGCAGGCGGCCGAGGACGAGCCCAGCTTCTGGGGTCACCCCTACACCTGTGACGGGGCCCAGATCGACGGGCTGCCCTCCCTGTGCGCCCCCCAGCAGACGCTGCTGCGCGTCGAGGATCCGGGTGAGAACCTCCCGGTCAGCGACGCATGGATCGACACCGTCGCGCTGTTCGCCGCGGCGGAGTAGTCGAGGGCCCTCCTGTTCGTGACCGAGCATCTCACGTACCTGGTCCTCGGCCTCGGGGGTGGCGCCGTCATCGGCGCGCTCGCGGTCGGGGTGGTCATCACCCACCGGGCGAGCAACGTCATCAACTTCGGCCATGCCGCGATCGGGATGTACCTCGCCTTCGCCTACTACGAGTTCCGGCGCAGCGGGGACCTGGTGCTGCCGATCCTCGGCCTACCCGAGCGGGTGGCCCTCTTGGACCGCCCGACGGTCGCCAGCGCGCTGGTCGTCGTCGTGCTGCTCGGGGCGGCGGTGGGGGCGACCTGCTTCCTGCTGATCTTCCGGCCGCTGCGACAGGCCCCGGCCCTGGCTCGGGTCGTGGCCAGCCTCGGGTTGATGGTGTACCTGATCGGGGTCGTCGACCTTCGCTTCGAGGGTCCGGCCGCGACCTCGCTGCAACTGGAAGGCCCGCTGTCGAGTCGGCTGATCGACGCGTTCGGGATCCAGGTGCCGGCTGACCGGTACGCGTTGGCGGCGCTGACCGTCGGGGTCATCGGCGTCCTCTGGCTGGTCGACCGCTCCACCCGCTTCGGCCTTGCGACCCGGGCGACGGCCGAGAACGAACGGGGGGCCCTGGTCCTCGGCCTGTCGCCAACGGCCATCGGCCTGACCAACTGGATCCTGGCCTCGGTGTCGGCGGGCCTCGCGGTCATCGCCGCCGCTCCGTTGGCGGGCCTCGACCCGGCGGGCACCAGCCTGCTGATCGTGCCCGCCCTGGGGGCCGCCCTCCTCGGCGGCTTCCGGTCGATCGCCATTGCCGGTCTGGCCGGCATAGGCATCGGCATGCTCCAGTCCGAGATCCTCAACGTCCAGGCCAGTAGCTCGTGGCTGCCCGAGGTCGGCCTCCAGCAGGGGCTCCCCTTCCTGATCGTGGTGGTGGCCCTCGTGGTCCAGGGCAACCGTCTCCCCGACCGGAGCACGGTCATCACCAGCCGGCTGCCCGTGGCGGCCGAGCCCCGACACACGATGGCGGTCACCGGGGTGATCGTGGTGGCCGGGGCCATCGCCCTCCTGACCTTGGACAGCAGCTACCGCCTGGGGATCATCGTGTCGGCCATCGCGACCGTCGTGGCCCTGTCGGTGGTCGTCCTCACCGGCCTGGTGGGCCAGATCTCCCTGGCCACCTTCGCCTTGGCCGGCACCGCAGGCTTCGCCATGGTCCGGGCCGGCGACAGCCTCGGACTCGGCTTCCCCCTCGCCCCGCTGGTGGGCATCGCCGTCGCGGTCGGATTCGGCATCCTCGCCGGTCTGCCTGCGGTTCGGGTGCGTGGCCTGACCCTGGCAGTGACCACGTTGGCGGCCTCGATCGCCATCGAGGAGCTGCTCTTCCGTTGGAGCTGGTTCAGCGGTGGGGCCGAGGGTGCCCGCGTGCCCGAGCCCAGCCTCTTCGGCATCGACCTCGGCATCGCGGCTCCCGGCGACGCCTACCCTCGGGTCGCCTTCGGCCTGCTCGTCCTGGTGGCGATGGCCGCGGCCATGGCCCTGGTGGTCAACCTCCGGCGGGGAGCCACGGGCCGCCAGTGGCTGGCGGTGCGGGCCAACGAGCGGGCGGCCGAAGCCGCGGGGGTGCCCGTCGCTCGGGTCAAGCTGGGTGCTACCGCGGTCGCGGCCGCCCTGGCCGGACTGGCCGGCGTGCTGCTCGCCTACCAGGCCCAGGTCGTCTCGGCGGGGTCGTTCGGCGCCATCGAGTCCCTGGTGGCGGTGGCCCTGGCCTACCTGGCCGGGATCGCGACCCCGGTGGCCGCCATCCTGGCCGGGGTCCTCACCGCCGGTGGCCTGCTGACCGTGGTGCTGGACGAGTTGAGCGAGGGCTCGTCCAAGTACCAGTTCGCGCTGAACGGGCTGCTGCTCATGGTCATCGCCGTGCGGTTCCCGGCCGGGCTGATCGGATCGGCCCAGCGACGTCGACGCCGGGCTCCGGCCGACGCCGCGCAGGCGTCGGCGTCGACGACCGAGGTGGTCGAGGTGTGACGGCCTCCGCCGAACGGGACCTGCTCCAACGGGAGGCCATCGTGGCCCAGGCCCTGGAGATCGTGGACCAGGGAGGGGCTGAGGCCCTCTCCCTGCGTGCTCTCGCGCGACGCCTGGGGGTGTCGGCCCCGGCGCTCTACAACCACATCCGGTCCAAGGACGACCTCCTCCGGCTGGTGGCAGGCGAGGGCTATACGGAGTTGGCCCGTCGGTGGACGTCCCTCGATCCCGCCGACCAGGAGGGCTGGATCCGGGCCTCCTGTCACGCCTACGTGGCCTTCGCCCTGGAACGCCCCGGCCTGTTCGCCCTGATGTTCCGGTTCCGCCCGGCGTTGATCGAGGGTCCGGGGGAGATCGAGGACCCCGTCGCCACTGCCGTGTTCGCGGAAGCCCTGGCCGTGATCGAGCGAGCGAGCGAGGATGGGCTGCTGATGGCGGCGCCACCGCTCGAACTGGCGTTGGGCTTCTGGGCGGCCTGCCACGGCGTGGCCACCGTGTTGTCCATGAGTCCCGATCTGGCCAGAGAACAGTGGCTGGTGGACCTCGTGGTCGACGGGCTACTCGCCGGATGGAAGGAACCACCATGAGCATTCCCCGTACGATCCTCGCTCCGGGCCAGATGGCTGACCTCGACCTCGAGTGCGTGGCCGGTGCGGTGCCCCCAGGGTTGGCCGGTGAGGTCTTCATCAGCACCGCCGAGCCCGAGACCGCAGGCGCCCACGCGTTCTTCGGCGACGGGATGATGATCCGGTTGTCACTGCAGCCGGGTAGCCACGGGGCCGCGGGGGACCGCTGGGCGTGGCGGGTGCGCAAGTTGGACACGCCCTCGGCCCGCCTCCGCGCGAAGCGCCCGGACGCCTTCGCCCCCGGGGCGCTGGGGACCATGGGCGCCTTCGGCTTCTCCAACGCGGCCAACACCGCACCCTTGCCGTGGGGGGACCGGCTCTTTGCCACCTGGGACGCCGGTCGTCCGGTGGAGATCGACCCGGTGACCATGGCCTTCCTGGGCGAGGTCGGTCACCGGGACGACTGGGCGCCGACTATGGACCTGCCCGTGCTGCCGATGGTCAACAGCACCGCCCATCCGGTCATCGACCCGGAGCGGGACTGCCTCTGGACGGTGAGCTTCAACCCGATGATGGGCGGGCTGTCGCTGATCCGCTATTCCGGGGACGGGACCCACGTGGACCGCTGGCCCGTGGCCGACGGGGTCATCCCGCAGTCCGTGCACACCATCACCCAGACCCGCGACTGGCTCATCGTGGCCGACTGTGCGTTCCGCGTGGATCCGGGAGAGATGTTCGGCCAGGAGCGGACGGTGACGACGCTGCCCGACGAGCCCGTCTACTTGATCCGCAAGGACCAGGTGGCGGCCACGCCTCCGGGCCAGGAGGTCGGCTCCAGGTGCTTTCGGGTCGGCCCCGAGGTCATGCACTACTACGCGGTGTACGACGACACCGACGGCATCGCCGTCCTGTTCGAGCACACGCCGGAGCAGGACCTGGCCATGGCCCTGCGCGCCGACGATCTCGACGCTTGGGGCCGCCCGGTCGACCCCGCGCTGGTCGGGATGTACACCAACCCGCTTTCGGCCTCCCGGACCTCGGTGTTGGCGTTCGACCCCGAGTCAGGCGTGGTCACCGAGCGGGCCACGCTCTGTGAGCCAGAGCGGTACTGGGCCACGCAGCTGTCGGCGATGGACTGGAGCCTCGAGGGCCAGACGGCACCGACCGTGCACCACCTGGTCACCGTCGGCTATCACCCCGAGGTCGTGACCCAGCGGGCGTTGGCGCTCTACGCGGACCGGGTCGACCCGACCGACCTGCCTGCGGAGGAGGTGCCGCCCACGTTGGTGACCCTGTCCCGAGACGGCTTGGCGCCGCTGTCGGATTGGGTCTATGCCGAGGGCGACTACCCGACGTCACCCAGCTTCGTCCCCCGGGGGTCCGGGAGCGGCGGCGCCACTCGCTACGCCGGGACGGCCCCTGGTGGTCACGAGGGCTGGCTGGTCGTCCCCGTCCTGTCCGACGACGGCTTCCGCGTGGAGGTCTTCGACGCCGCCGACGTCAGCCGGGGCCCGGAGGCCGTGCTGGCCCCGCCGGGGCGGGAGACCGTGCCGTTCATCCTCCACTCCTCGTGGATGCCCCGAGCCGTCACCGCACCCGACGTGGAGCGGCTCCGCTTCGGCGACGAGCTCGACGAGACCCGTCTGGCCACCCTCCCCGACGACCTCACCGCCGCCGCCCGCGAGGTCGCCGCCGACCTCACCTGACGGCTCTGGGCCTCGCCATCCACGGTGGGTCGCGGATACCAGGCCCAGAACGGGATCAATGGGCGACCCTGGATGTGCCGGCCCGTCGGGCTGGACGCCTCAGTACCACCACTGCCCGCGGCGGTTCTCGCGACGGACCTCGTCGGCGGTGAAGCGCGAGGGCAGGAGCTGGTCGTCGGAGGTCCGGCGGATGCGGTAGCCGTCCCCGATGACCTCGGCGACGGCGAAGCCGCGGTTCCACCGCCTGTCGAAGCGATTGCGCACCTCGACGCGGGTCCCTTCGCTCAGCACCCGTTCGGTTGGTTCCGCCATGGTCACGACCGTCATTGTCGACGAGGTCCTTTCTACGTCAAGCCTTGGACCCCCGTATCGGTCAGGGTTTACCCGACCTTCACGTGCTTGTCGCGGCAACTCGGTCCCCAGGACCTCTTAACCTCCTCAGCGTGACGGCGGACGTGCGGCTGACGGAGTGGACCAACTGCGGGGGCTGCGCTGCCAAGTGGGGGGCCACGGCGCTGCGGGGCCTGGTGGGGGAGCTGCCCGCCAGCGTCGACGCCGAGCTCCTGGTCGGCCTCGCCCCCTCCGACGACGCCGCGGTCTACCGGGTCGCCGACGACGTGGCGATGGTGTCCACCGCCGATTTCTTCCCGCCGCTGGTCGACGATCCGGCCGACTTCGGCGTCATCGCCGCGGCCAACGCCTGCTCAGACGTGTTCGCCATGGGCGCCCGGGTGACGATCGCCCTCAACCTGTCGGCCTTCCCCGAGGCCCTACCCCGGGCGGCCATCGCTGCCATCCTCGGCGCCGCAGCTGAGACCGTCGCCCTCGCGGGCGGGACCACGGCAGGCGGCCACACGATCCGCGCCGACGAGCCCATCTTCGGCCTTGCCGTCCAGGGCGTGGTCCACCCCGATCGGATCCTCACCAAGGCGGGTGCCCGGCCGGGTGACGCGCTGGTGCTGTCCAAGCCGTTGGGAACGGGACTGGTGCTGGCGGGTGGATCACCGGCCGACACAGCAGAGGCGACGCTCGGCATGCGGGCGCTGAACCGCGGCGCCTCGGAGGCGCTGGTGGCTGCGGGCGGTGCGGTCCACGCCGCCACCGACGTCACTGGATTCGGCCTGGCCGGCCACGGCTGGGAGATGGCCGACCGCTCGGGCAGGCGGCTGGTCCTCGAGGGCTCCCGCCTGCCCTTGTACCCAGGGGCCCGTGCGGCGGCTGAGGCGGGCGTGCGCACGGGCGGGGATCCCCGCAACCGGGACTACCTCGACGGTCACGTCGACGGCGACGCCGATGGCGTCGTCCAGGCCCTCGTCTATGACCCCCAGACCTCCGGCGGCCTCCTGGCCGCCGTCGACCCGGGCGCGGTGGCGGACCTGGCCGAGGCGGACTTCGTCGAAATCGGCCGCGTCGCCGACGGCGAGCCGGGCGTGACCCTCTCGGCTTGAGCCCTCCGCTCAGGCCTGGTCGGACAGGGGACCGAGGTCGGCGGGGGACCGGGATGCCGGTGCCCGAGGGGCTCCCTACGTCAGCGCCTGAGGGCCGCGAGCACGGCGGCGACGGCCAGGACGCCCGCGCCGATCTTCGCGACGCGACCCCGGCGTTCGCGCCAGCCGCCGAGGGCGCCGACGGAGAAGCCTGAGCCGACGGAGGCCACGGAGCCGATCGACCCGATCGAGAGCACGGAGCCGGCCGAGCCGATGGACAGGATCGAGCCGGCCGAGCCGATGGACAGGATCGAGCCGGCCGAGCCGATCGAGAGCACCGAGCCGGCGCTGCCGATGCTGAGGATCGACCCCGCGGAGCCCATCGACACGATCGAGTTCACGGCATTGCGGGACCAGAGCGAGCCGTCGCCGCCGGCAGCATCCTCGCTCGTGGGTGGCTCGACCCGGCTCCGAGGTGAGAGCACCGGGTTGAACTGGACCGGGTCCGGCCCGCTGTCGAGCACGAGGCGACTGCCGGGGCTGAGTACAGGGTTGAACAAGATTGTTCCGGCCACCTCCGCAAGCTAGCCCCGGCCCCGCTCCCACCCAGCGGTAGGGTCGGCCTCGGGATGACGGTCACGGCTCCACAGCTGCGTTCGGCGATCAAGCGCCGTTCGCCGTCGCTCGCCATCGAGCGTGAGCTCTGGTCCGCAGGTCATGAGGTCGTCGTGGGCATGGATGAGGTGGGCCGGGGCTCGTGGGCCGGGCCGCTCAGCGTCGGGGCCGCCGTACTCCCGCAGGACCGGCGGGTCTACAAGGTCCGGGACTCCAAGATGCTCACCGAGTCCGAGCGGGAGGTCATGTACGACCGCATCGCCGACTGGTGTGTGACCTGGGCAGTAGGCCACGCCAGCCAGGTCGAGTGCGACACGCTCGGCATGTCCGCCGCCCAGAAGCTGGCGGCGGCCCGGGCCATCGACGGCCTCGAGGTCGAGCCCGACCAGGTCCTCATCGACGGCAACTGGGACTTCGTCGGTGGCGGCCGCCGGGTCCGGAAACTGGTGAAGGGTGACGCCCGCTGCCTGTCCATCGCCGCGGCGTCGATCCTGGCCAAGGTCACCCGGGACCGGATCATGCGGGCCGACGCCGCGCACTACCCGGGCTACGACTTCGAGTTCAACAAGGGGTACCCGTGCCCCCGCCACAAGGCGGCCCTGCAGTGGCTCGGTCCCAGCGCCATCCACCGTCGCACCTGGGTCTTCATGGACCACTTGAGCTGGACCGGCATCCCGCGCCAACGCCCCCCGTCGATGCAGGGCGAGCTGTTCGCACCTTGACGCCGGCGTACGACGGCGCACTCTCCACGGCCGGAGGGGGCGGTTAACATCGTTCAGTGACCAGCGCCGGAGGCCTCCTGCTCATTGGTGGCTCGGTGCTCAGTGGCACGGGAGCGGAGCCGTCGCCTACCACCGACGTCCTGGTCTGCGGCGACCGGATCGAGGCGATCGGACCAGCGGCCTCCCGAGCGGTGGCAGAGCAGGCGGACGCCGAGGCGGTCCGACGGATCGACGCCACGGGCTGCACGGTGATGCCCGGTCTCATCGACGCCCACTGCCACATCACCTTCGGGGAGCCGGCCGGCAACGACGAGCTGTTCTTCCATCGAGAGCAGTCCACGGCTGCGCTCGTCGCGGCGTTCAACGTCCAGAAGCTCCTCCTGGCCGGGGTCACGGGCTTCCTCGATGCGGACTGCCTGTGGAACCTGGGTCCGGCCCTGCGTGACGCCATCGACGCCGGGATCGTCGAAGGTCCCCGGATGGCCGCCGGCATGAACGCGCTCCTCACGACCGTCGGCGGCACCGCCGGGCGCCTCATCCCCGACGCCGGGAGGGCCGCCTACGCCCAGGTCGTGGGCGATCGGGACGAGATGGTGCGGGCGACCCGCCAGCAGATCAAGCACGGCGCGGACTGGGTGAAGATCCACGTCACCGGTTCCCTGCCCAACCGGACGGGCGAGCTCACCGCCTGGTCCCTCGACGAGCTCCGCGCGGTGACCGACACCGCCCATGCGCTCGGCACCCCCACGCTGGCTCACTGCCGGAACGCCGAGTCCACCCGTCTGGCCGCAGAGGCGGGCGTGGACCTGATCCTGCATGCCAGCTTCCTCGACGACGCGGCGCTGGAGGCCGTCGTCGAGTCCGGCTCGGCCGTCGCGCCGACCTTCACGTTCCTCGACAACCTGGCCCGGCACGGCGACAAGGTCGGCGCCATGAGCACCCAGGTCGACCTGTTTCGCGGCGAGATCGCGGCCACCGCGGCCATGCTCCGACGGGCCCACGACGCCGGGGTCCGGCTGCTCTGTGGCTCCGAGAGCGGATTCTCCCTCACCCCCTATGGCCACTGGCACGCCCGGGAGGCGGAGCTGCTGGTGACCGAGGTCGGACTGACCCCGCTGGAAGCGCTCACCTGCGCCACGCGGAACGGCGCGATGGCCCTCCGCCGGGAGGAGGGGACGATCGGGGTCGTAGCCGAAGGGGCCGCGGCCGACCTGCTCGTCGTGGCGGGCGACCCCCTCACCGACATCACCCTGCTCGGTGACCGCAGAAACCTCCGCCAGGTGATCTCCCGGGGCGTGCCGGTCGATCTCGACCGCCCATGGCCGGAACGGGGTGACCTGCCGGGCGAGCGGGTGGGGCTGTGGTCGTCACGGCCCCTGACCTGGGACATCGCCCACCCGTGACCCGGGCCGTCGTCGTCAGCGGGGCCGGCAAGGGGTTGGGTGCCTCGATCGCCCACGCCGCGGCCGGTACCGGGTGGACCGTCGGTGTCCTCGACCGCGACGCCGAGGCGGTGGCCCAGGCGGTCCGGGACATCGGCCCGCCGGCCGTGCCCCTCCTCGCCGACATCACCGACGAAGGCGCCGTTGACGCGGCCCTCGATGCCTTTGCCGAGGCCACGGATCAGCCCGCGCCCGACGCTCTGGTGGCCAATGCCGGGATCGTCTGCTTCGGGCCGCTGGCCGACCTCGACCTGGCCGACTGGAGGGCCGTGGTGGAGGTCAACCTCACCGGCACCTTCGTCACCGCTCGCGCCGTGGCCCGCCGGATGCTCGCCGCGGGATCGAGCGGCGCCATCGTGACCGTGACCTCCATGAACGGTGTGGCCGCCGGGCCCAATGCGGGGGCCTACGGCGCCACGAAGGCGGGGATCGCCCGGCTCACCACCCAGATGGCCCTCGAATGGGGCCCCCACGGCATCCGGTGCAACGCGGTCGCCCCCGGCCTGATCGACGGCGGCATGTCCGAGCCCATCTATGCCGATGCCGACATCCGCCGCCGTCGGGCCGGCCGCGTGCCGCTGGGCCGGCTGGGCACCAGTGACGACGTCGCCGGTGTGGTCCTGTTCCTGTTGTCCGATGCCGCCGGCTACGTCAACGGCACCGAGATCCTCGTCGACGGCGGGGTCACGGCCAGCGTGATCAGCACCCTGCCCCGTCCACGGTCGGTGGACTCGGTCGGCACCGACGCCGATCCGGACCCGAGGTGACGGCCAACCTCGTGTTGTCCGGTGGGCCGACCCACGACTTCGCCGCCAGTTCGGGCCGGCTGGTTGCGCTGCTCTCCGCCGAAGGCATCGAGTCGGTGGTGGAGGAGGATCTCCACCAGGGCATCGAGTGCCTCGTCGACCCGGATCTCGTCTGGGACATGGTCACCGTGAACGCCCTCCGGTGGACCATGGGGGCTGAGCGCTACCGCCACCTCAGGGACGAGTGGGCCTTTGTCCTCATCGCGGCGGAGGCCGATGCGGTGGCGGCCCACGTACGTGACGGCGGCGGTCTCCTGGCCCTGCACACAGCGGTGATCTGCTTCGACGGCCGACGGGCATGGCACGAGACGGTGGGCGCCTCCTGGGACTGGGATCGCTCATCGCACCCACCGCTCGGCGAGATCTTGGTGACGGTCACCGACGCCGGTCGGCGCCACCCGCTCACCACCGGCCTCGAGTCGTTCTCGATCGTCGACGAGGCCTATGGCTTCCTCCGACGAAGAGCCCGGCATCGTCCCGCTCCTCACCTCCGAGCACGGCGGCCGGGACCACCCGGTGTTGTGGGCCCGCCCGGTCGGTGCCGGCCGGGTCGTCACGGATCTGCTGGGCCATGACGCGTCGTCGTTCGCCCACCCGACCCATGCCGAGATCCTCCGTCGAGCGGCCCGGTGGGTCGCCGGGAGCCGACCCGAGGAGCAGCGATGAGCGTTGAAGACGATCGGCGGGCCGAAGAGGCCCGCAAGCCGATGAGCCGTCAGGCGAAGAGGCATCAGCGATGAGCGAGCCGAACACCGTCACCGTCACGACCTACGAGCAGGCCCGCGAGGCCTATCGACAAAAGGACCTCCGTCAGGCGCTGTACGACGAGGGCGACGTGGTGATGGCCGATGTCCTCGTGAACCTCCACGGTGACGAGCACCGGGCCCGCCGTCGCCTCGAGAACCGCCTGTTCCGGCGGGACACCCATGCCCGCTACGAGCACGATTTCTTCCCACCGGTGGTCGAGGCGACGCTCGCTCCCCACGTCGAGCGGGGTCGGGCCGAGCTGGTCAGCCTCAGCCACGAGATGATGATGAACCTCGCGGCGGTGACCGCTGGGGTCGATCGGCCCGCGGCGACGCCGGAGGAGTCGGCCCACCTCTACGCCTACCTCATGGTTTTCATCGAGGGTGCCACCCTCGCCCACTATGCCGGTGACCGTGAGGCCAAGCGGGCCGAGGTCGCCGCCGCGCTCGAAGCCTTCGACGCCGAGTTCCTCGCCCCGTCGATCGCCCGCCGTCGGGTCCTGCTGGCGGGGGTCGTCGCCGGTGACCGGAGCGAGGACGACCTGCCCCGCGACGTCCTCACCACGCTCCTGGCCCACGACGACGACCTCCACCTCCCCCCTGAGGTGCTCCGCCGCGAGATCGCCTTCTTCCTCCTCGCCGGGGCCCACACCAGTGCCACTGCATTCGTGCGCACCCTGCACCACGTCCTCACCATGGCCACGACCCGGCCGGCCGACCACCATCAGGCCCGGACTGATCTGGCCTTCCTCCAGCGCTGCGTGCACGAGACCGTCCGGCTGCAGCCCTCGAGCCCGATCGCCATGCGGTGGGCCCTGTCCGACATCGAACTGTCGGGCGGGGTGCAGGTGCCCAAGGGGTCCCGACTCGTCATCGACCTGATGGCGGTCAACCGCGACCCCTCGGTGTTCGGACCCGACGCCGACGACTTCGACCCTCGCCGACCGCTGCCGAGCGGGGTCGCCCCCTGGGGGCTCAGCTTCGGACTGGGCATGCACGCCTGCATCGGCCAGGACCTGGCCGCAGGGGTCGATCCCCTGGGACGTGAGGTGGCTGAGGACCACCTCTACGGCCTCGTCCCCGTCGCGGTCCGCGCCGTGCTCGACGCCGGCGCCGTGCCGGACCCGGACGACCCGCCGACCCTGGACCCCGACACCACCCGCGGCTACTGGGGCCGCTATCCCGTGCGGTTCCCGTGATCGACGTCCATGCCCACGTCGTGCTCGAGGCGACCCTCGGCGCGGCCGGCGCCCACGGGCCCGAGTTGGACGAGGGTGACGAGGCGGCGGGTCGACCACCCTGCTTCCGCGTGGGCGGCTTCGTCCTCGAGGGCGTGCGGTACCGGGGGACGGCGTTCATGGATCTCGATGTCCGTCTGGCTCGCATGGACGAGCTCGGCATCGACCTCCAGGTCCTGTCGCCCAACCCTCTGACCTACTTCCACCACATCGACGCCGACGCGGCGGCGTCCTTCTGCCGGTCGCACAACGACGCCATGGCTGATCTGGTGGCCGCCGAGCCGGCGCGACTGGCCGGACTCGCCCAGTTGCCGCTCCAGGATCCGGAGCAGGCCGCCCGAGAGGTGCGGCGAGCGGTCACCGAGCTCGGTCTGCTCGGCGCCTACGTGGGCACCGACCCCGGGCGCACCCTCGATGACGCCGGGTTCGACGTGGTCTACGCCGCCTGCACCGAGCTCGACGTACCGCTGTTCGTCCACCCGGCGCCGGCGGGCATCGACGGTCCCACCCGCGACGAACGCCTGGAGCGGTTCGACGCCGAGCTGTGGCTGGGGTTCGCCTACGAGGAGGCCCTGGCGGTGGCCGCCCTCGTGCTCGGCGGTGTGCTCACCCGCCATCCCGAGCTCGACGTGTGCATCTCCCACGGCGGGGGCGCGAGCAGTTGGCTGGCGGAGCGGATGGCGCATGCCGCTCGCACGCGACCCTGGGCCGACGCGGACCTCCGCCGCGACGGTGAGGTCGAGGCCCGGCTGGGACGGCTGTGGTGGGATGCCCACGTCGGCGGTCCGGGCGCGCTGGCCGCGCTCGTCGGGGCCTTCGGGACCGAGCGCCTCGTGGCCGGCACCAACCTGGCGGGCTGGGACGCGGCCGCCGACCCCGCCGAGGGTGACGCAGCCCTCGCGGCCACGATGGATGACAACGCCCGTCGCCTGCTGCGCCTCGACCGTGGGAACCGCCGCCCGGGGTCGGCTCCGGGCTGATGCAGGATCAGTCCGAGGCGGCGAACCAGTTGGCGTGGAAGCCGAAGGGGATCCGGTGCGCGAGGTGGACGCGGGCGATGGGCCCGGCGGCCACGTCTCGGGCGTCGAGCACACACACGTCGGTGCGCTCCGTGGCCGAGTCGAAGACGGCGTTGACCAACCACCCGTCGTCCTCGGCGGTGCCCTGGGGGTCGGGGGCGAAGACGCTCTCGCCGACGTGGCCGCTCGGCCCGGCGTTCCAGATCTGGCGGGCGCCGGTGGCGTCGTCGTACTTCACGATGCTGTCGAAGTCGCCCAGCCGGCGGTCGGGCGCGACGGCCGCGGCCATGTAGTGATGACGTGAGCGCACACCGTCGTAGTCGTCGTTGAACCGGGCGAAATCTCCGCCCAGGTCATCGGTCTGCTCCCAGCCGGCGGTGTCGGTGGCGAGGTCGACCCAGAAGCGCGCCGGGAACGGGGGGTCGTCGTCGCCCGCCCGCTGGTCGAGCGGGGCCGTGGGGTCGATGCCGAAGTCCGGGTGCTCGAAGCGGGTACCGGAGAACTCGATGCGGTCCCCGTCGACCCAGCCGTTCCAGAAGTGCTGGACGTGGCCCGGATCGATCTCGAACCACCGCACGTCCTCCGCGGTGCCCAGCCGCGGCAGTACGCCGATGCGGGTGCCGTTCTCCGGGCGCCACTGCACCATGGGCCCCTGGCCGAGGTTGGCGACGTCGAACACGATCGGGGAGTCGAGGAACACGGCGTGGTGCTCGGTGATGACGAAGTCGTGCATCATCACGGGGGCGGGCACCTCGAGGGTCACCTGGTGCACGATCACGCCGGAGGCGTCCACCACGTAGTAGCGGATGACCGGCTCGAACACCGAGTAGGCGAAGAAGAACATCTCGCCCGTACGCGGGTCGAGCCGAGGGTGGGCGGTCATGGCGCCGCTCAGCCTCCCGTCGAAGTCGTACTCGCCGACCGTGTCGAGCGAAGCGGTCACCTCTGTCGGCAGGCCGCCCTCCCAGAGGGCGAGGTATCGGCCGGCATGGCGGATGATGTGGGTGTTGGCCGGGTTCTTGACCGGTCCGGCGTCGCCGACCAGGGCCGGGTCGGGGAAGTCCATGACCTCACTGAGGCCGGGGTAGACGGCCCGGCCGAGCGCGGCTTCGGCCTGCAGGCCCCGGGAGCGGATCCACCGGTTGCGATAGGCGACCCGGCCCTCGTCGAAGGTGACCGAGTGGAGCATCCCGTCGCCGTCGAACATGTGGTAGCGCCCGATGGGCGAGAACAACGGGTTCGGGCCGTTCCGGACGAAGGAGCCCCGCAGTCCCCCAGGGAGCCGGCCGGTGACCTCGAGGGAGGGGTCGTCGCACTCGCGGTCGACGGGGAACAGGTTGCCCTCGAGGTCGGGCTGGTCGCCCGAGCCCGTCACGTGCCCGGTCAGCAGGTCGGCTTGGTTCATCGTGTGCTCCATCTCGGTGGCCCGGCGGCTCACCAGTCGGCTTCGGGGTTCGGCGGGAAGAGCTCGTCGCGTTCGGCCGCCAGTCGGTCGCAGTCCCAGTCCTCGTCCACCCGTTCCCAGATCACCGGGTTCCGGGCGGGGTCGTCGATCTGCACCCACTGGGCGGACGTCAGGAAGATGTCGTCGCTGGCCCCCAGCACGAGCTGCTCGGAGCTGTCGGTGATGGTGCCCTCGAGGCGGTCGGGGCTCACAACGGTCACGTCGTAGGCGAAGATCTCGCGACGGGCCAGGTAGATCTCCCCCTCCAGCTCGTCGGTGATCCTCACCGTCGAGGTGATCCCGGGGTTCCCGTCGCCGTCGGCGTCGACGATGCGGGGGTCATCGGGATCCGTGGGCAGGGCATCGTTGGCGGGGTCCGCCAGTTCGATGCCGATGCCGGTGGGGGTGGCGGGCCGCAGGACCCGGAGGCGCCCGTCGTCCTGGGTCACCTCGACCGGCGTGTCGACGGGGACGATGGCCTGGGTGGCGGCATCGGAGATCGAGACCTCGATGTCCTGGTCGCTCACGGCGTCGGCGTGACAGAACCGCATGGTGTTCCACAGCTCACCGTCTCGCAGCTCCAGGTCGGCGA
This sequence comes from uncultured Microthrixaceae bacterium, assembly GCA_963701565.1. GTDB lineage: Bacteria > Actinomycetota > Acidimicrobiia > Acidimicrobiales > DATDAH01 > DATDAH01. The sequence goes on from CAVPAN010000005.1 coordinate 568,438, forward strand.
AGCCGGTGCTGATGATCAGCGTCCTCATCGCCTCGTCCTCATAGGCCACGACGTCGTAGTGGGCGTAGCGACCGACGAGGTCTTCGGCCCCGGGGGGCAGCTCGGAGGCCGACGGAGGAGCGGTGTCGGCCGTCGCGGTCTCACCACCGCCGGTGTCGTCGGAGCCGCACCCCGCCAGGGTGGCCAGGAGGACGGCCGAGGCGATCAACCGCCCTCGCCGCATCGCGATCGACGTCGTCATCGTCGTGGCCTGGTCCGGCTCAAGCAGGCTCGACGAAACCGTCGAGGGCGTCGGACACCGCAGTGCCGGGGGGCAGGTCGTCGGGGCCGATGGCCAGATCGACGGCCCGCTCGAAGTGGTGGATCAACCGCTCGTGCCAGCCCAGTTGGAACGGGCGGGCGCCCTTCGAGGAGACCGACTCCTGGATCGGCGCCATGTTGGCCTTGTCCTGGGCCATGACGGTCTCGAAGAGCGTCATCCGGTCGAGGTGCTCCTGGGGGACCTCCTCGCCGGGCCACGCCGGCGCGTACCAGCGCAGCTCGAGCTCGGTCGTGGTGTCGCTGGTGGGCCACATGCAGAGGAAGGTGAAGGCGCCGGTGTCCATGGGGACGACCAGGTTGGGGAAGATCCCGAACGAGGTCGAGGTCTGGCGCCAGAGCAACGGGACCGCGGGGTTGTCGTGCTCCTCGGAGACCATGGCGAAGTCGCGGAACATGTCGTGCTTCTCGACGGTCAGGCGGCTGTGGCCATGGGGGAGCATCGTGACGGTGACCGACTGGTCGTTGTAGAGCAGCGCGGCGTTGTCGGGGTGGACCGTGCGCACGTGGTACACCTCGAGGAAGGCGTCGACCATCAACTTCCAGTTGCAGTCGAGGTGGTGCACCTGGGTCCCCACCGCCCGCATCGCCGGGCCGTCGATCTCCGCCATCTGGTCCGCGACGGGCCCGAGGAACGCCGACAACGGCACCGCGTCGGGGTCCTCGTTGACGAAGACCCAGCCGTCCCAAGTCGCACAGCGCACCGGGACGAGGCCCAGCGAGCCGGTGTCGAGTTCGGCGAAGCTACGGGAGTCGGGAACGGCCTTGAGGGTGCCGTCGGTGCCGTAGGACCACGAGTGGTACTGGCAGGTCAGGCGGCGAGCGGTCCCGCAGTCGTCCCGGGTGACCGGGGCGCCGCGGTGCCGGCACGCGTTGTAGAAGGCCCGTAGTTCGTCGTCCTCGCCCCGGACGACCACGATGGGTGCCCCCGAACGTGTGGTGAGCCGGTAGGAGCCGGGCGCGGGCCACTCGGATTCGTGGCCGGCGAACAGCCACGTGCGGCCGAACACCCGCTCCTTCTCCAGCTCGTGGAAGGCGGGGTCGGTGTAGCGCCCGGTCGGGATGAGCGGGACCGGCACGGCGTCGGCCGGCGGCTCGGTCCGGGCCTTCTCGATCTCGATGCGGGCCCTGATCGTCTGCTCGAGCGTGGCGTCCATGGTTCTCCTGAGCCGAGGGATCGAGGGTGATCGGCTACGGTGGTGAACACTGTAAACCAAGCTGGACCGAAGGGGTTCCCGTGCCTGTTCCTGCGTCGCTGACCACCGCACCGCACCGCGACTTCGAGCTGGAGGTGGTGTCGGGAGCATGGCCGGTCGACATCAGCGGCGAGGTGGTCTTCTCCAGCCCGCAGAACAGCCACGATCTCCCGTACGCCATCTTCGACTGGGGTTCGATCTGTCGGCTGTCCCTCGAGCCGGGGGCACGCGGTGCCGCCCCGGGCCGCTTCGCCTGGCAGACCCGCTCCATCGAGACACCGGGCAAGCGCCTGTTCGACCGCCATCCCGAGCAGTTCTCCTCGGGGGTCATCGGCTACACGTCCCCGTTCGGGCCGCCCAACGCGTCGAACACGGCGCCGTTGCCCTGGGGCAACCGCCTCTACACCACCTGGGACGCCGGGCGACCGGTGGAGCTCAACCCCGACACCCTCGAGTTCGTGGCCGAGGTCGGCCATGTCGACAGCTGGGGAGGCAGCTCGATGCCGATCGGTGGCGTGCTGCCGTTCCTGTTCTCGACCGCCCACCCGGTGGCCGACCCCGAGCGGCACTGCCTGTGGACCGTCAAGCTCGAGCCGGTCATGGAGCCCACGTTCGGGATGCGCCCGTCCCTGGTGCGCTATGACCGTCACGACGGCACCCAGGTGGCGCACTGGCCGCTCGAGGGGGTGTCGTTCTCGGGCTCCATCCACACGGTGAGCCAGACCCGCGACTGGGTGATCCTGAGTGACTCGGGCAACTTCAAGGCCGATCCCGCCGAGATGATGGGCGGCGAGCGGACCGTCACCGTCGACGACGACGCGCCGGTGTGGCTGATCCGCAAGGAGCAGGTGGAGGGGCTCCCGTCGGGGACACCGGTCCAGCCGACGTGCTTCACCATGGCCCCTCCCGCGGGCCACTACTACGCCCGGTGGGACGACACCGACGGGGTGTCGGTGGTGTGGGAGGGCATGGACCTCATGGACCTCGGGCTCTACCTGCGCCCCGACGACGTCGACGTGAACGGCAACCCGGTCGATCCCGCCGCGGTCGGCCTCTACAACATGGCCATGGCCCCCGAGACCATCACCGAGGTGGTCTTCGACCCCGAGGCCGGCCGCGCTCAGCCACGTCGGCACCTTCAAGCAGGACTGGGCCTTCAACCTCCAGCTCTCCGCCATGGACTGGAGCACCGAGGGACTGTCGGCCCCGACCCTGCACCACGTCACCTACCAGGGCTGCCGCCCCGGCAACATCACCCGCCGGGCGGCGGAGATGTACGCGGACCGCATCGACCTCGACCTGGCCCGGGAGGAGAGCGCCCGGCTCGCTCTGCTCGTTCGAGCGCCCCAGCATGGAGCTGAAGGCGCGCTGGGAGTACCGCGACCTGGCCGACCACATCACCTCGCCCGGCCTTCGCCCCCCGCGGTGCCGCGCCCGGGCAGCTACTCCGGCGGCGAGCCCGGGGGCCACGACGGCTACGTGGTCCAGCCCGTCTGCAACGACGACGGCTTCCGCGTCGACCTCTTCGACGCCGCCAACGTGTCCGCCGGCCCGATCGCCACGCTCGCCGGCACCAACGCCGAGACGATCCCGATGGTGCTGCACTCGGCCTGGATGCCCGCCTTCCACGGCCTCGCCGACGCCGAGCGCCTCCGCTTCTCCGACGAGGTCGACGCCGAGACCCTGGCCTCGCTGCCCGAGGAGCTCCACGCCGCGGTCCACGCCGTGGCCGAGGAGTGCGACAACCTCTGGTGACAGGGCCTGGGTCACCGGAACCGGTAGGCGACCGCCCGCAGGGCGGCCAAGCAGTCACAGCGGCGGAGCCGCTGTGACTAGTTCTGGGCGAGGTCCTTGAAGGGGCTGGTGGTGTCGATGCCGGGCTCCTTGGGGAGGCCGAGGACCCGCTCGCTGACGATGTTGCGCAGGACCTCGTCGGTGCCGCCGGCGACCCGCATGCCGGGGACGCCGAGGAGGAACTTGTTCCAGGCGTAGGTGCCCCACTCGCCGGTGTCGGCGACCATGCGGGGGCCGAGCACCTTGGCCACGAACTCGGCGGTCATCTGCATGTTGCGGGTGAGGGCCATCTTGGCGATGGACATCTCGGGGCCGGGGGCCTGACCGGACTTGACCTTGTCCATGGCCCGCTGGTTGGTCCACTTGGCCACCTGGAGGTGCTCGTAGAGCTTGGCCAGCTCGTCGCGGGTCAACGGGTCGTCGTCGAGGCCGAAGTGGCGGATCATCTCGATGAGCCGGGTGCCGTTGCCGAGGCCCATGCCCGAGCCACTCCCCGGCGCCGATGGAGGCCCGCTCGTTCATCAGCGTGGTGAGCGCCACGGCCCAGCCCTGGTTGACGTCGCCGAGGCGGTGGTCGTCGGGGATCCGGACGTCGTTGAAGAACACCTCGTTGAACGAGGCCCCACCGGTCATCTGGCGCAGGGCCGGATCTCCACGCCGGGGGCCTGCATGTCCACGACGAAGCCGGTGAGGCCCCGGTGCTTGGGCTGGTCGGGGTCGGTCCGGCAGATGATCTCGCCGATGTCGCTGTAGTGGGCGCCCGAGGTCCAGACCTTCTGGCCGGTGACGATCCACTCGTCGCCGTCCCGCACGGCCTTGGTCTGGAGGCCGGCGAGGTCCGAGCCGGCGCCGGGCTCGCTGAACAGCTGGCAGCCGACCAGGTCGCCCCGGTACATCTTGGCCAGGTAGAGGTCCTTCACCTTCTCGGTGGCGTGGGCCAGGATCGTCGGCGCCACCATGCCGAGGCCGATGCCGAAGGAGCTCTGGTTCGGGAATCAGGTAGTTGCCCTCGACAGAGGCGTAGGCCCGGTCGTAGGCCACGGGCAGTTCCCGGCCGCCGTACTGCTTCGGGCCGGTGATCCAGCCGAGGCCGGCGTCGAAGCGCTTGGCCTTCCACACCTTGGCTTCGGCCAGCTCCGCCAGCTCGACGTCGCGTGGCTTCTCCTCGAAGACGGCGACGTCGTCGTCGCCCTCGCCCCAGACGAAGGTCTGGTCGGCGCGGGCCTCGGGCTTGCGCTCGGCGTTGGCGTCGAGGAATGCGGTGACCTCGTCACGGAACGCCTCGAGCGTGGGTTCGGCCATGGTTGCTCCCAGAACTTGACTGCTCGGTCAAGCTAGTCGCCCCGGTAGGTTCGGTCACATGCGCAGGTGGCTGATCGGGCTCGGGGCGTGGACCCTCTTCGTGTGGACCACCCGCATCGACAACGTCCTGTCCCAGGACGATCTCACCACCACCGGCCGGGCCGCCCGCTTGGCCCTGGCCCTCTCGTTCACGGTGTTGGGCGTGGCGTTCGTCGCTGTGGCCTGGCGGGCCCGGGGTCGGGCGCTGAGCCGGGTCGAGGCCCTGGTCGTCGAGGTCGGGTGCTGGTGGACCATCGGGGTCTGGGCGGTGCGGGGGGCGCAGATCTCCCTGGGCGACAACGACGCCGCGTTCATCGTCGTGCACGCCGTGCTCGGGATCGTGTCGATCGCACTGGCGGCCCTCACCCTCCGCAGCACTACGATGCCGCTCCGTCATGGGACAACCGGTAACCGTCGTGCAGAAGACGACGTCACGACCTGACGTCGTCCGCTTCGAGATCAACCGCTCCATCACGGGCATGGACCCGCACCGGTACGTCGCCGGTGAGGAGGTCGACGGCACCAGCCCTCCCGACGAGGTGGCCCGACGCCTGCTGGCCAAACCCGGGGTCGAGGGCGTCCACGTCTACTCCAACGTGATCACGGTGGACCTGGGCTCGGGTGTGCCCGCCGAGGGCCTGCTCGAGGAGATCGAGAGCCTGTTCACCTACTACGGCGAGGGCGTCGAGGTGGTGGTCCCCGGGGCCGCGGAGACCGCCGGCTGATCCTCCAGGAGCCACGACGGGAACGGGCGGGTGCTGGGTAGGTTCAGCCGATGGGTTCCTTCCGCGTCGGTGTCCAACTCCAGCCCCAGCACACGACGATGGCCGACCTGCGTGCGGCGTGGGAAGCGGCTGACGCGATGGGAGTCGATTCCATCTGGACCTGGGATCACTTCTACCCGCTGTACGGCGACGGGGACGGCACCCACTTCGAGGGCTGGTCGATCCTGGCCGCAATGGCGGCGACCACCACCAATGCCCGGTTCGGGATGCTGGTGTCCGGCAACGCCTACCGGAACCCGGACCTGTTGGCCGACATGGCCCGCACGGTCGACCATCTCTCGGGCGGTCGTCACTACCTCGGCCTGGGTGCCGGGTGGTTCGGGAGGGACTATGACGAGTACGGGTACGAGTTCGGCACCCCCGGCAGCCGCCTTCGCGAGCTCGAGGCATCCCTGCGGCGGATCAGGGCTCGGTTGGCGGTACTCAACCCCGCCCCGATCGGTGACCTCCCCATCCTCATCGGGGGCGGTGGTGAGAAGGTCACCTTGCGCCTGGTGGCGCAGTATGCGGATGCCTGGAACACCTTCGGGCCGCCCAGCAACTTCGCGGCCAAGAGCGCCGTCCTCGACGAGTGGTGCACGAAGGTCGGCCGGGATCCCGCCGAGATCGAGCGCACCGTCGCCATCCAGGGCACGGAGGTTGATGCTCTCGACGACTACCTCGAGGCCGGCGCGACCCACCTCATCGTGATGACTGGCCACCCCTTCGACCCCACCCCCGTCGAGACCCTCCTCGCCCAGCGGGACTGACCGACCGCGGGGATCAGCCGTAGACCGCGGCGTTCGCGGCCACGGCGGCGGCGGTGGCCGCGGCCACGACGTCGATGGCCTGCTTGACGGCGGCCGTCTCGACCTGCTCCGAGGCTTGGGCGATGCGCCTCTTGGCGTGCCGGCGGTCGGCGCGGTCCGGGGCGACGACCTCGAGCATCTGACAGGGCCCGGCCAGGGCCAGGAGGACGGCGTCGCGCTCGCTCAGCGGGCCGTCGCCGGCTGCCGCCGCCCGGACCTCGGCCAGGAGGGCGGCGTGGGCTGTCCGGTCGGTCACGGGGTGCCGGGTCGGGTGCAGGGTGTGCGTCTCCCGGCCGATCGCTCCGGCCGCGACCATGGCGTCGACGACCTCGGCCCAGCCCGAATGCTTGACCGCGGCGAGTCGGCTCTTCAGCGGCTTGCCCTCGTGGGGTCGGAGGTTCTCGAGCGTCTGGAACAGCAGCGGGTGGGTCGGGATCGTGCCGGTGAGGCGGATGCGCCCCTCGGCCAGGTCGACGTGACCGTCCCGGGCCAGCTCGGTGATGAGCGCCCCGGTCACCCCCAGGGCAGCCGACGGCTGGTTGGCTGTTCCCCGGGCCACTGTCCCGTCGGTGTCTAGGGCGAGCAGGACGAACGCCTCGGCCAGCAACATGGCGACGGTCTACCTGCTCAGGGCCGCGTCACACCTGCCAGACGAGGACCTCGGTGTCGGGGCTGGTGGCGATGAGCTCGCGCTCGGGCTCGTCGGTGAGGCGGACGGCGTCGCCCTCGCTCAGGTCGACGGCCATGTGGGCCGAGCCCCGGGCCACGAAGACGTGGACGTGCCGGGCGGCGGGCACGGTGACGCCCCGACCCTCCTCCAGGCGGGCAGCCCAGAGCACGGCGTCCTCCTGGTGGAGGTGGACGGCGCCCTCGTGGCCCTGGCCGGAGGCGACCGGCACGAGCGCGCCCGGCACCATCCGGTCGCTGATGTCGACCTGCTCGTAGCCCGGGTCCACCCCGGTGGTGTCGGGCCGGACCCACATCTGCAGGAAGTGGACCGGCTCCTCGGCGCTGGCGTTCATCTCGGAGTGCTGGATGCCGGTGCCGGCCGACATCCGCTGGGCCACGCCCGGGGTGATGATCCCCGAGTGGCCGGCGGAGTCCCGGTGGGCGAGGGCCCCTTCCAGCACCCAGGTCACGATCTCCATGTCCCGGTGGGCATGGGTACCGAAGCCTTGGCCGGGGGCGACCCGGTCGTCGTTGTTGACCAGCAGGAGACCGTGACCCACGTTGGCGGGGTCGTAGTGGCTGCTGAAGCTGAAGCTGTGCCAGGAGTCCAGCCAGCCGATGTCGGTGTGAAAGCGCTCGCGGGCGGGGCGGACGTCGATCACGGGTCCCCCTAGCCGACCTTCGAGCCGTACATCTCGCCCAGGGGGTCGCTGATGAGCTCGAGCCGGGCGCCGTCGGGGTCCTGGAAGTACAACGACGAGCCGCTCATGTGTTCGTACTCGACGCCAGCGTCGTCCAGCTTGGTCTTGATGTGGGCCCAGCGGTCGGGGGGCATCGAGATGGCCAGGTGGTGCAGGCCGCCGAGGACCTCGCCGTAGGGGCCGAGGTCGAGGCCGGGGAAGTCGAAGAAGGCGATGGAGTTGCCGTGGCCGATGTCGAAGAAGAAGTGGGTCGAGCCCTCGTAGTCCCGGTTCTCGAACAGCTCGGTCAGCGGGAACTCCAGGAGGTCCTGGTAGAAGCGGATGGTCGTCTCCACGTCGGCGGAGAGCAGGGCCACGTGGTGCACACCCCGGGCGCTGGAGTCGGGACGGCTCTCCCGATCCTGCAGGTACTGGTCCCGGAGCTCCTGGCGGCGCTGGGCGAGGCGGTCGAGGTCGAGGTCCATGTCCCGTTGAACGCCGGGAGAGGGGCGATGTTCCCTCCCTCTTGCGCGAACCGAACAGGCGTTCGATACTGGTCGTCCACGAGGACGAGGCTGGGGAGCCATGAACAGGATCACCGCTGCGGAGCGGAGCGCAGCAGCTCGAGAGGCGTTCACCGCTTCCGGCGTAGCCGGGGGAGCCGCGCCGGCGGCGACACGCGACATGGTGCGGCCCGTGACCCTGACCGACGAGCAGCGCCTGCCCGCGACCCCGGCCCTGGAGGCCGTGCTGCCCGGCGGGGGGGTGCGCCGGGGGTCGGTGGTGGGCCTGGAGGGGCCGGGGTCGACCTCGCTGCTCTGGTCCCTGCTGGCCCCGCCCACCGGTGCCGGTTCGTGGGCCGTCCTGGTGGGCCTGCCTGCCGCCGGCCTGCTGGCCGCCGCCGAGGCCGGAGTGGTCCTGGAACGGCTGGCGGTGGTCGCCTCACCGGGCCGGGCTTGGGCCACGGTGCTGGGTGCCCTGCTCGACGGGTTCGACCTGGTCGTGGCCGCCCCGGACCGCAGGGTCCGCCCGGCCGACGCCCGCCGCCTGACCGCCCGGGCCCGGGAGCGGGGGACCGTGGTGGTCCTGGCCGGGGGTGGGGCTGTCTCGGCCTGGCCCGAGGGAGCCGACCTGCGCCTGGTCCTGACCGCCCCGGACTGGGAGGGGCTGGGCCGGGGTCACGGCCACCTGCAGCGCCGCCGCGTCCACCTCGAGGTCACCGGCCGCCGGGAGGCCGCCCGCCCCCGCGCCACCGACCTCTGGCTGCCCCATTCGCCCGCCTCCGGCGGGCCGGCTTCGCCGATCGCCGGCATCGGCGCCGCGGCTCCGGCTGGCGCCTACGCCGCCTCGGGCGCCGGCGACAGGTCGGTGTCGCCGTTCGGATCGCCTCATGACCCGAACCCCTCGTTCTGGCGCCCGATTGCGGCGCGATGACGCCGCAATCAGGCGCCAGAAGGAACGGGTGGTGGGGTGCGGACGATGGTGGTGTGGTGCGCGGACTGGCCGCTGGTGGCGGCGGGGGTGGCGATGACCGTGCCCGCCGTGGTCCTGCACGCCAACCGGGTGGTGGCCACGACGCCGGCGGCCCGGGCCGAGGGGATCCGCACCGGCCTGCGCCGCCGGGAGGCCCAGGCCCGCTGCCCGCACGTCGACCTGCTGGAGCACGACCCCGCCCGGGACGCCCGAGCCTTCGAGGCGGTGGCCGGGGCGGTGGAGGCCGTCACCCCCCGGGTGGAGCTGACCCGGCCCGGCGTCTGCTCGTTCCCCACCCGGGGACCCTCCCGCTACTTCGGGGGCGACGAGGCGCTGGCCGGGCGGGTGGCGGCCCTGGTGGCCGACGCCGTCGCCGGCGAGAGCCGGGTCGGGGTGGCCGACGGCCCCTTCGCCGCCGTCCTGGCCGCCCGCCGCGGCGTCGTGGTCCCACCGGGTGCCACGCCGGCCTTCCTCGCCCCCTTCCCGGTGGGGGTGCTGGAGGACGGCTCGGCGGGCGGTGCAGCCCTGACCGATGTCCTGGTCCGCCTGGGCGTCACCACGCTGGCCGCCCTGGCCGCCCTGCCCCGGGCCGACCTCCTGGCCCGCTTCGGCTGGGCGGGGGAGCGGGCCCACCGGCTGGCCTCGGGCGACGACGCCCGCCTACCCGACACCCGGCCACCCCCGCCCGACCTGGTGGCCACCGTCGAGCTGGACCCTCCGGCCGAGCGGGTCGACGCCGCCGCCTTCGCGGCCAAGCGCCTGGCCGACGACCTCCACGAGCGCCTGGCCGACCGGGGCCTGTCCTGTGCCCAGGTCCTGGTGACGGCCGAGACCGAGCACGGCGAGGTCCACCAGCGCTGCTGGCGCCACGAGGGCGTCCTCACCGCCTCGGCCATGGCCGAGCGGGTGCGCTGGCAGCTGGAGGGCTGGCTCGGCTCCAGCGCGGCGAGCCGCCCCACGGCGGGCATCGCCCTGCTCCGCCTCGAGCCCACCGAGGTGGGGGCGGCCCGGGGCCGTCAGCTCGGCTTCTGGGGCGGGGAGACGGCGGCGGCGGAACGGGCCGCGCGGGCCCTGGCCCGGGTGGACGGCCTCCTGGGGGCGGGGGCGGCCACCGTCCCCGAGCGCCGGGGCGGCCGCAGCCCGGCCGAGGCCGTGGGCCTGGTCCCGGCCGATGCCGTCGACCTCACCGAGCGCTCGCTGACCCGGGCCGAGGTGGACGCCCCCTGGCCGGGCCGGCTGCCCACCCCGTCACCGGCCCGGGTCCTGCCCGTCCCGGTGCGGGCCGAGGTGGTGGACCGCCACGACCGCCCCGTCGGGGTCAGCGGCCGGGGCCTGGCCACCGCCGCCCCGGCCCGGGTCCGCGTCGACGGCGGTCCGGCGCAGGCCGTGGCGGGCTGGGCCGGGCCGTGGCCGGTCGACGAGCGCTGGTGGGACACCGCTACCCACCGCCGCCGGGCCCGTTTCCAGGTCCTGACCGACGAGGGTGTCGCCCTCCTCCTCGCCGTGGAGGAGGGCCAGTGGTGGCTGGAGGCCGCCTACGACTGATGATCCGTTCTGGCTCCTGATCCTCCGGCCATGACCGGAGGATCAGGAGCCAGAAGCGGCGACGGCTTCCAGGAAGTCGCGCCAGGTGATGGTGCCGTACCTGTGGTCGGGGCAGGTCTGGATGCCCTTGCCGAAGGCCTGCAGGGTCTTGCCCGCCGCCGGGATGGTGAAGCAGCGGGGTCGGGCACCGAACACCTCGGCCCACTGGCTCAGGAGATCGTCGATGTGGAGGACCTCGGGCCCCCCGATGTCCTCGGCCCGGCCGCTGGGTCCGTCCTCGACCAGCTCCACCAGCCGGGTGGCCACCTCGCCGGTGTCGATCGGTTGGAACGTGGCGCCGAACGGCAGGCCGCTGACCGGCTTGCTCAGCATCGCGTGGAGCAGGGTGTGGAACTGGGTGGCCCGCTGGACGGTCAGCGGCACCTCGCCGGCCTCGAAGACCTGCTCGGCGGCCCACTTGGCCCGGTAGTAGGCGAACGGGATGACGGTCGACCCCGACGATGGAGATGTACAGCAGGTGGGGGCGCGCCTCGCCGATGGCGTCCAGCAGGTGCCGGGCCCCGGCGACCTCGACCTTCTTGGCCCCCCGGACGGCGGAGGCGGCGTGCACGACGGTGTCCACCCCGGCCACCGCCTCGGCCAGGCCCCGGCCCGAGGCGAGGTCGACGGCGTGCACCGCTCACCCCATCGGGGGCCGCGGCGGCGGCGTCCCGGGAGGTGATCGCCACGGTGTGGCCGGCGTCCAGCAGCCTCGGCACCAGCTCTCGGCCGAGGCCGCCCGTCCCACCCGTCACCAGCACGTCTCCCATGGGCCCCAACCTACGGGCCAGACTCTCCGGGATGGATGACCGCGAACGGGCCGACCTGCTGCCGGCGGACCGAGCGGTGGTTCGTCCGCCAGGGCCTGCCCCACTTCATCGAGGACTACCGGGCCACCACCGACGTCTGGACCCGGGCGGCGCCCTTCCTGACCCTGGTGTTCCTGGCCGAGCTGGCCTTCAGCCTGGACGAGGACCGGGAGGGCCTGGACGAGCTGCTGCCCCTCCTCGGCGGCCTGGTGATCCTGGTGGCCGGCATCGTGGCGTGAACCGCCTGCGGGGCCGCCGGCCGCTCCAGCGCCCCGACCGGGTCGGCACCCCGGAGCTGGCGCTGTTCGTGCTCGGCCCGGCGCTGCTGCCGGCGTTGTTCTCCAAGGACCACGTGACCGACGCGCTGGCCGTGATCGGCCTCAACCTGACGATCCTCGCCGTCAGCTATCGTCGTCACCAGCTACGGCCTCGTGCCCATGACCCGGTGGGCCCTCGGCCGCATGACCGAGCAGCTCGCCAACCTGGCCGACCTCATGATGCGGTCGCTGCCGCTCCTCCTGCTGTTCGCGACCGTCCTGTTCATCAACGCCGAGATCTGGCAGGTCGGCGTCGAACTTCGAGGCGCCGTTCTTCCTGCTCAGCCTGGGGATGCTCTTCGTCGCGGGGACGTCGTTCCTCGTGCTGCGCCAGCGCCGCGAGTTGGCCCAGGTGTCGGCCTTCGCGACCTGGGCCGAGGCCTGCGCGGCGTGCGCGTCGGACTCGCCCGGCACCGGGGTGGAGCCGCCACGAGCTCGCCGGGGTCCCCGACCCGCCGCCCCTGTCCCGCCGGGCCCGGATCAACATGGCCACGGTGATGGTGTTCAGCCAGGGCCTCCAGATCGTGCTCGTGGCCTCGGCCATCGGCCTCTTCTACGTGCTCTTCGGCCTCGTGGCCGTGCGGGAGGCCACGATGACCGCCTGGGTCGGCGACGACCTCGACCGGATCGGCGCCTTCACCCTCTTCGGCAACGAGGTGCTCCTGACCTGGGACCTGATCCGGGTGCTGCATCCTCATCGCCGCCCTCTCGGCCGTGCAGCTCACCTTCTCGGCCCTCACCGACCAGACCTACCGGGAGGAGTTCTTCGAGGGGATGCTGACCGAGATGCGCGAGCGCCCTGGCCACCCGGGCCGTCTACGTCGAGGCCCTGGCCGAGCGGGACCTCCGATCGGATCACCCGGAGGATGAGGACCCGCCTCCGGGTGTCGGAAGTACGGTCGGGGCCCATGCGTCGTCTCGTCGCCCTGCTGGTCGGCGTCTCGTGGCCTCCTGCTGGCGTGGCGGGGGGGGCTCGCAGGCGGCCAGCGGGCCGAGGCCGGCTGCGGCGTCGGGGGAGGTGTGCGGCCACGTCAAGGGGCGGGGCACCGATGCGCGGGCGACCGGGTTGCCGCTTGGCGGAGGCCGACCAACGTCGACATCTGCCTCCCGGACGGGACACCGGTCGACGGCGGCGGGACGAGTGCGGCCAGCCGGTACGTCGACTGCGCCCCGGTCGAGCAGGGCGACTACCTAGTTCACGCTTCCGGGCGGACAGCTACCGGGTCGAGTGGGGAACGACCACGCGATGGCTCGCGACGTCTCACCGTCGCGCTGGCGGACCCGGCGGTCATCGCCAAGCCGCCCTGACCCCCGACGGCCGCGTCCTGGCGGGCCGCGTGACCAACATGGACGGCGCCCCCCGTTTCGCGAGCATCTCGATCTGGCGAGGACACCCGACGGCCGCTGGCGGGCCATCGACGGCGAGGGCAACGATCCCGGCACGGGCATCTGGTCGTATCGGGTCCCGACCTACGGCCGTTACCGCGTCAACGCGGCCGTCGACCACTACTGGGCCCGTGGGCACCGCAGCGAGACCCGCCTGCGCTTCGCCCGGACGATTGGTGGTGGGGCCGGACGACCACCTTCATCCGCGACGTCGACATCCGTGTGCCGTATTGCCGGGGCCGACCGACGACTTCTGCATCCCGCCCGGCTTCAACAGCTGATCGGTCAGCGCTCGCCGGAGCGGTACCAACTGGTGTAGCGGTAGATGGTCTCATAGCCCATGCGGTCGTAGATGGACTCGCCCATGGTCGAGGCCTGCAGGGTCTGGGCCGCCGCCCCCTGGTCGAATGCCCAGTTCGTGACCCATCGGCAGACGGCCTCACCCAGGCCCTTGCCCCGGGCGGCTTCGAGGGTGCCGACCCAGTAGACGCCGGCGATGCCGTGGCTGAGCAGGGCCTGAGCGGCGGCCACCGGCTCGTCGTGGTCGTAGGCGACGACGACGGCGATGTGGGGCTCGAGCACCCGGTCGAAGCGGTCGATGGCCTCGCCCATGGCCGTGTCCGGCATGCCCAGCGACGGGTAGGCCGCCGAGCCAACCGCGACGAAGTCGGCGATGCCCGCCTCGTCGGTGGCCCGACGCAGGACGATGCCGTCGGTGCGCTCGACATCGGTCAGGCGCTGCCGACAGACCATCTCCGGGCTGCTGCCGAAGGCCCACAGCCCCTCGGCCTCGGCGTGGGCGGGCAGGTCCTCGTCGTGGTCCGGGTGGGTGACGAGCGTGTAGCCCCGGTCCCCGAAGAACTCGTCGGCCCGGGCCAGCACGTCGGCAGGGGCCGACCGCGGCGTCGGTCCGGTACGCCCCGTTGAACACGAACGGGAACTCGGTCCCGCTGCGGTGCAGCAGCACACCGCCACCCTCCTCGACGGCGCCCGGCATCGGACCAGAGCGCGCTCTCCGCCCGAAGGTCAGGTAGTTCAGGTGCGCCAGCCGGGCCAGGGTCTCGTCGTCCACGGGAAGATCATGGCCGACCGCCGCGGTCGGGCCCGGCTCGGTTCAGGGGCGTCGGGTCGTCATGGGCTACACCGTCGGGCATGCGTGCCACTGCCCGGCCGTCCCTGGATCCGGCCGATTACCCGTTCGCCCATCCCATCCGGACCCGCTTCGCGGAGACCGACGCGATGGGATCGTCCACCACGCTGCCTACCTGCCCTACCTCGAGGAGGCCCGGGTGGCCTACATGCGCTCCCTCGGTCGCTCCTATGCCGCGCTGCACGGTCCGGGACCAACCTGAGCGTGGTCGAGGCCTGGGTCGGCTACCGGGTGCCGCTGCGCTTCGACGACGTCGTCGACATCGGGGTGGTGGTGGCGGACACGGCCCGGGCCTGGTTCCAGATCGCCTACCTGCTGACCGTCGACGGCGCGGTGCGGGCCACGGCGGTCACCGTCCACGGCGCCGTGGGGAACGACGGCCGCCCCCAGCGCCGGCCCGACTGGCTCCGGGAGCCGCCCGCCGGCTGAGTCCGCCGGGTCCGTCATGAGCGTCAGGAGACACCGTCGTCCACCGAGGGCCGTACCGCTGGCGGAGCGAACAGATGTTCGGTACGGTCGGGGCATGGGGTGGAGGAACCCTCCGGTCACGTGGTCGGAGCTCGAAGGACGGCTCTCGGACCAGTGGGCCACGCCCCTGGACCAGTCGCACTGGCCGGGGGCCGACGGGGGCGACAGCCCGGCCTGGTCCCGCAAGCGGGACACCTACGAGGCCCGCCCGCTGGAGCGGCGGCGGGGGGCCACGCCGTACGCGGAGCTGCACTGCCACTCCAACTTCAGCTTTCTGGACGGGGCCTCCCACGCCGAGGAGCTGGCCGAGGAGGCCGTCCGCCTCGGTCTGGAGGCCCTGGCCCTCACCGACCACGACGGCTTCTACGGGGTGGTCCGCTTCGCCGAGGCGGCCCGGGCCTACGGGCTGCCCACCGTCTTCGGAACAGAGCTCACGCTCACTGATCCCCAGATGCCTGGCTGTGGGCCCGAACGCACTGGCAGCGGCCGACCCCGAGGGGGACCACCTGTCGTCCTGGCCCGGGACCCGGTGGGCTACGCCCGGTTGGGTGACGGCCATCAGCCGGGCCCAGATGGCGGGGGAGAAGGGCGCCCCCCCGCACCTCGCTGGTGGAGCTGGCCGGTGACGACCGGGCCCGGGACCACTGGCTGGTGCTGACCGGCTGCCGCAAGGGGGCCGTGCCCCGGGCCCTGGTCGAACAGGGCCCGGCCGCGGCCCAGCGGGAGCTGGCCCGCCTGGTCGCCGCCTTCGGGCGGGAGAACGTGGCCGTCGAGCTGTGGGACCACGGCGACCCGCTGGACAGCGCCCGCAACGACGGCCTGGCCGAACTGGCGGTCCGGACCGGGGTCGACGTGGTGGCCACCAACAACGTCCACTACGCGACGCCCGTCCCGTCGCCGGTTGGCCACGGCCCTCGCCGCGGTGCGGGCCCGCCGCAGCCTGGACGAGATCGACGGCTGGCTGCCCGCCGCGGCCGGGGCCCACCTGCGCTCGGGCGACGAGCAGGCCCGCCGCTTCGCCCGCTACCCGGGGGCGGTCGACCGGGCTGCCGCCCTGGGCCGGGAGTGCGCCTTCGACCTGCACCTGGTGGCCCCGAACCTCCCGCCGTTCCCCTGCCCACCCGGCCACGACGAGATGTCCTTCCTCCGCCAGCTCACCGAGCAGGGCGCCAAGGTCCGCTACGGCCCGAGACCGACCGTTCTGGCGCCCGATCCGGCGGCTGTGACGACTGGATCAGGTGCCAGAAGCGCGTATGGGCAGATCGACCACGAGTTGGGGATGATCGAGCAGCTGGGGTTCCCGGGGTACTTCCTCGTGGTGTGGGACATCGTGCGCTTCTGCCGGGAGCGGGGCATCTTCTGCCAGGGCCGGGGCAGCGCCGCCAACTCGGCGGTCTGTTACGCCCTCGGGGTCACCAACGCCGATGCCGTGAAGCTGGGCCTGCTCTTCGAGCGGTTCCTCTCACCGGAGCGCGACGGCCCGCCGGACATCGACATCGACATCGAGAGCGACCGGCGCGAGGAGGCCATCCAGTACGTCTACGAGCGCCACGGCCGGGCCTACGCCGCCCAGGTGGCCAACGTCATCACCTACCGGGCCCGCTCGGCGGTGCGGGACATGGCCAAGGCCCTGGGCCACGCCCCCGGCCAGCAGGACGCCTGGGCCAAGCAGATCGACCGCTGGAGCCACGTGGCCGACAGCGAGCGACCAGCGGGGCCCCGACGGCCACGTCGACCACGACATCCCCGTCCGAGGTCCTGGCCCTGGCCGCCGAGGTCGAGGACTTCCCCCGTCACCTGGGCATCCACTCCGGGGGCATGGTCATGTGCGACCGGCCGGTGGCCGAGGTCTGCCCCGTCGAGTGGGGCCGCATGGAGAACCGCAGCGTCCTGCAGTGGGACAAGGACGACTGCGCGGCGGTCGGCCTGGTGAAGTTCGACCTGCTGGGCCTGGGGATGCTGTCGGCGCTGCGCTACTGCCTCGAACTGGTGGCCGAGCACGAGGGCGTCGAGCTGGACCTGGCCACCCTCCCGCACGAGGACCCCGAGGTCTACGCCATGCTCTGTCGCGGCCGACTCGGTCGGGGTGTTCCAGGTCGAGAGCCGGGCCCAGATGGCCACCCTGCCCCGGCTGAAGCCCCGGACGTTCTACGACCTGGTGGTCGAGGTCGCCCTCATCCGCCCCGGACCCATCCAGGGCGGCTCGGTGCACCCCTACATCCGACGCCGCAACGGCCAGGAGCCGGTCACCTACCTGCACCCCCTGCTGGAGAAGTCGCTGGCCAAGACCCTGGGCATCCCGCTCTTCCAGGAGCAGCTCATGCAGATGGCCATCGACGTGGCCGGCTTCACCGCGTCGGAGGCCGACGAGCTGCGCCAGGCCATGGGCTCCAAGCGCAGCGTGGCCCGCATGGAACGGCTGCGGGGGCGCTTCTTCGCCGGCATGGCCGAGCGGGGCATCACCGAGGAGGTGGGGGAGAAGATCTGGGAGAAGCTGGCCGCCTTCGCCAACTTCGGCTTCCCCGAGAGCCACTCGGTGAGCTTCGCCTATCTGGTCTACGCCTCGTCCTGGCTGAAGCGCTACCACCCGGCCGCCTTCTGCGCCGCCCTGCTCAACGCCCAGCCCATGGGCTTCTACTCACCCCACACCCTGGTCCAGGACGCCCGCCGCCACGGGGTGGTGATCGCGCACCCCCGACGTCAACGCCAGCGCCGCGAAGGCCACCCTCGAGCCCCCGAACCCCGTCGGAGGCACCAGGGGGCGGAATCCGCCCCGGCAGTGCCTCCAATGCGTGGGGGGTGGACGGGCCGGTGGTGCGGTTGGGGATCGGGTCGGTGCGGGGGATCGGCGAGGACCTGGCCCTGGCCGATCGCCGCCGGTCGGCCCTACACCGGATGTCGAGGACCTGGCCCGCCGGACGGGGGCCGAACCTGCCCCAGCTCGAGGCCCTGGCCACCGCCGGGGCCTTCGGGTGCTTCGGCCTGGACCGGCGGGCCGCCCTGTGGGGTGCCGGGGCCGTGGCCCAGGGCGGCGCTGACCGCCTGACCGGGGTGGTCACCGGGGTCGAGGCCCCCCACCTGCCCGGTATGGAGCCCCGGGAGGAGGCCCTGGCCGACCTCTGGGCCACCGGCATCAGCCCCGACGGTCACCCGACCCGCTTCGTCCGCGAGGAGCTGACCCGCAGGGGGGTGGTCACGGCCGCCCGGCTGAAGACGATGCCGGACGGGGAACGGGTCCTGGTGGGGGGCGTGGTCACCCACCGGCAGCGCCCGGCCACCGCCTCGGGCATCACGTTCGTGAACCTGGAGGACGAGACCGGCCTCATCAACGTGGTCGTCTCCCGGGGCTGCTGGGCCCGCTACCGCACCCCGGCCCGGGCCGCGGCCATCCTCGTGCGGGGCAAGCTCGAGCAGGTCGAGGGGGTCACCAACGTGGTGGCCGACAAGATCGAGCCACTCCCGGTCGCCCCGGCCGGCGCCAGTCGCGACTACCGCTGAGCGCCTGCCTAATGGCCGTGGCGGGCGATGTAGACGCCGATGAAGCCGGTCATGCCGAAGAAGAGGCCGGCGACGACGCCGGGGACGGGGGCCACGGCGATGGCGGTCTTCGCGTCGATCCCCGCCATGAGCCCGAACAGGAAGCTCAGGGTGGTCATGACCACGGTGCCGACCAGGAAGCCGTAGATCCCGGCATGGCCCATGGCCCGGTCGGTGAGGAGCGACCCGTCATCGGCGGGGTCCACGGGAGCGGTGACGGGGGTGGGCTCGTCGACCTGGGTGTCGACGGACCCGGTGGAGATCACGTTCGCAGTCATGGGGGACAGGGAACCGCAGCCCAGCCCATCGGGACAGGGGCGAAGGTCCCGGTTCGGCTCTGGTCAGCCGGGGCTCGTGCCGCCCGTGTACTCGTCGGCGGGGTCGGCGAGGGCCGTGACGAGGTGCTCGCGGGCGCGGGAGACGCGGCTACGGATGGTGCCGACGGGACAGCCGAGGGCCTCGGCCGCCTCGGCGTAGCGCAGACCCAGGACCTGGGTCAGCACAAAGGCGGCTCGCTGCTCGGGGTCGAGGTCGCTCAGCAGGTCGTCGAGGTCGACCTGGCCCGTCGCGTCCGGACTGACCTCGACCACGTCCTGGTCCCGGCGGCTGCCGATGCGCCGGCGCCGGGCCCGGCGCCGGACCTCGTCGACACAGACGTGGCGGGCGATGCCCAGCAGCCACAGGCGGACCGGGCTGTCGCCCCGAAACCGGGGGAGGGCGGTGATCGCCCGGGCGTAGACGTCCTGGGTCAGGTCGTCGGCACTCTGCCGGTCGACGAGATGGGCGCAGAGCCGCCAGACGTCGGCCTGGGTGCCCCGCACCAGGTCGGACAGGGCAACCCGGTCGCCCGCGGCGGCCCGGAGGGCCAACTCGTCGAGGCGGTCGTCGGACGCGGTGCTCACGGGAACCAGACGGGGGGTTGAGGCGACAGGAAGGGCATGCATTGCGATCAGAGTCGAGATCTGCTGTCCGCCCGACTGGACGGTGAGGCCACGGCCGACGAGCTGGCTGTGCTGGACCGCCATCTTGCCAGTTGCGTCGCCTGTACCGGCTTCGCCGACGCCCTCGCGGGCCTCGACCGGTCGACCCGCCTGATCCCGGCCGAGCCCGTGCCCGACCTCACCGCCGCAGTCATGGCCGCCAACCCGTCAGCGCTCCACGACCCCCAGCGGCAGGCGGCTCGCTGGAGCCTCGTCCTGGTGGCCCTGGCGCAGCTCCTGGTCGCCATGCCCGCTTTGCTGACCGGGTCCAGCGGCGACGGCGTCCACACCACCCGCGAGCTCGGTAGCTGGTCGGCCGCTCTCGCGGTCGGCCTCCTGGTGGCGGCCTGGCAGCCCGCCCGGGCCCGGGGGATGTTGCCGCTCGGGGCGGCGTTGGCTGGTGTGCTGACGTTCGGTGCCGTGGTCGACGTGGTGACGGGCACGATCGGCGGCGCCGGTGAGGCCGTCCACCTCCTGGAGATCGTCGGCGTCGCCCTCCTCTGGCTGCTGGCCCGTCGCGACGAGGAGTCCTCGGCCCGCCTGGTCCCGGCCGCGTGAAGCGGCTCGTCGCGGCTGCGGCCCTGGCCGCAGCGCTCGTGCTGTTCGGCGCGGGGCCCGCCTCGGCCCATGCCGCGCTGGAGGCGTCGAACCCCGACGACGGCGCACGGCTCGACACCCCGCCCCAGGCGGTGACCCTCGAGTTCACCGAGCCGGTGTCAGCCGAGCTGGGTGGCGTCCGGGTCTACGAGTCCGGTGGGGACCGGGTCGACGCGGGCGAGACCCGCACCGACGGAGCAGTGGTGGAGGTCGACCTCGAACCCGACCTGCCGGACGGGGCCTACGTCGTCACCTACCGCGTCGTCTCCGCCGACGGCCATCCCGTCCAGGGCGGCCTGGTGTTCAGCGTCGGCGACGTCGAGGCCGATCCCAGCCTCCTCGGCCGGTTCTTCGACGAGGGCGACGACCGGGTCTGGGAGATCGCGGCGGCCGTGTTCCGCTTCCTGGCCTACGCCGGGACGTTGCTCGCGGCGGGCGGGGCGGTGTTCCTGGCCTTCGTCCACGACCGCGGGTCCGATCGGGACCGCCTCCGCCGGCTCGTACGCATCGGCGCCGTGGTCGGCGCCGTCGGGATCCTGGCCGCCCTCCCGCTCCAGGCCACGCTGGCGACCGGCCAGGGCATCGGGGCGATCACCGAGTCCGGCGTGTTCGGCGAGGTGCTGTCGGACGGGGTCGGCGCGGCCACCTTGCTCGGCCTCATCGGGCTCGGCCTGCTGGTGCTGGGTGACCGATGGCGGGTGCCCGTGGCGATCGGCGCCGCGCTGGCGGCCGGGTCCTTCGCCCTCAGCGGTCACAGCCGGAGCACGGACAACGAGGTGCTGGCTGTCGGTGCCGCGATCGTGCACACCCTGGCCGCGGCCGCGTGGTTCGGGGGCCTGGTGCTGTTGGCCGCCACCCTGGCCGGCCGCCGGGACGAACCGGACCACTCGTCGTCGGCCGGCATGGTCGCCCGCTTCTCCCTCGTGGCCACGGTCAGCGTGATCGCCGTGGCCCTCGCCGGGGCGGCCCTGTCGTGGTCCGAGGTCCGGGCGCTGTCCGCCCTCACCTCCACGACCTACGGCTGGACGCTCCTGGCCAAGGTGGCCATAGTCCTCGTCGTGGGCCTGATCGGGGCCCACAACCGGTTCCGGGTGGTGCCGGCGATCCAGCGGTCACCCTCGGCGCCTCGGGCCTGGTCACTCCTGCGCCGGAGCGTCCGCCTCGAGGCCCTCGCCCTGGTGGCGGCGATCGCCCTCACGGCCGTCCTCGTGAACGTCACGCCCGCCCGCAACGAGGCCGGGATCGGGGGGATCTTCAGTGAGACCGTTCCCCTCGGCGACATCGGCTCGGTGAACGTGGTCGTCGACCCCAACCAGGCCGGGCGCAACGCCGTCCACCTCTACTTCTACGACGAGGACGGCCGGGCGGCGGAGGTGGCCGACGAGGTCACGGTCAGCTTCTCCCTGCCGTCCAGCGACATCGGCCCGATCGTCCGGGAGCCCTTCCGGGCCGGACCCACCCACTTCCAGATCGACGGGGACGAGCTCGTCACCGGTGGCCGCTGGGTCATCGAGGTGACGGCGACCGCGTCCCGTTTCGAAGAGGCCACTGCCGAGGTCGAGGTGCTCGTCGGTGACTGAGACGCCAAGGCATCCTGACGGGATGAACGCCTGGGCCGCCGCACGCCGTGTGGCGGCCCTGGCGGCGGTCGGGCTGGTCTTCGGGGCCGGTCCGGCCGCCGCCGACGCCGCCAAGCCGGGGGACTTCTCGTCCGAGGTGACCTCGGTGGAGCCTGACCCTGGTGGCTTCACCATCGAGACCGCCGGCGGGGACTCCTTCCTGGCGTTGACGGTCGACGACGGGACCGAGGTCATCGTGCTCGGCTACGAAGGCGAGCCGTACCTCCGGTTCTCCCCGGACGGGACCGTCGAGCAGAACCTCAACTCGCCGGCCGCCTACATCAACGACGACCGGTACGGCGCCAACGACCTCGCCCCGTCGCGGCTGCAGGGCGTAGAAGTCACCACGCTGGAGCCGGACTGGGAGGAGGTCGCCACCGACGGCACCTTCGCCTGGCACGACCACCGCACGCACGAGATGCGGCCCGACGCGCCCGTGCCCCGGGGCGAGTCCTACGCCTGGTCGGCCCCCGTCCTGCTGGAGGTCGACGGCAGCCAGGTCGAGGTCAACGGGGAGATCACGTTCGAGGACGACATCAGCCCGTTGCCGTGGTTCGCGATCGCCCTCGTGGTCGGCTTGGGGTTGGTGCTGCTCGCCGCCCGACTGCCCGAGGTCGTCCCACCGGCGACCGTGGCCGTGGTGTCGGCGCTGGCCACCGCCGTGGCCTGGATCGGGTATTCGAGCCTGCCGTCGGCGTCCGGCCCCTCGATCGTGCCTGCCGTCGTCGGGCTGATCGCTCTGGTCCTGGCGGTGGTCGCCGTCGCCGTCGAACGGCTGCGGACGGTCGGCCTGCTCGCCAGTGGCGTGTTCCTGGCCACCTGGGCCGTGTTCCGGCTCGGTGTGCTGTCCAACCCGGTGTTGCCCACCACGGTGCCCTTCGGCCTCGAGCGCCTGGTGGCGGCCCTGGCCCTGGGCGTCGGTGTCGGCGCCGTCGTCGTCGCCTTCCGCTCCGGCGCCCTCACCAAGGCCCTCCTCCCCGCCGTCGACGAGTAGGGCGACGGCTCGGCCGTGCCGGACGGAGTAGCCATGGGCCAGCCAGACAGGGGGATCCCATGAGCTTCGAGGTGCCCGAGCACGTGCGACCGGTGCGAGCTGCCGTCGAGGCCTTCATGCGGGAACGGGTGGAGCCGGCCGAGCCCGAGCTGCACACCGGTGACGAGGCCGCCCGCGACCGGCTCCGTGGCCTGCAGGCCGAGGCCAAGGCGGAAGGGCTCTGGGCTCTGGGCCACCCCGCCGAGCTCGGCGGGGGTGGGCTGCCCTTCCTCGACTACGTCTACGTCAACGAGGTCCAGGGCCGCAGCGAGTTCGGTCAGCTGGCCCTGGGGACCTTCACCCTCCAGGACTCCCTCATGCTCCACAAGCACGCGAGCCCCGAATGGCGGGAGCGCTACCTGGCGCCGCTGGTGGCCGCGGAGATCTCGCCCAGCTTCGCCATGACCGAGCCGGAGGTGGCCTCCTCGGACCCCACCCAACTGCAGACCACGGCGGTCCTCGACGGCGAGGAGTGGGTGATCAACGGCCTGAAGTGGTTCACCACCGGCGCCAACCGGGCGGCGTACACGACCGTGATGTGCCGGACCGAGCCCGACACGCCGGACCACAGGGCCTTCTCGATGATCGTGGTGCCGACCGACACGCCGGGCTACGAGATCCTGCGGGAGACCCCCGTCCTCGGCATCCGGGGCGGGCACTGCGAGGTCCGGTACACCGACGTCCGGGTGCCCGCCGGGAACCTCCTCGGACCGCGGGGTCACGGGTTCCAGATCGCTCAGGACCGTCTCGGCCCCGGGCGGATCTTCCACTGCATGCGTTGGCTGGGCCAGGCCCAGCGGGCCTTCGAGCTCCTCTGCGAGCGGCTCAACGACCGGGTCGCCTTCGGCGAGCCGCTCTCCCACAAGCAGCTGATGCAGCAGCACGTCTTCGAGTCCTACGCCGAGATCCAGGCCTGTCGGCTGCTGACGCTGCAGGCCGCAGAGCGCATTGACACCGGCGACCAGGCCCGGATCGAGATCGGCACCATCAAGGTCGTCGGCGCCCGCATGCTCCACAACGTCATCGACCGGGCCATCCAGGCCCACGGGGCCAAGGGCCTGACCGACGACACGCCGCTCAGCTACATGTACCGGGCCGCCCGCTTCGCCCGCATCTACGACGGTCCCGACGAGGTCCACGTCCACACGGTTGCCCGGCGCCTCCTGAAGCTCTCCCGGGACGGGGTGCCGTATTGCTTCTGACTGGTTTCGCTGCGCTCAGCAAGTCCGGCGTCGCCGTCGTGCACCCATCCCCCGTGCTGCTCCGCTCCGCTGCACCCAAGCCCCACAGACGGCTGAGAGCCGTCGGCCCGGAGCTACACAGCGGCTGTCGGCACAGTTCGGGCGGCGTCGTCGATCTGGAAGTACTCGGCCCGGCGGAAGCCGCCGAGCTTGGCGATCAGGTTCGACGGCACCTGTTCGACCCTGCGGTTCAGGTCGCGGACGTTGCCGTTGAAGATACGGCGGGCGGCCTGGATCCGGTTCTCGGTGGCCGCCAGCTCCAGCTGCAGTTCGAGGAAGTGCCGGTCGGCCCGCAGGTCGGGGTAGGCCTCGGCCACGGCGAAGAGCTGCTTCAGGCCGTCGACCAGGAGGTTCTCGGCCGGCGCCTGCTCCGCGGGGGCCCCAGTCGCGGCGACGGCCCGGCCTCGGGCCCGGATGACCGCCTCGAGGGTGTCCCGCTCGTGTGCGGCGTAGCCCTTCACGGTGGCGACCAGGTTGGGGATGAGGTCGTACCGGCGGCGCAGCTCGGTGTCCACGGTGGACCACGAGTTGTCGATCAGCTCTCGCTGGACGGCGAAGCGGTTGTAGGACAACCACGCCCACCCCAGCAGAAGCACGGCGGCGCCGATCAGGATCAGGAGGGGCGGGTTCATCGGCGTCCCGGTTCGACGACATCGGGCAGGTCGGGGTGGAACTCCCGCACGACGGCGGGAACCAGCTCGCGGAAGCGGGTTGCCAGGCCGACCAGCGACAGGGCGAGCTTGGCCGGGAGCTGCGGAGCGGCCACGAGCACCCAGCGACCGCGCACCTCGAACTGGAACTGACCGTCCGTCGCCAGCAGCAGCTCCATCACCTGCGGGTCCAGGAACATGCGGGCGAAGCGCTCGTCCTCGGACGTGACCACGAAGCGCCGGTTGAAGGCCTCCGACTCGAGGTCGATCGTCGGCATGCCGACCCTCTCGAGCAGGCGGGTGGCCAGCGTCTCGGGCTGGACCACCAGGTGCGGGAAGGAGTGGTCGGTCTCCGTGAGGCAGCAGGTCATGTGGCGGTAGCCGGACCGCTGCACGCCGTTCTCGGTCTCCTTCTCGTCCCACGACGTCAAGTCGAAGACCCGCACCGCCGCGCCGTCACGGGCTTGGCCCAGCAGGACGTTCTCGACCAGGGAGCGGTTGCCCAGGCGGAAGATCTGGAACGGGACCCGGGTCGAGGAGAAGTGGTCGGTCGCGGTGAAGGTGAACCCGTTCGCCGCGGCCAGCCGCCGCAGGTCGCTGTCCCGTTCGGCCTTGCGCTTGAACGCGAGCGTGCTGAGGGCGCCGAAGACCACGAACCCGACCAGCATCAGCCACACCACCACGGCTTCCCATCGACCGATCGACCGTCGCGGGTGAGGGATCGGGTGGGTCGTGCCGCCGGTACCTTCCCCCCGTGCCTTCGCGCTTCGCCCTCGACACGGCCGTCAGCCCGCTGGGGGAGGGTCTCTACCGGGCCGAGATCCGCCCGGACTGGCGCGTGGAGCGCCCCAACGGCGGGTACGTGGCCGCCATCCTCCTGCGGGCCGTCACCACTGAGTTGGGAGAGCCGGAGCGGTCACCGCGCTCGGTGACGATCCACTACCTCCGCCCGCCCGGGGACGGTCCCGCCGAGGTGGCCGTCACGGTCGAGCGCGCCGGCCGATCCATGAGCGCGGTGTCGTGCCGACTCAGCCAGGGGGGCAAGGTGCTGGCCCTGGCCCTCGTAGCGGCCGGGACGAGTCGCCACGGCTTCTCCTTGCACGAGGCGCCCGCGCCGGAGGTCCCCGATCCCGAGGACTGCCCTCTGGCGCCGTCCCCACCGTTCCGGGTACGTCTCCGCGAGCAGTTCGAGATCCGTCATGCCATCGGGCCGGAGGCCTTCACCGATGGCGACGAGGCCGTCACCGGGGGTTGGCTCCGTCTGCGCGATCCTGAGCCGACCGATCCCCACGTGCTCGTACAGGCGGCCGACGCCTGGATCCCGGCCGTCTTCGGGGTCACCGCGGAGCACCTCGGCGTGCCGACGGTCGACCTCACGGTCCATCTGCGCCAGGCGGTCCACCCCGAGGACGACGACGGATGGCTGCTGGTGCGCTTCCGCAGCCGCCTGGCGGCCGACGGCTACCTCGAGGAGGACGGTGAGATCTGGGACCGGTCCGGCCGCCTCCTGGCCCATTCCCGCCAACTCGCCGTCATCCTGTGACCTCCCATCCTCGTTCTGGCCCCGGATTCCCGTGCCCTGGCCCCGGAATCCGGTGCCAGAACACGTCGTGAGCGACCTCGTCCGGCGTCGGGCGGTGGTGTCGGGCCGGGTGCAGGGCGTCTGGTACCGCGACACGGCCCGCCGGGAGGCCGAGCGCCTCGGGCTGGCCGGTCGGGCCGTGAACCAGGCCGACGGCACGGTGCTGCTGGAAGCCGAGGGCGGTGAAGCCGCCGTCGACGCCTTCCTGGCCTGGGCCGCCGAGGGCCCACCCCGGGCGACCGTCGATGTCGTGACGGTCGAGGCCGTCGAGCCGCTCGGCCGGCCGGGCTTCACCGTCGCCTGACCCGCCGCTCTCGATCCGGCTTCCGGGGGAGTCGAAGCAGAGCCGGAACCGGCGTGGCTCAGCCGGGTTCGGTGACGGCGGGGGCGGCGCGGCCGAGGAGACTGGCGGAGCCGCCGGAGGCGGCCTGCAGGGCCGTGACCACCGAAGTGGGGTCGCCGGCCCCCTCGGGCAGTGGCTGGTCGAGCGCGTAGAGCGTGAACACGATCCGGTGGGCGAAGCCGTCGGTGGGGCAGGGGCTGGCCCACGCCTCGTCGCCGGCGCTGTTGGCTCGGACCTCGCCGCCCTCGGGGGCCTCGCCGGCCCGCACTCGCCCGGCCTCGGCCGGGATCCCGGTGACGATCCACTGTGCGACGCCGTCGGCGTCGATGTCCTGCACCACCAGCGCCAGCTCGGTGATGCGGTTCGGCGGGTCGGTCCACTCGAGGCGGGGCGATGTCGAGCCGCCGCAGGCGGACCGCCCGCGCAGCGTGGCGCCCGGGCTGAAGTCGGCGCTGCTGAGGGTGAGATCGCCCGGGCCGATGCCCTGCAGCGGGGGGTCGACGTCGATGACCTCGGTCGGCGTGGTCGTGGGAACCGGAACCGCGGTCAGTGCCGGGTCCGGGTCGGCGAGGTGGCGGCCGTCGTCGGGTCCGCAGGCGCCCAGGGCCAGGGCGAGGACCACGGCCAGGAGGGCGGAGGCGCGGCGAGGGTTCGGGTGGCGGACGGGCACGGAACGCAGTATCCCGCCTGGCCACGGCCCTCCCTCGCCACCCCGGGCGCGACGGTCGCCGGTCCGGGTGGGCCGGTCCACCACACTGGTCGACGGGTCGTCGAGGGCCCGATCCGTCATGGCCATCACCCGCGAGAACCTCCGGGCGCGCCTGAGCGCGCTACTGGGCCCTGACCCGGCCGGCGTCCTCCAGGGCCTCGGCGCGCTCTCCCTCGGCCTGCTCGCCAGCCTGGTGGCCGGCCTCACCCTCGGCTCCATCACCTCGACCCTGGAGCGTCTACCCGGCCTGCTCGTCCTGGTCCCCGCCGCCATCGGCCTCCGGGGCACGATCTTCGGGGCCATGGGGAGCCGGCTCGGGACCTCCATCCACACCGGGACGTTCTCGATCGGCCTACGGACCGAGACCGTGCTCGGCCAGAACGTCCTGGCCGCCGGGGTGCTCACCCTGGTGACCGCCGCCGTGCTCGCCGTCCTGGCCAAGGCCTTCGCCGTCGGCTTCGGGATCCCGGACACCATCTCGGTCGCCGACCTGCTCGTCATCTCGTTCCTGGCCGCCGTCGTCTCCTCGCTGGTGCTGATGGTCTTCACCGTGGCCCTGGCCGCGGCGTCCATCCGCTACCGGTGGGACCCGGACAACGTGATGGCCCCGCTGGTGACCGCGACGGGCGACCTCATCACCTTGCCGACCCTCTACCTGGCCACCCTCGTCCTCGACAACCGCGCCGTGGTGATGGTCACCTCGGTGACCGCGGTCGTGGCCGCCGTGGTCAGCCTCGTCCTCGCGGTGCGGTCGCGACTGGAGATCCTCAAGCAGATCCTGCGGGAGTCGCTCGCCGTGGTGATCGTGGCGGGTGCCCTGAGCCTGGTGGCGGGCCTGATTCTGGAAGGCCGCCTCGACTCGCTGGCCGAGCAACCGGCCCTGCTCGCGCTCGTTCCCGCCTTCCTGGCCAGCGCCGGGTCCCTGGGAGGGATCCTGTCCAATCGGCTCACCAGCCGCCTGCACCTGGGGACCATCGAGCCCACGACCTTCCCCACGGGGGCGGCCCGGCGCGACATCGCCGACGTCTACCTGCTGGCCGTGCCGATCTTCGCCCTGGCCTCGGTGGTGGCCGACCTGATCTCGGTGCTGGCCGACCTGGCCAGCCCGGGCCCGCTGGCCATGGTCGGCGTGGCCCTGGTCGGCGGGCTCTTGGCCACCACCTGCTCCGCCCTCGTCGCCTACTACGGCGCCGTCGTCTCGTACCGTGCGGGGATCGACCCGGACAACGTCGGCATCCCGCTGGTCACGTCCTCGATCGACCTGGCCGGATCGCTCTCGTTCATCATCGCCGTCGCCCTGCTGGGAGTGGCATGACGACCTACCCTGAAGCAATGACGCTGCTCGGCTTGGCGGAGCAGCATCGACGATCGCCATCGATGGGCGAAGCCGGCCGGACGGAGTACGGCTACCAGTGACAGATGACAGACCGCGCAATCTCCGCTCGATGCTCACGGAGGCCAAGGACGCGTCCGAGCTGATGCTCGACCTGGCCTACGCGTCGGTGTACTTCGGTGATCCCGACATGGCCGAGGAGGTCGACGAGCTCGAGGAGCAGATGAATGACCTCGTGCACGACATGCGCGCGGTCTGCATCCTGGCCGTGCGCAAGCCCAAGGAGGCCGACTCGATGGCCTCGGTGCTGCAGGTCATCAGCGCCATCGAGCGCATCGCGAACGCGGCGGCCGGCATCGCCCGGATCGTCACGCACCGCCTGGGCATCCCCCGCGAGCTGGTGGCCGACCTGTCCGAGGCCGAAGAGGTCGCCCACCGGGTCCTGGTCCGGGACGGCTCGCACATGGCCAATCGCCCGCTGGCCGCGCTGGAGCTGCCGGTGGCCACCGGCATGCGCGTCCTGGCCATCCGGCGGGGCCGGGACTGGATCATCGACGAGATCCGGGGCGATCAGGTCGTCCAGCCGGGCGACGTCCTCTTCTGTGAAGGCTCACCGGCCGGCATCACCCGTCTGCGGGAGCTGGCTGGGGCCTCGGCGTGGGCGCCGGCGATGGTGCCCGACGGCGCGGTCCTGACCGACCTGGACCGGGCCGTCGACACCCTCGTGGAGATGAAGAACATCTCCGAGGCCGCGGTCGGCCTGGCGTACTCCGCGCTGGTCCTCGGCGACCGCAGCCTGGCGCTGGAGGTCCGCCACCTCGAGGACCGGCTGGACGAGATGAAGGACCGCCTCGAGGTCTGGGTCCTGCGGGCGGGCGCGGCGGACATCGACCCCTCGCCGCTGCGGGGGCTGTTGGCCCTCTCCCAAGCGGCGGAGGACATCGGGGACCAGGCCCAGCAGATGGTCTGGCTCATCGAGCACGACGAGGACATCCACCCCATCCTCGGCCTGGCCCTGGGGGAGAGCGACGAGGTGGTCTTGCGCATCCCGGTGGCCCGCGAGTCCGACGCCGACGGGGCCAAACTCAGTGAGCTGGAGCTGCACATCGAGCCCGGCTTCCAGATCCTGGCCATCAAGCGCGACGGCCGGTACCGGTACCAACCCCGCCGCTATGTCCAGCTCGAGGCCGGCGACGAGCTCATCGTCAGTGGCCCCGACGAGGGCCGAGCCCTGATGGCCGCCCGCCTCGGCTGGCGCTTCACCCTCGACGAGGAGACCGGCGAGTACGACCTCGCCCCCCTGGACCGCGTCGGCTGAACCCCGGTGGGGTTCCCGCCGGTACAGCGCTACGTTCCTGCCGATGGCCGATCTCTGCCTGCTGACCGTCCACGCCCACCCCGACGACGAGGCATCCAAGGGCGCGCCGACCGTGGCCCGTTACCACGAGGAAGGCGTCCGCACGGTCCTGGTCACCTGCACCGGTGGCGAGGCCGGCGACATCCTCAACCCGGCGATGGACCGGCCCGAGGTGCGGGAGCGCATCGACGAGGTGCGTCGCGAGGAGTTGGCCCGCGCCGCGGCGATCATCGGCTACGACGAGGTCGTCCTGATGGGCTACCGGGACTCGGGCATGCCCGACAGTGAGCACAACGCCCACCCGGAGAACTTCGCCAACGCGCCGCTGCCCGAAGCCGTCGAGAAGCTGGTGGCGGTCATCCGCCGGGAGCAGCCACAGGTGATCATCACCTATGGCGACGACCAGCGGGGCTACCCGCACCCTGACCACCTGCGGGTCCACGACATCAGCCTCCCCGCCTTCGAGGCGGCCGGTGACCCGACCGCGTATCCCGACGCCGGCGACCCCTTCGAGCCCCAGAAGCTCTACTACGTCGTGTGGTCCCGGGCCCGCATCCAGGCCACCCACGACAAGTTCGTGGAGCTCGGCATCGAGTCGCCCTTCGGCGAGGACTGGTTCAAGCGCCCCAGCCAGGACGACCAGATCACCACCAGCATCGACATCGCCGACTGGTACGACGTGCGCCTCGACTCGCTGCTGGCCCACGCGACCCAGGTCGACCCGAGCTCGCCGTTCTGGTTCGGCCTGCCCCGTGAGGTCTCCCGCTCGGTGCACCCCTTCGACGACTACGTCCTGGCCCGTAGCCGGGTCGACTGCGACCTCCCGGAGAGCGACCTCTTCGCCGGCCTGCGGTGAGGCCGGGGTCAGCCCTCGGCGCGCTGGAGGTCTCGCAGCTCGCGGTAGCCGATCAGGGTCACGCCGGAACGTTCGACCATGGCCTTCAGGCCGGTGTCGTGGGTGACCAGATCGTGGTCGTCCACCCGGTTGGGGAAGTCGGGGAACGAGGCCCGCAGCTCCGGCGTGTCCACCGCGGGGTGGACGTAGGCCTCGGTCACGCCGGGCGCCAGGTCGAAGAGGGCATCCTGCAGCGAGGCCCGGCTGCCGACGCCCTGCACGTAGACGAAGTGGTCGGGGAAGACGACGCCCTCGGCCGCAGCCAGCTCCCGGAAGGGGAAGCCGATGAGGTTCTCGGTCGAGGCCCCGGAGAGGCGCAGCGGGAGGCCGAAGTCGATGGCCAGCTCGAGGTAGACGTCGAAGAACTCGGCCTTGAGCTGGAGAGCGCCCATGTGGCTGTCGAGGTGACTGACGTCGAAGCCCCAGAGGATGGCCCGCTCGACCTGAGCCCGGCACTCACGGCGGACCTCGTCGATGTCGCCGTGGTCCCAGAGGTCCTCGAGGGTGCGGGGGAAGCCGCCGTCGCCGTCGAGCAGGGACGGAGCCTGGGTGATCGGGCCCCAGCGGTAGATGTCCCACTCGCTGTTGAGGGTGAGGTGGACCCCGACGTCTTCGCCCAGGTAGCGGTGGGCCGCGTCCCGAGCCCAGGGGCAGGGGACCATCAGCGAGGCGCTGGTAGCGACCCCGTCCCGCAAGGCCTCGTAGGTCGCCAGGTTGGCGGCGTGGGCCGACCCGAGGTCGTCGCAGTTGAGGATCAGCAGCCGGGCGTCGGCCGCGTACCCGAGGCGCTCGGCCAGTGTGATCACGCCCCGAACGGTACCGGTCGCCGCTGGGGTCAGACGGCCGGGTCGTGCGGCCGGGACCGTCGACGGGTGCACGGCTCGGACGGAACCGCGAGCATGGGCCCATGACCGACACCCCCGCCCCTCCCCCGCCCCTCTCTGGGCGCCGTCGGAGCCGTCCCACGCGCCCGTCGGCCGGATCCTCATGATCGTGGCCGGCATCTTGATCGTGCTGGCCGCCGGGCTGGTCGCTCTGGTGGGGGCCGGCCTGACCTGGGCCCACACCACCCAGCGCGACAGCGACGGGTTCTTCTCCACGTCGGCCGAGCGCCTGGACACGGCGACACCGGCGATCACCTCCGACGAGCTCGACCTCGGGGTGTCCCCCCACGACGCCCGCTGGTTCGACGCCGGCGACCTGGCCACCGTCCGCATCGAGGTGGACGGATCCGGGGAGACCCCGGCCTTCGTCGGGATCGGGCCGTCGGCGGCCGTTGCCGCCTACCTCGACGGTGTGGCCCAGGCCCGGATCGACGATGTCGAGGTCGATCCGTTCCGGGTGGAGTACGACTTCACCGATGGTGCCGACCAGGCCGAGCCCCCTGGTGAGCAGGACTTCTGGGTGGCCCAGGGCACGAACGATGAGCCCCTGGAGTGGGAGCTGGAGGGCGGGGACTGGGTCGTCGTGGTCATGAACGCCGACGGTTCCTCGGGGGTGAGTGTCGATGCATCGGTGGCGGCCAAGGTGGACTGGTTGCTGCCGTTGGCGTTGGGCCTGCTGATCGGCGGTTTCGTCTTCGTCGTGGCCGGGAGCCTGCTGCTCGTGTTCGGGGCCATCGGTCTGTCGCGCCACAGCGGCGCCCAGCCCGTCGCCCCGCTGGAGCCGGTGCCCGCCGACGGCGGGCCGGTTCGCCTGACCGGGCACCTCGAGGACGGCCTCAGCCGGGGCCTCTGGCTGGTGAAGTGGCTGCTGCTGATCCCGCACGTCATCGTGCTGGCCGTCCTCTGGCTGGCGGTCTGGGTGGTCAGCGTCATGGCCTGGTTCGCCATCGTCTTCACGGGCCGCTACCCGAAGGCCTTGTTCGACTTCACCGTCGGGGTCATGGCGTGGACCTGGCGG
Source organism: uncultured Microthrixaceae bacterium (assembly GCA_963701565.1). Classification (GTDB taxonomy): domain Bacteria; phylum Actinomycetota; class Acidimicrobiia; order Acidimicrobiales; family DATDAH01; genus DATDAH01. The sequence continues at coordinate 600,974 of CAVPAN010000005.1, forward strand.
GTGGCCTTCTACTCCTACAGCGCGCTGGGCACCGACCAGTACCCACCGTTCAGTCTCGAGGCCCACCCGGAGTACCCGGCCACCCTCGAGATCGCGTATCCCGAGCGCCTTTCGCAGGGCCTGGTGTGGGTGAAGTCGTGGCTGCTGGCCATCCCCCACCTGGTCATCGTCGGCATCCTGACGGGCGGGGGTGCCGCGGGTTGGGAGGACGGTCGCGGCTGGCCCGCCCTGATCGGGGTGCTGGTCTTCATCGCCGCGATCGGCCTGCTGTTCACCGGGCGCTACGCCCGGGGCCTGTTCGACCTGATCATGGGCTTGAACCGCTGGGTCGTGCGGGTGGCGGCCTATGTCCTGCTGCTGCGGGACGAGTACCCGCCGTTCCGCCTCGACCAGGGCGAGGATGAGCTGGCGGGCTGATCAACCCGCCAGGGCGACCTCGAGATCAGTTCCGCGGTCGGCGCCGCCGTCCTCCTGAGCCAGGGCCAGCGTCTGGCCCGAGGCGGACCGCAGGGGGATCTCCCGCAGCAGCCAGGTCAGCCCGAAGGCCACGAGCATGACCGGGACGGCGACGAGGAAGACGTTGGTCAGCGCCCCGGCGAAGAGATCGACGAACGCCGCCTTCTGGCCGGCGGGCAGCGCGGCAATGGCCTGGGGGGTGATCGTTCCGTCGACGGCCCCCGCGGCCGCCGCCGGCCAGACCGGAGGCCAGGCGGGAGTTGAAGAGGGCGCCGAAGAGGGCGACGCCGACCGACCCGCCGACGGACCGGAAGAAGTTGACCGACGAGGTGGCCACGCCGAGGTCGCTCACCCTGACCGAGTTCTGGGTGGCCAGGACCAGGACCTGCATGCTCAGGCCGAGGCCGATGCCCAGGAGGGTCATGTAGAGGCCCGACTCGGGGCGCGGGGTGGCGGCGTCCATGGTCGACAGGAGAAGGAGGCCGACGGCCGCGATGGCCGTGCCCGCGATGGGTAGGACCCGGTACCGCCCGGTCCGGGTGACGATCTGGCCGGCGAAGACCGAGGCGCCGAGCATGCCGATCATCAACGGCACGAGGAGCAGGCCGGAGTTGGTGGCCGAGGCCCCACTCGCGACCTGGAGGAAGAGGGGCAGGAAGCTGATGCAGCCGAACATGGCCACGCCGATGACGAAGGACACGCCCGTGCTGACGCTGAAGACAGGGCCTCGGAAGAGGCGCAGGGGCATGATCGGCTCCCGGGCTCGCCGCTCCACCGACACGAAGGCGCCGACCAGCGCGAGGGCCGTGGCTCCAAGGCCGAGGATGACCGGCGAGGACCAGGCGTACTCGCTGCCGCCCCACGTCGTCATGAGCACGATGGCGGTGATGGCGCCCGTGAGCAGGGAGGCGCCCAGGTAGTCGATGACGACTTCGGCCCGGCGGACACCCGCCGGCAGCACGGCGCTGGTGACGACCAGAGCCAGGAGGCCGAGGGGGATGTTGATGTAGAAGATCCAGCGCCACGAGAGGGTGTCGGCGAAGAATCCGCCGAGCAGGGGTCCGAGGACGCTGGAGGTGGCGAACATGGCCCCGAAGTAGCCCTGGTAGCGGCCCCGCTCGCGTGGGCTGACCACGTCGGCGATGATCGCTTGGGCCAACACGATGAGGGCGCCGCCGCCGAGGCCCTGGACGAAGCGGAAGGCGATGAGCTGGGCCATCGAGGTGGAGAGGCCGGAGAGCACGCTGCCCACCAGGAAGACCACGATGGCCAGCTGGTACATCCGCTTGCGGCCCAGGAGGTCGCCGAGCTTGCCCCAGATCGGCGTCGACACCGTCGCCGCCAGCAAGTAGGCGGTGACCACCCAAGAAAGGTGACCGAGCCCACCGAGGTCACCGACGATGGTGGGCAGGGCGGTGGCCACGATGGTCTGGTCGAGGGCGGCCAGGAACATGCCCAGCATCAGGCCGCTGAAGATCACCATGATCTGGCGGTGGGTGAGCGGGCTGGCGTCGGTGACGGCTTCGGGGGTGGTGGGGGCCTGCACGAGGGGATCCGGTCCGGAGGTGGCGGCGGTCAGGGCGAGGGGGGCGCGGCGAGGCCGTCGGCCAACTGGTCGAAGGCGACGTCGAGGAGTTCGGTCAGCGGGGTGTCGCCGGCGTTGGCCTGCCAGTGCTTGACGGTCACCCGCATGACGGTCAGGGCGGCGGCCACGACGACTGACGGGTAGAGGTCGGTGTCGGGGTCGAGGCTCAGGCGGGCCGCCATTGCCTCGACCAGGCCCCGCTCGAAGTCGGCGAAGCTGGCGACGTAGCCGGGGGTCAGGGAGGGGTGCTCACGGACGAGCTGGAGGCGTTGGGCCCAGAGCTCGCCGTTGTCGTCGATGCCCTCGGCGGTGGCCAGGAGGGCCGCCCGGAGTGCGTCGACCGGGGTCTCGTCGGTCGGGCGCAGCTCCAGCTCGGACCGCAGCTCGGCCCGGCGGTCCGGGTCGACGCCGAGGATGGCCTCCTCCTTGGAGGAGAAGTAGTTGAAGAACGTGCGGGGAGACACGTCGGCGGCGTCGCTGATCTCCTCGACGGTGACCCGGTCCGGACTGCCCCGCTCGATGGATAGGCGGATGGCGGCGATGGTCAGGGCGCGACGGGTCTGAGCCTTCTTCCGCTCACGGAGCCCGGTGGTATTGGTCACGATGGTCAGTGTAGGTATAATTGCAGTTTGTGCAAGCTTGCGGTCCACGCAATACGGTGTGAATTGCGTCACTCGATGGCTCAGCCCGTCGGGGTGTCGGCGTTGCCGCAGGTGGACCAGAGGCCGAGGCCCTCGGCGCGGGCCTGGCTGACGGCGAGGGCGAAGTCCCGCTGGTGGGCCACGTTGGGCGGATAGGGGTAGTCGTCGGCCCACCCGCCGGCGACCAGGTCGAGGTTGACGAAGAGGCCGTCCTCGGCTCGCTCGACATAGACGAGCAGCCGGTCGTAACGGTCCCGGGCCTCGACGTCGCGAGTCAGCCGGATCTCGGTTCCAGCGGGCAACAACTCCTTCGTATGGGCGCTGGCCTCGGCCCCGAAGCACTCCGGGGGCTGGTCGGGATCGACGGTCTCGGGGGTGTCCACGCCGATCAGGCGCAGGGTCTCGTGCTGCCCGCTGAGGTCGACCACCACGGTGTCACCGTCGACCACCTCGACGACGGTCGCCGCACCGGGATCGGTTGGCGGGGTTGCAGTGCGGGTACAGCCGACGACGAGCAGGGATGACAGGAACAGGACTCGGCGCACGGCGCGCCTCCCTCGGTTGCGTGATCAGTCGGGGGAAGCGGCGAGTCATTGGAGGCAATAGGGGCGGATCCCGCCCCCTATTGCCTCCGACGGATCAGATGCGCTCGAGGAGGGTGCCGGTGGCCAGGCCGCCACCGCAGCACATGGTGACCAGGGCGGTGTTCAGGTCCGGACCGCTCGAGCTCGTGCACGGCCTTGGTGGTGAGGATGGCGCCGGTGCCGCCGAGGGGGTGGCCCATGCCGATGGCCCCGCCGTTGGGGTTCACCTTGGCCATGTCGGCGCCGGTCTCCTTCTGCCAGGCCAGGACCACCGAGGCGAAGGCCTCGTTGATCTCGACGAGATCGATGTCGCCCATCGTCATCGAGTTCCGCTCGAGCAGGTGGTGGGTGGCGTCGATGGGGCCGGTGAGCATGAGGATCGGATCGCTGCCGACCAGGCACGTGTCCACCACGCGGGCCCGGGGGGTCAGGCCCAGAGCCTCGGCCTTCTCCCGGGTGGCGAGGAGCACGGCGCCGGCGCCGTCGGCGATCTGCGATGACGTGCCGGCGGTGTGGACCCCGTCCTCGCGGGCCACAGCCTTGAGCTGGCGCAGGCCCTCGAGGGTGGTCTCCCGCAGGCCCTCGTCCCGGTCCACCCGGTGGGTCGTGCCCGTCGGCTTGCCGTCCTCACCGAGGTCCGGCGCGTCCACGCCGACGATCTGGGTGCTGAACCTGTCCTCGGCCCAGGCCCGCGCGGCTCGCTGCTGGGACGACAGCCCGAGGGCGTCGGTCTCGTCGCGGGTGATGCCCCACTTCTCGGCGATGCGTTCGGCCCCCTCGAACTGGGTCGTCCACTCGTACTTCTCGAAGTAGGACTTGGGGATCGCCTTGCCGACGCCCTCGCCGAGGCTGGAGCCCATGGGGACCCGGCTCATCACCTCGACCCCACAGGCCACGGCGACGTCGACCACGCCGGAGCCGATCAGGCTGGTGGCGAAGTTGGTGGCCTGCTGGGACGAGCCGCACTGGCTGTCGACGGTGGTGGCGGCCACCGAGATCGGCAGGCCGGCGGTGAGCCAGGCGGTGCGGCTGACGTTGAAGGACTGCTGGCCCACTTGGGACACGCAGCCCCCGATGAGCTGGCCCACCTCGGCGGGGTCGATGCCGGAGCGGTCGATCAACTCCTTCAGGGCCACGCCGAGCAGGTCGGCGGAGTGCATGGTGGAGAGGCCACCGCCACGACGCCCGATGGGCGTGCGGACGGCCTCACAGATGACGATGTCGCGTGGGGATCCCGAGGTCATGCCCAGAGCCTAGGACGTGGTCGCAGTCGGTCGGTCAGGCGGCTTCGTGGGCGGCGTCGGCGGGGTCCACCGCCGGGGCCGGAGGGCGGACCGAGGCGAGGGCGGCCCGGGCCGCGGCCACGCCGGCGAGGCCGACCCGACGGGTCTCGTCGTCGATCCGCCACTCGTCACCCAGGGGGTCCAGGAGTCGCAGCTGCCGTTCCATGGGGCCAGTCTCCCCGGGGGGTGTGACAAGTAAAGGGCCCAAGGTCCGGTCGTCGGTCACATCACCTTCGGTGGCCTCAGAACCACGAAAAGTAGGTGAAATGGCTACTCAGACGGGTGCATCGGGTGCGGTGAGTGGCCAGGGCCGCTCCCGCTCGACGGAGCGGGCCAGATCGAGGAGCAGCCGGTCCTGGTTGTGCCGTCCCATCACCTGCATGCCGATGGGCAGGCCGTCGACGGGCTCGACCGGGATGGACACCGACGGGTTGCCGTAGATGTTCGCCGGGATGGTCAGCGCGCCCATGTCGAGCAGGTCGGCGAAGCGCACCTCCACCCAGTTGAGCAGCTCGCGGTTCGTGCGAGGTCGGGCCACCCCGACCAGGCGCATGAAGCGGGCGAGGCTCCGCCAGGCCAGCTTGGCCGCCTTGTTCGTCTCGATCTGGCGCAGCAGCCTGTCGCCGAGGCCGGTCGACTGCAGCCCGGCCTCGGCGGGGAAGGCGGGGTCGGGGTTGGTGGCACTGATGACGAAGTCGGCCCGGTCGAAAAGCGAGGCCATGGCCTCGTTGGCCTCCGTCCGGCGCCGTTCGCCCTCCGCCGCCATCTCCAGGTCGAAGGTGTTCCAGGCCAGGGTGAGGCCGAAGGCCACCTCCTCGGTCAGGTCCTCGGCGCACTTCGGCCAGCGGTCTCCGATGTCGACCAGGAGCGCGGACAGGTTGCCCATCATCCACGGCACGCCCAGGCGGGGGATGTCGAAGCCGGGCTCGACCTCGACCCGCTTCATGCCGTGGTCGGCGATGAGGGCCTCGCCCGCCTTGACGATCGACGCCTCGACGCCGGGCGCCAGCGGGACCGAGCCGAGGCCGGGGAGGATGATGGCGGTCTTGCCCGACAGGTCCTGGGTGCCCAGGTCCCGCTCCCAGCCCTCCTCCTTCGGGAAGGCTGGTCGGGTCGTGGGGGTCATAGCCCGCACAGCAGTCGTAGTAGCGGGCGACGTCCCGCACCGAGCGGGCCAGGCAGCCGAGGACGACGGTGTTGGGGGCGATCTGGGTGCGGTGGCCCCGGGGGATGCGCCCGTAGGTGCCCTTCATGCCGACCAGGCCGTTGTAGGCGGCGGGGATGCGGATGGAGCCGCCGCCGTCGCCGGCCGTGGCCAGGGTGACCAGGCCGCCGGCCACCGCCGAGGCGCTCCCGCCCGACGAGCCGCCGGCGGTGCGTCCCTCCCGCCAGGGGTTGTGGGTGACCCCGTTGATCTTGGTGACGCTGACGTTGAGGCCGCCGAACTCGCTGGCCGCGGTCAGGCCGACGGGCACCGCTCCGCTGGCCCGGACCCGCCCGGTCATCGTGGACTCCCAGTCTGCGACCCGGTCCTTGAACACCAGCGAGGCCTCGGTCCACGGCCAGCCGATCACCGGTTCCAGCTCCTTGATGCCCATCGGCAGGCCCCCGAACGGCAGCGACACGTCGGCGGCCTTGGCCGTCGCCCTGGCCTGCTCGGGGTCCAGGAACGTGAAGGCGTTGAGCCGGCTGGCCTCGATGGCGGCCAGGCTCGCCTCCAGCTCCTCGACGGGGGAGCGTTCCCCGGAGCGGAAGGCGTCGACGAGGGAGCAGGCATCACCCTGCCAGGGGGCATCCGACATGGCGGCGATGTTGGCACAGGGCCCGACGCCGGCGGGTGCTGTCCGACCGGTGCGGGTTCTCCTAGGGTCCCGACTCCATGGACGCACGGACCTTCCTCGGCCTGGAGTCCGACGGGACGCCCCTCGGGCTTCCGGCTGCCGGTCGTGCCCGGCATCACGGCCGGCGGCGGATTCCTGTTCGGCGGTTGTGGACTCGGCGCGGCCATCGTCGCCCTGGAGGAGATCACCGAGCGTCCCGTCATCTGGGCCACGGCCCAGTACCTGTCCTACGCCCGGCCCGGCTCGGTCGTGGCGTTCGACGTGACCATCGGGGCCCAGGGCCGCAGCGTCACCCAGGCCCGGGCGGTCGGGCGGACCGCCGACACCGAGATCCTGACCGTCAACGCCGCCCTCGGCAGCCGGCCCTTCGAGCCCGAGGGGGAGTGGGCCACGATGCCCGATGTCCCCGGTCCCGACGAGTGCGAAGTCCGCAACTACCGCTTCGAGCACGAGTCGGTGGCCTCGCGGATGGAGCAGCGCCTCGCCGTCGGCCGCCCGCTGGAGGACCTCGACGGCACGCCCAGCACTGGGAACTGCGCCCTGTGGGCGCGCATGCCCGAGGTGCTGGACATGTCGGGGCCGGCACTGGCGGTGCTGGGCGACTTCGTGCCCTTCGGCATCGGCCAGGCCCTCGGCCTCGCCGCCGGCGGCAACAGCCTCGACAACACCATCCGGGTCGCCCGCCTCGAGCCCACCGACTGGGTCCTGCTCGACATCCGGGTGCTGGCCGTCCACGGCGGCTTCGGCCACGGCGCCGTGCTCCTCTGGTCGGAGTCCGGCCAGCTCCTGGCCATCGCCAGCCAGTCCACCATCGTCCGCTTCTGGAAGGATTCGTCCTAGATGACACAGCGCCACGGCATGACGGTCCCGTTCTCCGGGGTCCCCCTGGGCGAGCAGCGGGATTGGTTCCGCGAGCTGGTCGACCTCGGCTACACCGACGTCTGGTCGAGCGAGGCCGACGGCGCCGACGCCTTCACCCCGCTGACCCTGGCCTCGGTCTGGGCGCCGGAGCTGCGGCTCGGCACGGCGATCGTCCCCGCCTACACGCGGGGTCCGGGGTGCCTCGCCCAGACCGTCGGCTCGGTCGCCCAGGCCGCACCGGGCCGATTCGTCCTCGGGCGTCGGTAGCTCGTCCAACGTGATCGTCGAGCGGTGGAACGACATCCCCTTCGAGGAGCCCTACAAGCGGACTCGGGACGTGGTGCGCTTCCTCCGGGACGCCCTGAGCGGCGAGAAGGTCCGGCACGAGTACGACACGTTCAAGGTGAACGGCTTCAAGCTGGGCGTGCCCCCGAGCGAGCCCGTCCCCATCCTCGTCGCCGCCCTTGCGCGAGCAGATGCTGCGCCTCGCCGGTCGGGAGGGTGACGGGGCCATCATCAACTGGCTGTCGGCCGACGACGTGTCGACGGTGGCCCCGATCGTGAAGTCCTACGGCGAGGACAAGGAGGTCGTGGCCCGCATCTTCGTGGCCGTGTCCGACGACGCCGACGCCATGCGGGCCGCCGGCCGCTTCGCCATCGCCGCCTATCTGAACGTGCCGGTCTACGCCGCCTTCCACGAGTGGCTCGGCCGGGGCGAGGTCCTGACCCCGATGTGGGACGCCTGGAAGGCGGGGGACCGGGCTGCCGCCCTCGAGGTCATCCCGGACGAGGTCGTCGACCAGCTGATCGTCCACGGTCCCCCTGAAGCCTGCCGAGAGCACCTCGCGCGCTACCGGGCCAACGGTGTGGACACGCCGGCGATCGCCCTCCTGCCGTTCCCGGGGGCCCTGTCCGAGCGGGAGGCTCTGCGGGCCCTGGCGCCGCAGTAGTGGGTCTCCCCTAGTGGCAATGGAGATCCCCGGGGTCGTGGACCTCACCGAGATCGGCCGCGGCGGCATGGCCGTGGTCTACAAGGGTCGCCAGCCCACATTCTCCCGCGACGTCGCCGTCAAGGTCGTCACCGTCGCCGGCGTGGACGAGCGGCTGCGGCACCGGTTCGAACAGGAGCTCCGGGCCGTCGGGGCCCTGTCCGAACACCCGAACATCATCACCGTCCACGGGGCGGGGGAGACCGGCGACGGCCTGCCCTACCTGATCATGGGCTACCAGCCGGCGGGGTCACTCGGCGACCGCCTGCGGAACCGGGGCCCGGTGCCATGGGCCGAGGTGGCCGACATCGGGGTCAAGCTGTCGGGTGCCCTCGAATCGGCCCACCGCGCCGGCGTCCTGCACCGGGACATCAAGCCTGAGAACATCCTGGTGTCGTCCTTCGGCGAGCCGGTCCTGGCGGACTTCGGCATCGCCCGGCTGGAGGGCGGCGCCCACCTGACGGCCAGCGGCATGGTGACCGGCACGCCGGCCCACACCGCCCCCGAGGCGCTGCAGGGCCGGCCTGCGAGCGCCGCCAGCGACGTCTACGGCCTGGCGTCGACCCTGCACCAGCTCCTCACCGGGACCCCGGCGTTCGTGAAGCCGACCGACGAGAGCACCCTCGCCGTGATGAACCGGGTGCTGTCCGAGCCGCCCCCGGACCTCGGCGCCGCGGGAGTCCCGCCGGCGCTGGCCGCCGTCATCAACCGGGGCATGGCCAAGGACCCGGCCCAGCGCTACGCCACGGCGGCCGAGTTCGGCCAGGCTCTGCGCGGGGCCCAACAGGGCCTCGGGGTGCCCGTCACCCCGCTGCCGGTGGCGCTCGAGGAGGGAGCGCGGGCCGACTCGGGCGAGACCGTGGTGGTCGCCGCCCCGATCGCCCCACTGGCCTCGACCCCCAAGGACGCCCTGCTCCCGCCGCCGGCGCCGGCCCCGGTCGCGCCGCGGCCGGAGCCGGCGGGGAGTGGTTCGAAATGGTGGCTGGCTGCCCTCGTCGTCATCCTCGTCGGCGTCCTGACCTTCGTCCTCCTGAACCGGGACGACGACGGCGGCGAGGACGCCGAGGACCTGTCGCCGCCCCCGTCGAGCGAGACCACTGTGGCGCCGACTACCACGAGCACGCCGACCACGACGTCCACCACGACGACGACGACGTCCACCACACTGCCTCCGGCCGTGCGGAACCTCACCCCGGTCGGGCTGTCGGCCTCGTCCACCGCCCCCGACGCCCCCGACGCCGGGGGCGACCTCGTCACCTACACGGTCGAGAACACCGTCGACGGCGATCCGACGACGGCCTGGCGCACGCCCGGGTCCGGGGTCGGGGAGACGATCACCTTCCAGTTCGCCGAGGGCCCGGTGGTCATCACCGAGGTCGGCCTCATCCCCGGGTACGCCAAGGTCGACCCCGTCGACGGCACCGACCGGTTCTTCGAGAACCGCCGCATCCGGTCGGTCGAGTGGGCCTTCGACGGCGCGATCACCCAAGGCCAGGCCTTCTCGGAGAACCCGAACGTGCAGTTCACCCCGGTCGCCTCGGTTCCCACCGACTCGATCACGTTGACGATCATGGAGACCACCGACGGGGACCGGGACTTCGCGCCGATCTCCGAGATCGTGGTGCGGGGGTATCCGGCGTCCGGGGGCTAGCAGCCGGGTGAGCTCGCTATTCGGCGAGCCCGACGGGCTGGTCGTCGATGATCTGGTCGAGGTACTCCGAGAGGCCGTAGCCCACCCGGCCGTCCTCCAGGGTCCACTCGGTGAGGCCCTCGGAGATGCGGGTCACCCGGCCGTCGCGGCGGTTGCGCAGGGGTATCAGGCTCAGCACCTTCCCCTTGACCTTCAGGGAGCCCTCGTCGTGGTGCAGCGTGGCCTCGATCGCCCGATGGTAGGTGCCGGTCTCGGTCCAGTCGGTGCTGATGTCGAAGCTGTGGCAGCCGATGATGCGCTCGCCGTCCCAGATGAAGCCACCCCGCATGCCGTCCCGGTCGGGCCGGGCGATGCGGGAGCCCATGAAGCCGAAATCGCCGCCGAAGTTCGCGGTCAGCCAGCGGTAGTACCAGGGCGCCTGCCAGGTCCGGGGGCCCCATGAGTGGTCCCGCAGGCCGAAGCCGCTGACCTCCCATCCCTGGTCGCCAACGGCGATGGTGCCGGCGGCGGCGTTGAGCTGCTCGTAGTGGCCCTTGGCGAACTCTTCGCCCTCCCGTTCGATGTGCTCGGTCGGTTCGCCGCCGATGGGGTCGCTGACCCGGGTGTAGGTCAGCTCGACGCTGGCCCGCTCGTAGGGGTTGTTGGTGAACGCCTCACGGGGGTCCGCCATCTCCAGAGGGTCCTCGAGCATGACGACCTTGCCCTCGTACCGGACCCGCAGCTCTTCGAAGGGCTCGACCACCTCGAAGGTCATTCCGCCGGCCGCGAAGGCGTCGTTGTGGCTGATCTCGGGTCGGTTGTACATGAAGGCGACCCGGCCGTCGGGCAGGTAGAGGCACGTGGTCATCTCGGCGTAGCCCTCGTTGGCCCGGTTGCCCAGGCGCACGAAGCCCCCGACCTGTTCGGCGGGGTCGTAGACGTTGAAGTACATCGATTCGTTGAAGGTGGTCTCCGGACCCAGTTCGTGCAGGTACTCGTCAGCAGGCTCGAGGCGCAAGGGCATGGGGCAGAACCTACGCCCTCTCCCCACCCCCGTTGTTCTGGTCCCAGCAACGCGCGCTGGGCTGGAGATTGCTGGTACCGGAACGGGAGTGGTGGTGTTCTGGTCCCAGCAACGCGCGCTGGGCTGGAACCGCTGGTACCAGAACGGGAGTGGTGGTGTTCTGGTCCCAGCAACGCGCGCTGGGCTGGAGATTGCTGGTACCGGAACGGGAGAGGTGGTGTTCTGGTCCCAGCAACGCGCGCTGGGCTGGAGATTGCTGGTACCAGAACCGAGCGATCACGCGAGGGCGGCCGCTCGGCGGAGGTGGTCGGTCAGGTCGTCGAGGCGGCTGCTCGCGTTCAAGCCGCTGGTGCTGGGCATCACGTAGACCGGGCGGCCACCGAACGGCTCGGGCTGGAGGCCGGCTATGGCCTTGCGTTCGACGGTGGCCCGCCAGCCGGCGAGGCCGACCATCACCACCGCGCCGGGCTGCAGCCACTCGACCAGGCGGCTGACCCGGCCGACGCCGTCGCGGTACTCGTCGCCGGCCAGGGCGTCGGCCCTGGGGGTGGCCCGCTTGACCAGGTCGGTCATCCCGATGCCGTGGTGGACGAGGGCGTGGCGGGTGTCCCGGTCCCGGCTGACCAGTCCTGCGGCCAGGGCGGCGGGCCAGTAGCGGTTTCCGGGCCGGGCGAAGCCGATCCCGGCGTCGGCCGAGTAGACGCTGGGGTTCAGCCCGCAGACCAGCAGCCGCATGCCTGGTCCGACGGTGTCGGGCAGCGTGTGCTCACGGCGCAGCGTGCACAGGAGTTGCGGGACCAGGTCGGCGGTCGTCTCGACCACGAGGTCCTCGATCGCGAACCCGGCGCCGACCAGGACGTCCCGCAGCATCGGTTCCGGCCATCCCGAGAACCGGCGCCCCGCGAAGTCGTCATCGGCGAAGGACTCGTGCTCGGTGTCCCCGCCGAACACAGTGAGATCCACCGGGGCATCCGGGGCCAGTGCCCGGTGTAGGTCGCCCAGGGCCAGGGGGACCGCCGTCCGGGCCAGGTGCACGTAGGACTTCGACGCCCATGCCCCGCCCAGGCCGCCCCGCCGGAACGGGAGGGCGTCGAGTCGGGACTGCACCCGCGGGTGACCGGCCGGAGCCAGGTCGAGCATGGCCCGGGCGGCATCCAGCCCGACGGCACCCGGCCCGAGGAAGGGCAGGTGCCACCCCGGCCCGCAGCCGAGGTCTGCGACCGGTCCGTCCAAGGCCCGGGTGCCCAGCGCCGCGGCCCGCTCCGGCCGCCGGGCCGAACGTTGCGCCACCCAGTCCGCCGCCCGGGCCTCGTAGACCGCCACGGTCCTGTCGTCCGTCACGCCACGCTGCGGATCGGAGCGGAGCAGCTCACCGACACGCAGCCGTCGGCGGAGCCGGCGGTTCCTGAGCGAAGCGAAGGAACGAGGATGTCATCGCGCGCCGAAGCCGCCGCCGCCCCCGCCGCCACCACCGCCCCCGGAGAAGCCGCCGCCGAAGCCGCCACCAGAGGAGCTCGACGACGCCGGGGGTCGGAACGAGGAGGCGGTAGCAGAGGACAGGCCGGAGCTGAAGTCACCGAGGGTCGCGAAGGAGCCCACCCTGGCCCCGGTCCGGCTGCCGACGTACCACGTGGCGAACGTCGGGTCGTTGGCCACCTCCGGGATGCGGACCTGCAGGGCCTCGACCAGCTCGTCCGCGACGCCCAGGGCGACGGCGGCCACCAGGTAGCGCTCGTAGAGGGCCATGTGCCCCGACGGGGCGTCCTGGAGCTGGGAGAAGTCCTTGAGGAAGCGCTTGAGGCCCTCCCACTCGGCGTGGCGCTGAGCCCCCGCCTGCGTGCGGCGCCGGAGCAGGATCATGAAGAAGAGCAGCACGAGCCCTGTGCCGATGGCGGCGCCGCCGGCGGCGTAGGCCTCGTTGGCGATGGCGACGGCCGCGAAGACCAGGAGGAGGCCGACCAGGAGGACGTAGAGCACCCAGCCCGCGACCTGCCCCTTCACCTGGTAGCCCTTGGCCTTGTACGTGCTCACCACGCTGCGCTTGAAGGTGCTGAGCCAGGAGGCGGCGTCCGACCGGTGGGCCTTGGCCCAGCCGGTCAGGCCCTTCTGACTGGTCTCGGGTCCGTCCTCGAACAGCTTGGACATCACGGTGCGCTCGAACTCGAGCAGGCCGTCCCGGCTCTTGTCCGTGGACCGGAACACGTGGTCGTGCTCGGTCTCCTCGATGGTCAGGTACCCCCGCTGGGCGAGGTCGACGACCGTGGCCGAGAAGGCGTCGGTGTCGATGTAGCCCCACTCGAGGAGGGCGATGGCGACCGCCGGCGGGTCGTCGGGGACCTCCCTCCAGTAGTCGATGTCGGCCACCTTCGGCTCCCGGCCCCACTTGAGCCAGATGAGGAAGGCCCCGAGCAGGGCAGCGCCAATGAGGAACGGACCGACGACGGCCAGGTTCCGGCGCCGGTCCTCCTTCTCCTGCTGCTCCTCGGCGTATTCGGCCCGGGCGATGTTGGCCTCCTCGGCCAGCGCCGTCTCCTCGGCGATGATCCGGTCCTGCTGGGGTTCGGTCTCGATGGGGTCGGCCAGCGTGCCCTGGCACTGGGGGGCGTCCCGCAGGATCTGCTCGATCTGCTGACGGGTGATGGCGGCGCCCTCGGCCTGCTGGCTGAGCAGGGCGTTGCGGAGCAGGTCGCACTCGGTGTCGTAGTCGCGCTGGGTGGTCTGGCCTACGCGCCCCTCCTGCAGGCCCTCGTCGTCGAAGCGGTTCCGCGGCGCGATGACCCGGGTCTCCAGGAAGGTGAACTCGGGCAGGTCCTCGACCTCGGTGCGGATGGTCGACCCGTCGACGTCGATGGTCCCGCTGAGTGGACCGTGGGCCCAGGCCCGTACGCCCTCGCCGCCGCCCGGCACCTGCAGGGTGACGGTGTGGAGGCCGACCGGCTCGGGCACGGTACGGCCCACCCACTGCCAGTTGAGCTCGACGACGTCGGGCCAGGCCAGCACGGCGTTGAACACCCGGTAGCGCAGCTCGTAGGTGTGGACCCCGGAGGCGGGGGAGATGTCCCACTCCACCAGCGTCGGGGTGGCCAGGAGGACGTCCCGCTCCTCGTCCCCCTCGAAGACCCGGACCCCGCGGACCTCCCACGGACCCGAGTCGAAGTCCCGGGTGCCGACGTTGAACGTGCCGTCGAAGTCGTAGGTGACCCGTTCCCGTACGAGCAGCACGCCGTTGGGCCGCAGTTGGGCGGTGACCTCGATCTCCTCGAGCGAGAAGGACTTCTCGCCGTCGTCGATGTCGAGCTCACCGAGGACGGCGCCGCCCAGGGCGAAGATGCCGATGAAGATGAGGGGGAACAGGACTCCGAGTACCCGTTTGGCGCGGCTCATGCGGACAGCCCGGCCTCGATCACGGCCTGCAGTCTGCGCATGCCGGCCAGCCAACGGTCATGATCGGTGGCTCGGCGCAGCTCGAAGTCGGCCACCTCCGGGTGGGGCAGGATCAGGAAACGCTCGGCGGCCAGGCCCTCGACGACGGCGGCGGCGCAGTCGTCGGGTTCGATGACCCCCTGGCTGAGGACCACGGCGCCGGCCGACACGTCCTCGCCGCCGAGGAGCATGTTGGTGCGCACGCCCATGGGGCAGAGGCAGGAGAACCGCACGCCGGCGTCGCCGTGGGTCATCGACAGCCACTCCGCCAGGCCGACGACAGCGTGCTTGGTGACCGAGTACGGGGCGGCGCCGATGTTGGTCAGCAGCCCGGCGGCCGACGCGGTGTGCAGGAGGTAACCGGTGCCCTGCTCCAGCCAGTCGGGCAGCAGGGCCCGGGCGGCGTAGACGTGGGCCATGACGTTGACGTCCCAGCTCCGCTGCCATTCCGCGTCGAGGACGTCGACGCCACCGAAGGCGCCGACGCCCGCATTGGCGCAGAAAAGGTCGATGCGCCCGTGGTCGGCCTTGGTCGAGGCGACCAGATCCTGGACCTGGGCCTCGTCGGCCACGTCGACGGCGACGCTGCGGGCACCGATCTCGTCGGCCACTGCGGCCGCGGCGTCGCCGTCCAGGTCGGCGATCACGACGGCGGCGGCGCCCTCCTGGGTGAAGCGGCGGGCCATGGCGGCCCCGATGCCGTTGCCGCCACCGGTGATGACGACGACCTGGTCCCTGAGCTCCACGGGCCGAGAGCGTACGGCGGAGGGCAGTTCGGGGCTGAACTACCGTCAGCCCATGGGGCACCCACGGGAAGAAGTGGAAGAGGCGTTCGCCGAGTTCATCCGGCTGGGGGTGGAGAACCGGGACTGGCCGGCCTGGGCCGCGCTGTTCACCGACGACGCCGAGTACATCGAGCACAACCTCGGTCACTACTCGGGCCAGCCCGCCATCCACGACTGGATCGTGGACGCCATGGCGCCGTTCCCGAACATGACCTTCTCGGTCGACTGGCACGTCATCGAGGGGGACCGGGTGGCCTTCTACATCTGGAACCACCTGCCCGACCCGGCCGGCGGCGACACCTACTACTCGTTCCCCAACATCAGCCTGATCGACTACGCGGGCGACGGGAAGTGGTTCCGCGAGGAGGACTTCTACAACCCGGCCGACGCCGAACCGGGCCGTCGGCCACTGGTACCGGGCCGGAGGCTCGAAGGAGACGCCCGAGAACGACGACCTGGTCGCCCCGGAGGACTGGGCGCCGCTGCCCCGACCCCCTGAGCACGACCGCACCGAGGTCGAGGCCGCCTTCCACCGCTACGTAGAGCGGGGCCGCCAGGCCGTGGAGACGGGCGACTGGGAGACCTGGTCCAAGCAGTTCGTCGAGGACGCCCGCTACTTCGAGCACCACTACGGACGGTTCAACGGCCGGGCCGAGATCAAGGACTGGATCGTCGGGGTCATGCAGCCCTTTCCGGAGATGGACTTCCCGACCCGCTGGATGGGCATCGCCGGCAACCGGGTCGTCTTCGTCGCCGGCAACCGCCTACCCGACCCCACCGGCGGCGACACGCTCTACGAGTTCCCCGCCTGCGTCGTCCTCCACTACGCCGGCGAGGACCAGTGGTCCTACGAAGAGGACTGCTACAACCCCGACGAGGCCCCCCAGGTCGTCACGGACTGGATCGCCGCCGGCGGCCAGATGCCCGAGGGTCTGGTAGTACCCGAACTCGAGCCGTAGCAGTGCCCGTTCTGGCGTCCGATCCTCCGGCCATGACCGGCAGATCAGGCGCCAGAACGACGGTGGGGGCCGGCTGAGTCAGGTGACGGCGGCTTGGAGGGTGTCGCTGATGACCTGGCGGCGGTCTTGGCCCCAGGGGAGGGGCATGACGATGGGGTGGTCGACGCCGTTGGCGACGTAGTCCTTGATCGTGGCGGACACGAGGGCGGCGTCGCCGACGACGTCGATGGCGTCGACCATGCGGTCGGACACGGCGCCGAGGGCGCCCTCTCGGTCCTTGGCGGCGTGGTGTTCGCGGATGTCGGCCACCTCGTCCGCCGAAGCCGGCTCGCTCGAAGTTGCGGGCATAGGCGTCGACCACGGCGTAGGAGAAGAGGTCCTTGCGGGCGTTCTCCACGGCGGCCTCTCGGTCGGCCACGCCGACGTGGACGTAGGCATAGACCTCGGCGTCGCCGCCCTTGCGCACCTGCTCGATGCTCCATGGGACGTGGCTGGCGGGCAGGTAGTTGAGGAGCACGCCGTCGGCGATCTCGCCGGCCAGCGCGAGCATCCCCGGGTTCAACGCGCCGATCACGATCTTCGGCTTCCGCTCGCCCTGGCGGAGGCCGAGGCGGAAGCGCTTGACGCGGTAGAAGTCGCCGTCGAAGGTGACGGACTCGCCGCTGAGGCACTGCCGCACCAGGGCGATGTACTCCCGCACCCGGTCCAACGGCCGGTCGCCGTAGGGGACGCCGTGCCACTGCTGGGTGACGACGGGGGAGGAGATCCCGATGCCGAGCAGCACGTCCTGGTCCGGGACCATGGCCTGCAGCGTCGCTGCGGCCATGGCGGTGACCATGGGCGTGCGCAGCTGGAGGGCCAGCACACCGGTGCCCAGGTCGAGGTTCGGGGCCACTCCGGCGACGCCGCCGAGGAGCGAGAAGGCCTCCGGTCCCGTGGTCTCCGCGGTCCAGTAGGACGAGTAGCCGAGGCCCTCAGCCTCCGTCGCCACGTCGAGCGCGATCCGGGGTCCGAGGGGCATGAAGCCGGCGAAGGTCACGCCGATGGGTGTGGCGGTGGTCACGAGTCAACGGTACTGACCCACTCCTGTCACGGGGGGCGGGTACAATGGCTCCGTAATGACGGAGACCACCGAAAAGCACGACGCCGGCAGCATCACCGAGGCGCTCGCTCTGATCGATCAGGGCCTGGGCACACTCCTCGACCGCCAGCTGGTGTCGACCAACGAAGTGGCCGATCTCCTACTCGACGTGCGGACGCTCCTGTCCAAGCCGTCCGAGGAGCTCGTCTCCACGAACTGACCTCGGTCAGCTCGTCAGTTCCTCGAACGCGTCCGCCAACGCGTCACGCAGCGCTTCCGGGTCGCGGACGGCCGCGGTGTCGGCCAGCAGCCCCAGGTGCAGTTCCCCGGCGTAGCTCAGCATCGTGAGGTTGAACGCGGTGCCCGCCAGCGGTCCCACCGGATAGTTCTCCATGATCTGCGCGCCCCCGAAGAACAGGGGGAACGGCGCCCCCCGCAGGTTCGACGTGGTGAAGTCGACGGTCTCGGCCTGGTGCCGGGCGGCGGCGACCAGCGTCGAGGTGGGCAGCACGTTCATGAGCCCGGCCAACTGGTCCAGGACCTGGAACGCCTTTTCGCCCCGCGTGGCGGCCAGCCGATCGTGGACGGCCTGCAGGTGCTCGATGGGGTCCTCGATGTCGGTGGGCATGAGGGTCCGGGTCAGCGAGAAGGCGTTACCTGCGGCTGAGGCGTCGTCTCGGGTGCTCATGGGCATGGCCATCCGGAGCTCCTCGACGGGATGGCCCGCCCGGCGGTGCGCGGTGGCCGCGGCCCGGGTGGCGGCGGTCACGAACAGGTCGTTGATGGTGACGTCGTGCTTCTTGGCGGCGGCCTTCACGTCGGCGAAGGACACCCGGAGCACGACCAGCTCCCGCCAGAGGGAGCGCTCGGTCCACAGCGGGGAGCGGGCCTCGCTGGTGCCGAACACCTGCCGCACCACCGAGCTGACGGTCTCGCCCGCCTCCAGGGCCAGGCCGGGCCAGCGGTTGGGGTGCACGAGGGTGGTCGTGGCCCCCTTGGCCACCCCGACGGTGGTGTCGGCCACCTGGCGGGTCATGTAGCCGGCGGTGCCCAGGGCCCGGCCCACGAAGGTCGGGCCCTGGCCGTCGTTGGTGCGGGGGACGACGGGCGCCTCGGCCTCGGGCTCGGTCGGTGTCCGCTCCAGGTCGAGGAAGCGCTCGGCGAGGCGCAGGCCGCCCACGCCGTCGGTCACGGTGTGGTGCAGCTTCTGGATCATGGCCGCCCGGCCGTCGGGGAGGCCGTCGACGACGATGAACTCCCACAGCGGGCGGCCCCGCTCGAAGGGCTGCTGGTGGAGGCGGGTGGCCAACTCGAGGAGGGCCCGCTCGTCGGCCGGCCGGGGCAGAGCCGTCCACCGCAGGTGGTAGTCGAGGTCGAAGGCCGGGTCCTCCTCCCAGGTGGGCGGGGCCAATCGGCCGAAGGCGGGGACCACCCGCTGGCGGAGGCGGGGGATGTCGGCGACCGCCCGGCCCAGCTTCCGGCGCAGGTACTCCCGGTCAGGAGGGCAGTCGAGGACCGTGACGTTGGCGAAGACCGAGGTGAGGTGGGGGTCCTTGTCGAGGTTCCACATGAGGGCCTCGAGGTCGCTCATGCGCGGCGCCGACCGCACCTCCCGTTCGGCCATCACCTCGACGGTAGTGGCGGGCTCGGGTCAGCGCGGGATCGAGGTGTGCTTGAACTCGTTCAGGTCGGTCCAGGCGAGGAGGTCGAGGATCCGCTCGACCGTCGCCCGGCCGTCGGTGTCGCTGGTCGGGCTGTTCATGAGGCGGACGAAGACGGCTCGGTCGTCGAGGACGAAGGTGGGCACGCCCCACACGTTGTTCGCATCGACGGCGGCCTCGTGCTCCTTGCGCACGGTGGCCAGTGGTTCGCCGCCGGCGATGGCCTCGAACAACTCGGCGGCGGGCACCCCGTTGGCCTCGAGCACCTGGGTCAGGACCTTCCGGTCCCGCAGATCGAGGGAGTCCACGTGGCGGGCGTCGAAGAGGCCCTGGTGCACGCCTTCGAACCGGTCGGGGAACTGGTCCCGCACGATGGTCCCGGCCTGCAGGGCGAGGAGGCCCGTCTCCTTGGTGGGGTCGTCCCAGACGTCGGGTTGGCCCTCTTCGACGTGCATCTGGCCGAGGCTGAAGGGCAGGAAGTGAACGTCCCAGTCGGCGCCGGCCCGCAGCCCGGCCAGCACGTGCTGATGGCCGATGCGGGCGAAGGGGCACCGGTAGTCCCAGGAGACGGCAAACGCGGTGGTCACGACGGGTTCAACCCGCCGGGTGGCCGCCCTGTTCCGACAGGGGCCAGGCCTTCTTGGCCACCCGGCCGAGGAGGAGGCCGAGGGCCGCCCCGGACAGGACGTCGGAGGCGTGGTGGGCGCGGGTGTGGATCCTGCTGGAGGCGACCAGGACGGCGAGGCCGTACCAGCCATAGCGCCAGGGCGCTCTCTGGCCGTCGGCCAGCAGGGTGGCGGCGGTGAAGCCGGCGCTGGCGTGGCCCGAGGGGAAGCTGGCGGTCTTGGGCGTGCGCAGGCGGAACGGGTGGTCCCCCTCGTTCGCCGGGCGGCGCCGCGGGAGGAGGGACTTGATCAGGCCGTTGACCAGCGCCGACTCGAGAGCGAGGCAGACCAGGAGGCGGACGGCGGCATCGGCGTCCCGGTCCGAGCGCAGGCCCCGGGCCGAGCCCAGGAACGCCCAGATGAGGCTGAAGTCGCCCAGGGCCGAGGCGGAGTAGAAGACCCGATCGGCGATGGGCTTGCCGCGGAGGTCGTCGAAGGCGGCGTCGACGGCGTCGTCGAGAGCCTGGACCTGTCGGGTGAGCTGCGGGCCGAGTGGCTCGCCCTCGGTCACCCCGGGACGGGGACGGGCCGCAGGTCGATCCGTGCGGGCTCGACGGTCGCGTTCGCCGCGGCCTGGGCCCGCGCCGCGTCCGGATCGCCGCCGAACGCCGGACAGTGGGTCTGGAACGCGCACCAGTCACACAGCTTGGAGGGTCGCGGCCGGAAGTCCTCCCGCTCACAGGAGCGCTCGATGGCGGCCCAGATGGCGGTCAGTTTGCGGCGCAGGCCCCGACTGGCCTGGTCGGTGGGCTCGGCGATGATGGCCACGGGGTCGGCCAGATAGAGGAGCTGGACCTTGGCGGGCCGTATGCCGAAGAACTCCTCGCAGAGGAAGGAGTAGAAGTGCACGCCGCCGAGGCGGCCTTGCTCGTACTGCTGGCGGGGGGCGGCGCCGGTCTTGTAGTCGGTGACCACCAGGCCGCCGTCCTCGTCCAGTTCCAGGCGATCGATGATGCCGCGGAGGTTGAGGTCACCCAGCGGCGCCTCCAACCGCAGCTCCAGGCCTATGGGGGTGATGGCGGTCGGGTCCTCGAGCAGGAAGTAGTTGTCCAGCAGCTCCTGGGCCCGCACGAGCAGGGCGGCGTCACCCTCCTCGTCCAGCTCGAGGCCGAGGTACTCCGGGTCGACCTGCATGGCGGTGTGGGCCACAGCCAGGCAGGTGGTGGCCCGCTCGGCGGTGCGCTCGGCCGGCTCGAGGTCGAAGAGGTGCTCCAGCGCGGCGTGCACGAGCGTGCCCCGGACCGCGGGCAGCGAGGACGGCTCCGGCAGGTGGTCGATGGCCGAGAAGCGGAAGGCCAGCGCGCAGTCCTGGAACGACGAGACCCGGGAGGGGGAGAGCCCGGTGGGAGGTTGCAGTGCCATGGCCCGAGCCTACGCAGGGGCACTGACAGCCAACGGGAATGCCCCGGGATCACCATGCGGCGCTCTGACCTGGCCTGAGGCTGCGGAGGCGCCAGCCGGAGCAGCGCCGACGAGTCGCTGGATCGGCGGCGCCGGACTTGCTGAACGCCGGCGAAGCCAGTCAGGTGTCAGAGAGCACGATCGGGTCGGGGATGGGCGGGGTGGGGGAGGTGGGGACCCACTCGGGCGTGAGCCGGCGCTCGACCATCAGGCCGGTGATGCGACGCAGCGTCTCCTCGTCAAGGGGCTGCATGCCCTCCAGGAGCAGGGAGGTGACCATCCGCACGGGGATGACCGTGGCGCCTACGGGCTCTCGGATGCGCTCGGGGGTGACCACGAGGGCATCGATCACCGGGATCCAGGCCAGGTGGTCGCCGAGGCCGGTGCGGGTGGCCCGGGCGATCTGGGTGACCCGCTTGGCGTCGCGGTGGTGCTCACCGGTCGACGGCCGGAGCACGAAGGCTCCCGCTGGCCCCGCTACGAAGCGGTCGCGGCCCAGCTCGGCCACCGCCCAGTCCGGGGGGAGGGTGGCCAGGACCGCGTCGAGGCGGTCGGGCTCGAGGGCGGCGGCTTCCACGACCCTCCATCGGCCCGGAGACCTAGGCCATGAGGCCTACTACATGGTCGCCGTCTGCGCGGCTCCGCGGCCTACGGCAGCTATCGGCGAACGTCCACTGAGCTGCTGCACTGCTGCACTGCTGCGCTCCGCTCCGCAGCGTCACCCGATCGGGGGAGGCCCCGGAGGGGGCCGTCTGGGGGTCAGGCGCCCTTGAAGTAGGCGAGGAGCTTGCGGAGCTCGTCGGCGGTCTCGGTCGGGACCATGTAGCCGTCCTCGTCCCGGATCGTGTCGAACTGGTCCCGCACGCCCTCGAGGGTCAGCGTCGGGGTCGTAGATGCCGGTGGTGAGGCCGATGAAGAACCGGGCCACCATGCCGCCGCCGCAGGAGTAGATCTCGCCGGTGACCGGGCAGTCGTCGTGGGCCAACCAGGCCACGACAGGGGAGATGAGCTCGGGGGCGAGGCTGTCGCCCATGGGCCCGAGCAGGTCCTCGGTCATGCGGGTCTTGGCGATGGGGGCGATGGCGTTGGCCTTGATGTTGCTGCGGGCGCCCTCCTGGGCCAGGACCCGGGTGAAGCCGACGAGGCCCATCTTCGCCGCGCCGTAGTTGGCCTGGCCGAAGTTGCCGATGATGCCGGCGGTGGAGGCCGTGTTGACGACCCGGCCGTAGCCCTGCTCTCGCATCTTCACCCACGCCGGGCGGGTCACGTTGAACGCCCCCCGCAGGTGGACGTCGATGACGGGGTCGACGAGGTCCGGGGTCATGTTGTGGAACGCCTTGTCCCGCAGGATCCCGGCGTTGTTGATCACGATGTCGACCCGGCCGAAGGCCTCGATCGCCGTGTTCACGATGGACTCGCCGCCCTCGGGGGTGGCCACGCTGTCGTGGTTGGCCACGGCCACCCCGCCCAGCTCCTCGATCTGACGGGCCGCGGCCTCCGCCGCGCTCTCGTCGCCGCCCTCGCCCGAGACCGAGCCGCCGAGGTCGTTGATGACGATCTGGGCCCCCCGGGAGGCCAGCAGTTTGGCGTGCTCGAAACCGAGACCCCCGCCCGCGCCGGTGATGATCGCGACCTTGCCGTCGAAACCGATGTCAGCCATGGCGCGGGAGGGTAGTGACGAGTGCCCGAGCGTCAGAAATCCCCCCACTACGCTCTCGCCACGGTTCCGATCAGGGGGAGTGGACCATGGGGGATCTGGGCTATCCGGCGTCGCCCGACGAGCTGACGGCGGACTGGTACACCACGGCGTTGCGGTCGACCGGCACGATCGGTGACGGGACGAAGGTGAGCGCCGCGACGACCGAGGCGATCGGCGTCGGGGTGGGAATCCTCTCCCTGCTGTGGCGGGTGACGTTCACCTACGAGGAGGGTGACGGGCCGGCCACCGCCGTCCTCAAGCTGCCCCACACCGTGGGCGGGGCCCGCCAGACCGCGGACGCCTTCAGCTTCTACGGCCGCGAGGTGAACTTCTACCGCGAGGTCGGCCATCGCACGCCCCTGGGCACCCCGGACCTCTACGCGTCGAACTACGAGCCGATCACGAAGGACTTCGTGCTCCTCTTGGAGGACGTCGGCTCCCGCAGGCAGTACGACCAGCTCGACGGCTGCCCGGTGGACGAGGCCCTGGTCGCGGCGAGGGAGCTGGCCGCCCACCACGCCTGGTACTGGCAGGACCAGGAGATCATCGGCGCCGACTGGACCTTCCGGACCTGTGATCCGCCCAATCCCCAGGCCCTTCCGCCCACCTTGCGCCAGTCCTGGCCGATCATCGAGGGCGAGTTCGCCCATCTCCTGCCCGGGCCGATGCTGGAGGCCGCCCGCCGCATGCCCGACGCCTGCGTGGAGCTGCTCGAGCGCCTGTCCGAGCCTCCGCTCACCCTGCTGCACGGTGACTACCGGCTCGACAACCTCTTCTTCGACCCGGGTGCCGAGGACCCCGTCGTGGCCCTCGACTGGCAAATCTCCGGGCTCGGGCGGTCGCCCTACGACATCGCCTACTTCATGAGCCAGAGCCTGACCCCCGAAGACCGCAAGGCCGCCGACGAGCAGGTCCTCCGGGCCTACCACGACGGCCTCCGGGCCGGCGGCGTGGAGGACTACACCTACGACCAGTGCTGGGAGGACTACCGCCTCGGGATCCTCTTCTGCGCCTGCTACCCCCTCAATGCCGGCGCCCTCGACCTGGTCAACGACCGGGCCCGAGCCCTCTTCGAGGCCATGCTCACCCGCTCCGTCGCCGCCATCCTCGACCTCGACGCCCTCGAGCTGATGCCGGGCTGACCGTTGGCTCGCCAGGGCACCGACAACGAGGCAAGGAAGGGGGCGTGGGGTCGGGCCTGTGGACGTCGGGGGCGTGCGAGCTCGTCTGTCGCGCCGAACGATGGCAGGGACGGGCCGCGGGGTCGGGCTCCTCGCCACGGTTTCGGTGGCGGGCGGTCACCGTCTCACGCTCGGTGGTGGACGCGGGGGAGCGGCTCGTTCTCAGCGCAGTTGACCGCGCCTGGCGCGGGTGAATGCGCCGATTTCGGACTGAATCCGGATTCAGGAGGCGGTGAGCCACGATCAGCCACGGAGGGTGGCGAATCGGGTGGTCCGCGCCTGGCAGCCGGGCTCGTACGCCCCCGACGACCTCCGGCGGCACTCCACGGCCCCGGTGGCTGCCATCGTTTCGTCCGGCTCGAGGCGCTGGTGGGCGCCCGTCGGCCCGGCGCTCGGGTCTTGGCCATCCTGGTTGCCATCGGCTTGCGCGGCCCAGGATCCGACACGCAGAGTCGGCTGGGTCAGCAGTCGGCTTGTTCGGGGGGGTCGCTGACGGGGAGCTCGCCGACGGGGGCGCTGCTGCCGCCACCGCTGCTGCCGCCGGAGCCGGGGCCGAGGGGGAGGGGCGGGGGCTGCAGGTCGCCGCTCACGCCGTCGATGTCGTCGCCGGTGACCACGGCGACGTCGGCGCCGCCCTCGATGCCGTCGACCTCCTCGACGTCGGCGCCACCCTCGATCTGGGCGGCGACGAAGCGGGCCTGGGCCTCGTCGCCGGAGGTGTAGCGCACCACGCTGTGACCGAAGTCGCTGTTCTCGGCGTCCCCGGTGCCCGGCGAGGTGTCGAAGCCGAGGCGGTCGAGGCCATCGGCGATCTCACCGGCCTGGCCGTCGGTGCCCGTGCCGTTGAGCACGATCACCCCGATCTCGGGCGCCTGCTGGGAACCCGCCCCGGCCTGCCCGCGGAAGATCCCGATCTTGCGGTCGTTGGCCTCGGTGTCCTGCAGCCGGAGGATGGCCGAGCCGTCCACGGTGTCGTCGGTTACGTCCAGGGTGAGGGTCTGGAGGGTGTCGTCGTCGATCCCCCGGAACTTGCGGCCCAGCTGGACGAACTCGTCCACGCCCATGGCGTCGTCGAGCAGGGCGGCGTCGGAGGCGACCCCGAGCACGTCGCCCAGTAGCAGCGGGTTGGCCAGGCCCTCGCTCACGGTGCGGGCGAGGGCCCGACGGATGAAGTCCTGCTGGCGGGAGATGCGGCCGAGGTCGGCGGTGGCGTCGGCGATCCATTCGTCACCCTCCCGGTGCTCCAGGTGGCGGGAGCGGGCGTAGGCCAGGGCTTGATCGGGGCCGAGGGTGACACAGCCCGGGTGGCCTACGAACAGGCCGGTGGCGGTGTCCCGCACCGGGGTGTCGAAGAAGAAGGGCACGCCGTCGATGGCCGCCACCAGCTCCTTGAAGCCCCGGAAGTCGACCTGCATGTAGTGGTGGATGGGGATCCCGAGGTTGTCCTGGATGGTGGCGATCAGGGCCTCCTGGCCCCCGATGGACAGCGCCGAGTTGAGCTTCTGCTCGCCGGCGCCCGGGATGTCCAGGTAGAGGTCTCGGGGGAGGCTGAGGAGCTGGGCCTGGGGTGAGTCGGGGTCGACCCGCAGCACCATGATCGTGTCCGACAGCACCCCGAGGTCCTCGCGCCCGTTCGTCACGGGGTCGTCGGGGTCGAGGCCCGCGGCGCTGTCGGTGCCGACGAGGAGGAAGTTCTGGGCCGAGTCGCCGTCGGGCTCGTCGTCGAGCGAGTCGGCCAGGTCCACGCGGGGAACGGCGGCGAGGCGGACGTGGAGGAAGCCGACGCCACCGACGGCGGTGAGCAGGCCGACGACCAGCGCCACGTTCAGCGTGACAGCCAGGCGGGGGCCCAGCCGGCGTCCTCTCCTGGTCGTCGGGGCCACCACCAGACGGTAACGAGGGCGGCCCGCCGATCCGGCGCGCCCCGACGGCGGTCGGTCAGACGCGCATCTGGGACTCGGCGAAGGCCTTGAGGGCCTTGTAGTCGACCTTGCCGTTGGGGCCGCGCCCGATGGTGTCGATGGTCAGGACCCGCTTCGGGGCCTTGTAGGCGGCCAGCGTCTGCTTCACGTGGGCGATGACCTCGGCCTCATCGACCAGCGCGTCGTCGTCGGGCTCCACGACGGCGGTCACCGCCTCGCCGAACTTCTCGTCGGGGATCCCGACGGCCACGGCGTCGTGGACGGCCGGGTGGGACTTCAGGGCTTCCTCGACCTCCTCCGGGAAGACCTTTTCGCCGCCTGTGTTGATGCAGACCGAGCCCCGTCCCAACAGGGTGAGGGAGCCGTCGGCCTCGACCGTTGCATAGTCCCCCGGCATCGAGTACCGCTTGCCGTCGATCTCGACGAAGGTGGCCGCCGACTTGTCGGGGTCCTTGTAGTACCCGACGGGGACGAAACCGCCGACGGCGACCCGGCCGATCTCGCCCGAGCCCGCCTCGACGGGCCGACCGTCTTCGCCGACGACCAGGGCATTGGGGCCGAGGGCGAACTTGGCGGTCTCGGCCGCGCTGCCCGCGCTGGAGATCGACGTCCCCATGTTGAGGGCCTCGGAGGACGAGAACGCGTCCTGCAGGAGCATGCCGGGGTGGTGCTCGAGGAGGGCCTGCTTGGACGCCTCGCTCCACATGACGCCGGAGGAGATGATGGCGACGAGGCTGGACAGGTCCCAGCGGCCCGGCTCGGCGTCCAGGGCCCGCAGCATCGGCTTGGCGAAGGCGTCGCCGACGATGGCCATCATGTTGACCCCCTCCCGCTCGACGGTGTCGAGCAGCTCGATCGCGTCGAAGGTGCGGCCGGTCAGCGTCACGACGCAGCCGCCGGTCATCATCGCCATGAGGGCGGTGAACCAGCCGGTGCCGTGCATGAGCGGGCAGGCGGGGACGTGCACCGGTCCCGGTCCGGTGAGCGACTGGCGCATGAGCTCCAGGTCCATGTCGTCGCCGTACTGGGGGGCGACGGCGTGGGCGTAGGCCAGGAAGAGGTCGTGCTGGCGCCACATGACGCCCTTGGGCATGCCGGTCGTGCCGCCCGTGTAGAGCATGAGCAGGTCGTCGCCATCCCGGCCCCAGTGGGCGACGGTGCGCCCGGCGGCCAGGTCGGCGGCCTGCTCGTAGGGGGTCGCCCAACCGGGGCAGGGGCCGGTGCCGTCGTCGACCCACAGCCAGGTGCGCACCGGCACGCGGTCGCGCACGGCGTCGGCCGTCTCGGTGAAGGTGCCGTGGAAGACGACGGCGACGGCATCGGCGTTGTCCCACAGGTAGGCCAGCTCGTCGGCGGTGTAGCGGTAGTTGGTGTTGACCGGGACGAGGCCGGCCTTCCAGGCTCCGGTGCAGGCCTCCATGTACTCGGGGCCGTTGTGGACGTAGAGGGCGACCTTGTCCTGCTGCTGGGCTCCGGACTCGAGGAGCGTGAGGGCGATGCCGTCGGAGCGACGGTCGAACTCCCGCCACGAGTAGCGCCGGTCGCCGTGAACCTGGGCGGTGGCGTCGGGCAGCGTCTCGGCCACCACCTCGAACGCATCGGCGAAGTTCCAGCCCGGCATGGTCCCCCCAGGGTCGTGCGGCTCGTGGACGGCCGACCGTAGCCGGGTGCCCGGGTACCGTCGGCCCGTGGACTTCGACCTGCCCGGCGACGACGATCCCCGCCGCTTGGCCGTTCGTCGGTGGCTGGACGAGCACCCGTCGCCGTCGGGCCGGGCCCTCGCCGAGGCGGGCTACGTGGCCCCGCACTGGCCCCGGCCGTGGGGCCTCGACGCCGATCCGATCGAGCAGATCATCATCGACGATGCAGCTGGCTGCGGCCGGCGTGCATCGGCCTCCGAACCAGATCGGCATCGGCTGGGCGGGGCCGACCCTGCTGGCCGCGGGGAGCCAGGAGCAGAAGGACCGCTACCTCTTCCCGATCCTGTCGGGGGAGGAGTTCTGGTGCCAGCTCTTCAGCGAGCCCGGGGCGGGCTCCGACCTCGCTTCGCTGAGCACCACGGCCGTGCGGGACGGCGACAGCTACGTCATCAACGGGCAGAAGGTGTGGACCTCCATCGCCCACGTCTCCACGTTCGGGATCCTGATCGCCCGCACCGATCCCGACGCCCCCAAGCAGCGGGGGATCTCGTACTTCATCTGCCCGATGGACGCGCCGGGCGTCGAGGTCCGGCCCATCGTGGAGATGACCGGCGTGCACCTCTTCAACGAGGTCTTCCTCGACGAGGTCCGCATCCCCGTCGAGAACCTGGTGGGAGAGGAGAACCGGGGGTGGGACCTGGCCAAGGTCACCCTCGCCAACGAGCGGGTGTCGCTTGTCGACCGGTGGCGTGCTGTGGGGCCGGGGACCGTCGGCGTCGGACCTGGTGGCCCGCGCTCGGGAGCACGGCGTAGCCGACGCCGGCCTGCGCCAGCGCCTGGTCCAGATGCACATCGAAGGCGAGCTGCTCCGGCTCCTGCGGCTGCGGACGGTGTCGGCCGCCATCAAGGGCAGCCAACCCGGACCCGAGGCCTCCATCCGCAAGGTCTTTGCCGACGAGCACGGCCAGCGGCTCATGGAGTTGGCGCTCGACCTGGCCGGCGCCGGCGGCTTGCTGGCCGAGCCCGGCCCCTTCGGCGATGAGCCGGAGATGTGGCGCTACGGGTTCCTCTTCAGCCCCGCCCTCACCATCGGCGGTGGCACCGCCGAGGTCCAGCGCAACATCATCGGCGAACGCGTCCTCGGCCTCCCCCCCGAGCCCACCGTCGACTGAGGTGCGCGTCCGATGAGCTCGTTCTGGTGGCTGGATGTGGTGCCCCAGCACGCGCGGCAGCCACCAGAACGGGGATGATGCGGGCCCTGGTCACCGGGGGAGCGGGGCTGGTGGGGTCCACGCTGATCGCTACGGCACCCGACGGTGTCGAGGTCCACGCCACGCAACGGCACGCCCCGGTCGTCGGGGCTGTAGCCCACACGATCGACCTGGCCGACCCGGACGAGCCTGCCGGCGCTGCTGGCCGCCGTCCGGCCCGACGTCGTCATCCACACGGCCTACGGCACCGACGACCTGGAGCGGGACGTGATCGCCGCCACCCGGTCCGTGGCGGCGGCCTGCGCGATCCACGGCGTCGAGCTGATCCACCTCAGCAGTGACGTGGTGTTCGACGGTGAGCACGCGCCCTACGCCGAGGACGCCCCGCTCGTGCCGGTCCACGCCTACGGCCGGGCCAAAGCCGAGGCCGAGGCCGATGTCGCCTCCGCCGTCGCTGATGCCGCCGTCGTGCGCACGTCGCTGGTGTGCGCCACCGATCCGCTCGACCCCCGGTCGGCCTGGGTGGTCGACACCCTGCGGGCCGGCGATCCGATCACCCTCTTCACCGACGAGATCCGCTGCCCCGTGCGGGCCGACGACCTGGCCCGGATGCTGTGGGACATCGTCGCTCTGCCCCGGGCCGAGCGGGCCGGCCCTTGGCACCTCGTCGGTCCCGATGCCCTCAGCCGCCACGAGCTGGGCGTGCTGCTGGCCGCAAGCGCACGGCTTGGACCCGGCCGGGATCACCGCGGCGAGCAGCCGGGACCTTGCGGATCCCCGTCCGCGGAACCTCACGCTCCGGGCCGAGCGGTCGGCCGCCCTGCCCACGCGGCCTCGTTCCGTGGAGACCCTCTGGCACTAGCGTCGGGCGCCATGAAGATCAGCACCCAGCTCCGCTACGACGTCCCGCCCGCCGAGGTGGCCAAGCAGGCCGTCGACCTCGAGGCGGCCGGGCTGGACCTCATCTGGGTGGCCGAGGCCTACGGCGTCGACGCCGTGAGCATCATGGGCTACCTCGCCGCAGTGACCGAGCGGGTCGAGATCGCCTCGGGGATCCTGCCGCTGTACACCCGGACGCCGACGCTGCTGGCCATGACCGCCGCCGGCGTCGACGCCCTGTCCGGCGGCCGCTGCGTGCTCGGCCTGGGCGCCTCCGGCCCGCAGGTCATCGAGGGTTTCCACGGCGTGCCCTACGACAAGCCGCTGACCCGCACCCGGGAGATCATCGAGATCTGCCGCCAGGTCTGGAAGCGGGAGCGGGTCCAGTACGAGGGCAAGGCCTACACCGTCCCCCTCCCCGAGGGTCAGGGCACCGGGCTCGGCAAGCCGCTCAAGCTGATCACCCACCCCGTTCGGGACCGCATCCCGATCCACGTCGCCGCCCTCGGCCCGAAGAACGTCGAGCTCACCGCGGAGATCGCCGACGGCTGGCTGCCGCTCTTCTACCTGCCCGAGAAGGCCAAGGACGTGTGGGGCGACGACCTGGCCGGCGGCGCGGCCAAGCGCTCGGCCGACCTCGACCCGCTGGAGGTCGTGGCCGGTGGCCTGGTCGCCATCGGCAAGCAGGAGGAGGTCGCCGGGATCCGGGACTTCGCCCGACCGATGGTCGCCCTCTACGTGGGCGGCATGGGCGCCCGGGGCAAGAACTTCTACAACGACCTGGTCTGCCGCTACGGCTTCGAGAAGGAGGCGGCCGAGATCCAGGACCTCTACCTCGACGGCAAGAAGGACGAGGCCGCGGCCGTCATCCCCGACGACCTGCTCGAGGCCACCACCATCTGCGGGGACGAGGGCTACGTGAAGGAGCGCCTCGCCGCCTACCGCGAGTCCGGCGTGACCATGCTCAACATCACGCCCGTCGGCGACGCCGCCGACATCGTCGGCAAGCTCAAGGACTGGACGTCGTAACACTCGAGTTCGCTCACCCGTTCACGAACTCCGGCGTCGCCGGACTTGCCGAGCGCTGCGAGGCCAGTCAGATGTCACGACCCCTCAACCACACTTGAGGATCTCGTCGAAGCCCTCCTGCATGCATTCGATGAGGACGTCGGGGTCGGGGACGGCGGCCGGGTCGGTGTTGACGCCGATGTTCAGGTCGTCCATGTAGCTGAGCAGGGTGACGTTGGCCGCGGCGGCGGCGAGCGGGCCGAACGGGAACTGGCTGATCACCCGGGCGCCACTCGAGGTAGATCGGGAACGGCGGGCCGGGCACGTTCGAGGTCACGAAGTCCACGCCCCGCAGCATCGAGCCGAAGATGCCCGTGGTCATGTCCGGGTGGAGCCGATTCAGGATGTTGGCCAGCGGCTCGGTGAGGGCCAGCGCCGGCTCGGCGCGGGCCCGCAGGACGAGGTCCCGCACCACCTTCATGCGGTGGACGGGGTCGACCACGGTGAGGGGCACGGGGAAGCGGGCGGGGGCGAACTGGTTGCCCGCCACGTTCTCGGTGGCCTCGGTGCGCACGTTGATGGGCATGGACATGCGCAAGGCGCCGGCGGGCTCACCGTGCTGGTCGTGGTACCGGCGCCACCCGGAGGCGATGGCGGCCACGAAGGCGTCGTTGAGCTTGCCCCCGGCCCGACGGCCGGCGGTCTTCATCTCGGCCAGAGGCACGGTGAGCGTGTGGAACTGCACCGACAGCGACCGGTTGGTCATGAGGGGCGACAGCGGCTCGCTGGCGGGAGCCAGCAGGCGGGCCGCGGAACTGACCGTCTCACCCACCCGGACGCCCACGCCGACGGGGTCGGCGGCGGTGCTGATGGCGGCCTGCGACAGGTTGCCGAGGGAGCGCTTGGCGATCCCCAGGGCCCGGCGCTGCTCGTGGGCCACGGCGTCGAGGAACCGCTCCCGCTGGCTCATGACGTGCACCGGGGGGGACGCCGGCATCTCGCCGAGGTCGCCCGGGTCCTCCTCGGCGTCGAAGGTCTCCATGAGCAGCTTCACACCACCGATGCCGTCGGTCACGGCGTGGTGGACCTTCATGATCATGCCGGCCTGCCCGTCCTCGAGGCCCTCGACCACCGTGAACTCCCACAGGGGGCGGGCCCGGTCGAACGCCTGCATGCCGATCGGCTCGGCGAGGTCGAACAGGTCGCGCATCGTGCCGCCGTTGGGCGCCTTCACGAAGCGCAGGTGGTAGTCGAGGTCGAAGTTCGGGTCGACCTCCCAGCGCGGGGGCGAAAAGGACAGGGCGTTGCCGATGACCCGTTGGCGCAGGCGCACGACCGTCCGGCTGGCCCGCTCCATCTTGTCCTTCAGGCGGGCATGGTCCGGCGCCCGTTCGAGGACCACCACCGACGTGATCGTGCTGCGCAGCAGCGGGTCCCGCTCGATGGTCCACATGAGCTTGTCGGCGTCACTCATGCGGGGCTGGAAGTCCAGGTGCTCGTCGGTCACGCCCCTAGTACACCCCGAACCGTGACCGACGTCACCTCCCGAAGGGCGAGGAGCCTTTCGGCGCTGACCTTCGTGCTCCGTCGAAGGGGGTCCTCGCTCCGCTGCTGGCCTACGACGGTCAGGCCTACGGTCAGCAGGTGGAACCGCCGTTGCGGTAGTAGCCGCTGAAGGTGTCGTTCTCGGTGTGGCCGTCGACATAGGTCCGGGTGCGGGTCGTGGTCACGGTCGTGCAGCTGCCGTTGGTGCCGGTGGTCTGGGCGGTCTGGGCGCCCGTGACGAAGCGGGTCGAGTACAGGTGCACGGTGATGCTGGTGTCGGTGTAGGTCGGCCACATGAGCACGCCGTAGGGCGTGTTGTTGACGATG
Organism: uncultured Microthrixaceae bacterium; assembly: GCA_963701565.1. Taxonomy (GTDB): domain Bacteria; phylum Actinomycetota; class Acidimicrobiia; order Acidimicrobiales; family DATDAH01; genus DATDAH01. The sequence goes on from CAVPAN010000005.1 coordinate 633,255, forward strand.
CGGAATTCCGGCTCCGGGTAGGACACGGTGGACTCGCGCCCGAACGGGTACCGGCTCAGGTGCTCGGTGTGCATCTGGTAGTTGGGGATGTCCAGACCGGCGAAGAAGGCGGCGTTGAAGGTGGTGGTGGCGAACTGGGAGACACCACCCCCGACGGCGGTGGTGTGCTCGCCGTTCTCGATGGCGCCGGCTTCGACGAAGCCGTTCTCCACGGTCCGGGGACCCACGTGCTCGTTGATGGAGAAGTAGCCCCCGTTGGGCTCGATGACGTAGCCCCGGACGAGGTCGGCCATGCGCTGGATGTTCTGGACCCGGCTCTCACAGCAATCGTGGTGCGTGCTCATCCGGCACCCGCCGGCGTCGTAGGAGGTGCACGGCTCCTGGTCCGGGAGGCTGATCTCCTCGACGATGCCGAGGCTGCGGGCCCACTCGACGTCGTGCTCGGGGACGATGCGCGTCAGTTCGAGGGCCACCTCCTGGCGGCCCTCTTGCAGGGCCCGGATGACCCGTCGGGCCGATCCCGGCGCGCAGCACCCGGTGCCCGGTCGCCCGGCGACGACGATCGGCCGGCCGCCGACCACGTTGAACGAGGCCGCCTGTGGCGTCTCGCCCACGTTGGGCAGGAGGGAGGGGAGGTCGTCGCCCACCTGCTCCCGGTCCAGCACCAGTCGCAGCCGGTTCTCGCCGGCCCGGGAGGTGACCCAGGCCCCGAGGGTCTCGGGGGCCACATCGGCCGACTCGCCACCCGCGGTGATGGTGATGCCGTTCTCGGTGAGGGTGTTGGCCTCCTCGGCGAGGGCTTCGGCCTCCTCGTCGGTGAAGCGCGGCGGGATCTCGGCCGAGTCGGCGTCGACCACGATCGGCTCCTCGCCCGCCGCCGCGCCCGCGATGACCTCGTCGATGACCTCGGAGGCGGGGATGCCGTGGCCCGCCTCGCCGGGGACGACGGCGAAGCCGAAGCCCGAGTGCTGGATGAGCGGCTCGATCGGGCTGCTGCGGGCCGAGCCCTCGATGTCCTGCAGCGCGGCGATGGCCGGGTTGGTGCGCATGGTCAACACGACCGGGGCGACCTCGTCCTCGAGCAGGCGCTGGGCCCACGGGACCGGGCCCTGCTCGATGGCCAGGGCGGCGTCCACCGTGGCTTCCTGGTCGACCTCGCCGCCCAGTTGACCGACCGTGGTCTCCAGCGTGCGGTCACCCGAGCGGATCTCGACCGGGGTGTCGGGGTAGTAGCCCGCGAGGTTGTGGACGCGGGCCTCGAGGTCGGCTTCGTCGAATCCGCCGATGGCCCGGCCGTCGAGCTGGACGTTGCGGGGGACCTTGTCCGAGTGGACGCGGCCGTCCACGACCCAGGGGACGACGATGACGGCCACCAGCACGAGCGGGATCACGATCGCGATGGCCTTGCGGAGGGACACACGGCGCATGGCTGGGTCATTCTGGCGTGCGCGCCGCCCGATCCCGTGTCACCCCCGTGATTCGCCTGCTCTCCCCCCGCAGTGGGACACTCTCTCGCCCAATCGTGGCCAAGACGTCGAGTGTGAACGGGGACGAGAGATGAGCGTCGAAGACGATCGGCGGGCCGAACAGGCCCGCACGCCGATGAGCCGTCAGGCGAAGAGGCATCAACGATGAGTGGGATCTGTGAAGGCCGGGTCTGCGTGATCACCGGCGCCGGCCGGGGCATCGGGCGGGAGTACGCCCTGATGCTGGCCGGCCAGGGCGCCAAGATCGTGGTGAACGACCTCGGGGGGGACATGACCGGCGAGGGCGCCGACGCCACGCCGGCCCAGCAGGTCGTGGCCGAGATCGAGGCCATGGGTGGTGAGGCCGTCGCCAACGGGGCCAACGTGGCCGAGTTCGACGCCGCGGGGGAGATGATCCGGCAGGCCGTCGACCACTTCGGTCGCGTCGACGTCCTGGTGAACAACGCCGGGATCCTCCGGGACCGGATGCTGGTCAACATGGCCGAGGGGGAGTGGGACGCGGTCATCGCCGTGCACCTCAAGGGCACCTTCGGGCCGACCCGGCACGTCGCCGCCCACTGGCGGGAGCTGGTCAAGGCGGGCGAGACCGTCGACGCCCGCATCATCAACACCACCTCGCCGTCGGGCATCTACGGCAACGTGGGCCAGACCAACTACGGCGCGGCCAAGGCCGGCGTCGCCGCCTTCACCGTGATCTCGGCCATGGAGCTGGAGCGCTACGGCGTGACCTGCAACGCCATCGCCCCCGCCGCCATCACCCGCATGACCGAGGACCTCGGCATGGGCCAGCTCGACGAGGAGACCAAGGCGGCGATGGCGCCGCACTGGATCGCCCCGATCGTCACCTGGCTGGCGAGCGCCGAGTCCGCCGGGGTCACCGGCCGGATCTTCCAGGTGTCCGGCCGTGAGCTGGCCGTCGCCGAGGGCTGGCACAAGGGCCCTTCGGTCGAGCCGACCGACGATCCCACCGAGATCGGCGCCAAGGTGGCCGAGCTGATGGCCAACGCCCGACCCGACGCCGACATGTTCGGCAACGACAAGAAGTAGGAGCGCGACCGATGCCCATCAACCTCGACGCCGTCGGGACCGTCAGCGAGCCGACGGAGTCCTCCTGGGACTCGAAGGACGCCATCCTCTACGCCCTCGGCGTGGGGGCGGGCACCGACGAGCTGGCCTTCGTCACCGAGAACTCCATCGACGTGGACCAGGAGGTCCTCCCCACGATGCCGGTGGTCCTCGGCGTCCATCGGCGGCGGCATGGCCAACCTGGGCGACATCAACTGGGCGATGCTCGTGCACGGCGAGCAGGGCGTGCGCCTGCACCAGCCGATCCCGGTGAGCGGGACCCTGACCAGCCAGACCGAGATCACCGGCATCTACGACAAGGGCAAGGGCGCCCTCGTCGTCATGGAGACCCGCTCCAAGGACGCCACCACCGGCGAGCCGCTCTTCGACACCACGATGTCGGCGTTCATCCGGGGCGAGGGTGGCTTCGGCGGCGACCGCGGGCCCTCCGGGCCCCAGAACGTCCCGCCGGACCGGGCTCCCGACCACTCGGTGACCTACCGGACCCGGCCCGACCAGGCCCTGCTCTACCGCCTGTCGGGTGACCGCAACCCGCTGCACTCCGACCCGAAGTTCGCCGCCCTGGCCGGCTTCGACCGCCCGATCCTGCACGGGCTGTGCACCTTCGGGTTCACCGGTCGGGCGCTGCTGCACACGCTGTGTGACAGCGACCCGGCGCGGTTCACCGCCATGGACGGCCGCTTCTCGTCCCCGGTCTTCCCGGGTGAGGCCCTCACGGTGAACATGTGGGTCGACGGCGGCGGGGCCGTCTTCCAGACCACGGGTGACGACGGCCGCGTGGTCCTCGACGCGGGGAAGTGCGAGTTCACGACCTGACCGTCGCCTGGAGCGACCGCCGGCGGGGATTTGGGTAGCTGCTACTCATGCCCCTGAGGCCCGTCCGTCGGAACATGGGGCTCACGGCGGGGACGGGCCCCGCCCTCCGATGAAAGGAGGGGCCGTGGGCCACTTCGAGAACTCCGAGGAGTCGATGGACGACACGGGTGCCCTGACCGAGCGGGCCGCGCCGATGCCCGGCGGGATGTACGCGGCCCAGGCCGCCGCCCGGCGGCCCGTGGATCTCAATGACCCGGCCTGGGCGCCCATCGACGGCATCACGTTCGACAAGTACGCGCTGCTCACCGCCGCCATGGCCCGTCAGGACCTCGCCCATCGGAGCAGGCGCAGGGCTGGCTCGAGTCCCAGGGCGTCAAGCCGGGCACCTGGGGCGAGGTCCAGATCGATGGGTCAACCGGATGTCCACCAACGAGGCGGTGCGCACCCGCTACGGCGTCCTCTATGCGCGGGCTGACCAGGCTTCGACTCGGCGGTACTGACCCCGAGTCAGGAGTTCGCCCCCCTGGCCCGCCTTCTGCGAGACTCCGCGCGCCTATGCGCTCCGCATGGCCTTTCGTGGGCCGATCCGTCGACGACGCCCAGTGGCTGGACGATGCTTCGGCCCTGCTCTTCCAACAGCTCGTCTTCGCCCGTACGGTGTTCGCGGTGGCCAGCGTGCGCACCGGTGAGCCTGTGCCCGACGCCGTGCAGTCGGTCTGGAAGAACGGCCTCTGTGACCGGGTCGACGTCGGATGGCTGCCCGAGGGCGCGCACGCCCGGCCTGGCCATGCCCGACGAGCCGGTGGCCCTGACCAAACGGGAGCGGGAGGTGGCGGTCCTGGCGGCCGGCGGCATCACCAGCAAGGACATCGCCGACCGCTTGTTCGTCTCGGTGCGGACCGTCGACAACCACCTCGGCCGGGTCTACGACAAGCCCGGCATCTCCAGCCGGGCCGAGCCGGCGGAGAAACTGGTGGGGGAGGGTTGACGTGCGCACGCTGACCGCCGAGGAGGCTGCCGCCGAGATCCGCGCGGTGGACACGTTCGGCATGCCGCTGGGGCCGGGCCAGCCCAGCGCCCTGCTGGAGGCGATGGGGGCCCGCACCGACTGGGAGGATCTCCGGCTCTACGGCGCCCTCCTCAGCGTGCTGAGCGATGTGTTCACCCATCCCAACGTCCACTACCTGAGCGGCTTCTTCGGTCCGCTCGAGCGGATGCTGCGGGACATGGGGGCGAACCTGAGCTTCGCCGCCGCCGACTTCCGGCGCTTCATGCCGATCCTGGAGTTCCAGGCGCCCCGGGTGATGACCACCACCGCCGCCCTGCCCGACGCCGACGGCTGGTGCAGCCTCTCGCTGCACGCCGGGGCCTCGGTCGGTGAGCTGCACCGGGCGGGGGCCGAACCCGAGCGGCTCCTGGTCGTGGAGGCCAGCCCCCTGTTCCCCCGGACCGTCGGCCTCGGCGAACACCGCCACGCCCTGCACGTGGACGAGATCGACGTCTTCATCGAGACGGACCGCTCACCGTTCGTGCTCGTGGACCCGCCACCGACCGAGATCGAACGGGCCATGGCCGAGCACGTGAGTGCGTTCGTGCCAGACGGCGCCACGCTCCAGACGGGGATCGGCGCCGTGCCCTCGATGGTGGCCACGCTGCTGGCCGAAGGCCCGGGGGGCGACTACGGCGTGCACTCCGAGATGTTCACCACAGGGCTCATGCGCCTGCACCAGGCGGGCAAGGTCACCAACCAGAAGGGCCAGTTCGACGGGAAGTCCGTGGTCACCTTCGCCGCCGGGATCCCTGAGCTCTACGAGTGGTTGGACGGCAACGAGGACGTGGCCTTCGTCCCGGTCGACGTCGTCAACTCACCGGACGCGATCGCCAAGAACCGCAAGGCGGTCACGATCAACGCCGCGCTGAGTGTGGATATCCACGGTCAGGTGGTCGCCGACTCGATCGGCGGGGCGCAGTACTCCGGCATCGGCGGCCACGAGGACTTCGTGGCCGGGGCCGCGCTGGAGCTGGAGGACCGGTCTCTGCTCTGCCTGCCGTCCACCTTCCGGCGGGGCGACGAGGTCCTGTCCCGGATCGTGCCCTGGTTCGGGGCGGGCGCGGTGATCACCACCCCTCGCCACCAGGTCGATGTGATCATCACCGAGTACGGGGCGGCCGAGCTGCAGGGCCTGACCGTCCACCAGCGGGGCCAGGCCCTCGCCGCCGTCGCCCACCCGGACTTCCGAGACGGCCTGTTGGAGGCCGCCGAGCGCGCCAGCGGCGGCCACTCGCCCCTGCCCCCGGGCTGAGCCTCACCGACACCGATACCGAGGCAACGAAGGGGGCCGGTGACTCATGAACTCGAGGCAATACCGGTCGGAATCCGACAGGTATTGCCTCGAGGTCGTGGGGGGATCGACAAGATGCCACCGAGCGTGGCCCTCGACCGCCGCTACGCCCCCGAGATCCGGTGGCCTGACCGACGCCCCGTGGTTGCGTCGGTGTCGGTCCGCTACCAGCCCGTCCCGTAGGTGTCACGGTGGGCGATCTCGCTGACGGGGCGGCGGTTGGGCGGGCCGAGGGGCTTGGCGGGCCAGCCGAGGGGGACCATGGCGTAGGGGCGCATGGTGGTGGGCAGGCCGGTGATGTCCCGCACCTCGGCCGGGTCAAAGCTGGCGATCGTGGTCATGGCCGACCCGAGGCCGAGGGCAGTGGCAGCCAGGAGCAGGTTCTGGACGGCCGGGAAGACCGAGGACTTCTGCTCGCCCGGCTCGGCCCGCTCGTCATCGCCGGCGGCGACGATCCACACCGGAGCCGTCGCGAACCCGCCGTCGAACCCGCTGTTCACATCGGCCACGATGCGGGGGGCCAGGTCCGCGGGCCTGGCGGTGGCGTAGAGCCGGGCCATCAGGTCGGTGAGCCGTCGCCGGCCTTCGGGGTCACGGATGACCACGAAGACCCAAGGCTGGGTGTTCTCGCTGCTGGGGGCGAAGCGGGCGGCGTCGAGGACCCGCTCGACGAGGTCGTCGCCGACGTCTCGGCCTCGGTCGAAGGCCCGGCAGGCCCGCTGCCGCCCGACAACGGCGAAGAAGTCCCGTTCAGGCACCACTAGCCCTTCACGTAGGAGAACTTCTCGGCCACCTTCCCGTCCCGGACCTTGAAGAGGTCGATGCCCCGGACGTGGCCCGACCCGTAGTCGTACGTCCAGAGATAGGTGGCCCGGTTGCCGGCGATGACGGCGTGCTCGGTGGTGAAGACGCCGTCGGGGTTGCCGGTGAACAGCGCGATCCAGGCCGCCCGCACTGCGGCCTGGCCCTCGTGGCGGACGCCGTCGGGAGGCGAGGTGTCCTCGAAGACGCAGTCGTCGGTCATCTGGGCCATGACCCCGTCGACGTCCTGACGACCGAACGCGGCGTTGAAGCGGACGATGGTGGCCAGGGGGTCGTTCTTGGTCGGGTTGCGTCCGAACCGGGCGAGGAGGTCGGACTGGGCGTCGCCGCCGTCGACAGCCACAGCCGGGCCGATGACCTGGCCCTCCCGGTAGAGGTCCTCCCGGCCCACGAACCAGGTGGCACAGACCCGCACCAGCTCGGGGTCGAGCCGCTCGGACTGGCCTGTGGCCCGGGCGAGGTCCCAGGTGTGGACCAGGTGGTCGGCGAAGAGCTGCATGAGGTACTCCTGGGCGGGCACGTCGCCGAAGGACAGATGGACGGTGGCGTCCAGGTCGAGGTCTTCGATCACGGCCAACAGCCCGGCCGTGGCGTCCTGCACGGCGGCCTTCGGGTGGTCGCCGAGCGGGTCGGCGGGGATCTCGTCGCCGACGTCCTCGATGGTGCGGCCGGCCAGGAGGGGTGGGGCCCACAGCTGTTCGTCCGCGAGGTGCACGACGAGGTCCCGCACGTCCCACTCGGCGTTCGGGGTGGGAGAGGTCCACTGGTCGTCGGCTACCCCCTCCAGGCAGGTGGCGAAGCCGGCCGATGCGTCCCGCAACCAGGTCCTCACGTCCGCCATGGCGGTCCCCCTCTCAGAACAGCTTCAGCTCGTTGCGTTCGATCCCTCGGAGCTCGTCGTAGTCGACCTCCACACAGGCTATGCCCCGGGACTCGGCCAGGACTCTTGCCTGCGGCTTGATGACCTGGGCCACGAACACGCCACGGACGGGGCGCAGCGACGGGTCCCGGTCCATTCGCTCCAGGTAGCGGGTGAGCTGCTCGACGCCGTCGATCTCGCCCCGCCGCTTGACCTCGACCGCCACGGCGTTGCCCTCGGCGTCGCGGCAGAGGAGGTCGACGGGCCCGATGTCGGTGGGCCACTCTCGGCGCACGAGCCTGAACCCTTCGGCGATGCGGGTGCAGTCCAGGGCCAGGAGCTCCTGCAGGTGGGCCTCGACACCGTCTTTGGTGAGGCCCGGGTCCACCCCCAGCTCGTGGGCGGAGTCCGAGAGGATCTCCTCCATGGTGATGATGAGCTGCTCGCCCTTGGGGCTGGTCACCGTCCACACCCCGTCGTCCTCGATCAGGGTGTTCGGGGCGTTCATCCAGTTCAGTGGCTTGTAGGCCCCACCGTCGGCGTGGATGGCGACACAGCCGTCGGCCTTCACCATGATCAGCCGCGGCGCCATCGGCAGGTGGGCGGTCAGCCGTCCCTCGTAGTCCACCTGGCACCGGGCGATGACGAGCCTCACGGCGGGCGAGGGTAGGCGAGGCGGGCGTACTGTCGTCCCATGCACATCGCGGAGCGCTGGGAGTACCTCACCATCGTCGACATCCCCGAGAGCCAGTTCGAGGGGGTCAAGGCCAGCTACGTCGAGCAGGGCTACGAGGCGGTGGCCCAGCACGGCGACCGGCTCGTCGTCCGCAAGGAGTTCCCCGTCACCGGCCAGATGACCATCGATTGACCGTCGTCAGGCCGACGTCTCCGCCGCCTCGGTGTGTCGGACCGCGTTCCTCGGGTGCGACCTGAGCAGCGTCGAGTTCTCGCAGGCCGCCGTCACCGCCCTCCGGTTCGAGCGCTCACTGATCGGTGGGCTCGGAGGCATCGGTGATCTGCGCGACCTCGTCCTGAGCCCCGATGTTGTCGTGGACTTCGCCGTGCTGTTCCTGGCGTCTTTCGGCATCTCAGTGGACGACGGCACCGACTGACGCCGCCGCCCGCTCAGGGGTTGAGGAAGCCGCGCTCGGTCAGCAGGTCGATGATGCGCTCGAGGTTCTCGGCTTGGCCGACGGTCGCCGTGTCGAGGGTGAGGTCGGGGCTCTCGGGGACGTCGTAGGTGGCGGAGACGCCGGGGAACTGGGGTATCTCGCCCCGTTCGGCGGCGTCGTAGAGGCCCTCGGGGTCCCGCTGGCGGGCGACTTCGACGGGGGCGTCGAGGTGGATCTCGAGGAAGCGCTCCGGGCCGATCAGCTCCCGCGCCCGCTCCCGCACGTCGGCTTTGGGGGCCGCGAAGGCGGCGATCACGATGACCCCCGACTCGTTGGCCAGGCGGGCCACCTCCGCCATGCGGCGGAGGTTCTCGGAGCGCTCCTGGGCGCTGAAGCCCAGGTCGCGGCTCATCCCGAGGCGCAGGTCCTCGCCGTCGATGCGCAGCGTGGTGCGGCCGGCGTCGAAGAGCCGGCGCTCGAGGGCCACCGCGGTGGTCGACTTGCCGGCGCCGGTGATGCCGGTCAGCAGCACGGTGCAGGGCTTCTGGCCGTAGCGGCCGACCCGCTCGTCGACGGTGATCTGGCTGAGATGGCGCTGGAGGTGCTCGTCGGGCTTGGCGTCCCAGGCCGAGTCCTGCGGCAGGATCATGCACGCGGCGACCGTGGCGTTGGTCAGGCGGTCCACCAGGATGAAGGCGCCGGTGGTCCGGTTGCGCTCGTAGGCGTCGAAGAGGAGCTGCTGGTCGCAGGTGACCGTGCAGCGGCCGATCTCGTTCACGGCCAGGCCGGTGGCGGCCTTCGGGCTCGAGGGTGTTGATGTCGACGCGGTGGGCCACCGAGGTGATGCGACCGGGGACCATCCGGTTGGCCTGCTGGACGAGGTACTCCTTGCCCGGGACCATGTCGGTCTCGCTCATCCAGACGACCATGGCCTCGACCTCGTGGCTGCGCTGGGGCAGCTGCTCGGGGTGCACCAGGACGTCGCCCCGGGACACGTCGACCTCGTCGGCCAGGGTGACGGTGACCGCCGTGCCCGGTCCGGCCCGCTCGAGGTCCTGTCGAAGGTCACGAGCCGCTCGATCTCGGTGACCACGCCGGACGGGAGCACGACGATCTCGTCGCCGGGCAGCAGGACACCCGACGCCACCGTTCCGGCGAAGCCCCGGAAGGTCAGGTCCGGCCGGCGCACCAGCTGGACGGGGAAGCGCAGGTCGCCGTGCTCGGGCACCGTCACGGCGACGGTCTCGAGGTGCTCCATGAGGGTCGGGCCCTCGAACCAGGTCATGTTCGGGCCGGGGTCGACCACCCAGTCGCCCTGGAGGGCCGAGATGGGGATGAACCAGGGCGCCTTCTTCAGGTCGAGGCGCTCGGCGAAGTCGAGGTAGTGGTCCCGGATCTCCTCGAAGCGCTCCTTGGCGTGCTCGACCAGGTCCATCTTGTTGATGGCCACGACGGTGTTCTCGATGCCGAGCAGCGAGGTCAGGTAGCTGTGGCGCTTGGTCTGGGACAGCACGCCGTGGCGGGCGTCGACCAGGATGATGGCCAGGTCACAGGTGGAGGCCCCGGTGACCATGTTGCGGGTGTACTGCTCGTGGCCCGGGGTGTCGGCGATGATGAACTTCCGCCGGGACGTGGAGAAGTAGCGGTAGGCGACGTCGATGGTGATGCCCTGCTCCCGCTCGGCCTTGAGGCCGTCCATGAGCAGGGCCAGGTCGAGCTCGCCGCCGGCCGAGCCGATGGTGGTGCTCTCGGCTTCGACGGCGGCCAGCTGGTCCTCGTAGAGCAGGTGGGAGTCGTGCAGGAGGCGGCCGATGAGGGTCGACTTGCCGTCGTCCACCGACCCGCAGGTCAGGAACCGGAGCATGTCCTTCTGCTCGTGCTCGGCGAGGTAGGCCTCGATGTCGGTGGCGATCAGATCTGACTGGTGCGACATCTAGAAGTACCCCTCCTTCTTCTTCTCCTCCATGGAGCCGGCCTGGTCGTGGTCGATGACCCGACCCTCGCGCTCGGAACGGGTGGCCAGCAGCATCTCCTGGATGATCTGGGGGAGGGTGGTGGCGGTGGACTCCACGGCGCCCGACAGCGGGTAGCAACCGAGGGTCCGGAAGCGGATCATCTTGCCGACCGGCTCCTCGCCGGGCTCGAAGCGGAAGCGGTCGTCGTCGACCATGATCAGCGTGCCGTCCCGCTCCACGATCGGCCGGAGGGCCGAGTAGTAGAGGGGCACCAGCGGGATGTCCTCGAGCCAGATGTACTGCCAGATGTCGAGCTCGGTCCAGTTCGAGAGCGGGAAGACCCGGATGCTCTCGCCGGGGTGGACCCGGCCGTTGTAGAGGTTCCACAGCTCGGGGCGCTGGTTCTTGGGGTCCCAGCGGTGGTGCTTGTCCCGGAAGGAGAAGACCCGCTCCTTGGCCCGGGACTTCTCCTCGTCCCGGCGGGCGCCCCCGAAGGCGGCGTCGTAGCCCCCGGCGTCCAGGGCCTGCTTGAGGGCCTGGGTCTTCATGATGTCGGTGTAGTTCTTGGAGCCGTGGTCGAAGGGGTTGATCCCGGCGGCCACGCCTTCCTGGTTGGTGTGGACGATCAGCTCCACACCGAGCTCGGCGGCCATGCGGTCCCGATGGGTGATCATCTCCTTGAACTTCCACGTGGTGTCCACGTGCAGGAGCGGGAAGGGGAGCTTGCCGGGGAAGAACGCCTTCTCGGCCAGGCGGAGCATGACCCCGGAGTCCTTGCCGATGCTGTACAGCATCACCGGACGCTCGAACTGGGCCACCACCTCACGGATGATGTGGATGGACTCGTCCTCGAGCTGCTGGAGGTGGGTGCGCCGGGGCGCGTCGAGTGGGGCGGAGGCAGTCATGGAGGGCGTCATCTTCCCACGCGGTCCTTTTCCGATCCAGCTGGCGTGTAATCACTGCCGCCCCGGCGACTGCGCTTGGCCAGGCGCTCGCGGATGACGCGGCGGCGGGCCTGCAGCTCGGCGAGGGTGATGGCCTCGGCGTCGGGCATCCCGAGGGACGCCCGGTATCCGTCCAAGTTGACCTCGGCCAGGTAGGCGTCGGGGTCGTACTCCTGCTGCAGGTCGGTCGCGATGCGCTCGCCGTGGGTGAGGGCGAAGTGCATGATGACCTGCTGGATCAGGTCCAGGATGTCCAGGTCCGGGGCGAGGGTCTGGCCCATGGACGTGCTGAAGGCCATGTTCTTGACGAAAAGCATGAGCTCCTTGGGCATCCGGGCGCCGTAGCCCAGGAGGGCCTTGAGCACCCGCTGCAGCTCGGCCACCATCTCGTCCGGGTCCATCTGGGTGGGGTCGACGGCCTTTTCGTCCAGGCCGAGCTCGGCGATCAGGGCTTCGAAGTCGGTGTCCAGGGGCAGCGCGCCGAGCTCGGCGAGGGCGGGGAGCTGGGCCCGGACGTCGTTCGTGCTGCCGGCGGCCAGCAGCTTCAGGAAGGCGAGGCGCCGGCGCTCGTCGAGGCGGCCGGTGATGCCGAAGTCCAGCAGGGCGGTGCGGCCGTCGGGCTGGATGAAGAGGTTGCCCCCGTGCAGGTCGCCGTGGAAGACACCGTGGAACATGGCCCCTTCGAGGAAGCCGATGATCCCGGTGCGGATGAGGGCCATCAGGTCGACGCCCGCGGCCTTCATGGCGTCGACCTCGTCGAGGGCGAAGCCGCTGAGGCGCTCCATGACCAGCACCCGGCGGGTGACCAGCTCGGGATGGGGCCGGGGGATGACGTAGGCCTCCTGGCCGAGCTGGCGCATCGACCGGGAGACGTCGAGCATGTTCTCGGCCTCGAGCCGGAAGTCCAGCTCCTCCACGATGGTCTCGGCGAAGAGCTCGACCAGGGCCGGTGGGTTGGCCAGGGCGGCCACCGGGATCCGACCCACGAACATCGGCGCCAGCCAGGCCATGACCCGGAGGTCCTCCTGGACGAGCGTGGCCACCTGGGGGCGCTGGACCTTGACCACGACGCTCTCGCCGGAGTGGAGCGTGGCGGCGTGGACCTGGGCGATCGACGCTGCCGCCAGCGGCTCCCGGTCGAAGGAGGCGAAGACGGCCTCGAGCGGGCGACCCAGGTCCTCTTCGACGACCCGGCGGACGTCGGCGAACGGTTCGGCCCTGACCCGGTCCCGACACCTCTTGAACTCGTCGACCAGCTCGTCGGGGAAGATGCCCTCACCGGAGGAGATGATCTGGCCCAGCTTGATGTAGGTGGGGCCGAGGGCCTCGGCCGCGAGCCGCAGCCGCAGGGAGAGCCCCGCCGTGGAGCGGTCGGGGTGCCGACGGTCGGTCACCGCCCAACGGATGACCCCGACGCCGAGGTGGCGGGACACGGTGGCCAGGCGGCCCAGCGGCGGGACCTTGCGGGGCCGGGCCAGCTCCGGCGCCGAGCGCCGGGTGGCCTCCCGCACGAGGTGCAGGTGGGCCTGCCAGGCCTGCGGGCGGTCCTCCAACACCCAGGGGGCGTGGTCACTGAAGACGCCCCAGGTCAGGTCCGCCGGTCCGGTCACCCCGTCATGGTGGCGGGAGCGGCGCCGGATCGCACCGGCTGTGGTGAGATGGGCTGGTGGATCCGATGAGCGCCGGCCCGATGGGGCCGACCGACCCCCCCGGAACTGACGGCGGGTCCAAGGCTCCGCTGGTCCTGGCCATCGCGGTCGTCTTCGTCCTGGTGGCGATCGGCGCGGCTGTCCTCCTGCTCCTGAGCGGCGGTGGAGAGGACGGTGAGGCCTCCGTCGAGACCACGGCGCCGGCCGACGCGGACGCGTCGGACGAGTTCGACGACTTCTCCGACGACGTCTTCGCGGAAGAGGACGACCTCGACACCGACCTCGACGGCGTGCCCGACCGCGAGGACCCCGACGACGATGACGACGGTGTTCCCGACGCCGAGGACCCCGACGACGACGGTGACGGCACGCCCGACCTCGACGAGGAGGACCCCGGTGACGACGGGGACGAGGGCGAGCCCGGCGACGACCCGGAGGACCCGGGCGATCAGGATCCCGGCGACGAGGAGCCGCCCGCCGATCTGGACCTGCTCCGCGTCGATCCCCGCCCGGCGGTCGACGCCTGGATCGACGCTGCCGGTGACGGGGCCAAGGCCGTCGAAGTCGTGCTCTACGCCGACTACGGCTTCGCCGACATCCGGGACCCCGAGCATCCCAACCGGCTGCTCGAGTTCGGTTGGCGGGACGGTGCGGTGCAGGGCCCGGAGCCCACTGAGCCGTTCCCCGGCACCGATCTGAACGCCGAGTCGTTCCGCATGACCGCAGTCAACTGGGACGCCCTGCCCCGGCTCGTCGCCCAGGCCCCTGAACGCGCCGGTCTGGCCCGGGGCGAGGTGACCCACGTGATCGTCACCAGCGACCTGCCCTTCAGCGACCGCTTCCTCTTCCGCATCTACGTGACCGCACCCAACCGCAGCGACTACGTCGTCGCGACCATCGACGGCCGACCCGCCGACCGCTGACCCGTCAGCGCCGACGGAGGTTGGTCCGTGGATCTCACGGTCCGCAGTCGGTCCCGCCACCAGGCCGGAGATCTGTTGCCTGGCGGTGACCTGGTTGGCACGCAGGCAGAGGACGGGAGTGGCCCCGGGCGGCCGGCGGCCTGACCCCACGCCCCCATTCCTGCAATCTGTTCGTCCGACCCGCCAACCGCTGACCGCGGTCAGAAGCGGGGTGGGCGCTTCTCGGTCAGGGCGGCGACGCCTTCGGTGAAGTCGGGCCCCTCGACCATCCTCTCGAGCAGGCGCTCGGACTCGGCGACGGCGGTGCCGACGTCGCCGTGGAGGTCGGCGTAGAGCTGGCGCTTCGCTTCCCGGACCGCGGCGGGGGAGACCTCGTCGGCGAAGACCCGGGCGTACTCGTGGGTGGCCGGCAGGAGCTGGTCGAGCGGCAGGACCCGGTTCACCAGGCCCATCGTCACCGCCTCGTCGGCCAGGACGACCCGGCTCGACAGCAGCAGGTCGGCGGCATGACCGACGCCGACCAGGCGGGGCAGGACCCACGACAGACCGAACTCGGCCGGTAGGCCCAATCGGGGCGCCGAGGTCGTGAGCTTGGCCCCCTGAGCGGCGAACCGGACGTCGGCGAAGCAGGCCAGGACCAGGCCGACGCCGGCAGCCGGGCCGTTGATGGCGGCGATCACCGGCACGGTCAGGCCGAAGTGGAAGGCAAAGGCGTGGTCGTACTCGGGCCGGACGCCGTAGCCGGGTTTGGGCAACTCGTCCTCGACGACCCCACTGTCATAGGCGCCCTTCTCGACGTGTCCGTCCAGCGCCCGGGCGTCGGCCCCGGCACAGAACCCCCGGCCGGCGCCGGTGACCACCACGGCCCGCACCCCGGGGTCGGCGTCGGCCTCAGCCATCGCCCAGCGGTACTCGTGGTGCATCCGCCCGGTCCAGGCGTTCAGCCGGTCGGGCCGGTTCAGCGTGATGGTGGCGACCCGGTCGGCCACCTCGTAGCGCACGACCTTGAGCTCCATGGCAGGATTCTGCCGTCCCAGGCCTGCGCCTGAGGGCAGTGGGGAGGATCGACGTGCGGTACTACGAGGACCTACCGGTCGGCACCACCTCCGAGTACAACGAAGCGACTTACCTGGTGACCGAGGAGGAGATCATCGAGGTCGGCCGGCGCTGGGACCCACAGCCGTTCCACACCGATCCGGTCGCCGCCGCAGCGTCACCCTTCGGGGGGCTCGTGGCGTCGAGCGTCCACCTCTTCGCCATCGCCGTCTCCTTCGGGGTGAAGGGCGACCCGACGGCTGCCGTCAGCTCCTTGGGCTTCCAGGAGCTGGTCAACCATGCCCCGGCCCGGCCCGGCGACGTGCTGCGTGGCCGCTCGACGGTCCAGAGCCGCCGGCGATCGAACAGCCGGCCCGGGCTGGGCGTCATGGGGATGCTCGTCGAGGTGTTCAACCAGGAGGATCAGCTGGTGTTCTCCTTCGAGAACATGTTCCTCGTCCGCTGCCGGGAGTAACCGCCTCCGCTCAGTTGAGGAGGTCGAGGACCGGCTGGGCGTAGTCGGGGCGGCAGATGAGAAGGTCGGGGAGGTAGACGTCGTCCTGGTTGTAGACCAGCGGCGACCCGTCGATGCGGCTGGTGTGGAGCCCGGCGGCCTGGGCGACGGCGACCGGGGCGCAGGAGTCCCACTCGTACTGGCCGCCGGAGTGGACATAGACGTCGACCTCGCCGAGCACGACGGCCATGGCCTTCGCCCCGGCGGAGCCCATCTCGACCAACTCGCCGTGCGAGGTGCTCGGCCACGGCCAGCGCCTCCGCCGGGGGTCGGGTGCGGCTGACCACGACCCGGGGTGGGCCGGCGTGACGCTCGGCGGGGACGACGGGCGGATCGGTGCGCAGGGTCAGCGCCCGTCCGGGAAGGGCCACGGCGCCGGCCAAGGGGGTGCCGGCCCGGTCGACCAGGGCTACGTGCACGGCCCAGTCCACCCGCGGCGGCTCGCTGAACTCTCGGGTGCCGTCGAGGGGGTCGACGATCCAGATCCGGTCGGCGCTGAGGCGGGCCTTGTCGTCCTTGGCCTCCTCGGACAGGACGGCGTCACCGGGGAACGACTCGGCCAGAGCGGCGAGGATCAGGTCGTTGGCCCGCCGGTCGCCCTCGTCCTTGAGGGTGCGGGCATCAACGCCCTCGTCGCTCAGTCGGGCCCGGAGGGCGACGAGCAACTCCCCGGCCGCTTCGGCGATCCGGGCGGCTTCGGCATGGTCACGGGGGTCCGCAGGCACGGCGGGTGACGCTAGTGCCGACCGCCCTGCGCAGGAACTCTTCGGCCGGGTCGCCGTCGGGTCGAGTTCTGCCGAATGCCCGACCCGGCGTACCCTCCGGACCGCATGACGCGCAGTGAGAACGTCCGCTGGCACGAGAGCGAGCGGCCCCGTGACGAGCGATGGGCCGCCGTCGGCCTGCAGGGCGTCACGATCTGGTTCACCGGCCTGTCCGGCTCGGGGAAGTCGACCGTGGCCGTGGCCGTGGAAGACCGCCTGCTCGACGCCGGGCGACCGACCTACCTGCTCGACGGGGACAACCTGCGCCACGGCCTGAACGGCGACCTCGGCTTCAGCGCCGAGGACCGCCACGAGAACGTGCGCCGAGTCGGTGAGGTGGCCCGGCTGTTCGCCGACGCCGGGGTCGCGTCCCTGGTGCCGCTGATCAGCCCCTACCGGGAGGACCGGGATCGGGCCAGGGCCGCGCACGACGCGGCGGGCCTCACCTTCCTCGAGGTCTTCGTGAACACGCCCATCGAGGAGTGCGAGCGGCGGGACCCCAAGGGGCTCTACGCCAAGGCGCGGGCCGGTGAGATCAAGGGCTTCACGGGCATCGACGACCCCTACGAGGCCCCCGAGGCGGCCGAGCTGGTGCTCACGCCTGCCGACGGCACCCCCGGCGCTCAGGCCGAGCGGGTCCTGGCCCTGCTCGTCGAGCGGGGCGTGCTCCCACCCCGGTGAGGCGCGGGGCAGCTGCGCTCCTGGCCCTCGTCCTGTTGTTCGGGGCCTGTGGTGGCGACGACGGCGACGAGGCGCGCCGACGAGACGGTGGCCGCCACCACGTCCCAGCCGCCCAGTGACGCCGACGTCCGGCTGAACCGGCTGCTCCTCGACGAGACCGACCTGTCGGGCAGAGGGTTCGAGGCCGTGGTCACCGCCCGCCCGTTCGCGGCCCAGCGGGCCACCCGGGTGCGGCTGTGTGAGCAGGACCTGCGCGCCGAGCTGGGGGTGGTCAACGGCCGCCAGTCCCGCTTCACCGACGGGACCGTGGAGGTCAGCCACACGGTCACCAGCGGGGGCGATGCCGCCGACCTGGTCGAGCGGTTCCGGGCGGTGGTCCAGGAGTGCCCGGGACCGTGGCTGGATCCGCGGCTGCCGACCGGTGGCGGGCCGGTACGACGGGAGATCACCGGGGTCTACCCCCTGCCCGCCGATCTGGGCGTGGACGGCATCGGGGCGGTGGTGCGGTCCCGCAACGGGGTGGGCGGAACCGACACCGTCGTCATCGTGCTCGTGCGGGGGGACCTGGTGTCGAGCCTGAGCATCTCCGGGCCCGTCGGATCCGACTTCGACGTGGTCGACCCCGCCATCGAAGCGGCGGCGGAGCGCCTTCGGTCGGTTCAGTCCCCGGCCGGGCCGTAGGGCTCGCCGTCCCGGGTGTAGCACTCGTCGTGGAAGTGCTCGACCCGCTGCCAGACGCCCTTGGTGTACACGTTGCAGATCACCTGCTTGGCCCGGATCTTGGCCTTGAACTTGATGTGCTCGCCGCAGCCCTCACAGCTGACGGCGCTGCCCGCCTCGATGAGGCGGAACACGGCTCTGCTCTTCCAGACCGGCTTCTTGGCCCGCGTCGCACGGCGGGCCGAGCGAGTGGCGGTCGCGGTCGCTGCCATGGAGTACTCGTCGGCCGCGCGGCCCGTGGTGTGAGGTCTGGTACACCGAGAGGGTGAGCAACCGGGGCGAGCGGAACGCGGTCATCAGCGGGGTCGGCCAGAGCCAGATCGGCCGGCGGATCTACCGGGACCCCCTGGACCTGACCATCGAGGCCACCTTCGATGCCCTCGACGACGCCGGCCTGACGGTGAAGGACATCGACGGCATCTCGACCTACCCCGGCAACATGAGCGTCCCACCAGGGTTCTCCGGGGTCGGGGTCACCGAGCTGCAGGAGGCGCTGCACCTCGAGCTGGAGTGGTTCTCGGGCGGCGTGGAGTCCCCGGGGCAGTTCGGCTCGGTGATCAACGCCATCGCCGCGGTGTCCATCGGGCTGTGCCGGCACGTCGTCTGCTTCCGCACGGTGTGGGAGGCGTCGGCCCAGGGCGACCAGGGCCGGGCCTCGGTCACGGTCGGCGGCGGGGGCGGCAGCTACCGGGCGGACGGCTTCCAGCAGTGGACGCTGCCCTTCGGTGCCGCCTCGGCGGCCAACTGGATCGGGATGATGGCCCAGCGTCACTTCCACGAGTTCGGCACGACCCGGGAGCAGCTGGCCCAGATCGCCCTCAACGCCCGCAAGAACGCGGCGCTCAACCCGAAGGCCATCTACCGCGACCCGATGACCATGGACGACTACCTGCACGTCCGCATGGTGTCCGAGCCGCTGTGCCTCTATGACTGCGACGTGCCCGCCGACGGCAGCACGGTCGTGATCGTCAGCGCGGCGGAGACCGCTGGTGACCTGCGCCGCGCCGCCGGTCAGGATCGAGGCCGTGGGCTCGGCACTGCGCGGTCGCAACTCCTGGGACCAGTTCGACGACCTCACCACCATGGCCGCACGCGACGCCGGGAAGATGATGTGGGAGCGGTCGGACCTGACGCCCGGCCGACGTCGACGTCGTCGAGCTCTACGACGGCTTCAGCTTCATCACCCTGTGCTGGCTGGAGGCCCTCGGGCTTCTGCGCCCACGGGGAGGGTGGGGCCGTTCATCGAGGGCGGCCAGCGCATCGCCCGGGATGGCGAGCTGCCGCTCAACACCCACGGTGGTCAGCTCTCGGCCGGCCGGCTGCACGGCTACGGGTTCCTGCACGAGGCGTGCACCCAGCTCTGGGGCGAGGCGGGGGAGCGTCAGGTCGCCGGTGACCCGGAGGTGGCGGTGGCGGCCGCGGGTGGTGGCCCGCTGGCGGCCTCGCTGGTCCTGACCCGTTCGTGACCGACCGGGTCCGGCCGGAGGTCCAGGGGGCCCGAGACGTCCTGCCCATCGCCATCGGGGTGATCCCGTTCGGCTTCGTGGCCGGTGCCTCGGCGGTCGAGGCCGGCTACGGGTGGACCGGGGCGCTCGGGTTCTCGGTCGTGGTCTTCGCCGGTGCCTCCCAACTCGCCGCCATCGACCTGCTGTCCGGCGGCTCGGCCATCGCGGTGGCCGTGGCCACGGCCTGGCTCATCAACCTGCGGATGGTCATGTACTCCGCGTCGCTGGCGCCGTGGCTGAGCCACGAGCCGTTCCGGCACCGGGCCGGCGCCGCCTACGTCCTCACCGACCAGGCCTACGCCCTGTCGATCACCCACTACGGCAAGGGCGCCCCGGCGCCGGACCGCCTCCGCTACTACATGGGCATCGCCCTGCTGCTGTGGGTGAACTGGCAGGTGACGACGCTGCATCGGGGCCCTGGTCGGCAAGCGCATCCCGGACGACCATCCCGCTCGACTTCACCATCCCGCTCTGCTTCCTGGTCCTGCTCGTCCCCTGCGGTCACCGGACCGGCCGACCGCCGTCGCCGCCGTGGTCGGGGGCGTGGGGGCGGTGGTGGTCGCCGGGACGCCCCTGGCCGACGGCGCCATCGTCCTCGGCGCCATCGCCGGCATCGCCGCCGGCGCCGTCGCCGACTGGCGCATCTCCCCGGAGGATCCGTGACGCGAGACCGCTCGGGTCTGGGTGACCATCGTGCTGGCCGGCGCCGGGACCTTCCTGGCCCGCATCAGCTTCCTCGGCGTCGCCCACCGCATGGCCGACCCGCCGATCTACCTCCAGCGGATCCTGCGCATGATCCCGCCCGCGGCTCTGGCGGCGCTCGTGCTGCCGTCCTTCGTCCGCCCCGGTGGCACCTTCGACCTGACCCAGCCCCGGTTCTTCGCCGGGGTCGATCGCCACGGTCGTCGCCTTCTGGACCAAGAACGTCCTGGTCACCCTGGCGGTGGGGATGACCCTCGTGGTGCTGTTCGAACAGCTCTAGACGGTCACCACAGCCATGCCGACGGCGATTACGCCGAGGTAGGCCAGCGTGGTGTAGCCGAACGCCCGCGGCCAGGTCGTTCGGCCGATGCCGACGAATCCCACCTTCAGTGGCCAACTCGAGCTGATCCCGGACGCGTGGGCGGGAGATGGCCACGGCGAGTGGGATTTCGTTCCCCCGACGGGCACAGCCCGACCCGACGCCCCCGTCCTTGGTCTTGTCGGTGGTCGGTCGGGTCAGCGACCCCAGACCGAGACGAGGCGGCTGCTCTCCCCGGTGAAGGGCTCGCCCTGCCAGCCGGACCAGCGTTCGTGGAGGCGGAGGCCGGCGATGCGGGCCATGAGGTCGAGCTCACCGGGTGTGCAGTAGCGGGTCACGATGGGGGAGAGCCGGATGCCGTCGATGCCGATCGAGACGTGGCTCTCGTCGTAGATCTGGGTGGCGGCGTCGTACTGGCCGACATCGAGGGTCACCCGGTCGGGCCGGATCTCCTCGGCGTCGACGTACTGGCCCCGGTCGAGCCGGTGCAGCCGCCAGGGGGTGCCCGCCTCGATGACGAACACGCCGTCGTCGGTCAGGTGGGCGGCGGCTTGCTCGAAGCAGCGCACCTGGGCGTCCTGGGTCAACAGGTTGAAGAAGGTGTTGAACACGACGTACACGAGCCGGTACCGACCGGGCAGCCGGACCTCGGCCATGTCCCCGATGGTCACGTCGAGCTCGGCTCCGCCTGGCTTCTCCCGCAGCCGGGCGACCATGGCCTCGGAGAGCTCGATGCCGTCGACCCGGACGCCGGTGGCTGCGAGCGGGAGCCCGATCCGGCCGGTGCCGATGGCCAGTTCCAGCACGGGACCGTCGCCGGCCAGGTCGGCGAGGAACGCCACCGTCTCGGCCTCGTCGCCGCGGACCTCCTCCTCGTCGTAGACCGCCGCAGTCTCGGGGCCGAAGCTCATGACGGGCTCGTAGTCCTGCACGGACGGAAGTCGACTCGGCGCGGCCGGCCCGGGCAAGCGAGTTCGCTTCAGACCGGGTCGAGCAGCTCCAACTCCACCATGACGGGATCGCCGTCGGCCAGGGCCTCGGCCGTGCGCACCGCCTCCTTCACCGGCAGCACGAAGGACCCGGCCTTGGTGTCGGGGAAGATCGACGTGGACCATGTCGTGGTCCCGACCGTCACCTGTACCCGGACGGAGCCGAACCCCCGTTGGCGTCCTTCGGTCAGCTCGTCGATCTCGTCGGTGACGTCGTGGGGCAGGGTGATGAAGTGCCAGGAGCCCTCGCCATGGTGCTCCCAGATCGGCGCGGTGAACGAGTAGCGCACGCCTCGAGCCTCGCAGGCCGGAGGGGGGTCAGCGGTGGGTTCGGCGTCCGACGATGGCGAAGGGCAGGACGACGAGGCTGCCGGCCAGGCTGATGGCCCGAAACACGACGAGGTGCAGGGTGCGGCTCGCGATCTCGCTCATCGCCTCCCATCGGACGGTTGTGCCGGCTCCGTGAGGTCGGGCGGCCCCGCTCAGGGCAGGAGGCCGAGGAGGTCGGCGTTGACGGTGGCCCCGACCTTGGTGCCGGCGGCGGCCGCAGTCACCACCTGGGCGGCGGGGTCGTTCACGTTGCCGGCGACGAAGATCCCCGGAACCTCGGTCTGGCCCATGGGGTCGGCCGGTACGTGATCACCGATCCCGGCGGGGTGTTCGGTCGGGGTGAGACCGAGCGACCCCAGGAGACCGGCGCGGGCCGATGCCCGCGGACCGACCACGATGGCGGTGCAGGCCAGGAGGTCGCCGTCCACCCGCACGCCGTGGATCCGGTCATCGACGACCACGACCTCCTTGACCGCGCCGGGCCGGACGCCGATGCCGCGCCCGACCAGGTCCTCCCGCTCTGCCTCGGACAGGTCGAGCGTCTCGTTGGTGAGCAGCGTCACGTCGTCGGACAACTGGCGGAACAGCTGGGCCTGGTGCACCGACCGGGGGCCGGTGCCGAGGACGGCGATCCGCTGGTCCTGGACCTCCCAACCGTGGCAGTACGGGCAGTGCAGCACGTCACGGCCCCACCGCGCGCGCAGGCCGGGGATGTCCGGCAACTCGTCCGTCAGGCCGGTCGTGACGACCACGCGGCGGGCGTGGAGGTCCTCGCCATCCGCGGTCGTGACGGTGAAGTCGTCGCGGGATCCTCGCAGGGCCACCACCTCACCGGACCGGATCGTGCCGCCGTACCGCTCGACCTCGGCCCGACCGCGGGTCAGGAGCTCCAGCGGCCCGAGGCCGTCGTGGCCCAGGAACCCGTGCATGTGCTCGGCGGGGGCGTTGCGGGGGTCGCCGGCGTCGATCACCACGACCGACCGCCGCGACCGTCCCAGCATCACCGCGGCGCTCAGCCCCGCCGCACCGCCACCGACCACCACCACATCCCAGTTCGTCGTCATGGCGCCAGGATGCGCCCCTCACGGCTCCGTAGCAATGGTCCTTGCTGATTTGGCAAGCTGTTCGCATGGACGTCGAGCGTGCGCTCCGGGACCTCGGTCCTCGCCTGCGGGGGTTCCGGCAGCGGGCCGAGCTCACCCTGGCGGAACTGGCCGAGAGCAGTGGCATCTCGGTCAGCACCCTCTCCCGCCTGGAGTCGGGCCACCGGCGGCCCGGCCTCGAGCACCTGCTTGCCCTCACCCACGTCTATGGCGCGCCGGTCGAGGAACTCCTCGGTCCGGAGGCGGCGCACGACCCCCGGGTCAGCCTGCGACCGACCCGACGCAGTGACCGCACCGTCTACCCGCTGACCCGTCGGCCCGGTGAGCTCCAGGTGTTCAAGACGGTCATCGACGGGACGACCGGGCGGCCCGAGCCCGAGCTGAAGGTCCACGAGGGCTACGAGTGGCTCTACGTGCTCAGCGGCCGGCTGCGCATGGTGCTGGAGGACCACGACCTGGTCCTCCAGCCCGGTGAGGCCGCCGAGTTCGACACCCGGACCCCCCACTGGTTCGGGCCCGCGGACGACCAGCCGGTCGAGTTCCTCAGCATCTTCGGCAAGGAGGGCGCGCGCATGCACGTCCGCGCCCGCCCGGCCCGGGGCTGACGCCTACGAGCCGGACAGCCGCCGGCCTCCGGCCGGGCAGGGTGGCCTCGTCCTTGCCCTCGACGGTCTACGGGTTCGATGCTGGCGAGATGGTTCGCAGCCGCCGATCTGTCGCCTTCGTGCTCGCCATGGCCGTCGCCGTCGCCGCCTCGTGTGGAGGCGACGACGGCACCGAGGAGTCCTCATCCTCCACGACCGGCTCTCCGGTGACGTCCGCCCCCGCCACCAGCCTCCCGGCACCGGATCCCGCGGATCCCGCCGTCGTTCCGGTCAACGACAGGACCGAGGTCCGCTTCGACCTGCCGGGCGGGCCCGACCCGATAGCGGTCGCAGCGGGCGCGCTGTGGGTCAAGCGAGACGACGGG
The DNA here is from genome assembly GCA_963701565.1 of uncultured Microthrixaceae bacterium. Lineage (GTDB taxonomy): Bacteria > Actinomycetota > Acidimicrobiia > Acidimicrobiales > DATDAH01 > DATDAH01. Next base: position 656,882 of record CAVPAN010000005.1, read on the forward strand.
TTCGTCGTGCGCATCGATCCTGAGACCGACCAGGTCGTGGCCGAGATCGAGGTGGCCGAGGGCCTGTGCCAGGGGCTCGGTGCGGGCGAGGAGGCGGTGTGGGCCTGTGACGAACGCGATCTGGCCCGCATCGACCCGGTGACGAACGAGGTCGCGGCCACGGTGCCCGTGGACAAGATCGGCGAGCAGGTCCACATCCCGGTCGCGTTCGACCATGCCTGGGTCCTGACGGGTGACGGCAGGGTCCTGGTGGGCGTGGCCGACGACGAGGTCGACGTGGAGATCGATCTGGGCCTTCGGTGTTCCCAGCTGACAGCCGCTCCCCCCGTCGGCCTCTGGGCGAGCTGTCTGACCGAAGATGCGGCCGTCCTGATCGACCTGGAGGCCGAAGCGGTCACCGTCCGGGTCGACGGCCTGACCGACACGCGGGCGATCGCCGCGTCGGAGGATGTCGTGTGGGTCAGCTACGACCTCGGCGTCGCCCAGCTCGACGTCGCGACCGGCGAGGTCCTGGGCGTGGCCGACGCCCCGACGGGCGTCGGCGGAGGGTTAGCGGCCACCGCCGACAGCCTGTGGGCGCGCAGCGGCGGGTTCCTGCGGCTCGTCGATCCCGGGACGCTGGAGGTCGTGGAGGAGATCGTGGCCCCCGAGGAGAGCGGGGGCTCGGTTCTCGTCGCCTTCGGTTCGGTGTGGGCCACCGCGTACGACGACGCCGTGCTCTACCGGCTCAGCTGCGGGCGAGCGGCTTGTACTTGATGCGGTGGGGCTGGTCGGCGGCGACGCCCAGCTCCTTGTGGCGCCACTCCTCGTAGTCGGAGAAGTTGCCCTCGAACCAGCGCACCTGGCTGTCGCCCTCGAAGGCGAGCATGTGGGTGGCGATGCGGTCCAGGAACCAGCGATCGTGGCTGATCACGATGGCGCAACCGGCGTAGGATTCGAGGCCGGCCTCCAGCGCCCGCAGGGTGTCCACGTCGAGGTCGTTGGTGGGCTCGTCGAGCAGCAGGACGTTGCCGCCCCGGCGCAGGACCTTGGCCAGATGTACCCGGTTGCGCTCACCGCCGGACAGTGTGCCGACCTTCTTCTGTTGGTCGGACCCGTTGAAGTTGAACGAGGCCACGTAGGCCCGGCTGTTGACCTCGACGTCGCCGATGGTCAGCTGGTCGTAGTCGTCGGTGATCTCCTCGTAGACCGTCTTGTCCGGATCGAGGGTGTCCCGGGACTGGTCGACGTAGGCCAGGTCGACGGTCTTGCCGATCGTGATCTCGCCTTCGTCGGGCTGCTCCTGGCCGGTGAGCATGCGGGCCAGGGTGGTCTTGCCCGCCCCGTTGGGGCCGATGATGCCGACGATCCCGGCGGGAGGTAGCGAAAAGCTGAGGTCCTCGATGAGGAGCTTGTCGCCGAAGGCCTTGCGCAGGTGGCTGACCTCGATGACCTGGTCGCCGAGACGTTGACCGGAGGGGATCTCGATCTGCAGGGTCTTGTGGGCGCGGTCGGCCTCTTGGGACTCCTTGAGGAGCCTCTCGTAGGCGTTGAGGCGGGCCTTGCCCTTGGCCTGGCGGGCTTTGGGGGCCATGCGCACCCACTCCAGCTCACGGGCCAGGGTGCGGCGCCGGCCGTCGTCGGAGCGCTGCTCCTGCTCGAGCCGGATCTGCTTCTGCTCCAGCCACGAGCTGTAGTTGCCCTCGAAGGGCAGGCCCTTGCCCCGCTCCAGCTCGAGGATCCACTGGGCGACGTTGTCGAGGAAGTAGCGATCGTGGGTGACGGCCACGACGGTGCCCTCGTACTTGGCCAGGGTCTGTTCCAGCCAGGCCACCGACTCGGCGTCGAGGTGGTTGGTGGGCTCGTCGAGGAGCAGCAGGTCGGGCTTGGACAGCAGGAGGCGGCAGAGCGCAACCCGGCGCTTCTCGCCGCCGGAGAGGGTGTCGACCGCGGCGTCGCCCGGCGGCGTGCGCAGGGCGTCCATGGCGATCTCGATCATGCGCTGGAGGTCCCAGGCGCCGGCGGCCTCGATCTTGGCCTCGAGGTCGGCCTGCTTCGCGCCCAACTTGTCGAAGTCGGCGTCGGGGTCGGACCAGCCGGCCAGGACCTCGTCGTAGGCCTGGAGCAGAGCCGAGACCTCGCCCACGCCGTCCATGACGTTGCCCATGACGTCCTTGGTCTCGTCCAGGTGCGGCTCCTGTTCGAGGAGGCCGACGGTGAAGCCGGGGGTGAGGCGGGCCTCGCCGGAGTAGTCGTCGTCCTGGCCCGCCATGATCCGCAGGAGGGTGGACTTGCCGGAGCCGTTGGTCCCGATCACGCCGATCTTGGCGCCCGGGTAGAAGCTCAGGTTGATGTTCTCGAGCACCTGGCGGGCGGGCGGGTGGAAACGCCCGACCTTGTGCATCGTGTAGATGAATTGCGCAGCCATGTCGGGGACGCAGGCTAGGGAGCGCTGAGGCGGTTGAGGGCTACTCGTCCTTGCGGCGGCGGCCGAATCGGCGGCGACGCTTGGCCGCAGAGTCGTCGGGCAGCGGCGCCTTCTGCTTCGGTGCCGCCTTGGCCTCGTCGGACTCGAAACCGGGGATGGCCAGGTCGAGGCCCTCGCGCTCCCAGTCGATGCTGTCGACGACGAACTCCCGGGTCTCGCCCTGGTCGAGGACCTGGCGGGCCGCGTTGGGGGCCGGCTCGCCCATGGCGCTGAGCGGGATGTAGCTGCGGACCCCGCCGACGATCACGTAGGCGCCGTGGGAGGCGAAGCCCTCGACGGTGCCTTCGGCGGTGGCGCCGAGCGGGTAGGCCTTGGCAAAGCGCTGGAACGACTTCGACGCGGCGTCGGGACCTTCGGGACCGGTGGGCTCCTGCTCGTCGGCCTCGACCGACTCGGCCTGCTTGCCGGCCTCCACCGGTTGGTTGCGGGGTCGGCGCTCGCGCCGCTCGCGGTCCCGCACCGCGGGGGTGGCGTCCCGGCTCCGGGGTTCTTTGCGGTCCTCCCGCCGCTTGGCGTCCGAGACCGAGCGGCGGCTGGCGGGGCCTCGCACGGGGGAGCGGGCCACGAAGACCCAACCCACGCCGGGCACGGGCTTGCCGCCGATGAGGCGCCCTTCGTCGAACAGCCAGGTGTAGTCGCCGTGGAACTCCTGGAAGGAGTCGTTGGACAGCACGGTGGCGCCGGCCCGGTCGGCGATCTGGAGCACGAAGGCGTCACCGCGACCGATGGCGCCGGCGGGCGGGGTCAGCAGCTCGTTGGCGGCGACGGCGAGTTCGTACTCGTCGCGCTCGGACGGGTCGATCCGGTGGGCGAACGTGGCGTCCACCACCACCGTCAGGGTGTCGTGGGGGTGCTCCTCGAGGAACGAGCGGACGGCTTCGTCGAGTTGCTCGAGGCTGGGCTGGGAGCGTCCTTCGGTGGCGATGTTGGAGCCGTCGACGACGACGTGCCCCCCGCCCGACGCTTCTGAATCGGTCATGTTCCGTCCAGTAGACCACCCACCGGGCTCGATTCCGCGGAACCCGTGGTGGGCGGGCGTTGGCCGCGGGGCCAGGGCCTAGTGTCCGAGACATGCCCGACCAGCTGACCGGCGAGGTCACCGAGCTGCTCCAGCAGCTCATCCGCAACGAGTGCGTGAACGACGGGAGCGTGGCCTCGGGCCACGAGGACCGCAGCGCCGACGTGCTCACCCACGTGCTGGACGGTCCCGGGCTGGACCTGCAGCGCTACGAGCCGGAGCCGGGGCGCACCAGCCTGGTGGCCCGTATCGAGGGGTCGGATCCGGAGGCGCCGTCCCTGCTGTTGATGGGCCACACCGACGTCGTGCCCGTGAGCCCCGAGCGCTGGCGCCACGACCCCTTCGGCGGCGAGCTGATCGACGGCGAGGTCTGGGGTCGGGGCGCGGTGGACATGCTGAACCTGACCGCGTCGATGGCGGTGGCCACGCGTCGCCTGGCCGACGAGGGGTTCCGACCGAAGGGGACGCTGATCTACCTGGCCGTCGCCGACGAGGAGGCCCTCGGCAGCCACGGGGCGGCCTGGCTGACCGAGCACGCGCCTGAAGCTGTCGGCGCCGACTACGTCTTGACCGAGTCCGGCGGCATGCCCACCGTCACCCCTGGCGGGCTGAAGCTGCCGCTGATCGTGGCCGAGAAGGGCTCGTTCTGGTGCACCCTGCGGGTGACCGGCACGCCGGGCCACGGCTCGCAGAGCTACAAGGTCGACAACGCCCTGGTGAAGGCGGCCGAGATCGTCCGCCGGGTCTCGAGCTTCCGGCCCGAGACCCGCATCCACGAGACCTGGAAAGGGTTCCTGGAGGGCATCGGCTTCCCCGAGGAGATGACCGGCCCGCTCTTGGACCCGGAGCGGTTCCTCGAGGCCTTGGAGGACTACCCCGACGCCATGGCCCGGCTCTTCCACGCCTGCACCCACACCTCGGTCAACCCCACGATCATCCGGGGCGGGACCAAGCTCAACGTCGTCCCCGACGCCGTGGAGATCGACCTCGACATCCGCATCGTTCCCACCGAGACCGAGGAGGACGTGCGCCGCATGCTGGACGAGGCCATCGGCGACATGGCCGACTCGGTCGAACTGATCGGTCCACTCCGCCGAGCCGCCCAGCTCCTCACCCATCGACACGCCGCTCTACGAGAGCCTCCAGCGCCTCGTGCCCCGGTGGTACGAGGGATCGTCGGTGGTGCCCATGCTCACCGTCGGCGCCACCGACGCCCGCTTCTTCCGCTGGCTGGGCATGACCGCCTACGGCTTCGGCCTCTTCAGCCAGAAGATGACCTACGAGGACTACTCCGTCATGTTCCACGGCGACGACGAACGCGTCGACCAGGAATCCCTGAAGTTGTCCACCGAGCTCTGGCAAGCCGTCGCCCACGACCTCCTCGCCTGACGCCTGAACTGGCGGTCGAGTTCCGTCGCTCCAACGACGGAATCAACCGCCAGAACAGAACGGTCTGGTTCTGGCGGTCAGTTCCGTCGCTCCAACGACGGAATCAAGCGCCAGAACGGATGATGCGGAGGCGTCGGAGCGTCTCTTCGCGCTCGTGGAAGACCTCGTGGTCGGTGAAGGAGCGGACGCGGTAGCCGGCGGCTTCGAGCGCTGCACGACGAGCAGCATCGGCCACGCGGTCGACGATGGCGTCGTGGTAGAGGGCGCTGTCGACCTCGATCACGAGCATCAGCTTCTCGCTGACGAAGTCGACCCGGCCCAGCCACTCACCCAGGTCAAGAAGGTTCCGCTGGCGCTCCAGGATGAGACCGACGATCTTGCAGAGGTACTGGAAGCGATCCTCGAGGTTGGTGTCATTGGGCCGGTAGTCGGATCCGCGATCGGCGAGCAGCTCGCGCATCAGCGTGATCCCCTTGCGTCCTCTTCGTGCGAGGTCGTCGAGCATCCGATGCGCCGAGGTGTGATTTAGGAGGTGACGCGCCCACGCTCGGTCAAGCGCACGTTCCGCGCCACCCGCGTCGCCGAGAGCGGCGATGTCGAACGGGATCCGCGATGGGACGGTGACCACGACGCCGTTGTGGATGGTCAGGTGGTGATCGGGGAGGTCACGTGGTTCGTGGATGGTCGACAGCCGGCTCGGCATCCCCGTCGCGTCCCTGGGGCGGATCACGTGGAGCGGCCGCAGCTGGAACCCGTTGAGGTCGAACCACGCCGCATCCGAGTGGTGCGAGAGTCCTGCGCCCCGGCCCGCGTCGAGCACCGCGGCAGAGGCCTCCTGCTCGCGAGTGACGGGCGAGCCGACTCGCCGCAGGACCAGTCGGGTTCGTCGCTCCCACTGCCTGGATGTCACGAGATGCCGGATCTGGGCCTCGCTGGCGCCGGCGGCGTGGAGTTGGATGGTCGACGCGAGGCCGTGCTGGCGCTCGGCGAGCGCGCAGCCGATGAGGTGCAAGGACATGCGCTTCCCCTGACTCGCTCGTTCTGGCGGTCACGTCCGTAGCCAGAGCGACGGAATCGACCGCCAGAACGGGGGTGGGTGGTGTCGGGGGAAGCGACGGGGCGGCTGGGACCGCCCGGGGACTGACGGTCTACAACCCGGCGAAGGCGTCGTCGAGGAGCTGTTCCTGCTCCTGTCTGTGGACGGCGGCGCTGCCGGTGGCGGGGCTGGCGGACTCGGAGCGGGTGGCGGCCCGGACGAAGAGGCGGCTGGCGTAGCCCTCGAAGAGGTAACGCTTGGCGAAGCGCCAGGCGCCCATGTTGCGGGGCTCCTCCTGCAGCCAGACCAGGGACTCGCTGTTGGCGTACTTGGCCACCAGCTCCGCGAGGCGATCGGCGGGCCAGGGGTAGAGCTGCTCCATGCGGAGCACGGCGACCGGGGCGCCGGTGGCGTCACGGCGGGCGATGGCCTCGTGGGCCACCTTGGCCGACGCCAGCAGGACCCGCTTCACGGCGGACGGGTCGGCGACGCCAGGGTCGTCCAGGATCTCCTCGAAGGTGCCGGTGGTCAGCTCGGCCACGGGTGACCGGGCCTGCTTGGCCCGCAGCAGCGACTTGGGCGTGAAGACGATCAGCGGCTTGCGGATCTCCCGGACCATCTGGCGTCGTATCAGGTGGAAGTACTGCGCGGCGGTCGACGGGTAGGCGACCTGGAGGTTGTCCTCGGCGCACAGGGTCAGGAAGCGCTCGATGCGGCCCGAGGAGTGCTCGGGGCCCTGGCCCTCGTAGCGCGTGGGGCAGGAGCATGACCAGCCCGGAGGTCTGGTCCCACTTGTCCTCGGCGGCCACCAGGAACTGGTCGATGACGATCATCGCCCCGTTGACGAAGTCGCCGAACTGGGCCTCCCAGCAGACCAGGGCGTCCTTGTCGACCACCGAGTAGCCGTACTCGAAGCCCAGGGCGGCGTACTCCGACAGCAGCGAGTCGTACACGAACCACTTGCCCTGCTTGTCGCCGAGGTGGGCGAGGGGCACGTACTCGCCGCCGGTCTCGTAGTCGACCAGGACCGAGTGGCGGTGTGAGAAGGTGCCCCGCCGGCTGTCCTGGCCGGCCAAGCGGATGGTGGTGCCCTCCTCCAGCATCGAGCCCAGGGCGAGGGCCTCGGCCAGGCCCCAGTCCACGTCGCCGGCGCCGTCGGCGAAGGCGGCGCGCCGGGTGTCGAACTGCTTGGCCAGCTTGGGGTGGACGGTGAAGCCCTCGGGCACCGTGTCGATGGCGGCGAAGATCCGCCCGACGGTGTCGGGGTCCAGTGTGGTGTCGGCGTGGGGCAGCACGCCGATCGGCGGTGGGGCGGGTTGGGCCCTGAACTCGCCCAGCTCCTGGACGTGCTCCCGGGTCTGGTCGAGGGCGTCCTGGAGGCGCCGCTGGAAGTCGTCGAGGGCCTGCTCGGCCTCTTCCAGCGTCAGATCCCCCCGATTGACGAGGCTCTCGGTGTACTGCTTGCGGACCGAGCGTCGGGCCTCGATCTTCTTGTACATCAGGGGCTGCGTGTAGCTCGGGTCGTCGCCCTCGTTGTGGCCGAAGCGGCGGTAGCAGATCATGTCGATCACGACGTCCTTGTGGAACCGCTGCCGGTAGGCGAAGGCCAGCCGGGCGGCCCGCACGCAGGCCTCGGGGTCGTCGCCGTTCACGTGGATGATCGGCGAGGCGACCATCTTGGCGATGTCGGTCGGGTACTCCGAGGAGCGGGCGGACTCGGGCGAGGTCGTGAAGCCGAGCTGGTTGTTGATGACCAGGTGGATGGTGCCGCCGACCCGGTAGCCGGTGATCTGGCTGCTCTGCAGGGTCTCGGCCACCACGCCCTGGCCGGCGAAGGCGGCGTCGCCGTGGAGGAGCAGCGGCAGCACCGAGAAGGTCTCGGGCTGGTCGATCAGGTCCTGGCGGGCCCGGACCATGCCGACCACGACCGGGTCCACGGTCTCGAGGTGGGACGGGTTGGCCGCCAGCTCGATCGGCAGTTCCGCGCCGGTGCGGCTGACGAACTTGCCCGACTGGCCGAGGTGGTACTTCACGTCGCCCGAGCCCTGGATGGTCTCGGGGTCGATGTAGCCCTCGAACTCGGCGAAGAGCTGGTCGTAGGACTTGCCGACGATGTTGGTCAGCACGTTGAGGCGGCCACGGTGGGCCATGCCCAGCACCGCGCCGTCGAGGCCCTGCTCGGCGGCGGCCTCGAGCACGGCGTCGACCAGGGGGATGGCCGACTCGGCGCCGTCGATGCCGAAGCGCTTCTGGCCGACGTAGCGCTTGCCCAGGAACTGCTCGAAGGCCTCGGCCGCGTTGAGGCGCTCGAGGATGTGGCGCTGCTCGTCGGCGCTCAGGTCGCTGTCGACGCCCTCGACGTGCTCCTGGATCCAGCGCTTCTCCTCCGGCTCCTGGATGTGCATGTACTCGATGCCGATGCGGCGGCAGTAGGCGTCGCGCAGGACGTGCAGGATGTCGCCGAGGGGCAGCCGGTCGCCGGCGCCGCCGAGGGTGCCCGTGAGGAACTCGCGGTCGAGGTCCCAGATGGTGAGGCCGTAGGTCGCCGGGTCGAGCTCGGCGTGCATGTGCGGCTCCTTGGCCGCCAGCGGGTCGAGGTCGGCGATGAGGTGGCCCCGGACGCGGTGGGCGTTGATGACCGCGTTGACCTGCATCTGCTTGTCGAGCATCGCCTGGTCACGGTCCAGGGGATGGATGTCGGGGCGCCACTGCACGGCCTCGTAGGGCACGCCGAGCGAGCGGAAGGCGTCGTCGTAGAAGTCGTCCTCGCCCAGGAGCAGGTCGTGGACCCGCTTGAGGAACAGGCCGGACTCGGCGCCCTGGATGATGCGGTGGTCGTAGGTGGAGGTGACCGTGATGACCTTCGACAGGCCGAGGTCGGCCAGCACGCGGGGGTCGGCGGCCTCGTAGGCGGCGGGGTAGTCGAGGCGGCCGACGCCGACGATCAGGCCCTGGCCGGGCATGAGGCGGGGCACCGACTGCTCGGTGCCGATGGTGCCCGGGTTGGTGAGGCTGACGGTGGCGCCGGCGAAGTCGTCGGGCGACAGCTTGTTGGTGCGGACCTTGCGGATGATGTCCTCGTAGGCCTGCCAGAAGCCCCGGAAGTCGAGGGTGTCGGCGTCCCGGATGCAGGGCACCAGCAGCGTGCGGGAGCCGTCGTACTTCTCCACGTCGACGGCCAGGCCGAGGCCGAGGTGCTCGTGGCGGACCACGCGGGGCTTGCCGTCGACCTCGACGTAGCTGGCGTTCATGGCCGGGACCTCGTCGGCGATGGCCCGCACGACGGCGTAGCCGATGAGGTGGGTGAAGCTGATCTTGCCGCCCTGGGTGCGGCCCAGGTAGCCGTTCATGACCCGGCGGTTGACCTCGAGCAGCTTGGCCGGGATCTCGCGGAAGCTGGTGGCGGTGGGGACGCCGAGGCTGGCCTCCATGTTGGTGACGATCCGGGCCGCGGCGCCCTTGATGGCGACACCCTCGGGGTCGGCGACGGCGGCCTTCGGCGCCTCGGCCTTCGCCGGCCTCGGGCGGCGGTGGGCGGCGGGGGTGGCGGGGCAGCCGGTGCGGCGGCAGGAGCAGCCGCCGGGGCCGGCGCGTCGCCGTTGGTGCGGTAGTCGGCGAAGAACTCCTGCCAGCTCTCGCTCACCGAGGCGGGGTCGGCCCGGTACTGCTCGTACATCTCGTCCACGAGCCACTCGTTGGGCCCGAGATCCTCGAAGTTGCGGGGCGCGCTCAGCCATCGGGGCGGAGCCTACCGACCGTCCGCGCCGCCGTTCAGTGCCTCTCCCGAGCGGTGCACCCAGGCGTCGGATCCAGCGTTCGAGGGTGTCACGGTCCTGCACCGCCGGGGATGAGGAGGCGGTCGGCCACCCACCAGGCCGGGGTCCCCGTCACGTCGTGGGCCCGGGCCTCGTCCATGGCCGAGTCCAGGGCCCGCGCGCCGTCGCCGGCCTGTCGCCGGGCCGCCACGGCACCGGGGTCCACGTCGTGGTCGGTGAGGACGGCGTCGACCACGGCCGGGTCGCCCAGGTCCCGGTCGTGCACCCACTGGGTGTCGTAGAAGGCGGCGTCGACCGCGGCGAAGGCGTCGGGCCACCCGGCCCGCACCAGCTCTGCGGTCTCCAGGGCCATCCGGGTGTTGGCGATGCGGGCGGGCACCCGCAGGGGCAGGCCCACCTCGTCGGCCTCGGCCCCGATGCGGGCGAGCACCGCGGCGAAGCGCCCGTCGGGGCGCACGGGTCGGCCGTCGGGCGGGATCTCCGGGTGCAGCTCGTAGGACCGGGCGTCGACGGCGACGCCCGAGCGTCGGTCAGCAGGGCCGTGCGGTCACGGCCGAGGTAGCACCACGGGCAGAGGTAGTCCCGCCAGAGGACCGCGTCCATCCGCTCAGTCGGCCTGCCGCCGCACGACCTTCAGCGACTCGGTGGTGGCTTCGGCCAGGGACTCGACGGCGGCGCCGCGCGCTGCTGTCCTCGATGGCTGCGGCGTCGCTCCGGGCCTTCTGCAGGTGGTTGTGGTTGCTCGACACGACCTCGCCGGGAAGCTCGCTCACCGGGCGAGCGTTAGACACCTGCAGTCCTCCTATCGCCGTGCCCGACCGTCGACTGGCACCCACGGGTACGGTGCGCGCGGTGCGGCTCGCCACTTGGAACGTGAACTCCCTCGGCGCCCGCCTGGCCCGGGTGCAGGCCTGGGTCGAGGAGTTCCAGCCCGACGTGCTCTGCCTGCAGGAGACCAAGTGCGCGGATGACGCCTTCCCTGCCATGGACTTCGCGGCGTGGGGCTACGACGTGGTGCCCCACGGTGAGGGGCGGTGGAACGGCGTGGCCATCGCCAGCCGGATCGGCGTCGACGACATCCGGCCCGGTCTGGAGGACGCCGACCTCGACGTCGAGGCCCGCCTCCTGACGGTGCGCTGCGGGGACGTCCACGTCATCACCGCCTACGTCCCCAACGGCCGCACGCTCGACGCCCCCCAGTACGAGCAGAAGCTGGCGTGGCTGGCCCGCCTGCAGGCCCTCCTGGCCGAGCGCTTCGACCCCGCGGTGGACCAGGTCGTGCTGTGCGGCGACCTCAACATCGCCCCCGAGGACCGGGACGTGTACGACCCGTCGCTCTACGTCGGCACCACCCACACCAGCGCGCCGGAGCGGGCGGCCTTCGCCGGGCTCCTCGACTGGGGTCTCGTCGACGTGTTCCGGCAGCGCTACGAGGCCGGCGGCCTGTACTCGTGGTGGGACTACCGTGCCGGCAACTTCCACAAGGGCAAGGGCATGCGCATCGATCACGTGCTGGCCACGCCGCCGCTGGCGGACCGGGCCGGCGCCGTTCTCATCGACCGGAACGCCCGCAAGGGCGAGAAGCCATCCGACCACGCCCCCGTCGTGGTGGACTTCGACTGATGGCCGACGAGCCCGTGGAGCTGTCCGAGGAGGTCCGCGACCTGCTGCACGAGCGCTGGCACGAGCTCGGCGACGACCATCTCACCCCCCGGCAGCGGGAGCAGCGCCGCCTCGCCGGGCAGATGCGCACGGTGATCGACCGCCTGGTGGCGACCTCTGCGCCGGAGGAGGCGCTGCGCTTCGCCGCCGACTCCCTGGAGCGGCTGGCGGCCGAGTTCGACCAGTACCCGCAGGGCAACACCTACGAGGGATTCGCCGAAGCGGCCAACGCCGGTGGCGACCCGGCGGCCTTCTTCGACCACAGCCCGCTCATCGGGCTGGCCAACCCGCTGTCACCGCCGGTGACCATCCGGGTCGAGGGTGACCACATCGAGGGGCAGGTGACCTTCGGCGCGGCGTACGAGGGCCCCCCGGGCTGTGTCCACGGGGGCTACCTGGCGGCGGCCTTCGACGAGGTCCTCGGCTCGGCCCAGTCCCTCGGCGGGCGGCCCGGGATGACCGGGACACTGACGATCCGCTACCGGTCGCCGACCCCGCTGCACTCGCCGCTCCGCTTCGAGGCCTGGGTCAGCGGGGTGGAGGGGCGCAAGATCTTCACCGCAGGCCACTGCCACGCCGACGACCTGCTGACCGCCGAGGCCGAGGGCATCTTCATCAGCATCAGCCAGGAGCGGGTCGACGAGCTGCGCGCCCTGCACCCGACCCCGACTGAGGACGGTTCTGGGTGACCTGGGGTGTTGCTGACGGCACCGGGCGTCACCCAGAACGGATCAGTCGGAGTGGAGGGCGGCGAGGAGCGACTCGGCCGAAGCGGGTGGCTTTGACCGGTCCGAGGCCCGGGATCCCCACCAGCTCCTCGGTGGAGCCCGGCCGCACGTCGGCGATGGCGTGGAGGGTGCGGTCGTCGATGATGGCCTGCTCGGGGACGCGGGCGGCCCGAGCCGCCTGGGCGCGCCAGGCCTCGAGGCGTTCCACCGTCGCGTCAGGGGTGGCGTCCATCTCGGGGTGGTGGGCGTGGAGATCGGCCCGGGGCGCGGTCAGGTGCTGACGGCCGTCGACCGGCCGGGACGCCACCTGCAGGTCGAGCAGCGCCCCTTCGATCGGTGCCAGCCACGGTGACGGGACGCGTTCCCGTGCCTGGCCGCCCTGCACCCGTGTGCGGGACCAGTGCAGGCGCAGCTCCTCCTCGGCCCGGGTGATCGCCACGTAGAGGAGGCGCTGCTCTTCGGCCCGGGCCCCCGGGGTCGTGGCGTAGGCGATGGGGACGAGCCCGTCTTCGAGGCCGGCCAGGTGCACCACCGGCCACTCGAGCCCCTTGGCTGCGTGGAAGGTCGACACCTCCACCACGTCGCGGTCGGCGCCCTCGCCGGCGCGAACCGCGGCAACCAGCCAACTGGCGAAGCCGGCGCCGGTGGGCGAGGGGTCCAGCGCCTCGTACTCCCGGGCCAGCACCACCAGGGTGGCCCGGTCCTCGGCCGCCGCGCGGCCTCCTCTGCTTTACGGGCCGCATCCGGGCCTTCCGGGCGACCGTCGGCGTCGTCATCTTCGACGGGTGGGGAGCGGAGGTCGGCCAGGACCGCCTCGTAGCTCTCCCGGCGCAGGCGGGACATGGCATCGGCTACGGCAGGCCGAGTGAGGAGCTGGTCGGCCCCGCGGAGGCGGTGGGGGATGCCCACCCGGCCGAGGGCCTCGGTGATCACCGCGGCCTGGGCGTTGCTGCGCACCAGCACGGCCTGGGTCGACCACGGCCGGCCGGGTCCGTGGCGCTCCCGCACGTCGCGGGTGATGGCTCGGGCCTCCGCCGCCTCGTCGGCGTGCGCGGTGACCGTGGGCAGAGGGCCGTCCGGGCGATGGGCGACCAGGCGGCTGGTGGCCAGTACCGCGGCCGCGGCAGCCAGGACCTGTGGCGTCGAGCGGTAGTTGTCTCGCAGGTGCAGCACCGCCACCCCGGGGAAGCGGTCCGCAGGGAATGCCTCCTCGAAGCGGTCGAGGTAGCGGGCGTCGGCTCCGTTCCAGCCGTAGATGGCCTGGTGGGGGTCGCCGACGACGAACAGGTCGTCGCTGTCGCCCAGCCACCCCCGCAGCAGCCGGTACTGCAGCGGGTTGACGTCCTGGAACTCGTCGACGAACAGGTGCCGGAAGCGCCAGCGCTGGGCGGCAGCGGCCTGCGGGTCTCGCTCCATGACCCGCAGGGTGAGGCGGAGCAGGTCGTCGAAGTCGATCACCCGGGACTCGGTCTTGGCCTCGGCATAGCGGTCGAGCAGGTGAGGCATCTCGTCGCCGGGCAGCGGCGGCCGTCGCCCGGCCCGGGCCGCCCGGTCGAGGTACTCCGAGGGCGTGATGAGGCGGGCCGAGGCCCACTCGATCTCGGTCACCACGTCCTGGGCCTTCTCCCGCCGCCGGCCGAGGAGGTCGGCGACGAACCGCAGCTTGCGGTCCATGAGCCGGGGCACCTCTGCGCCCCGATCCGCCCAACGGGCCCGCAGCTGGGCGTAGGCGATGGCGTGGAACGTCCCCGCGGCGACGTCGTCGCGCAGGCCGAGGTGACGCAGCCGCGACCGCAGCTCGCCCGCCGCCTTGCGGGTGAAGGTGAGGGCGAGGGCATGGCGGGGGTCCAGGTCGCCACTCGCCGCCCGGTGGGCGATGCGCCGGGTGAGGACCCGGGTCTTGCCCGAGCCGGCGCCGGCGTGGACGCACAGGGGCCCGGCGGGGCTGGTCACGGCGGCTCGCTGGGCCTCGTCGAGGCCCCCGAGCAGCGCGTCCCCGTCCACGCCCGGGAGCGTACGACCAGGGGCCGACGGTAGGTTCCGGCGCCGTGCACCTGACCCCGGACCGCTTCGAGGAACTGGTGGCCGATGCCCTCGACGACATCCCCGAGGGCCTGGGGGAGCTGATGGAGAACGTCGCGGTGCTGATCGTCGACGACCCGCCGGAGCCGGGCCTGCTGGGCCGCTACGACGGCGTACCGCTGACCGAGCGCGAGGGCTACGGCGGGTACGGGAACCTGCCGATGCCCGATCGCATCGAGATCTACCGCCGTCCGCTCCTGGCGATGTGTCGGACCGAGGAGGAGGTGGTCGAGCAGGTGCAGATCACGGTGATCCACGAGGTCGCGCACCACTTCGGCATCGACGACGATCGTCTCGACGAGCTCGGCTGGGCCTGACCCGCCGGGTACTACGCTCGCCGCCGTGGCGTATCCCAAGAAGCTCCTGAACGAGGGCGAGACGGTCGAGCTGGACCTCCGTCCCCACTGGTGGTTCCTCGTGCCCCGCACGAGCGTGCTCGTGCTGGCCGTGATCGTCGGCATCTGGGCCGTCACGACCGACGAGACCTGGATCCAGGTCCCGGCCGGGATCCTGGTCCTGGCCGCCCTCGTCTGGTTCGGGATCCGCTACGCCCAGTGGGCCACGACCAACTTCGTGATCACCAGCGACCGGATCATCTACCGGAGCGGGGTGCTCACCAAGCGGGGCATCGAGATCCCGCTGGACCGGATCAACACGGTCGTCTTCCACCAGGGCCCGTTCGAGCGCATCCTCGGCGCCGGCGACCTGGAGATCGAGTCGGCCGGCTCCACCCCGTCCCGTTTCACCGACATCCGCAAGCCCGCCATCGTCCAGGCCGAGATCTACAGGCAGAGCGAGGCCAACGAGAACCGGAAGTTCGATCGGGTCGGCAGCAACCTCGAGAGCATCGGCGGTCCCGGCCTGAGCGTGGCCGAGCAGCTCGAGAAGCTCGAGGGCCTCCACGCCCGGGGCTCCATCACCGAGGAGCAGTACGAGGCCCAGAAGAACCAGCTCCTCGGCGGAAGCTAGGTCGTCGTCACCCGGGCGCCGGCCGCGGGACGGACCTTCCAGCCCTCGTCCAGCGCGCCCGGCTCGGTGAGGGCGACGACGCAGCCGCCGAAGCCGGCACCGGTCAGGCGGGCGCCGTGCACGCCGGGCGTGGCCGACAGCCGCTCCACGAGCGCGTCCAGTGCGGTGTCGACACCTCGTAGTCGTCTCGCAGGCTGGCGTGGCTGGCTGCCATGAGCGCACCGGCCTCGGCCGGCCAACCCTGCTCGAGGGCCTCGGCGAAGGCCCACACGCGGGCGTTCTCGGTGATGACGTGCCGCGCCCGGGCCCGCACCAGCGGGTCCTCCAGCCGTTGCAGGTCGAGGGTGACGGCGTCGCGCAGTGGTCCGATCGCGACCTCGGCCATCTCGGCCTGGGCCCGGCGTTCGGCGTAGGCGGAGCCGACCAGGGTGCGGGCCTCGCCGGAGTCCACCACGACGACCTCGACGTCGTCGGGGACAGCCACCGGGCGGAGGTCGAGGGCGCGGCAGTCGATGAGGAGGGCGTGGCCCTCCACCCCGGCGGCCGAGGCGAGCTGGTCCATGATCCCCGAGGGCACGCCCGAAGCCCGCTGCTCGGCCCGCTGGCAGGCCTCCGCCAAGCGCCAGCGGGGTCCCCTCGAAGCCGAGGGCGAGCGCGACGGCGACCTCCAGGGCCGCGCTCGAGGACAGTCCGCCGCCGATGGGCAGGGTCGTGGCGACGGTGCCGGTGAAGCCGACCGTCGGGCGGACCTCGGCCACGACGCCGGCGACGTAGCGGGCCCACCCGGGCTCGACCGCCGTCGGGTCCTCCACGTCGAGGGGGACGACGGCGGGCTCGGGCTGGTCGGCGGAGGTGAGGGTGACCGTGTCGCCCCCCGTTTCGCCCTCGACCGTCGTCCGCAGGTGGATGGCCATCGGCAGCACCAGCCCGCCCAGGTAGTCGGTGTGGTCCCCGATCAGGTTCACCCGCCCCGGCGCCACCGCCCGCATCACGTCCGGGATCCCCTTCTGGTGGCTGGATGTGGCGTCCTGTCACGCGCCTGGGCCACCAGAACGGAAAGCCCGTCGTTCTGGTGGCTGGATGTGGTGCTCCGCCACGCGCCTGAGCCACCAGAACGGTGGTCAGGCATCGCGGAGGGCCTGGGCGGCGGCTTCGGGGGCGACGGGGTTGAAGAAGATGCCGGCGCCGACCTCGGCGGCGGCGACGAAGCGTGGCGTGCCGGGGGAGCGGTGGAACGGGGCGACGTGGAGGTGGACGTGGGCCGCGGGCCACTCGCCGCCGTCGGTCGGGCGTTGGTGGAACCAGGCCATGTAGGGCATGGGCTCGTCGAAGAGCCGGTCGAGGCGGCCGAAGGCGTCGACCAGGGCGTCGGCCAGGCCGTCTCGGGAGGTCTCGTCGAGGGTCGGCAGGTCCGGGAGGTGAGCCGCCGGGGCGATCAGCAGGCCGTAGGGCCAGTTCGCCGCCGCGGGGACGCTTGTCTGCCAGCCCCCGACCTCGTGCACGAGCAGCTCGCCGGCTGAGGTCTCACACAACGGGCAGCCTGTCGGCGACCAGCTCCCGGGCGGGGATCGGGGGGACCTCGTCGTAGGCGTAGATCTGGCCGTGGGGATGGGGGATCGTGGCCCCGACCTCCGGGCCGCGGTTCTCGAACACGAGGACGTAGGCCACGTCGTCGCGGGCGCCGAGGGTGGCGGTGCGCTCGGCCCAGAGGTCGACGACCTTGCGGGCGCCCACCCGGCCGAGGCCGGCGAAGGTGGCGTCGTGGTCGGAGGTGTAGAGGACGATCTCGCAGCGGTCGTCGGGCATCGGCGGCCAGCGGTTCGGGAAGGCCTTGACGTCGTAGGGCTCGGGGGCCTCGATGCCGCCGACGCAGAACGGGCACTCGTCGGTGCGGGGGTGGTTGGGGCGGCTCTGGCGGGCGGCCACGATCCGCACCTGCGCCCCGGTCATCGGGTCGACCCGCCGGTCGCTCACGGCTGCAGGACGCCGCGGTCGCCGGCCCGGAGGGCCTCGATGATCCGCCGGTAGGCGCCGGCTGAGTCGTCGCCGTGGGCGTCGGTCTCGAGGATGCGGGTGCCCCGCTCCCGGTCCACGCCGAACAGGCCGAAGCGGGGCTGGTAACTGCCCCACTCGTAGTTGTCGGCCAACGTCCAGTGGTAGTACGCCCCGACCGGGACGCCCCGATCGAGCAGCTCGACCATGGCCGTGAGGTGCTCCTGCAGCATGCGGGGGCGGGTCAGGCCGTCGTCACGGTCATAGGCCCGGCCGTTGCGGACCCGATGGCACATCCCGTTCTCCACGACCCAGACCTCCCGGTCAGGGGCGACCGCGGCCTCGGTGTAGACGGCGAAGGCGGCGGCGTCGTGAGTCTGATCCCACAAGGGGAGGCCGGGCTCGGTCGTCCGCCCGCCGGCGGTGCGGGCCCCGGGCACCTGGAGCTGGTGGCCGACGCCGGGGTCGTAGAAGTCGAGCTGGGTGACGTCCTGGGTGCAGACGTGGGGGCTGGCGTAGACGGCCTCGACTGTGCGGGGGATGGCGTCGCCGAGCGGGATGGCCCGGGCGGCCACCGTCCTCACGGCCCGCTCCTTGATCCCGGCCGGGCCGAGGGCCCGCTCCCAGTCGTCCCGGCGGCGGCCGAGCCAAGGCACCAGATGGCTCCGCTCGACGCCGTGGAGCCGGGCGAGCAGGACGTCGGCCAGCATCCGGTCCAGCGAGTAGGCCGAGACCGACAGGTTGTTGGTGGCCACGACGGCCTCGGGCTGCACCCGGCGGATCTCGTCGTAGGCCAGCACGTGGGCGGTGAGCAGGTGGTCGATGGCTCGCGCCGCGTCCTTGGTGGCCAGCATCCGCCCGGGCGGAAAGTCCCCGAGCCAGTAGGAGCTCAGGGCCAGGATGTTCAGCTCGTTGAGCGTGACCCAGTTGCGGCAGCGGTCGGCCAGACGGGGCACGAGTGTGGCGACCCATGCGGCGAAGCGCTCGGGCGAGCCAGGGTCGAGCCAGAAGTCCACCCCGAGCCAGTGGGGGTGCGTGAAGTGGTGCAGCGTGACCAGCGGTTCGAGGCCTCGGTCGTGGCAGGCGGTGAGGATCTGGCGGTAGCGCTCGACGGCGGTGTCGTCGAGCTGCCCGTCGGCGGGCTCGCACCGGGACCACTCGACCGACAGGCGGAAGGCGTTGCACCCCATGGCCGCGACCCGGTCGAGGTGCTCCTCGTACCGGTTCCAGAAGTCGACGGCGATTCCGGACGGCTCGACTCGGCCCTCGGCCTCCCAGTCGAACCAGTTGTTGGCCGGCTCGCCGGGGCCGTTCTGGCCGCCTTCGACCTGAAAGCCACACGTGGCGACCCCGAAGCGGAAGCCCTCCGGCAGGATCGGGGCGTCGCTCATGAGCCGAATCGGTTGCGGGCCTCGGCCAGGGCGTCGAGGACGCCGAGGTCCCACGGGGCCCGGATGGCGAGGTTGATCTGGTCGGCCCCGGCGTCCACGAAGGCTCCGATCTGATCGACCATCTCGTCGGGGGAGCCGACGAGGCAGCCGGGCCGGGCGTAGTCGGTCATCCCGCCGAACTGGGCCCGCAGCCCGTCGAGGTCGGTGGCCGCGCCCACGTTGACTGCGCAGCGGATGTCGGCGGGGTCCCGGCCGATCGTGGCGCAGTGCTCGGCCAGCACCCCGCGCTTGTGGGCGAACACCTCGGGGGCCACGAAGGGGATGTTCCAGCCATCGGCATACCGGGCGGCGATGGCCAACGTCCGCTTCTCGCCGCCACCCCCGATCCAGATGGGCAGCTCGGCCTGGACCGGCTTGGGGTCACAGGCGGCGTCGGTCAGCGTGAAGTGCTCGCCGGCGAAGTCCGTCCGGTCGTCCCGGAGCAGGCCCCGGATGCACTGGACGGCCTCCTCCAGGATGTCGAGGCGCTCACCTGGCCCGGGGAACGGGATGCCGTAGGCCTCGTACTCGCCGACGGCCCAGCCTGCGCCCAGGCCCAGCTCCGACCCGGCCCCCGGACAGGTGGTCGATGGTGGTGATGGCGTTGGCCAGCACGGCGGGGTGGCGGTAGCCGGCGCAGTACACGAGCGAGCCGACCCGGACCCGTTCGGTCTCCATGGCCAGCGCAGTGTGGGCGGCGACCGCCTCCAGGCTGTGGGTGCCGCCGAGGTCGGCGGCGTAGAAGTGGTCCCAGATCGAGATCCAGTCGAAGCCGTGGTCCTCGATGCGATGCCAGAGGTCCTTCAGCTCGTCGACCGTGGTGTTCTGCAGCCCCGTGTGCACGCCCCAGGTCAGCCCCATGGGGGCGAAGGTAGTTGCGTCCCACGGGCGGGGGGCCATTGTGACGGGGGCCGGGCTGCCTAACCTCGGCCCCCGGCGGCACGACGCGGAGGTGGGCACTGAGGTTCGGATCGAGGTCCTGGGGCAGCGACGGCACCTGGTACGGGTGGCTGATCGTCGTCGTGGTGGCCGGTGTCGTGCTCTGGTGGTCCTTCGGCGTGCTCCGGGGGGACGGTGGCGACGACTGGGCCCGCCGCGGCTCGCCCGCGTTGGCGTGGACCGGCGAGCAGCTCTTCGTCTACGGCGGCACGCCCGTGCCCCGGGACACCGAGACGGTCCGCTCCTCGGAGCCGTTGGGCAACGCCGCCCTGATCGATCCCGAGAGCGGAGAGGTGGACACCCTGCCCGAGGCCCCGTTCGACCGGGCTCTGGCGGTGGCGCCGGCGGCGGTGACCGTGGGCGACGAGGTGTTCGTGGTCGGGCCGATGTGCCGCGAGGCCGAGGACGACCTGGGTTGCCCGGGCGGCGGCTATCGGGCCGCCGTGTACTCGATCCCCGACGACGAGTGGCGCGAGGTCGAGGTGCCCGACCAGCTGAAGCTGATCAGCAACGGGCAGAGCGAGGCGGTCGGCACGACCTCCGACGGCCGGGCCGTCGTGGTCCTCGGCGTCACGCGGACGGCTTCGGTGCCCTCGCCAACCGCCAGATCTGGACCTACTCGCCCGAGGACGACACCTGGGAGCGGCTCCCCGCGCCGGGGACGCTCATCGAAGGCGTCTGCATGGCGAACGACGCCGTCGTGGTCGGCTCGGGCCTCCTGCCGGCGACGGCGAGCGGGCGCGGGGCCGACGTTGCGGGTCATGGCCCTCGACGGCGACGCCCGGGTGTGGTTCCCCACCGAGTCGGCGGGCGTCACCCCGTTCGGTGACGCCGCCAGCCTGACCTGCGGTGACGACCTGGTGCTCTTCGACGACGGCGACAACGTCCGCGAGGTGTTCGACCTGGGCGTCGAGGGCGGCTGGCGCGTCGCCGCCGACGCCCCGGGCGACGACGCCCACGCCTCCCGGCTCTGGACCGGGGAGGAGTTCCTCTTCCTCGACCCCACGGCCCCGACCCTGGCCTACGACCCCGAGGCCGACACCTGGCGGGGCATCGAGGGCTCAGCGCCCAGCGGCGTCCGCCCCGTCTGGACCGACGACGCCGTGATCGCCTGGCCCGGTCGCACCGACACCCCCGTCACCTTCGAGGTCGCCACCGACTGACTCTTCCTCGTTCTGGCTCCCGATCCTCCGGTCATGGGCGGAGGATCAGGAGCCAGAACGGCTCGGATCGCCGCATCGGGACGTGGGGGATGTCGTCCTCGAGGTACTCGGGGCCGGTGACCTGGAAGCCGAGGGCTTCGTACCAGGCGACGAGGTGGGACTGGGCGTCGGCGAGGACGGGGCCAGGGTGGTCGGCCAGGACGCCTTCGACCAGCGCCGTGGCCAGGCCGGCGCCGCGGGCGTCGGGGCGGGTGGCGACCCGGCCGAGGCGGGTCTCGCCGGCGGGCTCGGCCAGCAGGCGGACGTAGGCGGTGGGGCCCTCGTCGTCCTCGAACCAGCGGTGCTCGGTGCCCGCGTCGAGGTCCCGGCCGTCCAACTCGGGGTAGGGGCAGGCCTGCTCGACCACGAAGACGTCGGTGCGCAGCTTGAGCAGGCCGTAGAGGGTGGGGACGTCCAGGTCGGACGGCCCGGCGGTGTGGAGGATCATCACCGCCGAGTCTCGCCCGTACGATGCGGCCATGGGTCCACTCTCGGGGGTGAAGGTCATCGAGATCGCGGGCATCGGCCCCGGTCCGTTCACGGCGATGGCGCTGTCCGACATGGGCGCGGACGTGATCCGCGTCGACCGGTCGGTGGCGGCCAAGGGCGGCGACCCCGCAGGATCCGCCGCGGGACATCCTCACCCGGGGCCGACGTTCGGTGGCCCTGGACCTGAAGAACCCCGACGGCGTCGAGACCCTGCTCAAGCTGGTCGAGGGCGCCGACGTGCTGGTCGAGGGCTTCCGGCCCGGCGTGGCCGAGCGGCTGGGCTTCGGTCCCGATGTCTGCCATGCCCGCAACCCGGCGCTGATCTACGGCCGCATGACCGGCTGGGGCCAGGACGGCCCCTATGCCCAGGCCGCCGGGCACGACATCAACTACATCGCCCTGGCCGGTGCCCTGCACCCCATCGGTCGGGCCGGCGAGGCGCCCATCGCCCCGCTCAACCTGGTCGGGGACTTCGGCGGTGGCGGGATGCTGCTGGCCTTCGGCATCGCCTGCGCGCTGGTCGACGCGAAGACGTCCGGTGAGGGCCAGGTCGTCGACGCCGCCATGGTCGACGGTTCGGCCCTGCTGATGACCTTCATCCACGGCCTCAAGGCCATGGGCCTGTGGGAAGGGCCCCGGGGCACGAACCTGCTCGACAGCGGGGCGCCCTTCTACGACGTCTACGAGTGCGCCGACGGCGAGTACGTGGCGCTCGGGTCGATCGAGCCCCAGTTCTACGCCGAACTGGTCCGCCTCAGCGGCATGGCGCACGAGCCCCATCAGCTGGACCGCAACGCCTGGCCGGAGATGCGCGATGAGTTGACCCGGGTCATGAAGTCCAAGACCCGTGACGAATGGTGCGCCCTGATGGAGGCCAGCGATGTGTGCTTCGCCCCGGTCCTGTCGATGGACGAGGCCCCGCAGCACGCCCACAACGTGGCCCGGAACACCTTCGTCGAGGTGGCCGGTGTCCCGCAGCCGAACGCCGCCCCTCGCTTCAGCCGGACCCCTGGCGGCATCCAGGGCCCGCCCGCCCACCCCGGCCAGCACACCGACGAGGTCCTCGCCGAGGCCGGACTCAGCGCTGAGGACATCGCCGGCCTACGGGCTGTGGGGGCGGTGGCCTAGTGGCCTCCCTGGTCGTCCTCCACGCCCATCCCGACGACGAGTCGATCCAGACCGGCGGGACGATGGCCAAGGCCGCGGCGGAGGGCCACCGGGTCACCCTCGTGTTGGCCACCCGGGGCGAGCACGGTGAGGTCGTGCCGGGCGTGCTCGACGACGGCGAGCCCCTGGGCCTGCGCCGCATCGCCGAGACCTATCGGTCGGCCGAGCTGCTCGGTGCCCACCGGGTCGAGTTCTTGGGCTACGTCGATTCCGGCATGATGGGGGAGCCGACCAACGACGAGCCCGCCTCGTTCTGGCGGGCGGACACCGAGCACGCCGCCCGCCGCCTGGCCCTGATCCTCGAGGAGGAGCAGGCCGACGTCCTCACCTACTACGACGAGATCGGCGGCTACGGCCACCCCGACCACATCAAGGTCCACCAGGTCGGCCGCCGGGCCGCTGAGCTGGCCGGGACGCCCAAGCGGTTCATGGCGACCATGAACCGGGACTTCCTCGTCGAACTCATCCGGTCCCGGCTGGAGGCGGGAGAGTTCGACATCGGCGACAACGAGGCCCCGGAGATCGACGAGGAGAACTTCGGCCAGCCGGCGTCGGTCATCACCCACCAGATCGACGTCACCGGCCAGGTCGACGCGAAGCGGGCGTCCATGCGGGCCCACGCGAGCCAGATCGGAGACGACCACTTCTTCTCGGCCCTGCCCGACGACGCCTTCATGGTGAGCTTCGGCCAGGAGTGGTTCATCGACGACACGGGCGCGACCACCGGGGGCGAACCCTTCGCCACCGACCTTTTCTCCTAGCCTGGGGGGATGACCTCCAACCCACGCTGGCGGGGGATCAACCACCTCGCCCTCATCACGCCCGACATGGACGCCACGGTGCGCTTCTACCACGGGGCCCTGGGCATGCCGATCGTGGCCACGATCAACGCCGGGCCCATGCGCCACTACTTCTTCGACATGGGCGCCGGGAACACCATCGCCTTCTTCTGCTGGTCCGACGCCGAGGTGCCGACCTTCGAGAAGCCGGCGGGCATCCCGCCGGAGTTCCCGGCCCAGTTCGACCACGTGTCGTTCAACGTGCCCGAGCTGCGGGACCTGTTCGATCTCCAGGCCCGCCTCCGCGAGCACGGCGTGGAGGTCACCGAGCTGGTGGACCACGGCTTCGTCCAGTCCGTCTACTTCACCGACCCGAACGGCATCGCCCTCGAAGCCAGCTACTGGGTCACCGAGCCCACCGGCCGGGCCCCGGACTTCACCGACACCGAGATGTTCGGCGACACCGATCCCGTCCCCGCCGTCCGGGAGCTCATGGCGAGGGGCGAACTCGCCTCCATCCCGACCACGCACCTCGTCGACGAAGGCGCGGATCCCGCCTAGGGGAGACCCTCAGCCAGGAGTGACGCTGCGCAGCGGAGCGGAGCAGCCCGGTCCGCTCACTGGATCGGCAGGTGTGGTTGCCCCGTGGGGCGGATGAAGTGCTTGCCCAGCGTCTCGACCTGGCCCTGGTAGTTGGAGCCGATACCGGTGCCGTAGAGGCGGTCGGGGGGTTCGAGCATGTGCTCGAAGGTCAGCTTGCAGACGGGCTGGCGGTGCTCGACCATGAACGGCACGTCGTGGGCCCGGACCTCCAGTGCGGCCCGGGAGCCCCGCAGCAGGCCTGACGGGTCGTAGCCGAACCCGGGGTCGAAGAACCCGGCGTAGTGGGTGCGCAGCTCGCCCGCCGTCGGGTCGTAGGCGGTCATCTCCGCGGCGAGGTCGGGCGGGATGACCACCGCTTCGTCCGAGAGCAGCAGGTAGAAGGCCCCGGGGGCGAGCACGATGCGGTCGCCCTCCTCCCGCTTGACCGGCTCCCAGTAGTCCTCGGCGTGGTAGGCGCTGATGCGGCCCATGTCGAGCAGGGCGGTGTGGGGCTTGGCCCGGTGGCCGACACGGCCCTCGGCGTCCCCTTCCAGGTCGAGGCCCAGGAAGAGCCCGGAGGCGATGCGGAAGTCCTCGGGAGCGACGGCCTGGTCGGCCCGGAACAGCAGTCCGTCCTCGGTGTGGCGGGCCCGGACCTCGTCGTCGGTCAGCGACACCCGGTCGCCGGCGATGAGCCGGACCTGGTTCAGGGCCAGGCCCTCGTGGACCCGGACGGTGAAGGAGAGGGGCACGACCTCCAGCCAGAGGGTGCCGGTGTAGCCGGGGGCGATCTCGTCGAAGGCCTTGCCGCCGTCGGTGATGACCCGGGTGAACACGTCGAGGCGACCGGTGGAGCTCTTGGGGTTGGTGCGGGCCCGGATGTGGCCAGGGAGGTCCAGGGTCTCCTTGAGCGGGATGAGGTAGGGCCGCTGGGTCTCCAGGACGGCGCCCTCGCCGGTCAGGTCGAGCTCGTCGACGATGTAGGCCTTCACCCGACGCTCGACGGTCTCGGCCCCGGGCAGGAAGCTGCAGCGGATGCGGTAGGCGACCGGGCCGAGGTGGAGGTCGACGCTGGCGGGCTGGATGCTGGCCTCGTCGACCTCGCCGGCGATCCAGCCGTCCGCCAGCGCCTGGGCCAGGTACTGGCTGGGCAGGACCCCGGAGGCTTCGTCGGCGACGGACATCGCCCCCGAGCGTAATGGTCGACGGCAGTACCCTCAGGCGCCGCATGTCGACCTCCGCCCTGCTCGACCTCCACAGTGCGTTCGCCTGGGTGCTGGTGGGCGTGAACGCCGCCGCCGGCGGGTGGGCCCTGGCCGCTCACTGGGTCGAACGGCTGCGGGGCGGGCCTCTCTGGTGGTTCACCGGACTGGCCTGGGCCACGATCCTGATCCAGGTCGTCCTGGGCGTGCTGTTGTCCAGCCGGGACATCGAGGCGCCGGAGTTCCACGAGTTCTACGGCTTCGTGGCCCTCATCTCCGCCGCCCTGATCTACAGCTACCGGGCGCAGATCAAGGACAAGCAGTACCTGCTCTTCGGCCTCGGCAACCTCTTCATCATGGGCCTCGGCCTACGCGCCATCCACCTCGCGTAGTCGGAGGCCGGGGTTTCAGCGAGGCTGCGCAGCGGAGCGGAGCAGCGGTGAAGGCGTTCCACAACGGCGGCGCCGGACTTGCCGAGCGCAGCGAGGCCAGTCGGATGTGATGGCGTCAGAGGTTGACGACGGGGCAGGTCAGGGTGCGGGTGATGCCCTCGATCATCTGGACCCTGCTCACCACCATCTTCCCCAGGTCGTCGACCGACCCGGCTTCGGCCGTGGCGATCACGTCATAGGGCCCGGTCACGTCGTCGGCCGAGACGATGCCTTCGAGCGCCCCGATCTGGGTGGCTACAGCGGCGGCCTTGCCCACCTCGGTCTGGATGAGGACATAGGCCCGGACGGTCATGACGTTCCCCCTGGCTGGACGTGGTCGCTCAGCGTACGCGAACGGGCCCGGACCCTGTTGGGGGTCCGGGCCCGCGTCACGCTGGAAGGGGGTCAGCGCGAGGGGATCAGGCGGCCTCGGTGGCCTCGGCCTCGAGGGCCTCGGGGCGCTCGGCGCCGCCGACGGCCACCTTGCGGGGCTTGGCGGCCTCGGCCACGGGGATGCTGATGGCCAGTACGCCGTCGCGGTAGTCGGCCTCGACCCGCTCGCCGTCGAGGGTGTCGCCCAGGAGCAGGCGGCGCAGGAACGAGCCCTGGCGCCGCTCGTTGGCCAGCACCTGGTCGCCCTCCTCGCGGGCCCAGCGGCGCTCGGCCTTCACGGTGAGGACGTTGCGCTCCACCTCGAGGTCGATGGACGCGGGGTCCACGCCGGGGAGGTCGAGGTAGACGTGGACGCTCTCGCCCCGACGGACGGCGTCCATCGGCATGGCGGGGGCGGAACTACGGGCGAAGGCCTGGTCGGCCACGCGGTCGATCTCACGGAAGGGGTCGAACTGGAGAAGCATCTGGATACCTCCGAAGCGGTTGTTGCGTCGCCGGTGAGTATATGAGGAAAGTTGAGCGTTGACAAGTCAACTTTCCTCATGTCTCAGAGCGCGCCGAGGCCGAGGTCCATTGCTGATGGTTCAGGAGGATCGGCCGCTGATTCGGAGACCGCCGGGTCGATCGACCGCGACGTCAGGTGTCCCCGTCAGGGGCCCGGCGAGAGCCGGGGGGCTAGGAGTCGTCGAGGTGCTTCTCGAGGTCGCGGAGCTGGTCGCGGAGCTCGGCGGGGAGGCGCTCGCCGACGAAGTCGTAGTGCTCCTCGATGAGGGCGACCTCACGGCGCCACGCGTCCACGTCGACGTGGACCAGGTGGTCGACGACGGCCGGGTCGAGGTCCAGGCCGCTCAGGTCGAGGTCCTGGGTCAGGGGCACCCGACCGATGGGCGTGTCCTCGGCGTCGACCTTCCCGTCGAGGCGGTCGATGATCCACTTCACGACGCGGCTGTTGTCACCGAATCCCGGCCAGATGAACCTCCCGTCTGCGTCCTTCTGGAACCAGTTGACCCAGTAGAGGCGGGGCAGCTTGGGGGCGTGGACGGCGTGCTCGCCGATGCTCAGCCAGTGGCTGAAGTACTCGCCGACGTTGTAGCCGCAGAACGGCAGCATGGCGAAGGGGTCGAAGCGGACCTCGCCGAGGGTGCCGGCGGCCGCGGCGGTCTTCTCCGAGGACATGATCGAGCCCAGGAACACGCCGTGTTCCCAGTCGTTGGCCTCGGTGACCAGGGGGACGGCGGTGGCCCGACGGCCGCCGAAGAGGATGGCGGAGATGGGCACGCCCTCGGGGCTGTCCCAGTTCGGGGAGATGACCGGGCACTGGTCGGCGGGAGCGGTGAAGCGCGCGTTGGGGTGGGCGGCGGGGCCGTCGGACTCGGGCGTCCAGTCCTCGCCCTTCCAGTCGACCAGGTGGTCGGGGGCGGGGCCCATGCCCTCCCACCAGACGTCGCCCTCGTCGGTCTGCGCCACGTTGGTGAAGATGATGTTCTCGCGCAGGGTGGCCATGGCGTTGGGGTTCGTCTCGACGGAGGTCCCCGGCGCCACGCCGAAGAAGCCGGCCTCGGGGTTGACGGCGTACAACTGGCCGTCGGCGTGGAACTTCATCCAGGCGATGTCGTCGCCGATGCACTCGACCTTCCACCCGGGGAGGGTGGGGATCATCATCGCCATGTTGGTCTTGCCGCAGGCCGACGGGAAGGCGGCGGCGATGTACTTGGTCTCGCCGTCGGGCGGGGTCACGCCGAGGATCAGCATGTGCTCGGCCAGCCAGCCCTCGTCGTGGGCCATGGCCGAAGCGATGCGCAGGGCGAAGCACTTCTTGCCCAGCAGGGCGTTGCCGCCGTAGCCGGAGCCGTACGACCAGATCTCCCGCGTCTCGGGGAAGTGGGAGATGTACTTGTTGTCGCCGTCGCAGGGCCAGCTGACGTCCTCGGCGCCGTCGGCCAGCGGGTGGCCGACCGAGTGCAGGCACTTCACGAACGAGCCCGCGCCCAGGACCTTGAGCACCGGGCTCCCCATCCGGGTCATGGTGCGCATGTTGGCCACGACGTAGGGCGAGTCGGTGAGCTGCACGCCGACGTAGGCGATGTGTGACCCCAGCGGGCCCATGGAGAAGGGCACCACGTACATGGTCCGGCCCTTCATGGCGCCAGTGAAGAACTCCAGGATCTCCGCCTTCATCTCGGCCGGGTCCCGCCAGTTGTTGGTGGGGCCGGCGTCGACCTCCTTCTCGGAGCAGATGAAGGTGCGGTCCTCGACGCGGGCCACGTCGGCCGGGTCGGAGCGGGCCAGGAAGCTGTTGGGCCGCAGCTCGGGGTTGAGGGCCTCGAAGGTGCCTGCTTCGACGAGGAGCCGACACATCCGGCTGTACTCCTCGTCGGAGCCGTCACACCACTCGACGGCGTCAGGCTGGAAGACCTCGGCCCAGTCGTCGACCCACTCCAGGAGGCGTCGGTTCGTCGTGGGGGCGTTGCTCGTGGGGGACATGGTCACTGCTCCTGGAGCTGGTCCGGGGTCCCGAGGTCCACCTCGGATCCCATGCGCACGCCGGCCGCCCTACCCGCGCCGTCGAGGTCGAAGACCACGCGCTGGCCCTGGCGGAGGGTCCGGAAGAGGGAACCGGCGAGCGCGTCCTCGCTGAGGTCGTACTCGGTCAGGTCGGCGTCGCTGATGATCGAGCCGACCCCGGTCCCGGGGTCGTAGGACTTGATGACTCCCTGCACGTCGTCGCCCGCCCTGCGATCAGTGGGCGGCTTTGACGACCTTGCCGGCCCGGATGCACGAGGTGCAGGCCCGGACCCGGCGGGTGCGTCCGTCGACGACGGCGCGGACGCTCTGGATGTTCGGGTTCCACCGGCGACGGGTGCGACGGTGGGAGTGGCTCAGCTTCATGCCGAACGAGGGATGCTTGCCACAGATCTCACAGACCGCAGGCATGACGGGGGAACCTCACAACGCAGGCAACAGGGGTGGGAGAACGCTACCAGCCACCGTCTGACCCGCGGCAGTCGGGGACGAACCCGGTGGGGGCCCCCGGCTCCGGGCCGGTGAGGGTGCCGTGGCTACCATCGGCCGCCATGGCGACCCGCGAGCACTTCGGCGCTGACGACCTGCGGGCGGCGATCGCCACCTTCCGCGACCTCCTGCGGACCCACCAGGAGCCGATCAACCGGCTCAACGTCTACCCCGTCCCCGACGGCGACACGGGCACGAACATGGCGCTCACGCTGGAGTCGGTGGTGGCCGAGATGGACGGCGCCGGTCCGGCGATGGCCGACACCTGCAAGGCCATCGGCCACGGCTCGCTCATGGGTGCCCGGGGCAACAGCGGCGTGATCCTCTGTCAGGTCCTCCGGGGTCTGACCGCGGTCATGGCCGAGGTCGACGAGGTCGACGGTGTGACCTGGGCGCGGGCCCTCGCGGAGGCGTCGACCGCGGCCTACGGCGCGGTGGGCACCCCCGTCGAGGGCACGATCCTGACCGTGGTCCGCGAGGCCTCGGAGGCCGGCATCGAGGCCGCCGGCGCCGGTGCCGGGCTCGTCGAGGTCCTCGACCGGGCCAGGGCCCAGGGGGCCGACGCGCTCGCCCGGACGCCGGACATGCTCCCCGTGCTCAAGGAGGCCGGCGTGGTCGACGCCGGCGCCACCGGCTTCCTCCTCCTCATCGACGCCCTGCTCCACGTGGTCGACGGCCGGCCTCTGCCCCAGCCCGACACCATCGAGGTTCCCGAGGTCGATCTGGCCCTGACCATGGCCCACGCCGGTCACGGCGCAGGGGGCGGGGGCGGCATCGCCGACCTGCGTTATGAGGTCATGTACCTGCTGGAGGCGCCCGACACCACCATCCCGGCGTTCAAGGACGTCTGGGCCGGCATCGGAGACTCGATCGTCGTGGTCGGTGGGGAGGGGCTCTGGAACTGCCACATCCACACCGACGACATCGGCGACGCCATCGAGGCCGCGCTGGACTGTGGGCGCCCCCGCAACATCCGGGTGACCGACCTGCTCGAGCAGGTCGAGGAGGAGCGCTGGGTCCGCGACGCCGTGCCCGAGCTGGACGGTGTGGTCGGGACGACGCCGGTCCCCACCGCGGTCGTCGCCGTGTGCACGGGCGACGGGGTCCGCCGCATCTTCCACAGCCTCGGCGTTCAAGGGATTGTGCTCGGCGGCCAGACCATGAACCCGTCGACGGCCCAGCTGCTGGAGATCGTCGAGGCCGTGCCGGCCGACGAGGTCGTGATCCTCCCGAACAACAAGAACATCATCGCCGTGGCCCGGCAGGTGGACGCCGAGACGGACAAGACCGTCCGGGTGGTGCCGACCAAGGGGGCCGCCGAGGGCTTCGCCGCCCTCCTGGCCTACGACCCCCAGGCCTCGGCCGATGACAACGCCGAGGCGATGGGTGAGGCCGCGGGGTCGGTCGTCGCTGGCGAGATCACCCAGGCCGTTCGGGACTCGGCCACCGACGTCGGTCCGATCCGGGAGGGCGACTACCTCGGCATCAGCAACGACGGCATCAAGTCCGTTGCCTCGTCGGTGGCCGAGGTGGCCGTCGGCCTGCTCGACGTGCTGGTGACCGAGGACCACGAGATCGTGACGATCATCGAGGGAGAGGGCGCCACCGTCGGCGACACCCGCCACATCCGGCAGTGGCTGGAGGACAACCGCCCCGACGTGGAGACCGAGGTCCACCACGGCGGCCAGCCCCTCTACCCCTACTACTTCGGCATCGAGTGAGCCTGACTGCCCGTTCTGGCGCCCGATTGCGGCGCGATGACGCCTCGATCAGGCGCCAGAACCAGGGTGTCCGGGGGTGAGCGAGCCGCTCACGTTGGCCGACTTCGACGCTCGGGGGGTGGAGACGCTCAACGGGGTGGGGACCAAGCGGGCCGAGGCGCTGGAGCACCTCGGCATCCGCACCCTGCTCGACCTGCTGACCGTCTACCCCCGCCGCCACCTCGACCGCACCCGCCAGGCGACCATCGGCGAGTTGGAGCTGGGCGAAGAGGCCACGCTGCTGGTCTCCGTCGAGAAGGTGAGCAAGCGACGGACCCGCAACGGCAAGACGATCGTCGAGGTCAGGGTCAGCGACGGTACCGGTGGGTTGACCGTGCCCTTCTTCAACCAGCCTTGGCGGGAGCGCCAGTTCCACCCCGGCCAGACCCTGATCCTGTTCGGGAGGATGGGCACCTACCAGGGTCGTCGGCAGCTCCAGAACCCCGTCCTCGACGTCGCCGGCGACGAGACCGGGCGGATCGTGCCCGTGTACCCGCAGTCCGAGAAGGCCCGCATCCACTCCAAGGACTACCGGGAGTGGATCGCGGAGATCCTGCGCCGCTCCGAGGCCCGGGGAATCGCCGACCCCGTCCCGCCCGCCCTGCGCACGGAGCACGGCTTCGTCGCCCGCGGGAAGGCGATGCAAGACATCCACCTGCCCGAGGAGATGGACGACGTGTACAAGGCCCGGCGGCGGTTGGTCTTCGACGAGCTGTTCCGGGTCCAGGTGGCGCTGGTCCGGCGCAAGCTGGAGCTGGAGCGGACCACGCCGGGCATCGTCCATGACCTGGGGGGTCGCCTGGTCGACGTCTTCCACGAGCTGCTGCCCTACCCGCTGACGGGGGCCCAGCAGCGGGTCATCGCCGAGATCGAGGCGGACCTCGGCCGCACGTTCCCCATGCACCGACTGCTGCAGGGTGACGTCGGCTCGGGCAAGACCGTGGTCGCCGTGAGTGCGCTGCTGGTCGCGGTCCAGGGCGGCCACCAGGGGGCATTGATGGCGCCGACCGAGGTCCTGGCCGAACAGCACCACCTCGGGCTGCGGGACCTGCTCGCCGACCTCACGGTGCCGGACGACGCGACCCTGATGGGGGAGCGACCGCTGCGCCTGGAGCTGCTGACCAACCGCACGACCGGCGCGGAGCGGATCCGGCTGCTCGAGGGCCTGAACGACGGCACGGTCGACCTGGTCGTCGGCACCCATGCCCTGATCCAGGACCAGGTGAGCTTCCGGTCGCTGGGTGTGGTCGTCATCGACGAGCAGCACCGGTTCGGCGTCGAGCAGCGGGCCGCCCTGCGGGACGCCGGCCAGGGCGACCGGGTCCCCGACGTCCTGGTGATGACCGCGACGCCGATCCCGCGGACGGCGGCGATGACCGTCTACGGCGACCTGGACGTCTCGGTTCTCGACGAGCTGCCGCCGGGGCGGGCGCCCGTCGAGACCGAGTGGGTGCGCACGGAGGAGGGGGCGCTGGAGATCGGGAAGCCGGACCTCTGGGAGAGGGTCCGCGCCGAGGTGGCGGCGGGACGCCAGGCCTACGTCGTCTGCCCGCTCATCGAGGAGAGCGACAAGCTCCAGGTGGCCTCTGCCGAGCAGACCTGGGAGGAGCTGCGCGCCGGCGAGCTCGGGGGCCTCGAGGTCGGCCTGCTCCACGGGCGCGTCACCCCCAAGGAGAAGGAAGCGACCATGGCGCTGTTCCGCGCCGGGCGCATGGACGTGCTGGTGGCCACGACGGTCATCGAGGTCGGCGTCGACGTCCCCAACGCCACGGTCATGGTCGTGCTCGACGCCGACCGCTTCGGCATCGCCCAGCTCCACCAGCTCCGGGGGCGGGTCGGCCGGGGCGCCGACCAGTCGTACTGCTTCCTCGTCGGCCAGGGCATCACCGAGGACGGCGAGGCCCGCCTCGAGGCGATGGTGCGGACCACCGACGGCTTCGAGCTGGCCGAGGTCGACCTGGACCTGCGGGGGGAGGGCACCCTCTTCGGCGAGCGCCAGAAGGGCCGCAACGACCTCAAGCTGGCGTCGCTCCGCCGGGACAAGGAGTGGGTCGTGAAGGCCCGCCGCGCCGCCCTCGACCTGGTCACTGCCGACCCGGACCTGTCAGGTCACCCGCTGCTGCGCGACGAGGTCGACCTCCTCCACCAGGACGACGACGCCGAGTTCCTCCTGAAGAACTGACACGGGCAGATCACGGTCAGAAGATGGCGTCCGGGGTCGCGATGGGGCCGGTGTGAGCCCATGGGCCGTGGCGGGGGACGACCCAGACCTCGACGACGTTCGTCGTCGCGCCTGTGGATGTGATCACCCGGAAGCGGTAGGGGGCGGCGGGGTGGACGTGGTGGCGGGCGGGGATCCAGGTCCAGTGGCCTCGGCCGTCGGTCCGACCGACGGCGACGTAGCGCCGACCCCGGGGGCGCGGCGCCAGACGGTGCCGGGCCGGCTGGCCCGCAGCACGACGGGTCGGCCCTGCTCGAAGGTGGCGCTGCGGTGACACCGGGGTGCGGCGGCGGACACGGCCACACAGGCCCGCGGCGGGTCGTCCGCCGCTGCAACAGGCGGTGGCGACGCCGTGATCGTCGCCGTCAGAAGGACCAAGGCGAAGGGCCAGTGGGGCATGTCAGGGCTCCTGTTCGGCCCTCTCCCTCGTCCTATCCTGCATCAAAGGTGGATTATTGAAAACCCCGGAAAAAATCGTACAGACGTTTGCTGATCCTCGGGATCGAGACTAGGGAGGGCGGATGTTGGATCCGTTCCGGCTGGTCGAGGCCGAGGACGGCGCCGGGCTGCTCCAGGACCGGTTGCGGACGACCTAGGCTCGGCCGTGGCGCTGATCGCCCGGATCGCCGGGCGGGAGGTCCTGACCATCCAGGCCTCTTCACCCACGCCGCATGAGCCCGGGTCGGGCACGGTCCCCTCAGTCGCCGGGGGCGTCCTCTGAGTCTGGGACGACGACGTCCCAGCGGTCATTGCAGTCCGCGCAGCGGTAGGCCACGACGTCGCCGGGCTCGAAGGGCTGGTCCGGCGGCGGGTGGGAGAGCAGGTGGCAGACGCCCCCACAGTCGACGCACACGATCGTCTCGGGCACCAGGGCGGAAGGGTCGGTCACGCCCGGCAACCTACGCCAGTAGGTCGGGCGGCGGGGGAGCCGGTACCGTCCCCGTCGTGAGCGAGCCGCAGGCGAGCGGGGCCCGAGCGGCCGGACGGCCAAGCCGTCAGGAGCGGATGTAGATGACGAAGGTGCTCTGTCCCGGGTCGTTCGACCCGATCCACAACGGTCATCTCGAGGTCATCGAGCGGGCCGCCCACCTCTTCGACGAGGTTGTGGTCGCGGCCATGCGCAACCCGCAGAAGGGCGAGCCCCTCTTCTCCCTCGAGGAGCGGGAGGCGATGATCTGCGAGAGCCTGTCGCACCTCCCGAACGTGACCTTCACCATGTTCTCGAGCCTGGTGGTGGACCTGGCCCGCGAGATCGGGGCAGACTTCATCGTGAAGGGGCTGCGGGCGGTCTCCGACTTCGAGAGTGAGTTGCAGATGGCCCAGATGAACCACGCCATATCGGGGGTCGACACCCTGTTCATCCCGTCGGCGTCCTCCCACTCCTTCTTGGCGTCGAAGCTGATCCGCGAGATCGCCCGCTTCGGCGGCGACGTGGACTCGATGGTCCCCGAGCCGGTGGCCAAGCGCCTCGCGGAGCGCCTGACATGAGCGCGTCCGACCCCGTCCCCGCCAAGCCCACCGGGTACAAGATGCCCGAGGTCGAGCAGCTGATCGACCGCATCACCGATCTGATCGACCAGGCCCGGCCGATGCCCCTGTCGACCTCGGCCATGATCAACAAGGACGAGATCCTCGACCTCCTGGTCGAGGTCCGCTCCCGCCTCCCCGAGGAGCTGCGGGCCGCCCGCTGGCTGCTCAAGGAGCGCGAGGAGTTCCTCGACAAGGTCAAGCGCGAGGGGGAGGACCTGCTCGAAGAGGCCCGGAGCCAGGCCGAGCGGATGGTCCAGCGCACCGAGGTGGTCAAGGCCGCCGAGCAGCGGGGCCGCCAGATCGTTGACAAGGCCGAGACCCGGGCCCGCCAGATGCGCCACGAGGCCGAGGACTTCGTCGACACGAAGCTGGGCAGCTTCGAGATCGCCCTCGAGAAGATCCAGGCTCAGGTGGCCTCCGGCCGCGAGAAGCTGCAGGCCGTGGCCGCGCCCAAGGCCGAGGACGACCTGGCCGACGTGGCCCAGTTCGGGGCCCACGGCGACGAGCGCACCGAGTTCTTCGACCAAGAGCACTAGGCCGATGACCGCCCGTCTGCGGGTCGGTGTCGCCGACCTGCTGCGCACCCTCGGCACCCGCCGCGAGTTCCGGGACCAGGTCCGCTTCGACGACCTCGGCGTGGTGTCCACCCGGGTCGACCCTGACGCCGACGTGGACCTCGAGTTCGTCATCGAGGCCTTCAGCGGGGGAATCTCCGTGACCGGCCGGGTGGAGGTCCCGTGGACGGGGGAGTGTCGGCGCTGCCTCGACATCGTGCGGGGAACGACGGTCCAGCACGTGCAGGAGATCTTCGGCGGGCCGGAGGGCGACGAGGACGCCTATCCCCTCGGCCACGACGAGATCGACCTCGAGCCGATGGTCCGGGATGTGGTGGCCGGGGCGCTGCCGCTGGTGCCCCTGTGCCGCCCGGACTGTGCCGGGCCCAGCCCTGACCGCTTCCCGACCGGCCCCGCCGACGAGGACGTCCGCCCCGCTGATCCCCGCTGGGCCGCACTGGACGACTTGTCCTTCGAGTGACGCGGCGGAGCGGACGGCCGCCCTCTCCCGCTAGCCTCGCGGGTCGCTTCACCCCCGTGTTCGCGCGCTGATGATCTCGAGGACCTGACGATGGCCGTCCCCAAGAAGAAGACCTCCAAGATGAAGGGTCGGAGCCGCATGGCTTCGGCGTGGCGGATCAAGACCAGCGGCCGCGCCACCTGCCCGCGCTGTGACGCCGTGCGCCGCCCCCACCGGGTGTGCGGCAACTGCGGTTGGTATGCCGGCCGCCAGGCCGTCGAGGTCGACTGAGTCCGACGACCCGGGGGAGGGCGGTCCGATGCTTCCCGTAGCCGTCGACGCCATGGGCGGCGATCGCGCCCCGGACGAGATCGTCGCCGGGGCCATCCAGGCCGCCGAGGAGCTCAGCGTCCCCGTCGTCCTCGTCGGACGACCCGAGGACCTGGGCGACACCGGCGGCCTCGAGGTCATCCCGGCGTCCGAGGTCATCGCCATGGACGCCGACCCGGCCAAGAGCGTCCGGCGCATGAAGGACTCCTCGCTCGTGCGGGCCGCCGAGGCCGTGCGGGACGGCAAGGCGTCGGCCATGGTCAGCGCGGGCAACACCGGGGCCACCATGGGCTCGGCGCTCCTGCGCATGGGTCGCATCAAGGGCGTGAACCGCCCCGCCATCGCCACCCCGATCCCGGCTCCGGGCCACGACCACCCGACGGTGATGCTCGACGCCGGCGCCAACACCGAGTGTGGGCCCGAGATGCTCGTCCAGTTCGCCCTGATGGGGGCCGTCTTCGCCCGCCGTCGCTACGGGATCGACACGCCGCGGGTGGCCCTGCTCTCCATCGGCGAGGAGCCCACGAAGGGCTCTCCCCTGGTCAAGGAGACCCACGTTCTGCTGGCGGCCGGTGCCGTCGAGGCGGTCGGAGCCACCTTCGTCGGCAACGTCGAGGGCCGGGATCTCATGGGTGACGACGCCGACGTCGTGGTCACCGACGGCTTCACCGGCAACGTCGCCCTCAAGACCCTCGAGGGCGGGCTGAAGTCGATCGTGGGGGCCATCTACGAGGTGTTCGGCTCCACCGAGGAGACCAGGGCGGCCGCCGACGTGCTCCTGCCGGCCCTGATCCCTCTGGCCGAGCAACTCGACCCGGACACGACGGGCGGGGCCATGCTCCTGGGAGTCGACGGGGTCTGCATCATCAGCCACGGCTCGTCGTCGGCCCGAGCTGTGGTCAATGCAGTGAAGGTGGCGGCCGAGATGGTCCAGGCCGACCTCGTAGGTGGGCTCGCCGCAGCCATCCGTCCACCGGAATGAGCTGAAGTATCACTAGAAGTCATGGCAGGGTCGGTAGTGCTACCCACGAGCCAGGGGTCGGCGGGGCTACACTTGTTCGACCATCACGACGAGCGAACGGGGAGAGTGCGCACGTGCCGGCCGAGACCCATGTCGAACAGGGCCCGATGGGACGTCCCGAGGTCCTGGCACTGATCCAGGACCGACTGGCCGACATCCTCGAGATCGAGCCCGGCCAGATCCAGGAGGGCCATTCCTTCCAGGACGACCTGGACGCCGACTCCCTGGCGCTGATCGAGCTGGTGGAGGCCCTCGAGGAGGAGCTGTCCGAGCGTTCGGTCGGGTTCCGCATCGAGGACGAGGACCTCGAGGACCTCAAGTCGGTCCGAGACGCTGTGGACTACGTGGTCGCCCGCCTCGGCTGAGGCGTCGGCGATGACGTGACGAAGGGATCCGTGGACATGACCGAGCGCGCCATGACCGAGCTGGCCGCG
Source organism: uncultured Microthrixaceae bacterium (assembly GCA_963701565.1). Classification (GTDB taxonomy): domain Bacteria; phylum Actinomycetota; class Acidimicrobiia; order Acidimicrobiales; family DATDAH01; genus DATDAH01. The sequence continues at coordinate 693,937 of CAVPAN010000005.1, forward strand.
CGCCTCGGCCACACGTTCGCCGATCCCGTCCTCCTCGTGGAGGCCATGACGCACCGGTCGTGGTGCGCGGAGAACTTCGGCACACCGTCCAACGAGCGCCTCGAGTTCCTGGGCGACGCCGTGCTCGGCCTCGTCATCGCCGACCACCTCTTCCAGGTCGACGGGGCCATGCCCGAGGGCGACCTGGCCATGGCCCGGGCGGCCGTGGTCAGCACCGAGGCGCTGGCGCAGGTGGCGTCCCGCATCGAGCTGGGTCAGTTCCTGCGCCTGGGCAAGGGCGAGGACGCCACCGGCGGTCGCGACAAGCGGTCGATCCTGGCGGACGCCATGGAGGCCGTCATCGGCGCGGTGTACCTCGACGCCGGCCTGGACGCCGCCCGCCGGCTCGTGCTGCCCCTCGTGGCCGATCGGCTGGCCGGGGCCGTCGCCGGCCCGGGTGAGGCCGATCACAAGACCCGCCTGCAGGAGGTCTCGGCCCGCAAGTACGGCCAGGTCCCCCGCTACGAGGTCTCGGGCACCGGCCCGGACCACGACCGACGCTTCACCGCCGTCGTGCGCATCGGGGGCACCGAACGGGGCCACGGCACCGGCCGGTCGAAGAAGGAGGCCGAGCAGGCCGCCGCCCGCGAAGCGTGGCGGTCCCTCCGCGCCGAACCCGAGAGTCGGACCGCTGATGCCTGAGAAGTACCGGATGTCGATGTGCTCGGCGCGGTCTCGCCCCACGACCCTCGGGACACCGGACCATGCCTGAGCTACCCGAAGTCGAGACCGTCCGACGGGACCTGGAGCGTGACATCGCCGGCCTGCGCATCAAGGGCGTCGAGGTCAACGATCTCCGCTCGATCCGCCGCCACGGCAAGAAGGCACCGTTCGTGAAGGCGCTGGACGGGGCCAAGGTCACTCACGTCAACCGCCGGGGCAAGTACCTCGTGCTCTCCCTCGACAACGGCAGCGTGCTGGTCATCCATCTCGGGATGAGCGGCCAGCTCCGACGCAACGCGGCCAAGGACGCCATGGAGACCCACACCCGGGTCGTCCTCACCTTCACCCAGAAGGGCCAGCTCCGCTTCATCGACCCCCGCAAGTTCGGGGAGATGTTCGTGGTCGAGGCCGACGCCATCGACGACGAGGTCCCCGAGCTGGCCCACCTCGGCTTCGACCCCGTCGAGCAGGCCGTGTCCTGGACCCGCTTCGGCCAGGCCCTGGTCAACCGCAGCGTGAAGCTGAAGCCGCTGCTGATGGACCAGAAGTTCATCGCGGGCATCGGCAACATCTACGCCGACGAGATCCTCTACGGCGCCGGCCTGCGCTATGACCGCCTGTCGGACTCGCTGTCCACCCAGGAGATCCGGCGCCTCTACCGCTCCCTGGTGGAGACCCTGCACGACGCCATCAAGTACCGGGGCTCGACCCTCGCCGACGGCCAGTACGTCGACCTGCACGGCAAGCCCGGCGAGTACCAGGAGCACCATCAGGTCTACGACCGCGAGGGCGAGTCCTGCCGCCGCTGCCGGGCCGTCATCGTTCGGGTCAAGGCCAACAGCCGCAGCACCTTCTTCTGCGAGCAGTGCCAGGTGTGATCGCGCCGCGATCAGCGGGCCGAGCAGGCCGGCAAGGCGATGATCCGTCAGCCGGAGCGCCCGAGCGCTGAGGACCAGGGCTGACACGGCACACCCCGAGATCCGTGGGTGCGCGACCGGTGGAGGGGTGCTGGCTAACGTCCGGAGCATCACTGTTCCGTGGGGTCTGACGTGTTCCTGAAGTCGTTGTCCATGAAGGGCTTCAAGTCCTTCGCCGACGCCACCCGACTCGACCTCGAGCCGGGCATCACCGTGGTCGTCGGACCCAACGGGAGTGGCAAGTCCAACGTGGTGGACGCCATCGGCTGGGTGCTCGGCGCCCAGGCCCCGAGCATCGTGCGCTCCAAGGCGATGGACGACGTCATCTTCGCCGGGACGGCCCAGCGCCCCGCCCTGGGCCGGGCCGAGGTGGCTCTGACGATCGACAACTCGGCCGGCCTGCTGCCCATCGAGTTCACCGAGGTCACCATCAGCCGGACGCTGTTCCGCTCCGGTGACAGCGAGTACGCCATCAACAACGTCCCCTGCCGGCTGCTGGACATCCAGGACCTGCTCTCGGACTCCGGGGTGGGCCGCCAACAGCACGTCATCGTCAGCCAGGGCCAGATCGACGCCGTGCTCAACGCCAAGGCCGAGGATCGGCGGGCGATCATCGAGGAGGCCGCCGGCATCCTCAAGTACCGCAAGCGCAAGGAGCGCTCCGAGCGCCGCCTGGCCGCGACCGAGGGCAACCTCAACCGGCTCCAGGACCTGGTCCGCGAGGTCCGGCGTCAGCTGCGCCCGCTGGAGAAGCAGGCCGACGCCGCCCGGCGCCACGCCGGGGTGGTGGCCGAGCTGACCGCCCTCCGCCTGTACATCGCCGGTCGCCAGATCGACGAGCTGCGCACCCGGCTGGAGAAGGCGGTGACGGCCAAGGCCGACCTGGGCCGCGAGGGCGAGGAGCTGAAGAGCCGCCTGGCCCACCTCGACGCCGAGGTGACCCGGGCCGAAGCCGAGCTGTCCGCCCGCGGGGCCGACGACGTCGGTGACGATCTCGTGCGCTTCGAGTCGCTACGGGAGCGGGCCCGTGGCCTGTCCGCCGTGCTCAAGGAGCGGGCCCGGGGCATCGAGCGGGAGCGCCTGTCGTTCACCGACCAGGGTGTCATCTTCTCCCTGGAGGCCGACGCGGCCACGCTCCGCCAGGAGCTGGTCGACGCCGCCGCCGAGGTCGAGCGTCTGGGTCCCGAACTGGAGGGCCTGGCCGAGTCCACCGCCCTGCTGGAACAGGACCGGGCGGCGTTCGAGCAGCGGGCCGCCGACACCGACACCGACTCCGACGGCCGTGCCGCCGAGGCCCGGGGTGAGCTGATCGCCCGCCGGGGCGGCATCGAGCGCGACACCAGCGAGCTCAACCGGCTGGAGGCCCGCCTGGCCGAACTGGCGGCCACCGCGGAGCGCCTCGACGCCGATGCCACCCGTCGCCGTGAGGACATCGAGCGGATCGTCGAGGCCGAGCGGCCGCTCATCGACGCCCTCGAGGAGGCCGAGCACGCCCGGGGCCGGGCCGAGCACGACCTCACCCGCGTCGAGGACGCCCTGCGTCGGGCCGACGCCGAGCGTCACCGCTGGTCGGCCCGGGCCGACGCCCTGGCCCTCGCCCTGGAGGACACCCGGTCCCGTTCCGGCGCCGATCACCTCACGGCTGTCGACGGCGTGCTCGGGCCCCTGTTCGAGGCCATCGAGGTGGACGACGGCTGGCTTCCGGCGCTCGAGGCCGCGATCGGCGACGCGCTCGGCACCGTCGTGGTGGCCGATGTCGCGGCCGCCCGCCGGGCCATCGCGCGCCTGCGTGACGGTGAGCACACCGGTGCTGTCCTGCCGGTCGCCCTCGGTCGGGCGCCCGGCGAGGTCCCGCCTGTCGGTGAGCCCGTGCGGGCCCACGTCCGGGCCCGTCGGAGCGAGGTCGACACCGTGCTGGATGTCCTCGTCGGGGCCGCCGTCGCGGTCGAGGGCGACTGGACCGTGGCCGCCGACGCCGCCGAGGCCCACCCGGAGGCCGTCATCGTCACCCGGGCGGGCGACCGCTTCGGCCCGTCCGGCTGGCGAGTGGGATCCCAGCAGGGTGGGGCGACCCAAGCCGCACTCGACGAGGCTCGGGAGCGGGCCGAGACCGCCGGCCTCGAGCACGGGGCCGCGGTGGAGGCCCTTGACGCCGCCCGGCGCGACCTCGCGGATGCCCAGGGCGTCGAGGCCGACGTGGCCCGGGAGATCGACGAGCACGACGGTCGCCGCACCGCCGCGCTGGAGGGCCTGGCCCGGGTCGACGCCGACCGCCGCGACAGCGAGACCGAGAAGGACGCCCTCACCAGCCACCGGGACGAGGTGGCCGCCCGCCTGTCCCGGGAGCAGGCCCGGGTGACCGAGTTGGAGGCAGGCCTGGCCGACCTGGAGATCGACGAGGACGCGGCCAAGGCCGCGGGCCGGGAGCTGCGGACGCTGCGAGGGGCCATCGAGGAGCGGGCCACCGAGCTGGCCGCTCGCCGCACCGATCTCGAGGTTCGCCAGGCCTCCCTCCGGGAACGGACCCGGGTGGCCGAGCAGCGCCTGGGCGAGATCGAGCCCCGCCTGGCCAAGGACGCCCACGAGCGCGAGCACGCCGAGAGCCGTCGGGACGAGATCGATGCCCGGGCCAACGCCGTCGACCGTCTCGGCGCCGAGGTCGACGCCCGCTCGGCGGAGATCGACGACGTCCTCGACGGTCTGCGCGAGAAGCGCCGGGCGCAGTCCGAGGCCGTGCGGGGCGTCGCCGCCCGACTGGACGGCCTCCGCCGTGAGCGCAGCGAGGCCGAGCGCAATCTGGGCGAGGTGCGCGAGCGCTCCCAGCGTGAAGAGGTCCGGGAGGCCGAGGTCGCCGTCCGCCTGGAAACCGCCATCGAGACCCTGCGGGTCGAGCTGGACTGCGAGCCGGACCGGGCCGTGGCCACCGAGTGCCCGCCGTTGCCCGAGGGGAACACCGCCACCGGCCGGGCCCGGGAGCTGGAGCGGGACCTGCGCCTGATGGGGCCCATCAACCCGCTGGCCCTCGAGGAGTTCGAGCAGCTCCAGGAGCGTCACGAGTTCCTGAACGGCCAGCTGGAGGACGTCCAGGAGTCCCGCCGGGAGCTGCGCAAGGTCATCAAGGCCATCGACGACGAGATCCGTGACGTCTTCACCGCGGCCTACGCGGACGTGGCCGCGAACTTCGAGTCGCTGTTCTCGACCCTGTTCCCCGGCGGTACCGGGCGGCTCAGCCTGACCGACCCGGACAACCTCCTGGACACCGGCCTGGAGATCGAGGCCAAGCCGTCGGGCAAGAACGTCCGCAAGCTCTCGCTGCTCTCCGGCGGCGAGCGCTCGCTGACCGCGCTGGCCTTCCTCTTCGCGGTCTTCCGGAGCCGGCCGTCACCGTTCTATGTGATGGACGAGGTCGAGGCCGCGCTCGACGACGTGAACCTCCACCGCTTCCTCGACCTCCTGGCCGAGTTCCGCCAGGAGGCCCAGCTCATCGTGGTCAGCCACCAGAAGCGCACGATGGAGGCGGGTGACGTCCTCTACGGCGTGACCATGCAGCCCGGCGGCTCCTCGAAGGTCATCTCCGAGCGGGTCACCGACTCCGAACTGGTGAACTGACCCGCCGGGCGCGTCACGGCAGGCGACTGAACCAGAGCAGGGAGAGGGCGGAGGTGACGACGAGGAGGGCGATGCCCAGCCCGAGGAACCAGGTGCCGACCTCGCGTTCGACGGTCTCGGAGTCGACGGTGCCGCCGATGTCGGCGAAGGCGTCGGCCAGCTCGTCGCCGGTGGTGGCCGAGAAGAACTGGCCACCGGTCGAGTCGGCGATCGCCTCGAGGGCCTCCTCGTTGACCGACACGTCCACCGGGCCCTCGCCGGGGATGTCGATGGTGGCTCCCTGGGTGCCGAAGGCGATGGTGGACACGGGGACCCCCGCGTCGAAGGCCGCCTGGGCCGCCTCCACGTCCGGACGGCCCGAGGTGGTCTCGCCGTCAGACATGACGACCAGCTGGCTGGGGGGCAGGTCCTCACCTGCTTCTGCGGCGGCGTCGGCCTGGTCGGCCTCGGCGATCTGGATGGCGTCGAGACCGGCGAAGATCGCCTCGCCGATGGCGGTGAACTCGGCCAGCTCCAGACGGTCGACCGCGTCCCGGACCTCGTCGTGGTCGGTGGTGGGGGCGACCTGGATGGTGGCCGCGCCGTTGAAGCTGATCAGGCCGACCCGCACGTTGTCGGACAAGCCGTCGACCAGGTCGGCGGCGGCGTCCTGGGCGGCCTCGAGGCGGTTGGGTTCGACGTCGGTGGCCTCCATGGACAGGGAGGTGTCGATGGCCACGACCAGCACCGGGCCCAGGGGCGCCGCCTGCGTGCGGGTCGGGCGGGCCAGGGCGACCACGAGCACCGCCAGCGAGGTGAGGAACAGGACGGCCACGAGGTGGCGTCGCCAGCCTGGGCGCTTCGGAGCCACCGAGTCGAGCAGTTCCATGTTGGTGAAGCGGACCGTGAAGGTGGACCGGCGCCGCCATTGCAGGAGGCCGTAGGCGACGGCCAGCCCTGCCACGCCGGCCAGCAGCCAGAGCCAGTGCGGGGCGAGGTAGTCCAACGTGCACCGCGCTGCAGGCGGCAGCCGAGAGGCCTGCAGCGATGAGCCGCAGGCGATGAGCCATCAGCGGTGCACGGTCCCTGCTGCGACCCGGCGACGCTGCTTGCGGCGACCCACGAAGCTGCACGATGTCGAGCAGCCAGTCCCGGTCGGTGCGCAGGACCAGGTGATCCACGCCGGCTCGGCGGAGACCGAGGGCGATGTCCTCCCGTTGGGCCGTGGCGGCGGTGGCGTACCGCTCCCGGAGGGCGGCGCTGGTCTGGATCTCCCGTTGGCTCCCGGTCTCGGGGTCGACCAACTCGATCACCCCGACATCGGGCAGGGCCAGCTCCCGGGGGTCGACGATCTCGACGGCCAGCACCTCGTGGCGGTGGGCGAGGCCCCGCAGCGCCCGCTCCCAGCCCGTGGGGGCCAGGAAGTCCGAGACCACGACCATGAGGCCCCGCCGCCGGTGGCCGGCACGGGCCAGGGACCCGATAGCGGCGGTCAGGTCGACCGGGCCGTCGGTGCTCACCCCCGAGGCCTGCGTGGCGGCGTGCAGCGTCCCCATGAGGTGGCGACGACCGGTCCCGGGGGGCAGGATCTGCACACGGTCGGCCCCGGCGACGAGGACGCCGAGGCGATTGCCGGTGCGGAGGGTGATGAACCCGATGGCGGCAGTGGCGGCGAGGGCCAGGTCCCGCTTCTCGCAGCGGGCCGTGCCGAAGTCGAGGCTGGCCGACCGGTCGAGCAGCACCCAGGTGGCCAGCTCCCGGTCGGCGACCGTCTCGCGGACGTGGATGTCGGGCATGCGGGCGGTGACGTTCCAGTCGATCCGGCGAACGTCGTCGCCGGGGGCGTAGGCCCGGGCGTCACCCGGCTCGCTGCCCCGGCCGGGGACCAGGCCCTCGTGCTCGCCGTGCAGCATCCCGTCCAGGCGCCGGGTGATGTCCACCTGGAGGCGACGCAGCACCTCCTCGGCGGGAGCCCCGGCGACCCGAGGTGGTGCCGACCCGGGTCGTCCGGTCACGTCGGCCGGGAGCGGGGGGCGACCGATGCCGCCGGGACGGTCGACAGGACCCGGACGAGGACGTCGTTGACGTCGATGCCGTCGGCCAGGGCCTCATAGGAGAGGACGAGGCGGTGCCGGAGCACGTCAGGGGCGACGTCGAACACGTCCTGGGGTAGGGCGTAGTCCCGACCCCGGAGCAGGGCCAGGGCCCGGCCCGCGGCCACGAGGCCGAGGCTGGCCCGGGGGCTGGCGCCGTAGGCGATCATCCCGTTCAGGTCGGACAGGCCGTGGTCGCCCGGCTCACGGGTGGCGAACACCACGTTGACCGCGTAGTCGACCACCCCGGGATCGACGTACACCTGGTCGGCCGCCGCCTGGAGGTCGAGGACCTTCTCGGGGGACAGGATCTGGGCCGCCGACGGCGGGTCCACGCCCATCCGGTGGACGATCTCGGTCTCCTCCGACGGCGACGGATAGCCGATGGGCACGTTCATCAGGAAGCGGTCCCGTTGCGCTTCGGGCAGCTGGTAGACGCCCTCGGACTCGATCGGGTTCTGGGTGGCCAGGACGAGGAAGGGGTTCGGGACGGGGAACGTCTGGCCGCCGATGGAGACGTGGCGCTCGGCCATGACCTCGAGGAGCGCGGACTGGACCTTGGCCGGCGCCCGGTTGACCTCGTCGGTGAGCACGAAGTTGGCGAAGACCGGCCCCAGCTCCACGTCGAAGGTCTCCGAGGAGCCCCGGTAGATGCGGGTGCCGACGATGTCGGCGGGGAGCAGGTCGGGCGTGAACTGGATGCGCACGAAGGAGCCGCCCACGACCTGAGCCAGGGTCTCGCTGGCGAGGGTCTTGGCCACGCCGGGGACGCCCTCGAGCAGGACGTGGCCGCGGGCCAGCAGGCAGGTCAGGAGGCGCTCGATGGCCTGGTCCTGGCCGACGATGACCTTCTTGACCTCGAAGAGCGCCTGCTCGAGGAGGGCGGCCCGGTCGGGACCGGGAGCGTCGTCCGTGGTGGGCGCGGGCGGCGGGGGGGCCTGGGTCACGGCGGGTCACCCTACGGCTGGGTCGACGAATCGGGGACGCGCGCCAGCGGTACCGTCGCCCCGTGCGGTTGCTCGTGGTGGACGACGAGGTCGACCTGGCCGAGGCCGTGGCGACCGGATTGCGCCGGGAAGGCCATGCCGTTGACGTCGCCCACGACGGCGAGTCGGCCCTGGCCGCGGTGGCCGTCGACGAGTACGACCTCGTGCTGCTCGACATCGCGATGCCGGGCGCCCACGACGGCCTGGCGGTCTGTCGGGCCATCCGTGAGGGCGCGGCCGTCGGCCCCATGCCCCGGGTCCTGCTCCTGACCGCCCGGGACACGGTCGACGACCGGGTGATCGGCCTGGACGCCGGGGCCGACGACTACCTCGTCAAGCCGTTCGCCTTCCGCGAGCTCAACGCCCGGGTCCGGACCCTCCTGCGTCGGGACGCCGCCGCGTCGGGAGCCGTGATCGAGGTGGGGGACCTCCGCCTGGACACCGCCCGTCAGGAGGCGACGCGCGACGGCGTCGGTCTGGACCTGACGCCCAAGGAGCTGTCGGTCCTGCACTGGTTCCTGACCCGCCCGGGGGTGGTGATCTCCCAGGAGGAGCTGCTGACCCACGTGTGGGACGCCAACGCAGATCCGTTCACCGCGACCGTGCGGGTCACGGTTGGCACGCTGCGCCGCAAGCTGGAGGCGGCCCGTCCCGATGCCCCTGGCCCGCTGGAGACGATCATCGGCCAGGGCTACCGCCTCCGGGACCCGGGATGAGCGCCACCCGGGCCTCGATCGGTCTCGCCTCCCGGCTGCCCTCCTGGGCGGGGTCGATCCGGGTCCGGCTCACCGTGCTCTACGCCGTGCTGGTGTTCGGCCTGTCGGCGCTGGTGACCGGCGGGGTGTACCTGGGCCTGCGCCTGTCGCTCTCCGACGAGCCGGTCTCCCGGACGTTCAACCTGACCCGGGTCGTGCGCACGCCACAGGGGACCGTCGAGGTCCCGCAGGGCACGGTGCGGGCCGAGATCCAGGGCCTCGAGGCCGAGGTCAACGACCGGGCACTGGACGAGCTGGCCAAGTGGTCGCTCCTGGCGCTGGGGGCCGCGGCGCTGGCCGGGGTGGGCGTCGGCTGGTTCGCCGCGGGCCGGGTCCTGCGTCCGGTCGACCGCATCACAGGGGTGGCCCGCGACATCCAGGCCACCGACCTCTCCCGTCGGATCGACCTCGACGGCCCCGACGACGAGATGAAGGAGCTGGCCGACACCTTCGACGGGATGCTGGGTCGCCTCGACGAGGCCTTCGCCGGCCAGCGTCACTTCTTTCAGGAGGCGTCCCACGAGCTGCGCAACCCGCTCGCGGTCATCCGGGCCAACCTCGACGTGGCCCTGGCCGACGACGACGCCTCGGCCGCCGAGCTGCGGACGGCGGCCGAGCTGGCGGCCCGCACCGCCGAGCGGATGACCCACACGGTGGACGACCTGCTCCGGTACGCCCGCAACGAGCAGGCCGAGATGCAGCGCGAGGCCGTCGACCTCGGCCCCCTCGTGGCCGAGGCGGCCGAGGAGTTCCGCTCGCCGGCGGCGACCCGGTCGCTGCGGGTCGAGGTCGCCGTGCCCGACGAGGAGGTCCGGGTCTCGGGGGACCGCGCCGCCCTGCGTCAGGCCCTGGCCAACCTGCTCGACAACGCCGTGCGCCTGGCGCCCGAGGGTTCGACGATCGAGGTCGGCACCGGGATCGACGGGCCGTGGGCCTGGATGGCGGTCCGCGACGAGGGACCGGGCATCCCCGCCGAGGACCAGCCCCTGGTGTTCCGGCGGTTCTGGCGGGGCGCAGCCGGCGACGGGCCCCGGGGCAGCGGCCTCGGCCTGGCCATCGTCGACCAGATCCTGGTGGCCCACGGGGGCGCCGCCCGGGTCGCCTCCGAACCCGGGCGCGGCTCGGTCTTCTCCCTGTGGATCCCCCGGGACCTGGGAGCCGGCTGAGAGCACCTTTCGGTCGGCTTTCGGGTTGACTGCCTACGTTCCCTGACGTGAGCAGCGTCCCCCCGACCGATCAGGTGCCCGTGGCCGACTTCCCCGAAACCCCGCCGCCGATGTTCTCGGCGCGCCCGCCGGACCTCCCGCCGATGGGGGAGCCCGCGGCCCCCGAGGGCCCCCGGCCCCGTCGCGGGCGCACGGTGGTGGCCGTCATCGCCGGCGTGGCCCTGCTGGCCGGTGGCTTCACCGCCGGATGGGCCCTCAGCAGCAGCTCCGACGACAGCGGCGACGACACCGCTTCCTCGGCCGTGGCCCCCGCGGTCTCGGTCGAGTCCGACACCGACGACCGCCCGGGTGACGCTCCCGTGGAGTCCTCGGGCGATGAGCCGGTGGCGGCGGTGGCCGAGGCCGTGGCTCCGACGGTGGTGCAGATCGAGACGACGACGGGACTCGGGTCCGGGGTCATCTACGACCCCGATGGCCTCGTCCTGACCGCCGCGCACGTGGTGGAGGGCAGCACCACGGTGACGGTGCGCCTGGCCGACGGCACGAGCAGGGACGGCACGGTGGTGGGTACCGACACCGACAGTGACATCGGCGTGGTGGCCATCGACGGCGGGGGCGACGGCCTCTCGGTGGCCGTCCTGGCCGACTCGCCACCGAACGTGGGCGACACGGCCGTCGCGGTCGGCAGTCCCTTCGCCCTGGACCAGACCGTCACGGCCGGCATCGTCAGCGCGGTGGACCGCCCGGCTCCCGCCGGTGGCCCGTCGGTCGGCACGATCCAGACCGATGCCCCGATCAACCCGGGAAACTCCGGCGGCCCCTTGGCCAACCGCGACGGCGAGATCATCGGCATCGCCAGCTACATCCAGAGCCAGACCGGCGGCAACATCGGCCTCGGCTTCGCCATCCCCATCGACATCGCCGAGCGCGTGGCGGACGCCCTCGTCGCCGGCGAGCCCGTCGAGTTCGGCTACCTCGGCATCGAGGGCGGCGACGCCGCCGGGGGTGAGGCCGGCGCCCTGATCGCGGCCGTCGTGCCCGGCTCGCCGGCCGAGGACGCCGGTCTGCAGACCGGCGACCTCGTGGTCGGGGTCAACGGCGACGCCGTCACCAGCTTCGGCGACCTCGGCGTGATCATCCGTCGCCACAGCCCCGGCGACGACCTGGCGTTCACCGTCTCCCGCAACGGCGAGGAGCAGCAGATCACCGCCACCCTCGGCTCCACCGTCGAGTAGCTGTCTGCTCCGGCGCCTGATTTCGGGGTCCTGACCCCGAAATCAGGCGCCAGAACACGTGGTCGGTAGGGTCAGCGGGGCATGGAGATCCTGATCCTGGTCGTGGTGGTCGTCTGCATCCTGCTGGCGCTCATCCCCCGCTACATCGCCGTCCGGGGCCGGACGGAGGCGCCGCCGAAGCCCGAGCCCCGGCCCTCGCCCCTGGCCCCGACCGGGCCCGCCGCGGTGTCGGCCCCCACCGTCGAGGCCCCTGCTCGCATCGGCGACCGGATCGGCAAGACCCGCGAACGCCTGGCCGGGGCCCTGCGCTCGCTGCGCTCCCGGTCCACGCTCGACGGCACCGTGTGGGACGAGCTCGAGGAGGCGCTGATCTCGGCCGACGTCGGCGTCGGCACGACCACGGCGCTGCTCGACGGGCTGCGGGCGCAGGTCACCGAGGGCACGATCGAGGGCCCCGACGCCCTGGTCGACGCCCTGAAGGCCGACCTCGAGGCCCGTCTCGAGGGTGACCGCAGCCTGGCGGTCTCCGAGGACGGCACGACCGTGTGGCTCTTCGTCGGGGTCAACGGTGTGGGCAAGACCACGACCATCGGCAAGCTGGCCAAGCGGGAGGTCGACGCAGGCAAGAGCGTCGTGCTCGCCGCCGGCGACACCTTCCGGGCCGCCGCCGGTCAGCAGCTCGGCATCTGGGCCGAGCGCACCGGGGCCGACGTGGTCCAGGGCCAGGACGGCGGCGATCCCAGCTCGGTGATCTTCGACGCCGTGCAGCGAGCCGCGGCCCGGGGCGCCGACCTGGTGCTGGCCGACACCGCCGGCCGCATCCACACCAAGTCGAACCTGATGGAGGAGCTGCGGAAGGTGCGCCGGGTCGCCGACCGCGATCCCGGTGACGTCACCGAGGTCCTGCTCGTGCTCGACGCCACCACGGGCCAGAACGGGTTGGCCCAGGCCCGCCAGTTCACCGAGGCCGTGGAGGTCACCGGTGTCGTGCTCACCAAGCTCGACGGGTCGGCCCGGGGTGGCATCGTCATCGCCATCCAGGACGACCTCGGCATCCCGGTCAAGCTGGTCGGCCTCGGGGAGCAGGCCGAGGACCTGATCGTGTTCGACCCCCATGAGTTCGTCGACGCCCTCTTCGAGGGCTAGGAGCACCGCCATGGTCCGCCTCCTCCTGTTGCCCCTCCGCTTCCTGCAGTTCCCGTTCCGCTTCGCCGCCGGGTCGGCCCGGGCCGGGTACTACGCCGGTCGGGCAGTGGGCTTCAGCCGCTCCGCCTTCTTCGGTCTCGGTTTCGTGTCCGGCGTGCTGGTCGCCTCACCGAAGGCCCGCAAGGCGGCGTTCTCGGGCGTCGGTCGGATCACGATGGCGGTGGCCAAGGCCCAGAAGAACGACGAGCCGCCGCCCGCCGGGTTCGAGCCGGTGGTCGCCCCCGACCTGGTCGTCGCCGCCCCTCACGGTGTGGTGCTGACCGATCCGGCCCCCGGCGATCCCGGCGATCCGACCGGACCGGTGCTCGCCACCGACTAGCAAGGAGCCTTCGCCGAACGAGGGGGACCCAGGCCGTGCAGCTCTGGCCGGAGGAGTACGAGGACCTGCGGGCCGAGGCCCGCGAGATGATCGGTGGCCTGCTCGGCGCTATGGCCGACGACGCCTTCGGGGCGGGGGACGTGCCGGCCGACGCGTCGGACGCGGAGAAGGTCGCGAGGTCCCGGGAGGCCATGGCCAACTTCTTCGCTCCGGTGCCCGAGGCCGAGGTGCGGGAGATCGCCGGGCGTGCCCTGCCGGGTGTTCGTGCCCGACGGTCCGGCCACGGCGGTCTACCTCCACTTCCACGGTGGCGGGATGATCATCGGCGCCCCCGAGATGAACGATGTGGGCAACCGGGCCCTGTGTCGGGACCACGGTCTGGCCGTGGTGTCCGTCGACTACCGCCTCGCCCCGGAGCACCCGTGGCCCGCCGGCCCCGACGACGGGGTGGCGGTGGCCGCATGGCTGCTGGAGAACGCCGAAGCCGAGTTCGGCAGCGGTCGCCTCCTGCTGGGTGGCGAGTCGGCCGGCGGCTACATGGCCGCCGCGGTGGCCCTCCGCATCCGGGACGACTTGGACGTCATCGACCGGGTCATCGGCCTGGAGCTGGTCTTCGGGGTCTACGACTGGGGCCGGGCGCCCAGCCAGCGGGGTCTGCGCCCGTATCGGGGCCCCGACCTGCTCGATCCCGCCGGCATCGAGTTCTTCTGTGACCTCTACCTGCCCGGCCGCACCGACGACGAGCGCCGGGACCCTGCCGTCTCGCCCGCCTTCGCCGATCTGGCGGGCATGCCGCCGGCCCGCTTCAGCGTCGGCACCGGTGATCACCTCTGCGACGACACCCTCTGGATGGCCAGCCGCTGGGTGGCTGCGGGGAGTCCGGCCGACGTCTGGGTCGGCCCCGACCTGCCCCACGGCTTCATGTGGTTCCCCTGCGAGCTGACCAAGCGCTGGCAGTCCCACATGACCGACTGGTTCACCCGTACGCTCGCCCCATGAGCATGAGCCAGGGGGGCGACCCGAACCGGAAGCGCAAGTTCGCGATGCGGGAGAACGCCCTGTCGATCGGGGACGACTACTGGATCGAGGACGAGTCCGGGAACAAGGCGTTCAAGGTCAACGGCAAGGTCGCCCGCCTGCGGGACACCTGGGTGCTGGAGAACGCCACCGGCCGTGAGGTGGCCAAGATCCGCGAGAAGAAGCTCTCGGTGCGGGACAAGATCAAGATCGAGTACGGCGACGGCGGCGAGGCCGTCGTCAAGAAGGCCATGATCGGGTTCCGGGACCGCTTCATCGTCGAGGTCGAGGGCGGCGAGGACCTGAAGGTCCACGGCAAGATCACCGACCACGAGTACAAGGTCGACCGCGACGGCGACCAGATCGCCGAGATCTCCAAGAAGTGGTTCCGCATCCGGGACACCTACGGAGTCGAGGTCGACCACGACGAGGACTCGGTCCTCGTGCTCGCCGTGACCGTCGCCGTCGACGCCATGTCCCACGACCGCGGCTGACCCCGCGTACTGGCGCCGATTGGTCACGCTGAGCGTGACAAATCGGCGCCAGAACCGAAACGTCAGGCGGTGAGGCGGGCGGTGACGCCCTTCATGTCGAGTTCGTCGGCCAGAGCGAGGGCCTCGGTGCGGGCCTCGTCGTCGCCGGCCAGCACGGCGAGGTCGGCCAGGGCGTCGGTGAGGCGGGCCCGGGTACCGGCCCGGCGGTAGTCGGCGACGGCGGTGCGCAGGATGGCCACGCCGGACTCGGTGTCGCCCAGGAGGATCTCCAGCGCCCCGAGGCAGTGGTCCACGAGACGGTCGACGATCTCGACGCTCCAGCTCGCCCATTGACCCCGACGGGGTCGGAACTCCTCGGCAAGGTCGACGGCGATGTCGGTGAGTCCGAGGTCGACGGCAACCGGCGTGGCCCAGGCCATGATGTTCAGACGGAAGGCCGCGGGGATGTGCTCGAAGACGTCCCGGCGCCAAGTGGCGAGCTGGGCGGACGCGTCATCCTCGTCGCCGGCCATCCAGGCGATCGTGGCCGGGAACGGCCAGGCCACGAGGTTCGGTCCGTGCTCGGCGATGAGCGTCCGGCCCACGTCGACCGCAGCGGCGTGGTTCCCCTGGTCGTACTCCACCCGCATGCGGTGATTGCCCTCGAGGGTCGCGCCGGTGAAACCGATGGCCGCGGTCTCCTCGGGTGACGGCGGCACGACGTCGTCCCAGCGTCCCTCGAGGAGCGCCAGGTTCGAGGCGACCGCAACCCGACTCCACCAGTGGGTGAGGGGCAGCCGACGGCGGTCCATCGCGAAGAGCTCGTCGAGGAGCGGGCGGACCCCGTCGAGGTCGTTGCCGAGGAACCGCCCGGCCAACTCGGAGTAGCGGCCGACGGAGAGGCAGCGCAGGTCGCCCGACTCCTCGCCCAACGCTTGGAGGCGGCGGGCGGCGTCCAGGAGACCGTCGAGGTCGCCGACGCCGAGGGCCGCCTGGCGAACGATGTCGAGCGCCCGGTAGCGAGCCGTGACATCACCGCTCTCCTCCGCCAGGCGAAGGCCTTCCTGTGCCTCGCGCACGTGAATCGTCGGATCGGGGTCGAGCACGCGCCACATGCTGCTCTGGGTGAGGCACTGCGCCCGCTCCACGACGTTCTCGGCGGGCAGCGCCGCGAGGGCCTCGGCCAGGAGGCTCGGGCCGATCGGATCACCGAAGTCCAGCCAGAGGGCGTTCTCGCCGCCGTACCCGTACGCGGCCCGGCCCAGGAGGTCCGGCCGATCGGCTCGCCGGGCGGCGTCGGCGGCAGCCACGAAGTCGACCCGGCCGTCGATCGCGTGGCCGGCGGTGTTGCGAGCTTCGCCCAGCGCCAACAACAGCTCGGCCCGGCGGGCGGGATCCGGTGGTTCGAGCGAGCTCCTCGGTCTCCACCGCCAGGCGACGGAAGCTGATGACTTGCTCGAAGGCCAGTTGCTCGGTCGCCTCTTCGGCAGCCCGACCGGCGTAGGCAATGGCCTTCTCGGCGTCGGCCAGGGCCGCGGCCTCGCCGAAGTGGTGGGCCAGATCGGCAGCAGGCGCGCCCCGGGCCTCCAGGGCGAGAGCGACGCGGTGGTGCAGGCGCACTCGACGACTCGTCCGCAGCTCCTCCAGCAGCGTCTGGCGGACGAGGGCGTGGGCGAAGCGGAAGCGGTCGAGCACGTCGTCGTCCTCGACTACGAGACGGCGGGCGCCGGCGTCGTCGAGCACGGTGACCACCTCGTCGACGTCCCGGTCGACGGCGGCGGCCAGGACGGCGGCGTCGAAGGCGGGTCCTATCACGGCGGCGGCCCGCAGCAGCTCGTTGGTGGCCTCGTCGAGGCCGGCCAGGCGCCGGCCGATGACCTCCCGGATCCCCTCGGGCAGGCCGATCTGCTCGATGAGGCTCCGGTCGCCCTCCCACCGGCCCTCCCGCTGCACCAGGGCACCGGACTCGACGAGGTGGACGAGGACCTCACCGATGAAGAACGGGTTGCCCTCCGTCTCGCTCGAGACCATCTCGGCGAGCTCGGTCACCCGCTCCGGGTCGACCTCGCCACCGGCCGCCTTGGTCAGGAAGTCCGTGACCTCGTCCTGGTCCAGCCCGACGAGGTCGACGCGCTCGACGCCGGACTCGCGGCGCAGGTCGGCCAGCGCGGCGGCGAGGGGGTGGGTCCGGGTCAGGTCGGTGTCCCGGTACGTGCCCACCACGAGCACTCGGGTGTCATCCACGTTGCGGACCAGGTGGCGCAGGAGCAGGAGGCTGGACTCGTCGGCCCAGTGCAGGTCGTCGAGGACGACCAGGACCGGGGACTCCTCGCCCGCCCGGGTCAGGAGGTCGGCGACGGCGCCGAAGAGGCGGAGGCGCTCGGTGTCGGGATCGGTCCGGAGGGGCTCGGGGGCATCCAGCCCGGGGACGAGGCGGCCGAGGTCGCCGCCCCACTCGCCGAGGTGGGCCGCTGATCACCTCGTCGGGTGTGTGGGCGACGAGGTGGCCGAGGGCCTCGGCCCAGGGGCGGAACGGGACATCCAGTTCCTCCTCGGAGCGCCCGTAGAGCACGACGGCCCCACCGTCGTGGGCGGCCGACGCCAGTTCCGCGACCAAGCGGGTCTTGCCGATGCCCGGCTCGCCGGAGACCACCACCAGGCCGGGCTCACCGGCGACCGCCGCCTTCCAGCGCTCGAGCAGGGTGTCCCGTTCGACCACTCGCCCGGCGAAGTCGTACCACTGGGCCACCCGGAGGGCTGCGGGCATCGGCGCCGCGTCCTGGGCGACCCGACTCCAGCTGACCGTGGCCACGGGAACGGGCTCGGGCAGGCCCTTCAGGTTCCGCTCGCCGGCAGGTGTGAACTCGTGGTCGCCCCGACCGCGGGCCAGGAGGCGGACCAGGTCGGCCACCAGGATCTCGTCGCCTCCGGCCTCGGCGCAGAGCCGGGAGGCCTCCACGACGGGGGTGCCGAAGCAGTCGTCGTCCTCGAGGGTCACGTCGCCGGCGCTGATCCCGATGCGCACCGACAACTGGTCGTCGGGATGGCGCTGGACGTGGGCGCCGACGGCCTGCTGGATGGCCACGGCGGCGCCGACCGCCTCCGCCGCGCCGGAGAACAGGGCCAGGACACCGTCGCCGAGGCCCTTGACGACCTCGCCACCGTTGGCGGTGACGGCATCGGTCAGCAGGCGGTCGTGGGTCCGGCGCAGGGCCTCGGCCCGCTCCTCACCGAGGGCGACCCGCAGCTCGGTGGAGCCGACCAGATCGGTCACCAGGATCGTCGCCGTCTGCGAAGCCACACCCGCCCCTCCCCGTGGACCGAGCCGACCCTAGTTGTCGGTCCAGACCCGTTGGTCGAAGCCCGTGGCAGTAGCTGACGCGTAGGGTGACCCCCGGAGGAGGGGGAGCCATGGCGGAGTCGGGGCTGGTGACGGTGCTGTTCACCGATCTTGTGGGCTCGACCGAACTTTCCGAGCGCATCGGGGACGGGGCGGCCGACGACCTGCGCCGTCGCCACTTCGAGTCACTGCGCTCGGTCATCGCCACCACCGGGGGCGACGAGGTGAAGACCATCGGCGACGCCGTGATGGTCACCTACCGCGGCGCGGCGGACGCCGTCGCCGGGGCCGTGGGCATGCAGCAGGCCGTCGACCGGGACAACCGGGCCGGCGGCGAGCGCCTGGCCATGCGGGTCGGCATCAGCGCGGGCGACGCCACCTACGAGGACGGGGACTGGTTCGGACGGCCCGTGATCGAGGCCTCCCGCTTGTGCGCCGGGGCCGAGGGCGGCCAGATCCTGGTCGCGGGCATCGTCAAGGTCCTGGCCGGGTCCCGGGCGGGTCACGAGCTGGTGTCGGTGGGGGAGCTCGCCCTGAAGGGCCTGCCGGAGCCCGTCGACGCCGCCGAGGTCCGTTGGGAGCCTGAGTCCGGGTGGCGCCGACGCCGCGGGCGAGCTCACCGTGGCGCTGCCGGTCCAGCTGGAACGCGTCGACGCCTTCTCCTTCGTGGGTCGGGAGGCCGAGGCCGAGGCCGTGACCACGGCCTGGAAGGAGGTGGCGGCCGGGGGGCGGCGCACCGTCCTCATCACCGGCGAGCCTGGGATCGGCAAGACCCGCCTGACCTCCGAGGTCGCCCGCACTGCCCACGACCAGGGTGCGATCGTGCTCTGGGGCGGCTGTGAGGAGGAGCTGGGCGTCCCGTACCAGCCCGTGGCCGAGGCCCTGGCCCACCTGGTCCGCTCGGTCCCACCGGAACAGCTGGCACCGCGGCTCGGGCCCCTCGGGGGCGAGCTGACCCGGCTGGTGCCGGACCTGCCCCGCCTCGTTCCCGGCTTGGGCGATCCGGTGGCCGGCGAGGCCGACACCGAGCGCTATCGCCTCTTCGAGGCCGTGGTCGATGTGCTCGCCAACCTGTCCGCCGAGCGCCCCGTCGTCCTCGTGCTCGACGACCTCCACTGGGCGGGCAAGCCCACCCTGCTCCTCCTGCTCCACGTACTGCGGGCCACTGCCCCCATGCGGTTGCTGGTGGTGGTCACCTACCGGGACACGGACCTGGACCGGCGACACCCCCTGTCGGAGGCGCTGGCCGATCTGCGGCGGATGCCGGACGTCGAGCGGGTGGCTCTCACCGGCCTCGACGCCTTCGGGGTGACTGCCTTCGTGGAGGCGGCCGCCGGTCACGAGCTCGAACAGGACGGTGTCGCGCTGGCGCAAGCCCTGCAACAGGAGACCGAGGGCAACCCCTTCTTCGTCGGCGAGGTGCTGCTCCACCTGGTCGAGTCCGGGGCGCTGGTCCAGCGCGATGGCCACTGGGAGAGTGCCCTCCGCCTCGGCGACGTCGGCCTCCCCGAAGGGGTCAAGGAGGTGATCGGCCGTCGCTTGTCCCGCCTGCCCGAGTCGGCCAACGAGGTGCTCACGGTGGCGGCCGTGATCGGACGGGACTTCGACCTCTCGCTGCTCGGTGCGGTCCACGACGGCGGCCAGGAGGCCGTGCTCGAGGCCCTGGAGCCGGCCGAGACGGTGGGCCTGGTGCGATCGACCGGCGATCGCGTGGGCCGGTACACGTTCGACCACGCCCTCCTGCGCAGCACGCTCTACGACGAGCTGTCCACCAGCCGTCGCCTCCGCCTGCACCGGGACGTGGGCCGGGCCATCGAGGGCCGGGGTGACCCCGACGCCCACCTCGCCGAGTTGGCCCGGCACTTCGCCGAGTGCGCCGCCCTGGGCGAGGTCGACCGGGCGGTCGACTACGGCCGCCGGGCCGCGGCGCGGGCGACGGCCGACCTGGCCTACGAGGAGGCCGCGGCGCACCTGGAACGGGCTCTCGGGGCGCTGGAGCTGGCCGAACAGCCCGATGCCAGTCTCCGCTGTGACCTGCTGCTGGCCCAGGGCGAGGCGTACTTCTACGCCAACGACCCTCGGTACCGCCCGACGCTGCTCGGGGCGGCGGACGCGGCCCGCGGGTTGGGTGACGTGGACCGTCTGGCCTTGGCGGCGATCCGCCTCAGCTACCGCGTGATCGGCCGTCGGGACATGGTGCTCGACATCGAACGCGAGGTTGGTCTGCTCGACGAGGTCATGGCTCTCCTGCCCGGTGGTGACTCGGGCACACGGGCCCGGGCGATGATCGCCCAAGCCGTGAACGAGGCGCGACCGGGGGGCGACCAGGAGCGTCGCCATGCGTTGGCCGAAGAGGCCCTGTCCATGGCCCGGCGGGTGGGGGACCCCGATGTCCTGCGCGACGTGCTGGCCGAGAACTGGGTCAACTGGTTCGACACGTCCCGCGAGAGCTGGTTGGACGAGGCCGTGGCCGAGCAGGACGAGCTCGTCGGCCTGGCCACAGGGCACGATGACTCACTGCTGTGCCAGGCCCTGCTCATCCGCTCGGTCGGGCACCTGGCCCGGGGTGACCGCGCCGAGGCCGATGCCGACCTGGCCTCCGCCGACCTGCTGGTCGAACGCCTCCGCGAGCCGGCCATGACCTGGTGGTCGATGTACGAGCACGCCGCCGTCGACCTCCTCCGGGGCCGGTTCGCCGAGGCCGAGCCCGCCATTCTGGCAACCGCCGCCTACGGCCAGGAGCACGGCCTTGAGGGGACCGTGACGATGGCGGCCCAGTTCTACCGACTGCGCTTCGACCAGGGCCGTCTCCCCGAGTTCGAGGACGCCATCGTTGACCTGGTCGCCGACCAGCCCGAGGTGATCGTCTGGCGCACCGCGCTGGCGGCCATCTACACCGAGACCGATCGTCCCGAGCTGGCCCGCCCCCACGTCGACTTCGTCGGTGGCGACGACTTCGCCGGGGTGGCCACCGGCCAGAACTGGCTCATCACCGTGGCCGCCACCGGCGCGGTGGCCGGCCTCACGGGGCAGCTCGAGATCGCCGAGTGGGGCTACGAGCGCTCGCTGCCGTTCGCCGGACAGCTCTGTTGGACCGGCCAGAGCTACGAGCGTCCCGTCGACCTGCACCTGGCCCGCATGGCCCGCGCCCTAGGTCGCTTCGACGAGGCCGAGGTCCACTGCGCCGCCTGCGTCGACCTCTGCGAGCGGGCCGACGCCCCGCCGTTCCTGGCCCACACCAAGGACACCTGGGCGGGCATCCTCATCGACCGGGGCGGCGACCCTGACCGGGCGAGGCAGCTCGCGTTGGAGGCTCTGGCCACCGCCGAGGAGCTCGGCATGGCCCGCCTTGCCGAGACCGCCACCCGCCACCTCACCGCCCTGGGCTGACCCCACCGAAATTGCGCCGATTTGTCACGCTCAGCGTGACAAATCGGCGCCAGAACGGATCGTCAGCGGGGGTCGCGGCCGTTCCAGGCGACGAGGCGGTCGATGAGGGGGGCGTCGTTGGGCACGTCGACGGCGGCGGCGAAGGGCGGGGAGAAGTCCTCCATGCCCTCTGGCATGTGCTTGCGGGCCTCTTCGAAGGCCTCCATCCGTCCCTCGGCGGGCAGGCCGACCTGCATGGCAGCCAGCGACAGCTCCAGCACGGCGGGGTCCCAGTCCGCGGACTGGCCGGTGGCGGTGGCCAGGTCCCAGGTGTGGACGCTGAGCTCGTTGCTCCACATGATCAGGGTCGCGGAGCCCGGCAGCGTGGCCCAGGGCAGCTCGACCATGCGCTCGAGGGTGGCGTCGTCGGCCCAGGCCGCGGCGACCGCCCTGGTCACCCGGTCCCAGGACTCGACCCAGCCGTCATCGGGGACCTCGGTCACCTCGAGCGGGGACAGGGGCTCGCCCCGGCCGACCTCGCCCACCCGCTCGGCCATGGCCAGGAGGTGCCCCGCCAGCGCCCGCACGTCGTACTCGGTGCAGGGCGTGGAGAGCTCGAGCTGGTCCGGGCCGACGCCGTGGAGGACGGTGCGGGCGGTGGCGAACGCCCGCCCGAGGACGGCGCGGGGGTCGAGGTCGGTCGGGGTCTCGGTGCTGGTCATGAGCGCACCTTCGCACCCCCTCCGGCCAGATCCTGACCGGAAGCCGGAGGTCGGGTCGACCCCAAGTCCTCCGCCGACCGGGCGAGGGTCGTCGTTAGGATCGTCGCCTCATGTTCGAGACGCTGTCTGACCGCTTCGACGGGATCCTCAAGCGCCTCCGGGGCAAGGGCAAGCTCTCCGAGGCCGACGTCGACGAGGTCCTCAAGGAGATCCGGGTCGCCCTGCTCGAGGCCGACGTCGCCCTGTCCGTCGCCCGGGACCTCGTCGAGCGCATCCGGGTCCGGGCGATCGGCGCGGAGGTGAGCGAGAGCCTCAGCCCGGCCCAGCAGGTCATCAAGATCGTCAACGAGGAGCTCACCGTCACCCTCGGCGGCGAGACCTTCAAGATCACCTACGCCAGCAAGCCCCCCACGGTGGTCCTGCTGGCCGGTCTCCAGGGCTCCGGCAAGACCACCACCTCGGCCAAGCTGGCCCGCTGGTTCAAGCAGCAGGGCCGCAACCCACTGCTGATCGGTGCCGACCTCCAGCGCCCGGCCGCCGTCGAGCAGCTCCGCACCCTGGGTGCGTCCATCGACGTCCCGGTCTTCAGCGAGCCCAAGGACCCCGTCAAGGTGGCCAAGGCCGGCATGAAGGAGGCCGCCCGGCTCGGCCGCGACGTGGTCATCGTCGACACCGCCGGCCGCCTGGCCATCGACCAGGAGCTGATGGGCCAGGTCCGGGACATCTCCAAGCAGGTCAAGCCCGACTACACGTTCCTGGTCGTCGACGCCATGACCGGGCCAGGACGCGGTCCAGACGGCACAGTCCTTCCACGAGACCCTCGAGCTGGACGGCGTCATCCTCACCAAGCTCGACGGTGACGCCCGCGGCGGCGCCGCGCTGAGCGTGAAGGAGGTGGTGGGTCGCCCCATCGCCTTCGCCACCACCGGCGAGAAGATCGAGGACCTCGACCTCTTCCACCCGGACCGCTTGGCCGGGCGCATCCTGGGCATGGGCGACATGCTCACCCTGATCGAGAAGGCCGAGGAGGCCTTCGAGACCGAGCAGGCCGAGGAGGTGGCCGCCCGCCTCATGGAGGGGCGGTTCACCCTCGACGACTTCCTCGACCAGCTCCAGCAGATCAAGAAGATGGGCCCGCTCAGCGGGATCATGGGGATGCTTCCCGGGATCCCCAAGGAGGTGAAGGACGCCGAGATCGGTGACAACGACCTCGCCCCGATCGAGGCCATCATCCGGTCGATGACCCTGGCCGAGCGGATCGACCCCAAGGTCATCGACGGTTCCCGCCGGCGCCGGATCGCCGACGGCAGCGGCACCTCGCCCAACCAGGTCAACCAGCTCATCAAGCAGTTCCGCCAGATGCAGCAGATGATGCGCAAGATGGGCGCCGGCGGCCCGCCCGGGGCCAAGGGCCGAAAGGGCAAGCAGAAGAAGGGCGGCCGTACGACCCAGAAGGGCGCGGCCCCCATCCCGAAGATGCCCCTCGGAACTGCCCGGCCTGAATTGACCGGCGGAGCCGGTCGGCGGGCCGAGTAGGCCTGCACCGCGATGAGCCGTCAGGCGAAGAGCCATCAACACAGCCCGCGGGTACCCTTGCCCGTCGCTCGTAGAAGACCAGTTACCGAGGAACCAGCACAGTGGCCGTGAAGCTCCGCCTGATGCGGATGGGCAAGAAGAAGCAGCCGACCTACCGGATCGTGGCGGCCGACAGCCGCTCACCCCGTGACGGTCGTTTCATCGAGGTCGTCGGCACCTACGACCCCCGGGCCGAACCGTCGGTGATCAAGGTCGACAACGAGCGGGCCGTGCACTGGCTGCGCCACGGCGCCCAGCCCACCGAGCGGGTCCAGAAGCTCCTGCAGATCGTGGGCGCCTGGGACGAGTTCAAGGGCAACGCGCCGGCGATCCCCGCCTCCGCCCCCGCCCCCGAGGCGCCGGCTGAGGCCGAGGCCGTTCCCGAGGCTGCGGAGGCCGCATCATGAGCGACTACGACGACGACACCTACGACGACGATGACGACCGACGGCGACGACGGTGACGACTACAACCGCAAGGACCCCAACCTGATCGAGGGGGCCACCGCGGCGGCTGTGCTGGAGTACATCACCAAGTCGGTCGTGGACGAGCCCGACGCCGTCGAGGTCGACAGCACCGAGACCCGACGGGGCACCCTGAGCCTCGAGGTCCAGGTCGGCGACGACGACATGGGTCGGGTCATCGGCAAGCGGGGCCGGGTGGCCAACTCCATCCGCACCGTGGTGCGGGCCGCGGCCGCCCGCGACGGCGTCGAGGTCGACGTCGAGTTCGTCGACTAGTCCGGGCCGCCGGCTGCGTGCCCAACGCAGAGCCCGACATGCCCGAACGCAGTAGCGACCACCTGCTCGAGGTCGGGCGGGTGGCCAAGCCCCACGGCCTCCGCGGCGAGGTGGTGGTCGCGCTGACCACGAACCGGCCCGAACGCGTGGCCGAGGGCACCGTCCTGCACACCGAGCAGGGCCCCCTGACCATCACCGCGTCGCGGCCCCACCAGAACCGGCACATCGTGCGCTTCGCCGGTGTCGACACCCGCGAGGCCGCCGACGCCATCCACGGCCTCGTGCTCTCGGCCGAGCCCCTGGAGGACCCCGACGCCCTCTGGGTCCACGAGCTCATCGGCTCGGTGGTCGTCGACCAGCACGGCACCGAGCACGGCACCGTCACCAGCGTCGAGGTCAACCCGGCCAGCGACCTCCTGGTGCTCGACAGCGGCGGCCTGGTCCCGCTGACCTTCGTGGTGGAGCAGGCCGACGGTCGCATCACCGTCGACGTCCCCGACGGCCTCCTGGGCTGAGGCGTCGTGCGCATCGACGTCTTCTCGATCTTCCCGGGGATGGTCACGGCCTTCGCCGGCGAGAGCCTGGTGGGCAAGGCGGCGGCGGAGGGGCGCCTCGACCTGCGGGTCCACGACCTGCGCGACGCCACCACCGACGTCCACCGGTCGGTCGACGACAGCCCCTTCGGCGGCGGGGCGGGGATGGTGTTCACCCCTGGTCCCGTGTTCGACTCGGTCGAGGCCGCCGCCCCGCCCCGGCCCCTGCTCCTGCTCGGGCCGGGCGGTCGCCGCCTCGACCAGGCCTACGCCTCGGAGTTGGCCGCCCTCGACGGCTTCTCGCTGCTGTGCGGCCGCTACGAGGGCGTCGACGAGCGGGTCCACACCCACCTCGTCGACGGCGAGCTGTCCATCGGCGACTACGTCCTGGCCGGGGGCGAGGTGGCGGCGATGGTGGTGATCGAAGCCGTCGGCCGCCTGGTCCCCGGCGTGCTCGGCAACGAGGTCTCCGTCGAGGACGAGTCCTTCTCCACCGGCCTGCTCGAGTACCCGCAGTACACCCGGCCCGCCGACTTCCGGGGCTGGGAGGTGCCCGAGGTCCTGCGCTCGGGGGACCACGCCCGCATCACCCGCTGGCGGCGGGCCCAGGCCCTGGCCCGCACCGTCGAGCGCCGGCCCGGACCTGATCGAGGCCCGGGGCGGGTCACCGACGAGGAGCGCGACCTGCTCGAGGAGTTCGGCCTCGGGAGGTTGAGTCGATACGCTCTCCTGACCGTTCGACCACTTCCCCCGGGTCCCCGAACGCCCTTCTCCCTGACCCCGGGCGCACAGGAGCACGTGCACGATGCAGCCAACCGATCTCATCGACCAGGCCAACCTGCGGGACGACGTCCCCGACTTCGCCCCTGGTGACACCCTCAAGGTCCACGTCCGCGTGGTCGAGGGCAACCGCGAGCGGGTCCAGGTCTTCGAGGGTGCGGTCATCGGCCGCCAGGGCAGCGGCGTGCGCGAGACCTTCAAGGTCCGCAAGCTCTCCTTCGGTGTCGGCGTCGAGCGGACCTTCCCGGTGCACTCGCCGATCATCCAGAAGATCGAGGTCGTCCGGAAGGGTGACGTCCGCCGGGCCAAGCTCTACTACCTGCGGGACCGGGTCGGTAAGCGGGCCCGCATCAAGGAGAAGCGCGACAACTCGTCGACCTGACAGATGGTCTCCCGGCGACAGCAGCTGGGGGCCGAGGGTGAGGCGCGGGTCGCCCGCCACTACGAGGCGCGGGGCTACAGCGTCCTCGACCGCAACTGGCGTTGCCGGGACGGCGAGCTCGACCTCGTGCTGCGCCACGGGCGCACGCTGGTCGTCTGCGAGGTGAAGACCCGCAGCTCCGCCGCGTTCGGCACGCCCGCCGAGGCCGTCACCGGCAAGAAGCAGGCCAAGCTCCGCCTCCTGGCCCGCCGCTACCTGGAGACGGCCCCGTTCCGCCCCGGGAGATCCGCTTCGACGTCGCTGCCGTCCTCGCCGGCGAGATCGAGATCATCGAGAACGCCTTCTGATCAGCGCACCCGGCCGGGGCGCCGGCGGGCCCGGTGCTCCCAGCAGCCCTTGTGCCAGTGGCGGCGGAGGTCGGGGGCCAGGCGGGGCACGGCGACGAGGTGGAAGGTGCGGGGCGGGATGTCCTGGTTGCAGCCCGGGCAGATGTAGGTCTTCGTGGCCTCGTAGGGCTGGACGAACCGGGTGTCGCAGTCGTCGGCGAGGGGATCGGCGGCACTCACCCGAACACGGCCCAGGCCACGAGCAGGGCCACGACGACCACGGCGCCCGACGACCATGGCGATGTCGGCGGGGGAGACGCTCTGGGGGCGGAACGGGTTGAGACCCATGACCACCGAGTATGGCCCTGGACGGGGCGATCCCGCCGCTACTCTCCGCGCCGTGACCCGACGCCCCCACCTCCTCCTGGTCGCCACGATCGCCGTCGCGGCGCTCGTCCTCGTCCGCCTGTGGCGGGGATTCCGAACCGTCCGGTGGCGGCGGCGAGGCGAGCCTCGGCCAGAGCGTCTATGAGGACAACTGCGCCCGGTGCCACGGCCCCGACGGCGAGGGCGGCGTCGGCCCCCAGCTCGGCGACGGCGCGGTGGCCGAGAACTACCCGGACATCGAGGACCAGCTGGTCGTGATCCGCGAGGGACGCAACGGCATGCCCGCCTGGGAGGACACCCTCAGCCCCGAGGAGATCGAGGCCGTCGCCGTCTACGAACGCGAGGAGCTCGGGCAGTGACAGGTGAGTGGCTTCGCTGCGCTCGCTGATTCGGTCGTCGTCACACCCCCTTCGTAGGGTGAGGCCCATCGCTCGGTAGGCCGGCGTCACGGCCCCCTCCACATCCCGTTCCACGCGGAGGGTCCACCGTGCTCGCATCCATCACCTCGGCCTGCCTCCTCGGCATCGACGGCCACGCCGTCCGGGTCGAGGTCCACATCGCCTCGGGCCTGCCGGGCTTCACCATCGTCGGCCTGCCCGACGCCGCCTGCCGGGAGGCCCGAGACCGGGTGCGGGCCGCGGTCACCAACAGCGGCTTCGACTTCCCGGTGCGCAAGATCACTGTGAACCTGGCCCCGTCGGCGCTGCGGAAGGCCGGATCGGGCCTGGACCTGGCCATGGCCGTCGGGGTGCTGGTGGCTTCCGAGCAGGTGCCCGGGGCCGGCATCGACGAGCTGGCCTTCTTCGGCGAGCTGGGCCTCGACGGCTCCCTCCGTCCGGTCCGCGGCATGGTCAGCCTGGTCGACGCATCCCCGGCGGACACCGTCGTGGTGCCTGCCGCGGCCTACGCGGAGGCGACGGTCTACGGCCGCCACCAGGTGCGCTGTGCCGCGCCGACTGGTGGAGGTGGTCGAGGCGCTCCGCGGCGACGAGCCGTGGCCCGACCCGCCCGAGCCCGGCGCGCCGGCTCCAGCCATCGGCCCGGTGGTGGTGCGGGACCTCGCTGACGTCCGGGGCCAGGCCGCGGCCGCGTACGGCTCTGGAGGTGGCGGCCGCGGGCGGACACCACCTCCTCATGGTCGGCCCGCCGGGAGCGGGCAAGACGATGCTGGCCAGTCGCCTGCCCGGGCTGCTGCCGCCGCTCGGGGTCGAGGAGGCACTCGCGGTGGCCCGCATCCGCTCGGCGGTGGGCGAGCCGTTGGCCGTCGGTGAGCTCCCGACGACGCCACCCTTCCGGGCTCCGCACCACACGGCGTCGCCGGTGGCCCTCACCGGTGGAGGCAGCGGCCTGCTGCGGCCGGGCGAGGTGTCGAGGGCGTCGAACGGGGTGCTGTTCCTCGACGAGCTGGGCGAGTTCGCCCCGGCAGTGCTCGACGCCCTGCGCCAGCCCCTGGAGGAGGGCGTCATCCGGATCACCCGGGCCCAGGCCGCGGCCACCTTCCCGGCCCGGTTCCTGCTGGTGGGAGCCATGAACCCCTGTCCGTGCGGCCAGGCCAGGACCGGAGGGCTGTGCCTGCTCGGACGGTGAGCGGGCCCGGTACCGACGGCGGCTGTCCGGCCCGCTGGTCGACCGCTTCGACCTCCGGGTCGACGTCCAGCGCCCGTCACCCGATGAGCTCCTGCGCGGCGACCCAGGCGAGTCGACGGCCGTGGTCGCCGCCCGGGTCCGGGAGGCCCGGGCTCGGGCCGCCACCCGGGGCGTGCTCTGCAACGCCCGCATCCCGCGCCGCCGCCTCGACGAGCTCTGCCCCGTCACCTCGGAGACCGAGCTCGTACTGGAGAGGGCCCTGGCCGACGGCCGCCTGTCGGCTCGCGGCCTCGACCGCGTCCGTCGGGTGGCCCGGACCCTCGCCGACCTGGAGGGCCATGACGGCCCCGTCACCACCGCCCACCTCAGCATGGCCCTCGTGCTCCGGGCCCAGCCCCTCGTGGCGGTCTGACGTGGGCGGACACGAGGATGCCGCGGCGTCGGCGACCACGGGCGCTCCGGGCCTGGCCGTGGGCGACCCGGTCGAGCCGTTGGCGCCCGGTGACCGGTCAGTGGGCCGGGCGGGCGAGGGCCACGACGAACCGGCCCCGCGAGGCCAGCTCGAGCCCAGCGACGAGACGGTTGTCACGGGGTCGCGGTCGGCGTCGCCGTCCGGACCGACGGTGTTGCCCGACGAGGCGTACCTCGCAGCGATGGCGGCCATCCCCGGTGTGGGCCCGGCGACGACTGCGGGACGAACTGTCGGTGCGATCGCCCGAGGAGGCCTGGGCTGAGCTCCGCCGCAGGCCCGGGGCGCCACTCGATGTCGACGAGCTCTGGGAGCGCCACGAGGCCGCGGGTGTCCTCGTCCTCGGTCGGGGGCACCGGAGCTACCCGGCGGCCCTGCAGGATGATCCCGAGCCGCCTGCCGTTCTCTTCTGCCGGGGCGATCTCGGCGCCTTGGACCGGCGGCGGGTCGGAGTGGTGGGCACCCGCAGGGCGTCGCGCTACGGACTGGACGTGGCGATGCAGCTCGGCGAACGACTGGGTGTCGCGGGGGTGGCTGTCGTGTCCGGGCTGGCGCTCGGGGTGGACGGTGCGGTGCACCGGGGCCTGCTGCGGACCGGCGGTGCTCCCCCCGTCGGGGTCGTCGGATCGGGACTCGACATCGTGTACCCGGGTGGCCACCGGGATCTTTGGCGGCGGGTGGGGGAGGAGGGGCTGCTCCTGTCGGAGATGCCGCTCGGCATCCGGCCGACACGGTGGAGCTTCCCGGCCCGCAACCGGATCATCGCCGGGCTGAGCGAGATCATCGTCGTGGTCGAGTCGGCTCAGAAGGGTGGGTCGCTCTACACCGCCGACGAGGCCCTGACCCGCGACCTCCCGCTGTTCGCCGTGCCTGGGCCGATCACCAGCAGGGCCGCGAAGGGCACGAACCGCCTCATCGCCGACGGGGCGATGCCACTCTGCTCGGCCGACGACGTGCTCCTGGCCCTCGGCCTGAGCTCACCGACCGGTGGCTCCGTCGCCGCGCCCGAGCCCGGTGGTCCACCGGGCCGGGTCCTCGACGCCTGTGCTCACGAGTCGGTGACCCTGCAGACCCTGGTCGACCGCAGCGGCCTGACCCTCCCCGAGGTCGCGGCCGCCATCGACGAGCTCTGCCGCACCGGCTGGCTGGCCGAGTCCGCCGGTCGATACGAACGCACCACCCCCCGCTGAGCAGGGCGTTCGAGCCGCCCCGGCGAACTGGCTCCTGATCCTCCGCCTATGGGCGGCAGATCGGGAGCCAGAACGAGTGTTGGTCACGCCTCAGCCGAGTCCGGCGAGCTTCCTGGCGTAGGCGATGGCGGCGGGGGCGTGGTTGGCGGTGTAGCTGCGGAGCATCTGGAGCTTCTCGGCCTCCAGCGAGCCCTCGGCGTGGACGGCCAGGACGGCGTGGTAGCCCCCGAGGTCCCGGGCGGTGAGGTCCGAGATCAGGTTCATCATGGCCAGGCGCTCGGGGGCCGGGGAGGCGCCCGCGTAGTACTTCTCCAGGACGGGCCGGATCTCCGGCGAGTCCCAGTCGGCGCCCGACGGGCCGGTGACCAGCAGGCCGCCGGCGATGTCCTGCAGCCACTCGACGGCCTTGTAGAAGCCGGAGGCGAAGGTGAACTTGGCCATGTTCGTGGTCATGGGGTCGGGGTAGGCGATGCCGTGCTCGCCGATGCGGGAGCGCAGGGCGGCGGCCTCGGTGAGGGCCCGGACCGTCTCGGCGTAGGCCACCAGGTGGGTGAGCTTGTCCCGGATGTGGCCCGCCTTGATCACGCCGTTCATCTCGGCGATCTGGGCGGCCGCGCCCACGAAGGCGTCCACCAGCGGGAGCTTGTACGACACGGCGGTGAAGCGGTGGTACTCCACGAAGGTGAGCGCCAGGGCGCCCGCCTTCTCGGGCTCCTGGCAGAGGAAGACCCGCTCCCAGGGCACGAACACGTCGTCGAAGACGGTCAGGGTCTCGAGCAGCTTGTGCTTGGCGGACACCGGGTGGTCGAAGGCGTCGTGGCCGCCACCTCCGCCGCCGTAACCGGACACGTAGAGCGACAGTCCCTCGGTGTTGGCCGGCACGGCGAACGACACGGCGTAGTCGGCGTCGTCGGGGCCCATGGCCCGGGTCGGGAAGACGATGATCTCGTCGCCGTTGGCGCTGCTGGTGGTGTGGCACTTCGCCCCCCGCACGACGATGCCCTCGTCGCTGCGGTCCACGACCCGCACGTAGAGGTCGGGGTCCTCCTGCTGGTGCGGCGGCTTGGAGCGGTCGCCCTTCACGTCGGTCTGGGCCACGGCCACGGCCAGGTCGCCGTCCCGGCAGTGGCGGTAGTAGGCCTGCGGCCTTCTCCCGGCCTTCGCCCTCCAGGACGCGGAGCATGGCGAAGAGCCCGTCGGTGCCGATCTCGTGGATGAGGGTGACGACCGTGCCGCCGGCCGCCGTGCCCGCCTCGATCAGGTTCGAGCGGGCCATCACGTCCTCCGCGCTGCGGGGGATGCGGTAGCCGGCGTTGTACTCCTCGCCCGTGTCGGGGTCGACGGCGACCGCCAGGTCGCGGTGGCCGGGGTCCTGGGCCAGGTCGAAGTCGATCGCCGCGTGGTCCACGGCCACCCGCAGGTCGGGCACGGCGTTGATGTCGGGGACCGACTGGCCCTGATAGTGCAGGCGCCGACCGTCGACCAGACCAGAGCGATACTCATCAGCTGTGCGGAGCGGCATGGGGCCAGTATGACTCGTCGCCGCCTGCGCCTCCCGCGGCCGACGGCAGCGACCAGGCGAACGTCACGAAGCCGCTGCGCCCGGCTCCGGCAGCGGTCGGCGCGGGCCGCGTGCTCGGCGCCGTGGTGACCAGGCGTCGCCGTCAGGTCACCCTCCGCGCGCGATGGTTCCCTCTGGGTGGTCTCGTTGCTAGCGTGCCCCCGTGGCCGCCGCCTGGGACCTGGACGAGTTCACGTCTTCCCTCACGTCCCTGGCCCCGGCCAGCGTCACCGCCTACCGCCGTGACCTCGACGCCTTCGTCGTGTGGGCCGACCGGCTCGGGCTCACCGGCCCCGACGGCGTGGACCGCCGGGTGCTGCGCCGCTACGTCGCCTTCCTCACCACCCGCGGCTACGCCCGGCGCACCATCGCCCGGCACGTCGCCTCCCTCCGCCGCTACTTCGACTGGCTCCGTCGCCGGGGACGCATCGACGTCGACCCCTCCGCCCGCCTGTCGGCCCCGGGTCACGGCGGCCGCCTGCCCCGGGTCCTGCGTCGGGACGAGATCGAGGTCCTGCTCGACCTCGGCCCGCCGCCGACCGACGACCCCGTCGAGGCCGCCCTCGGGCAGCGCGACACCGCCGTGCTCGAGATCCTGTACGGCAGCGGCCTCCGGGTGGCCGAGGTCTGTGGCCTCCGCCCGGTGGACATCGACCTGGACCGGGCCCGTCTCACCGTCTGGGGGAAGGGGGCCAAGCAGCGCACCGTCCCGCTGTCCCCGCCCTCGGTCGACGCCCTGCGGCAGTGGCTGGACGCGGGTCGCGCGGTGCTGGTGGACGCCGACACGCCCGCCGAGGCCGTCTTCGTGAACCGGCGGGCGCATCCCCTCACCCCCCGCGACGTGCGCCGGATCCTGGACCGCCGGGCCGCCGGACCGGCCCACCCCCATGCCCTGCGCCACACCTTCGCCACTCATCTTCTGGACGGCGGTGCCGACCTTCGTGCTGTACAGGAACTTCTCGGACACGCCGATCTCGCGACCACCCAGCTCTACACGCATGTGAGCCGGGAGCGCCTGCGGGGCGTGCTCGAGTCGACGCATCCTCGAGCGTAGGGACGGGCGGTGGACCGACAAGGCGGTGGTGGCATCGAGGACCTCTGGTCCGGATACCGCGCCGATCCCACGCGAGCCGACCGGGACCAGCTCATCGTCCACTACTCCCCGCTGGTGAAGTACGTGGCCGGCCGAGTGGCGGTGGGCCTGCCCCAGAACGTCGAGCACGCCGACCTCGTGAGCTACGGGATGTTCGGCCTCATCGACGCCATCGAGAAGTTCGATCCCGACCGTGGCTTCAAGTTCGAGACCTACGCCATCAGTCGTATCAAGGGCGCCATCCTCGACGAGCTCCGCTCGATCGACTGGGTGCCCCGATCGGTGCGGGCCAAGGCCCGGGCCCTCGAGCGCTCGTACGCCAAGCTCGAGGCCGAGCACGCCCGCCCCCCGTCCGACACCGAGCTGGCCGAGGCCCTGGAGATGTCCGAGGAACAGCTCCAGACCCTCCTCACCCAGATCTCCTTCGTCGGCATGGCCGCGCTCGACGAGGTCCTGGCCATGGGCGGCGAGCGGGGCGAGGCCGTCACCCTGGGCGACACGATCGCCGACAGCGGGGACGGGCCGGTCGGGCGCTTCGAGGTCGAGGAGACCCGCCAGCTCCTGGCCACGACGATCAACCGCCTTCCGGAGCGCGAGAAGCTCGTCCTCACCCTCTACTACTACGAGGGCCTGACCCTGGCCGAGATCGGCGGGGTGCTCGGTGTCACCGAGAGCCGGGTGTGCCAGATCCACACCAAAGCCGTGTTGCACCTGCGCTCGCGGGTGGTGGCGGCGGAGCGGTCGCCCGTCTAGCGTCCTGAGCGGCGCTTCCCCCGTCGAGAGTCTCTCCGGGGGTCCCCTGTGTCCCGATCGATTCGTTCCTGCCTCTCTGGTCGTCGCCCTCGCTCCTGAGCGCGGCCTTCGTCCCCGCCGCCGAGGCCGCGGTGACCTACCGCCCGCCCGTCGACGCCCCGGTCATCGACACCTTCCGCCTGCCCGACGGGCCGTACGGCGCGGGCAACCGGGGCCTCGAGTACGCCACCGTGCCCGGGACGCCGGTCCGCGGCCATCGGCGACGGCCTCGTCGTCTTCGCCGGCCCGGTCGCCGGGAACCGGGCGGTCACCGTCCTGCACCCCGACGGCCTGCGCTCCAGCTACTCCTACCTGGCCGAGATCACGGTCGCCGTCGGCGCCCACGTCGCCATCGGCCAGACGCTGGGCACGGCGGGGGAGCGCCTCCATCTCGGCGTCCGCTCGGGGGGCACCTACCTCGACCCGGCCGCGCTGTTCACCACGACCGGGGTCCACCTCGTCCCGGTGGAGGACCCACCCGACGGATCGACCGACCCACCGGCGTCCCCCGCGCCTCGGGCCACCCGACCGGAGGGGACCTGGTGGCCCTGGCTGACGGGCGGTGGGGCCGGGAGCGTCGCCGGTACACTCGCCCGTCGGTCGTGAGCCCCACGGCCGAGCACCATGTCCGCCCGTGCCATTTCCCGCGGTCGCCTCCGGGCGCAAGCGCACGGGTCTCGCCAAACCGTCGGGGAGGAATGAACCAGATGGCGCCTGTCGTCACCATGAAGCAGCTGCTGGACGCGGGTGTCCACTTCGGACACCAGACGCGGCGCTGGAACCCCAAGATGAAGCGCTTCCTGCACGGGGAGCGCCAGGGCATCTACATCATCGATCTCGAGCAGACGCTCGACCGTGTCCGGGTCGCGTACGAGTTCGTCCGGGACATGACCGCGGACGGCGGGAACCTGCTCTTCGTCGGGACCAAGAAGCAGGCCTCCGACGCGGTCGAGTCCTACGCCCTGTCCTGCAACATGCCGTACGTCAACCAGCGCTGGCTGGGCGGGATGCTGACCAACTTCGAGACCATCTCCAAGCGGGTCTCCAAGATGGCCGAGCTGGAGCGTCGAGCGCGACACCGGCGAGTTCGACGCCATGCCCAAGAAGGAAGCCCTGATGAACACGCGCGAGCTGGACAAGCTGCTGCGCAACCTCAACGGCATCCGGAACCTCGATCGCAAGCCCGACGCCGTCTTCGTGCTCGACACGAAGAAGGAGCACATCGCGGTGACCGAGGCCAACAAGCTCGGCATCCCGCTGATCGCCGTGGTCGACACCAACTGTGACCCCGACGTCGTGGACTACGTGATCCCCGGCAACGACGACGCCATCCGCTCCGGCAGCCTCATGTGTCGGATCATGGCCGACGCCGTGAAGGAGGGTCGCTTCATCCGCTCCAAGAAGGTGCCGGGCGACGGCGGCCCCGTGGCTCCCGCCGTGCGCACCCCCGAAGAAGAGGCCGAAGTCGCCCGCCAGCAGGCCGAGGCCCGGGATCAGGCTGCGGCCCAGGCCGCCGAGCGCGACGCCCGCCTGGCCGCGGCCAAGCAGGCGGCGGACGCGGGCGAGACCCCCGACGCCGCTCCGGCCGAGGCTGCTGCCCCCGACGCCGCTCCGGCCGAGGCTGCTGCCCCCGACGCCGCTCCGGCCGAGGCTGCTGCCCCCGACGCCGCTCCGGCCGAGGCTGCTGCCCCCGACGCCGCTCCGGCCGAGGGCCCCGTCGACCAGCCCCTCGCGGAGGAGGCCGTGGCTGAGGAGCCATCTGCCGCCGAAGCCGAGACCGCAACGACCGAGACCACCGAGGAAGGCTGATCGTGGCCGAGTTCACCGCGAAGGACGTCCAGGCGCTGCGCAAGCAGACCGGGGCGGGGATGATGGACGCCAAGCGCGCCCTCGAGGAGAACGACGGCGACTCCGACGCTGCGGCCAGGTGGTTGCGGGAGAAGGGCCTGTCCAGCTCCGCCAAGCGCTCCGACCGGGCCAACGACCAAGGTGCGGTCGCCGTCGGTGGTGACAGCGAGGTC
Organism: uncultured Microthrixaceae bacterium; assembly: GCA_963701565.1. Taxonomy (GTDB): domain Bacteria; phylum Actinomycetota; class Acidimicrobiia; order Acidimicrobiales; family DATDAH01; genus DATDAH01. Next base: position 729,261 of record CAVPAN010000005.1, read on the forward strand.
ATGGCCATCGCCGAGATCAAGTGCGAGACCGACTTCGTCGCCAAGTCCGAGCAGTTCACCGACCTGGTCCAGGACCTGGCCGACCTCGTCGCCGCCAAGGGTGAGGACGAGGCCAAGGCCGATGTCGCTGACCGGGTGGACGACCTGAAGGTCACCCTGAAGGAGAACATCGAGGTCGGCGAGATCGTCCGCTTCGAGAAGAGCGGTGGCGGTCTCATGGACTCCTACCTCCACATCCAGGAGGGCCGAGGCGTCAACGCCGTGCTCGTCGAGCTGTCCGGTGGCTCCCAGGAGCTGGCCCACGACCTGGCCCTGCACATCGCCTTCAAGCGCCCGCCCTACCTCACCCGTGATCTCGTGCCCGAGGCCGAGATCGCCGAAGAGCGGGCCCTCCTCGAGGCCGAGACCCGCAACGAGGGCAAGCCCGAGCAGGCCATCGACAAGATCGTGGAGGGCAAGCTCCAGGGCCGGTTCTTCGCCGATCGGGTCCTGCTCGACCAGAAGTTCGTGCGGGACGAGAGCCAGACCATCGCGGCTCTCCTCGGCGAGGCCGCCGTCGTGCGCTTCGCCCAGGTGGTGATCGGGGCTTGAGCACGAGCCACGGGGGCAGGGGTAGTGCTGCGTGCCGAATCGCCGCGGCGTCGGCCCGGCGACGCAGGCGCCAGGCGTGGGGAACGTGAGCAACTCCGGCGGGGGCGACACCGAGCGCAACTGGGGCCGCATCGTCCTCAAGCTCTCCGGTGAGGCCTTCGCCGGCGACCAGGACTTCGGCATCGACCAGTCGGTCGTCGACCTGATCGCCCGTGAGGTGATCGCGGTTCGCGAGGCCCTGGGCACCGAGATCTCGATCGTCGTCGGCGGCGGCAACATCTGGCGAGGCCAGACGGCTGCGGCCGCCGGCCTCGACCGGTCCCAAGGCGACTACATGGGGATGCTGGCCACTGTCATCAACTCCCTCGATCTGCAGGCCACCCTCGAGCGTCACGGCCAGCCCACGCGGGTCCAGACGGCCATCGAGATGGCCGAGATCGCCGAGCCCTACATCCGGCGCCGGGCGGTCCGTCACCTCGAGAAGGGGCGGGTCGTGATCTTCGCCGCGGGGACGGGCAACCCGTTCTTCACCACTGACACCGCGGCGGCGCTGCGGGCGGCCGAGATCGACGCCGACGCCATCCTGCGGGGCACCCACTCCGGCGTCGACGGCATCTACACCGACGATCCCATGACCAACCCCGACGCCACACTGATCCCCGAGGTCGGGTACATGGAGGTCCTCGAGCGGGGCCTACGGGCCATGGACTCCACGGCCATCACCCTCTGCATGGACAACGCCGTGCCGATCGTCGTCTTCGACCTGTTGGGCCCGGGCAACATCCGGTCCATCCTCGAGGGCAAGCCGATCGGTACGCTGGTTTCCTGACTCCGCAGTCGGGGGAATCCGCCTGATGGCCGACAGTGACGATGACCTGATCGAACTCGTCCTCGACGACGTCGGGGACAAGATGGACAAGGCCGTCACCCACACGCGCCACGAATTCTCCACCGTGCGCACCGGGCGGGCCTCCTCAGCCCTTGTCGAGAAGCTGCCGGTCGACTACTACGGCGCTGACGTGCCCCTGCAGCAGATCGCCAATTTCTCGGTGCCCGAGGCCCGGCTGCTCGTGATCACGCCGTTCGACAAGGGCTCGGTGAACGCCATCGAGAAGGCGATCCGCGAGTCCGACCTCGGGCTGAACCCCACCAACGACGGCCACGTCGTGCGCCTGGCGTTCCCCGCCCTGACCGAGGAGCGGCGCAAGGACCTGGTGCGCCTGGTGCGGGGCATGGCCGAAGAGGGCAAGATCGCGCTGCGCAACCTGCGCCGCGCCGCCCGTCACGAGCTGGAGGGCCTCGAGAAGTCGGGGGACCTCCGAGAGGACGACCTCAAGCGGGCCGAGAAGGAGCTGGACGACATGATCCACGCCCACGAGGGCACCCTCGCCGGTGCGCTGGCCGACAAGGAGAAGGAGCTTCTCGATGAGTGACGACCGTCCGGACGAGGGCGCGCCGAGCGACCCGCGACCGTCGGGTCGGATCCGCATCGTGGGCGCCTCGCCGGCCACGGGCGAGCATCCGACCGTGGCGGCTCAGCCACCGCCGTCAGACCCGCCCCCGCCCGCTGAGCCCCCTGCTGCTGAGCCCCCTGCTGCTGAGCCCCCTCCTGTCGAGGACCCGAACCGCTTCGGGGCCATCCCGGTCATCGCCGACGACGACGACGAGCCGGTGATCGACCCCACGCCGGCCCGGCCCGCGCCCACGGCGGCCGAGGCCCCGGTGCGGGCGGCGCCCGAGCCCGAGCCGCCGGTCAGCGCCGAGCCGGACCTGGACGACCTGGACCTGCCGCCGACTGCCGGGGTGCCGGTGGTGCCTTCCGAGCCGACCCCGGCCCCCGCGAGGGACCTCGACGACATCCGGGTCTGGGCCGCGCCCGACGTCGACGACGACGGCCTCGAGATCGAAGCCGGTCGCTCGGCCAACGAGCACCCGTTCGCCGACCTCATCGGTGACCCCGATGACGGCCTGGACGACCTTCTCGGCCCGCCCGAGGACGACCTGCCACACTGGAGCGAGCCGGTGGCGGGTGCCGACGACGACGATGACGCGTGGGCCGGGGTTTCCGGTGGCCCCCGTTGGCGGGGTCAGGGCGAAGAGACCGGTGAGCCGGAGGACTTCTCCGACCTCGTCGATGACGAGACCCGTGTCGAATCCTTGGGGGAGGACGAGATGACCTTCGACGACCTGGATCCCGCGGCTGCTGCGGCGGCCGCGATGGACTCACCGGCCGGACCGCCACAACGGCGAAAGCCGTTCCCCGATGCTCCCGAAGAGGAGTCCGGCGGCGGCGGAGGCGGCGGTGGCGGCAGTGGCCGCGACATGCAGCAGGCGGTGATCGTCGGCGTCGGCCTCGTCGTCCTGATGGCGGTCTCCTTCCTCATCGGTGCGTTTGCCGTGGTCGCCTTGGCCACTGCGGTGGTCGTGCTGGCCACCGCCGAGTTCTTCACCGCCACCCGCCGCTCGGGCTACCACCCGGCCCCGCTCATCGGCTTGGCCGGTTCGGGCGGCTTGGTGCTCGCCGCCTACCTGCGGGGCGAGGCCGGCATGGTCCTCGTGTTGTTCCTGGTGGTGGTCACGACCCTGTGCTGGTGGTTGTTCGACGCCGGACCGGGTGACCACGCGGTAGCCAACGCCGGCATCACCCTGCTCGGGGTCTTCTACGTCGGCGGCCTCGGGGCCTTCGCTTCTCTCCTGCTCCGGATCGACGATGCATCGGTCTCGGCCAGCGGGGCCTTGGTGTCGGGCTTCGGCGACAGCGTCGGCCGCTCACTGCTCTTCGGCGCCATCCTCGTCACGGTGGCGGCGGACATCGGCGGGCTCGTCGTGGGTCAGCGAATGGGCCGTTCGCCGCTCACCGCGGCCAGTCCTCAACAAGACCGTCGAGGGCTTCGTCGGCGGGATCATCGCGTCGGTCGTGGTCTCGGTGCTCGTGCTCGGGTCATCGGGATCGGGCCGTGGACGGCGATGGACGCCCTCGTCCTCGGCGTGGTGGCTGGGGTGATGGCCCCGCTCGGGGATCTCTGCGAGTCCCGGCTGAAGCGGGATCTCGGCCTCAAGGACATGGGCACGCTGCTGCCCGGCCACGGTGGTGTGCTCGACCGCTTCGACGGGCTGCTCTTCGTGCTCCCGGCGACCTACTACGTCGTGCGGCTGCTCGAGGTCTACGCCAACACCCCGTGACCCGATCGGTTCTGGGTGACGTGTCGTGTTGTGGGCGACATCCTTCGTCACCCAGAACGCTGAGCGGGGCGTGACCACGGTCGCGGTCCTCGGGTCGACGGGGTCGATCGGAACCCAGACCCTGGACGTGGTGCGGGCCGAGCCCGGGCGTTATGAGGTCGTGGTGCTGGGAGCCTGTCGCTCCGTCGACCTCCTGGCCGAGCAGGCCAAGGAGTTCCGGCCCCGGCTGGTGGCCGTGGTCGATCCCGAAGCGGCGGCCGGGCTGGCCGACCGCCTGCCCCCCGGCACCGAGCTGACGGTGGGGGAGGACGCCCTTGCCGATGCCGCCCGAGAGGCCGAGGTCGTGGTCAACGGCGTGGTGGGCTTCGCCGGCCTCGGGGTCACCCTGGCCGCGCTGGAGTCGGGTCGTCGCCTGGCGCTGGCCAACAAGGAGTCCCTCATCGCCGCCGGTCCGGTCGTGCAGCGGGTGCGGTCGACGCCGGGGGCCGAGCTCATCCCGGTCGACAGCGAGCACGGGGCCATCCACCAGTGCCTGCGGGCGAACCTCCTCGCCGAACGGGTGGCCCGCCTGGTCGTCACCGCCAGCGGTGGGCCGTTCCGGGGCCGTTCCCGGACCGATCTGGCCGACGTCACCATCGACGACGCGCTGGCCCATCCGACGTGGTCGATGGGGCCCAAGATCACGATCGACTCGTCGACGCTCATGAACAAGGGCCTCGAGGTCATCGAGGCCCACGAGCTGTTCGGCGTCGAGCTACGACGACATCGACGTGGTCGTGCACCCGCAGTCGGTCGTGCACTCGATGGTCGAGTACACCGACGGTTCCACCATCGCCCAGCTGTCGATGCCCGACATGCGGCTGCCCATCGGGTACGCCCTGGCCTATCCGGACCGCTCGGCCGCCCCCTTCGGCCGCATCGACTGGACGACGCTGGGCTGCGCTGGACTTCGAGGCCCCCGACCGGGAGGCCTTCCCCTGCCTGGACCTGGCCTATCGGGCCGGTCGGGCGGGCGAGACCGCCCCGGCGTGGCTCAACGCGGCCAACGAGGTGGCGGTCGAAGCCTTCCTGGCGGGGCGCATCGGGTGGCTGGCCATCAGCGATGTCCTCGCCGCCACCCTTGACCGTCACGATGGAACCGAAGCCACTTCGGCCGACGTTGTGATGGAGGCCGATCGAAAGGCCCGTACGGTGGCCACCGAGATCGTCGCCGCCCTCACCCTCTAGAGCCAGCGGAGCCCATGTCCGACACCGAGCTGAAGCCGCCCCTTCCTGACGAGCCGATCGCGGCCCAGGGCGACATCCCGGGCAAGGTCGGCCTCGCCGCCCTGATCGGCGGCACCGTCGCCATCGGAATCTTCGGGGGCTGGTCGATCCTGATCATCGTGCTCTCGCTGGTGTTCATGATCTTCATGCACGAGCTGGGCCACTACCTGACGGCCAAGGCGGCGGGCATGAAGGTCACCGAGTTCTTCATCGGCTTCGGGCCGCGGATCTGGTCGTTCCGGCGGGGCGAGACCGAGTACGGGTTCAAGGCCATCCCCGCCGGGGCCTACGTCCGCATCATCGGCATGAACAACCTCGACGAGGTCCCGCCGGCCGACGAGGCCCGGACCTACCGCCAGAAGTCCTACCCCCGGCGCATGTCGGTCGCCGTCGCCGGCTCCACCATGCACTTCCTCATGGCCTTCGCCCTCGGCATCGGCTCGCTCGTGCTCTACGGCAGCGTCACCGAGGACGACAGCAACTGGGAGATCGGCCAGGTGTCCACCGCCGAGGAGACGCTGACCGGCTTCCCCGCCGACGAGCTGACCCCCAGCCTGACCCGTCAACTCGAGGACGGCGAGACCCCCGCGCTGGAGGCCGGCATCCAGGAGGGGGACCGCATCGTCGCGGCCGACGACGAGGAGATCGAGACCTACGCCGAGATGCGGGACTTCACCCTCGCCCACCCCGGCGACGAGGTCGTGTTCGTCATCGAGCGGGGCGACGAGACCGTCGAGGCCACGGTGGTCCTGGCCGAGCGGGTGCTCGACGGCGAGACCGTCGGGTACCTCGGCGTGCAGGACGCCCAGGTGCTGGAGCCCATGGGCCCCATCGACGCGGTGCAGACCTCGGCCCAGGAGGTCGGGACGCTGATGGTCGAGTCGGTCAAGGGGATCGGCCGCTTCTTCAGCCCCGAGGGCCTGAGCAGCTTCGCCGACGTCGTCATGAACGCCCAGGACGAGGAGGCCGGACACCGAGCCCGGCTCCGGCGGCGGTGGGAGCGGCGGGCAGCAGCAGCGCCTCCGAGGACGAGAACCGGATCATCTCCATCGTGGGCGCTGCCCGCATCGGCGCCCAGGCGACCGACGCCAACGGCCTCTATGCCCTGATGCGCTTCATGATGCTGCTGAACGTGTTCATCGGCGTCTTCAACCTGCTGCCGCTGCTGCCCTTCGACGGCGGCCACGTGGCGGTGGGCACCTACGAGCGCATCCGGGAGATCGGCACGGGCCGGCGGTACCAGGCCGACATCACCAAGCTGCTGCCGCTGACCTACGCGGTGGTCCTGTTCATGGTGACGATCGGGTCCCTGGCGCTCTACGTCGACCTCTTCGACCCGATCAACCTCCAGTAGGCGACCGCGGCCTGCGCCCCGATGGGGGAGCGGGCTGCGAGACTGACCTCCGTGAGCTACGACCGCCGGAAGACCCGCGAGGTCGTCCTCGACCACCCGTCACATCCCGGTGACGGTGGGCGGCGACGCCCCGGTCAGCGTGCAGTCGATGACGATCACCAAGACGGCCGACGTCGAGGGCACGCTCGCAGCAGATCTACGCCCTGTACGGCGCCGGGGCCGACATCGTGCGCTGCACCTGCAACGAGAAGGAGGCGGCCGAGGGCCTGGCCCAGATCGTGCCCCGCTCGCCGGTGCCGATCGTGGCCGACATCCACCACCAGTACAAGATGGCCCTCGCCGCCCTCGAGGCCGGGGTGCACTGCCTGCGCCTCAACCCCGGCAACATCCGCCGGCCCGAGCACATCAAGGCCGTGGCCATGGAGTGCAAGGACCGGGGCGTCCCCATCCGCATCGGGGTCAACGGCGGCTCCCTCGACCCGGACCTCTACGAGAAGCACGACGGCCTGACCGCCGAGGCCATGGTCGAGTCGGCCCAGCGGGAGCTGGACTACTTCGCCGAGGTCGGCTTCGACGACGTGAAGATCTCGGTGAAGGCCTCCAACGTGCCGCTGATGATCGAGGCCTACCGCCAGCTGGCGGAGGTCACCGACCACCCGCTGCACCTCGGGGTCACCGAGGCCGGCCCGCCCCCGGCCGGGCTCATCAAGGCCACCGCCGGCATGGCCACGCTGCTGTCCGAGGGCATCGGCGACACCATCCGCTACTCGCTCACCGCCGATCCGGTGGAGGAGGCCCGGGCGGGCCGGCAGCTGCTCGAGGCCCTCGGCCTGCGGGAGCGCACGGGCCTCGACCTGATCGCCTGCCCGTCCTGTGGCCGGGCCGAGGTCGACGTCTACGCCATCGCCGATGCCGCCCAGAAGGCCCTCGAGGAGCTCGAGGTCCCCATCCAGGTCGCCGTCATGGGCTGTGTCGTCAACGGCCCCGGCGAGGCCCGGGAGGCCGACCTCGGCATCGCCGCCGGCCGCAAGCGGGGCCACCTCTTCGTCAAGGGCAAGGTGGTGAAGGTCGTGGCCGAGGACGAGATGGTCGACCAGCTCGTCGAGTGGGCCAAGATCGTCAGCGAGGACGGCGTCGAAGCCGCCCTGGAACGAGCCGACACCGGCGCCGCCGCCGAGGCCGAGAAGGACCGCGCCGCTCTCCTGACCGAGCAGGGCGACGACGTCAACCAGGCCGACGAGCACATCCAGCAGATCCGCAAGCTTTGACGATCGTTCTGGCGCCCGATTCGGCGGCGCGGCGACGACACGCCGTCCGCGATGTCCAAGCCCCCGACGAGCAGACGGATCCTCCCGGGGACGCCAGACGGGCGCCACTACCCTCCGCCGGATGGCCAAGGCTCCCGTGCTCACCCCCCAGGGCGAGGACTTCCCCCGCTGGTACCAGGACGTCATCGCGAAGGCGGAGCTGGCCGAGAACGGGCCGGCCCGGGGGACGATGGTCATCCGGCCCTACGGGTTCTCGCTGTGGGAGCGACTGCAGGCGGCCATGGACGACCGCATCAAGGCGGCCGGCGTCGACAACGCCTACTTCCCGCTGTTCGTGCCCATGTCCTTCTTCGAGAAGGAGGCCGAGCACGTCGAGGGCTTCAGCCCCGAGCTGGCGGTGGTGACCATCGGCGGCGGCAAGGAGCTGGAGGAGCCCCTGGCCATCCGCCCCACGTCCGAGACGGTCATGGGCACCTACTTCGCCAAGTGGATCCAGAGCTACCGGGACCTGCCGCTGCTGGTGAACCAGTGGGCCAACGTCGTGCGCTGGGAGCTGCGCCCCCGCCTGTTCCTGCGCACCACCGAGTTCCTCTGGCAGGAGGGCCACACCTGCCACGCCACCGAGGCCGAGGCCCGGGACTTCGCCGTGCGGATCCTGCACGAGGTCTACGCCGACTGCATGGAGCAGGTGCTCGCCGTGCCCGTGTTCAAGGGCCGCAAGACCGCCGCCGAGCGCTTCGCCGGGGCCATCAACACCATGGCCTGCGAGGCCATGATGCGGGACGGCAAGGCGCTGCAGATGGGCACCAGCCACGAGCTGGGCCAGAACTTCGCCAAGGCCTTCGGCATCGAGTACCTGTCCGCCGACGGCAACCAGGAGAACGTCTGGCAGACCTCCTGGGGCACCTCGACCCGCATGGTGGGCGGGCTGATCATGACCCACGGCGACGACAACGGCCTCCGGGTGCCCCCTGTGCTGGCCCCCATCCAGGTCGTGGTCCTCGTCGTCCGGGACGAGGAGGGTGCGGCGAGCCGCGGCCCGCCTGGTCGCGAGCTGAAGGCTGCGGGCGTCCGGGTGCGCCTCGACGACAAGGTCGACATCTCCTTCGGGCGCCGGGCCACCGACTGGGAGCTCAAGGGCGTCCCCCTGCGCATCGAGGTCGGCCCCCGGGACCTGAAGGAGGGCGAGGTCACCCTCGTCCGCCGGGACAACGGCGAGAAGCGCCAGGTCGCGGTGGCGCGGTGGCCGGCGGAGATGCCCGCTCTGCTCGACACCATCCAGGCCGACCTCCTGGCCACAGCCACCAAGGACCGGGACGACCGCACCGTCGACGTGACCGCCATCGAGGACGTGGCCGCCGCGGCCGCCGACGGCTTCGTCCGCATCCCCTGGGACACCGTCGGCGTCGAGGGCGAGGCCCGCCTGGCCAAGGACGCCCTCACCGTCCGCTGCCTCCAGCGGGCCGACGGCAGCCTCCCCGAGGCCGACGACGAGCCCGGCCTCATCGCCCTCGTCGCCCGCTCCTACTGACACCTCCCGTTCTGGTACCAGCTATCTCCACTCCAGCGCGCGTTGCTGGGACCAGAACAAGTCACCTCCCGTTCTGGTCCCAGCTATCTCCACTCCAGCGCGCGTTGCTGGGACCAGAACAAGTCAGTTCCCGTTCTGGTACCAGCTGTCTCCACTCCGGAGCGCGGCCCGGGAGCCCGGGTTGGGCCTGGCCCATCCGGTGCCCGACGACGCCCGCTGCTCGACCGTGCCATCGCGCGGGCCGGTCGGGACCCGAAATGGGGCGCGAACCCCTAGCCGAGACTCGCCCGCCAGGGGCGGACCTCGACCGTTATACTCGGGGCAGCATTTTGTTCAGGTCGAGCAAAGGCGTGGGCTTCGGCCCACGCCTTTTCTTACGGAGAGGAGGAGTTCAGCCATGGCGATCACCGATCGCGTGCGGGCCGTCGTCCTCCCTCTGGCCGAAGAACGCGGCCTCGACCTCTACGACGTCGAACAGCACCAGGCCAGTGTCCGCATCCTCGTCAGCCGTGACGGCGGGATCGACATCGACGCCCTGACCGAGCTCAGCCGCTCGGTCTCCCGGGCCCTCGACGAGACCGACCCCGTGCCCGGCAAGTACACCCTCGAGGTGTCCAGCCCCGGCCTGGAGCGGCCCCTGCGCCGCCCGGACCACTTCCAGGGCGCGGTGAACGACCGGGTCACGGTCAAGACCGTTCCCGGGGCCGAGGGCGACCGCCGGGTCACCGGCGTGCTCGTGGCCGCCGACGAGGACGGCATCACCGTCCGCCCCGACGAGGGCCTGGACACCGATGACCGCCGCATCGCCTACGACGAGATCGCCGCAGCTCGGACACTGTTCGACTGGGGTACCACCACCAAGCCGACGACGAAGAAGAAGAAGACTCCATGAGCGGAAACAACGTCGAGATGATGGAGGCCCTCCAGGCGCTGGCCATCGACAAGGGCATCTCCGTCGATGACCTGCTGGCCGCGCTGGCCGATGCGCTGGAGTCGGCCTACAAGCGCACGCCCGGGGCCTACGAGTACTCGTGGGTCACCCTGGACCCCGACACCTTCGACATCCGCGTCTACGCCCAGGAGCTGGACGAGGACGGCGAGCCCGAGGGTGACGAGCTGGATGTCACCCCCGACGACTTCGGCCGCATCGCCGCCCAGACGGCGAAGCAGGTGATGATGCAGCGCATCCGCGAGGTCGAGCGGGACATGAAGTACGAGGAGTACGCCGGCCGGGAGGGCGACATCGTCACCGGCATGATCCAGCAGAGCGACCAGCGCTACACGCTGCTGGACCTCGGCCGGGTCGAGGCCCTCCTGCCCCAGGCCGAGCAGGTCCCCTACGAGCGCCCCGAGCCCAACTCCCGGGTGAAGGCCTACATCGTCGAGGTCCGCAAGACCGCCAAGGGCCCCCAGATCGTGGTCAGCCGGACCCACCCCGGCCTGATCAAGCGACTGTTCGAGCTGGAGGTGCCCGAGATCGCCGACGGCATCGTCGAGATCCGGGCCTGTGCCCGCGAGCCCGGGCACCGCACCAAGATCGCGGTCTGGTCCAACGACAACAACGTCGACCCGGTCGGCGCCTGCGTCGGCGCCCGGGGCGCCCGCGTCCGCATGGTCGTCAACGAGCTCAAGGGCGAGAAGATCGACATCGTCCCCTTCTCCGACGACGCCGCCGACTTCGTCATGAAGGCGCTGTCGCCGGCCCGGGTCAAGGAGGTGCGGATCCACGAGGACACCGGCACCGCCGAGGTCATCGTCCCCGACTACCAGCTGTCCCTGGCCATCGGCAAGGAGGGCCAGAACGCCCGCCTGGCCGCCCGCCTCACCGGCTGGCGCGTGGACATCAAGAGCGAGACCCAGCTGGCCGAGGAGGCCGCCTACCAGACCGACGACTGGGCCCAGGGCGAGTGGATCGTGCATCCCGAGACCGGCGAGCAGATGTGGCAGCCCGCCGACGGCACCCCGGCCATGACGGCCGAGGAGTGGAGCCAGCTCGGTGCCGAGCAGGCCGAGGCCGAGGACGCCGAAGCCGGCAGCGACGGCGAGGCCCCTGCGGCCGACGGCCGCCACTGCGGAGGCGCCTGGCCGAGGCCGCCGATGAGCCCGCCGAGGCCGCCGGCGACGTCATGGCCGAGAGCGGCTGCCGAGGCACGTCCACGCCGATGAGGCCGCGGAGGCCGTCGAGGAGCGCTGGGGTCGATGAGGAGGCCGCGCCCTCGAGGAGGCCGACTCGAGGACACGCCGCGCCGACGAGGCCACAGAGGCCGTCGCGGCGGAGACCGGGACCGAGAACGCACCCGTAGCAGGGCACTGTGGCCGCCGACGACGAGGCGACGTCGTAGCCCGCGCCACCCCGCAGCGGACCTGTATCGGGTGCCGGCGGGTCGCCGGGCCCGAGGAACTGGTGCGGGTGACCCGTCAGGGCGACGGATCGCTGGCGGTGGGACCTACACTTCCCGGCCGGGGCGCGTGGCTGTGCCGATCATCAGCCGCGTGCTTCGACGCCGCCCAGCGGCGCGGGGCCTTTGCCCGGGCCCTGCGAGCGCCGGTCGCGGACGCCGATGTCGAGGCGGCGCGTGATCAGGTGCTCGACCGGGCAGACGCCCGCCAGAATCTACGAAAGGGCTGACACAGCCAGGTGGCATCGAACGTAAGGGTCTACGAACTCGCCCGCGAGCTCGGTATGAGCAACCAGGAGGTCCTCGACCTCTGCGACAAGTTGGGTATCGGCGCGCGTAGCCACTCCTCCAGCATCGTCGAGGCCCAGGGCGACCGGATCCGCCGTCGGGCCCAGAAGGACGGCCTGGTCAAGGCCGCCGGTCCGAGGAGCCGAAGGCCCGGCCGAAGAGGCCAAGCCCAAGAACCCACCGGTCAGCACCAAGAAGGCACCGCCGAAGAAGAAGGCCGCGCCCAAGGCCGAGGAACCTGCTCCTGATGCCCCGGCCGCGGAGCCGAGTCGTCACGCCCGAGCCCGTCGCCCCGAGCCGGTGGCCCCCGCTCGCCGAGGTCGGCGAGGCCGCGGAGCCCGAAGCCGCCCCCGAGGTCGGAGGCCGCGCCGGCCGCCGCCGAGGCCCCGCCCGCCCCGCCCGCCGAAGCCCCCAAGCGCGTGGTGCGCTCGAGCGGCAGCAGCGGTCCGACCCGTCCCGTCGAGCCGCCGCCCGCGCCGCCGACGCTGCCCGCCAGCGAGCGGGTGCGCCCCGCAGCCCCGCCGGCCGCCGCTCCGGCCGCCCCGGCCGCGGCCGAAGCCGGCGCTCCGCCCGTGTCGGACACCGGCAAGCCGGTTCCGCCTCCGCCCCGCCCGCCCACCTCGCAGACCGGCAAGCCGATCCCGCCCCCGCCCGGTACCGGTGGTCGCGGTGGTGCGCCGCCGGCCCGTCCCGGTGCCCGCCCCGGCGGCGGTCCGCCCCGGGGACGCCCCGGAGGCAGTCCGCGTCCCGGTATGGGTGGCGGCGGCGCTGGACCCCGTCCTTCGGTTCCCGGCGCCGGTCCCGGCGGCGGTGGTCGTCCCGGTGGTGGTCCTCCCGGACGCGGTGGTCCCCAGCGACCCCAGCGTCGTCGTCGGAGTCGTCGTCGTCGGGTCCGTGAGGAACTGCAGCCGATCGACCGGCCGACCTACACGCCGACCGATGCCGCCGTGCCCGAGGGTGAGGTCGTCATCGAACGGGCTTCGGCCCCCATGGACATCGCCCCCAGGCTGAACCGGACCGCGGCCGACGTCGTCCGCTTCCTCATGCAGCAGGGTGAGATGGTCACCGCGACCCAGTCCCTGAGCGACGAGATGATCGAGCTGTTCGCGGCCGAGATCGGGGCCGAGGTCCGCCTCGTCGATCCGGGCGAGGAGCAGGAGGTCGAGCTCCACAAGCTCCTCGAGTACGAGGACTGGGACGAGGAGGAGGAGGAGGACCCCGACGCGGTGGCCCGCGCTCCGGTCGTCACCGTCATGGGCCACGTCGACCACGGCAAGACGCTGCTGCTGGACAAGATCCGCTCCAGCAACGTCGATCGAGGGTGAGGCCGGCGGCATCACCCAGGCCATCGGCGCCTACCAGGTCGTCCGGGACGGCCACGAGATCACCTTCATCGACACCCCGGGCCACGAGGCGTTCACCGCCATGCGGGCCCGTGGCGCGGACGCCACCGACATCGTCATCCTCGTGGTGGCGGCCGACGACGGCGTCATGCCCCAGACCGTCGAGGCGTTGAACCACGCCAAGGCGGCCGACGTGCCGATCATCGTGGCCCTCAACAAGGTCGACCGCGAGAACGCCGACGTCCAGCGGGTCATGGGCCAGCTCACCGAGCACGAGCTGATCCCCGAGTCCTACGGCGGCGACACCATCGTCGTGGAGACCTCGGCCCTGCAGGACGTCGGCGTCGACGACCTCCTCGAGCAGGTGCTCCTGGTCGCCGAGCTCGAGGAGCTCCGGGCCAACCCAGAGGGTCGCGCCTCGGGTGTCGTGCTCGAGTCCCACCTGGACACCGGTCGGGGCCCCGTGGCCACCGTGCTGGTGCAGCGGGGCACGCTCTCGGTCGGAGATCCGGTCGTGGCCGGTGCCGCCGCCGGCAAGGTGCGGGCGCTCATCGACGACCACGGCCAGCAGATCAAGTCCGCCGGGCCGTCCACGCCCGTCGAGCTGCTCGGCCTGTCCGACGTGGCCGCCGCCGGCACCAGCTTCATCGTCGCCCCCGACGAGAAGGTGGCCCGGACGGTCTCGGACAAGCGGGAGCACTTCGCCCGCCAGGCCAGCCTCGGCCGCGATGCCGGGGTCACTTCCGGCGCCAAGCTCGAGGACATCTTCAGCCAGATCCAGGCCGGCGAGGCCGCCACCCTGAACCTGGTCATCAAGGCCGACACCAACGGCTCGATGGAGGCCGTCACCGACGCCCTGCGCAAGCTGGAGCGGGACGAGGTCAAGCTGGCCTTCGTCCACCGCGGCGTCGGCGGCATCACCGAGAACGACATCAACCTGGCCGCGGCGGCGAACGCCACCATCCTGGGCTTCAACGTCCGCCCCGAGCGCAAGGCCCGTCAGCTGGCCGAGCAGGAGGGTGTGGAGATCCGGACCTACGAGGTCATCTACGCCCTGCTCGAGGACATCGAGTCGGCCATGGTGGGCATGCTCGAACCCGAGTTCGAGGAGATCGTCACCGGCGAGGCCGAGGTCCGGGAGATCTTCCGGGTCCCCAAGATCGGGGCCATCGCGGGCTGCTACGTGCTCAACGGCACCATCACCCGCGGCTCGAAGGTGCGCTTCCTGCGGGAGGGCACGGTCCTCTGGAAGGGCACGATCACCTCGCTGCGCCGGTTCAAGGACGACGTCAGGGAGGTCCAGGCCGGCTTCGAGTGCGGCATCGGCCTCTCGGACTTCCAGAACCTGCAGCAGGGCGACATCATCGAGACCGTCGAGGAGCGCGAGATCCACGCGCGTCTGACCGGTGCACGTCCTCGCGATGGAGATCGACCTCCACCTGCCGGCCTGCCGGTCGCTCAAGGCGAAGCGGGCCGTGCTCCGGCCGATCGTGGAGGGCCTGCGCAGCCGGTTCCGGGTGTCGGTGGCCGAGGTCGGCGACCAGGATCTCTGGCAGCGGGCCAACATCGGTGTCGCCGTCGTCGGCGGCGACGACGAGCCACGTCGAGGACGTGATGGACGAGATCGAGCGCTGGGTCTGGGCCCAACCCGGTGTCGAGGTGCTGTCCATGGACCGCACCTGGATGGAGGATCAACGATGAGCAAGCACCGCCGCCAGGCCAGCGGGCCGCATGACTACCCGCGCACGGCCCGGCTCAACGAGCTGGTCCGCCAGATCGTGGCCGAGGAGCTGGAGCGCATCGACGACGAGCGGCTGAACCTGGTCACCGTCGTGGACGTGGTCTGTGAGGCCGACCTGCGCAACGCCACCGTCTACGTCACCGGCCTCGGCGGCCCCGAGGACGACGAGGCGATCGTCGAGGCGCTGGGCGACCACCGCAAGCACCTCCAGGCCACCATCAACCGCCAGACCCGCTTCAAGCGCACCCCCGAGCTGATCTTCGCCGCCGACGAGGTCACCCGCTCGGCCAACCGGATCGAGACCATCCTGCGGGACCTGCAGGTCGACGACCAGCGGGACCCCGACGACGAGACCGACGCCGGTGCCTGACGGGGCGGCGCGGCCCAGCGGCATCGCCGTGGTCGACAAGGCGGCGGGGATGACCTCCCACGACGTCGTCGACATCGCCCGCAAGGTGCTGGGGGAGCGCAAGATCGGACACTCCGGGACCCTGGACCCCGACGCCACCGGCATCCTGCTGCTCGGCGTCGGCGGCGCCACCCGCCTGCTGCGGTTCCTGACCGACCTGCCCAAGACCTACACGGCCGACTTCCTGTTCGGGACCGAGACGTCGACGCTCGACGCCTCCGGTGAGGTGACGGCCACCCACGAGATGGCGTTCACGCCCGAGCAGGTCACGGCGGCGACGGCGGCGTTCGTGGGCGAGATCGAGCAGATCCCACCGATGGTCTCCGCCGTGCGGGTCGACGGCAAGCGCCTCCACGAGCTGGCCCGGGAGGGCAAGGAGGTCGAGCGCAAGCCCGGAAGGTCACCGTCCACCGCTTCGAGGTGACCCCGACCGACGACCCGCTCGTCTACCGGGCCGAGGTCGAGTGCTCGTCGGGCACCTACATCCGCACCCTGGCTGCCGATCTCGGCACCGCCCTCGGCGGCGGCGCCCACCTCACGAACCTGCGCCGCACCAAGATCGGCTCGTTCGGCGAGGCCGAGGCCAAGCCGGTCGAGGACCTCGTCGTGCTCCCGGCCAAGGAGGGCCTGCGGGACTACCCCCAGACCACGGTCGACGACGACAACGCCTTCCTGGTCCGCAACGGCCGGGTCATGGACCCCGACCAGCTCGGCGGCGTCACGGGCACCGGCCCCTGGGCCGTCAGCGACGAGGGGGGCAACCTCCTGGCGGTCTACGAGCGGGTCAGCCAGCACCGGGTCAAGCCCGACCGTCGTCCTTTCGGCCCCTGACCGGCGCCGAAACCGGGCAACCAAGGGGCCGGTCGGGTCGCGGGTCCGTGGTGCCCCGCGAGCCGGCCTGCCGCTTTGCTGACGTCAGCGCATCCGACCCGCCTGTGGCGCGGCTCGATGCGCTTGGTTCCGTGCGGTCGGCTCACCACGCTGATTGACCGCGAACCGGGTCAGCCGCGGCAGGTCGTCTGGGGGTGGCTATGACGAAGGCGGATAACGGGTCGACGCCGACGACGTTCAGGCCCAGGCTCTCGCGGCGCTGCGCCTCGAAGGTGAACCGCTACGTGGCCGTGCCGGCCGTCGGCGTGAACGGGACGGCAGCCCGTCACCTTCGACCATGTCGGCGCGCACGGCAGGAGCTGGGACAGCGGGACGGTCTCGTTGGCATCGGCGGTGATGACCCGCCAGGCGTAGCGGTGGTCGCGGGCAGGAGGTGATGCGGGCGTCGAGCCGGACCAGCTGTCCCTGCCGGCAGCGGATGCTGAAGGCACCTCGGGCGCTGCTCACGCCCGCTCCGGGACCTGCGGGCTCGGGTAGCGACCACCCGTGCGGGCCGGAGGGCGACCGCGGTCGTGGCGGACGGCGACTCGTCGTCGGAACCCCGTCGTCATGGCGAGGAAGGCCACGATCAGCCCGGCCGCGGCCAGGGCCATGACGAACAAACCGAAGTCGCTGCGTCGAAGTCCCATCGTGGATGAGATGTCTATGCCCCGGTCGGTTCTGGTCGCGATTCGGCTCCCGGGGGATCCGCCGGATCAGGTGCGGAGGCAGGGGGGTACTCTTCGGGCGTGGAGGTGGTGCGGTCCCGGGGCCGCCCGGCGCCCGGGGGGGTTCGGTCGTCACGATCGGGGCCTATGACGGGGTCCACCTCGGGCATCGGGCCCTGATCGACCGGGTGCGCAAGATGGCCACCGACGCGGCGTGGCCTCCGCCCTGATCACCTTCGACCAGCTACCCGCGGCTGGTCCGCCCCCAGGCGCCCCGCTGCTGCTGACCGACCCCGAGCAGAAGCTAGAGCTGCTGGAGGCCACCGGCCTCGACCTGCTATTGGTCGTCCGCTTCGACGAGGAGCGCGCGCACGAGTCCGGGAGGACTTCGTCGCGA
>CAVPAN010000006.1:0-11886 GCA_963701565.1 uncultured Microthrixaceae bacterium
ACAAGAACACCCCCGAGGCGTGGGCCAGCGGCCTGCAGAGCTTCCCCCTCTACCTGTTCTGCGCCCTCATGATGTGGTGGCTGTTCAACCGGGTCGCCATCGGGGCCACCGCCGCGTTCACCTCGATGGGCAGCCTCCTGCGGAAGGTGTACTTCCCGACCTTCGGCGCCGATCGTGGCCCACGGTCTGGCCCAGGTGCGCCAGACGATGCTCGAGGGCCTCGTGTGCATGCTGGTGATGAGCCTGATCGGCAATACGCCCTGGACGTTCATCCTCTGGCCACTGCTGATCCCGCTCATGCTGGCCTTCGGCCTCGGCATGGGCATGCTGCTGGCCCTGGCCAACGCCTACTACAAGGACGTCGGCTACCTCACGACCATCCTCAACATGCTGCTGTTCTACGTGACGCCGATCATCTACTCCGTCGACGCTGTCGGGGACACCGAGTTCATGGGCGTCCCCGTGAAGTCGCTGATGCAGTTCAACCCGCTCACCCAGTTCGTCGAGGCAAGCCGTGAGCTCCTCTACCTGGGAGTGGTGCCGGGGGTCTGGCGGGTCCTGGCCCTCGTCGTCATCTCGGGGCTCAGCCTGCTCGTGGGCTGGGTCCTGTTCGTCCGCTACTCCAAGGACGTGAGCGAGGTCGTATGACGAGGATCCAGAGCCATGAGTGAGAGCGACATCGCCATCCGGGTCGAGGACGTCACCAAGCGCTTCCGCCTGAACCAGAACCGGGCCTCCTACCTGAAGGAGGCCATCATCCACAAGGCCGACACCTCCCAGTGGCGGGAGTTCTGGGCCCTGAAGGGGGTGTCCTTCGACATCCAGGAGGGGTCGATGCACGGCATCATCGGCCACAACGGATCCGGCAAGTCGACCCTGCTGCGACTCATGGCCAACATCCACCGCCCCACGACCGGACGGATCGTGGCGAATGGGCGCATCTCGGCGCTACTGGAGCTCGGCACGGGGTTCCACCCCCAGCTCACGGGTCGGGAGAACATCTACCTGAACGCCTCGATCCTCGGCATCTCGCCGCGCGAGATCGGGCGTCGCGTCGACGACATCATCGACTTCGCCGGCATCGGCGAGTTCATCGACTCGCCCGTGCGCATCTACTCGAGCGGCATGAAGGTCCGGCTCGGCTTCTCGGTCGCGGTCCACGTCGACCCGGAGATCCTCCTGCTGGACGAGGTGATCGCGGTCGGCGACGAGCGCTTCAAGCGGCGCTGCTTCGACCACGTGTACAAGCTGCGCAAGAAGGGCGTCACGATCGTGCTGGTCACCCACAGCCTCGGCCAGGTCCAGTCGATGTGCGATCGGGCCACCTGGCTGGAGGGGGGCGAGCTGAAGATGGACGGCGACGCCATCGAGGTGGCCCGGGCCTACCTCCAGCAGGTCAACAGCGCCGAGAGCGGGGACGACGACCAGCGGCGAGGTCGGCCTCGAGATGCAGGGCCGGGGCGAGCGGCGGGGCACCGGCGAGATCACCATCGAGGCGCTCACCTTCGTCAGCGCCCACAACCGGCCGACGCCGTTCGTGAACTCGGGTCGGCCGCTGGTGGCCCGCGTCCGGTACAAGGCAGCCCAGCCGATCCAGAACCCGACCTTCGGCCTGCGCTTCTTCACCGATGCGGGCACCCTGGTGGCCGCCCCCAACAGCCGCCGGGCCCGCTTCGATGCCGGGACGCCCGACGGGGAAGGCGAGATCCTCTACAAGATCCCCCGGGTGAGCCTCACGCCGGGCACCTACCACGTGACCGCCGGCATCTACGACGAGAACAACCTCCACGTCTACGACGAGCGCCAGCGGGAGTTCGAGCTGCGGGTCCAGCCGGGCGACGCGCCCGACACCGAGGGCTTCATCGACATGGGCGGCGAGTGGGCGAAGGCCCGCAAGAAGCCCGGCGACAGCCGCGCAGGACGACTAGTGCCACCGAGCCCACGGTGAGCGAGGAGACCCGCAGCGGCCTGGTTGCGCGAGCGCAACCCGCTGCCGGACGGCACGCTGACGGTCGGCGCCGGGCTGATCATCAACGGCATCACCGCGTACGCCTTCCTCGGCCTCGCCGGGCGGAACCTCGGCGCCGAGGCCTTCGAGCCCCTCTCGGTCCTCTGGGCGATGATCTACCTGCTCAGCCCGGGGTTCTTCCTGCCCCTGGAGCAGGAGGTGAGCCGGGCCCTGGCCAACCGCTGGGCCCGGGGGGTCGGGGTCGGGCCCGCTGATCAACCAGGCCGGGCACGATCGGCGCCGGGCTGCTGGGCGCGGTCCTCGTGGCCACGATCATCGCCGGGCCCTTCCTCGTCGAGCACCTCTTCGACGGCCAGGTCATGGTCCTCGTCGGCCTCCTCCTGGCCCTGACCGGGTACGCCGCGGTCCACCTGGCCCGGGGGACGCTCGCCGGACTCGGGCGGTTCCGGGGGTACGCCGCCTACTACGTGTACGAGAACTCGCTGCGGTTGGCGGCCTGTGCGGTGCTCGTGGTCGCCGGCGTCGACACCGCCGGGCCCTACGCCCTCGTGGTCGGGCTCGCCCCGGCGTTCGCCCTCGCCCTGGCGATGCGCAAGGAGCGCGACCTCCTCTCGCCGGGCCCGGCGGCGCCTCGGATCCGAGCTCACCGCGGCCCTCGGCTCGCTGCTCTTCGCGTCGATCTTCTCCGCCTTCCTGCTCTACGGCGGGGTGGTCGCGGTCAGCCTCCTGGCCGAGGAGGACCAGGCGGGGGACGCCAGCGTGTTCCTCGCGGGCCTGGCCATCGCCCGCGTGCCCGTGTTCCTGTTCCAGGCCGTCCAGGCGGCGCTCCTGCCGAAGCTCTCCGCGCTGGCCGGCGCCGGCCGCTTCGCGGACTTCCGGACCCGGCTGTGGCGCCTCCTCGCCGCCGTCGCCGCCGTGGGCGGCGCCGGGGTGCTCGGGGCCCTGCTGCTCGGGCTCCCAGGTGATCCACCTGCTGTTCGGCTCCGACTACGCGATCTCCTCGACCGACCTGGCCCTGCTGGCCCTGTCCAGCGCCGGGTTCATGCTCGCGGTCGCCCTCGGCCAGGCCCTCATCGCCCTGTCGGCCCAGTCCTGGGTGGGCATCGGTTGGCTCGTGGGCTCGATCGTGTTCGTGGTGGTGACGCTGCTCGGCCACGACCTCTTCCTGCGGGTCGAGGCCGGGATGGTGGCGGGATCGGTGGCCGCCGCGCTGGTCATCGGGACCCTGGCGGAGATCCGCCTGCACGCCCGACTGACCGAGCCAGCGCACTGAGGCTCAGGACGGCGGGGCGCAGCTCCAACCGGCTGAAGGCCACGCCCAGCTGACGCCGGTCCGGCGCCCGA
This sequence comes from uncultured Microthrixaceae bacterium, assembly GCA_963701565.1. Classification (GTDB taxonomy): domain Bacteria; phylum Actinomycetota; class Acidimicrobiia; order Acidimicrobiales; family DATDAH01; genus DATDAH01. The sequence goes on from CAVPAN010000006.1 coordinate 3,314, forward strand.
CCGAGGGCGGCGGGGGAGGTCGTGGACTCGACCGAGAAGCGGAGGCGGGCGACCTCGCCGGTCGTGGCCGGTGCCGGCGGGCACCCGGCGAGGAGCCAGCGGCGGCTCTCCCGCTCACCCTCGGCCCGCAGGTCCACCTCCTGGTCGTCGACCCGGAGGCGGAGCCCGGCGAGGACCTCAGGGGTGATGGCCTTCTGGACGGTGAGCCGCAGCGTCGAGGTCGCGCGCCGCGCCGGAGCGGGAGGAAGAGGGTGGCCTCCGGTAGGGGGCCGATCCAGCGGAAGCCGGCCCCGGTGACCGGGTGGCTCTCGGGCATCTGCCAGCCGAAGCCGGGCACGGGGCCGGAGAAGTCGAGGTCGACGGCGTCGGTGGGCTCGGCGGAGAACGGGCTGCGGTCGACCCGGGACACGGTGGCGGAGCCGGAGTCGAACCGGTGCGAGCGCCCCCTCGTGCAGGGCCCGGTCGAGGACCGTCAGCTCGAGGATGCGGTCGAGCACCCCGGGCGACAGCTCGTCGCGACGGACGCGGCCCTCCGAGACGTTGACCCGGTCGCCGGCGTGCTCGGTCATCCAGTCGAACAGGGGCCAGCCGAGGGTGTCCATCAGGCGCTGGACGGAGGCCTCGAAGCGCTCGACGAGGCCGACGAAGGCGTAGGTGTCGAGCTGGCGTCGGGCGGTCTCCAGCGGGTCGAGGTCCAGCTCCGCCAGCTGGCGCTCCATGTCCTTGAGGCTGTCGCAGGGGAAGGCGTTGGCCAGGATCCAACGGGTCTGGAGGTCACGGACGGTCCCCGCCGTGTCGGGTTCGTGCAGGAACGTCTCGAGGTCCATCGTGGCCGCCGCCCGGTGGAGGCGATGGCGATCGTTGCGACGTATGTAGTCGTAGGTGGACAGGGTGCGTTCGACGGGGTCGCGCAGGAAGGTCACGACCCACGGCCGCGACGGGAGCCACTGGCTGAAGGCGAGGAGATGGCCTCGGAACAGGCGGTACTGCGCCAGGTCCGAATGGGGTAGGGCCAGGAACTGCTGCCAGGTCTGGGGTGGGCAGATCTGGCCCTGACCGAAATGGGTCTCCAGGATGCGGGCGAGGGTCGATCCCGCCGTCTTGTGGATGTGCAGGAAGTACAGGCGCTCGTCGGGGCCGAATCCGGCGGACAGGTCCGGGGCGGCGACCTCGAGGGCCCGCAGCACGCGACGGCGCTGGCGACGGCTGGTGAGCGGGGAGCGGAGCGGCACGGCGAGGGGTGTCGGGACGATCCCGGACGAGAGGGGACGATACCCGCCGGGCCGCGAGCCGACCCTATCCTGGGCGGCCGTTCGGCCGGGGCGGGATCTGGCGGGCCGCGATGTCCCCCCACGTATGACCACACCGATCGGCGGCACCCCACTCGTGAGCGCGGCAGGGCTGTGACCCACCCGGTGTCCGGTGGGCGGTCGACGGTGCGCGACCGGGCCGGCCTCGTCCGCGGCCCACCTCGCGTCCCGGGGCCCCGAACTGCTCGCTCTGTCGGCCCTGGCCGTGGCCCAGCCGCTGCTCGACCTCTTCGGGCGCAACCCGGAGTTCTTCGTCGCCTCCGGCAGCACGAGGCCGGAGATCGTCGCCTTCGCCCTGGTGATCGCCTTCGCGATCCCGGCCCTGGCCCTGGCCACCGAGGTCGTGGTCCTGCTCGTGGTCGGCCCGAAGGCCGCGGCCATGCTCCACGGCCTCTGGTTCGCGCTGCTGGGCTTCGTGCTGGGACTGGCCCTGGCGGCCGACCTCGGCCAGGACGGCGTGGCTGGGGCCGTGGTGGTCGGCGCCGTGGTGTCGGGGGGACTCATCCTCCTGCGCCGCCGCTTCGCCGGCGCTCGCTTGATGCTGCGGTACCTCGGCCTCGCCCCGCTCCTGTTCCTGGCTCTGTTCTTGTTCACCTCGGCCACCGGGGACCTCCTCTGGGCGGGGGAGGCCGGGGCCGAAGCCGACGTCCAAGTGGGCGGGGACGCTCCCGTGGTCGTCGTCATGTTCGACGAGCTGCCCTCTGGCCAGCCTCCTGCGGGGGGACGGAACGATCAACGAGACCCGGTTCCCGAATGTGGCCCGGCTGGCCGCCGCCGGCACGTGGTACCGCAACGCCACCAGCGTCTCGGCCAGCACCGTGCGATCGGTGCCGTCCACGTTGGCCGGCTCCTTCCCCGAGGAAGGGGCCATTCCGACCTCGAGTGACTACCCGGAGAACCTCTTCACCCTCCTGGGGGAGGACTACGAGATGGATGTCCACGAGACGATCACGGACCTCTGCCCGAGCAGCATCTGCGCCCCCGAGGCGTCGGCGGGCACCGGGCGCTTCGTCACCCACCTCCGGCGGTCGCTGGTCGACGCCGGCGTCGTGTACGGCCACGTGGTGCTCCCGCCGGACTGGCGGACAGACCTACCCACGGTGGACCAGTCCTGGGAGGGGTTTCTCGAGACAGCCGAGCAGGGTGACCTCGAGTCGATCTCGGTGGACCCCGGCTCGCTCGACCCCGCCGAGCTGGCCGATGAGGACCGGACCGAGTTCTTCGACCGCATGCGCACCCAGAACCGCGACGCCTTCGCCGGGTTCAAGGGTGAGGCCCTGCTGCGCTCCATCGAGGGCGCGACCTTCGCCGCGGATCGGCTGTTCTTCGCTCACGAGTCCTTCCCGCACTTCGACTGGGAGCGCACGCCGGATGGCGGCGTGTACCACGGGGACCGCGGCCCCCCCGGCACCGCTGGCGGTCGCTGGGAGAACGACCCCTTCCTCGTTCGCCAAGGCCTCCAACGCCACCTCCTCCAGGTGGGCTACGCCGACACGGTGCTCGGCGCGCTCATCGACCGGCTGGAGGCCGCGGGGCTCTGGGATGATGCATTGGTCGTGGTCGTCGCGGACCACGGGATCGCGTTCGAGCCGGGCTCGCCGACCCGCCAGCCCACCGGCCGGAACGTGCAGGAGATCTATCGCGTGCCGCTCCTGGTCAAGGCCCCGGGCCAGACCGTGGGCCGGACCGATGACCGCAACGCCATGCTCATCGACGTCCTGCCCACGATCATTGACCTCTTGGACATCGAGGTCGGCTGGGACCTCGATGGTCTGTCCCTGGTCGGTCCGCCGCGGACCGACGCCACCAAACCGGTCATCTACTCCGGCCCCACCGAGGTGCCCGGGGGGTTCGGTGAGGCAGTGGGGACCGCGCGGCGTAACGCCTTCCTGATCCCCTTCGACGGGCCGTGGCCGACCGTGGTCCGGGTCGGCCCCTACGCCGAGTTCGTCGGGCGCCGCGCAGAGGACCTGCGGGTCATCGGCCCCTCGGCGCTCCGGTGGTCGGTGGAGGAGGCCGAGACGCTGGCGGACTACGCACCGGGCACCGACCTGATCCCTCTGGTCCTCCATGGCACCGCGACCTTCGACGGGACCGACCCGCCCACCGATGGTCTGATCGTGCTCAACGGTCATGTCGCGGGGGCCCTCCAGTTGGATCCGGTGGCGGACGGCGACGAGGGTCAGTTGGGCTTCTCCGTGCTGATCGACCACTCGACGCTGCGGGTGGGGGAGAACGCCATCCAACTCCTCGTGCCCGATCCGGACGAGCGTCTGTCGAGCTGGCGGGTGGCCGGCGCCGGCTGAGCCGGCCGAAAGCACCCGAAGCGCTCGGAGGACCACTCAAAGTGGTGGCTTGGCCTCCGATGGTCCAGGCACATGCGTTCTCGAGCCCCCTGGATCCTCGCCGCCGCCCTCGCGGCCGGTCTCGCCCTCCCCGGTGTGGCCCTGGTCGCGGGCGCCGATGACCCTGGGCCGGCACAAACGCTGCCCGAGCTGCCCTCGGTGGCGGACCAGGTCGACGGCCTCTACGACGACGATGGCTGCCTGCAGACGGGCCCCGGCGAGGTCGACTGCTCGGTGCGGGCCGCCGAGGTGGATGCTGCGCTGAGCGAGGGTGGGCCGGCTGAGACGCGCCACCTGGAGGGCTTCGTGGGCTCCCGTTGGCTGGGCCGTGTCGACGGCGGGGGCCCGACGGTCGTGCCCGCCTCGGTCGCCAGGTCGGGGACCGGGGCGTTCGTCGCCACCGGCCTGGCCCGCAACGAGAGCGCGATGGTCCTGGCGACCATCGCGGTCACGGCCCGCCTCCTGGATGCCGCGGGCGAGGAACTGGCGGTGGTCACCGCCCTCAGCCCCGTGCACGACCTCCGGCCCGGTGAGCCCGCCCCCTTCAGCGTGCAGGCCGATGTGGACGCCGCGACGGTGGCGCGGATCGAGTGGGCGGCGGCGGGCGGCGCGTCCGGCGACCCCGCGCACCGGGCCCTGTCCTGGACGTCGTACTGGGAGCGTCCCGAGGGCGGTGATCCCGTCGACCTGTACCTCTACCGGGACGAGGGCGGGCCCCGTCCCCACCTGATCTTCGGCAGCGTCGCGTCGGTCGGGGTCGACCCGGTCGACCACCCCGAGGTCGTCGTCGGGTGGCTGAGCCCCGCCGGCCGCCTGGTCGGACTGGTGACCACGCCCGTGAAGGGCCCGGACGGCGGCCCGCTGGCCGTGCTCGCGGCGGGCGAAGCGGCCGACGCCCTCGTCGTGGCCGAGGTCGCTCCACCCGCTGGGGCTGAGGTGCTCGTCTGGGCCCAGGGCTCATGAGGCGCCGTCTCGCCCGTCTGGGGGCTCTCGCCGTCCTGCTGGGCGTCTTGGGGCCTCTGGCCCCCTTGGCACCGACGTCGACGCCCGTGGCGGCCGCTCCCACCTTCGGCGACCAACCACTCGACGACGTCCTGCACTGGGCCGCGCGGGAGCGCCGGTGCGGGTTGACGAGAAACAAGCTGGCGGCCCTGATGCTGGCGCCGACCTACCCGGAGACGGGAAGCCCGTCGGGACAGGCGCCCTCGCCGATGACGCTCTCCCGCTGGGACAACCAGCCGGGCCTGCACTCCTTCGGCACGGTGAGGAGCCAGCGCCGGGCCTTCTGGCACCCCGGTGTCGGTATGTGGCAGTTCGACTCGGCCGGCCTCGGCGCGCCCTTCACGGCCGCCCAGCGCATCGACACCTACGTCGTGGCGGCCCGGACGGCGGCCACCATGGCCGCTCGCTGGTGCACCCATCCGACCCTGGCGTACGTGTGGGCCCCGTGGTACGGCTGCGGAGCGACGACCTGTCGGGGCATCTTCCGGTCGATCTACCGGAGCGCGACGGACCGTCTGGTGGGTCCGGCCCACGACGCCGGCGTGCCGGCCCGTGGCGGCATGGTCCGCCGGACCTGCACGGGGCCGGCGCAGAGCGGGTCGTTCACCTGCTGGCGGGTGGATCCCGCGCGGGCCGAGGGCTACGCCGGGTTCACCGCGCCCGGGTTCGGTCCGGCACCGATCACCGCGCCGTTCTACGTCTACGCCGCGGGAGGCAGGGAGTATCGCCACTGGCTGCAGGCCGACACCGGGTACACGCAGGGCATCTGGGCGACCCGGCCCCTCGGCAGCAACGCCCGCACCAGCCTGACCTGGCACCGGGGTGACGGCCTCGTCGTCGAGTCCGGCGGCGGGGGCGGCGGCGGTGGTGGTGGTGCGGGGTTCAGCGACGTCCCGCCCGACGCGTGGTACCTGGAGGCCCTCACCTGGGGCCTCGAGACCGGCATCGTCAACGGCTACGACGACAGCACGTTCCACCCCGACGACCCAAGCACCCGGTCCCAGGCCGTGGTGTGGCTCTGGTCCCTGGCCGGCCGCCCCATCGGGGCCACCGATGCCTTCTTCACCGACGTGGCCCCTGCGGCATGGTTCGCCGACGCCCTGGACTGGGCGGTCGGCGAGAGCATCGTGTCCGGCTTCCCCGACGGGACGTTCCGTCCCGGGGCGCCGGTGAACCGGGCCCAGTTGGCGGCCATGCTCTGGAACGGCGCCCACCAGCCGATACCCGCCACCGCGGCCGCCTTCACCGACGTGCGCCCCTCCGCCTGGTACGCCACGGCGGTGGCCTGGCTCACCGAGATGGGCTACGCCTCGGGCTTCCCGGGCGGCACGTTCCGCCCCGGTGAGGACGTCAAGCGCGTGCAGGGCCTGAGCTGGCTGCACGCCGCCCGGCCGTTCGACGACGTGGCGCCCGGCGCCTGGTACGAGGCCGACGTCGACTGGGGCCGCTTCCGCAGCGTCGTGACCGGCTACGACGACCACACGTTCCGGGGGGACGAGCGGGCGGACCGTCGGGCCACGGTGGACATGGTGTGGGCCCTCATGGGCTCACCGAGCGGAGCCCCGGCGCACGGGTTCACCGACCTCGGCGCGGACCCCGCGGTGTCGTGGGCCGCCGCGAACGACGTGGTCACCGGCTACCCCGACGACACGTTCCGGGCCGCCGAGGGGGTCACCCGGGCCCAGGCCGTGGTGATGCTCTGGAAGGTGGCCGGCCGCCCTGCCGCGGCGACGCCCCCGCCCTACACCGACGTCAGCCCGGACGCCTGGTTCGCGGAGGCCCTCAGCTGGGCCGACAGCCACGGCGTCGTCACCGGCTTCCCCGACGGCACGTTCCGGGGCGGGGCCTCGGTGAGCCGGGCGCAGCTCACCGCCCAGCTCAGTGCCCTCGCCCACACCGAAGCGGCGTGGGCCCCCGGGGCGGTCATCCCCCGCACGGTGGTGTTCGCCCCCTGAGACGCGTCGGTCACCCGGTGCCGGCTATTCCGATGTGTTGTCCTGTGCGCCCACCCGGGCGCACTCGCCGGGATTCTCCTCGGCGAGACGGCCACCGCAGGTGGCGCCGTAGCCCTCGTACGAGTTCGTCGAATCCGAGACGGGGGTGTTCCGGTACAGCTCGTCGCAGGCCGCGAAGTCACCACTGAAGCATGAGTCCGCCAGCGCGTCGAAGGCCGCGTCAGTGCCGTACTCGGGAATGAAGTCCGAGGGCGAGACGGCCTCACCGAGGTCTTCGGTGAGGTCGTCGCTGAAGTCATCGGAGAAGTCGTCGCTGAAGTCGCTGCTCGCGTCGTCGGAGAAGTCGCTCGTGAGGTCCTCCTCGTCGATGAAGCACTCGATGCCGAGGTCCTCGGCGACGTCGTCGACGTCGTCGTCCAGGTGCTCACCCTCGTCGACGACATCCTGGAGGGCCTCGTCGTCCTCGTCCTCAGCCGCTTCGACGAGGTCCTGGTTGAGCTCGAGGCGCTCCTCGAGGAGGCCGAGCAGCTCCTCGACGTCATCGGCCAGGTCTTCGGGCGGCACGATCTCCCGGAGGGTCTCGATGCCCTCGGTGGCGATCTCGGTGGCCTCCGGAGCGAGCTCGATGATGTCCTCGTAGCTCTCGGGATCGGGGAGGTCGTCGAGGTCCTCGTCGGTCTCCGAGCAGGCGTCCTCGAACTGCTCGAGGAACTCGTCCTCGTCCAGGGGCTCGGCGGTCTCCTCGGGCTCGGTGTCGTCACTCTCGCTGGAGGACGAGTCGTCGCCGCCACAGCCTGCGGCGACGAGCGCCAGCAGGCCGATCAGGAGGAACCAGATCGATCGGGGGGTCTTCCGTGCCATGCGGGGGGAGCCTTTCTCGCCGTGCGCACCGTGGACGGGCGAACGCTACTGGTTGGGGCCTTCGCGCTCCGAAGTCGGGCGTTCAGGCGGTGAGGTGATCCACCAGGCGCCGCAGTGGCACGTCATGGTGGTCCAGGAGGGGGAGGCCGCTGAGGCGCAGGGCGGCGTTGTCCAGCACCGAGTTGGCGGGTCGGGGGGCCGGCCGGGGAGGGTCGAGGTCACCGGTGGCGATCGGCTCGACCCGGGCCGGGTCGTCACCTGCCGCGGCCAGGACGGACCGGGCGAACTCGAACCAGGACACCGCCCCCTGGTTGGTCACGTGGAAGAGGCCTTGGCGCTGCTCGGTGACCAAGCGGGCGATCATCGCCGCCAGGTCGTCGGCGAAGGTGGGGTGGCCCCGCTGGTCGTCCACGAAGCGCAGCGGGCCGGGCTGGGCGGCCAGGCGCAGGATGGTGCCGACCATGTTCGCCCCGTGGCGGCCGCAGACCCAGGAGGTCCGCACCGTGGTGTCGTCGGGGCCCGACTCCAGCTCGCCGCCCCGCTTCGAGCAGGCCGTACACCGACCGCGGTGAGGGAACGTCCCACTCGTGGTAGGGATCAGCTTTGGTCCCGTCGAACACGTAGTCGGTCGAGAGGTAGCAGACCCGGGCGCCCACCTGCCGGGCCGCCTCGACGACGAACCGGGTGCCGAGGGCGTTGATGTGCAGGGCCCGGTCGGGATCGTCCTCACAGGCGTCGACCGCGGTCCACGCCGCGGCGTGCACGACGGCGTCGGGTGTCTCGGCCCCGATGGCGGCGTGCACGGCCTCCCGGTCGCCGACGTCGAGGCGGTCGTGGTCGAGGCCCACGACGTCATGGCCGGGGAAGGCGGCGACGAGCTCGGTGCCGACCTGCCCGCCGGCGCCGGTGACGAGGACCTTCACGGCGTGCGGACGTTCATGAGCCGAGGAGCGGTTCCCACCACCAGCGGTTGTCCCGATACCAGGCCACCGTGAGGTCCAGGGCGCCGTCGAGGTCGTGGCGAGGGGCCCAGCCGAGGGCCCGGACCCGGGTGGTGTCGATCGAGTAGCGGCGGTCGTGGCCGAGCCGGTCCTCGACGA
>CAVPAN010000007.1:0-472664 GCA_963701565.1 uncultured Microthrixaceae bacterium
GCGCTGATGCAGACGATTCATGTTTCTTAATCGATGGTGTGTTCCGTCTCGAGGCAGGGTGATCAATGGGCCGCGGACGGCGTTTGTGGAGCTCTGATGCGCGATATGCACGCAAAAAAACAGCCTAGCTTTTCTATTTGCCCTCGACCGCAGGCAGTTCGCTCAGTTCGGCGCACAGCCGTACCACCGCACGCATCAGCTTGGACAGATTGAACGCCGTACAGCCCCACAGCCATTCGGTCTGCACATGTCTTAGGCCTCGCAACAGAAATCGTCGGAGGTTCATCACTCGCTTCATGATGGCGAATGGAACTTCTGCCGTGTGAAGCCGTCTTTGATACCGTGCTCGCGACTCTGCAGTGGCCATCTTGGCCGCGTGTTGTCGGCGTCGTTTCTCATGGACGTCGCGGCTCACGCTGCGGCCCTGCTCGCCGAGTCCAACTGGCAACGCGGCAACAATGGGCAACCGCTGCAGTCCGCGAACGATATAGCCGTCGGCTTATCCGTTGTCCGCGACGCGTCTCGGATTTGGTCTGTTCGTATTCCAAGCGGCGGCCGTCAGGACAGTAATAGCAGTCCTGCGTCTCGTCGTGAAACGAAAGCGGCCTTGTCCAGCTTCTTTGTCTGCGGGTTGATCGGCAGCTGGTCATGGTCCTCGCGAGGCACCGGCTGCGTCGGGTCATCTCGCTCAGCCGGATTGTCCGACGACACATCGCAACCGGGAAGTGGCGAAAGCAATTCCACGCCTTGCGCATCCAACGCTTGCAGGTTTTCGCAGGTGGCATACACACCGTCTCCCAAGACCGTTTCCGGAAGTTCCCCGAAAGTGACCGCCACGTCGGCGAGCATCGGAGCAGCATGCTCTGCTCGGTGGTGCTCGCCAACACGTCCGCCGACACGATGAAGCCGCCATGCACATCGGTCATGGCCATCGGCGTATAGTTGGGGGCATAACCCCCTTCTTTGTTGGGAAGAACGCGGCTGTCCGGATCGGTCATGGGAATCTGCGCGGGGTTCTGCTGAGGCTTGATCCCTTCCCGCTGACGCGCTTTGTCGGCGGCTCGAGCCTGATCCAGAAGTTCCTGCAAGCGGGCCTGACGAGCCTTTATCGCGGCCAATTCCCCAGGCAGCTTCGTGGACGACGAATCATCGCCGTCGAACAGGCTCTCCTCGGCATCGGCGAAGTCACTTTCCGATAGAGCGTTCCAGTTGCTGGTCCAGTTCGGCCAACAGCTTCTCGATCTTCTCGGCAGTCAGGGTCCTTCCGCGGTTGTTGTTGGCCAGCACGCGAGTGCCATCGATAGCCACTTCCGCAAGCCGCAGCAGCCCCAGGGCGCCACGAAGCCACCCGCAGCACGTGGCGATCAATCCTGCAAGGCCTCTTTGAACTTGACGCGAAAGTCGGCCAGCGTGGAATGATCGAGCGAACGGCCTTCCACCAGCCACATGAAATCGATGTTGTGGCTGACGGCGTATTCTAACTGTCGGCTCGAGCGGATGCCTCGCAGGAAACCGTACAGGATCACCGAAGCCAAAACCCGCGGATGAATCGGGGGCTGTCCACGTCGTCCGTCGTATTGCACTCCCACTCACCCCAGTCATACGCCGCGAGAATCTCATCCAACAGTCGAACGGGATGGTCCTCCGGAATTCGCTCTTCCAGCGTAGGCGCGAAGAGCACCATCTGGGAACGTTGCCACGGGGGCGGCTGCCAATAACTCATGCGAATCCCTCCGTTGAACGCCAGGTTGGCAAAATCAACGAACGACAATATAACGCCCAGAGGGCAACGTGTGGAATCCGTTCAGATCCCGAAACCCGAAAATGCTGGGGATTAAATCGACAGACTGCTTGCCTCGGTGGCTTGCTGCCTGACAGCTACAAGCGCTGGCGAGTGGCATCACTCCCCATCCGAGCTCGCCTCGATGGCCTGCTGCCTGACAGCTACAACCTGCTGATACGACACGGTTCCCCACCGAGCTCGCCTCGGTGGCTTGCTGCCTGACAGCTACAACCTGCTGATACGACACGGATCCCCACCGAGCTCGCCTCGGTGGCTTGCTGCCTGACAGCTACAACAAATGCATTCATCGGATGGACCGTAGCTTCCAGGCAGCAAGCCACCGACACGAGGTCGGGTGGGGCTGATCGCGGCCAAGTGCGTTGGTAGCTTCCAGGCAGCAAGCCCACCGACACGAGGTCGGGTGGGGAGCTGATCGCGGCCAAGTGCGTTGGTAGCTTCCAGGCAGCAAGCCACCGACACGAGGTCGGGTGGGGCTGATCACGGCCAAGTGCGCGGTAGCTTCCAGGCAGCAAGCCACCGACGCGAGGTCGGGCGGGGAGCTGATCGCGGCCAAGTGCGTTGGTAGCTTCCAGGCAGCAAGCCACCGACACGAGGTCGGGTGGGGAGCTGATCGCGGCCAAGTGCGTGGTAGCTTCCAGGCAGCAAGCCACCGACACGAGGTCGGGTGGGGCTGATCACGGCCAAGTGCGCGGTAGCTTCCAGGCAGCAAGCCACCGACGCGAGGTCGGGTGGGGCTGATCGCGGCCAAGTGCGCTGGTAGCTTCCAGGCAGCAACTTGCTGATACGACACGGATCCCCACCGAGCTCGCCTCGGTGGCTTGCTGCCTGACAGCTACAACCTGCTGATACGACACGGATCCCCACCGAGCTCGCCTCGGTGGCTTGCTGCCTGACAGCTACAAGCGCTGGCGAGCGGCATCGGACTCCCCATCCGAGCTCGCCTCGGTGGCTTGCTGCCTGACAGCTACAACCTGCTGATACGACACGGATCCCCACCGAGCTCGCCTCGGTGGCTTGCTGCCTGACAGCTACAAGCTGCTGGCGAGCGGCATCACTCCCCATCCGAGCTCGCCTCGGTGGCTTGCTGCCTGACAGCTACAAGCGCTGGCGAGCGGCATCACTCCCCATCCGAGCTCGGCGGTGATGTGGCGATATCGTCGTTCGCTGATCCAGCCTTGCAGTCTCGTTCACGCCTGGAGTGAAGTTCCGTTGGGTTCTGTGTCCGCGACAACTCGCGTACCGACTTTGCCCTCCAGCGCTTCCACCAGCTTGTCGGAACTGGTGATGATGGCTTGGACGCCAGGCCGAATGCTAGAGCGTGCGAAATCGATGGCAGCCTCAATTTTGGGCAGCATCGATCCCGCCGGGAAATGGCCTTGCTGGACCAGGGACTCCGCTTCCGCGATCGTCAAGCGCTCGAGCGCCCGCTGCGTACTTTTTCCGTAATCCACGTAGGCGTAGTCGACATCCGTCAGTATGGCCAGGCAGGCGGCTCTTAACTGGATGCCCAGCATGCACGAGGTACCGTCCTTGTCGACAACTGCCGGCGCCCCTCGGTACCCACCGTTATTCCGCAAGACGGGAATTCCCCCTCCGCCACAGCAGATCACGAGTTCCCCTTGGTCAACCAGTTCGGCAATTGTTGGCAGTTCGAGTATTCTTCGCGGGCGGGGCGAAGGAACGATTCGCCGATATTGTCCGGGTTCCAGCTCGCAAATTTGCCAACCATCACGCTGCACGTGAAGTTCGGCAACGTCTTTATTCAGCCGGGGCCCAATAGGTTTGGTCGGCATATGGAATGCCGGATCATCCGCGTCGATCAGCACGGAAGTCACAATCGTTGTTGGCCAGACCTCGTGACCGCGTTTGAGCAGTTCGTTCGTGAGACACTGTCCAATCATGTAGCCCATACCCGCTTGCGTGTCCGCCACGCAGACTTCCAGGGGGATGGGGTAGAGTTCGCTGGAGGCAATTTCGACACGGCGAAGAATATTACCGACTTGCGGGCCATTTCCGTGCGTGATGACCAGGCGATAGCCGCGCTCGATCGCATCCGCCAGCGTGATGGCTGTCCGGCGCGTCTGCTCGAACTGTTGTTCGATGTTGCCTTCGGTCCCCGCAGCACTGATGGCGTTGCCCCCCAGCGCGACGATGACCAGCGGCGCCGCAGCGGGCTTGTTCGCTGACCAGGTTGAAACTGGCGAGTTAGACATGATCAATCTGCATCAGACAAAGGGTCGTTCCCGCATTGTACACGCCATGATCGCCTTCGCGGTATGCAAACGGTTTTCCGCTTCACGAAAGACTATCGATTGTGGCCCATCGATTACGGCGTCGCTGACCTCCGAGCCACGATCGGCCGGCAGGCAGTGCATGTACACGGCATGCGGTTTGGCCAGCGACATGCGGCGCTCGTCGCAAATCCAATCCCGGTACTTTTCGTTCATGGCCAGACAGTCACGTTGATTCTGATCGATGTCCTGTTTTTCGCTGTAGTCCCTGTCGTGCGAGCATCAGCTCGTAAACACCCCAGCTTTTGGGATAGACGACATCCGCACCCTCCAACGCGGCGTCCATATTTTCGACGATTTCAAAGGAGCCGCCCGCGGCGGCTGCATTGACCCTGGCCGCCTCGACCGTACGCTCGACCAGGTTGTAACCAGGCGGATGCGCCAACGAGACATGCATCCCAAAGCGCGTCATCAAAGTGATCAAGCCCTGCGGGACGCTGAGCGGTTTGGCATAAGAGGGGGCATAGGCCCAACTGACAGCGATTTTCCTGCCGGCAAGGTTAACGCCAAACTGCTCGCGAATCGTCATCAGGTCGGCCAGCGTTTGCGTGGGATGATCGACGTCGCATTGCATGTTGATGATAGGGACATCAACGGCGTTGGCCATCCTGCGCATGTATGTGTTGCCTTCGTTCAAAACCAGGTCGTGCCGAATGCAGATACCGTGTCCCATGGAGGCCAGGATCTTGCCCGTATCTTCTGGTGTTTCGCCGTGGCTGATCTGCGTCACGTCGGCATCAAGAAAATGAGCGTGACCACCCAACTGCGTCATCCCTGCCTCGAAGGCATTACGAGTTCGCGTCGACTTATCGAAAAACAGCAAAAATGCAGTCTGATGCGGTAACAGCAGCGTTGGTTCGCCACGGTGAAACTTGGCCTTCAACTCGCTGGCCGTGTCCAACAACAGCTGCAGTTCGTCCAGACTCAGGTCTTGGGTTTCTATGTAATGTTTGCCTTTTAGATTTGCCATGATGGTTCCTGAGGATCGGCCCCAACGGCGATGCGATGCGGTCGACGGAATAGGACTTCAGCCTAATGTCTTGCGTTTGAATTTCATGGACGTCTGGTGGGGACGACCGGCAGCCAGATCGCAATAGGCCTGGCCGTAACGGGCGTAGAATGCTGCACAACGGACCAGGTGTTCGATCGGCACCGAATCATTGACGGTGTGGGCCACGCTTTCGGGTGCTGGTCCGAAACCCACGCAGGGAATGCCGTACATTCCGGCGATCGACACGGCATTGGTGCTGAACGTCCAGCGGTGCATGGTGGGCGTCTTACCGATCGTCTCGTGGTAGGACTTGACCGCCGCCTGAACTTGCAGCGCGTCTTCCGCTGCGCACCAGGTGGGATAGTACTTTTCAGTCGGGTAAACCAATCCGGTGTAACTGGGTCGAGCGTAGTGGAGCACTTCCACCTGCGCTCTAACGCCCGCTCGCGCTACCGCATCCTTGACTTCGGCCACGGCGGAGCGCTTGGTGTCGCCCACCGTCAGCCGACGATCGAGATGAATGTAGGCCTCTCCGGGGACGGCGCAGCGGCTCGGCGTTTTGCAGTCCACGTAGCTGACCGTGATGGTTCCTTTGCCTAGAAACGGATCGGATCGCAGCCGCTCGTTCAGTTTCTCAATCTCACCGGTCACCTTGGCAATCTTGTAGACGGCGTTGTCCCCTTTCTCAGGCATCGATCCATGGCAAGACTTGCCTTTGCAGGTCACGCCGATCTCCATCCGTCCGCGATGACCCCGGAGGATCTGGCAGTTTGTGGAATCGGTGACGACGACTGCGTCCGGTATGATCCGCTGTTCGTTCACAAGGTACTGCCAGCACAGCCCGTCGCAATCTTCCTCCATTACCGTGAACGTCATCAGCAGGCAATATTCGGACAAATCGAGTTTGAGGTCGCGCATGATCTTGGCTGCGTACACCATGGCGGCGATTGCTCCCTCCTGGTCCCCTGCGCCGCGACCCCAGACACTGCCCCCTTCTACTTTACCCTTGTACGGATCGTGTTTCCATTCCGACGGATCGCCAACTCCGACCGTATCCACGTGGGCGTCAATCGCGATCAACTTCTTGTGCTTGCCTGGCTTTCCCACGTAGCCCAGCAAGTTCCCGAGTTTGTCAACTTTGATGGAGTCAAACGCGCCCGTGCCCTTCATCTCGCGCCGGATGCGCTCGATCACCTCGCGCTCTTCCGAGGATTCGGAAGGAATCGCGACCAAGTCGCGAAGAAAGTGAACCATTCGCGTTTCGTAGCAGCACCCAGGCGGAGGTAATCAGACTCAACGGCCATACATGGCTCCCAATTCTAACCGAACACCAAAGCCCGTTCTTATAGCAGACGGTACGGCCGAATTCCAAGGTGCAGGTGGCCGATCGAGCCCGTTTTTGGCTTGGGGCCGCGATCTTGATTGATCGTTATCCAATTGTACCTGGGCTGTCCTGGATTGTTGTCCTTTTGGCCACGCCGAGGTCGCGTGATGCTCTTGCCGTTAATGAAGAATAACCGCGGAGTGCGCGGAATCCATGTCATCCGTGGACGCTGCTCCTCCGCGCCCCCTCCGCGCCCCTCCGCGCCCCCTCCGCACCCCTCCGCGCCCCTCCGCGCCCCTCCGCGTCCTCCGCGTCCACCGCGTCCACCGCGTCCTCCGCGTCCTCCGCGTCCGCCGCGTCCTCCGCGTCCTCCGCGGTTCCCATGCCGTTGTCCCCTCGGCAGCAGGACTCACTGCGCACGAAGTGTTTTACCGCTCGCGCCGGCCAACAATTCGAGCCGTTTTGCCCGCCATCAAGGTTGTGGGGCACCAGGCGTTGTGGGAAAATACCAGCACGCACAACGTCCAAGGAGAATCGTCAGCATGGCCACTACGGCAGCTACGTCAACAGCTACGTACATCCTCTCATGTACGCTGAATGGCCAAAAAACGCGGGTTGAAGTTGCTGATCCCTCGATGACGCTGCTGGACGTCCTTCGCGACCAGCTGAACATCATATCACCCAAGAACGGTTGTCAGCCCCAAGCGCAATGCGGCTGCTGCACCGTGTTGATGGAGGGCAAGGCGGTACTTTCCTGCGCTTTGAAACCCGCCAAGGCTGAGGGAAAGTCAATAACCACGCTGGAGGGACTCGATGCCGGACATCGACAGATGATCGCGGATAGTTTTGTCCACTGCGGCGGCGTCCAGTGTGGATTTTGTATTCCCGGTTTCGCCATGCGGGCGGTAGGTCTTTGTCTGCAGCACCCCTCGCCTTCACGTGAACAGATCGCCACCGCCTGCAAACCACATCTTTGTCGCTGTACCGGATATCAGCAGATTGTCGACAGTATCGAGCTATACAGCAAAATTCGTCGGGGTGAAGCCTTGCCCGAGCCGACACTGCAGGATCTGTCCGGCAAGGTCGGCACGAGTCTGCCCAGGTATACCGGACACGACGCGGTCCTGGGCGATCGGAAGTTCGTTGATGATATGAAGGTCGAGGGAATGTTGTTCGGGGCGTTGAAACTGTCCGGCCATCCTCGGGCCAGAATCAAGTCGATTGATGCGAGCGGCTTGGAATCCATGACCGGTGTTCACCGTGTGATCACCGCGGCCGATGTCCCGGGTGACCCCTACGTCGGCCTGATCGAAAAAGACTGGCCAGTGTTCATCGGCATCGGTGAAGTCACCCGATGCACGGGCGACGTGCTGGCGGCCGTCGTAGCCGATACACAACTGCTGGCACGACGAGCCGCCGAACTGATTCACGTCGATTACGAAGTCCTGACACCAGTCACCGATCCGCACGCGGCGCTGCAACCCGATGCCCCCTTGGTTCATCCCCGGCGCAGAGTCGAACTTGCTCAGTAAGTCGGTGCTCAAACGGGGCGACATCGAAGCGGCATTTGCCAACTCGGCCCACGTTCATCGAAGACACTTACCGCACCCAATTCATCGAACACCTGTTTCTTGAGCCCGAAGCGTGTGTGGCCGTGCCGCAGGGTGAGCCGCCCGAGCGGCGGTTGCACGTTTACAGCCAGGGACAGGGAGTCTTCGACGATCAGCGACAGATCGCCAGCGTGTTAGGCGTCGAAACGGATCGGGTCTTGGTCGAGCTGGTGAGTAACGGCGGTGCGTTCGGCGGCAAGGAGGACATGTCGATCCAAGCGCAAACCGCGATGATGGCCTGGCTGGTAGGCCGTCCGATCAAGATGACGCTGACCCGTGAAGAAAGTTTCCGCATTCACCCCAAGCGACATCCGATCGAGCTGACTTACAAGATTGGCTGCGACGCGGAAGGGCGGATCACCGGCCGTCAAAGCGCGGATCATCGGTGACAAGGGCGCCTACGCGTCGGTGGGAGCGAAGGTGCTCGAGCGGACCGGCGGACACTGTACGGGCCCCTACCGGGTTGCCGGCCATCGATATGGAATCGCTGGCCGTTTACACCAACAACCCGCCCTGCGGTGCAATGCGTGGATTCGGCGCAACCAGGCTGCGTTCGCCATCGAAGGGTTGCTCGATCGACTCGCCGAAAAGGTGGGCATCGACGCCTACGACATCCGCGATCGCAACATCCTCGAGCCGGGCGAAGCGTTTGCGACGGGCCAGTTGCTTGACAAACCGTTTGGGCTCCGCAAGACACTCGAAGCCGTCAAGGATCAGTACAAGGTCGGCCAGGTACGCCGGCATCGCCTGCGGCATCAAAAACGTGGGAATCGGCAACGGCATGCCCGATATTGGTCGCGCGGCATTGACGTACTGGAAGACGATCGCGTCCATATCCGCACCGGCTTCACCGAAATGGGCCAGGGTCTGTTCACCGTCTGCATTCAATTCGCCGTCGAGGCGACAGGGCTGCCGCCTGAGCTGTTCGACGGTTTCGACAGATACCTCCTGAAACTTGAACTGCGGCCAGACGACCGCCAGCCGAGCCACGGTGCTGGCCGGCAACGCGATCGCCGAAGCGGGTGCAGCCTTGCGAGCCGAACTCGACGCGGGCAACGACGCTGGCGAGCTTGCCGGACGCGAATTCCACGGCGAGTGGATTTGTGACTACACCAGCAAGTTGGGCTGTGACGTCGACAAGCCGGGCGGGCCAAGAACGCATCTGACTTACGGATTCGCCACTCAAGTGGCGATTCTCGACGAACGACGGGGCGCTGGCGAAAATGATCGCCGCGCATGACGTCGGGCGTGTGATCAATCCCGTGCATCTCGATGGCCAGATGTACGGCTCGCTGCACATGGGAATCGGCTACGCCTTGACCGAAGATTTTGCCGTCGCGGGCGGGCAGATCAGGCCAAGAAGATGAACGATTGCGGCGTGTTGCGGGCCCATCAGATGCCGGAGATGGAATTGATCTTCGTGGAAGAACAAGACCCGGAGTGCCCGTTCGGCGCTCGAGGCGTGGGCGAGATCGGTCTCGTGCCCACCGCGCCGGCGATTGCCGGAGCACTCTACCAATTCGACGGTCAGATTCGACGTCAGCTTGCCCATGAAAGATTCGCCCGCTGCGCTGGCGATTATCCAACCTCAAAAAAATCGAGCGAAGAATTGAGTGCACCGCGGTTAGTCGGCGTGCTGCTCGCTGCGGGGAAAGGCACCCGCATGGGTCGCACCAAGCAGTTGATCGAAATGCCCTCCGCGGAGGGCCAGACGAAACCGCTGGTAGCACTGGCGTTCGACACGATTTCTGCCGCCTGCCATCAAATGATTGTCGTCGTCGACGCTGACCAGGATCGGGTGATTGACAGCCTCGGCGGCGCTCCTTCCTGGTCGCCGCGGCCCCCGGTACGCGGCAAATGTCCGAATCGGCACTCGCGGGCCTGCGCGTGGCATCTGCGAACTGGCCCGGTGACCCGGTCCTGCTGCAGCTGGGTGACCACCCCGCCGTGCGGCCAGATACGATCAGCCGTCTTTGCGACGAGTCAATCCGCAATCCGACATGCACGATCATTCCCACCTTTGGTGGCAAGGGCGGTCATCCGATCCTGATTCCACCGATCGTCGTCGAGCGACTATTGAGCGAGGACTCAATAGCAGCGCTGCGTACCTACTGGCGCGAGCATCCGAAGCTTTGTGTACGATGTGAAGTCGACGATGCCGCCGTCGCGCACGTGACCTGGATGATCCCGTTCAGCTTGCCGAAGAAATCGTGCGGCGTTCCAGTCTGTAAGTCCAGGACCCAGGACCGATAACATGTACGACCCTAACGAGCTGATGCAGCTGGCCATTCAGAAATGCCGCGAGGGCATTGCCAGAGGGAATTCACCTTTCGGCTGTGCGATCGCACGCGACGGGGAATTGCTGGCGGTTTCGCACAACGTCGTTTGGGACACAACCGACATTACAGCGCACGCAGAAGTTACAGCCGTCCGCGAAGCCTGCCGCGCGGCCCAGCAGATTTTGTTGGAAGGCTGCATCGTGGCCACCACGTGTGAGCCGTGTCCGATGTGCATGTCGGCGCTCCACTGGGCTCGCGTGGAAAGCGTCTACTACGGAGCCACGATTGCCGATGCCGCAGACGCCGGTTTTAACGAATTGTCGATCAGCGCCCAAGACATCGTCAGGCTGGGGCGTAGTCCGGTGCAGCTGTTTCCCGACACGTTGCGCGACGAATGCCGGCAACTGTTTGTCGAGTGGCAAGGGGCCGGAGGCGCCGCGTATTAGGTGCGGCCCCGCTTGTAGCCTGGAAGCTATCAGCGCACTTGGCCGCGATCAGCCCCACCCGACCTCGCGTCGGTGGCTTGCTGCCTGGAAGCTACGAGCTCGGTGGGGATCCGTGTCGTATCAGCAGGTTGTAGCTGTCAGGCAGCAAGCCACCGAGGCGAGCTCGGTGGGAATCCGTGTCGTATCAGCAGGTTGTAGCCGTCAGGCAGCAAGCCACCGAGTCGAGCTCGGTGGGGAACCGTGTCGTATCAGCAGGTTGTAGCTGTCAGGCAGCAAGCCACCGAGGCGAGCTCGGCGGGGAACCGTGTCGTATCAGCAGGTTGTAGCCGTCAGGCAGCAAGCCACCGAGGCGAGCTCGGTGGGGAACCGTGTCGTGTCAGCAGGTTGTAGCCGTCAGGCAGCAAGCCACCGAGTCGAGCTCGGTGGGGAACCGTGTCGTATCAGCAGGTTGTAGCTGTCAGGCAGCAAGCCACCGAGGCGAGCTCGGTGGGGAGCCGTGTCGTATCAGCAGGTTGTAGCCGTCAGGCAGCAAGCCACCGAGGCGAGCTCGGTGGGGAACCGTGTCGTATCAGCAGGTTGTAGCCGTCAGGCAGCAAGCCACCGAGGCGAGCTCGGTGGGGATCCGTGTCGTATCAGCAGGTTGTAGCCTGGAAGCTACCAGCGCACTTGGCCGCGACAGCTCCCCACCCGACCTCGTGTCGGTGGGCTTGCTGCCTGGAAGCTACCAACGCACTTGGCCGCGATCAGCCCCACCCGACCTCGCGTCGGTGGCTTGCTGCCTGGAAGCTACCAGCGCACTTGGCCGCGATCAGCTCCCCACCCGACCTCGCGTCGGTGGCTTGCTGCCTGGAAGCTACCGCGCACTTGGCCGCGATCAGCTCCCCACCCGACCTCGCGTCGGTGGCTTGCTGCCTGGAAGCTACCGTCCATCCGATGAATGCATTTGTTGTAGCCGTCAGGCAGCAAGCCACCGAGTCGAGCTCGGTGGGGATCCGTGTCGTATCAGCAGGTTGTAGCCGTCAGGCAGCAAGCCACCGAGGCGAGCTCGGTGGGGATCCGTGTCGGATCAGCAGGTTGTAGCCGTCAGGCAGCAAGCCACCGAGTCGAGCGCCAAGGGCACTCGATGATTGAGCGGTCCATTATATCCCCAGCGCCTCCGCGAGTGCCTCGAGATCTGGTGCAATCCGCAGCGGCTCGCCGCCGGCGGCAATGGCATTTTTGGTATCTTTCAGGCCGCTGCCCGTGATCATGGCCACCACACGATCGTTGCGCGTGAGTATGCCGTTTGCGCACGCCAGCACGATGCCGGCGACGGCCGCCGCCGCGGCTGGCTCGGCAAACACGCCCTGGGCACCTGCCGCGCGCATGGCGGCCAGGATTTGATCGTCCGACACACAGACAAGCTGCCCATGCGATTCGCGGATGGCCCGCACCGCTCGTCGCCAGTTCCGGGGTACGGGCACGTTGATACTGTCGGCCAGGGTCCCGCCGTCGATGTTGGGCGGCAGCTCATCATGTTCCAGTGCGTATTGAATCGGGGCCATCGCCGCGGCCTGCACGGCCAGCATCCGCGGCAGCTGCTCGATGACTCCCAGCGCGTGCATTTCCTTCATACCCTTCCAGATTCCGGCAATCGTACAGCCGTCGCCGACGCTAACGGCGACCCAATCAAGCGTCTCGCCACGCAGGGAGATCTGTTCCGCGAGTTCCAAGCCCCCGGTCTTCTTGCCTTCCACCAGCACGGGGTTCATAGCGCAGTTACGGTTGTACCAGCCGAATCGCTCGCAGGCCTCCGTGCACAGCCGGTACGCCGCGTCGTAACTTCCCTGGACGGCGACAACTTTCGCGCCGTAAACGAGCAGTTGCGCAAGCTTGGGTTCGGGAGCGGAATCGGGTACAAAAATCACCGCGGGCAATCCGGCCAGCGCGGCATGCCCTGCCAGACTGGTGGCCGCGTTGCCCGTCGAAGCGCAGGCGATCGTGCCAGCCTCGTACTGCAGTGCGTGGGCCACGCCAACCGAACTGGCGCGATCCTTGAACGATGCCGTGGGGTTGCGCCCTTCATCCTTGCAAAGCAGCTGCCGCAGCCCTAGCGCTTGGGCTAACCGCGGGACCTCGACGAGCGGCGTCCAGCCGACCGACCACGTCGCGGGAATCGAGCGCTCCGCAAGCGGCAGCAGTTCGGCGTAGCGCCAGATGATTCAAGGCTCGATCGGCCAGCGGCGTGCGCAGCCACTGCTCACGCACGCCGGCCAGGTCGTACGCGAGCTCCAGAATGCCATCCGCACGTCGGCAGTGATCGCACGTCATCCAGGGCCGCTCGGGTGGCGTTGCCGGGAAACGCCAGCCACAATACGTACAGGTGATTCGGGTCAGGTATTGGCTCATGACTGCGTATGGTATCTCCGCCGCGATCGCACCGAAACCGGGTTCTCGAGAAACAACTTCCGATGGTCGAGCTGTTTTGCACACCGTTTGTTCAGCACATCGATCGCATGCGGCTGGAATTTGCTGGTCAACAATCGATCTTCGACCTGCCGCAGGCCAAGTGGTACCTGCCGGTTGATCATGGCGCGATCGATCTGACCGTGCCGTTTCACGACATGACCGCTGCCAACGCAGTGGGCCCCGCCTCCGGCCCTCAATCTCAAATGGCACAAAACATCGTGCTATCTTGGCTGGCGGGTGGTCGGATAATGGAATTGAAGACGGTGCAAGTGAACGACCGGCTGAAGATTCCTCGTCCCTGCATCGACGCCACAAACGTTGGCTACAACGTCGAATGGTTCCAAGAGTTGCTCGTCGAGGAATCCTTGGACCAGTACGTGCAGGGCGCCATGTTGATTCACATGTTGGCCAGCGCTGCGGAGCATTTCGGCGATCCGTTCCCGTCAATCGACATGCGCTCGGAAGCGCTGGGGACGATCTACGACATGTCGATTGGCTACGACCTCGCCGGCATCAAGTCGGACAAAGTCCGCCGATTCATGGACGGAATGATCGATGCCACGCAGTCGGTCGAGCGCCTGCGATCGTCGCTTCCGCGGCGGCTTGGTTTGCTGCGCGACCTCGATTTTCCCACGCGGCTCAGTCGCAGCGTGACGCTCTCGACGTTTCACGGATGCCCAGCGGACGAAATCGAGAGGATCTGCGAGTATCTGCTGGCGGAGGTCGGCGTACACACGATTGTCAAGATGAACCCGCCCATGCTGGGCAAGGAACGGCTGGAGCACCTGTTGTACGACGTGATGGGCTACCAGCAGATTCGGGTCAACGAGTCGGCTTACAGCAGTGGTCTGCAGTTTAACGAATCGGTGGAAATGACTCGCCGTCTGACGGCGCCTGGCCGCGCGTCAGGGGCTGTCGTTCGGAGCGAAATTTTCCAATACGCTGGAGGTGCACAACCACCGTGATTTCTTTCCGAGTGCAGAAAAGATTATGTATCTGTCCGGAGCGCCTTTGCATGTGATTACGCTGACGCTGGCCGGCGAGTACCGGCAGGCGGTCGGGTCGGCGGTGCCGATTTCGTTCTCGGCGGGTGTCGACCGCAAAAACTTCTTCAAGCTCGTGCAGTGCGGCTTCGTGCCGATTACGACCTGCACCGACCTGCTCAAAACCGGAGGGTACGGACGCTTGCCTCCGTACCTGACAGAACTGCGAAATGACATGCAGCGGGTTGGCGCGACCAACATCGCCGATTACCTACTGGACTGCCGGTCCGCACGCGACACCACCCAGGATCCCGTCGAGGCAGGGTGTTTGAACACCATGGAAGTGCTTGCCGAAACACAGGCGGACGAGCGTTACTATCAGGCCAAGAACGCCTCCGTACCGCGACGGATCGATTCTCATCTCACGCTGTTCGATTGCATCACCTGTTACAAGTGTATCCCGGTGTGTCCCAACGATGCCAATTTTGTTTATGAAACCCAGCCGACGGAAATTACGTATCAGGATATCGAAGTCGGGACGGATGGCAGTTGGCGGGCCTGCGGTGAAGAGAAGTTGTTTCAGTTGGAGCGTCAACAGCAGATTGCCAACTTCGCCGACTATTGCAACCACTGCGGCAACTGTGACACGTTCTGTCCGGAGTACGACGGTCCGTATTTGATGAAGCCGAGTTTCTTTGGATCGCGGAAAGCGTTTGACGAGGGGGCACCGCACGACGGATTCTGTGTGCTTTCGCCCGATCAGATGCTCGCGCGCATCGATTCGCAAACGATGCGACTCTTGCGACGCGCAGATGGATTCTTGGTAGAAAGTGACCGGTTGAGCTTGCGGGTTGACCAAATGCGGATCGAGGTGGTGTCGGCTCCCAGCCAAACGACGCGTGTGGACGTTGGACAGCTGTACGCGCTGGCAACGCTGTTTGAGAGCATCCTGCAGCCATCCCGCATCCACACGGTCGACGCGCGGTTTCTCATTTCCTGAGTCCGAACTCCCTCCCCCGCGGGATTTGGCGTTTCAGCGAGCTGACGTGGTGGTTGCGACGGAAATGTTGTTGATCTTGGTCGTGGCGAATCCCGCTCGCTGAAACATGCCAAATCGGCGTGGGGAGGGTTGGGGAGGGGTCTCTTGGAGGTGGAGGGACGAGCGTCCTTTGGCGTGCAGAGCACGGCGTGGCGCACAGGCTGTAGGAGGCAAGAGTACGCACCGGTTTGCCAGGCGTGGTCTGGCCGACCCCTCCCCAGCCCTCCCCACAACGGCAAGGGTACGATTCGGCCGCCGTGGAATGGCTGCCGGGCGTCTTGCGTGTCCCTCGCGAGTTGTGGCCGCCACACTTGAATAACCAGGTTGCGACCGCATCACCCTTGCCGTGGGGGAGGGAGCCAGGCGTGGTCTGGCCGACCCCTCCCCAGCCATCCGCACAACGGCAAGGGTACGCTTCGGTCGCCGTGGAATGGCTGCCGGGTGTCTTGCGTGTCCCTCGCGAGTTGTGGCCGCCACACTTGAATAACCAGGTTGCGACCGCATCACCCTTGCCGTGGGGGAGGGAGCCAGGCGTGGTCTGGCCGACCCCTCCCAGCCATCCGCACAACGGCAAGGGTACGCTTCGGTCGCCGTGGAATGGCTGCCGGGTGTCTTGCGTGTCCCTGCGAGTTGTGGCCGCCACACTCGAATAACCAGGTTACGACCGCATCACCCTTGCCGTGGGGAAGGGAGTTCTTTCGTTGCGGCCGGATTGCTCGTGCCGTGGCGAATTGCGATGATTTTTCCTCTTATTTCAACCAGGACTATTGACAATCGGTTTGCGGACGACTACGGTAGTTGATTATCAGTCAAACTTTGAGGTAAGAACTAATTCCATTGACCAAACAACGCCGCCGTAGCCAGGAAATACCGACGCTTTAGTTCGCGCAGTCTGATGTACACGAGTTAGGGCACGGGTGTTTTTTGCGCCGTTTGGATGCGCACGGCAGGCATGACAGGGCAGCCACTGAGTGACCCACACAAACACCAAGGCTTCTTCACGCTTTTTGCGGAGCGTGCGGAAGCGTTGGTGTTTTTTTGATGGTGCCAATGTCGATTCTGGAAATTGACTCCAGGCACCAGTTGTACAGATGATCGAGCGCATGTTGGCGCTCAAGTTTACCTTTTTGGGAGGAGTGTAATGATGAAGAGTCTCGCCTTTGCAGCAACCCTTATCTTACTGTGCGGTTCTATTGCCATGGCCCAAAAGCCCGGCACTGTGGTTCCGAATGGTCCGGCCTTGAACTCGGACAATGTTGGTCAGCCCGCGTCCGAAGACAACGGCGTCGTTACGACGGTTGACGTTTCTGGCGTTGAGTTTTGGGACTTGGAAGCCGATCCATTTGGTGCTGGTATTACCGATCCGGACAACATCGCTCAGGGGTTTTCCGTTTCTCTAGGGGGACCTGGGACCATTCTCAACGGTATCGGCTGGGATTTGTTCCAGACCACCGTTGGTGCCAGCTGGGGCAGCGAGATGGTATTCGGTTTTGACCAGGAAGGTGACGGGATCATCGAAGTACAATTGACGCCTTCGGCAACGGGCGGCAACGTAACTAATGAAAACAACTCCAGCGGTGGTATCGTCAAGCTGGA
The DNA here is from genome assembly GCA_963701565.1 of uncultured Microthrixaceae bacterium. GTDB lineage: Bacteria > Actinomycetota > Acidimicrobiia > Acidimicrobiales > DATDAH01 > DATDAH01. The sequence continues at coordinate 16,812 of CAVPAN010000007.1, forward strand.
TACGGTTGGTATTCCCGACCTGGTTCTTACCGATGGTTCGATCTACGTTTGGACCTACGAAACGTTTGAAGACAATCCAGATGCCGTAGACGGATTTCTGGAGGCCGGTAGCTCGCTGAGCTTCCAGGCTGTGCCAGAGCCAGGTTGTGTTGGCCTGCTGGCGCTGGCTGGCATGGCGCTGCTGGGCATTCGCCGACGTGGCTAATTGGGCGCAAAGCGTGATTCTTTATTAAGCAAAATGCCCGGTCGCAATCCTTGCGGCCGGGCTTTTTTTTGGTAACTCTCTAGCCGAATGCAGTGCCAGGTTAGTGGGCCTGATCGATTTTGACAATGACGGGCTGCTGGACCTGTTTCAAGCGCACGGACGCGTCACTACCCGACGTGCTTACTACAGGCGTGGACCCGTTCGCGGAAGCCAATGTGTTGTTGATTGGCGATGGACGTGCGTTTCGATTGCCTCCTCTGGGCACGATTCATGCTACATCACGTACCAGCCGAGCCGCCGCGGAAGTCTTGATCAATCAAATCGGAACACAACAACACTGGCTGTTGGTGCGTGCAGTCAATGAATTCGGACGCGATGACGTGGGAGCCGTGCTGCATGTCCTGCTGGGAGGTAATACGATTCGGCGGGACGTGAATCCTCACTATAGTTATCAGGCTTCGAATGATCCGCGGGTCCACGTAGGCTTGGGCGGGCACGGGGGGAGGGTTGGGGAGGGTTTTTTTTTTGGGGCGTCGATCGCTGGTTGACTCATGCGTTGCGAGCGGCCACCTTCAGGTGGCCGCTTGTGCCTTCAGGGCGTGTTGGCAGTGCGGCCCCTCCCCTACCCTCCCCACACGGCAAGGGTGTGATTCGGTCGCGACGAATTGGCTGCCATTCGTCTTATATGACGCTTGAGATTTCCGGCTGCCACGTCCGTGCCCGAAGCAGCGACCGCATCACCCTTGCCCGTGGGGGAGGGAGTCTGAACTCCCTCCCCCGCGGGATTTGGCGTTTCAGCGAGTGGATAACTGGTTGGGTTTGGTAGATGGTGGAGGGTGACGCAACCAAGTGCGTCGCGCAGGTGAAGACTGCTCGCTGACACGAGCCAAATCCGCGTGGGGAGGGTTGGGGAGGGGTTTGTTTTTTGGGGCGTCGATCGTGGTTGACTCATACGTTGCGAGCGGCCACCTTCAGGTGGCCGCTGATCCATCCAGGGCGTGTGGCAGTGCGGCCCCTCCCCTACCCTCCCCACACGGCAAGGGTATGATTTGGTCGCGACGAATTGGCTGCCATTCGTCTTGTATGACGCTTGAGATCTTCGGCTGCCACGTCCGTGCCCGAAGCAGCGACCGCCTCACCCTTGCCCGTGGGGGAGGGAGTAAAAGAACTCCCTCCCCCGCGGGATTTGGCGTTTCAACGAGTGGATAACTGGTTGGGTGTGGAAGAAGGTGGAGGGTGACGCAACCAAGTGCGTTGCGCAGGTGAAGACTGCTCGGTGAAACAAGCCAAATCCGCGTGGGGAGGGTAGGGGAGGGGTCTTTTTTTTGGGGCGTCGATCGCTGGTTGACTCATGCGTTGCGTGATGCGACCAATAGGTCGCTCGCATATGCCTGGAGGGCGTGCTCGCCGATCCACCCACATTGGCCCCTCCCCAACCCTCCCCACTACGGCAAGGGTATGATTTGGTCGCGGAATTGACGAGACGCAACCTCCACAGGTGCATCGTTGTTGAGATGGTCTGGCTGCGCACGTCGTGGCCCGAGCGCGACCAAATCACCCTTGCCCGGGGGGAGGGAGTCAGGAACTCCCTCCCCCGCGGGATTTGGCGTTTCAGCGAGCGGACAACGGTCGGGCTGGAAGCAGGTGGAGGGCGAATCGCACGCAGACGTCCGAGGAGAAGACTGCTCGCTGAAACAAGCCAAATCCGCGTGGGGAGGGCAGGGGAGGGGTCTGCTACGCGCGGCGTCGATCGACGTGACTTGACCATACGTCGCGAGCGGCCCCTGAAGGTGGCCGCTTATGCCTCAGGGCGTGCCCACATTGCGGCCCCTCCCCAACCCTCCCCACTACGGCAAGGGTATGATTTGGTCGCGGATTGACGAGACGCAACCGTCCACAGGTGCATCGTTGTTGAGATGGTCGGCTGCGCACGTCGTGCCCGAAGCAGCGACCAAATCACCCTTGCCGGGGGGAGGGAGTACGAAGAACTCCCTCCCCCGCGGGATTTGGCGTTTCAGCGAGTGGATAACTGGTTGGGTGTGGAAGCTGGTGGAGGGTGAACGCAACCAAGTGCGTCGCGCAGGTGAAGACTGCTCGCTGAAACAAGCCAAATCCGCGTGGGGAGGGCAGGGGAGGGGTCTTTTTTTTGGGGCGTCGATCGCTGGTTGACTCATGCGTTGCGAGCGGCCACCTGCAGGTGGCCGCTTATGCCTTCAGGGCGTGCTCGCAGTGCGGCCCCTCCCCAACCCTCCCCACACGGCAAGGGTATGATTTGGTCGCGGTGGCTTGGCTGCCATTCGTCTTATATGACGCTTGAGATTTCCGGCTGCCACGTCCGTGCCCGAAGCAGCGACCGCATCACCCTTGCCCGTGGGGGAGGGAGTACCTGCAGGTGGCTGCTTATGCCTTCAGGGCGTGTTGGCAGTGCGGCCCCTCCCCAACCCTCCCCACACGGCAAGGGTGTGATTCGGTCGCGACGAATTGGCTGCCATTCGTCTTATATGACGCTTGAGATTTCCGGCTGCCACGTCCGTGCCCGAAGCAGCGACCGCATCACCCTTGCCCGTGGGGGAGGGAGTACCTGCAGGTGGCCGCTTATGCCTTCAGGGCGTGTTGGCAGTGCGGCCCCTCCCCTACCCTCCCCACACGGCAAGGGTGTGATTCGGTCGCGACGAATTGGCTGCCATTCGTCTTATATGACGCTTGAGATTTCCGGCTGCCACGTCCGTGCCCGAAGCAGCGACCGCATCACCCTTGCCCGTGGGGGAGGGAGTACCTGCAGGTGGCCGCTTGTGCCTTCAGGGCGTGTTGGCAGTGCGGCCCCTCCCCAACCCTCCCCACACGGCAAGGGTATGATTCGGTCGCAATATATTGGCTGCCGCGCGTGCTGCGTGACGCTTGAGATTTCCGGCTGCCATGTCCGTGCCCGAAACAGCGACCGCCTCACCCTTGCCCGTGGGGGAGGGAGTCTGAGCGACCGCATCACCCTTGCCCGTGGGGGAGGGAGCCGGAACTCAACGTTGCGAATTCACTGACGTCGTTGCCCGCTTCTCGCCAAGCGATTCCGCAACGGCCGTGACCACGTCCCGGACTTTGGGAATGCCCACGGCATTTATGCTGATCGACCACGCTGCGGGGGCTTCATCCGAGGTCAACGTCAACCGAGTATCTCGGCAAAGTTCGCTGATTCGCAACAGCTGCTCCCGCTCACTGGGCGGTGCTACTTGACCCGCGAGCTTCAGAGCCTGACCCATGTTCACAAATGCGGCTTTGCTGACGTGGTCGGGCAGCTGCTTGAGGCGGCCGGCAAACGCACCGCGAGCTTCCGCTGCCGGTTTGGCGGCCAGCATTGAGTCCACGGTTTTCGCTGTTCCGACGATCATCGCACGCTCGCTGAGTCTGGTCAGTGTGACCTCGGGCGCATCTTTTTCAGCGAAGCGATATCGCCAGGCCGTTTGACCATGGATCGTGATTTCGGTCGCTTGCGATTCGGGTCTCGGATCCAGCCTGGACGGCAGCGACAGCAATTGACGCCAGAGGTTTTCGGACTGTTGTGGATTGCTGGATGCCACAATGAGTCCGAATTCAGGAATTGGGTTGTTCCCGTCCGTTAGTTGCGGTATCGCGAATAGACTGACTTCCTCAATGTTGGCAAACAACTCTCTTCCCAGGTCCAGCATGCTGAAGCCGTTTCGCGGTGCTTCGCCCGCCGCCGCAGCCGGCATCGTGGGGTTGATCCCCAGTGTGGCCACAAACAAAGCATCATTGGGTACCAGGTTCAGGGTGGCGCCGCTTACGGGGGCCGTGCGAATCAGGTTGTAGGCCAGTGAATGGTGGTCGTCGTCGAACGCGACGGAGATTTCAGCTTCGATGCCTGATTCGGTCGTGCCCAGTGCCGCCGTCGCACGCGTTACGTGGTCCAGATCTAACAGGACGCGAGGAATGTTGGCATCCCCGTGCAGGTGGGCGGAGACGGCCTTGATCGTGTTGGACCCGTCCACAAACGCAAAAGCAAATGAATCTTGACGAGCCTCACGAGCGGATTGAAACGAAGCCAGCGAGGCCAACGAGCCTTGAGGTTCGGTCATGCGTCGGATGGCCGCGTCCACAAGCTGCTTGTGGGGCGATACCAGAATCAGAGTCGGCGTTTCCACCAGCCAGATTTTGTCTTGATGACAATACGTCGGATAACCGCCTGCGGTTTCGGTCTTGGGAACGACCTGCAGGGCCGTTTTCAGCAACCCGCGAATCGGGTTTCCGCGGCCAGGATGCAGCGCCAGCAGAAACTTGGGTTCCCCGCGCTGGTTCATTCCCGTGACCGCAATACCCAGCCCCTTGGCACTTTTGAAACAGCTGAGCACATCTGGATCGACTTTGAAATTGGATGGCAGCACGAATCCGTCGTCCAGTGGGATTGTGGTCACGGTCCGGGAGGGCTGGGAATCGCCGGCGACACCGACGAGGGCCAGCAGCTGTTCCAGATGTTCGGCAGGATCAGTTATTTCGAAATAGGCAAGCGAGTCGGCCGGCATCAACCGTGCGAAATCGCTGGCCGCGACATCCGCCTTGATGGCGAGCATCTGCTGGCGAATGTGGTCGATGATGTCCGCATCGGGATTCGCGGCCAGGGCTTGCTCATACAGGGCCAGCGCCCCGGCCGTGTCCAGTTCGTGATGTTGCAGGTAGTAGCCCTGGTGGAACAGCGATTCGGCGCTGGTTTTGTCAGGCTGCTGGCTCCATGCCGAATCACCGGTCAGGGCGAGCTGCAGTACAATCGCGATCAGGGCGCAAATACGCTTGATGGGAATCTTCATCGGTGGTCCTCCTTTAGTGCGGTATGCGGTTGGCCCAGGCACATGGCTGGCCCGTTCCGTGCGGGGCTGGCGTCCCTGAAATATAGTTCAAGGCTGGCGTCTGAGTGCAAATCGCGGGCTAATTCGTCTGCCGAGCCTTTCTGCTATTCGGCTGGCGGGTCGGAATCTTGGTGGGGCGGCGGAAAAACAATTCACTCTCCGCGCCCTCCGCGGTTACATCTTCTCAAACCGCGGAGGGCGCGGAGGGGAGGCAGCCGCTTTAGTAATCCACCAGCGAACCAGGCGGCCAGGCGGCGCGGAGTGCGTTCAAGACGGCGATCAAGTCAATCACCTCCTGCGTGATGGCGCCCGCGACCGGGGGCAGGTAGCCAGCCGCCGCCAGCATCATGCCGACGACGCTGATCGCCATGCCCCCCACGGCGCTTTGCAGGGCGATCTTCCGCATACGACGACTGATATGGATAAACTCGTCCACTTTGCTCAGCGAGCTATCCATGATCACGACTCCCGCCGCCTCGGTGGTCACGTCGCTGTTTTGACCAAAGGCGATGCCCACGGTTGCCGCCATCAGGGCTGGAGCGTCATTGATGCCGTCTCCCACAAACAGGGTGCGTTGCCTGGCCGTCGCTTCCCGCACAAACGCCAGCTTCTGCTCAGGACTTTGATTGCCAAAGAACTCGTCGATGGCCACCAGCCTGGCCAGGTAGGCGACCTCTGCGTCCCGATCGCCGGACAACAACACAATACGCTTGACACCATGTCGTCCCGTGAAGATGTCGCACAAACGACTCGCCGTCCCCGCGGGGTATGTCGCGGAATGCGAAGTGTGGCCGCATACCGATCGTCGATCAGGACCACGCACTCCAGCCCACCGATTGCGCGGCGGTACGGCGTCGCGGAACTCCGGGTGCTCCGCCAGCAATCGACTACGACTCGTGATCTTGACATCGTGGCCGTCGACACGAGCCGAGCAACCCCTGGCCGGGACGCTCGCTGATTTCCGTAACCTCCTGCATGCGGCAGATCTCCTGGCGGGCCGCGAAGACGATGGCCTCGGACAGCGGGTGCTTCGAGTACTGCTCGGCACTCGCCGCCAGCGACAAGGCTTCACGCGGGTCGAACTGTCGGGCTGGTGATTTGATGCTCGAGTTGCGGCTTGCCGTAGGTCAGCGTGCCCGTCTTGTCGAAGATCATTGTCTGGCACTGATCGGCCTGCTCCAGTACGGCTGGATCGCGAACGATGATCGCTCGGCGGGCCGCCAGCGAAATCGATCCGATGATGGCCACCGGGATGGCAATCAGCAGCGGGCACGGCGTGGCCACGACCATCACGGCCAGGAATCGCACCGGATCGCCGCGAAATCCACCAGGCGGCAATTCCAATCAGCGACGGCGATCGGCGTGTAGATACGCCCCCAGCCGATCTCCCAGCCGGCGAATCCGCGGACGCGGTTGCTGCGACGCCTGCATGACTTGCATGATCTTGGCGTAACGCGAATCGACCGCCAGTCTCGTGGCCCGAATCGTCAGCGCCGACTCGCCGTTGATGGCGCCCGACAGGACCTGAGATCCGGGCGTCTTCGACATCATGTACGGTTCACCGGTCAGGTAGGATTCGTCCATGACTCCGCGTCCCTCGACCACGGTGCCGTCGACGGGGCAGATTTCGTGAGGTAAGACGATCAGCGTGTCGCCGATTTGGATGTCGCTCGAGCGCCACGTCGGCGACGCTGGAATTCGCTTGCGATGGGCGCTGGCCGGCATGCGACGGGCCAGCGCCTCCAGCACCGAGGAAGCGCTGCGCACGGCAAAGGCTTCTAAGGCCTCGCCTCCGGAGAGCATCAGGACCACAATCGTGCCTGCCAGGTACTCGCCCAATAACACCGAAGTCACGATCGAAATGCCGGCCAACAAGTCAGAGCCGAATTCGCGCCGGATCAACTTCTTCAGCAAGTCCCACACCAGAGGCGCTCCTCCCAAGACCAGCGCGCAACTTTAGTGGAGCTTCGTAAGTGGATGCCGAACATCGGAACGCAAACCTGAGCAGCAAATGCAGGAGGATGGCGGCAACCGCCAGGCACGCGATCAGCAACTGCCTGCGCGTCACCAGGCCGTCAATCGCTTCCCGTGAGGAGTCCTTCATGGATGATCAACAGCCTGTTTCGACTTCGCCCGTATTATGCAAGACGGCGGAGGCCGCCCGAGTCCACGGCATTAAAACACCAGGTCCCCAGCATGGCAAGGTCGCGACCTGAAAGTCGGCACGTGAGTCAAAATCCTGCGGCAACGCACCAGCGGCTCCGATCTCAGAGGTAACGCGGTGGGGGCAACGGTGAGACGACGGGCTCCTGCAACGGCGCTTGGTGCACCGGTTGAGGGCGAATCGTCAGTACGGGACATCGAGCGTGCCGCAGCACGTATTCCGCTGTGCTGCCAAACAGCAGGTGCTTCAGTCCCGTGTGGCCGTGAGTCCCCATGATCACCAGGTCGCAGTGCTGCGATTCCGCAGCCCAGCAAATCACATCTTCCGCCAATCCCGCGTGCAGGATCTTGGTTAGCTTGACACCTTCGTGCTGCGATGAAATCGATTCCATCTTCTCCCCGATGGCTTTGTCAGCTGGGATCGTTTGTCCCGTCGCGTCGTAGCTGGCAGGTCGGTCAAAGCGTGGAGCACCACCAGTTCAGCACCCAGCAGGCGGGCCAGGTTTTCGGCGTAATCGAATGCAGCGCGGGATGGGTCGGAAAAATCGACTGGGCAGAGAATGCGATTGATCTGAGACATCTTGATTTCTCCCAAGGCGAATTGACCTTCGGCAACACCAGGTCGCCAACTCCCATTGTGCTGCTAATTCGTATCAACGCAAATCAAGTGCCAGTGTCTAACCCCCAATGCCAGCTACTTTGTAGAACAATTGTCCTCAATTGTTCCTGGTGCTGTACTGATTACTTGCGGAATACTGGGAGAAACAGTTGGGACAACTGTTCTACACTGCGGGAATGCTGGGAAAACAGTTGGGACAACTGTTTTACGCTGGCTCAAAGTAGATTGCATTGTCGACCGCCCCCGGTCATTAGTCGTTTAACCCGTAGCGGGAGGCGAGGCTCCGGCCCCCACAAGTCAGTACGGTTCCCGACCAGCGTGACAAGACGCCCAATGTGTGCGAAGCCGCACACACGCCGGCCCGATGTTCGCAGACGAAACGGGTGGCAAGCGGCCGCACACTGCGGACTCGTCGACGATGCTCCGACCAGCTCGTTACTATACCAGCATTGGCGCGGCGAATTGCGTAAATTAGTGATCGTGAGGTTCGTCGTCGTTTGTTTTGCTTATTTACATGTCCAGCTTCAAGGCGATCCGATGGTAGGAATTTACAAGAAAACTGCAAAAGACATCATGACGCGGCGGGCGGATACGGCTCGTCCGGACGAGAAATTACGGGACGCAATTGAGCGGATGGTTGAACTGGGGCTGTCGGCATTGCCCGTGGTTGACGAGGAGACGCCAGTGCATTGGACTGTTGTCCAAGACCGACATTGTTCAGCTCACCGGACGCTTGGCCACGGAGCCTGCAGGTCCACGAGACCTGCGGGGGATTTTTTTCGGCGTGGGCCTGGAGGAAGTGACGGATGCCTATGTGGAGGATGTGATGGCGCGCGGGGTGATTAGCGTGACCGAGGACGACCCGGTTACCAAGATTGCCGACATCATGCTTTCCAAGGAAATCCATCACGTCCCGGTCTGCAATGCGCGAAATTGTGTGGTGGGTATTGTCTCGTCGATGGATGTGCTCAAGGCGATTCGTGATCCCGTGCTGGTCTGATCCAGCACGTTGCGAAGATGACGGAACAAAACCCAGACACACGATCTTGCCGGAGAATATTCCGGAGCTACTCAGCGCTCTTGCGGCGCTGCTTCGGTAGCTGTCAGGCAACAAGCCACCGAGGCGAGCTCGGATGGGGAGTGATGCCGCTCGCCAGCGCTTGTAGCTGTCAGGCAGCAAGCCATCGAGACGAGCTCGGATGGGGAGTGATGCCGCTCGCCGACGCTTGTAGCTGTCAGGCAGCAAGCCATCGAGACAAGCTCGCTGGGGAGTGATGCCGCTCGCCGGCCGCTTGTAGCCGTCAGGCAGCAAGCCATCGAGACGAGCTCGGATGGGGAGTGATGCCGCTCGCCAGCGCTTGTAGCCGTCAGGCAGCAGGCCACCGAGACGAGCTCTGGCTGGGGAGTGATGTCGCTCGCCATGCTTGTAGCCGTCAGGCAGCAGGCCACCGAGACGAGCTCGGCTGGGGAGCGATGTCGCTCGCCAGCTTGTAGCTGTCAGGCAGCAGGCCACCGAGACGAGCTGGATGGGGAGTGATGCCGCTCGCCAGCGCTTGGTAGCTGTCAGGCAGCAAACCACCGAGCGCGAGCTCGGATGGGGGGTGATGTTGCTCGTCGGCGTTTGTAGCTGTCAGGCAGCAAACCACCGAGCCAAGCTCGGCTGGGGAGTGGTGTCGCTGCGCAGGGGCGTTGGTAGCTGTCAGGCAGCAGGCCACCGAGACGAGCTCGGCTGGGGAATGACGCCGCTCGCCAGCGCTTGTAGCCGTCAGGCAGCAAGCCATCGAGACGAGCTCGGATGGGGAGTGATGCCGCTCGCCAGGCGCTTGTAGCTGTCAGGCAGCAAGCCATCGAGACGAGCTCGGATGGGGAGTGATGCCGCTCGCCAGCGCTTGTAGCCGTCAGGCAGCAGGTCACCGAGACGAGCTCGGCTGGGGAATGATGCCGCTCGCCAGCGCTTGTAGCCGTCAGGCAGCAGGCCACCGAGACGAGCTCGGCTGGGGAGCGATGTCGCTCGCCAGCGCTTGTAGCTGTCAGGCAGCACGCCACCGAGACGAGCTCGGCTGGGGTGCGATGCCGCTCGCCAGCGCATGTAGCTGTCAGGCAACAAGCCACCGAGGCGAGCTCGGATGGGGAGTGATGCCGCTCGCCAGCGCTTGTAGCTGTCAGGCAGCAAGCCATCGAGACGAGCTCGGATGGGGAGTGATGCCGCTCGCCGGCGCTTGTAGCTGTCAGGCAGCAGGCCACCGAGACGAGCTCGGCTGGGGAGTGATGTCGCTCGCCAGCGCATGGTAGCTGTCAGGAAACAAGCCATCGAGACGAGCTCGGATGGGGAGTGATGTCGCTCGCCAGCGCATGTAGCTGTCAGGCAACAAGCCACCGAGGCGAGCTCGGATGGGGAGTGATGCCGCTCGCCAGCGCTTGTAGCTGTCAGGCAGCAAGCCATCGAGACGAGGCTCGGATGGGGAGTGATGCCGCTCGCCAGCGCGGAGCCGTCAGGCAGCAGGCCATCGAGACGAGCTCGGATGGGGAGCGATGTCGCTCGCCAGCACATGTAGCTGTCAGGCAACAAGCCACCGAGACGAGCTCGGATGGGGAGTGATGTCGCTCGCCAGCGCTGTAGCTGTCAGGCAGCAGGCCACCGAGACGAGCTCGGCTGGGGAGCGATGTCGCTCGCCAGCGCTTGTAGCCGTCAGGCAGCAGGCCACCGAGGCGAGCTCGGATGGGGAGTGATGTCGCTCGCCAGCGCTTGTAGCTGTCAGGCAGCAGGCCACCGGCACAATTGCATCCTGCCGCAAATTGACGCATCACCACCGAGCTCGCCTCGGTGGCTGGTTGCCTGAAGGCTACAACAATCACGACAAACAGGTCGACCGAGCGAGAGACAATGCGGCAGTTCGCGTCTTCCGAGGTCGCAATCTTCCCGCGCTGCATCGTTAGCCATCAGGCAGCTTGCCATCGGCGCACAAGTTCATCCGACCGCCAATAGGCGCATCACCACCGAGGCGAGTGGCGTGTTGATGAAGTTGCCTATTCCGCGACCATTTGTGAGTGCAATTCACGCAGATCTTCGTCATCGGCGAGGCGATATTTTGCCAGTTCTTCTGCGGGTAACCTGTGCAGCAGCTCAAGTGCACAGCGCGGCATACCGCTCGGCGTCACCCGACGTCGGGTCAGGCGAGGCTGGGCGGTTGTCTGCCGCCAGGGCATAAACGGCTGCCAGGTCAATCCGCGTACTCGGCGGCAGATCGGTTCGTTCCCGCAGCGCATCGGCCACTTCAAGGGCCGGGATCAACTGTCCCTGCCGTGCCTGGCAGCGAGCCCGCAGCGCTTGTAACTCTGCCGTGTCCAGCTCGACGGGCAGCAGCTCGGCTTCCTTCAGCGATTCCAGGGCAGCTGCATCGTTGCCCAAGCGATACCGGCTGCGGGCGAGCCCCAGCAGACTGTCGCGAATGCTTTCGCGCAAGTCATGGCTGCCAGCTTCAGCCGATGCGACCCGGAAGTAGTTCGCGGCTTGTTCGAAGCACCGCGACGCTCCTTCCGCATCGCCTTCGAGCAATCGTCCGCGACTCAGATTGTAGGTGACGTGCCCGAGTTTCGTGAAATAGGGCAAACACTGCGGATCCTGTTCAACCAGCCCTTCACGAATCAGTCGCGCTCGCTCGTATTCGACAAGAGCTTCATCGACACGGCCGGCATCGAACAGCAGATTTCCCAGGTTGTTCAGCGTGTCCGCGTAAACATCGGCGTAACTGAGTGTATCGGGATAAGCCGTGTATAATTTCCGGGAGGTTTCACACGCGGCGCGGTAAGAGGCTTCCGCCAGTTCAAGACGGTGCGTGACGCCGTAAACCTCCGCCAGATTGTGCAGCGTACTCGCCAGATACGATTGGTAAATCGGCACGTCGGGATACGCCGTGGCCATTCGTTGGCGGATTGCCTGTGATTGCTTCAGGCTGTACAGGGCTGCTTCATACTGCTCGAGTGCAAATTGTGCGGTTCCCAACCCGTGGTACGCTCCCCCCACGGCATCCTGATACTCGGTGTTGTCGGGATGAGCATCCAGCACGATGAATCCGAGTTCGAGACTTTGCTGGTATTCCTGGCCCGCGACGTCAAAGTCATCGCGTGAGTAAGCTACGTTTCCGAGATTCATGGCAAGTTGGGCCAGGGTAAGCGTGTATTCGTCGACCTCGGGAAAGTCCCGCTGCAGGCTTTGCACCAAATCGCGTGATCTTTGCCAGCAGGTTTCCGCCTGATCCCACGAAGCCTGGGCCAACTCGAGTCCGCCCCGATTCATCAAGTTTACGGCACGCTGATACCGGTAGTTACTGACCAGCGGATAGCGTTGTGTCAGTGTTGCCAGCAGCTCATCAGCCTCGTCGTACGCCCGTCGAGCATCGTCTGTCTTGCCAGCTTGTTGGTTTAACAAAGCCAGGTAGGAGTTGCTGCTCGCCAATTGATATTGGTAATGCGTTAGTTCAGGATGACGATCGACCAATTCCTGACACATTTGTTGCATCGCACGGAAACTGGCTTGTGCTTCTGCGATCATGCCGTGCCGCTGAAAGAGGGCACCCATGCTCTTGTGGACTTGATACAGTTCGTCGTCGCTCAAGTCAGCTCGCGGAGCATTCGACAATTCATCGTAAACCGTTTGTGCTTCCTCCCAGCTCGCCTGTTCAAGGGACGGTTGGTTCGTCTGGCCATACAACAGCACAAGTTGAGACAGCGAATTCAGGAAATAGAGCCGGTATTTCATTTCATGCGGAAACTTCCGGCAAAGCCCTTTGCAGATCTCGCATGCCTGACGTTCATGCATTTCCGCCGTGGGATAATCGCCGAGCATTTGAAGATTATTGCCAAGATTGGAGTGACACAGCGAAAGCCAGTAGGCATATTCGGGTACGCCCGGTTGCTGGACGGTCAATCGGTGATAAGCGTCTTGCGCGGCAGCATAATGTTCGATGGCGGCATCGCGATCGCCGAGTTGGCTCTGAATTGTGGCCAGTCGAAAGTGCGATTCAGCCATTTTTTCGGTTACTTCAAATCCTGGGGATTGCTGACCGAGTAATTGCTGATAGAAATTCTGTGCCGTGGTAAGTAGTTGTTTGCGGAGCGGCTCCATACCACGGGATGTCAGATCGGGGCTTTCACTGATGTTCGATAGGTACGTTTCCACAGCTTGCAGGGCCAACTGGTAATTCTGATCAGCGCGAGTGGCTTGCGTTCGCGCTCGCATGTAGAGCGACGTCGTGATCCATAGTCCGCCTGCCAGCAGCAGGAAGACGGTGGCGACCAGGCTCGCTGCGAGCGGATTGCGCCGCGCCCAACGCCAGCTGCGTTCGGTGGCACCAGTACGTCGGGCCGTGATCGGTTGTCCCCCACGAAAATTGTGCAGGTCCAGTGCCAGATCGGCGGCGGTGGCATAGCGTTTGGCGGGCTCCTTGTGCAGGCATTTGAGACAAATCGTTTCCAGGTCCCGTGAAACGTCGGGACGCAGATCGCGTGGTGGGATGGGTTCCTGCGATCGAACTTTTGTCAGCAAATCGAAGAAATTGGCAGCTTGAAACGGCAAGGTGCCAGTCAGCAGCTGGTAAAGGATGACACCCAAGGCATACACGTCGGCGCTCACCGTAACCGTTTCGAGTTCACCCGAAAACTGCTCGGGAGCCATGTAGGCCGGCGTGCCAATGACCGTGCCACTTTCCGTATGGCGTTCGACGGACTGGTCAGGCCCCATTGGCAACTGCCTGGACAGGCCCAGATCGGTGATCTTCAACACGCCATCGGTCGAGATCAACACGTTATTGGGTTTCAGGTCACGGTGCACGACACCATGTTGATGAGCGTGTTGCATTGCCGTCGCCAGCGTTTCCACGCACGCAGTGGCGAATTCCAGTGGCTGCGCCAACCCGGAGATTTTGTCACCCAACGTTCCGCCGTCGATGTACTCCAACACGAGATAGGGGCATCCTTGATGCGTTCCGTAGTCGTAAATCTGCACGAAATTAGGGTGTCGCAATCGTGAGATGGCGGCTGCTTCCCGCTTGAACCGTATCAGCTGATTCTCGCTGGCGAAATCGGCTCGATGCAGGAACTTGAGGGCTACGTCGCGCCCCAGTGATTCCTGCCGCGCCTCGGTAGACCACGCCCACTCCACCGCGGCCCAATTCCTCGATCAGCTGAAAGCCTGGGACGGCAGGCGGTTGATACGCGGTAACCGGCGCTGCCGATTCGTGGGCCGCCGATAAATGCGTCGTGGCCGCATCCGTGTGCATGTTGGCTGCGCGAATGGATGCAGTGGATCCTTGGTGGTGTTCGTCAGGCAGTAACGCGGATAGGCCAGGATCCGCAGGCAGGTCTTGCAAAGATCGGTGAAACTCAATCTGCCGCGAAAGCTCTGGGACGAGCGCCGGGAATCGGCGCGTCCATGCCTCCACCAAAGTACGCTCCCCCTGCTCTTCGCGCAGCAGGAATTCGCAATAGGCGATGTCGACTGCGGTCTGCTGGTGGGCTGCCAATGCCGGAAACAGGCGAAAATAAGTTTCGCTCGTTGATTGTTGACCGCGCGACCAGCCGAACCGCATGTCGTGCGCGCACGATAGCGGCAAGGTCGCCGAGGGGAAGTTCGGGATAAGCTGCCATGAACTCAGCCAGCGATGGGCGACTGTCGGTTCGGCACCTGCGGCAGAATTCCAGCAGCGGGTCAACGATTTGGGGATTAGCCGGTTGGGAGTTCATTGCTTGCGAGCCTGAGACCTGCCTGGAGATCGTGCCTGCCATTCCTTGATTGCTGCTTCAACTCGAATCAGGCCATCGTGCATTCCGCGTGTCGTCCAACTCGCTGGCCAGCACGCGTCGAGCGCTAACTCACCGACTCATCATCATGATCGCCGTTTCTTCCGTGAACGAACAAATTAACGCTGCAATTCTCACATTTCTTGGTTCTGTCCGCCCTGACGATGAAGGGGACCTGGCGCATCCAGCGGAGCCAAGCCCTTATTCGACCAAACCAAATTGCTCCGTAACACGTTGCGTAGCACGTTTCAGCTGCATGCGCACGGCGTCGGGCGACAGCTCCATGATCTGGCCGATCTGCTGCCAGCTCAAATTCTGGCCCCGCAATTCGATGATTTGCAATTCTTCGCTGGAAAGCGCCTCACGGCACATCAGCAGCAATTCGCTGGCAGAGACCAACTGGCTGGGAGTGTCGTCCGGGCCGGCGGCCGCGTCCAACGCCGCAGTTGCATGCTGATCGCGACTGCGCTTCACGCTTTTCCCGAAACTGCCAGCGGGCTTTGGAGGCGTATTTGTTGCGTGCCATTTTCAGCAACAAGGCCGCCAGCTGCCGCGGGTCTTCCAGCTGATATTCTCCCGCCATCGCCCGAAACAAAAAACTGGCCAACACCGACTGGGAGAAATCGACCGAATCGAACAGGCGAGCCATACGCTGGTCTTCCAAGTGGAAGCGGATTTCGCGACGAATGATGGGCTCATACCTCGCGACCAGCTCGTCAGCCGCGGCGCTGTCCGCACGGCGAAGACGGTCGATAAATTCTCGGAATTCTCTTGATTCGTCGTGGGTCGCCATTTGATCAGGCTCACGGAAATCCGTCGTCTCACTGTGTGGCCAGAGGCCGGTCGTGAAGCGGCTATCAGTCTGGGCGACAGGCCCAGACCGAATTTTCACCCGAGCGCCAAGTCGTGTCAAAGCCACGACAACAAATATTTGGCAAGTTTGTGTTCGTTCCGGAACTTCGCGGCGATTCATTTTTTGTGGAAGGCCGACATCCAATCCATGCGCCGTCTGCAAGTCCTGGAGCAACTCAATCATGAACAATCCATTCCGATTTGACTGGTCTTGTTTTCCTGTTTCCTTCAATCAGATTGCCGCAACCGCGTTGCCAGCGGCTGCTGCCCGGCGGCGGTCCACCCCTGCAGGCCGACCGGCCAGAACCAAACCACGTTTATCCGGCGAGTGCCTGGAGGACCGCCGGATGCTTTCGACCATCCAATGGACGAATCGCGGAACGGCCAGCAACGACTCGGATGGATTTAATGCACTGTTCGGGTCCAACGCGCAACAAGCTCGTCTTGTGGTGGATCGTGCGATCCTGGACTGGGAAGAGGTCGTCGTCAATTTTAATTACAACGGCGGCGGAAACACCTTTGACTTGACCGTCGAAACCGCTGACCTCGCCGTGATTGCCAATGGCGGTGTGACCGCACAAAACGCCGGCAAGCCTTCTTCGGGTCGCATTCGCTTGGACAATACGGGAACGACACACTACGTGGATCCGACTGCCGGGGACGATGCGGAATTCGACGACAACATCACAAATGCTTTCACGGGTTACGCGATCACTCCAGCAATTGTGGGCGTGGACCTGTACGCCACGGTGGCGCACGAGTTGGGTCACGTCCTGGGCATCAGCAGTCAAAGCGGGCTGTTGATCCAGAATTTTATCACGGACACGGGCGTCGACGATCCCAACTCGGCGGCTGCGGGCAACCTGCTGGCCTTCAATGTGGGTGGCGGCCCGATCGAAGCCACGTTTACGGCTTCCGACGCGGGGCACCTGTGGGAAGGACCGGGAACCACGGCGTCCAATAACGCCGGCTTGCCGTGGCACAATGACGTACTGATGAATCCCGGCCGCGCCATTGCCCCCAATGAACGCAACCTCATCAGCGACTTGGAGGCAGCCATCCTCCGCGACGCCTACGGATACACGGTCACCATGCCCAGCACGCTGAATAACATGCTGGTCAATCCGAATTTCACGACGGATGTGCTGACCGTGAACGGGCAGCCGGGTGTGGTTGGCGAAGTCATCGTGGTGCAAGGCTCATCGATCCCCGGGACGCTGCACGTTTCGGTCGGTCCCTTTTCGGAAATCGTGCCGTTGTCGCAAGTCAACAGCATCGTTGTCAACGGCAACGACGGTGACGACTTCATTCGACTGGAATACAACGGGGGCCGCGACTCAGTTGAATGGCGGTAACGGCAATGACTACATCGATTTTGCCTTCGGCACGCGGAATTTGAACAACATCGCGGGCTCCACGACGGTGACCGGAGGACCGGGTACCGATAACATTTTCGTCTACGACAACAACAACCCGATTGCCACGACCTATTCCGTCAACGACACCCGCTTTGATCGCCCGGGCTGGGGTGGCTTCTTCTACGCAGCGGACGTGGAAGGATTGACGCTCACAACAGGCTCGGCCGCCGACACGGTGAATGTTCCCAGTACTTACCCGGGACAGCCGGTTTTAATCAACAGCTCGGGTGGCCAGGATACCGTCAATCTGGGAAACAGCGGCAACGGCGTGCAGTCGATTCGCGCTCAAGTACAGATTCACAACGACCCGTCCTTTACCACCCTGAATATCTCTGACGTGGGGGACACGACGGCACGAAACGTCGTGATCGATCAATGGGCTGGCAATTTCGGTGCCATGGCGGGACTCGCACCCGGCTACATCACCTGGGACAACTCCGATATCCGAGAAATTCACATCACGACGGGGAGCGGTGACGACACCGTCGACGTGCTGCGACTGTCTGAGCGACTTTACTTGTCAAGCAACGGCGGTCATGATCAGATCGCGGTCGGAAACGACACCGACGGGCTCAGTCAAATCACGGGCGTGATGGACGTAGGGCCCAACCCCGCCTTCGTGTTCAGCGACCTGACGATCAAGGATACTGGCGGTAGCATCGGGCCGCAACGTGGGCTGGATCCCGACGAGAACGGGTTCTTTGTTACGGGACTTCCAGCTGGCTTTCGTTATGAGAATGTCCTGCAGCTCTTTGTACTTGGTGGAAACGGAGCTGATAACTACACGGTCGTCGCTCAGACCGATAATTTCATCAATGTCGATGGCGGAGCGGGGTTCAACACGATGCTGGTGGATGATCGAACGAGCCCCTTCGCCTTCTTGCGGTCGACGTTTATTCCTTTGGCATCGACCGCTCGACGGGTGGGGTTTTCCCGACGAGCATGTGGATAGGCTTTGCGAACGTCCAGTCCCCGACATTCTATGCTGCCGATTCGTCGACCTCGATGAACGTCTTCGGGACGCCCGCCACGATCCCTGCCGGCCAGCAGATGATCGATTTTTGCCGGCGATAACAGTGACACCGTGTCGCTGCATCCACACGACGCGCAGGGCAATCTCACAGTCAACGGGAACCTGGGTATCGTGGCGGGGGACGGAAGCGACACACTCGTCATTGAAGACACAGCGTCGGTGAGTCCGATCGATTACCGATTCTTCAACCAGTTTGGTCCGGGTACGACCAGTATCGGCGGCTTGGGTGCTGCGGGATTTGGGGCGGCCAACGATTTTGAACATATCGTGATCAACGCTGGCTCCGGAAACGACACGTTTCAAATCGATTCTTTTCAGGCCGGCAGTGGATTGTCGATCAATGCCGGCGCTGGCGGCGATACCATCGACCTCACGCCAGTGAGCAAGGACTTAGCGGCCAGTATAACCAGTATTTCGTCGTTCAGTTTCAATGGCGGCGACGGTTACGATACTTTCAACGTCTACAATGACGATAGCACCAGCACGTGGGATTACACGCGGACGGCCGCGTTCCTCAGAACGCAACGCACGACCGGCGGAACCTACTTTCTGATACTCAATCAGAGTGAGACGGAATACCTGTCTGCGACAGGTGGCTCGCAGAACGATCAATTCTTCGTCCAATCGACTCCCAGTGGATTCAGTGCGTTCGACGGGGCTGGCGGCGATGATTTTTACCTGCTCAGCAATGCCATGAGTACCAATGGCATTACAGGCCCGGTCTACACGATCAATTCCGGGGCATCGACTCGGTGACGATCGACGATCGAGCGGACACGACCGGGAAGACAGTCCATGTGGAAAACTTCCTCGTCAACACGGTTCCGGGCGACAATCTATTCGGCCCCGGCGGGTGGCTGTATCACGTCAACATTCGAGGACCATTAACCGTCAAGACGGGGGTTGGCGCTGACAACGTGTATGTCGTTGCGCATCCGTTGACTCCGATTGTCCTTGAAGATAGCGGCAATCCGGCACTTGAACAGGGAGATTTTCTAGGACTTGCGTTTGCCGTGCGGGGAATCCCGTGTTTATGTCCGGGGGTCCCGGGACAGGAACTTATAGCTTCGACAACCGGGCTGATATCCACTACAGCGGCGTGGAACAAACGATCGCTGATGCGACCGCCCCGATGATCACCTCGCAGGCCTATTCCGAGATACCCGGTTCGACGATTGCAATCGTATTTAGCGAAGATGTGTCCAATGCTTTGACCGTCGACTACTTGAATCTTGTTGATCTCGCGACCGGCGCCCAGGTTCCGTACTATGCGCGTGACCTGGCGTACGACGCGAGTACCAACACGGCCACCTTTACGTTTCCAGGTTTACCCGGCGGCAAGCTCCCCGCTGGTGATTACCGTGCGTCGATTTTCTCGACTTTGGGGGACGCTTTCGGAAACCTGTTGGGCGTCGAGATCCCGTTTGACTTTAGCGTCCAAGACGACGTGATAGACGGTGACTTCAACGACGACGGGCTGTTCGACTGCGCCGACATCGACATGCTGGTTGCCGATATTGTCGCCGGCAACCATTCACCGCAGTTCGACTTGAATGGGGATTCGTTAGTTGATTTGAGTGATCGCGATGCCTGGCTGGCGGAAGCGGCGGCCGTGAACGGGCTGGCGTCTCCTTATCGCCTGGGAGACGCCAATCTGGATGGTGTTGTCGATGGGCAGGACTTTATCGTCTGGAACAGCAACAAGTTCACGTCCGCCGCCGGTTGGTGTGCGGGAGACTTCAACGCGGACGGCTTCGTGGATGGGCAGGACTTCATTGCCTGGAACGGCAACAAGTTCACATCGTCGAACCTGTTGGCAGGCGTTGCCGTGCGAGCCAACGATTACGACCGCAGGATATCGCATGTGGACCACATCTTTCGAGATGGCTTCGAGGCCGTTGGCGGTCCCGACCGTTGGGGCATTTGAAGTTAACCCTGCGCAGCCTGGCGGTGCCCCAGGCCGTAGCAATGTCCGTCAGGTGCAATGACGAAGAAGACTCGATAGGAATTGTGACCGTGCTTTTCCTTCGAGTTGCACAAGTCGAGCGACTACAACCAGGTCAACCCTTAGCCCGAAAAAACTCCCGCCCAGGGGGCGGGATCGGGCAATAGCCGGGTGCAACCGACGGCATGGACCTGCTTACGCGAACTTGACGGCACAGCAAACGCAACTATTTGGCCTTAACCGTAATCCTGCGAGGTTTCACTGCGTCACTCTTGGGCAGGTGCAGCGTCAGCACACCCGAAACCATTTCCGCCGAAATCGAGCACGCTGGGCCCATACGGTCGCCGGATATCGCGCGGACCGCATTTTTGGGGGTGTTTTCCGGGGCCGGTTGGCGGCCCGAATGCGGAAGGGACAGACAGGACGAAATGACAAAAAACACCAACGAACGCAGGTGAGGTCCCCTCGGTCCCTTCGCATCACACCGCCGCCCGTTTGGTGCGGCGGCGGTCCGATTCCTTGAGCAGGATTTTTCGCAGGCGAATGGCCTGGGTGTGATCTCGACCAATTCGTCGTCTTCGATGTATTCCAGGGCCACTTCCAAGCGACATCTCACGCGGCGGCTTCAGCAGGATGTTTTCGTCGCTGCCGGCCGCGCGGATGTTGGTCAGCTTCTTTTCCTTCGTCGGGTTGACGATCATGTCCTCGCTGCGGCTGTTTTCGCCGACGATCATCCCTTCGTACACGTCATCCCCGGGACGAACAAACAGTTCGGCACGTTCTTGCAGGCCGAACAGGCGTAGGCCACGGCTCGGCCCGCTTGCCATCGGACACCAGCACGCCGTTGGCTCGGCGCGGCAGGTCCGCCTTCCTGGGGACGATAGCTGTCGAAGCGATGATGGATGATGGCCGTGCCCTTGGTGGCGTTCAGCAGTCGGGTGCGGAAGCCGATCAGTCCTCGTGGCGGGAATCGGAAAACGAGACGCGGCGTGTAATTCCCCGCGACCGACCTCGCGTACCAGCTCGCCCCGTCGTTGTCCGACCAGTTCCATGACCGGTCCCCAGCCGGTCGGAGGGAACTTCGACTACCAGCGACTCGAACGGTTCCAGGATGCGATGCCCTTCTTTGCGAGTAATCACACGGGGTTTTCCGACGGCCATTTCGTAGCCTTCCCGCCGCATTGTCTCAATCAACACCGAAAGGTGCATCACACCGCGGCCGCGTGACGGCAAAGGCGTCCCCTCGGGCAGCGGGTTCACGTGCAGGGCGACGTTACGTTGCAGCTCGCGCAGCGAGCGTTCGCGCAGCTGCCGCGTGGTGACGATACTGACCGTCGCGTCCTGCCAAGGGTGAGGTGTTGATCGTAAAGATCATCTCCAGCGTCGGCTGATCGACGGTCAGGCGTGGCAGGGCTTGGGACTGAGCTCGGCGGCAATCGTATCGCCAATTTCCACATCGTCGATGCCGTGAATGGCCACGATATCCCCGGCGGTGGCTTTTTCGGTTTCCGACGCGACCGAGTTTTTCGAATACGAACACGCCCGGAGACTTCGGCGTGAAGTCGTTCCGTCTCGGTTGATGACAGCCACGTGTTTGACCGCGTTCGATGCTGCCGCTGCGCAGGCGGCCAATCGCGATACGGCCGTGGTAGTCCGACCAGTCCAGCGTGGTGACCAGCATCTGCGTGGGCGGCTTGTTCGTCAATTTCCGGGCCGGGTACGTGTTTCAAGATCAGTGTCCAACAGCAGTTGCATCGAAGTCGTGGGCCGAGTCGGGATCGTCGCGTGGCGTAACCCGCTTTGGCGGTGGTGTAGACATGAATGAAGTTGTCGATGTGATCATCAGCCCCCAGGTCGAGCAGCAGTTCGAGCATTTCGTCGGCGACTTCCCGGGCATCGGCTGTCGGGGCGATCGATCTTGTTGACCACGACGATCGGAACCAACCCGGCGGCGAGCGCCTTGTCGAGCACGTAACCGCGTTTGCGGCATGGGGCCCTCCGCGGCGTCCACCAGCACCAGGGCTCCGTCCGCCATCCGCACGACGCGTTCCACTTCGCCGCCGAAATCCGCGTGGCCCGGCGTGTCAATGACGTTGATTTTCACTCCCGCGATACGGGATGGAGATATTTTTGGCCAGGATCGTGATGCCGCGTTCCCGTTCCAGATCGTTGCTGTCCAGAATGCGTTCGCCGCGCAGCTGGTTGTCGCGAAACTGGCCGCTTTGACGCAGCAGGCAATCGACAAGCGTGGTTTTCCCGTGATCGACGTGGGCGATGATGACAATATTGCGAATATCTTGACGACGCACGTGAGGTTCCAGTAGGACTGTTAAGGATCGATCAGTAAATCGGCGAACCTACAGTGTGTAATAACACCGTCGGCCGGTCAAGCGAAAAGATTCGCCACCCGCGGTACGGCGAAATAGAATAAAGTCTGGCGGGCACAGCCGTTTACAGTTGGCCGGGCTGGCTGGCTGGCTGGGAGAGTCCGCTTGAAGGATTAGCTCGCCAAACGTATATCTTACCACAAATTCCCGCAGCGGGATGGGTCGCTGGCCCGGACGAAAACAGCTGCCTGGGCTCGTCCGCCAAGCCTCCCCCGGGTTAATTAATGGGGTGCCTGTGGCGGCGGGGCAAGGCCTTCGCCAAAAATTCACAGTCTTCGCAGCTCGCAGAGCCAAATCCCATCATGAAGATCAGTACGATTCCCCAGGCATATCGGAACGTTAATCGGGCGACGGAGATTATTGCGGTCCTCAGCAAGTACGGATTAGCGGACTGGATCAGTCGGTTTAACCTGGAATTTGCCAAAGGGATCCTGCGAGATCGGGGGGGCGAAGCGCTGGCCCGTCAAACCCGCGAAATTCGCATCCGCATGGCACTTCAGGACCTTGGCCCCACCTTCATTAAGCTCGGACAACTGCTGAGTACGCGCCCCGAACTGATTGGCGCCGAGTTATCGCAAGAGTTGCGAAAGCTGCAAGATGCAGCTCCCGCCGACCCGCCCGGGGTCGTTCGCGAGACGATTGAGCAGGAGTTGGGTCAGCCGATTGAGGATTTATTCATACGGTTTGATGATCAGCCGATTGCGTCCGCTTCCATTGGTCAGGTTCATCGCGCCGTGTTGAAAGACGGACAGCGGGTGGTGGTCAAGGTCCAGCGAGCCGGGATCTCCAAGACGATTCGACGTGACATCGACGTCATGAACTGGCTGGCTCAGCTGGCGGATCGTATTCCCGAGTTCGCACCGTATCGCCCGTCCGCCACACTGGCCGAACTGCAGCGGACGTTGCTTCGTGAGCTGGATTTCGGTCGCGAAGAACGCAATCAACAACATTTTGCCAGCCGGTTTGCCGACAATTCGCAAGCTCGTTATTCCGGAGCCGATCAGCGACCTGTGTACGCCCCGAGTCCTGACCATGGAGCTGATCGAGGGGACGAAATTGTCCGCGGTGGTGCGCCTGTGCGGAACAGCCGTTTGACCTGGAGCAGATTGCCCGCGACGGCGCGAATATCTTCCTGGAAATGATTTTCATCGACGGTTATTACCATGCTGATCCACATCCCGGAAACATTGTGTTGCTGCCCGGCAACGTGATTGGGCTATTCGATTTCGGCATGGTGGGGCGGATCGACGAAGAGCTGCGGGAAGATATCGAAGAAGTCATGCTGTCGATTGTGCAGCGCGATCCGATCCATTTGGCGACGCTGATCAAGCGCATTGGCACACGCCCACGGACCTCGACGAAACGGCGTTTCGCACGGATCTCGCAGACTTTGTCTCCCAGTACGCTCATCAGCAGCTGAGCCAGTTTGACTTGGGAGCCGCGCTGTCCGAGATGATGGAGATGATCCATCGCTACCGGATCATGATGCCGCCCCAGGTGAGTCTGCTGATCAAGACCTTGGTGACGCTTGGAGGGCACGGCCAAATTGCTAAATCCGAGCTTCAGCATTATGGAAGTCATGCGGCCCTTCCAGCGTCGGGCGCTGTTACGCCGCATGTCTCCGGCGCGGCGGCTGAAGAAGATGCGCCGCGTCTACCTGGAACTCGAACACCTGGCCGGGACCCTGCCACGTCGCGTGATGGAAATTGTGAACCAGGTTCAAGCGGGCGAGTTTGACGTCCACCTGGAACATCGGGGGCTCAGCCCATCCATTAACCGACTCGTGCTGGGAATGATGGCGAGCGCCCTGTTTCTGGGCTCATCACTCATGCTCAGCCAGCGGGTTCCCCCGCTGTTGTTTGCCGCTCCCGGTTTCATGGGCGTGCACGACCTTTCGTTGTTGGGATTGGCGGGTTGCGTGGTCAGCCTGATGGTGGGCGTTCGCCTGATCATGGCCATTGGAAAGTCGGGGCATTTGGACGAAGACAAGTAGTTTTCTTGCGCGACGTCGCGTCCGCGGTGATGTCGGACTCGCCATTCAGGCGAGCCGTGCGGCGTAAGCCCACGGCCAGCGACGCAAACGGACGACAAAGCGTAACGTCGCCAAATGATCTCGGACGCTCCACCATTCAGGCGAGCCGTGCGGCGTAAGCCCACGACCAGCGACGCAAACGGACCACAAAGCGTAACGTCGCCAAATGATCTCGGACGCTCCACCATTCAGGCGAGCCGTGCGGCGTAAGCCCACGACCAGCGACACAAACGGACTACAAAGCGTAACGTCGCCAAATGATCTCGGACGCTCCACCATTCAGGCGAGCCGTGCGGCGTAAGCCCACGGCCAGCGACGCAAACGGACGACAAAGCGTAACGTCGCCAAATGATCTCGGACGCTCCACCATTCAGGCGAGCCGTGCGGCGTAAGCCCACGACCAGCGACGCAAACGGACCACAAAGCGTAACGTCGCCAAATGATCTCGGACGCTCCACCATTCAGGCGAGCCGTGCGGCGTAAGCCCACGACCAGCGACGCAAACGGACCACAAAGCGTAACGTCGCCAAATGATCTCGGACGCTCCACCATTCAGGCGAGCCGTGCGGCGTAAGCCCACGACCAGCGACACAAACGGACCACAAAGCGTAACGTCGCCAAATGATCTCGGACGCTCTTTAGGTTGGTGAGGCAACGGCCCAACACGCGGGCTTACGCGGGCTTACGCCCTGCGGCTCGCCAACGTACTCGCCGAGTGAGGGCGTGCCCCGCCGGGGCAGTTAGGGAGCACTCGGCGCGTCGAACCGCTCATCGGTCCAGGCCTGGATGACCTCTTCGATTCGTTGATTCAGCTCATCCAAGTCGCGAATGACGTCGTCTTGACGTCGATCCAGCTCGGCGACGAAGCAGCTAGTTTCGTTCAATCCATGAACCTCTGTGGCTCAGGCCAGGCAACGCATGCGTTGATCAGATCGGCAAGTTCACTTTGCATCGACTGCTTCGAGCGGCATGAATCAAGACGCCGTACGTTTTAACGAAGCTGCCGAATCGTCGAATTGTGACGGATATCGAATACTTCCTCGCCTGGGGCTGTTGGTTGTTAGACGGCAAGCCAGAGGAGGCCGCCGCAAACAGCCCTATTTGTGGAATAAAATGCCGATTCGACGGGCTCCGGCGGCGTGCGCGGGGCTGCGAGGTGGGAACTACCTCCCCCAAAATGTGATCGCCCATCGAGGTTGCCCATCATGGCCGACTCTATCGGCTCAAGGACGGCTCAAGGAACCACGTGGGATGACCAAAGTGTCGGACCTACCCTAGACAATCAAGCAGTAAATTGAGTATTATAAGAGGTTTCCCAATCACTGCGCGGTGCGCCCCGTTGTGATGTCCGGAAGTGAGGCAGCCGCTTGGCTCACGATCCACCGGCTGCTGCTGAAGGGTTCGTGTCGTCGGCCGTTCTGGTGGCGGATTAGTATGCGTCATTGAAATTCAGTATTGCTAAGGAGGAAATGTGGTAAAGCTTGTCGTCCGGGACCGAGAAAACATTCAAGAGGCGGTTCGGAGGTTTCGCAAACTTGTCGAACGTAGTGGCATCAAGAAAGAAATGCGTCGCCGCGAGTATTACGAAAAGCCTAGCGAGATCAAGCGACGGTCGCGGCTGCGAGCCGAACGTCGTGCGCGTCGTCAGCGCTTGTTTGGCATCTAGTGCCACAACCAGCAAATAACCGTCGAGTACCCGAAAGCCCTCACGCCCGCTTCGCGGCCTGCTGAATCCAGTTGACGATTTGCGTGTCCAGCCAGTGATCGAACGGGTTCTGGGGGCTTCGGCCGCGGGCAACGAATCCCAGGTGCCCGCCCCCCGTGACCATAAACGTTTGTGTGGAGGCGGACCAGTTCGCCGACTGGTAGATTTCTGGTCGTACGATGGGGTCGTCGTCAGCCGCGACGACAACCGTAGGGATGCCGATCGCTGGCAAGACGTCTTTGGAGCTGGCGGTTTCGTAGTATGCGGCTGCCGAGGGGAATCCGGCCAGCGGGGCAGTGATCTGTTCGTCGAATCGCAATAACGTGCCCGGATTGCGTCTCGCGCGAACGCGATCCGCATGCTGGATCCGTGATCGGCGCTGGCAAAAATCACGCCACAATTGCCGGGCGAAATAGATGTCGTAGATCCAGCCCCATCCGTCATGCAGCCGCTGACAACAATAGTCCAAATCAATCGGTGGCTGCACGGCAATCGCACTGTCAACGGTGGTGGGGATGTCCCGCAAATGTTTTCCCAGCATCTTCAGCGTTAAATTGGCACCTAAGGAAAAGCCGCACAGTGTCATTTGTGCAGAAGGATATCGCTCAGCGACCCATTGGCAAACGGTCAACAAGTCGGCAGCACGATCGGCGTGAAACACGCCCTTGGCCAGATGCACGCCCGCTCCACAGCCGCGCATGTCCATGCGTAGCGTGCGAATCCCTTTCTTCGGCAGCCGATCCGCCACGCGAATCAAGTAGGGGCTGGCATGGCAGCCGGCGAGTCCGTGGACGAGAATGACAACTCGACCGTTTTCGGGCCAGCGCGTCGGGCAATCGTCATGCAGGACAATCCGATCACCATCAGGCAGTTCGACGAGGTGGGTCTGGTGCGCGATATGGAATTCGCGGTACTACGAAGAACGAGAACATCGTCTGGCGGTGGTGCCTCGCAACCAGGCATGCGGCTCGAACTGCTTGGGCGGTGAAAATACCATCCGATGTTTGCGTTGTTGTTCAACGTTGTTTGGTTACGGCGGCCCCGCTGCTGCACCGCCGCACGCGGCCCCAGTTTCAGCCAGCGGCTGTCTGCCGCGCTGGGCACGTCTTGGACAGGGACGATGAAAGGCAGGATAACCGTCCACGGCTTTGATCAGGCTTTTCTTCAGCGCAATCGTGCTCGTAATCTTAATCGGGGCCGATTTGCCTGGGGAGCAGGCTTAAAGCGGGCTGGTTGTTGAACGGTTGCAGGCAGGTTAAAGGCAATGATATGTCCGGCTCGCGGAAATGCCAAATCCAGGCGGGAAGGGAGGGCGGACGGCCAACTGGCGGAAGCGTCCAACTCCACGGGGAAAAGCAGTTGTTAACGTGCGCGGCTGGCGTTAGAGGTGCGCCTGGCTGCGCAGGTATTTGGCCTGCTCCAAGTAATGCCTGCCTCGCGCTTTGTCCCCCATGCGATTCAGCACTACGCCGTAAATCTGATTGGTTACAGGATTGTTGCGGTTAAGTGCCAGAGACTTCTGCGCCGCGGTTCGCGCTTGGTGATACATGCTGCGATGCAAGTAGACTTCTGCCAGCATACGGTACAAGATTGCCGAATCGGGATGTCGCGAGATGGCTTCTTCGAGCAGACCCGTTGTTGTCTCGAGATCTCCCTGAGCGATTAACGCTTTGGCTTTGTTGCCAATAGTTATCTCGTACGGTTGCGAGCTGGCGACGGGGACGTTGTCCGCCGCGGCAGTTGGACCGATGTTGGCTAACGACTGCACGGGTGGCAGACGTTCCGTTGATGCATCATCGTCGGACGATACGTTTTCGCAGCGGGCGGAAACCGCTTGGGCTGACTCCCAGTTGCACCGATCCTGCAAGCGGCGGGCTTCGTACCGCAGGGCCTCGGGGGTTCCGATGACCGTGCACCCGTTCAGGTTGGCGATTGAGTAGCCGAACGGTCCGACCAGCCGTTCCAAGGCCCGAGGTAAAGAGGTATCGGTGACGCGTGCCGAAACCGTTCCGGACAGACTTTCGTGGCAGCGAATGGGATGTCCCATCCGTGCCGTCAGTTCGTCCGCCAGCTGTTGGACCTCAATGGTCTGAGCGTCGATCGTGAAGTGCCCAGTGGCCGGATCTTCGTGCACGGTCACGTATGGTGCGCAGACCTTGGCATGGTGCGATACTGGCTTGGCGGACGCCGACTCGAGTGACGCAGCGATTACAGCACGCTCCTCTGGTTTCAGGAATTCTCGCTTGACGGCAGAGGATATTTTCAAAGTAGCGACCGTCCGATTGGCCTTGTCGCGCATCGTGACCGTACTCACGGTGGACGAGGCTTCGCTGTTCACATGCCGGGCGATCTCGCCGCTCTCGGCGACGTGCAGCTGGACGGCATGCAATTCGACCGCGGACAAGTCGTTAGTCTCGTGGAGTGGGACGATGCCTGCCGGCTGAGTTTCGGTTGTTGCCGAATCCGCGAGTGCGGCGCGGTTTGCTCCGTCACCCGAAACGGACTCCGCTGACGTCGGGTATGGTGAACCGCTGGCAGGAACAAAATCCCCGGAATTCTGGGGGCTCTTGGGGTCGATTGTTGGTACGAGCACTTCTGGCTTCAGCGGCGGATACGGTATCGGCTCAAACGTGTTTGCATTTTCGCTGTGAGCGATTTCGTTCTGGTCGACTTCACAGTGGGCAACACACTGCAGGCACTCCGCTGGGGATCGGCAGTTGCCTGTAGGTGTCGGGCAAGTGTCACAGGGAAGCAAGTCGGGCAGGACGTCTACAGTTGCGGGCGTCAGCTGGGACGCCTGCAGATTTGAGCGCGGTGACGCTCGACCATCCACAAGGCTGCCACGCCGGCAGATAGTAACGCTACCCAGGCGAATAGTCTCAGAACAATACCTATCTTCGATGACATGCTCCCCCCCCGGACAACGCTGCTCGCAGGCTGATTAGCCGCCAGCCAAAGCAAGTGTCACTCCGCCGACATGGCGAGCTGAAATCGTACAGCTCAACTTGAAAACACAGCGGTTTGAAGTTCTTATCGTCAATGCACAGATTCGACGTGATCGAAAAAACCGGAATAACCGTTAAAGCCGGCCGATCCTGACACGATCTAGCAATGCTAGTGGCAAGGCGAGCCGCAGAGCGAGTCCCTCGGCGAGCCGCGGGGCGTAAGCCCGCGTGAGGGGTCGTTGCCCGACCAACCCTCAGAGCGTCTGAGATCGGTTGGGAATATTACGCTTCTTGGTTGCGTGAACGTCGCTGGTCGTGGGCTTACGCCGCACGGCTCGCCTGAATGGTGGAGCGTCGAGTTCGGTTGGCAACGTTACGCTTTGTGGTCCGTTTGCGTCGCCGGTCGTCGGCTTACGCCGCACGGCTCGCCTGAATGGTGGAGCGTCCGAGATCATTTGATGACGTTACGCTTTGTCGTCCGTTTGCGTCGCTGGTCGTGGGCTTACGCCGCACGGCTCGCCTGAATGGTGGAGCGTTCGAGTTCGGTTGGCAACGTTACGCTTTGTGGTCCGTTTGCGTCGCTGGTCGTGGGCTTACGCCGCACGGCTCGCCTGAATGGTGGAGCGTCCGAGTTCGGTTGGCAACGTTACGCTTTGTGGTCCGTTTGCGTCGCTGGTCGTCGGCTCACGCCGGCGGCGCGCCTGGCCGGGCGTTGTGCCAGTCGAGCCCTACGTCCAGCTGTGCGGCGGAGTGTGTGATGGCTCCCACACTAATGCGGTTGACGCCAGTTTCCGCGATCTGCCGGACCGTATTTAGGGTGATGCCTCCCGACGCTTCCAGCAGGACGGCGGGATTCTGTTGATCACGCAGCGATACTGCCGCCCGCAGCTGATCGAGCCGCATATTGTCCAGCAGCACGATATCGGGGGCTGCGGCGAGCGCGATTTTCAGCTGATCCAGTGTATCGACCTCGATTTCCAGGATCAGTCTCTCGGCGCTTGCGGCGCAAAACACCCTCGTTCGTTCGACTGCCATGGCCACGTCGAAGGAGTCGGAGGCACTCCCCTGTCCCAGTGCCAAATGGTTGTCTTTGATGAGAACGGCGTCGAACAGGCCCAGGCGATGATTCGTGCCGCCGCCGCAGTGCACGGCATATTTTTCCATCCGCCGCCAGCCTGGGATCGTCTTGCGCGTGTCGCAGATCACAGCGCCGGTATCGACGATCTGCGCGACATACTGCGCGGTCAGCGAGGCGATCCCTGACAAGTGGCCGATCGTGTTCAGCAAGATGCGCTCCATCGCCAGGATATCGCGGGCAGAACCGGACAAGCTGCCCAGCTTAGTCCGGGCGGCGAGGACCTGTCCGTCCTGCAGGCATGGCTGCCATTTGACGGCAATCGCCATTTCATCAATCAGCAGGTCGGCCACTCTTAATCCAGCCGCAATACCGGCCGCACGCGCAACAACCGCTGCGCTACCCTCGTGCCTCCCGCGGAATCAGCGAGAGGGATGTGATATCGTAGGAGCGGCCGAAGTCTTCTCGAATCGCCAGCCTCAAAATGGAACGCATGTCGTATTCCAATTCCGCGTCCCAATCGACTTGTCGATGAATGATCGAATTCGCATTCATGATGTTCTTGGACGGTTCCTTGTGGCGGCCGTTGTTAACGCGCCATAATAGAGCAGGACGGCCGCCAGTCGTCCACCGCGTTCGCACAGGAGTCGCTACGCCCTGCGACAGCTTCGTTGCAGAAGAAATGATCCACGCGGCAACCCGCCTGTCAAACAATTGGTCCGAAACGATGTCCACTCATGCCCGGTTGACGAAGGCTGGCCGTACTCGGCAAAAGGCGGCTTCTCAAGCGGGTACTCGGGCAGCGCCTGCCACTGAGTTGTTCCTGGCCCTGGTCGTCTGCATCGGTCTGGCGGCCATGCTCGGCTGGACATCCTGTCGAGGCCAGGGGCATCGGCTGTTGGATCTCGGACGAAGTTTCACCGCAGGCGGTCCCCTATTGCGTAGAATTCACCACAGCAACCTGGCAGGACCTGGCTCAGATTCCCGGCATCGGCGAGACGCTTGCCAAGCGGATTGTTGACGCTCGGGATCGAGAAGGAAAGTTGGACAGCCTCGACGACTTGCGGAAGGTTCGCGGGATTGGTCCTCAAAAACTGATCCAGATCGGCCAGCATCTTCAATTCACAGAAACAGGTCGCCCGGCGGCCGACTCGCAACCCAGAGAAAATCGCGAATGAAGTTCGAACTGGAAAGTCCGTTTGCCCCGGCGGGGGATCAGCCGCAGGCGATCGAAGCCCTGGTGCGCGGGTTGCAAGAGCAGCGTCGTCACCAGGTGTTGATGGGAGTCACGGGGTCAGGCAAGACATTCACGATGGCCAACGTGATTGCCGCCATGCAGAAACCCACGCTGATTATCTCGCACAACAAGACCTTGGCGGCGCAGCTTTACTCCGAGTTTCGGCAATTCTTCCCCCGTAACGCGGTCCACTATTTTGTCAGCTATTACGATTACTACCAACCGGAAGCTTACATTCCGCAACGCGACATCTATATCGAAAAAGATGCTTCGATCAATTCCGAGATTGACCGCTTGCGACTGGCATCCACCAGCTCTTTGGTCAGTCGCAGCGATGTGATCATCGTGGCCAGTGTTTCCTGCATCTATGGTTTGGGATCGCCTGACGACTATCGCAGCATGATGGTGGCGCTGCATACGGGTCAGCTGGTCGATCGTGACGACGTGCTGCGGCGGTTGATCGACATCCAATACGAGCGAAACGATGTCGGATTCGAACGTTCCAAGTTCCGGGTGCGCGGGGACTGTGTTGAAGTCTGGCCGGCGTACGAGGACTACGCTTATCGCATTGAGTTATGGGGTGACGAGATTGAGCAGCTCTCGATCATCAATCCGATCACCGGGGAACCAATCAGCACCATGGATCGCATGTTCCTCTACCCGGCAAAACACTTTGTCATGCCTGATGATCGCATTGCGGCCGCGGTGGAGACGATCCGGGAAGAACTAGAGGTGCGGTTGGAGCAGTTGCGGCAGCATGGCAAGCTGTTGGAGGCTCAACGCTTGTCGGCACGGACGCGTTACGATTTGGAAATGATGACAGAAGTTGGCTACTGTCCCGGCATCGAGAATTACAGTCGTCCCTTGTCGGGTCGTCCTCCCGGCTCCACGCCTGACACTTTGTTCAATTTTTTCCCGGAAGAGTTCTTGTTGTTCGTCGACGAATCCCACGTAACGATTCCGCAAATCCGCGCGATGTTCGCCGGAGATCAAAGCCGCAAGCAGACGTTAGTGGAACATGGGTTTCGCCTGCCCAGCGCGCTTGACAACCGACCGCTGAAATTCGAGGAATGGGAAGCCAAGGTGCATCGTGCGATTTTTGTCTCCGCGACGCCGGGCGAGTATGAGCTGCGGCAGTCGGGTGGGGAAGTAATCGAGCAGGTCATCCGACCCACGGGACTGCTCGATCCGGTCCTGGAGATATTTCCGGCGCGGCAACAGGTTCCACACTTGTTGGAGCAAATCCGTGAGCGCGCGCAGTTGGGGGAACGCGTCCTGGTCACCACACTCACCAAGCGGCTGGCCGAAGACCTATCCGCTTACTTGTGCGAGCAGGGAGTGGCCTGTAAATGGCTGCACAGCGAGCTGGATGCCTTCGCACGCGTGGATTTACTGAGGGAGCTGCGGGAAGGGGCGCTTCGAAGCGCTCGTGGGCGTCAACCTGTTGCGCGAAGGACTCGATCTGCCGGAAGTCTCCCTGGTGGCGATTCTGGACGCGGATAAAGAGGGATTCTTGCGGAGTGAGACTTCATTGGTTCAGACAATCGGCCGTTCGCGCGAAATGTAAATGCCAAAGTGATCCTCTATGCCGATACGATCACCGACTCCATGCAACTCGCGATCGACGAGACGCAACGTCGGCGAACGTTGCAGGAGGCCTACAACCAGCGACACGGCATCACCCCAGAGACTATCAAGAAATCGATTCAGGCGAGTATTGAATCCGATGTTCAGCGCACTGCGCCGCCCGCGAGGCGGTCGCGGCCAGCGACGCTGCACCGGCCGCCAGCCAGGAATATCTGGAGGAGCTGGAAGCGGAAATGATGAAGGCAGCTGACGAGTTGGATTTCGAGCGGGCTGCAATGCTCCGCGACCGCATCCGGGAGCTGCGTGACGGCAATGGCGTCGCCAGTAAACCCAAAACAGGACGACGGGGACGAAAATCGAGTCGCAGCGTCCCGCGTCCGAAAAAGATTTAGAGCCTATCCCAAAAGCTCGTACGTAGTGTGGGCCTGCTGGCCCGCGAAGAGGTTTTGGGATAGGCTCTTGGCTCGAGCGCCACGCAATAAAAATCCGCCGCTCGATCGGGTTACAATCATGCCTACAGACCCTATACGCCACATCCACAATATTGGCTTCGTGTCTACACGGACCTGTGGCACCGATGGCGTCAGCCTGGAGATTGGCAAGTGGACGCATGTGCTGGAACATCTTGGCTACGATTGCTACTTCATTGCGGCAAGTCCGATCGCCCTGCAGACCGAAGCTTCGTGATCGACGAAGCGGACTTCCTGCATCCGACAATCCAACAGATTAATCGCCAGGCCTTTGGCAGTCAGCTTCGCAGTCAGGAACTCAGCCGGCAGATTCGGCGGATCGCCGAACATTTGAAGACGCAGCTGTATCGAGCCATCGAACAGTTTCTGTTGGACCTGCTGATTGCACAGAACTCACTGACGATTCCACTGAATATTCCGCTGGGGGCGTGCTGCTGGAGATCCTGATTGAGACCGGATTGCCCTGCATCGCCCATCATCACGACTTTGCCTGGGAGTCGCCAGCGGTTCCTGGTGAATTCGGTCGATGATTACATCGATTCGGCGTTTCCACCCGCCATCGCCGAAATCGAGCATGTTGTGATTAACTCGCTGGCCGGCCTGGAATTCGGACGACGGACCGGGCTGACCTATCGTGTGATTCCCAACGTAATGGACTTCGCCCATGGCCCCGGAAGTCGTCCGCCAAGTCCGGCACGTCCTGGCCGATTCCGAGTACCGCCAGCAAATGGTAGAACACAACTATGCGGCGGCCCGGCAGTTTTATTCGTACGAGCGAGTTGAACACGAGTTGCGGGCGATCTTGGACAAGCCACGGCCCTGCGCGGCCCCGCGGCCGGATGGGGCCGGTTCCCCCTGAAATGACTTGCCACGGCACTTGCCATTCGAGTAAACTCGCTGTCGTCGGTCGGTGTGCCGTGCAGAAGTGCAGACGCTTGTTGCCAGCTTCTGCCGACTCTGCGTATCGTTCCGGGAATTTGGCAGACGACGGCTACGGAGGATGACCAGCAATGCCGGCCGCTTGTACGCTTGACGCTTATCAGCGGGTCGAGCTGGGCTTGCACATTGACCATGCCTGTTTCGACGTGGACCAGCAGAGACGAGGCGATGAACGCACGACGCTTCAGGAAGATGGTGGTTGGCGTCCTGTTGGCAGGCGTGGCGGTCAGCGGTACGGCCGTCGGTGCCCTGCAATGGCGGATTCACCAGGCGGTGGCGAACATTCTGCGGTCGCGCAAGAAGCCTTCCCGCATGCTGGAGATGATGTCGCCGCACTGCGTGACATGATGACCTCCGATTCTCATGCACTTCGCGACCGGAATCTCGCCGTGTGGACGTTGGGAAGGCTGAGTGACCCTCGTGCCTTGCCGGATCTGCAGAGCCGCCTGCACGGGAGACGCCTGCGATCACAACAAAGATCTGTGCCAGTACGAATTACAGAAAGCTATCCGACGCTGTGGACGGGCCCGGAGGGCCGATACAACCTTAGCCGGCGGTGATAACCGCCGGATAGATAGGATGTCTGTTCCGTTCATGCACCCGCGATGACTGAATGCCAGCTGGACCAGGCACTACAGGCCGGTTATGAAACTGTCAATCGTGCCGAACAATCCAATGCGCAAATATTTATTGGCGGTGAAATGGGCATTGCAAACAGTACCGCTGCATCCGCACTTGCCTGTATCCTGCTCAATACACCTCCCGCGCAACTCACCGGACCTGGAACCGGACTTGATGCCAGCGGTATTGCACATAAATTGCATGTCATACAACGCGCCCTTGGACTACATAATCCTGTTGTCACATGCCCTATGGAAGCATTGCGCCGCGTGGGTGGTTTCGAGATCGCCGCACTGACCGGGGCCTATATTCGCTGTGCTCAGCAAGGCATACCCGTTATCATCGATGGTTTTATTTCTTCTGTCGCAGCGCTTACCGCAGCACAACTGCAACCTGATATAACACATTGGCTATTGTTTGCCCATCGCTCCACGGAACCCGGCCACCATCATGTGCTCAACGCACTTGGCGCCAGTCCATGGCGCTCGATCTGAAGCTTCGCCTGGGAGAAGGGAGTGGCGCCGCCGTCTCGGACCTCCTCGTGGCGGACCCGGACCTGGACGCCTTCCTGGCCCTCGGTGACCTGCAGTACCCGAGCGGGACCCTCAACGACTTCCAGCAGCACTACGAGTCCAGCTTCGGCCGGGTGAAGGCGATCACCCACCCGGTCGTGGGGAACCACAAGTACCAGTCCCGTGATGCGAGCGGGTACTTCGACTACTTCGGCGCGGTTGCCGGGCCCCGGGGGCGGGGGTGGTACAGCTTCGACCTGGGGGCCCGCTGGCACCTGGTCGCGCTGAACTCGAACTGTGACGAGGTGGGCTGCGGTGACGGCTCACCGCAGCTGGACTGGCTCCGGTCGGACCTGCGGGCCAACACCCGGCCCTGTGTGCTGGCCTACTGGCACCACCCCCGCTGGAGCTCGGGCGGCAACCCGCGCCAGGACCTCCGGGTCGAGCCCTTCGTCCGGGTGCTGGCCCAGCACGGGGCGGAGGTGGCCCTCGCCGGCCATGTGCACAACTACGAACGCTTCGCCCCCCAACGGCCTGACGGCACCGCCGCGGTGGACGGCCTGCGGCAGTTCGTGGTCGGCACCGGCGGTCGGTCGGTCGGCCCCGACCATGGTTTCCGAGAGCCATCCCTGCGCCACTCCCAGCGTCGCATAGCCGGGGTGTTCGGTCTGGCCCGCCTCGTGCTCACCCACACCGGCTACTGGTGGTCCTTCGTGGACGAGACCGGGAGGGTCCGGGACTCGGGCTCGGCCCGCTGCCGCTAGGCGCCGGCCAGGAAATGGGCCGAATGGCCCGGTCAAGGCTCCGCCGGATCCCGCCGATCCAGGGCACAGCGTCGGACATCCCGTCCGCGCACGTGGGAGGAACGCCATGTTCAGGAAATCGATCTTCGGGTTCGTGGCCCTCGCCACGATCTCCTTGTTGGGGGCCCTGGCGCCACCGTCGGCAGGGGCTGTGGTCCCCACCGATCAGACGACACTGCAGTTGACGGGAACCAGCGCGGTCGTGCCCCTGGTGGGCGACTTCAACGGCGACTCCGCGGAGGACATCTTCTGGTACGGCCGCACGTCGGCACCGGACTCGATGTGGTTCAACAAGGTCATCTCCTCGGGCGCCGACGGGATGAACACGTTCACGACGAAGGCCGTCACGGTGGCGGGAAACTACGTCCCGCTGGTGGGCGACTTCAACGGTGACGGCATCGACGACGTCTTCTGGTACGCGGGCGGCACCGCCGCCGACTCGGTCTGGTACTTCCACGCCGACAAGAGCCACACCGCGGTGCAGTACACCGTGAACGGCACCTACCGTCCTGTCGTCGGCAACTTCGACACCATCGATCCGGTCACCCCCACCGAAGGTGGTGCCCAAGTACACGAGCGCGACGACATCTTCTGGTTCCCGACAGGTACGGGCAACAGCTCGCTGTGGTCCGGCAACCTCGACAACACCTTCGGCAAGCGGGTCTAC
This sequence comes from uncultured Microthrixaceae bacterium, assembly GCA_963701565.1. Classification (GTDB taxonomy): domain Bacteria; phylum Actinomycetota; class Acidimicrobiia; order Acidimicrobiales; family DATDAH01; genus DATDAH01. Next base: position 53,678 of record CAVPAN010000007.1, read on the forward strand.
GCCAACCGGCCGCCCACGGGCGCTCAGGCGCTCGTCGGTGAGTTCAAGCTGCAGGACGGCGAGCTGGAGCCGAGCCCGGACATCTTCTTCTACCGCCCTGGCACCGGAACCGACTCGCTCTGGGTGAGCCTCGGTGACGGTCGGTTCACGCCCTCCGCGAAGACCGTGCACGGCCAGTTCCGCCCGGTTGTGGGCAACTTCGACCAGACCGGATCCCGGCTCGCTCTCCCCGAGGAAGCGATCGAGGAGTATGGCGAGGTGACGGACTACGGCGAGGTGAAGAGCGCCCTGCTCGACTACCTGGCCGACAAGTGCTTCAACGGCAACATGCAGAAGTGTGACGACCTGCACACGATCGCTGACGAGCACGAGGCCGTTCCGTCCGGGTACCACTCCTACGGCGAGACATGCGGCCTGCGCCGCGGCCCCGGTGTCATCAACTGCGTCGAGCAGACGTGGGAGCCGGCGCCGACCGGTCTGGACGACATCCTCTGGTACGGCGCGGGCACGGCGGCGGACAAGCTCTGGATCAACACGGGCTCGTCCTTCACCATCAGTTCGCTCACGATCGGGTTCACGGCGATCCCAACGGTGATCCGCAGCGGGCCGGGGGGCTACACCGGCGGCGACCGGATCCTGTGGAACAGCGCCACGGGCCCCGAGAGGATCTGGGCCCCGACCCCGGGCGGCACCTCGTTCGGGTCGACGACCCTGGCGGACATGGGCACCACCCGCAAGCCGCTGGCTGCGGAGTTCACGGTCCGGACCCTGGGCTCACAGTACCTCCAGGACGAGGTGCTGTGGTACGCCCCGGGCAACAACACGGACCAGAAGGAGACCCTCTGGCTCGAGCCGGGCGGCCCCTGGCCGACCTGATCGGTCAGCGGTAGGCGCATGCGGCCGGGGTCCCGGGACGGAGACGTCCCGGGACCCCGGCCTCTCGCCGTTCCCGGCGCGCCACCCTGAGCCCTCAGCCGGCGGCGCGCCGCGGGGTGAAGCGCACGGCGGTGATGGCATGGCCCTCGACGGTGAGCACCTGCGCCGTCCAGTCGCCCAGCGCCACCCGCTCGCCGGGCTCGGTGGGGATGTGGCCCAGCTCGTCGAGGACGGCACCGGCAACGGTCGTGTACTCGCCCTCGGGGATCTCGACCCCGATGTCCTCGAGATCGTGGACGGGGAACCGCCCAGGGAGCACGAACGAGCCACCGGGGAGCCGGCGGACGGTGAGGATGTCGCGGTCGGACTCGTCGTAGATCTCGCCGACCAGTTCCTCGACCAGGTCCTCGACGCTGACCAGGCCCTCGGTGCCGCCGTGCTCGTTGACGACCAGGCAGATCTGCTGGCGGTCGGCCTGCATGCGGCGCAGGGCGTCGAGGACCTGGACCGACTCGGGCAGGAAGAGGGCGGGACGGGTGTGGGCCGAGACGGGGTCGTTCGGGCGGCCGATCAGGTCGCGGAGGTGGATGGTGCCGATGACCTCGTCGAGGTCCTGGCCGGCGGCGGTCACCGGGGCCCGGGAGTGGCCGGCCTCGGCCAGGAGGGCGGCCGCGGCCTGGCAGGGCATGGCGCCGTCGACGGGCACCACGTCGGCCCGCGGACGCAGCACCTGGCGCAGGGTCCGCTCCGCCGCCTCGAGGGCGCCCTCGATGATCTCGCGCTGGTCGGCGGAGAACGTGGTGTGCTCGGCGATGATGCCGCGCACCTCCTCGGTGCTCATCTCCTCGGCCCGGGCGTCGGGGTTGCCGCCGACCAGGCGCACCACGAGGTCGGTCGAGTGCGAGAGCACCCAGACGACCGGGCGGGTGACCGTGGACATGACCGCCAGCGGACGCGCCGCGAGCAGGCCCCAGCGCTCGGTGTTCTGCATGGCCAGGCGCTTGGGGACCAGCTCGCCGAGGACGAGGGTCACATAGGACAGGATCAGGGTCACCACCACGACCGACACGGGCCCGGCCGCGTTCCCGAGGAAGCTGAGCGGCTCCTCCAGGGGCACGGCCAGGGACACCGCGGCGGTGGCCGAGGCCAGGAAGCCGGCGAGGGTGATGCCGATCTGGATGGTGGCCAGGAACTGGTTGGGGTGGCGGGTGAGGTGCGCCAGCGTCCGGCCCCGTCGGCCCGCCGGACTCCTCGAGCCGGCGGATCTGGCTCTCGCGCAGTGACACCAGCGCCAGCTCGGTGCCGGTGAGCGCGGCGTTGATCGCCACCAGCACGGCGACGAGGAGCGAGTTGGGGGCCGGTCCCGTTCACAGGGGTGAGGCTACGGGTCCGCCCATTCGACCGAGAGGATCCGGTGGTCCGCGCCCTTGTGGATGACGACGTCGGCCCCGGCCCGGGTCGGGGCGATGTGCTCGAGCAGGTTGGGGTGGTTGACCCCGTCCCAGACCGCACGGGCCAGGTCGGCCACGGCCGCCTCGTCGAGGTCGATCCAGGCTCGGTAGAAGGATGTCGGGTCGTCGACCGCGGCCTCGACGAGCGTCTGGAAGCGGGCGACGTACCACGCCACGACGTCGGCCTCTTCGGCGTGGATGTAGACGCCGAGGTCGGCGAACGCGTCGCTGGAGGGCCACGACGCCCTCGACCACGAGCACGTCGGGGCGATCGAGGTGTCCGGGCGTCCTCGAGCACGTCATAGCGCTCGTGGGAGTAGACGGGGACCTCGAGCGGAGTCCCGCCCGTGCCGGGCGGCGGTCACGACCGCCTCGAGGCGGTCCAGGTCGTAGGTCTCCGGGTAGCCCTTCCGGTCCAGGAGGCCCCGGCTTCGCCAGGACGGCGTTCGGGTGGAGGAAGCCGTCGGTGGAGACGACCGCGACACGGTCACCGTTCGCCCGGAGGTGGTCGGCGAGGTGCGCGGCGATGGTCGACTTGCCGACCGCGACCGGGCCGGCGACGGCGAGGACCCGGGTGCGTGCCCGGCGTCGGCGACAGACGGTCGGCGATGGCACCGAGGGGGTCGGCGACGGGCACCGGCCCGACGCTAGCCACCCGGGCATGGGCGACCGGGTGGCGACAAGGGCTACTCTCTGCGTTCACAAGCTCACACGAGGGAGGGAACCCGGCATGGGTCTGTTCGACCGGTTCAGGAAGACGGCGGAAGACGTCAAGGACAGGGCCACCGACCTCGCCGACGAGCACGGGGACGAGGCCAAGGACGCCATCGACAAGGCGGCGGACTTCGCCTCGGACAAGACCGACCACGACGACGACGATCGACAAGGGTGCCGACGCCGCGAAGGACGCCATCGACAAGCTCGCGGGCGACGACACCCCCAAGTAGCCCCGGCGCCGGCGGCGGGCCGGCGTCCCACGGGCAGGAAAGGCGGACACGATGTCCCAGCCACCCGAACTCCTCGATCCCCAGGCGCTGGTGCGCGTGGACTTCGCCCTGGTCCGGCGGGGTTACAGCGCCGACCAGGTCGATTCCGTGCTGCAGCAGGCGGCGGCCGCGCTGGCCGCCGCGCAGCAGCGGATGGCCGAGCTGGCCGACGAGGTGGAGGCCCTCCGTGAGCAGGAGCCGCCACCGGACGTCGCCGACCTGGATGACAACGAGCTGATGCTCCGCCTGGGCGAGAAGACCGCCCGGGTCCTCGAGGCGGCCCGCGAGAGTGCGGCCGAGCTCGAGCACAAGAGCCAGGAGCGGGCCACGGCCACGGTCAACCGGGCCAAGGAGGAGGCGCTCCGGGTCCGGTCCGAGGCCGAGCGGGTCATGCGCGAGACGCGGACCCGGTTGGAGGCCCTCGAGAAGGAGACCGACCGGAAGGTCCGCGAGCTGCGCCTCGCGGCCGAGGCCGACGCCGAGCGCCTGCGGACCCAGGCCGAGGAGGTGCTCCGTTCGTCGCGGGTCGACGCCCACGGCGTCGAGCAGGAGGCCACGAGCCGGGCCGAGTCCCTCACCCAGGAGGCCACCGAGAACGCCGCCCGGGCCCGGGCCAAGGTCGAGGCCCTGCTGACCACCACCCGGACCCAGGTCGAGTCGACCCGGGCCACCGCGGAGGAGGACGCCGCCCGGCTGCGTCACGAGGCCGAGGCCGAGGCCGACGCGCGGCTGGCCCAGATCGCGGACACGGTGGCGGGGAAGGTGGGCGAGGCGGAGGCCCGCGCCGAACGCATCGCCGCGCAGGCGGAGGCGGCCTACGAGGAGCGGGTCGCCCTCGGTCGGGAGCGCGGACGAGAGCTGATCGCCGAGGCCGAGCTGAAGCGAGCCGAGGTCCTGCGCCAGCTGGCCCGGACCCGGCAGCGGGCCCAGCTCAACCTCGAGCAGCTCCGGGTCGGCCGGGAGCGCCTGCTCACCGCGTACGAGGTGGCCCGGGCCACCATCGACCAGGCCACCGGGGAACTGGACGTCGCCCTGCCCGAGGCCAAGGCTCTGGCCGAGCGTCTGACGGCCCGCGTCGGCGACGACGCGGCCCGCTCGCTGCAGGAGCTGGAGGCCGAGTTCGAGCTGGAGCGCCTCGAGGACCTGCGCATCCTGGCCGACGACGACCCTGGGGCCCGGGTCCCGCCGCGGCCCCGGGCCGAGGGGGTGGCGGCGGTCGAGGGCGAGGTCGAGGTCGAGGTCGAGGACCAGTGCCCGAATCCGCCCCGCCGCCGAAGGTGTTCGACAGGGAGGCCGCCGAAGCGGAGGCTGACGCCGAGGCGGTGGTCACGGGCCCCGGACCGACGCCGGTGACCGACGGCTCGGAGGACGAGGTGATCGACCTCACCGACGCGTCGGTCGACCGAAGTCGACGAGCCGGCCGAGGACCCCGCGCCGACCGTGCCCTGACAGGATCCTCAGAGATCGTTGTGGTGAGCTGAGCCAGACGCCGACGAGGGCCCGCCACGGACCGGACGGGTTGCTCCGGTACATTCCGGGGTCTTGCGGACTGCACTCCGACTGCTCGTGGTGCTGGCCCTCGGAGCCGGCGGACTGGCCCTGGCCACGGTGGCGATCGCGCCCCAGGTCGGGGAGTTCTTCACCGCGGGCTCGGTCGGAGCCCCGGAGGTCAACCTCCGGCCGCTGGCCGAGCGCTCGATCGCCTACGCCGACAACGGTTCGGTCCTGGCCACGTTCCACGCGGCCGAGAACCGCCAGGAGGTGCCGCTGCGGCGCATCCCCCGGACGGTGCGACGGACGATCCTGGCCGTCGAGGACGAGGACTTCTTCCAGCACAACGGCGTGAACCTGCGGGCCACGTTGCGGGCCCTGTTCGAGAACGTCAGCTCGGGTGGCATCGAGCAGGGCGGCTCGACCATCACCCAGCAGCTGGTGAAGCTCTCGCTGCTGTCGCCCCGCCAGGACCTCAACCGCAAGGCCCGGGAGGCCATCCTCGCCATCGAGCTCGAGAAGACGATGAGCAAGCAGGAGATCCTCGAGCGGTACCTGAACCAGGTGTACTTCGGGGGCGGCGCCTACGGGGTGCAGGCCGCGGCCGAGCTCTACTGGGGCCAGAACGTCGAGGATCTCGACTGGGGCCAGGCGGCCCTGCTGGCCAGCCTCATCCAGAACCCGGTCGCCTACGACCCCGTCCTCGAGCCCGAGATGGCCCGCGAGCGGCGGCGGGTCGCCCTCGACCTGCTCGTCGAGCTCGGCTACATCACCCAGGAGGAGGCGGACTTCTACGACGTCGCCCCCCTGCCCGAGGCCCGCATCGACGTCCTCCCCGAGCCCAACGACTACTTCGTCGAGGTGGTCAAGCAGCAGCTCCTGTACATGGAGGAGCTCGGCGCGACGCCGGCGGAGCGCTACAACGCCGTCTTCAAGGGCGGCCTGCGGATCGAGACCACCTTCAGCCCCGAGGCCCAGTTCCTCGCCCTGTCGGCCCGCAACAACGTCCTGCCCGACACCGGCGGGCAGTTCACCGCGGCGATGGCCGCGGTCACGCCGCAGACGGGCGCCGTCCGGGCGATGGTCGGCGGCCCCGGCTTCGACAAGTACCGGTACGACCTGGCCACCCAGGGGCCCCGTCAGCCGGGGTCGTCGTTCAAGATCTTCGTGCTCGCCGCGGCGCTCGAGCCGGGCTGGTCCCCGACGACATCCTCGACGGCACCGGGCCCTGCACGTTCCCCAACCCGGGCGGCTACCCGGACCCCTACGTGGCCAACAACTTCGGCGACAGCGGGGGCAGCAACGGGACCATCACCTCCAGCACCACGTCCTCGTCGAACTGCGGGTTCCTGCGCCTGGGCCAGTTCGTCGGCCTCGACCAGGTGGTCGAGACGGCCCGGGCCATGGGGATCACGACCGAGCTCGACGCCCGGAACCTCTCGCTGCCGATCGGCACCGAGGAGGTCCACCCCATCGACATGGCGGGGGCGGCCGCGGTGCTGGCCAACGGCGGGGTCCGCAACGAGCCCTACTTCATCGAGCGCGTGACGGACCGGGACGGCAACGTCATCTACCAGCACGACGCCCCGGGCCGACAGGTCGTGTCCCAGCAGACGGCCTGTCTGGCCACCCAGGTCCTCGAGGCCAACGTCCAGGGCGGCACCGGCACCGCGGCCGCGCTGCCGAACATGGCGGCGGCGGGCAAGACGGGCACGGCGCAGAACTTCGGGGACGCCTGGTTCGTGGGCTACACGCCCTTCCTGGCCACCGCGGTGTGGATGGGCAATGCCGAGGCCCGGGTGCCGATGACCAGCGTGGGCGGGATCTCCGTCACCGGTGGCTCCTACCCGGCGGAGATCTGGCAGGACTTCAACGAGCCGGCCCACAACGGGCTGACCTACACGGGCTTCCCGACCTGCAGCCCCACTCGGTCGGGTCGCAGCCTGGCCGACTTCTTCGATCCCGACCCGGAGGTCAACACGACCGACAGCCTGCCCCCGACACCGCTCCACCGGCCGTCACCTGCCCGGCCGGCTACCTGCCGGGCGACCTGAACGGTGACGGCATCGCCGAGAGCTGTGTCGCCGTGGCCACCCCCACGACGGCGGCCGCCGCCGCCGCCGAGCACGCCGTGAGCGACGCCGACCTGCCCGAGGAGCCGCGGTCGTCCCTCGAGCGGCTACTGGCCATCCAGGAGCAGGACACGGCGGTGGACCAGCTCGCTGCACCGGCGCGACCACCTGCCCGAGCGCGCCGCCCTGGTCGAGCACGAGGGCCGGGTGTCGGCCGTCGAAGCCGAGCGGTCGAGCCGCGAGGAGCGACGTGAGGAGCTGGCGGCGACCATCGCCCGGCTGCAGACCGACGTCGGCGCGTTCGAGGCCCGGATCGCCGAGGTCACCCGGACCATGCACTCGGGGGCGGTGACCGTGCCCCGCGAGCTGCAGGCGCTGCAGCACGAGCAGGAGTCCCTGCGGCGGCGCCAGGACCACCTCGAGACCGAGGAGCTCGAGATCATGGAGGAGCTCGATCCCCTCACCGAGGAGGTGGCGGGCCTCGACGGGCGGCTCGAGGAGCTGGCCGCGGAGGGCGAGCGGCTGGCCGAGGCCCTCCTGCAGGCCGAGGTCGACCTGGAGGAGGAGCTGACCGCGGTGACGCGGCCGTCGGGCGGCTGCCGCCGATGGCGTCGACGCCGAGCTGCTGGCCACCTACGAGGGTCTCCGGGGCGAGCTCGGCGGCATCGCCGTGGCCCGGCTGGTCGGCTCGGTGTGCGGTGGCTGTCACCTGGGCCTCTCGGCCGTCGAGGTCGACCGCATCAAGAAGCAGCCGCCCGACGCGCTCGTCCGCTGCGACGAGTGCGGCCGCCTGCTCGTCCGCTGAAGGCCCGGCGCCGGTGCTCCTCTGGTTCGCCGGGCTGGCCTGGCTCCTGGTCTGGCGGGTGTTCCGCAGCCCGGCCGTGGACTACCGCCTCGTCGTCCTCGGTGCCTGCCTACCCTCCCTCGACCTGCTGATCGGCCGTCCCACGCCGCTGCACACGGTGACCGCGGCGGTCGTCGTGCTGGCGTTGGTGCATGGTCGTGGCCCGGGGCCGCCGCCTGGCCCAGCGGCAGCTGCTCGAGCATCCCCATCGGCATGTTCGCCCATCTCGTCCTCGACGCGACCTGGGCCGACACGGAGCTCTTCTGGTGGCCCGTGAGCGGCGCGGACCTCGGCGCCCTGGAGGTGCCGGAGGTGTCCTGGCCGTTCGCCGCTGGTCCTGGTCCTCGAGCTCATCGGCTCGGTGGTCCTGGTGGGGCTGTGGGTCCGGCTGGGGCTGACCGACCGGGAGAACGGCGAGCGCTTCCGACGCACCGGCCACCTGGCCCGGGACCTGGCGTGAGCGCCGGTGGCGAGATCATCGTGGTCCGCCACGGCCGGACGGCGGCCAACGCCGGCGGGCTGCTGCTGGGCCGCCTCGACGTCCCCCTCGACGACCTCGGCCGGGCCCAGGCGGCGGCGGTGGCCGCGGCGCTGCCCACCCCGGACCTGGTGTCGCCAGCCCGCTGCTCCGGACCCGGGAGACCGCCGAGGCCTTCGGGCGTGCCCGTCGAGGTCGACGAGGCCTGGATCGAGCTCGACTACGGCGAGTGGGACGGCCGCCCGCTGGACGAGGTGCCCGGCGGCGGCCTGGGCCGCCTGGCGGGCCGACAACGACTTCGCCCCGCCCGGCGGCGAGTCCCTCGGCCGGCTCACGGCTCGGGTGCACGAGGCGCTCGACGACCTGGTCGGCCCGCCTCGACGGACGCCGGGTGGTCGTGGTCAGCCACGTGTCGCCGGTCAAGGCGGCGGTCGGCTGGGCCCTGGACGTGGGCCCGGAGGTGGCCTGGCGGACCTTCGTCGCCCCGGGCTCGATCACCCGGCTCGGCGTCGGGCCGACGGGGCCGGTCCTGCGGGGCTTCAACGAGACGGCGCACCTGCCCGCCGATCTGACCACGGGAGCGACGGGTCAGTCCTCGGTCCGGCGGGCCCGGCTGGGGGCGACCCGGGGCGGCTCGTTGGGCTGCTTGGGGTAGACGGGGGGCCACGGGGCGTCCATGAGCCCGGCCGCCATGTCGGCCTCGTGCAGGGCGAGCAGCGGTTCGAGGGACTGGGGACGGTCGGGCATGTCGGCCCAGGGATCGCCCCGTTCGGCGAGCGCGGGCGGGGACCGTGGCGATGGTGAGCTCGTCGGGCTCGACGGTGGCCACGTCGTCCCACGCCAACGGGGTGGAGACCTGGCCCCCGACGCGGGACCGGGCCGACCAGGCGCTGAACACCGTCTTGTGCGGGGCGTTCTGGTTGAAGTCGATGAACACCCGCCGGCCCCGCTCCTCCTTCCACCACGCCGCGGTGATCAGGTCGGGCCGCCGACGTTCGAGCTCTCGGGCGACGGCCACCGCGCCGGCCCGGACGTCGTAGCTGTCCCAGCGGGGCAGGAGCCGGGCGTAGATGTGGAGCCCCCGGTTGCCGGTCGTCTTCGGGTGGGCCTCGACGCCGAGCTCGTCGAAGAGGGCCTTCACCTCGGCGGCGGCCTCGCGGATCTGGTCGAAGGTGACGCCGGGCTGGGGGTCGAGGTCGATGCGCAGCTCGTCGGCGTGGTCGGGGTCGACGCCGGGTGTAGGGCCAGGTGTGGAAGCCGAGGCAGCCCATGTTCACCGCCCAGAGGATGTGGGCCAGGTCCTGGGCCACCAGCGCGTTGGAGGTGGTGCCGTTGGGCGTGCTGACCACCATGGTGGACAGCCAGTCGGGGGCGCCCGCCGGCACCCGCTTCTGGAAGAAGGACTTGCCGCGCGGCGCCGTCGGGGAACCGCTGCAGCAGGGTCGGGCGACCGACCATGGTCCGCATCAGGGGCTCGGCGACCGCCTGGTAGTAGGCGACGAGGTCGGCCTTGGTCTCACCCCGTTCGGGGAAGAAGACCTTGTCCGGGCTGGTGATCCGCACCGTGTGGCCGGCCACCTCGAGCTCGACCACCTCCTTGCCGCCATGGCGGTTCACCGTACCGGTCGCCCGATCAGCAGGTCTGGCCCTCGGGGGCGACGGGGACCTCGCCGGCCACGGTCGTGGTGGGCAGGTCGGGCAGGGTCGTGGTCGGGCGTGGAATCGAGGCGGGGCCGTGGTCGCCGTCGACGGCGGGACCAGGGTGGTCTTGACCCCGGCGTAGTCGAAGCCGGTGACGACCACGACGTCGGCGGCGTAGGTGTCGGGCACCTGCTCGAGGCGGGCGCCGGCCTCGAGCTGGCTGGCCACGAACTGGGCCGTGGCCTCCTGGCCGGGCATGTAGCGCACGACGGTCTCGGCGAAGTCGAAGCGCTCGGCGTCGCCGGTGCCGGGCGACGTGTCGAAGCCGAGCGAGCCCAGGCCGTCGGACACCTCGGTGGCCTGCCCGGAGGTGCCGGTCCCGTTCTGCACCAGCACGGCGACACGAGGCGGCATCGGCTGCCCCGACGCCGGCGTCGGGCTCGGCCACGCCGCGGAAGATGTTCAGCCGGGCCTCGTTCTCGTCGTTGTCGACCAGGCGCAGGATGCTCTGCTCGCCGACGAAGTCGAAGTAGGTGTCGAGCGACATGGTCCGCAGCTGGTCGGGGGAGAAGCTGCGGAAGCGCTCGCCCAGGGTGATCAGGTCGTCGACGGACAGGCTCTCGTCGATCGAGACGCTGCCCAGGCCGGCGTTGATCAGGGCGTTGAGGGTCAGCGGGTTGCGGATGCCCTTGTCGATGGCCCGTTGGATGGCGGCCCGGATGAAGGCCTGCTGACGGGAGATCCGCCCGAGGTCGCCGGTGCCGTCGGTCTCCCAGACGCCGTCCGCCACCTCGAACTCGAGGTGACGGGAGCGGGCGAAGGCCAGGGCCTGGTCGGCGGAGAGGGTGATGCAGCCGGTGCGGGTGATGTTCAGTCCGGTCTGGCTGTCCCGCAGGCGCTTGTCGAAGTACATCGGGACGCCGTCGACCGCTTCGACCAGCTCCTGGAAGCCGAGGAAGTCGACCTCGACGTAGTGGTTGATCGGGATGCCGAAGTTCTCCTCGATGGTCGCGATGAGCGAGTCGCGGCCCGCGGCGAGGGCGGCGTTGATCTTGGCCTCGCCCCAGTTGGGGATGGTGACCCAGAGGTCACGGGGGAACGACAGGATCTGGGCCTGGGTCTCGTCGGGGTCGACCCGCAGGACCATGATCGTGTCCGAGAGCACGCCCTGGTCGACGCGGGCCGCGGGGTCGCTCTCGTCGAGGCGCTCGGCGCTGTCGGTGCCGACCAGGAGGTAGTTCTGGGGCTCGCCCGGGTCGGCCGGCTCGTCTTCGAGGATGTCGGTGCCGAGGTCGAGGCGCTGGACCTGGTCGAGCTTGTCGTTGGCGTAGCCCAGGGTGGCGGCCAGCCCCAGGGTGAGGACGACCATGCCGATGTTGAAGGTGATCAGCAGGCGTTGCGGCCACGTCCGCCGTAGCCGCTGCCCTTCCGCGTCCCGTGCCACCGCTGGAGGCTACCGATCGACAGGGCCGAGAATCAGTCAGGCAGCATCGGGACACTGAAGCCGGTGGTCCGGCCGAGCAGGACGGCCCGGCTGATCGCGCCGTGGCCGAAGCGCTCGTGCACGTCGTCGAGCACGGCGTCGAGGGCACTGCCACTGTGCCGGTCGAAGGGCAGCGTGAGCTGGACGGCGCCGCGGTCGTCCAGGTTGCCGATGGCCACGCCGACCAGGGTCAGGCCGCCCCGCTCGCGGATGAGCGGGCCGGCCTCCCGCAGGAGGTCCCGGACGGTGGCCAGGATCGTCGGGGTGTGGGCCGTGGCCCGGTCGAGGCTGTGGGCCCGGGTGGCCCGGGTGAAGTCGTCGAAGCGGAGGCGGAGCGTCACGGTGCGCCCGACCCGCTCGGCCCGGCGCATCCGCCGGGTGACCCGGTCGACGATGGCCACGAGGGTGGCGTCGATGTCCGCCGCCGACTTGGGCCGCCGGCCCAGGGCGCACTGGGACCCGATCGATCGTCGCCGACGGCCCCACCTCGACCCGTCGGGGGTCCCGGTTGTGGGCCAGGGCGTGCAGGTGGTGGCCCGACGCCCGCCCGAGCATGGCGGTCAGGTTGTCCTCCTCGACCCGGGCCATGTCGCCCACGGTGCGGATGCCCTCGCTGGTGCAGCTTGGCCGCGGTGACCGGCCCGACGCCCCAGAGGCGTTCGACCGGCAGCGGGTGCAGAAACGCCATCTCCCGGTCCGGGGGAACGACGAGGAGGCCGTCGGGCTTGCCGACGCGCGCTGGCCACCTTGGCCAGGAACTTCGTCCGGGCCACCCCGACGGTGATCGCCAGGCCGACCCGCTCGCGGACCGCCTGCCGCAGGCTGACGGCGATCTCCACGGGTGTTCCCGAGACGCGCCCGAGGCCTCCCACGTCGAGGAACGCCTCGTCGATCGACAGCCCCTCGACCAGTGGGGTGGTGTCGTCGAAGACGGCGAACACGGCCCGGCTGGCCGCCGTGTAGGCCTCCATGCGGGGCCGCACGACCACGGCGCCGGGGCAGAGGCGTCGGGCCTGGGCCCCGCCCATCGCCGTGCGCACCCCGAACGCCTTGGCCTCGTAGCTGGCGGCCAGGACCACCCCGCCGCCGACGATCACCGGCCGCCCCCGCAGCCGCGGGTCGTCCCGCTGCTCGACCGACGCGTAGAAGGCATCGAGGTCGGCGTGCAGGATCGTGGCTCGGGCCTCGGACACGAACACATGTTCCCACAGGAGCGGTGGATGGGAACAGAGGGACAGGAATCGCGCGCCGCCTGCGCAATCCCTCCAGCGTCCCGGTGCGTAGCAGAGGGGACGTCGACGAAGGGACCTGACGATGAGGCGCTACTTCCTGGTGATCCTGGCGGCGGCCGGGCTCCTGCTGGCCGGCTGCGGGGACGATTCGTCCTCCGACGACGAGTCGTCGTCGGACACGACGGCTGCGGTCGTGGACGACGTCTACGGTTCGTCGGACACGACCGAGACCACCGCCGCGCCGGCGGACACCGGTGCGGCCACGGTGGCCGTCGCCGAGATCGAGGGAGTAGGTGAGGCGCTCGTGGGCCCGGACGGCCGGACGTTGTACCTGTTCGACCAGGACGACGGCCTCACCACCGCCTGCGCCGCCGCCTGCGCCGACACCTGGCCCCCGCTCGTCGCCGACGGCGATCCCGCGGTCGGTGACGGCGTCGACGCCGCGCTCCTGGAGGTCGCCGACAGCGGCCAGGTCGCCTACAACGGCCATCTCCTCTACACCTTCTCCGGCGACACCGCCCCGGGTGACGCCAACGGCGTCGGGATCCCGTCTTGGTTCCCGGTGGACGCCGCGGGCAACGCTGTCAGCTGAGCGGCGTAGCGTTCGGGCCATGTGGGATGCGTCAGACGAGGCGCTCCTCGCCGGCTACGCCACCGGCGATCCGACAGCGGAGGCGGCCTTCGTCCGACGCTTCCAGCGCCGGATCTACGGCCTCGCCGTCACCATGGTGGGCGAGGGCGAGGCGGCCGACGTGGCCCAGGAGGCCTTCGTGCGGGCGTGGCGCCACGCCGGGGCCTTCGACCCCCGGCGGGGTCGGTGGCCACGTGGCTCTCGACCATCACCCGGAACCTCGCTCTGGACCACCTGCGGGCCCGTCGGGCCCGCCCCGTCGATGCCGTTGACCCGGTCACCCTGGTGCTGACCGCGACCACGCCCGGCCCCGATGACCGTGCGGTGCTGGGCGACGAGATGGGTCGAGCCGTCGCGGCGCTCCGGGCGCTCCCCGAGGACCAACGGCGGGCGCTGGTGCTCGCCGCTCTCGGGGGCCGTACCGCCCGGGAGATCGGGGAGATCGACGGCGTGCCGCTCGGGACCGCCAAGACCCGGATCCGAACCGCCCTGCCGCCGCGTCCGTGCGGCCCTGGCCGAGGACGGGCCCCCCGTGACTGACGACCCGGACCGCTGTGACGCCACCCGGGCGTTGGCCGTCGAGCTGGCCCTCGGAGTGGCTCGAGGGTGGCGACCGGGGTGAGGCGTTGGCCCATCTGGCCGAGTGCGCCGACTGTCGAGCCGAGGTCCTCCAGTTGGCCGAGGCCGTGGACGCCGTGGTGACCCTGGCGCCGGAGGCGGAGCCGCCTGCCGGCTTCGAGAGTGCCGTCATAGCCCGCATAGCGGAGGAGCGGGCCGACGGCGGTCGACGGCCCTGGCTCCTGGCGGTGGCCGCGGCCGTGCTGCTGGTGCTGGGCATCGGGGTGGGCCTGTCGGTCGCCCCAGACGGCGGCGGGGCGACCTCGTTGGCCACCGCCCGGATGGAGAGCCCTGAGGGCGAGACGGTGGGCGAGGTATGGCGGACGGGCGAGACGGATGCCGCGGTGTTCGTGTCGGTCCCGGCCTGGGCCGGGATCGACACCGTCGGGCCCGGATGCCCCCCGCTACGCCCTGCGCCTCGAGCTGGCGGGTGGCGACACGGTGGAGGTGGGGGACTTCGGCCTCGGCGACGGCGTGTCCTCCTGGGCCGTGCCGACCGACCTCGACGGCGAGGACATCCGGGCCGTGTCGGTAGTCGACGACACCGGCCGGGTCTGGTGCACCGGCCGCTTCGCCTGACCAGGTAGGTCCCACCGGGCAGGATGGCGTCGTGAACGCCGAGCAGATCCGGTCCGGCCTGGGCCACCCGGTGATCGACGCCGACGGCCACCAGATCGAGTTCCTGCCGCTCGTGCGGGATCTGCTGGTCGAGGACGCGGGTCCCGAGGCGGCGACGGGCTTCGACCTGGTGCTCGGCGCCGGTGGCCTCGTGCGCGACCTCACGCCCGCTCAGCGTCGTGACCTGGCGATCACCCGGCCGCCGTGGTGGGGCCTACCGGCCGCCAGCACCCTGGACCGGGCCACGGCCATGCTGCCGGGCCTCCTGCGGAGCCGCCTGGACGAGTTGGGCATCGATGTCGCCGTGCTCTACCCGACCTACGGGCTCATCCCGACGGCCCTCGACGACAAGGCCCTGCGCCCGGCGCTGGCCCGCGCCTTCAACCGCGCCACCGCGGAGGTCTACGCCGGCCACGGTGACCGCCTCCTGCCGGTCGCCGTGATCCCGACGTTCTCGCCGGATGAGGCCGTCGACGAGTTGGACCACGCCGTCGGCGAACTGGGGCTGAAGGCGGTGGTCATGGGAGGGGTGATCCCGCGCTTCGTCGCGGGTGCCGAGGGCGTGCGCGGCGCGCGGTGGATCGACACGCTGGGCCACGACTCGGCCCATGACTACGACCCGCTCTGGCGCCGCTGTGTCGAGCTCGGGGTCACGCCCACCTTCCACGCCAGCGGGTTCGGGTGGGGGAGTCGGACGTCCACCACCAACTACGTCTACAACCACCTGGGCAACTTCGCGGCGGCCGGTGAGGCCACGTGCCGGTCGCTGGTCATGGGCGGAGTGATGCACCGGTTCCCCGAGGTCCGCTTCGCCTTCCTGGAAGGCGGCGCGGCGTGGGCGGCGGCGTTGCTGAGCGACCTGATCAGTCATCTCGAGAAGCGGGGACCGGCCGGCATCGACCGCTACGACCCGGCCCGGCTGGACCGTGAGTACCCCGAGCTCGAGGACCCCGTCGTCGGGCGCCGCGTCCGGGAAGGCGGTCAGGCCGCCCAGCACGGTGCCGACGTTGCCCACCAGGACACAGCCGGCGTCACCCTCGAACCAGTCGGCCCCGTCGACCCGGATGGTCGCGCCGACCGGGTCGGCGGTGAGGTTGCGGGCGCCGGTCCAGAGGTAGGCGACCCGCCCAACGCGCCCCTTCAGGGACTTGTCGGCGTCCCGGATCATCCGGGCGTCGAAGCCGGTGCCGGCCATGACGATGAAGCGCTCGCCGTTGACCACGCCCACGTCGAGCTTTCGCCGACGACCGTGCAGGCCGATGGCCACGGCCTCTTGGATGTCCTCGGGGATCCCGAGGCTGCCGGCGAGGAGGTTGGCTGTGCCGGCGGGGACGATGGCGATGGCAACGTCCGGGTCCCGCAGGGCGTCGACGCTGCGCTGCACCATGCCGTCACCGCCCCACACGAACACGAGGTCGGCGCCCTCGTCGACGGCCTCCTGCACCTTGTCGGGCGCCTTCTTGCTCTTGGGGACCTCGTACCAGAGGGGGGTGTCCACCCCTTCGTGGGCCAGGACGGCGCGAAGGCGGTCGAGGCCTCCGTCCAGAGTCTTGCCCGCGTGGGCGACGACGGCGACGGTGGTCATGATCGATCCTCCAGGGAATCGGGGGCCAAGGCCTGGGTGGCGACCAGGACGGCAGCCAGCGCGAGCACGCCGAGGAGTGCGCCGGCGAGGACGTCGGTGGTGAAGTGCATGCCCCGGTACACCCGGGAGAAGCCCACGCTGGCGGCGAACGCGACAGGGACGAGCAGGACGAGCGCTCGCCGCACGGTGGCGCGGATGACCGCGGCGAGGATCAGGGCCAGGGCGCCGTAGAGGACGATCGTGGCCGCGATGTGGCCGGACGGAAAGCTGAAGGTGCTGGGGGCCTCGCCGAGGGTGTCCACCGGCGGCCGCTCCCGCCGCACCAGGTGGTTGGTCGAGATGAACACGCCGGCCTCGAGCACCAGGCCCAGGACGACGACCGCGACGGCTCGGCGCCGTTTCTGTCGCCAGAAGATGAGGGCCGCGAGGGCGGCGACGCCGACGATCGCCAGCGTGTCGGCGAAGTTCGACCAGAACATGGCGAACCCGTCCCAGCCGGGGGAGCGGTGCCGGGCGAACCATCGGCTCACGTCGAGGTCCCAGGCCCGCACCGAGTCGAACGCGCCGACGTGGAGGAACAGGAGGCCGAGAGCGGTGAACGCGATCGTCCCGACCAGGTAGGCCGCCACGACCGTCCCGAGCGCCGGTCGCCAGGGGGAGCGGTCGTCGTCGACGTCGCCTTCGGAGCTCAGGGCCCCGTCCGCGATCCACGTTGGGCTCGCCGTCACTGGCGTGTCTCCCTTCACTCACCGGATCGAACCGGAGGCTGTGCCGTTCTTGCTCCGGCCTCCTACCCCATCCAGCGCGGATCCCATCACCCGCCTGTGGGGGGAGTGGTCGGGCCCGTCGCGGGGTAGGCAGTCGGCATGGTCATCGAGGCCCTCGTCCTGGGCGGCGGCGTGGTCGTCGGTGCGGCGACCTACCTCGCGGCCCGGTGGTGGCCCCAGGGCATCGAGGCCCCGGTCGTGCGTCCCGCCACTATCGAGCATGAGGTGGAGCGTCATCCCGGGCTGGCCGGGGCCCTGGCCCGACGGATCAACCCCGCCGAGGTGACGGGGGTCGCCCTGACCGGCGCGCGTGACCGTGATTGCGGCGGGCGTGGTCGGCATCGGGCTCCTGTTGGCAATGGTCCACACCGACACCGGCCTCGCCCGCCTGGACTCGACCTTCGCCCGCTTCGGCGCGGAGCGGGCGACGGAGACGTCGACCGACTTCCTGCGGGCCACGAGCCTCCTCGGCGGCACGACGGGTGTGGAGCTGATCGCCGTCTTGGCCGGAACGTCGAGCTGCGGCGGACCCGGACCTGGGCGGTGCCGGGTTCCTGGTGCGGGCCGTCGGCGGTCAGTTCGTCCTGTCCAATCTGATCAAGCTGTTCGTCGGCCGGGCCCGGCCCGACATCCTCCCCCTGACCGGGTTCTCCGGGGAGTCCTTCCCGTCAGGCCACGCCACGGCCGCGGCGGCCACCTTGATGGCGCTCGCCCTCTTGCTGGGACGACACGACTCGCCGACGACGAAGGCGGTACTCGCCGCCGCCGCCGCCGGTGTCGCCGGCGCCGTGGCCGCATCGCGGGTCCTCCTCGGCGTGCACTGGTTCACCGACGTCCTCGCCGGTCTCCTGCTCGGCTGGCTCTGGTTCTCTGTGTGCTCGATCGTGTTCGGCGGCCGGCTGCTGCACTTCGGGGCGCCGGTCGAGCAGGCTGAGGCGGTGGCCGAGCGGGCGGCGGACCGTCAGTCCATCCCGTAGGCCCGCGCCGAGGTCACCGAGTTCGTGGCGTCACCAGGCGTGGCCCACGTCTGCCCGGCGGGGCTCGGGCGTCAGGCCATCCCGTAGGCGCGGATGGGTCGCAGTCGGACCAGTACCCGCTTGTCCGCCACCATCGCTCGGCGGTAGTCGTCCCAGTCCTCGTGCTCGCCGGCTATGGCCCGGTAGAGCCCGATGAGCCCCTCGACGGTCGTCGTCGTCGGGCTCGGCGGCGACGGGGGAGAGCTCGACGTCGGCCTCGATCACCACGTAGGCGTAGAAGTCGTCCTGGGTGACGTGGAGGGCGGCCCACGGCTCCCGCACCAGGTTGTGGTACTTGGCCCGGTCCGCGGTGATCGAGATGCCGATCGTGCCGTCGTCGAAGACGCCGTGCATCACGTTCGACAACTGGGGCCGGCCGTTGGCTCGGATGGTGGTCAGCACGGAGCGACCGTGGGCGCGGGCGAAGGCGAGGGCGTGGTCGAGTTCCATCCCCCGTAGCCAACGCCGGCCCCGCCGCGTTGTTCCGAACGGCCGGGTCCGGTCCTGGGTGGGAGTAGGGGAGTGGATCAGGGCCCGGTGTCGGGCGGGGTTCTTCGTTGGTGGTCGTCGATCGGGCCGGGGGGTGGGAGCCGGTGTTTGCTGTTGTGCTTCCAGCGGTTGTGGGGGCCGCACTTGGTGTCGGCATCGTCGACGTCGGTGGGTCCGCCGTCCTCCCATTCGGGGTGGTGGTCGGCCTGGAGGCGGGGGCCGGTGCGGTCACAGCCGTACGGGTGACAGCAGCGCCGGAAGCGGGAGCGAAGGGCGTCGGCCTGGGCCCTGGTGAAGAGGCGGCGTTCGCGGCCGTGGCGGAGGGGGACGCCGTCGGGGTCGTGGAGGAAGCCGCGGATGGTGCCGGTGAGCAGGGCCAACACGATGGTGTTGAGGCTGATGACGGTGCCGTCCTCCAGCTCGTGGAGGGAGTCGGGGCCGAGCTCGATGTCGTCGAGGGCCTCGTCCAGGTCGAAGTCGGGGTCCTGGAGCCCGTCGAAGAGGACGTCGAGGATCTGCGCCAGGAGGTCGGTGTCGCCGTGCATGTTCATGACGAGACGGGACGGGCCGAGGTCGCCGTCGAAGGCCGCCGAGCGTCGGGCCATGAGCAGCATGGCGTCGTTGCGGCGTTGGGGGTTGTCCCGTTGGAGCTCGGCGGGCAGGGGGGTGCGGCCGAGGCGTTGGCGGGCCTCGGCGACATCGGCGGCGTAGAGGTGGTCCACGAGGCGCTGGAACTCCCCGTTCCAGAGAGTGAAGTCCAGCGGCGGCATCCAGGCGTCGACGGCGCCGCAGCCCTCGAAGGTGCGGGAGGCATGGGCCCAGCGGTCCCGGTAGTGCCGTTCTTCACGGTCCCGGGCGTCCCGGGGACGGTTGCGGTGGATGTAGTAGGTGACATACAGCTCGAAGTCACAGAACCGTCGGTCCACCGCGGCGGCGAGGAGCGTGGCCTCGTGCTCGCGGTAGGTGTCGTCGTCGGTGTGGCGGCGGGCCTTGTCCAGCACATCGATGTGGCGGGCGGTGATCGTCCCCTTACGCAAAGCCTCTTCGGCAAGGGGGTGGTGGACGAGTCGTTTGGCCAGTCGGCGGCGCAGCGTGGACTCGTCGATCTGTTCCCGGCAGTTGTGCCCGAACCAGCCGATCACCGAGGCATGGCCCTGGGCCCGCTGTTCGTGGGTGGCCTCGAAGGCGGTGATCGCCGCGGCGTCCAGGGCGGCGAGCTTGTTGCGCATCCGGCTGATCGCGACGAGCGTCTCGCCCTTGGTCTCACCCGGCAGGCCGTGGAAGTCCAGCTTGTTGGCCAGGTCGATCTGGTGCTCGAGGTCCACCAGTTCGCTGGTCACGGCTGTCACCTCCTGGAATTCATCAGGAATTGAGTACATGCGTACCCTAATCGGGGGGTGTGACAGTCAAAGCGGGCCGAGCCGGGTCATCGACAACGTCAAGCAGGGCCGCCCCTCCGACCCCGATGATCCCATCGATGGCCCGGCACCCCACAGAGGCGAAAGTCCCTGGGCGGGCGCAGTGACGCACCTTGGCCCCGGGCCTCCCTGGTGGGTCGTTCCCCGGTGTGGACCTGACCGGCTCTACCCAGCGCGCTCCCACACGCGCCCTCGTGTGGCGGGGAGGGGCGTTTCCCCTGGTCAGAGGGGTGGTGACGGTGAGCCGGCTTGTAGGCGGGGTTCTGTCCCCGGGTCCCTTGCGGGGGTCCCGGTGGGTGGCCATCCATCTGAGCGGCCTACCTGGGGATGGGTCCTCTTGCGAGGGCCCGGACGGGCCGTCCATTCCCCGTTTTGGCCTTGCTCCGAGTGGGGTTTGCCGAGCCGCCCGGGTCACCCCGGACGCTGGTGCGCTCTTACCGCACCGTTTCACCCTCACCTGTGCGGGCCCGGAGGCCCGCCATCGGCGGTCTGTTCTCTGTGGCACTTTCCTGCGGGTCACCCCGACTGGCTGCTAGCCAGCACCCTGCCCTGTGGAGCCCCGACCTTCCTCGACGCCGTCAAGCGACGCCGCGGCCACCAGGCCGGCTCACCGTCCCACCCAGTGTGCCCGAACCAGTCGGCCCTCGGCGTTCTGGCGCCGATTTGTCACGCCAGGCGTGACAAATCGACGCAATTTCGGAAGGGGAACGGCGACGTAGCCTCGGGCCGGTGGAGGAGTGGGAGGAGGTCGAGGCGGGGGAGACGACCTGGCGCTTCGAGACGTCGTTCCTCCGGTCCACCTGGACCTGCCTGTGGGGCAACGGCTGCCAGGGGATCCTGCCCGAGCCCGCCGAGGCGCTGAACCAGGGCTGCTGTTCGTTCGGCGCCAACCTGCAGGGCGACGAGGCAGCCACCGTCGCCACCCTGGCGCTGTTCCTCAGCCCGGAGCGCTTCCAGCACCATGCCGAGGCCGAGGCGAGCGGGGTGTTCAGCGACGACAGCCGGACCAACACCCGGGTCGTCGACGATGCCTGCATCTTCCTCAACCGGCCCGGCTTCGCGGGGGGTGAGGGCTGTGCGCTGCACCTGGCCGCACTGGCCGACGGGGACTCACCGCTCGACTGGAAGCCGTCGGTCTGCTGGCAGCTGCCGATCAAGGTGGACTGGGCCGATCGGGCGGGTGGGGGCGAGACGGCCACGGTCCACCGCTGGACCCGCGACGGACTGGGGTGAGATCGGGGACGAGATGGCCTGGTGCTGCACCGAGGGCGCGGAGGCCTACGTCGGCGACCGGCCGGTCATCGAGACCCTGGCCGAGGAGCTCGAGGAGGTCGTCGGCACCGAGGTGTTCGTGGAGCTGCGCCGCCGCCTCCGCTAGTGGGCGAGCGACTGGGTCACCAGCACCGGGTCAGGCCGGTCCCCGATGGCATCGACGACGACCGCGGTGGTCTCGGCGAGACCCGCCGGATGGCTCAGAAGTCGAGGGCGGAGAGCTCGTCGTGCCAGCCGGAGGCTCGCGGTCACCGCGTCCGTCCAACGGTCCCGGTCGAAGGAACCGATCGGCTCATAGCGTTCGCCGGGCGACCAGAGAGCCCGGATCTCGTCGGTGTCGGTCCAGATGTCCACGGCCAGGCCGGCCAGGAAGGCGGCGCCGAGGGCGGTGGCCTCCCGCACCGGCGAGACCTCGACGGGACGCTGGGTGGCGTCGGCCACCGCCTGGACGAAGGTCGGGTTCGCGGTCATGCCGCCGTCGACCCGCAGCACGTCGATGGGGAAGCCGCCGTCGGCCTCGGCGGACTCGACGAGGTCGTTGCCCGCCTGGGCCACCCCCTCCAGCACGGCCCGGACCACGTGGCGGGCTTCGGTGCCCCGGGTCAGGCCGAACAGGCCGCCCCGGGCGCCGTAGTCCCACTGCGGCGTGCCCAGGCCGAGCAGGGCGGGCACGTAGACGACGCCGTCGGTCGTCTCGCAGGAGGCGGCCAGGGCGTGCGAGTCGGCCACGTCGTCGATCAGGCCCAGGTCGTCCCGCAGCCACTCCACGTTGGTGCCGGCTGAGAGCATGATGGCCTCGAGCCCCCAGGTGATCGGTCCGCCGACGCCCCAGGCCACGATCGGGAAGGTGCCGCGCTCGCCCCGGGACGGGAAGATCGGTCGCTCGGTCCCGACGACCACGTCGAGCATCCCGCCGGTGCCGAAGGTGATCTTGGCATCGCCGGGCCGGGTGCAGCCCTGGCCCAGGAGCGACGCCTGCTGGTCACCGGCGATGCCGGCGATCGGCGGGGCGCCGTCGAGGGCGGTGGCCGGGGCGATGACCCCGGCGGAGTCGACCACCGTGGGCAGCACCGCCTCGGGGATGTGCAGGGCGGCGAGCAGCTTGGGGTCCCAGCGGAGGCCGTCGCCGGAGCGCAGGCCGGTGACCGCGGCGTTGCTCGGGTCGGTGACGTGGACCGCTCCTTCGGTCAGGTGCCAGGCGATCCAGGTGTCGACCGTGCCGAAGCGCAGGTCCCGGGACCGGTCGGGGTCGACCTGGTCGAGCAGGTGGCGCAGCTTGGTGGCCGACAGGTTGGGGGCCAGACGGATGCCCTCGGCCTGGAGCACGAGGCAGTCGCCGACCGTGCGCAGGTCCTGCCAGCCCAGCCCCGGGGCCACGGGCTCCCCGGTGGCCGGGTCCCAGACGATGGTGGAGGCCCGCTGGTTGGCGATGCCCACGGCGTCGACGGGGCCGGCCTCGGCCAGGGCCCGTCGGGCGCAGTCGAGGGCGGCGGTCGGCCAGCACCGTCGGCGTCGAACTCGACCAGGCCGGCCATCGGCGAGTCGGGCAGGGTGGCGCACCGGTGCTCGACGGCGATCGAGCCGTCGGGGCGCACGACCACGGCGCGGACGCTGCTCGTGCCCACGTCGATGACCAGGATGCTCATGTCGTCGCGAGTTCTAGCGCCTCAGGGGGTGGCGCGGGACCGCCGGGCCCGGAGCCCGTTGGCCACGATGCCGCCGACCGTGCCGATGGAGGCGGCCAGCAGGGCGGAGAAGACGATCGAGAGCCACGACAGGTCCTCGCCGGTGACCAGGTGGCGGACCACGCCGACGCCCTGGACCAGCACGTAGCCCAGCAGGGCGGCCGCGGCGCCGTGGGCCGAGGGGGCGTGGGGCTGGGCCCGGGCGGCGACCAGGCCCCCGACGAAGAAGGCCACCAGGATCCAGACGAAGAGGACGGGCACCCAGGAGGAGCCCGCCATCGTGTCGTCCTCGGAGAGCAGCAGCCCGATGACCGCCGGCGGCACGGCCAGCACGATGGTGACCAGGGCGCCGGTCAGCACCGAGCGACGCTCGAGGCGGGGGAGCATGGTGGCGGTCACGACGGTCGGCTCACCCGGGCCAGGCGACCTCACCGAAGGGGCTGGGCAGGCCCAGCTTCCCCGGGTTGAGGATCCCCTTCGGGTCGAGGGCGGCCTTGAGGTCGACGAGGGTGTCGAAGGCATCGCCGAGCGCTTCGGCCATGAAGCGGGCCCGGTTCAGCCCGACGCCGTGGTGGTGGCTGAGGGCGCCGCCACCGGCGAGGACGGCCCGGGTGCCGGCGTCCCACGCATCCCGGTAGTAGGCGTCCTTGGCGGCCGGGGTCGGGTGCGGGCGCCCGGCGAAGGTGAAGTAGAGGCAGGCCCCGTCGGTGTAGGCGTGGGACTGGTGCGCGCTGACCGCCATCGTGGCCTCGACGGCGCCGATGGCGTCCAGCGTCGAGCGGTAGATGCGTCTCGAGGTCGGCCCAGCGGCCGGTGACCTCCATGGTGTCGACCACGAAGTCCTTGGCGATCAGCGACTCCAGGGCGGCGACGTCGTTGCGGTGCTCCATCCAGCGGCCGACCAGGCCCTCGTCCAGGCCCTCGGCCCCGGCGCACTCGTCGGCCACGACGCTCATGGTCGCCGCCACCAGGGCGGGGTCGCCCTCGTCGAGGACGAGCAGCACGTGGCGCTCGCCGGTCTGGTAGCTGCGCTCGGCCTCGGTGGCGTCGTAGACCCGCAGGACGGCGGGCCGGGCCCCCCGCTGCAGGATCCGGCGGCAGGCCTCGTTGGCCGCGTCGAAGGAGTCGAAGCCGTACGCCGCCCGCTGCTCGGCCGCGGGCAGGGCGTGGATCCGCACGCGGGCACCGAGGATGACCCCGAGGGTGCCCTCGGAGCCGATGAAGACCTGGTTGAGGTCCGGGCCGACCGCGGCCCGGGGAGCGCCGCCGGTGTGGATGATCCGGCCGTCGGCCAGCGCCACGTCGAGGCCGACGGCCATGTCCTCGATCTTGCCGTAGCGGTTGGACAACTGGCCGGCGGACCGGCAGGCCAGCCAGCCGCCGACCGTCGACAGGGCGATCGACTGGGGCCAGTGGCCCATGGTCACCCCGTGCTCGGACCGCAGGGTGTCCTCGAGGCGGTCGCCGAAGGTCCCGGCGGCCACGTCGAGGACCATCGAGGTCGTGTCCACCGAACGGATGCCCGACAGGGCGCACAGGTCGAGCAGGACGCCGCCGTGGACGGGCACCGAGCCGCCGCAGACGCCGCTGCGGCCGGCGGCGGCGGTGACGGGCACGCCCGACTCGTGGCAGACGGCGAGCACCGCGGCGACCTCGGCATCGGTGCCGGGACGGGCGACGGCGGCGGGGCGGTGGCCGACCTGGCCGGCCAGGGCCCAGGTCATGGCCAGGGGCCACCAGTCGCGACCGGCCTCGGCCCGTTCGGCTTCGTCGATGCTGACCTCGGCGCACACCTCCCGGAGGCGGGCGAGCAGGGCGCCGTCGACCTCGACGGTGGCGGACCCGAGCCGGTCCGTGGTGGCCGCCAGGTCGTCGCCGAGGGCTATCGGCGCGACCGGCTGCCCCGGGGGCACGGCGGTGGCCATCAGGACGCAGGGACCGCGTCGTGCAGGCCGGCGGCCTCCAGTTCGGCGTCGACCGAGGCTCGGTACGCCTCGACCTGCTCTCGCCGCTGGTCCGCCGACCAGCCCAGCTCGTCGCCCACCAGGTCGGCGACGTCGGGGGCGGCGGCGACCGAGGCCTCAGCGTCGAGGAGGCGGGCCCGGGTGCGTCGGCTCAGGACGTCGTCGAGGGTGGCGGCCATCTCGTAGCGGGCGGCGTAGACGGCCTCGGCCCGCAGGTAGGGCAGGCCCTCCACCAGGGGTTGGGCCAGACCGGGGTGGGCCCCGACCATGGCGAAGAGCACCGGGGACTCGCCGCCGTGCCGCCCGGCGAGGTGCTCGACCTGCTCCGGCGTGAGCCCGGCGACGGCGGTGGTGCGGGCCGACTCGTGGCCCTCGGCGCCGCGCAGGGCGAGCTTGCGGGTCCGGGTCCGGCGGGCGAGGCCCTTGGGCGCCGGCGTCGCCGAGGTGCTCCACGACCTCGTCGACGGTGTCGGCGGCCATCTCCCGGTAGGTGGTGAGCTTGCCACCGTTGATGGAGATGACGCCGGAGTCCCGGGCCGTCACCTTGTGCCTGCGGGACAGGTCGGCGGTGCGGGCGCTCTGGGCCGACTTCACGAGGGGGCGCAGCCCGGCCCAGGTGCCGGTGATGTCGGCCGGGGTGATCGTGCCTTCGATGGCCCCGTTGATGGCGCGCAGCAGGTACTCGACGTCGTCGCGGGTGCACAACGGCTGGTCGACGTCGCCCTCGTAGTCGGTGTCGGTGGTGCCGATGTAGGTCGAGCCGTCCCAGGCCACCACGAACACCGAGCGCTTGTCCTTGGGCACCGGGATGACGGCGGCGATGTCGTTCCGGACCAGGTCCCAGGGCACCGTGATGTGCACGCCCTTGGCCGGCCGGATGCTGTCGGGGTGGGTGCCCTCGTCGAGGGCCCGGATGTCGTCGGACCACACGCCGGTGGCGTTCACGATGGTGTGGCGCGGTGACCGTGATGCGGCGGCCGTCGGCCTCGACGGTGGCGCCGGTGACCCGACCGGCGTCGTCCTTGGTGATCCCGGTCAGCGAGGCCCGGTTGACCAGCACGGCCCCGTGGTCGAGCGCCGCCGTGCGGGCCACGGTGAGCACGAGGCGGGCGTCGTCGGCCTGGGCGTCGTAGTACAGGTAGGCCCCGGCCAGGCGGTCCCGGCGCAGCGTGGGCATGTGGGCCATCGCCTCGTCGGTCGTGAGGCGCTTGTGGAGCTTGCCGATGCGCAGGCCGCCGGTGACGTCGTACATCCACATCGCGGAGCCCAGGGCCCGGGCCAGGCGACGGTTGAGCAGGCCGTCCTTGCTGAAGATCGGGATGAGGAACGGCAGCACCTTCACCAGGTGGGGGGCCGTCTTCCGCAGGATCTGGCGCTCCCGGAGGGCCTGGTAGACGAGCCGGATCTCGCCCTGCTGGAGGTAGCGCAGACCCCCGTGGATCAGCTTGGAGGACTTCGAGGAGGTGCCCGAGGCGAAGTCGTCCCGCTCGATCAGGGCGGTGCGCAGGCCCCGGGACGCGGCGTCCAGGGCCACGCCGACGCCGGTGATCCCGCCGCCGACCACCAGCACGTCGAAGGGGCCGTCGGCCAGGCGCTCCAGGCCCGCGGCGCGGTCGAACTCTCCCGGTCCGGTCATGCGCCGGTCAGCCTAGGAGGGACGGGGCGCGGTCACTGGTCGCTTCTCGACAACGATTGTCAACTAACAGGAGGGGGCTGCTACGGTCGCCCCCGTGAAGTCCCCGGACGAGTTGACCATGGCGTTCCGGGAGCAGGGCCTTCGGGTCACGCCCCAGCGCCAGGCGATCTTCCGCATCCTGCACGGGAGCGAGCGGCACCCGACCGCGGAGTGGGTCCACGAGGCCGCCCGCGTCGACATGCCGACGATCTCCCTGAAGACCGTCTACCAGACGCTGAACGACCTGGCGGCCATGGGTGAGCTCCAGCAGCTCCACCTCGGTCGCGGGTCCGCCCGTTTCGACCCCACCGACGCGCCGCACCATCACCTGGTGTGCGAGTCGTGCGGGGCGGTGGTCGACCTGCACGCGGACTTCACGGACCTCCAGGTGCCCGACGGCCTCGGCCACGGGTTCCTGGTGTCGAGCACCGAGATCGTCTTCCGGGGCCGTTGTGCAGAGTGCACGCCGACCCAGGACGGCGCCGGTGTGGTTGCCAACGCATCATCCAACACCTGAAGGAGAACTGCCCCGCATGCCTGATCTCAAGGGCTCGAGCACCCAAGCCAACCTCAAGGAGGCGTTCGCCGGCGAGAGCCAGGCCAACCGTCGCTACCTCTACTTCGCCCAGAAGGCGGACGTCGAGGGCTACCCGGACGTCGCCGCGCTCTTCCGCTCGGTCGCCGAGGGCGAGACCGGCCACGCGTTCGGTCACTTCGACTTCCTCGCCGAGGTCGGCGACCCCGTCACCGACGTGGCCGTCGGCCCGACCGCGGACAACCTGCGGTCCGCCATCGAGGGCGAGACCTACGAGTACACCGAGATGTACCCCGGCTTCGCCAAGACGGCCCGCGACGAGGGCTTCGAGGAGATCGCCGAGTGGCTGGAGACCCTGGCCCGCGCCGAGAAGAGCCACGCCGGCCGCTTCACCGCCGGCCTCGAGAACCTCTCCTGATACCGCAGTCCGCCGGCCCCGGGAGCGCCCGTCGCTCCCGGGGCCGACGGCGGGCGCGATCCGGAGCAACCCGATGAACGAACCCCTCACCATCGACGACATCGTCGACCAGCGGGCCTACGAGCGCGAGCGTGAGGACTTCCGAGGCCACGTCATCGCCCTGAAGCGCCGCCGCCGGGTCGGCGTCGGTCCCTTCGTGACCCTGGTGTTCGAGAACCGCGACACGGTGCGCTTCCAGATCCAGGAGATGGCCCGGGTCGAGAAGATCATCACCGACGAGGGCATCCAGATGGAGCTCGACGTCTACAACCCGCTGATCCCGGGTCCCGGCCAGATCAGTGCCACCCTCTTCGTCGAGCTGGTCGACAACGACCAGCTCGTGGAGTGGCTGCCGAAGCTGGTCGGCATCGAGACCGAGGTCGAGCTGCGCCTCGGCCCGTCCGGCGGCCGCCGGGTGCGGTGCCGGGTCGACGAGGCCCACCTGCGCCAGCTCACCCGCGAGGAGATCACCGCGTCGGTCCACTACGTCCACTTCGACCTCGACGACGACGAGGTCGAAGCCTTCGCCGAGGGTCCCGTGATCCTCGCGGTGACGCACCCGAACTACGCCCACGATCTCGAGCTGAGCGAGGACACCCGGTCCGAGTTGCTCGCCGATCTGCGGGGAGGGACCTGACGATCCGTCAGGATTCACTGACGTGGGTGTCAGTTCGCCTTGCGCGGGCGGTCGGATATTGCCGATACTGCGCCGTGCCGACCAAGGGGGGTCGGGCCCCGAGACGGGGGGCAACCGAGGGGAGCTGAGCGGAACCGATGGCCATCGCCGAGATCTGGAACGACCAGGCAGCGTGTCGGGGACTGGACCCCGAGATCTTCTATCCCGTGTCCGAGGAAGAAGCCGAGACCGCCAAGTCGGTGTGTGGTCAGTGCGCCGTGCAGCCGGCCTGTCTGGAGCACGCTCTCGGCTCGCGTGAGCGGGACGGGGTCTGGGGTGGCGCCACGGAGAAGGAACGCCGCCGCATCATCCGTCAGCGCCGCCGATCGAACTGACGTGACCTCGTGACCGCGGGCTTTGCGGGATGGCCCGTGGTCCTCGCCGAGGTCGCGGCCGGCCGCGACCTCGATCCGGCCCTGGCCCACGCGGCCATGGAGCAGATCCTCGCGGGCGAGGCGACGCCGGCCCAGATCGCCGGGCTGATCGTCGGCCTCCGCATCAAGGGCGAGACGGTCGAGGAGCTGGCCGCGCTGCGTCAGGCGATGCTCGACGCGGCCGTGCGCATCACCCTTCCGGAGGGCATCGACCCGGTCGACACCTGCGGCACCGGCGGGGACCGTGCGGGAACGATCAACGTGTCGAGCATCGCCGCCCTGGTGCTGGCCGGTGGCGGTGTCTGCGTCCTGAAGCACGGCAACCGGGCCTCGTCCTCCCAGTGCGGCTCGGCGGACGTGTACGAGGCCCTCGGGATGAGCATCGACCTCGGACCCGACGAGGTGGCGGCCTCGGTCGTCGAGACCGGCTTCGGCTTCGCGCTGGCTCCCCGGTTCCACGCCTCCATGCGTCATGCCGGCCCCACCCGCAAGGAGCTGGGCATCCCCACCGCCTTCAACTTCCTCGGACCCATAGCGAATCCCGCGGGAGTCCGTCGTCAGGTGGTCGGCGTGGCCGACGGCGGCATGGCGGAGCGGATGCTCGGCGTGCTCCAGGCCTCGGGCACGACCCGGGCCCTCGTGGTCTACGGCGCCGACGGGCTCGACGAGTTGACGACGACCACCACGAGCACCGTGCACGAGCTCCGGAACGGCGCGGTGTCCACCTACGAGGTCGATCCCACGACCTTCGGGCCTGGCCGCCGCCGCCCCGGACGACCTGCTCGGCGGGACGGCGGCGGAGAACGCGGCGTCGGCCCGCCGGGTGCTCGGCGGGGGAGCCGGGGCCCCACCGCGACATCGTCGTCCTCAACGCCGCCGCCGGGCTTCGTCGTGGCCGACGCGGCGGCCGACCTGGCCGGAGGCGTGACGTCTGGCCCAGGCCGCCATCGACGACGGCCGGGCCGAAGCCAAGCTCGCCCAGGTCGTCGAGATCGGCACCCGCCTCGCCGCCGGCTGAACCAACGACAACGACGCAGGGATGGGGGCGTGGGGTCGGCCGCCGGGTGTCGGCGGCGGTCGGTCGCTCCGTGTTGGCCACGCTCGGTGGCGATCTGTCGGCGTCGTGGTCCGGGTACGAGGTGGTTGTCGAACTCAGCGCGGCAACCGCGCCAGCGCGGTCAACTGCGCTGAGTTCGGGTGATGCGCGCCAATCCGACCACGGTCTGTGGGGTCGGAGGGCATCCGCCCCCGACGAGAC
Organism: uncultured Microthrixaceae bacterium; assembly: GCA_963701565.1. GTDB lineage: Bacteria > Actinomycetota > Acidimicrobiia > Acidimicrobiales > DATDAH01 > DATDAH01. Next base: position 83,270 of record CAVPAN010000007.1, read on the forward strand.
CGGGCCCGTTGCTACGCCCCCTTTCCTGCCTCGTTGGTGGTTGCCGGCACCCGGAGGACGAGGGTGTACGCGGGCCGTCGCCGGCACCGGGTCGGTCAGGTCCCGCGAACGGTGTGGTCGATGGCGTCGAGCTCGGCGTGGGCCTCGGCGAGGGCGGCCAGGCGCTCGTAGGGGTCGCCCACGGCGTCGAGGTCGAGCGGGCGGCGGATGGCCAGGGCCAGGCGGTCCAATTCGTCGGCCTCGGCCCGGAGCGCCCGCAGGGCGGCGGTCCGGGAGCCGTAGGGCTGGCGGGCGGCGAGGACGACCCGGCGGTCGAGCTCGACGGCGTGCTCGGCCACGGCCAACGGCAACTCGCGGCCACTGTGGACCGAGGCCACCCGGACCGTGGTCTGCAGGCGACGGTGGAGGCGGGCCGGCGTCGACGGCGTGACCAACCAGCGCAAGGGGGCCGGCGAGGCCACCTTCGGGTGGACCCGGTTCCGGCGCCGGAGTCGCCACCGCACGACGAGCACGGGCACGACGATGCCGACCGCCACGACGATGCCGATGCTCAGGAGGGCGGTGAGCAGGTCCGACACGCTCTCAGGCTACCGGCCGTCGACGCCGCCGTCCGGGGGTGAAGGTCGGCAGGCGGGGGTAGGGCGAGGCCAGGCCGCCGTCGCAGTGGGTCAACCGGAACTGGCCGGCCCGGTCGTCCAGCCACCGGGACACGCAGAGCAGCTCGTCGACCTCGCCGGCGGTCACCACGCCGCCGTCCTCGGGCGCCACGGCATCCAGCGCCAGCGAAGGCTGGTGGTCCGCCCAGGACCGCACCAGGTGGCCGTTGACCAGCTCGGCCCCTCCGCCGCCGTCCAGCTCGATCAGGACCCGCCCCGCGCGGCGGAGGCGCTCCAGCCGTCGCTGGCGCTCGAGCGCCAGGCTCAGGGCCGCCGCCCGTTCCCGGACGTCGGCCGCCTCCTCGAAGCGCTGGTCCCGGGCCAGCGCCGCCATGCGCTCCCGCAGCGGGGCCAGCAGGATCTCGGGCTCGCGGGTGAGGCCCCGGAGGGCCCGTTGGACCAGTCGGTCGTACTCCTCGATCCCGACCGTCCCGGCACACGGGCAGGTGGCCACTCCCAGCTGGGCCGGCGCACAGGGTGCCTCCCTCCGGCCCGTCGGCCGACGCGTGCACCGGCGGAGAGGCACCGTCGTCTCGATGGCTTCGGCCACCCGCTTGGCGAAGCGGGAGCTGGGCAGGGGGCCGAGGTAGAAGGCCCCGTCGTCCCGGGTCGTGCGCACCACCGACAACCGGGGAAAGGCCTCGCCACAGGTCAGCTTCAGGTAGGTGTAGCCGCCCGACCGGGTGCCGACCCTGTTGAAGCGGGGGGTCCACTCGGCGATGAGCCGGACCTCGAGGACCTCGGCCTCCATGGGGCCTTCGCACACGGTGTGGTCGATGCGAACGGTCTCCCGCAGGAGCTGAGCGACCTTTCGGCGCCGGTCGCTGGAGAAGTAGCTCCGGACGCGGGTGCGGAGGTTGGCCGCCTTGCCGACGTAGAGCGGTCGACCGTCGCGGTCCCGGAAGACGTAGACGCCGGGACGGCGGGGGAGGCGGTTGGTCAGCTTCAGCTTGGCCGCCTGCGGATGACGGTCGATCTTGGGCAGCCCGAGCAGGTCGTCGAGGCCGAGCACGCCGAGGCGGCCGGCCCGTTCGAGCAGGACGTGCAGCAGTTCGCCGGTGGCCAGGGCGTCGTCGAGGGCCCGGTGGCTGGGCTGGTGGCTGAGGCGGAAGTGCTCGGCCAGCGTGCCCAGCCGGTGGTTGCGGACCTCGTCGCCGAGGAGACGGCGGGACAGGGCGACCGTGTCGACCCGGGCCCGGTTCGGCGTGGACCGACCCGTGCGGTCACAGGCGGCCCGCAGGAACCCCAGGTCGAAGCCGATGTTGTGCCCGACCAGCACGGCGTCGCCCCAGAACTCGAGCAGCGAGGGCAGGACCGCCTCGATGGTCGGGGCAGGCACCAGCATCGAGTCGGTGATGCCGGTCAGGACGGTGATGACCGGGGGGACGGTCCGACCGGGGTTGACCAGCGTCTGGAACGTGCCGAGGCACTCACCGCCCCGCAGGAGGACCGCCCCCACCTCCGTGATGCGGTCCTCGGCGGCCGAGCCCCCGGTGGTCTCCAGGTCGACCACGCAGAAGGTCACCTCCGACAGCGGGGTGCCCAGGTCGTCGAGGGTGGCCTGCCCGGGAAGGGTCACGCCCGTGCCGCTGTCGAACGGGTGTTCGTCACCTCCGGCATGGTGGCACATCGGTACGGTTGGGGCGTGACCGGCCCGCGATTTCGTTGCTCCGCCTGCGGCAACCTGACCCGATTCGACGTGGTGACCAGCCGCCGCACCCGGGCGTTCCACCACTACACGGTCGGCGGCGAGCTGTCCGTGGAGGACGAGGAGATCCTCGACGAGCGAGTGGAGGACGTGGCCTGCCGCTGGTGCGGGAACGGCGAGCACGTCGAGACGCTCTCGGCCGCTGAGGCCGCCGTCGTGGCCGAGGACGCGACCTGAGCGGGCCGCCGGTGGACCCCTCCGTGGTCCGCTCGGCCCTCGAACGGGCCCTCGAGGTGGCCCGTCAGGGGGAGGAGGCCACCCCGACGGTGGCCGCCCCCAAGGCATTGGCTCGTTACCTGAGCTTCCAGAAGCTCACCGGCCCGGCATCGGCGGCGGTCCTGCGGGTCCTGGAGACCGACGACGGGTTCCGGGCCCGGGTCCTGGCCGCCACCTCACCGGAGGACGTCACTGCAGCCGGGTGGCTGGCGCTCTCGCGACCCACGGGGTGGCAGGAGCTGCTCCAGGCGGTCGCCGCCGGACAGGACGAGGCCAGCGAGACCCAGGAGGCCGAGCGGCGGCTGCGGGAGCTCCAGCGGTCCCTGGAGGCATCCGAGCGCAAGCGGGCACACGCGGAGGCCGAGCTGGTCCGCCAACGGGACGAGTCCGAGGCGGCGACCGAGGAGCTGGCCGGCCTGCGCCGGGACCGGCGCCGGGCCGAGGAGTCGCTGTCGTCGGCGGAGCGCCGGCTGGCGGAGGTGGAGCAGAAGCTGGAGGACCGCGAGGCCCGCCTGGCCGAGGCCCACGGAGCGCGGGAGGCCCGCGAGCACGAGCTGGACCAGGCCCAGCACCTGCTCACCGAGGCCCAGGTCGAGCTCGAGCGCCGTCCGGCGCCGTTGGTCCCGGGTGAGCGACCGGTCGACGTGGCCGCCCTCCGAGAGGCCGCCTCCCGCCTGCAGCGGGCGGCGGCCACCCTGGCCAAGTCCGTCGACGGCGTGCTCGCCGCCGTGCCACCCGAGCCGGTGGTGATCGACGAGAAGCCCTCGCCGCCGCGAGCCCCGGGGCCCCCTGACGCCTTCCCGGGGGTGTCGTGGCCGACACGGTCGGCGGGGCCCGGTGGCTCCTCGGGCAGGCCGGGGTCGTGCTCTTGGTCGACGGCTACAACGTGGCCAAGGCGGCCTGGCCCGACGAGGACCTCGAGTCCCAGCGCGACCCACCTGATCCGGGCCCTCGACGCGTTGACGGTCCGCACCGGCGCCACCGCCGAGATCGTCTTCGACGGCCCCGACGATCCGGCCCCGGCGGCCCGACAGGGCACCCGTTCGGTCGGTGTCGGCTACAGCGGCGGCGCCCTGGCCGACGACGTCGTGGTCGACCTCGTCGACGCCTACCCGCCGGACCGTGCCGTGGTGGTCGTCTCCAGCGACCGCGAGGTCCGGGATGCCGCCCGGGCCAAGGCCGCCACCGTCATCGGCTCCGACACCCTGATCGCCGTCTTCGCCGGGTGAGCTGTCAGACCCCCTCTCGTACTGTCTCGGTATGAGGATCGATTGCGACGAGTGCGTCCAGCAGCACACCTCCACCTGTGACGACTGCGTCGTGACCTTCCTGCTCGGGCGGGAGGCCGACGACGCCGTGGTCATCGACGTGGGCGAGGAGCGCAAGCTCCGCCTGCTGCAGGACGCCGGCCTGGTGCCCGAGCTGCGTCACGAGCCCCGGACAGGCTGAGGACTCGCCGGTCGCGCCGCCCCGGTGCGACCATGGGTCCGTGTCCGCCGTCCCCGCGCTCGTCGACCGCCTCCGCGCCGTGGGCCGCGAGGCCGGCCTCGACGCCTTGGGGTTCGCCGCGGCCGAGCCCTTCACCTCCACCCGACGACGACCTGGTGGAGCGCAAGGCGGCCGGGCCTCCACGGCGGGATGCAGTTCACCTACCGCGACCCCGCCCGCTCGACCGATCCCGGCCGGATCCTGGCCGGGGCCCGGACGCTGGTCGTGGGCGCCCGCTCGTACCGGCGGGCCGCGCCGGCGCGGCCCGCGGGACCGGCCGACGGCGCGGGTGGCCGCCTACGCCTGGCGGGACCACTACGCCGACCTCCGGTCGGGCCTGCAGGCGGTGGCCGAGGTCCTCGGGGCCGAGGGCTGGCAGACCCGGGTGGTGGCCGACGACAACGCCCTCGGTCGACCGGGAGGCGGCCGTGCGGGCCGGGCTCGGCTGGTACGGCAGGAACAGCACGGTCCTGTTCCCCGGGCACGGCAGCGAGTTCGTCCTCGGCTCGGTGGTGACCGACGCCGACCTGCCGGTCGCCGCCGAGCGGGTGGCCGACGGCTGTGGCCCCTGCCGCCGTTGCGTGGACGCCTGCCCGACCGGCGCCATCGTGGCCCCGGGGTGATCGACGCCCGGCGCTGCCTGGCCTGGCTGGTGCAGGCCGCAGGGGACTTCCCCGAGGAGCACCGGGCGGCGCTGGGTGATCGCATCTACGGCTGCGACGACTGCCAGGACGTCTGCCCGGTCAACCGGCGCTCGGCGGCGTGCCGACGGCGTGCCGGCGGCCGAGGCCGACGCCGTCGACCGCGTGGACCTCGTCGCCCTCCTGGGTGCCGACGACGAGCCCTGCTCGCCGCCCACGGCCGCTGGTACATCCCCGATCGGGACCCCCGCTACCTTCGCCGCAACGCCCTCGTGGCCCTCGGCAACTCCGGCCGGGGCGACGACCCCGCGGTGATCGACGCCCTCGCGGCCCACCGCGACGGCGACGACGACCTGCTGGCCCGTCACGCCACCTGGGCCCTCGATCGCCTGGGCGCCGACGGCGGGGCCGGTGTGAAGCACCTCCTCGTCACCAACGACTTCCCGCCCAAGCTCGGGGGGATCCAGTCGTACCTGTGGGAGCTCTGGCGGCGGCTGCCCCCGGCGTCCTTCACCGTGCTCACCACGCCCTACGCCGGGGCTGAGGCCTTCGACGCCGAGCAGGCCTATCGGGTGGTGCGCAGCCGCGAGCCCGTCCTGCTGCCGCAGCCCGCTCCTGGCCCGGAAGATCGACGCCCTCGCCGAGGCGACCGGCGCCGAGCTGATCGTCCTGGACCCGGCCCTGCCCGTCGGCCTGCTCGGCCCGCACCTGGCCCGGCCCTACGGCGTGGTCCTGCACGGGGCCGAGGTCACCGTGCCCGGCCGCCTGCCGGGCACCCGGCAGCTGCTGCGTCGGGTCCTGCGGGGCGCCGAGCTCGTCATCGCCGCCGGGCGCTACCCGGCGGCCGAGGGGGAGCGGGCGGCCGGCCGGGAGCTCCCGTCGGTCCACGTGCCCCCGGGTGTCGACACCGACCGGTTCCAGCCCCTCGACCAAGCGGCAAGGGCGCGGCGCGGGCCCGCCTCGGCCTGCCCGTGGACGGCCACCTCGTGGTCAGCCTCAGCCGCCTCGTGCCCCGCAAGGGCATGGACACCCTGATCCGGGCCGCCGCCGAGCTGGCCCCGAGCCGCCCCGACCTCACCGTGGCCATCGGCGGCACGGGCCGGGACCGGGACCGGCTCGACGAAGCTGGTGGCCGAGACCGGAGCCCCGGTCGTGCTGCTGCGGTCGGGTCGCCGACGACGACCTGCCCGACCTCTACGGCTGCGCCGACGTGTTCGCCATGCTGTGCCGCAACCGCTGGCGGGGCCTCGAGCAGGAGGGGTTCGGCATCGTGTTCCTCGAGGCCGCGGCCGCCGGCGTGCCGGCCGTGGCGGGCGACAGCGGCGGGGCGGCCGAGGCGGTGGCCGACGGTGAGACCGGCCTGGTCGTCGAGGCCCCGGACTCGGTGGCGGCGACCGCGGCCGCCCTGGCCCAACTCCTCGACGACGACGAGGCGGCGGCGGGCCATGGGTGAGGCCGCCCGCCGCCGGGCCGAGGCGGAGTACGCCTACGACGTGCTCGCCGCCCGCCTGGGCGCGGCGCTGGACACGTGACCGGCGACCGCATCCTGCAGGCGACGACGGGGTCGACGGTCGTCCTGGGCCTCGCCGCCGGGGCCGCGGTCGCCTGGCCCGACACGATGGCCGTGCCCTACGCGGTCCTCGGGATCGCTCGCCTTCCTGGCCGGCTGTGTCGCCTTTCTCTGGAGCTTCGCCATCGCCCTCGGCCGGAGCCGGACCGAGGAGCTGAGCGTCGCCGGCCTGTACTTCCTCACGGGCTCGGCGCCCAAGGCGGTGCAGCGGCGCCTGCTCGGGGCCCTCGGCGTCCAGTGCGTCGTCGTGGTCGCCGCCGCGGTCGCCCAGCCCTTCACGGCGGTGGCCTTCGGTGTCCTGGCCCCGATGCTGGGGCTCGGCCTGATCGGGCTCTGGGGCGCCCGCCACGGCACGCTTCCCCGAACGGGATGACCTGCGAGGTCGGCGGTCGGCACCCTGATCGACCACAATGCGGTGGCACGCACGATCGACAAGCGAGGGGTCCATGGCGGAACAGGCGTCGGAGCACACCACCATCAGTGCACCGCCCGCGCTCTGCTGGGAGGTGGCCACCGACTTCGAGGCCTACCCGGAGTGGGCCAAGGACATCAAGGAGGCCGAGGTCGTGCACCGGGACACCGACGGCCGGGCGTCGGTCGTGCGCTTCCGGGCCGCGGCCATGGGCCGCAGCACGACCTACCTGCTCGGCTACGACTACTCGTCCGCCCCCGTGCGCCTGGCCTGGCGCCTGTTGGAGGGTGACATCACCCGCCAGCTCGACGGGAGCTACGACTTCCGGCCGGTCGAGGGCGACGACGCGGTCACCGACGTCGACTACGAGCTCACCGCCGAGCTGGTTGTGCCCCTCCCGGGCTTCGTGAAGCGCCGGGCCGAGACGCGGATCATGCAGACCGCCCTACGCGATCTCAAGGCCCGGGTCGAGGCGGTCGCCGCCTCCGGGTGAGGATCCTCCTCTTCACCGGGAAGGGCGGAGTCGGCAAGACGACCGTGGCCGCGGCCACGGCCGCAGCCTGCGCGGCCCGAGGGGAGCGCACCCTCGTCTTCTCGACCGACCCCGCCCACTCGCTGGCCGACTCCCTCGATGTCCCCGTCGGGGCCCTGCCGACCGCTGTGGCCCCGCTGCTGAGCGCCCAGCAGCTCGACGCCCGGGAGCGGACCGAGGAGGCCTGGGACGACATCCGCGGGTACCTGGTCGAGGTCTTCGACTGGGCCGGGGTGGAGGGGATCGAGGCCGATGAGCTGGCCGTCCTGCCGGGCCTGGACGAGTTGTTCGGCCTGGTCGACCTCAAGACCCACGCCGGGTCCGGGGACTGGGACACCATCGTCGTGGACTGCGCCCCGACCGCGGAGACCATCCGGCTGCTTTCCCTGCCCGACGTCCTCAGCTGGTACATGGACCGGGTCTTTCCCATGACCCGACGGGTCAACAGGGTGGTGGGCCCCGTGCTCGGGCGGATGACCAGGCTGCCGGTGGCCGGCGACCGGGTCTTCGGGGCCGCCGACCGCTTCTACGCCCGCCTCGACGGCGTGAAGGAGCTGCTGGCCGACCCCGAGGTGGCCGTCGGCCCGACTGGTCGTCAACCCCGAGAAGATGGTCATCGCCGAAGCCCGGCGCACCTACACCTACCTCGCGCTCTTCGGCTACGCGGTGGACGCCGTGATCGTCAACCGCGTCCTGCCCGACGAGGTCACCGACCCGTGGTTCGACCGCTGGAAGGCGGTGCAGGCCGAGCACCTGGCCACCATCGACGAGGGCTTCGCCCCGCTTCCGGTGCTGCGGGCCCACCTCGCCGACGCCGAGGTGGTCGGCCTCGAGGCCCTCACCACGCTGGCCGCCGAGCTGTACGGCTCTCGGGCGCCGGCTGAGCGCCTCCACCCCGGCCAGCCCCTGCGCTTCGAGCGGGTCGACGGCCGCCGGGCCATCCTGCTCGACCTGCCCTTCGCCGAGAAGGGCGAGGTGGACGTCGGTCGCCGCGGCGGCGAGCTGATCGTCACCCTCGGCCCCTACCGGCGGGTGATGACGCTGCCGGACTCGCTGATCGACCGTCCGGTGCGCGAGGCCAAGCTGCGGGACGGCACACTGACCGTCGTGTTCGGGGACCCGACGTGACCGACGACGGGCGCGACCGCGCCGACCGCACCGGCGACGCGTGTCGCCCACCTGCAGGCCGCGGCCCGAGAGATGATCGCCGCGGCCCGGGCGTTCCTGGATGTGGCGGAGGAGGTCCTGGAGGACCCCAAGGCGGGCGAGGCCCTCCTCGAGTCGCTGGGTGACGTGGCCCGACGGGTGGTGCCCCGCGACGGTGCCGCGTCCGATGGCGACGGGGTGCAGCACATCCCCGTGGACTAGACACCCGCCGGGGGTTTATCTCGGCCGGCATCGGCCGATGAAGGACGGGTGAGGCTCGTGCAACTGGCGGGGCCGTCCGGTGGGACGCCCTTGTCCTTCCACCCGCAGGTCACCGTCGTCGGGGGCCTGGACGACGACGGTCGTCAACGTCTCCTCGACGCGCTCCGCTCCCTGCCCGCGGGGACCGACCCCGGCTGGGAGGGGCTGGTCGAGGCCCACGGGGTGGTTCTGGACCTGCATCGGGAGAACCTGCGCCTGCTCGGGATGGGGCACTCGGTGGACGTGGTCGTCGGCCCCGGGGACCTGCCCGTCGACGGCGAGCCCGCCGATCGCCTGTCGCCCCTGACGGGCGCCCTGGAGCCGGGTGATCAGCTCGAAGGGCTGCGCCTGAGCCATGACGTCCTGGCGCACGGGGTCGCGACCCTGAAGCGGAGCCGCATCGAGTTCGAGGAGGCCCGCCTCCAGGCCGTCGAGGCGATCGAGGAGGCTCGGGCCGACCTCGACCCCTTCGCCACGACCGCGTTCGAGCAGGCCGCCGCCCAGCTCCGACGGGCCGATGACGCCCCGGTCGCCGAGCCCGTCATCACCGAGTCGGTCGAGGACCTCGAGGTCGAGCGGGACCGTCTCCAGTCCCAGCTGGTCGAGATGGACGCCGTCGACCTCGACCCGGTCCGCGAGGCCCTGCACCGCGCCGAGCGGGCCGCCGCGGTCCCCACCGAGGTCCTCGACCCTGTCGCGGTGCGGACGCTCGCCGACGCGCTGGGCGAGGCCGAACAGGCGCTGGCCGACCTCGACGAGCGGCGCCGCGGCGAGGGTCGCGACCCGGCCGACCTGATGCGGCGCATCGAGGGCGCCCGGATCCAGCTGGAGCGCCTGGAGACGGCCGCCGCGCCCGCCCGCCTTCAGCGCAGAGGACCGCATCGAGCTGGAGCAGGCCCACGACGCGGTCATCGAGGCCGACGCCAAGGTCAGCGCCACCCGGATCGGCGGCAAGGCCGCCCGCCAGCACCTGGACGAGGTGATCGAGGCCGAGCAGGTCATCCTCACCCGGATGGGCTTCCCCACCTACACCGCCTTCGCTCTGGCCCAGTCCGCCCCCGGCCCGGATCTCGAGACGCGGGTCGAGCTGGAGACGACGCGTCGGGAGTTGGGTGAGCTCGAGGCCGCCTACCACGCGGCCCTGGTGGCCGGTGACGGCGACCAGGAGCGCACGGACGCCGAGACCCGATTGGCGGAGCTCCGGCGGGACGCCGCCGCCCTCGTGGACGCGCCACCCGAGGCGCTGCACGTCGCCGTCCGCCGTCTGGCCGACGAGCTCTCCGCTGACGACGAGTGCACGCTGGCGACGGCCGAGCTCCGGTCGGTGCTGGCCGAGCGGGGCGTGGACTTCGGTGACCTGGACCTCCGCGACGACGAAGTCGTCGAGGTGGCGCGCGTCTGGCTGGCCGACATGGGCGAGCTCGAGTCGGAGCGGCACACGCTGGAGCGGGAGCTGGACACGGTCCAGGCCCGCCTGCTGGTGGTGGCCCCGGCGACCGCCCAGGGCGAGGCTCCCCTCGACCCGATGGCCCAGGCCCAGGCCGAGGTCGAGGCGGCCGAGGCCCGTCTGGCTCGTCACCGCCAGGCCAGTGACCGGGTCGCCGAGCTCTGCGGCCTGCTCGAGGAGATCGAGGGCCGGCTCACCGACCTCGGCGAGAACATCAGCGCCCAGGAGTCCTTGGTGGCCGCCGCGGCCGAGGGCCTGGCCACGACCGAGGCCCAGCTGGCGTCGAGGTCGTCGGATGCCGCCGAGGAGCCCGTCGCCATCGAGGACCTGCTCGTCGGGCTGCCCGAGGGCGTCGACGACACGGAGTGGTACCTGCTGACCCGCCTGGCGGGGTTGCGGGCGGTGTCCTTCGCCGGCTCGGTACCCCTGGTCCTCGACGGTGCGTTGACCGACCTCGACCGGGAGGCCGCCCACCGGGTCCTGGACAAGGTCGAGGCCATGACCGACGTGGTCCAGGTGATCTACCTGGGCGATGACGACGCCGTGGTCGAATGGGCGGCGCTGCGCGGCGCCGATGCCGCGGTGATCACCGTCGCCACCCCCGTCGGCTGACGCCCCATCTGACGGAGCGCATCCACCGCCCTAACGTGGGCGGATGAACCACCTGAGCGACGACGGGATCCGCGAGCTGGCCGCCTTCCGACCCGGTCAGGGCGTGGTCACCAGCTGCTACCTCGACGTCGACGGCCGCCGCTTCCCCCGGCGGGCCGAGTACGAGCAGGAACTCGACCGCCTGCTGCGGCACGCCCGGGCGCAGGCCAACGGCACCTCGGTCATCGAGTTGGACCTCGCCGCCATCGAGCGCCACGTCAAGCGGGGCCTCGACCGCTCCACGGTCCGGGGCGTGGCCATGTTCTCCTGTGCCGCCGACGGGTTCTGGACCGCCTACGCCCTGCCGGTGCCCGTACGCAGCCAGCTGGTGGTCGGCCACGCGCCGGCCGTCGGCCAGCTGGAGGCCGCCCTGCACCACCACGAGCCCATCGGGGTCCTCCTGGTCGACCGCCAGCAGGCCCGGGTCCTGGTCTTCGAGATGGGCGAGCTGACCGATCACGCCGAACTGGTCGACGAGCTGCTGCGGGACGTCGACGACAAGGACGAAAAGGCCCGGGGCGACGGGTCGGCCAAGGTCGAGGACCATGATCGCCGGCACGTGCGTCGGGCCGCCGAGGCGGCGTTCCGCGTCTATCAGCGCCATCCCTTCGCCCATCTGCTCGTCGGGGCGCCCACCGCACTGGTCGGGGCGGTGGAGGACTCGCTGCACCCGTACCTGCGGCAGCGCCTCCGGGACCGCACCGGACTGGCCATCGGCGCCTCGGTCGAGACCATCCGGGACGCGGCAATGGCGGCCGAGATCGAGCTCGAGCGGCGCCGGGAGCAGGGTCTGATCGACGAGCTCCGCGGTCGTCTCGGCCGCAACGACCGGGCGTCGGCGGGCCTGACCGCCGTGCTCGAGGCCCTGACCGACCGCCGGGTCGAGCGCCTGCTCGTGTCCGGCGGCTACCACGAGGAGGGGTGGTCCTGTGCCTCCTGTGGGGCCTTGGCCAAGGTCGGCCCGGCCTGCCCCCGTTGCGGCGAGGCCCTCCGTGAGGAGCAGGACGTGGTCGCGGCCGCGGTGCACGTCGCGGTCGGCAGCCTCCTGCCGGGTCGACGTCTGCGACGGTTCCGCCGACCTCGACGTCCTGGGGCGCATCGGCGCCCTGCTCCGCTTCTGAGCGCGGGAGGGCCCGCCGCCGACGCCGCCATCGGCCTCGACGTCGGGGGGACCAAGCTCCTCGCGCTGGCTCTCGAGCCGGTCACGGGCGCCGTCCTGGGCCACTACCGCCGGCCTACGCCCCGGGGGGCGGTGGCGCTGGTCGACGGGATGGCCGCCGCCGTCGACGACCTGAGCGCGCGGCTCGAGCTGGGCCCGGGGACGCCGGTCGGTGTGGGCATGGCCGGCCTCGTCGACCACCGGGGCGTCCTTCGTCACGGGCCGAACCAACCCGGCGTGCGTGAGCTGGACGTGCGCGGGGAGCTCGCCGATCGTCTCGGCGACCGGGTCACCGTGGACAATGACGGCAACTGCGCGATGTGGGCCGAGTGGGTCTCGGGGGCGGCCCGACACACCCGCGATGCGGTGCTGGTCACGTTGGGAACCGGGATCGGTGCCGGGCTGGTCGTGGGGGGTCGGCTGGTGCACGGCGCCAACGGGATGGCGGGGGAGCCCGGCCACACCACCGTCGACCCCAACGGCCCTCCCTGCCCGTGCGGGCGGCGGGGTTGCTGGGAGCGCTACGCCTCGGGGGCCGGCGTGGCCCGCATGGCCCGGGACGCGGCCGAGGCCGGACACCTCGACGGCGTGCTCCGCGCGGTTGGCGACGACGCGGCGGTCATCCGGGGCGAGGACGTGGTCGTCGCGGCGCGGGCGGGCGACGCCCAGGCGCAGGCCGTGCTGGACGACTTCGCCTGGTGGACGGCACTCGGCATCGGCAACCTGATCGCCGTTCTCGACCCAGAGGTCGTGGTCCTCGGGGGCGGCCTCATCGACGCCGCCGACCTGTGGTTGGGCGAGACGCGCCGCTACCTACCCGACCTCGTGGTCGCCGCGGGGCACCGGGACCTGCCGCCGGTGGTGGCTGCCGCCCACGGTTCGGAGGCCGCCGCGCTCGGGGGCCGCCCTCCTCGCGGCCGGGTCCTGAAGCCCCCGGGGCCGCCGATACCCCGCCGCTACCCTCGACCCCGATGGACTTCCGCCGGATCACGTCGCTGCCGCCGTACGTGTTCACGATCATCGACGGGCTCAAGATCGAGCTGCGCCGGGACGGTGTCGACGTGGTCGACCTCGGTTTCGGCAACCCCGACCTGCCGTCGCCGGAGGTGGCGGTGGCCAAGCTGACCGAGGCCGCCCAGAACCCCCGGAACCACCGCTACTCGTCCAGCCGGGGCCTGCCCAAGCTGCGGGAGGCCGTGGCCGCCCTCTACGAGCGGCGGTTCGGTGTCGAACTCGACCCGGACCTCGAGGTGATCAACACCATCGGGGCCAAGGAGGGGTTCTCGCACCTGATGTGGGTGCTGCTGGACAAGGGCGATGCCGCCCTGGTCCCCTCACCGTCGTATCCGATCCACATCTGGGGCCCGCTCTTCGCCGGCGCCGACGTACGCGAGGTGCCGCTGAGCACCGACGTCGACTTCTTCGAGAACATGGCCGAGGCCTACGAGTACTCGTGGCCCAAGCCCCGGGTCATCGTGCTGTCGTTCCCCCACAACCCGACCACGACCTGCGTCGACCTGGACTTCATGCAGAAGGTGGTCGACTTCGCCCGGGAGCGCGAGGTCCTCCTGGTCCACGACTTCGCCTACGCGGAGCTGGGCTTCGACGGCTACCAGCCCCCGTCGATCCTCGAGGTCGAGGGGGCCAAGGACGTCGCGGTCGAGCTGTACTCGATGACCAAGTCCTTCTCGATGGCCGGCTGGCGCTCGGCCTTCCTGGTCGGCAACCAGGAGGTCGTGCAGGCCCTGGCCAAGCTGAAGTCCTACCTGGACTACGGCACCTTCCAGCCCATCCAGATCGCCACGACGGTGACCCTCAACGAGGACCCCGAACACCCGAAGCTGGTCAACGAGATCTACCAGTCCCGCCGGGACGCCCTCTGCGACGGCCTGGCCCGCATCGGCTGGGAGATGGCGCCACCCAGGGGGACGATGTTCGCCTGGGCCCCGATCCCCGAGCCCTACGCCGAGATGGGCTCGATCGAGTTCGCCTCGAACCTGGTCAAGGAGGCCAACGTGGCGGTGTCGCCCGGCGTCGGCTTCGGTCCCGGCGGCGACGGCCACGTGCGCTTCGCCCTCATCGAGAACGAGCAGCGCATCGGCCAGGCCATCCGCCAGCTGCGCGGCACCCTCACCGGGCTGCAGTAGCGCCGCTCAGGTGGCCGACAGGCCACCCAGGCAGAAGGCCACGGCACTGTCGGCCACGTCCACGGTGGATTGCGGCCCGCTCGTGGACGAAGGTGCGGGCCAGCTCGCCGATGACGCCGAGGACGGCCAGGGCCAGCACCTCGGGGTCGCGGTCGGGGATCTGGCCCTCGACGATGGCGTCCTTGAGATGGCGGACGGTGTCGGCCACGGCGATCTCCTCGCCGCGGCGGAGGGCCTCGGCGAAGCGCTCCTCGGTCTCGGCGAACTGGACGAGCGTGATCAGGTCGCGGTGCTCGGCCGACCAGGCCAGCGACGCCCGGATGCCGAGCTCGATGCGGACGAGCGGATCGACCTCGTCGCCGATGGCGGCCTGCTGGCGCCGCCGTAGGTCGGTCTGGGCGTCCTTGAGGATCTGGCGGAGCAGGGCCTCCTTGGAGTCGAAGTACCAGTAGAAGACACCCTTGCCCACGCCGATGCCCTCGACGATCTCGGCCACCGAGGTCGTGTGGTAGCCGTGCTCGGCGAACCGGGCGATGGCGAAGGCCATCAGCTGCTCTCGTCGTTGTTCCCCCCGAGGGGTCAGTCGCCGGGCCACGCCCCGACGGTACTTGACCGTCCGGTCAAGACCGGGCTTCGCCGGTGGCCCAGCCCCGGGAGCGCTCGACGGCCCGCAGCCACATGGCGTGCTTGGCGTCGGCGTCCTCTGACGGTGGCCGGTGGCTCGAACTGGGCGTCGAGGTGCCAGGCCGCGGTGACGTCGTCGAGGCCGGCCCACACCCCCTCGGCCAGCCCGGCCAGGTAGGCGGCGCCGAAGGCGGTGGTCTCCTGGTTGACCGGGCGGGCGACCGGGACCCGGAGCTGGTCGGCCTGGAGCTGGAGCAGCAGGTCCATGGCCGAGGCGCCACCGTCGACCCGCAGCAGTTCGACGGTGCAGCCGGAGGCCGCCGACATGACCTCGACGACGTCGCGGGTCTGGTAGGCCATCGACTCGACCACGGCCCGGGCCAGGTGGGCCCGGCCCGGTGCCCCGGGTGATGCCGACGATCGTGCCCCGGGCGTAGGGGTCCCACCAGGGGCTGCCGAGCCCGGTGAAGGCGGGCACGAGGTAGACGCCCTCGGTGTCGGGGCAGGACTCGGCCAGCGGTCCGGTCTCGGCGGCGTCGTCGATGATCCCGAGGCCGTCCCGCAGCCACTGGACGGCGGCGCCGGTGACGAAGATGGCCCCCTCGAGGGCGTACACCGGGTCGCTGGCCGTCGAGCTGCCAGGCGATCGGTGGTGAGCAGGCCGTCGACCGGCTCGGGGCAGGTGGACCCGACGTTCATGAGGACGAACGAGCCGGTGCCGTAGGTGTTCTTGGTCATGCCCGGCTCGAAGCAGGCCTGGCCGAACAGCGCGGCCTGCTGGTCGCCGGCGATGCCGCTGATCGGGATGCCGGCGGGGACGGGTAGCCCGTCGGCGGTGACGCCGAACCGACCACTGGTGGGTCGCACCTCGGGCAGGCAGGAGGCGGGCACGCCGAAGAGGTCACACAGCTCGTCGGACCAGCGGCCCTCCCGGATGTCGTAGAGCAGCGTGCGACTGGCGTTGGATGGCTCGGTGGCGTGCACCGCGCCACCGGTGAGGTTCCACAGCAGCCACGAGTCGATGGTGCCGAAGGCCAGGTCGGCGTCGGCCGTCGACCCCGCCGGGGCCGAGCAGCCACTCGAGCTTGGAGGCCGAGAAGTACGGGTCGAGGCCCAGGCCGGTGCTGCGCCGCACCATCGTCGAGGTGCCCGGCGTCGGTCAGCTCCTGGCACCGGTCGGCGGTGCGCCGGTCCTGCCAGACGATCGCCCGGTGACGGGGCTCACCGGTGCGGCGGTCCCAGACGACGGTGGTCTCCCGCTGATCGGTGATGCCGATGGCCGCGATCGGCTCGTCGACCGTGGCCATCAGCTCGGCCAGGGTGGTGGTGACCGCGGCCCAGATCTCGGCGGCGTCGTGCTCCACCAGCCCGGGGCCGGGGAAGTGCTGGGTGAACTCGCGGTAGGACCAGCCCCGGATCTCCCCGGCGGCGTCGATGGCGAGCGAGCGCACCCCGGTCGTGCCGGCGTCGATGGCGATGACGAGGGCCATAGGACGTCGGAACCTACTGCCTCTAGGGTCGTCCCCATGAAGGTCGCGATGCTGACGGGTGGCGGGGACTGTCCAGGGCTGAACGCCGTGCTCCGGGCGGTCGTGCGGAAGGGGGAGCACCACTACGGCGACGAGCTCCTCGGCTTCCGGGACGGGTGGCGAGGGGCCATCGAGGGCGACGTCATGGCCCTCGACGTCCACGTACTACGGGGCACCCTCCCTCGGGGCGGCACGATCATCGGCTCGTCGCGCACCAACCCCTTCAAGGTGGACGGCGGCCCCGAGCGGGTCGTGGCCACCCTGGCCGCTCAGGGGGTGGACGCCCTGATCGCCATCGGCGGGGAGGACACCCTCGGGGTGGCCAACCGCCTCCACGACGAGCACGGGGTGGCGGTGATCGGTGTGCCCAAGACGATCGACAACGACCTGTCGGCCACCGAGGTGACCTTCGGCTTCAACACCGCGGTGCAGATCGCGACCGATGCCATCGACCGGCTGCACACCACCGCCGAATCCCACGACCGGGTCATGGTGTGTGAGGTCATGGGCCGCCATGCGGGCCACATCGCCCTGTGGGCCGGGATCGCGGGCGGGGCCACCATGACCCTGATCCCCGAGGAGCCCTTCGACATCGACGAGGTGTGCGCGGCGATCGTCCACCGCCACGAGGGAGGCCGTTACGCCTCCATCGTCGTCGTCGCCGAGGGCGCCGTGCCCAAGGAGGGGACCCTCGAGCTGGTGAGCGGCGAGGTCGACCAGTTCGGCCACGTTCGCCTCGGCGGCATCGGCCAGGTCCTGGCCGACGAGATCGAGGCCCGCACCGGCTACGAGTCCCGGGTGACGATCCTGGGCCACGTCCAACGGGGCGGCACGCCCACGGCGTACGACCGGGTGCTGTCCACCCGCTTCGGCATCGCCGCCATCGACGCCGTCCACGACGGCGCCTTCGGGTCGATGGTCGCGCTCCGGGCCGACCGCATCGGGCGGGTGCCCCTGGCCGAGGGAGTGGGTGAGCTCAAGACCGTCGACCCCGACCTCTACCACGGTGTGGCCGAGGTCTTCTTCGGCTGAGGGCCGACACCCGCACCCCATGCAGCACCTGACCGCGGCGGGGGCGGAGGAACGCCAGACGACGCATTGCCGGGGGGTTGCTCGCTCGCGGGTGGGTCGAAGGGGACCGGGTCGCCGTCGTGGCCCCGTCGTCGGCCGACCTGCTCACGACCGTGTTGGCGGCCCTGCGGCGGGGGATCGTGCCGGTCGTGCTCAACGCCGCCCTCACCGAGGGTGAGGTCGACGCCCTGGTGGCCGATGCCGCGGTGGCCGGGCGTCTCGACGGCGACGGATCTGCCGGGACTGGCCGACGCCGACCCGGTGGACCTCGCCCCGCATCCCCGGGCCCGGCCGATGCACTACACGTCGGGCACGACCGGTACGCCCAAGGGGGTGTGGTCGGGCCTGCTCTCCGACCACCAGGCCGCGGCCCTGGTGGCCGAGGAGGACGAGCTGTGGGGGTTCTCGGCCGACGACCGTCACGTGGTCTGCTCGCCGCTGCACCACTCGGCGCCGATCCGGTTCGCGGCCGGGACCTTGCTCGCCGGGGGCGAGGTCATCGTCCTGGAGAGGTTCACGCCGGCCGCCTTCGCCGAGGCGGTCGAGCGCTTCGCCCCGACCACCGCCTTCATGGTCCCGGCCCACCTCCAGCGTCTCCGGGAGGTCGGGGCCCCGGACCTCGGCTCGTTCCGGTTGCTGGCCCATGCCGGGTCGCCCTGCCCCGTGCCGCTGAAGCAGTGGGCAGTCGACCGCTTCCCGGTGGGGTCGCTCTGGGAGTTCTACGGCTCGACCGAGGGCCAGTTCACCGCCTGTCCGGCGGGGGAGTGGGCCGACCGGCCGGGCACTGTCGGGCGGGCCCGAGCGGGGCGCACCCTGTCGGTCGACGACGACGGCACCGTCTGGTGCACGGTGCCCGACCATGCCCGCTTCACCTACTGGCGGAACCCGGAAGGCCACCGCCCGGGCGTGGCGGGACGACGCCTTCACCGTGGGCGATCTCGGACGACTCGACGAGGACGGCTACCTGTACCTCGACGGGCGGCGCGACGACCTGATCATCAGCGGTGGGGTCAACGTGTACCCCGTCGAGGTGGAACACGCCCTCCACGACCTGGACGGGGTGGAGGAGGTCGCCGTCTTCGGCGTGCCCGACGAGCGCTGGGGCCAGCGGGTCTGCGCCGCCGTCGTCGGCTCGGCCACGTCCGAAGCGGTGCAGGCCCATGCCCGAGCTCACCTGGCCGCCTACAAGTGCCCGAAGCAGGTGTTCCTGCTGGCGGCCCTGCCCCACACCGCCACAGGCAAGATCCGGCGGCTCGACCTCGCCGACCAGTTCGCCGGCGACGCGGGTCAGCCCAGCAACGACCGGTAGTCGAGGGGCGTCACCGGGTCGTCCTGGGCCGCGCCCTGCTCGTCACTGACGGGGATCGGCTCGCCGTCGACCCGGAAGCTCACCGCGTCGACGCCTTCGAGATCCGAGGCGGTGAACACGATCTGGGCCACGGCCGCGATGAAGCGCTCGCCCTCGATGGTCGTGAACTGCTCGCTCAGGTCGATGGTGAGGACGTCGTTCTCGCCATCGGACTCGGTGAAGATGTCGAGCAGCAAGGTGTCGGGCGGGATGTTCGAGCTGTAGGTGGCCGGGAGGCCCGCGGTGTCGGTGGCCAGCAGGGTCTCGATCACCGTCGCCGCCGAGCGGTCACCCACCTCGCGGGGAGGGGCTCGAGCAGGCCCTCCGTGTCGAGGAAGTACAGCTCGGCTTCCCGGGAGGGGGGCAGGTTCTCCGGGGTGCTGGTGGTGGTCGGTGCGGTGGTGAGCAGGCCGAAGGGCACCTCGTCGGCGGTGAGCTCCTGGGGGCCGTCGTCCTCGGGCACCCCGCACGCGGCCAGCAGCAGGCCGAGGCCCACGGCCAGGGCGGGCACGAGACGTCTCACGGCTCGACCACCGGCAGCTCGACGACGAAGGCGGCACCCGGTTGCCCGTCGGCCCGGTCCTCGACCCAGACCTGGCCACCGTGGAGCCGGACGTGCTCGGCCACCAGGGCCAGGCCGAGGCCCACGCCCCGGTCCTTGGTGCGACGTCCGGCCTCGGTGCCGCGGGCGAAGCGGTCGAAGATCTTCTCCCGCACCTCCTCGGGCACCCCGGGGCCCTCGTCCTCGACCACGATGCGCACGGTGTCGTCCTGGAGGCCCACCCGGACCCCGGTGGCGCCGCCGGCGTACTTGGCGGCGTTGTCGAGCAGGTTGGCGACCACCCGCTCCATGCGGCGCTTGTCGGCCAGGATGCGGGTGCCGGCCACCTCCTCGTCGTACTGGACGGGGACGGCGGCGGTGCTGGACGCCCCGACCGCGTGCAGGACCAACTCGGAGGGGTCGACGGAGTCGAGGTCCAGCTCGGCGGCCCCGGCCTCGAGGCGGGAGATCTCCAGGAGGTCGTTCACCAGCTGTTCGAAGCGGGCCACGTCGGCCACCAGCAGGTCGAGCGCGCTGCCCGCCCGCTCGTCGAGGTCGTCCTTACGGGCCTTCAGCACCTCGATGGAGGCCGACAGGGTCATCAAGGGGGAACGCAGCTCGTGGCTGACGTCGGACGCGAAGCGCTCGTCCCGGGCGATGCGGTCTTCGAGGGCCTGGGCCATGTCGTTGAAGGACTCGGTCAGGCGGGCGAGGTCGGGGTCGTTGGCCGCCTCGAGGCGCGTGTCGAGGCGGCCACCGGCGATGGCCTCGGCGGCCGAGCCGACCTCGGAGAGGGGCAGCAGCGCCCGCCGGCTGGCCCACCAGCCGAGGGCCGCCCCGGTTCCGGTGGCCAGCAGCGAGGCGCCCACCAGGATGATCCCGAGGGAGTTGAGGGTGCTCGCCGTCTCGTCGAGGGCGACGATCTCGAAGTAGGCGGCGTCGTCCTCGGCCGTCTGCAGGGCGAGGCCGAACCCGAGCTGGGGCTCGCCGTCGAGGGAGTACCGCATCTGGGCCGCACCACCGGCGAGCACCGTCTGGCGCAGGCTGGAGGGCAGCGCAGCCTCCCCGAAGCGCTGGTCGGTGGTGAACCACTCGTCCGAGAAGAACAGCACCGGCCGCGAGCCGCTGGTGGTCTGCAGGTCCTGGATGAGGCCGAGCGCGTCCACCTCGCCCTCGGCCAGCAGGCGCTCACGGACGATGCGGGCGTTGTTGAAGAACGGGACCGAGGAGGACGATTCCCGTTGGCGGATGAGCTGCTCCCGGCTGATGCCGAAGGTGGTGGCCGCCAGCAGGGCCGAGGTGAACAGCGCGCCGAGGGCGAAGGCGGCGGTGACGCGGGCCCGCAGGCCGAGTCGACGTTGGTACCGGAATCGAGCCACAGGCGGGCTAGGGGCTCAGCTTGTAGCCCAGGCCTCGCACGGTGACGACGTGACGCGGGTTGGCGGCATCAGGCTCGACCTTCATGCGCAGGCGACGCACGTGCACGTCCACCAGCCGGCCGTCACCGAAGTAGCCGTAGCCCCAGATGCGGTCCAGCAGCACCTCGCGGGAGAAGACCTTGCCCGGGTTGGAGGCCAGCTCGATGAGCAGGCGGAACTCGGTCTTGGTGAGGTGCACGGTCTCGCCCGCCAGGGTCACCTCGCCCTCGTCGGGGGCGATCTCGAGGTCGCCGAACTTCAGGCGGTCGACCCGGCTGTCGCTGGTCCGGGCCCGGCGGAGCAGCGCCCGGATCCGGGCCGAGAGCTCCTTGGGGGCGAACGGCTTGGTGAGGTAGTCGTCGGCGCCGGCCTCGAGGCCGGCCACCACGTCGTGGGTGTCGGCGCGGGCCGTGACCATGACGATGGGGACGTCGCTCTCGCGCCGGATCGCCCGGCAGACCTCGAAGCCGTCGATGCCCGGGAGCATGATGTCGATGAGCACCACGTCGCAGGGCTGGGCGCTGAACACGCTCAGGGCGTCCTCGCCGTCTTCGGCCTCGTGGACCTCCCACCCCTCGTCCTCGAGGGCGAGCTTGACCGCGGTACGGATGCGCTCGTCGTCTTCGACGGTCAGGATCCGGGTACCCACAGCCCCAAGCCTGCCTCATGTGGCGCCGAAAACCCTTGACCCTCGGCGAAAATCACCACAGAGCGTCCTCAGAACACCGCGCCGGCCCCCTCGAGCAGGGTCTCGAGGGCGCCGTACAGGCCCGGCGGGGCCGCCAGGAGGGTCATCGGCTCGGCGGATCCCAGGCGGCCGACCCGGGCGCCGGCCTCGGTCGCGATCAGGGCACCGGCGGCCCGGTCCCAGGGAGCCAGGCCCCGCTCCCAGAAGCCGTCGAGGTGGCCGGCGGCCAGGCGGCAGAGGTCGAGGGCGGCCGACCCGGACCGGCGGACGTCGCGCACGGCGGGGAGCACGGTGGCCAATGCCTCGGCCTGTCGTCGGCGGGTCGGCGGGTCGTAGCTGAAGCCGGTGGCCAGGAGGGCCGAGGGCAGCTCGGTGGCGGCGGACACCTGGAGCGGGCGGTCGTCGCATCGGGCGCCGCGGCCGACCGTGGCCGTGTAGCGCTCCCGGCTGACGACGTCGACGACCACCCCCGCCACCGTGCACCCGTCGGCCTCGGCGGCGATCGAGACCCCGTAGGCCGGGTAGCCGTAGACGTAGTTGGTGGTGCCGTCGAGGGGGTCGATGACCCAGCGCACGCCGCTGGTGCCGGTGCGCTCGCCGCCCTCCTCGCCCAGCACGCCGTCCTCGGGCCGGGCCTGGAGGATCCGGTCCACGATGCGGGCCTCGGCCGCCCGGTCCAGGTCGGTGACCAGGTCGGTGCCCGAGGACTTGGTGGCGATGGCGTCGGGATCGGGTCGGCTGGTGCGCAGCAGTTCGGCCGCGTCCTCGGCCGCCGTGACGGCCAGGTCGAGCAGCTCGCGGGGGTCGGGCACCGGGCCAGGGTGGCCGACCCCCGGGCGCGCGCCAACCGGGTGTCCGGCTCGACCTCAGTCGACGCGGCGGCGCCCCTCCTGTTCCCGCCACTCGGCCATCGCCTGGATGGCCAGGACGCAGATGAGGGCCGTGCCCGCTGCGGCCAGCACGGCCCCGATCAGTCCCCCGATCCCCGTCTGCACGGTGCAGTCGCCCGAGCACTGCAGGTCGGCGACCGCCCACCCGATCAGGCCCCCGCACACACCGGCGACCAGGACCGAGGCCACGGTGAGCAACCGGGCCGACGACGACGGGCGGGCGGTGGACATCGCCGGGAGCGTAGATGCGGCTCCCTACGATGCGACCGATGCGTGCCCTGCTGGTCCTGCCGACCTATCAGGAGGCCCTGAACCTCGTCGAGGTCCTCGACCGGGTCCGTCAGGCCACCCCCGACACCCAGGTGCTCGTCGTCGACGACGGGAGCCCCGACGGCACGGCGGACCTGGCCGAGACCCACGGTGCGGTCGTCGGTGGCGTCGACGTGTTGCGCCGTCCGGAGAAGTCCGGTCTCGGGCTCGGCCTACCGCGACGGCTTCCGCTGGGGCCTCGAGCGGGGCTTCGACGTCCTGCTGGAGATGGACAGTGACCTGTCGCACGATCCCGCCGGCCCTGCCGTCCCTGCTGGGGGCCATCGAGCACGGTGCCGACCTGGTCATCGGGAGCCGCTACGTCCCGGGCGGGTCGATCCCGGCCTGGTCCTGGCACCGCCGCCTGCTGTCGCGGTGGGGCAACCGGTACGCCGCCGGCGTCCTCGGCCTCGCGGTCAACGACTCCACGGCGGGCTATCGGGCCTACCGGGCCACCATGCTTCGCCGGATCGATCTGGATGAGGTCCGGGCCGACGGGTACGGCTTCCAGATCGAGATGACCTACGAGGTGGTGCGCCGGGGCGGCGCCGTGGTGGAGGTCCCCATCGCCTTCGCCGACCGGCTGCGGGGGACCTCGAAGATGTCCAGCCGGATCGTGGTCGAGGCCCTGGTGCTGGTCACCTGGTGGGGCCTGCGGGACCGCCTGTTGCGCCGGCGCCGCATCGACTGACCGTCGCTTCGTGCTGCCGTCGGCCGCGCCATGCGGATCTCAAGGCGCCGCGAGCTCCACCACGGTCCCGCCGGTGGCGGAGACCAGCGCACGGGGCTCGACGCCGAACACGACCTGTGGCGTGCCCCCGGCCGCCCAGACCTCGTCGTGGGTGCAGCAGGTCGGGGTCGACGAAGGTCGGCACCGGCGCCGGATGGCCGAAGGGCGGCACGCCGCCGATCGGAAAGCCGGTGACCGCCCGTACCCGGTCGGCATCGACCCGGTCGGCGTGGTCGGCGCCGGCGGCCGCCGGCCAGCTTCGCCTCGTCGAGCCGGTTGGCCCCGCTGACGAGGGCGATGACCGGCCGGACGGTGCCGTCGGCGTCCACCAGGTCGAAGACGAGGGACTTGACGATCTGGGCCACGTCGCAACCGATGGCCCGGGCGGCGTCGTCGGCCGTACGGGTCCCGTCGGGATAGGTGACGGCCTCGACGCGTCAGGCCGAGTGTCGTCGCGGCGTCGAGCACGATCTCGGTGTTGCGGTGCACGGGCGCCTGTCTACCCGGTGCCGACGGACGCGGGGCAGACTGGCCGGGTGCACCGTTGGCTCGTGGCGGGGGCCCTGATCGAGGGCGAGGGTGGGCTGTTGCTCGTCCGCAACCGTCGGCGGGGCGGCCGGGAGGACTGGAGCACGCCCGGCGGGGTCATCGACGCCGGCGAGACCGTGCTCGAGGGCCTGGGCCGGGAGGTCCGCGAGGAGACGGGCCTGGTCGTCACCGCCTGGGAGGGGCCCGTCTACGAGATCCGGGCCGAGGCCCCCGACCTCGGGTGGAGCCTGCGGGTGGAGGTCCACCGGGCGCTGGCCTACGAGGGCGAGGTGGTGGTCGACGACCCCGACGGCATCGTGGTCGACGCCCGCTTCGTCGCCACCGACGACTGCCCGGCGCTGCTCGACGGCGGCCACCGGTGGGTCGGCGAGCCGCTGGGGGAGTGGCTGGGCGGCGACCGTGGGCCCGGTCGCTCCTATGAGTACGTCGTGCGGGGCCGGGACCTCCACGGCCTCGAGGTGGAACGCCGGGCATGAGCCCCGGACCGGCACCTCCCGGGATCCTGCACATGGACATGGACGCCTTCTTCGTCGCGGTCGAGGTGCACCGGGACCCGAGCCTCGCCGGCCGGCCCGTGGTGGTGGGCGGCACCGGGGCCCGTGGGGTGGTGGCCGCGGCCAGCTACGAGGCCCGGGCCTACGGGATCCACTCGGCCATGCCCTCGGGCCGGGCCCGGCGCCTCTGTCCCCACGCGGTCTTCCTGCCCGGGCGACCACGAGCGCTACCAGCGAGGTCAGCGCCCGGGTCATGGCCATCCTCCACTCGCTTCACCCCGCTGGTGGAGCCGCTGTCGTTGGACGAGGCGTTCCTCGACGTGACGGGGGCACGCCGCCTGTGGGGGACCGGCCCGGAGATCGCCGTGAAGATCCGCGAGGCCGTGCTCGACCAGGAGGGCCTGACCTGCTCGGTCGGGGTGGCACCCACGAAGTTCCTGGCCAAGCTGGCGTCGGAGGCGGCCAAGCCCGTGGCCGCTCTCGACGGTGTGCGGCCCGGCCGGGGCGTCGTGGTGGTCCCCGTCGGCGAGGAGCTCCGGTTCCTGCACCCGCTGCCGGTCCGCGCCCTCTGGGGCGTCGGGCCCAAGACCCACGAGCGCCTCGACCGCCTCGGCATCGCCACGGTGGGGGACCTGGCCGCGCTGCCCCTGCGACACGCTCGTCGCCACCGTCGGCGACGCCAGCCGGACGCCACCTGCACGCGCTGGCCAACGGGATCGACGACCGGGCGGTCATCCCCGAGCAGGGCCTCAAGTCGGTGGGCCACGAGGAGACCTTCGCCGAGGACCACCACGACGCCACCGACGCTCGGGCGGGAGCTGACCCGGCTGGCCGACGCGGTGGGCCGCCGCCTCCGGGCCCACGGCCTCGCCGGGCGGACCGTGGTGCTGAAGGTCCGCTTCGGGGACTTCCGGACGATCACCCGCTCGGTCACCCTCCCCGACGCCACCGACTCGGGACGGGTCGTCGCCCGGGCGGCGCAGGGCCTGCTGGCCGAGATCGACGTGTCGGTCGGCGTCCGCCTGATCGGCGTCAGCGTGAGCAGCCTGGCGGCGGGGGGCACCGAGCAGCTGACCCTGGACGGGCCCACCGACTGGACGGAGGCGGACCGGACGATGGACCGGATCCGGGACCGGTTCGGGGTCGACGCCATCGCCCCGGCGGTGTCGCTGCGGGACGACGGCGTCCGGGCCAAGCGACGGGGCGACCAGCAGTGGGGACCCGGGGAGTGACCGTGAAGCCGGTCGCGCCGACGGCCGCGCGATGCTGTCGGATCTCGGCCGCGCGTTGTTGACGCGGTCCCGCTGTGCGATCATGACGACGGTGCCGCTCTCCGAGGACGAACAGCGGATTCTGCTCGAGATCGAGCAACGCCTCACCGAAGAGGACCCCGATCTCGTACGCGAGGTCGCGTCGACGACCGTCTACACGCACGCGCTGCGCAACCTGAAGCTGGCCTCGGCCCTCTTCGTCCTGGGGGTCGTGGCCATGATCTGGCTCCTCGGGCACGCACGCCGTGCTGGCCTTCGGCGGCTTCCTGATCATGCTGGTCGCCGCGGTGATCTTCGAGCGCAACGCCCGTCGCCTCGGCAAGGCGGGCGTGCAGCAGATCACCCAGAACCTCCGGGGCGGCAGCGTCAAGGACTACTTCGGGTCCACCAGTCAGCGCATGCGGGACCGCATGCGCCGCGAGGACCAGTAGCCCCTCAGCGGTCCTGGAGCTGGCGCCGCGGCGACACCGCCGCCCGGAACCGCCGCCACGGGCCCGGCCAGGCGCTGGGCCCTCGTGCACGTATCGCCGCGGCCGCCTCCCGGGCGGCGTCTGGCCGTCGGCCCGGCCCGACGCCTGGCCGAAGGCCGCCGCGGTGGTCAGGCGGGCCAGGTCCTGGTGGGTCGGGCCGTCGGTCCCGGCATCGGCCGAGGCCCGCCGGGCGAACTCGGTGGGCGTCTCGGCCCGGTGGGGGACGAGGTCGAGCAGGCCCAGGGCCCGCACCGAGTCGGCCCAGGCCTCGGTCACCTCCAGGTCGGGGTGGCCCCGGGCCCGCTGGTGGCGCCGCCGTCGACGGAGCGCGACCGGCGAGGGGGACGCCGACCAACCACGACCGCGCCGACGCCGGCCAGGGCGACGAGGAGCACGGCGAGCCGCCGCGGGACCGCGCGTCGCCCCCGTCCGCCGTCGTGGCCGGTCTCGGGCAGCAGCGTCCTCGAGCCGTTGCGGGCGCTGGGGCGCGGTGCCCGGGGCGACGGTGGTGGGCACGGTCGTGGGGACCACGGACTCCTCGGGAGTGGCCTGGTCGGGCAGCCAGGCCCGTGTAGGCCTCGGCCCCGGGCGCCCCCCGCCGGGCGTGGGCTCGAAGGGGACCCAGCCGACGCCGGCGAAGTAGACCTCGGGCCAGGCGTGGGCGTTGCGGCCCGTCACGACGTAGGTGCCGGGCGCATCCTCGTCCTCCTCGCCGGGGGTGAAGCCGACCGCGACCCGGGCGGGCAGGCCCAGGGACCGGGCCAGGGCGGCGTAGGCCCCGGCGAACTGCTCGCAGTAGCCCGACCGGCTGCCTTCGGGGTCGAGGAACTCGGCCAAGGCGTTCGTGCTGTGGCCCGGGGGGACGTCGAGGCTGTAGCGGAAGCCGGTGCGGAACCAGGTCTGAAGGGCCAGGGCCTGCTCGTAGGCGTCGGTCTCCGCGCCCACCGCCTCGGCGGCGTACCGGTCGGCGATCGGCCGCGTGCCCTCCGGGAGCCGGGTGAACCGGGCCAGGAACTCGGTGTCCAGGCCCGCGGTGCCCGCCGACAGGTTCTCGGGTCGGACACGCGGCAGGATCGAGAGCACGTCGTACTCGAGTCCGTCGGAGGTCTCCCGGCCCGTGCCGACGACCAGGGAGGAGGAGTCGCCGTCCCAGTCGACGTCGGCCTCGGGGCTGTCCACGGCGAGGGGCTCGAACGCGGCGGGCAGCCAGATCTGGGCGAGGGCCCCGATGCGGAAGTGTTGGGTGAGGCGAGAAGCGCCGGGGGCGGGCTCGGGGGTGTCGGGCAGCCGTCCCTCCGCCTCGACGTAGGAGCCCGAGGAGGACCAGATCTGCCCGTCGAACTCGTCCAGGGCGGTGAGCCGCCAGTAGGTGGGCGAGTCCGCCTCGACCCGGAACGCCTCGATCGACTCCTGGTCGACCAGCCGGGAGCGGATGTCGACCAGGGGACTGAGCGTGACCCGGTCGTCGCCGTCGCCGCCGCCGTCGAGGTCGACCAACGGCTCGCCGTCGGCGCCCGGGAGGCGGGGGCCGGCAAGTAGCGCCGGGATGATCGCGACCGCGCCAAGGAGGGCGCCGGCGACGAGGAGGGACCGGGCCCCGCGCCCGGCGTCGGTGGCCAGCCAGCGGCCGGTGCCGTCGGCGCGGGCGACCCGGGCGGCGAGCACGAACGCCAGCACGGCGACCACGAAGAGGGCGGCGGAGGTCGTCCGGTGCTCCTCGTCGGCCAGGATCGAGGCGAACAGGAACAGGCCGGTCGCCGGGGCCAGGGCCTCGACCGTGGCGTCCAGCCGGAACGCGAGGCTGTCGGAGGCAAGGGCCACGACCCAGGCCGTCGCCATCGCCACGACGATGAAACCCGGGGCGGCCGGCACCGGGGCCGAGATGTCCAGGAAGATGTCCCACGCGTCCGCCACGTCCCTGCTGATCGCGTCCAACGTCACACCGGAGGGCAGCAGGTGGGCCGTGGTCGTCCGGTACCGGGTCCAGGCCAGGAACAGCGGCAGCAGGCTGAGGTGAGCCACGCTCGAGAGCAGCGGGCCCAGGCCGACCCGGCGGAGCAAGACGGCGATGGCGTGGCCGACGACCGCAGCCGCGGCGATGGGCAGGAAGAAGGCGCCGTCGGCGAAGAGCCGGGCGTAGCCCACGACGGTGGCCAGTGACACGCCGAGCAGAGCCAGCTCGGCCAACACCAGGGTGGGGGGTGGCGGCGGGGGCAGCCCGTCGTCGGCGAGGTGCTCCTCGACCGGCCGGTCCGAGAGGGTGGCGGTCACGCGGAGCCCCGGAGGGCCAGGGTCGGGTCGCCGGCGCTCCACGCGGCGGCGAACGTGTCGTCCACGCCCACACAGATCGTGCCCGAGCCGCTCGCCGGCGTCTGATCGTCAGGGGAACGTTCGAACACGACGAGGAAGCGCCGGCCCGGGCCGGCGGCCGAGCCGGTGGTCGAGACCCCGGCCGGGGTCGTCAGGGCCACGAGGGTCCCCGGGTGGTCGACGCGGACCTCGTCGCCGCGGTCGGTGGTGGTCACCGCCGCCAGGTACTCGAGCATCGCCCCGATGGCCGCCGGCCCCGCGCCGTAGCCCGAGTCGGTGCCGTCGGTGGCCACCAGGCGGACCTCGTCGCCCCGCACCGTGGCCGCGACCAACAGGCTGGCGGCGGCCGACACGGCCCGCTCGAAGCTGACGTCGGTGTGCACAGCCCGGCGGACGTCGAGGAGGACCGTGGTGCGGCCCTGCTGGTGGCGCTCGTCCTGGCGCACGGTGAGCTCGTCCCGCCGGGCGGTCGAGGGCCAGTGGACGCGGCGCAGGTCGTCGCCGATGACATAGGGGCGCAGCGAGTGGAACTCGTCGCCGCCGGTCTGCAGGCCCGGGGTGCGCCAGCCGTGGGGATCCATGCCGTCGGAGCGGGACGCGGCCGGCACGTCGTCGACTGCTGGATAGACGACCAGGGTCGAGGCGGGGGCGGCGATCACCGCGGCCTGGGTCAGGCCGAACGGGTCACCCAACTCCACCTCCAGGGGGCCGACGGTGATGACCCCGCGGTGCCGGGTGGGAAGGCGGTAGGCGGCCCGTATGCGGCCGCTGCGCTCGAGCGGGGCCAGGAGGAGCTCGGCCCCTGCGGTGCCGGTGACCCCATCCCGCAGGGTCAGGACCGGCGTGCGCCGGCGACCCCGGTTGCGGACGAGCACCTCCACCCGACTCGCCGACCCGGCGTGGACACGGTCGGGGTGGAGGGTGCGCACGACTTCGAGGCGCAGCGAAGTGAGCAGGGTCATCGCCACGCAGGCGGCGACGAGGACGACGAGGGTGGTGCCGAGGACCAGGAGCTCCGGGAGGCCGAACAGCCAGCCGCCGGCCAGGGCGACCCCGCCGGCGAGGAGGACCCCCCAGCCGGCGCGGGTCAGCGGCCTCAACGGGGGGCGCGGGGGATGGGGACGGTGTCCACCAGCTCGCCGAGGACGTCCTCGGTCGACACGCCCCGCAGGCGAGCGTCGCCGCTGGTGCTCAGACGGTGGGCCAGCACGGGCCGCACGAGGGCCTTGACGTCGTCGGGGGTGGCGAAGGCCCGCCCGGCGGACAGGGCCCGGACCCGGCTGACCCGCAGGAGGCTGAGCGTGGCCCGGGGTGACATCCCCAGGCCGAGGTCCGGGTGGCGGCGGGAGGCGTCGGCCAGGTCCACCAGGTAGCGCCGGAGGGCGGGGGCCACGTGGACCGAGGCCGCGGCCCGCACGAGCGCCTGGAGGTCCGCGGCGTCGGCGACCGGCGTGAGGTCGTTCAGGGCCGGTGCGTCGGTCTGGTTCTCGAGCAGGTCGAGCTCGGCCTCGGGGGAGGGGTAACCGATCGCAGTGCGCATCAGGAACCGGTCCAGCTGGCTCTCGGGCAGGGCGTAGGTGCCCTCGTGCTCGATGGGGTTCTGGGTGGCGATGACCACGAAGGGGCGGCGCAGGGGGTAGGTGACCCCGTCCACGGTCACCTGTTCCTCGGCCATGGCCTCGAGGAGCGCGGACTGGGTCTTGGGGGAGGCCCGGTTGATCTCGTCGGCCAGGACCACCCCGGCGAACACCGGGCCGGGTCGGAAGCTGAACTCCTGGCTCTCCCGGTTGAACACCGAAACGCCGACCACGTCGGAGGGCAGCAGGTCCGGGGTGAACTGGATGCGACCGAAGGACACGTCGAGGGAGCGGGCGAGGGCCTTGGCCAGGCTGGTCTTGCCCACGCCCGGAACGTCCTCCACCAGCAGGTGGCCCTCGGCCACCAGGCAGAGCAGCACCAGTTCCACCACCTCGCGCTTGCCCCGGATGACCCGCTCGACGTTGTCGGCGATCCGGGCGAGCACGGCCGTGGCCGCGGCGAGGTGGTCGTCGGCCTCCTGGGTCGCCATCGGGCACAGGGTAGGTTGCGATCCGGCATGGCGACCGACGCCCCCCTTCCTCCGCTCCGGGCGTGGTTCCCCGTCGTGGGTGCCGTGCTGGGAAGACCCTCGCTGTGGCTCACCGCCCTGCGGCAGGTGCTCGTGCTGGCCCCTCGGGGCTGGTGGCACCGTTGGCCGCCCCTCCCGCGGCCCGACCCGGCGTACCTGCGGTTCCGCCTGCTCACCGCCTACGGCACCACCGACGCCGCCCCCGAGCCCGACGACGTGGTCGCGTACCTCGGCTGGTGCCGCGATTGGCGCCGGGCCCACTGGGGCTGACGGATCCCTTGGCCCGTCACCAGATGGCCGGCCTGATCGCCGGTGCCGGGTTCGCCTCGGGCGACCGCCTGGTCGTGGGCCACTGGGCCGTGTCGCCCATCGGTGCGTTCAGTGACGTCATGTGGGCCGATCCCGGCGGCCGGAGGACGCTCTGGGCCCCGACGGCGGCCGTGGCCGAGTTCGTGGGGGCGGTGTACCGCTTCGACGAGGTCGAGGTCGCCGACCTCGACGTCGAGGGCACCATCGCCGGGCTGTCCGCATCGACCCCGGGTTGGTCGCTGCGCCTGGAGGCGGCCCGTCGGGGCTTCCGCATCCCCTTCCGTCGACCCGCCTGGGTGACCCGCTACGTCGAGGCCCCCGTGGCCCGGGCGTGGATGGGCGTGCGCCCCTACGGCGTCAGCCCCACGGGCATCCGGGAGTGGTACCGCGCCGACGCCTGGCGCCGGATCATCGCCGGTGAGCTCGTCGTCGACGGCCGTGATGCCGGCGCCCTGGCCCCGGTCGACCCGCCGACGGGCTTCGGCTTCAGCGAACCGCCCCGTCGCCCGACCGTCACCGCCGTCCGCCCGCTGCTCGTCGACCCGACCGGCCACCTCGACGCCGTGGTGGCCCGGCCGGCCTGAGGGCTGGAGAGACGTAGGCAACAACGGGGGCGCGGGGACGGGCCGCAGCTCGTCAGGTGCAGTAGAGCCCATCTCGGGGTCGACATCTCACCCGTTGTCGTCGCCCCTCGTTCTGGCGCCCGATTTCGGTCCTATGAGCCCGAAATCGGGCGCCGGAACGGGAAGGGAGGGGCTCGCAGGCCACGTTTGGCCGCGGAGCGTGGGATCCGCCCGCCGCTGACGACGATCGGCCTTGTCCCCGCGCCCCTTCCTTGCCATCGGTTGCTCTGGCCCGACCTGGACCGAGGATCAGGCCACGGAGAGGTCGAAGCTGACCGGGTGGCCGTCGACCTCGCCGGTGTGGGGGAGGGCGTGGCCGTCGAGATAGTCCACCGAGGCGGCCAGGACCTGGGCGGCCACGTCGGCCTCGAACTGCCGCAGGGCGGCGGCCACCGGATCCGGTAGCGCCACCGACAACGCGATGCGATCGGTCACCGCCAGACCGCGGTCCTTGCGGGCCTGTTGGACGAGGCGGGCCAGGTCCCGGGCCATGCCCTCGGCTCGGAGGTCGTCGGTCAGGTCGGTGTCGAGTTGGACGACGGTGTCGTTGCCGGGCAGGGCGGCGGTGGCGCCGTGCTCACCTGCCTCGACGGCCAGTTCGAACTGGCCGGCCTCGAGGGTGTGACCGGCCACGGTCACGGTGCCGTCGTCGTTCGACGACCAGTCGCCGTCCCGGGCCGCCTTCATGACGTCCTGGACGGCGCCGCCGAGGAGGGGGCCCAGGACCTGGCCGTTGGGCTTGAGCCGGAAGGTGGCGAGCGTCGAGGGATCGTCCTCCAGGACGACCGCCTTCACGTTGACCTCGTCGGCGATGAGGTCCAGGAAGGGCTCCAGCTCGGCGGCGCCCGGTCCGGCCACGGTGAGGCGGGGAAGGGGTAGCCGGACCCGCAGGCGCTCGGCGTCGCGGAGGGAGAGCGTCGTCGACGCCACCTGGCGGACGCGGTCCATGGCGGCGACCAGCTCGTCGTCGACCGGGAAGCTCCGCGGCGGCGGGCCAGTCGTCCAGGTGGACGCTGTCACCGCCCGTCAGGCCGTGGTGGATCTCGTCGGCCAGGAGCGGCAGCAGGGGGGCGGCGACCCGGGTGAGGGTGACCAGCACCGTGTAGAGCGTGTCGTAGGCGTCGGCCTTGTCGGCCGCCGTCTCCGGGGTCGAGGCCGCCCAGAAGCGGTCTCGGCTGCGGCGGATGTACCAGTTGTTGAGGACCTCGCTGAAGGCCTGGACCTCGGCGCAGGCGCCGGCGATGTCGTAGGCGTCCATGAGCTCGGTGGTGCGGGCCACGAGGTCGTGGAGTCTTGGCCAGGATGTAGCGGTCGAGGGTGTCGGCGGCGTCGGTGCGGAAGCTCGCCCCGTAGCCGTCGACGTTCGCGTAGAGCGTGAAGAAGTGGTACGCCGACCAGAGCGGGTGCAGCACCGTGCGCACCACCTCGGCGATCTTCGTGCCCTCGCGGTCGATCTGCAGGTCGAGGCCCCGCAGGATCGGCGAGGACATGAAGTACCAACGCAGGGCGTCGGCCCCGTGCGTGTTGAACACCAGGTCGGGCTCGGGGTAGTTGCGCAGGCGCTTGGAGATCTTGCGACCGCCCTCGGCCAGCAGGATCCCGTGGCAGATCACGTTCTGGAACGGCGGGCGGTCGAACAGCGCCGTCGACAGCACGTGCAGCGTGTAGAACCACCCGCGGGTCTGGGCGATGTACTCGACGATGAAGTCGGCCGGGAAGTGGTCCTCGAACCACTGCCTGGTTCTCGAAGGGGTAGTGGACCTGGGCGTAGGGCATGGAGCCCGAGTCGAACCAGCAGTCCAGGACCTCGGGGACCCGACGCATCATCGACTTCCCGGTGGGGTCGTCGGGGTTGGGGCGGACCAGGTCGTCGACGGTGGGCCGGTGCAGGTCGTCGGGGCGCACGCCGAAGTCGGCCTCGATCTCGTCGAGGCTCCCGTAGACGTCGGTGCGGGGGTACGCGGGGTCGTCGCTCTGCCAGACCGGGATGGGTGAGCCCCAGAACCGGTTGCGGCTGATGGACCAGTCCCGCGCCCCCTCCAGCCAGCGGCCGAAGGCGCCGTCCTGGACGTGGTCGGGGATCCAGTTGATCTCCTGGTTCAGCTCCACCAGGCGGTCCCGGAACGCCGTGACCTCGACGAACCAGGAGTCGACGGCCTTGTAGATGATCGGCGTGTCGGTCCGCCAGCAGTGGGGGTAGTTGTGCTCGTAGGTGTCGTGGCGGACCACGACACCCCGCTCCTTCAGGGCCTTGATGACCTCGGGGTTGGCGTCGAAGACGTTCTCGCCCTCCCAGTCGGGCACCTCGGCGGTGAATCGCCCGGCGTCGTCGACCGGCACCACCAGCTCGATGCCGGCGGCCTCACAGACCCGCTGGTCCTCCTCGCCGAAGCCGGGGGCCAGGTGGACGACCCCGGTGCCCTCCTCGGTGTCGACGTAGTCCCCGACGAGGACCCGGAAGCTGTCCGGGTGGTCCTCGAAGTAGGGGAACAGGGGCTCGTACCGGCGCTCGGCCAGGTCCTCGCCGGTGAGGGTGGCCACCCGCTCGTAGCCGCCGACCTGGCCTTCGTACTTGTCGAGGGTGGCCTCGCCGAGGACGTAGTGCTCGTCGGAGTCCGGGTCCTTGAGCACGACGTAGGTGATGTCCCCACCGACGGCCACCGCCAGGTTGGACGGCAGCGTCCAGGGCGTGGTCGTCCAGATGAGGATCGACATCGGCCCCGGGTCGCCGTCGACGGGAAGGAGGCGGACGGCCACGGTGAGGGCCGGGTCCTGGCGGGGCCGGGTGGCGTCGTCGAGGCGGATCTCGAAGTTGGAGAGCGGTGTCTCCGCCCCCCACGAGTACGGCATGACCCGGTAGGCCTTGTAGACGAGGCCCTTGTCCCACAACCGTTTGAAGGCCCAGATGACGCTCTCCATGTAGGAGACGTCCATCGTCTTGTAGTCGTTCTCGAAGTCGACCCAGCGGGCCATCCGGGTGACGTACTGCTCCCAGTCCGCGGTGTACTGCTGCACCGAGGTCCGGCAGTGGTCGTTGAACCGCTCGATGCCGTAGTCCTGGATCTGGCGCCGGCCGGAGACGCCCAACTGGCGTTCGGCCTCGATCTCCGCCGGCAGGCCGTGGCAGTCCCAGCCGAAGCGGCGGTCGACCCGGTGGCCGCGCATGGTCTGGTAACGGGGGACGACGTCCTTCACGTAGCCGGTCAGGAAGTGGCCGTAGTGGGGGAGGCCGTTGGCGAACGGGGGACCGTCGTAGAAGACGAACTCGTCGTCGGCCGGACGCTGCTCGATCGACCGCTGGAAGGTGCGGTCCTCGGCCCAGCGGTCGAGCACGCCACGCTCGACGGCCGGGTAGTCGGCGTTGGGCGTGACGGCCGGGTACGGCCCACTCGCCTCGGCGTTGTCGGTCACTCGCTGCCTTCTCGCTCGGGGGGAGCGACCAGCCTAGGGCTGGCCGTGGCCTCAGCTGCCGAGTTTGGCGACCTTCTCCTCGACCCGCTCGGCCGCCCAGGGGATGAACTCGAGGCGGGCCTTGGGGATGGGCTCGCCGGAGATGATGCTGATCCCGTAGGTGCCGGCGTCGATGCGAGCCAGGGCGTCGTCGATCTGCTGGACGGCGTCGCGGGCCTGGGCCGAGAGGGCCAGGTCGAGCGAACGCTCCACGGCGATGCTGTCGCCCTCGCCGGACTCCTCGTCGAACTGGACGTCGCCGGGGTCACGGTCGGCGACCAGCTGGTCGGCCTCCATCTGCTTTTCGATGGCCTGGCGGAGGAACTTGGCCCGCTCCTCTTCGAGCGCCTTGCGCTGCTTCTCGATGAAGGCGGGCGTGAAGGGCGACTTCTTGGCGGCCCGCTTCTTGACCGGCGCCTTCGCCGCAGACTTCCTGGCCGGGGCTTTGGTGGCGGGCGCCTTCGCCACGGTGGCGGTGGCCTTCGCGGCCGGCTTCTTGGCGGACGCGGCGGTCGTCTTCGCCGCAGGCTTGCGGGCCGCGGTCGTCGTCTTGGCCGCCCGGCCCTTCTTCGTCGCGGTCGTGGTCGTCTTGGCCGCCGGCTTCTTCGCGGCCGTCGTTCGGGCCGTCGTGCCTGGCTTCTTCTGGGTGGCCGCCATCTGAACCGTCCCCCGTGGTCGGAAAGTCGGAGCAGGGTAGGGGCGGGGGTCCTGCGCGCACAACCACCCTCCCGGAACGCCCCGATGGGGCGGAGGCCCGCAACTAGTCTCTCCGCCGTGAGTCGGGCGCTGGTGTTGAACGCGAGCTACGAGCCGCTGTCGGTGGTCTCGGACCGCCGCGCCGCGGTGCTGGTGTTGACCGACAAGGCCGACGTGGTGGCCGACACCGGCGCCGTCCTGCACGCCGCCGACATCGAGGTGCCCGTGCCCTCGGTGGTCCGCCTGCGCTACTTCGTGCGGGTGCCCTTCGAGCGCCGGGCCTCGCTGAACCGTCGCGCCGTGTTCGCCCGCGACGACCACGCCTGCCAGTACTGCGGCCGGCCCGCCGACAGCTTGGACCACATCGTCCCCCGCAGTCGCGGGGGCGAGCACGTGTGGGAGAACGTGGTCGCCGCCTGCCGGCCCTGCAACGTGGCCAAGCGGGACAGGTTGCTGGAGGACTCCGGCATGCGACTGCGCCGGCCCCCCCGTGCGCCGCGGCGCCTGAGTTGGCTCCTCGTCGCCGTGGGCTCGATCCCCGAGCCCTGGATGCCCTACGTCGACGCGGCCTGACCCGGCTGCCTGGGCGCTCGGCCGGCTCGAGGGCCACCCCGCTGCCCTGCACGGCCGGGCCCTGCCCGACCTCGTCGTGCGGCGCGTCGATGTCCTCGTCCCGACGGTCCCGGCCGTCGTACTGGGCTCGACCCAGGACGCCGCCCCCGCCGGCCGACGGTGACCTCGAGGTCGTCCGCCGCCGCTCGGGGGGCGGCGCCGTCCTGGTCGACGCCCGACGACCCGCTGTGGGTGGACGTGGACCTCCCGGTCGGCGATCCACTGTGGTCCGACGACGTCGGGGCGTCGTTCGCTGGCTCGGGCCAGGCCTGGGCGCGGCGCTCGGCGAGCGGGTCGTGCACGAGGGCCCGTTCGATGCCGGGCCGGTGGGGGAGGACGGTGTGCTTCGCCGGCCGGGGCCCCGGCGAGGTGTTCGTCGACGGCGCCAAGGTCGTCGGCCTTGGCCCAGCGCCGCACCCGGGCCGGCGCCCGCTTCCAGTGCGCCGTGCTCGCAGTCCGGTGGGACCCGGGGCCCCTGATCGACGTCGTCGTGCCTGCTGGGGAGCGGGACGCGGCCCGGTCCGAGCTGGCCGGCGTCGCCCGCGGCGTCGACCTGGACGGGCTGTTCGACCGCTTCCTCGAGGTGCTCGGCCGGGTCTGACTCCGAGGGGCGGGGGTGGGGCGCGGCGGCCCACCGATGGCAGGGTCCCCGCGACATGGGAGAGGGAAGCGCGGCAACAACACAACCGCGCCAGGCGCGGCCATCGCGCTGCGTTCGGGGGAGCACCCGTACGCCCCCGACCCGCTCGTCGCCCGACCCCCTGCCCCGGTGGTTGCCTCGTTTCGCCCGGCTCGAGGACTGAGGCGCGCCGGGGAGTGGTCAGCCCTACGGCGGCGCCGACGCGGAGCCCTGCGGGACCGCTTCCGGGACCGATCGTGGAGCGCAGGGGAGAATGTGGAGTGAGTTTCGGAGCGGAAATGGTTGACATCGGAGTACCTGTGGCCGATAGTGGAGAAGCGCCCCTACTGGGGGGCCATGGCGTCGGAGGACCCATGCAGCACTCCACCACCACCGAAGGCAACGGCTTGTGTTCGTCGGCACCAGGCAGCGAAAGCTCGATGACAAGGGACGCATCGTCCTGTCGGCGACGCTGCGCGACGAGCTCGACGGCAACGGCTACATCGCCGTCGCCGACGGCTGCCTCGCCATCTGGACCGAGGAGGGCTTCCGCGGGTTCAAGGACCGCGTGCAGCACCGGGTCCGCGAGGTCGGCGACCTCGATCCCGTGGTCCTCCGCAAGCTCGCGTCGGACTCGGATCGCATCCGGGCCGACAGCCAAGGTCGCATCACCCTGCCCGCCAAGTTCCTCGACAAGGTCGGGATCGGTTCGGGCACCGGGACCGAGGTCGTCGTGAACGGCGCCTTCGACCGCATCGAGATCTGGGCACCCGAGGTCTGGGATGCCCTGTCCGACGAGGGCAACGACGCCCTCCAGGACGCCATGCGGAAGGGAGGACTCTGATGTCCCCCTGCCGCTCACCCCGGGCAACGACGCCCTCGACCCGCTCACGTCCGCTGATCCGCTGCCTCCCGGCTGGTGGGACGGAAGATCCCTACTCCGCCCGCTTCCCCAGCAGCCCGAACGGGAACCCCTCCCGTCGAGCACCTGCCGGCCGGGGGGCTGCCGATCAGCGGACGGAGCGCGGTCGGTGATCCGCGACACGCAGCGAGCGACTCCCACTGGCCAGGAGGCCGACGTCGAGCAAGCGGAGCTGGAGCCAGGGTGACAGCGCCCCGAGACCTCACTCCCGTCCACGACCCCGTCATGGTCGACCGCGTCGTCGAGGTGTTCGCCGCGGCCCCGGCCGGGGTGCACGTGGACGCCACCCTGGGGGACGGGGGCCACGCCGCTGCCGTTCTCGAGGCCAACCCGGCTCTCTCCCTGGTCGGGATCGACCGGGACCCCGACGCCATCGCCGCCTCGACGGCCCGTCTGGCGCCCTTCGGCGACCGGGTCAGCGTCCGTCAGGCCCGCTTCGACCAGATCGGTGAGGTGGTCGACGACCTCGGCGTGACCGAGGTCAGCGGCGTCCTCTTCGACTTCGGGATCAGCTCCCGGCAGGTCGACGAGGCCCACCGGGGCTTCAGCTACCGGTCCGAGGGTCCCCTCGACATGCGCATGGGCCAGGGCGACGACCCCGCCGACGCGGAGGTCACCGCCGACGACATCGTGAACACCTGGCCCGAGGAGGAGCTGTCCCGCCTCCTTTCCCGGTTGGGCGACGAGCCCCGGGCCCGGGCCATCGCCCGGGCCGTGGTGGCCGCCCGCCCCCTGCGCACCACCGCCGAGCTGGCCGCGGTCATCAGCGAGGCCGTGCCCGCGGCCGTGCGCCGCAAGGGCCACCCCGCCCGCAAGACCTTCCAGGCCCTCCGGATCGAGGTCAACGAGGAGCTGGATCAGATCCCGACGGCGCTCGACCAGGCCCTCGACCTCCTGGTGGCCGACGGCCGGGCCGCCGCCATCGCCTACCACTCCGGGGAGGACCGCATCGTGAAGACCACGTTCCGCGAGGCGGCCACCGGCGGCTGCACCTGCCCGCTCGGGGGGCCCTGCGTGTGCGGTGCCGTGCCCCGGGTCGTCCTGCTCAAGCGGGGGGCGTGGAAGCCCACCGACGACGAGATCGAACGCAACCCCCGGGCCCGCAGCGCCCGCCTCCGGGCGGTCCGGAAGCTGCCGGCGCCCGACCGGTCACCGACCCGACCGATCCGGAGGTCCACCCGTGAGCCCCACCGCGGCCGCCACTCGCACCAGCCGGGGTGCCGCCGCCCCGCCCGGCCGAGGCACCAGCCCGACCCGACACCCGTCCGGCGCCACCTCCGCCCGGTCCCCGACACCAAGGTCGAGCCCGCGCAGCCGTCGTCCCGGCGCCGGCTGCGGCCGCAGGCCGCCCTCATGCTGGCCCTCGGCGCCTTCTTCGTGATCCTGTTCGGCGTCGCCCTGCTGCAGACGGTGCTCGTCCAGGGCCAGATCCACCTCGACGGCCTCCGGGCCGAGGTGGCCGAGCGCCAGGTCGAGACCCGGATCCTGCCAGCAGGACGTGGCGACGATGGAGTCGCCCGAGAACATCATCCGACGAGGCCATCAAGGCCTTGGGCATGATCGGTCGGACCCCCGACATCCTCCGCCCCCCGCTGAGGCCGCGCCGACCACGCCGTGACCACCCGCGCCCCGTCCCGCCCCCGGTCCCACGGTCCGGCCCGGGCGCCCGTCGACCGCCACGGTCGGCGGGCGCCGGCGCGCCGAGCCGACCCCCGGCACCGGACACACGGCCGGGAGGCCAGCGCACGCCGTCGGAGCACCGCCGCCTCCTCGCCGTGCTCATCGTCGCCGTCCTCGCGTTCGGCGTGGTGGCCTACCGGGTCGCCACGATCCAGGTGCTCCGCCCCGACGCGCTGGTGGCCTTCGGCGAGGACCAGCGCACCCGGGCCACCGTGGTCGACGCCCCCAGGGGCTCGATCCTCGACCGGAACGGCGCCCAGCTCGCCCTGACCGTGCCGTCGGCGACGGTCGAGGCGAACCCCCAGCTGATCGAGGACCCGTGGGGCACCGCCCAGGCCCTCTCCCCGCTGCTCGGCACCGACGCCATGTCCCTGGCCGAGACCCTCGCCGAGGACACCTCGTTCGCCTACCTCGACCGCCAGCTCGACCGCGAGATCGGTGAGCAGATCGAGGCTCTGGAGCTCGACGGGATCACCGTCACCCAGGAGCCCGCCCGGGCGAACCCGTCCGGTGACCTGGCCCACGCCCTGCTCGGCACGGTCGGCGTCGACCAGGAGGGCCTGTCGGGCCTCGAGGCGCAGTACGAGGACGTGCTGGCCGGTGAGCCCGGGCGCGGTCGAGGTCGAGCGGGACCCGCAGGGCAACACGATCGCGTCGGGCGACAACCACTACGACGCCGCCGACCAGGGCGAGGACGTGCAGCTCACCATTGACCGCGAGGTCCAGTACGAGGCCGAGCGCCTCCTGGCCGAGCAGGTGGCGGCCACCGGCGCCCGGGGCGGCACCGTCATCGTGAGCCGGCCCGGCACGGGCGAGCTGCTCGCGGTGGCCAACGTCGACGCGTACGACGAGGAGGCCGAGACCTTCGTCGACCCCGTGCCCGGGTCGGAGAACCGGGCGGTCACCGCGGTGTTCGAGCCCGGCTCGGTGAACAAGGTCATCACCCTCTCCGCCGCCCTCGAGGAGGGGGTCGTGACACCGGAGACCTCGGCCCTCGTGCCCGACAGCCTCCAGGTGGGCGACCACGTCTTCTCCGACAGCCACCCCCACGACACCGTGGAGATGACCGCCCGCGAGGTGCTGACCGAGTCCTCGAACGTGGGCACGATCCAGATCGCCCAGCAGCTCGCCCCCGAGACCATCGACCGCTACATCCGGGCCTTCGGCTTCGGCGAGGTCACCGCCGTGGACTTCCCCGCTGAGTCTCCGGGCATCCTCCTGCCGACCGACGAGTGGTCCTCCACCTCGATCGGCACCATCCCGATCGGCCAGGGCGTCGCGGTCACACCGCTGCAGGTGCTCGGGGCCTTCAACGTCATCGCCAACGGCGGCCGGTACGTCGCGCCGCGACTGGTGGCCGGCACCGTCGGCGTCGACGGTGAGCTGGAGCCGGCGCCGACCGAGGACCCCCGCCGGGTGGTCTCGGAGGCGACGGCGGGCCAGATGACCGAGATGATGACCGGCGTGGTCGACGAGGGCACCGGCGAGGCCGCCGCCGTCGAGGGCTACCCGGTGGCCGGGAAGACGGGTACCGCCCGCAAGCCCCAGCCCGGCGGCGGCTACGAGGACGCTGCGGGCAACTACCGCTACGTGGCCACCTTCGCCGGCTTCGTGCCGGCCAACGACCCCCAGCTCTCGATCGTGGTCGTCATCGACGAGCCCGCCGGTGACTACTTCGGCGGCGGTGTCGCCGCCCCCGTGTTCAGCCGGCTGGCCGCGTCGGTCCTACGGGCCTACCGGATCCCACCGCCCGCCGCCTACGCCTCGGCGGGCTGAACCGTGCCCGCGGGCAAGCCCCTGATCGAGCTCCTGGAGAGCCTCACCGAGTACGTGCTCGTGCCCGAGGGCGCGGCTCACGGCGTCGTGGTCACGGCTGTGGACCACGACAGTCGGGATGTCCGGGCCGGGTCCATCTTCTGCGCCCTCCCGGGTGAGCACACCGACGGTCACGACCACGCCGCGGTCGCCGTCGCCCGGGGCGCGGTGGCCCTGGTCGTGGAGCGGCGCCTGGACGTCGACGTCCCCCAGGTGGTGGTGCCCGACGCCCGCACCGCCATGGGCCACCTCGCCGACGCCTTCTTCGATCACCCGTCCCGGCACATCGCCGTCGTCGGGGTGACCGGGACCAACGGAAAGACCACCGTCACCCATCTCTTGGCGGCCGTGCTGGAGCACGCCGGCCGCCCGACGACGGTGTTGGGCACCCTCTCGGGGGCCCGCACCACGCCGGAGGCCCCCGCCCTGCAGGCCGCCCTGGCCGAGGCCGTGGCTGCCAACCGGGCCGTGGTGGCGATGGAGGTCTCCTCCCACGCCGTCGAGCTGCGCCGCATCGAGGGCACCTGGTTCGCCGTCGCCGTCTTCACCAACCTCTCCCAGGACCACCTCGACTTCCACGGGACGATGGACCGCTACTTCGCGGCCAAGGGCCGCCTCTTCGCCCCCGACCGCGCTGCGGTCGGCCTGGTCAACCGCGACGACCCCTGGGGTCGGCGCCTGCTCGCCGAGATGGCCATCCCCGCGGTGGCCTGGTCCGCCGCCGACGCCGTCGACCCGGAGCTACGACCGGACGGCAGCACGTTCACGTGGCGGGGCCTGCGTGTGCACATCGCCCTGGCCGGTCGGTTCAACCTGGCCAACGCCGTCGCCGCCGCCGAGGCCGCCCTGGCGCTGGGCCTCACGCCCGGGGAGATCGCCGCCGGGTTGGCCGAGGCCCGGGCGCCCCGGGGCCGCTTCGAGCCGGTGGGGGAGGGCCCGGTCGCCGCGCTCGTGGACTACGCGCACACCCCGGACGGTCTGGACCAGGCACTGGCGTCGGCTCGGGAGCTGACCCGCGGCCGCCTGATCGTGGTCTTCGGCTGCGGTGGGGACCGTGACCGATCGAAGCGGCCCCTGATGGGCCGGGCGGCGGACCGGGGTGCCGACGTGGTGGTCGTGACCTCCGACAACCCCCGTCACGAGGC
This sequence comes from uncultured Microthrixaceae bacterium, assembly GCA_963701565.1. Classification (GTDB taxonomy): domain Bacteria; phylum Actinomycetota; class Acidimicrobiia; order Acidimicrobiales; family DATDAH01; genus DATDAH01. Next base: position 125,524 of record CAVPAN010000007.1, read on the forward strand.
TCCGGAGACCATCATCGACGAGGTGATGACCGGAGTGGAACGCCGCGACGACCTGATCGTGGAGCCCGACCGCCGCCGCGCCGTCGAGGCCGCAGTGGCCCTGGCGGTGCCGGGTGACCTGGTGCTGGTGGCCGGTAAGGGCCACGAGACCACCCAGGACCTGGGTGACCGGGAGATACCCTTCGACGACCGCGAGGTGCTGGCCGCCGTGCTCGCCCGGAGCGGGGAGCCCACCCCATGAGGACCCTGCTGTTCGCCGCCGGGGTCTCCCTGATGGTCTCACTGCTCGGGACCAAGATCCTCATCGACGTCCTGACCAAGCGCCGGATCGGCCAGCCCATACGCGAGGACGGGCCCCAGGGCCACACCACCAAGGCGGGGACCCCGACCATGGGCGGGGCCGCCATCGTGGCCGGCGCCGTGATCGGCTACCTCGCCTCAGACATCTCCAACAGCCGGATCATCACCCGCTCCGGCCTCGTGGTCATGTTCGCCGTCGTGGGGGCCGGCCTGGTCGGTCTGGCCGACGACTGGATCAAGGTCACGCGGGAGCGGAACCTGGGCCTCACCTCCCGCACCAAGTTCCTCGGCCTCCTGGCGGTCGCCCTCACCTTCGCGGTGGTGGCCCTCGGCCACACGCCGGTGAGCACCGACCTGTCCTTCACCCGGGCGGGCGCGCTGGTCGATCTGGGCACCATCGGCTGGACGGTGTGGGCGGTGCTGCTGATCGTGGGCACCACCAACGCCGTCAACCTGACCGACGGTCTCGACGGCCTGGCCGGAGGGGCCTCAGTCCTGGCCTTCTCCGCCTTCATCGTCATCGGCTTCTGGGCCTTCCGTCACCCGTTCGACTACGGCGTCCCCCACGCCCTGGACCTGGCCGTGGTGGCGGCCTGCATGACGGGGGCCTGCGTGGGGTTCCTCTGGTGGAACGCGTCCCCGGCCCAGATCTTCATGGGGGACACCGGGTCCCTGGCCATCGGCGCGGGCCTGGCCGGTCTGGCCCTCATGAACAACACCTCGCTGCTCCTGGCCATCATCGGGGCGCTCTTCGTGGTCGAGACCCTGTCGGTGATGATCCAGGTGGCCAGCTTCCGGCTCTTCGGCCGGCGGGTCTTCCGCATGGCACCCATCCACCACCACTTCGAGCTCCGGGGCTGGCCCGAGACGACCGTGATCATCCGCTTCTGGATCCTGTCGGGGATGTGCACCGCCGTGGGCCTCGGCCTCTACTACGCCGACTTCATCGGCCTGCCGGGGGCACGGGATTGACGCCCGGCCGCGCGCTCGTGGTGGGCCTGGGGGTGACCGGCCGCGCCGTGAGCCGCGCCCTCGTGGCCCGGGGCGCCTCGGTCACCGCGGTGGAGGACCGACCCGGCGACGCCCACCGGACCTTTGCCGAGGAGGTGGGCATCGGCCTCGTCGAGGCCCCGCCGGTCGACGCCCTGGCGGCGCTGCTGGACGACGTCGAGGTGCTCCTCCCCAGCCCGGGTGTGCCCGACCGTCATCCCGTCTTCGCCGCGGCCACTGCGGCCGGCGTCCCTGTGCACTCGGAGTTCGACCTGGCCGAGGAGTGGGACGACCGCCCGGTCGTCGCCGTGACCGGCACGAACGGGAAGACCACCGTCACCCACCTCGCCGCCGACATGCTCCGCCGGTCCGGTCGGGTCGTGGCCGAGGCGGGCAACGTGGAGACGCCGTTGGTCGAGGCCATCGACGACACCACGGTCGAGGTCTTCGTCGTCGAGGCCAGCTCCTTCCGCCTCGGGCACACCGCCCACTGGGCCCCTGGCGTGGCGGCCTGGCTCAACTTCGCCCCCGACCACCTGGACATCCACGCCGACCTGGCGGCCTACGAGGCAGCCAAGGCCAGGATCTGGGCCGACCAGGGCCCCGAGGACGTGGCGGTGGTCAACGCCGACGATCCGGTGGTGGCCGGCCACCGCGGTCGGGCCCGGCGCCGCACCTTCGGGTTCGGCGGCGACGAGTCGGCCACGGTCCGGGACGGCTGGTTGCTGGTCGATGACCGCCGCCTGCTGGGCGTGGGCGATCTCCACCGCTCGCTGCACCACGACCAGGCCAACGCCCTGGCCGCGGCGCTGATGGTCGAACCCCTCGACGTCGACGACGAGGCGGTGGCCGCCGCCCTGGCCGCCTTCGACGGCCTACCCCACCGGGTCCAACTCGTGGGGGAGGCCGGCGGGGTGTCCTGGTACGACGACTCCAAGGCCACCACGCCCCACGCCACCCGCGCCGCGGTGGACGCCTTCGAGTCCGTGGTCCTCATCGCGGGGGGCCGCAACAAGGGCCTCGACCTGGGTGACCTGCTCGGTCGCCGGGGCTCGGTCAGGGCTGTGGTCGCCATCGGTGAGGCCGCGCCTGACGTGGTCGACGCCGTCGCCGGCCGCGTCCCGGTGGCCACCGCCCCCTCGATGGTCGACGCCGTCGCTGAGGCCGACGCCCTGGCCCGGCCGGGTGACGCCGTAGTGCTGTCCCCGGGCTGCGCCTCCTTCGACTGGTACTCGTCCTACGGCGAACGGGGTGAGGACTTCACCCGTCTCGTCCGCATCCACCTCGACCAGGAGGCCTCGCGCTCATGAGCCGTCGAACCGACACACGGGCCGGAGCCGGTCGGCCCACCCGGCGGGCGCCCACGCGTCACGTCCGGCAAGACACGACGCCGGCATGTCCCGGGGCCGGCACCCCTCTGCCCGTACCGGACCGAAGCGGCCTCCGGGCGACCGGTCGTCGACCTTCGTGGGCCTGCTCGCGGTGGTCACGGCCCTGGTCCTGCTCGGCCTCGTCATGGTGATGTCCGCGGCGTCGGTCAGCGACATCCGGACCTCGGGTTCAGCCTGGGACAGCTTCACCCGTCAGGCGATCTTCGCCTTCGTCGGCTTCGCGGGGATGTTCGCCGTGATGCGTCAGCACTACGGCCTCTGGCGTCGTGTGGCCACGCCCTTCCTCGTGGTCAGCTTCGTGCTCCTGGCCCTCGTCCTCGTCCCCGGCGTGGGCGTCGGAGCGAACGGTGCCACCCGGTGGCTGGGGGCGGGCTCCCTGCGCATCCAGCCCTCCGAGCTGGCCAAGCTGGCGATCATCATCTGGTCCGCCCGCTGGCTGGCCATGGACCGCAACCACGACGTGATCCGGGAGGACCCCCGGGTCCTGCGCCCGGTCCTGCTCGCTCTGGCCGGCCTCGCCATCCTGCTCCTCCTGCAGCCCAACCTGGGGACCCTGATCATCACCGCCGGGGCCGTGGGCGCGCTGATCTTCGTCTCGGGGGCCTCGCTGGCCCGGCTGGCCGGTTGGAGCGCCCTCGGCGTCTCGGCCGCGGCGGTCGCCGCGCTCAGCGCGGACTATCGCCGGGCCCGCGTCCTGGCCTTCCTCGACCCGTGGGCCGACCCGGCGAACACCGGCTACCAGACCATCCAGTCGCTGGTCGGCATCGCCGGCGGGGGCCTCACCGGGGTCGGACTCGGCGCCAGTCGGGCCAAGTGGGGCTTCCTGCCCTACGCCCACACCGACTTCATCTTCGCCATCATCGCCGAGGAGCTCGGCCTCATCGGGGCCGTCACGGTCCTGGGCCTGCTCGCCGCGCTCGGCTACTTCGGCATCCGGGCCGCTCTCCGGGCCCCGGACACCTTCGGCATGCTCCTGGCCGCGGGCATCACGACGTGGTTCGTGCTGCAGGCCGTGGTCAACATCGGTGCCGTGGTGGGGCTGCTGCCCATCACCGGCGTCCCCCTCCCGTTCGTCTCCTACGGCGGCACGTCGCTGGTGGTCAACCTGCTGGCCATGGGCGTCCTGCTGAGCGTGGCCCGTCACGGTCAGGATGCCTGAGCACGGACCCACCTGGGCGCTGATCGCCGGCGGGGGCACCGCCGGCCACACGCTGCCCGGCATCGCCATCGGGCGCGCCCTGGTGGCCCGGGGCCACCCCGTGGCCGCCATCCGGTTCGTCGGCAGTGAGCGGGGCAGCGAGGTACGCCTCGTCCCCGAAGCCGGCTTCTCGCTGACCGCCCTCCCCGGTCGGGGGATCCAGCGCAAGCTCACCTTCGCCAACGTCGGGGCCGTGCTCGGCCTGATCCGGGCCTTCGGCCGGGCCCTGGGCCTGGTCCACCGCCTGCGACCGTCCGTGGTCGTCGCCCTGGGCGGCTACGCCTCGGTCGCCTGTGCGCTGGCTGCGATCCTCTACCGCGTCCCGATCGTCGTGGCCGAGCAGAACGCCGTGCCCGGCGCGGCCAACCGCATCGTGGCCCGTTTCGCCCGGGCCGCCGCCGTCTCCTTCCCCGGCACGGACCTCCCCCGGTCCGTGGTCACCGGCAACCCGGTGCGGCCCGCGATCCTGGCCGTCGACCGCACCCGGGACCGCGCTCGTGGCCCGTAGGTCCCTGGACCTGCCCGAGGACCGGGTGGTCGTCCTCGCGTTCGGCGGATCCCTGGGCGCCCGGCGCATCAACCGGGCCGTGGCCGGCCTCGTCGAACGGTGGGCCGACCGCACCGACGTGGCGGTGCGCCACGTCGTGGGCGAACGGGACTGGGACGACCCGACGGCGCGGGGCGAGGAACCGGCGGGGTCGGGCGGCATCCTCTACCGCCCCGTGCGCTACGAGGACGACATGCCCACCGCTCTGGCCGCCGCCGACCTCGTGGTCGCCCGGGCCGGCGCCACGACGGTGGCCGAGCTGGCCGTCCTCGGTCTCCCGAGCATCCTCGTGCCCCTGCCGATCGCCACCGCCGACCACCAGACCGCCAACGCCCGTGGCCTCGTCGAGCTGGGCGCGGCCCGGCTGGTCCCCGATGCCGAGCTGGACGTCGACCGGCTGGTGGACGAGCTCGGCCCGCTCGTCGGCGACCGAGCCACCCGGGAGGCCATGGGCGACGCGGCTCGAGCGCTCGGCCGTCCCGACGCGGCCGACCGGGTGGCCGACCTCGTGGAGGAGCATGCCCGTGGCTGAGCCCTCGGCGACGGGCGGGGACGGGGTGGACCTCACGCCGCCCAAGGCCATCCACATCGTGGGGATCGGTGGCGCGGGCATGAGCGCCATCGCCAGCGTCCTGGCGGCGATGGGCCACCGGGTCAGCGGCAGTGACCTGAAGCATTCGAAGGCCCTCGACCGACTGGCGGACCAAGGTGTCCGGGTGGCGGTGGGCCACCGGGCCGACCAGTTGGGTGACGCCGAGGTCGTCGCGGTGTCGACCGCCATCGGGCCGACCAACCCTGAGGTCGTCGCCGCCCACGATCAGGGCGTGGCCGTTCTCCGCCGGTCAGAGGTGCTGGCGGCCATCACGGGGCTCCGGCGCACGGTCTCGGTGGCGGGGACCCACGGCAAGACCACGACCTCGTCGATGTTGGCCGTGATCCTGGCCGAGGCCGGGCTCGACCCGAGCTTCATCATCGGCGGCGACGTCAACCAGATCGGTTCCGGGGCGGTGTGGTCCGACGGCGAGTGGTTCGTGGTCGAGGCCGACGAGAGCGACGGCACGTTCGTCGAGCTCCGCACCGAGATCGCCGTGGTCACCAACGTCGAGGCCGATCACCACGCCCACTACGGCGGTTTCGACGCCCTGCGGGACGCCTTCGACCAGTTCGTCGGGGGGGCCGGACGCCTGGCGGTGATCGGGATCGACGACCTCGAGGGCGCCGCGCTGGCCGCCCGACACCCGGTCGTCACGGTCGGGGAGGGCGAAGCCGACCTACCGCATCGTGGACCTCCACCGGGAGCCACGGGGGACGACCTTCCGCCTCGAGCACGAGGGCCGTGACCTCGGTGAGATCCACCTCCCCGTGCCGGGGGCCCACAACGCCCGCAATGCGGCCGTCGCCGCGGCCACGGCCCTGGAGATCGGCGCGGCCTTCGTCGCCGTCGTCGCCGCGCTGGCCCGCTTCGGCGGCGTGGCCCGCCGTTTCGAGTTCCGGGGCGAGGTCGCCGGGGTGGACTTCGTCGACGACTACGCCCACCTGCCAACCGAGGTGGCCGCCGCCCTGGCCGCGGGCCGGGACACCGCCCCCGAGCGCCTCGTCGCCGTGTTCCAACCCCACCGCTACTCGCGCCTGGCTGCACTGGCTCCCCAGTTCGGCTCGTCGTTCGTCGACGCCGACGTGCTGGCGGTGACCGATGTCTACAGCGCCGGGGAGACGCCCATCCCCGGGGTGTCGGGCAAGGCGGTGGTCGACGCCGTGCTGGCCGATGACCCGACCCGGGCCGTGGCCTACCTGCCCCGTCGGGAGGACCTGGTCGCCTACCTGGTCGGCCGCCTCCGCCCCGGCGACCTGTGCCTGACGCTGGGGGCCGGGGACCTCACCACACTCCCCGATGAGATCCAGGCCGCTCTGGCGGCCCGTCCCCGGTCATGACCCTCGATCCGGCGGGAGACCTGGCCGCCGTCGCCGCCGCCCTGGATGTCGTGTTCGGGCCCCGCCTACATCGGGTCGAGGCCCTTGGGCCGATGACCACCTACCGGGTCGGGGGACCAGCCGCGCTCTTCGTCGAGGTCGAGACTCCGGCCGACCTGGCCGCGATCGCCACCGCGCTCACGGCGACGGACGGGCCCGTACCGGTGCTGATCGTCGGCAAGGGCTCGAACCTCCTGGTCCATGACGACGGGTTCGCCGGCCTGGCCCTGCGCCTGGGTGGGGACTTCGCCGAGCTGGCGATCGAGGGCACCACGGTGCACGCCGGCGGGGCGGTCGCCCTGCCGGTGCTGGCCCGCCAGACCGCCGCCGCCGGCCTCACCGGCCTCGAATGGGCGGTGGGTGTGCCCGGCTCGGTGGGCGGCGGGGTGCGGATGAACGCGGGCGGCCATGGCGCCGACATCGCCTCGACCCTCGTCCGGGTCCGCCTCCTGGACCTCCACACCGGCGAGGATGGGGATGTGTCCGCGGCCGACCTGCACCTCGGCTACCGCCACTCCTCGGTCCGACCCGAGCAGGTGGTGTGCCGGGCCTCGTTCGCCCTGACGCCGGGCGACCCCGAGGCCGCGATGGCGGAGATCGCCGAGGTCGTCCGCTGGCGCCGGGACCATCAGCCGGGCGGGCCCAACGCCGGGTCGGTGTTCACCAACCCCGAGGGTGACTCCGCCGGACGGCTCATCGACGTCTCCGGCGCGAAGGGCCTGCGGTCGGGCACCGCCGAGGTGTCGACCAAGCACGCCAACTTCATCCAGGCCGATCCCGGGGGCCGGGCCCAGGACGTCCATGCCCTCATGCTCGAGGTCCGGGACCGGGTCCGGGAGGCCACGGGCGTCACGCTGGTGCCCGAGACGCGCCTGGTGGGCTTTCCGGAGGACGACCGGTGAGCACCGTCGCGGTCGACCCCCGCATCCGGGAGCGCCGGGTGACCGTCGCCCGGGACGCCGGTCGCCGCCGACTCCGGCGGCTGCTGGTCGTTGCCGCAGTCCTGCTCATGGCCCTGCTGGCCCTCGGCCTGACCTGGACACCGGTCCTCGACGTCGAGCGGGTGGAGGTGCGCGGGGCGGATCGCACAACGCCCGAGGCCGTCACGGGGGCGGTGGGGGTGGCCCCTGGCGACCCGCTGGCCTGGTTCGACGCCGATGCCGCGGAGGCGGCGGTGGCCGTGCTGCCCTGGGTGGACGAGGTGACGGTGCAGCGCGAGTGGTCCGGGGCCGTCACGGTGGAGGTCACCGAGCGGGTCGCGGTCGCCGCGCTGGCGACGGCCGACGGTACCTGGTCCCTGGCCGACGGCGAGGGTCGGGTGCTGGCCACGGTCGACACCGAACCGTCCGATGTGGCCCTGGTCGACGGGGTCACGACCTCGGCCCCTCCGGGGACCCAACTGGACGACGAGGTGCTCGAACCGCTCGCGGTCGCGGCCGCGGCGCCATTGGAGATCCGGGCCGAGATGGCCGCAGTCCGGGGTTCGGGCGCGGACCTGGAGGTCGCGCTCCGGGCCGGTGGGGTGATCCTGCTCGGAGGGACCGAAGACGCCGAGGCCAAGCTGGCCGCCGCGGCCGCCGTCCTGGCCACGGTGCCACCGGGTTGCGTCGATCATCTCGACGTGACCCTGCCCGCCGCGCCTGCGCTCGTGCGGGTCCCGGGGTGTGTCTGATGGGGGTCCGTGACCGGCCCCGAGGAGGTCCGCTATGACATCGTTCGACGGGCGACCCCCGTATCGCCCTACCATCGGGGGTTCGTCAGAACGAGCTGCCGGACGCGCCGGGTGGACCGGGCGGCCCGAGGTGGAGGACCCCATGATCAGCAATCCCCAGAACTACCTGGCTGTGATCAAGGTCGTGGGCATCGGCGGGGGCGGTGTCAACGCCGTCAACCGGATGATCGACGCCGGGTTGAAGGGCGTCGACTTCATCGCCGTCAACACCGATGCCCAGGCGCTGCTCATGAGCGACGCCGAGGTGAAGCTGGACATCGGCCGTGACCTGACCCGTGGCCTCGGGGCAGGCAGCGACCCCGATGTCGGTCGGGAGGCGGCCGAGGCCCATCGGGCCGAGATCGAGGAGGCCATCGCCGGCGCCGACATGGTGTTCCTCACGGCGGGCAAGGGTGGCGGGACGGGCACCGGGGCCGCGCCGGTCATCGCCGAGATCGCCCGGGCCGCAGGCGCTCTGACCATCGCCGTCGTCACCCGCCCGTTCAGCTTCGAGGGCCGGCGCCGCACCGTGCAGGCCGAGCAGGGCATCCAGCGCCTCAAGGAGGCCGTGGACACCCAGATCGTGATCCCCAACGACCGGCTCCTGACCGTGTCCGACGAGAACACGTCGATGCTCAACGCCTTCAAGATGGCCGACGAGATCCTCCTGCAGGGGGTCCAGGGCATCACCGACCTCATCACGACCCCGGGCCTGATCAACACCGACTTCGCGGACATCAAGACCGTCATGGCCAATGCCGGCTCGGCCCTGATGGGCATCGGTTACGCCTCCGGTGACGGCCGGTCGTTGACCGCGGCCCGCAATGCCATCTCCAGCCCGATGCTGGAGGCCTCCATCGAAGGTGCCCGCGGGGTCATCCTGAACGTCTCCGGCGGCAGCGACCTGGGCCTGCTCGAGGTCAACGAGGCCGCCGAGGTGATACACGGCGTGTGCCACCCGGATGCCAACATCATCTTCGGCGCAGTCATCGACGACGACCTCGGCGACGAGGTGCGGGTGACCGTCATCGCCGCCGGCTTCGACCGATGGGACGACGACCGCCGCTCCGGTGGCGACGCCGAGCCGGACCTCAGCTTCCTGCGCGGCGATGACGACGACGAGGCCCCCGACCTGTTCGGTGGGGACGACGACGACGACCTCGGGTTGGGCGACGACGACTTCGATGTCCCGTCGTTCCTGAAGTAATCCACGCCGCCCTCGACCACCGGCTCGCCGACGGGCGCACGGCCCGGGTCCGCTTCACCGGCCGCGACGACGGTGACCTGTTCGTCGACGGTGAACCGGCGGCGCTGGCCCGCCTCCGGGTCGCGCTCGTGGACCGTCCGTGGACGTGGCTCCGACAGGTCCACGCTGACCGTGTGGTCGTGGTGGAGGCTCCCGGCGGGGGAGCGGGGGAGGCCGCCGATGCCGCCGTGACCGCGGTGTCCGACGCCGTCCTGGCGGTCCACACCGCCGACTGCGCCCCCATCGCCTTGGTGGCCGAGGCCGGCGCCGTAGCCGTGGCGCACGCCGGCTGGCGGGGCCTGGCCGACGGGGTCGTGGCGGCCACGGTGGACGAGCTCGGCGCCTTGGCGCCCGGCCGGGTGCGAGCCCTGGTCGGTCCGCTGATCGGCCCTGAGTGCTACGAGTTCGGGGTCGACGACCTGCAGCGGGTCATGGACCGACTCGGCCCGGACGTGGCCGGCAGGACCGCCGCGGGCACCCCGGCCCTCGACCTGCCCACGGGCGTGCGTCGGGCGTTGGCGGCGGCGGGGGTCGACGACGTCACCTTCGTCGGGGGCTGCACGGCCTGTGGCGAGGACGCCTTCTCCCACCGTGCTCGCGGTGACGGCGGCCGGCAGGCGGTCTTGGCCTGGATCGAGGACGACGGTTGAGCTTCGACGCGGCCTCCGTCGCGGCAGGCATGGCCGTGGTGCGCGAGCGCATCGCGGCGGCCGGAGGCGACCCCGATCGGATCACCGTTGTGGCCGTGACCAAGGGGTTCGGGCCCGAGGCCCCACTCGCGGCACTCGAGGCGGGCCTCGTCCACCTCGGGGAGAACTACGCCCAAGAGCTGGTGGCGAAGGCGGCGCTCGTGGGCGACGACCCCGCCCCCGTGTGGCACTTCATCGGTGGCCTGCAGCGCAACAAGGTCCGACTGCTGGCCCCCCACGTGGCCCTGTGGGAGACGATCGACCGGGCCTCCCTCGGCCACGAGGTGGCCAAGCGGGTGCCGGGTGCCGCGGTGCTGGCCCAGGTGAACATCTCGGGAGAGGCGGCCAAGGGCGGATGTGCGCCGGAGGAGGCCGCCGACCTCGTGGCCGGGCTGGGCGACAGCGGCCTGGACGTGCGGGGCCTGATGGGTGTTGCCGCGGCCGGTGACCCCGACCGCGCTCGGGCCCAGTTCGGGCGCCTGGCCGCGCTCGCCTCGGTGCTCGACCTGCCTGAGCTGTCCATGGGAATGTCCGCCGACCTCGAGGCCGCAGTGGCCGAAGGGGCCACCATCGTGCGAGTCGGGACCGCCCTGTTCGGCGCCCGTCCGCCGCGTTGAGTGCTGAACGTGCGAAACTGGAGTCCGTTATGTCATCTCCGTTCCGGAAGGCCCTCCTCTATCTCGGTCTCGGGCCGGACGAGGAGTACGACGACTACGGTCACGACGAGTCGCCTGTTCTCGACTCCCGTCCCGCGCCTCGAGCCCAGGCGTCCGCGCCCGGTGAGCCGGACCCGGTCGATGCGCCCGTGCACGTCATCCGCCCCGAGCCGGAGCCCAACGTCATGACCCCCGACGAGCCATCCATCTCCTCACTGCGCCCCGTGCCCACCACCCCCGCAGGCGGAGGCCCCGGCGAGCACGTCGAGCTCGGTGCGGTGCGCCCCATCCCCGTGTCCTCGGCCAAACCCCACGTGGTGATCCCGGCCGACTTCAATGACGCCCAGCAGCTGGGTGACCGCTTCAAGAACAGCCAGCCGGTCATCATCAACCTGCAGGGCGCCGACCTCGACCTGGCCCGACGGGTCATCGACTTCGCCAGTGGCCTCTGTTACGGCCTCGGTGGCCAGATGGAACGGGTGGCCAGTCAGGTGTACCTGCTGACCCCGAACGATGTCGAGGTGTCCGACGAGGACCGGCGGCGGATCACCGAACGCGGCCTCGGCCGGCGCTGACCCACCCCGTTGGGCCTGATCTGCGGGCTGCTGCTCGCCTACATGTTGGTCCTGCTGGGCCGCGTCGTCCTCTCGTGGTTCCCCCTGGCCCCCGATGGCTTCGGTGCGCAGGTCTACGGGCTCACCGTGGCCCTCACCGAGCCGATCCTCGGGCCGCTGCGTCGGGCCCTGCCGTTCGTGCGCATCGGGAACATGGGCCTCGACCTGTCGCCCATCATCGTGTTCTTCGGGATCCAGATCCTCCTCGGCCTCCTGGGCTGTTCCTGAGGTCCCGACCGGGCCTCACGGAGGGTGGCGGGACGCTCGCGGCAAGTCCCGGTGGGTCTTCCGGGCCGGGGGCTACGCTCGTCGCCATGGACTTGACACCCGATGTCCTCGCCGGCATCGAGTTCCGTCGGAAGGGACGGGGCTACGACACCGAGGACGTGGACGCGTTCCGCCAGCAGGTGATGACCGGGGCCGGGGAGATGCAGGCCAGGTTGCGGGAGGCCACCAGCAAGCTGGACGAGGCCGAGACCCGCGCCCGCGACGCCGAGGAGCGGGCCCGCACCAACGCCGAGGGCGACGAGACGATCCAGCGCACGCTGCTGCTGGCCCAGCGCACGGCGGACTCCGCCGTGGCCGAGGCCGAGGAGACGGCGGCCCGCAAGGTGGCTGAAGCCGAGGAGACCGCGGCCCGCAAGGTGGCTGAGGCCGAGGCCGAGGCCGACCGCCTCCTGACCGAGGCCCGCAACCACCGGGAGCAGGCCATCGCGGGGGCCGAGGCCGAGGTTCGCGAGGCCATCGACCTGAAGCGGGCCGACCTGCTCGACGAGCTCGCCACCCTTGAACGAGCCCGCGACGCCCTCGCCGGTGACGTGGCCACCCTGGAGGTGCACCTGGAGAGCCAGCGGGCCCGGATCGACGAGGTGCGCGACCAGCTCGGGCTGCTGCTCGAGCACCCGCTGGCGCCGACGCCCACCCCCGACCTCACCGGGGTCGAGGTGCCCGAGGCCGCCCCCGCTGCGGGCATCGAGGTCACGGAGCCCGCCCTGGAACCCGAGGCCGAGCTCCTCCCGCTCGAGGTTGCCCCGCTCGAGGCGCCCGAGGCCGTGGTTGCCCCGCTCGAGGCGCCCGAGACCGTCGAGGACCCCGCCCCGAGCGAGTCGGTGTTCGGCGAGACCCCCGCCACCGATGACGTCGAGGACTGGTCGGTCACCTCCGAGGACGCTTGGGCCGACCCCCCGCCGCCCCCGCCGCCCCCGCCGACAGGCCTGGAGGTGGACGAGTCGGCGTGGGCCGACGCCCCGCCGCCCCCTCCTCCGCCCCCACCGGACTTCGACACCCCCGGGACGGAGAGCGGCAGCGCCACCTTCGGTGGCCTCTCGGGGCCGGCCGTGCCCGAGCAGTTGCCCGATCTCGATGACCAGGCCGAGGAGGACAACCCCTGGTTGGCGGAGCTCGCCGACGAGGAGACCGGCGCCGAGGACAGCCGGTCGCGGTTCGGCCGCCGCCGCTGAGCGTCGCCGGGAGGAACCTCCGTCTGGTCCTCCCCGTGGCTGCGGCCGTGGTGGTCGTGGACCAGCTCACCAAGACCTGGGCCCTGCGGGCCCTGCAGGACGGCCCCATCGAGCTGTTCTGGACCCTGCAGTTCAACCTGACCTTCAACACCGGTGCCGCCTTCAGCCGGTTTCCCGGTCTCGGCCCCTACATCGGGATCCTCGCGGCCGCCGTGGCCGTGGGCCTGCTCTGGTCGGGGCGCACCGTGCCCACCAGGACCGGCGCCGTGGCCGTCGGCCTCATCTTCGGGGGCGCGGTCGGCAACCTGCTCGACCGCGCCGTCCGCGCCGGCGACGGCTTCCTCGGCGGTGGTGTCGTCGACTTCATCGACGTGCAGTGGTACCCGATCTTCAACGTGGCCGACGTGGGCGTGGTCCTGGGGGCCCTGCTCCTGCTGTTCGCCACAGCCCGCTACGGCGACGGAGATCCGGTGGATGATGTCGAGGCCGAGGCCGATGAGGGGGCCGACGGCGAGGGCACCGAGCTGAGCACCGACCGATTCGTCGACGGCCCCTGATGGCGACCGCCGACCAGCGGCTGGACCGCCGGGTCGCGGCCGAGGCCGGCTGCAGCCGTTCCGTGGCCCACGAGCTGGTCCTCGCCGGCGCCGTCCAGGTCGACGGCCGGATCGAGCTGCGTCCGGCGGTGAAGGTGGCGGAGGTCGCCGTGGTGATCGTGGACCACGAGCCCGTCGTCGCCGCGGCCCTCCAGCCGGATGCGTCGGTCCCGGTCACGCTGGCCCACACCGACGAGCACTTCTACGTGGTCGACAAGCCGGCCGGCCTGGTCGTGCACCCGGGCTCGGGCACGGGCGAGGAACCCACCCTCGTCAACGGCCTGCTCGCCCTCGACCCGGCGCTGGCCGGTGTCGGTCCCGACCCGGCCCGACCGGGCATCGTGCACCGCCTGGACCGGGGTACCTCGGGCCTCCTGCTGGTGGCCCGCACCGCCGAGGCCCACGAGGCCCTCAGCACGATGATCGCGGCCCACGAGGTGGAGCGGGAGTACACGACGCTGGTGGCGGGCACCGTGCCCGAGACGACCGGCCGCATCGAGGCCGCCATCGGCCGTGACCCGCAACGCCCGACCCTCCAGGCCGTCGTCCCTGACGGTCGCTGGGCCGCCACCGACTACGAGGTCGGGCAGCGCTTCACCGATCCCGAGGCCGCCACGCTCCTCGCCGTGCGCCTGGAGACCGGCCGCACGCACCAGATCCGGGTCCACCTCGCCGCCATCCATCACCCCGTCATCGGCGACCGCGCCTACGGCGATCGGTCCGGCCTCCCGCTGGACCGCCCCTTCCTCCACAGCCGCCGCGTCGCCTTCACCCACCCCGTGACCGGTGAGCCGTGCCGGTTCGAGTCCGAACTGCCTGAGGACCTGCAGGCCGTCCTGGCCGTCCTGGCCTGACGCTCAGGCGTCCGGCCAGGGCTTCTCGCCTCTGGCCATGGCGGCGATGTCAGCGAGGGTGAGAGCTTCGAGGTGTTGGCGGAGGATGGCGCCGACGTCCTGCCAGACCGCGAGGAGGACGCACTGGCCCTCGTGGTCGCAGGCGCCGTCCTGGTGGGGCTGGCCGAAGTCCCCGGCGGCGATGGGCCCATCGACGGCGCTGACGATGGCGCCGAGGGTGATCTCCGAGGGGGACTTGGCCAGGACGTAGCCGCCGCCGACGCCTCGCTTGGACCGCACCAGGCCGGCGCCCTTGAGGGCCAGGAGGATCTGCTCCAGGTAGGGCTGGGGGAGCGCGGTGCGCTCGGCGATGTCGCGGACCGAGGTCGGACCCGACTCGTCCTCGTGCAACGTCAGGGACAGGAGGGCCCGACTGGCGTAGTCACCTCGCGTCGAGACCTTCATGCCGACGTCAGCTCCGCATGCTCCGTGCCGCTCATGCAGACGTCGGCTCCACGAGGTTCCGTACCGCTCATGCGGGCATCGTAGGGGGAGGAGCCGACCCGGCCCGTTGGTGGTGCGGCGACGCAAGGCTGAGTAGGTTGCGCAGCCGACGGAAGGAAGCCGGTGGGTCAACAGCCTGTGGTGCCCGATTACGACGGCGCCGTAGTCAACAACGTGGTGCCCGCCCTGCTGGGTCAGTTCGAGGAGGCGCCTTCCTGGCTGCCCGCCGTGGCGGCCGACTGCGACCAGGTCGTCCTGCTCGTCCTGGACGGCCTCGGCTGGGACCAGCTCCAGGAGCGCCTGGCGCACGCCCCGACGATGGCGGGCATGGACGGCGGCCCGATCTGCACCGTGGCCCCCAGCACGACGGCGTCCGCCCTCACCTCGATCTCCACCGGCCTCTCGCCCGGCCAACACGGCGTCGTCGGCTACCGGATGGTGGTGGACCACAGCATCCTCAACGTCCTGCGCTGGGCCACACCCGACGGCGACATGCGCAAGCAGATACCGCCCGCCTCGATCCAGGCCAGCGTCCCCTTCGGCGGTGAGCGGCCGCCGGTGGTCACCCGGGCCGAGTTCGCCAAGTCCGGCTTCACGATGGCTCATCTGGACCAGACCCGGCTCACGCCCTACCGCATGGCGTCCACCCTCGTCACCGAGGTCGGTCGCCTCCTGGCGGCGGGGGAGCCGTTCGTCTACGCCTACTACGAAGGCATCGACAAGGTGTCCCACGAGTACGGCCTGGCCGACCACTACGACGCCGAGCTGCGGGCCACCGACCGCCTGGTGGCCGACTTCGTCGACTGCCTCCCGCCCGGGGCCGCCCTGGTGGTGACCTCGGACCACGGCCAGGTCGACGTGGGCGACAACGTCATCACCCCGACCGCCGACCTCCTGCGTCACGTGCGCCTGCAGTCGGGGGAGGCCCGCTTCCGCTGGCTGCACGCCCGCTCGGGACAGGCCGACGCCCTTCTGGAGACGGCCACCGATCTCTACTGCGACTCGGCGTGGGTCGTGAGCCTCGAGCAGATCGCCGATGAGCGGTGGCTGGGTGAGCTCACCCCTGCCTCGGCCGGGCGCTTGGGCGACGTCGCCCTGGTCGCCCGCGAGCCGGTGGCCTTCTACGACCCCGACGACTCCGGGCCGTACCACCTGATCGGTCGGCACGGGTCGCTCACCGCGGCGGAGATGCTGGTGCCGTTGCTGGCCACCCGGGCCTAGCGGCGGTCCCAAGCGCGCGAGCCCGGCCCGCACCGGGTAGAGAGGAAGCCATGACCGACGTTCCCACCGGATCGCCCACCCCCACCGAGCCCCTGGAGCCCGAGCTGCGTCCTGCCGACCACCGAGGGTGCCCCCGACGGCGAGGAGCGCAACAACGTGGCCGAGCCGGCCAAGGTCATGCGGGTCGGCACCATGATCCGCCAGCTCCTCGAGGAGGTCCGCCAGACCGAGATGGACGGCCCCAGCCGCGACCGCCTGCGGGAGATCTACGAGACCTCGATCACCGAGATCTCCGCCGCGGTCTCCCCGGACCTGCGCGAGGAGTTGGATCGCCTGGCCCTGCCCTTCGGCGAGGGGACACCGACCGACGCCGAGCTGCGCATCGCCCAGGCCCAGCTCGTGGGGTGGCTGGAGGGCCTGTTCCACGGCATCCAGGCCACGCTGTTCGCCCAGCAGATGGCCGCCCGGAGCCAGTTGGAGGACATGCGCCGCCGCCTACCTGCGGGAGGGGAGACCGGCGGACCGGGCGAGCCGCCGGCCGGCGGCACCTACCTGTAGAGCGTCTTGCTCCCCGGGGTCGGGCGGGTTAGGTTCGCCCTGCAGCGAATCACATTCGTGTGATTCGTCCACAGGCTGTGGAAACCGCCTGTGCATCGCCTGGGGAACAACGGGAATCGGGCCAAACGACGTGTCCTTCGTCCACCTGCACAACCACACCGAGTTCTCGATGCTGGACGGTGCGGCGCGGGTGGGCGACGCCGTGGCCGCGGCGAAGGCCGACGGCCAGCCCGCCCTGGCCATCACCGACCACGGCAACATGTACGGCGTCCTCGACTTCTACAAGGCCTGTCGCGACGCCGGCATCACCCCGATCATCGGTACCGAGGCCTACATGGCCCACGAGAGTCGGACCGAGCGCCCCGCCCGCCGGGGCCGGGTCGATGACTCGGGCGGTGACACCGAGGGTGGGCGCAAGCTCTACTACCACCTGACCCTGCTGGCCCAGAACCGGACCGGCTACCGGAACATGATCCAGTTGGCCAGCCGGGCGTTCCTGGAGGGCTACTTCTACAAGCCCCGGGTCGACTGGGAGCTGCTGGACGAGCACAGCGAGGGCCTGATCGCCACCACGGCCTGCCTCGGGGGCCACGTGCTCCAGGCCCTGATGGCCGGCGACGAGGCCGAGGCCCTCACCCGGGCGGGCCGACTGCAGGACATCTTCGGGAAGGAGAACCTCTTCGTCGAGATCCAGGACCACGGCATCGACAAGCAGCGCCAGACCATGCCCGGGTTACTGGAGATCAGCCGCAAGCTCGGGGCCCCGCTGCTGGCCACCAACGACAGCCACTACGTCCAGCGCGAGGACGCCCGGGCGCACGACGCGCTGCTCTGCGTCCAGACCAACTCGATGATGAGTGATCCCACCCGGTTCAAGTTCGACGGGGAGGAGCACTACCTCAAGACGGCCGACGAGATGCATCGCCTGTTCCCCGACCAGGACTACCCGGGGGCCTGCGCCAACACGCTGCTCATCGCCGAGCGCTGCGACGTCGAGATCGAGTTCGGCAAGCCCCTGCTGCCGGCCTTCCCCCTGCCCGAGGGCTTCACCGACGACCGGGAGTACCTCAAGCACCTCACCATCGAGGGGGCCAAGGGCCGGTGGGGCCAGCAGTTGGGCGACGACGTCCTGGAACGCATCGCCTTCGAGCTCCAGGTCATCGCCGACATGGGCTTCTCGTCGTACTTCCTCATCGTGTGGGACCTGATCAAACACGCCCGGGACCAAGGCATCCGGGTCGGCCCCGGGCGGGGGAGCGCGGCGGGGTGCTGCGTGGCCTACTGCCTGCGCATCACCGACCTCGACCCCATCAAGTACGACCTCCTCTTCGAGCGCTTCCTCAACCCGTCCCGCATCTCCATGCCGGACATCGACATGGACTTCGACTCCCGTTACCGGGACGAGATGATCCGCTACGCGGCGGAGCGCTACGGCCGGGACCGCGTGGCCCAGATCGTCACCTTCTCCACCATCAAGGCCCGCGCCGCGGTGCGTGACGCCGCCCGGGTGCTCGGTTACCCCTACGTGGTGGGCGACAAGGTGGCCAAGGCCATGCCGCCGTTGATCATGGGTCGGGACACCCCGCTGCACGCCTGCCTCGAGAAGACCGAGAAGTTCGAAGAGGGCTTCAAGATGGCCGCCGAGTTGCGGACCATGTACGAGACCGACGCCGATGCCAAGGCCGTGATCGACGTCGCCACCGGCCTGGAGAACCTGCGCCGCCAGGACAGCATCCATGCGGCTGCGGTGGTCATCACCGACCAGCCCGTCACCGAGTACGCCCCGGTCCAGCGCAAACCCGAGTCGGGTCAGGACCCCGAGGACGCGCCGATCGTCACCCAGTACGAGATGAACGGCATCGAGTCCCTCGGGCTGCTGAAGATGGACTTCCTGGGCCTGCGCAACCTGGACGTCATCGAGGACGCCCTGGAGCTGATCCGGGACGTCCGGGGCGAGGAGGTGGACATCGACAACGTCGCCCTCGACGACGAGGCGACCCTGGCCATGCTGCGCCGGGGGGAGTCCATCGGGGTGTTCCAGTTGGAGGGTGGGCCGATGCGGGCCCTCATGCGCTCGCTGGCCCCCACCAGCTTCGACGACATCGCCGCCCTCGTCGCCCTGTACCGCCCCGGTCCGATGGGGGCGAACATGCACAACGACTACGCCGACCGCAAGAACGGCCGGAAGCCCGTCGAGTACGCCCACGAGGACCTCGAGGAGACGCTGGGTGACACCTACGGGCTGATGATCTACCAGGAGTCGGTCATGCGGGTGGCCCAGAAGGTCGCCGGCTACTCCCTGGCCGAGGCCGACAACCTGCGCAAGGCCTGCGGCAAGAAGATCCGGGAGATGATCCGGGCCGAGCGGGCCAAGTTCGTCGACGGCTGCGCGGCCACGGGCTACGGGAGGCCCTTGGGCGAGAAGCTGTTCGACGTGATCGAGCCCTTCGCCGACTACGCGTTCAACAAGAGCCACGCCTACGGCTACGGGCTCATCGCGTACCAGACGGCATGGCTCAAGGCCCACTACCCGGTCGAGTACCTGGCCGCCCTGCTGACCTCGGTGAAGGACAGCCAGGACAAGGCCGCCATCTACCTGTCCGAGTGTCGCACCATGGGCATCGAGGTCCGGGTGCCGGACATCAACCTGTCGGTCTCGAAGTTCACCGCCGTACCCCCGCCCGCCGAAGGGGCCGGGGCCGGGGCCCTCGGCTCCATCCCGTTCGGCCTGTCCGCGGTGCGCAACGTGGGTGAGGGGGTGACCGACCTGATCCTGGCCGAGCGCGAGAACGGCGGGCCCTTCGCCGACTTCTACGACTTCTGCGAGCGGGTGGACACCGCGGCCCTCAACAAGCGGACGGTGGAGGCGCTCATCAAGTCCGGGGCCTTCGATCTGCTCGGCCATACGCGCAAGGGGCTCTTGGCGGCCTACGAACGGATCATCGACCTGACGGTGGCCAAGCGCAAGCAGCACGACATGGGCGCCATGAGCCTGTTCGACTCCCTCGATGACGGCCCGGTCTTCGACGACCGGCCCCGCATCGAGGACGGCGAGCTGGACAAGAAGGTCAAACTCGCGTTCGAGAAGGAGATGCTCGGTCTCTACATCAGCGACCACCCGCTGATGGGGGTTGAGTCGGCCCTGCGGCGGCGCACCGACGGGACCGTCGACGAGATCCTGGCCGGCGACGAGGAGACCGTCTGCTCGATCGGGGGCGTGGTCACCGGCCTGCAGCGCAAGTGGACCAAGCGGGGCGACCTCATGGCCGTGTTCCAGCTGGAGGACCTGCGGGGCTCCCTGGAGGTCATGGTCTTCCCCAAGACCATGACCGAGCACGGCCACAAGCTGGAGGACGACGCCATCGTCATCGTCCGGGGCCGGGTGGACCGCAAGGAGGACACGGTCCGGGTCATGGCCATGGAGCTCGAGCGCTTCGAGCCCGTGGCCGAGTCCCCGTCGGTGCTCATCGACCTGACCCGCTCAGCGGTCAACGACGACCTCCTGCGCAAGCTGAAGGGCGTCCTGTCGGACCATCCGGGCGAGTCCGAGGTCGTCCTCCAGCTCAGTCGGCGCCAGCGGGTTCGGCTCGCCGACGACCTGTCGGTGGACGCCAGCAACGGCCTCGTGGCCGAACTGCGGGTGCTCTTGGGGTCCAATGCGGTGAGCGTCTAGGGCGATTTCCGAAGAAATCTTCGAAGAACACGGGCGCCGAGTTGCGCGAACGCGTCGCGGGCGCTGGACTAGAGGGGTCCTGTCCGAGCGTTTCCGGGGGGTTTTCCGCAGCCATGGGTATCCAGGTCGACACCAAGGACTGCACCTCGTTGGGCGACGCCGAGTTGGCGGAGATGGCTGACCTGTGCGCGGACGGTCCTTCCGGCTACGAGATCGGCTTCTTGTCCAAGGCGGCCGAGGCCTGGGTGCTGGTCAGCATGGCCCGCGACGGGAACCCTCTCAAGGGCTTCTCGTTCTGCACGCTGGAGCGCATCGGGGGTACGCCCAGCGTGCTCATCGGCCTCGCCTCCATCAAGCGGACCAGCAAGCGCGACGCCGTGCTGCGGGCGATCATGGCCGACCAGATGCGCCGGGCCCTGATGGCCTTCCCGGACGAGGACGTCCTGGTCGGCATGCGGATCAACGACGTGTCCGGGTTCAACGCCTTGGCCAACCTCAGCGACATCATCCCCCGCCCGCAGCACCGGGCCTCGGGCGAGGAGCGGGCCTGGGGCGCCCGCCTGGCCAAGCGCTTCGGCGTGGAGACCGGCGACTACGACGACCGTTCGTTCCTGGCCAAGGGTGACAAGAGCTTCCCCCCGTGCTCGATCATGAGACCCTCCAGCCGGAGAAGATCGACCCTGCCTTCAACGAGTTCCTGGCCCCGCTGAACCACAAGCGGGGCGACTCACTGGTGATCGCGGGCTGGGCTCTGGCCGAGAACCTCGAGAAGCTGGCCCGGTAGCCCGCCGGCGGTTTGGACTTCCGGGAGGTCCTCGACCGCCGCCACATGGTCCGGGCCTTCCGCCCCGACCCGGTCGACGCCAGGGTCCTGGACCGGCTGCTGCGTGACGCCCTGCGGGCGCCCTCCGCCGGCAACAGCCAGGGCACCGAGCTGATCGTTCTGATCGGCCCGGAGGAGACCGCCCGGTACTGGGACGCGGCCCTGCCTCCGGTACGCCGGCGGGCCTTCGCCTGGCCCGACCTGCTGGCTGCGCCCGTCCTGGTCCTCGTGCTGACCGACCACCAGCGCTACCTCGACCGGTATGCCGAGCCCGACAAGGCCGCCACGGGCCTCGGCGACGACGCCGCGGCCTGGCGGATGCCGTACTGGCTGGTCGACGGCGGCATGGCCGTCCACACGCTGCTGCTCGCCGCCGTCGACGCCGGCCTGGGGGCGCTGCTGTTCGGCCTGTTCGCCCAGGAGGAGGCCGTACGCGCCGCTCTGGGCGTGCCTGAGGACCGGGAGGTGGTCGGGGTCGTGGCCCTCGGCCATCCCCTGCCCTCCGGCCCGGGGCGATCGGCAGAACGTCCCCGTCGCCCCGAGGACGAGGTCATCCACCGCGGCGGCTGGTGAGCGGCCCTGCCCTCCGTTCTGGCGGTCGTTTCCGTTGTCGGAGCGACGGAAACGACCGCCAGAAGCGGAAGGGGGGAGGACGTGGGTGCCCAGGAGGACAGGCGGCCCGTCCCAACGCCCCCGTGTTTGCCTCGTTGTCGGTCTCCGCTGCCCTACGACGTGAGCTGCTCGCGGAGCTCATCCACTGAGCCGGCGGGGAGCTGGCAGGCGTAGTCCCGGCAGACGTAGGCGCGGCCGTCCTCCCGGCCGTCCCAGAGGGGCGAGTCGTAGCGCTCACCCCAGGCCAGGACGGTGGCGGGCAGGTAACGGTGCTGGACCTCGGCGACGAGGTCGGGGCGGTCACCGGCGACGACGACCTCGGAGAGGCCGCCGTGGTATAGGTCGAGGGCGGCGAGGAGGTGGGCGAAGGCCGCGGGGGCGTTGCCGGCGAGGGGCGCGAACAGGGCCAGGATCTGTTCGGCGTGGCGCCGGTAGGCGTCCTCGCCGGTGAGGGCGGCCAGGCGCAGGAGCGCGACCGCGGCCAGGCTGTTGGCCGCGGGCGTGGCGTTGTCCAAGAAGTCCTTCTGGCGTACGACGGGGGTGTCGGAGCCCTCGCCGGTGGTGAAGAGGCCGCCCTTCTCGCGGTCCCAGAACCGCTCGAGCAGGGTGTCGGCCACGGCCCGAGCTTCGGTGATCCACCGGGCATCCCCGGTGGCCTCGGCCAGGCGGGTGAATGCGTCGATCAGGGCGGCGTGGTCCACGGCATAGGCGTGGTGGCGGGCGGCGGCCGGGCGCTCGCCGTCGCCGGCCTGCCACGAGCGCATCCAGGTGCCGTCGGAGTCCCGCAGCGACGCCAGGAGGAACTCGGCGCCCTGGACGGCGGCGGCGACCCACGCCGGCTCGTCGGCCGCCGGACCGGCTTCGGCCAGGGTGGCGATCATGAGGGCGTTCCACTCGGTCAGGACCTTGTCGTCCAGGCCCGGGCGGATCCGCTGTTCACGGGCCTGGAAGAGCGCCTCGCGGAGCGGCCTCGACCCCCGCGGGCCGCACCAGGTCGCCCCGGACGGGCCGGTGCAGGATGTTGGAGCCCTCGAAGTTGCCCTGCGGGGTCACGCCGTACCACTCGATGGCCAGGTCGGCGTCGTCGCCCAGGACCTCGCGGATGGCTTCGGGGCGCCAGACGTAGAAGGTGCCCTCCTCGCCCTCGGAGTCGGCGTCCTCGGCGGAGTAGAGCCCGCCGTCGGGGTGGCGAAGGTCTCGCAGCACGTAGGTGACGGTCTCGGCCAGGACCTGGCGGAAGCGGCTTTCGCCGGTGACCTGCCAGGCGTGGAGGTAGAGCCGGGCCAGCAGGGCCTGGTCGTAGAGCATCTTCTCGAAGTGGGGGACCATCCAGAAGGCGTCCACGGAGTAGCGGGCGAACCCGCCGCCCAGGTGGTCGTACATGCCGCCGGAGGCCATGGCGTCGAGGGAGGTGACGACGGCTTCGAGCAGCGTCGGCTCCTGGTTGCGGGCGTGGGCCCGCAGGAGCAGCTCGTGGCTCATGGTCTGGGGGAACTTGGGGGCCCGGCCGAAGCCGCCCCACTCCTCGTCGTGCTGGGACCGCAGGGCGCGGTAGGCCGCGTCCAGGGTCTCGGGCCCGGGGACGCCCTCGGCCTCGAGGCCACCGCTGCGGGCCACGGCCTCGGTCAGGCGCTCGGCCTGGGCGGTGGCGTCGTCGCGGTGGTTCCGCCAGTGCTCGTCGACGGCTCGGCAGACGTCTCGGAACGAGGGCAGGCCGTGGCGGGACTCCTTCGGGAAGTAGGTGCCGCCGTAGAAGGGCTTGCCGTCGGGGGTCACGAAGATCGTGAGGGGCCAGCCGCCGTGGCCGGTCATGGCCTGCACGGCGTCCATGTAGACCCCGTCGACGTCCGGGCGCTCCTCCCGGTCGACCTTCACGTTGACGAACAGCCGGTTCATCAGGTCAGCGGTGTCGTCGTCCTCGAAGGACTCGTGGGCCATGACGTGGCACCAGTGACAGGCCGAGTACCCGATGGAGACCAGACAGCGGGCGGTCCTCCTCGCGGGCCCGAGCGAAGGCCTCGTCGCCCCAGGGGTACCAGTCGACCGGGTTGTCGGCGTGCTGGCGGAGGTAGGGACTGGGCTCGGCGGCGAGGCGGTTGGCCATCCGGCGCACCGTACCGACCGGGGGGACGGGGTCAGTCGGTGGCGTAGTGCTCGTGCAACGCCGCGACCTGCTTGGTCCAGTACGTCGCGCTGGCCGTCGCTCATGACCCAGTCCTCGCCCTTCGGCGGCTCCTCGCTGGCGGCCAGCTCGTGCAGCGCCACCGCATCGCGGAAGAAGCCCGCCCCCGGCTCCTGGTCGCCGTCCTTCTGCACGACGAGCGCGGTGGGGTTGGGCTCGCCGTCCTTGATGGTCACCTCGGCGATGTCCTTCAGGAGGCGGGGCAAGGGGAGGTGGGGGCTGCCCAGCTCGCGACCGACCCGGTCGCCGATCGGCTGTCCACAGCTCGCCGTAGGTCATCACCTGTCGTTCGGCGGCGCACTCGGCCAGGCAGGCCCGGCCGGCGTCACGCATCTCGAACCACGCGGGCCACGGATAGCCGAAGAAGGTTGCGCTCGTCTCCGGGGACTTGCGGGGGACCGGTGCCGACCGGGTGCGGGGCTTGGGCTTGGCCTTCGCGGCCTCGAGATCCGCGATCTGGCGCTCCCGCTGCTCGGTGCCCCGCTGGGCACGGACCTCGGCCAGGCGTCGGGCCCGTCGGTCTTCGGGCTGCTCGTAGGGCACGGTGCGGAACTCCTGGTCGGGCGGGGGACGGACCCTACCGACCGGGGGAGCCCGAGGGCGAACCGCCACCGCGCCGAGGGCTACCTTCGCCGCATGCAGATCGATCTCGACGGCCGGGTCGCGCTCGTCACCGGCGCCTCGAAGGGCATCGGCCGGGCCATCGCCACGACATACGCCGCGGCCGGGGCCCACGTGATGCTCTCGTCGCGCAAGCAGGATGCCCTGAACGACGCCGCGGCGGGCATGGACGGCGACGTGGCCACCTTCGCAGCCAACGCTGGGGACCCGGAGCAGGCCGAGGCCTGCGTGGCGGCCACCGTCGAGCGGTTCGGTCGGGTCGACATCCTGGTCAACAACGCGGCGACCAACCCCTACATGGGGCCGGCCATCGACATCGACCTCGGCCGCTACGACAAGACGTTCCAGGTCAACCTCCGGGGGGCTCTGGTCTGGACCCAACTCGCCTACCGGGCATCGATGGCCGAGCACGGCGGCGCGGTGGTCAACATCGCCTCCGTGGGCGGGCTGTCAGTCGAGCCGTCGATCGGGATCTACAACACGACCAAGGCCGCGGTCATCTACCTGACCAAGACCCTGGCGGCCGAGCTCGGCCCCGCCGTGAGGGTCAACGCCATCGCCCCCGGCCTGGTCAAGACCGACATGGCCCGTGCCCTGTGGGAGGAGCACGGCGAGACCCTCGCCCGCCGGCTGCCGACCAAGCGCCTGGGCGAGCCCGCAGACATCGCCGGCGCCGCTCTGTTCCTGGTCAGCGACCTCGCCTCGTGGATCACCGGTCAGACGATCGTGGTCGACGGAGGGGCGTTGGTCGCCGGCTGATCGGTCGGTCACTCCGAACGGAGGGTGGTCGCGGGTCGGGTGTGAGCCGCCGCGCACCCGGGGGCTGCGGCGAGTACGAGGGTGGTCCCCACGACGACCGCAGCCAGGAGAACGAGTTGCGCAGGGGAGAGGGCGGCGACGCCGTCGGCCACGCCGAGGGAGCGGGCCGCGGCGGCCCACGCCGACCTGGCCAGAACGGTCCCGAAGGGGATACCCGGGAGGAGGGCCAGCACGGCGATCACGGATCCCTGGACGAGGACGATCCCGGTCAGTTCGCGTGGTCGGAGCCCGAAGGTCATGGGAGCCACCCGGCAAGACCGTGGTGCCGACCAGCCGGACGAGGGCGCCCGCCCCGCCGTCGGCGGAGGCGACCCGAACCTCGTCACCGATCCCGACATCGAGGTCGGCAGCCGTCAACAGGCGAGGGTGAGTCCGGTTCCCAGTGCCCCGAGGAGGACGAGACCGAGGACGTTGAACACCCGGTGCCGGAGACGAGCCCGCACGACCAGGGTGAGACCAGGCATGGGTGGATCGTGCCATGACCCCGCCCGGTGCACGATGATGCAGGCCTTACCTCGGTGGGGTTGGTGGCCTCCGGGCCCCAGCGGGCACACTCGCCTCGTGAGCGAGCCCGTCAGCACCATCCGACCCGCGGCGGACTGGCAGTCCGCCGGTCACTTCCGTGACATCCGCTACGAGACCGCCGAGGGGATCGCCAAGATCACCATCTGTCGGCCCGAGGTGCGCAACGCGTTCCGGCCCCAGACGCTCTTCGAGCTCCAGGACGCGTTCAACCGGGCCCGGGACGACGACAAGGTCGGTGTGATCATCTTCACCGGTGAGGGCGACCTGGCCTTCTGCTCGGGTGGAGACCAGCGCATCCGCGGCGACGACGGGTACATCGGCGACGACGAGGTGGCCCAGAAGGGCATCGGGCGACTCAACGTCCTCGACCTGCAGATCCAGATCCGGCGTACGCCCAAGCCGGTCATCGCCATGGTGGCGGGGTACGCCATCGGCGGCGGTCACGTGCTCCACGTCGTGTGCGATCTGACCATCGCGGCCGACAACGCCCGCTTCGGCCAGACCGGCCCCCGGGTCGGCTCCTTCGACGGTGGCTACGGCTCGGGACTGTTGGCCCGCAGCATCGGCCAGAAGCGGGCCCGGGAGATCTGGTTCCTCTGCCGCCAGTACACGGCCGAGGAGGCCTACGAGATGGGCATGGTGAACACGGTGGTCCCGCTCGAGGCGCTGGAGGAGGAGACGGTGACCTGGTGCCGGGAGATGCTCCAGCACTCGCCCCTGGCCATGCGGATGATCAAGGCGTCGATGAACGCCGCCGACGACGGCCTGGCCGGTATCCAGCAACTGGCCGGCGACGCCACCCTCCTCTACTACCAGACCGACGAGGCCCAGGAGGGTCGTGACGCCTACGTGAACAAGCGCACGCCCGACTTCGACCAGTTCCCCCGCCGTCCCTGATGGCGCCTCCGGAGCGGTCCCCGACCCGAGGATGAACGTCTGGATTGCCGGGGCGCGGCCCCGGACCCTTCCTGCTGCGGTCGTGCCGGTCGCGGTCGGCACGGCGGTGGCCGTGGGCGACGGGGTCATCGCGTGGCGGGCGCTGGCCGCGCTGGTCGTGGCCCTCGCCATCCAGGTGGGGACCAACTACGCCAACGACTACCAGGACGGCGTGCGGGGCACCGACGACGTCCGCGTCGGGCCCGTGCGCCTGGTCGCGTCGGGGCTGGCCTCCGCGTCGGCGGTGCGCGCCGCGGCCCTGGCCGCGTTCGGGGTGGCGGCGCTGGCCGGCCTGGCCCTGGCCGCGGCCGTCGGGTGGGAGCTGGTCCTCGTGGGCCTCGTCTCCTTCGCCGCCGGTTGGCTCTACACCGGCGGCCCGAAGCCCTACGGCTATCTGGGCCTCGGCGAGGTCTTCGTCTTCGTCTTCTTCGGTCTGGTGGCCACCGTCGGCTCGACCTACGTCCAGACCGACGAGGTCACCGCCCTGGCCGCCTGCGCCGCGGTGCCGGTCGGGCTGCTGGCCACGGCGCTGCTGGTCATCAACAACCTGCGGGACATCCCGACGGACACCGAGGCGGGCAAGCGGACGATGGCGGTGCGGCTGGGCGACCGGACGACCCGCATCGTGTACGTGACCATGCTGGTCGACGTCTTCCTGCTGGTGATCGTGGTCGCGGTGACGGCCCGGATTCCGGCTCTGCTCGGCCTCGTGGGCATCGGGTTCGCCGTGCCGCCGATCCGGGAGGTCCGGCGCGGGGCGGTGGGCCCGGCACTCATCCCGGTCCTCGGCGCCACCGGCCGCACCCAACTGGTCACCGGCCTCCTTCTGGCCCTCGGGCTGGCCCTTGGCGGCTGACCCCCTCGTTCTGGCTCCCGATTCGGCTTCAGGGTCGTGGGCTCAGAGGCCGGAAGCGGTGAGGAAGGCCCGGACCCGCTGGGCGACGAACTCGGGCTGCTCCAGGTGGGCGGCATGGCCCGCGCCGGGGACGGCTTCGAACGTGGCGTTGGCCCCGATGGCGGCCACCGCCTGGCGACTGAGCCGCGTGTACTTCTCATCCCGCTCGCCGGCCAGGACGAGCACGGGCATGTCCAGCGCCGGCACGAGGTCCCAACGGGGTACTTGGCGTCCCGTGCTGAGGTTGCGCAAGGTGGCGGCGAGCGCGCCGGGGTCGTTGACCAGGCGCTCAGCCCGCTGATCGGCCTCGGGCGGCAGGGAGGCGAACAGGGGCTGGGCCAACCACTCATCCAGGAAGGCCTCGAGCCCGACGACCTCCAGGTGATCGGCCAGCTCGTCGTCGGTCCGGCGGCGGGCGGCCCGCTCGTCGTCGTCTTCGATGCCGGGGTGGGTGCCGATCAGGATCAGGGCCGCGACCAGGTCGGGCTGGGCGAGGGCGAGGTGCAGGGCCACCCGGCCGCCGAGCGAGTAGCCGAGGTAGGTGCCCCAGCCCCCGTCCCGGCCGAGGCGGTGGGCGGCCTCGGAGAGGTCCCGGGCCACCGGAGCGCCCCCGTGCCCGGCCAGATCGACGGCGACGAGCGGGCGCTGGTCGCCCAACAGGCCCGGGAGTCTCCCCCAGGCGCGTGCCGTCTGCGTGAAGCCGTGGGCCAGGACCAGTGGCGGGCTGCTCACCCGGCCGACCATAGAGTCCTGGGCCGTGGACCAGTCGACGGTTGCCGCCACCTTCTGCGCCACGCTCGTCGACGAGTGGGCCCGGTGTGGCGTCACCGACGCGGTCGTGGCGCCGGGTTCCCGGTCGACGCCGATGACCGTCGCGCTGGAGCGGTGCGATCGGCTGCGGGTCCACGTCCAGATCGACGAGCGGTCGGCCGCCTTCATGGCCCTCGGTCTCGGGCTGGCCACGGCCCGCCCGGCGGTCGTGGTGACCACCAGCGGCACCGCAGCAGTGGAGTTGCACCCGGCGGTGGTCGAAGCCGACCTGGCGGGCGTGCCGCTGCTGGCGTGCACGACAGACCGACCGCCGGAGCTGCACGAGGTGGGTGCAGCCCAGACCGTCGACCAGTCCGGGCTGTACGGCCGGTCGGTCCGGGCCATGGTCGAGCCGGGCGTTCCCCGGGCGGACGCGGCCTGGTCGTGGCGATCCGTGGCGGCCCGGGCGGTGCTCGACGCCACCGGGGCCCGTCCGGGGCCGGTCCACCTGAACCTCGCCTTCACGGAGCCGTTGTCGGGCGAACCGGGTCCCATGCCCGAGGGCCGGGACGGCGGCGCCGCGTGGCACCGGGTGGTACCACTCCCGCTCACGACGAGCATCCTGGAGGACCTGCGGGGTCTGCGGGCGGTCATCGTGGCCGGTCGGGGCAGCCAATCGACGGTGGTCCGACCGTTGGCGGAGGCCTACGGCTGGCCGGTGCTGGCCGACCCGCTCGGGGGGTGTCGGACCGCAGGGCCCACGACGATCTCTGCCTTCGACCTCCTGGCTCGGACGCCGGGTTGGGCCGAGGCCCACCGGCCCGAGGCGGTGGTGCGCATGGGGGCTGCTCCGGCATCGAAGGCGCTGGCCGCCTGGCTGCAGGACGTCCCGCTCCAGGTGGTCGTTGACCGAACCGGCGCGTTCGCCGACCCGGATCGGCAGGCCACACACCTCGTCACCGGGGTCCTGGCGGGCAACAACCAGGCGCCCGCCCCTTCCGCATGGCTGGCCGACTGGCGGTCAGCCGACGACGCCGTCCAGCGCGTGCTCGACGCCGAGCTCGTCGATGGCCTCGACGATCCCACCGTGGCCCGCACGGTGTTGGGCGCGCTGCCCGGAGGTGCGGACCTGGTGGTCGCCTCCTCCATGCCGGTGCGGGACGTGGAGTGGTTCGGTGGCACGACTGAGGCCCGGGTCCTGGCCAACCGGGGCGCCAACGGGATCGACGGCGTGGTCTCGACCGCCGTCGGTGTGGCCCTCTCCGGCCGACCGACGGTCGCCCTGGTGGGTGACCTGGCCTTCGTGCACGACACCAACGCCCTGCTCGGGGCGGTCGACCGGGACCTGTGCCTGACGGTGGTCGTGGTCGACAACGACGGCGGGGCCATCTTCTCGTTCCTGCCCCAGGCGGCGGCGATGGAGGCCGGCGAGTTCGAGCGCCTGTTCGGCACGCCCCACGGTCTCGACCTCGTTGACGTGGCCCGGTCCCACGGGGTCGACGCCGCGGCCGTCGAGTCGGTAGCGGAGCTGGCCGCGGCGGTGGCCGCACCCGAACCGGGGATCCGGGTACGGGTCGTCAGGACCGACCGCCAAGCCAACGTCGCCGTCCACCAACGGCTCTTTGACCTGGCGGCCGAGGCCCTCGGGGATCTGTAGGGGCCGGGCGTGACCTACAGCCGGACCAGCGCTCCGAGCATGGCTTGGGCCTTGGCCCGGGTCTCCTCGAGCTCGGCGGTGGGATCGGAGTCGGCGACGATGCCGACGCCGGCCCACAGGCGGGCCTCGGTCCCGTTCAGCTCGGCGGAGCGGATGCCGACGGCCCAGTCGCCGTTGCCTGCGCCGTCGACCCAGCCGACCGGCCCGGCGTAGCGCCCCCGGCCCCCGGGCTCTAGGCGGGCGATCAGGGCGACGGCGGCATCCCGGGGGTCCCCGCCGACCGCCGGGGTGGGGTGGAGGGCTTCGACCAGCTCCAGCACCGACGGGGTGGGGTCCGACAGACGGCCCTCGACCATGGTCCCGAGGTGCTGGACGTTGGCGACGCCGACCACAGAGGGCTCGGCCTCCTCGTCGAGGAAGGAGCACCAGGGCAGGAGGGCCTCGTGGACGAAGTCGATCGTGACCTGGTGCTCCGCCCGGTCTTTGGCGGAGGCCAGCAGGCCCGCCGCCAGCCGGGCGTCGGCGGAGGGATCGCCGCCGCGGGGGGCAGTGCCCGCCAAGGGATGGGACCGCACGACGTCGTCGTGGCGGGCGACGAGGGTCTCGGGGCTGGCGCAGACGAAGCCGTCCACGGCAGCCAGAGTGCAGCCCGGGAAGGCGGCGGCCAGGCGTCGCAGGACCCCCCGCCGGTCGATCGGGCGGTCTGTGCTCACCACCAGTTCCCGGGCCAGTACGACCTTGCGCAGCTCGCCGGACCGAACCGCGTCACGGCCCGCGACGACGGCGGCACACCAGGCGTCGGCCGACTGGGTGGTCTCGACCGTGACCCGGTCGGGCAGGGGCCCCGGCTCGCCGCGGTCGACCAGGGCCGGGGTGGGGTCGATGTCGCCCACGGTCGTGACCCAGCGGCTCCCCCTGTCGTCGCGGCCGACGATGACCGCGGGGACGCGCAGGCGCCGGGGCGCGGCGGGCAGGAAGGGCCAGGCCCCGAAGGCGACCGCGCCGGAGCCCGGAGCCCCGACCTCGTCGTCGACCTCGATGGCGGCCAACTCGGCCTGGGCCGCCCGGACGTCGTCGACCTCGATCTCCAGTGCCGTGCCGCGCCCGGCCAGACCCACGCCGTCGCGGGCCAGGAGGACGCCGTCGACACCCGCGACGGCCAGGAGGTCCACGTCGTGGTCGAGGCGCCTGGTCCGGGCGACGAGGCTCACGGGCGGTCAGCTCCGGGTGGCGGTGATGAGCTGGGAGGCACCGAGCAGGAAGCGGCGATGCTCGATGTGCTCGAAGCCGG
Organism: uncultured Microthrixaceae bacterium; assembly: GCA_963701565.1. GTDB lineage: Bacteria > Actinomycetota > Acidimicrobiia > Acidimicrobiales > DATDAH01 > DATDAH01. The sequence goes on from CAVPAN010000007.1 coordinate 156,793, forward strand.
CCGCTCCGAGGCGCTCCAGCAGCTCGAGGCGGGGCGGGAGGTAGGCCGTGGAGGCGGGGAGGTAGCGATAGGCGTCGCGGTCCGAGAGCAGGCCGCCGATGACGGGCACGATCCGGTCGAAGTAGAGGTGGTGGCCGAAGCGGATGGCCGGGTTGTCGGGCCGGTCCACCTCGAGCAGGCCGATGCGGCCGCCGGGGCGGAGGGTGCGGGCCAGCTCGGCGAAGAGGGCGTCGAGGGAGACGACGTTGCGGAGGGCGAACCCGCACACCGCCCCGTCGGCCACCTCGTCGGGCAGCGGCAGTCGGGTGATGTCACCCTGGGCCCGGGGGGCCGAGGCGTGACTGGCCTGCAGCATCCCGAGAGCGAGATCGATGCCGATCGGGGTGAGGCCCTGACGCTCGGCCTCGGCGCAGAGGTCGCCGGTGCCGGTGGCGAGGTCCAGCACGACCGATGCGGCAGGGAGGCCGAGCTCGGCCACAGTCGTTCGCCGCCAGCTCCGGTCGAGGCCGAAGGTCATGATGCGGTTCACCAGGTCGTAGCGGGGGGCGATGGCGTCGAACATGCCGCGCACGGCGGTCGCCTTCTCGGTGCCCTGCGGGAGCGGCGTGGCGGTCGTGGCCATGTCCGCAGCGTACGGATCGTCGCCCGAGGTCAGATCGGTGCCCACACGTCGAAGGACCGCTTGGGGAAGAGGACCGCCATCAGGGCCCGGTCGGCGACGTAACCGACGTCGTCGTAGCGCAGCTCCAGCTCCTCGGCGGCGAACCGGCCGAGCAGGAGGGCGGGGAGGGCGTCGGGGGCGATGCCGGCCTTGTCGTCGTCCATGGGGTCGAGGTCGGGCTCGGGGTCCCGGACCGCCCCCGTGACGATGCCGTCGGCGATGGAGAGCACCACCCCGTCCTCGTAGAACGACAGGGCCAGCTCGGTCGACGACTGAGCGAAGGCCGAGTCGGCCAAGCGGCGGGTCAGCTCCTCTTTGACGTGATCGAGGAAGGCCGCCGGGTCGGGGATGCGGGCGTAGACGGCGTTGAACCAGGCGGGGTCCCGGACGCCGACCCGCTCCACGACGGTCGTCCAAGGATCGCCCTCACGGGCGACGAGGTACACCTTCAGGTCGCCCGCCCGCCTCGCGGCAGCGGCCACGAGGGCCTGAGCCGCGCCCTCCGTCCGGGCGGTGCCGCCGACCTGGATGTGGTCCTCGTCCACGCGGTGCTGGACGTAGGCGAAGCCGTCCACCTCGCCGTCGCGCCGGGCGACGAGGATCTCCTCGTCCCACGTCGACGCTCCGGAGAGGATCCAGTCCCAGCCGCCGTCGGGCCACTCCAGGGTGAGGTCCTGACGGGCCTTCGCGGCTCGCTCGAGGTCGTCGAGGGCCGGTCGGTCGGCGGATGTCGCCGACTCGACGGTCCAGCCCTCAGGGGCCTTCGGTACGTCGAGCACCCGGTACTCGCCGGAGTACTCGATGGCGTAGCCGTAGCCGAGGCGGCGGTAGAGGTAGGGGATCCCGGTGATGATCAGCACGAGGGCGCCCTGCTCCTCGGCCCACTGGTGGTGGAGGTCGAACTGGGCCCGCACCAGCCCCTGCTTGCGGGCCGAGGCCTTCGTGGCCACGAACTCGATCTGGGCCGCGGGGACCTCGACGACCCCGTATCGGAGCCGGTGGGTGAGCAGCGTGCAGCAGGAGGCAACGGTTTCGTCGGCGTCGACCGCCACCGTCCAGCGACCTGGCCCGTAGCCCTCGGCGGTCAGGAGATGACGCACCGTCGAGCCCTCGAGGGCGCTGAAGACCTCGCGGCAGAGGGCGATGATCCCCGCGTGGTCCTGCGGGGTGGCCTCCCGGACGGTGAAGGCTTCGGGCCGGCGCGTGCATGGCATGACGCTAGGGCCCTCGGCCTGTGGAATCGGCCGGTTATCCCGGCAGGAGCGGCAGCACGGCCTCCCAGGTGGGCGGGACGAGGTGGAGCAGGCCCTGGGGGTCGTCGTCCAGCACGGCGTAGTCGAGGTCCCGGTGGCACTCGATGGAGCCCTGCGAGGTCGGCGAAGCCGGCGCCCAGACCGGTGATGACCCCCACACCGGTCGGACCCACGTCGACGGTGGTGACGGTGAGGTCCGGACGGTCGGCCCGCAGGCAGGCCACCACCTTCCAGACATCACCGGCCCAGGCCACCGTCTCGCGCTCGCGGGCGGCCATGGCCGCGTTGGCGGGGTGGCAGTCGTGGAGGAGCACGACGGTCTTCGGGTGGGACCACGCCTCGAGCGCGGCCACGTCGGCCAGTGCGGCCTCGAAGTGGTGGAGGCCGTCGACGAACGCCAGGTCGAGGGGCGCGTCACCCAGGACGTCCGCGCGTCCCTGGCCCTGGAAGAAGGCCTCGCTGGTCGTGGCCACGACCCGTCGGCCCGGGGCCCGGTCGCCGACCCCGGGGCCGGGGGCGGGGTCCACCCCGACGGCGACGGTGCCGGGGCGGGTGAGCCCGAGGCTGTGACCGTCGGCCACGCCGATCTCGACGTAGCCCCGCGGCCGCAGGTGCTCGTGCAGCCGGTCGAGCAGGGCGTAGTAGTGGGGGAACGGCGCCTCGGGGCTGGTCACCTCACCGCCCCTCCGGCAGCGTCGTCCCGCAGTGCCGGCACTGGGGGTAGGCCCGGGAGGCGGGGCCGCCGCACTCGGGGCAGCGGGGCACGGGGAGCTGGCCGCGGCGAAGGCGGGTGATGACCGACCACACCATCCCGCCGAGGGCGATGACGATGAGCAGCTCGAACGCGTCTCGGACCAGGTCACCGGTGTCCACCCCTGCAGTGTGGCGGGCTCAGTCGAACCAGATGCGTTGGTGCTCGCGGCTCTCGGGGTGCAGCAGGGCGCAGAAGAGCGCCACCGGGAAGATGATCAGGAGCAGGAAGCGGAGGCTGAACAGCAGCTCGGGGCCGATGTCGAGCAGGGGGAGGACCGCGAACAGGGCGACCTCGATGGCCGAGGACGCGACGCCGAGCCGATAGCCCCACCGGCGGCTGTTGGCGATGCCGTACGCTCCGACTGCCCCGGCCAGTGCGCTGAGGGTGAGGAACACCGAGTAGGGCTGCAGCACGCTGAACACGGCGTTGATGTAGAGCAGGAAGACCGCGACCTGGAGGGTCTGGGGCTGCGATGGGTTCGTCCAGCGACGGGTCTCCATGAGCGACAGTCTGGCAGGCCGCCGGGGATTTGCCGGGTTGGTCCTCGCCGCCGGGGCGGGCACCCGCCTGCGGCCGATCACCGCCCGGCGCCCGAAGGCCCTCTGCCCGGTGGACGGGGTCGCCCTGGTCGACCTGGCGGTGGACCGGGTGCGCTCGGTGGTCGAGGACGTCGCGGTCAACGTCCACCACGGACGCGACGCCGTGCTGGCCCATCTGGGTGACCGGGTCCACGTCTCGGTCGAGGAGCCCGTCGCCCTCGGCACGGCGGGAGCCGTCGGCGCGTTGCGGGGCTGGATCGACGGGCGACCGACGGTGATCGTCAACGCCGATGCGTGGTGCGTGGGCGGCATGGACGCGCTCGTGGACGGCTGGGACGGCGAGCGGGTGCGGGTCCTGGTCCCCGGTGGCGGCCCGCTGGGGCCGGGGTCCCTGATCGCCGGGTCGCTGCTGCCGTGGGAGCTCGCCCGGCACCTCGCCGCCGTGCCCTCGGGGCTCTACGAGGCGGTCTGGCGGGAGGCGGTCGGGACGGGCCGGCTCGAGACGGTCGCCCAGGACGGTCCGTTCGTGGACTGTGGCACACCTGCGGCGTACCTGGCGGCCAACCTGGCGGCGTCGGGAGGGCGATCTGTGGTGTCCCCGGGCGCGCGGGTCGTGGGACGGGTGGTGCGCAGCGTGTGCTGGGAGGACGCGGTGGTCGGTCCGGACGAGGTCCTGGTCGACGCCATCCGGTTCAGCCCCCGGGGGACTGTCCTGGTGCGCTGACTGCGGTGCCGGCCAACTGGCCGCAGGCGGCATCGATGTCGACGCCGCGGTTCTGGCGGACCGTCACGTTGACCCCGGCGTCGCGGAGGCGGAGGCGGAAGGCCTCGACGGCGGCGGGGGAGGAGCCCTGGGTGCCGAAGCCGGGGGTCGGGTTCAACGGAATGAGGTTCACGTGGGCCCGCTGGCGGCGGGCGATGGCCGCCAGCTCGTCGGCGTCCTGGGGGCGGTCGTTGGTTCCGCTGATCATGGCCCACTCGAAGCTGAGCCGCCGGCCCTTGGCGTCCTGCCATTCGGCACACGCCGCCTCGAGGTCGGCCAGTGGGTACCGCCGGTTCACGGGCACCAGGGCGTCCCGCAGCGCGTCATTGGCGGCGTGGAGGGACACGGCGAGGTTCACCGGGAGCCTCTCGGCCGCCAGGCGGCGGATGCCCGGCACGATGCCGACCGTCGAGACCGTGAGCCCCCGGGCCCCGATGCCGAGGTCGTCGTGGAGGCGTTCGACGGCGCCCCAGGTGGCGTCGTAGTTGGTGAGGGGCTCACCCATCCCCATGAACACGATGTTGGAGACGCGGCGGTCACCGGCTTCCCGCCGGGCGTGGACGACCTGCTCCACGATCTCGCCGACGGTGAGCTGCCGGGCGAAGCCGCCCTGACCGGTGGCGCAGAAGTCACACGCCATGGCACAGCCGGCCTGGGTGCTCACGCACACGGTGCTGCGGTCGGGGTAGTGCAGCAGCACGGTCTCGATGGTGTGGCCGCCGTCGACCGCCCAGGCCCACTTCACCGTCTCGCCACCGTCGCTGGTGCGGCGGGCCACCTCCTGGAGCGCCAGGGGCAGGTGCTCGGCCAGGGTCGACCGGAGGGCGAGGGGGAGGTTGGTGATGGCCTCCGGGTCCCTTCCCTGCCGGTAGAGGCCGTCCCACACCTGGTCGACCCGGTAGCGGGGCTGGCCCGCCAGCAGGGCCTCGAGGCCGCCCCGGTCCAGGTCGTAGCGACTCGGCACATCCGAAGCGTACGGTTGACCCGTGCCCGATCACCGACCGAACCCGCCGGTGAACGAGCACCATCACCGCGATGTGCAGGGCGGGGTCGCCCGGGCGGCGGTCTTCGGCGCCAGTGACGGTCTCGTCTCCAACGTCTCTCTGATCCTGGGCGTGGCCGGGGCCGACCCCGGTGCCGGCGTGGTCCGGCTCGCCGGCCTGGCCGGCCTCATCGCGGGCGCCGTGTCGATGGCGGCAGGCGAGTACGGCTCGATGAAGGCCCAGCAGGAGCTCCTGGAGCGGGAGCTGGCCATGGAGCGTCGGGAGCTGGAGCGCAACCCGCACGTCGAGACGGTGGAGCTGGCCCAGCTCTACCAGTCCCGTGGCGTGGACCCCGAGCTGGCCCGCCAACTGGCCCAGGGGGTCATGGTCGACCCGGAGACGGCGCTGCGGGCCCACGCCCGCGAGGAGCTGGGCATCGACCCTGACGCTCTCGGCTCGCCCGTACGCGCCGCCGGCTCCTCCTTCGTGGCCTTCTCTGCCGGGGCGATCCTGCCCCTGTTGCCTTGGTTCTTCATGACGGGGACAGCGGCCATCGTGGCCTCCGTGGTCCTCGGCGTGCTCGGCGCCGCCAGGCCTCGGTGTGGCCCTCGCCGCCTTCACGATGGGCTCCCCGGTCCGCCTCGCGATCCGCTACGTCACCATCGCCGTCCTCGCCGGCGCCGTCACCTACGGCATCGGCGCCGCCGTCGGCGTCTCCACCTAACCCCGCCAACCCAATCGTTCTGGTCCCAGCTATGTGCAGTGGCGCGGTCGTTGCTGGTACCAGAACGGAATGCGGCTGGTTCTGGTCCCAGCTACGTGCAGTGGGGCGGTCGTTGCTGGTACCAGAACCGACGGGCGGGCGGGCTTCATGCAGCGAGGGAGGCGCCGAGGTACGTCGTCGTCCACGGGCAGCCGGGGGAGTGGACGACCACGGCTCGACCGGCAGCGGCGTGACGTCGGGCCATGCGCACGGTGTCCACCGCGCCGCGGGGGTTCGACCACAGATCCTGTTCCCACACCACGCCAACGGTGAAGCCGGCAAGGGTGAGGCGGTGGTAGCGGAGCTCGTCAGCCGCCTGGTCGGTCGGGGTCGTGTGGTACGTCTCGCTGTTCGTCTCGACGACCAGCGGTAGCTGGTCATCCCGGTGGTCGCAGCGCCCGATCGGCTCGTGTCCACCCACGACGATCTGTCGTCGGAGCGATCGCTCGCCGGCGTTCTCGAGCAGCTCTTCGAGCCGGCCCTCCTGGCGTGTCTCGGTCTGGCTGGCTCCCGGGACCCGCACGTCGGCAAGGGCCCGCATCAGGACAGTGCCGGCACGGCCCTGCTGCTGTATGTCGTCGACCATCTCGTGAAGTGCGGCCCAGGTCACGAGGTCCTTCCGGTTGGCGGCATCGAGAAGGCGACCGATCCGCTCGTAGCCGATGTCGACACGGTGCGGGCTGGCGTACTGCGCCGCTATGGCCCAGATGGCCCGGAGCGGGGTCTCGGTCGGCACGCCTCGGAGGACGGTGACATCGTGGGCCCTAACCGCCCGGAGCAGGTGGAGGTCTGCCAGGGTGGCCGGCTTGCCACTCACGCCCCGTGGGCGCGCCACCTGGATCCTGCGGAGGTCGAATCCGTCGAGGCCGGCCCAGGCCAGTGCCGCCTCGGCATGGAGCATCGCGCCTGGACTGGCATCGAGCACGCGCGGCGAGCGCACGACGGAGGTCGGTGGGTGGAAGCCCAGCTTCGATGATGACCCGCGGTCCCCATGGCTCCCAGCGGCCGTTGGCCAGGGCCCGGTACCAGCACTGCGGAGCGCAGTCGATGATCGGGACCTGGAACCGGGCGAGGATGCCCTCCTGGAGGCCTGCATGACGTCGAAATCGATCTTCCCAGTGCATGCCCACCAGCTTCCCTTCCCCCAGTGACAGTCACCTTGGGCCAGGACGCATCATCGTTCTGGTTCCAGCTCTGTGCAGTGGGGCGCGTGTTGCTGGTACCGGAACTGATCCCGGCTGGTTCTGGTCCCAGCTCTGTGCAATGGGGCGGTCGTTGCTGGTACCAGAACGGAATGCGGGGATGGTCAGGGGGCAGGGGTGAAGGCGGTGTCGGTCTGGTGGGTCGTGAAGCCGAGGGACCGGTAGAGGGAGACGGCGGGGGTGTTGTCGGACTCGACGTAGAGCATCCCGACCGTGAGACCCTGGTCGGCGAGGTGCGCCAACCCGGCGATGGTGAGGTCCCGTCCGAGGCCGCGGCCGACGAAGTCGGGGTCGACGGCGATGACGTAGATCTCGCCCAGGGCGGGATCGGCCCCGGCGGCGGGGTGGACCTTGGTCCAGCAGAACCCGGCCAGGCGGTCACCCTCCTCGTGGAGCAGGAAGCCCTCGGCGTCGAACCACGACTCCTGGAGGCGGCCGGCGAGGGTCGCAGTGTCCCAGCCCCCCTGCTCGGGGTGCCACGAGAACGCCCGGTTGTTCACCGCCAGCCACGCCTCGTCGTCCACGCCCGGGCAGAAGGGGCGAGTGGCGAGGTCCGTCGTGACCGCCAGGGGGAGGGCGCACCGCATCTGGAGGAGTCGCCTCGACGCCGTGAGGCCGGCGCGGGCGGCGGCCTCCTCGTGGCGGGCGGTCGTGCCGTGCACCCACCACACAGTCTGCGGGCCGCCGGCGACCGCGGCGGCCCGTAAGGGGCCCTCGCCGAAGGCGACCGGGTCGTCCGATTCGTCGAGGACGAGGTCGAGCGCCACCGTCGTCACGGCGCGGCACACTATCGACGTGGCCCGCCCCCGAACGCCTGCCGGACGCGCGCGGGAGACCATGCGACGGCTGATCGAGGAGTATCCCGACGCCCGTTGCGAGCTCGACCACGAGAACCCGTTCCAGCTCCTGGTGGCCACGATCCTGTCGGCCCAGTGCACCGACGCCCGGGTGAACATGGTCACCCCTCACCTGTTCGCCCGCTACCCGACCCCGCTGGACCTGGCCGAGGCCGATCCTGCCGAACTGGAGGAGATCGTCCGCTCGACCGGGTTCTTCCGCTCGAAGGCCCGCAACCTCATCGGGATGGCCCAGGGCCTGGTCGAGGACCACGACGGCGAGGTGCCCTCCCGGATGAAGGACCTCACCGCCCTCGCCGGGGTCGGGCGCAAGACGGCCAACGTGGTCCGCTCGGTGGCCCTCGGTCTGCCCGGCCTGCCGGTGGACACCCACGTCGGGCGCCTGTCCCGCCGCCTCGGCCTCACCGAGCAGGAGGACCCGGTGAAGGTCGAGACGGAGCTCAACGCCATGATCCCGGCGGCGGAGCGGGGCCGGTTCAGCCTGCGGCTGATCCTGCACGGCCGGCGGGTGTGTTCGGCCCGCAGGCCGCGTTGCGGCGATTGCGTGCTGCACGACTTCTGTCCCTCATCCGAGGTCTGAGTTCGGGGTAAGGTGATGTCCTGCCAGGTTCCCGCCACCTGGCTACTGGCGACCATCGGGATCCGCCGCCCGAGGTCGCCCACGGCCGGCGCCCTTCGTGGGCGCCGGCCCCGCGTTCGGGCTGTGGTCCACCCGATCGGGGGACCGCCCTCCGAGGAGTCGGGTGACTCAGCGGCCGTCGAGTCGGCGGAGCACGGTGGCCAGGCGCCGGGCCCCGGTCCGTAGCGAGCGTTCGACCTCGTAGAGGTCGCCGGCCAGGTCCTCACGGTCGCCGGCGAGGTCGTCAGCGGCGGCGACCACCCGCTTGATCAGGTCGTCGAGGCTCGAAGCGGTCGAGGACAGTTGGGCGTGGTGGGGGCTCACCGGCTCAGTGTGGCGCAAACCCACCGAAGCGGGTGGGGGGCGCCGGTACCGTGAGGCGGCCATGGCGCCCGTCCTCGCCCCCCTCCTGACCCGTCTCGACCGTCGGGGCGCCGCGGACCCCGCGGCCGACCTCCCGCGGCCTGCTCTGGGTGGTGACGAGCCGGTCGAGGCCGTGCGGGCGATCTTGGCCGACGTCGCCGACCGGGGCGACGGGGCGGTCCGCGACCACACGGAGCGACTGGACGGTGTGCGCCTGGACGACCTGCGTGTGCCGCCGGCCACCGTGTCCGCCGCGCTGGACCGGGTCGCGCCGGACGTCCGTGACGCCCTCGAGCGTGCCGCGGACGAGGTCCGGGGCTACCACGCCGGCCAGGTGCCGCCGACCCGGCGCCACGACCGTGCCGGCGTGGTCATCGAGGAGTACTACGTCCCGGTGGCCCGCGCCGGCTGCTACGTGCCCGGCGGCCGGGCCCGCTACCCGTCCACCGTGCTCATGACCGTGGTCCCCGCTCGCGCCGCCGGTGTCGACGAGGTGGTGCTGGTGACCCCGCCCGGGCCCGACGGCGACGTGCCGCGGGAGACCCTGGCCGCGGCCGCCATCGCCGGCGCCGACGAGGTGTACCGGATCGGCGGCGCCCAGGCCGTCGGCGCGCTGGCCCACGGCACCGAGACCGTCCGCCCTGTCGACGTCATCGTCGGTCCGGGCAACGTCTACGTCTCCCAGGCCAAGCGCCAGGTCACCGGCCTCGTCGGAGTCCCCGCTGCCTTCGCCGGGCCCTCCGAGGTGGTGGTCGTGGGCGACGCTTCGGTGCCCGCAGCCCTCTGCGCCACCGACATCGTGGTCCAGGCCGAGCACGGCCCGGGTGGCCTGGCCTGGCTGGTCACCTGGGACGAAGCCGTGGCCGATGCCGTGGACGAGGCCATGGCCCGCATCGTGGCTGGGGCCGAGCGCCGGACCGACATCGAGGCCACGCTGGCCGATGGGGGCTACACGGTCCTGGTCGACGGCCCGGACGCCGCGCTGGCCGTGGCCAACGCCATCGCCCCCGAGCACCTCCAACTGATGACCGCCGACCCCGCGGCCCTGGTCCCGCTGGTGCGCAACGCCGGTGCGGTGTTCTGCGGCGCGTGGTCCCCCGCGTCGCTCGGCGACTACGCCGCGGGGCCCAGCCACGTCCTGCCCACCTTCGGCTCGGCCCGGTTCGCCGGCGCCCTCTCGGTGCTCGACTTCCTGAAGCAGATCCACGTGGTGACCGCCGATGAGTCCGGCCTCGCCCGGCTCGGCCCGGTCGTGGAGACCCTGGCCACCGCCGAGGGCCTGCCTGTGCACGCGGCCTCGATCGCCGCCCGGCGGACGACGGCCCCGTGACCGCCGCTCCCGTCCAGCCCCGCGGCGACCTGGCCCTCATGGCGGGCTACCACTCGCCCCAGCTCGACGTCCCCGTCCGCCTGAACACCAACGAGTCGCCGGTCGGCCCGCCCGAGGCGTGGGTGGACGAACTGGCCGGCGCGCTGGGGGACGTGGCGTGGAACCGGTACCCCGACCGCGAGGCACTGGCCCTGCGTTCGGCGGTGGCCGACCACCACGGCACGGGCATCGACCGGGTCTTCTGCGCCAACGGCTCCAACGAGGTGCTGCAGTCGGTCCTCCTGGCCTACGGCGGGGCGGGGCGGTCGGCCGCCACCTTCGAGCCCACCTACGCCGTGCACAGCCACCTGGCCCGCATCACCGGCACGGCGGTGGTGGCGGGGAAGCGCGGCGCCGACTTCGCCCTCGACCTCGACGAGGTCGACCGGGTGCTGGCCGACGCCCCCACGGTGCTCTTCCTGTGCTCGCCCGACAACCCCACTGGCGCGGTGACCGGCCCCGAGGCCACCGCCGCCGTCCTCGACCGGTGCGTGTCCGCCGGAGCGCTGCTCGTCGTGGACGAGGCCTACGGCCAGTTCGCTCCCTCCACGGCCCTGGACCTGGTCGCCGACGACCGGCCCCTCCTGGTGACCCGCACCTTCTCCAAGACCTGGGCCATGGCCGCCGGTCGCCTGGGCTACGGCATCGGCCCGTCCTGGGTGGTGGACGAGCTGGCCAAGGTCGTCCTGCCCTATCACCTCGACGCCGTCACCCAGCTGGCCGGCCGGCTCGCGCTCGGGTACGCGGACGCCATGGCCGCTCGGGTGGAGCACATCGTCGCCGAGCGCGAGCGCCTGGTCGCCCGCCTGGACCGCCTCGCGGTGCACCAGTGGCCGACCGGCGCCAACTTCATCCTCTTCCGGCCCGAGGCCGCCACCGGCGAAGCCGTCTGGCAGGGCCTCGTCGACCGTGGCGTGCTCGTGCGCAACTGCGCCTCGTGGCCGGGCCTGGGCGACTGCCTGCGGGTCACCGTGGGCACGCCGGAGGAGAACGACCGCTTCCTGTCCGCCCTGGAGGAGACCCTGTGAGCGAAGCGAACGCCCCTCGCAACGCGTCCGTCGAACGGACCACGGCCGAGACCAGCATCCACCTGCGGGTCGACGTCGACGGCACCGGAAAGACGTCGGTCGAGACCGGCCTGCCCTTCTTCGACCACATGCTGGCCCAGCTCGGTCGCCACGGCGGTCTGGACCTCATCGTGACGGCCAGGGGCGACCTCGAGATCGACGCCCACCACACGGTGGAGGACGTGGGCATCGCCCTCGGAGGTGCCCTGAAGGAGGCCTTGGGCGACAAGGCCGGCGTCCGCCGGTTCGCCTCCTCGGCCGTGCCCCTGGACGAGGCCCTGGTCGAGGCCGCTCTGGACCTCTCCGGGCGGCCCTTCCTCGTCTATGAGATCGAGCCGCCGGGTGAGAAGATCCTGGGGGACCCCCCGTTCGACCCCCAGCTGGCCGAGGAGTTCTGGCGCGCCCTGGTCACCGCCGCGGGATGGACGCTGCACCTGACCATGGTCCGGGGCCGGAACACCCACCACGTGATCGAGGCCTCCTTCAAGGCGGCCGCCCGCGCCCTGCGGGACGCCGTACGGCTGGAAGGGGCGGGCATCCCGTCCACCAAGGGGACCCTTTGACCGAGCCGAGCCGTCCCCTGGTGGCGGTCCTGGACTACGGCATCGGCAACCTGCGTTCGGCCCAGAAGGCGCTCGAGCACCTCGGCGCCGACGCCCGCCTCACCGCCGATCCCGGGCTGATCGCTGACGCCGTCGGCGTCGTGCTGCCCGGCGTGGGCGCGTTCGGCGCGTGCATGGCCGCGCTGCACCGCACCGGCCTGGCGGACCAGAGCCTCGACGCTGTGGCCTCGGGCCGGCCCTTCCTCGGCATCTGTGTCGGCATGCAGCTGCTCTACGCCGCGTCCGAGGAGGACCCCGGTGTACGCGGCCTCGGGGTCCTGCCCGAGACGGTGCGCCGCCTGCCCGACGGCGTGAAGCATCCCCAGATGCAGTGGAACGTGCTCCGGCGCCGGGGCGAGCCGGGAATGCTGACCGGCGTGGCCGATCCCGCGTGGGTCTACTTCGTGCACTCCTTCGCCCCTGAAGACGGCACCGGCGTGACCGTGACCTGCGACTACGGCGGGGAGGTGGTGGCCGGCGTGGAGCACGGCAACGTGTGGGCGATGCAGTTCCACCCCGAGAAGTCCGGCGCGGCGGGTCAGCAGATCCTGGGCAACTTCCTGGCCCGGCTCCCGTCGTGAACCTCTACCCGGCCATCGACCTGCTCGACGGGCGCTGTGTCCGCCTGCGCCAGGGGGACTACGACCGCCGTACCGACTACGACGAGGACCCGGTCGGCCGGGCCCGTCAGTTCGCGGTCGACGGCGCGCCGTGGATCCACGTCGTGGACCTCGACGCCGCCCGCAGCGGCGAGCCGGTGAACCGGGAGGTCATCGGCCGCATCGTGGCCGCCGTGGACGTGCCCGTCCAGGTAGGGGGTGGCGTGCGCTCCCGGGCTGACGCCGAGGCCCTCTGGGGGGCCGGCGTGGCTCGCGTCGTCATGGGCACCGCCGCCCTGGCGACGCCGGAGCTCGTGGCCGAGCTGGTCCCGGACGGGGCCGTCGCCGTCGGGCTGGACGCCCGGGGCCGGGCCCTCGCCGCCCACGGCTGGGAGGCCGACGCCGGCCGGGACCTGCTGGAGGCGGCTACCCGCTTCGGCGAGATGGGCGTGGCGGCCCTGGTCGTGACCGAGATCGGCCGGGACGGGATGCTGGAAGGCCCTGATCTGGACGGCCTGTCCGCCGTGTTGGCGGTGACCGCCGCGCCGGTCGTGGCCTCAGGCGGCGTCGGCTCGCTGGCCGACGTCGAGGCCCTCACCGCCCTCGACCTCGAGGGGGTGATCGTGGGCCGGGCGATCTACGAGGACCGGGTGACGGTGGCCGACGCCATCGCGGTGCTGAGCCGGTGAACGTCGCTCGGGTCATCCCCTGCCTCGACGTCACCGCAGGGCGCGTGGTCAAAGGGGTCAACTTCGTCGACCTGGTCGACGCGGGCGACCCCGTCGAGCTGGCCGCCCGCTACGACGCCCAAGGAGCCGATGAGATCGTCTTCCTGGACATCACCGCATCCTCGGACAAGCGCGACACCATCGTCGAGCTGGCCCGGCGCACCGCCGAGGAGGTCTTCATCCCGTTCACCATCGGGGGGGGTGTGCGGGAGGTCGAGGACGCCCGCCTGCTGCTGCGGGCCGGGGCCGACAAGGTCTCGGTCAACACCGCGGCGGTGGACGACCCTGCGCTGGTGGCGGCGATCGCGACCGAGTTCGGGGCCCAGTGCATGGTCGTGGCCATCGACGCCCGCCGCCGTGAGGACGGCTCCCCCGAAGTCTTCACTCACGGCGGCCGCACGCCGACCGGCCGCCACGCCGTGGCCTGGGCCGAGGAGGTCGTCCGGCTCGGGGCCGGGGAGATCCTGCTCACCTCGATGGACCGGGACGGCACCCGGGACGGCTTCGACCTCGAGCTCACCGCGGCGGTGAGCGACGCCGTCGGCGTGCCGGTGATCGCCAGCGGGGGGGTGGGCACCCTCGAGCACCTGGCGGACGGGATCCTGGAGGGCAGGGCCGATGCCGTGCTGGCCGCCAGCATCTTCCACTTCGGCGAGCACACCGTCGCGGAGGCCAAGGCGGTCATGGCCGCCCGGGGCATCACCGTCCGGCCCGTCTGACAGGCCCAGCCGGTACCGTCGCCGGTATGGCCGACTCGGCGAACGGCAACGCAGCCACGACCTCCACCGGCAAGGACCAGCGGGGTCGGGAGCGCCTCCCGATCAAGATGCTGAACGACCGCATCCTGGTGGACATGGACCGCCAGGAGGGCGAGCGCCGCAGCACGGGCGGGATCCTCATCCCGGCGACCGCACAGGTGGGCAAGCGCCTGGCCTGGGCCGAGGTCATCGCCGTGGGCCCCAACGTGCGGGCCATGGAGCTGGGCGACCACGTCCTGTTCAATCCCGAGGACCGTTACGAGGTCGAGGTCGGCGGCGACGACTACCTCATCCTGCGTGAGCGCGACATCCACGCCGTAGCCGCCACCCGCCTCGAGGAATCCGGAGCCGGTCTCTACCTGTAATGGCCCGGGGGAGGCCTGGCACCCGTCCGTAGGATGACGGGGTGAGCCCCATCTCGACCCCCCTCGCCGTCACGCCCGAGCAGCTGGCGGCGGTTACCTACAACACCGACGGCCTCGTTCCCGCGATCGTCCAGGAGGAGGGCACCGGCGAAGTGCTGATGCTGGCCTGGATGAACGAGGAGTCGCTGGCCAAGACCTTCGAGACCGGTCGCACCTGGTTCTGGAGCCGGTCCCGCCAGGAGTACTGGTGCAAGGGTGAGACCTCCGGTGACCGCCAGTACGTGCGCCGGGCGGCCTACGACTGCGACGGCGACACCCTCCTCTTCGTCGTGGAGCAGGAGGGCCAGGGGGCGTGCCACACGGGCGAGCGTTCCTGCTTCTTCCGTGACTTCGGTGATCCAGCCGGATCGTGAGCGGTTCCGGGCCCTCGCCCGGGACTACACCGTGGTCCCCGTGTGGCGGGAGCTGCTGGCCGACTTCGTGACCCCGGTGTCGGCGTTCGCCCGCCTGGCCGACGACGGCCCCGGCTTCCTGCTGGAGTCGGTGGACCGGGGCGAGCGTGGGAGCCGCTACTCCTTCGTCGGGCGTCATCCGCTGACGACCCTGGTCTCCCGCGAGCGTGACATCGAGGTCCGCGGCCAGGTCCCGGACGGCCTACCGATCGACCAGGGGATCCTGGCTGCCGTGGAATGGCTGGTCGGTGCCTATCGGACCCCGCCGCTGCCCGAACTGCCGCCGCTGCACGCAGGGGTCATCGGCTACCTGGGCTACGACGTGGTGCGGGAGGTCGAGCACCTCCCGGCGCCGCCGGAGGACGACCGGGGCCATCCCGACGCCATGGTCTCGGTCATCGGCGAGGTCGCCGCCTTCGACCACTGGAACCAGCAGGTGACCCTCGTGGCCTCGGCCGTCATCCCGCCCGGGGCCGCCGCCGCCGCCATCGACGCCGCCTACGACGACGCCGTGGCCCGGGTCGAGGCCCTGGCCCGGGATGGCGCCCGGCCCCTGGACGAGCCGCTGCTGGAGCCGCCCCGTCGGGACGAGCCGCTGCCGGAGTACCGCTCGGTGCTCGGTTCCGAGGCGTACCAGACAGCCGTGGCGGTGGCCAAGGAGCACATCGTCGCCGGGGACATCTTCCAGGTGGTCCTCTCCCAGCGCTTCGACGTCGACCTCGACGCCGATCCCTTCGACGTCTACCGGGTCCTGCGCCAGATCAACCCCAGCCCGTACATGTACTTCGTGCGCTATCCGGAGCTCACCCTGGTCGGGGCGTCCCCGGAGCCGATGGTCCAGCTCCGTGACGGGCGGGTGGTCTCCCGGCCCATCGCCGGCACCCGGCCCCGAGGGGTGACCGACGAGGAGGACCGGCGCCTGGGGGCCGAGCTGCGGGAACACCCCAAGGAGCTGGCCGAGCACGTGATGCTGCTCGACCTGGCCCGCAACGACGTGGGCCGGCGTGGTCCGGTTCGGCACCGAGCAGGTCGACGAGCGGATGACCCTCGAGCGCTACAGCCACGTGATGCACCTCACCTCACAGGTTTCCGGCGTCCTGGCCGAGGGCCGCACCCCGGTGGACGTCCTGCGGGCCACCCTCCCCGCCGGGACGGTGTCGGGGGCCCCGAAGGTCCGGGCCATGGAGATCATCGACGACCTCGAGCCCACCCGCCGGGGGCCCTACGCCGGGATCGTCGGCTACCTCGACTTCTCCGGGAACATCGACACGGCCATCACGATCCGCACCCTGCTGGTCGGCGCCGACGGCCGGGCCTCGGTCCAGGCGGGCGCCGGGATCGTCTTCGACAGCGATCCGGCGGGCGAGGACGCCGAGTGCCACGCCAAGGCCCGGGCGGTACTGGCGGCCATCCCGTCGGCTCGGCGGATGACCGCAGCCCGGCGAGCGGGCGGAGGCGAACCGTGCCTGACTCGTCGGTGGCGGTGGTGGTCGAGCGCGACGTGGTCACCGTCGAAGGCCCCGATGCCGCCCCCTACCTGCAGGGCCAGCTCAGCCAGGACGTGGACGGCCTGGCGGTCGGGGGCTCGGCCTGGACCTTCGTCCTCCAGCCCCAGGGCAAGGTCGACGCCTGGTTCCGCCTGACCCGGACGGGCGACGAGGCCTTCCGGGCCGACATCGAGGCCGGTCATGGTGAGGCGCTCTTGGCCCGCCTGCAGCGCTTCCTGCTGCGCACGAAGGCCGAGCTGGCGCTCAGCACCGAGCCGATGGTCGCCGTTCGGGGGACGGCCACGCGTGCCCGGGTCGGTCGTGCCCGCCCTCGACCCGGCGTGGCCGGGGGTGGCCGGGGTGGACCTGCTCGGCACCGCCCAGGTCCCCGACGGCATCGCGACCGGCGTCCACCGACGGTCCTCGAGCGCCTGCGCATCGAGGCCGGCGTGCCCGCCATGGGCACCGAGCTGACCGACCGCACCATCCCGGCCGAGGCCGGCGTGGTCGAGCGCTCGGTCAGCTTCACCAAGGGCTGCTTCACCGGCCAGGAGCTGGTCGCCCGGATCGACAGTCGGGGCGGCCACGTCCCCCGGCACCTGCGCCGCCTGGAGGCCGAGGGGCCCGGCGCCCTGCCCGTCGGCGGTGAGGTCGTCGTCGCCGGCCAGGTGGTGGGCGAGGTCACCTCGTCGGTGCCCGCCGGGAACGGTCGGCCGGCAGTGGCCCTGGCCTACGTCCGCCGGGCCGTCGAACCCCCGGCCTCGGGCGCCGTGGCCGACACGCCCGTGCGGATCCTGGAGGCGACCACCCGATGACCTACCTCGACGGCATCGTCGCCGCCCACCGCGGCCGGACGGCGGCCGACCCCCGGTCCCGCGGCGAGGTGCTCGACGCGGCCCGGCAGGCGCCGCCGCCGCGGCCGTTCCGGCAGGCGCTGGCCTCGGCCACCGGAGTCGCGGTCATCGCCGAGGTCAAGCGTCGGTCGCCCTCGAAGGGGGACCTCGCCCCGGGCCTCGATCCGGCGACCTTGGCCGGCCAGTACGAGGCCGGCGGCGCGACCTGCCTGTCGGTGTTGACCGACGAAGCGCACTTCGGGGGCTCGGCCGAAGACCTGGCGGCCGCCCGGGCCGCGGTCGGCCTGCCCGTGCTGCGGAAGGACTTCACCGTCGACGAGATCGACGTGTGCGACGCCCGGCTGATGGGGGCCGATGCCGTCCTGTTGATCGTGGCCGCCCTCGACGACGGCGAGCTCCGGGCCTTCGCCCAGCTCGCCGCCGAGCTCGACCTGGCGGCCCTGGTCGAGGTCCACGACGCGGCCGAGGTGGAGCGGGCCCTCGCCGCCGGCGCCGACCTGATCGGGGTGAACCAGCGCGACCTCATGACCTTCGCGGTCGACACAGAGCGGGCGCCGGACCTCGCCGCGGACCTCCCCGCCGGGGTGGTCCGGGTGGCGGAGTCGGGCATCACCGGGCCGGCCGACGTCGCGGCGCTGGCGGAGGCGCGGCTACGACGCCGTGCTGGTCGGCGAGACCCTGGTCACCTCCGGTGATCCGACGGCGGCGACGGCGGGACTGGTGGCCGCCGGAATCGGCCGCAGCGGCGCCGAGGGCGACGGGTAGCGTCCCGGCCGTGTTCGTCAAGATCTGCGGGATCACGAGCGAGGAGGACGCCCTGCTGGCCGTGGCCATGGGCGCCGACGCCGTGGGCTTCGTCTTCGCCCCCTCCCCCCGGCAGATGGCGCCGAACAAGGTCCGCGAGATCGCCTCCCGCCTGCCGCCGGAGATCCTCACCGTCGGGGTGTTCAAGGACAGCTCCAAGCAGCAGGTGATCCAGACCGTGCAGACCTGCGGGCTGAAGGCGGCCCAGCTCCACGGCCGGGAGAGCCCCGAGGTCACCCGGGCGGTGCGGGACCGGGTCGGCCTGGTCATCAAGGGCCTCCCGGCCGGGGATCCGGCGCTGGAGCAGTGGGACGAGTACGGCGCCGACGCCCTGCTCCTGGACGCCCCGCGCCCGGGTTCGGGCGAGGTGTTCGACTGGTCCCTGGCCGATGGCGTCCCCCTGAACCGGAAGGTGATCCTGGCGGGCGGGCTGACCCCCGAGAACGTCGCCGACGGCATCGCCGCGGTCCGCCCGTGGGGCGTCGACGTGTCCAGCGGGGTCGAGGCCGCGCCGGGGCGCAAGGACCCGACCAAGGTCCGGGCCTTCGTCAAGGCGGCGCGGGCGGCGGCCCCCGAGGACGACTACGAGGACCGCAGCGGTCGGGGCATCTACGACTGGGAAGCGGAGACGGGCTGGTGACCCACCCGCCCTCGCTGATGCCCACGCCGGGCCCGGACGGCCGGTTCGGCCGGTTCGGCGGGCGCTTCGTGCCCGAGACGCTGGTCCCCGCCTGCGAGGAGCTGGAGGCGGCCTTCACGGAGGCCTGGGCCGATCCCGCCTTCCGGGCCGAGCTCGACGGGCTGCTCCGCGACTACGCCGGTCGTCCGTCGATCCTCACCGAGTGCGAGCGCCTCGGCGAGGAGCTGGGCTGTCGGGTCTTCCTCAAGCGGGAGGACCTGAACCACACCGGCTCGCACAAGATCAACAACGTGCTGGGCCAGGCGTTGCTGGCCCAGCGCATGGGCAAGACCCGCCTGGTGGCCGAGACCGGCGCCGGCCAGCACGGGGTGGCCACGGCCACCGCCGCGGCCCTCCTCGGGATGGAGTGCCTGGTGTACATGGGCGAGGTCGACATCGCCCGCCAGGAGCTGAACGTCTTCCGCATGCAACTGCTGGGCTCGGAGGTCCGGCCGGCCACCTCGGGCAGCCGGACCCTGAAGGACGCCGTCAACGAGGCCATGCGGGACTGGGTGGCCACCGTGGAGACCAGCCACTACTGCCTCGGCTCGGTCATGGGCCCCCACCCGTACCCGTGGATGGTGCGGGAGCTGCACCGGGTGGTGGGCGAGGAGGCCCGGGCCCAGGTGCTGGAGCGGACCGGGGCCCTGCCCGATGTCGTCGTGGCCTGTGTCGGCGGGGGCTCGAACGCCATCGCCATCTTCTCGGGCTTCGTCGACGACTCCGAGCGTGGAGCTGGTCGGGGTCGAGCCCGCCGGCGGGGCCGCGGTGGGCCACGGCGTGCCCGGGGTGGTGCACGGCAGCACCTCGTTCCTGCTCCAGGACGAGGCCGGTCAGGTCCAGGAGGCCCAGTCGGTGTCCGCCGGGCTCGACTACCCCGGCGTCGGCCCCGAGCACGCCCACCTGGCCGACATCGGCCGGGCCCGCTACGAGGCGGTGAGCGACGACGAGGTCCTGGACGCCTTCTTCCTGTTGGGCCGCACCGAGGGGATCATCCCGGCCCTCGAGTCGGCCCACGCGCTGGCCTGGGTCGCCCGGGAGCGGGCCTCCCTGGCGGGGCGGACCATCCTGCTCAACCTGTCGGGCCGGGGCGACAAGGACGTGGCCCAGGTCGCCGAACTGCGCCGTGGATGGAGTCGTCGTGGGTGAGGTGGTGGTGCCGGTCCCGCCGGCACCGGACGCCGTCGGCGCGTTGGAGGCCGCGCTCCGGGCCGGTCGGGACACGGGGCGCAAGCTCCTGGTGCCGTACATCACCGGTGGCCTGCCGGGCTGGACGGGTCTGCTCGACCCGCTGGCCGAGGCCGGGGCCGACGCCATCGAGGTCGGCATCCCGTTCTCCGACCCGGTGATGGACGGCCCGGTCATCCAGGAGTCCTCCGAGCGGGCCCTCGCGGCCGGGGCCACGCCCCGCTCGATCGTGGCCGAGCTGGCCGAGCGGGAGACCGCCGTCCCCGTGGCGGTGATGACCTACTACAACCTCGTCTTCCGGTGGGGCCACCAGCGGTGCGCCGACGAGCTGGCCCGCGCGGGTGTGGCCGCGGCGATCCTGCCGGACCTGCCCCTCGACGAAGTCGGCCACTGGGCCCGGGCGGCCGACCAGGCCGGGGTCGAGACGGTGCTGCTCGCCGCGCCGACCACCCCCGACGAGCGCCTGGTGCGGATCTGCGCCCGCTCGCGCGGCTTCGTCTACGGCGTGGGCCTGCTGGGCATCACCGGCGAGCGGGACGCCCTGGCGGCGACCGCCGTGGAGGTGGCTCGGCGGCTCAAGGCCGTCACCGACAAGCCCGTGCTGATCGGCGTGGGGATCTCCACCCCCGCCCAGGCGGTCGAGGCCTGCACGGTCGCGGACGGGGTGGTCGATCGGCTCCGCCCTCGTCCGCCGGATCGTCGAGGGGGCGACCCCGGCCGAGGCGGCGGAGCTCGTCGCCGGCTTCCGAAAGGCCCTCGAAGCCGGAAATGCTTGACTTTGGGGGGTCAAATCGACTCGCGTGCTCTTCTGACGGTTCGTTTCGGGACCGACCCGATCGTCCGACGAAGCCCAGGAGGGTGCAATGAACAAGAGTGAGTTGATCGACGCCATCGCTGCGAAGAGTGGCTTGAGCAAGTCGGATGTGGGGGCAGTGCTCGACGGTTTCGCCGAGGTCGCCTACGGGGCGGTCGGTGCCGGGGACAAGATCACCATCCCCGGGTTCCTCTCCATCGAGCAGACCTTCCGGTCCGCCCGAACGGGTCGGAACCCCCAGACGGGAGCCACCATCCAGATCGCGGCCACGAACGCGGCCAAGGTCTCGGCTGGTTCCAAGCTCAAGGCTGCCGCCAAGGGCTGACGCCACGACTCCGGCTCACGGGGGCGGCCTCCGGGCCGCCCCCGTGGCGCGCCCGGGCTCAGGCCCCGAGCGCGACCGCCAGGCGACGGACGGCGTCGGTCAGGGCGGCGGGGCCCTCGGTGGCGAAGGACAGGCGGAGGCCGGACCGATTGGGATCCTGGATCGAGAAGGCGGCACCGGGCACGAAGGCCATGCCGGCGGCGAGGGCCTGCGGGAGCAGGGTCGCGGTGTCGGTGTCGTCCCGCAGACGGCCCCAGAGGAACATGCCGCCCTCGGGGGCGTGGAAGGCGATCCGATCGCTCAGGTGGGCTCGTAGCGCGTCCTGCAGCGCCCGGCTCTGGCGGCGGTAGCGGTCGCGGAGGCCGTCCAGGTGGGGTTCGAGGAACCCCGGCCGGGTGAGCACGGTGGCGGCGATGGCCTGGTTGAGGCTGGACGTGTGGAGATCGGCGGCCTGCTTGAGCACCGACCAGACGAGCCGCCAGCGGGGCCGGGGCGACCGCCCAGCCCACCCGGAGGCCCGGAGCGAGGATCTTGGAGGTCGTGCCCAGGGTCACCACGCGGTCCGACAGCGTGCTGAGGGCCGGGGGCCGGGTGCCGGCCCACCGAAGGGCGCCGTAGGGGTCGTCGTCGACGATCAGGAAGCCGTAGTGGTCAGCCAGGCGGGCCAGTTCCACGCGCCGCTCGGCGCTGAGGGTCACCCCGGACGGGTTGTCGAACTCGGCCACGACGTAGACGAGGGCCGGTCGGAGGCCGGCGGCGAGCCGAGCCGCGAGCACGTCGACCCGTAGGCCCTCGCCGTCGGCGGGGAAGCCGGCCAGGTCGGCCCGGCCCAGTCGGAAGGCCTGGAGGGCGCCCACGTACCCGGGATCGGCCAGGGCGACGGTGTCGCCCGGCCGGACGGTGGCCCGGACGAGGAGGTCCAGGGCCTGCTGTGACCCGTGGGTGATCACGACCTGGTCCGGACCGGTGGGCCGGGGGCACCGGTGGGCCACCCAGGCCCGGAGGCCCGGATGGCCCTCGGTCGTGGAGTACTGCAGGGCGGCCTCGGCCCCGCCGGCCAGCACGTCGGCGCCGGCCTGGGCGATGGCCTCGACCGGGAACGCCTCCGGCGAGGGCAGGCCGCCCGCCAGCGAGATCACCTCGGGCCGCTGGGTCAGCGCCAGCAGGTCCCGGATCGCCGAGGAGCCCACCCGCTCGGCCGCGCCGGAGGAGGGCAGGGGCGAGAGCAGGACGCTCGGGGACTTGCTCATGGCTCTGGACTGTGTCACAAGTGGACCATGAGCAACAGGGCCACTTTCGGGCCAGTGGACCAGGCGGTGCCGGGTGACCGCCGGGCCCGGGCGGCGGAGGCCCGCCGGGTGGTGGACGAGTTGGGCGACTGGTCGGTCGGCGCCGGGCCTCTCTTCCGCCGCCTGGCCCTGGCCCTCAGCCCGGGCCATCGAGCGGGGCGCGGTGGTGCCGGGCGCCCGTCTGCCCTCCGAACGGGGCCTGGCGGGCGCGCTGCGGGTCAGCCGGGGCACGACGGTGACGGCCTACGACCTGCTGGTGGCCGACGGCCTGGTGGAGCGGCGGGTCGGTAGCGGGAGCTTCGTCGTCGGCTCGGCCGGCGGCGGACCTGCCGGCGGGTCGGGAGGGCTCGGCCCTGGTCGCCCGCCTGGTCGACCGGTCAGCGGAGCCATCCGGGGCCCTGGTGGACCTCTCCATCTCGGTGCTCCACGACGGCGCCGGCCTGCCCGAAGCGGCGGTGAGGACGGCCGACCTGCTGACCGCGGCACCCGACACCGGGTACGGGCCGTGGGGCCGCCTGGACCTGCGGCGGGCGGTGGCCCAGCTGCTCGGGGCCTGGGGGCTGCCGTCGGAGCCGGACCAGATCGTGATCACCACCGGCGCCCAGCAGGCCCTCAGCCTGGCCGCCTCGTGTTGGGTGCGGCCCGGGGACCGGGTGACCCTCGACGACCCGACCTACCCGGGGGCGCTGTCCACCTTCACGGCCGCGGGAGCCGAGCTGGTCGGGTTGCCGGTGGACCACGGTGGTCCCCGGGCCGATGCCATGGCCGAGGCCCTGGGCGCCCACCCCGCGATGGCCTACCTGCAGACCGGCCCCCACAGCCCGACGGGGTTGGTGCTGCCGGGGGCACGGCGTCGCGACCTCGCCGAGTTGCTCGTCGCCTCCCGGGTGCCGCTGGTCGAGGACCTCGCGCTGGTCGGCCTGGCCTGGACGCCAGGACCGCCTCCGCTGGCGGCCCTGGTGCCGGATCACCCCACGGCGGTGGTGGGGTCCCTGAGCAAGCTGCTGTGGGGAGGGTTGCGCCTCGGGTTCGTCCGGGCCTCCGAGCCAGTGGCCCTGCGCTTCGCCCGGATGAAGGCCACCCACGACCTGGGCTCGTCCGTGGTCAGCCAGCTGTTGGCCGAGCGCCTCCTGGCCTCACCCGGCCTGGCGGCGTTCCTGGCCAACCGCCGGGCCAAACTGCAGGGGCGCTACGCCGTCCTGGCCCGGGCGCTGCGCGACGCGGTGCCCGACTGGTCCTGGACCGAGCCCCAGGGCGGCCTCTCGGTCTGGGTCCGCCTGCCGGGCCCGGTGGCCGAGGCCTACGCCCAAGTCGCCCTCCGTCACGGTGTGGCCGTGGCCACCGCCGGCGCCCTGTCGGTCACCGGGGCCCATCGCGACCGGCTGCGCCTGTCCTTCGCCGGGCCGCCGGACGAGTTGCGGGAGGGCGTGGTCCGACTGGCCGCAGCGTGGGCCGCCTTCACGGGCGGGGCGGGGTGACCGGCGGCGGCTACGTTGCGCCGCATGGCTGATCCCACACGACTCGAAGCGGGCGACAAGGCCCCGCCCATCGCCCTGCTGGACCAGAACGGCGAGAAGGTGAAGCTGTCGGACTTCAAGGGCCGGCCCGTGCTCGTCTACTTCTACCCGAAGGCCGACACGCCCGGCTGCACGACGCAGTCCTGTGGGCTGCGGGACGTGCTGGGCGACATCGGCGACGCCGTGGTCCTCGGCATCAGCCCCGACCTGCCGCCCAAGTTGGCCAGGTTCGACGAGAAGTACGGCCTGGGGTTCACGCTGCTGTCGGACCCCGAGCACACCGTGGCCGAGGCGTACGGCGTGTGGGGGGAGAAGAAGAACTACGGGCGGACCTACATGGGCATCATCCGCTCGTCGTTCCTGATCGGGACGAACGGCAAGGTCCAGGAGGCCTGGTACAAGGTCAGCCCCAAGGACACGCCCATCAAGTTCCTGGCGGCGCTGGCATCGTGACCGCCCCGCGGTGGTCGCCCGGCGACCCGATGCCGCGTCCCGAGGACGTGATCCCGCACCGGCCGCCGTTCCTGCTGGTGGACGAGATCACCGAGATCGTCCCCGACGTGAGGACGTGTGGTCGGTGGCGCCCGTCGGCCGACGAGCCCTTCTTCGCCGGCCACTTCCCCGACTACCCCGTCGTGCCGGGCGTGCTCCTCGTCGAGGCCATCGCCCAGGTCGGGGCCGTCGGCGCCCTGGTCGTCGACGGCCGGGACGGCGACATCCCGTTCTTCGGGGGCATCGACAAGGCCCGCTTCCGCCGCCAGGTCCGTCCCGGGGAGGTGGTCGACATCGAGGTCGAGATCACCCAGCGCTCGCAGCGGGCAGGTAAGGCCCGCGGGCGGGCGACGGTGGACGGCGAGCTGGCGTGTGAGGCCGGCCTGTTCTTCCTGGCGGTGAATCGCTCGGAGCTGCCCGGGGGCTGAGGGGTCAGGCCTCCGGCGGAGGCCCGAACACCACGCAGCCGTTGTGGCCACCGAATCCGAAGGAGTTCGACAGGGTCGGGCCCGCCACCCACTCCCGGCCGTCGCCGGTGACCACGTCGATGGGGGCGAGGTCGTCCTCGGCCTCCTCGTGGTTGGCCGTGGGCGGGATCAGGCCGTGTTGCATCGACAGCACCACGGCCGCTGCCTCGAGGGCGCCGGCGGCGCCCAGGCTGTGGCCGGTGACGCCCTTGATGGAGGTGACCGCCGGGCCCTTCGCCCCGAACACCTTCACGATGGCCTCGGCCTCGGCCGCGTCGTTCAGCGGGGTGGACGTGCCGTGGGCGTTGATCTGGACGATCTCGTCGGGATTGATCCCGGCGTCGGCGAGGGCCAGCTCCATGCAGGCGACCGCACCGGAGCCGCCGGGGGAGGGTGCGGTGATGTGGTGGGCGTCGGCGGTGCTGGCGGAGCCGAGCACCTCGGCCAGGGGCACCGCGCCACGGGCCCTCGCGTGCTCGAGCTCCTCGAGCACCAGGACCCCGGCCCCTTCGGCCATGACGAAGCCGTCACGGTCCTTGTCGAACGGGCGGGAGACCCCCGAGGTCGGACAAGGCGGTCATGTTCTCGAACCCGGCGACCCCGGTCGGGGTGATGGCGCTCTCGGTGCCGCCGGTGACCACGGCGTCGCAGCGTCCGTTGAAGATCAGGCGGGCGGCGTTGCCGATCGAGTGGGTGCCGGCCGCGCAGGCCGTCACCGTGGTCTCACAGGGGCCCCGGAAGCCGTGACGCATGGAGACGCGCGCCGCGGCCGCGTTCGGCATCAGCATCGGGATCAGGAACGGCGACACCCGGGCCGGGCCCCGGACGCGGTGGACCTCGACCTGGTCCTCCAGGGTGTGGAGGCCGCCGATGCCCGTGCCCACGAGCACCCCGATGCGGTCGGGATCCCCGCCGGGGTCGCCGGACTGCTCGAGGGCCAGGCCGGCCGCTCCCGCCGCCAGTTGGGTGAACCGGTCGGCCCGGCGGGCGTCCTTGGGCCCGTCGAACCACGGGCTGGGGTCCCAGTCGTGGATCTCGCGGGTCTTGCCCTCGTCCGCCGGCCCGAGGAGCGCGGCCCAGAACGCGGGCGCGCCGAGGCCGATGGGGGACACCACCCCGGTGCCGGTGACGACGACGCGTCGTCGCTGCATGCTCAGAGCTTGGAGCGCACGAGGTCGACGGCCTGGGCGACCGTGGCGATGCCCTCCAGCTCTTCCTCCTCGATGCTGACGTCGAACTCGTCCTCGAGGGCCATGACCAACTCGACGAGGTCGAGGCTGTCGGCGTCGAGGTCGTCGGCGAAGTTGGCCTCGAGGGTCACCTTGTCGGCGTCCACGGCCAGCACCGTCACGGCGTGGCCCTTGAAGCGCTCGAACAGATCATCGCTCACGGGGGGTCTTCTCCTGTATCGGGGATTGCCTTCGTCGGATCTTCGCGGCTGTGGGGCTCAGCTTCCCACGCCCATGCCCAGGCCGCCGTCGACCGGCAGGTTCGCGCCGGTCACGAAGGCGGCGTCGTCGGACGCGAGGAAGGCCACCGCGGCGGCCACCTCCTCGGGTCGGCCGACGCGGGCGAGGGGCACCATCGAGGTGAGCAGAGCGCGCTGGTCGTCGTTCAGCGCCCGCAGCATGTCGGTGTCGATGGGGCCCGGGCTGACCACGTTCACCGTGATCGCCCGAGGGGCGAGCTCGCGGGCCAGCGAGCGGGCGAAGCCCAGGAGCCCGGCCTTGCTGGCGGCGTAGTTCGTCTGGCCGGCGGAGCCGATCTGGCCCACGACCGAGCCGACGAAGACGATCCGGCCCCAGCGTCCCCGCAACATGCGCTTGGCGGCCTGCTTGGCCACCCGGAAGGCGCCGGTGAGGTTGGCGTCGAGGACCCGGGTGAAGTCGTCCTCCTTCATCATGAGCAGCAGGGTGTCGGCGTTCAGGCCGGCGGCGGACACGAGGATCTCGACGGGACCGAGCTCGTCCTGCACGGCGGCGAAGGCGGCCTCGACCGAGGTGGTGTCGGTGACGTCGCACTGGACGGGGAACAGCCCGGGTTCGTCGGGCGGGTCCGACCGGTAGGTGATGGCGACGCGGTTCCCGGCGTCGGCCAGGGCGCGGGCACAGGCCAGGCCGATGCCCCGGTTCCCCCCGGTGACGAGGGCGACGCGTCCGTCGCTCACGCGGTCCGCTCCGGCCTCCGCTCCGCTCACCTACGGAACCCGCCCCAGCGCACCAGGGCACTGGCGCCGGTCATGCCGGCCCCGAAGCCGACCAGCAGGACGAGGTCGCCCTCGGCCAAGCGCCCGGCGTCGGCGGCTTCGGCCAGCGCGAAGGGGATGGAGGCGGCGGAGGTGTTGCCGGTGCGCTCCAGGACGGACATGACCTGCTCGTCGGGCACGCCGAGGCGGCGGCAGGCGGCGTCCATGATCCGTTGGTTGGCCTGGTGGGGGACCAGCAGGGCGAGGTCGCCGACGCCGACGCCGGCCCGCTCGAGGGTGTGTTCGGCGCTGGTGACGATGATGCGCACGGCTCGGCGGTAGACCTCGCGGCCGTCCATCTTCATGGTGTCGCCCACGTCGGCGTAGAGCAGGTTGCGGCCGGAGCCGTCCGAGGACAGGTCCCAGGCCAGCAGGGCGTCGGTGGTCGCGGCCTCGAGGACGACGGCGCCGCCCGCGTCGCCGAAGAGGATGGCCGTGCCTCGGTCCTCCCAGTCGGTGATCCGGCTCAGCGCGTCGGCGCCCACGACGAGAGCACAGCGGTGGCCGATCGCCAGGAGGCCGTGGGCCACGACGAGGGCGTACACGAAGCCGGAGCATGCGGCGTTGAGGTCGAAGGCGCCGCAATCCAGGCCGAGGACCTCCTGCACCGTCGAGGCGGTGGCGGGCACGGTCTGATCCGGGGTGGTGGTGGCTACGACGAGGACGTCGACGTCCTCGGGGCCGACCCCGGCCCGGACCATGGCCTTGTGGGCGGCATCGACCGCCAGGTCGGAGGTGACGCCACCGACCCGGCGCTCGCCGATGCCGGTGCGCTCACGGATCCATTCGTCGGTGGTGTCCAGCCAGCCCTCGAGGTCGGCGTTGGTGAGGACCTTCTCGGGGAGCGACGAGCCCCAGCCCGTGATCGTCGAGCCCACCGTCAGGCGCTCCGGAGCCAGGCCACGGGCTCGCTGGGCGCGAGCCGCTCGCCGTCCACGGCGAGGACGTCGACCAGCTCGCCGGCGAAGGCGGAGCGGACCTCGAGCGCGCCCACGTGGCCGACCACGGTGCCGGGCTCGACGACGGAGCCCGCGCCGATGCCCGGCTCGGGACGGAAGAGGCCGGCCCCGGGGCTGACCACGAGGCGCTCGGTCACGAACAGGTGCTCGCCCGGCTCGTGCGCCCAATCGGCCGAGCGCGGCTCCGAGAGCGTGTTGAGCAGCTTGTCGAGGTCGTCGGGCACACCCACCGAGAGGGTCGTGACGCCATCGAGGGTGCGCTTGGCCATGCCGCTCAGCGCCGTGCCGGGGCCCAGCTCGACGACGAGGGAGACGCCCTGCTCGCCCAGGGTGTGCAGGATCTGGCGCCAGCGCACGGGAGAGCAGAGCTGGGCGGCGAGGAGGTTCTCCCACTCGGCGGCGGTGGTGTGGGCGCGAGCGTCCACGTTGGCGAGGACGGGAAGCTCGGCGTCGCGGAGGTCGGCCTTGGCCAGCGCCTTGCGGAGCCGGTCGCGGGCCGAGGCCATGAACGGGGTGTGGAAGGCCCCGCCGACCTCGAGAGGCAGGATCCGGCGGGCGCCCAGCTCCTTGGCGTGCTCGCCCGCGGCCTCGATGGCCTCGGGGGCGCCGGCGATGACGACCTGCCCGGGCGCGTTGTGGTTGGCCAGCCAGACGTCACCGTCGGTCGTGGCGCAGGCCACGGCCACGTCGTCGTCGTCGAGGGCGATCACCGCCGCCATCGTCCCCGCCCGCTCGCGGGCGGCGACTTGCATGGCTTCGCCCCGTTCGGTGACGAGGCGGATGCCGTCGGCGAAGGACATCACCCCGGCGGCGGTCAGCGCGGTGTACTCGCCCAGGCTGTGCCCGGCGACGCGGGCGGGATCGACGCCGAGGCGCTCGACGGCGTCCAGGACGACCAGGCTCATGACGTAGGTGGCGAGCTGGGCGTTGCGGGTCTCCCGCAGCTCGTCGGCGTCCGCGGTGAGCAGCAGCTCGGCCACGTCTCGGCCGGCGACGGCGGAGGCCTCCTCGACCAGCTCCCAGGAGGGATGGTCCTTCCAGGGCTCGCCCATGCCCGGCTTCTGGGAGCCCTGTCCCGGGAAGGTGAACGCGATCATGTCGGCCTACCGGGCGCTGCCATGCCGGTCAGACCGGCGAGAGGCGGTGTTGGTTTCATCCCGGCTCAGGGGTCCGGTCCGGGTCGTGCTGCTTCTCCAACGACCGGATCCGCGCCTCCCGCACGGCGGCGGTCACCACCGCCACCCCCAGGATCCCGATCAGCCAACGCACCTGGCCACCGTACTTACCACTTCGGCCCGATGAAGGAGTCGAGGTACTCCGACCGGGTGCGTCAAGCGCGCTGAGTGCGGCGGGCGGGATTTGAACCCGCACGGTCCGTGAAGACCACGGGGGTTTGAGCCCCGCGCGGCTGCCAAGTTACGCCACCGCCGCTTGCGGCCACGAGGATATCCAGCCCTCAGAAGTCCGCGCCGGGGCCGCGGCCTTGTTGGTCTTGGATGAAGGTCTCCACCGTCGCCACGTCGACGCCGGAGCAGGTCTGCTTGGTGATCCAGGCGGTCAACACGACCGGTTCGGTCTGGTCGGGGTTGGGGGCCACGATCACGACGTCGGAGCCGAGGTCCTCCAACTCGGCCACGTCGTCGTCGGACAGGTCCTGGTACTGGACGAGGACCTGGCCGCCCTCGAGGGCCGTCACCTGCATCGGACGCTCGACGGGCTCGTCGACGGCCCCGGTCGGTGGTGGCAGCGAGTAGTGCGCCCCGGACGTCGGTGGGTCGGTGGCAAACTCCGGCACCTCCTGGTCGGGCAGGACGTGCAGGCCCGAGTTGGGGTCGAGGGCCTCCCTCGTCACCGGGCCACAGGCCACCTCGTCGTCGCCCCCGCATGCCGCGAGGCCGGCGGCCAGGAGCAGGACCACGAGCAGGCGGCGCACCCCGCCACCATGCCGGGGCGTCCCCGGCCCGCGCCAGTCGGCCCCGTAGGCTCGGGGCGTGCGCCGGTCGACCGTCGAACGACGGCTCAGGGACAACTCCCGCCGCCTCCAGCGCCTCCGAGAGGAGCTGGGCGTCACTGCCGAGCAGATGGACCAGTTGGGCGAGGAGGCAGAGGACGCCCGCATCCGGGCGATGGTCTCCGAGACGGCCCTGGCCCAGCGCGAGCACCACGACGCGGAGCGCCACGCCGCCGCCCTGTCCCGCCACCGGGCCGAGGTAGAGGCCGAGATCGAGCGCTTGGAACGGGACCAAGACCGGCTCCTCGACCAGCTCGGCCCGGCGTGAGGATCAGGCCGGGAACCAGCCCGTGGAGACCCATCGCGGCCCGGCCGGCATCGGCCAGTACAGTCGCCGGTTCGCGAGATCGAGCCACCCGAGGAGCCCTGCCAGCGTGCCCACGCGAGTCGTCATCGCCGAGGACGAGGCAATCATCCGCCTGGACCTGAAGGAGACCCTCGAGGAGGAGGGCTACGAGGTCGTGGGCGAGACCGGCCGGGGCGACGAGGCCGTCGACCTGGTCAAGGAGCACGAGCCCGACATCGCCATCCTCGACATCAAGATGCCGGGCCTCGACGGCCTCTCCGCCGCCCGGGAGATCGCCGGTGAGCGTCGGGCGGCGGTCCTCATCCTCACCGCCTTCAGCCAGCGGGACCTGATCGAGAAGGCCCGGGACGCCGGCGCGCTGGCCTACCTGGTCAAGCCGTTCCAGCGCAGCGAGCTGGTGCCCGCGCTCGAGGTGGCCCTCGGCCGGTTCCGGGAGATGCGGGCCCTGCACGAGCAGGCCGAGTCCCTCGAGGAGCAGCTGGAGACCCGCAAGGTCGTCGACCGGGCCAAGGGCCAGCTCATGGACCGCGAGAAGATGAGCGAGTCCGACGCCTTCGCCTTCATCCAGAAGACCGCCATGCACCGCCGTCACACGATGAAGCGCGTGGCCCAGGACATCATCGACGGGGAACTGGCACCGGAAGCGAGCTGACCCATGCCCGACAGGCTGATGCTGGTCGACGGCAACTCGCTGACGTATCGGGCCTTCTTCGCCCTGCCCACCGACATGGCCACCGCCTCGGGGCAGGTGACCAACGCCGTCTTCGGCTTCACGTCGATGATGATCAACCTCCTCCGGGACCACAAGCCGACCAAGGTCGTGGTCGCCTTCGACCGGCCCGAGCCCACGTTCCGCCACGAGCGGATCGAGACCTACAAGGCCACCCGCAACGAGGCCCCCGACATCCTGCGCCAGCAGATGGGGCTGGTCCGCCAGGTGCTGGAGGCGCTGCGGATCCCGATCCTGGAAGCCCCCGGCTTCGAGGCCGACGACATCCTGGCCACCCTCGCCACTCGGGCCCGCGACCAGAAGGACGAGGTCCTCATCGTCACCGGCGACCGGGACACCTACCAGCTGGTGGAGGACCCCTACGTCCGGGTCATCTACAACAAGCGGGGCGTCTCGGACTACGCCGACTACGACGAGGCGGGCATCAAGGAGCGCACCGGGGTCGCCCCGACCGACTACGTCGTCTACGCCGCCCTGCGCGGCGACCCGTCCGACAACCTGCCCGGTGTCCCGGGGGTGGGGGAGAAGACGGCGGCCAAGCTGGTCAACACCTACGGCGACCTCGACGGGATCTTCGCCCACGTCGACGAGCAGACCCCCAAGCTGCGCCAGAACCTGACCGAGCACGAGGCCCAGGCCCGGCTGAACGCGGAGGTCATGGTCCTGCTCCGGGACATCCCCCTCGAGACCGACCTCGACGACCTGACCATGGAGCCCTTCGACACCGAGGAGGTCCGTCAGCTCTTCGACTTCCTCGAGTTCCGGACGCTCTTCGACCGTCTGGCCGAGGCCTTCGACAACGACCTCGGGCCGTCGCTGGGCGGCACCGAGGTCCTCGAGGCCGAGGTCGCCGAGGTCGCCACGAGCGACGACGCCGTCGCCGCGCTCACCGGCCTGGTCGACGTCGAGGGGACCGTGGCGGTGGCGGGAGCCTGGTCGGGGGCTCCGGGGCGCAGCTCCCTGGAGGGCATCGCCCTCGTCACCGACCCGGCTGGTGCTGAGGTGGCCTGGATCCCCGCCGCCCTGCTCGCCGAGCCCGAGGTGCGGGACGCCCTCGCGGCCGTCGCCCCCACCGAGGGTCGGCACCTGGCCGCCCACGGTGCGAAGGCCCTGCTGCGCAGCCTCACCGACCTCGGCGTCGACGCCGGCCTCGGCGTGGACACGATGCTGGCGGCCTACCTCCTCGATCCGGCCGAGTCCCGCTACCTGCTCGAGGAGCTGCTGATCCGCTACGCCCAGCTCCAGCTGCCCGAGCAGTCCGCGACCGCCGAGGGCCAGTTGGACCTGGACGACATCGCCACCCCGCCGTCGGTCATGGCCGCCCGTGAGGCCCTGGCCGTGGACCGCCTCGTCGGCCCCCTGCAGGCGTCCCTGGAGGCCAACGGCGTCCAGCAGCTCTTCGACGAGATCGAGGTGCCGCTGGTCGGCGTGCTCGCCCGCATGGAAGCGGTGGGCATCGCCGTCGACCGGGCCGTGCTGGAGGGCATCCACGAGCAACTGGTCACCGAGTGCGACGCCCTCAGCGCCCAGATCGTCGAGGACGCCGGGGAGGCGTTCAACGTCAACTCCACCAAGCAGATGCGGGAGATCCTCTTCGACAAGCTCGGCCTGACGCCGCAGAAGAAGACCAAGACCGGCTACTCCACCGACGCCGCCAGCCTCGAGAAGCTGCTCGGCCAGCACCCGATCATCGAGCACCTCCTGCGCTACCGCGAGGTCGAGAAGCTGCGGGGCACCTACGGGGAGGGCCTCCTGGCCGAGATCGCCCCCGACGGTCGCATCCACGCCACCTTCAACCAGACCGTGGCCCGCACCGGCCGCCTCAGCTCCGACGCCCCGAACCTGCACAACATCCCGGTGCGTCGCGAGGCGGGCAAGGAGTTCCGCACCGCGTTCGTGCCCGCCCCCGGCTTCGAGATGCTGGTGGCGGACTACAACCAGATCGAGCTGCGCTGCATCGCCCACCTGGCGGAGGACCCCGGCCTGATCGACGCTTTCGAGAGCGGTCGGGACATCCACACCGAGACGGCCTCGCGGATCTTCTCGGTGGCCCCCGAGGATGTCTCCGGCGAGCAGCGGTCGAAGGCCAAGATGGTCTCCTACGGCCTCGCCTACGGCATGGAGGCCTACGGCCTCGGCCAGCGTCTCTCGATCCCCACCGAGGAGGCGGCCGAGATCCTCGACGCCTACTTCGAGGCCTTCCCGGCGGTGCGGGACTACATGGACCGCACCGTGGCCGAGGCCCGCGAACGGGGCTACACCGAGACCCTCTTCGGCCGACGCCGACCCATCCCCGAGCTGAGCTCGAGCAACTTCCGGGTCCGCCAGGCGGGGGAGCGGCAGGCCATGAACGCCGGCATCCAGGGCCTGGCCGCCGACATCTTCAAGGTGGCCCTCGTGGGTCTCGACCACGCGCTGCTGGCCGGTGACCACCGGAGCCGCCTCATCCTGCAGGTCCACGACGAGGTCCTGCTCGAGGTGGACCCTGCGGAGCACGACGCGATGACCGAGATGACGACGTCGATCCTCTCCGGCGCGGCGGCGTTGCGGGTCCCCCTCGAGGTCAATCTGGCATTCGGTGACAGTTGGGCGGCGGCAAAGGCGTGATCTGGTCCTTCATCGCGGCACCCCAGCGGCCGATGCAAGAGGCAGGAGCCGATGATGACCAGCAAACGAGAGACCCGATCAAGCGTGTGGTTCATCCTCTCGCTCGTGGTGGCGGTGTACGTCATCCTCTCGGCCAGCCTGGCCGTGGCCACCTCGGACGCCTGTGACGGCGGACTCGACGGCCCCAAGACCTGGCAGCCGTTCCCGCCCCACTGGGAGTGCTCCGGCCGCTAGCGGGCCGGTCCCGACCCACTGGTTCGAGCCCCTGGCCGACCACGTGGGAGCGGCCTACGAGCGCTACTCCTTCACCAAGGGCACGGCCCAGGAGGCGGCGTTCCTCGTGGACCACCTCGAGCTGGCGGCCGGGGCCCGGGTCCTCGACCTGGGCTGTGCCACCGGCCGTCACGTCCGGGCGCTCGCCGGCCACGGGCTGGCCCCGGTCGGCCTCGACGTCTCGGCCCGGTTCCTGGAGGTCGCGCGTGCCGCCGCCCCGGACCAGCCGTTCGTGCGGGGCGACGCCCGTCGCCTGCCCCTGGCGGACGACTCGGTCGACGCCGCCGTCTCGCTCTGCCAGGGGGGCTTCGGACTGACCGGGGGACCGGCCGCCGCCGGCCTCACTGCGGGGATCGAGCCCGACCACGTGGTCCTCGACGAGCTGGCCCGGGTCCTGCGTCCCGGTGGCTGTCTCGCCCTCACCGCCTTCTCGGCCTACTTCGCCGTGCGGGACATGGGGGAGGGCGAGGCCTTCGACGCGTCGGCCGGGGTCCTGCACGAGGCCACGGTCGTCCACGACGAGGAGGGCCGGCCCGCCGACCAGGACCTCTGGACCACGTGCTACACGCCCCGGGAGCTGCGCCTGCTCCTCGGCCGCTCGGGCTTCGCCGTGGAACGCCTGTGGTCGGTGCGACCCGGGCGCTATGCGGCGGATCCGGCCACGATCGAGTCACCGGAGTTCCTGGTGGTCGCCCGGGCCTCGGGCGAGTCGTCCTGAGCCGGGGTCGCTAGCCTTCGGAACCGGTCCTGGGGGGAGCACCCCTGACCCATCCGTCCCATCCCTCTACCAAGGTCCCTCTACCCGTGTCCGACGACCCCACCTCCTCGGCGACCGCAGTCGCCGAACCCCCCACCACCGACGAGTCCCCGTTCGGGACCTTCGATGCGGAGGGGATCTA
The DNA here is from genome assembly GCA_963701565.1 of uncultured Microthrixaceae bacterium. Taxonomy (GTDB): domain Bacteria; phylum Actinomycetota; class Acidimicrobiia; order Acidimicrobiales; family DATDAH01; genus DATDAH01. Next base: position 191,437 of record CAVPAN010000007.1, read on the forward strand.
CCACCCCCGCGAGATCGTCGAGAACGATCTCGGCGCCGGCCTCGACGACGCCTATTCGGCCACCATGGTCGAGGTCAAGGACGGCCAGCTGGTCTCCGGGACGGTGGTGCGGGTGGACCACGACGAGGTCCTCCTGGACATCGGGTACAAGTCCGAGGGGGTGATCCCCAGCCGGGAGCTGTCGATCCGCAACGACGTCGACCCCTCCGAGATCGTGTCCCTGGGCGACAGCCTGGACGCGCTGGTCCTCACCAAGGAGGACAAGGACGGCCGCCTGATCCTGTCCAAGAAGCGGGCCCAGTACGAGCTGGCCTGGGGCAAGATCGAGGAGATCAAGGAGGCTGAGGGCATGGTCTCCGGCCCGGTCATCGAGGTCGTCAAGGGTGGCCTCATCCTCGACATCGGCCTGCGGGGCTTCCTGCCCGCCTCCCTGGTCGAGCTGCGGCGGGTCCGCGACCTCCAGCCGTACGTCGGCAAGGTCCTCGAGGCCAAGATCATCGAGCTGGACAAGAACCGCAACAACGTGGTCCTGTCCCGCCGGGCGTGGCTGGAGGAGACCCAGCGCGAGCAGCGCGAGGAGTTCCTCGAGAACCTCAAGCCCGGCGAGCGCCGGACCGGGGTCGTGTCCTCGGTGGTCAACTTCGGCGCCTTCGTCGACCTCGGCGGCATGGACGGCCTGGTCCACGTCTCGGAGCTGTCCTGGAAGCACGTCGACCACCCCAGCTCCGTCGTGGCCGTCGGCGACGAGATCGAGGTGCAGGTCCTCGAGGTCGATCTCGACCGCGAGCGCATCAGCCTCTCGCTCAAGGCCACCCAGCAGGACCCCTGGGAGGAGTTCGCGTCCGGTCACCGGGTCGGCGAGCTCGTCTACGGGCGGGTCACCAAGCTGGTCCCCTTCGGCGCCTTCGTCCAGGTGGGCGACGGCATCGAGGGCCTGGTCCACATCTCGGAGATGTCGGCCCATCACGTCGAACTGCCCGAGCAGGTCGTCACCCCCGGCGAGGAGCTGTGGGTGAAGGTCATCGACCTCGACCTCCAGCGTCGCCGCATCAGCCTGTCGATCAAGCAGGCCGCCGAGGGTGGCGTCGTGGCCGCCGAGTACCAGGAGCACTTCGGCGAGCACGCCTACGACGAGTCCGGCAACTACGTCGGCCCGTCCGGCGAGATCGACGAGGCCTGGGCCGAGTACTACGAGGAGGCCGGCCTGGATCCGGCCACCGGCCAGCCCAAGGTGGTCGAGACCCCGGCCGAGCCCGAGCCCGCCCCCGGTGAGGGCAACGGCGCCATGGCCGCGGCACTGGCCGATGCCGGCCTGGCCAGCGCGGAGCCCGAGGCGGCACCGGAGGCCGACGCCGAGGTCGAGGCCCCCGAGGCCACAGCCGAAGCTCCCGAGGCCCCTGAGGCTCCCGTTGCCGAGGTCGAGGCTCCCGAGGCCCCGGCGGAGGACGACGCCACCGCCTGATCGCCGACCGCCCCGAGCGGGAACCGAACCGCCGAACGCCCCCCGGTCCGCCGGGGGGCGTTCGCCGTTTTCGGCCTCGATCTGGAGCATCGGGGGCAATCGCTAAGCACGGGCATGGTCCGGCCGACCAATGGAGGGACACCGCCGGGATCCCACCGGCATTGGCGCAAACCAAGCAAAGAGGTCGGACGTGAGCTCTCGCAGGACCATGATTCTCATCGCGGCGATCGCCGTGGGCTGCATCGCCGCATTCGTCGTGCTCAACTACGTGAGCGGCGTCGAGGACCGGGCGAACGGGGACGCCGAGCGCGTTCCTGTTCTCGTCGTCCGGGCCGACATCCCCCAGGGGGTGCCGGGTGAACAGGCGATGGAGGAGGGCCTGATCGTCGAGGACGAGATCGCCCGCGAGTTCCTGCCCGCCACCCGCATCACCGACCCGGACCAGATCTCGGGCAAGGTCGCCCTGAACAACCTGGCGGCCAACCAGGTGCTGGTCGACGGCATGTTCGTCGACCCGACCACGAGCTCGATCGGCTTCGGCCAGCGGCTCGAGGAGAACCACGTCGCCTACACGATCTCGGTGGACAGCGCGAGCGCGGTGGCCGGCCTGCTCGTCCCCGGCGACCTGGTCGACATCTTCGTGAGCGGCGACTCGGAGGATGACTCCGCCGGCGATGCCTATGGCAGCGACACCCGGGTGCTCTACCACCAGGTCCGCATCCTGGCCATCGGCACCGAGGCCGCACCCCAGCCCGGTGAGCAGGCGGCGGCCGACGACGCGGCGGCCCCGGCGCCGGTGAGCAGCGGCCTGATCACCCTGGACCTGCCGGTCGAGGCCGCCCAGCTCATCGCCGCCCAACCCGGCATGATCAGCCTCGCCCTCACGGGGCCCGACTACCAGGCCCTGCCGATCCCCCGGATCGACCTCAACGAGGTCGAGGATCTCCCCGGTGAGACGGACGCCCGGACCCGCTTCGGGACCCTGACCCCCTACGGCCCCGACGGCCCGCAGTAGCCGTCCGGTACTGACCCCGACCGTCCCAATACCCGCACCGGAGCCTGAGTCATGAGCAACCTGTTCTCTGAACCCCTCGGCAGCACCGACTCGTTCGGTGGCGCCGCGGGCGTGGAGCTGGCGCCAATCGGGGTGTCGGTGCCCACGGCCTACTCGGGAGGGGAGTCCTTCGGCGACAACGGGACCTTGGGCCTCGAGCCGCTGTCGGCGGCCCCGGATCTGAGTCACCTGCCCCTGGCCACCGTCGACGCCGACGAGATGACCCGGAACCAGCTGGCCGTGCAGCTGGGCGCCCACGTCGTCCCGTTCCCCTCCATCGAGGCCCTGGCGGCCAAGCTCAACGGCACCCCCCTGGTCGTCGTGCTCGGCCCGTCGATGGCCTCGCCGGACCAGCTCGTCGTCGTCGAGCGCCTGACCCGGCCCCGGCCCGAGGTCGGCGCCATCCTCATCGCCGAGCAGCTGACCACCGACGTGCTCCAGCAGGCGCTGCGGGCCGGCGTGCGCGACGTGCTCCCGCTGCAGGACCTGTCGCAGCTGGCCATGACCGTCAAGCGGGTGGGCGACATGCTGGCCTCCGGCTCGCAGGTCCCGGCCCCGATCGACCCGAGCAGCGTGGTCGGCGCGCCCGAGCCCACCGTCAACGGTCAGGTCATCACCGTCTTCTCCACCAAGGGTGGGGCGGGCAAGTCGATGATCGCCTGCAACGTGGCCGTGCGCCTGGCCAAGAAGAGCAACCGCCCGGTGGCGCTGGTCGACGCGGACCTGCAGTTCGGCGACGTGGCCGTCATGCTGAAGCTGGCCCCCCAGCACACCATCGTCGACGCCGTCAGCTCCCTGGACCGCGGGCTGGATTCGTCGATGCTGCAGAGCCTGCTGGTCCAGCACGAGGCCTCGGGCCTGTACGTGCTGCCCGCCCCGCTGGAGCCGGCCTTCGCCGACCAGATCCGCGGTGAGGAGATGGTGCGCATCGTCGAGCTCCTGCGCACCTTCTGCAGCCACGTGGTCATCGACACGCCCGCGTACTTCAACGACGTCGTCCTCGGCCTCATCGAGATCAGTGACGACGTCCTGCTGGTCGCCGGCATGGACATCCCGAACATCAAGAACGTGAAGATCGGCCTGCAGACCCTGCGGCTGCTCGACACCCCGATGTCCAAGCTGCGCCTGGTGCTCAACCGGGCCAACTCCAAGGTGAAGCTCGACGTCAGCGAGGTCGAGAAGACCCTGCAGGTCAAGGCCGACGCCCTGATCCCCAGCGACGTCGTCGTGCCCCAGTCGGTGAACAAGGGCATGCCCGTGGTGCTCGCCGCCCCCAAGGCGGCGGTCACCCGGGCCATCGAGCAACTCGCCGACACGTTCCTGACCGCTGAGAACACCGCTCGCTGAGCGAGCGCCCGACCGCCGAGGAGAAGCAGATGTCGCTGTACAAGCGTCTACAGGACGGAGGCACCCCCGCCGGCCAGCCCGGTCTCCGGGACCCCGTGCTCGATGAGCTGCGGCACAAGATCCACCACGTCCTCATCGACGAGCTGGGCCCCATCCTCTACGACAAGCGGATCTCCGAGGAGGACCTGCGGCGTCGGGTCCACGAGCAGCTCCACGCCGCCCTGGCCCAGGAGCGGGCGCCGCTGTCGGCCGCCGACAAGGCCCAGCTCATCCAGGACGTCTCCGACGACATCCTCGGCTACGGTCCCATCGACCGCCTCCTCAACGACGAGGAGCTCACCGAGGTCATGGTCAACGGCCCGTCCTCGGTCTACATCGAGCGCTCCGGCAAGCTCGAGAAGACCGACGCCCGCTTCGTCGACGAGGAGCACCTCCGGCGCATCATCGACAAGATCGTCAGCGAGGTCGGACGCCGCCTCGACGAGTCCAGCCCCATGGTGGACGCCCGCCTCCCCGACGGCTCCCGCGTCAACGCGGTGATCCATCCCCTGGCCATCGGCGGGCCGTTCCTCACCATCCGGAAGTTCTCCAAGGACCCGTTCCAGATCGACGACCTGATCCGCTTCGGCACGCTGAACGCGGCGTCGGCCCGCTTCCTGCAGGCCTGCGTGGTCGGGCGCCTCAACCTCATCGTTGCCGGTGGTACCGGTACCGGTAAGACCACGACGCTCAACGTGCTCTCCTCGTTCATCCCCGCCGACGAGCGCATCGTCACCATCGAGGACGCCAAGGAGCTCCAGCTGCACCAGGACCACGTGTTGGCCCTGGAGGCCCGGCCCCCCAACATCGAGGGCCGGGGCCAGGTCACCATCCGTGACCTCGTCAAGAACGCCCTGCGCATGCGTCCCGACCGGATCGTGGTCGGGGAGTGTCGTGCCGGGGAGGCCCTGGACATGCTCCAGGCCATGAACACGGGCCATGACGGCTCGATCACCACCATCCACTCCAACACCCCTCGGGACACCCTCTCCCGAATCGAGACGATGACCCTGATGGCGGGCTTCGACCTGCCGATCCGGGCCATCCGGGAGCAGATGGCCAGCGCCCTGGACTGCATCGTCCAGCTGACCCGCCTGCGGGACGGCACCCGGCGCATCACCCACGTGACCGAGGTGCAGGGCATGGAGGGCGACGTCATCACCCTCCAGGACGTGTTCCTCTTCGACTACGGCGCCGGCGTGGACGAGCGGGGCAAGTTCCGCGGCCACCTCAAGGCCACCGGTGTGCGGCCCAAGTTCACCGAGAAGCTCCAGGACCTGGGCATCCGCCTCGGCCCCGAGGTGTTCCAGCCCGAGCCCGGCGGTGGCCACCAGATGATCGGCTCCGCTCGATGAAGGTCGTTCGGGTCGCCCTGGCGATGCTGCTGGCCGGCCTCGTCCTGGTCGTGCCGGGCCTCGCCCGGGCCGCCGACGAGGACACCGCCGCGCCCTTCCTCGCCGTGCGCGGGGTGGACGCCACGGGCGGCGACGTCGTGCGTGTGACCTTCGCCTACGGCGGCGACGAGGCCGACGTGGACGGCGCGGTCATCACCGACAACGGGGTCGAGCGGGACCTGGTGGGCGACGTCGTCCCCCTGGCTGACGCCGGCGGCAGCCGTGCCGTGGTCATCGCCGTGGACACCTCCGAGGCCATGGACCCGGTCATGGCCGACATCCGCGACGGCGTCACCGCCGTGGTGGAGGGCCTGCCCGCTGACATCCCGGTGGGCATCGTCACCTTCTCGGACCGCTTCGTGCCCCTGCGGCCGCTCACCACCGACCGGGAGCGGGTGCTCGAGAGCATCAGCGAGCTCCAGGCCAACGGCGAGAGCGTGCTGTGGAACGGCATCCAGGGCGCCGCCGGCGTCCTCGACGCCGATGCCGACCCTGAGGCCCAGCCCACGGTCGTCGTCATCACCGGGAGCGGCAGCTTCGCCTCCCTGACCACGGCGGGCGACGCCGTCGGCACCCTGCGCAACGTCGGGGCGCCCGTGTATGCCATCGGCCTCGAGGGTGACCGCCTCGACACCGGCGGCCTCGAGGACGTCGTGGCGCGGGCCGGCGGCCGGCTGGTCACCACGCCCGACTCCGAGCAGCTCGACGAGCTGGGCACCACGCTGGCCCAGAGCATCGGCCAGCAGTACGTGCTGGCCTACGAGCCGCCGACCGGCGACGGGGCCGGTGCGGTGGCCGACATCCAGCTCCAGGTCGGCGACGCCACGACGACGGCGGCCTTCGTGCGGGGGTCCCAGACGGTCAAGCCGGCGGACCTGTTCGCCCAGACCGTGTCCAGCGGCGGCGGCGGCCTGCTGCAGAGTGACCTCGCCAAGTACATCGGTGTCTTCCTCATCCTGTTCGCCGCCGGTCTCGGGGCCTTCGCCCTGATCATGCTGACCCAGCAGGACGACAGCCACCTGACCAACGTCCTGCAGCCGTACTCGGAGGGCTTCGTCGACGAGGCGATCCGCGACGAGGACGAGCACGAGGACGGCGGCCTCGTCAAGACCGCCCTGATCCAGCGTGCGGTGGAGATGACGGAGGACTTTGCCGACCGCCAGGGGTTCCTGGCCGGCGTCGAGGCCAAGCTGGAGCGGGCCGACATGCCCCTCCGGGCGGCAGAGGCCCTCTTCTTCTACGCCGCCATGGTCGGCGTCGTGGGCCTGTTGAGCCTGGTCGTGACCCGCAGCCTCGTGGGCACGGCGCTCCTCACCGGCCTGGCGATCATGCTCCCGTCAGCCGCGCTCAACTTCAAGGCCAAGCGCCGCCTGAAGAAGTTCAACGCCCAGCTCCCTGACATGCTCACGCTCCTCTCCGGGACCCTGCGAGCCGGCTACTCGCTCATGCAGGGCGTCGAGGCCGTGTCCCGGGAGGTGGAGGACCCGATCGGCTACGAGCTGCGACGGGTCGTGACCGAGTCCCGTCTGGGCCGCCCGCTCGAGGAAGCCCTCGATGCCGCCGCGGATCGGATGGGCAGCGCGGACTTCCGGTGGGCCGTCATGGCCATCGGGATCCAGCGCGAAGTCGGCGGGAACCTGGCCGAGCTGCTGATGACCGTGGCCGAGACGATGGTGGCCCGGGAGCGCCTGCGTCGCGACGTCGATGCCCTCACGGCGGAGGGCAAGGTGTCGGCCATGGTCCTCGGCTTCCTGCCGATCGGCCTGGGCTTCGCCATGTGGGTCATCAACCCCGAGTACATCGGGATCCTGTTCAGCGAGCGGCTCGGCAACATCATGCTGATCGGCGCCGGGCTCCTGGCCGGATTCGGCTTCTGGTGGATGAAGAAGCTCATCGAGATCGATGTCTGAGAGGCCTGACTGATGCTGCTCTATCTCGCCCTCGCCCTGATCGCCGGGGTCGTCGGCTTCGTCGTGTTCACGCTGCTCAGCGACGCCGAGGAGAAGGCCGTCGTCCGGTCCTCCCTGCGCCAGCTGGAGGGCTACGAGGTCCAGGACGTCCGTGACCAGGAGCTGCTGGTCCCGTTCTACCAGCGGGCGCTGCTGCCTGTCTTCAAGGGCCTGACTGCCCTGGGCGGCCGCTTCACGCCGGTGGGCTACGTCGACACCGTGCGCAAGAAGTTCGTCTACGCCGGCCGCATCAGCGCCGACGGGGTGGACCGGTTCCTCGCCATCCGGGTCATCACCGTGGTGGCGATCCCGTTCTGGTTCATCATCGTCACGGTGTTCCTGCCCGTCGACGGCATCCTCCGCCTCGGCCTGCTGGGCCTCGGCGGCGCCGTCCTGGCCCTCGGCCCCGACTCGGTGCTGAACCGCCGGGTCGAGGAGCGCCAGGTGACCATGCAGCGCAAGCTGCCGGACATCCTCGACCTGCTGACCATCAGCGTCGAGGCCGGCCTCGGCTTCGAGCAGGCCGTCGACCGGACCGTCAGCTCGGTGCCCGGGCCCCTCTCTGACGAGTTCGCCCGCATGTTGGGTGAGCTGCGGGCCGGTTCGTCCCGGGCCGACGCCATGCGGGCCATGGAGACCCGGACCAACGTCCCCGAGATCCGCTCGTTCGTGCTGGCGATCCTGCAGGCTGACGCCTTCGGCGTCTCCATCGGCCGGGTCCTGCGGGCCCAGGCCGACGAGATGCGCATCAAGCGGCGCCAGCTGGCCCAGGAGAAGGCCCAGAAGGCCCCCGTCAAGATGCTGATCCCGATGGTGTTCTGCATCTTCCCGGCCCTGTTCGTGGTGGTCATCGGACCGGCCATGATCAACATCTCCCGGAGCTTCTGAGCTCGGGGACGGCGACGGCCGTGGCGACGATCCAGCGGGCCCGGTCGGCGGTGACGCCAACCGGGGACCCGTCGGTGTCCGACGTGGCCCGGGGCCTCTCCCTCGAGGCCCTGGTCGGCCTCGTCGTCACCCTGGCGGGCCTGCTCATCGGCCTCCAGCGGCTGTCGGACAACAGCTTCTTCACCCACCTGGCGACGGGCCGCCTGATCCTGGACGGCGGCATCCCGACCACCGACCCCTACAGCTTCACGGCCGCGGGCGAGCCCTGGACGGTGCAGTCGTGGCTGGCCTCGGCGCTCTACGCCGTGGCCGAGGTCGTCGGGGGTCTGGGTGGAGTCCGGATCGTGATCGGGCTCACCACGGCGCTCCTGGCCTACCTCCTGTGGCGCCTGACCGAGCCCGCCGGCGCCGTCGTCGTGCGGGCCGCCCTGATCCTGCCGATCCTGCTGATGGGCACCGAGGGCTGGGCCGAGCGCCCGATGCTCTTCGGCTTCGTCGGCCTGGCCGCCCTGTACGTCCTGGCCAACGGGGCCGGACCGGCCTGGGTGGCAGCACCCCTGCTCTGGGTCTGGGTGAACACCCACGGCTCGTTCCCGATGGGCTTCGTGCTCCTGGGGACCCTGGTGGTCGGCCGCTGGCTCGACCGGGAACCCGCCCGGCGGGAGCTGCAGGTGGCCACCTGGGCCGGCCTGGGCCTGCTGCTGGGTGCGGTGAACCCGATCGGCCCGAAGCTGCTGGTGTTCCCGATCGAGCTACTGGGCAAGGCCGACACCCTGCGCTTCATCGACGAGTGGCGGCCGCCGGACTACGGCGACCTGGCCCCCCGCCTGCTGGTGCTGATGGCCGGACTCTCCGTCCTGGCCCTGCTGGCCCGCCACCGCCGGTTCCGGGCCTTCCTGCCCCTCCTGGTGTTGACCGGCCTGGCGCTGACCAGCGCCCGCAACGTGGCCCCGGCGGGGATCATCGTCATGGCCGCCGTGGCCCCGGCCCTGGCGGGCCTGGGTAGCGACCTGGGCCACGAGCGCCGGCCGATCTTCCGGACCGTCGGCATCGTGCTCGGGGCCCTCACCCTGCTCGTCGCCCTGGCCGCCCTGCGGGGCCCCCAGGCCGACCTGGCGTTCTACCCGACCGAGGCCGTGGACTGGATGGAGGCCCACGACCTGGTCGGCCCCGACGTCCGGGTCATCAGCCGGGACTTCGTGGGCAACTACCTCGAGGCCCGCTACGTCGACATGCCCGTCTTCATGGACGACCGCTACGACATGTTCCCCGTCGAGGTCATCGACGACTACCGCACCCTGATGAAGGGTGACGAGGGTTGGGAGCAGATCGCCGAGCGCTGGGACGCCGACGCGGTCCTCTGGAACACCGACGCCGACCTGGCCGAGGAGCTCACCGCGTCCCCCACCTGGCAGATCGCCTACGAGGACGACAACTGGCTCCTCGTCGTCCCCGCCTGACCCGCCTCAGTCGGCAGCAGGACCACTGGGAATGAGATCAGGGCTCCCTCGTGCCCCCGACCGCTCCAGCCCGTCCCCACGCCCCCGTGGTCGTCATTTCTGCCCGCCGATCGAGGCCGAATCGCCTGGGCAGTCGAACGCCCCGGCGGCGGTTCCCCGGACGCGACAGGAGGCGCTCCGCAGGGGGAGCGCCTCCTGTGGGTAGTGGCCGGCCTCAGCCGGCGATGACGATCTCGCTGGCGGAGTCGTTCACGCTGCCGGCGTTCTCGCTGCCGAAGTAGGTGATCGCGGTGATGCACACGAAGGCGATCAGGGCGATCATCATCACATACTCGACGAGGCTGGCCGCCCGCTCGTCACGGGCCCGCACCCCGGGGGGTGAGTGGCTTCGGGTCACAGTCATCGGATCTCCTCGGTTGTCCCGGCACCGGCCCCAAGACGGAGACCGGTGCTCCCTGCGATCATCGGCACACGGACGGACGACCCTTAGCCGTTGATCCGGGTGGGATCAGTCCAGGTGGACGATGCCCATGCGGACCGCCTGCAGGACCGCCTGGGTGCGGTCGCGGGCGTCGAGCTTCTGGTAGATGGACGCCAGGTGGTTCTTGACCGTCTTGTGGCTGATGTAGAGCTGCTCGGCCACCTCAGGGGTGCTGCAGCCGTTGGCGATGAGCTGCAGGACCTCCTCCTCACGACGGGTGACGACCCGCTGGTCGTCGGTCTGGGCGGGAGCGTCGAGCTTGCGGACCTCGTCGAGCATCGAGGCGGCCAGGTTGGGGGAGATGATCGTCTCGCCGGAGGCGGCCATGCGCACGGCCTCGGCGATCTCCCTGGTGGAGCAGTCCTTGACCAGGTAGCCGCTGGCGCCGGCCCGGATCGCCGAGGCGAGCACGTCCTCGTCGGCGTGCATGGTCAGCATGACCACCCGCACGTCGGGCAGGGCCGAGCGAATCTCCCGCGTCGCCCCCACACCGTCCAGCTCGGGCATGGTCACGTCCATCAGGACGACGTCGGGGCGCAGCCGGTGGGCCAGCTCGACCGCCTGGGCCCCGTCAGCGGCCTCGCCGACGACGCTGAACCCCTGCTCGGTCATGGACCGCCGCAGACCCTCACGGAGCATCCGGTGGTCGTCGGCCAGCATCAGACGAACGGCCGGGGCCCCAGGCGCCGGAGGTGCCGTGGGCCGGCCGAGCTCGGTGGGCGTTTGCATGGACATGTCAGTTCCCCTGTTGGAGGAGGCAGCGAACCCGGGTTCCCCGGCCGGACGCGGAGGCCACCTCGACGGTGGCGCCGATGCTCGAGGCACGCTCCCGCATGCCGAGGATCCCGTAGGAGTCGAATCGCCCGGCGGTACCGGACGGGAAGCCCTTGCCGTTGTCCAGCACCTCGAGGGCGGCGGACCGGCCGTTGCAGCGCCACACGACGCGGGCCTTGGACGCCTCGGCGTGACGCTCGACGTTGACGAGGGCCTCCTGGGCGATGCGCCACATCTCCCGCTCCTGGAGGAGGGGGAGACGGATGTCCCGGTCGCAGTGGATCTCGATGGCGAGGCCACTGCGCTCGGCGACCCGGGTGGCGAAGCTCTCCAGCACCGGGGCCAAGGCCTGCTCGTCGGAGACGTCGGTGCGCAGGTCGTAGAGGGTGTCGCGGACCTCGCCGATCACGCCGCGCACGTCGTTGCGGAGCTGGTCCAGAGAGGGGCCGAGATCGTCACCCCGCTCGTCGGAGTCGACGATGCGGTCCAGCTCGAAGGCCAGGTAGGCCAGGGACTGGCCGATGCGGTCATGCAGGTCGCGGGCGATGCGGGTGCGCTCCTCGTCGGCGCCGACGGTGCGCAGGCGGGCGAACCAGCGGGCGTTGTCGAGGGCGAGGGCGGCGGGCTCCACGAAACCGGTGAGCAGTTCGACGTCCCGCTGCGAGTAGCGGTGGGGGGTGCCGTGCTCGATGGCGACGAGGCCGATGATGGCGCCCCGGGCCCGCAGCGGGGCGTAGAGGCCCGAGCCCATGGAGGGGGCCAGGCCGGGGCCGCCACCGACGAGCAGGTTGGGGGCGCTGCCGACCTCACCGGTGCCGACGACCTCCCGCAGGGCGGCGGGCAGCTCTTCGTGGGGGATGGCGTCGGGCAGGCGGACGCCGTGACGGCGCATGACCAGCCACTGAGAGTCGGTGTCGTCCATCAGGATGATCGCCACCGCGTCGCTGTCGAACAGGTCCCGGAGGCGACTCAGCGTGGTGTCCAGCACGTCGTCCAGGTCAAAGGACGCCGGCAGGGTCTGGGCCACCCGGTGCAGGGAGAAGAGCAGGGTGTTGGCATCGGCCAGGCGGCCGAGGCGCTCGATGGCCACAGAGTGCTGGCGGTCGGCCTCACCGGAGATGCGTCGGCCGTAGCCGGCGACCATGGCCACCAGCAGCAGCACAGCGGCCCACTGGGCGGCGAGGCGGACCGACTCGCTGTCGTAGCCGGTCTCGGCCAGCGCGGGCAGCGACACCGCAAGGGCGGCGACGGCCGCCAGCCGGAGACCGAAGCCGAACCCGCGGGCGAAGCCGGCGATCGTGAGCGCCGTGAGGATCGAGAAGACGAACGGCGAATCCCAGTAGCCCGTGTTGATCACGGCCAGGATGGGCAGGACCAGCTCGGCCAGGACGAGGATCAGGCTCTTGGTGTCGCCCGTGTACTTCAGGGGTTGGGCCGTGCGCAGGAGCGTGTAGGCCACCAGTACGCCGAACCAGGCCACCGTGCGCCAGTCGGCCTCGATGAAGGCGGGCGCGGCCAGCGCCCCGGACAGGACCGTGGTGCCCCAGCGCACGGCCAGGATGGCCGGGCCGAAGGCCGTCAGGCGGTCGACGTCGTCGACCAGGCCCGAGGCCACCACCAGCGGGGCGTCCTGCAGCCCGCCCTCCCGGTTCAGGCGCGCGGTGCGGCGCAGGAGGGAGAAGCGGCGGCGCGGGGCCGCGTCGTCGGAGCGACTGTGGGTCTTGGTGCTGAGGCGCATGGTCGGCGGCGTCTCGGTCCCCCTCGTGGAGCTTTGGACCCGTATCCATCGGCCGTCGCGGACGGATCTGTAGACCAATCGAGCCACTCGCTACGTTGGCCAGGTGATCCTCATCGGCCTCACCGGGGGCATCGGCTCGGGCAAGTCGACGGTGTCGGCCCGACTGGCCGAGCTGGGTGCCCGCGTCATCGACGCCGATGCCATCACCCGGGCCGTGCAGCAGCCGGGCACGGAGGTCTTCGCCGCCATCGTCGAACGGTTCGGCCCCGGCGTCGTCGCCGGGGACGGGACCCTGGATCGTCCCGCGCTCGCCGCCATCGTGTTCAACGACCCCGAGGAGCTGAAGGCGCTGAACGCCATCGTCCACCCGGCGGTGGGGGTGGCGATCGCCGAGCAACTCGCCGCCGCGGCCGAGACCGACGACGTGGTCGTGCTCGACGTGCCGCTGCTGGTGGAGTCGGGGCGGGACGACATGGCCGCGCTGGTCGTGGTCGACCTCGACCCCGAGGTGGCGGTGGCCCGCCTGGTCGAGCACCGGGGGTTCACCGAGGGCGACGCCCGGGCCCGGATCAGCCGCCAGGCCTCCCGGGAGGACCGGCTGGCCAAGGCCGACCGGGTCCTGGACAACCGCGGAACCGTCGACGGCCTCCTGGCCCAGGTCGACGCCCTGTGGCCCTGGATGCAGGCCCAGCCCCCGGTGGCCGGGGACTGAGGCGCCCGTCGGACTTCGGGTCGGCGGGGCGTTCGGGTCGTCGGGCCGGGCGGACCGATGGCAAGGACGGGGGCGTGTTGTCGGGCCGCAGGGTGGTCGCGGGCGGGCTGGTCCTCGCTGCCGGGCAGAACGACGGCAGGGATGGGGGCGTGTTGTCGGGCTGCGGGCCCTCCTCGGCACCGGAATCTCACGTTGGGTGCTCACCCGCCTGCCGCCAGGCGAACCGGCGGCAGACCCGGCCCTCCGAGGAACCAGATTGCCGCCGGTCGGGCGGACCGAACGTATTCGGCAGCAGTCGGGCGCCGAATCCCACGCTCCGTGGCGGAATCGGGCCGATCGTGGTCCTGTCACCGTTCTGGCGGCTGATTCGGTCGCTCTGGCAACGGAACCAGCCGCCAGAACGACGGCTGGTCACAGGGCGTGGGATTTCGTGCCCCCGACGGCCCACAGCCCGACCCCACGCCCCCTTCCTTGCCATCGGTTGGCCCGGCTCGACGATGCGTGTGGCATCCAATGGCCCGGCAGGGCGAGCCGGCCCACCGGCAGCTCTAGAAGCGGAAGGCGCCCAACAGGTCGGAGTAGTCGTCGCTCCAGAGGCGGCCATCGGGGGCGGGCAGGGCCCCCCAGCCGTCCTCGGCGCCGAGGCCGGACAGGGCGGCGGGGTCGGCGGCGAGGGCGACCCAGGTGGAGGACCAGTGGCCGGCCTCGACCTGCTCGGACGAGGGGGCATCGAGGCGACCCACCGCAGAGAGGCCGAAGGTCTCGGCCAGGCGGCTGACCACCGGCGCCAGGTCGAAGTAGCGGTTGGAGATGTGGATCGCCAGCACCCCGTCGGACCGGAGATGGGAGAGATAGGCCTCTACGGCCTCCGCGGTCAACAGGTGGATCGGGATGGCGTCGGAGCTGAAGGCGTCGAGCACCAGGACGTCGTAGACCTCCTCGGTGCGCTCCAGGGACAGGCGCCCGTCGCCGAGGACGATGTCGGTGGCGGCGGCGCTGTCGGCCAGGTAGCTGAAGTAGGCAGGATCGGAGGCGATCCGGGCCACCGCGGGGTCGATCTCGTAGTAGGTGAACCTGTCCCCGGTGCGACCGTAGGCGGCCAGGGCGCCGGTGCCGAGGCCGACCAGGGCCACGTCCCGTGGTGGGGCGTCGACGCCGCTGGTGAACAGGTCGCCGATGGGACCGTCCGGGTGGTAGTAGCCCAGCGGGGTGGTCGGGTCGGTGAGGTCCTGCAGGCCGTGGGTGGTGGTGCCGTTGGCGAGGACGTGGCGGCCCTGGTCGTCCTCGAACACCCGGTGCACGCCGAAGAAGGTGCGCTCGGCGTCCAGGGTGGGGTTGGGCTCGGCCAGGCCGGCGACCAGGAGCACCCCGCCGATGGCGAGGGCGAAGGTGCGGGGCGAGCGGAGTGCCACGTACGCGCCGGCGCCCACCAGGGCCAGGAAGAGGACGGGCAGGCGGGCCGCCTCGGGGGTCGCCGCGGCGCCGGTGGCCCGCCAGGCCAGGCCCAGGCCGATGGCGAGGGTGGCGGCCACCGCGACGCCCCGGGCATCGAGGTGCCGCCCGACGGCTGCGGTTGCGGGGCGCATGGCGACGACCAGGCCGAGGGCCAGCGGGTACTCCAGGATCGAGGTGAACACGGCGGGAGCGACCAGGGCGCCGGCGATGCCGCCGAGGACCCCGCCCAGGGAGATCCACAGGTAGAACTCGGTCAGCCGGTCGGCCGGGGGCCGCAGCTCGGCCAGGCGGGCGTGGGCCAGCGTGGCCGCGGCGAGGAAGAAGACGAGGTGGGGGGCCAGGACCAGCCACACCGAGTCGAACGCGGCCGCGAACGAGGCGGCGAGGGGCACCGCCAGGAGGGCGACGGTGCGGCCCGAGAGGTCGATGAGCCGGGCCGGGGACCGACCGAAGGCCAGGACGAAGCTCAGGAGGTAGAGGGCGAGTGGGACGACCCAGAGCAGGGGGATGGAGGCGATGTCGGTGCTCAGGTGCCGGGTCACCCCCAGCAGCAGGAGGCTGGGGACGAAGGCGAAGGTGACGAGGCGGAGGCGCAGACTTGACGCGAGGGGGGGCGAGGTCGGCCCGGCCTCGGCGGCCGCGAGGGAGGCGGTGGCCCCCGGACGGCGCCGCAGTGCCCACGCACACGCCCCCGTGAGGAGCACGAAGGTCAGGTAGCCGAGGCTCCACAGGCGGCTCTGCTCCGACGTCGACAGCCGGGGCTCGAGCACCAGGGGGTAGGCGAGCAGGGCCAGGAGGCTGCCCACGTTGCCCGCGGCGTAGAGGAAGTACGGGTCGGCGGCGTGGCGGTGGCCGCTCAGGGAGAACCAGCGCTGGAAGGTCGGGCTGGCGGTGGACAGGGCCAGGAAGGGCAGGCCCACGGTGACGGCCAGCACGAGCAGGGTCCACAGGGCGGGCGCGGTGCCGTCCGGGAGGCGCCAGCCGGTGGGGACGGCCAGGGGCAGGGCCAGCAGCGGGACGGCCACGAGGATCACGTGGACCGGGATCTGGCGGCCGCGCAGCCGCCGGGCCCCGAGGTGGGCGACCCCGTAGCCGAGGAGGAGGGTGGCCTGGAAGAACACCATGGCGGTGTTCCACACGTCCGGCGTGCCGCCCAGCAGCGGGGTGAGCAGCTTGGCCACCAGCGGCTGCACCAGGAAGAGCAGGGTGGAGCCGACGAAGCTGGCCAGCGTGAAGAGGACGACCAGACCGCGCCCCGAGGAGGGGGCGGCGTCCGGCGACGCCGCCCGCGGCGCGTCGAGGTCACGTCCGGTGATCAGGGCCACGGCGCTCCCGTCGGCGGCGCCGACCGGCCCGTGAGGGCGTCGGGCCCGCCGGCCGCTGTCACCCCTCGTCGGTACCCTTCCCCGGTGGCTCGTGTCGACCGCTTCGAGATGGTGTCGGACTTCGCGCCGGCCGGGGACCAGCCGGCCGCCATCGCGGGCCTGGCCGAGGGGCTGGCCGCGGGGGAGCGCTTCCAGACCCTGCTGGGCATCACCGGGAGCGGCAAGAGCGCCACCATCGCCTGGACCATCGAGCAGGCCCAGCGGCCGACGCTGGTGATGGCGCCCAACAAGTCCCTGGCGGCCCAGCTGGCCAACGAGTTCCGGGAGTTCTTCCCGAAGAACAAGGTCGAGTACTTCGTCTCCTACTACGACTACTACCAGCCCGAGGCCTACCTGCCCTCGAGCGACACCTACATCGAGAAGGACTCGTCGGTGAACGACGAGATCGAGCGGCTGCGCCACGCCACCACGGCCTCGCTGCTCACCCGGCGGGACACCATCGTGGTGGCCTCGGTGTCGGCGATCTACGGCCTGGGCTCGCCCGAGGAGTACCGGGACCAGCTCCTCTACGTCCGGGTGGGCGAGGAGCACGACATGCGCTCGATCCTGCGGAAGCTGGTGGACATCCGTTACGAGCGCAACGACCTCAACCTCACCCGGGGCCGGTTCCGGGTCCGGGGCGACACCCTCGAGGTCCACCCCGCCTACGAGGAGCACGCCGTCCGCATCGAGCTGTTCGGCGACGAGATCGAGCGCATCGTCCTGGTGGACCCGCTCACCGGGGAGCAGCTGGACGTGGTGGACGAGCTGATGATCCTGCCCGCCAGCCACTACGTCACCGGGGACGAGCGCATGCGCCTGGCCATCGCGCGCATCGAGGTGGAGCTCCAGGAACGGCTGGCCGAGTTCGAGGAGCAGGGCAAGCTGCTGGAGGCCCAGCGCCTCCGCATGCGCACCAGCTACGACCTCGAGATGATGCAGGAGGTCGGCTTCTGCAACGGGATCGAGAACTACTCGGGCCCCATCGACGGCCGGGCCCGGGGCGAGGCGCCGAACACGCTCCTGGACTTCTTTCCGGACGACTTCCTGATGGTCCTGGACGAGTCCCACGTGATGATCCCCCAGCTCCACGGCCAGTACGAGGGGGACCGGAGCCGCAAGGAGACCCTGGTCGACCACGGCTTCCGCCTGCCCTCCGCGGCCGACAACCGCCCGCTGCGCTTCGACGAGTTCATGGCGCGGATCAACCAGGTGGTGTTCCTGTCCGCCACGCCGGGGCCCTGGGAGCTGGAGCGCTCGGCCCGGGTGGTCGAGCAGATCGTGCGCCCCACGGGCCTCATCGACCCCGAGGTGATCGTCAGGCCCACCAAGGGCCAGATCGACGACCTGCTGGAGCAGATCAACCTCCGCACCGACGCGGGGGACCGGGTCCTGGTGACCACCCTGACCAAGAAGATGGCCGAGGACCTCACCGACTACCTGCTGGAGCTGGGCGTCCGGGTGCGGTACCTCCACAGCGAGGTGGACACCATCGAGCGCATCGAGCTGCTGCGGTCCCTCCGCCTCGGCGAGTTCGACGTCCTGGTCGGCATCAACCTGCTGCGGGAGGGCCTCGACCTGCCCGAGGTGTCCCTCGTGGCCATCCTCGACGCCGACAAGGAGGGCTTCCTCCGCAGCGAGACGGCCCTCATCCAGATCATCGGCCGCGCCGCCCGCAACGTCGGGGGTCAGGTGATCATGTACGCCGACCAGGTCACCGACTCCATGCAGCGGGCGCTGTCGGAGACCAACCGTCGCCGGGGCCTCCAGCAGGCCTACAACGCCGAGCACGGAATCGACCCCAAGACCATCCGCAAGGCGGTCACCGACATCCTGGCCCAACTCCGGCCCGACGAGTCGACGCCCACGCCCGGCCGCAGTCGGCGGCGCAAGAGCCTCAGCGAGCGCAGCGAGCTGGCGGGCCTGCCCAAGGACGAGCTGGCTCGCCTCATCGCCACCCTGGAGGAGGAGATGGGTGAGGCCGCCACCGAGCTGAACTTCGAGTACGCCGCCCGCCTGCGGGACGAGATCAACGACCTACGACGAGAGCTGAGGGAAGCCGGATGAGCGGAGGGGATCGGGGCGCCGTCCTGGTCACCGGCGCGTCGACGGGCATCGGCGAGGCCGTGGCCCGCTCACTGGCGGCGCGGGGCAACCCGGTGTACGCCGGCGTCCGCAGGGAGGCCGACGGCGAGGCGCTGAGCGGCCCGAACCTGACCCCGGTCATCCTGGACATCACCGACGAGGCCCAAGTGGCCGCCGTCGGCGAGCGCATCGCCGACGCCGTCGGCGGCGCGGGCCTGGCCGGCGTGGTCAACAACGCGGGCATCGCGCTGGGCGGGCCGCTGGAGTACCTGCCCTTGGACGAATGGCGGAACCAGCTCGAGGTCAACGTGGTCGGCCAGGTGTCGGTGACCCGGGCCGCGCTGCCCCTCCTGCGTGCCGCCCGGGGACGCATCGTGTTCGTGGGATCGATCAGTGGCCGGGTGGGCACGACCCTCATGGGGCCCTACTGCTCCTCCAAGTTCGCCATCGAGGGCCTGGCCGAGTCGTTGCGCCACGACTTGGCCGAGTGGGGGATCGGGGTCGCCGTGGTCGAGCCCGGGGCGGTGAGGACCGCCATCTGGGAGAAGGGTCGGGCCACCACCGAGCGCCTGGAGCGGGAACTGCCCGCCGAGGCCTTCGAGCGGTACGCCAAAGGGATGCAGTCGATCCGGGACGGCATCGCGGAGAGCGAGACCAAGGGCGTCGGCGCCGACAAGGTGGCCGACGCCGTGACCCACGCCCTCTTCGCCAAGCGCCCGAAGCACCGGTACCTGGTCGGCCCCGACGCCAAGGTGGCGGGCACGCTCAGCCGCCTCCTGCCCGACCGGGCCAAGCATGCCGTGATGGCGAGGCTCGCCGGCCCGTAGCCTCCGCCGGCGCGCCGCCCTTGGGCCGCGCTGGCTGCTGCCGATGGATACCGGTGTTGCCGAGCCCAACCCGCGCGCGGCCTGACCATCCCTCCGCCGGGATTCGTCGCCCTGCGGTGGCGGCGGCCGTGCTCGTCGCCGTCTACCTCGTCATCGTCGCCCTCGGCGACCCTCGGGCGGGCCTGATCTCGGATTCCGGCGGGAAGCTGGCCACGGCCCGGGTCATGGCCGAGGGCCGGACGCTGTCCCCGGACGTCGGCTACTGGGCCGAAGGCCTCGACCCCGATGGATGGTTCCACCCCCTGGCCAACACCGAGCGGGTCGGGGACCGCTGGGTCCAGGCCACGAGCCTGCCCTATGCGGCGACCACCGCCGGGCTCTGGGCCGTCGCCGGGCCGCTCGGGGTCACGCTCCTGTCGGTGGCCGGGGGCGTGGCCGCCGCGCTGGCGGCCCGCCACCTCGCCCGGCAGCTCGGGGCCCGAGGGGACATCGCCTTCTGGCTCGTCGGCGTGGCGTCCCCGCTCGCCGTCTACGCCGTGGACGCCTGGGAGCATGCGCCCGCGGCCGGGCTCGCCCTGTGGGGGATCGCCCTCGCCCTGGACGCCGACCGGCCGACCCGCGCCGCGGCGGCGGGCGCCCTCCTCGGTGCGGCGCTGCTGCTGCGGGCGGAGGTCGGGGCCTCGGTCATCAGCTTCGCCGTCGCCTGCCTGTGCGTGGGTGAGGTCCGGCGGCGCTGGACCCGACGCCCGGGGCTGGTGGTGGTCGGGGTGCTCGCCGCCGGAAGCCTCCTGCTGGCCAATGCCGTCCTCGAGCGTTGGCTCCTCGGGTCGGGGGTGCGGGATGCCCGGGCCTCCTCGGGGGCACTGGACGCGGGGTCCGAGCTGGGCCGACGGGCCACCGATGCCGTGGTCACGGGCCCGGGGCTGTTGGCCGACGAGACCGCCACCGGGATCGCCGTCGCCCTGGTCCTGGCCGCCGCCCTGCTCGTCCTCACGCTCGGCCTGGCGGGCCGTCTGCGGCTGTCGCCCGCCGCGACCCGGGGCGTCACGGTGCTGGTCGTGGCCCTGTACGGCCTCCGACTGCTCGACGGTTGGGCCAACGTGCCCGGCGTGCTGGCCGCCGTCCCCGTCATCGTCCTGGCGGCCACCGTCACCCGGACCCCGCCCGTCAGGGTCCTGCTCGGCACCGCGCTGGGGGCGGTACCCCTGGTCTGGGCGGTGCAGTGGAAGGGCGGCCACATCCTGCAGTGGGGCGGCCGCTACCTGTTGGTGCCCGCCCTCCTGCTCCTCGTGCTCGCCGCCGTCGCCCTCGAGGGACCGGTTCGCCGCCGCCTCCCGGCGCGGGTCCTCCTGGGGATCACGATCGCCGTCGGAGCCCTCGGCCTGGTGTGGCACATCCACCGCACCGACGTGGTGGCCGACCAGGGTGAGGCCCTCGACGCCCTGCCGGCCGACACCGTGGTGGTGACCAACCTGCCCCACCTCGGCCGGGAGCTGGGGGCCTGGTACGACGACCGGCGGTGGCTCTCCGCCGACGACGCCAGTCTCGAGGCCGTCGTCGCCCTCGCCCGGGAGGTCGCCCCGCCGACGATCGTCGTCATACGGCGACCACCGACGGACGGCGCGCCCCTGACCACCCCGTCGATCGTCGGCTACCGCCTCACCGACACGTGGCCGCTGGCCGCCCTCGGCGGCGATCTGCAGGTGCAGGTCCTTGTCCGCGACTGACGTCCTCGCCCCGCCCGCGGCGACCGGGACCCGGGTGCTCCGCGCCCCGCTGTGGGCCCACACCCTCGCCTTGGCGCTGGTCCTGCTGGCTCTCGTGCCCGTCCTCGGGCGGGCCGGCCAGTTCTCGGCCGACGAAGGGGCGGCGATGGCCCAAGCCCGGCTCCTGAGCGACGGCCGGGGCTGGTCCCTCGATCACCCCTTGGCCGACCTCGACCCGGCGAACGAGGCGTTCCCCCTCGAGAAGTCGGATCCCGTCGACCGACCCGGCGAGCCCGCCTCCGCGCCCTTCGCCAAGCACCCGTCCTACGCCGTCCTCCTCGCCTTCGCCGACGATTGGGGCGGCACGACCGGGATGGTCCTGACCTCAGTGCTGGGCACGCTGCTCGCTGCGCTCCTCGCCGCGGAGCTGACCTCTCGCCTCTCCCCGGGCTTGGGTCCCGCGGCGCTCTGGGTGACCGGCCTGGCCACCCCGCTGTTTGTCGACAGTTGGGTCGTCATCGCCCACTCCCTCGGCGCCGCACTGGTCGCCGGGGCCGCGCTGTCCGTGCTCCGGGTCCATCGTCGGGAGGCCGGGGCCCCGCTCCTGGCCGTCGTCGCGGCCATGGCCGGCGCCGTCCTGCTGCGCAACGAGGCCGTCCTGATGGGTGCGGCCCTGCTCCTGGCCACCGGTTGGCTGGCGTGGCGCACCCGCCGGTGGCTGACGGCGGCCGCGGCGGTGGCGGTCCTGGCGGGCACGGTCATCGGTCACGAGCTCGACGGCTGGCTGTCCTCCGGCGTCACCGGCGGCATCGGCACCGAGGGCTCGGCCGGCGTGGGCCAGCCCGGCTATGTCGTCGGCCGGCTGACCTCAGCGTTCATCACCCTGTTCCTGCCGTCCTACGGGTCGCTGGGTCCCGGCGACCTCGTCACGGTGCTTGCCGTCGCCTCGTTGCTGGCCGCGGTCGTGATCGCCCGACGCCGGCCCGAGGACCGTTCCGGCATCCGCCTGTTCGCCGGGCTGGCCATGGTCGGCGCGGTCGCCCGGGCGGTCATGGAGCCACAGGTCACTTCGGGCCTGCTCGTCGCCGCGCCGCTCGTCACGGCGGGCCTGGCCACCCTGGGCGGCACGGTCGGGCGGGACCCGGAGCGCCGCTGGCTGGTGGCCACCGTCGCGCTGTTCGCCGCCGCGGTACTGGCGACGCAGTATGCCTCCGGTGGCTCAGGGGAGTGGGGAGGCCGATACTTCGCCATCGGGCTGGTCCTGATCGTCCCGCTCCTCGTCATCGGCCTCCGGGACGTGCTCGCCGGCATCGACCAGTCGACCCGCCGGCTCCTGGCCGGGGCGATGGTGGTGACCAGCCTGGCCTTCGCCGTGGCCGGTGGACGGGCACTGGTCACCACCGAGGAGGCCACTGACGAGTTCGTGATCCGGGTCGAGGCCGCTCGGGCGCGACTGGATGACCCCGTGGTCGTGGCCACCGCGGGCGCCGCCGCCCGCTTCGCCTGGCGCCAGGTGCTCGCCGGGGAGGACTGGTTGTACGTCGAATCCGACGCGTTGGCGGTCTGGCTCGAGCGGCTGGAGGAGGCCGACCGGGACGTGGTCCTGGCCACCCGGGACCCGGGGCAGGACCGTGGGTCGCTCGCCGGTTGGACGGTCCTCAGCGACGAGCGGGTCAAGCGCGGGTCGAGCTGGACGGTCATCAGCCTCCGGGAGGGGTGAACCCTCTCCGGGGGCAAACACGTGTTCGGGTAGGGGGGCGCCGGTAGAGTCGCCTCGTGGCCGATCAACTGGTGATCCGCGGCGCCCGCGAGCACAACCTCAAGGACATCTCGCTGGACCTGCCGCGGGACCGACTCATCGTGCTCACCGGCCTGTCCGGCTCGGGCAAGTCGTCCCTCGCGTTCGACACCATCTACGCCGAGGGCCAACGTCGGTACGTGGAGTCGCTGTCGGCCTACGCCCGCCAGTTCCTCGGCCAGATGGACAAGCCCGACGTGGACTTCATCGAGGGCCTCTCGCCGGCCATCTCCATCGACCAGAAGAGCGCCTCCCGCAACCCGCGCTCCACGGTGGGGACGATCACCGAGATCTACGACTACCTCCGCCTGCTCTACGCCCGCATCGGGGTACCGCACTGCCCGAAGGACGGCACCGTCGTCAACCGGCAGACCCCCCAGCAGATCGTGGACCGGATCCTGGAGCTGCCCGAGGGCACCCGCTTCCAGGTGCTGGCGCCGGTGGTGCGGGGCCGCAAGGGCACCTACGACACCCTCCTGGCCGATCTGGCCACCCAGGGCTTCGCCCGCGTGCGACTGGACGGCGAGATCCGCGAGCTGGCCGAGCTGGCCAGCCAGGGCGCCGAGCTGGCTCGCTACGAGATGCACACCATCGAGGTGGTGGTGGACCGCCTGGTCCTGCGGGAGGGCATCGAGCGCCGTCTCACCGACTCGCTGGAGACCGCCCTCCAGCTGGCCGAGGGCACCGCGGAGATCGAGCTGGTGCCCCGCGACGGCGAAGGCCTGAGCGACGAGGAGCGCGAGGTGCTGACCTTCAGCCAGCACCTGGCCTGCCCCACCTGTGGCACCTCCTACGGGGAGCTGGCCCCCCGCAACTTCTCGTTCAACTCGCCCTACGGCGCCTGCACCAGCTGCGACGGGCTCGGCACCAAGTTCGAGGTCGACCCCGAGCTGATCGTGCCCAACCCCGACCTGAGCCTGGAGGAGGGGGCCATCGCCCCCTGGGCCAGCGGCCACAGCCAGTACTTCAAGCGCCTCATCGAGGCCGTGGCCGAGGACAACGACATCCCGGTCGACGTGGCCTGGCGCGAGCTGCCCGACAAGGCCACCACGCTGCTCCTCAACGGTGCCGGGGACAAGCGGGTCCACGTCAAGTACAAGAACCGCTACGGCCGATCCCGCAGCTACCACGCCAAGTACGAGGGGGCCGTCCCGTACCTGCAGCGCCGCCATGCCGAGGCCGAGTCCGACAACGCCCGCGAGCAGATCGAGGGCTACATGCGGGAGGTGGCCTGCCCCGTGTGCGACGGGGCCCGGCTGTTGCCGCTGTCGCTGGCGGTGACCGTCGACGGCCGCAACATCCACGAGCTGTGTTCGCTGCCCATCGGCGAGTCGACCGAGCTGATCCGCGGGCTCGAGCTCTCCGAGCGGGACCGGATGATCGCCGAGGCGGTGCTCAAGGAGGTCCAGGCCCGGATGGGCTTCCTCCTCGACGTCGGCCTCGACTACCTGTCGCTGCACCGCAACGCGGGGACGCTGGCCGGCGGCGAGGCCCAGCGCATCCGGCTGGCCTCCCAGATCGGCAGCGGCCTGGTCGGCGTGCTCTACGTCCTCGACGAGCCGTCGATCGGCCTGCACCAGCGGGACAACCAGCGCCTGATCGAGACCCTCGTCCGCCTCCGGGACCTCGGCAACACCGTCCTGGTCGTGGAGCACGACGAGGAGACGATCCGGGTGGCCGACCACGTGGTCGACATCGGCCCGGGGGCGGGGGAGCACGGCGGACAGGTCGTGCACTCGGGCACGGTCAAGGGCCTGCTGCGCAACCGGGCGTCGATGACCGGCCAGTACCTGTCGGGGCGCCGGAAGATCCCCGTGCCGGAGCTGCGGCGCAAACCGGGCGACGACTGGCTGGTGGTCCGGGGCGCCCGGGAGCACAACCTCCAGGACCTCGACGTGGAGCTCCCGCTGGGCTGCTTCATCTGTGTGACCGGGGTGTCGGGCTCGGGCAAGTCCACCCTGGTCAACGACATCCTCTACCGGTCGCTCATGCAGCGGATCTACAAGTCGAAGATCCCGCCCGGCCGTCACACCGCCGTGGACGGCATGGACGCGCTCGACAAGGTCATCGCCATCGACCAGTCGCCCATCGGTCGCACGCCGCGGTCCAACCCGGCCACCTACACCGGCGTCTTCGACCACATCCGCAAGCTCTTCGCCCAGACCAACGAGGCCAAGGTCCGGGGCTACCTGCCCGGCCGCTTCTCCTTCAACGTCAAGGGCGGACGCTGCGAGGCCTGCGCGGGCGACGGGACGATCAAGATCGAGATGCACTTCCTGCCCGACGTCTACGTGCCCTGCGAGGTGTGCAAGGGGGCCCGCTACAACCGGGACACCCTCGACATCGAGTTCAAGGGCAAGAACATCGCCGAGGTGCTGGACCTCTCCTGTGAGGAGGCCCTCGAGTTCTTCGCCAACCAGCCGGTCATCGCCCGCCACATGCAGACCATCGTGGACGTCGGCCTCGGCTATGTCCGCCTCGGCCAGCCCGCGCCGACCCTGTCCGGCGGCGAGGCCCAGCGGGTCAAGCTGTCCAGCGAGCTGGCCAAGCGCTCCACCGGCCACACCATGTACATCCTCGACGAGCCCACCACCGGCCTGCACTTCGAGGACATCCGCAAGCTGCTGGGCGTGCTCTCCCGCCTGGTCGACGCCGGCAACACGGTGCTGGTCATCGAGCACAACCTGGACGTCATCAAGACCGCCGACTGGCTCATCGACCTCGGTCCCGAGGGCGGCAGCGGCGGTGGCACCGTCGTGGTCGAGGGCCCACCCGAACTGGTGGCCAAGACCCCGGGCAGCCACACCGGCGAGTACCTGGCCCCCCTGCTGGCTCCCGCCTCCTGAAACCGGGCCGGTCCCGGCCGACAGGGGCGGGGTGTTGTCGCGACTCGCGCCCGGGGCCCTGTTCGGTGGGATCGCCCTCGCCGTCGTCGGCCTGAGCAAGCTGCACGCCAGTCAGCTCGGCACCTACGACTACAGCGGCTCCTCGCGCTTCGCCTGGTCCCTGGCCTACATCGGCATCCTGGCCGTCGCCGCCTACAGCGTGGGCCTGCCCGACGTCCCCCGGAACCGCCGCACTGCGGTGATCTCCGCGGCGGCGGCCGCGCTCGTCGGGGCGCTGGGCATGTCGGTCGTCCAGCTCCTGGTGGGCGACGCCCTGCTGCCTCGCTTCGTCGTCTTCGGCAGCGCCCTGCTCCTGGTGCCCTGGTACCTGCTCACGGTCAACCTGGCCCTCGACGGGCGCTCCTCCGACGAGCGCCGCGACCGGGTGGTGGTCGTGGCCGAGCACGCCGCCGCGGTCGGCCACGAGCTGAGCGCCGAGCTGGACTCGGGGCGCCGAGACGGCTGCCGCGGTGGTGGCCACGCTGGAGCCCGCCGCGGCCGAGGTGAGCGGATCCGGGGCCCGGCCGCTGGCCGAGCTGGTCCAGGCCGAGGGGGCCACCGTCCTCGTGCTCGACCGGGCCGCGCAGGACCAGCCCTCGGTCGTCGCCCAGGCCGCCGCCCTGCACGCCGCCGGGATCCGGGTCCGGACCCTGTCGCTCTTCTACGAGGAGTGGCTGGGCAAGCTGCCCGTGGGCGAGCTGGAGCGGGTGTCGATGATGTTCGACATCGGCGAGGTCCACCGCCAGCGCTACACCCGGGTGAAGCGGGTCGTCGACGTGGCCCTGGGTGCCGCCGGGACCCTCGTGCTGACCCTGGTGACCCCGGTGGTGCTGGTGACCAACCAGTTCGGCAACCAGGGCCCGCTGCTGTACCGCCAGACCCGGGTGGGCAAGAACGGCGAGGCCTTCTCGATCCTCAAGTTCCGCACGATGCGCCCGACCCCCGAGGGCCTGCCCGACGAGTGGACGGGCGAGGACGATCCCCGCATCACCCCCTTCGGCCACGTCCTGCGCCGCAGCCACCTCGACGAGCTGCCCCAGGTGGTCAACATCCTCCGGGGCGAGCTGTCGGTGGTCGGGCCCCGGCCCGAGCAGCCCCACTACGTGGAGGAGCTCAGCGAGAAGCTGCCCGTTCTACGGCATGCGCCACCTGGTGCGCCCCGGCCTCACCGGTTGGGCCCAGGTGAAGTACGGCTACGCGGGCGACGAGCGGGACGCCCTGGAGAAGCTCCAGTACGAGTTCTTCTACCTCCGGCGCCAGAGCGTGGGCCTCGACCTGCGGATCGTGGGCCGGACCCTGCGCAGCGTCATCGGCGGCGACGGCCGCTGACCGATCAGACGGCGTCGCGGGCGAGGAAGTACCGGTTCTGCAGGTCAGTGCCCAGGCCGAGGATGCCATCGCACACGCGGTCGAGCTCCTCGCTGCGGCCCGGCGCGAGCTCGGCCCGGTCCCGGACCGTCAGGCGGGCGAGGCCGGGGATCGGCTCGTCCACCATCGGGAGGGGCAGCGGGGCGTCGAAGAAGAAGGCGTAGGCGTAGCGGCGGGCGAGGGTCACCGCCTCGACGCTGAGTGACGGGTCCGCCAACGTCTCGTCGAGCTGGCGGTGCAGGTCGAGCGGGGAGGTGGCATCGCGGGTGAAGCCCAGGCCCCGGTAGTGGGACACACCGCCCAGGATCACCGGCTTGCCCATCACGCTCATCTCGATGCCGACCGTGGAGGTGTAGACCAGCCCGATGTCGGCGTCGGCCATGATCGGGTAGGAACTGGTCGGGTCGTCGGGCTCGATGACCCGGATGTTGTCCGGGAGCACCGGGAACCGTTCTCGCAGGTGGCCGAGCACCGGTTCGCGGCTCTCCTTGCCGCGGCGCTTGGCCTCCGCGGGGTGGGCCCGGATCACCAGGCGGTGCTCCGGATGGGCGGCGAAGTAGGAGACGACGGTCTCCAGCCAGTGGTGCATCGACTCGAAGCCCAGGTCGCGACCGAGCACCGAGGAGTCCCATGTCACGTTGGTGAACAGGGCCACGAGGCGCCCCGCGGCCGGACGCTCGATGCGCTCCTCGACGGCGTCGCTCCAGATGTCCAGAAGCGGGTGACCCTGGCGGCGGCGGCCGTCGAGGTACTCGTCGAGGGCGTCGTCCTCGTCCGGGGTGAGGGGCGTGTCCCGGCGTCGGCGCCAGATCCCGGACAGGTCGTAGCGGTTCGCCGCCGCGTTCCGGGCGAACACGAAGGACTCGGCGCGGTGGGTCCGCTCGTAGGTGACGACGTCGATGCCCTCCTCCTCGCAGATCGCTCGGGCGACGGCCTCGAAGGTGAAGAGCCCGTTGAGCATGACGACGGTGTCGGGCCGCCACCGGTCGATGGCCGCCCGGAACCCGAGGGCGACGCGGCGGGCCGTGGTCAGGAACGCCCGGAACGTCGTCGGGCCCAGCGGGTCCTGGCCGAGGCGCGCCGAGAGCAGGAACCAGCGGGTGGGGATGTCCATGAGGCGCCCGAGGGACAGGGTCCCGTCGGTGACCTCGGCCAGCTCGTCGAGGCTCAGGTCGTCGAGCTCGTCCCACCGGCCCGGGTCCTCGGCCTCCCAGCCCTCCCGGAGGGTGTCATGGGGGAGGTCGAACGCGTCGAGGGAGTGCCGCACGTACGCCGTGCAGCTGCGGCACGGCATGGGCGGGGCCTCGTGGACGTTCGCCCGGTCACAGATGTCGAGGCCGCCGCCGCAGCGCAGGAACCGCACCGCGGCGCCGCGCTGGCGCAGCGCCGTCGCCAGGACGCCCTCGAGCTGCACGTGCAACGCCCAGTCGCGGGGCGTCAGGAAGAGGACGCGGGGCCCGTCGTCGGCCGGCCGCACCGTCAGGCCCGACACCAGCCGGCGGGCCTGACGTTGGTCGGAGCCCTGACCGATCGTCCGCAGCCCGGCTTCGAGCCCCTTGCGCGAGTACTCGGCCATTCGGGCCGCCTCGGGGAGGGGCACGGTCAGACCTTCCGGCGGCTGTCGAAGGGCCGGCCCCGCAGGGCGCGGAGCATCCCGTTCCAGAAGCCGAAGCCGTAGGACCAGTGACAGATCCCGATGACCGCGGCGACCCGGTGGGGGGCGGTGTCCCGGGCCCGACCGAGGTGGAGCGACGCGGCGCCGACCGCCGCGGTGTGGGCCGCGACCACGGTGAACCGGGCCGGGCCCCGGGCGCCGACGAGGTTGGCCGCTGCGAGGACGACGAGGGCGGCGGGGGCGAGCGGTCTCAGAGAGGGGAGCCGGCGGTGCTTCCTCAGCGTCGACGCCTTGCCCATGCCGTAGTTGAAGTACTGCTGGGCCAGCCCCCGAGGGGTGTCGCGGGGGAAGTAGGTCGAGCGGATGGTGGGGTCGAGCACGATGCGACCGCCCCGCTGGCGCAGGCGCAGGTTCAGCTCGTGGTCCTCGGCCGCCCACTGGATGGTGTCCTGGTCGAAGCCACCGACACCCTGGAGGTCCTCCCGGCGCCAACAGCCGAGAAAGACCGTGTCGACCTCTTCGCGGTCCTCGCTGTAGTGGAAGCGCCCGGGACCGACCCCGATCGGTGATGTCGTGACGGTGGCGACGGCCCGGCCGAAGGCGTTGGTGCCAACCGGTCGCATCGGCCCGCCGACGTTGACAGCGCCTGTCTCCCCGAGCACCTGCACGCAGCGGCTGATGTAGTCGGCGGCGTACTGGGCGTGGGCGTCGAATCGGACGATGACCTCACCTCGGGCCCGGGTGATGCCGATGTTCATGGCAGACGCCGCCGTCACCCCCGGGTTGTCGACGAGCGCCACGGTCCCGCCGTGACGCTCGACGATCTCCCGGGTGCCGTCGGTCGAGCCACCGTCCAGGACCAGCACCTGGACGACGTTCCCGTAGTCCTGCCGGTCGAGAGAGTCGAGGAGATCCCGGATGAACCGCCGCTCGTCGAGGGTGGGCACGACCACGGTGACCGACGGCTCTTCGGCGACCACGTCGGGGACGGACACGAGCGCGGCGACGGCGACGGACATGGACTTCAATCGGACAGCCGTGACGGGTGATGAGGGCCCGGTCACGGCGGGGTCCGACGCCTCACGATGGCTCCTGACCCGCGGTTCCCAGTACTCGATCGCGTCGCTGATCAAGACCGTGGCCGTGGTCGCCCTCATGCCCCTGGCCACCCGGGTCCTCGTCCCGGCCGAGATGGGCGCGGCGAGCACCGCCCTGGTGGTCGCGAACCTGCTGGTGGCCTTCGCCGCCCTCGGCCTCCACTCGGCGGCGATGCGCGCCTACTACGGCGG
Organism: uncultured Microthrixaceae bacterium; assembly: GCA_963701565.1. Taxonomy (GTDB): domain Bacteria; phylum Actinomycetota; class Acidimicrobiia; order Acidimicrobiales; family DATDAH01; genus DATDAH01. The sequence continues at coordinate 221,127 of CAVPAN010000007.1, forward strand.
GGCCGGCGAGCACGCCGATCCCGACCTCGCCCGGACCCTGTCCTGGGTGGCGATCGCGGTCGCCGGGGTGGGGGCCCTGGCCCTGCACCTGGCGGGGCCGGCCTGGGTGGGCTTGTTCGGCGAGCTCCGGTACGACGGCGCCCTGCAGTTGGCCGTGGCCGCCACCGTCCCGATGACGCTGCTCGTCGTCGGTCAGAACCTCCTGCGGGCCGAGGACCGGGCCATGCCCTATGTCGTCGCCGCGGTCGTGAGCACGGTCGGCGGACAGTTGCTCGGTGTGACGCTGGCCTGGGCGGGTTCGGGCACCGCGACCGAGTACCTCACCGGCATCGTGATCGGTTACCTGGTGGGCGGCACCGTCTCGATGGTCGCCGCCAACCGGCGGGGCCGGCGGCTGCGCCGGGGGGAGCTGGGTGCCGCTCTTCGCCTCGGCGCCCCCACGATCCCGCACTCGATCGGGATCCTGCTGTTGCAGATGGGTGACCGGATCGTGATCGAAGGGGTCGAGGGCCTCGGCAGCGTCGGGCGGTACCAGGTCGCCTACCTTGTCGGCTCGGTCGGCATCCTGGCCGTCCAGGCGTTCAGCGCCGCCTGGGGGCCCATGATCTTCGGGGCCACCGACCGCGAGCGTTGGCCGTCCCTCGCCGCGACCACCGCCACCGCCTACCGGTTGGTCGCCCTGATCGTCGCGGGGATCGGGGTGGCGGCGCCGCTGGCGCTGCGGGTGGCCGCGCCGGGCTCCTATGACACCGCGGCGCTGGTGCCGGTCGTGATCCTGGTCGCCCCCTCCGCTCTGGCCTACGTGCTGTTCCAGTCCTCCGCGACCGTGCTCTTCCACCACCGCCGGACCGGGATGCTCGGCCTGACCTCGGCAGTGGCGGCGGTGGCCAACGTGGCCCTGTGCTTCGCCCTCGTCCCGGGGTGGGGCCTGGCCGGCGCCGCCGTGGCCACGACCGTGACGTACGCGGCGTGGGCGGTGGCCGTGCGCCGTCTGGCCGACCAGCACGACGACGTGCCCTGGGTCTCCGGCGTGGCGGCCCGGGCCGTCCTCGTGGCCGGGCTCGGTCTCACGGCCGGCGCGCTGATGCCGACGGATGGACCATGGATGGTCGTGCGCGTCCTGCTCACCGGCGTCGTCGCCATCCAGGCCGTCCGGGCCATCCGACGGGAGCTGCGATGAGGGCTCCGGTGGCCGGCCGATGAGCGACGTGCTCGCCGTCATTCCCGCCCGGGGTGGATCGAAGGGGATCCCGGGCAAGAACATGGTCGACCTCGGCGGTCGGCCGCTCCTGGACTGGACCGTGCAGGCCGCCCTCGCGGCGGCGATGGTCGACGAGGTGCTGGTCACCTCCGACGACGACGCCGTCCTCGCGCTGGCGGCCGGGCGCGGGGTGACCGCTCACCGCCGCCCGGCCCATCTGGCCCGGGACGAGGTCCACGCCGTCCACGCCGTCCTCGAGGTCGTGGCCGGTCGGACCGGTTCCACCCGGCCCCGCACCGTCGTGATGGTGCTGCCGACCAGCCCGTTCCGGCGCCCCGAGGACATCGACGGGGCCGTGGACCTGCTCGCGTCGACCGGGGCCCCGTCGGTGATCAGCGTCGTCCCCCTGGACAAGCAACTGGTCCACCTCCGGTCGATCGGCCCCGACGGGTCGCTCCAGGCCTTCGTGGACCAGAGCCGGGTCAACGCCCAGCGCCAGGACCAGCCTCTGCTGTACGGGCTCAACGGCTCCGTGTACGCCATGGCGGTGGACGACCTCCTGGCCGCGGGCACCTTCCACGTGCCCGGGGCCCGGCCGTGGGTGATGACCCCGGCCACCTCGGTGGACATCAACGAGCCCGCCGACCTGGAGCGGGCCCGCCGGATGCTCGCCGAACGGGCCGAGGCGTACGCATGACCGGTCCCCGTCTGGCCCATGTCGGGATCCACGAGAGCCTCAACCGCAACGCGGGCGACACGCTCCTGTTCGAAGAGGTCCGGCACTGCCTGGCCGGCGCGCTGCCCGGTGTGACCTGGGACCGGCGCCAGCTGTGGGAGCCCTTGGACGGCGCCGGGGCCAGGGCGCTCAGCGCCGAGTGCGACGGCGTGGTCGTCGGTGGCGGTGGCCTCCTCCTCCGGGACCAGGCCGGATCCGACAGTCGCGCCAGCGGCTGGCAGTGGAACGCGACGGTGGAGGCGGTGCGCGCCCTCGACGTCCCGCTCGTGGTGTTCGCCGTCGGCTACAACCGCTTCCGCGGCCAGGCCGACTTCGACCCCGTCTTCACCGAGCACCTGACCGCCGTCGTCGAGCAGGCCGCCTTCGTCGGGCTGCGCAACCGCGGCAGCATCCGGGCCGTCGCCGGGTACCTGCCCGCGGCCCTCCATGACCGGCTCCGGCTCCAACCGTGCCCGACGACGTTGCTCTGGTCGATGCACGACGAGTGGCGGCGGCCCTGGGCGGGCGGGGCGGCCCCGCGGCTCCGCCTCAACGTGGCCTTCGACCGACCGGAGATGCGGTTCGGCGCCGATCCCGACCAGGCCCTGGATGCGGTGGCCCAGGCGATGGGCCATGCCGATCGCACGGGCTGGGAGGTCCTGGTCACCTGCCACAAGCCCCAGGACCACCAGATCCTGCCGTACCTCGACGTGGCCGATGTGCGCTACGAGGTCGAGGACCTCACCGACGCGGGCCCGAGCCGGATCGTGGCCGCCTACGCCGCCTGCGACCTGGCCGTCGGGCTCCGGGGCCACGCCCAGATGATCCCGTTCGGCCTGCGCCGCCCGATCATCTCGGTGGAGAGCCACGACAAGATGCGCTGGTTCCTCGAGGACGTCGGCCATCCCGAATGGGGCGTGGACATCGCCCATCCGAAGCTGCAGGACGAGCTGTGTGACCGGATCGACCTCGTCGCCGCCGACCCCGAGCGGGTCGTGGCCGACGTCGCCGCTGCGCAGGACCGTCTGTGGGCGCTGACGCAGGCGAACCTCGAGTCGATCCGGCGGATCCTGGCCTGATGCCCCTCAGGTCGACTGGTCGTCGGCCGATTGAGCAGGGGAGCGAGCCGAACGCTCCAGGAGGCCAGTTGCATGCAGATCGACCACCAGATCGCGCCGGTCGTCATCCATGGCGATGCCTCGATCGTGCACGCGCTGGCCAAGATCAGCAAGAACCGGGCGGGGCTGATCTACTGCGTCTCCCCCCACGGCGTCCTCGAGGGCGTGCTGTCCGACGGCGACTTCCGCCGCTGGATCGTGGACCAGCCCGAGATCGACCTCGAGCGGCCGGTCCTCAGCATTGCCAACCGGAACTTCGTCTCGGCCCGGGTCGACGAGCCGAGCGAGGCCATCGCCCGTCTGTTCTCGCCGCGGATCGCCTCGGTCCCGCTGCTGGACAAGCTCGGGCGCCTGCAGGCCGTCGCCTGGCCCTCGAGCCGGGAGGTGCGGATCGGTGACCACCTCCTCGGCCCGGGCCAGCCCGTCTTCGTCGTCGCCGAGATCGGCAACAACCACAACGGGAGCATCGACGCGGCCCGCCGTCTGGTGGATGCGGCCGCGGCCGCCGGCGTCGACGCCGTCAAGTTCCAGATGCGCGACCTGGCCTCGCTCTACGTCAACGGCGGTGATGCCACCGACCAGTCAGCGGACCTCGGGGAGCAGTACACCCTCGACCTCCTCGCCCGGTTCCAGCTCGAGGACGACGCCCTCTTCCGGGTGTTCGACCACTGCCGAGACCGTGGCGTGCTCCCGCTGTGCACGCCGTGGGACCTCCACAGCCTCGACCGCCTCGAGACGGTCGATCTCCCGGCCTACAAGATCGCCTCGGCGGACCTGACCAACCACGAGCTCATCGAGGCCGCCTGCGGCACGGGGCGTCCGCTGGTGCTGTCGACCGGCATGTCCACCGAGGACGAGATCGTCGAGACCGTGCACCTCCTCCAGGGCCGGGGCGCGCCCTTCGCCGTGCTCCACTGCAACTCCTCGTACCCGGCGCCGTTCCACGACGTGAACCTGGCCTACATGGACCGGCTGACTGAGCTCGGCGACTTCCCGGTCGGCTACTCCGGCCACGAGCGGGGGATCAGCGTGGCGGTCGGGGCGGTGGCCCGGGGTGCCCAGCTGATCGAGAAGCACCTCACCCTCGACCGCGACCAGGAGGGCAACGACCACGTGGTCAGCCTCCTGCCCCACGAGATGCGGGCGATGGTGGACGCCATCCGTGAGGTCGAGCAGGCCGTGGGTTCCCGCCGACCCCGCCTGCCCAGCCAGGGCGAGCTGATGAACCGCGAGATCCTGGCCAAGAGCCTCGTCGCCCGGGTGCCGATCCAGGAAGGGACGGTCATCGAGGACCACATGGTCGAGGCCAAGAGCCCCGGTCGGGGCCTCCAACCGAACCACCGGGCCGACCTGGTGGGCCGTCGGGCCCAGCGAACCGTCGCGGCCGGCGGGGCGTTCTACCCCCAGGACCTGGGCGACGAACGGGTCGAGCCCCGGCCGTTCGCGTTCCGCCGGCCGTGGGGGCTGCCCGTGCGCTACCACGACTGGGACGTGATCACCGCCCAGACCAACCCGACGCTGCTCGAGATCCACCTGAGCTACCGGGACCTCGAGCTCGACGGCCCGACGTTCTTCCCGGAGCCGCTCGACCTGGACCTCGTGGTCCACGCCCCGGAGCTGTTCGCCGGTGACCATCTCCTCGACCTCACGGCCCCCGACGGCGACTACCGGAGCCGGTCCATCGCCGAGCTGCAGCGGGTCGTGGACCTCACCCGGGCGCTGCGCCCGCGGTTCGCCAACGCCAACGCGCCGCTGATCGTGGTAAACGTCGGGGGGTTCTCCTTCGACGGGCCGCTCGACGCCGCGGAGAGGGCGGTGCGCCGCGAGCGCCTCGTCGACAGCCTGGAGCGGATCGACGAGGACGGCGTCGAGCTGATCCCCCAGACGATGCCCCCGTTCCCTTGGCACATGGGGGGCCAGCGCTTCCACAACCTCCTCGTCGACGACGAGGAGATCACCAAGTTCTGTGCCGAGCACGAGCGCCGGATCTGTCTGGACGTCTCCCACTCGAAGCTGGCCTGCAACCACGCCGGCCAGAGCTTCGACGAGTTCGTCCGCCGGGTCGCCCCCTACACCGCCCACCTCCACCTGGCCGACGCCCGCGGGGTCGACGGTGAGGGCATCCAGGTCGGTGAGGGCGGCATCGACTTCGGTGCGCTGGCCGACGCCTTGCACGCGTGCCCCGAGGCCTCCTTCATCCCCGAGGTGTGGCAGGGCCACAAGGACGACGGTGCGGGCTTCTGGGTGGCGCTGGACCGACTGGAGAACTGGTTCTGATGACCCTGACCACGACCGACGACGTCCGCCACGACCTCCACCGGGATCTCGTCTCGCTGGGCGTCTGTGCCCTCGACTCCCTGGAGCCCTTCCATCCCCGCACCCGGGACCGGGACGACGTCGGCGCGCTGCGCTGCCGGCGCTCCGGGGTGATCATGCTGTCCCGGCTGGACCACCTCGGCGAGGACTACTACGAGGAGAAGCACCACGAGGAGCTGGCGGCGCTCGGCGACCGGGAGCGGGTGGTGGCCTCGCTGCAGGAGGACACCACCCGTCGCGAGCAGCAGTGGCGGCCCCTCGTGGCCAATCGTCGGTGGACCGACGTCGGCACGGGGGCCGGAGCGCTGCTCGACGCCCTCGGCCCGGTCGCCCGCCGCGTGGGTGCGGTCGAGCCCCAGCCGGAGTTCAACGCGGCGCTGCGGGCGCGCGGCTACGAGGTCCACCATTCGATGGTGGAGATCCCCGAGGCCTCACAGGACGTCATCACCCTCTTCCACGTCTTCGAGCACCTCTTCGACCCCCTGGAGGATCTGATGGTCCTCCGGGAGCGGCTCGTCCCCGGCGGCCGGATCGTGATCGAGGTCCCCCATGCCCGGGACCTGCTCCTGGACTTCCTCGACGTGGAGGCCTTCCGCTCCTTCACCATCTGGAGCGAGCACCTGCTGCTCCACACCCGGGAGAGCCTGCGCCGCTTCCTGGAGGTGGCCGGCTTCACCGACGTCACGATCACCGGCCTCCAGCGCTATCCGGTGGCCAACCACCTGCACTGGCTGGCCACGGGACGCCCGGGCGGCCACCAGATCTGGTCGATGCTGCGCGACGAGTCCCTGGACACCTCCTACGAGCAGTTGCTGGCCCGGCTCGACATGACCGACACTCTGGTGGCCGAAGCGAGGGTCCCGGCCGGCTGATCCGCCCTCGGGATCAGGTGATCTCGAGCATGCGATCGAGGGCCACGCGGGCCCATTCGCTGGTCTCGGGGTCCACGGTGATCCGGTTGACCACGTTGCCCTCGACGAGGTTCTCCAGCACCCACGCCAGGTGGGGGGCGTCGATGCGGAACATGGTCGAGCAGGGGCAGACCAGCGGGTCCAGGGAGAGGACCGTCTTGTCCGGGGTCTCGGCGTTCAGGCGGTTCACCAGGTGGATCTCGGTGCCCACGCCGACGACCGACCCTTCGGGGGCGTCGGCGATGGTGCGGATGATCCCCTCGGTGGAGCCGACCACGTCGGCCATGGCCACGGTCTCGTGGGCGCACTCGGGGTGCACGACGACGATGGCCCCGGGGTGCTCGGCCCGGAAGGTGTCGACGTGTTCGGGGCGGAAGCGCTGGTGGACCGAGCAGTGGCCCTTCCAGAGCAGGAAGCGGGCCTCTTTGGCGTCGGCCTCGGTGAGGCCGCCGGTGTCCAGGCGGGGGTTCCAGACCCGCATGTCGTCCTCGCCGTACCCCATGTCGTAGCCGGTGTTGCGGCCGAGGTGCTGATCGGGGAAGAACAGGGTCTTGTCGCCCCGCTCGAAGGCCCAGTCGAGGACGGCGCGGGCGTTGGACGAGGTGCACACCGCGCCGCCGTGCTCCCCCACGAAGGCCTTCAGGGCGGCCGAGGAGTTCATGTAGGTGATGGGCACGACCCGGTCGATGTCGATCATGCGGCCGAGGTCCTCCCACGCCTCCTCGACCTGGTCGATGTCGGCCATGTCCGCCATCGAACAGCCGGCGTTCAGGTCGGGCAGGATCACGGCCTGGTCGTCGCCGGTCAGGATGTCGGCCGACTCGGCCATGAAGTGCACGCCGCAGAAGACGATGTAGGCGGCCTCCGGGCGGCCCTTGGCCAGCTGGGCCAGCTTGAAGGAGTCGCCCCGGGCGTCGGCCCAGACCATGACCTCGTCGCGCTGGTAGTGGTGGCCGAGGATGAACACCTTCGACCCGAGCTCGGCTTTGGCCGCCCGGATCCGCTCGGCCAGCTTCTCGTCCTCCGCGTCCCGATAGAGGTCGGGTAGGGGGGCTTGGAGTCGCAGCATTCGGTTGGGTCCTCCCGTGAGGGGGCTCCGATTGACGAGCGGTGGGGGCAGTCCGGACGCCACGCCACGGGGATGTCGCTCTCAGAGCCGATATGTCACCGGATTCCGGACCGGTGGTGCGCACTCTACAACGCCGGTCGGGACGGGAAGCTTCCCTAACGGACCACCTCGACGGTGATCCCGCGCAGCTCGAGGGCGGCCAGGACCTGCTCGCCGTGGGCCCAGTCGTGGGTCTCGAGGGTGAAGTCGACCTCCACCTCGTCCACGCTGACCCCCGCGCCCTCCCGGTGGTGCTCGACGTCGAGGACGTTGACGTCCAGGTCGGCGATGACCTTGGTCAGCTCCGCCAGGGCGCCGGGATGGTCGGGGACCCGGGCGCTGATGCGCAGGAAGCGGCCCGAGGCCGAGAGGCCGTAGTCGATGAGCTTGACCAGCAGCAGGGGGTCCACGTTGCCCCCGGAGAGAACGACCATGACCGGGCCGTCGCCCGGGATGTCGCCCGCCAGGAGTGGCGGCGAGGCCCACCGCCCCGGCCGGCTCGACGACCGCCTTGGCCCGCTCGAGAAGGAGGACCAGGGCCCGCCCGATCTCGTCGTCGTCCACGGTCACGACGTCGTCCACGTAGGCCTGGGCGTGGGCCAGGGTCAGCGGTGACGGGGACTTGATGGCGATGCCGTCGGCGATCGTCGTCACCCGGTCGAGGCGCTGCGCCGTCCCCGCCTTCATCGACGGCAGCAGGCAGGCCGCGCCCTCGGCCTGCACCCCGACGATGCGGACCGTGGGCGCCAGGTGGTGCAGGGCAGTGGCGATGCCGGAGATCAGGCCGCCGCCGCCCACCGGCACGACCACGGTCTCGGCCTCGGGGCAGTCCTCGGCGATCTCCAGGCCGACCGTGCCCTGCCCGGCGATGACCAGCGGGTGGTCGAAGGGGCTGGCGAACACGGCGCCGGTGGCCTCCGCCCGGTCCTGGGCCAGGGCGATGGCGTCGTCCACCGTCTCGCCGGCCAGGATCACCTCGGCGCCGTAGTCCCGAGTGGCCTGGACCTTGGGCAGCGAGGCGGTGACCGGCATGAACACCGTGGCGTGGCGCCCGGTCAGCCCGGCAGCGAGGGCCACGCCCTGGGCGTGGTTGCCGGCGCTGGCGGCCACCACCTCGGTGACGTCGGGTGGCAGCGACGAGAGGAGGTTCAGGGCGCCGCGGGGCTTGAACGACCCGGTGCGCTGCAGGTGCTCGGCCTTGACGTGCACCGGGCGGCCGCAGAGCCGGGAGAGGGACTCGGCCCGCCAACTGGGCGTGCGCCGCAGGCGGTCCCCGATGCGCTCCCGCGCCTCGAGCACGTCGTCCAGGGACACCAGTTCCGGTGCGATGCCCCCACCGTAGGCCGTCGGCAGGCTGTCGATCAGCCGCTGCTCATGGCGGTCGTTGACCTGCCCGGCAGTGGGTCGTAGGTTCGGTGGTGGCGAGGGACGGCGCCCAATCGGCTGGACGTGGGGGTGTTCGGGTGGCGGGCGTTCGTGTGAAGGCTCTCGTGGCGGTGGTGTTGGGCTCGTTGGTGGCGGTCGGGCTGCCGGCGGTGCCGGTGCTGAGCCCGCCGGCGGTGGTGCCGGTGTTGGGCGATCTGGTGGCGCCGTCACCGGCGGCGGCGGATGCGGCTGCTGATTATCGGGCTGCGGTGTTGGCCGACAGCCCGTATGCGTATGTGCCGTTGGATGAGTCCTCGGGGACCCAGGCGACCGATGCGTCCGGCAATGGCCGGCATGGGACCTATCAGGGCAGCATCGCGCTGGGGGCGGGCGGGCCGTTCGCGGGGGAGACCTCGGCCCAGTTCGGCGGCACCGGCCAGTACGTGTCGTTCGGCTCCGCGTTGGTGCCGGCGACGGGGGACTGGACCGTCGAGGCGTGGATCCGGGTGGCGGGGACGGGTTCGGGGGCGGGAACCCGGTGTGGTCCCAGTACTTCAACACCTCGAATGGCTCCCAGCGGACTTCGGCGCAGGTGGCGGGGTGTTCGGGTAGGCCGCGGTGTCTTGGGATGCAGATCGGCGCGACGTAGGGGTGGAGCGGCCCGTACCTCGATGATCTGGCGTGGCGGCATGCGGTGTGGCGGCGGAGCGGGTCGACGGTGACGGTGTTCCTGGACGGGATCCCGGTGACCTCGTTCACCTCGTCGACGAACGTGGATCCGAAGGTGACTTGGATCGGCGGCCAGAACCGGGCGAGCTGGTCCGTCGCCTATTTCAACGGCCGGATCTCGCACTTCGCGGTGTACCGGTCGGCGCTGTCGAACAGCGCCATCGACGGCCACTTCGCCGCGTCGGGCTATGCCCGTGGGACCGGCGACACGCCGACCCATGACTACGCGGCGGCGGTCCTGGCCGATGACCCCTACGCCTACACGCCCCTCGAGGAGGACGGCGGGCTGTGGGCCTTTGATGTGTCCGGGAACGACCGGCACGCCGCTCGGGCCATGACCGACACGCCGCCTATCAGGGTGGGGTCACCCAGGGCGATCCGGGCCCGTTTCCGGGGTCGGCGGCGATGACCAACACTGCGGCCGGGCAGTTCGCGTCGTTCGGTTCGGCGTTGGTGCCCGCGACGGGGGACTGGACGGTGGAGGCGTGGGTCCGTCAGGACGGCGCCGGGTTCGGGACGAGCGGTTCGACGTTGTGGAGCCAGTACTACAACACGTTCTCGGAGCGGTTGACGGCCTCGAGCTCGTTTTCGTGTCCCGGTGGCGGCAGCGGCTGTGTCGGGGTCCTGCACGGCGGCGCGACCGCGGATCGCGGCGGGCGGGTTGTGGCCCGACATCTGGACCCATGTGGTGGCCAGACGCACCGGCAGCGGGTTGGGGGTGTACGCCGACGGCCGGCTGGTCGCGGCGACGGTCACCAGCGGCGATGTCGATGACGACATGACCTGGATCGGCGGCCACTACTTCAACTCGACCAGCAACGCCTACTTCAACGGCAGCATCTCCCAGTTCGCCGTGTACCGAGAGTCCTTGTCGGTGGGCCGGATCCGAGCCCACTACCTCGCCGCCGGCCCGCCCCAGCAGGCCCCGCTCGGCGGGCCACTCCTGCCCGAGGAATACTTGGGGGACGGCTGCTCGCCGGAACGGGGCCGGGAAGGGGACCCGGTCGAAACCCAGTCGGGGAACTTCTCGCACCTGTTCAGTGACCTGAGCATTCCGGGCCGGGGCCTGATCGGGGGGTTCAGCCGCACCTACAACTCCCTCGCCGCGGGCGTGGATGGCCCGCTCGGGTTCGGTTGGACGCACTGCTACGCGATGGGGTTGGACACCGGCACCAGCACGGTCGTGGTCAGCCAGGAGGGCGGCAGCCAGGCGACCTTCGATCTGGTCGGTTCGACCTGGACCCCGGCGCCTCGTGTGCAGGCGACGCTGGTGCACAACGGGAATGGGACCTGGACCTTCACCCGTCGTGACCGGGCGATCTACGGGTTCGACTCCACCGGCCGGGTCATCTCGATGGAGGACCTGAACGGCGAGACCACCACGATCGCCTATCCGTCGGCGACCTCACAGGTGATCACCGACCCCGCCGGCCGCACCGTCGATGTGACCTTGGCGTCGGGCCGGATCGTGGAGATCACCGACGACGCCGCCCGGACCGTGGAGTTCGGCTATGACGGCAACGGCGACCTGGTCGAGGTCATCGACGTCGAGGGCGGGGTCACCACCTTCACCTACGACGGCGATCACCAGCTGTTGACCTGGCGCACCCCGGTTCGATGGCGACACCACGACGTCGCCGACGCCCGTGTTGACGAATGACTACGACACCGAGGGCCGGGTGGAGGCCCAGACCGACCCGCTGGGCCGGACCACCAGCTTCGACTACGACACCGTCGCCGACGCGACCGTCGTGACCGACCCCGAGGGCAACGACACCCTCCACGCCTACGAGTACGGGCTGCTCACCAGCGTGACCGCCGGCTACGGGACCGGGTCGGCGGCGACCTGGCAGTACCGCTATGACCCCGCCACCCTCGAACGCACGGCGGTGATCGACCCCGAAGGGGCGGCGTCTCTGTCGTACTACGACGCCGACGGCAACCCGGTCCTGACCGTGAACCCGCTGGGCCGGGAGACGGAGGTGACCTACAACACGCTCGGGTTGCCGTTGACGGTGACCGACCCGGCGGGGACGGTCACCACGAACACCTATGACGGTGACGGGAACCTGACCTCGACCTCCACACCGCTGGTCGGTTCCAGCCCGGCAGTATCGAGGACGGTGTCGTTCGCGCATGCCGACGGGAGCCATCCCGGTGATGTGACCTCGATGACCGACCCCCGCGGCGAGGTCTGGGCCTATGAGCTACGACGCCGACGGGAACCTGGCGTCAGTGACCGATCCGTTGGGCAACGGGGCCCGGTCCTGTTTCGACGGGATCGGCCGGGCGACTCGTGCCATCAGCGCGGTCGGGGTCGATGCCGGTGAGACCTGCACCACCGCCACCCCGACCTTCACGACGTTCATGGCCTACAACGCGTTCGGGGACCCGCTGACTGTCGAGGCCCCCCTCGGCGGGACCACCACGACGGTCTATGACGAGAACCGCAACGTGGTCTCCGTCGAGGACCCCAACACCAACACCACGGCCTACGTCTATGACGCCGCGGATCAGCTCGTCGAGGTGACCCGGCCGGACTCGACGACCCTCGAGTACGGGTATGACCTCAACGGCAACCGGGCCAGTTACACCGACGGTGCCGGCCACACCACGACGTACGCCTACGGGGATCCGGCCCTGCCCGCGGCGGCGACGTCGGTCACCGACCCGCTGGCCCGGACCACCGGCTACAGCTTCGATCGGGCGGGCCGGCCGACCGCGATGGCCGCTCCGGGCGGCTCGTGCGGCGGGTCGCCGTCGGGGTGCACGACCTACAGCTATGACGGGGCGGGCCAGATGACCTCGATTGGCTACAGCGAGGCGGGGACGCCGGATGTGACCGAGATCGTCTATGACGACCTCGGCCGCAGGGTCGAGATGACCGACTCGGCCTCCACCGTCCTCACCTGGGCCTATGACTCCCTAGGCCGGATGACCTCCTCGGGCGACGGGACCGACACCACCAGCTACGGCCACGACCTAGCGGGCAACGTCACCACGATCGCCTACCCGGGCTCGAGCCACACCGTGACCCGCGGCTATGACGACGCCGGCCGCCAGATCTCCTCGACGGACTGGAACGCGAACGCCGCCGGGTTCGACTACGACCCTGACGGCCGGCCGGTCGAGGTGCTTTACCCCGGCGGCGGCCAGGCCGATTCTTTCGCCTATGACCCCGCCGGGCGGATGGACACGGTCACCATGACCGCGGGCGCAGCGACCCTGGCGGCGATCGACTACACCCGGGACCCCGCCGGCCAGCTCACCGGTGAGGACCAGACCGGCCTGCCGGGCCCGGACCGGACCTGGGGCTATGACGACCTGGACCGACTCACCGACCAGGACGCGACCCCCACCTGGGCCTACGACGACGCCGACAACCTGACCGAGACCTCCCCTGGCGAGGTCCAGGTTTTCGATGACGCCAACCAGCTCTGCTCGACCGCCCCCACCGCCGGCACCTGTGTCACCCCCGCCGGTGGGGCCACCGTCTTCGACTACGACGACCGGGGCAACCGTGTCGAGGCCGACCCCGCGTCGGGGCCGACGGTCAACTACGGCTATGACCAGGCCGACCGGCTCACCCAACACGACGACGCCACCACCACCTGGACCTACACCTACCGGCCCGACGGCTTACGGGCCAGCGCCGATGACGGGGTCGACACGACCGGGTTCACCTGGGACCAGACCGGCGGCCTGGCGATGCTGCTCACCGAGACCACGGGCACAGACCGCACCCACTACCTGTACGGCCCCGGCGGGCTGCCGTACGCGGAGATCGCCCCGGGTGGGGCGGTCACCTACCTCCACCACGACCAGCTCGGCTCCACCCGCCTCCAGACCAACACCAGCGCCGCCGTCACCGGCACGGTCACCTACGACGCCTACGGCACCCCCGCCGCATCGACCGGGACACTCTCCCGGCTCGGCTACGCCGGCCAATACACCGACCCCACCGGCCTCCAATACCTCCGAACGCGCTACTACGACCCCACAACGGGCCAATTCCTCACCAGAGATGCTCTCCAAAGAGCCACCGGTGAGGCATACGGCTATGCCAGTAATACACCACTGAATGCGACTGACCCATCGGGGCTTGCTTGTGCATTCTGGAGCGATGACTGCGACCTCCAACCGGTTGCCGATCTTGCAGGCGGGGTGGTCGACGGTCTGGGGCTTGGTCACGGCGACTTGTTGCTAGGAGCGCTTGGCGTAAGGGGAAACGTAAACTGGAACTCAAACGAAGCCAGCGTCGGGCAGATTGCTGGTCTAGCCATGCTTGCGCCCTTGGGTGCATCAGCACGCAGTGCCCAATTGCTCACATACGCGAGCCAGGCCAGCTCCTTTGCGACGGCTGCCCAAGCTTGCTATCAAGCACTCGATGCTCGATGCCTTGCACAGGCCCTGATCGGTGCCTCTAACCTCGCGCTGTCGAGAGTCCCGCTTCGTGAGCTCAGTCCGGTCATGGCAGCCTATGCCAGCTTGATGACCAATCTCGCATCCATGTTTGTCGACCTAATCGCTCAACTTGACGGTCGGAGTTGTCCCTAATGTCGGTCGGCGGATTGCTTGCGGCACTGGTTGCAGCATTGGCGCTTCTGTGGACCACTCGTCGGAACCTGCGACGCGCTCGAGGTCCGTAGTGACTGGGACGCGAGCCTCCAAGCGCGACTGGTCAGACTAACGGAGCTGATTGTCGGATTGATCGCAGTGGCACTCGTCGTGGTGCTGGCCATGACATTGCGCTCTAGCTAGCTACTTGCCCCTGAAGAACTCGGAGGGTGGCGGTGCGGTTGACCCCGTCTGGTGGACACGTGGTTTCTCACATGGCGCCTGCACCAGAATTTGGCCAAGGGGCGCGCTCCTCGTCACAGCACTTCGGAACAGCGGCGACTCGCCATGTGGGGGTTCGCGTCGGTGGGGCTGGTCGGCCTATCGCTCATGCTTCGGGAGCTTGTCCGCGCCCTGTTCTGATCAGACGAGGAGAACCTGAGACGCCCTTCACACTTCTCTGGCACCAGCTCAGGCCGCCCATAGGCTGAGCGGCGACATGGTCGAACGTCCGCCCACCGGCACCATCCCCGAGGGTCCCGGGTCGTACCAGTTCAAGGACAAGGACGGCCGGGTCATCTACGTCGGCAAGGCGTCGTCGCTGCGGTCCCGGCTGAGCAACTACTTCCAGAAGCACCTGCCGGCCCGGACGGCCCAGATGGTGGCCACCGCCGAGTCGGTCGAGTGGATCCAGGTGGCCAACGACGTCGAAGCGCTGATGCTGGAGTTCAACCTCATCAAGCAGCACCGGCCCCGGTTCAACGTGCGGCTGGTCGACGACAAGAGCTACCCGTTCCTGGCGGTGACGATCGGCGACGAGTGGCCCCGGCCCATGGTCATGCGGGGGGCCAAGCGCAAGGGCGTGCAGTACTACGGGCCCTTCGCCCACGCCTACGCCATCCGGGAGACCCTCGACCTGCTGCTGCGGACCTTCCCGCTGCGCACCTGCTCGGACAACAAGTTCGGACTGCACCAGCGTCAGGGCCGGCCCTGCCTGCTGTTCCACATCGAGAAGTGCTCCGGGCCCTGCGTGGGCGAGATCGACGCCGAGGCCTACCGGGAGCTGACCCAGGAGCTGCTGTCGTTCCTCGACGGCGACACCGACGCCATCGTCAAGCGCCTGGACGTCGAGATGCGGGCCGCCGCCACCGAGCTGGAGTTCGAGCGGGCCGCCCGGCTGCGGGACCAGCTGGGCAGCGTGCGCAAGGCCATCGAGCGCCAGCAGATGGTGGGGGAGCGCAACGAGGACTTCGACGTCCTGGGCCTGGCCGAGGACGAGCTGGAGGCGGCCGTCCAGGTCTTCTTCGTGCGCCGGGGCCGGGTCGTGGGCCGCAAGGGCTTCATCGTGGACAAGGTCGAGGACCTCGCGCCCGGCGAGCTCATCGGCGACGTGCTCGAGGGCCTCTACGGCGACCCCCTGCCGCTGGGGCTGCCCAAGACCGTGCTGGTGCCGTCCGAGCCCGACGACACCGACCTCTACGAGCGCTGGCTGACCTCGCTGCGGGGCTCCGCGGTCAAGGTCCGGGTGCCCCAGCGGGGCGACAAGCGGGCCCTGCAGGAGACGGTGACCCGCAACGCCACCGAGGAGTTCACCCGCCACCGCCTCCGCCGCTCCAGCGACCACAACAGCCGGGCCCGGGCCCTCAACGAGCTCCAGGACCACCTGGGCCTGCCCCTCGCCCCCCTGCGCATCGAGTGCTACGACATGAGCCACCTCCAGGGCACCGACTACGTCGGGTCGATGGTCGTGCTGGAGGACGGCCTACCGAAGAAGTCGGAGTACCGGCGCTTCAAGATCAAGACCGTCGACGGCAACGACGACTTCGCCGCCATGGAGGAGGTGCTCACCCGCCGCCTCACCGCCTACCTGGCCGAACGGGAGCGCCCGCCGGCCGAGCGGGAGGGCAAGTTCGCCTACCCGCCCCAGCTCCTCCTCGTCGACGGGGGCAAGGGCCAGCTCTCGGTGGCCGAGAAGGTCCTGGCGGACCTCGGCCTGGACGAGGAGATCCCCTGCGCTTCGCTGGCCAAGCGCTTCGAGGAGGTCTTCGTGCCGGGGGAGGCCGACCCCATCCGGATCCCCCGTCAGTCCGAGGCGCTCTACCTGCTGCAGCGCATCCGGGACGAGTCCCACCGCTTCGCCATCAGCTACCACCGCGAGCTGCGCAACAAGCGCATGACCACCTCGATCCTGGACGAGATCCCGGGCCTCGGCCCGGTGCGCCGCAAGCGCCTCATCAAGGAGCTGGGTGGGGTGAAGGCGGTGAAGCAGGCCGAGCTGCCGACCTGCAGTCGCTGTCCTGGCTGCCCGACGACGTGGCCCGGGCCGTGCACGACAAGATCCACAAGCCCGCGCCGAGAGGGTCTCGATGACGGCGTCCGCCGACCCTTGGGAGACCCATGCCGGGTGGTGGCAGGACGGCTTCACCGACGGGGCCGACGCCGAGTACGAGGAGCAGATCCTGCCCCTGGCCGAGGAGCACCTGGCCGGTGCCCGCCGGGTCCTCGACGTGGGGACGGGGGAGGGCCAGCTGGCCCGCCGGGCCGCCGACCTCGGGGCCGAGGTGGTCGGGGTCGATCCGACGCCGTCCCAGGTCGCCGTCGCCCGGGAGCGGGCGGGCGGGCCCGTCTATGCCCGGTCCGGGGCCGAGCGCCTGCCGTTCGCCGACGGCGCCTTCGACGCCGTCGTGGCCTGCCTGGTCTTCGAGCACCTGCTCGACCCCGCGCCGCCGATCCGCGAGGTGGCCCGGGTCCTGGAGCCCGGCGGGCGGTTCCTGTTCTTCCTGAACCACCCGCTCCTGCAGGCCCCGGACAGCGGCTGGGTGGACGACCAGATCATGGAGCCGCCCGAGCAGTACTGGCGGGTCGGGGCCTACCTGACCGAGGACGTCCGGGACGAGGAGGTCGCCCCGGGTGTGGTCCTGCCCTTCGTGCACCGGCCGCTGTCCCGCTACGTCAACCTCATGGCCGAGGCCGGGCTCAGCCTGACCCGCATGGAGGAGCCCGCCCCGCCGCCGGGGTTCCTGGCCCGGGCCACCGAGTACCAGCAGGCCGCCACCATTCCCCGGCTGCTGTTCCTGCGGGCCGTACGCTCGTAGGCATCGGAGAGTTCGTCATCATCGCCGGCCTCTCGGGGGCCGGGCGGTCCTCGGCCGCGGACGACTTCGAAGACCTGGGGTGGTTCACCATCGACAACCTCCCGCCCACGCTCATCCCCAAGGTGGCCGAGCTGGCGGCCGGCCCCGACGCCACCTACGACCGGGTCGCCCTCGCCGTGGGCACGACCTCGGACCTGGCGCAGGTCCTGCCCTCGGTGGCCTCCCTGCGGGCGGCCGACACCCGGGTGCGGGTCCTGTTCCTCGACGCCAGCACCGAGGTCCTGGTCCGCCGTTACGAGGGCAGCCGGCGCCGCCACCCGACCGCCGGGGACGAGATCAGCCTCGGCCAGGCCATCACCCTCGAGCGGGAGATGCTGGAGCCGGTGAAGGCCGAGGCCGACGTCGTGGTCGACACCAGCGACCTGAACGTCCACCAGCTGCGGGACCGCATCAAGGACCTGTTCGGCACCGACGACCCGGCCGCCGGGATGCAGACCACGGTCGTGTCCTTCGGCTACAAGCACGGCCTGCCCCTCGACGTGGACATCGTCATGGACTGCCGCTTCCTGCCCAACCCCCACTGGGACGAGGAGCTGCGGCCCCAGACCGGCCTCGACGGCCCCGTGCGGGCCTTCGTGCTCCGCCAGCCCGAGACCAAGGCGTTCCTGACCCGCCTCGAGGCCCTGCTGGACCTGCTCCTGCCCGCGTACGAGGCCGAGGGCAAGAGCTACCTCACCGTGGCCTTCGGCTGCACCGGCGGGCGCCACCGCTCCGTGGCCATCGGCGAGGAGATCGCCACCCACCTGCGGCGGGCCGGTCGTCGGCCCACCGTGACCCACCGCGACCTCGACAGGTAGGGTCGAGGACCGTCAATCGCTGCGGCGTTCGCGCGCCGCTCGACGTCTCAACCAGGAGCATCCCCAACCATGAGCATCCGCGTCGGCATCAACGGCTTCGGCCGCATCGGTCGCAACTTCTTCCGGGCGGCCAAGAAGCAGGGCGCCGACATCGACTTCGTGGCGGTGAACGACCTCGGGTCGGTGGACACCATGGCCCACCTCCTCAAGTACGACTCGGTGATGGGCCAGCTGCCCTACGAGATCAAGGCCGTCGAGGACGGGATCTCCGTGGACGGGGACACCCTGAAGGTCCTGGCGGAGCGGGACCCGGCGAAGCTGCCCTGGGGCGACCTCGGCGTCGACGTCGTGATCGAGTCGACCGGCTTCTTCACCTCCAAGGAGAAGGCGTCGGCCCACCTCGAGGGTGGGGCGCCGCTGGTCATCGTCTCGGCCCCCTGCACCGACGCCGACAACACGATCGTGGTCGGCGTCAACGACGACACCTTCGACCCGGCGACCCAGAAGGTCATCTCCAACGCCTCCTGCACGACCAACTGCTTCGTGCCCATGGTCAAGGTGCTCGACGACGCCTTCGGCGTGGAGAAGGGCCTGATGACCACGGTCCACGCCTACACCGGTGACCAGAGCCTGGTCGACGGCCCCCACTCGGACCTGCGCCGGGCCCGGGGGGCGGCCCTCAACATCATCCCGTCCTCGACCGGCGCGGCCCGGGCCACCGGCCTCGTGCTGCAGTCCATGCAGGGCAAGCTCGACGGCACCTCGCTGCGGGTCCCGGTGCCGGACGGCTCGATCACCGACTTCGTGGGCGTCCTGAAGCAGGACGTGACCGTGGACGAGGTCAACGCGGCGTACCAGGCGGCGGCGTCCTCGGGCCCGATGGCCGAGGTGCTCGTCTACACCGACGAGCCGATCGTGTCCTCCGACATCGTGGGCTCGCCCGCCTCCTGCACCTTCGACTCCGGCCTCACCATGGCCATGGGCAACCTGGTCAAGGTCCTGGGCTGGTACGACAACGAGTGGGGCTACTCGAACCGCCTCGTCGACCTGGCCAAGATCGTCAGCGCGGCTTGAGCGCAGCGGTGGCCCGAGCGGCCCGGCGGCGGCGCCGCCAGGAGCGGAGAACCCGGTGAGCGTCCCGACCCTCGAGGACCTCGAGGCGTCGCTCGGGGGCCTCGACGGCAAGCGGATCCTCGTCCGGTGCGACTTCAACGTCCCGCTGGACGACGGCCACATCGTCGACGACCTGCGCATCCGGTCGGCGCTGCCGACCCTGCACTGGCTGACCGAGCGGGGGGCCGTGGTCACCGCCATGAGCCACCTCGGCCGGCCCAAGGGGCCGGATCCGGCCTTCTCGCTGGACCCGGTCACGCACCGGCTGGCCGAGCTGGCCCCCGGCGTGGCCCTCCTGGAGAACCTGCGCTTCGACCCGGGCGAGACCAAGGACGACCCGGCGACGGTGGCCCGCCTCGTCGAGGGCCAGGACGGCTACGTCAACGACGCCTTCGGCGCCTCGCACCGGGCCCACGCGTCCATCGTCGGCCCGCCCCGCACGCTGCCCAGCGCCGCCGGGCGCCTGCTGGCCAAGGAGGTCGAGGTCCTGCTCGGCGTCCGCAACGACCCGCAGCGGCCCTTCGTGGCCGTGCTCGGCGGGGCCAAGGTCAGCGACAAGCTCGGCGTCATCGACGCCCTGCTGGAGGTGGTCGACACCCTGATCGTCGGCGGGGGCATGTGCTTCACGTTCTTCGCCGCCCAGGGCAAGCCCATCGGCGCCTCGCTGGTCGAGGAGGACCAGATCGACAACTGCCGGGCCCTGCTCGAGCGGACCGACGCCATCCACCTGCCCTCGGACATCACCGCCCTGGGCCCGGGCGGCAAGCTCAAGGACCCCGAGGCCGGCGGCGAGGTCCGCCAGCTGGGCACGTCGATCCCCGACGGCTGGATGGGCCTCGACATCGGCCCCGGCACCGCGGCGGAGTTCACCGACGTGATCCGGGACGCCCGCACCGTGCTCTGGAACGGCCCGATGGGCGTGTTCGAGGACCCCCGCTTCGAGGCGGGGACCCGCACGGTGGCCGAGGCCGTGGCCGAGACCCGGGCCTTCACGGTCGTGGGCGGAGGCGACAGCGCCGCCGCCCTGGCCCAGTTCGGCCTGGAGAAGGACGTCGACCACCTGTCCACGGGCGGGGGAGCGTCACTGGAACTGCTCGAGCAGGGCGACCTGCCCGGCCTGGCCGCCCTGAGGAGCGCACCCAATGCCTGACGTCCGCAAGCCGCTGATGAGCGGCAACTGGAAGATGCACCACAACCACTTCGAGGCCATTGCCGCGGTCCAGAAGCTGTCCTACAACCTGACCCCGGCGGACTACAAGGCCGTCGACGTGTCGGTGCACCCGCCGTTCACCGACCTGCGCTCGATCCAGACGATCATCGACGCCGACAAGCTGGATCTGCTCCTCGGCGCCCAGCACTGCCACTGGGAGGACAAGGGCGCCTTCACCGGCGAGATCGCCCCACCCATGCTGGCCAAGCTGCAGGTGGACCTGGTGATCGCCGGCCACTCCGAGCGGCGGGAGCTGTTCGGGGAGACCGACGAGGACGTCAACCGCAAGGTCAAGGCCGTCCTGGCCCAGGGCATGACGCCGATCCTGTGCTGTGGGGAGACCCTCGAGGAGCGCGAGGCGGGCGAGACCGAGGCCAAGGTGTCAGGCCAGGTCACCGCCGGCCTGGCGGGGGTGGCGCCCGAGGTGGTGGCCGGCCTGGTGATCGCCTACGAGCCCATCTGGGCCATCGGCACCGGCCGCACGGCCACCCCCGAGGACGCCCAGGCCGTGTGTGCCCACGTGCGTTCGGTGGTCGCCGGGGCCTGCGGCGCCGACGCCGCCGCGGCCGTGCGCATCCAGTACGGCGGATCGGTCAAGCCGAACAACGCCCCCGACCTGATGGCCCAGCCCGACATCGACGGTGCCCTGGTGGGCGGGGCCAGCCTGGACCCCGACGACTTCGCCCGCATCGTGCAGTACCGCCTCGCGGACTGACCGCGCCGGTAGCCTGACCCGCCGTGCTCACTGCTGTCGTCGTCGCCATCCAGGTCATCGCGTCCCTGACGCTGGTCCTGCTCGTGCTGCTGCACAGCGGCAAGGGTGGCGGCCTCTCCGACATGTTCGGCGGCGGCATGGGCGCCACGGCCGCCGGCTCCACCGTGGTCGAGCGCAACCTGGACCGAATCACCGTCGTGGCCGCCTTGGTCTTCGGGTTCACCACGATGGGCCTCGTCCTGCTCCTCTGACGGGAGCCGCCGTGCCGCCGTAGGACCGCTACGCTGGCGCACCCACGTCGGAGTGGCGGAACAGGCAGACGCGCCAGCTTGAGGGGCTGGTGCCCGCAAGGGCGTGGGGGTTCAAATCCCCCCTCCGACACCAAGAATCCCCCGCCAGTCCGGGGGATTCGTCGCGTCCGGGGGCCAGTTGGTCACAGGAACAGGTGTGCCACCGTCCCAGCTGCGTCCTGTTACATCCCTTCGGTTACGTGGGAGTAGATGCCCAAAGTGGCCCGATGGTCGAGGGCCGGCCGGCCGAGTATGAGTCCCATGGCGTGGCGGGGTTTGGTCCACCGCGGGGTGAGCCACCCGCGTGACGCTCGGTGTGTACCGACAAGTGCACACCAAGGGGAGGGAGACCGAGGGTTCACCGGCTCCGGAGCCGTTCAAATCCGGATGGTGATGGCCCCGACCTGGTCCCAGAGCCCGGGTTGCGTGGTCGAATAGACCCTGATCCACGACTGCCACCTGTGAAAGCGCATCGGAAGGCCGAGGGGGATGGTGACCCTCATCCCGACGCGGTAGATCTCCCCTGGTTCCAGCCGCGGGGTGAGCCTCATGCCGCGGACGACCCCACGGTTGATGATTTCTCCGAGCCTCCCGGGCTGCCCCGATACGGTGTAGTAGCTGACGCGGAAGTAGGAGCTCCTGGCGCCCCACAGGCGGAACCGTTGGGCAGAGGCGGCCTCATTCTCGATCGTCACCCAGTAGATGACCGAGCCGAGCGGCCGGACCAAGGCGCTGACCCTCTGCGGCGCGGGCCAGTAGATGTCATTGCCGACAGTGACGCCGGTTCCCCGGCGGATACGGGCATCGGGACCGCCTTCAACCACCCGTCGGCTGTGGGTGACCTCGGTGATGCCGCCAGCTGCGTACTCGGGCCGTGCGCCGGCCGTAGTCGGGCTGAACACGACCACCACCGGGACCACCAACGCCAAGGCCAACAATGCACGTGCGAACCGCCTGCTCATGACAGCTCCTCTCACACCTCTACACGGTCAAGCCTCCAGCACGCGACATCTGGCGCCAAGAGGCCAACGTCCCTCCATATTCACCGTCCGGAGTCCGCCGGCTGCGGACCGCCAACCCAGGGCAGGCACGAGTGCCGGGACCTGTGGGCGGGACCCCGGGGCCGAGCATCGCTGCTCCCTACGGCCAGCGCGACCAGGCCGTAGGTTGATACCTATGGGCCGCATCGACGCCCTACTGGCCGAGCACCCCGATGCCGACCCGCACGAGGCCGCTGAGGACATCCGCCGCCTGGTCGACGCCCTCGACCCGCCTGACTCACCGCCGGCCCACGCCACGTCCCGCGATCTCCGGGCCGCTGCCGACCACCTGAACCACTGAGCCACCGGTCGATCCCACTGTCGGGGGATGTTCGCGGAGGCTTAGGGTCCCGGTCGTGCCGCTGTTCTCGAAACCAACTCCGGAGGACGTGCGCCAGCTGGCGGCGGCGAACGATGCCAAGCGACTCTGGAAGATCCTCAGGCGAAACGATCCCCACGCGGGGTGTCGCCAAGGAGGCGCTCGTTGCCATGGGAGCTCCGGCGGTTCCGACACTGGTCGATGCGTTGGCTGGGCCCGAGCGCACGTTTGACGACGGTACGAGCTGGCACAGCAAGGCCTTCCGCGTCCTCAGCTTGATGGGTCAGCGCGCCGTCGACCCTCTGATGGAGCTGTCCCTCAACAGCAGCGCCAAGGCGGTACGCCAGGTAGCGAGGGACTGCCTGGACAAGCTGAAGGTGCCGCTACAGGTCTCGGCGGCCCAGTCTGGTGATGAGACAGCCGTCGCATCCCTCATCGACGAAATGCGCCATGCGGTCGGGTGGTCGACGAGACTCAGGCTCGCTCAGCAACTGGCGAGTACCGGCCACCCATCGGCAGTAGTCCCTCTGCAGCAGGTGCTGGAGCACCTGCAGCACCTCATGAGTCTCGACCACATCTTCTACAACAGAGTGCGTGCCGGCCGAGTTGATCCGAGCCTGCGAGACGAGATCAAGCGGTTCGACCGGATTCTGCAATGCGACATGAACCTGTCGCCGAACGCCACAATCTCACGCGAAGACGACGACTGGGTTCTCCACGATCGAGATCGTCGGTATCTCCTGCGCGAAGGCGAGGAAGTCAGGCTCCAGACCGGCCTGATGGATGAGTGGGTGACTGCGGGCCACAAGCTCGACATCGAGTTGCCGCACGATGATGAGCGACTCAGAGCGATCAGGCGAGTGGCCCGACCCACCGAGGCGCTCCCGGCGCCGAACGCGACGCCCGCGCACTCATTCGACACCCACCAAGATCGCGGCGACGGCTATTGCGGCCGCTGCTTCCAGCCTTGGCCGTGCCCCCCGTCCAAGAGCGGTTGACCCTCAGGGGCCAGGTGCGAAGTGGGGCCTCAGCATGGGCCGATGAAGTGGCCCGACCAACAACTCGTCCAGCGAGAAGTTCCCCCGACTGCACCCCAACAGAGTTGCTTGTCCGTGTAGCGGGGGTTCCGCAGGATCGTCCGGATCGCCCCCTTCGACCAGGCGATGCCCGAGCGGTGGCGGTCCCGCTTCGGGCCCGCGACTGATGGGCACGGGACGCCGTCGGCGGTGGGGCCTTCGGCGATGGCGTAGAGGCCGCGGCCGCCCAGGTACTCCTGAAGGATGCGCACCAGGATCGGGGCCGTGACCTCGTCAGGCTCGAGGCGGTGCTGGCGCTGGCCGGCGGCCGCCTTGCTCGGGTTGGGGTGCGGGCCGTTGTAGGCCAGGTGGTAGCCGTACGGCGGCCGGCCCCCGAGGAAGCGGCCCTGGGTGGCCTGCTGAGCCATGGCCGACCGGACGCGGCCACGGCA
The DNA here is from genome assembly GCA_963701565.1 of uncultured Microthrixaceae bacterium. Classification (GTDB taxonomy): domain Bacteria; phylum Actinomycetota; class Acidimicrobiia; order Acidimicrobiales; family DATDAH01; genus DATDAH01. The sequence goes on from CAVPAN010000007.1 coordinate 245,254, forward strand.
CCGCCGGCTGGGTGGATCAACTCTTCGGCCCTGGCGAGCTGCCAGCCCCCGGAGGCCTCGGGTGCCCCGAGGGTCGGGTTCGATGGCGAATGCCGACGATGTCGTAGCTCGTATCGTGGCCCCCTGAGACCGGCCACCGAGAAGCTGTGGAGGAAGCAGAACCAGCACGAGGGCGACAGGCTCCGCCTGTTCGCCGCAGTTGCGGGTCGATTCGGACCGTCGCAGGTGCTCTATCCCGGTTCGTTCGTCGATGTAGCGGCCTCGTTCGTCTTCCCCGTTGTCACCTACGTCGATTCGGATCGCCGAGCGGCGAAGTTCTTCGGCGACGTCGAAGTGGTCGACGAGATCATCTCGGTCAACCAGACCAGCGGCGGAACGCGATCGGTCGAGTTCATCGCCGGGGACTACCGCGACGACCTCGGCCTCACCGACGAGTCCTTCGACCTGCTGGTGTCGCTGTACGCCGGCTTCGTTTCCGAGTACTGCACCCGCTACCTCCGCGTCGGTGGGCATCTGCTGGTCAATCCGCGCCATGGTGATGCGGCGATGGCCTCGATCGACGACCGCTACCGACTTGCCGCTGTGGTCAGGTCCGGCGGCCCGCACCGCTACCAGATCGACGATCAGCAACTGGATACCTACCTCGTCCCCAAGAAGGCACAGCCGATCACGGTCGACCACCTCCACGAACTTGGTCGAGGCATCGGCTACACCAAGTCGCCGTTCGCCTATGTGTTCGAACGAGTCGGCTGACCGGGCACGACGCGGTCCCGGTCTCGGGGCCGAAGACGTGGAGGGCTACCAGGGACGACGGCGGGCAGGGGTGCAGGCATGGGTCTTGCGTCAGGCCGTGGCGCACGAGCACGACGACGGCTGCCTCAAGGACGCCGCCTGCCGGCTCGCGGGCCGGGACCTCACTCGAGAGGAGTGGGCCGACCATCTGTCGGCGTTCGGCGGTCCTTCCCGGTGGGCCCACACCTCTGCCAGCGAGTGGGAGAGCAGCGGCAGGGCGCCGGGCTGGCCCACGACATCGCGCAGCACGAGGTCGACCAGCCCCGGCTCCAGCCGGAGCCCGGCGCGGGTGACTGCGGGCAGGACGTCCGACTCTGTGCGAGAACGACCTCCAGCCGTAGGGTCCCGTACGTATTCCCGGCCCAATCTACGACAACACTGTCGGTCCCGATCCCACCCTCGGGTTCGTTGTGGTTGCAGTGATTGTCGGAGTGACCGTACTGGCGCTGGTGGTCAGCTGCATCGTCCACCTTCGCTGGTGGTGCTCGCTCGTAGCGCCGGCAACGAACACCCTTGGCGGGACCGACGGCCCGACCCCGTGGAGGATCCTGTACCGGAGGTGACGATCGCTCGACCCGACGGACCGATGCCCGCCTACCTCGCCGTGCCCCAGGGCGGCCCATCCCCGTGGCCGGGCGTCGTGGTCGTCCACGACGACCACCCGAAGGGCGAGGTGCCCCGCTGGGCACGGATCGCCGGTGCCTTCGCCAGCACGGCCTACCACGAGGCATCTGCTGTCGATGCCCGCCGCCGCATCATCTCCTTCTTCGACGCCCACCTCGCGTCCTGACCCACCGGCTCAGCTCGGCGTGCACAGTCGGGCGCAGGCGATCGTCGTCGCGAGGGAGGCCGGTTTCGGGCGCAGGTGATGAGGTGCGCGGCCTCGGCGAGGCGCACTGCCCGCCGGACTACCCGAAGATGCCGGGGGAGTCGCCCCGGGTCAGCGGGAGACGCTGCCGGTCGGGTCCGGTGCGCACACCGTCGGGTGGCCGCCGGGACGGGGGCCTTCTAGGGTGGCAGTCCGAACCCCGGGGTGGCGGCCGACCGTCCTTTCGTCGCGCGCCCGCCGCCCGACACCCCCGAGAGGACCATCGTTTGACCTCGATCCCCTACCTCGCGGCCGCTACGGCCATCGGCGGCCTGGTGCTGGCGGCCTACTGGTATCGGCGGGTCAAGGCCGCGGATCCGGGCAACGACACCATGCAGGAGATCATGGTGGCCATTCAGGTCGGCTCCAGGACGTTCCTGCGCCGGGAGTACACCTGGGTCGCGGGGTTCATGGTCATCATGTGCGTGCTGATCGCCGTCTTCCTGGACTATGGCCTGCCGTGGGGGGTGCCGGCCTACGTGCTCGGTGCGGTCCTCTCGGCGCTGGCGGGGTTCATCGGGATGACCGTGGCCACCTTGGCCAACGCCCGCACCACCCAGGCCGCCCGCTCCGGCGCGCACGAGGCCCTGCCGCTTGCCTTCCGCGGTGGAGCGGTGATGGGCTTCTCGGTGGCCGGTCTCAGCCTGCTCGGCCTCGCGATGTGCTACCTGGTGCTGGTCGAGTGGCTGGCCATTGACGAGGCGTTCGAGGTGCTCACCGCCTTCGGGCTCGGGGCCAGTTCGATCGCGCTGTTCAGCCGCGTCGGCGGAGGCATCTACACCAAGGCCGCCGACGTCGGGGCCGACCTGGTCGGAAAGGTCGAGTCGGGGATCCCGGAAGACGACCCCCGGAACCCGGCGACGATCGCCGACAACGTGGGCGACAACGTGGGCGACGTGGCCGGCATGGGCGCCGACCTCTTCGAGAGCTACGCCGGGGCGATCATCGCCCCGATCGCCCTCGTCGCGTTCTCCTTCACGGCGGCGAACCGCAGCGCCGTGGGCAGCATCATCGCCATCGAGGACGTCGATCTCGAGCGCCTGATCCTGTTCCCGCTCGCCATCGCCGGGGTCGGGATGGTCGCGTCGATCATCGGTGCCTTCTTCGTTCGCACCCGTGACAGCATCGACGTGCACCAACTGGAGAAGGCGCTGCACCGGGGCACCAACCTGGCCGCAGCCCTCACCATCGTGGCTACCTTCGTCCTCGGGTACGTCATGTTCGACGGCCAGGACGCGTTCGACGCCTGGTGGGGCCTTCCCGTGGCCGTGGTGGGCGGCCTCCTCGTGGGCTACGCCATCGGCCAGGTCGCCGAGTTCTGGACCTCGGACCGCTATGGCGCGGTGAAGCGGATCGCCCGCCAGTCCGAGACGGGCGCCGCCACCACGATCCTGTCGGGGATCTCGTCGGGGATGATGTCCGTAGCCGCCTCGGTCGCCCTGATCGCCGGCGGGGTCGGCCTGGCCTACTGGGCCGGACGCCAGGCCTTCGTGTCGAACGAGGTGTTCGACGGCGGGATCTACGGCATCGCCATCGCGGCCATCGGCATGCTGGCCACGACGGCGGTGGTCGTGAGCGTCGACGCCTACGGCCCCATCGCGGACAACGCCGGCGGGATCGCCGAGATGGCCGGTCTACCTCCCGTGGTCCGCGAGGTCACCGACTCGCTCGATTCCCTGGGGAACACGACCGCGGCCGTGGCCAAGGGCTTCGCCGTGGGCTCGGCGGCCATGACCGCCCTCGCGCTGTTCCAGGCCTTCGAGGTCGCCCTCCAGGCGGAGGGCACGACGCTGAACCTTGACATCGGCGAGGTGCAGGTGTTCATCGGGCTGTTCATCGGCGCGATGCTGCCGTTCCTCTTTGCGTCGCTCACGATCGATGCCGTGGGCCGGGCCGCCAACAAGATGATCGAAGAGGTCCGGCGCCAGTTCCGCGAGATCCCCGGCCTGCGCGAGGGCCTCGAGGGCGTCAAGCCGGACTCGGCGCGGTGCGTCGACATCTCCACCCAGGCGTCGCTGCGGGAGATGCTGCTGCCCGGTGGCCTGGCCATCGTGGTGCCCCTCGCCATCGGTTTCGTCTCCACCGACGCCCTCGGCGGGTTCCTCGCCGGCGCGCTGGTGACCGGGTTCGCGCTCGCCATCTTCATGGCCAATGCGGGTGGCGCGTGGGACAACGCCAAGAAGTACATCGAGGCCGGAGCCCACGGTGGCAAGGGCGGCGAGCCGCACAAGGCTGCGGTCGTGGGGGACACGGTGGGCGATCCGTTCAAGGACACCGCCGGCCCGTCCATGAACATCCTCATCAAGGTCATGACGATCGTCTCCCTGATCTTCGCCTCCGCCTTCGTCTGACGTCTTGGGATGACTTGTCCCCTCGACGCGCCGCGCGGGCGGTCGCGTCGCGGTGATCCCGACGATGGTGACCTGGCAGTGGTCCCTGGTCTTCCTGGTCGCGGCAGCCGTCCTGGTTCCTGCCGCGGTGATCCTGGCGAAAGCCGGCGATGAGATCGCCGAGCGGACGGGACTGGGGGGCGTCCTGGTCGGCACCATCCTGCTTGCGGGGACGACATCCCTGCCTGAGGTCGTCACGGATGTGGCCGCGGCCCTCGCCGACGCGCCCGATCTCGCGGTGGGTGACCTCTTCGGATCGAGCATGGCGAACATGGCGATCCTGGCCGTACTGGACCTGGCCCACCGCGGGCGGGTCTGGCCGTCGGTGGAGCTGGCCCGAGCCCGGGTGGCGGCGACGGCCATTGCCCTCACCGCGCTCGCCGCGTTGGCCATCGCGACACCACCGGGTCTACAGATCGGATGGGTGGGCTTGGACACGATCGCCATCGCCGAGCCCGGACCGAACGGGGCTGTCGTCCGCCAGAAGACGATCGCGGTGCCGGCCGCGTTCCAGGACGCCCCGAACTCGTGCACGTGCGGGGTTGCCGAGGTGATCCCTCGTGGTGCCTTCAGGCGTCGAACTGGGCCGCGAGGCCGTCGAGCATCCAGGCCGACTCGGGGTCGATCGCCTGGTCGAGCGGGCGTCGGATGCTGAGGGCTTCGAGGACGGCCAGGGCGTCGCCGGTGAGCTCGAGGTCGGCGTCGGCGGATCGCCCGCGGCGCACCTCGATGTGCTCGCCGATGTCCACGACGAACTCGGTCTCGGGGTCGACGACCGCGACGGCCAGGAGGCCCCGCTCCGCACTGCCGTTGGTGACGGCGAACGCGGGGGCGAGGGCGGCGCCGTAGCGCAGGCAGGCGGCGATCTCGTCGGGCTCCTCGTCGGGCGTGATGCCCAGGGGAGCCAGGATGTCCCGCTCGTGGACCCAGGAGTCCCACAGGGCGTGGTGGGCCACCGCGCTGATGGCGAGGTGGCCGGGCGGCGCCTCGGCGATGGTCGACCAGTCGTCCTCGCCCAGCGAGGCCAAGAGGTCGGTCAGCGCCGCCGTGGAGGCCGCGAACCGGTCGAGCACCTCGCTCGACGGGATCTCCTGGGTGCCGGCGACGAGGTCGGCGGGTGAGGCCACCGGGTCGAAGGTGGCCAGGAACCTCGTGGGCTCGCCTTTCAGGCCGGACGCGATGGAGAAGGCCCAGAAGCTGTTGGTGCTGTCGAGGTGGACGATGACGTCCCGGTTCGTCCAGCCCTCACACCGGCTGGGGTGCGCCCACTGCTCCTCGGTGAACGCGTCCAGCGCCGCCGCCAGGCGCCGGCGCTGGCGGACCGTGGGCGCCAGGATCGCCGACGGTGGGCCGTCGAGCCGGATGAGGGGATCGGCGTCATAACGCGGGTTCAGTTGGATCCCGTCACCTTGCCACAGCCCGTCCGAGCCGCCCCCGGAAATCGTTCCGCGGAACGTTTCTCCGCGACCTCGTCCCGACGGCGGCGGGTGATCGGCCTAGGTTGCGGCGATGTCGACCAGGGGCGAGCCGGACCCGGACGATGAGCGGTGGACGCCGCCGACCGGGGAAGCGCCGGGGTACGAGATCCCGACCGACGACGGTCCAGGTGCCGGGCTGGGGCTGTGCGCTCGGGCTGATCCTGCTGACCGTCCTCCTGCTGCTGGCGAGCGGTGCGTGCTCGTCGCTCTTCGACCCGGAGGACGACCTCCCGGGCCCGACGACGGAGCCGGCGTCGGCTGAGCAGTAGATCGGAGCGCTCGGCGGGCACGGCGACGGGCCGCCGCATAGCCTCGTCGGCGAGAGGCTGACCGGGAGGCACACATGGCCGGGAAGTCGAAGCACGCCGAGCGGATGGCGAGCCACGTGGGCGAGCCGATCGACGCCGCCTGTCCCATCACCCACTCGGGAGGGACGGCCGGCCGGATCGGGGGGACGGTGGGCGGCGCCGTGGGCGCCGGCATCTCCTCGACGGGCCGGGGGACCGCGTCCGACATCGAGATCCCCCAGTTCGCCTGGCTGGGCCTCGGGACCGAGCACTTCACCCTGACCAAGGCCAGCGCCATGGGCAAGCCCACCGGCGAGCCCGTCGCCCGGATCGCCTACCAGGACGTGACGGGGGTCGAGCTCATGTCAGGGAAGGCCTCGATGCAGGCCGATCTCGACCTCGCCGACGGTCGCCACCTCGCCTTCGAGATCCAGTCGCGGGGCACGGGCAAGCCCAGCATCGGCGTCGTGGAGCTCCTGAAGGAGCGCTGCACCCTCGCCTGAGCGTTCCGCGGGAGCGTCCCGTCGCCGACGGAGGTGCCGACCGGACAGAGGAGGCAAGCCGATGGCCGACACGTACACGGTGGAGCGGACGGCGGTGATCCCGGCGTCGCCGGAGAAGGTGCATGCCGCGCTGGTGGACTTCCACGAGTGGGAGCACTGGTCCCCGTGGCAGGACGTCGACCCCGAGATGACCCAGACCTACAGCGGCCCCGACACCGGCGTGGGCGCGGTCATGGAGTGGTCGGGCAACCGCAAGGCGGGCACCGGCCGCATGGAGATCACCGCGGTCGCCCCGGACTCGGTCGTCGTCGACCTGCAGTTCCTCAAGCCCTTCAAGGCCCACAACACCACGACCTTCGCCATCGCACCCGAAGGGGAGGGCACCCGCGTGACCTGGACGATGGTGGGCCCGAACACCTTCATGACCAAGGTCATGGGCGTCTTCACGAGCATGGACAAGATGATCGGCGGGGACTTCGAAAAGGGCCTCGACCGGCTCGAGGCCCACGTCACGGCCTGAGTCCGGGGCCGGGCGTCAGTCCTCTTCCTCGATCTTCTCCCACCACTGGCACCACCAGTCGCCGCCGACCAGGATCCGCAGCTGCTGGTGCCAGCAGTACGAGATCTCCTCGGTGCCGTCGAGGTAGTAGAGGCAGTTGTCACAGCGCTCTTCCTGCATCGGGTGACCCTTGAGGGTCGCCCGGTCCAGGACGTCCTTCCACTCCAGCCACTTGACGCTGTCGATCTCTTTGGGCTCGGGCTTGGGGATCTCGTAGTCCGACATCCGGGCGACAGTACCCAACGGGCCCCGGTGGCCGGAATCGGTCAGACCCGTCGGATGCGGCCCGGCGCCCACCGGCTCAGGACCCAGATGCCGGCCATCAGGGCGATGATCCCCGCGGGCATGAGCACGAACATGCTCGTCAACGGAGCCGGCTTGCCCCGCACGACGATGAAGTCGTGCTCGTCCCGGAGCAGGCCCCGGCGACCGATCCGCCCGAACGGGACGTGCTCGCAGGTCACCTCGACCGTGCCCTCCGCCGCCGTGAACCACCCCACGGTCGACTCGTCGTTCACGGTGATGGCGCTGCCCTGGCGGTTGCCCTGGAAGTCGGCGGTCTCGCCATCGGCCAGGTCCGCGGTGCAGGCGGTCGACGCGACGATCGTGTCGTCGTTGCCGTCGTTGAAGTCGTCGATGTCGATCCACACGGTGAACGGATCGTCGCCCCCTGCGGTGAAGCGGGCCGGTTCCGTGGGCGACCCGTCCAGCGCGGCGACGGTGCCCTCGGCCACGATGTCCTCGTCGGAGGGCCCGGCGTCCCGCACGACGGTGAGGATGCTCAGGCCCAGGGCGACCACCCCGCCGACGGTCAGCACGGCGCCGAGGACGAAGCAGGCCCGGTCGTCGCTGCCGCCGGACGGTGACCCCGGGCTGGTCGGTCACCCAGCCGACCGGGCGCACATCCGCCGACGCCTGCTCCCACCCCGCCTGGTGATCGGTCATGGTCGCTTCCCGGTCAGGCGTTGGCCCGGCGCACCTCGGGCACGACCTTCTCGGCCAACAGGCGCAGGGACTCGGTCTCGGGATAGTCGCTGCACCAGGGGTAGAAGCCGGTGCAGCCGAGGTCGATGTAGGCCTGGATCTTCTCGGCCACCTGCTCGGGCGTGCCGACGAGGTTGCCCGCCCGCCACGAGTCGTAGGCCTCGCCGACGAAGGAGCGGGTGCCGCCGTCGACGATCTCCTGCTCGTCCTCCCGGATGAACACCTCCGGGGACCAGGTCTTCTGGATCTCGTCGTAGTCGCGACCGACGGCCGCGCAGTGCGCCTGGAGCACCTCGCACTTGTGGGTGAACTCGTGGGGCTTGCCGCCGAAGTTCGAGGCGTCGGCCAGCCGGGCGACCACCCGCAGCGTGAGCTGCTCGCCGCCCCCGCCGATCAGGACCTGCGGACGGGGGGTCTGGAGGGGCTTGGGGTCACACTGGGCGCCCTCGAGGGTGAAGTGGCGCCCCTGGTAGCTCACGTCGGGCTCCCGCCACATCGCGGTGACGATCTCCACGGTCTCCCGGAGGACCCGGATGCGGTCGGCGGCGGGCAGGAACTCGTAGCCGTAGCCCGTGAACTCGTGCTCGTACCACCCGGCCCCGATGCCCCAGATGAGGCGACCGCCGGAGATGACGTCGATGTTGGCGGTGATCTTGGCCAGCAGGCCGGGGTTCCGGTACGGCGAGCACCCGACCATCTGGCCGAGCTTGATCCGCTGGGTCCGCTGGGAGATCGCCGCCAGGGTCGTCCAGCACTCGAACATGGTCTCGTGGGCCGGGACCGGCACGTTGTGGAAGTGGTCGTAGACCCAGAGGGAGTCATACCCGAGGGCCTCGGCCAGCTCGGCCACCTCGACGGCCTTCGCCCACTTGGCCACGGGGTCGTTGATGGTGCTGAGCTCCATCTTCCAGCCCTGGGGGACGAACACGCCGAAGGTCAGGTCCTTACCGGCAGTAGCCATCGCCCTACTCGTCCCGGTGGACGAGGTCGGGGCTGAACGCGGGCAGGCAGACCGCCACGTAGCGCGCCCCGTCGGGGCCCGGTGAGGAGTAGCGCACCCACTCGCCGGGGGGCACGTGGACAGCCTGACCGGCCCGGACGGTGAGCGACCGGCCCCCCATGCTCTCCACCACCAGCTCGCCATCCAGAACCAGGGTGTACTCGTCGAACTCGGGGGTCTGGCCGGGCTCCGCCCAGCCGGCCGGGCTGGTCATCAGGGCCAGCGACACGGTCGACGAACCGGAGTTCACCCGGCCGACGAACTCCTCGATGAGCTTCGGCTGGCTCGCCGGCAGCAGGGATGGTGGTCGGTTCGGTGATCAGCGCAGGCACGGCACGATCCTGTCACCCGCCGTACGAGTCGTGTGTCCGGTTCTCGAACCGTCAGCTCGGGAGGTTGGCCTTCAGGAACGCGATGGCCTCGGTGAAGGCCGTCGCCGACGCCTCGTCGTCCTGGGTGCCCAGGGCGTCGTGGCCGCTGGCGAAGGCATGTCCCGTGCCCGGGTGGACCCGGAACTCGACGTCCTTGCCCATGGCCTGCAGGCGGCCCGCCAGCTCGGTGACCGCCTCCGGCGGGAAGAAGTCGTCGTTTTCGGCGAAGTGGCCGGAGACGGCCGCCGTCAGGCCCGACCAGTCGGGCTCGCCCTCGCCGAGGGGCGCCCCGTAGAAGGGGACGACAGCCGCCACCCGGTCGCCCTCGATGCTGGCGATGACCAGCGACAAGCAGGCCACCCATGCAGAAGCCGACGACCCCGACGGCCGAGCCCCGCACCTCGCCGCGGCCGAGGAGGTGGTCGATGGCGCCCGACATGTCCCGGGCCGCCCGGTCCGGCGGCAGGCTGTTCATCAGATCGCCCGCCTTGTCCATCTCGGTGTGCTCCGCCAGCTCACCGTGGTAGAGGTCCGGCGCCAGGGCGACGAACCCTTCAGCGGCGAGGCGGTCGCAGGTCTGCTTTGATGGCGGGGTCGAGGCCCCACCACTCCTGGATCGACCAGCAGGCCGGGCCCGCCGCCGTCGGGCACCGCCAGGTAGCCGTCGGCCTGGGTGCCGTTGACCGGGAACGAGATCATGCTGCCGTCGGGCATGGGTGGGAACCTCCGAGTTGGGTCGACGCGAACGTAGCCAATTCGCCACGGGGCGGCGTCCGGATCAGGTTCGCCGGCCGCCCGAGGCGGCCAGGCCCACGCCCAAGCCGATCATGGTGAGCCCGCCGGCCCCGCCGAGGAGCTCGAGGCGGCGCGGGGAGGCGGCCAGCCAGGCCCTCGCCGAACCGGCGGCCAGACCCCACGCGCTGTCACTGAACAGGGCGACGAGCACGAACACGAGTCCGAGGACGGCCATCTGGAGCCCGGCCGGTGCTCCGGCAGGGTTCACGAACTGGGGGAGGATGGCGGCGAAGAACACGGCGGCCTTGGGGTTGGAGATCCCGACCAGGAACCCCTCGCGGAGCAGGTGGCCGGTGGGGCGATAGGTCCCCGCGGCGTCCAACACGGTCGAGAGCCGCCGCCGGTGCCGGAACGCCTGGACGCCGAGGTACACGAGGTAGGCCGACCCGGCGAACTTGACCGTGTCGAAGATGACGGCCGAGCGGCTGATCACGGCGCCGAGCCCCACCGCCACGAGGAGGACCTGGACATACACGCCGGTCGCGTTGCCGACCACCGTGGCCAGCGCCGCCCGCCGCCCCAGGGCCATGCCCCGGCTGACCACGAACAGGACGCTCGGGCCGGGGACGATGACCAGCAGGAACGAGGCCAAGGCGAAGGCCAGAAACGAGTCCACCGACGGCATCGGCGCAACCTAGCGGTGGCCGCCGGTTGTCGTCAGGAGTGTTTCGGGTCGGCCGGATCGGGACGAGCGTCGCCCGACAGGCCAGACTTCGGGCATGAGCACGCACCCCTACGCCGAGCGGTTCCCCGTCAACCGCGGCCTGCCCGAGTCCGGCCGTCCCGAGGACGAGCTCCTCGACGAGCTGAGGCAGATGGCCACCGAGGAGGACGCCTTCTGGGAGACCGGCAAGTGCTCGGGGACGATGTACTGCGGGGACCACGAGCACTACGCGTTCATGGGCGAGGCATTCCAGCTCTTCGCCCACGCCAACATCCTGCAGCGGGACATGTTCCCCAGCGCCACCAAGCTGGAGGGCGAGATCATCGCCATGACGATGGACCTGATGCACGGTGAGGCCGCCGAGGGCGGCGACGCCGTCGGCATGGTCACCACCGGCGGGACCGGCAGCATCATGCACGCCATCCTCGCCTACCGGGAGCAGGGCCGGAACGAGCGGGGCATCGAGCGGCCCAACATCATCAAGCCCGAGACCGCCCACGCCGCCTTCGACAAGTCGGCCCACCTCTTCGACATCGAGCTCCGCCGGGCCCCGGTCGACCCCGAGACGACCAAGGTGCGTCCCGAGGTGGTGGCCGACCTCGTCGACGACTCGACGGTGGCGATCATCGGCTCGGCCTGCAACTACGGCTACGGCACCGTGGACCCGATCGCCGAGCTGGGGGCCCTCGCCCAGGAGCGAGGGATCGGCCTGCACGTGGACGGCTGCCTCGGTGGGTTCATCCTCCCGTGGGGCGAGCAGCTCGGGTACCCGGTCCCGCCCTTCGACTTCCGGGTGCCGGGCGTGACCTCGATCTCGGCCGACACCCACAAGTACGCCTACGGGCTCAAGGGCACGTCGGTGCTGCTGTTCCGGGACCGGGCCCTGCGCAACAGCCAGTACTTCTTCCTCACCGACTGGACCGGTGGCAAGTACTGCTCGCCGGGGATGGAGGGCTCCCGGTCGGGGGGCCTCCTCGCCGCGACCTGGGCCGGGATGCTCAAGCTCGGCCGCGGGGGGTACCTGCGCTACGCCCAGCAGATCTTCGAGACCAGCGCCGCCATGCAGGCGGCGGTGAACAGCCACCCCGAGCTGCGGATGCTGGGCGAGGACCCGACCTTCCTGTTCTCGTTCACCTCCGACGAGTTCGACGTGTACCACGTCAACGACTTCATGCGGACCCGGGGCTGGCGCTTCAACGGCCAGCAGTACCCCAACGCCCTGCACATGGCGGTCACCCGGCCGCAGACGCAGGCCCGGGGTCGTGGACGCCTTCGCCACCGACCTCGCCGAGGCCGTCGCCTACGCCGCGGCCCAGGGCGACGAGCCGCCGAAGAGCGGTGCCATCTACGGCGGCATCCCCGGGGGCATGACCCCGGACGCCGACGAGTTCATCCGGGCCGTGATGACCGACATGATGGACGACCAGCAGGCGCTGCCCCCGGCATGAGCGTCCCCGCCGTCGGCATCGACGTCGGCAGCACGAACGTCAAGGTGGTGCGGGTCGACGAGTCCGGCGCGTCCTGGTGGCCTCGGCCGAGCGACCGCTGGTCGACCCGCCGCGACGGCGACGTCGTCGAACAGGACGCCGAGGCGATGTGGGAGGCGGTGGTCGGACGCCGTCGGTGAGGTGGCGGATCCGTCGGTCGGGGCCATCGGCGGTGTGCAGCCAGTACTCCTCGATCGTGCCGGTGGGCGCCGACCTGGTGCCGGTCGCCCCGATGGCCATGTACGACGACCAGCGGGGCACGCGACCACTGCTGGGCCATCATGGCGCGAGCACCCGGACGCCTTCGAGCGCTTCGTGGAGCTCCACGGCATCCCGCCCGTCGGCAGCGGCCTGTCCCTGGGCCATCTCCTCCACTTCGAGCAGGACCGGCCCGAGGTCCATGCGGCCACGGCCCACTACCTGGAGGCGATGGACTACGTCGTGGCCCGCCTGACCGGGCGAGCCACGGCGACCCAGAACACGATGTTCATGGCCCAGCTGTGCGACAACCGGTCGCTCGGGGTCACGGCCTACGACGAGGAGCTCCTCGGCCTCAGCGGGGTGGACCGCTCCCGCCTGCCCGAGCTGGTGGCCGTCGACGCCGTCGTCGGCACGGTGCGGGCCGAGATCGCCGCCCTGCCTCGGGTTGCGGCGACGGGGTGATCGTCCGGGCCGGGATGAACGACAGCGCGGCCGGCGCGCTCGCCGCGGGCGTGCTCGCCCGCCGGCCGGGGCGGGCTCTGCCATGGGGACCACCGCGGTGATCCTCGACACGGTCGCCGACAAGCGCGTCGACCTCGACGCCGAGCTGGTGTCGATGCCGAGCGCGGTGCCCGACCACTACCTGGCCTGGGCCGAGAACGGCATGGCGGGCCGGGCCGTCGAGCACGGCATGGCCCTGCTCGACGCGTCGTTCGCCCACCTGGAGACCGCCCTGGCGGCCTCGGCGCCCGGGGCCGGTGGGGTCCTCTTCCTGCCCTGGCTGGTCGGCTCGATGGCCCCGGCCGCCGACCGCCGGGCCCGGGGCGGGTTCCTGAACGTCTCGCTGGATACGACCCGGGAGGACCTGGTGCGGGCGATGGTCGAGGGCACCGCGCCACAACCTGGCCTGGCTCCTGCCCCTGGTGGAGCAGCTTCACCGGCCAGGCCCTCGACGAGCTGGTGTTCTTCGGCGGCACCGCCCGCTCGCCGGGCTGGGCCCAGACCCTGGCCGACGTCCTCGGCCGCCCGGTCTCGACCCTGGCCGACCCGGAGGTGGCCGTGGCGGTCGCGGTGGCCCGAGCCGCCCAGGGGGCCGAGGCCGAGCCGGTGATCACCGCCACCTACGACCCCCGCCCCGAGGCCCACGAGCGCCTCCAGCCCGCCCAGGAGCAGTTCCAGGCCGCATGGGAGGCCCTCCGCCCCCTCCACCACGCCCTGAACCCCTGAGCGACCGAAGCGACGCAACGAAGGTGCGTCGTGGTGGGCCGCCAGGTCCTAGGCGGCATCCGATCCGGACGAGCGGAAATTGCGTCGATTTGTCACGCCAGGCGCTGACAGATCGGCGCAATTTGGTGCGACCTGGGTGGAAGGGCTCAGAAGATGCCCATGGCGAGCCCGGCGGCCATCGTCTGGCCGAGCTCGGTGCAGGCGGCGAGGTGGTCGTCGGTGAGGTCGCCGACGACGGTGAGCGGCGGCTGGACCTCTTTCCACGCCAGGCCGGTCACGATCTTGTGCACGGCGGCCACGGCGCCGTCGGTGTCGCTCCGGCCCTTGACCACGAGCGCGTAGGGCAGGCCCCGGGTCTCGTCGAGCAGTGGCTCGTAGACGGTGTCGAAGCAGTGCTTGAGGGCCCCGCTCATGTACCCGAAGTGCGCCGGGGTGGCCAGCAGCACACCGGACGGCCCAGCCGGAAGTCGTCCGCCGTGGCCTCGAGGGCCGGGACGTCACGGACCTCGACCGCGCCGGCCTCCGGGTCCCGGGCCCCGGCGAGCAGGGCGTCGACCATCTGTTGGGTCCGCCCAGAGTTCGAGTGCCACACGACGAGGAGGCGGGCGTCAGCCATCGGCCACCACCTGGGCCCGCAGGTCCGCGCTTGAGGACCTTGCCGGAGGCGTTGATCGGGCAGCGCGTCGACCAGGACGAGGCGGCGGGGCTGCTTGAAGCCACCGAGGACGCCACGAGTGTGGGCCACGAGGTCCTCGAGGGTGACCGACGGCGCCGTTGCGGGGGACGACGACGGCGCACACGGCCTCGCCCCAGCGGTCGTCGGGCACCCCGATCACCGCCACCTGGCCCACGGCCGGGTGGGTCGACAGGACGTCCTCCACCTCGCGGGAGGAGACGTTCTCGCCGCCGGTGACCACGATGTCCTTGGCCCGGTCCACGACGTAGAGGTACCCGTCGGCGTCCATCTCGCCCAGGTCACCGGTGTGCAGCCAGCCGTCGACGATCGTGGCCGCGGTGGCCGTCGGGCTCCTCCCAGTAGCCGGCCATGACCTGCGGGCCCCGGACCAGGATCTCGCCGTCCGCCGCGATGCGGACCTCGGCCACCGGGCTGGGCCGGCCCGCGGCCCGCAGGAGGTGGGGGCGGTCGCCGAGGGCCGCCCGATGGCCGGCCTCGTCGAGGAAGACCGCATTGCCCGACAGCTCGGTCATGCCGTACCCCTGGGCGAAGCCCACCCCCAGCGCCTCGGTGCCCCGGCGGAGCAGGTCGGGGGCCATGGAGGACGCCCCGTAGGCGACCTGGCGGAGGGTGGCGAAGGCCCCCGGGTCGAACCCGGGATCGTCGAGGAGCATGGCCAACATGGTCGGGGCGAGGGACAGGGTCGTCACCCGGTGGCGGGCGACGAGACCGGGGAGGGCCTCGACCGTCGAAGCCCTCCATCAGCACCACGGGACGGCCGCGGGCGTGGAGGCAGGCCACGTTGTAGGCGGCCACGTGGCAGAGCGGGAAGCAGAACAGGTAGACGTCGTCGTCGGCCACCGGTCGGGCCGCGTTCGCCCCCTGGACGGCGGCGAGGATGCTCGCCTGGGTGAGCACCGCGCCCTTGGGCGAGCCGGTCGTCCCGCTGGTGAAGAGGATCCAGGCGGGGTCGCCGGGGCCGGGCGGGGGAGGTCGGGATCGGGGGCCGTCGCGGCCACCTCGGCCTCCCACTCGGCCCACGGGACGGCGCCCGGGAGGTCGCCGATCACCAGGGCCGCCCCGACCTTCGCTCACCTGGGCCTCGAGCTCGGCGGGGGCCAGGCGCTGGTTCAGCGGCACCGCCACCCGCCCGGCGAGGGGGATGCCGTAGAGGGCGCTGAGGTAGGCGGGCCGGTTGCGGCCGACGAGCGGCCACCCGGTCACCCGGCGCCGTGCGGGCGGCGACCAGGGCGGCGACCCGGGCCACGTCCTCGGCCAGCTCGCCGAAGGTCCAGGTCTGCTCGCCGAAGGCCAGCGCGGGTGCGTCCGGCGGGGCCGCCGTCAGCAGGTCGGCCAGCAGCACGCGCTCAGCCGCCGGAGTAGTCGGGGTTCTCCCAGACGATGAGGCTGGCGTAGTCCTCGCCGTGGTCGTGGGACATGTAGTCGTGGATCACGCCCCGCACCTCGAAGCCGTTGTTGAGCTGCATGCTCAGCGTCGGGTCGGTGAGCTCGCCGGCCACGACCTTGGCGACGTAGGTCTCGACGTCCATGTCGGCGGCGTGGTCGGGGTAGCCGGGGAGGTCGCCACCGGCGATGATGCCCCGCTTGTCGTGGCGCACGACGAGGTCCTTGCGCAGGTCGTACAGGCGACGGCCGATGCCCCGGCCCCGGTGGGTGTCGGCCACGACGATGTCGACGCCGTAGTACCAGTCGCCGTCCGGGTCGTGGTTGTCGCACTGGTGGGGGCCGCACAGCGAGACGATGGTGTGCTGGATCTGGGTCTCGAAGTCGAAGTCGACGAAGATCCCGGCTCCCTGGCCGACGGGCTCGTCGCCGTCGAGGGCCACGAAGAAGCCCTCCGGGAACGTGTCGGCGAAGACCCGGATGTCCTCCTCGCTCAGGAGGCCGGCGGGATCGGCCGCGGGGAAGGCCGCGATCTCCAGGCGGTGGCAGGCCGGCGCCAGGTCCTCGGTGAGGTTGACGTACCGGATGTCAGCCACGACCGACGGTGAAGTGCTCGTACTCGTTCTCGACGGGGAGACCCCACACCGCCCAGAGGTCACGGGTCCGGGGTCGCATCACGGTCGCCCCGCACGACATCACGTCGTAGGGCGGCTCCGGACGCTCGCAGATGGCCTCCTCGTCGCGGGTGAGGGCCATGAGCGACTGCTCGTCGATCGGCCGCTTGCCGAGCAGCTCCACGGCCCGGGCGTAGCGGTTCTCGGTGGAGGCGATCCGCACGGGAGCGCGCGGGCCCTGGACGGCCTGGGTGATCTCGGCCACGCAGTGGTTGGTGTGCACGACGGGCTCGTCGTGCAGCTCGATGACGTGGGTCGCAGTCGGCATGGCCTCGACGTCGTAGCCCCGGCCGTCGGCGTCGAGGAGCAGGAAGTTGTGGCCGCCGGCCAGGTCGGCCTCGGTGATGCAGGCCAGCGCGTCGTCGATCGTGGTCTGGGCCAGCGCCTTGCGCACGACGAAGGGCCAGGTCACGCCGACCTGGCCGTCGCTCGCGGTCAGGTTGTTGATCCCCACGCAGAGGCCGACGTCGTTCATGCCGATCTGGCCGAGGCAGCCCACGGTGGTGAACACCAGGCTCTCGGGCCGGCCCGTGACCCGGGTGCGGAGCATGACGATGTACGGCGTCGCCGTGTCGTGCATGTCCCAGGTCTGGGCGAACCACGGCTCGCCCCCGCCGGCGTCGGGGGGCACCAGGGCCGCGGTGCAGGTGTCCTCGGGGAACGGGTCGCCGCCCGCGGCCCGCACGGTGTCGATGAAGTCGGTGAAGCCGCCGACGATGACGGCCTCGGCGGGGGAGAGACCGGCACCGTCGGCCATCGCCAGCATCTCGGCGTAGAGCTCGGGGTCGTAGGCCTCGTGCGCGGGCAGGCAGGCCTCGGCCAGGGCCAGGACCTCGTCCCGGGTCATGGCGTGACCCGACCAGGTGCCCTCCGAGGAGAGGTGGACCCGTTCGTCGGTGTACTCGCGGATCTCGGCCGCGTACGCCGCGCCGTGGGCCCGACCCACCTGGGTGGGGGAGCCGACGAGGTCGAGGACCCGGATCGGCTGCTCAGCCATGGGCCCGCTCCTTGGCCGCCGACCGTACGGCGTCGGCCACCACGGCCATCGCCTCGTCGATCTCCTCGTCGTCGATGTCGAGTGGCGGCAGGAACCGGACGCAGTTGGAGTAGAGCCCGGCCCGGATGGTGATGACCCCTCGCTCGAGGGTCCCGAGGGTCACCGCGACGGTGGCGTCAGGATCGGGCGTCTTCGACTCCGCATCGGTCACCAGCTCCATGACCAGCATCGGCCCGAGGCCGCGGACGTCACCGACCAGGTCGGGGTGCTCGGCCTGGATGGCCTCGAGGTGGCCCCGCATCCGCTCGCCGACGGCGGTGGCCCGGGCCAGGAAGGCCGGGTCGCGGATGGTGTCGATGGCCTCGACGGCGGCCACACAGGCCAGCGGGTTGCCCGAGTAGGTGCCGCCGAGGCCGCCCGGGTGCGGGGCATCCATCACCTCGGCCCGGCCCGTGACCGCGGCCAGGGGCATGCCGCCGGCCAGCGACTTGGCGGTGGTCACGAGGTCGGGGACGACGCCGGCGTGCTCGATGGCGAAGAGCTTGCCGGTCCGGCCGAAGCCGGCCTGGATCTCGTCGGCGATCAGCAGCATGCCGTGCTGGTCACACAGCTCCCGGAGGCGCTGCAGGAACGCGGGCGGAGCGGGGACGAAGCCCCCCTCACCCAGCACCGGCTCGATGACCACCGCGGCCACGTGGGACGGGTCCACGTTGGCCACCATGGCCCGGTCGAGCAGGGTGACGGCGTGGGCCACCCACTCGTCCTCGGTGAAGCCGGCCGGGCGCCGGTAGAGGTCGGGGAAGGGCAGCCGGTAGATCTCCGGGGCGAAGGGGGCGAAGCCCTTCTTGAACAGCCCGAACTTGCTGGTCATCGACAGGGTCAGGTTCGACCGCCCGTGGTAGGCGCCCTCGAACACCACGACGCCCTGGCGGCCGGTGGCGTAGCGGGCGATGCCGACGGCGGCCTCGACCGCCTCGGCCCCGGTGTTGCAGAGGAGGGTCTTCTTGGGGAAGTCCCCCGGGGTGATGGCGTTGAGGCGATCGACGACGTCCAGGTAGGACTCGGTGGAGGCCACGATGTTGCAGATGTGGACCAGGTCGGCGGCCTGGTCCTGGAGGGCCTGCACCAGTCCCGGCGGGCAGTGCCCGACAGCGAGGACGCCGATGCCGCCGGCGAGGTCGAGCAGCTCGTTGCCGTCGAGGTCGACCACGACCGAGCCGCGGCCCGATGCGATCCCGAGCGGGGTGAGCTTGGCCGCTCCGTTGGGCACGGCCGCCTCCCGCCGGGCCACCAACTCCCGGCTACGCGGACCCGGGACCTCGGTGACCAGCTTGATCGCACCCATCTCCACCCCTCTCTGTCGAAGGGCAAGGCTAGCGAGCGGTCAGGCGGCGACGGGAGGGCCGCCGGGGACGGAGCGGTGCAGTACCTTTCGCCCGTGATCTCGACGCCCGCCCCGGCGGTCGGGCCGTGACCGGGCGGGATCCCTTCGGGGCCCTGCTCGACGAGGACTTCGACGCCGTCCCGGGCGCCGCCGACCGGCCCGCTGGTCGGCGCCACCTTCGTCGTCAAGGACCTGTTCGCGGTCCGCGGCCACGTCATCGGCGCCGGTCAGCCGACCTGGGCGGCGAGCCACGACCCCGAACCGGGTCATGCCCCCGCGGTGGGGCGCCTGCTCGACGCCGGGGCGACGCTCGTGGGGCGGGCCCACACCTCGGAGATGGCCTACAGCCTGTCGGGCCGGGACAACCCCTACGGCATGCCGGTCAACCCGGCGGCGCCCGATCGTGACCCCGGTGGATCCTCGAGCGGCAGCGCCGCCGCGGTCGCCGGCGGGCTGGCCGACCTGGGGCTGGGGACCGACACCCTCGGCTCGATCCGGGTCCCGGCGTCGTCCTGCGGGATCTTCGGCTGGCGGCCCACCCATGGCCTCGTCCCCCTCGACGGCGTGCACCCCCTGGCGCCCAGCCTGGACACCGTCGGCCTCCTCGCCCGTGACCCCGACCTGCTGCGCCACGGTGCCGAGGCCCTGGCCGGGGTGCCGCTGCCCGACGGCGGTCCGCCCGGTCGGGTGCGGATCGCCGCCGACGCGTTCGCCCTCCTCGACGACCCCGTCCGGCAGGCCCTCCTCGCCGTCGCCGACCTGTTCGGGGCCGAGCACGCCGTGGCGCTGGTGCCCGACGGCGAGGGGCTGGCGGACCTCACGCGAGGTGGTGCGGGACGTCCAGGGCCCGGAGTTCGCCGCCGCCCACCGGCCCTGGATCGAGTCGGCCGCCCCGACCTTCGGGCCGGGCGTGGGCGAGCGCATCGCCCACGCCCTGGGCGTGACCCCCGATGACCACGTCCGGGCCGTCGCGGTCCGTGACCGGCTCCGGGCCCACCTGGCCGCCGTCTTGGCACCGGGCGATCTCGTGCTGTGCCCCGCCGCCGGCCCGCCCGCCCGCCGCGACGCCTCAGCCCAGGAGGTCGCCGAGGCCCGTCGGGTCGCCGCGTCGCTGTCGGTGGTGGGCAGCCTGGCCGGCCTGCCGACGGTGACCATCCCGGCCCTGGTCGTCGACGGTGCCCCCGTGGGCCTCAGCGTCCTCGCGCCCGCCGGCGGCGACGGGATGCTGCTCAGCCTGGCCGCAGAGTGTCCACCAGTGCCGCCGGCGACGCATCCAGGTTCGGCTTGAGCGACCTCCGGTCGTCGTCACGCGGCGGTGCCGAGGTCGTCAGGCCGGCCCGCTGGTTGCGCTTGGCCCAGTACCGACGGGTCCAGCGGGGGCGGGCGTCCGGGGCCGGGTCGAAGGTCACCAGGCGGGTCCACCGCTCCAGCAGCTCGTCGGCGGTGGCGAAGGCGTCCGCCCCGGCCGGGGGATCGGCCAACCAGGCCAGCTCGGTGCGGTCCCGCTCGGGGGTGAAGCGGGGGTAGAGCACCTCGGGATTGGCCGTCGCCCGGCGGTGCAGGTGCTCGTGGCGCCACCAGAGGCTGCCGTCGTCGGTGTCGGTGGGGAACGGGCCGAGGTCCAGGGGCTGGTCGACGGTGACGGGCTTGAACAGGCCGGTGCAGGGGGCGGCCGTCGCGGTGACCCAGTGCCGGTCCCCCGCCCCGGAGGTCGGCCACCCAGCTCCCCGTCGTCTGGGAGTTGGTGACCACGCCACCACCGTGCATGCAGGGCGCGGCCATGGCGCCGTTGAGCCAGGCGTAGCGGGGCCCGGAGCGGCCCGGGCCGTGGTCCCGCAGCAGGGTCATCAGCTCCTCGGGGGAGCTGACGTGCTCGGCCCGGCCCTGGGTGATGGCCCGGCGGTGCCGGCACGCCGACACCCGGGTCCGCAGCGTGTCGCTGTGGGCCTCGGCGAAGCCCGGGATGGTCAGCCCGTTGGAGATGCTGCGGGCCCCGGTGTCCACCTCCTCGGTGGCCCAGAGGCTCCCGGCGGTCTCCAGGACGACGGCCCGGGACCGGTCGGCCACCAGGAAGCTGTTGTGGTAGGTGAAGCTGCGGTCCTCGTGGCCGCAGCCCCCGCCCTGGCCGTGGCGCTCGAGAAGGTCCACCATCACCGACACGGCCGCCTCGGCGGAGTCGGCCCGCTCGAGGGCCAGTCGCAGCAGGTCCATGCCCAGCAGGCCGGTGTCGGCCTCGGCCTCCCGGGTGAAGACGGCTTCGTTGCCGATGACCACACCGTGCTCGTTGGCCCCCATCTCGGCGCCCCACATCCAGAACGGGCGGCTGAGCAGGACCGCGTGGGTGCGGGCCACCTGCGGGATCTCGATCCCGGTGCAGGACAGGATCGCTCCGTCGCGGTGGCTCGCGGCCGGGTGCCACTCGAGGCCCTGGCCCTCGTTGGCGTCCCGGTCACTGTTCTTGGCGAACAGGACGCCGTCGTCGCCGACGACCACGACGGTGTCACACATGTCCCGGCAACGTAGCGGCCGGGTACGTTCCGCCGGTGGTGCTCGCTCCCTACGCCGTGGACCCACCGACGACCGGGCGCCTCCTCCTGCGGGGTGCCCGACGACGGTGCCCGCTCTGCGGTTCGGGCCACCTCTTCCGGCACTGGCTGGTGATGGTGGAGGACTGCCCCCGCTGTGACCTCCACTTCGAACGCATCGAAGGCCACTGGATCGGGGCGATCGCCATGAACACCGTCCTGGCCCTGCTCGTCCTGCTCGGCGTCATCGTCGGCGGCTTCGCCGCCAGCTACCCGGACACGCCACCCTCGGGCCTGTTGATCGTGAGCGTCGCCGTCGCCGCGCTGATGCCCCTGGTCTTCCACCCCGTCTCCCGCACCCTGTGGACCGCGCTGGACCTGGCCATGCGCCCGGTCGGTCCGGACGAGATCAGCTGAGGACCGCGGGACCTCAGGTCCCGCAGTGGGGCGCCGGGGGGATGTCGAGGGCGGGGTTGCGGTCGAAGAAGCCGACGGGGATCAGCCAGAACCCGGTGCGCTCGACCGGCATGACCGGCCAGTCCTCGGGGCGGACCACGTGGGTGACGCCGAAGGTGTGCCAGACGACGATGTCGGTGTCGACCAGCGATCGGTCGGCTGCGGTCCACTCGGGGAGGCCGGCCCCGCCCGGGTGCTGGTTCGGGTAGGGCCCGGCGGCCCGCAGCTCGTCGGCGTCATAGGGCGTCACCCAGAGGTTGTGGGTGGCGAACGCCGCCCGGTCCCGGACCACCGAACCGGGACCGGCCAGCAGGGTGGGCGCGGCCGAGGGCAGCAGCTTGTAGGCCACGGGCTGGCCGAGGCCGTTGCGCGAGCCCGGGTTGACCACCTTCCAGATGCGGCTGCGCGACGGATCGACGTCCCGCTGGGCCACCGCCTCGGACGCCAGCAGTGTCGCCCGGGCCTCGATGCCGTTGGCCCAGGCGTCGTCCTCACCGCCGCCGGACGGCACGACGTCGACCTCGTAGACGGAGTTGGGGCCGCCGTCCACGTCCAGGTCGAGGCGGACGCAGAAGAGGTGCTGGTGGTGGGCCGCGGCGACGCCGGGGGCGACGACGCCCATGTTGGCGGGGGGCTCGCCCTCGAAGGCACAGGGCTGGACGATCCCGGTCAGCCGGACCTCCAGCTCGATGGAGCCGTCGAGGTAGAACCGCCAGTAGAAGCAGTACTCGTAGTTGCCCACCGTGAAGATGGAGGAGACGACGAAGCGCCGTGAGCGCCGGACCTCGACGTTGCCGGTGTTGAGGTCCTGGTGCTTCCAGGCGATCCCGTCGTCCTCCTCGTGGATGCAGATGGCCTGCTCCACCACACTGGGGTTGCCCTGCTCGTCGGCCATCACGGCGTCGAGGTAGGTGATCTCGCCGAGGCAGTCACAGCCGAGCTTCAGGGAGTTGACGAAGCGGCCCAGGCCCCACTCGCCGGCGTCGAACGCGTTCTTCCAACGGTGGGTCGGGT
This sequence comes from uncultured Microthrixaceae bacterium, assembly GCA_963701565.1. Lineage (GTDB taxonomy): Bacteria > Actinomycetota > Acidimicrobiia > Acidimicrobiales > DATDAH01 > DATDAH01. Next base: position 267,990 of record CAVPAN010000007.1, read on the forward strand.
CGGTGGACCCGTAGGGCACCACCATCTCCGACAGGGAGGCCCGGTGCAGGATCGATCGCCGCCGGTCGCCGTCCTGGTAGCCGACGTCGTGGAGGACCAGACCCTCGACGGGGTCGAGGCCCGACGCGCAGGTCCCAGCGCTGCCAGGCGAGGTGGTTGCCGTCGACCGTGAAGCTCACCCCCTCGGGCTGGTGGATCTCGAGCGGCTTCAGGTCGTCCCGCAGCGGCCCGACGTGGTCGACGTCGTAGCGGCCGGGGTCCTCGGGCAGGGCGACCACGCCGTGGTCCTCGACCTCGAGCACCTCGGCGGTGGCCAGGTCGACGACCGCCACGACACCCTCGATCGGACGGGCGTAGCCGTTGTCGGCCGGGTCCTCCCGGTGGTAGGCCGAGGCACCGGGTCAGGCGGGTGTTGCGGTCGGCGAAGTCGGCGTACGCGCCGGGTGGCCAGGGGTCGATCTGGATCCCGACACATCGGTGATGCCGCGCCGGGCCGAGGGCGGCCCGCCACCGATCGTCGGCCCGCACGGCCTCCATGGCGTTGAAGGCCTCGGTGAAGAGCAGGGGCGGTCGCACGTCGGGCACCGGACCCATCCAGGACCTCGGCCGCCTCGGTGGTCACCAGCGCCTCGATGACCCCGTGGGGACCGTCGAGCACGACGGCCCGAGCCGCTCTAACGAGCGAGGTTCCCTGCCGATGGGCTACCAGGGCCTCCTTCGACGGCTCGGCGAGGGTGATGGACGAGAACAGCAGGTCGGTGTCGGGGACGTGGGCGGCGTACCGGCCCCGCCCACGCGACCGCTCCTGTCCGGCGGGAGTCGGCGCTCGCCGCTGTCGGTCATCGAACCGTTCTCGGCCCATCGGTCCTCGGGCCGGCGCAGACGGTCGAGTCGTTTCGGGCCTCTGCTCTGCGTACGGGGAGGGCGTCGGCCACTGCGTCACCTCGGGAACGGGGCGGCGCCACGGCCGACGGTCCCGGGCCGACCCGAGCCTTCGATCGGCTGGAGTCCCAACTCGCCGCGTCCGCGGGCGGCGCCTGCTCCGCCCGGTCGTCGCCGAGACGAACCGCAGGAGCGACCGCAGGCCTCCTCGCCGGTGTGGCCGTCGCGTCGGCGGCGCTTCGGCGCCGCCGAGCCGCGAACCCGTCGCCGGTAGCGCCGTCGGTAGGTCTCGGGCACCTCGCCTCGAGCCTCCCCGTCAGCCTGAGCCGGCCAGGAACACCTGCCAGCGCCCGCCGGAAGAGCTCGGGATCCCGCGCGCCAGCGGTCTCCCGGGCCGAGTGCATCGCGAACTGCGCCACGCCGACGTCGACGGTCGGCATGCCGAGTCGGGCCGCGGTGACCGGTCCGATGGTCGAGCCGCAGGGCAGGTCGCTGCGGCTCACGAAGCGCTGGACGGCGACGCCCGCCGGCCGCGGCGGCGGTCAGGAAGGGCACGGCGCTCTCGGCGTCGCTGGCGTAGCGCTGCGAGGCGTTCACCTTCACCACCGGGCCACCGTTGATCGCCACCGGGTGGTCCGGATCGTGGCGGTCGGCGTGGTTCGGGTGGGTGGCGTGGGCCATGTCGGCCGAGACACAGGCCGACGCGGCCAGCGACCGGGCCAGAGCGTCAGGCGAGCCGCCTCGAGCCCCGTGGGCCCGCCGGAGCAGCCCGGGGAGGAGGTCACCGTCGGCTCCCGGACCGGGACACCGAGCCCACCTCCTCGTGGTCGAACAGGCAGACCACCGGGACCGTCCGTCGTCCCGTCGGGCGTCGGCGACCGTCGCCAGGGCCTCGACGGCGACGAAGCAGCTCACCAGGTTGTCGAGGCGACCCCCGACCAGCAGCTCCCGTCGGGACCGTTGAGGGCCGCGGGCTGGATGTCGTGGAGCATGAGGTCCCACGCCAGAGCCGGTCCCGACCTCGCGCGCCGATGGCGGCGGCCACCGCCTGGAGCACGTCGGGCTCGCCGTCAGGGGCCCACAGGGGGAGGAGGTGTTGCTGGGCGTCGAGCATGAGCCCGGTCTGGTTGACCTCTCGGTCGAGGTGGATGGCCAGCTGCGGGATCCGGGCGACGGGCCCGCCCGAGGTCGACCAGCTCGACGGTCGGGCCCGTCCGGCCGTCGACCGACACCCGCCCGGCGAGGCCGAGGTCGCGGTCCAGCCAGCTGTTGAGCAGCGGGCCGCCGTAGACCTCGACCGCCAGTCGTTGCCAGCCCGAGGCGACCGTGGTCGGGCGTGGCTTGAGCCGGAGGTTCGGACTGTCGGTGTGGGCCCCGACGATCCGCAAGGCCGTACCCGGGGCCAACCCCTCGGGCCACACGGCGGCCACCAGGGCTCCGCCGCGGCGCACGAACCAGCGATCGGGCAGTCCTGTGGTCCAGTCCGCGGTCTCCTCGATCTCGCGGAATCCCACCGACACCAGTCGGCGGGCCGCCATGGCCACTGCGTGGTAGGGCGAAGGGGAGTCGTCCAGGTAGGCCAGCAGCGCCTCGGCGGTCGGCCGGCCGCCACCGTCAGACATCGGCTCCACTCCTGGTCGGCGGTGCCTCGGCCTCGGCCACCTCGGTGCCCGGTTCGAGGTCTGCGCAGTCCCGCAAGTCGGCCCAGGCCGCCAGGGCCTCGTCGGCCGCGGTGCCCTGAAGCAGCTCTGGCACCCCCGAGCGGAGCTGCACCGGCACCCACTCGACCGCGTCGACCCGACGGCCGGTCATGGTCAGACGCAGGACCCCGGACGTGGCCGTGGGGCCCGCGGCGCTCCCGAAGAGGAAGTTGCCCAAGCCGTAGTGCACGTAGGCGCCGTCTCGCAACCCGCCCCCGAGCGGGACGTGGGCGTGGCTGCCCACGATGATGTCGGCGCCGGCGGCGATGAGCGCGTCGGCGACCTCCGGCTGGTCGGCGATCGGGCAGTTCACCAGCTCCCGGCCCCAGTGGAGGTAGACGACGAGGGTGTCGGTCTGCCGTCGTTCGGCCGCCACGGCGTCGACGAGCCGGGTCGGGTCCTCGGCGACGGCCAACCCGGGACGGTCCTCGGTCGCGGTCCACGGTTGCGACGAGGTGCCCGTCGGTCACCCGGGAGGCGCCGAAGATCGAGATGCGCTGGCCCCGTAGCGTGACCCGGAAAGGCTCATAGGCCTCGTTGACGTCATGGCCGGCGCCCACGAGGGGCAGTCCCGTCGCCGGGTCCTCGGCGGCGTCGAGGGTGTCCAGCAGCCCCTCCTCGCCGTAGTCCATGCCGTGGTTGTTGGCCAGCGTCACCACGTCGACCCCGGCGGACCGCAAGGCGCCGAAGGCGGAGGCGGGGGCGCGGAAGTTGAACTCCTTGGGGGCTGCGGTGCCCCGCTCGGTGACCGCCGTCTCCAGGTTCACCATGGTCACGTCGGCCGCGAGCGGGGAGGCCACCCCGGACAGGAGCGCCGTCGGGTCCTCCTCGAGCTGGCTCGCCAACGGCCCCGCGAAGTTCACGTCCCCAGCGAAGGCGAAGGTGACCGTGCGCCCGGAGCCCTCGCCGGGACGCGACACCGGCGCGGCGACGGCCCGGGGTACACCACTGCTGTCCGAAGGCAACGGTCGCTCGGGCACGGCCCGGGCGATGGCCTGACCGTCGACCCGCACGGCGTCGCGGTCGCAGGCGACCAGCGCGAGCAGCAGCACCGCCAACCCCAGGCGCCTGAGCGTCATCGGTCGGCGACGTCCTCGACGAGGGCCTGGACCAGGCCACGACGCACGAGGCGGTGGAGCACGTCGAAGACCGTGAAGGCGCTCAGGCCCGCGTCGTCGATCACCTCGGCCACCGAGCCCGTGATCGGCATGGCCGACAGCACCTGCCACTCGACGGCGGAGAGCGACGCCGACACCGATGCGGCGGGCAGGGTCGGTGCCCGGCGGACCCTCGTGCCGGTGGACGGAAGGGTGCTGCTGATCGAGCGCCAGGTCGTCAAGCGTCGACCGGCACCGTCCAGCACCTCCCCGACCGGGAAGCAGAACCGAGCACCGAGCTGATGGGTCTGGTCGACCAGGAACTCGTAGCGGTCGGTGCCGGGGGCCAGCAACTCGGCCACCGTGGCCACCACGTGTTCGAACAGGACCGCGCGTAGCCGGTCGCTGTCGACTCGGTCGTCGTCGTCGAGGGCGGCGGCGATCCCGCCGGTGGAGGCACTGGCCTCGACCCATGCCTCCTCGGGCGCCGCCCCGGACCCGACCACGATCTGATGGATCGACGGGCCCGAGGCACTCGTCGCCAGATAGAGGGCCCCGTCGTGGAGCGCCACGATGCACTGCTGGGCGCCATGGAACCTCACCAACCCGGTGCGCCGCGCCGTGGCCAGCCCGGCGAACACGTCGCCGACGGTCACCGAGTGCAGCGAGCCCTCATCGGCCAGGGTGCCCTCGGTCATCGACTCAACCTACAGCGACGCCTCCTGCCGGAGCGGCGACCCGTCTCAAGAAGACCAGGAAGCCGCCGATGGGGAAGGCGCTCGGGCGCGGCCCGGGCGCTGCTGATCAAGCAAGGGCGACACCATGCAGAGAAACGCCAACGTCGGGTCCAAGTTGCTGGCCCTCATCGCCGTGCCCGCCATGGTCCTCGTGGCCGTGGCCAGCCTCGGTGCGAGCCAGCGCCTGGACGACGCCGACACAGGCCCAGCAGACCGAGGACGGCGCTCGCCTGGCGGCCACCAGCACGGGGCTGGCCCACGAACTGCAGCTCGAGCGGCTCCTTTCGATGCGCCTGGCCTACGGCGACGACGAGGTCGCCGACCAGCTGAGCGAGCAACGGGCCGACACCGATGCGGCCGCCGCGGTCTTCGACGAGCCCGCAGGCCGTGGTCGGGGACGACAGCGTGGCCCAGCGGTACGAGGCCGCCGTCGGTCAGATCCAGACCGTCGCCGAGCTGCGCTCCTCGATCGACGACGGTAGCGCCGCTCCCCAGGTGGCGCTCGACGCCTACACGACGGCGGTCGACTCGCTGCTCGATCTCGACGCCGCGCTGGCGTCCGGCAGTGGTGTCCCCGAGCTGAACGCCACCTTGACCGACAGCCTCACCCTCTCCCGGGCCAAGGAGGCACGGGCCCTGCGGTCGGCCCGGATCGCCGGCATCGCCGACCGTCGGCGGCGTTCCGCTCCGGCGACTACCAGGCGCTGGCCGACCTCGAGGCCGATGAGGCACGGCAGTTCGCCCGCCTCGAGGAGTCCCAGAACGGCACCCTGACCACCGACCTCCGCAACACGATGGCGACCGGCGAGGTCCGCGAGGCCGACGCCCTGATGGCGGCGGTGATGGACGAAGGGGTGATCGGCGGCTCGGGTGACCCGGGCGTCTCCCCCCAGACCTGGCAGGGGTCGGCGGCCGGGTGGCTCGACGCCGTGCGGACGACCGAGGCCGACGCGCTCGACGCCACCATCGCCGACGCCGACACCACGGCCTTCGACGCCGACAAGTCGGCCCGCCTCTATCTGATCGGCACTGCAGCGGCGGTCATCCTCTCCATCCTCCTCGCCACCCTCCTGGCTCGTCGGATCAACCGCCGTCTGCGCCGCCTCACGGTGGCCGCCAACCAGCTGGCCACCGTCGAGCTGCCCCGCCTGGTCGAGGACCTGCGGTCGCCCGGTGACACCACCGAGCCGACCGAGCCGATCACCCCCCTCGAGGTCGACTCCGGCGACGAGATCGGCCAGCTGGCCGAGGCGTTCAACGCCATCCAGCAGGTCACCAGCCAGGTCGCCGAGGAGCAGGCCGCCCTGCTGCGCCGGGGAATCGCGGACATCTTCGTGAACCTCGCCCGCCGCAACCAGTCGCTGCTGGACCGCCAGATCGAGTTCATCGACGGGCTCGAGGCCCAGGAGCAGGACCCCGACCAGCTCGAGAACCTGTTCAAGCTGGACCACCTGGCGACCCGTATGCGGCGCAACGCCGAGAGCCTGCTCGTCCTCGCCGGGGCCGAGCCGCCCCGTCGACGGGCGCGGCCCGTCGAGCTGGCCGACGTCGTGCGCGTCGCCATCGGTGAGGTCGAGGACTTCACCCGCATCCACCTGCTCTCCCTCGACGAGACGACCATCGGCGGCAACGCCGCGGTCGACCTCGCCCACCTGCTCTCCGAGCTCATGGAGAACGCGACGCAGTTCTCCCGCCGGACAGCACGGTCGAGGTGGTCGGGCAGCGGACGCCCGACGGCGGCTACACCGTGACCGTGGCCGACCGTGGCATCGGCATGAGCGCCGAGCAACTGGCGGAGGCCAACGCCCTGCTGACTTCGCCGCCCCCCGTCGGCTTGGCGCTGTCCCGCTCCCTCGGCTTCATCGTGGTGGGCCGGTTGGCCCGCCGCCTTCGGGTCAGCGTGCGCATCGCTGCCTCGCCGGCCGGCGGCGTCACCGCTGTCGTGGACGTTCCGGCGGCCGTGCTGGCCGGGCAGAACGACGCCGATCCCCACGTCGGGGGTCCGATGCCAGGGACAGCGGGCCGCTGGCGCCGTCGTTGGTCGAAGATCCCCGTCCCCTGGAGGTGGACGACGTCCCGGGCCCGCCGCTCGGGGCGATGGCCGAGGCGACTGCCAATGCCGGGCCGGCGTCACTGTCCGACGCGCTCCCGGACGGGGAGGACTTCGAGCGGGGCCTCGCCTCGCTCGTCGGTTCGGACGACGGGCCCCCGAGCGACCCACCAGCCGCGGACGAGCTCAGCCGCTCCTTCTGGGGCGAGCTGGCCGACGCGGCCGCCGATGACACCTTTGCCGATCTCGCCGGACCGACCACCTGCCGGAGCCGGCGGCTTCCGCCCCAGCCGCCGACCGATGCGGCCCTCGACGCCCCACCGCCACCGCCGCCACCACCGCCACCACCGGGTTTCGACGTCGCGGTCGGGTCCACTGCGGATCCCGAGAACGCGCCGACGTGGGAACCCCCACCGGACTGGCTCGATGGTGAACTGGCGTCGGTCGAGCCCTCCCCGGCCGCCACGGCCGCGGCCGGCCCAGAGGTGCCTCCCCCGGCCGCTCCGGCCGCGGCACCGCTGACCCGGCGACAACCTCGCGCCACCTTGACCGACGACGTCGCGCCGGCCGCCACCGCCTCAGGGAGCGTTGATCGCACGGCGTCCACCCGCCGATCGCCGGAAGAGGTCCGGGCGATGCTCTCCCGCTATCGCCGCGGGATCGAAGACGGTCGGCAAGCGCCCGGTTCGGAGGACTGACCCATGACCAATCTCAGCAGTGCAGCCCAGAACATCAACTGGCTGATCGGCAACTTCGTCAACCAGGTCCCCGGCGTCAAGGACGCCGTGGTGGTCTCGGCGGACGGCCTGCCGATGGCGGTGTCCGACGGCCTCGACCGCGACGCAGCAGATCGGTTCGCGGCGGTGGCCTCCGGGCTCATCGGCCTCGCCTACGGGGCCGCCGGGCGCTTCGGCGGCGGTGGCGTCACCGAGATCATCATCGAGATGGAGCGGGCCTTCCTCTTCGTCACGGGTATCAGTGACGGCTCCAGCCTTGCCGTCATGGCCGCCGCCGACTGTGACGTCGGACTGGTCGGCTACGAGATGGCGGTGCTGGTCGACAAGGCCGGCTCGGTGCTCACGCCCGAGCTCCGGGCTGAATTGCAGGGTGCGCTTCCGCAGTGAGCGACAACGGTTGGGACCGGGGCCTGGCAGCCCGCGTACGCCCGTACGCGATCACCGGCGGACGTACGCGCGGTTCCACCGACCTGCCGTATGAGACGATCATCCAGACCACGGCCGAGGGACAGCAGGCACTGCCTCGACTGGTCCTCGAGCGGCGGCGGGTGGTGGAGCTCTGCGGCCACCCGCTGTCGGTCGCGGAGATCTCCGCTCACCTCAAGCTCGCCATCGGCGTGGCGATGGTGATCGTCGGCGACCTGAAGTCCGAGGGGCTGGTGGCCACCAGCCAGCCCCGTACCAGTCGGGACGACCGTCCCGACATCGAACTGCTGGAAAGGGTGCTCGATGGCCTCCGGCAACTCTGAGATGACGGCCCTCCAGGGATCGGCGGGTTCGGAAACGTCCCTGACCGTGCCCCTGCCCGTGAAGATGATCGTGGCGGGGGGTTTCGCGGTCGGCAAGACGACGACCGTCGGTGCCATCTCCGAGATCGAGCCGCTGACGACCGAGGCGGCCATCACCCAGGTGAGCGTGGGCGTGGACGACATGACCGGGGCCGAGGAGAAGCGGTCCACGACCGTCGCGATGGACTTCGGGAGGGTCGGGCTCGGTCCCGAGCTCGTGCTCTACCTGTTCGGCACGCCGGGCCAGGAGCGCTTCCGCTTCATGTGGGACGACCTCGTTCGCGGCGCTGTCGGCGCCGTGGTCCTGGTCGACACCACCCGTCTGGCCGACTGCTTCCCGGCGATCGACTACTTCGAGTCCCGTGAGGTCCCGTTCGTGGTCGCCCTCAACTGCTTCCACGGCCAGGTGACCTACGAGGTCGAGGAGGTCCGTGAGGCCCTCCAGGTCAGTGCAGGCGTGCCCATGATCCTGATGGACGCCCGGGACCGGGAGTCGGTGCGCGCCACCCTCATCGAGCTCGTCCGCCACGCAATGGCCCGCGCCAGCGGTTGAGGTGGGTAGGCGTCGGTAGGGTTCGGCGCTCGTGTCCCCGCTGACGGTCGTGGTCGTCCATCGCAATCGAGCCGAACGCTGCCGGGCCACCATCACCGCTCTGCGGGCCCAGACGGTTCCGACCCGGATCGTCGTGGTCGATGCCGGGTCCGAGCCCCCGGCCCGGGACGCGGTGGCGGTGGTCGTGGCCGAGCGTGAGGAGGACGAGTTCCTCACCTCCCCCGAGAACCTCGGGTTCGGACCGGGCGCCAACGTCGGCCTGCGCCACTGGCTGCGCACGGGCACGGGGGAGTGGGCGGGGCTCTGCCCGCATGACGCCCTGCCCGCCCCGGACTGCCTCGAGCGCCTGGTGGCCGCCGTCGGCCGCGGTCCGATGGCGGGCCTGGCCAGCGCCGATGTCGGCGATGGTCTGAGTCCCGTCGTGGACCGCTACTTCGGGACGCTGTTCCGGCCCGGGGCGGTGACCGAGGGCTGGGAGCCGGTCGACTACCCCCATGGCACGCTGCTCTTCGCCCGGCGGGCCTGCCTCGAGGACATCGGGCTGTTCGACGAGCGGTACTTCAGCTACTGCGAGGAGGCGGACCTGGGGCTCCGGGCGCGGGACCGGCAGTGGGAGATCGGGCTGGTCCGGGGTGCGCGGGTCACCAACCCGGACCTGAGCGCATCGGTCGCCGTGGTCGACTACCTGCAGTTGCGGAACACGCTGCTGCTGACCCGGGAGCACTTCGGGCGCTACGCCCACCTCATCCGGTTCTCGACGGCGGTGCTGCAGCTGGTCAGCCAGACCCTGCGCCCGGAGCGCCGCCCACTCGTCTTCCACACCCGGGCCCGCCTCCTGGCCCTGCGCGACCAGCTCCGGGGGTGCTACGGGCCGCCGCCCGGACGGCTTGTAGCTTCTAGCTCCCGTGGCCGTGGTCGAACGCCCGCCTCCCGTCGTCAGGACCGAGCCGGTCCTCATCGACCTCCGCACCCGTCGTCGTCCGGGTGGGTTCGTGCCGCGCCGGCCCAGCCTCCCGGGCCGGGCCCCCGTCGCCGCCCCCCGCCGGGGTCGACGATCACCTACCAGCCCGCCATCGACGGTCTGCGGGGCCTGGCTGTGGCCGGCGTGCTCTGCTTCCATGCCGGGTTCTCGTGGGCGGTGGGCGGCTACCTCGGGGTGTCGACCTTCTTCACCCTGTCCGGGTACCTGATCACCACGCTGCTCCTGGCCGAGCACGGCCGGACCGGAACGGTGTCGCTACGGGCCTTCTGGGGGCGGCGCTTCCGGCGCCTGATGCCGGCGTCCCTGCTGACCCTGGCGGGGATCGTGCTGTCCTCTTCGGGCCGTTCGTCGCCGACGCCGACCAGCTGGCCGAGCTGCCCGGCGACGTCATCGCCGCCCTGGCCTACGTGGCCAACTGGCGGTTCATCTTCGCCGACCAGTCCTACGCCGACCTGTTCACCGCGCCGTCACCGGTCCAGCACTTCTGGTCGCTGGCGATCGAGGAGCAGTTCTACCTGTTCTTCCCGCTGCTGATGGCCGGCCTGCTGGCCATGGGCCGGGGCTCCCGACGGGTGCTGCTCATCGCCCTCGGGGCCCTGGCCGGACTGTCGACGGTGACGATGATCGCCCTGTACACGCCGGGCACCGACCCCGCCCGCGTCGTACTACGGCACCGAGACCCGGGCCGTGGAGCTGCTGGCCGGGGCCCTGCTGGCCGTCGTGCTGGCGGCCCGACCGGGCATCGTGGCGCGCCTGCCCCGCCAGATCGTGACCGGGGTGGGCGTCGCTGGTGCTGCTGGTCACCGCCTACTGGTGGAGCACGGTCGAGCAGACCTCGTCGTGGCTCTACGAGGGCGGGCTCACCGTCTACGCCCTCTCCTCGGTCGTGTTGCTCACGGTGGTCCTCCAGCCGGGGCCGATCCAGCGGGCCCTGGCCGTCGAGCCGCTCCGGCAACTGGGCCGGATCTCCTACGGCGTCTACCTGCTGCACTGGCCGATCTTCCTCTGGCTGACCCCCGAGCGCACCGGACTGGACACCTTCCCGCTGTTCGTCCTGCGGATGGCGGTGACGATCAGCGCCGCCGTGCTCTCCTTCCGCCTCGTCGAGCAGCCCGTGCGCACCCGGACGGCCTTCGTGGGGCCCCGGGGCTGGGTCGTGGCGCCCGCCCTGGTCGCCGTCCTGGCCGTCGGGGTCGTGACCCTCGGCGCGGTCACCGAAGACGAGCAGGACGACAGCCTCGGGGCGATCCTCGACGCCTCCCCGCAGGCCCAGGACCCCGAGGAGCTGCTGGCGGCCAGCCCGGACGCCGCCGACACGAGCACGGTGCCCAACGTGGACCGGGTGCTGCTGGTCGGGGACTCGGTCATGGGCCAGGCGTACGAGGTGTTCCGGGGGGTGTTCGAGGACAAGGGCATCGTCACCGGGTACGCCGGCGGACCCTCGACCGGGCCGCTGCAGCCCCAGGGGGACTGGGCCCGCCAGATCGACGACTGGGTCACCCGCTTCGACCCCGACGTCGTGGTCATGGAGGCGTGCTGTGACTACACGCAGGCCACCGACGACGTGTACACCGACCCCGCCGGCAACGAGGTGCTCCCGGCCACCGACGCCGTGTACCCGAACTGGGAACGCGAGGTGCGGGACCTGATCCGCCGCGCCCAGGCAGGCGGGGCTCAGGTGATCTGGGTCCTGTCGCCGCCGGTGCAGACCAACGGCTTCTACGGCCCTCTGGAACAGCACGTCGAGCGGCTGAACCAGATGTACCGCGACCTGCCCGTCGAGCTTCTGGACTGGGGCCGGGTCATCACCCCCGACGGCACCTACACCGAGACCGTCCCTGGCCCGGGCGGGGAGCCGCTCGACGTCCGCCTCGACGACGGCGTCCACATGACCGAAGCCGCCAACCGGTTGCTCGCCGCGCTGACGCTCCAGCAGGTCGAAGCCGTGGGGGAGCACCCGGTCTTCTAGGGCCTTCGGCCCTGCTCGTGGGCGGTGCACCCGGGCGTACGGTCGGCCATGGCCACTGAGGCAGAGCGACCGCCGAAGATGCCGCCCGCGTGGTTCGTCCACTTGGCGTGGCGCTGTCCACCGGGGGCTCTACAAGCTCAGCGGCGGCCGCTTCCTGTGGACCCCGGCCAACAAGCGGGGCTGGGGTGCCCTGCGCATGACGGCCATCGGGCGGAGCGTCCGGGCAGGAACGCAGCGTGATCCTCGGCTACCTCGAAGACGGCGACGATCTCGTCGTCGTCGCGATGAACGGCTGGGACGAGGGCCAGCCCGCGTGGTGGCTGAACCTCCAGGCCCACCCCGACGCCGTCGTCCGCCTGGCGGACGGGGAGGAACGCCTGGTGCGGGCCCGTGAGGCCGTGGGGGAGGAGCGGGACCGCCTCTGGCAGCGCTGGGTGGACGTCGAACCCGACGAGGCCCACTTCGCCGCCAAGCGAACGACGGCGACCCCGTGGTGGTGTTCGAGCCCCGGGCGGGCTAGGCCGCCGCTCTCCGGGCCGGGTGGCCTGGCTGGTCTCGGCTCGAATGGGGCTGCGGGCTCGGCTGCTGCGCTGGTCACCGAACCGATGGCACGTAGGGGGTGTCGGGTCGGGTCCTCTCGGAGGCGTTCGGGCCTCGCCCGGGGGCGGTGCGGGGTCGTATGTCACAGTCCGTGTCCGGTGATTGTCCTCTGGAGGCAATAGCTGTCGGATTCCGACAGCTATTGCCTCGAGATGACTACCCGTTCGGGGCCGATCTCGAAGGCGGGCCGTGACCACGGAGCGTGACATCGGTCTACCGTGCGGGCTGATCAGGCCGGATGTCTCGAGCACCTCACCGGCCTGGACGCGCTCCCGGCCGCAGGGTTCACGTTCACCGCGGTGCCGCCCAAGATCGAGGGCGCGGGCACCTTCACCGTGCGGGCCTTCGCCACCGTGCCGGCCCGAGCGGGGTCAGCGCTCGCGGAAGCGGCCGTCCTCGGCGGCGGCGACCTCGGGGCGGACGATCGCCAGGTACCAGCCCGAGATCAGCAGGCCCCCGACGAGGGTGAGCACGCCGAGCGCAGTGGACACCATCCAGGCCACCTGGCTGCGGCCGGCCAGGCTCCAGGCCCACTGCGGACGGCGAGCGGCATCCAGGAACGCCCAGGCCGTGATGGCCAGGGGGATCAGGAAGAACGCGGTCGTCACGATGGCCCAGACGATCCGCATAAGGTCCCAGTATGTCCCCGGGACCCCGATCCGTGGCCGGTCGCGTCGCGATCGTCACCGGGGCGGCAAGCGGCATCGGTCGGGCGACAGCTGCGCTGTTGGCCGGGGACGGTGCCGTCGTGGCGGCCCTGGACCGGGTCGAGCCGACCGCCCCCGAGACCGGTGCGGCCTGGACGGTCGACCTCGCCGAGGCGGGTGCGGCGGACCGCGTCGTGGCCGAGGTCCGTGACCGGTTGGGGCCCGTCGACATCCTGGTGAACTGCGCCGGCGTGTCGCTCCCAGCCGCCATCGACGGGGACGGCTTCGACGAGTCGTGGGCCCAGACCCTCGAGGTCAACCTGACCGCCGGTGCCCGCCTCGCCCGAGCCTGCGTGGACGACCTGCGCCGAAACGGTGACGGCCGCATCGTGAACGTGGCCTCCAGCGAGGCCCTCGGGGCCACGGCCTACATCTCCGCCTACACCGCCAGCAAGCACGGCGTCGTCGGCCTCACCCGGGGCCTGGCCGTCGAGCTGGGGCGCTCCGGGGTGACCGTCAACGCGGTGTGCCCCGGTCCCATCCGCACGGGCATGACCGAGGCCATACCCGACGAGGCCAAGGCCAAGTTCGCCCGTCGCCGGGTCCCGGCGGGGCGGTACGGCGAGCCCGCCGAGGTGGCCCACGCCATCTGGGCGCTGGTCCTACCCGGGGCGTCGTACATCAACGGCGCGGTGCTCAGTGTGGACGGCGGCCTGACCGTGCAGAACACGTGACACCGGTCCGGGTCGGCTTCGTCGGCACCGGTTTCATCGCCCGGTTCCACCAACTCATGCTCCAGGGGGCCACGACACCCAGCGCGATCGTCGCCGTGTACGACGCCGACCCCGAGCGGGCCGCGGCCTTCGCCGCCGACACCGGCGCCGAGGTGGCCGCGTCGATCGAGGACCTCACCCAACGGGTCGACGCGGTCTTCGTCTGCACCTGGACCTCGGCCCACCACGCCGCGGTGGCCGTGGCCGTCGCCGCGGGCAAAGCGGTGTTCTGTGAGAAGCCCCTGGCCCCCGACCTGGACCAGGCCCGGGCCCTGTGCGAACTGGTCGAGGGCGCCGGCGTGACCAACCAGGTCGGCCTGGTGCTGCGGCGGTCGCCGGCCTTCACCCTCGCCCGCCAACTGCTCGCCGACCCCGCGGCGGGCCGGGTCATGGCGGTGGTCCTGCGGGACGACCAGTTCATCCCCACCCAGGGGATGTACGGCTCGGACTGGCGGGCGGACCCCGACAGGGCCGGCGCGGGCACGGTCATCGAGCACTCGATCCACGACGTGGATCTGTTGGAGTGGCTCCTCGGCCCCGTGGACCGGGTCAGTGCCTGGACCCGGGAGTTCCACGGCATCGAGGGCATCGAGGACGCGGCCACGGCCAGCTTCTCGTTCGCCTCTGGCGCGGTCGGCTCGATGGTCTCGGTCTGGCACGACGTGCTGGAGCGGCCCAGCCTCCGCCACGTGGAGATCCTCTGTGAGCGCCTGCACCTGGTCGTCGAGGGCGATTGGTTCGGTCCGGTGCGTTGGACGCTCACGGGAGCGGAGGAGCAGGTGCTGGAGGGGGCCGAGCTCCTGGCGGCGCTGGATCCGCCGCTGCCCGACGGCGGCAACCCCGACGGCGAGTTCCTGACCGCCGTGACCGAGGGCCACCCGGCATCGCCCACCGTCGCCGAGGCGCTGCGGGCCCATGTCGTGGTCGACGCGGTCTACCGCTCGGCTGCCGCCGACGGCACCCCGATCCGTCCCTGAGTCCGGCCCGATCTCCGTAGCCTGCCCCCCGTGCGGTTCACCGTCATCGGCCATGCCTGCCTGCGGATCGAGACCTCCGGGCCGACCATCCTGGTGGACCCCTGGCTCACCGGGTCCTGCTACTGGCGGTCCTGGTGGCACTTCCCGGCCGACGCGGACCCGACCCCCGAGCTGCTCTCGCCGGACTACCTCTACCTGACCCACCACCACTTCGACCACTTCCACTACCCGTCGATGCGCCGGATCGACAAGGAGGCCGAGGTCCTCTGCGCCCGCTTCGGCGTGGACGTCATGGCGGGCGAGGTGCGGGAGCTGGGCTTCCGGAGCGTGACCGAGCTGCCCCACGGCGAGGTGCGGGAGCTCGCCCCCGGGGTGCGGGTGGCCTCCTACCAGTACGGCTTCGACGACACCGCCTTCGTCGTGGCCGACGGCGACACGGTCCTGGCCGACCTGAACGACTGCAAGATCCGCGGCCGGGCCCTGCGCCAGATCGCGGAGGACTTCGGCCCGGTGACCTTCCTGCTGAAGACCCACTCGTGGGCCCAGTCCTACCCCCACCTCTACGAGGCCGAAGACCCCGAAGACCTGACGTTGCTGGAGCGGCAGACCTACCTCGAGGAGTTCATCGACGCCTGTCGCACGCTCCAGCCCCGCTACGCGGTGCCCTTCGCCAACATGGTGGCCTTCCTGCACCCCGAGTCCTGGGCCATGAACGCCGAGATGATCACCCCCGACGAGGTCAGCGAGGCCTTTGACCGGGCCGACGGGCTGGCGCACACCGACCTGGTGGCCATGAGCCCCGGCGACGTCTGGTCCGACGAGGAGGGCTTCGAGGTGGCCGGCACCCGCTGGTGGGATGACCGCCTCGCCCGTATGACCGCGATGGCCGCCGAGGTGGGCCCCGCTCTGGCGGCCACCGCCGCCGAGGAGGCGGAACGGCCCCTCGAGTGGAGCGCCTTCGAGGCCTACCTGACCGGGTTCCTCCGGGGCGTGCCCCGTCCGGCCCTGCGGGTGTTGCTCAAGCGGCCCATCGTCTTCGAGGTACCGAGCGACGACCTGCCCTACTGGGTGGTCGACGGGCGTCGGCGCCGGGTGTGGCGCCAGGCGACCCCGCCCGCCGGACCGGGCCGACCTGATCCGGGTGGCACCCGGCGTGCTGGCCGACGCCATCGACAAGCGCATTCTGCACTTCGTGCACGGGTCCATGCGGATCCGGGTGGCCCTGCGGCCCGGTGGCGTCAACGAGGACCTGGCCTTCTGGGGCCTGCTGATGATCTGGGAGATCGGCTACCTCCCTGCCCGGCACCTGGCGTCGAGGCGGTTCCTCGAGGCGGCGTGGCGCCGCCGGCGGGAGGCCATCGACTCCCTGGGGGTGTTCCGGGGGAGCGGCTCGCCGCTGGAGCGCCTCTCGGGGGGCTTCGCCGCGCCGATCGCGTCGGAGACGGCCGACGCCGTCTGATCAGTAGGCGGAGGCCGTGGTGGCGGTGCGCATCGTCGGCGTGATCGCCGGGGCGACGGGTGCCCGGGCCGCCTCATCGGCCACCCGGTCCGATCGCCAGTCCTCGGCCGGGTACTGGGCCAGGATGCGGTCGATCACGGCCGGTGGTTGGGGCTTGCTGTAGAAGAAGCCCTGGGCCATGTGGCACGTCAGGCCTGCGCAGGTAGCGCACCTGGTCGGCCGTCTCCACGCCCTCGGCGACGGTGACCATCCCCAGGCCCCGGGCCATGCCCACCACGTGCTCGATGATCGTCGTGTCCTCACGACTCTGGCCGAGGCCGTCGACGAACGATCTTGTCGATCTTGACGATGTCGAGGCGGAACTGGCGCAGGAAGCTCAGCGACGAGAAGCCGGTCCCGAAGTCGTCCAGGGCGAGGTAGACGCCGAGGGCCTTGGCTTGGCGCAGCATCGTCCACGCGGCGTCGACGTCGGCCATCACCGCGCCCTCGGTGATCTCCAGGCAGATGGTCGCCGGGTCCACGCCGGTCTTGTCCAGCGCCCGGCGCAGGACCTCGCAGAAGTCGGCTTGTGAGATCTGGCGGGCCGAGACGTTGATCGTGACCATCAACGGGGGCTGGTGGGTGTGGGTGATGGCCCACTCGTGGGCCTGGCGACACGCCTCTTCGAGGACCCAGGTGCCGACGGGCACGATGAGGCCGGTGTTCTCCAGCGCGGGGATGAACTCATTCGGGCTGACGATGCCCCGATCCGGGTCCTCCCAGCGGATGAGGGCCTCGACCTTGACCATCCGCTGGCTCTGCAGGGAGACGATCGGCTGGTAGTAGAGGCGGAACTGCTCCTCGGCCAATGCGGTCCGCAGGCGACGCTCGGCGGTCGACGGCGTGATGCGGCTGGACATCGAGCGGTCGTAGAGCGCCACCTGTCCGCCACCGCCCATGGCCTTGGCCTTGTACATGGCGGCATCGGCGTCCCGAAGGACGTCGTCGGGCTCGGTGCAGTGCTCCTCGGTGAGGGCGACCCCGACGCTGACCGAGAGCTTGATCTTGTCCTCACCCACGGCGAAGGGCTCGTCCATCACCTCGATCAGTCGGCGGGCGGCGCGCTCGGCGGCGGACCCCGTCGGCGGCGTTGGGGCTCAGCACCACGAACTCGTCACCGCCGTAGCGGATGAGGATCTCGTCGTCGCCGATGATCCCGCACAACCGCTCCGCCACCTTGATCATCACCCGGTCGCCCATCTCGTGGCCGTAGGTGTCGTTGATGAGCTTGAACTTGTCGAGGTCGCAGAAGAAGACCGCGACCCGGCCCCCGTGGCGCTGGACCCGGCGCACGATCTCCTCGAAGTGGTCGGTGAGGAACCGGCGTGTGGCCAGCCCGGTGAGCGCGTCCCGCATGGACAATCGCGCCGTCTCCTTCCAGGCCTCCTCGGCCGCCTGGAAACGCCGGAAGGCGAACACCGACACGCCCACGGGGATCAGGACCAGCACGACGAGCAGCGCGGTCGCGTTGCGCTCGGCCAAGACCTGGTAGACGCGGGCGACGCCGTCGGTGCCGGTCAACACCAGGGCCACGGCGGCGCACACGGCGACGACCACGAGCAGGTCCCGAGCCTTACCGGGATCCTCGGGCGCAGGGGTCAGCCCCGGCCGTCGCGCCCCGTCGTCGGTCAACCGCATGGGTCCACCCTCCACCGCCCGGCGCGGGCTTCAGCACCCGCCTGAACCGTTGGGTTCATCGTCGGCCGGCGGCGCCCGACGTTGAGTCCGGGATCAGTCGGCGATGAACCCCAGGGCGGCCTCGAGGAGGCCCATCGAGCCGGGAGTCCGGGCGTGGTCGACTCCCCGCAGGATCTCCAGCCGGGCATCCGGTAGCGCAGCGAGCAGACGGTCGGGGCGGGCGACGTGGTCGCGGTCACCCAGCACGAGCAGGACGGGGACGTCGACCGCGGCCAGCGCGGCCTCGGTGAGCGGCGTCCGGGGCCGGCGGAGGCAGGCCACGAAGGCCTCCCGGTCCGCCCCCGGCGACGATGCGAGGTCCACCAGGTGGCGCAGCCACGGCGACTCGGGCAGGTCCCCACCCGCCTCGATCATGGCGGCGACCGGCTCGGCGTCCGGCGGGTCGAAGTTGTCGTCGCCGATGCCGGCGAGCACGAGGCGACGGAACCGGGAGGCGTCGGCCAGGGCCACCTGCAGGAGCGTGGCCGCACCGAGGGAGAATCCGATGGCGTCCACCGGCTCGTCGGGGAGCAGGCCGGCCAGGTACTCGGCCATTGCCCCGTAGGGCTCGGGATCGTGCGGCTTGGGGGCGTCGCCGTGGCCGAGCAGGTCGACCGCAGCGGCGGTGCGCCCCTCGTCGGCCAGGAGCTCGACCCAGCCGGCCTCGCCCCACGTGAGCTCGCCGGAGCCGGCGAAACCGTGGACCAGGACGACGGGGGGAGCGGACACGCTCACGTCCGGGCGCGGTGGCGCCGGGCCTCGACGGCCAGGGCCCGCAGCGTCTGGAGGGCGGTGGCCTCCCAGGTCAGGGCGGCGGCCCGGGCCCGGGCGCCCTCGCCCGAGGCGGGTGCGCAGCGACCCGTCGCTCAGCACGGCACCGAGGTGCAGCGCCAGCTCCCGTTCGTCGTCCGCCAGCAGGCCACCGAGACCGTCCTCCACGGCGTCCACGTGGCCGGAGATGCGGGTGGCGACCGCCGGCGTGCCGCACGCCGCCGCCTCGGTGAGGGTCATGCCCCAGCCCTCGTGGCTGGAGGCGCTGGCCACCACCCAGGCCCGGCGGTAGAGGTCGACCAGGCCGTCGTCGTCGACCCGGCCGGCGAAGTCGACCCAGCTGTCCGCGTCGAGGTCCCGGACCAGGGCGTCGAGGTCGGGACGCTCGAAGCCCTCGCCGACGATCGTCAGCCGGGCGGTCGGCACCTGCTCCCGCACCCGCTGCATGGTGCGGATGAGCACGTCGAAGTGCTTGACGGGGACCAGACGGCCCACGGCGACGACCAGGGGGTCGGCGCTGCGCTCGCCGCCGGGCCGGAACCGGGGGTCGATCCCCGGGGGGACCACGTCGACCCGCTGCGGCCGGAACCCCAGCTTCTCGACCATCTCCCGTTTGGAGGACTCCGAGAGGGTGATCACCCGGGTCCGGCGGTAGAGCGGCGGGGCCAGGCGGGACTCGATGAACTCGCCCACGCCGGCCAGGTTCGGGGGCAGGACCATCTGCCACATGGCGCCGTGGACGTGGTGCAGCCACACGACCCGGGGGCCGCGGCACCAGAGCGGCGACAGGAACGGCATGCCGTTCCAGATCTCGACCAGGCCGTCCCGGGGACCGTGGCGGCCGGCGGCCTCGGCCAGCGCGGCCCGGGGGAACACCAGGTAGCGACCGGCCCGGCGGATGACCCGGTAGCCGTCGCGCATGCCGTCGGGCGGGTGGCCCTGGGCGTAGGAGGTCCGCATCGTGACCTCGATGCCGGCCTCGGCCCACAGCCGGGCGATCTCCGCGGCGTGCACCTCGGAGCCACCGGCCTCGACGTCGCTGAGGTCGCGCCAGGCGAGCAGGTGGATTCGCCGGAGGCCGGAGGACGCCGCGAGGTCGCCGAGCTTGGCCCGGCTTTCGGTGTCGATGGGAGCCTCCAGAGCATCCGAGGGGCCTGGCTCAGAGCGGCCAGGGCGAACGGTCTCCGTATGCTAATTGCCTCGCGCCGGACGTCACCCCTTCGTCCCGACGCCTTTTCGACCGATGGAGCCGGTGAGCCCTTCATGACGCCCCAGTCCCTGACCATCGTGATGCCCGTCTACAACGAGGCGGCCACGCTCCGGATCGCGCTCGAGCGCCTGCTCGCCGTGGACCTCCCGGTCGAGCGCGAGATCGTGATCGTCGACGACGGCTCCACCGACGGCTGCATGGCCCTGATCGAGGACCTGGTCGCCGCCGACGACGGCATCCGCTGCTTCCGCCAGGAACCCAATCAGGGCAAGGGCGCGGCCCTCCGGCGGGGCTTCGCCGAGGCCACGGGGGACCTGCTCACGATCCTCGACGCCGACCTCGAGTACGACCCCGCCGACTTCGTCAGCCTGCTGCAGCCGGTCCTGCACGAGGACGCCCGGGTCGTCTACGGCACCCGCTCCTTCGGCAGCAACGCGGCCTATTCGTTCTGGTACGTCATGGGCAACAAGCTGGTCGCCTTCTGGGCCAGCCTGCTCTACAACGCCTGGCTGTCCGACGTGGAGACCTGCCTCAAGCTGGCCCCGACCGAGCTCTGGCGGGACATCGACTTCAAGGCCTCGGGCTTCGGGATCGAGGCCGAGGTCACCGGCGGGCTCCTCCGACGCGGCGAGCGGATCTACGAGGTCCCGATCAGCTACAAGGCCCGCAGCCGCGAGGAGGGCAAGAAGATCACCTGGCTCGACGGCGTGGACGCCCTGTGGATCCTGCTCCGGATCCGATTGCTGGGCCGTTGAGCCCTCGAGGCGCCCGCGGGCGCTGGTCGCTGCTCTCGGGCCTACTGGCCGTCGCCCTGGCGGCGACCGCCTGTGGCTCCGGCGACCCGGGGGCCACCGCCGCGGCCGCCGACCTGGCCGGGTCGGAGATCGCCTCAGCCACCGACGAGCGGCGACCGACCGCCGAGGACCCGTTGCGGCTGATGATGGCCGGCGACTCGCTCCTGGCCGACATCTCCCTGCCCATCGCCGCCACCGTCCAGGACGGGGGGCGGACGGTGACCCGCCTGGTCGAGGCGCCCAGCATCCCCCGCGACGACGCCACCCGCGAACAGTGGCGGCAGCGCCTGGCCCGCTTCGACCCCGAGGTCATCGTGGTGCTCATCGGCGTGTGGGAGGGCATGGCCACGGGAGCGCCCGGCCGGTACCCGCTGGGGTCCGTGGCCTGGGAACGGACCTACCGGCAACGCCTCCTGGACCCCTACGTCGAACTGCTCGCCAGTCGGGGGGCCAGGGTCGTCTGGGTCGGCATGCCCCCGGTCCCCGATGCCCGCCGGCAGCGCGGCTTCACCGCCATGAACCGGGCGGTGCGGCACCTGGCCGAGGAGTCCGCCGACCTCACCTACGTGCCCGGGGACCGGATCCTGGCCCGCCCGGACGGGAGCTGGACGGCCTTCCTCCCGGGGCCCAACGGGAACCCCCAGCGGGTCCGCCGGATCGACACCACCCATCTCTGTCCTTGGGGCGCGGTCCGCCTCGCCCGTCCCGTCCTCCGCTTCGTCCAGCGCCAGTGGGACGTGCCCCTCGCCCCGAACTGGCCGTACCGCAACTGGCGCTCAGCCTTCCCCCGCGAGGAGTGCCCGCCGGCTTAGGGGCAACGGTCCCCGATGGCGAAGTCCGCGGGGAGCAGCTCGGGGAGGGCGGTGCTGAGGGCCTCTGCACCCGTGGCGTTCAGGTGGTGGGTGTCAGCGAACCAGGAGTCGTCCGGGGCCAGGTCGTGCAGGTCGATGAACTCGGCACCGTTCTCGGAGGCGAGGCGTTCGACCAGCGTGAGGAACTCCTCGTACTGCGCCGCCCCGCCCGGGTGCAGGTCGACGTAGTCGTCGGTCACGGGAAGGACGACGATTGCGGTGTCCACGTCCCGGTCCGCCAGGCCGGTGAGGAGGTCCTCGGCGGCCTCGGTCTGCTCCCCGCCGAGGTGGAAGTCGTTGAGCAGCTCGTTCTGGGCGAAGCGCTCGGTCAGGGGTGAGGGCTCGTAGGTGAGCTCCCGCCGCGACAGGCCCTGGCCCTCGGGGCCCAGCAGTCCGCCCAGGCCCTCCCCGCCGAGGCGGGGCTGGCGCTCGCCGTCCCGCCAGGCCCCCAGGCCGTCCCACAGGATCTCGGGGTCCCGGATCTCGTTGCGGTAGCGGACGAGGGCCGAGGACCGGATGAGCGGCGCCTGCAGACGTCCGAGGAGGTCGTCACGGGACAGCGGGGCCGCGTCGTAGGCGCCCAGGGCTGTCCGGCCGATGGCGGCCGAGTCGTTCAGGTCGAAGCTCGACACCCCGAGCACGACCCCGTCGGGGGTCACCCGGGGATCCACCTCGTCGAGGACCCACCGTTCCTGCAGGGCGGGGGTGGCGGCGTCGAGGGCGGCGTTGTAGGTCCGGCGCTCGTCGGGATCGGCGGCCTCGAAGGCCACGGGATCGAGGCCGTCCCGGGCCATGGAGTTGCCGGCGAACACCAGGTCGGCACAGTCGAGGGCGTCGAGCTGAGCCACCTTCACCGTCGTGGTGTCGTCGGTCCACAGCGGCGGCTCGGGCAGGTACGGGCCGAGGGCCCGGGCCCCGAGCTCGGCCAGGACCAGGACCACGACGAGGGACGTGGCCCCGATGGCGAGGCGCTTCACGACGCCGGCGCTCGGCGGCGCACCAACTCGGCCACCACGTCGACGCCCAGGGCCAGGACGCCCGCCATCGTGATCCAGTGGGCGACGTCGAAGTTCTGGGGCCAACCGAAGTCGGGCGGGAGGTTGTCGGTCATCTGCTTGGCGAAGATGTACAGGCTGGCACCGAGGAGGACCACCACGGCGGTGAGGCGCACGGCGAGAGCGCCCCACCGCCAACCCAGCGAGAGGAGCATCGCCCCGGCCATGGCCAGGCCGACCCAGGGGGTGGCCAGGAGCCAGCCGGCGACACCCGCGCCGGCGATGGCCAGACCGGCCCGCCGGCCGCTGACCAGGCGGTCCTCGGCCTGCAGCGGCCAGAGCAGGCGGATCGCCGGTACCGGTCCCCGCGCCTCGCCGGCCCGGCGGCGGGGATCCAGCACGAGGACGGCGGCGCACACCAGGAGGGCCAGGATCGACACCACGATGGCGATCCACACCGACCGCTGGGGCGGCCAGGTGACCGAGACCGACACCGGCCCGGCCCCGTCGGGCTCGACGTACCAGCCGTTGGCGAATCCGGAGACGATCTCGTGGCCGAGGATCTCGCCGCCCTCGACGGTGGCCGCCCACTCCGGGCCGTAGCTCTGGCCGACCACCAGCCAGAAGGACTCGTCGGTGTCGGCCGTGGCGTCGTACTGGAGCAGGCGGGGGGTCTCCAGGTCGATCTCGGGCGGCGCGGGCACGGTCCCGGTCACACCGGCCGGGGCGGCTTCGCCGCCCGGGCCCGAGGACAGGACCAGGGCGTCGAGGTCGAAGCCGGTGTCGCGGCCTTCGGCGGCCACGAGGTCGGTGGCTCCGGAGGCGGCGATCGGGCCCGAGCAGGCCTCGACCGCGAGGGGCAGGCGGGCCTCGGCGTCGGCCGTCGACCCGCTGAAGCGGACCGGAACGGACTCGCCGTCGACGGTGAGCAGGTCGTCGTAGCAGCGGTCACCGACGACCTCGGCGGGCGGACCACGCTCGACGCCGGGCAGGCCCATCTCGGCGACGGCCACCGGCAGGATGGCCGGGCCGCCGCTGTACCAGTCGGTCGTGCTCCTACGGTCGACGGCCAGGATCGTGAGCCGGAAGGCGTCGCTCTCCACCGGAGCGAAGGACACCGTGACCTCCTGGACGGCACCCGGCTCGCGTGCCGGCGTCGAGGCGGGGGATGTGCAGGTCGCGGATCTCGTCGCCGGCCCGGAGGCGGAGCAGGGTGGGCACCGAGTGGCGCCCGTCGGCCACGATCTGCAGGTCGAGGTGGTCGACGGTCTGCGCCGTCGGCAGGCGAACGTCCATGAACTGGCCCCGGATGTCGTTGAACGGCGTGGTCCACGCCGTCGCCGGGTCACCGTCGAGGGCTGAGGACGCCCGGGCGGCGAGGGAGCCCGCCAGGTGCTCGGACGAGCGCGCCGTCAGCCCGCCGCGGGCGGCACCGGGCAGGCCCAGGATGCGGTCCACCAGCGGGTCGGGGGCCTGGGCGGAGATGCGAGCGTCGCCGGAGAGCTCGAACTCGCGCTCGCCGGGCACGTCCAGCAGGCGGCGCATGGCGGGCTCCTCGTCGACCCGCACCGGCTCGGCCGGGTTGGTGCGCTGGCGCTGCAGCACATAGGTCAGCCGGTGGTCGGTCAGCGCCTCGCCGGCGGCGTCGACCACATCGACCGGCGGGCGGATCAGCTCCTCGAGCGCGGATCCCCTCGAGATCGACCTCGGCGAAGCCGACGGCACTGACGCCGGCCAGCTTCGGGCGGTAGCCGATGGTGTCGCCGAGGATCTCGATCTCCAGCTCGCGGAAGGTGCGCTCGGGGAACGCCACGACCTGACCCGGCTCGGTGCGGGACGCCTCGGTGAGGTCCACCCGCACCGGGTCGCCCCCGTCGAAGCGCAGCTCCACCTCGGTGATCCAGCGGTTGATGTCCGACGAGAGCGGCTGGGTCAGGCCGACGTGGTCGGTGGTGACCGGCTCGTCGGTGGTGAGGCGCAGGTACTCGCCCTCCACCTCGCTGAAGGCCCCGACCTTCCAGGCGGTGCGGGGATCGCCGTCGACGGCGAAGAAGGCCCGGTCCCCCGGGGTGTAGCTGACCGGGTTGCCATAGGCGCTGGCCTGGACCGTGGCGCCGCCCCGTTGCACGGCCACGGTGAAGCTGTCGTCGCCGGCGGCGGGGAAGACGTCGAGGCGGGCGTCGCCCACCTCGTACTCCAGGGCCTCCTCGCCGGCCATCTCGGTGTAGCCCTCGTTCTCCCGGATCGCCCCCCAGCGGCGCGCCCGGCGCCGGTTGGAGTCGGTGACCACGATGTCGGCTCCGTCGGCCAGGGCCGTCTCGAACATCTCGGTGTCGTCGTCCTGGAGCAGACCCGCGCTGTAGAGGATCGCCCGGTCGGGGTCGATGACCCCGGCGGCGGTGGCGGTCACGAGGCCGTCGCCGTCGCCGGCCACGATGATCGGGTGCTCGGTGGGCAGGGCCCGCACGATGGCGGCGGCGTCCTCGACCGGGAAGACGGCTACCGGGGGCGGATCCTCGAGATCCTGGTCGGTGGCCAGCTCGATCTCGTCCAGCAGCGGGAGGTCCTCGCGGGGCTGGTTCTCCGACCGCCTCGCCGAAGGCCACCGGCTCGCCGAGGCCGGGAACGGAGTTGAGGAGGGCCCAGGTGGTCTCCGGCCGGGGTGTGCGGAAGCGCTCGTACTCGAGGTCCGAGCGCAGCAGGACGTCACCGGCGCCGATCAGCCGGGCCAGCGGGCCCAGGGCCTCGGGGTCGAAGGTGCCCTCCTGCAGCGGCCGGTCGATGGCGTTGACCAGGTTGGCCGACACCGGCGTGCCCAGGGGGATCAGCTCGCGGGCGACGTAGGGCCGGTCGATCAGGCCCGGGGTGATGGGGTCCACGGTGTTGCCCCACCGGTAGGCGGCGAAGTCGGTGCCCGGCAGCTCGAGCACCCGGGTGCCGTCGTCGCGGCTGTCGATGAACTCGGCGGCGTCCTCCCAGTAGCTGGGCAGGTCCTCGTCCCGGCGCAGGTTCCGGTCCACCATCTGGCCGACCCAGGTGGCGGGCAGGTTGGCGATCACGAGCACCACGGCGACCACTGCGATGGGGCGGGACAGGCGGGGGAGGCGCCGGGCCAGGGCCACCACGCCGACGCCCAGCAGGACCGAGGTGCCGAGGACCAGGAGCGGTAGGACCCGGGCGGTGCTGCGGAACGCCAGTCCGAGGTCGGTCTTGGTCCACTCGACCAGGAGGCCACCCACCGCCGAGGGGTCGTCGTAGGGGTGCCCGCCGACGGCCACCAGCGTGGCCACCACGATCAGGGTGACGAAGAAGAGGCGATACCGGAACCGGGTGAGGGCGGCGGACAGGAAGGCGAAGACCGGCAGGGCGAAGGAGATCGGGATGCCGTACCGCATGTAGTGGATGCTGGGGACGATCCACTGGCCGAGCTTGTCGTTGCCGTAGAAGAACCAGTAGCCGAGCCCCCGCACCACCTCCGGGGTCGTCGAGGCGACGGCGACCGCCTGGTAGGTCTCGGTGTAGCGGACGATCGGGATGCCGTACCGGCCCTCGACGACGAGGCCCACGAACCACCACAGGGACACCCCGACGGTGAGGACCCCCGTGCGCCACACCGCGCCCAGGGCCTGGCGCCAGGGCGCCTCCCGGTCGATCCAGACGGCGAAGACCAGCCACAGGATCGGCCCGATGCCGACCAGGACCACCGAGGTCAGGTTGGTGCTGCTGATGGTGAGGGTGACCAGGGCGAAGGCGGCGGGGTAGCGCCAGCCGCCGACCCGGATCGCCCGGGCCAGGAGGGCGATCAGCCAGGGGAGCCCGGCCCAGGGGAGCAGGATGACCGAGATCCGGGCCGCGTAGTCCAGGACGTAGGGGCTGAGGGCGTAGGCCAGCGCGGCCACGACCATGCCCGCGTCCCACCAGGGGGCCGGGACCGTCGCCGTCGGGGGCTCGACCTCGTCGGCCGCCGGTCGGTCGGGCCAGCCCAGCGTGCGCAGGAGGTAGAGCACGCCGGCCCCGGCGGCGAACAGGAGCGAGCCCAGCCAGAGGCGCTGGGCCATCCAGTCGGGCACCCCGATGGCGTCGAGGGACCAGTAGAAGGGCCCCATCGGCCAGAGGTAGCCGATGACCTGGTGGGTCACCCCGCCGAGGCCCACGCCCGGGTCCCACAGGAAGGCGGCGTCCCGCAGCAGCCGGGCCGGGTCCAGGTACAGGTAGGTCTTGGTGTCCGCGCCGACCTGGCCCGGCTGGGTGAACACCAGCGGGAGGTAGGTGACCGCGGCGAGCAGCAGCAGCGGGACGCTGTTGCGCAGGCGCGTCAGGGCGGGCGAGGTGCGAGGAGGGCATCACGACGGGCGGTCGCCCACGCTACCGCTACATCTGAGCGGCCTCGCTTCGCTCACCAACCCGCGGGCTGGCGCTACCGTGCGGCGTCGTGTCGCCGTCTGATGAGGCCCAGCTCGAGATGGTGCACCGGCTCCCGAAGGCGGAGCTGGTGGCTCGCATCCCGCACGTCGCCGACCAGGTCGCCGGTCGCCGCGTGATCCACGTCGGCTTCGTGGACGCCGGCTACCAGGAGATGCAGGCCGAGGCCGGCACCTGGCTGCACGCCCACCTGGCCGACAAGGCGACCCGCCTCATCGGCATCGATCTGGACGAGGCCGGGGTGGCCCACGCCGTCGAGGACGGCTACGAGGCCTACGTGGCCGACTGCCGGGACCCCGAGCAGATCGACGCCCTCGGCATCGAGCCCGCCGAGATCGTCATCGCCGGCGAGGTCATCGAGCACCTCGACGACCCGGGCTCGTTCCTGGACGGCCTCCACCGCCTCCTGGCCCCCGGTGGCCTGCTCATCCTGACCACGCCGAACGCCTCGGGCCTGCTCAACGGCTTCGCCGCCATGGCCGGCGCCGAGATCAACCACCCGGACCACGTCGTGCTGTTCAGCTGGCGCACGCTGACCAACCTCATGTCCCGCCACGACTGGGAGGTGGTCGAGACCGCGACCTTCGTCCCCGCGGTGAAGGCCGCCCCCGGCTCCGGCGTGCGTCAGAGGGTCCTGGGCCTGGCCGGCCGCTTCGTCCTCTGGCTGGAGCGCACCATCGGCCGACTCTGGGCCCCCTTCGTCGCCGACGGCCTCATCGTCACCGCCCGCTCGACGCGCTAGGACAGTCAGTCGTCGGGGGCTTCGTCCACGGGGGCGGTCGGGGTGCGGTCCGGCAGGAGGGTCGGACTTGTCGAGGCGGGCCTTGAGGAGGGCGACCTCCTCGGCCAGCGTGCGGGTGCGCTCCTCGTTGCGGGACAGCTCGAAGGAGAAGTGCACCACCATGAGGAACAGGAAGGCGATGGCGGCGAGGAAGAACACGGCCGGCTCGTAGGCGATCCCCACGGCGTCGGAGACGGGAACCAGGACGTCGGGGAAGAGGGCGAAGAGGCCCAGGAAGAGGCCGACGCCGACCCAGAGCAGGGCGTACTTGCCCTGGAGCTTCCGCCGCCGCACCAGGCGCAGGATGAACAGCAGGGAGAAGGCCACGATGACCATGACCAGGAGCTGGGCCCGGGTACTCACGCTCGGGCCTCCCGGACGACGGCCGCGGCGGGGCGCGGACGCAACCAGGACGACCATCAGCCGCAGGTAGTGGTAGACGAGGCGCAAGCGGCGGTTGGAGGGCGTGCCCGTCTCCCGGTCGCTCATGTTCACGGGGACCTCGGCCACCCGGAAGCCCTCGGCGCAGGCCAGGAGCAGCGCCTCCACGGACTCCATGTACTCGGCGGGGTAGGTGCGGGCGAAGAACTCCAGCACCTCCCGGTTGAAGCCCCGGAAGCCCGAGCTGGTGTCGGTGAACTGCTGGCCCGAGAGGGTCTTGATCGTGAAGCGGAGAACACCCATGGCCCGGGCCCGGACCCGGCTCACGGTGTAGGAGGCTGGACTTCCCGGCGAAGCGGCTGCCGACGACCATGTCGGCGCCGTCGTCGAGGGCGGCGAGCAACGTGGCGATCTCGTCGGGGTCGTGCTGGCCGTCACCGTCGAACTGGACGGCCCGGTCATAGCCGTTGCGCACGGCGTAGAGGAAGCCCGTGCGCAGGGCGCCGCCGATGCCCAGGTTGAACGGCAGCGAGAGGACGGTGACGCCCTCGGCGGCGGCGACGGCGGCGGTGCGGTCGGTGGACCCGTCGTCCACCACGATCACGTCGAGGCCGGGGCGGCGGGCCAGCTCGCCGGAGGACGGCGGGTAGGGCCTCCTCCTCGTTGAAGGCGGGGATGATCACCAGGGTCGGGGTCGCGCCCGGGCTCGCCTCCGACTCGCTCATCGCGCCCGGATCCTAGGGCCTGGGATCCCCGCCGCCCGCGGTCGGGCGGCGGTGACCGCTCACTACGCTGCGCGGCGATGCCCGGTCGTGATCGACGCATTCGTCGCGCTCGTGCTGCTCCTCGCCGCCCTCGCCGGCGGCTGCACCGGCGAAGCGGCGCGGACGGGGCCGGCGTCACCACCGAGCAACGCACGACCACGACGGTCCCGGCGACCACGACCAGCACGCCGCCCGGCGGACGCCAGCCGACGGCCGAGGACCCGCTGCGGGTGACCTTCGCCGGCGACTCGGTGATGGCGGAGTTCGCCCCCGCGATGATCGAGGCCCTCGAGGGCACACGGGGAGACCGCCGGGCGCTTCGTGCTCTCGCCCGTCCATCGCCCGCGACGGCGCCGCCAGCCTGATCTGGCAGCAGGAGCTGGCCGACCAGGACCCCGACCTGATCGTGAACCTGGTCGGCTTCTGGGAGGACCAGGTGGTGGGGGAGACCGCCAGCAGCGAGCCCGGGTGGGCCGGGCGCTACCGGGCCCAGGTCGTGGAGCCGTTCCTCGACCTGGTCACCGCCGAGGGGGCCAAGGTGCTCTGGATCGGCATGGCCGCGGTCGACGATCCCGCGGTCACCGAGCGGTTCGCCCGCCTCAACTCGGTGTACGCCCAGGTGGCCGAGGACCGGGACGACGTGGACTATCTGCCGGCCGGCGAGTACCTGTCCGGGCCGGACGGGGGCTACGCCGAGATCGTGACCTCCCCGACGACCGGGCGGCCGGTGCGCCTGCGCCGGATCGACGGCCTCCACCTCTGCCCCGAGGGCGTCGCCGCCCTGGGCGCCCCCGTGCTCGACCGCATCGCCGAGCAGTGGAACGTGACGGGGGCCTTCGGCTGGCAGGACGGCGACTGGCGCCGCCCGCCGCTGCTGCACGCCCCCGAGGAGTGCCCCGCTCCCGCCTGAGCCGGGCACTCTACACTTTCCGACGACATGCGGAGCCGTCTCCGCGGGTTCCCCGCCCGCCTCCTCCTGCTCGTCGCGCTCGCGTTGGCCATCCGGTGGATCGCCGTCTTCGCGCACTACGGAGACCTGCCCCTCGAGCTGGACGACAACTACGCCTACCACACCCAGGCGCAGCTGCTCCTGGACCACGGCGGCTTCTACGAGCCCTTCGTGTGGCGGGACTCGGTCGAGGCGGGCGGGCCCGAGGTGTTCGAGCCCTCGGCCGGTCACCCGCCGGGCTACGTCATCTACCTGGCCGCCTTCGGCGTCCTGGGCCTGGACAGCCCGCTCTCGAACCGCCTGGCCAGTGGCATCGCCGGGGCGGCCGCCGTGGCCCTCATCGGCATCGCCGCCCGGCGGGTGGGGCAGTGGGCCGGTCTGGGCGACGGGGCGGCCGACCGGGCGGGCTCCTGGCCGCCTTCCTGGCCGCGATCTACCCGAACCTCTGGATCAACGACGCGCTGATCCTCTCCGAGTCGCTCTGCGGCCGGCCTCACCGCGCTGGTCATCCTCGCCGCCTACCAGTTCTGGCGAACGCCCTCCTTGCGCACCTCCGCGCTCCTGGGCCTCTCGGTCGGCGTGGCGACCCTCACCCGCAGCGAGGGGCTGCTGCTCCTGCCGGGCCTGGTGCTGCCGCTGGCCGTCATGCTGCGGGACCGCACCTGGGCCCAGCGGGCCGGCCTGGCGGTGATCACGGGCCTGGTGGCCCTCGCCCTCATGGCGCCCTGGATGATCCGCAACGCCACCACCTTCGAGGAGCCGTCGCCGCCGTACCTGGCCACCGGGAGCGGCCGGGTCCTGGCCTTCGGCAACTGTGACGAGACCTACTCGGGGCGCTTCCTGGGCTACTGGAACATCGACTGCGCCCCGAGCGAGTTCTCCGGCGACGAGTCCGAGATCGACACCATCCACCGGGAGAAGGCCACGGCCTACATGGAGGACCACCTGGGCGAGCTGCCGAAGGTGGCCCTGGCCCGGGTCGGGCGCATGTGGCACCTCTACCGGGTCGACCAGGGCGTGGAGTTCGACCGCTTCTTCGAGCGCCGGGTGGAGGCCCACGCCCGCTTCGCCCTCCTGCAGTACTACCTGATGGTCCCGGTCGCGGTGGCCGGTGTCGTGCTGCTGTGGCGACGCAAGGTGACGATCATCCCGCTGGTGGCCCCCTTCGTCCTGGTGACCTTCACCGCGGCCAGCACCTTCGGCATCACCCGGTACCGCGTGCCGTCGGAGGTGGCCCTCTGCATCCTGGCCGGCCTCGGGGTGGCCTGGGTGACAAGCCGGGCGGCGCCCGAGACGAGCTCGCGGCCGACGCCGATCCCGTCCCGGCGTGACCAACAAGCGCTTCCTGCTCGCCGTCCTGGCCATCGCCCTGGTCGGCCTCGGCCTGCGCGGGTTCTGGATCCTGGAGATGCGGCCGGACGAGTGCGGGAACCCGGGACCGAGGCCCCGGCCGGGTGCCTGGCCATCACCGGCCGACCCGACGTCGTCAACGATCCCCGCTACGTCCACGAGGTGGGCAACCTCCTGGCCGACGGCAAGCCGTTCATCGACCCCTTCACCTACGCCAGCACCGGCGAGGAGCGGCCCAGCGCCCACAAGATGCCGTTGTTCCCCGTCTACCTCGGCGTCGTCTCCTTCCTCGGCGGCGAGGGCGTCGACACCCACCGGCTCGCCGCCGCCCTGCTCGGCGCGGCCACGGTCGTGGTGCTCGGCCTGCTCGGCCGTCACCTGCTCGGCTGGCGGGCCGGGTTCATCGCCGCCGCCATCGGCGCGCTCTACCCGAACCTCTGGATCAACGACTTCCTGCTCCAGGTGGAGAGCCTGGCCGCACTGCTGATCGCCCTGACCATCTACGCCGCCTACCGCTATCACGACCGGCCCACGCCCGGCCGGATCGTGGTCCTCGGCGTGCTGATCGCCCTCGCCTCGCTGACCCGGGCCGAGTCGCTCCTGCTCTACGCCTTCGTCGCCCTGCCGCTGATCCTCGGCGCCGTGCGTCCCTGGAAGGAGCGCCTGGGCCACGTCGCCCTGGCCGGAGCGGCGGCGATCGTGCTCATCGGGCCCTGGGTGGGGTGGAACCTGATCCGCTTCGAGGACCCGGTCACCCTCTCCACGGCCCGGGACCGGTGCTGTCCACCGCCAGCTGTGACGCCACCTACTACGGCGACCAGATCGGCTACTACGCCTCCTGCTTCCGCATCGAGGACTACGCCGCCGAGGAGGGCCTCACGGTGCCCGAGGCCGAGGCCCAGCTCCGCGGCTTCGACGAGTCCCAGCGGGCGGCGGTGGCGGGGGAGCAGGCCCAGACCTACATCCGGGACCACCTCGACCGCCTGCCGGTGGTCATGGCCGCCCGGGTGGGCCGCCTGTGGGAGCTCTACCGGCCAGGTCAGAACGTCCGCTTCGACTGGCAGCTGGAGGCCCGGGGCGAGCGCACCTCGCAGCTGGCCCTGGTCAGCTACTACGCCCTGATCCCCTTCGCCATCGGGGGTGTGGCGGTGCTCCGCCGCCGGGGTCAGCCGATCAGCCCGCTGGTCGGCATGGCGGTCATGATCACGGTGACCGCGGCCTGGACCTTCGGGACCACCCGCTACCGGATCCCGGCGGACGTGGCCCTGGTCGTGGCCGCCGCGGTCGGCGTCGAGAGCCTGCTGCGACGGCGCTGGCCGGTGGACGAGCCCACCCCCGCATCCCAACCGACCGAGGACGAGCCCGTGGAGGCAACGGCGTGAGCACCGACGAGCGCACCGACAACGAGCTCAACACCGAGCTGCTGGACGCCGAGTTGCCCGACCCCCGTTTCGTGGACGCCGAGTACCTGGGATGGCTGTATGACCAGAACCCCGACGGCCCCGCCATCCAGAGCCGCGGCCGACGAGGACGGCGTACGGGTGGCCCACTACGCCCTGGTCCCCCAGACCTACCGCAACGCCGCCGGCCCCGCCCCGTTCCTGTTCTCGCTCAACGCCGTGACCCGTAGCGGTACCCAGCGCAAGGGCTACTGGTCCGAGCTGGGGCTGCAGAACTTCGCCGCGGCGACCGCCCAGGGCCGCCAGATGGTCATCGGCGTGCCCAACGAGAAGTCGACGCCGGGCGCGGTCAAGTACCTCGACTACCGGTTCCTCGGCCCCATGCCGGTGAAGATCGCCATGCCCACGGGGACCGGTGGCGGCTGGGAGCACCACGTCGTGGACGGGGCCTTCCTCGACGGCCCCCGCTTCGCCGAGCTGGCCGCCGACCTCGACCAGCACCAGGCCGTGCACTGGACGAACAGCTATGCCCCCGACCGCCTCCGGTGGCGGCTCGCCCGACCCCACGGTGGCTATGTGATGCACGCCGACGACGACCTGGTCGTGGTGTCCACCCGGTCGGCGTTCGGCCCCGTGCCGATGGCCGTCATCCTCAAGCTCTTCCCCGCGGCGCCCGCGCCGTGGACGAGGTGCTCGTCGGCCCGCCGGGCCGTGGCCGCGGTCTGCCGGTACCACCGGGCCCCGGCCGCGGTGTACGCCGGTTTCAACGCCCTCGTTCGGGTGCGGGGCATCCACCCGCCCCACCGGTTGCGCCCGGCCCCCCTCAATCTGGTCGTGCACAGCTTCAGCGACGAGGTCCCCCAGGAGACCTTCCGTCTGGATACCTTCGAGTTCCTCGACCTCGACGCCTACTGAGCCGCGCCGGACCCCGGAGCCATGACCCCGCCCTTCACCTTCACCTTCGACGTGGAGGACCACCGCCCCGACGAGACGACCGAGCTCCGCCTCCTCGACGCCACCCACCGGGTGCTGGACTTCTGTGCCGAGCGCTCGATCGTCGGCACGGTGTTCGTGGTGGGCGAGGTCGCCCGGGACCACCCCGGTCTGATCCGGGAGATCGCGGCCCAGGGCCACGAGCTCGCCCTGCACGGGTGGTCCCACACGCCCGTCACCGGGCTGAGCCCGGAGGACTTCCGGGAGCAGACGGCCCGCGGCCGCGACCTGCTCGCGGAGGTCGCCGGCCAGGAAGTCGTGGGCTACCGGGCGCCGACCTTCTCCCTGGTCCCCGAGACGGTCTGGGCCACCGAGGTGCTGACCGACTTGGGCTTCGCCTACTCCTCGAGCATCCTGCCCGGCTGGAACCCGCTGTTCGGTTTCCCCGGCCTGCCCCGCCACCCGTTCACCTGGCCCTCCGGCCTGGCCGAGCTCCCGGCACCCATCCTCAAGGTCGGTCCGCTCGGGCTCCCCGTGGTCGGCGGTACCTACCTGCGGGTCCTGCCCTGGCCGATCGTCCGGGCGGGCTTGCGGGACGAGCCCCTCGGGCCAGTGCCGTTCACCTACTGCCACCCCTATGACGCCGACACCGGCGAGCCCTACTGGGTCGTGCCCGGTACGGGGCGGCTGCTCAGCCCGCTGCTCTGGTACGGCCGCAAGCGGATGCTGAAACGGGTGGGCCGGCTGATGGACGGCGGGGTCGGCGCGCCCCTGCGCCATCGATTGGGGGAGGTCTCCCGCGAGGTCCCCGCCGTGCTGACGGCCTGAGGGCGCTCAGCCCTGATACCCCGGCGCACAGCCGCCGGGCTCGGGTTCCTGGGCGGCCGCCCAGTCGTCGGCCCAGCCCGGGTCGGGGGTCAGCTCGAGCCGCTCGGCCACCTCGCCCAGCAGGCCCTGGGCCAGCAGGATCTGACCGTCAGGGCAGAGGTGGATCCCGTCGGCCCGGCGGACCGGCACGGGTTCGCCGTCGGGACCCGGGAGCGTCTCGGTGAACCCGTCGGGGGCCACCCAGGTGTCGGCGTCCACGAAGTCCACGTCTGGCCGCTGCCGGGCCAGGGCCCGGAAGTCCACTTCGAGGCCGGTCACGACCTCGGCCTCCTCGGTGTCCTCGATGACCGCCGGTCCCACCCACAGGACCTCCGCCCCCTCGGCGGTGACCAGGTCGGCGAAGGGCTCGAGGACCTCGGCGGCGTAGCTCCCCGGCTCGAGCAGGTCACCCTCGGCGAAGCCGCCCAGGACCGACAGGTACTCCCAGTGGCCCACCGAGACGACGACGAGGTCCGGACCGGTGCGATCGAGCGCGGCCTGCCAGACGGCGGTGTCGGCCTCGTCGCGGGGCAGGTCCGGGCCCAGGGCGAAGTCGGCATGGGCCCGCCCGTGGCCTCGATGGCGAAGACCAGGGGTCCGCAGCCTCCGCCAGGACCGAGTCGCCCGCGATCAGGACCCGGGGAGGCCGTCCTCAGCAGGGACGCCGGTGACCTGGGCCGTGGTGGTCGGCGATCGCGGTGGGGGACGGCCCGGCCAGGTCCGGGGTCCCATGGTCTCCGCAGGCGACGGTCGTGAGGACGACCAGGAGACCGACCGTCGACCGGGCCCAGCGGCCGGGGCGAGCGGGCTCAGGCGTCGGTCGTGGTGCCGCCCGCGGCGTCGGCCACTGAGGTGGCCACCGCGGGGTCGGACAGTTCGACGGTCCAGTTCTCGCCGTAGGCCACGGCCGCAGGGTCCGTGCCCAGGAAGTCGGTGAAGAGTGCATCGTCGTACCAGATCGTCAGGATGGCCTGGCCGCCCTCGATCGTGCACTGGCTCAGTTCCCGCACCTCGTCCACCAGGCCCTCGTACTCCAGGGCACACGCGATCCCGGCGGCCGCAAGGGCGTCGTTCAGGTCGGCCACCGTCTCATAGGAGGAGAGGTCCTCGACCGTCGCCGCGGAGGTCTCCGAGGACGTCCCGGTGTCCACGGTGCCACCGCTGTCGTCACCGCCACATGAGGTCAGCGCGAGGAGGGCGATTGCTACGGTTGCCAGAGATGCCTTCACCCCAGCGATTCTGGCGGGACGCGGGGCCATCGGCCAAACGCGCCTGCAGCTCGGCCATCGCGACCACGGCGAGGACCACGAGGGTGACCTCGGCTGGGGCCCGGAAGCGCAACAGGCCGTAGAACAGGGCCGAGACCAGGGTCACCACGACGATCGTCGACAACAGGGGCCAGAGGGCCCGACCCCGGCTCCGCAGCAGGACCGCCCCGCCCACCGCGAAGGGCACCAGGAGCCAGAACGACACGAAGCCGGCCCAACCGACCGGCGG
This sequence comes from uncultured Microthrixaceae bacterium, assembly GCA_963701565.1. GTDB lineage: Bacteria > Actinomycetota > Acidimicrobiia > Acidimicrobiales > DATDAH01 > DATDAH01. The sequence goes on from CAVPAN010000007.1 coordinate 303,622, forward strand.
CTCCCGACCCTCGTTCTGGTTGTAACGGATCATGGACACGGGGTCATAGAGGCTCCACGTGCGGGCCACCCGGATGGCGGCCACTGGGGGAGATCACCCTTGTTGGCCCACACGTAGTCCATGGCCAGGCGGCGATAGTCGAGGTTGACCGCGGACTGGTCCTGGGACTGGGCATCGGTGAACGAGCCCGGGGGCAGGCAGGCGATGTCCCACAGGCCGGGGTCCGGGCCGTCGTACTGGCGGTCACAGTTGGCCCCGATCAGGGTCAGGCCGTCGTTGGTGGAGACCCAGACCGGCTCGTCGAAGCGCCCCACGTTGTAGACCGTCCACGGCGCCAGGACGACCACCGCCAGGGCGGCGAGGCCCAGATAGCCGAGCCGCCGGGACCAGGGCTGGGCCACCCGCACGGCCACCGGCACGAAGGCCAGCACCCCCACCAGCGCCAGCTCGGCCCACGAGAGCCGCCAGCCCCGCCAGGGCCCCGACGAGAAGAGCCCGGCGGCCGTCGGGGTGGTCGAGGAAGCCGTAGACGGCCCACAACAGGACTGCGACCAGGAGCACGGTCAGCGTCTCGGCCATGATGACCCCGTCGGCGGCCCAGAGGTTGGGGTACACCGCAGCGACCGAGCGCGGCCCAGAGGGCCACCCGGTCACTATCCGCCACCCGCCGGGCCAGGAGGGCGATGGCCACGACGCCCAGGGTCCCGTACACGGCCTGCACCAGTCGGAGGGCCAGGACGCTGCGCCCGAAGAGAACGGCCGTGGGGGCCTGGGAGATCTCGGTCAGCGGGGCGTGGTCGGCCGCCGGTCGATCGTGCTCCCGATGCTCGAAGGCCTCGCCCTCGGCGATCTGCTGGGCCTGGACGGCGTAGTACAGCGCGTCGCTGAACTCGACCTCGTCGGACCACTTGGCCACCCCGATGTAGCCCACGCGGACGGTCAGCGCGAGCAGGGCGATCAGCACCAGGCGAAACCAGAAGCGGTCGCACGTCGGGCGTCATTACGGGCCCGCCCGGGAGTCAGAGACGGCGGGCCGGGTCGACGTCCTTGGGGATGATCGGCGCGGCCCGCCCGGTGCCGGCTCGGTCTGGACGACGGGGTCGCCCTCCTCGTGGTACTCCTCTTCGACGTTGACCGACCAGATGTCGTGGTCGGCCCCGAAGAGGTTCTCCACGGTCAGCATGGCGGTGTACATCGAGTGGTCCTGGTTGTTGTACTTGTGCATGCCGTTGCGCCCGATGGGGTGGACGTTGGGCGTGTTGGCGGCGATCCAGTCCCGCAGCACCTGCACGTTGTCGGCGTAGGTCTCGTCGTAGGTCGGATAGGCCTTCGGCATGCGCACGACGTAGCCCGCCTGCACCACCGCGGCCTCGATCAGGCCGAGGGTCACGAGCTCCGGGTCCCCAAGTCGATCAGGTCCTCGTCGCTGCGAGGTCCACAGCTCGTCGCCTTCGAAGACGAAGTACTCCAGACCCAGGCAGGTCCGGCCTTCCTTGACCAGGTAGGGCGACCACGAGCCGAAGTTCTGGATGCGGCCGAGCTTGCACGTCGGGGGAGTGGACGTAGATCCAGTTGTCGGGGAACCCGGCCTCCTCGGGCACCACGAGGGCGACGGTGAGGAAGTCCCGGTAGCGTGATGTCGTTCGGCCGCGGCGATCACCTCGGTCGGCGGCGGCGGGTCCATGGCCCGCACGAGCTGGGTGAAGGGCATCGACGAGATGACGGCGTCGGCGTGGTGCTCGACCCGTTCACCGGCCGCGTCCTCGGTGGTCACCGTGGTCGCCCGGCCGTCCGCGTGGCGGACCGCACCACCCGCGTCTGCATCTGCACTCGGTGCCCTCGGCCTCGACGAGCTCGGTGCAGCGCTCCCACATCATCCCGGGCCCGTACTTGGGGTACTCGAACTCCTCGATGAGGCTGGTGATGTCCTTCTGGTTGCGGCTCGGCATGAGCGCGTTGACCACCGCCGAGAACAGCGACAGGTTCTTGATGCGCTGCGCGGCCCAGTCGGCCTGGATCTCGGTGGCGGGCACGCCCCACACCTTCTCGGTGTAGGTCTTGAAGAAGGTGCGGTACAGGCGCCAGCCGAAGCGGGCCGCCACCCAGCCCTCGAAGTTCGACTGGTCCTTCGGCGGATGGATGCGCACCCAGAGGTAGGACAGCACGACAGCGGACGGCCTCGATGATGCCCAGGTTGCGCAGGGCGTTGATGGCCTTGAGCGGGTAGTCGTAGTACTTGCCGCCGTAGAAGATCCGGCTCATCCGGGGCCGGAGCAGGAACTCGTCCTCGTCGAGGATCTCGTGCCAGAACTCCTCGACCGGCTTCACCTTGGTGAAGAAGCGGTGGCCGCCGATGTCGAAGCGCCAGCCGTCCCGCTCGACCGATGCGGCTGATGCCGCCGACGACGTCGTCGCTCTCGAAGACCGTGCTGGTGACGTCGCGGCGGGCCAGCTCGTACGCCGCGGTCAGCCCGGCCGGTCCGGCGCCGATGATGACGACGTCGCCCGGGTCGTCGCGGTCATCGGGGGGGTCGCGTCGCCGGAGTCGGCGGCGGCGGTCGACGTGTCGGTCATGGGGTCGTACCTTGTTGGGCGGGACGAAACGGCCTGTCGGGCCGGTCGGGCCGGCGGCTGGGAGTCAGATCGAGGGTGTCGACCAGCACGGGAGAGGGGGCCGGTACAGTCCCGGGCTGTGAGCGTGTTGGACACATCGCACGTGCCGACACCACGCTCGTCTGACGCTACCGCCTCGGCCGACCCGGTGACGACCCGGTGGCCCCTCCTGCCGATCGTGGTGACGGCCGTCGCCGTCGTGCGGCACGGTCGCTCGGTTCGCCGCCGACACCCCCTTGTGGCTCGACGAGGCGCTCAGCGTCAACATCGCTCGCTGCCGGTCGGCGACATCGCCGAGGCACTTCGCCACGACGGTCATCCGCCGCTGTACTACCTGCTGCTGCACGGCTGGATGGAGGTCTTCGGCGAGGGCGACACCGCCGTGCGGGCGCTGAGCGGCGTGTTCTCGGTGCTGACCCTTCCCGTGGCCTGGCTCGTCGGCCGGCGCCGGGGCGGGTCGACGGTCGGTTGGTTGGCGGTGATCGTTCTGGCGGTCTCACCGTTCGCCCTGCGCTATGCCACCGAGACCCGCATGTACAGCCTCGTGGTGTTGTTGACCCTGCTCGGCTGGCTGGCTCTCATCGCGGCGCTGAGACGACTCCCGGCCACTCGCCCTGGTCGGCGGTGGCCGCTCGTCTCCGGCGCGTTGTTGCTGACCCACTACTGGTCGTTCTGGTTGCTGGGGTCGGTCGGCATCGTGCTGCTGCTGTCGCTGGTGGCGGAGCGACGGGCGATGGTCGAGCGCTCGTGGCGGGCGGCGCTCGCCGTGGCCGCCGGCGGCATCTTCTTCCTCCCCTGGGTGCCGAGCTTCCTCGAGCAGGCGTCGTCGACCGGCACGCCGTGGGCCGATCCGTCGAGGCCGACCCATCGTCGGCGTCACCCTGCTCGACCTCGGAGGCGGTCGGGAACTGGCCGAGGCCACCCTGTACGCGGTCCTGGGCCGTGCTCCTCCTGCTCGGCCTGCTCGGCCGGGGACGGTGACCACGGCTCGACCTCGACCTGCGGACCCGGCCCGACGTGAGCGTCCGAGCTTCCTGCCTGCTCGGCGGTGCTCACGCTGGGCTTCGCGTGTGGCCGCCGGCTACGCCGACCGGCGCCGGCCTACGCGCGCCGCTACCGGGTCGGTGGTGGTTCCCCTCGTGGTGCTCGGCGCGGCCACGGGGGCCACCCGCCGCTTCACTCGGGCCCTGGCCACTGGACGGCAGCGCGTCGGCCGCCTTCGCTCGTGGCCCTCGGCGCTGGGGATCAGCGACGCCCAACGTCACCGTACGAGCGCACCCAGTTGGACGACGTGACCGCCGGTGACCGTGGCGGGATCGGCCGGGGCCGGGCGACGTGGTGGTCGTACTGCCCCGACCAGCTCGGGCCCGGCGGGCCGCCGCGAGCTGCTCGGACGGGGACTTCACCGAGGTGACCTACCCGGACCCTCGTGCGCCGAGTTCGTGGACTGGGTCGATGATGCAGCAGCGGCAACGTGGCGTTCGACCCGCAGGCCTTCGTGGACGGGGTCTGGCCCAGGCCCAGGGCACCCGATCTGGCTGGTCTGCAGCCCGAGTACGTGGCCTCGAGTCCCAGGGCGGCCAGGTGCGCAACCTCGTGGCCGAGGCCGTCGGACAACGCGCCCACCGTCCAGGCCGACGCCGAGAGGTCTTCGAGCCACGCGATCTCCACGGTACCCGGACCGGTGATCCTGGCGGCTCTCGACCCGGAGCGCGGCCGACCTCCATGCCGCCCTCGCGCCCTGGATCGTGGCTCACCTGCTCGTGGTCGTGGGCTATGTCCTGGTGGCGGCCGCGCTGATGAGTTCGCCCCCCACGGCGCCACCCCGAAGCTCGACCAGCACCTCCTGGCCTGCGACGGTGACCCGTACGACGCCATCGCCGGCCAGGGCCACGGCGGCCCCCCGGAGCCCAGGCCATCCACTTCTTCTCTTCCGCTCTTCGGCGGGTCGGGCGGCTCGCTCCGACGGGAATCCAGGGCCTGGCCCTGCTCTCGTGGCCGACCTCTCGCACTGGCGACCGTCATGCTGCTCCACCCGCCCGCGCTTCGAGGAGTGCTCGACGACCCGGCCCTGGCCCGGCGGCGGCTGTTTCATGGCCTTCGTCCCTGGCGCCTTCGTGCTGGTCTGGCTACGCCGAGGCGCTGATGCTGGTCGCCCTCATGGGGTCGTCCTGGCCCTCGCCGCCACTGTGGTGGGCCGGCCCGGGGCTCTGCGGTTGGCGGCGGGCTCCGACCAATCGGGCTGCTTCCTCGTGCTAACGCGTCGGAGGCCTCCCCCGGCTGGCGAGCACGTGGCCGGGAGCGGCTGGCCGGTCGCGGGGTACTCGGGGCGCCGATCGGCGTCCTCAGCTTCCTCGCGTACACCGCCGGTCAGCGGGCCGGGCTTCACCGCCCCGCTGACCGAGCCGAGCCCAACCGGGGGCGGTCACCGACGTTCCCGGCTGGTCGACGCCGTGGCGACCTCGGTAGCGCCGACCGCCTCGGCGATGCCATGCACCCGCGATGGCCTGTCTTCGTCTTCCTGGCCGTCGTGGTCGGGCGGCGGTGGCCGTCGCTACGCCCTTTACACCGTGCCCGTCCTGGTGCTGGCCCTCAGCGTGGATAGCTTTGGACCCTCCGGAGCGCTACCACCGAACGCCTTCCCCTGGTGCTGGCGCCACCTCGCCAGCGCCGGATGAGCGCGACGACCTCGGCGCCGCCGATGACTGGTGGCGCTCACCGGTCAGCGGATGCGCGACTACGTCCCCAGACCATGGGGGCCCGGGGCAACCAGTGGCTGCTCTCACTGGCCGGTCGCGTCAACTGGCGCCGAGGAGAGACTGTTGGACCAGGTTTCAGGCAGCTCAATGGCTGTTGATGGTCGACTCGGGCACGGAACCGACCATCCTGCCGCCGATGCATCAACGACCCGGATCGCTGCGGATGCTCCGGCCTCGCGCCCCCCCCAGCCCGTCGACCGGAGGCGGACTACGTGGCTCGGAAGGCTGCACTTCCGCGGACGATGATGATGTCCTGCGGTCGGAGGCTGGCCACGCGGTTGCTCCAGCGGTCCACGACCTGACGGCCCTGCGACCGCGCAGAAGGTCGTCATGGGGCCTCCTGTTGGTAGCGTCGGCCCCGACGATCCGCTCCACCGTCCTGTCCTTGAGCACCACCTCGTAGCCGACCATGGCCGAGGGTACGGATGGACCCTGTGGGAAGGAAGGGACTCCCTGGGAAATGTTCTGGACGTGGCGCGTACGGTCTCAGCTGTCGGCGAAACGGCTGGCGCCGTCCTCGGCGCCGACGCGGCATTGGCGCCGAGGCCGCCAGGACGCCCTGCGCCAGAGGCCGCTGCCGGCGTAGGAGCCAGGAGCTCGAGCATCTCGGCGTCGGAGCCCCGGCGTCGCCGGCGAGGGCGCTGGTCGCGCAGTCGGGGAGTGGAAGGCCCCGACGACCACGGCATCGGGATCACCGAAGGCCAGCAGGGTCGCCGAGGTCGTGGTCCAGGCCGATGCCCGGCACCTGTTCCAGCGCCGCCCGAGCCGCGACCGGGGTCGAGCCCAGCAGGGCCTCGAACCGATCGGCCCGCCGGCACACCCGCAGGATGACCTCGGCCCGTCGGCGTTCGACACCCAGCGGGTGGAAGTCGGCGTAGCCCAGTTCGGCGAGGCGGGCGGAGCAGGGCCGACGCGGAGGCGCGCCGGGCCGGGCGCATCCTCGCCGTAGCGCCAGGCCAGGGCCCGGAACGCCTCCCACGCCTCGAGGCCGGTGACCTTCTGCTCCAGGATCGTCGGGACCAGGATCTCCACCAACGTTCCGGTGGCGGCAGGCGACGCCCCAGGCTCCGACGCACGACCTCGGCGACCACGTCGTGGTGGGCCACGAAGTCCTCCGGCCGGTCATCGGTGCCGACCATGCCGGGTACCCGTCGAGCACGGCGACGGCCCCGGGGCCCCAGGCCTCGGCCACCACCTCGGTCACCGGCCCAGGAGGGTCGGTCAGGACCCGCAGGGTCGCCGGGCCGTCCGGGGTGCGGGCCGTCCGCCAGAAGCCGTCGTCGGCCAGGCGGGTGGTGGGGTCGTGGGCGCTACGGCGGATGCCGCGCAGGGTCCGACGGAGGTCGACCGGCGGGACCGTGAAGGTTCGCCGGTCGTCCGGAGCTAGTGTCTGCTGGCTCTTCGCCGACGGCTCATCGCGGTGCGGGCCTACTCGGCCCGATCGATCGGCTGCGCCGATCACTACGGCAACGACCGACCGAGGTCATGACGTCGCCGACCTCGATGCTCTGGGCCACCTCGATGCCGGAGGTACGTGGCCGAAGAGGTTGTAGGCCTTGTCGAGCTTGGTCTGGCAGTCCTCGATGCAGATGAAGAACTGCGAGCCGTTGGTGTCGGGACCGGCGTTGGCCATGGCCACCGCGCCGAGCGTGTACTCGCCCTTGACCGGCTCGTCGGCGAACTTGTAGCCCGGGCCGCCGGTGCCGTTGCCCTGAGGGGTCGCCGCCCTGGATGACGAAGCCGGGGACGACCCGGTGGAAGGTGAGGCCGTCGTAGAAGCCGTTGCGGGCCTGGACGACGAAGTGGTTGACCGTCATCGGCGCCAGCGCCGGGTCGAGGTCCATGAGGATGTCGCCCTTCGGGGTCTGGATGGACACCTGGTAGATGGCGGTCGTCGTCGATCTGCATGGCAGGAGGTGGTGCCATGGCGGCCATACTGGCACGCCGATCCGCCGCTTGCCCCGAAACCGGCCGCGGCCGAGGGCGGGTCGGCCTGGCGTCGAGTCCGGGACGTCGACCATCGGGGAAGTGGCAGGCCACGAAGTGGTCCGTCGCCGACGGCCGCATGATCTCGGGCTCCTCCTCGGCGCACAGGTCCTGGGCCCTGGGGCAGCGGGTGCGGAAGCGACAGCCGCTCGGCGGGGCCACCGGGGAGGGGAGGTCGCCCGGCAGCGTGCGGCATCCTCGTCGGGCCGGACCGTCGGGGTCGGGCACGGGGATGGCGGCAGCAGGGCGTCGGTGTAGGGGTGGGCCGGGGCCTCGTACAGCAGGTGTCGGGCGGCGCCACCTCGCAGAGTCTTGCCGAGGTACATCACCATCACCCGATCGCTGATGTTCTTGACCACGGCGAGGTCGTGGGCGATGAAGACCAGCGTCAGCCCGTAGCGCGCCTTCATGTCCTCGAGCAGGTTCAGGATCTGGGCCTGGACCGAGACGTCGAGGGCCGAGACCGGCTCGTCGCAGATGATGACCTGCGGGTCGAGGATCAGGGCCCGGGCGATGGAGATGCGCTGGCACTGGCCGCCGGAGAACTCCTGCGGGCGCTTGGCCCTGGCCACGGCGGGGTCGAGGCCGACGCTGGCCGAGGACCTCGTCGACCAGCGTCGCCCTCGTCGGCCGACGCCGGGGAAGTCCCCTTGCCCTCGGGCCGGAGAGCAGCAGCGCGGCGACCACGGGGAGCAGCACCAGGCGGGATCAGGAAGAGCAGGGGCGAGCCGCCGATCACGGTCCAGCCGAGCAGGCCGGCCACCACGGCGACCCCGAGGCGGTGACCGCCTGGCTCCGGGCGCCGCGCGTCCCGGCGCAGCAGGCCCAGGCCCACGGCCCGGAACAGCACGACACCGCCGACGCCCACCGAGGCCGATGAACAGCCGAGGGCCGCGGTGTCGACGGAGATCGGGCCGACGGAGATCTCGTCCTCGACCCGCCGGAACAGGAGGATGCCCATGAGCCCCGAGGCGAGGCCGACCAGGGCGAAGCACCCCGGCGATGACGAAGGCGAGGTAGGCCGCGATGGTGGTCGAGGACCCCGCGCTCGGCCCGGCTAGGCCTGGCCCAGATGGCCAGCGGCTCGGTCACGATGTCGCCGACCCGCCGCCGCGGGTTCAGCGAGGAGATCGGGTCCTGGAAGATCATCTGCAGCTGGGTGCGGACGCTGCGCAGGTCCTCACCTTCGAGGGCGGTGAGCTCCTCGCCGTCGAAGGTCACCTCGCCGCCGGTGGGGCGGGAACTGCATGATGGCCCGACCGGTGGTCGACTTGCCGCAGCCCGACTCGCCGACGAGGCCGAGGGTCTCGCCCTCGATCAGGTCGAGGCTGACGTCGGAGACGGCGTGGACCTTCAGGCCGGTGCGACCGACGGGGAACTCGACCATGAGGTGCTCGGCCCGCAGGAGCGTCTCCTCGGGGTCGCGCAGGTGGGCGGTGCCGCTCCCCGCCATCAGGCCACCCCGCCGCTGACGCCGGCCTCGGCGTCCGCCGCGTTGCGGGCCAGGGCCTCGGCGCCCTCGGGGGTGCCGACCGGGTACCAGCAGGCGAACTCGTGGCCGCCGGCGGGACCGACTTCGAGCACGGGTTCCTCCACGAAGCACTTCGGCTGGGCGTAGGGGCAACGGGGGCGAAGTTGCAGCCGTCCGGGGGCGACACGAGGTCCGGCGGACGTCCGGTGATGACCTCGAGGCGGGTGTGGCTGGTGTTCTCCAGCTTGGGGATCGACTTCAGCAGGGCCTCGGTGTACGGCATTTCGGGTCGTGGAGAAGAGCACGCTGGTCGGCGCCTTCTCGACGATCTTGCCGGCGTACATGACCGCGATCTCGTCGGCCCGGCCGGCCACGACGCCCAGGTCGTGGGTGATCAGGATGATCGCCATGTGGCGCTCGGTCTGCTGGGCCTGCAGCAGGTCGAGGATCTGGGCCTGCACGGTGACGTCGAGGGCCGTGGTGGGCTCGTCGGCGAACAGCAGGCGGGGTCCGCAGGCCAGGGCGATGGCGATCATCACCCGCTGGCGCATGCCGCCGGAGAGCTGGTGGGGGTACTCGTTGACCCGCTGGGCCGGCTCGGGGATGCCGACCGAGCGGAGGAGGGCGATCGCGGTCTCGCGGGCCTCGCCCTTCTCCATGTCGAGGTGGTAGCGCAGGGACTCGGTGATCTGGTTGCCCACCTTCATGACCGGGTTGAGCGAGGTCATCGGGTCCTGGAAGACCATGGCCATCTCGGTGCCCCAGAGGCTGCGCATGGCGGCGTGGCTCTGGCCCGCGATCTCGGCGCCCTCGTAGCTGGCACTGCCGGTGCGCACCACGTTGTGGGTCGGCAGGAGGCCCATGATCGAGCGGGACAGGATGGTCTTGCCCGAGCCCGACTCGCCCACGATGCCGAGGGTCTTGCCCCGCTCGAGGGTGAAGCTCACGCCGTCGACGGCCCGCACCGTGCCGCCCTCGGTCAGGAAGTGGGTGTTGAGGTCCTCGACCTGGAGCAGCGGCGTGCCCGCGTCGACGTCGGACCTCGTCAGGGTGACCTGCTTCCGGGCCATCAGAGGTTGATCTCCTTGACGTCGAAGTAGCGGCGCAGCTTGTCGCCGACGTAGTTGAACGACAGCAGCGTGAGGAACATGACCGCACACGGGATCAGGGAGATCCACGGCGCGTCGTCGAGGCTCTCCCGGCCCTGCTCGATCATGTTGCCCCAGGTCGCGGTGGGCGACGAGACCGACAGCCCGAGGAAGCTGAGGGTGCCCTCGGCCACGATCACGATGGCGATGGCGATCAGGGCGAAGGCGGCCATCGGCGGGATCACGTTGGGCAGGATCTCCCGCCAGAGGATGCGGGAGTTGCGGGCACCGAGGGCGCGCGCCGCGGTCACGAACTCGCGTTGGGCGAAGGTCAGCGTGGCGGCGCGGGTGATCCGGGCCAGGGCGGGTATGGCCAGGATCGTGAGGATGAGGGTGACGGTGCCCAACGTCGCGTTCTGGTCCCCGGTTCGGACAGGAAGGTGACGAGGGCCAGGGCCAGGACCAGGGCCGGGAAGGCCAGCATGATGTCCATGGCCCCGATGACGATCGTTCGTAGCGTCCGCAGAAGTAGCCGGCGGTGAGGCCGAGCGTCCCCCCGATGATGAAGCCGAGGGCGACCGCGGCCACGCCGATGAACAGCGAGACCCGGGCCCCCCAGATGACCCGGGAGAAGATGTCGCGGCCGATGTCGTCGCCGCCGAACCAGTGGTCGACCGACGGGGCGGCCTCGAGGGCGTCGGCCTGGGAGACGTTCGGGTCGTCGACGAACGGGAGGACGGGGGCGAGGACCGCGAGCGTGATCAGCAGGGCCAGCCAGCCGACGGCCAGCCAGAAGCCGAAGCCGAGCTTCTTGACGTCCCGCTCCGTGTCGGTGTCGCCGGCGGTCAGGGCGTCGAGGCTGACCTCGGCGGCGGACTCGGTGATGAGGCCGCCGGCGCCCCCCGCCTTCAGGGTGTCGGAGTGCGTCAGGCGATGGCGCGGGCATGGCGGATCCTCGGATCGAGGACGGCGTACAGGATGTCGACCAGGAAGTTCACGAGCACGAACCCCACCGCGATGATGACGATGGTGCCCTGCACCACGAAGTAGTCGCGCTGGAAGATCGCCTCGACGAGCAGGCTGCCGAGGCCGGCGATGGCGAAGATGCGCTCGATGACGATCGTGCCGCCGATCAGGGCACCGACGTTGATGGCCGCCACGGTGAGCAGCGAGAAGCTCGACGGGCGCAGCGCGTGGCGGAGCAGGATGCGCCGGGTCGGCATGCCCTTGGCCCGGGCCACCCCGATGAAGTCCTCCTGCAGGGTGGAGATCATGTCGGTGCGCAACAGGCGCATGTAGACCGCGATCTGCCCGGCGGCCAGCGCCAGCACCGGCAGGACCATGTGCCGGAAGTGCTCGTAGGGGTCCTCGCCGAACGGGACGTAGGTGGCGGCAGGGAACCAGTCCAACAACCCGTGACCCCCGAAGAGGAAGATGAGCAGCACCGCCAGGATGAAGTTGGGCACCGAGAGGAACCCGAAGGCGATGGTGTTGGTCGACTTGTCGAACCATGAGTCGGCCTTGTAGGCGGAGAGGATCCCGAGGGGCACGGCCACGACCAGCGAGAAGATGGTGGTGTAGAGCATGAGCTGCAGGGTGGCGACCAGGCGGTCGCTCAGCAGCTCGGTGACCGGCTCGTTGCGGATGAAGGAGTCACCGAGGTCGCCCGTGACGGCGTCGCACACCCACTTGCCGTAGCGCACGAGGAGGGGATCGTCGAGGTTCGTCTCCGCCCGGAACTCGTCGATCTGCTCCTGGGTGGCACCGGGCCCGAGGGCCGCGATCTCCGGGCCGCCCGGGAGCAGATCGAGGAGCAGGTACGTGAGGAAGGTCACCAGGAAGAGGACGACCAGCAGCTGGACCGTCTTCTGACCGATGTATCTCACGCGCCTGTTCCTCGTCCTCTCGCCGCGTCAGTGGTCACGGCTCAGGCCGCGTCGTCGACCCAGAGCTGCGGCAGGTTGATGGCTCCGGTGAAGCCGATGCCGGTCACGGTGGAATCGGTGCCGTCGGGCATCAGCACCGGGGTCTGCACACCGTGGACCCGGGGCTGGTACGGGATGGCCCAGATCACCCAGCTGGTCCAGATGTTGTAGACCTGCTCGCCGAAGCGGCGGTTGATCTCCTCGGCCGCCGCCTGGCGCTCGGCCGGGTCCTGGCTCTCCCGGACGATGTCGAGGTTCTCGTTGATCACCTCGTCGTCGATCCGGCCGAAGTTCAGGCCGATCTCGCCGAAGGGCGCGGCGTTCTCACCGGTCCACCACACCTCCTGGGTGTCGGGGTCGAAGCCGCCGTGGTTGCGCCAGCCGAAGGCCTCGAAGTTGCCCACGAGGGCCTGGCTGATGAACTCGCCCTGCTCGATCTGGTCGATCGTGACGGTCATGCCCGCCGCCTCCCAGAAGCCGCGGTAGAGCTCGGCGGTCTGCAGGTTGAACGGGTCCGTTGTGGTCTTGTAGGCGATCTCCGCCTCCTGACCGGTGTCGGACTCGTACTCGTCGATCAGGGCGGTGGCCTGGTCGAGGTCGAACTCGGGGAAGCCCGTGTCCTCCAGGTAGCCGATGGACCGGGGGAGAAGGGCCCGTTGGCGATCTCGAAGATGCCGGCGTTCCGGGACTGGTTCTCCACCAGGTGGTCGAACGCGTAGGCCATGGCCTGGCGCACCCGAACATCGTTCACCGCGGCGTCGGGGTCGCCCACGTTGATGAGGACGTAGCCCGTCTCCTGGCGCTGGTCGATCTCGAACATGTTGATCGTGCCCGCGTCGGCCTCCTGGCGGAGGCCCTCGATCGAGTCACCGGAGTCCATGTGGGTGATGTCGATGTCGCCGGAGACGATGGCGTTGTCCCGGGTCTGGTTCTCGGCCTGCACCAGGAACTCGATCTCGTCGAGGTACGGGTACGGCTCGCCGTCGGGGGCGATGAGCCAGTAGTTCTCGTTGCGGGTCATGCGGAAGCTGTCCCCGGACGTGTAGGAGGCGTACTCGAACGGGCCCGAGCCGACGGGCTCGGTCTCCGACGCCGTCCCCGCCTCGACCGCGGCCAGCCAGGTCGGCGAGCCGACGTAGCCGGGCTGGCCCCCCAGGAACAGCGGGAAGTTGATCCACGGATTGCGCATCGTCAGCACCAGGGTGTCGCCGACGATCTCCTGGTCGGTGATGTCGTTGAACACGTTGCCCACGAGGACCGAGGCCCGCATGCGCGTGAAGTGGTCGTCCAGGCCGTCGACGTCCCAGGGGGTGCCGTCGTGGAACTGGATGCCCTCGCGGGGGGTCAGGGTCCACTCGGTGAAGTCGGCGTTGGGCTCGAAGGACTCGAGCAGCATCCCGTGGGGAACGCCGTCGGCGTCGGGCCAGGTCAGGGTGTCGTAGATGCCCTTGATGGCCTGGTGACAGGCCACATCACAGATCATCGTACCGGGGGTCCACGGGCTGGAGGTCTCCGCCTCACGGGCGAAGACCAACGATCCACCGCGCTGGGGCTCGGCCCCGTCGTCGGGATCGCCCGACTCCTCACCGCGGGGGTTCTCGTCGGCGCTGTCGCCACCCCCGTCGTCGCTGCCGCCACACGCGGCGGCGACCAGGCCGAAGGCCAAGAGCAGCGCCCCCATCCGCAGCATCCAGCGTCGTGTCGACCGGCTCGTCATGTGTGCTCCCCCGCATCCTCGATAGGTGCCGTACCGCCCGTCGGCCGAGGCCACGGGCGTGTGACGGGGGCCACAGTAGACCGCGCCACCTGCCTCGCGTGCACCGCGCCGGCTTCAGCGCTTCCGCAGCAGCGTGAGGCCGTCGCCGAGTGGGAGCAGCACGGTGTCGAAGCGGCGGTCGTCCACGAGGTCGTCGTTCAGGCGACGCAGGAGGTCGGTCGTCGGGTCGTCGACGGCCGGGTCGGCGACGGCGCCGCTCCACAGGGTGTTGTCCACGGCGATCACCCCACCTGGCCGCAGGCGCTCGGCCAGGAGGTCGATGTAGGTCGGGTAGCCCTCCTTGTCGGCGTCGACGAAGGCGAGGTCGATCGGCGGGTCACGGGGGAGGGCGGCGAGGGTCTCGGCCGCCGGGGCGATGCGGAGCTCGATGCGGTCATCGAGGCCGGCCCGGGCCCAGTGCTCGCGGGCCACCGCCGTCCACTCCTCGCTCACGTCGCAGCAGAGGAGGCGGCCTCCGGGGGCGAGGCCCCGGGCCAAGCAGATCGAGGAGTACCCGGTGAACGTGCCGACCTCGACCACGTTGGTGGCCCCCAGAAGCCGCGTCAACCATTCCAGGAATGCGCCCTGCTCGGGGGCGATCTGCATCCGGGCCCGTTCCCCGAGCTCCCGTGCGGTCACCTCGGCCAGCTCCACCAGCACGGCGTCGGGCGGACGGCTGTGGTCCACGACGTACTGGTGGAGGCCGGCGGGCAACCACGACGACTTGGGTGTGTCCATCGGCCCATCCTGCCCCTCGGCTCTGTCGCGGCGCTCCGTTTGGGGACAGGTCTGGGGACGGACGGTGGATTTCGGTGAACGGGCTGGGGATCTCGCGAAAACGCTTGACCACGATCCGGGGTCGGCGCGAAGGTGCGCTCAAGCCAGTCAGGGCGGCCGGAGCGGCCGGCGACACCGGAGGTTCGTCCACCGGGGTCACCGATCACCGGCAAGAACGACTGGAACAGGAATGGCGCCGGAGACGCAGCCCGAGAGGGCGGCGGGGAAGCCGCCGGGTGGCCCTCGGGTCACACGGAGGGCGTGGAGCCGGACCGATCGGGAGACCCCGAGGAGTTGGAGCGCTTCGGCGTGACGGCTACTCGGGGTCTTTCTCTTCTTCGCCCCCGGCAGATCTGAAATTGCGTTGATTTGTATCGCTGGGCGTGACAAATCAACGCAATTTCGTCTTCCGTTTGGGGACAGGTCTGGGGACGGACGGTGGATTTCGGTGAACGGGCTGGGGATCTCGCGGAAAACGCTTGACCACGATCCGGGGTCGGCGCGAAGGTGCGCTCAAGCCAGTCAGGGCGGCCGGAGCGGCCGGCGACACCGGAGGTTCGTCCACCGGGGTCACCGATCACCGGCAAGAACGACTGGAACAGGAATGGCGCCGGAGACGCAGCCCGAGAGGGCGGCGGGGAAGCCGCCGGGTGGCCCTCGGGTCACACGGAGGGCGTGGAGCCGGACCGATCGGGAGACCCCGAGGAGTTGGAGCGCTTCGGCGTGACGGCTACTCGGGGTCTTTCTCTTTTGGTGCCTCAGACCAGGAAGCCGGTGTAGTCCTGGGTGAAGTCGAGGACGAGGCTGACGTAGGCACCGCTGTGGTTGTAGGCGAAGATCGCCCGTTGGATGCCGGCGGCGGTGCGGAGGTCACCGCCGGCGGTGCAGAGGTAGTCGGCGGCGGCATGGGCGGCGTCGTAGAGGTTCTGGGGGTCGGCCACACCGTCGCCGTTGCCGTCGGCGGCGTAGCGGGCCCAGGTGGAGGGGATGAACTGCATGGGGCCGACCGCCCGGTCCGACACCGGGTCGCCGTCGTAGGACCCGCCGTCGGTGTCGCTGATCACCGCCGTGCCGCCGCCGCCGTCAAGGGCGATGCCGACGATGGCGGGGCGGGCGGTCCCCGCCGGGTCCAGCTCGGAGTCGGCGAAGGTGCCGTGGCCGCTCTCGACGCGGCCGATACCGGCCAGGAGCCACCAGGGCAGGCCGCACTCCGGGCGTTCGGACCCGACATCGAGGGACGCCCGCAGGTAGGCGTCGAGCGCCACCAGGGTGAGATCGCTGCCGGCCACAACGGCCGTGGCCCGGGCGGCCTGCACCGTGGGCCAGAGGCGTCGTTCCTCCGCGGCGGCCTCCTCCCGGGCCACCTCGGTGCGGGCCTGTTCGTCGACCACGTCCTCATGGCGGTCCTGCAGCCGGTCCCGTTCACCCGCCGCCGCCGCCCGCTCGCCCTGAGCGTCGCCCAGGGTGGCCTGCCAGTGGCGGTCGACCTCCGTGGTCAGCAGGGCCCGCCGTTCCGGCAGCGTGTAGCCGGGGTCCAGACCCGCGAGCAGCGCGTCCCCGTCGCCCCCACCGCCGATGTAGGCCCGAACCGCCAGGTTCCGCACCCGACGCTCCCAGCGCCGGACCTCGGTCCTGGCCAGGCGGGTGCGGGCGCCCGCCCGGGCGGCGCCCATCGCCAGCTCCCGCTCGTCGACGGCCAGCGTCCGCAGCCGCGCCGCCGCCCGGATGCGGGCGGCCCGCACCAGCTCGTAGTCGGCGGCGGCCAGGCGGTACTCGTCGCCGTCCACCTCGATGCCGTCGAGCGCGGGGGAGATGGCGGCCTCGGTGCCGGGCGTGTCGATGCGACCGGTCGGCGTGGGCCGGGCTCCCTCGGCGCGGGCCGACCCCGCGCCGGCGAGGACGGCGAAGAGCACGAGCAGAGCGGCCCATCGGCGGGCCGGGGCAGGGATCACGGCCCTTTCCCGTCGGCTCCGGACCGGCAGCCTGAAGGCCCGCGTACACTTCCGTCCCCGTGCCCCCCTCCTCGAAGACCTTCGCCCAGACCTTCGACGACGTCGCCGACGTCCAGGGCTGGATGACCGAAGCGCAGGCTCAGCGCCTGTGGGACCGGGCCACCGAGCTCCACGCCCCGGCCCGGATCGTGGAGATCGGCAGCTACCAGGGTCGCTCCGCCATCGTCTTCGGCCGGGCGGCCGCCGAGGGCGTCGAGGTCGTCGCCATCGACCCCCACGCCGGCAACGACCGGGGGCCCCAGCAGATCCACGGGGCGCCTGACGAAGGCCAGGCGGACCACGAGATCTTCCTGGCGAACCTCGCCGAGGCCGGTGTCGCCAGCCGGGTCCGCCACGTCCGCCAGCCCTCCCAGGAGGCCCACGGCGACGTTCCGGGCGAGATCGATGTGCTCTACATCGACGGCGCCCACCGCTACGGGCCCGCCCGCGACGACATCCGGGACTGGGGTGCCCGGGTGCGCGAGGGCGGCACATTGCTCATCCATGACTCGTTCAGCTCGGTCGGGGTCACCCTCGCGCTGCTCACCCAGCTGTTCTTCACCGGTCGGTACCGCTATGTCGGCCGCTCCGGGTCCATGACCGAGTACCGCCGGACCCGCCTGAGCCTCACCGAGCGGCTGGCCAACGCCGGGCGCCAGGTCGCCCAGTTGCCCTGGTTCGTCCGCAATGTGGTGATCAAGGCGCTGATCGTCGCCCACCTGGGCGGCTTCACCCGCTACCTCGGCCACCGCGAGCCGACCTGGCCGTTCTAGACCGGACCGCGTTCGGGGACCCTCGGCGGTGGCTCAGTGACCTGTCGCGGAGCCGATCAACGCCCGGGGGTCCGCCGCTCCCCGTAGCCCGTCGTCGGTCACCTCGATGACCTGCGCGTGGCCGAAGTCGGCACCGAAACCACTGCGGCACACCACCTCGTGACCGCGGGCCAGGAGGCCCTCGATCCAGGCCCTCGGCGCATGGTCCTCGACGAGTAACCGGTCCGGGCCGTTCCAGAGGTCGAAGCCGGTCGAGCCCTCCCGGTCGAGCACGAAGCGAGGCGACGACACCGCCGGTCCCGCCGGCTCGTCGGCCACGAGGAGCCGGGCCAGGAGCTGGAGGACCACCTGAGGTTGGCCGTCACCACCCATGGTGCCCACCACCGCCCGCAGGGCGCCTGACGGGATCGTCACCAGCGCCGGGCTCAGCGTGTGCGGCGGGCGCCGACCGGGGCCGTACGCGGCCGGGTGCCCTGGCTCCAGCCGGAACCCGTTGCCCCGGTTGTGCAGGAAGGTGCCGGTGTTCGGCTCGACCAGGTGGGCCCCGAAGTCCTTGGCGTTGGACTGGATCAGGGTGACGCCCTGCCGGTCCCGGTCCACGGCCGTCACCACGGTCGTGTCCCCCGAAGGTCGGGGCCGTGGCGTGCAGGGGACGCGCCGGGACGGGTCCAGCTGCTCCCGCACCGCAAGCGATCGCTTCTCGTCGAGGAGCGTCGCCCCGGAGGCAGACTCGCTCAACACGTCGTACCGGTCCGCCCCGGTCAGGCGGGCGACCTCGGCCAGGAGGTGCGGCCAAGCGGGGTCGTCGGGCGCGGGGAGCT
The DNA here is from genome assembly GCA_963701565.1 of uncultured Microthrixaceae bacterium. Classification (GTDB taxonomy): domain Bacteria; phylum Actinomycetota; class Acidimicrobiia; order Acidimicrobiales; family DATDAH01; genus DATDAH01. The sequence continues at coordinate 321,582 of CAVPAN010000007.1, forward strand.
CGAGCGGATCGAGCACCCCGGCCGCGGCCAGGATCAGGTAGCCCTGCGAGCTGGGGGGCATAGTCCAGACGTCGTGGCCCCAAGCCCGCAGCCCCAGGGGCGCCACCCAGTCGGGCCGCCGGTCGAGGTCGTCGGGCGCGAACTCACCGGCGCCGAGAGCAAGCAGACCCGCACCGAAGGGCCCGCCGTAGAAGCCGTCCCGGCCCCCCTCGACCACCGCCCGCAGCGCGGCGGCGGTGCGGGGCCGGCGCAGTCGCTGCCCGTCGGCCACGGGTGCCGTGGCCCAGTCCTCGACCCCGGGAAGGTGGGCCACGGACGGGGCCATGAAGGCCAGCAGGACCGACGCCGGCCACCCGTCCTCCGCGTAGCCGATCGCCGGCTCGAGGACATCGGCCAGCGGGAGGCGGCCGAAGCGCTCGTGCAGCGCGCACCAGCCGTCCACACAGCCGGGGACGGTCACGGCCCGGATGTCGCCCCGGAAGGGCATCACCCGGTGGCCCTGGGCGAGGAGTCGGTCCAGGTCGGCCCCGGACCCCGCTCTTCCGGCCGCATTCAACGCGGCCGGCGGCCCATCGCCATCGTGGACGAGGGCGAAGAGATCACCGCCCATGCCACAGAGGTGGGGATCGGCCACCGCGAGCACGGCATTGGCCCCGATGGCGGCATCCACCGCGGAGCCTCCCCGGCGGAGCAGCGCCGCACCGGCCGACGAGGCCAGGTGGTCGGCCGTGCACACCAGTCCCGCCGGGGCGTGCACGGTGGGCGTGAACGGGACGGTGCCCATCGGGGCACCGTAGTGGTGCGACGATGCCGGGGTGATCGAGCGACTGCGGGCCGCGTGGGGCCCCGACCGGGTCATCACCGACCCCGGCCGGCTCGCGGCCCACGAGACCGACTGGACCGGACGGTGGGGTGGGCGGGCCCTGGCCCTGGTCCGACCCGGCAGCACCGCCGAGGTGGCGACGGTCGTCGCCGCCTGTCGGGCGTCGCGTACCCCGCTGGTGCCCCAGGGGGGCAACACCGGCCTGGTGGGTGGTGGCGTGCCCCGGGGTGGTGAGGTGGTCCTCTCGACCTCCTTGCTCCGCTCCGGCCCCGAGGTCGATCCCGTCGCGGGACAGGTGCTGGCCGGCGCCGGGGTCACCCTCGGGGAGGTCCAACGAGCGGCGGCGGCCGCCGGGTGGCGCTACCCGGTCGACCTCAGCGCCCGGGACAGCGCCACGATCGGCGGGACGGTGGCCACCAACGCCGGCGGCAACCACGTCCTGGCCCACGGGATGACCCGACGCCGGCTCCTCGGCGTGGAGGCCGTGCTCGGCACCGGGGCCGTCATCTCCCACCTGGGGGGGCTGGTGAAGGACAACACCGGCTACGACCTCCGCGGCCTGCTGTGCGGCTCCGAGGGCACCTTGGGGATCGTCACCGCCGTCCGCCTCTCCCTGGTGGCCCCGCCGGAGGCGACCGCGGTGGCCCTCGTCGGTGTGGACGATCTGGCCGGCGCCGTAGCCGTCACCGCTGACGCCCGCCGGGCCCTCCCCGGTCTCGAGGCGGCCGAGGTCGTGCTGGACGGAGGGCAGTGCCCTCGTACGGGAGACGTTCTCCCTCCCGGCCATCCTGCGCCCGGAGCCTCCCGTCACCCTGCTCCTCGAGCTGGCCGGACCGCCGGGGGTCGGCGAACGTCTGGCTGGGTTCCTCGCCACGGTCGACGGGCTCCAGGGCTCGGCCCTGGCGGAGGACGCGGCGGGACGGGCCGCGCTGTGGCAGGTCCGCGACGAGCACAACCCAGCCATCAACCGGGTCGGGCCACCGCACAAGTACGACGTGACCCTGCCCCAGGCGACAGTCGACTCCGTCGTCGCCGCGGTGCGCGCCCGGGTCGCCGCCCTCGCCCCCGACGCCCGTCTCTGGGTGTTCGGCCACATCGGGGACGGCAACCTCCACCTGAACGTGACCGGGCTCGACCCGACCGACCGGCGCGTCGACGACGCGGTCCTCACCCTGGTGGCCGACGCCGGCGGCAGCATCAGCGCCGAGCACGGCATCGGCGTGGCCAAGCGCCGTTGGCTCCCGCTCGCCCGCAGCCCCGAGGAGATCGAGGCGTTCCGGGGGATCAAAGCGGCGCTGGACCCCGACGGGATCCTGAACCCTGGCGTGCTCCTCTAGGTCACTGCCCACTGCGCCCGGGACACGAGGACGCTCTTGAGCACTGCTGGGCGGTCAGTCATGAGGCCGTCCACCCCGAGGTCGAGCAGGCGGGTCATGGCCTCGGGCTCGTCGACGGTCCACACGTGGACCTGGAGACCGGCGCGGTGGGCCGCCCGCACCACGGCCGCGTTCGTGACCGTCACCCCGCGGAACGACTCGGGGATCTGGACACATCCCGACGGGCTCGGGCGGACCCGACCCGAGATGGCGTCGAGGCGGAGCCGGGCGACCTCCTTCGGGCCCATCGAGGTGCACAGCGCCGGGCCGAGGCGGGCCCGCAGGGTGCGGAGACGGGCGTCGGAGAAGCACCCGACGCAGACCCGGTCCACGGCGTTGGTGCGCTCGAGGACCGCGATGAGCGGCTCGACGGAGTCGTCGTGCTTCGGGTCGATGTTCACGCGGGCGTCCGGGAAGGTCCCCAGCAGGTCCTCGAGGAGCGGGATCGGCTCGCGACCGTCGACCCGGGCCTCGGCCACCACGGCGTGCGGCAGCGCGGCGATCTCGCCGGTGCGGTCCGTGACCCGGTCGAGCCGGTCGTCGTGGAACGCCAGGAGGACCCCGTCGGCCGTCACGTGCACGTCGGTCTCCAGATAGCCGTACCCGAGGCCCACCGCGTGCTCGAACGCCGGCATCGTGTTCTCCGGCCAGTCACCCGCGCCCCGCGGTGGGCGAAGGCCAACGGGCCGGGATGGTCGAGGAAGGCCCAGCGCGCCATGGCCGCAACCTAGAGGTTCGGTCGCCCCCCGGTACGGTGACCGCGGTGGACCCCACCGAGCGCTTCGCCGAGATCGTGCTCGGCCCGGACGAGGCCGTTCCCCTCGACGAGGCCTGGGCCCTGCTCAGTGCCCACGCCCACCCCGCCGTCGATCCGGACGCCCTGCTCGCCGGCCTCGACGACCTCGCTGCGGGCTGCCGGGTCCCCACCCTGGACGGCCTGCGCCACCACCTGTTCGTCGACCAGGGGTTCGTCGGGAACCAGGACGACTACTACGACCCGGCCAACACCTACCTCGACGACGTACTCGAGCGGCACCTCGGCATCCCGATCACCCTCGCCGTGCTGACCATGGAGGTCGGCCGCCGCGTCGGGGTGCCGGTCGACGGCGTCGGCCTCCCGGGCCACTTCCTGCTCCGGGACCGGGTCGACGCCGAGGTCTTCGTCGACGCCTTTCGTGGCGGGGAGGTCCTCGACCGGGACGGGTGCGCGGCCGTCCTGCGCCGCCTGCACGGCCCCGATGCCCAGCTCGACCCGACCTGGCTGGAACCCGTCGGCCACCGGGCCATCCTGGAGCGCATGCTGGCCAACCTCGTGCGGGTGTTCCAGCACCGCGACGCCCACGCCGACCTGTTGTGGGCCCGGGACCTCCAGGTCCACCTCGCCGCCGCCCGCGACGACCCGCGGGCCGGCCTCCGCCTCCGGGCCGGGCTCAACTAGGACGGTCCCGTGGCGGTCCTGCTCCTGCTGGGCGTCACCGCTCTCGTCACCGCCGGGTTCGCCGTCCAGCCGCAACGAGCGCCGGCGCCGCGACGGCCGCCGCCGCCACCGTCGAGCTCCAGGCCGACCGGGAACGGGTCACCCGCACGCTGGCCGACGGCCGCCACGAGGAAGTGCGCTGGAGCGAGGTCCAGGAGGTCGAGGTCCTCACGACCGACGTCGGCCCCCACCGGCAGGACGGCGTCGTCCTGGTCATCGCCGGCCCAGGGGAGCGGGGGTGCCTCGTCCCAGCCAGCTCGCCGTCGAACACGGGATCGTCGAGCTCCTCCACGCCCTGCCCGGTTTCGACAGCCGGCGCCTCATCGCGGCGATGGAGCAGCCGCCGCCGGCCCGCACGACCTGCTGGGAGCGGGGCGAGAAGTAGCGTCCCGGGCCATGACGGTGACCAGCTCCGCCGACCAGCTCGCCATCGACCTCGTCGAGCGGCTGCTGGCCGACCACGATCCCGCCAGCCACCGAGCCCCGCGACTTCCTCGGCGCCCAGTTCGACGCGGGCCTCGCCTGGGTCCACTTCCCCGAGGGCCACGGCGGACTCGACCTCGAGCCGTCGGCGCAGCGCCCCGTCAACGAGCGGCTCCAGGGCGCCGGGGGGCCCGAGGCCTACTGGCACAACCCCATCGGCCACGGCATGGGCGCCCCCACCGTCGTCACCCACGGCAGCGACGCCCAGAAGGAGCGCTACCTGCGGCCGCTGTTCACCGGCGAGGAGATGTGGTGCCAGATGTTCACCGAGCCGGGCGCCGGGTCCGACGTGGCCGGGCTTCGGGCCGGGCGGTGCGCGACGGCGACGAGTGGGTCGTCAACGGCCAGAAGGTGTGGACGACCCTGGCCCACCTCTCCCGCTGGGGCATGCTCTTGGTCCGCACCGACCCCGAGGCCCCGAAGCACAAGGGCCTGACCTACTTCGTGGTCGACATGCAGGCCCCGGGCGTCGAGGTGCGGCCGCTGCGCCAGATCACCGGCGAGGCCGAGTTCAACGAGGTGTACTTCACCGACGTCCGCATCCCCGACGCGGAGCGGCTGGGCGACGTCGGCGACGGCTGGCGGGTCTCGATGACCACGCTCATGAACGAGCGGGTGGCCATCGGCGGCTCGGTCACCCCCAAGGGCTCGGGCCCCATCGGCGAGGCCGTCCGCCTCTGGAAGGCCAAGACCGACCAGGACCCGGTCACCCGGGACCGCCTCGCCCAGCTGTGGATCACGGCCGAGGTCAACCGCCTGACGAACATCCGGGCCCAGGCCAGCCGCACGATCGGCACCCCCGGCCCGGAGGGCTCGGTGGGCAAGCTGGCCTTCGCCGAGCTCAACAAGGCCATCGACGCCTTCTGCCTGGACCTCCTGGGCCGACGGGATGCTGTACGGGAGCTACGAGATGGCGGCGAGCACGCCATGAGCTCGGACAGCACCCAGAAGGCCTTCCTGCGGACCCGGGCCAACTCGATCGAGGGCGGCACCAGCGAGATCATGCGCAACATCCTCGGCGAGCGGGTGCTCGGCCTGCCCGGCGACGTCCGCGTCGACAAGGACCGGCCCTGGAGCGAGGTGCCCCGCTCCTGAGCCGAGAGCCGGTCAGCCGGCCCGGTTGGCGAACCGGAGGTGGGCGGTCTCGTTCAGGCTGACCAGTGACCGCGTCCCGGAGCGGGCGGCCCGGACCCGGCTGACGCTGGTGTAGTCGGGCACGAAGAACAGCAGACTGTCGAGGCCCAGCATGGCCGACAGGTAGCCGTTGATGATCCCGCCGTGGCACACCACGGCCACCGTGCGGCCCGGGTGTCGGCGATGATCCCGTCCACGGCCTCCACGACCGAGCGCTGGAACTCGTCGGGATCGAGGTCCCACTCGCCGGCGAGCATCGCGTGCCAGCGCGGGTCGTCGTCCGCCTTCAGCTCCTCGATGGGGATGTAGAACGGGGCGTCACGGTCGAACTCGGCGAGGCCGTCGACCGTCGCCACCTCCAGCTCGAGCAGCTGGCCAGCGGCGCCGCCGTCTCCTGGGCCCGCGGCAGCGGGCTGGCCACCATGACGTCGATCTGCTCGTCGGCCAGCCAGTCGGCGAGGGCGCCGGCCTGGCGCCGGCCCTCGTCGCTGAGCTCGGGATCGGCCGGGCCGTCGCCGCCGTCGATCCGGACCGGCAGGGCATGGCGAATGAGCAGGAGGTCCATGGCGGCCGGAGCCTAAGCGATTGCCCCGGCGCCGGCCGTCGCCGTCGCTAGCGTGAGGCGTGCGCCGCCGAACCAAGATCATCGCCACGATCGGACCGGCCTCCGACAGTGACGCCACCGCTGTTCGCCCTGATCGAGGCCGGCATGGACGTGGCCCGTCTCGGCCTGGCCCACGACGACCTCGACACCCACCTCGATCGCTACGACCGGATCCGCAAGGTGGCCGCCGAGGCGGATCGGCCCATCGGCATCCTGGTCGACCTGCCCGGCCCGAAGGTGCGGGCCGGGCGATTCCCCGACGACGGCGTCGACCTGGTCGAGGGTGAACGGATGCAGCTGATCCCCGGCTACGGCCACAGCACGGCGGACGCGTCGAGGTCGACTACGAGCGCCTGGTCAACGACGTCGAGGTCGGCGACCGGATGATGTTCGGCGACGGCGGCATCGTCGTCGAGGTGGTCGGACAAGAACGCCGACCGACCTCGTCGGCCACGGTCTGCCACGGCGGTCGGGTCCAGGGCCGACCGGGCGTCCACATCCCGTCGGAGCGGCTGCGCATCTCGTCGCCCACCGACGACGACCTCCGCATGCTCGACGTGTTCGTCGAGAAGGGCGTCGACATGGTGGCCCTCTCGTTCGTGCGCTCGGCCCACGACGTCCGCCGGGTCGGCACCGAGCCCCACCCCCGGGGCCCGCTGGTCGTGGCCAAGATCGAGACCCGGGCCGCGGTCGAGAACCTCGAGGGCATCATCGAGGCCAGCGGGGCGATCATGGTGGCCCGAGGTGATCTCGGCATCGAGTGCCCATCGAAGAGGTCCCGCACCTGCAGAAGGACATCATCCGCACCTGCATCGCGCTCGGCCGGCCGGCGATCACCGCCACCCAGATGCTCGAGTCGATGGTCCACGCCGGCACGCCCGACCCGGGCCGAGGTGACCGACGTGGCCAACGCCGTGTTCGACGGCACCAGCGTGGTCATGCTGTCGGGCGAGACCGCCATCGGCCACGACCCGGTGCTCACGGTGCGCACGATGGCCGACATCGCCCGCCGGGCCGACGAGGAGTTCGACTACGACGGTTGGGCCCCGCACCTCACCGAGCTGGTCGCACACCGAGGAGGGCGACGCTGACGCCCGGTGACCGACACCATGACGATGGCGGCCTGGCGGGTGGCCAGCCGAGATGGACGCCGACGCCATCCTCTGCATGTCCCGCACCGGGTTCACCGTGCGCGCCATCGCCCGCTTCCGGCCCCGGACCAAGATCCTCGGGTTCTCGGCCGACGAGCGCACCGTCCGCCAGCTGACGATGAGCTGGGGCGCCCAGCCGATGATCGTCGAGCAGCAGGGGAGCAACGAGGCCATGGTGCGCGCCGTCGTGCGCAGCGCCCGGGAGCACGGCCACGTGCGCTCCGGCGACACCGTCGTCGTGCTGGCCGGCTCCGACGACCGGTCCCGGGCCACCGACGTGCTCCGCCTGGTCCGGGTGCCTGAGCCGTGGCCGGCCCCGGGTGCGTGGCGGGACCGGCTCCGCCGGGACCTACCGTCTTCGTCCTGTGGGCGGCGGCAACCTCGGCGCCCTCCAGGTCGGCATGCTCCGGGCGCTCACCGAGCGCGACATCCGCCCCGACCTGGTGCTCGGCTGCTCGGTCGGCGCCCTGAACGGCGCCGCCTACGCCGCCGACCCGACCATCGCCGGCGTGGACCGGCTCGAGGCGCTGTGGCTGCGCCTGGACGGCGCCGACGTCATGCCCGCCGGCCGTGGCTGCCCTCGACGGTGCAGCTGGCCATGCGGGGCGCGTCGCTCCACGGCAACGAGGGGCTGCGGGAGGTCATCGACCGGATCCTGCGCCCCACCCGGCTTCGACGAGCTCCGCATCCCCGTTCCAGTGCGTCGCCACCCAGTCGAACCGGTGGCCGAGCGTCTGGTTCGACCGGGCGCCCTGCACGCGGCGATCCTGGCCTCGGCCGCCCTGCCGGCCGTCTTCCCGGTGGTCGAGATCGACGGGGTCCACCGGTACTTCGACGGCGCCGTCGTCAACGACGTCCCCGTCACCCGGGCCGTCGACGTCGGGGCCCGCACCGCCTACGTGCTGCACGTCGGCAACCTGGACCGGCCGTGGATCGAGCCGAAGCGGCCGATCGACGTCGCCATCCAGGCCTACTGGCTCGCCCGTCGCCTGCGCTACGACGAGGACCGCAGCCTCCTGCCGGCCCACGTGGACCTGAACATGCTGCCGTTCGGGGACCCCACCCCGCCCCGCTACGACGACTTCAGCCACACCGAGGAGCTGATCAACCAGGCCTACGCCGCCACCGCCGCCCACCTCGACGCCGTGGCCGGCGACGAGTCCCAGGACGCGCCGACCATGCCGCTCGAGGTCCGACCCGACGACGTCCCTAGGGTGCAACCATGAGTGACATCAGCTTCACCTCCGGGCCGCCCGAGACCGTGCTCGACCGTCGAGCCGGAGGCCGCGCTCGAACGCGCCTGGCCGACGCCGGTGAGGACGTGGCCGCCATCGGGCCGGGCGTGCATGCAGTACCCCCGGTTCCTCGCCGGCTGGGCCCGCCTCGGCGACCTCGCCCCCGACCAGGCCGTTCGCCTACGCCGCCTACCGCATCGGCTACCACCGGGGCCTCGACCGGCTGCGCCAGAACGGGTGGCGGGGGAGCGGCTACGTCCGTTGGGCGCACGAGGAGAACCGCGGCTTCCTCACCGCCCTGGCCGGCCTGCGACGCATCGCCGACGCCATCGGCGAGGACGACGAGGCCGAGCGCTGCGCCATCTTCCTCCTCCAGCTCGACCCCGCCTGGCCGCCGACCGCCGACTGAGCCACAGCGGTTGCCGCCGGAGCGCTCGGCACGGCCCTCGGGGAGTGGCCACGGTGACTCGGCACGAAAGTGACTGTCAGACCCCCTGAGTAGGTTGGGGCATGGTCGGTCCAGGATCCGGTGAGGTGATCAACGAGGCGTTGGACCGTCTCGCGGACGAGGACCGGTCGAACTGGTCGGTGGCCGCGAGACCCAGCGACCGTCGAGCTCACAAGCTCGGCGCTCGAGGCCGCGAACGGTGGCGTGTGTGGGGGAGTGGGAGGCGGCCGGTGGTGGCAGGTCGGTGGTCGCGGTCACCGGCGGCGGCGTTGGCGTGGCTGGGGGCCGGTCCAGGGGGTGGCCCACAAGTTCGTGCAGACCGGCCGGCTGGTGCAGCGGCACGGCGACGGCCAAGTCGGTGGCCAACGGTGACCTGAAGATCGACCTGGCCCACCAGATGGGCCGGGCGGTCACCGACCAGCGGCGCCGGTCTACGAGCGGGACGAGCACTCCTGTTGGACGCGGCCCGGCGCCGGACGCCCGGTTCAAGGTCCTGATCGACCGGTGGGTCGAGATGGCCGACGACGAGGTCGACCCCGACAAGGAGTTCGAGCGCTTCGACCGCCGTGAGCTCAAGATCGGCCAGCTCCTCGACGGGCTCAGCGACGTGCGGGGCACCTTCGAGGCCGAAGGCACCGCCCTGCTCGCGCAAGGTGCTGGACGCCTACCGCAAGCCGGACCCGGCCGGGATGATCGGCGGCCGCCGCTCGAATGCCCAGACCAACTACGACGCCCTCATGGCCGCGCTGGCCGCGGCGGTCGACGGCAAGGACGGCCGACCCCTGCGCACCACCGACGCCGTGGTCTCCTACGAGCTGCTGCAGCGACTCCCGGTCACCGATCTGGAGAACATGCGCTGTGACCTCGTCGGCGCCGGCCCGGTCCCGCCCTCGCTGCTGCGCCGCCTGGCCGCCGACTCCGCCATCGGCCGGCTCATCGCCGACGCCGACGGCGTCCCCCTCGAGCTGGGCACCCAGGTCCGGCTCTTCACCGCCCAACAGCGCCGGGCCCTGCGCTTCCGGGACCAGACCTGTGTCTGGCCCGGCTGTGACCTGCCTGGGGAGTGGACCGAGATGGACCACGCCATCGACGCCGCCCTCGACGGCCCCACCGACATCCGCAACGGCCGCTTCCTCTGCGTCCGCCACCACCACCTCCGCCACAAGGGCTGGGACCTCGTCTATGACCCCGTGACCAAGACACTGCTCGGTCACCAGCCCCCTCGGCATCACCTGGACCGCCGACGGGGACATCATCCTCCCCGACGACCCCCGACCCCCCCAGCCGACCCGTGGCCCTTGAGCCGGGCGTTGCCGCTCGCCCTCCCGGCAGACCCCCTGGCCCCCTGGCCATCGTCGCCACCGAGCAGGACCCCGAACCGCCCTCCGGCTCCTCATCGGCCTGCGTCGTCCCGGCCGGCACCGCCGACGCCCTGGACCCGACGCCCCGCGCACCCGCTGCGACCTCCCCGCCTCCGCCCTCACCCGGGGGCCCGAGTTCACCTGGCCCCCGACCGGCATGGCCCTCGACGCATGCCCAGCGTGCTCGGCGTCACCGGTAGTTTCCGAGCCATGGGTGAACCGGGTGGGGCAGGACCGATCGGGCCGTATCCGCCGGGGGTGGACACCGAGGAGCAGCAGGACGAGTACGACCGGCTGCGGCGGCGGGTGCTGTGGACGCTGCCGTCGGGGCTGTACGTCGTGGGCAGCCGGGCGGGGGAGCGGCGCAACGGCATGACCGTCAACTGGGTCGTCGCAGGTCTCCTTCGAGCCCAAGCTGCTGGCCATCAGCGTCGAGAAGACGGCGTTCACCCACGAGCTCATCACCGAGGGCCAGGTCTTCGCCCTCAACACGGTGTCCCGGGAGGACCGGGCCATCGTGCGCAAGTTCACCAAGCCGGTCGAGGTCGACACCGAGGCCATGACCCTCAACGGGTTCCCGTTCCACGACGGCCTCACCGGGGCGCCCGATCCTCGACCAGGCCCCGGCCTACGTCGACTGCGAGGTGCGCCAGACCGTCGACGTCGGCAACCACTCGCCTGTTCATCGGCGAGGTCGTCGACGTCGGCTTCCAGGCCGACGAGGACACCGAGGTCCTCCGCATGGAGGACACCCGCATGAACTACGGCGGCTGACGCACCCGGCGACGGCCCCTAGTCTCCCGCCGTGGACATCGCCGGGCCCCGGATCACCAGCTTCCCCGAAACGGGGGTGGGGGCCGACGAGCTGCTGGCCGAGATCGACGAGGAGCGGGCGGGCGACATCGACTGGCGGGGCGGACGGGCCTTCAGCCTCGTGTACCACCACGACGACGAGGTGCTCGAGGGGCTCCAGCACGAGGTGGCCGGTCGGTTCCTGCACGAGAACGCCCTCAACCCCTTCGCCTACAGGACCCTGCCCCGCATGGAGCAGGAGGTCGTGCTCATGGCCGGCGACCTCTTCGGCGGCGAGCCCGGCGCCGGGTCGCTGACCTCCGGGGGCACCGAGAGCATCTTCCTGGCCGTGCAGGTGGCCCGGGACCACGCCCGGGAGCAGGGGATCGCCGAGCCGGAGCTGCTCACCGCCAACACCGCCCACCCCGCCTTCGCCAAGGCGGCCAAGTACCTCGACCTGCCCCACCGCCGGATCCCGGTGGCCGACGACCTGCGCCTCCACGGCGACCAGGTGGCCGCGCACCTCGACGAGAACACCGCCCTCGTCGTCGCGTCGGCGCCGTGCTACCCGTACGGCGTCATCGACCACATCCCCGAGGTCGCCGCCGTGGCCCACGACGCCGGCGTCCTCTGCCACGTCGACGCCTGCCTCGGCGGCTGGCTGCTGCCGTTCTGGGAGCGCCTGGGCGAGGCCGTCCCGCCCGTGGGACCTGCGGGTCGACGGCGTGACCTCGCTCTCGGCCGACGTCCACAAGTACGGCTACTCCACCAAGGGTGCGTCGACGGTGCTCTACGCCTCGCAAGGACCTCTACCGACACCAGTTCTTCCTCTACGACGACTGGCCCGGAGGGCTCTACGGCTCGTCCACCTCCGCCGGCACCCGGGGCGGCGTGCCCATCGCCGAGGCCTGGACCGCGGTCCGCCACCTGGGCGCCGAGGGCTACCTCCGCCTGGCCGGGACCGTCCGGGACACCACCCGCCGGTTCCAGGCGGGCATCGCGGCCATCGACGGCCTCGACATCACCGGCGACCCCGACCTGTCGGTGTTCGAGTTCGGGTCCAGACACCCTGGACATCGGCGGCGTCGGCGACGCCATGGACGACCGGGGCTGGCACCTCGACCGCCAGCAGGGTGGCCTGCACGTGATGCTCTCGCCGGGCCATGCCGCGGTGGCCGACCGGTTCCTGGCCGACCTGGCCGCGTCCGTCGCCGATCACGACGCCAGCCGGGGCCGCGAGGCCACCTACGGCGGGACGGTCTGACCTGCCCTTCGTCGGGGCGGTCCTGACCGGCGGCAGCCAGCCGTCGGATGGGCACCGACAAGGCCCTGCTCGAGGTCGACGGCGTGACCCTGGTCCGACGGGTGGCCGACGCCCTCACGGCGGCGGGCGCCGACCGGGTGGTGGCCGTGGGCGGCGACATCGACGGCCTCCGGCGCCCAAGGGCTGGACGTCGTGGCCGATCAGCACCCGGGTGAAGGGCCGTTCGGCGGGATCCTCACGGCGTTGGCGTCGACCGATGCCGACGTCGTGGTCGTGCTGGCCTGCGACCTGCCCGCCGTCGACCCGGCACCATCACGGCCGTGGTGGACGCCCTCGGCGAAGCCGACGTGGCCGCCCCGTGGCACGACGGGCGCCACGAACTGCTCCACGCCGCCTATCACCGTCGGGCCGCAGGCCCACCTGCAGGCGGCGTTCGCGGCGGGGGAGCGGGCCCCGCGCCGGGCGGTCGGCGGGCTGAGGGTCGTGTCGGTGACCGGCTTGCCCCCGAGGACCCTGGCCGACGCCGACACCCCCGACGACCTGCCGTAGGGCGATCGGGGCCGATGCCCGACCGGCCGTACCGGCCCCGGTACCCTGCCCCGATGGACGTCCCCGAGATCGACGTGGCCGAACTGGCCCAGCGACTGGAAGCCGGTGTCATCGTCCTCGACGTCCGCAACCCCGACGAGTACGACGCGACCCACGTCCCCGGCGTGGTCCTGATCCCCCTGGGCGAGCTGGTCGAGCGGGTCGACGAGGTCCCCACCGCGGGCACGCTCCCGGTCATCTGCCGCTCGGGCAGCCGCAGCCGGCAGGCCGCCGAATGGCTCCGGGGCCACGGGATCGACGCGGTCAACGTGGCCGGCGGCACCCTGGCCTGGGTCGACGCCGGGCTCCCGGTCGAGACCGGTGGAGCCCCCACCTGAGCGGGCCGACCCCCACCGTCGTCACCGATCCCGCCGGGCTCGTCGAGCTCCTCGCTCGCCTCCGCGACGTCGAGGTCTGGGCCTTCGACACCGAGTTCCACCGCGAGCGCACCTACTTCCCCGAGCTGGCGCTGATCCAGCTGGCCTGGGACGACGAGGTCGTGCTGGTCGACCCCCTCGCCGTCGACATCGCGCCGATGGCCGACCTGCTCGACGGCCCGGGCCTCGCCGTGGTGCATGCGGCCAGCCAGGACCTCGAGGTGCTGCTCGCCACCTGCGGCACCGTGCCCCGCCGGCTGTTCGACACCCAGTTGGCCGCCGGCTTCCTCGGCTCCTCGACCCCGTCGCTGGCCACCCTGCTCTCCAGCGAGCTCGGCGTCCGCCTGCCGAAGGCCGACCGCCTGAGTGACTGGCTCCGGCGGCCGCTGTCGGCCCGCCAGCTCGACTACGCCGCCGCCGACGTCGCCCACCTGGTGGAGCTGCACGCCAAGCAGGAGGCCCAGCTGGCCGAGCGGGGACGACTGGCGTGGGCCGAGGGCGAGTTCGCCGCCATCGTGGCCGACGCCCGGGAGGGCCGGGACCCCGACGAGGCCTGGCGCCGGGTCAAGGAGGCCCGCCGCCTGAAGGACCGCCCGGCGGCGGTCGCCCGCGCCGTGGCCGCCTGGCGGGAGCGGCGGGCCGCCGAGGTCAACCGACCGGTCCGCCATGTCCTGTCCGACCTCGCCATCGTGGCCATCGCCCAACGGGCCCCCCGTACCCCCGAGGACCTGGCCGACGTCCGCGGGGTCGACAAGGGTGTCAGCAAAGGCGCCGTCGGCCGGTCCATCCTCGAAGCGGTCGAAGCCGGACTGATGGCCGACCCGCCCGCCGACGACAGCGCCCCGGAGCTACGACGGGACCTGCGCCCGGCCGCGACCCTGGCCTCGGCCTGGCTGGCCCAGCACGCTCGCGACCTCGACCTGGACCCGGGCATGCTCGCCACCCGTACCGACATCGAGAGCTACCTCAGCGGCGACGCCTCCTCCCGCCTGCGTTCGGGCTGGCGGGCCGAGGTCGTGGGCCGAGGCCCTCGACGGTCTGGTGGACGGGTCGGTGGCCGTCGCCTTCGACCACGGCGAGTTGGTCCTGGAGGTGCGTTCGCACGTCCCGGTCACACCGCTACAATCCGATCTCCAGGCACGCCAGGCTGGGGAGAGCGCCCCGTGAGTAGCAACCCATGAAAAAGGGTCGACATCGCCGCTTCGAAGAGGCCCGTGCGCTTAAGCACACCAGGACCGAGTTCGACGACGTCCTCGAGGGCACCGATCAGCAGCCGTGCGCCGAGTGTGGCGCCGAACCCGGCGACGATCACGCCAGTTGGTGCCTCGCGGCCGAGGCCCTGAAGGAAGAGGACTGGGCCGGCTGAGCCGACGCCGAGCTTCAGCCGGCCGCGGCTGAGCCCCCCGGCGCACCCAGCGCCAGGTCGATGGCGCGCTCCACATCGCTCGGGTCCATCGCCACGACCACCGGGCGTCCACCCGCCCGGGCCAACAGCGCGTGCTCGGCCCGCTCGCGGTTGCGGTCCCGTACCCGTTCGGGCACGTCCACCAGGACCGGCCCCACGAGGATGCCGCTGGGACGGCTGCGGTCGCCTCGCCGGCGAGGGTGGTGGTAGCGCAGCAGGCCCGACTGCAGCGTCCCGGCCACGGCCCGGAACGGCTCGACGGTGAGGCCGCGGCGACGCGAGGGCCCGCACCATGCGACACCAGCACGGCGTGCTGGGCCCGGGTGCGCCGGTCACAGAACGGCAGGATGTCGTCGGCCTCGAGGGGATCGGCGGCCCGGGCCAGCATGGTCAGGGCCGGGGTGTAGGTCGAGCGCCGGTTGCCCGAGCGGGCCCGGCGGATCTCGCGGGGGCTGGGGCGGTGGCGGGCCACCGAGGACAGGGCCCGGTGCTCGAGCAGGCGGCTGGCCCGCTGACCGTTGTAGCGGGCCTTGCGCAGGGTGTCGTCGTCGTAGGAGCGGGCCGAGATGCTGTCGACCGACCGCCCGGCGTCGCGCACACTCAGCAGCGCCGCCACCAGGACGCGGTTCTCGGGGATGTCGTAGGCCCGGGACGGGGCGGCACAGACGTACACGTCGTTGCGGCCGGCGCTGGACGACCGACAGGAGAAGGTCTCGGACCAGAGCACCGGGCCGCGCAGCTCACCGCGACACTCCTCGGCCTGGTTGCTCATCGAGATCGACAGGGACCGGATCGTCTTGGGCGTGGCCGCCAGCAGCGCCTCGGCCTCGCGGCAGGTGGCCAACATCGCCCCCGTGAGCTGCTTGACGACGTTGGGGGAGAGGCCGAGCACCGAGTCGACGGCCTCCACGACGTTGAACGGTCGCCGCAGCAGCTCCCAGAGCTCGTGGGTGGCGGTGCGCTCGCCCGGGGCCGGTTCCCGGTCCGGTCCCGCCGACGAGGGCCGGGTCCCGGGAACCTGCGGCTCAGAGGGCGAGCTCGACACCCAGGACCTCGCCCATCGTGCGCTGGACCTCGGCCTGCTCGGGTGGATCGAAGAGGCCCTCGATGGTCCGGTAGAGCTTGGTCGCCCGGAGGTCGTCGCAGCCCTCGAACTGCGGCAGGAAGTAGGCGTAGAAGACCTCGTACAGCAGCCGTGACGGCGTGGGCCCGTCCTGGGACCGCCGGGCGGCGTACTTGGCCGCGTCCAGGTAGACGGCGGGGCCGAGATCGGTGAACTTCCGGAGGCAGAGGAGCCGGCTGACGATCTCACCGCGGCCGTCCAGCAGGCGCCGGTAGGACTCGTCGTCGGGGGCGCCGACCTCGATGAAGGCGAAGCGGCGCATCAGGGCGTAGGACATCTCGAAGAGCAGGTTCTTGTCGAACACGTTCATCGTGGCCACGATCCGCCACTTGCTGGGCAGGCGGATGACGTCGGTGTGGGGCGGGGGCTCCACGCCGGCGGGCACGATGGACAGCGGGTTCGGCGTGCCCTTGCGCTTGAAGGGCAGCACGACCGGCTGGCCCGACAGCACGGTGAAGAGCTGGCCGAAGGCCCGGTCGAAGTTCGAGCGGTTGAGCTCGTCGATGACCAGCCAGCGCCCACTCTCGATGGCGTCCACGAAGAGCCCGGGCCGGAAGATCAGGCCCTCCGCCGTCGGCTGGAGGCCGCCGATCGTCTCGTAGGTCGTCCACTCGGTGGTGGCCGTGGTCGGCAGGTAGCCGGCGCAGAGCATCGCCCGCTGGGCGACCTCGGCCCCCATGTAGGCCAGCGTGGTCTTCCCCGTCCCCGGAGGCCCGGTGAGGATCACGTGCTTGCCGGAGTCGATGGCGGCGACGAACTGGTCCAGGACGTGGGCCGGGAAGATCATCCCGGACGCGGCCGCGGTTCGTTGAAGCTCCTGTGCGGAGAAGGCACCCATTGCGTGTCCGGTCGGCCGAAACGTCAGGGCTGTGAGCCAAACTGGCACCCATGGCCGGAGAGTTCGATGACATCCGTCACCGCCTGGAGGCGATCAGCGAGGAAATGGCCGATCTGGCCATCCAACGGCTGCGCGAGTCCATCGACGCCGGCGGCCAGGAGTTGCCGGTGGACGAGCGCCGCCTGACCCGCGCCCGGCGGGCGGTGGACAAGGCCGTGGGCCTCCTGCAGGAGCCCGACGACAGCGCCTGGTCGATCGACTGAGCGATCGCGGCCGGACGCTCAGCCCCGGGGCGGGTCGCTCAGGGCCGGCGTGGTCGCCGGTGCCGAGTCCAGCGCGTTGAGGCGATGGATGAAGGCGTGGAGCTGCCCGAAGTGGCGGATGTCGAAGTCCATCACCAGGCGGGGCCGATCGAGGTGCTCGCCGTCCTTGACCTCCGGAGGCAAGCGGGCCGCTGCGCTCGATCCGGCCGGTCGCCGCCAACATGGCCCCGAACTCGTCGTTGAGCATCGCCACCTCGTCGTCGGTGGGTTCGGCCACCAGGCGGACGACGAGGGTCTTGCCCACCCATCGGATCGAGCGGTAGTTGCGGTAGAAGCCGAGCACGGCCTCGACGGCCACCCCGACATCGTCGGTGACGGTCACGATGCCGAGGTCCTCCGGCGGAGATGTAGCCACCGGCGGCGACGTGATCGAGGGTGAAACGGCGCCAGCCCTCCCAGTAGGACCCGCCCGGCTCGTCCAGGAAGACGATGGGCGTCGGCACCGACTTGCCGGTCTGCTGGAGGGTCAGCAGCTCGAAGGTCTCGTCCAGGGTCCCGAAGCCACCAGGGAGGCAGAGGAAGCCCTGGGACTCCTTCACCAGCTCCAGCTTGCGGGTGAAGAAGTACTTCATCGACACGAGCTTGGTGTCGCCCCGGATGAACTCGTTGGCCTCCTGCTCGAAGGGGAGCCGGATGTTCACCCCGAAGGACATCTCCCGACCCGCACCCTCGAGTCCGGCGGCCATGATGCCGGGCCCGGCGCCGGTGATGACCATCCACCCCTCGGCGGCCAGGAGGGCGGCCGCGTCCCGAGCCGCCAGGTAGAGCGGGTCGTCGGCCAGGATCCGGGCCGAGCCGAAGATCGTCACCTTCGGCTGGTCGCGGTAGGGCGCGAACGCGTTGAACGCCACTCGCATCTCCGCCAGCGTCGCGGCAGCGATCTTGAGGTCCAGCCGGTCGGTGTCGTCCCCGGCGAGGAGGACCCCGGAGGCGATGACGTCGAAGAGGAGGTCCCGGTCCTCGGTGGCCCCGCACGCGTCGAGCAGGGCCTCGATCTGACGGTCGATGGTCGCCGACGCCGTCTTGACCCGGGGGCTCACGACTGGTTCACGCCGCGGCCACCCGGCCGTAGAGGGTGGTTCGCTGCTCGAGGCGGCGACCCAGCGGCTCGACGATCTCCCGGAAGTCTGCCTCCTCGAGGCCCTGGCCGTGCTCGGCGCCGGCGGCCCGCGAGATGTTCTCGTCCATCAGGGTCCCGCCGAGGTCGTTGACCCCGGCCTGCAGGAGCTGGCGGGCGCCACCGACACCCAGCTTCACCCAGGAGGCCTGGATGTTGTCGATGAGCCCGTGGTAGGCGATGCGGCCGACGGCGTGCATGAGCACGACCTCCCGGAACGTCGGGCCGCGTCGGGCCTTGCGCTGGAGGTACATGGGCGTGGCCATGTGCACGAAGGGCAGGGGCACGAACTCGGTGAAGCCGCCGGTCTCCTTCTGGAGGTCTCGGGTGCGGACGAGGTGGCGGGCCCAGGAGCGGGGCTGTTCGATGGCCCCGAACATGATCGTGATGTTCGAGCGCAGCCCGACGCCATGGGCCGTGCGGTGGGCCTCGAGCCACTCCTCGGTGTCGATCTTGTCGGGGCAGAGGACGGCGCGGACCTCGTCGTCGAGGATCTCCGCCGCCGTGCCCGGCAGGGTCTTGAGCCCGACCTCCTGGAGGCGGACCAGGTAGTCGGCCAGTGGCTCGCCCAGCCGCTTGGCTCCCTCGGTGACCTCGAGGGCCGTGAAGCCGTGGATGTGCATCTCGGGCACGGCGTCGTGCACGGCCCGGGCCACGTCGATGTAGTAGTCGCCGTCGAAGTCGGGGTGGATGCCGCCCTGCAGGCAGACCTCCGTCGCCCCCCGGTCCGCCGCTTCCCGCACGCGGTCGGCGATCTCGTCCAGGGTCAGCAGATAGGGGCGGCCGCGGAGGTTGAGCGACAGCGGGCCCTTGGAGAAGCCGCAGAACCGGCACTTGAACGTGCAGACGTTCGTGTAGTTGATGTTCCGGTTGTGGACGAAGGTGACCACGTCGCCCACCGCCTGCCGGCGCAACTCGTCGGCCGCGGCGGCGACGGCGGCCACCTCGGGGCCGCGGGCCGAGAACAACGTGACGATCTCGTCCTCGCTCACCTCGTGGCCGGCCCGCACGCCCTCGAGGATCGCGGCCACCGGCCCCGAGGTCGTGGTCGACGCCGGGCACGAGGACCGGCGGGGCCGTTCCCGCCCCGGAATACCACTGGTCGTCGCGACCGAGGCCCTCGGCGTCACTGTGGTCGAGGATCGGGAAGCGGAGGCCGTCATCGAGCCAGCGCCCGGGGTCGAGGGCGTACTCGGGGTAGACGGTCAGACGAGGCGCGAGGACCCGGCCGGTGACCTCGGTGACCTCCCGCAGGCGCTCGACGGCGGGCCAGGGACGCTCGGGGTTGACGTGGTCGGCGGTGACGGGGGAGACGCCGCCCCAGTCGTCGATGCCGGCGTCCAGCAGCCGGCCGAAGTCATCGGAGAGGTTCGGCGGGGCCTGGACGTGCACCTCGGCGGGCAGGATCAGGCGGGCCAGGGCGATCGCATCGAGGTAGTCCTCGGTCGGGCACGGGTCGGCCTTGTGCATGGCCGTCCCGGCCTTGGGCAGGAAGTTCTGGACGATGACCTCCTGCACGTGGCCGTGCCGGCCGTGACTGGCGGCGATGGCCTCGAGCGCCTCGACCCGGTCCTGGCGGGTCTCGCCGATGCCGACCAGGATCCCCGTCGTGAAGGGGATCGCCAGCTCGCCGGCCGCGTCGAGGGTGGCCAGGCGCCGGGCCGGCTCCTTGTCGGGAGCGCCCTCATGGGCCGGGACGGCGGCCAGGGTCTCCAGCATCATCCCCTGGGACGGCGCCACCTCGCGGAGCGCGGCCAGCTCGTCAGGATGGAGCGCCCCGGCGTTGGCGTGGGGGAGCAGGTGGGTCTCGCTGAGGACCAGGCGGCACATCGCCACCAGGTAGTCCACGGTCGAGGCGTAGCCGTTCTCGTCCAGCCAGTCGCGGGCGGCGGGGTAGCGCTCCTCGGGACGCTCGCCCAGGGTGAAGAGGGCTTCGTGGCACCCCGCGGCCGCGCCGGCCCGGGCGATCTCGAGGACCTGGTCGGGGGTGAGATAGGCGGCCTCGACCCGCGCCGGCGCCGTGGCGAAGGTGCAGTAGCCGCAGCGGTCGCGACAGAGCCGGGTGAGCGGGATGAAGACCTTGGGGGAATAGGTGACCCGCCGACCATGGGCCAGGTCACGCACCGCCGCGGCCTCCGTCATGAGGTCCTCGAGGGACCGTTCCAGGAGGGGATTCGCCATCCCGCGGAACCCTACCGAGCGATCCTGACCGGTCGCGCTACGGTGCGGTCAGCAAACGGGAGTCCGGCGCACCGGGCTGAGAGGGAGGTGAGGCACCTCCGACCGTCGACCTGATCCGGTTCATGCCGGCGGAGGGAGAGCGTCATGGGCAAGGCGATCGGACGGCTCCAGGTGCTGACCGATCTCGACGCCCCCGTGCACCCCCTCGACGTCGTCGACGACGCCCTGGACGCCGGCGCGCCGGTGATCCAGTTCCGGGCCAAGGGGCTCGACGACAGCGCGCTGGCTGGCACTGGCCGAAGTCGATCGTGGCCCGGTGCCGGAGGGCGGGCGCCACCTGCCTGATCGACGACCGGGTGGACATCGCGCTCGCCTGCCGGGCCGACGGGGTCCATCTCGGCGACCGCGACCTGCCCGTGGCCGTGGCTCGGCGCCTGCTCGGCCCTGACGCGATCATCGGGGCCACTGCGCGCGACGCCGAGAGCGGCCGGGCCCGGGTCCGTGAGGGTGCCGACTACCTGGGGGTGGGCCCGACCTACGCCACCACCACCAAGGACGGCCTGCCCGACCCGATCGGCCCCGCCGGCGTCGCAGTGGTGGCGGCGGCGGTCGACGTGCCGGTGATCGCCATCGCCGGCATCTCCCTGGAGCGCGTCACCGGAGGTCATGGCCGCCGGGGCCCACGGCATCGCCGTCGTCGGTGCCGTGAGCCGGGCCGACGACCCCCGGCAGGCGACCGCCGACCTCCTCGCGGCCATCGAGGCCGGCCGATGACCGCGACCGACGTGATCGTGATCGGCGGGGGAGCCATCGGCCTGGCCTCCGCGTGGCGCCTGGCCCAGGGTGGGCTGACGGTCACGGTCTGTGATCCCGCTCCCGGCTCGCAGGCCACCCACGCCTCGGCCGGCATGCTGGCCCCGGTCACCGAGGCCCACTACGGCGAGGACCGGCTGCTCGCCCTCAACCTGGCCGGGGCGCGGACCTGTGGCCCGCCTTCGCCGAGGAGCTGGAGACCGAGTCCGGTTGCCCGGTGGGCTACCGGACCTGTGGGTCCCTCCTGGTCGCCCTCGACGCCGACGACGCCCGGGTCCTCGACGACCTCGGCGCCTACCTCGACCGCCTCTGCCTCGACGCCGAGCCCTGACCGGCGCCCGGGCGCGGGCCGTGGAGCCCGCGCTGGCCCCCGGCGTCCGCCGCGGCCTCCGGGTGGTCGGCGACCACCAGGCCGACAACCGGCTCCTCGCCGACGCCCTCCTGGCGGCGCTCGCCGGCCGGAACGTCGACATCGTCCGCCGGTCCGTCCAACGCATCGTGGTCGAGGACGGCGCGGTCGGGGGCGTAGAGCTCGACGACGGCACCGTCGTCGCCGGTGACCGGGTGCTCCTGGCCGCCGGCGCCTGGTCGGCGGGCATCGAAGGCCTCCCACCGGACGCCCGACCCCCGGTGCGACCGGTGAAGGGCCAGATCCTCCGCATCCAGGGCCCCAGAGACGATCCGGTGCTGCGGGGCAATGTCCGGGGGCTCGTCCGGGGTCGGTCGCTGTACCTCGTGCCCCGGGCCAGCGGACGCATCGTCGTCGGGGCCACGATCGAGGAGCAGGGCTTCGACACCACGGTCACCGTCGAGGGCATCCACCAGCTGCTCCACGACGCCGCGGTACTCGTCCCCGGCCTGCTCGACCTCGAGCTGGCCGAGATCGGCGCGGGTCTCCGCCCGGGCTCACCGGACAACGAGCCGGTCATCGGCGCCACGACCGTCGAGGGCCTGTTCGTCGCCACCGGCCACCATCGCAACGGCATCCTGCTGACCCCGGTCACCGCCGATGCCGTCGCCGGGCTCGTCGGCGTCGGCCCGAGCGTCGAGGAGATCGCGGGCTTCGGGCCCGAGCGCTTCACCCGGGCGGGCACCCCGTGATGGCCACCGTGAGCGTCAACGTCAACGGCGAGGCCGAGGACCTGGACGCCGGGACGACGGTCGCCGAACTGGTCGGCCGGCACCGCGACTCGCCGCGCGGGGTGGCCGTGGCCCGCAACGAGGAGGTCGTGCCCCGCAGCCAGTGGGCGGCGACCGTGGTCGCCGACGGCGACCGGTTCGAGATCCTGACCGCAGCCCAGGGAGGGTGAGGTGAGCGACGAACCGCCATCAGCGACGGGCGACGACCCCGTCGATGCCCTGGCCATCGGCGACCGTGTGTTCGGCTCGCGGCTGATCCTCGGCACCGGTGGGGCCCCCAGCCTCGACGTCCTCGAACGGGCGGTGGTGGCCTCCGGCACGGAGCTGGTCACCGTCGCGTTGCGTCGGGTCGACCCCTCGGCCTCCGGCTCGGTGCTCGACGTGCTCGACCGCCTGGGGGTGGCCGTGCTGCCCAACACCGCCGGCTGCTACACGGCCACCGAGGCGGTGCGCACCGCCCGACTCGCCCGCGAGGCCTTCGAGACCGACTGGGTGAAGCTCGAGGTCATCGGGGACGACCGGACGCTGCTACCCGATCCCGTCGAGTTGGTGGCCGCCGCCGAGCAGCTGGTGGACGACGGCTTCACCGTGCTGGCCTACACGACCGACGACCCGATGCTGGCCCGTCGCCTCGAGGGCCTCGGCTGTGCGGCGGTGATGCCACTGGGCTCGCCGATCGGCAGCGGCATGGGGATCAACAACCCCTACAACATCGCCCTGATCGTCGATCAGGCCACGGTCCCGGTCGTGCTCGACGCGGGGGTGGGCACCGCGTCCGACGCCGCCCTCGCCATGGAGCTGGGCTGTGACGCGGTGCTGCTGGCCTCCGCGGTGACCCGGGCCCAGGACCCCGTCGCCATGGCCGAGGCCATGGCGCCACGCGGTGGCCGGAGGGCGCCTCGCTCGTCGAGCCGGTCGCATCCCGAAGCGCCACTACGCCGACGCCTCGACTTCCGACGAGGGCCGACCCGACCTGCTCGGCCCCGAGCTGTGATGCGCCTCCTCGTGCTGACCGACCGGGACCAGTCCCGGACCGCGGGCCGCAACCTGGCCGAGACCGTGGCCGCCGCGGTCGCCGGGGGGGCCACGGCGATCGTCTACCGCGAGAAGACCCTGCCCGGCCCCCAACGCCGGGCCCTGGGGCAGCGGGTGGCCGAAGCCTGCGGGTCCGCGACGCTGATCGTGGCCTCGGACCCGGTGCTGGCCCGGGACCTGGGCGCGACCACCGTCCACCTCGCGGCCGACGACCCGTGGCCCGAGGGGGACGACCTCATCGTGGGCCGGTCGTGCCACGGCGCGGTCGAGTTGGCCGGCGCGGCCGCCCACGGCGCCGCCTACGCCACGCTCTCGCCCGTCTTCGCCACTGACAGCAAGCCGGGCTACGGCCCCGCACTCGGCCTCGACGGGCTGGCGACGCTGGTGGCCGACGCCCGGCTGCCGGTCTACGCCCTCGGCGGGATCCGCGCCGCCACCGTTCGAGGCCTGTCTCGCCGCCGGAGCCGCCGGCGTGGCGGTGATGGGCACCGTCATGGGCGCCGACGACCCGGCGCGCAGCCGTCCGGGCCCTGCTCGACCAGGAGGTCCAGCCGTGACCCCGCCCGTCGCCCTGACCATCGCCGGCTCCGACTCCGGAGGCGGCGCGGGGATCCAGGCCGACCTGAAGTCCTTCGCCGCTCTCGGGGTGTTCGGCACCAGCGCCATCACGGCCGTGACCAGCCAGAACACCGTCGCGGTCACGCGGGTCGATGTACTCGACCCCGGCGCCGTCGAGGCCCAGATCGACGCCGTCCTGGCCGACCTGCCGGTGGCTGCGGTGAAGACCGGGATGCTGGCCACCGTCGAGATCGTCGAGCTGGTGGCCCGTCGGGCCGCGGCCGGTGACCTGCCCCACCTCGTGGTCGACCCGGTGATGGTGGCCAGCAGCGGGGACCGCCTGCTGGCCGAGGACGCCGAGGCCGCCTATCGCGAGCTGCTCTTCCCCCACGCCGAGGTCATCACCCCCAACCTGCTGGAGGCCTCGGTCATCGTGGGCCGCCTCCTGGAAGACGCCGAGGACGCCGCCGGCGCGGCCCGGGAGCTGAGCGCGGGGTGCGACGCCTGGGTCGTGGTGAAGGGCGGGCACCTGGACGGCTCGGCCACCGACGCGGTGGCCCATTCGTCAGGCAGCACGGTCCTCACCGGCGAGCGCATCGACACCCCGAACGTGCACGGCACGGGCTGCTCGTTCGCCTCGGCCACCGCCGCCGGACTCGCCCAGGGCCTCGATCCCCTTGCCGCCCTCCAGCAGGCGAAGGTGTTCATCGACCGGGGTGTCCGCGGTGGCGCCGTCTGGCGCCTCGGCGCGGGGCACGGACCGATCGACCACTTCGGATGGGAGTCCTCGCCATGATCTCGACCGCCCTCGCCCTCACCGCCCTGGTCGTGGTCCTGGGCGCCCTCGTCCTCGTGGCCCGCGGCGCGGGCGGGAGCGGGGACGTCGACAGTTACCTCACCGCCCGTGACAGCCAGTCGGTCAACCGGCTGGCTCTTGCGTTCATGGCGTCGGGCCTCGGCTCGTGGATCCTCTTCGCCCCGCCCGAGGTCGGCCAGGCCATCGGCATCCTCGGCGTCCTCGGCTACGCCATCGGCGGTGCCCTGCCCTTCCTGGCGTACGCGTGGCTCGGGCCGAAGATCCGGGCCGCCGCCCCCGACGGGGTCACCCTCACCGACTGGGTGCGGATGCGCTTCGGCCGACCGGCCCAGGCCTGGGTGGCGTTCGTGTCGGTCTTCTACATGTTCATGTTCATCACCGCCGAGCTCACCGCCATCGGCGGGGTCATGGACCTGCTCGGCGGGGTGGACCCGTGGGTGTCGATCGTGGCGGTGGCCGCGGTCACCGCCGGGTACACGGCCTGGGGGGGCCTGCCCGCCTCGCTGCGCACGGACCAGGTCCAGGCCGTGATGATCGTCATCCTGGTGTCCCTCGCCCTCGGCGCCATGTTCCTTCACGTCGACGACCCGCTGGCCCGGGCCCGTGACGGCGGGCTGGACACGTTCTCCCGGGCCGGATGGGAGAGCATCATCGTCCTCGGCATCGCCATCACCGCCGCCAACCTCTTCCACCAGGGGTACTGGCAGCGAACCTGGTCCGCGGCCGACGCCTCGGTGGTGACCCGGGCCGGCCGGGGGGCCGCCCTCCTGTCGTTCCTCGTCCTCCTACCCGTGGGCTTCACCGGCCTGGTCGCCGGCGGCATCGCCGTGTACGAGGGGACCGAGCCCTCGCCGGTGCCCTTCTTCGCCCTGCTCGACGGCCTGCCCGAGCTGATCATCCTGGTCGTGGCCATCCTGGCCATTGCCCTCGTGGCGTCCAGCGTGGACACGCTGCAGAGCGCCCTGGCCGCCCTGATCGACCGGGACCTCAGCGACGGGCGACTGTCCCTCACCGGCGCCAAGGTGATCACGGTCCTGCTCACCGTGCCCGCGGTGCTCATCGCCCTCAAGGGCTACGACGTGCTCCGCCTCTTCCTCATCGCCGACCTCGTCGCGGCGGCGACGGTCGTCCCGGTGTTCCTCGGCCTGCGTCGGGCGGCCTCCAGCGCCTCGGTCATCGTCGGCTCCCTGGCGGGCCTGGCCTCCGTGGTGGTGCTCGGTGTGGTCCGGGACGGGACCCTGGAGGCCGGCGTTGACCTGCTCACGGTGGCCAGCAGCCCCGGCCTCGACCTCGGCGCCTTCGTCGTGGCGCCGCTCGTGTCCTGGGTCGTCGCCGTCGGCGTCGCCCGACTGACCCCCCGGGACGTGCCGGCCGTCACCTGAGGAGGGCGGCGGCCTCGTGGTCGACCAGCCAGACCACCTGCTCGGCCCGGATGCGGGACGCCGGGGTCTCGCCCGCCACGGTGGCGGCCAGGGCCTCGGCCTTCTCGGCGCCGCTCACGGTCACCAGGGCCAGGCGGGCCCGTTCGATGCCGCTGAAGGTCAGCGTCTCGCGGGGATGGGGGTTGCGCCCCGTGGGGTCCTCGTTCATCACGACCAGCCGACCGGGGTCGGCGTCGAGGGCGGGGGAGTCGGGGAAGAGGGACGCGGTGTGGCCGTCGGCGCCCAGACCGAGGTGGATCACGTCGAACTGGCCGACCTCGCCCACGAGCTGGTGGTACCGGTCAGGGCCGTCCTCACAGCGCATCGGGAAGTTGGCGTTGACCGCCCCGACGTTCTCCAGGAGGGCCTCCCGGCCGAGGCGGTAGTTGGAGTCCTCGTGGTCGAGGGGCACACAGCGCTCGTCGCCCCAGTACACGTCGACCCGCCACCAGTCGATCTGGGCGCCGCCGGCGTCGGCCAGGGCCTCGTAGCAGGTCCGGGCGGTCGCGCCACCGGACAGCGCCAGCGAGAAGAACTCGGCCGGGCGCGCCAGGAAGGCCTCGATCACGCGCTCGGCGAACTCCGCCGCCACGCTGTCGACCACCACCAGCTCCCCGACCACGAGCCTGACGTTAGGCGACGTCGGCGCCGCGACTCCGACCGGGCGGGACCGGCTCAGGCCGCGCCGAGCTCCTCGGCCCTGGCGCCCAGGGTGTCGAGCAGCTCGTCGAAGGACTTGGCGAAGGCGGCCACGCCCTCCTCCTCGAGGCGACGGCCCACGTCGTCGAGGTCCACGCCCGCGGCCTCGACCGCAGCGAGGACGGCCCGGGCCCCGGCTGGGTCGGCATCGATCGTGCGGGTGAGGGCGCCGTGGTCCTCGAAGGCGTCGAGGGTGGCCTCCGGCATGGTGTTCACCGTGTCCGGCCCGATGAGCGTGTCGACGTAGAGGGTGTCGGGGTAGGCCTCGTTCTTGGTCGAGGTCGAGGCCCAGAGTGGGCGCTGCACCCGGGCGCCCCGCTCGGCCAGCGCGTCCCATCGGGGACCCGAGAACGTCCGCAGGAAGAGGTCGTAGGCCACCTGGGCCTGGGCGACCGCGGCCCGACCCCGCAACGCGAGGGCCTCGGGCGTGCCGATCTCGTCCAGGCGCCGGTCCACTTCGGTGTCCACCCGGCTGATGAAGAAGGAGGCCACGCTGCTGATGGCGGCCAGGTCCCCGGTGCAGGCCTCCAGGCCGCTCAGGTAGGCCTCCATGACCTCCTGGTAGCGGTCCAGGGAGAAGATCAGGGTCACGTTGATGCTGCGGCCCTCCGCGATCATCCGGCGGATGGCCGGGATGCCCTCGGCGGTGCCCGGGATCTTCACGTAGAGGTTGGGCTCGGCGATGCGCTCGTGCAGCTCGCGCGCCGCGGCGATGGTCCCGTCGGTGTCGCGGGCCAGGGCGGGCGCCACCTCGACCGACACGTAGCCGTCCTCGCCGCCGCTGGCGTCATACACCGGACGGAGGATGGCCAGCGCGCTCCTCGATGTCGCGGACCACGAGCGCCCAGTAGGCGTCGTCGATGCTCTGGCCGGCCAGCTCGGTGAGCTGGGCGTCGTAGTCCCCGCCCGTGCTCATGGCCTTCTGGAAGATCGACGGGTTGGAGGTGATCCCCCGGATGCCCCTGTCGACCCAGGCCTGGAGCTCCCCACCGGTGATCCAGCCCCGGCGGAGGTTGTCCAGCCAGGGGCTCTGGCCCTGCTCGGAGAAGAGGCGCTGCAGGTCGGTCATCGGTGTGCCTTTCGATCGGGGGTCAGGCCAGGAGGCGACGGGCCGACTCGGCCACCGCCATGGGATTGAAGCCGAGCTCGTCCAGGGCTTCACCCCCGGGAGCGGAGGCACCGAAGCGGTCCAGTCCGTGCGCGGCGTCCACCCAGCGGTCCCAGCCGAAGGTCACACCGGCCTCGACCGAGAGCGACGGCACCCCGACGGGCAGCACCGACGCACGGTAGGCCACGTCCTGGGCGGCGAAGAGGTCCCAGGACGGCATCGAGACGACCCGGCAGGCCGTCCCCTCACCGGCGAGGACCTCCGCCGTGGCCACGCAGAGCGACACCTCGCTACCCGTGCCGACCAGGACCAGGTCTGGGTCGCCGTCGGGCTCGGCCAGCACGTACGCGCCCCGCTCGAGGGCGCCGGCCGCCGTGCCGTCCAGCACGGGCAGGTCCTGGCGGCTGAGGATGAGGGCGACGGGCCCGGTGGCCGCGACCGCCACCCGCCAGGCCGCCGCGGTCTCGTTGGCGTCGGCCGGCCGGATGAGGCACAGGTCGGGGATCGCTCGCAGGGCGGCAATGTGCTCGACCGGCTGGTGGGTGGGCCCGTCTTCGCCGACACCGACCGAGTCGTGGCTCCAGGAGTAGACCACGTGGGCCGCGGAGATCGCCGCGATACGCACCGAGGGCCGCATGTAGTCGCTGAACACCAGGAAGGTCCCGCCCACCGGCAGCGTGCCGCCGTGGAGGGCCATGCCGTTCATGACGCCGCCCATGCCGTGCTCGCGCACGCCCCAGTGGACCTGGCGGCCGGCTCGGTCGTCGCGACCGAAGAACCCGGCGTCCTCGATCTCGGTCCCGGTGTTGCCCGTGAGGTCGGCCCCGCCACCCATCAGGCCGGGCACCCCGGACACCAGAGCGTTCAGGCAGGCCCCACTGGCCTTGCGGGTGGCCACCTTCTCGCCCACCTCCCAGGAGGGGAGGGCGTCGGCCCAACCGGGCAGGCCGTGCCCGGCGAGGGCGGCCTCGAAGGTCGTTCGCCGCTCGTCGGTGTCAGCCAGTCGCTTCTCCCAGGCCTCCCGCGCCGGGCGGCCCCGTCGGCCGGCCTCCCGATAGAGGGCCAGCACGTCGTCGGGCACGAAGAAGGTCTGGTCGGCCGGCAGCCCCAGGAGCTCCTTGGTGACCGCGATCTCCTCGTCGCCGAACGGGTTCCCGTGGGCGTCGGCGGTGTCGGTGAACTTGGGTGAGGGGTAGCCGATGTGGCTGCGGAGCACCAGCAACGACGGGGCGTCCTCCACGGCCATCGCCCGCCGCAGGCCGGCCTCGAGGGCGTCGGTGTCATTGGCCACCTCGCCCAGGTTCTCGACGTGCCAGCCGTAGGCGTCGAACCGCTTGGCCGCGTCGTCCGACAGCGACAGCTCGGTCGGGCCGTCGATGGAGATGTGGTTGTCGTCGTAGACGTAGACCAGCCGGCCCAGGCCCAGGTGCCCGGCCAGCGAGGCGGCCTCGTGGGAGATGCCCTCGGACAGGTCGCCGTCCCCGCAGATCACGAAGGTGTGGTGATCGCAGAGACTCGGGGCCGAAGGTGGCCCGCAGCCACTCCTCGGCGATGCCCATGCCCACGCCGTTGGCCACGCCCTGGCCCAACGGGCCGGTGGTGACCTCGACGCCGGCGGTGTGGCCGCGCTCGGGGTGGCCCGGCGTGGCGCTGCCCCACTGGCGGAACGCCCGGAGGTCGTCGAGGGAGAGGCCGTACCCGGTGAGGTGCAGCATCGAGTAGAGCAGGATCGAGGCGTGCCCGGCCGACAGCACGAAGCGGTCGCGGTCGGGCCACTCGGGATGCTCGGCGTCGTAGGTCATGACCCGGGTCCACAGCACGTGGGCCAGGGGCGCGAGCGCCATGGCCGTGCCCGGGTGCCCGGACTTCGCCGCCTGGGGCCCGTCCATCGACAGGCCCCGGATGACGTTGATCGCCTGTTCCTCGAGGGTCAACCCAGCCTCCCCAACCGTAGGCCTGGGACCCTACCCAGCCGGGCGCGACGGGAGAAGGGTTTCAGCCGTCGAACAGGACCACCGAGGCGGTGAAGGTGTGCACGAAGTTGCGGCGGCCGATCGGCCCGAGCTCACCGGCACAGGACATCCCCGCCACCGCACCGCGGGACGACCTGATGGTGGACCAGGCGGGCGTCGTGGTCGGGCTCGCCGAAGAGGTGGCTGCCGCGCCCGTTGCAGGTGAAGACCAGCGCGGCGCGTGCCGTGCTGGTCGGACAGGAGATGGCGCAGGTCCTCGTCCGCACTGTCGGCGTCCCGGACGTGGAACTGGATCGTCGAGCCCACCTCCGCGAGCACCGCCGATGGCGATGTCACCGGCCTCGGCGTCGGCCCCCATGACGTTGCGGACCAGGAAGTCGCCCCGGCCGAAGGTGTCCTGCTGCTCGTCGATGACCTGCCCGACGTGCAGTCCCTCTTGGACCAGCGCGCGGTCGCCCGGGGCCAGGGCCGCGACGATCTCGCGCAGGCGGTCCAACGCCGGTACCCCGGCCAGGTCGTGGATCACGTTGTCGGTGGCCCGGGTGACCACGTAGGCCTGCCCGACCGGCCGGCAGCCCTGCGACACGACCGTGCCCGACACCACCGCCGGGCCCAGCAGCACGCCGACGGCGCCGCGGTCGTGTACGGCGTCCGTCGAGGACGAGCCGGTTGCCGCCGGGCCCCCTGGCGGCGGACGCCATGCCGCCGATCACCTGGAGGCCCGGGGCCTTCGCCCGCAGCCGGTCCAGGACCCCGTCGATGGGGATGGTGAACGGATCCGTGACCAGGAGCAGGGTGCGCCGCAGGGCATCCTCGCCCTGGGCCGGCAGGCCGGTCAGCGCCCAGCCACCGTTGAGGCGCTGGGTCTCGAGGCGGACGGGCTCGACCGGGCCGACTCGGCCGGCCCAGAGGCTGATCGCCGGGCCGTCCTCGACCTCCCGGGACCCACCGACCACCGACGAGGCGGCAGCCCCGATGATCGTCCCCGGGCGCAGGACGGTACGGACCGTGTCGGCGATCTCGGCCATCAGCCCCAGGTGGGGCGGGGTCACGAAGAGGACCGCGAGATCGGGCTTCTCGCCCACCTGTTCGAGCACCTCGCCCACCACCTCACCCGTCGCCTGTGTGGCCAGCGGGTGTTCGGAGATGGCGGCGCCGAAGGTCATTAGTCCGCTCCTGGCTCCGCCGGGCCGCTCGGGCCCCCGCCCTCGTTCCTCGGGCTCATGACGAGGGCGGCGCCAGCATGGTGTAGGGCACGTTGAGGACCGGGCCCTGGTCGACCCGGCACTTGGCCACGACCGTCCCGTAGGACTCGAAGTCGATCTCGCCCCGCACCAGCCGCTGGGTGAACTTGCCCGGCTCGACCTCGAGGGGCTGCACGTTGCGGGCCAGCCGTTCGCCGTCCCGCTCGTAGACCACCTCGAGCACACCGGTGCCCGGCTCGTCGGGGGCACACCGGATGATCACCGACAGGTGCGGAGCCCAGGTGAGGGGCAGGGGGGCGGGCGCCACCGCCGAGAACTGGACCCCGGTCAGGTCGATGCGGGAGGCCCCGCCCTCGGCCGGCCGCAGGTCCACGTTGTCCACGAACAGGGCGGACAGGATCTCCACGCCGAGGGACGGTAGCGAGCGGTGAGGAAACTTCCTGCGACTGTCGATCAGGCGGGATCCCGTTCGTGGACGGGGTAGGAAGCGGCAGGACCCCGGCCGACGACGACCGCATGGCGGCGATGGGCCCCGAGGCGGCCCGTTGTCCTGGTTGCATCGGTCTTGCCCAGCCCGACGGCGAGTCAGCCCAGGAGGGGCTCGCCCGCGATCCAGACCTGGGCGACCTGCAGGTCGTCGTCGAGGGCGACGATGTCGGCCCGGGCGCCGACGGCCAGTACGCCACGGTCGTCGCAGCCCATCAGCCGGGCCGGGTTGGTGGAGGCGAAGCGGACGGCGTCGGCCAGGTCCACGCCCACGACCTGCACGAGGTTGCGCACGGCCCGGTCCATGGTGAGGGCGCTCCCGGCGATGGTCCCGTCGGGGAGTCGGGGCGACGCCGTCGACCATGGCGATGCCTTGGTCGTTGGGCCCACGGCGATTGCCAGGCGACGGCGTCGGTCACCAGGACGACTCGGTCGGCGGGCTTGGCCCGGATGGCGACCCCGAGGGTGAGCGGGTCGACGTGGACCAGGTCGGCGATGAGCGACACGGCCAGGCGGTCGTCGGTCAGGGCGGCGCCGACGGGGCCGGGGGAGCGGGCGCCGACCGTGCCGGACGCGTTGAAGAGGTGGGTGAAGAGCGAAGCGCCGGCGTCGACCGCAGCCGTCACGGCGTCCGGCGAGGCGTCGGTGTGGCCAATGGCGGCCACGACACCCCGGTCGACCAGTGCTCGGATCAGGTCGAGGGCCCCGGGGGCCTCGGGGCCGACGGTCATCAGGCCGACCCCGTCGAGCCCGGCGACCCACTCGAGGTCGGGGGCGACGACCATCGAGGCCGGGTGCGCCCCGTGGCGTTCGCCCAGGAACGGACCTTCCAGGTGCGCACCCAGGATCGCCGGTCGGGCGCCGTCCCGGGCCGCGGCCGACGACGATCCGGGCCAGCGGCAGCGGGGTAGCGGTCGAAGGGAGCACTGACCAGCGTCGGGCACCAGGCCGTCACGCCCTGGGCGACGAGGGACCCGTCGAGGGTGTCCCAGTCCCCGTCCCGGGCGACGGCCACGTCGACCGTGTCGATGCCGTTGACCTGTAGGTCGACGAAGCCGGGCACGAGCGTCCACTCGGGGAGGTCGCCGTCGACCAGCGGGCGCACGCCGACGATCCGACCCGCCACGACCTCGATCTCGGTCGGGCCCGTGGCCGACCGCCGGGCAGCACGGCGCTCGCGGCCCTGATCATCGGGGCGACTGTAGGACCGGCGCACCGGTGACCACGAGAAAGGACCCACCAGGGACCGTGGTGGGTCGGTGTACCGTCAGGGCATCGTGTCCGAGTCCGCGCTGCCCGTTTCGCGCCGGGACGAGATCCTGGTGGCCGCTGAGGAGCTGTTCGCCCAGAACGGCTTCGCCGGCACGTCGCTGAACGACATCGCCGAGGCCGTGGGCATCCGACGCCCGACCCTGCTGCACCACTTCGCTTCGAAGGAGACGCCTCTACCGCGAGGTCTTCGAGCGGGCGCTGACCGAGTGGTACGAGCGGGTCCAGTCCGCCACCGACGAGCCGACCGAGGGCTGGGACCGGGTCGACGGCGTCATCACCGCCGGCTTCGACTTCTTCAAGGGGAACCCCGAGTTCGTGCGCATCGTGCGTCGGGAGTTCCTGGAGGGCGACTCCCACCTCGGCATGGACCTCGGCGAGGCCCTCCGCCCGATGTTCCAGCGGGCGGCCGCCTTCTTCCGCCGGGAGATGGAGGCGGGCCACTTCCGGGAGCACGACCCCGAACAGCTCCTGCTGACCGGTTACGGCGCCCTGCTCGAGCTACTTCGCCGACGCCCCCGTCCTGGTCGGCATGCTCGGCCGGGACCCGCTCGGCGACGAGGCCCTCGAGGCCCGCCTGCAGCACGTGCGGGCCGTTCTTCCGCGCCGCCCTCGAGCCCTGACCCGCACGCTCGCCCGGCCCTTCAGCCCGTAGCGTTGCCGCCCGTGGCCACCACCCGCACCCTTCCCGAAGACGAGTCCAAACGGGTACTCGCCGCCTATGGCATGCCCGTTCGCCCCCGAGACGGTCGCCGACGGACGTCGCCGCTGCCGTGGCCGCGGCCGAGGCCCTCGGCTACCCGGTGGTGGCCAAGCTCAACGGCGAGGGCATCGCCCACAAGACCGAGCGGGGCCTCGTGCGGCTGAGCCTGGGCGACGCCGAGGCCGTCGAGGCGGCGGCCACCGAGCTGTTCGCCGCCGCCCGCCCCGAGGACGGCACCGTGACGGTGCTGGTCGCCCCGTTCCTGAAGGCCAACCGGGAGCTGATCGCCGGCATCCACCGGGACCCGCAGTTCGGGCCGACGGTCATGCTCGGCATCGGCGGGATCCTCGCCGAGGCCCTCGGCGACGTGGCCTTCCGCCTCGCCCCCCTCGACCGGGTCGACGCCGCCGACATGGTCGACCAGCTGCGGACCCAGGCCCTGCTGGGCGAGGTCCGGGGCGAACCCGCCGTGGACCGCACCGCGGTCGAGGACGTGCTGCTGGCGCTCTCGGCGGTTGCCGTCGAACGGGACGACGTGCCGTCCGCCGACCTCAACCCGCTGCTGGTCGTCGACGGGAAGCCCGTCGCCGTCGACGCCCTGCTGGAGGTCGACCCGTGACGGCGCGCCCCGGGACCCCTACCTCGCCCTGTTCGAGCCCCGGGGGATCGTCGTCGCCGGCGCCTCGACCCATCCGGGCAAGTTCGGCTTCGTCGCCCTCCACAACATCCTCAGCGCCGGCTACCAGGGCAAGGTCTTCGCCACCAACCGGGAGGGCGCCGAGGTCCTCGGCGTGACCACCGTCGCCGACATCGACGACCTGCCCGACGGCGAGATCGACCTCGTCTTCGTCTGCACCCCGGCGGCGGCCAACCCGGCGCTGCTGAAGGCGGCGGCGGCGAAGGGCATCAGCGCGGCCTTCATCGCCTCGGCGGGCTACCGCGAGGCCGGCCCCGAGGGGCGGCAGGCCGAAGACGACCTCGTGGCCCTCGCCGCCGAGCTGGGGATCCTGCTGGTCGGCCCCAACGGCCAGGGCCTCATCTCGACCCCCGTCGACCTCTGCGCCCAGATCGTGGCGCCGTACCCGCCCGCCGGGGCGCATCGGGATCGCCTCCCAGTCCGGGAACTTCGTCTCGTCGTTCATGAACTGGGCCCAGCTCTCCGGCATCGGCGTCAGCCGGGCCGTCAGCGCCGGGAACTCGGCGGCGGTCGACGTCCCGGACTTCCTCGAGTTCTTCGCCCGGGACCCGCGAGACCGCGGTCGGCCTGTCCTACGTCGAGGGCATCGAGGACGGGCGCGCCTTCTATGACCGCACCCGGGCGGTCGTGGCCGAGAAGCCGCTCGTCGTGGTGAAGGGCGGGGCCACCTCGTCGGGGGCCGCCGCCGCGTCCAGCCACACCGGAGCCCTGGCCGCCGACGACGCCGTCTTCGACGGGGCCTGCCGCCAGGCCGGCATCACCCGGGCCGCCACCATCGAGGAGGCCTACGAGGCGGCGGCCACCTTCGCCACCCAGCCGCTACCCAAGGGCCCCCGGGTCGCGGTGTACACGACGGCCGGCGGGTGGGGCGTGGTCACGGCCGACGCCATCGCCCGCTCCAGCCTGGAACTGCTCGCCCTGCCCGAGGACCTGAAGGCCGAGATCGACCAGCACCTGCCGCCCCGGTGGAGCCGCAACAACCCGATCGACCTGGCCGGCAGCGAGACCCGGGACACCATCCCCCAGGTCATGGAGATCGTGGTCAACCACCCGTCGGTGGACGCGGTGATCTTCCTCGGCCTCGGCATCCAGTCCAACCTGGCCCGCATGGAGCGGGAGGGCCGCTTCTACCCCGACCACGGCCTCGAGCGCATCGTCGAGTACCACGAGCGCCAGGACGCCCGGTTCGCCCAGGCCGCGGCGGACCTGTCCGAGTCGTCGGGCAAGCCGATCCTGACCGCCACCGAGCTGGCCGTGTCCGACCCGACCAACGCCGGCCCGGCCGCGGTCCGGGCCACGGGCCGCCTCTGCTACGCCTCGTCCAACCGAGCCGTCACGGCGCTGGACCACCTGTGGCAGTACGCCCGGTACCGGCAGCGTCGCGGCCTCTGAACGGCACCCGGTGATGCGGCGGCTGCTCCTGCCTCTGCTTCCTGGTGCTCGTGGCCGTGGGCTGCGGCATCGGCGCCGTCTACGCCGACGCCGGGGGCGAGACGGCCGAGGCCACCGTCGAGATCCAGGTCACCCATCACCCCGGTCCTGTCGGCCCGCCGGGTGCCGGACCACATCACCGAGGACATCGCCGACCGTCGCCTGACCGCTGCGCTGACCGACGTCGTCGCGCGCCGCCCCGGCGGACACCTGCCTGGTCGTGGACGCAGGCGGGCGGCCGATCATCGCCCACCGGCCGTCGACCGCGCTGATCCCGGCGTCGAACGAGAAGGTCCTGGTGGCCGCCGCCGCCCTCGACGAGCTCGGCCCCCGATTCCGGTACACCACGACGGTGCAGGCCGGCGCCGGCGCCGAATGGCCAGGGAGTGGTCGAACGGCGACCTCTGGCTCGTCGGTGGCGGCGATCCGGTGCTCGCCACCCGTCGGTACGCCCGGACCTCGGACATCCAGGACCAGGCCCACACCTCACTGGAGACCTTGGCCGACCGGGTCGCCGCCGCCGGGGTGACCGAGGTCCGGGGACGGGTCCTGGGCGACGAGAGCCGCTACGACAGCGCTCGGTACGTCGACGCCTGGCCCTCCCGCTTCATCGACCAGAACCAGACCGGGCCCCTCTCGGCCCTGTCGGTCAACGACGGCTTCGCGTCGTTCCCCACCGCCGCCGACCCCGGTGCGGTCGAGGCCGCCTCGAGCAACCCGCCGGCCCTCGCCGCCCAGACCTTCGCCGACCTCCTCGCCGCGCGGGGCATCCGGGTGACCGGGGGGCCGGGGCCGGCACCGCCCCGGACCAGGCGCCCGCGGTCGCGGAGCTGCGGTCGGCTCCCGCTCCGGGACATCACCGCGCAGTTCCTGACCTGGTCCGACAACCAGACCGCCGAGCTGGTCAACAAGGAGCTGGGCTTCGCCCGCAACGGTCAGGGCACGACCGCCTCGGGGTCCGACGCCGTGGAGGCCGTGCTCGACCGACGCCGGCTTCGACCTCGCCGGCAGTGACGCGGTCGACGGCTCGGCCTGGCCGGGAGCAACCGGGTGACCTGCGGCCTCCTGCACCAGGTGCTGGCCGACGCGGGCCCCGGCTCGCCGCTGGTGCGGGGCCTCGCCGTGGCCGGCGAGACCGGCACGCTGGCCGCCACCTTCAACGGGACGCCGGCCGAGGGTCGCCTCCGGGCCAAGACCGGCTCGCTCAACGAGGCCCGCGGCCTGTCCGGCGTGGTCGTCGTGCCCGAGGGCGACGACCTGACCTTCTCGCTCCTGGTCAACCAGGACTACGTCGACGCCCAGGGCGACGCGGTCCGCTATCGACGTCGGCCTGGCCCTGGCCAACTACCCGCAGCGCCCCGACCTCGACCAGGTGGCGCCCCGCCCGCTGGACGGTCCGGCGATCGCGCCGGCCCGGACACCGACCGGGTGACCACGCTGCCGATGTTCCCCCTGGGGTCGGTCCTGTTCCCGTCCATGATCCTGCCGCTCCACGTGTTCGAGCCGCGCTACCGCGCCCTGGTCGACGACTGCGTGGCCGGCGACGGCGAGTTCGGCGTCGTGCTCATCGAGCGGGGGAGCGAGGTCGGCGGCGGCGACGTGCGCACCGAGGTGGGCACGGTCGCCCAGATCCTGCAGATCGAGCGCTTCGACGACGGGCGCTGCGCCCTCGCTGCGGTCGGCACCCGCCGCATCCGGGTCGAGCAGTGGCTCGACGACGACCCCTACCCCCGGGCCGCGGTCTCGGACTGGGACGGACCCGCCGCGGCCCCGTGCCCGACCTCGACGCCGTCGAGCCGCAGTTCCGACGGGCGTTGGCGCTGGCGGCGGAGCTGGGCGAGGCCGCGGCGCCGATGGACGTCGAGCTGGCCGAGGACCCCGGGATGGCCACCTTCCAGATGGCCGCCCTGGCCCCGCTCGGCCCCGCCGACCGGCAGGCCGTGCTGTCCACCGAGGGAGCCGAGGCCCGGGCCCGACTGCTCGCCGAGCAGCTCGCCGACGCGACGGAACTACTCCGCGCCAGGCTCGGCGGGTAGAAAGGTCCCGTGCCGCAGACCGAAGAGCGCAACGTGGTGGGGCGCGGCCAGGACGTGTGGGAGCTCCTGGTCGCCTACGCCAAGCAGGAGACCGTCGAGCCCCTCCGGGGTCTCGGCCGCTGGATCGGCTTCGGGGCCGGCGGCTCGGTGCTCATCGCCACCGGGATCTCGCTCCTGCTCCTCTCGGTCCTGCGTGCCCTGCAGACCGAGACCGGGACCACCTTCACCGGCAACTGGTCCTGGGCGCCCTATGTCATCGTGCTCGTCGGGGCCCTGCTCGTCGGCGGCCTGTCCTACTGGGCCGTGAAGTCCAAGAAGGGGAAACGACTGTGACCACCGGCAACGGATCCACGACCAAGCCGATCACGCGGGAAGACCTGCGAGCGGGTTTCGCCGGCCTGCAGGGCGAGGTGACCGAGCAGGCCCAGTCGGCCCGGGACACGATCATCCTCGATCGGGGTCGGGGCCGTGGCGGTGATCGCCGTGCTCGCCTTCGTCCTCGGCAAGAAGAAGGGCAAGCAGGACAAGACCTACATCGAGATCCGGCGGGTCTGAGCATGCTGCCCATGGCCCGGCGACGGGCGATCACCGACGGGGTGCTCGGCGGCAACCGCCGCTGGCTGGTCCTCGGGGGGCTGGCCTGGGCCCTGCGCGCCTACCAGTACGCCTCCACGCCGGGAGCCCGAGGTCGTGTACCGGACCGAGCTCCGCCCGGGCGAGACCCTGGTGCTGGAGCGCCAGGAACCCAAGAAGACCGGGCGCGGCCGAAGGTCCTGACCCGGCGCCCCGGCAGACTGGGGCCGTGAAGGTCCTGCTGCGCAATCCCCGACGCGAGGTCGAGGTCGACGGCCCCATCCGGGTGCTGACCCTGCTGGACCGCCTCGAGCTCAACCGGGAGTCGGTCCTCGTCGTGCGGGACGACACCCTCGTACCGGGCGACGCCCTCCTCGAGGACAGCGACGAGATCGAGATCCGCCCCGTGATCAGCGGCGGCGAGGGACCGCCGGACCGCAGCATCGGCGACGCCGGGTGCCGAGCGCAGCGAAGCATGACGGTCAGATGAAGTGCCGCGTGTGCAAGGAGCCGGCGGTCATCGACGTCCGGCGCCACAACGCCAACTTCTGCGCCGAGCACTTCCTCCGGCTCTGCCGCGACCAGGTGGCCAAGGCCATCAGCCAGTTCGCCATGCTCGAGCCGGGGGAGCGGGTCCTCGTCGCCGTCTCGGGCGGCAAGGACTCCCTGGCGCTCTGGGACCTGCTCCTCGAGCTCGGGTACCCCACCGACGGCCTCTACGTGGGGCTGGGCATCGGCGACTACAGCGACTCCTCGGCGACCTACGCCCGCGCCTTCGCCACCGAGCGGGCGCTCGAGCTGATCGAGGTCGACCTCCGCGAGACCCACGGCTACGACATCCCGACCGGCGCCCGTTCGGCCCGACGCGCTCCCTGCTCGGTCTGCGGGATCTCGAAGCGCCACGTGTTCGACCGGGCGGCCCTCGACGGTGGCTACGACGCCCTCGCCACCGGCCACAACCTCGACGACGAGGCGGCGGTGCTCTTCGGCAACGTCCTGCGCTGGGAGACCGACTACCTGGCCCGCCAGCAGCCGGTGCTGCCGGCCCGCGACGGCTTCCCCCGCAAGATCAAGCCCCTGGTGCGGCTGGGCGAGCGCGAGAGCGCGGCCTACTGCATCCTGCGGGGCATCGACTACGAGGTCGAGGAGTGCCCGATGGCCGCGGGCAACAAGCACCTCGGCTACAAGGAGGCGCTGAACGCCATCGAGTCCACCTCGCCGGGCAGCAAGCAGCAGTTCTACTTCGGGTACCTCGAGCGGGCCGCGGGCCGCTTCACCGCCGAGGACGACGGGCCGGTGACGGCGTCGCGCTCTCGGCCTGTGAACGCTGCGGCGCCCCGACGCCGGGGGAGGTCTGCGCCTTCTGCCGGCTCGCCGAGCGAGCCTCGCAGGCCCAGCCCGTCGCCGCCCCGGTGCGCAGGGTGGCCTCCTGATGAGCGGGCCGACCCCTGACCGCAGGTGAGCAGATCATGCTCATCGACGGCAAGGATCGCCGCTATCTGGTCCGGCTGGAGGCGGGTGGGG
The DNA here is from genome assembly GCA_963701565.1 of uncultured Microthrixaceae bacterium. Lineage (GTDB taxonomy): Bacteria > Actinomycetota > Acidimicrobiia > Acidimicrobiales > DATDAH01 > DATDAH01. Next base: position 361,170 of record CAVPAN010000007.1, read on the forward strand.
AGTTCCACACCCACGCCGGGATCCTGCCCCACGACGGGATCATCGGCGCCGACGAGGGCGCCCTGCTGCGGGCCAACTCGGGGGTCTCCTACCGCGTGATCCGCCCGACGTTGACCGACTTCGTGCTGAAGATGAAGCGGGGGGCCCAGGTCATCTACCCCAAGGACCTCGGACCGCTGCTCCTGCTGGCCGATGTCTTCCCCGGGGCCCGCATCCTCGAGTCCGGCGTGGGATCCGGCGCCCTGTCCATGACCCTGCTGCGGGCGGGGGCCGAGATCGTGGGCTACGAGCTGCGCGAGGACTTCGCCGCCCGGGCCCAGGCCAACGTCCGGGACTTCCTCGGTGAGGAGGCCTTCAGCCGCTACCGGGTGGAGATCCGCGACTGCTACGAGGGCATCGACGAGACCGACCTCGACCGCATCGTGCTCGACCTGCCCGAGCCCTGGCAGGTCGTCCCGCACGCCACCAAGGCCCTCCGTCCCGGTGGGATCATCGTGGCCTACACCCCGTCGGTGATCCAGGTCAGCCAGCTCCGCCAGGACCTCGACCACGCCGGCTTCTTCTCGACCGAGACCGTCGAGGTCCTCCAGCGCACCTGGCACGTCGAGGGCCTCGCCGTGCGCCCCGACCACCGCATGGTGGCCCACACCGGCTTCCTCACCCACGCCCGAGCGCCGGGCTGACCCGCCGCCGATGAACGTCCTCGACGTCCTCATCCTCGTCTCGGCCCTGTCGGCGGGTGTGGCGGCGTGGCGCCTCGGCTTCGTGACCCGGGCCTCCTCCTGGATCGGCATGATCGGCGGCGTCTACCTCGCCGCCCGGATCCTGCCCGCGGCCCTGGACCGGCTGGAGTCCGCCAGCGAGACCCAGGCGTTCTTCGCGGTGGTCGCCCTCCTGGTCGGCGGCGGGTTCCTCGGCCAGGCCCTGGGGCTCCTGGTCGGGGGCCGGCTCCGGGTGGCGATCCCCGACGGCTCCGCCCGCACGGTGGACAAGACCGTGGGCGCGGTCGCCGGTGTCGTCGGGGTGCTGGTGCTGCTCTGGCTGACCCTGCCGACCATGGCCAACGTGCCGGGCTGGCCCGCCGACCTCGCCCGGAACTCCAGCGTCGCCCGCGCCGTCGACGCCGTCCTCCCCGCGCCGCCGGACACGTTCGCCACCCTGGGTCAGTTCGTCGGCGACGACCGCTTCCCGCACGTCTTCGACGCCCTCCGTCCGGCTCCGGACCTCGGCGACCCCCCGGCCCGCACCGGCATCCCCGGCGCGGTGTCCGACCGGGTGACGGCCTCGACCGTCCGGGTCGAGGGCGAGGCCTGCGGACGGCTCCAGGAGGGCAGCGGGTTCGTGGTCGGCCGACGAGCTGGTGGCCACCAACGCCCACGTCGTGGCCGGGAACACCGCCACCGAGGTGGTGCGCACCGACGGCAGCCGGGCCACGGCGACCGTCGTGGCCTTCGACCCCGACCGGGACCTGGCCCTGCTCGACGTGCCCGGCATCGACCGTCCGGCGCTACCGCTGAGCGAGGCCGACGACGGGGGACCGCGGCGGCGTCTACGGGTACCCCGGCGGCGGGGACCTGCGCATCGCCCCCTTCGAGATCGCCCGCCAGACGCTGGCCCGGGGCACCGACATCTACGACCAGGACAGCACCGAGCGAGACGTGTTCTTCCTGTCGTCGGGCCTGGCGCCCGGGGACTCGGGTTCGGCCCTGGTCGACAGCTCGGGGGCCGTGGTCGGCGTGGCCTTCGCCATCGCCCCGGACCGGGCGGGCGTGGCCTACGCGCTCACCGACACCGAGCTGGAAGCGATCCTGGCCACACCGAGGTCGGGAGCCGTGAACACCGGGCCCTGCATCGGCTGATCCGACGCGATCAGTCAATCTCGATGAAGATGCACTCCCCGGGGCACTCCTCGGCGGACTCGATGGTCGCCTCCTCCTGGCCGGCGGGGACGACGGCGAGGCCCTCGGGGCCACCCGGGTCGCTGAAGACCTTGTCGCCTTCCTTCACGTAGGCCAGCCCGTCGTCGAGCAGCGTGAAGACGTCGGGGGCGATCTCCTCGCAGAGGCCGTCGCCGGTGCACAGATCCTGATCGATCCAGACCTTCATCGCGGGGGTTCTCCTGGGGGGTCTAAGGGCCGGAGCCTGGGCCGTTCCATCGGCCCGATGTCGGAGGACTCTAGCAGTCACCGCCAATAAACACGGAAATCCCGGTGGAATCTCGCCGTGGCATCGGGCACGTCCCGGAAGGTGCCACGGACTTCCGGGAGGCACGTGTGTAAGGTCGCCCGGGAGGAGGTGGTCGGCATCAGCACCCCAGGTGACGGCGCATCGATGGGCACTCCGGACGACGACGTGATCGCCACGCGCGAGCAGTTGGCGGAGCTCGAGGAGGAGGTCGTCGTCCTCCGACGCCGGCTCCAGGAGGCGCCCAAGCGGGTGCGCACCCTGGAGGAGCGGCTGTTGGAGACCAAGGGCCAGCTGGCCCAGGCGGTCTCCCAGAACGAGAAGCTGACCTACACCCTGCGCGAAGCGCGCGAGCACATCGCCACCCTGCGCGAAGAGGTCGAGAAGCTGACCCAGCCGCCGTCGGCCTACGGCACCCTGCTCGGGGTCAACGACGACGGCACCGTCGACGTGCACTCCGGCGGCCGCAAGATGCGGGTGGCGGTGCACCCTGAACTGTCGGCCGAGGACCTGGTCCGGGGCAGCGAGGTGGTCCTCAACGAGTCGCTCAACGTGGTCCTCACCCGCTCGGGCGAGGTCACCGGCGAGGTCGTGATCATCAAGGAGGTCATGGGCGACCAGCGGGCGCTGATCGTGGGCCGGGCCGACGAGGAGCGGGTGGTCGACCTGGCCGACGCGCTGCAGGGCCAGCGCCTGCGTTCGGGTGACCACGCCCTGATGGACACCCGCTCGGGCCTGCTGCTGGAGCGCCTGCCCCGACCCGAGGTCGAGGAGCTGGTCCTCGAGGAGGTGCCCGACGTCGCCTACGAGGACGTCGGCGGCCTGGACGAGCAGATCGAGCAGATCACCGACGCCGTCGAGCTGCCCTTCGTCCACCACGACCTGTTCGCCGAGCACAAGCTCCCGGCCCCCAAGGGCATCCTGCTCTACGGGCCCCCGGGCTGTGGCAAGACGCTCATCGCCAAGGCCGTGGCCAACTCGCTGGCCAAGAAGGTGGCCGAGCTGACCGGCGACGCCGAGGCCCGCAGCTACTTCCTCAACATCAAGGGCCCCGAGCTGCTCAACAAGTACGTCGGCGAGACCGAGCGCCAGATCCGCCTCGTCTTCCAGCGGGCCCGGGAGAAGTCCGAGGAGGGCGTGCCCGTCATCGTCTTCTTCGACGAGATGGACTCGCTGTTCCGCACCCGCGGCACGGGCATCAGCTCGGACATGGAGTCCACGATCGTCCCGCAGCTCCTGGCCGAGATCGACGGGGTCGAGGCCCTCAAGAACGTCATCGTCATCGGGGCCTCCAACCGCGAGGACCTCATCGACCCGGCCATCCTGCGGCCCGGCCGTCTGGACGTGAAGATCAAGATCGAGCGCCCCAACGAAGAGGCGGCAGCCGCCATCTTCCACCGCTACCTCACCGCCGACCTGCCCCTCGACCCGAACGAGGTGACCGACCTCGGCGGCGGGGACCCGGACAAGGCCGTGCGGGCCATGATCGAGGCCACCGTCGAGGAGATGTACCGCGACGACGAGCGCAACCGCTTCCTCGAGGTCACCTACCAGAACGGTGACAAGGAGGTGATGTACTTCAAGGACTTCGCCTCCGGGGCCATGATCGAGAACATCGTGCGTCGGGCCAAGAAGCTGGCCATCAAGCGCCTCATCGCGACCGGCGACAAGGGCATCCGCACCGAGGACCTCCTGGTGTCGATCCACCAGGAGTACAAGGAGCACGAGGACCTCCCCAACACGACCAACCCCGACGACTGGGCCAAGATCTCGGGCAAGAAGGGCGAGCGCATCGTCTACGTGCGCACCCTGGTGTCCTCCGACGCCGACAAGGCCAAGGGCGGGCGCTCCATCGAACGGGTCGGCACCGGGCAGTATCTCTAGTCGCTGCCCGCGCGGCTCCAGCTGCCTACGGCAGCGATCGGCCAACGTCTGGTAGAGCTGCTTCGCGGCCGACTTCGCGGCCTCGATCACGGCAACCGGCGTTACGCCATGGATAGGGTCGGTCACGTGGCGATCCAGAAGATCCTCGGGGTCGAGACCGAGTACGGGATCATCGTCCGGGGGACACCCGAGTCGAACCCCATCGCCGCGTCGTCGGTCCTGATCAACGCCTACATCAACGAGCTGGCGGGCACCGAGGCCACGGCCGCCGCCCGCGTCGGATGGGACTTCGAGGACGAGTCGCCGGGCAATGACGCCCGGGGGGTGCCGCCCGAGGGCACGATGGCCCCCGAGGTCGAGACCCACCTGGTCAACGTGGTGCTCACCAACGGCGCCCGCTACTACGTCGACCACGCCCACCCCGAGCTGTCCACGCCGGAGTGCGGCGACGCCCGTTCGGTGGTGCGTTTCGACCGCTCGGCCGAGGTCATCCTGCAGCGCTCGATGGAGGCCGCCCGCCGGCTGCTGCCGGCGGGCCAGGAGATCGTCGTCTACAAGAACAACTCCGACGGCAAGGGCAACTCCTACGGGACCCACGAGAACTACCTCATGGACCGGGCCGTGCCCTTCCCCCGCATCGTCCAGCACATCACCCCGCACTTCATCACCCGGCAGATCTTCTGCGGCGCCGGGAAGGTGGGTAGCGAGGCCCCCGGCCTGACGACCAAGGAGGTGCCGTTCCAGCTCAGCCAGCGGGCCGACTTCTTCGAGGAGGAGGTCGGCCTCGAGACGACGCTGAAGCGACCCATCGTCAACACCCGCGACGAGCCCCACGCCGACGCCCAGCGCTACCGGCGCCTCCACGTCATCATCGGCGACGCCAACCTGTCCGAGGTGGCCACCTTCCTGAAGGTCGGCACCACGGCCATCGTGCTGGCCATGATCGAGGACGACGCCCTGCCCCGTGATCTGCGCTTCGCCCGGCCCGTTCCCACCCTGCGCCAGGTGTCCTACGACCTGACCTTGACCAAGGCCTTCGAGCTGGAGGACGGCGCGACCATCACCGCCCTCGAGGTCCAGTGGGAGCTGCTCGACCGGGCCCGCAAGTACGCCGAGTCCGAGGGGCTGGCCGTGGTCGGCGACGAGGTCGGCGCCGAGGTCCTCCGTCGCTGGGAGGCGGTGCTCACCGGCCTGGAGTCCGACCCCATGAGCCTCTCGGGGCAGCTGGACTGGGTGGCCAAGTACCGGCTGCTCGACGGGTACCGGGAGCGCCACGGTCTCGAGCTGGTCCGATGCCCGCCTGGCCGCCATGGACCTGCAGTACCACGACCTGCGGCCCGAGAAGTCGCTGTTCGCCCGCCTCGACGTGGAGCGGATCATCGCCGACGACGAGATCGAGGCCGGCGTCACCGAGCCGCCAGAGGACACCCGGGCCTACTTCCGGGGTACCTGCCTGGCGAAGTTCGCCGACGCCATCGTGGCCGCCAACTGGGACTCCATGGTCTTCGACGTCGGGACCGATCCACTGCGCCGGGTGCCGATGATGGAACCCGGTCGCGGAAGCAAAGCCCACGTGGGTACGTTGTTGGCAGAAGCCAAGACGGCGGCCGAGCTGCTCGACAGACTCGGGTCCTAGACGACGAGGGTGATCGATGGCTGAGCGAGAGCAGAAGCGCAAGACGGCTCCTTCCCGACAGGAGGAGGAGGTCGACGAGGCGCCGGCCGCGTCGGAGTCCGGCGAGAAGATCAAGGCCGAGCTGGACGACCTCCTGGACGAGATCGACGAGGTCCTCGAGACCAACGCCGAGGACTTCGTCAAGAGCTACGTGCAAAAGGGGGGCAGTAGCACGCTCACGGACGTCGAGGCTCGTGAGCCACACTTCTGAACGTCGGCTTCGCGGTCGCCGATCTGCGGGTGACGCTGAGCGTGCTTGGATTGCCCCCATGACATCAGGGGGCATCAGTCGGCGGGGGTTCATCGGGGGGACGGCGGGGGCCGGTGTGGTCCTCGTCATCGGGGCCAAGGCGTCGGCCCGGCAGGGGGGTGGCGGGCCCTACGGGGCGCTGGCCGCCCAGCCTGACGCCAACGGGCTGAAGCTGCCGGAGGGGTTCACCTCCCGGGTCATCGCCCGGTCCGAGACGCCCGTCGAGGGCACCGACTACGTGTGGCCGATCTTCCCCGACGGCGCGGCCACGTTCCCGATCGAGGCTGGCGGTTGGTACCACGTCGTCAACAGCGAGAACTTCGTGGAGGGTGAGGGCGGGGTCAGCGTCATCCAGTACGACGACGCCGGTGAGGTCGTCGATGCCTACCGCGTACTCGGCGGCACGACGCAGAACTGCGCCGGCGGACCGACCCCGTGGGGGACCTGGCTGTCCGGCGAGGAGACCGACGGTGGCCAGATCTGGGAGTGCGACCCGACAACGCCCGACAGTCCGGCGTGGCGCTGCCGGCCATGGGCGTCTTCCACCACGAGGCCGCCGCGGTCGACCCGGAGAACGAGCGGGTGTACCTGACTGAGGACGAGCCTGACGGCGCGTTCTACCGCTTCACCCCCGACGCCTACCCCGACCTCTCGACCGGGCTCCTGGAGGTGGCGTCCACTGATCCCGACGGCGCGGTCACCTGGTACGAGGTCCCCGACCCGTCGGGGGCGAACCAGCCCACCCGGCTGCAGGTCCCCGAGGTCACCGCGTACGACGGCGGCGAGGGCTGCTGGTACGCCGACGGGATCGTGTACTTCACGACCAAGGGCGACGACCACGTCCGTTCGCTCGACCCGGCCACCGACACCATCGAGGTCGTCTACGACGGCACCGGCCTGCTCAACGGGGGTCGACAACATCACCGTCGAGTCCGGCTCGGGCGACCTGTACGTGGCCGAGGACGGCGACGACATGCAGGTCGTGGTCATCACCGCCGAGGGCGAGGTCGCCCCCATCGCCCAGATCACGGCCGAGCCGCTCCCGGCCGATGCCATCCCGTCGGAGGTGACCGGCCCGGTCTTCTCACCGGACGGGACCCGCCTCTACTTCAGCTCCCAACGGGGTGGGAATCGCCAGACCGGCATCACCTACGAGGTCACCGGGCCCTTCCGGGGCATCGAGGCCGCGGCGCCCGCCCCGACCACGACGGTGGCCGCCGCCAACGGGTCGGGCGAGGAGGCCTCGGGCGACGACGACGACGAAGGGGGCAACCCGGTGATCCCCATCGGCATCGCCGTCGGGGCCGCTGCCGTCGTGGCCGGCGGGGTCGTCGCCTTCCGCCGCCGCGGGGAGGCCTGACCCCCTCGTTCCGGAGGCGCTCCTCTGTTCTCCACGACAGAGAGCGCCTCCAGAACAGATCACTCGGGGCCGAAGGTGGGCTTGCCAAGAGGCTCGGCCGAGCGCCGGTAGGTCAGGAGGACCGCGCCCGAGGAGGTCGGCTTGGCGTCGACGAGGTCGAGGCGGTGGGCCCCGGTCTCGTCGAACAGGCGCATGCCTGTGCCGAGCACGACCGGGTACTGCACGAGGCGGACCTCGTCGACAACGTCGGCCGCCAGCAGCGCCCGGGCCACCGAGTTGCTTCCGGCCACGAGGATGTCGCCGCCTTCCTCGGCCTTCACGGCCTCAATGGTCTCGACCAGGTCGCCCTCGATGACCTCGGTGTTCTCCCACTCGGGGTCGGTCAAGGTGGTCGAGGCGACCAGCTTGCGCATCGAGTTGAGCTTGTCGGCGAAGGGGTCGCCGGCCCGGCCCGGCCACGCCCCGGCGAAGGTCTCGTAGGTCCGCCGGCCGAGCAGCGAGATGTCCGCCGCCTGCAGCTCCTCGTCCTTGAACTCACCGATCTCGTCGGCCCAGAAGGGCATGGTCCACGCCCCGTGGACGAAGTCGTTCTCGCCCCCGGGGGCCTCCATGACCCCGTCGAGCGAGATGAACTCGGTCACGACCATCTTGCGCATGACGTCTCCTCCTCGGGAGCGGGTCGCTCCCGACTCCACCTTGTCTACGAACGGATCACCACGAATTCGACCTCACCGGGCGAGAATTCTCATCTGTTCGTGCAACCTCCCGCCCCCGCCGGGCGTCGTTGGGGACGTGAAGGCAGTGGCTGAGCCAGTCGGCGGAACCGCCGAGCCCTACGTCGAGGCGACCTTCGAGTCCCTCTACGCCGACGAGGTCGACGCCATGGCCCGCCTGGCCTTCCTGATGGTCGGCTCCGAGACGCAGGCCGAGGAACTGGTACACGACGCCTTCGCCCGGCTCTACGAGCGCTGGGACCGGGTCGACAACCCGGGTGGCTACCTGCGCACCTGCGTGGTGAATGGGTGCAAGGACCGACTGCGCCGACGGGGGGTCGAGCGGCGGCATGCTGCCTCGTCGCCGGGCGCAACCGAGCCCGTCACCGACCACCTGGCCGACGTGCTGGCCGCCCTGCCGTACCGGCAGCGGGCCGCCGTCGTCCTCCGCTACTACGAAGACCGCTCCGAAGCGGACATCGCCGATCTCCTGGGCGTGCGCCCGGGCACGGTCAAGTCCCTCCTGCACCGCGGTCTGGCCAACCTCCGAGAGGTGATCGAGCCATGAGCAACACCGACGAACGCCTCAGCGACCTCCTGGCCGAGCGGGCCCGCCAGGGGAGCGGGGTCCACCCCACCCGGGAGGGCGTCGGCATCGCCGTGGCCCGCCGCGCCGCCCGCCGCCGCCGCAAGCGGGCCGTGGGCACCGGCCTGGCCGGGCTCTGCTCTGGTCGCCGGCGTGGTCGGCGGCCTCGCCCTCGCCGGGGACGATGACGCCCGCGAGGACGGCTTGACCGCGCCCACAGGGGTGCTCCCGGAGGTGCCGCTGGTCGGCCTGGACCTCGACGGCTTCGAGCTGATGTCCAGCGGAGATCGCACCCGTGGCCGAGGATCCAGGTCAGACGGTCGTCGTGTTCCGCAGCGGCCGCTCGCTCGCCGACTCGTTCCTCACCGTTTCGGTCGGGCAGGGAGAGCTCCGAGGCGACCCGGTCGACCTGGACGGCGACGGTGTCTCCGACGGCGGAATCGGGGGCAACGAGACTGGCTTGGGGATCATCTGGCGCCAGCCCGACGGGTCCATCGCAACCATCGGTGCCACGGCCGAGCTGGAGCAGGCGGCCCTCAGACTACGCCCGCGAGGTCTACTCGCCCACGCTCGATCTCGACAACCTCCCGACTCCCGCCGGGCTGCCTGAACGGGACACGTGGACCTTCCCCGATCCCCGGGGACCCGAGCAGACCAGGGTCTCGTACGCACCGAGTGGGAGCGGGCCACGGATCGTGGTCTCGACGACCAACCAACCGGGGTACTTCGACCTGCTCCAGGACTCGACCGCCCTCGAGTTCGGCGGGGAACCCTTCGAGGAGCTCTCCCTCGAGCCTTCGTTCCTCGGCCCTGGCCGGGCCATCGTGCGCGATGCCGGGAACGGCAACAGCTACGGGCTGGTGCTCACCGACGCGGGCCTCACCATCGAGATCTCCGCCGAGTCCGTCGATGCCGACGACTTGCGAACCCTCTTGGCCGATAGCGACTTCGTCCAGGTCGAGCCGACTGAGGACCCACCCACGACGACCGCCCCCACCCCGGCCACTTCGGCCCCATCCCCGCCGACGACCGTCGTCGGCGAGCTCCCCCTCTTGCCGTCCGCGCGACGCACCGTCGACGCCGCAGGTGACCACGTCGTGCTCGAGTTCGAGGGCTTCCAGCCGACCTTGGGCGCCATCGCCGTGCTCGAGGATCTGACGGGGGCATGTGCGTCGTGGACGACGACCTTCGAGGACATCATCCGGCGGGACGGCGACGAGGACGTGACCCAGTGGCAGGGATGGCTGACCATCGAGATGGACACCCGTTCCGCAGTCATCGAGGGGCCGGTCTTCGGTGGCGACGGCTACATCTACTGCCGCGACCAGACCGGCGCCAGAGTGATCGCCGTTCCGCTCACCTCCCTCGGCGAGCCCACGGTCACCCGTCTCTCCGGTCGGCCGGCCATCGTGATCGACATCCCCCGCTGACCGTCGGAGGAAATATGGTGCGGATTCCGGACCACATTGCCTCCAATGCGGTGCGCCGGCGCGGCGCCGGTAGCCTCCGGGCGGTGACGATGCCGTTCTTCCGGGCTGAGGACGATCCGGGGCCTGACTTCTCGGCGCTGGTGCGCCGGGCCGGGCTCGAACCGCCGCAGATGGACCGCCACGGCGATGCCGTGACCCTGACCCATGGGACCACCGTCGTGGCCCTGCGCTACGCCGACGGGGTGATCATGGCCGGGGACCGGCGGGCCACCGCCGGCAACCTGATCAGCCACCGTTCCATGGACAAGGTCTTCCCCGCCGACCGCCACTCGGGGGTCGCCATCGCCGGCGCCGCCGGCCCGGCGGTCGAGATGGTCAAGCTCTTCCAGCTCCAGCTCGAGCACTACGAGAAGGTCGAGGGCGAGCAGCTCTCCCTGGAGGGCAAGGCCAACCAGCTCTCGATGATGGTGCGCTCCAACCTCCCCGCAGCCATGCAGGGCCTCGCGGTCGTGCCGCTCTTCGCCGGCTTCGACATCGGGCGGGGCATCGGCCGCCTCTTCGAGTTCGACGTCACCGGCGGCCGCTACGAGGAGAACGACCACGCCAGCACCGGCTCGGGCTCCCTGCACGCCGGCACCGTGGTCAAGCTGGGCTGGAAGCCCGAGCTGACCCGCGAGGAGGCCGTGGACCTCGCCCTGAAGGCGCTCTTCCAGGCCGCCGACGAGGACTCCGCGACCGGCGGCCCCGACCTGGTGCGGGGCATCTACCCGACCATGGCGACCATCACCGCCGAGGGCTTCACCGCCCTGGATCGGGACGAGATCGCCGAGCGCTTCCAGGGCCTGCTCGACTCCATGGACGGAGGCTGGCGTCATGAGCGTGAGCGGGGGCCTGCGGCCCGTCGACGGAGTCGACAGGAGCGGCAACCATGAGCATGCCCTTCTACGTCGCCCCCGAGCAGCGGATGAAGGACCTGGCCGACTACGCCCGCAAGGGCATCGCCCGGGGCCGGAGCCTGGTGGCGGTGGCCTACGCCGACGGCATCGCCATCGTGGCCGAGAACCAGTCCAACACCCTGCGCAAGATCAGCGAGATCTACGACCACATCGCCTTCGCCGGGGTCGGGAAGTACAACGAGTTCGACCAGCTGCGCATCGCCGGGGTCCGCCACGCCGACCTCAAGGGCTACAGCTACAGCCGCGAGGACGTGAACGCCCGGGGCCTGGCCAACCAGTACGCCCAGATCCTCGGCCAGATCTTCACCCACGAGATGAAGCCGATGGAGGTCGAGATCCTGGTCGCCGAGATCGGCCCCGCCACCGACGACGACCAGATGTTCCACATCCTCTACGACGGCACCGTGCGGGACGAGAACGAGTGCACCGCTCTCGGCGGCGATGCCGAGACCATCGTCACCCGCCTGCGGGAGACCTGGAGCGAGGGCCGGGACCTCGATGCCGCCCTCACCGGGGCCATCGAGGCCCTCACCGGGCCGGACCGGCGCCTCGGCGCCGACGACCTCGAGGTGGCCGTGCTGGACCGCACGACCGGCCAGCGCCGGGCCTTCCGCCGCATCGAGCCCGACGAGCTGCGCACCCGCCTCGGCGACCTGGTGGCCGCCACCACCGGCAACGGCGGCGGCGTCGACCTCGAGCCGCCCCCGCCCGACGACGAGCCCGGCGCCCAGCCCTAGCTCGTCTCGTCCACCTCGGCGGCGTCGCCCTCGGGGCCTTCGTCGAAGACGTCCTCCACGGCGTCGGAGAGCAGCAGTTCCCGGGCGTCGGCCAGGTTCTCCTCGTCCACCCAGACGTGGGTCTGACCCACGGGATACACGTCGCTCGCGCCCCGCAGCTCCCACAGGATCCCCTCGGCCCCGAGCCGGGCCGCGAGCACCTTCGCCTCGAACGGCGTGTCGACGCTGGCCAGGTGGGCCATGTGGAGATCGGCCACCCCGTCACCGTACCGGTGGAGGGTGGCCCACTCCGGGGGTGCGCTACCGGTAGCGTGCCGCGCATGGACCGGCGGATCTTCGGGCTCGAGAACGAGTACGGGGTGACCTGCACGCTGCGGGGCCAGCGCCGGCTGAGCCCCGACGAGGTCGCCCGCTACCTCTTCCGCCGGGTGGTGTCGTGGGGCCGCAGCTCCAACGTCTTCCTGGCCAACGGCGCCCGCCTCTACCTCGACGTCGGCAGCCACCCCGAGTACGCCACCCCGGAGTGCGACTCCATCTACGACCTCGTCGTGCACGACAAGGCGGGGGAGCGCATCCTCGAGCAGCTGCTGGCCTCGGCCGAGCAGCGCCTGCGGGAGGAGGGCATCCGGGGCGTCATCTACCTCTTCAAGAACAACACCGACTCCGCCGGCAACTCCTATGGCTGCCACGAGAACTACCTGACCAGCCGCCGGGACGACTTCAGCCACTACGTCGACGTCCTCATCCCGTTCCTGGTCAGCCGCCAGATCTACGCCGGGGCGGGCAAGGTCCTGCAGACCGCCCGGGGCGCCATGTTCTGCATCAGCCAGCGGGCCGAGCACATCTGGGAGGGCGTCTCCAGCGCCACGACCCGCTCCCGGCCGATCATCAACACCCGCGACGAGCCCCACGCCGACGCCGAGCGCTACCGGCGCCTACACGTCATCGTGGGCGACTCCAACATGAGCGAGTACGCCACCTTCCTCAAGGTCGGTGCCGCGTCGATCATCCTCCGCATGCTGGAGGAGCCCTCAGTCGTCATCCGGGACATGACCCTGGAGAACCCGATCCGGGCCATCCGCGAGATCAGCCACGACCTGACCTGCACCCGGCGGGTCCGCCTGGCCAACGGCCGCGAGGCTTCGGCACTGGAGATCCAGTCCGAGTACCTGAACCGGGCCATGCGCTTCGCCGACACGAGGGGGCTCTCGCCCCTCGAACAACAGGCGCTGGACATGTGGGAGCACACCCTGACCGGGCTCGAGAAGGACCCCTTCTCCCTGGACCGCGAGTGCGACTGGGTCATCAAGCACAACCTGATCGAGGCCTACCGCGAGCGCCACGACCTGCCGCTGGCCCACGCCCGGGTCGCCCTGCTGGACCTCCAGTACCACGACGTCAACCGCAACCGCGGCCTCTTCTACAAGATGCAGGCGAAGGGCATGGTCGACCGCGTCGCCACGGACGCCGACATCAACCACGCCGTCGAGCACCCGCCGCAGACCACCCGGGCCGCCCTCCGCGGCGAGTTCATCAGGAAGGCCAAGGAGAAGAAGCGCGACTACACGGTGGACTGGGTCCACCTGAAGCTGAACGACCAGGCCCAGCGCACCGTCCTCTGCAAGGACCCCTTCAAGGCCCGCGACGAGCGGGTCGAGAAGCTGATCGCTTCCCTGTAGCCCTCCCGCCGTGCCCTCTTTCCGCACCGGAGCGGTCACCGAACTGCTGAGCGAGCGCGCCGGGCTGCAGCGCGTCCGGGTCGACCTCGGCGACGACGAGCCGACGCAGGCCTACGTCCTGACCCAGCTCACCGGCCCGGTTGCGGTGGGGAACCGGGTCGTGTGCAACACCACCGCCGTGGAACTGGGCCTCGGCACCGGGGGCTGGCACGTCGTGCACTGGAACCTGGCCCGGGAGGCCTGGAGCGTGCCCGGGCCCGGGCACATCATGAAGCTGCGCTACACCAGCCTCCAGGCCGACACTGGAGCGGGGGAGGAGCAGCATCCCGACGTCCCGGCCACCCTCGACGACGCTGCCGGTGGTGGTGTGCACCGTGCACAGCCAGGTCCCCCCTGTTGTCGTGGCCGCCCTCGATGCCCGCCCCGGCACGCGCATCGCCTACGTGATGACCGACGGGGCCGCCCTGCCCATCGCCTTCTCGGACCTCACCGCCACGATGGTCGAGCGAGAGCTGCTCGTCGGCACGGTGACCGCCGGCCACGCCTTCGGCGGCGATCTCGAAGCGGTCAACGTGGCCTCGGCCCTGGCCCTGGCCCGCCACGTCTTCGCCGCCGACCTGATGGTGGTGGGCATGGGGCCCGGCGTGGTCGGCACCGGCACGACCCTGGGCACGACATCGCTCGAGGCCGTGGGCGCCCTCGACACCGTCGCCGCCCTCGGTGGACAGCCCGTGGCCTGCCTCCGCGTCTCCTCCGGCGACCCCCGGGACCGTCACCAGGGCGTCAGCCACCACACCCGGACCGTGCTCGACCTCGTCCGCTCCCGGGTCCGGGTCGCCGCCTGCCCCGATCTGGGCCCGCTGGAGCGCCACGACGTGGTCGAGGTCGCGGCCCCCGACACCCCGGCGCTACTCGCCGCGCAGGGCCTGCACGTCACCACCATGGGCCGCGGGCCCGAGGAAGACCCCGCCTACTTCACCGCCGCCGGCCAGGCCGGCGTGCTGGGCGCCTCGCTGCTCGACCAGATCTAGGCTCGGGCGGGCGATGGCGACCGAGAAGGTGGACAAGCTCGAGCGGTTGATGAACCTCGTCGCCGTGCTGCTCGACACCATGCGGCCGCTGAGCGCCGACGAGCTGCGCGAGCTGGTCGGGGGCTACCCGGAGGGCGGCCCCACCTTCCACCGGGCCTTCGAGCGGGACAAGGAGGACCTGCGGGAACTCGGGGTGCCGCTCGTCGTGCAGCCGCTCCCCGGGGTCGACCCGCCCCGGGACGGCTACCGCATCCCCCGCGACGAGTACTACCTGGCCGACCCGGGTCTCGAGGCCGACGAGCTGGCGGCGCTGCACCTCGCGGCGTCGACGGTGCAGGTGGGTGGGCCCACCGACGACGAGGCCCTCTGGAAGCTGGGCGGCGTGATCGCCGCCGACGGACTCGGCAGCCGCCCCGGGGGCGGTGAGCCCGTGGCCTCACTGCCCGCCGACGTCCGGCTGCCCATCCTGTTCGGCGCGGTCTCCGAGCGCCGGCGGGTGCGCCTCACCCACGGCGGGGTCGAGCGCCTGGTCGACCCCTACCGCCTCGACTTCCGTCGGGGCCGCTGGTACGTGACCGCCCTGGACCACGAGCGGGACGACATCCGCAGCTACCGCCTCGACCGGCTGGAGGGCGAGGTCGTGACCGAGGGGCCGACCAAGGCCTTCGAGCGGCCCGACGACGTCCGGTCCGGCGCCGAGCGTCAGCCCTGGGAGCTGGGCGACGACGAGCCGGTCGAGGCCCGCCTCCTGGTCGACGCCGACCAGGCCGGGTACGCCGTTCACCTGACAGGGGAGTCGACCGTGGCCCGGCGTCACGACGACGGCTCGGTCGAACTGGCCCTTCCGGTGAGCAACCCCGTCGCCTTCCGCTCCTTCGTCCTGACCTTCCTCGAGCATGCCGAGGTCCTCAGCCCGCCCGAGCTGCGCGACGACCTGGTCGCCTGGTTGGAGCAGCTCGCGTGAGCCGCCCGTCCGCCGGTGAGCGCCTGAAGCGCCTCCTGGCCCTCCTGCCGTGGCTGGCCGCCCACCCCGGCAGCACGATCCAGGAGATCAGCGAGCGCTTCGGCATCAGCCCGAAGCAGTTGGAGGACGACCTCGCTGTGGTGTGGCTGGTGGGTGTCCCCCCGTACACGCCCGACCAGCTGATCGACGTGGAGTTCGACGGCGACCGGGTGTCGGTCAACCTCGGTAGCTACTTCACCCGCCCCCTGCGCCTGACCAACCCTCAGGCCCTGGCCCTGGTCACCGCTGGCCAGAGCCTCGTGTCGGTGCCCGGCACCGATCCGGAGGGGCCACTGGCGCGTGGCCTCGCCAAGCTGGCCACCGCCCTCCAGGTCGACCCCGCCGAGGCGATGGCTGTGCACCTCGGCGAAGCCGGCAGCGAGACGCTCGACCACTTGAGGGCGGCCGTCGAGGACGGTCGCCGGGTGCGGCTGGACTACTACTCCTACGGCAGCGACGAGCGCACCAGTCGCGACGTCGACCCTCACCGCATCTGGGCCGAGGGCGGGAGCTGGTACCTCGCCGGCTGGTGCCACCGGGCCCAGGGCCCCCGGGTGTTCCGTGTGGACCGCATCGCCAGGGCCGACGTCCTCGACGACGCCGTCTCGACCACGCCAGAGTCGGGGGAGGTCGCCACCTTCAGCTCGGCCGGGACCGACGCCGGCGTGACCCTCGACCTGGACCCCGAAGCGGCCTGGGTCGTGGACTACTACCCCCACGAGTCCGTGGAGGAGCGAGAGGACGGTCGACTCCGGGTCACGCTGCCGGTCGCCAGCACCCGTTGGCTCGAGCAGCTCCTGGTCCGGCTGGGCGCTGCGGCCGAGCTCGTGGCTCTCAGCGGCGACCTGCCGAGCGCCGCCGGGGCCGACGCCGCCCGCCGCGTCCTGGCCCGGTACCGCCGGTAGCCTCGCCCGCGGTGACCTCCCCCGACACGGCTCAGGAACCGCACGCGCCCGACGCCGAGCCGACCGAGGTCCACCACCGCTCGACGACCCGGTCGGTCATCGAGTGGATCGCTGTCATCGGTGGCGCCCTGATCGTGGCCCTGGTCATCAAGACGTTCCTGATCCAGGCCTTCTACATCCCCTCCGGCTCCATGGAATCCACCCTCGAGATCGGTGACCGGGTGCTGGTGAACAAGCTCAGCTACCGGGTCCACGACGTCAACCGGGGCGATCTGGTCGTCTTCGAGGCCGCTGAGGGCGAAGGGGACTGCGGCCAGCCGGTCAACCAGGCCGCCGCCAGCGCGGCCGAGGGCGGCATCAAGGACCTCATCAAGCGAGTCATCGGCCTGCCCGGCGACGTCGTCGAGGGCCGTGACGGCCAGCTCCTCGTCAACGACCGCATCCTGGTCGAGCCCTACCTCGACGACGGCGTGACCACCAGCGACTTCGAGCCCGCCACCATTCCCGAGGGCTGCATCTGGGTCATGGGCGACAACCGGGGCGACTCCCGGGACAGCCGCTCCTTCGGCCCCATCGACGAGGACCACATCGTCGGCCGCGCCTTCGTGCGGGTCTGGCCGCTGACCAACCTGGGCTTCCTTTGACACTCGACTGACCTCGCTGCGCTCAGCCCATCCGACTGCGCAGCGTCACGGACTCAGGCCTGGGGCCGGCCCGTTTCCACGGCGATCGCCTCCATCATGCGGTCGACGTGGTCGCTGAAGACGCCGTCGATGCCCATGTCCAGCAGCTCGGCCAGATGGCGGGGGAGTTGGGCGTCCCAGCCGAAGCACACCACACCGAACCGGTGGAACAACGTCGTCAGGCCCCCGGTCCACTCTGAGCGGTGCAGGTTCACCGCGTCGATCCCGAGCCGGGAGAGCTCCGCGGCGCCCCGCTCGGGGCCGTCCTTGAAGGCCCGGAGCTTGGTCGACGCCACGAGCCGTATCCCCTCGGTGTGCTCCCGCCAGTCCGCCAGCTGGTCGAGGTCGGGATGGCAGAGCCAGAGCCCGTCCCGGGCGCCGGCGGCGTCGGCCGCGGCCAGGACTGCGCCCAGGGCGGCGGGGTCCTTGACGTCCAGGCTGACCGGCCGGTCGGTACCGCACGTGGCGTAGAGCTCGTCCAGGCTCGGGACGTGCTCGGGTAGACGGTGACGCAGGACGGTGCCGATCGGCCGCCGGCGCAGCCACCCCCCGACGATGCCGTCGTGGTCCAGCACGGCGTGGCCGTCGTTGCTGACCCAGACGTCGGATTCCAGGCCCGTGGCGCCCATCTCCACCGCGAGGCGGAAGGCGTCCAGCGTGTTGTCGAGGGCCAGGGCGCGTGCGCCCCGATGGGCGAATCCGATGGGGATCTCGAGGATCCGGGGGTGACGGGCCATATGGCCCATTCTCGCCCCGCTCGCTCAAGGCCACTCATGCCCCTGCCGATGGCTCCCGTGCTGGAGGAAGTACCGATCGGACTGGGGAGCGAGACATGGCGACGATCAGGGCCAGTTGCCCGGATTGCGGGGACGTGGAGTTCACGACCCTCGACGTCCAGGTACGGGTGAGCGCGCCGGACGGCTCCGGCACCTACGCCTTCTCGTGCCCGGGTTGTGCCGTGACGGTCGTCAAGGCGGCCGAGACCCGCACCATCGACCTCCTCCTGGCCAGCGGGGTGGCCTTGGCCCCCGGGGAGCCGCTGGCCGAGATCGAGGAGCGGCCCTACTTCGACGGGCCGATCACCCACGACGACCTCCTCGACTTCCACGACATGCTGCACCGCGACGACAGCTGGTTCGAGAACCTCGCCCAGGACAACGACGCCTGAGGCCCGCCCTCGGCCAGACTGGGCCCGATGGTCTGGTTCTGGCTGCTCTTCCCGCTGGTGATCCTGGCCCTGACCTTGGCGCTCTGGCGGGCCGTGACGGCCCTGGGGCGGGCGCGCGCCGATCTGCAGGCCGAGGTCGACCCACTCGGTCCGCTGGCTGAGCAGGCCCGTTCGGTCCGGGGGCCCGACACCGCCCGTCGTGCCATCGGGCGGGAGCCGGTCCACCGGTAGGATCGACGCGATGTTCAACGTCGGCGGGCCCGAGGTGCTCGTCATCCTGCTGGTGGCGTTGATCGTGCTCGGGCCCGCCCAACTCCCCAAGGCCGCCCGCCAGGTCGGCCAGGTGATGGCCGAGATCCGCAAAGTCTCCACCGGCTTCCAGCGAGAGCTGTCCAGCGCCCTCGAAGCCGAGGAGACGGCGGCCCAGCCCCGGATGAAGCCACAGTCCCCGGGCGGCCCCCAGGACGTGTCCCCGGCGGCCACCGAGCTCGAGGAGGACGCCGCGAGCGCCACCCCCGCGGATGGTCCCGCCGACGAGTCGCCCTGACGGCGCCGACCGTGAGCGACGCCGACCAGGGCGAGGAGACGATCGACGGCGGCCACATGTCGCTGGTCGAGCACCTCAACGAGCTACGCAGCCGCCTCATCAAGATCGTCCTGGCCGTCGCCATCGGGGCGGTCATCGTGTGGATCTTCTACGACCAGGTGCTCGAGTTCCTGAAGGCGCCCCTCGACGAGGCCGACCCCGACGCCGTCCTCATCCTGACGGACCCGCTGCAGGGCCTGGCCACCCGCTTCAAGGTGTCCGGCTACGGCGGCGTCGCGCTGGCCACACCGATCATCCTCTGGCAGCTCTGGCGCTTCATCACGCCGGGCCTGTACCCGAAGGAGCGACGCTACGCCGTCCCCTTCGTCGCCTCCGGGGTGGCCCTCTTCGTGATGGGAGCCAGCCTCGCCTACTGGACCCTGCCCCGGGCGCTCTCGTTCCTCATCTCCATCGGCGGGGAGGACATCGAGGCCTTCTACACGCCGGACAAGTACATCCAGCTGATCGTCTACATGATGCTGGCCTTCGGCCTCGGCTTCGAGTTCCCGATCATCCTGGTGTTCCTCCAGTTGGCGGGCCTGGTCAGCTACAAGACCCTGGCCTCCTGGCGGCGGTATGCCCTGATCGGCATCGTCGTGCTGGTCGCCGTCATCACCCCCAGCGGGGACCCGATCAGCCTCGCGGTGCTGTCCGTCCCCATGTACCTCTTCTACGAGCTCTCGATCCTGATCGGGCGGATCATCACCCGACGCCGGGTCGCCGCCGAAGCCCCGTGACCGGGGCCTTCATCCTCGACCCGTTCCAGCAGCAGGCGATCGCGGCCATCGACCGGGGGGAGTCGGTGCTGGTCGCCGCTCCGACCGGAGCCGGCAAGACCGTGGTGGCCGAGCACGCCGTCGACCGGGTGCTGACCGAGGACGACGGCCGGGTCTTCTACACGACGCCGATCAAGGCCCTGTCGAACCAGAAGTACGGCGACCTGGTGCGGCGCCACGGCCCCGACCGAGTCGGCCTGCTCACGGGCGACAACAGCATCAACGGAGACGCCCAGGTGGTCGTGATGACCACCGAGGTCCTCCGCAACATGATCTACGCCGGCCGGGACCTCGAGGACCTGCGCTTCGTCGTGCTCGACGAGGTCCACTACCTCCAGGACGCCTACCGGGGGCCGGTGTGGGAGGAGGTGATCATCCACGTCCCTGCCCACGTGCGCCTGGTCTGCCTGTCGGCCACGGTGTCGAACGCGGAGGAGCTGGCGGCCTGGCTCACCGAGGTACGGGGGCCCACGGCGACGGTCATCGAGCACCACCGACCGGTGGAGCTCGAGCACCTCTATGCCGTGGCCGACGCGGTGGAGGACACGCTGCGGGTCATCCCGACCCTGATCGCCGACCGGCCGAACCCCGAGGGCCCGGCGTTCGACTCCCAACGGGTCCGCGGCCGCGGCGGCCCGGGCGGCCGGACCAGGCACCGCTGGTTCACCCCCGAGCGGGCCGACCTGGTCGACCGCCTCGACGAGGACGGCCTCCTGCCCGCCATCTTCTTCGTCTTCAGCCGGGCCGGCTGTGACGACGCGGCCCGGCAGGTGGCCCGGGCCGGGCCGGCGCTGACCACGGCCGAGGAGCGGGTCCGCATCGACGAGATCGTCGACGACCA
Source organism: uncultured Microthrixaceae bacterium (assembly GCA_963701565.1). Lineage (GTDB taxonomy): Bacteria > Actinomycetota > Acidimicrobiia > Acidimicrobiales > DATDAH01 > DATDAH01. The sequence continues at coordinate 381,617 of CAVPAN010000007.1, forward strand.
CGTGTCGGAGCTGTCGGACCGGGACCTCGACGCGCTGCAGTTCGCCGTGTGGCGCGACGGCCTCGGCGCCGGGATCGCCGCCCATCACGCCGGCATGGTGCCGCCCTTCAAGGAGGCCGTCGAGGCCTGCTTCGTGGAGGGCCTGGTCAAGGTGGTGTTCGCCACCGAGACGCTGGCCCTCGGGATCAACATGCCCGCCCGCTCGGTCGTGATCTCGAGCCTCAGCAAGTTCACCGGCGAGCGCCACGAGCGGCTGACCCCGTCGCAGTACACCCAGCTCACCGGCCGCGCCGGCCGGCGGGGCATCGACGACCACGGCACCGCCGATCGTCCTCTGGTCGCCGTTCGTGGCCTTCGCCGACGTCGCCACCCTGGCCGCCAGCCGCCGCTTCGAGCTCCGCTCGGCGTTCCGCCCCACCTACAACATGGCGGCCAACCTGGTTCGCCGCCACGACCCCGACACCGCCCACCGGCTGCTGGCCCTCTCCTTCGCCCAGTTCCAGTCCGACCGCGCCCTGGTGCGGGCCGAGCGGGGCATCGACGGCCGCCGCCAGGAACTGGCCGACGTCGAGGAGGCCGCCGCCTGCGACCGGGGCGACGTCGCCGAGTACCTGGCTCTGGTCGACGCCGGCGAGGTCCGACGGGAGCGCCCGCCGCAGCGGGTCATCGAGGAGCGCCTGAGCGAGCTCAGCCCCGGCGACGTCGTCGACGCGCCGATGAAGGACGGCCACGAGCGGGTCGCCGTCCTGTCGGTCGCCCACCGGGCCCAGGGCCACGTGCGGGTGCGGGCCATCAACCGGTCCGGCCGCGTCCTGACCTTCGGCTCCCAGACCGTGACGGCACCACCCGTGCCACTCGGCCGCCTCGATCTGCCCGAGCCCTACCGACCCAACAACCAGAAGTTCCGAAACGAGGTGGCCCGGCGACTGGACCGGACCAAGACCCGCCGCCCCAGCCCGTCGACCCGCGAGAGGATCGACCCCGACGAGCACCCCGTCGCCGGGTGCCCTGACGTGCGCAAGCACCTGCGCTCGGCCCGCCGGGCCCGCCGGCTGCGCCAGGAGATCGGCGTCCACGAGAAGCGCCTGGGCCAGGACAGCGCCTCGCTGGCCCGCCAGTTCGACCGGGTCCTCCAGGTCCTGCAGGGCCGGGGCATCCTCGACGGCTGGTCACTCACCGAGTCGGGCCTCCGCCTGGCCCGGATCTACCACGAGAGCGACCTGCTGGTGGCCGAGGCCCTCGACGAGGGCCTCCTCGACGGACTCGACGGCCCTGGCCTGGTCGCCCTCCTGTCCTGCTTCACCTACGAGCACCGCAGCCCCGACCCCGCTCCCGCCCCGACATTCCCGAACGTGCTGCTGCGACAACGGTGGGAACGCTGGCCGACCTGGCCACCGGGCTCGTCAAGGAGGAGACGGCCCTCTCCCTGCGCCTCACCCGTGAGCCCGACCCGGGGTTCATCTCCCTGGCCCACGAATGGACCAAGGGCGATCAGCTCGACGAGGTCCTCGGTGACGACGAGCTCTCCGGCGGCGACTTCGTGCGCCAGATCCGCCAGCTCCTCGACCTGCTGCGCCAGATCGCCGAGGTCGCCCCCGACCCGACCACCCGTGACACCGCCCGCTCGGCCATCCGCCGGGTGGACCGGGGGGTGGTGGCCGCCTCCTCGGGGGTGAGCCAGTCGTGAGCATCGAGAAGGGCCGGGACTGGGGGAGCGTGGGGCCGCTACCCGACGACGGGGTCGTTGTGCGCACCGACGCCGAGGCCCGGGCGGTGGTCACGGCGGCGCGGCGGGCCAACGAAGAGCTCCCGCCGCTGGGCCTGCTCGCCGGCGACCTGTGCCGGACGGTGGGGGGCCGGGGCGACGAGGCCCGCCTGCGCTCCGCCGCCGCCACCCGGCTCACCGTCGACCTCGGCTCGGTGCTCGTGGACGGCCGCCTGCACTGGTTCGTGGCCCACCTCGTGGTCCGCCGGGGCTGGCTGCGCGGCCCGCTCTTCGGCGCCTTCAACGCCCAGTGGCTGGGGCCCTGGGACGTCGCCCCCCGAGCCCACCCCGGGGACGGCCAGCTGGAGGTCGTCGAGGTGACGATGTCCACGAGCGATCGGCTGAAGGCCCGGCGTCGCCTGCCCCTGGGCACCCACGTGCCCCATCCGGGCATCCGCATCAGGCGGGCCGAGGCCGTGCAGCACGACGTGCCGAAGGGCCACGGGGTATGGCTGGACGGTGAGCGCCTCGGCCCGGCCAAGGCGCTCTCCATCCGCCTCGAGCCTGACGCACTGCGCATCGTCGTCTAGACAGGGGCCATGGACGCGGACGCGGTCAAGGATCGCCTGACCCGGGAAATCGACCAGCGAGCCGATGTGCTGTTGGAGATCTCCCACAGCATCCATGAGCACCCGGAGCTCTGTTACGAGGAGCACCACGCCCACGACCTGCTGGCGGGGGTCCTGGAGGACGAGGGCTTCGACGTCCAGCGGGGCGCCGGAGGCATGGACACCGCGTTCGTGGCCTCGGCCGGCAAGGGCGACGGGCCGACCATCGGGGTCTTCTGCGAGTACGACGCCCTCCCCGAGATCGGCCATGCGTGCGGGCACAACGTCATCGGGGCGGCGGGTCTCGGGGCCGGCCTGGCCGCCGCCACCGTGGCCGAGGAGCTGGGCGGCCGGGTCGTGGTGCTCGGCTCACCGGCGGAAGAGGGTGGCGGGGGCAAGGTCTTCATGGCCGAGCGCGGCCTCCTCGACGGCCTCGACGCGGCGATGATGATCCACCCCGCCGACGGCGACCTGAAGGCGATGAACGTCATCGCGATCCAGCAGGTCCACGTCCAGTACCACGGCCAGGCCGCCCACGCCGCCGCCTTCCCGCACAAGGGGCGCAACGCCCTCGACGCCGCGGTGCTCGGCTACATGAACGTGGCCGCCCTCCGCCAGCACATCCGGCCCTCGGAGCGGATCCACGGGATCTTCACCGACGCCGGCGACAAGCCCAACATCGTGCCCAAGTACGCGGCCGCGGAGTGGTACGTGCGCTCACCCACCCTCCGCCTGCTCCAGGGCCTCAAGGAGCGGGTCCTGAACTGCCTCGAGGCGGGGGCGACGGCCGCCGGCTGCACGATGGACCACGAGTGGCAGGACCCGGCCTACGCCGACATGATCGACAACCCGGTGCTGGTCGACCTGTTCAGCGCCAACGCCGAACGGACCGGGCGGAACCTGGCGGATCCGTCGGTGACGACCAACGTCGTCGGCAGCACCGACATGGGCAACGTCAGCTACGTGGTGCCCTCCATCCACCCCATGCTGGCCGTCGCGCCCGCCGGGGTGTCCATCCACACGCCGGAGTTCACCGCGTTCGCCCGGGGCGAGGAGGGCGACCGGGCGGTACTCGACGGAGCCCGGGCCATGGCCATGACCGTGGCCGACCTCTGGCTGGACCCGTCGCGGGTGGCGGACGCAAAGGCGTCGTTCACCGAAGCCGTCGCGTCACGCTCGTAGTCACTCACGGAGCCGAAGGTCAGCGAAGGCGACCCGACGAGCACCGTGGTCATCGCCGAGCGCCGCGGTCATCAGGTCCTCACAACTCGCGGTCAGATGTCAGATCAGTCACCCTGAGCGGTCACCCGTTGGCCTCGGGTGAGGTCCTACGCTGACCTCCCACATGAAGCTGCTGCCGTGAGCGTCTACGTCGCCGAGGAGTACACCTCCGACGAGGAGGACATCCTCCGCCGGTACTTCACCAACCTGGACCGCCCCGTCTTCGCGCTGGTCAACCTGCCCGAAGTGGTGAAGGGGGCGCTCTTCGCCCGGTACTCACGCTCGCCCAAGAGCCTGCGCCGCCTCTTCCTCGACGAGTTCGTCGTCGACCTGGACATCACCGGCGACCAGACCGTCGATGCCACCGTGGGCCTGACGCGGGCCGAGGAGCTCTACCAGACGGTCTTCTACGACTACGGCGACGACTCGGTGGCCCAGCTCGGTGGCGTGCACCTGGCCTGTGAGCAGGCGTCGAACATCCTCACCAAGGTCCTCGAGTGGGGCCGGCTCATGGCCTACCTCGAGCAGTCCACCCGCTACATCGCCTACGACGCCCGCATCGGCGGCCGGTTCCGCTACTACCGGGACCCCGACGTGCTGCAGTCCGGCCTCGGCACCCGCTACGTCGGCGACATGGACCGGCTCTTCGACACCTACGCCGATCTGGTGCCCACCCTGGGCGACTTCTTCCGGGAGCACATCCCCAAGGACCCGGCCGACTCCGACTTCGTCTACCGCCAGTCGATCCGGGCCAAGGCCTTCGACGCCCTGCGGGGGATCCTGCCCGCGGCCTCGCTGTCCAACGTCGGGATCTACGGCACCGGCCAGGGCTACGAGCAACTCCTGCTGCGCATGCGGGCCCACCCCCTGCCCGAGGCCCGGTCGTACGCGGCGATGATGCTGGCCGAGCTGCGCAAGGTGATCCCTTCCTTCCTCCGCCGGGTCGACGTACCCGACCGGGGCGTCGCCTGGAGCAACTACCTGGCCGAGACCCGCATGGCCATGGACGAGGTGGCCGCCAACGTGTTCCCGACCGCCGGTCCGGGGGACGACCCGCCGGACGTGACGCTGGTCGACTTCGACCCGGACGCCGAGGTGAAGATGGTGGCGAGCATGCTCTACGCCTTCACCGACCGGTCCGAGACCGAGATCGAGGCGAAGGTCCGCGCCATGACCACCGACGAGCGACTGGCCGTCGTGCGGGCCTACTGCGGCGAGCGGGCCAACCGACGCCACAAGCCCGGGCGGGCCCTGGAGCGGTGCTTCTACCGCTTCGACGTGCTGACCGACTACGGCGCCTTCCGCGACCTGCAGCGCCACCGCATGCTCACCATCGAATGGCAGCGCCTCACCCCTCGACACGGCTACACCCGGCCCGAGTCGGTCGACGCCGCCGGGCAGGCCGACCGCTTCGACGAGGCCATGGCCCGCTCCGAGTCCCTCTTCGACGCCCTCGACGCCGACTTCCCCCACCAGGCCTCCTACGCCGTGGCCCTGGCGTACCGCATCCGCTTCGTGATGCAGCTCAACGCCCGATCCGCGATGCACATGCTCGAGCTGCGCACGACCCCGCAGGGCCACCCGGCCTACCGCTGGGTGGCCCAGCAGATGCACGAGCGCATCGCCCAGGTGGCCGGCCACCACGCCGTCGCCGAGCTCATGCGCTACGTCGACCACGATCCCGAGCCCGAGCTGGAACGGCTCGAGGCCGAACGTCGGGCCGAAGCCCGGCGCCAGACCCCCTGACCGTACGCACGAACGCGGGACCACCCCTCTATGATCCGCCCACGATCGCCCAGTGGGCGTTCCCACGAGGAGAGGCATGGCTGAGGACGACGACACGGTGGACGTGATCGACAGCGGGGACGACGGTCCCGTCGACATCGACGAGGACCTGGACGACCGAGGAGCTCGTCGTCGACGTCGCCCTCGACGAGGACGCCCTGGTGGGCGACGAGGTCCTGGTCGACGACGCCGTCGCGGTGGTCGAGGCGGACGAGGCGGACGAGGACGAAGACGCCGCGGCCACCGACCGGCCGACACGCACGGCGGCCGCCGGCGATGACGACGAGGACGAGCCCGATCCCGATGACGTCGAGGCCGACCTCGACACCATCCTCAAGGACCGGATCGCCGCCACCGACGACGAGGAGGAAGAGGAGGAAGAGGAGAAGCCCGGTCGCGTGACCAAGGGCACCGACGACGACGGCACCGACGGCGGCAGCCGGGTGGCCCCCCGCAAGGCGGGCGAGTTCGTCTGCTCCTCCTGCTTCCTGGTCAAGCCCGACATGCAGCTGGCCGACGCCAAGAAGAAGCTCTGCCTCGACTGTGTCTGACCGACAGCCCCTGACCGGCCCATGAGCGACGCGGCCCCCGGTTCGGCGGGACCGGGCCCCGGCGACGACGGCCGCAGCGCTCTCGAGCAGGTGGCCGACGTCGTCCTCTACGCCCCGCTCGGCCTGGCCCTGGAGGCCCGACGTCTGTTCCCGGAGATGGCGGCTCGGGGTCGGCGCCAGATCCTGTTCACCCGCACGATCGGCAAGTACGCCGTGCGGCGGGGCCGCCGCCGGGTCGACGAGATCCTGGGCACCGGCCTGGCCGTGGTCAGCGCCTACCTCCCGACCGGAGGTGAGCCGGAAGCGGGGGCCGACGAGCGTCGACGTCGAGACGGCCACCGATCGGCCCACTCGGCTGGTCGCGGTGGAGACCGAAGCGGCCGCGCCGGGCCCAGACCCCGGCGCGCTGGCCATCCCGGACTACGACAACCTGTCGGCCTTCCAGGTGATGCCCCGGCTGGAGGCTCTGGACCCGACCGACCTCGACGCCGTCCGGGCCTACGAGGAGTCCACGCGGGGTCGACGCACGATCCTGAACAAGATCGCCCAGCTGAGCTGATCGGGCTCGTGGAAGGCGTGCGCCCCGCCGGACCCGCCGACCTGCCGCGCCTGGCCACCCTGGCCCGCGAGGTCATCGCCGAGCTGGCCGAGCAGAAGGGCGGGATCGTGTGGCGCCGCCGCAGCGCCCGGCCCGAGCCGGTCGAGGACGGCCTCACCGCCGACCTGGACGCCCCCGACACGCTGGTGCTCGTCGGCACCATCGACGAGACCGTCATCGGCTACGCCGTGACCACGATCGAGGCGGTGGCCGACGAGGGACTGCTCGCGGTGGTCCGTGACCTCTACGTGGAGCCCGGGGCCCGGGGCGTCGGCGTGGGCGCGGCGATGATGGACACCGTGCTGGCCTGGGCGGGGGAGCGGGGCTGCATCGGCGTCGACGCCCTGGCCCTTCCCGGCAGCCGGGCGACCAAGAACTTCTTCGAGGGCTTCGGCCTGGTGGCCCGGGCCATCGTCGTGCACCGGAGCCTCGAGCCGTGAATGCGCCTCAGATCTGCGTGGGCGCCATCGCCGTGGACGCCGACCGCCTGCTGATGATCCGCCGAGGCCACGGCCCCGCGGCGGGCCAGTGGTCGGTTCCGGGCGGCCGCGTGGAGGCCGGCGAGCTGCTGGCCGAGGCCGTCGTCCGTGAGCTGTGGGAGGAGACGGCCGTCGAAGGGGTCTGCGGCGAGCTGGTCGGCTGGGTCGAGCGCTTCGACGAGGACCAGCACTACGTGATCCTGGACTTCCGGGTGGCGGTCCTCGAGGCCACGACCCCCACCGCGGGCGACGACGCCGCCGAGGCCCGCTGGGTCCCCCTGAGCGACGTCGCCGAGCTGAACCTGGTCGACGGCCTGGCCGAGTTCCTCCACGACCACGGCATCCTCGCCACCATCACCTGAGCAGGGTCAGCGGCCCTTCCAGACGGGGTCACGCTTCTCGATGAAGGCCATCGGGCCCTCGGCGAAGTCCTCGGTGGAGGCCAGGCCCATGAGGGCGGCACCGGACTGACGGACGCCCTCGACGTCATCGGTCACCGCCACGCTCTCGAGCACCAGTCGCCGGCTCTCCCGCACGGCGAGGGGGGCGTTGACACTGATGGCCTCGGCCAGCTCCAGCGCCGCGTCCAGCGCCGTGCCCGGCTCGACCAGGCGGTTGACCAGGCCGAAGTGGTGGGCCCGCTCGGCGCTGATGGGGTCGCCGGTGAGGGCCGCCTCCATGGCGATGTTGAACGGGATCTTGCGGGGGAGGCGGAACAGCCCACCGGCCGCGGCGACGAGGGAGCGCTTCACCTCCGGGATGCCGAACCGGGCCGCGGTGGAGGCCACGACCAGGTCGCACGCCAGCACGATCTCGGTGCCGCCGGCCAGCGCCGGACCGTCGACTGCGGCGATGATCGGCTTGATCCGCTCCCGCGTCACGATGCCGCCGAAGCCGCCCCGCTTGGTCTGCAGGTCAGCCGCCTGACCGGCCGAGATCGCCTTCAGATCGGCACCGGCGCAGAAGACGGGACCGTTGCCGGTGAGGACGCCGACCCAGACCTCGTCGTCGGCCTCCAGCTGGTCGATGGCGTCCTCCATGCCCCGCGGCGACGTCGCCGTTGACGGCGTTGCGGGCCTCGGGGCGATCGATGGTGAGGAGGCCGATGTGGCCGCGCTTCTCGTAGATGACCATGGCGGGCAGGGTACTCAGGACCCTGGACGCGGCTCGCTACCGTGGCAGCCGGTGCACTGAGTTGTCCCTTCTGCACGTCCTACGACGTCCGCCGGCTGTACCTGGCCGCCGTCGATCTGGACAGCTGCGAGTGCGCCACCTGCGGGGCCCGCTGGGACGAGGACCACGCCACCGGCGAGTATCGGGGCCGGCCAGCCACGCCACCGTCGTGACCCCCCGATCGCCCGTGAGTCGCCCCCGTGGCGGTGTTCGACTTCGACGGGACCCTGGTCGACTCCGACGAGGCCCTCATCGCCCCGTTCCTGGCCCTGGGCATCGAACGGTCGCGGATCGGCAATGGGCCGGGTCCTGACCGACGACTGCGCCAACCCTGGGCATCACCGTCGAGGACTACGTGGCCCACTACGACCTGACCGTCTCGGACCCCTTCCCGGGGATCGACGAGCTGCTGGCCACGCTGCCCCGCTGGGGGGTCTGCTCGAACAAGCACCCCGACTCGGGGGCCTCCGAGCTGGCCCGCCTCGGCTGGCGGCCCGACCGCCCGGGCCTTCGCCCGTCGGGCACCCAAGTCCCTGCGGCCCGTCGTGAGGCGACCTGGGCGTCACGGGCGGCGAGGTCCTCTACGTCGGCGACACCGACCACGACCGCCACTGCGCCCGGGAGGTCGGCGCAACGTTCGCGCTGGCGGGGTGGAACCCGCGTGTCGGTGGGCGCCGACGGCGAGCTCGTGCTGCGGGACCCGAGCGAGGTGCTCGAGCTGTTGGCTGACCCTGGCCGGCCCGGTCGTGCCGGGGTGGGTCATGCCCGCCGGCTGGCCGGCCCGGCCGCCTCGGTGACGGGCGGGCGGGGTGGTCGCCGTTCTCAGCGCAGTTGGCCGCGCCTGGCGCGGTTCGAACCGCTGCCGGAGGTGACCTAGGAAGCGGCTTCTTCCGAACTGCCCGCGTCAGCGGAGGAACCGGTGTCGGCGGAGGACCCAGGAGGGTCGGCCCCCTCCGGGCCATCGGTTCCCTCGACCACGACAGCCTCGGTGGGGGCAGTCGACTCCTCGACAACCGGCTCGACCACGACCTCAGCCACAGGCTCGCTCTCCGGGGCAGAGGACGCGGAGCAGCAGCCCCCTCCGGGCCATCGGTTGCCTCGACGACAGCGCCTCGGCGCGCACAGGCGACTGGCTCGGCCACGACCTCAGCCGCCGACCTCGGCCTCGGGGCAGCCGACGCCGAAGCGTCAGCCCCCTCCGGGCCGTCGGTTCCCTCGACCACAGCAGCCTCAGCGGGCACCGCCGACGCCTCAGCGACCGGCTCGGCCGCAGGCGTCGCAGCGGCGCCCACGGGCGTGTCGGCGAGGGGCGGCGGGGGCGGGATGCGAGGCGCCCTGGGGGGCCCGCCGGAGCCGTGGCGCCCGGCTTGGCGCCGGGCTTCGGCCCACCCGAGCGGGGACGGGAGCGGCCGCCGCGGGAGCGGGGCGCGGGCTTGGGCTCGATGCCGAACTTGGCGGCGATCTGGGGCACCTGCATCGAGACCTTCGTGACTGCGGCCACGAGCTCCTCGTTGGGGGTGGCCGGGATCGAGGCGGGCTCGACCTGGGCGTGCACGGGGGAGAGGGCCAGGGCCTCGAGCACCGTGCTCCAGCGCTTGGGCCCGATCTGGTCGGTCAGGGCCGCGCCGGCCGCTGTGGCCAGGCGCTCGGCCAGGTCGCGGGGGAGGGGAGTACCGGCCTTGGGCGGACGGCTGCTCACGTTGAGGGCCCGCACGACCCGGTCGTCGGCCAGGAGCTCGGCGATCTCGGCCAGCCAGGCGGCCTGCTCCTTCTCCAGCCGGGCCGCGAGGCCCGTGCGGAGCTGCTCGGCCAGGACTCGGGACTCCTCGTCCTTGGCCGCGCTCTCGGCCTTGGTCACCACCGAGCGCAGGTCGCGGAGGTCCACGGTGTCGATCTGCTCGATGGCGGCCTCGGCCCGGTCCCGCCACTCGGCCACTCGGGCCTTGGGCACGATCGCCTCGGCCATGGCCAGTAGGGCCTCGGCCTTCACCGGCGGGTTCCCGGCCTCCTTGGCCGCGGCGTTCTGCTCGTCGATGGCGGCCCGCACGGCGGGGATGCCGCCCTTCAGGACCTGCTCGGCGACGGGACGCTGCTCCTCGGGCAGTTCGGCCAGGAGGGCCTGGCGGTGCTTGCGACCGGCCCGCAGGCGGGGCGCCTTGGGCTTGGGGGGCAGCTTCGGCTTCTCCGGTCGCTCGAAGCGGGGGCGCTCGGGACGGTCATGCGGCTTGCGTTCCCACCGGGCCCCCGGACCGCCGCCACCCCGGGACCCAGGACCACCCCGTCCGCCGGGACCACCCCGGCCGTCACGGTCGCCACGACGGGGCTTGCGCTCCCGCCGCTCGGGCTCCTTGGAGTAGTCCCGCGGCGGGGGCGGCGGAGCCCCGATGAACTCGATGACGTTCTCGGCCTCCTTCTTCGCCGTGGGGGCAAGGACGGCGACGATGGTGACGCCCTCCATGTCGTAGTCGGCGTCGGCCTTGACCGTGTCGCCGACCTTGACCCCGGTGGGCAGGAGGCTGGCGTCGAGTACGCCCTTGGGCGCCTTGGCCCCGGCGGCACGCCACGTGAGCGTCCCGTCGCCGCGGTCACTGGTGAGCTCGACATCGATCCGTCTGGACATACGACAAACCACCGTATCGGCCGACCGCGGGCCGCGGCCGCGCCGCCTTTCAGCCCGTGCTCACTTCCCCTGTACTTCGGCCGACGGCTCCCCATGGACCCCCACAAGGTCTGGCACGACGTCGGTCAGTGGACAGCGAGGCCGATCCCGTGACTGCGACGCCACCTCCGCCTGCACCACCTCCTGGCTGGTATCCAGTCGGGGACGACGAGGTGCGGTACTGGGATGGAAGCACGTGGACCGGCACCCTGAGGCCCCGTAAGAGCCCGGTCAGTGCTCCCGAGGTCGTCGGACTCAAGAAGCGGTACGACGCAGCCCTGGCCGCAGCAACGAGGCAACTGAGGCAAGCAGGGTCGTCGGACAGGAGGACCTCGAGCGCCGCGACCGAGAGGTCCACCGTAGACAGAAGAAGGCCAAAGCGGCGTTAGCGCGTCGTTCCGGTCGCCCCAGCGAACGCCTCTTCGCCTCGGGCAGGTGCCAAGCTGACGAGATGACGCCACCGCGGGTCGTTCGTGTCGCCTTGGGCATCCTCGCCCTCATCGGCCTGCAGGTCGGTCTGTGGGCGGCGTTCGCGCCACAGTCGTTCTACGACGACTTCCCCGGGGCGGGCCGGTTCTGGGTCAGCGTCGACGGGCCCTACAACGAGCACCTCGTGCGGGACGTCGGGGCGCTGAACCTGGCCCTGGCCGTCGTCGCCATCGTGGCGTTCGTCACACTCAGCCGCACGGCGGTCCTCGCCGCTGGGGGAGCGTGGCTGGCCTACGGCATCCCGCACCTCGTGTACCACCTGCGCCACCTGGACCCGCTCGAGGGCGCCGACCAGATCGCGGTGCCCGTGAGCCTCGCCCTGAGCGTCGTGGTGGCCGGCCTCGTGGTCTGGACGGCGTGGCGGAACCCGGGGGAGGCCTTCTCCTGACCAGGATCCCGGGTCCCGACCGTAACTTTACATAACGAGGATTACCGGCGGTCCGCCACCGGGCGGACCTCCAGGGCGGCCAGTTGTCCACAGGCCTCCACCAGGTGGTCCAGCGCCGCCCGCACGTCGTCGGGCCCCGTCGCCTCGGCCAGGTCGACCTCGACGTCCTCGAGCGCCGCCGCCAGCGTGTACTGGGCGTCGCCCAGAGCCTCCAGGACGTCCTCGCGGCACGATCACCTCGCCGTCGGCCAACCCGTGGCCCGACGCCAGCCGCCGGGCCCGGTACGCCGCCTGACGACACGCCGGCCGGCAGAACTGCTTCGGACGCCCCGGACCGGCGCCGCGACGTGATCGATCGCCGGCACCATCGGCACACCTGTCCCCTCGCTATTTCCGTCACGTGACGATATTACCGTTCTGGCTCCCGCTCCTCCGGTGATGGCCGGAGGATCGGGAGCCAGAACCGACGGCTCAGCTCGAGCGGCTCCGGACACGTCGGATGCGCCAGCCGGCGAGGGCGAAGCCACCCAGCAGGGCCACGAAGGCCAGCCAGGTCCGGGTGCCGCCGCCCTGGCCCTCCTCGAGGGGCGTGCGGGCGGCGGCTCGCTCGCCGTCCACCGTGGTGGCGTCGCCATCGGAGACCGTCTGCCGGCCATTCTCGTCGGGACTCCCCTCCCCCACCACAGTGGTCGTGGGACCGACGACCGTGGTCGTGGCGCCCGGCGCGGTGTCCTCGGTCGGCGGGCCCGCCGGCGGACCGCCGCCGGTCTGGCCCTGACCGTTGCCTTGACCGTTGCCGCTGCCCCCGCCCGGTCCGGGCGGTGCCGTGGTCGTGCTGGTCGTCGGGGTCGGTGGCGGCTGGAGGGGACAGATCGACCCGAACGACCGGTAGCTCGGCGCCGCTCCGGTCCCCCACCGCCATCCCTCGACATCGCCGTCGGTGACGGCGATGGCCCCGGCCCCCACCGACGAGTAGGCGAAGCCGCCGGCGCCGTTGTCGGCCCGGTAGTACGCCCAGTAGTTCGGGGCCTGACAGGTGAGGCACGAGCTGTCCGCCGGGCAACCGACGCCGTTCAGCCCGCACACCGCACCGCCCTCGCCCGAGAAGCCTCGGACCACCGGGGCCAGACCGGCCCGGTTGAGTGCCTCGATGCCGCTGATCGAGTCCTCGGCGAAGGACACGCAGCGCGACACCGGCCCCGAGCCCGTGTCCACCACGATGGCGACGCGGTTCAGTGCCTGGGCCTCGGGCCCTGCGGGGGCGCTGAAGGCCGAGCTGACCATGCCCGCCACGGCCAGCGAGCCCACGAGGGCGCCCAGGACGGCAGCCCGCAGGGTGCGGATCGTGATCACGGTGCGGCGGTGAAGAGGGCCGTCGGTGGCAGGACGGCGCCGTCCTCCCAGGCCTCCGGCGTGGCGCCCAGGTTGAACATCCACTGGGTCAACTGAGCCCGGTTCACCTCGCCCAGGCCGCGGAAGGTGTTGTCGCCGAAGCCGGACACGATGCCGCTGGCCTTGGCCCAGGTGACGGCGTGGCGGTACCAGGCGTCCCCACCGACATCGGTGAAGCCGTGGGCCGGGAGTCCGGTCACGTCCGGCGAGCCCGCGGCGGCGTAGAGCCACGCGGCCGCCTGCGCCCGGTTCAGGTTCACCCGGGGCCGGAACCGGTCGCTGGCCCCGGTCAGGATGCGACCGTTGGGGGCCCCGTCCACGAAGTTCACGCCGTCCTCGTACCAGGCGCCGTCCCGCACGTCGACGAAGGCGTGCGGATCCCCACCCGGTCCGCCGAACACGAGGTTCAGCCACATGGACGCCTGGGCCCGGTTGACGTTGTCCCTGGGCAGGAGGGCACCGTTGGTGCCGCTCACGATGTCCTCGTCGTCCACCCAGCGGGCGCCGTCGTCGTACCAGGCGTCGGCCGGGACGTCGGTGTAGGTGTCGGGGGCGATGCAGCGCCGGCCGCTGTCCGCCGCCGGCCGTGGCAGCCAGTCCGCCCCGGCCTGGTCCAGCAGGAGGGCCTGGATGGCCTGGGTGGTGGCGAAGGTGTTGACGCCGAAGCCGTCGTTGGGGCTGGCGAAGCGTCCGTGGTCGGCGGGGGGCATCGTGAGCTGCTCGCCCTGCAGCCAGGTCACGGCCAGGTCCACGTCGGCCGTGCCGCCCAGGGCGGCGTCGGCCATGAGGGCCAGTGCCGTCGCGTTCGGGTCGTCCACCGAGGGGCCGAAGGTGGGCGGGGTCTGCCAGGCGCCGTTCAGCTGCTGGCCGCCGTCGACCCAGCCCGCGGCCGTCGTCAGGACGGCGTCGGTGGTGGGCACCCCGGCCGCGACCAGGGTCATGATCGCGAAGCCGCTCGTGTCCAGGTCGGGATCGGTGCCGGCGGGGAGGCCGTCGAAGCCCCACCCACCCCCCGCGTGCTGGGCCTCACAGACCAGCTGCAGGTCGCGCTGGTGCACGTTCTGGTCCAGCCCGCTCTCGGCCAGCCGGCCGAACAGGAACGAGTTGAAGACCGCCGGGGCGATGGTGTCGAGGCCGGCGGTGAGGTCCACCGGCTGGGCCGAGTCCGCCGCGGGGTCGAAGTCGGCGGGGTCCAGCCCGAGCGGTCCCGCCACCTGCAGGATCAGCTTGGCCCTCTGCCCCGCCCCCACGTCGAGGAAGGCCGGTGGCGGGAACGGGTTGGCGATGGCGCCGTCGACCCAGTCGTCGAGCCAGTCCAGGGCCGTGGCCCCGAGGTCGGACTCGGCCGCCTCCACGGCCGCCAGTGCCTCGCTGGTCGACCAGGTCGAGGTCGTCTGGGCGTCGGCCGCGATCGCCAGCACGGCGTCGGGGGTCTCGAAGCCGGGGAAGTCGGCCAGCTCGAAGCCGCCGTCGTCGCGCTGCTGGTCGAGCAGCCAGCTGATGCCGGCGTCGGTGTAGGCGTCGGCGCCGGACGGTGCCGCGAGCGAGCCGAAGGCGACGCTCAGGACGAGGGAGCCGATCAGGATCGGCGGAAGGACACCCATGACAACCTCCGTTGGGCCCCGTTCCACGGGGGCCCGGTGAGGTGCCACTCCCTGGGCGACACCGAAGACGGGCGTCGGCGAACCGACGGGAGTGGCGGGCATCCTGGCTCACGACCCGAAGGTCGTTCACAGTTGCGGGTCAGCGTCGGTCTCGCACCGACTTCCCCCACCCCGGCGGTGCCGCTGCCGGGGCCGCCCATGACCTCCGAGCCGATGGGCGACCGCTCCGCCGGGCACGGTAGGCCCCGGGCCGCCGCGCCGTCAACCAACGTCGACGACGCGACCGCCGGGACGCCTGCGGCATCCTCTTGCCGTTGAGCTCCGTTCCCCGCCTCCACGCGGTCACCTGGCTGGCCTGGGCCCTCGCGGCCATGGTCGTCGTCCAACTCGCCCCCAGCCCGCTCTACCTCACCCTGGTCCTGGCCACCAGCGCCCTGGTGACCGCCGCCCACCGGGTGAGCTCCACCGGGGCCTTCCGGCTGCTCGTCGGGGCCGGGATCGTCATGGCCCTGATCCGGGTCGTCCTCACCGCGCTCACGACCCACGGCGTCGGCACGGTGCTGTTCACCCTGCCCGAGGTGACCCTGCCCCGGATCTCGGCGGGTTCACCGTCGGCGGCACCGTCGAGACCGAAGTCGCTCCTGCAGTCGCTGGTCGAGGGCTACGCCATCGTCGTGCTCCTCGGGGTGTTCGGCGCGTTCAACAGCGTGGTGTCGCACCACGAGCTCCTGGGCAGCGCGCCGCGGGCCTTCCACGAGGCGGGCCTCGTGGTCACCGTCGCCGCGGCCTTCGTCCCCTCCACCGTGACGTCCTGGCAGACCGCCCGCGAGGCGGACCGGGCCCGCACCGGGGGCATCGTGCGCCGTCGGGGCCGGCTGGTCCGCACCGTCATCCCGGTGCTGGAGACCGGCATCGAGCGTTCGCTACGCCTGGCGGACTCGATGGACTCGCGGGGCTTCGCCCGCCATCCACCCGGGCCGGCGGACACCGCCTCGGCCTGGGGCGCTCTCCTGGCGCTCCTCGCGCTGGCCGGCGCCTTCGTCGCGCTCATCGGCCGGCGGGTCCGGCCTGGCCACGGTGCTGGCCACCGCCGGGCTCCTGCTCCTGGTCGGCTCGGTCGTCCTGGCCTCGAAGGCCTCGCCCCGCCAGCGCTACCGACCCCGGCGCCTGACCGCCGAGGACGTCGCTGGTGATCGCCACCACCGGCCTGGGCCTGGCCCTCGTCGCAGCGGACCGTCATCGCCGGTGAGGCCACCCTGACCTGGTCCGCCGACCCCCTCGAGGCCCCTGGCCTGGCCCTGCGTGCCCACGCTCGGGATCCTGACGTTGGCCGTCCCCGCGCTGCTCCCCACTCGCCCGCGCTCCCGCCGAGCGAGACCGCGCCGCCCCGGCCCCGGTCGAGATCCCCGCGGGAGCGACGTCGTGAGCGCGGTGCGTCACCTTCGACGGCGTCGGCTTCGCCTACGGCGACGCGCGCCATGCGCTCCTCGACGTCGACCTCGAGCGTGCCCGCCGGCGACGTCGTGCTCGTCGTCGGCGCCTCGGGCTCGGGCAAGAGCACGCTGCTGCGCACGGTCAACGGCCTGGTCCCCCACGCCACAGGGGGGCGCTTCCCGGGCACCGTCACCGTGGCCGGCCGCAACACCCGAGACCACCGTCCCCGCGATCTGGCCGACGTCGTCGGCTTCGTCGCACCAGGACCCCGAGGCCCAGTTCGTCGTCGACGAGGTCGAGCACGACGTCGCCTTCGTCCTCGAGAACCTGGGCATGGACCCCGTCGTCATGCGCCGCCGGGTCGAGGAGGTGCTCGACGCCCTCGGCATCGCCCACCTCCGCCACCGGTCGCCCGCCACGCTGTCCGGGGGCGAGCGCCAGCGGGCCGCCGTCGCCGGTGCGCTGGCCACGGCCCCCGAGGTGCTCGTGCTCGACGAGCCCACCAGCGAGCTCGACCCCCAGGGCGCCGACGACGTGCTCGCCGCCGTGGCCCGCCTCAACGCCGACCTGGGCACCACCGTGCTGCTCGCCGAGCACCGCCTCGAACGGGCCGCTCCGCTGGCCGACCACGCCGTGCGCATCGACGCGGGCGCGACTCCGCCCGCCTGCCGAGGTCGGGCCGGCGCTGGCCACCTACGCCGGGGCGCCCCCGGTCACCCACCTCGGCCACCTGCTTGGGCTGGGACCCTCCGCCGCTCACCGTGCGCGACGCCCGCCGCTGGGCCGCGACCCCCGTGCCTCCCCGACCGCGCCGTGGCCCGACCCCGGCCCCGGCCACCGGCGAGCCGCTGCTCACCGGGCGAGGCCTCGCAGGTCCGCCACGGCGAGCGCCGGGCCCTGCAGGACGTCGACCTCGACGTGCGCCAGGGCGAGGTCGTGGCCCTGCTCGGCCGCAACGGCTCGGGCAAGACCACGCTGCTGCGGGCGCTGGCCGGGCTCCTCGAGGTCGACCGGGGCCGCGTCGAGGCCGCCGCCCGGTCGCCTACCTGCCCCAGGACCCCAACGCCCTGCTCTTCGCCCCCACCGTGCGGGCCGAGCTGCGAGCACACCCTGCGCCTGCTCGGCCGCCGGGACCCCGAGGCCGTGGCGACCTGGCTGGACCGCGCTCGGCCTCGCGGAGCTGGCGCCGACCGGCACCCCCGGACCCTCTCCGCGGGCCAGCGCCAGCGGGTCGCCATCGCCGCCGTCGCCGTCGGGGGTGCGCGAGGCCTGCTGCTCGACGAGCCGACCCGGGGCATCGACCCGCCCTCGCGCCGCCGCCCTCGAGCGACGCCGTGACCGAGCACGCGGCCGGCGGCGGGGCCGTCGTCCTGGCCACCCACGACGTCGAGCTCGCCGCCCGCTGCGCGACCCGGGCCGTGGTGCTGGGCGACGGCGACGTCGTCGCCGCCGGCGCCGGCCCGCGAGGTCCTGGCCGGTTCGCTCTTCGCGCCCGCAGGTCCTGCGGGTCCTGCCCCCCTTCCTCACCGTGGCCGAGGTGGCCGCGGCCCTCAGCCGATGACGGCCGCCACGGTCACCGGCCCGGGCACCCGCGCCGGCGGGCCCCCCGCCTCGCTGTTCTACGGGTTGCTGGTCGTGGTCGGCCTGGCGGCGTTCCTCTACCCGTTCTGGATCCCGGCCGAGACCGCGTTCAGCTGAGGCCCACGCCGGCTGATGCCCCCTTCGTCGCCGCCGGCGTCGGGCTCCTGGCCGTGCTCGCCGTCACCCTCGAGGTGCGGCGGGGCACCATGACCGGCGCCACCGTCGCCGTCCTGGGCGTGCTGTCGGCCATGGCCGGCGTGCTGCGCCTGATCGACCTGCCCGGCGGCGGGTCGGGGATCTTCTTCCTCGTCGTGCTCGCCGGGGCGGCCTTCGGCCCCCGGTTCGGCCTGCTCCTCGGCCTCGGCGCGATGGCGATCTCGGCGCTGCTCACCGGCGGCATCGGACCGTGGCTGCCCGTTCCAGATGCTGGCCCTGGCCTGGATGGGCGCCGGGGCGGGGCTGCTCGGTCGGCTCACCCGCCGCCTGCCCACCGGGCGCGAGGTGGTGGTCCTCGCGGCCTACGGCTGGGTGTGGGGCTTCCTGTACGGCGCGATCATGAACCTCTGGTTCTGGCCGTTCCTGGCCGGCCAAGGCGCCCTCGCCTGGGAGCCGGGCCTCGGCTTCGCCGAGACGCTGGAGCGCTACTGGTCGTTCTACATCGTCACCTCGCTGGCCTGGGACGCCGCCGCGGCGCTCACCAACGCCGTGCTGATCCTGGTGACGGGACGGGTGGCCCTGCGGACGTTCCGGCGCTTCGAGCGCCCGCCTGGTGCCCGGCGTGGTGCTGGAGTCCGAACCCGGCTCAGGCGGCGGCGGATCCGCCGCGCATGATGCGCACGCCGCCGCCGACGCCGACGACGGCGATCGCTCCGAGGACGATGCAGGGACGGCTCGAACGGCAACCCGCCGGTTTCGGGGGCACAGGCGTCTCGCCGCCCGTCCGAGGGGTAGCCAGCGCCCGCTGAGGGCGTGCACGGCGTCGCTGGTGACCCGCACCGGGTCGTCGCCGCCGAAGCCGCCGTCGGCGTGCTGGAGGTCCATCAGGGCGGCCACCGGCGAGGGGACACTGGCCTCGAGGCCGAGCTCGGTGGCCCAGCAGGTACCCGGCCGGATCGTGCCCGACGGCCCGGATGGCCCGGATCGCACCGGCGGTGGCGACGGGCGACGGTTCGCCCTCGGCATCGGCCCAGGCACCGCGGCGGGCCCGGTTCGACCCGATGAACGCCATCGCGGACCCCACCGGGCGCCGAGGAGGGGTCGGTGCCGGCCTGGACCAGCAGGTCCACGACCGCGCCGGTGGTGGCCAGGTCGACCGCCTCGGCCTCGGGGTCCCCCGCGGCGTTCCACCCGCCGTCGGCCTGCTGGGCGGCCAGGACGGTGTCGACCGTGCCCTCGGGCAATGCCACCCCAGCTGCGACGAGGGCAATGGCCAGTTCGACGCGGGCATCGAAGGCGATGCCATCGTCGGCCAACCAGTCGCCGGCGGTGCCGGTCAGGTCACCGAGCGGGCCCTCGTCGCCCACCTCGAGGCCGACCGGCAGCGCCACCCGGGTGATGAGCCGGGCGGTGACCTGCGGGTCCTCGACCCGTCGGGCGATGCTCCGGGCGGCGTCGAGGGGCGTCCGGCCGTCGTCGCTCACCTCGGACTCGACCCGTTCGAGCGCCGCTCGGTTGCTCCAGCTGGGTTCGGTCTGGGCGGACTCGGCGAGGGCCAGGATGGCGTCGGGCGTGCCGCCGCCGGGGATGAACCCGTCGAAGCCCCCGTCCGGGCGCTGCTGGCGGGCCAGCCAGGCGCACGGCGTCGGCCACCGCCTCGTCGGGGGTCGCCGCGCGCTCGTCGGCGGCTGCGGCGAAGGCCGCGACCGCAGGGAGGCCCAGGGCCAACAGCCCCACGGCGGACGCGGCGAGCATTCGGCGGATCACCGCGTCCCATCGGCCGGTCCGGCCCCGAATGGAGGCCATCGCCCCTGGTCGGCGACGACCACAGATTGTAGGCTTGTGACCACGATGCGTCGTGGGCGGAGAATCCCGGCGGGGCGTGCGGGCCGATGAAGGACCGCCGTCGCCGCTTCGATCCGACCACCCCGCGCGCCGCCGGGCGCCTCGGGGCGGTCTTCATCCTCGGCCTCGCCGTCGTCCTGGCCGTCCTCTGCCTGGTGATCGACACCCCGGGCGTCGACGTCGACGCCGGCCTCGTCGCGGCCGGAGGTGCGACCCTGCTGGCCCTGGTGGCCTGGTTCCTGCCGTGGGACCGACTGCCCCGGGCGACCCAACTGGCGCTCCCCGCCCTCGTCACCGTGGGCCTGGTGGGCCTCGACCGGCTGACCGACCTGTCCCGGGCCCCCCAGAGCGTGGCCTTCTACCCCACCGCCTGGTTCGTGGTCCTGGCCTGGATCGGCATCACCCAGGCCCGGGGCACCACTGCGGTCGCGGCCCTGTTCGTCGGGACCTCCGCGGTGGCGGTGACGCTGCCCGACACCAGCGTGATCCCGGTCGCCGCCGCCGTGGTGGCGTTCCCGCGGCCGCCCTCGTCGGCGAGACCATGGCCTGGGCCCTGTCTGGCATCCGGATGGGACAGCGGATCGAGCGCCGGCGGGAGGCCGACATCCGGGCCCTCGCCGGGCAGGTCTCGGTCCTGCGTCCGGGCATCAGCACCCTCGAGCAGATCGCCGACGTCCTCGCCCGCCTCGCCCACGAGGTGTTCCACGGCGAGCACGTGAGCGTCGTGCTGTCGGACCAGGACGGCCGGTTGTTCCCTGCGTCCTACGGGGCGAAGGGCTCATCGCCGTCCGCCTCCAGATCGCCGAGCTCATCGGGGAGACGATCGAGGCCGAGGAGGTGCGGCTCGTCGCCGAGAACGGGACCACGCTGCTCATCATCCCGCTGGTCGGCGAGTCCGAGATCGGCGGAGCCGTGGTGGTGCGCCAGCCCAAGACGGGCGACGACCCCTTCACCCAGCAGCTGGCCGTCCTGTTCGCCGCCCAGGCCGGGCCGGCCCTCGAGCAGTTCCGGGTGATCGGCAAGCTCTCCGAGGACCTCCGCCGCGACGAGAAGACCGGGATCGGCAACGACCGCCACGCTCGGACCCTCGTCCAGAGCCTCACCCCCGGCGACGCGTTGGTCTTCATCGACATCGACGACTTCGGCAAGGTCAACAAGGACGTCGGCTTCGCCGAGGGAAACCGCTACCTCCGGGAGTTCTCGGATCTCCTCAGCTCCAGCGTCCGTGACTCGGACCTGACCGCCCGGCCCGGCGGGGACGAGTTCATCTTCATCGCCCGCGACGCCGAGCTGGACGCGCTCCCCGTGGCGAATCGCCTGCTCCAGGCCTGGCGGGACTCCGGCCCGGGGCGCAGCTTCAGCGCCGGCGTCGCCATCCACGCCGCCAACGACCTCCCCGAGCAGACGTTGGACCACGCCGACGAGGCCGTGCGCCGGGCCAAGAAGCAGGGCAAGGACCAGGTGTGCCTCTACCCCAAGGGCGGCTGGCTGGGCGACAACGGCCCCCAGCGCGACGACTGGGGCTGGTAGCCCCGGTCGGACGGCGCCGGCCTCAGTCCGGGAGGGTGGCGGTCAGGGTCAGCAGGACGCCGTCGGCGCCGTCGCCGGAGACGAGGACGTTGCCGATGAAGGTGGTGGTCTCGAAGACCATCTGGCCGACGTAGTCCGCACCCCGGCCGTCGTCGGAGTCCAGCAGCACGGTGAATCCGGCCTCGTCCACGGCGTCCCGGTAGAAGTCGTGGACGACGGCGGGCAACTCGTCGGCGATCGTGTAGTCCACGGCCAGGCGCAGCTCGCCCTCGACGCGGCCGATCGAGCCGACCTCGACCTCGGCGCCGTCGGGGACGGGGAACCCCGCCGGGAACCGCGGCGGGCACCTCGCCGGCCTCGGTCTGGACCGGCGGCTCGGTGGTGACCGTGGTCGTGGCCCCCTCGGGGACCGTGCTGGGCACGGTGACGTCCTGGTCGAAGGTGACGCCGGGGTCGAGGGTGGTGGTCTCGGAGGCGGGTGGGGCCGAGTCGCCGCCCCCGTCGTCGCCGCAGCCGGCCAGCAGGAGGCCGCCACCAGGATGGCCGCAGCCAGTGCCCTACGCATCGGCATACGACTCGACGGGCGGGCACTCGCACTGCAGGTTGCGGTCGCCGTAGCCCTGGTCGATGCGACCCACCGGCGCCCAGTACTTGTTCTGGCGCAGCGAGGCCACCGGGTAGGCGGCGGTCTCCCGGCTGTAGGGGCGGGACCAGTCGTCGGCCACCACGTCCTCGGCGGTGTGGGGGGCGTGGCGCAGAGGGCTGTCCTCCACGCGCCACTCCCCCGCCGCCACCCGGTCGATCTCGGCCCGGATGGCGATCATGGCGTCACAGAACCGGTCCAGCTCGGCCTGGCTCTCGGACTCGGTCGGCTCGACCATGAGCGTGCCCGCCACCGGGAACGACAGCGTCGGGGCGTGGAAGCCGTAGTCGATCAGGCGCTTGGCCACGTCCTCGGCGGTGACGCCGGTGTCCTTGGTCAGGCCCCGCAGGTCGAGGATGCACTCGTGGGCCACCAGGCCGCCGCTCGCCGGTGTAGAGCACCGGGAAGTGGTCCTTCAGGCGGGTGGCCACGTAGTTGGCGTTGAGGATGGCCACCTCGGTGGCCCGGCGCAGGCCATCGGGGCCCATCAGGGCGATGTAGGCCCACGAGATGGGCAGGATCCCGGCCGAGCCCCAGGGGGCCGCGGCCACGGGGCCCGGGCCGTCCACGGGACCGGCCTCGGGCACCACGGGATGACCGGGCAGGAACGGCGCCAGGTGGGCCCGCACCGCCACCGGGCCGACGCCGGGACCGCCGCCGCCGTGGGGGATGCAGAACGTCTTGTGGAGGTTGAGGTGCGACACGTCGGCGCCGAACGTGCCCGGGCCGGGCGATGCCGACCATGGCGTTCAGGTTCGCCCCGTCGAGGTACACCTGCCCGCCGGCGTCGTGCACCGCGGCGCAGACCTCGCCGATCTGCTCCTCGAACACCCCGTGGGTCGACGGGTAGGTGACCATGAGGGCGGCCAGGTTCTCGCCGTGCTCGGCCACCTTGGCCCGCAGGTCGGCCACGTCGACGTCGCCGTCGTCGTCGCAGGCCACGACCACGACCCGCAGGCCGGCCATGACCGCCGAGGCGGCGTTGGTGCCGTGGGCCGAGGACGGGATCAGGCAGACGTCACGGTGGGCCTCGCCCCGCTGACGGTGGTAGTCCCGGATGGCCAGCAGCCCGGCCAGCTCGCCCTGGGAGCCGGCGTTGGGCTGGACCGACACGGCGTCGTAGCCGGTGATCTCCGCCAGCCAGGCCTCGAGGTCCTCGATCAGCTCCCGGTAGCCGTCGGCCTGGTCCCGGGGGGCGAAGGGGTGCAGGGCCCCGAACTCCGGCCAGGTCACCGGGATCATCTCGGTGGTGGCGTTGAGCTTCATGGTGCACGAGCCCAGCGGGATCATCGAGCGGTCCAGGGCGATGTCCTTGTCGGCCAGCGAGCGCACGTAGCGCAGGAACTCGGTCTCGGACCGGTACCGGTGGAAGACGGGGTGGGTCAGGAAGGCGCTGGTCCGGATGTGGTCGGCGGGCAGGGCGGCGTCGACGCTGACCGACTCGTAGTCGGCGGTCACGCCGAACGCGGCCCACACCGCCTCGATCTGGGCCGGACTGGTGGTCTCGTCGACCGCGATGCCGACCCGGTCCGCGTCGAGCAGGCGGAGGTTGATGCCCGCGTCGGCCGCCGCGGCCACGACCTCGGCGGCCCGACCGGGCACCAGCGCGGCGACCGTGTCGAAGAAGTGCTCGTGCTCATGGCCGATGCCCGCCGCCGACAGGCCGGCCGCCAGGCGGGTGGCCCGCTCGTGGACCCGCTCGGCGATGGCGGCGAGGCCGTCGGGGCCGTGGTAGACGGCGTACATCGACGGCCATGACCGCCAGCAGGACCTGGGCGGTGCAGATGTTGCTGGTGGCCTTCTCCCGCCGGATGTGCTGCTCACGGGTCTGCAGCGCCAGGCGGTGGGCGGGACGACCGGCCTCGTCCAGCGACACGCCGACCAGGCGGCCCGGCATGGAGCGGGCCTGGGCGGTGCGCACGGCCATGTAGGCGGCGTGGGGACCGCCGTAGCCCAGCGGGACACCGAAGCGCTGGGTGGAGCCGACCACGATGTCGGCGCCGGCGGCGCCGGGGGCCTCCAGCAGGGTGAGGGCCAGGAGGTCGGCGGCCACGACGACCAGGCCGCCCTGCTCGTGGACCTGCTCCACGATCGGGGCCAGGTCCCGGATGCCGCCGCTGGTGCCCGGGTACTGCACGAGCACGCCGTAGGCGTCGATGCCGTCGAGGCCGGTCAGCGGGTCGCCCACGATGACCTTGATGCCGAGGGGCTCGGCCCGGGTGGCCACCACCTCGATGGTCTGGGGGTGGCACTCGGCGTCCACGAAGAAGGTGGCCGACGCCTGCTTGGTCACCCGGCGGCACATGGCCATGGCCTCGGCGGCCGCGGTGGCCTCGTCGAGCAGCGAGGCGTTGGCCAGGTCCATGCCGGTGAGGTCGGTGACCATGGTCTGGAAGTTCAGGAGGGCCTCGAGCCGACCCTGGGAGATCTCGGGCTGGTACGGCGTGTAGGCCGTGTACCAGGCCGGGTTCTCCAGGATGTTGCGCAGGATGACGGTGGGCGTGATCGTGCCCGAGTAGCCCATGCCCAGCATCGAGGTGGCCACCACGTTGCGATCGGCCATCGTGCGCAGCCGGGCGAGGATCTCGTCCTCGGTACCCGCCTCCGGCAGGGCCAGGCGGCTCGCCTGACGGATCCCGGCCGGGACCGCCCGGTCGATCAGCTCGTCCAGAGACGCCGGCGCCGACGGCGGCCAGCATGGCGTCGACCTCCTCGGCGCCGGGGCCGAGGTGGCGGTGGGCGAAGGGCGGCAGCCCGTCGGTCATCAGTGCGCTCCTGTCACAAACGGGGGGGTGACGACCTCGGCGGGCTCGCGGCGGCCGCGGATGTCCACGGCGACCCGGGTACCCGGCTCGATCTCGGGGGTGAGGAAGGCCAGGGCGATGCCCCGGTCCAGCATGGGTGAGAAGTTGCCGCTGGACACGGTGCCGAGCACCGCTCCCGTCGGCGTCGACCACGGACTGGTCGGCCCGGGGCGGGCGCTTGCCGTCCAGGAGCAGGCCCCGCAGGCGACGGGTCGGGCCGGCGTCCCGCTCGGCCTCGAGGGCCGCCCGCCCCCGGAAGTCGCCCTTGTCCCAGCCCACGACCCAGCCCAACCCCGCCTGCAGCGGGGTGATGCCCGGGCCCAGCTCGTGGCCGTGCAGGGGCAGGCCCGCCTCGAGGCGCAGGGTGTCCCGGGCGCCCGAGCCCGGCCGGGGCCACACCGGCGGCCGAGCGACGGCCTGCCAGACCAGATCGGCGATGCGGAGGGCAGCGGCGATCTCGACCCCGTCTTCACCGGTGTAGCCGGTGCCGGCCACCGTGACGGCCACGCCGCCGATACCCGCTCCCGAGCGGAACCCGCCTGCGGCCAACGTCGAAGGCCTCGGGGGGCCACAGCTTGGCCAGGTCGCTGACGGGCGGTCGGACCCTGGACGGCGAGATGGCGCGCTCCGCGGTGACATCGACGGCCTGACACGCCGTCGCCTGACGAGCGCATCGACCACCCGCTCGGTGTTGGAGGCGTTCGGCATGACGTCGAACCGGTCCTCGCTCCACCCACCACACGATGATGTCGTCGAGGACCGAGCCGTCGGCCTCGTCCAGGAGGTGGGTGTACTGGGTCCGACCGGGCTCGATCTTGCTCAGGTCTGCGGTCAGCGTGCGCTTGCAGCAGGTCCGGAGCACCGGCTCCAGCGACCCGCACCGTGCCCAGGTGGCTCACGTCGAAGGCCACGGCGGCGGTCCGGCAGGCCTTGTGCTCGGCGATCGTGCCCTCGCCGTAGTTGAGGGGCATGTCCCAGCCGCCGAAGGGGACCATCTTGGCGCCGAGGGCGCGATGGGCCGCATCGAGCGGCGAGTGCCGGAGATCCACCCCGAGATCCTAGGGACGACTCAGGCCGCGGCGTCCATCCCGTACTTGACCGCCAGGTTCTGCCAGTCCCGCCGGTAGAGGATCATCACGTTGATGCCCGGGTAGCGCTCCCGAAGCTCGCGGATCTTGCGGTTCTTCTTGGTCACCAGCCGCTGCTTGAGGGTGGTCAGCTCGATGTAGAGGTCGAGGTCGGGCAGGTAGAAGTCAGGGCTGAAGGCCTCGGTGGGGTGCCCGTCGCGCGTTCTCCCGGAGCACGAAGGTGCGGGGCTCGTAGCGCCACTCGACGCCGTAGAAGTCCAGCACCCGGGCGAAGTCCCGCTCGGAGGGGTGGGCAAAGGCCACCGATTCGTGGGGCAGCTCCCCGGTCGGTGTCGGCGCCCCGATGCTCACTGCTCGGCGGCCACCTCGACCGATCCCGGCGGCCCCTCGGCGACCTCGGTCACCGGTGACTCGGGGAACAGCTGGACGATGCGGGCGTCGACTTCTTCGACCACGCCTGACAGGGGCAGGATGTTCAGCACGCCCTGGCCCTTGCGCACCAGGTCGATCATCTCCTCGCCGTCCCGGGTGAGCACGGTGTGGTTGCCGCTGATCACGAGGTTGGCGCTGGCGGGGTCCTCCCCCAGCTGGTCGCGGAGGTAGGTGAAGACCTCCCGCACCAGGTCGAGGCGGATCCCGGCGTCGAGCAGGCTCTTGATGACCTTGAGCTCGAGCAGGTCCTGGTAGGAGTACTTGCGGCGGCTGCCGCTGCCGGCGGCGTCGACCAGGGACGGTCGGACCAGGTCCGTACGCGCCCAGTAGTCGAGCTGTCGGTAGCTGATGCCGACGATCTCGGCCGCCTTCTTGCCCCCGTAGCCGACGTGGCGCGGGAACATCTCCTGCTGTCCGGTCATGTGGTGGTTCCTCTCAGGGCGCCCGCCCCCGTCACACGAGCGTAACTACGCACGTGTGACAACACTCAGCGTAGGCCCGACCTCAGGTCGAGGTCAACGACCGGAGGTCGTCGAGCTGGGCCGCGGTACCGATGGCGATGAGCGTGCTGCCCCCGGTGAGCACGGTCTCGGGGGCGGGGTTGGTGGCGAACCGGCCCGCACCGTCCCGTATCGCGAGCACCAGCGCGCCGGTGCGGTCCCGGACCTGGGCCTCCCGCAGGGTCTGGCCCGACAGGGGCGAGGAGGCCGGGACGGCGACATCCGCCAGGCGGAACTCGAGGCTGCCGTCGTGCATCACCACGTCGAGGAAGTCGGCCACGTTGGGGGCGACGGCCAGCGCGGCGATGCGGGCGCCCCCGATCTGCTGGGGGTTCACGACCCGGTCGGCGCCCGCCTGGCGGAGCTTGGGCTCGTTGGCCTCGTCCCGCACCCGGCTCACGATGAACAGGTCCGGGCGTCGGTCCCGGGCGCTGAGGGTGACGAACAGGTTGCCGGTGTCGCTGTCCACCGCGGTGACCAACGTGGCCGCCCGCTCGATGCCCGCCGCGGTCATCGACCGCGTCGTCGGTGGCATCCCCGCAGACCGACAGGCCGCCGATCGTGGCGCAGCGCTCGGGATCCATCTCCACCACCACCACGGTCTGACCGGCGCCGGTCAGGTGCCGGTGGATGCTGCGCCCCACCCGACCCCAGCCACAGAGCACCACGTGTCCGGACAGGTCGTCGATGGTCCTCTGCATGCGTCGCCTCCCGATGCGCTCGCTGAGTCTGCCCTCCACCACCGACTCCAGGAGCACGGCGGCGGTGTAGAAGGCCACCCCGACCCCGGTGAGGATCAGGGTCATGGTGAAGATCCGGAACGCCCGGGAGGGCTCCGCGGGCATCTCCCGGAACCCCACCGTCGAGATGGTCGTGACCGTCTGGTACATCGCGTCGAGGACGCCGAGGCCCAGGATCAGATAGCCGACCGTGCCGACCACGAGGACGGCCAGCAGCAGGACGCCGCCCAACTGCACCCGGCGCCATGGGTCCCCCGACGGCGCCACCCGAGACCCCCGAGGACCCTTCAGGAGGCGAAGTCCTCCGGGTCGACGTCGTCGATGAAGCGGCGGAACTCCTCGACGACCTCCTCCTCGGGCAGGGCATCCTCGCGGACCGTGTAGCCGACCTCGTCGAGCACCGCCTCCTCCGCGAAGATCGGCGAGCCCGTCCGGGCCGCCAGAGCGATCGCGTCGGAGGGCCGGCTGGAGAGCTGCTGCTTGGCCCCGCCCCGGTCGAGGTGGAGCTCGGCGAAGAAGGTGCTGTCCTGCAACTCGGTGACCACCACGCGCTCGAGGGTGACACCCAGCTCGTCCAGCAGGTTCTTGAGCAGGTCGTGGGTCATGGGCCGGGGAGTGGCCACCTGCTCGAGGGCGAAGGCGATGGCCGTGGCCTCGGGGGGCCCGATGAAGATGGGCAGCATCCGGCGGTCGCCCTCCAGCTCCCGGAGCAACACGATGGGCGTGTTGGTGGGCAGCTCCACCCGGACGCCGACCAGCTCCATCTCCACCATGCCGACAACCTACCTAGGGATAGAGGTCCCCGACGTAGGCGTCCGGATCGGCCGCCAGCGCGTCCAGATCCCCCGCCGCGACCACGTCGAGGTTGCGGTAGCGGCCCCGGAAGTCGAGGCCGTAGCCGACCACGAACTCGTCGCCGATCTCGAAGCCGACGTAGGCCAGGGGCTGGGGCACGATCCGGCGGGCCCGCTTGTCGAACAGGGTGCAGACCTCCAGGGAGGCGGGTCCCCGTGACCGGAGCTGGGCCAGCAGGTAGGCCAGGGTGAGGCCGGTGTCGACCACGTCCTCGACCAGGATCACGGCGCGGTCGGTGAGATCGGTGCCCAGGTCCTTGGTCAGCCGGACCCGCCCCGAGTGCGGCGCGTAGGAGGAGATGCCGAGGAAGTCGATCTCCACGGGAACGCTGATCCTCCGCACGAGGTCGGAGAGGAAGATCAGGCTGCCCTTGAGCACCGCGACCAGCAGCACGCCGCCGGGATGGGCTTCGCTGATCTCCCGGCCGAGGCGGGCGTTGGCGTCGCGGAGGTCGTGCTTGTCGTGCAGGACCCGGGCCGCGGGTCTCAAAGGGGACCGAGCTGGTCCCTCAGGGAGCGACGCAGCAGGGAGGCCCGCATCTGGTCACCCAGTGAGCACAGCTCCCCCACCAGCTCGAACGCCTGACGACGGGCGGCGGGGTCACGCTGGCGCACCATGGGGCTGGCCAGCTGCTCGAGGAACCCCGCCTCGCGGTCGGCCGACATCTTGTACATGCGCAGGTGCCGGGGCTCGACACCGTGGCGGAGGAAGGAGGCCGCCAGTCGCGCCACGACGAGAGCCTCGTCGTCGTAGAGCACCGCAGAGCCCACCTGACGACCCGACAGCAGGGCGTAGCGAGTCAGCTCGGCGATCGTGTCGCCGTCCAGGCCGCTGGCCACGGCCAGCTCGTCCACGGTGAGGCTCACGCCGGTCATGCCCGTGTCCAGGGCCTCGACGGCCCGGACGGGGCGCTCGTCGGCGACCGCGGCGACCGGCGCGGGCGCCAGCGGCTCGACCGCGGCCAAGGGACGGACAGGGGGGTCCTCGGCCTCGGCCGTCGGTGCTGCCGGCGCCGCGCCGTCGTCGTCCTGCCAGGCCCCGGAGCTGATCCGCTCGCGGATGACCTTCAGCGGCAGGTAGTTCTCCCGCTGCTGGCGCAGGATCCACCGCAGGCAGGCCACGTCGTCGTCGTAGAACTTCCGGTAGCCCGAGGGCGTGCGCTCCGGGTCGATCAGCCCCTCCTTCTCGAGGAAGCGGATCTTGGAGATGGTGACGTCCGGGAACTCCTCCTGGAGGAGGGCGAGGACCTCGCCGATCGAGTGGTGGCCCTCGGGGCTCATGAGTGCCTCACGTGACGCCGGCCACCAGGAAGTGGAGCTTGTACTTTCCCACCTGTAACACGTCGCCGTGGGTCAACGGGGCCTCCTCGATGCGTTCCCGGTTGACGTAGGTGCCGTTGAGCGACCCCGCATCCCGGACCCGGTAGGCGTCACCCTCGCGGATGATCTCGGCATGGCGGCGCGACACCGTGATGTCGTCCAGGAAGATGTCGCTGTCGGGGTGCCGGCCCGCCGACGTGGCGACCAGGTCGAGCAGGATCCGCGAGCCGGCGGCCTCACCCCGGGTGACGACCAGCACGCCCGTGCCCTGGGGCACGTCGGACAGGTCGACCTCGACCTCGGGGACGGGCGTCTCGGCGGCATCGGCCTCGGCCGACTCCGCCGTCTCGAAGTTGATCGTGGTCGTGTCCCGATCGGCGCCCAGCGAGGTGCCACAGGACGAGCAGAACCGCGAGCCGACGGTGTTCTCGTGGCCACAGGACAGGCAGGTCACCCCCGGCACCGGATCACTCCTCGGTGAGCGCCCGGTAGGCCGCGGCGTCCATCAGGGACCCGTAGGCCGCGGCATCGGCCGGCTCGAGCAGGCAGATCCAGCCCTCGCCGTAGGGGTCCTCGTTGATGCGCTCCGGGGCGTCCACGAGGTCGGGGTTGACCTCGACGATGGTGCCGGCCAGCGGGGCGTAGACGTCGGACACGGACTTCGTGGACTCGACCTCGCTGAAGCTCTCGTCGAGCTTCACCATCGACCCCACCTCGGGGAGCTCGATGAAGACCACGTCGCCGAGCGCGTCCTGGGCGTAGTCGGTGATGCCGACGCGCACCCTGTCGCCCTCGAGGCGGGCCCACTCGTGGTCCTTGGAGTAGCGGAGGTCCTCGGGGACGTTCATCGGCGCGAACCTACCCTCGATCGCGTCACCTGATCATCTGCCGGATGCGACGGACGTACTCCTCGGCCAGTTGCCGGGCCGCGAGATCGCTGTCGGCCTCGGCCCAGACGTTGGTCACCGGCTCCTCGGGATCGGGCCAGGCCAGGACCCAGCCGCCGTCGTGGCGGACCTTGACCCCGTCGACCAGAACGACCTCCCGGTCACCACTGCGCTCCATGAGCGTGCGCATGACCGTGCCCTTCTGCTCCCAGGGCGTGACCACCGAGTCCCGCACGAGGTGTCGGTCGGGCAGGTCGGCGACCAGCTCCGAGAGGCGCCCGTCACGGCGGGCCAGCAGCTCCAGGGTCTTGACCAGCATGGCGGCCGCGTCGAAGGCGGCCAGGAACTCGGGCACGACATAGCCGCCCTCGAGTCCGGCCGCGAAGACCACGTCGGGCCCGGCCGCCGCCTCCATGACCGCGGCGGGAGCCAGCTTGGTCGGGTGCACACGACCCCCGTGGCGCTCGACGAGGGCCTCGGCGTGGACGCTGGACGCCACAGGCAGGGCCACCTCCCGGTCGGCCAGGTCGTCGCCCAGCAGCGCCAGCAGGACGAGCAGGGTGCTGGTGTCATCCAGCACCCGGCCGGTGTCGTCGATCAGGGTCAGCTGCTCCCCGCCGGGGTCCAGCACCGCGCCCAGGCGAGCGCCGGACGTGCGCACCAGCCCGGCCACCTGCTCGGCGTGCCGCGACCTATCGAAGGCCAGGATCCCGGCGGTGGACACGTAGGGGTTGACCGCGAGGACCTCGATGCCCAGTTTGGACAGCAGGTTGGGCATCACGAACGCCGTGGTCCCGTAGCCGTAGTCGATGACCACCTTGAACTCGGCGGCCCGGACCGCCTTGACGTCGATACATGCCTCCAGGGCCACGGCGTAGTGCTCGAGGGCGCGGGGCGGGAAGTCGATGTCACCGATCTCGCTGGGCAGCACGCGCCGGAAGTCCTGCCGGGTGAAGTAGCGCTCGACCTTGCGCCGCCCGTCGTCGTCGAGGTCGGCTCCGGTGGGCGTGAAGAAGCGGATCTCCACCTGCTGGGGGTCATGGGGCACGAGGCGCAGGGTGATACCGCCCCGGTTGTCCGGCCGCCCGGCCTGGAACCGGGTGACGGGGATGGACGCCACCTCGAGGTCCGACACGTTGACCCCGGCCGAGTTCAGCCCGGCCATCATCGCCCGCTTGAGCATCCGGGCCGAGCGGCTGGAGTCGCGGCTCGTGACGACGGTGGCGTCCTTCTTCAGGGTCGTACCGAAGGCCATGGCCAGGCGGGCCGCGAACTCGGGGGTGATGTCGACGTTGGCGAGGCCACTGACCCCGAGGCCGGCGAAAAGGCTGCGGGCGCCGCGGGACTCCCACACGATGGAGGTGTTGACGACCGCGGCGGCCTCGACCGTCTTGAACGGGTACACCTTCACCCCGGCGCCGACGACCGCGTCCTCGCCGATGAAACATTCGTCGCCGAGCACCGAGCCGTCCTCGCAGCGGGCGCCCCGGCGCACGTCACAGGCCCGCCCGACCACCGCCCCGGCCAGGCGCACCCCCTCGCCGAGATAGGCGTTGTCCTGCACGATGCTGCGGTGGATCTGAGCGCCGGCCCGGACCTTCACGTTGGTCCCGAGGACGGTGTACTCCCCCAGCCGGGCCCCGGCCTCGACCCGGGCGTTGTCGCCGATGACCGCCGGGCCGTCGATGACCGCTTCAGGGTGGATCTCGGCCCCCTCGGCCACCCACACGCCGCCGGACACCTCGAAGCCCGGCACCGCGACCTCGACCTTCTGGTCGAGGATGTCCTTGTGGGCGCTGACGTACGCCTCCAGGGTGCCCACGTCCTCCCAGTAGCCGTCGGCCACGGCTCCGTAGAGCGGCAGGCCGGCAGCCAGCAGCGCCGGGAAGACCTCCGAGGAGAAGTCCACCGGGCGGTCGTCCGCGATGTGGTCGAAGATCGCCGGCTCCAACACGAAGACGCCGGTGTTGATGGTGTCGGAGAACACCTGGCCCCAGCTGGGCTTCTCCAGGAAGCGCTCGATGGAGCCGTCCTCGTTGGTGATGACGATGCCGAACTCGAGGGGGTTCTCCACCGGCACGAGGCCGATGGTGGCCAGCGCCCCCTTCGCTTCGTGGAAGGCGACGACCTTCCCCAGGTCGATGTCGGTCAGCACGTCACCGGAGATGACCAGGAAGCGCTCGTCGAGGGCGTCGGCCGCGTTGCGCACCGATCCCGCCGTGCCGAGGGGGGTCTCCTCGGTGGCGTACTGGATGTGGACGCCGTACTCGGAGCCGTCGCCGAAGTGATTGCGGATGGCGTCGGGCATGAAGGCCAGGGTCACGACGATGTCGTCGAAGCCGTGGCGGCGCAACAGGTCGATGACGTGCTCCATCATCGGCTTGTTGGCCAGGGGCATCATCGGCTTGGGCAGGTTCGAGGTCAGCGGCCGCAGTCGGGTGCCCTCGCCCCCCGCCATGATCACGGCCTTCACGCCGGCACCTCGGGGATCTCGTGCGGCGGGTGGCCCTCGGCACGGGCGGCCCGGCCCTCCTGCAGCGCCTTCAGCCCCAGCGGCACGTACTGGGCCAGGGCGATGTAGCCGAGGATCAGGCCGGGGATGACCGCGAGCCAGCCCGCCACCTCGGCGAGGGTGGACCAGGCCCCGGCATCCGCACTGCCGACCAGGAAGAGCGGGAAGGCGAACATCACCAGGAAGGTGGCGCACTTGCCGTACCACGTGACGTCGATGCGGGCGGCCCCCAGGGCGGCGAGCACGAGCACCGAGATCGCCACCAGCCCCTCCCGGACCAGCGAGAGCACGCTCGGCACGACCGGTGCCGAGCCGTCGACGAGGATGGCGACGACCCCGACGATGAGCAGGACCCGGTCGGCCACCGGGTCGAGGACCTTGCCGAGGTTGGAGGTCTGGTCGTAGTGCCGGGCGATGTAGCCGTCGACCCAGTCGGTGGCGCCGAGGACCGCGAGCAGCCCCGCGGCGGCAAGGCGGTTCTCCTGGGGGAAGAGCAGCCACAGGAACACCGGCACGCACAGGAGCCGCACGAGCGAGATGGCGTTCGGGATCGTGAGGATGCGGTCCTCCCCCGCTGCCGCGTCCTCCATGGGCGCACAGGGTAGATCGGCTACAACGACCTCATGGCCTCCGTGTTCACCATGATCATCCAGGGCGACATCCCCGGCGAGTTCGTCTGGCGTGACGACCGCTGCGTGGCGTTCCTGTCCATCAACCCCTTGACCCGCGGTCACACCTTGGTGGTGCCCCGGGAGGAGGTCGACCACTGGATCGACCTCGACGAGGACCTGGCCGTCCACCTCATGGCCGTGGCCCACCGCATCGGGGCCGTCCAGCAAGAGGTCTTCGCCCCCGAGCGCATCGGCCTGATCGTCGCCGGCTTCGAGGTCCCCCACACCCATCTGCACGTCCTGCCCGTCTCCGGCATGGGCGACCTCGACTTCTCGAACGCGGCGCCGGTGCCCGGTGACGACTTCGCGGACGTGGCCCACCGCCTCCGCTCCGCCCTCACGGCCGCCGGCCACGCGGAGGCCTCCGCGACCGCCTGACACCGCTTCAGTCCACGCGTTCGTAGAGGGTGATGCCGGCCTCGGCGAAGACCTCGTCGAAGCCGAGCTCCTCGAGACCTTGCTGGAATCGGCGGCGGTCCTCGTCGTCCCAGTCGGGGGCGGCCTCGGCGTCGAGGAGTACGGCATCGACGCCGTCGGCGGCCCGGCGGACGTGGGGATTGCCGGTGGTGTCCAGCTCGTAGAGGGCGACCCGCTCGGCCAGGAGCGGGAGCAGCGCAGGCGAGGCCCGGACCGAGTCGCCGTCGGGCACGAGATCCGCGGCGTCCAGCCGGGCCTGGTCGGCCACGTCCCGGGTCCCCCAGGTCCAGGGCTCCTCGTAGGGCGAGGCGGGCGCGTCCTGGATGAAGAAGACCGTGGAAGCGAACAGGAGGGCGACCAGGACGCGGCGGTCCACGTTGACCCGTTCGATGCTGCGGCGGCCGATCCGGGACAGGCCGATGGCCGTGGCCACGAACACGAAGGCGGTGATGGCGACGGTGTGCTCGGGCCGCGCCACCCGGTCCTCGGACACGTTGGCGATCAGGTACAGGCACTCCAGGGGCACGATGGGCAGCAGGTAGCGGGGGGCCACGAACGGCAGGAAGAAGACGGGGGCGAACAACATCACCAGGATCTCGAAGTTCTGCTGGTCGATCAGGTCCCCGATGGCGCTGAACGGGTGGGTCAGCAGCCCGCCCAGGGCCCCGAGGGGCGAGGACCCGTAGCCCTCGAAGGCCACGGCGTGGACGAAGGCGTCGTCGTTGTAGTGCGGCTGGATCACCAGCAGCGCCAAGGCCAGATAGGCGAAGGACACGCCCATGGTGATGAGTCCCGGGCGACGACGGCCCTCCATCATCAACAGGCCGCCGAAGGCCGCGGTGACCAGCGCCAGGTCCGCGCGGGTGAGCACCGCGACGATGGCGCAGGCCGCGAAGAACCACCACCGCCCGGTCAGACCGAACAGGGCCATGCCCAGCAGGGCAGGCAGCGCGAGGGCCGCCGGGTGGAAGCCGGCCGTGTTCAGCTCGTGGATCGCCGGGTAGAGGGCGAAGGAGCTCAGCAGGACCAGGGAGGCGCCCACCCGCAGGTCGGCGATCTGGCGGGCGATGCGCCACAGCGGGACCACCCCGATGGCCAGGACGCCGGCCTGGAGCACGAGCAGCGTGGGGATGGCGGGCAGGAACGAGGTCAGCCCGGCCACCGGGTAGAACGTGAACCCGGCCTGCTCCGCGAGCAGGTGGCTGTCCCGGATGGTGAGGAAGGGCGGGTCGCCCCGCGTGATCAGCCAGGCCCCCTGGGTGAACGTGGAGAGGTCGGCCCCCTCCTCCAGTCCGTGGGCCCGGGCCAGGGCGAAGCCGGCCAGCATCGCGAAGAGGCCGACGAAGAAGGCCCACGGCAGGACCTGATCGGCGCCGGCGCTGTCCAAGCGGCCCTGCAGACGCAGGGTCAGGAGGTCGAGGCGACGCTTGAGCGGGAGCTCCCGCCGCTCGCTCATACGGCCGTCGGCTCGTCCAGCTCGACGGCATCCAGCAGGTGGGCCCCCTGGTTGCGGACGTTGTTCACCTCGGTGCTGACGGGGTGGAAGGTGATCAGCGACGAGGGCGCCGGGACGAGGAACCGGCCCAGGGCCTCGGTGTCCTGTTGGTCCCGGTCCAGCCACTGGTCCCAGGCGTCGGGCGGGAGCATGACCGGCATCCGATCGTGGATCTCGGCCATCTTGTCGTTGGGCTCACCGGTGATGATCGTGCAGGAGACGAGCTCGTCCTCGGAGCCGGTTGGCCGCCACACCTCCCAGAGCCCGGCGAAGGCGATGGGCTCGCCGTCGGGCCGCTGGACGAACCACGGCTGCTTCTTCGGCTGACCGCTGGACGTCTGCGCTTGGGGCTCCGCCCCGGACCGCGGGGCTCCTGGCTTGGTCCACTCGTAGAAGCCGTCGGCGGGGACGATGCAGCGCCGCTTCTTGAAGGCGTGCTTGAAGGCCCCGCTGGTGGCGATCGTCTCGGCCCGGGCGTTGATCATCTTGGTGCCGATCTTGGCCTCCTTGGCCCAGAACGGGATGAGGCCCCAGTGCAGCGATTCCACCCGCCGCACACCGCCGTCCTCGAGCACAGCGTAGACGTCCTGGGTGGGGGCGACGTTGTAGTTCGGACCCGGCGCGTCGACGAGCCGTTCGTCGACTTCGGCCCGGAAATACCTGGCGATCTCGTCGGGCGGAGAGGTCGAGACGAACCGGCCGCACACGGCGCTCACGGTAGCGGTCTGCCCCAACCCGAGGGGCCGTGGGTCGCAAACTGCGCCAATAGCGAGCACACTCTTGGACTTGCCCCAGCCCGAACCGACGTCCGCACGCGGCAACAAGAAGGGTCCAACCCCCCACCGCACGCTTGACCAGGCGCGCGTCGGGGCCCGTGACAAGGTGAAGCAGGCCCGTCGGGCCCTCGTCGAGCTGGAGCGCCGGCATGACCGTGCGGCGGCCAAGGTCGAGGCGCTGAGCCGCCGCAAGAAGGCCCTTGACCTCGAGTTGGGCGACGCCGAAGCCGAGCGGGACCGCACCAAGTCCCGCCTCGCCGCCACCAAGCAGGCCCTCGATGCCGCCGAGGCCCGCCTCATCGCCCTGGAGCGCGAGGACTAGCCGATCCGTTCGATCACCGAGCGGGGCGGTTTCCAACTCTATCACTTGACACTATATCGTATTTAGATATAGTGAGGCCGTGAGTGACGCTGACCCGAACCGCTTCCTGCCCCTCCCCCAGGCCCAGTTCCACGTCCTGGTGGCCCTGACCGAGGGCGACCGCCACGGCTACGCCGTCATGCAGGCGGTCGAGGAGTCCTCGGGCGGCATCGTGAAGATGGGCCCGGCCACCCTCTACGGCACCCTCAGGAAGCTGGTCGACCAGGGCCTGGCCGAAGAGGTCCCCGAGCCGCCGTCGGCCGACGACGACCAGCGCCGCCGCTACTACCGCCTCACCGGCCTCGGGCGCCGCGTCTGTGCCGCCGAGGCCGATCGTCTGGCCGGCCTGGTGCAGATCAGCCGGACCAACCTCTCCCCCGGCCTGGCCTGACATGGCCGCCTATCGGGCTCTTCTCCGCCTCTACCCGAAGGATTTCCGCGAGGAGTTCGGGCCTGACCTGCTGGCCCTGCACGAGGACCTGGCCGCCGACCGCGGCTTGGCCTTCGCCCGCCGCCGCACCGCCCTCGACCTGATCGTCACCGTCCCCCGCTACCGACTGGAGCAACTCATGAGCGAGCAGCACAGCACCACGGCCCTCTACCTCGTCATCTTCGGCCTGGCCGCCCTGGGCGCCCTCGCCTTCGTCACCGGGCTCGGCCCGCCCGCCCTACTCTTCCTCGTCGCCGCCGTCGTCGTGGCCGTGTCCCAGCGCTCCGCTCTGGCCCAGGCCATCCGCACCCCGGACACCGACGTCCGCCACCGCCGACTCCGGGCCGCCGCCATCTGCGCTGCGGTGTTCGTGGCCTGCTACGGAATCTGGTCCTGGGACATCCAGGACGATCTCGACGTCGCCGGTGTCGTCGCCAGCCTGCTCGGGACCACGGCGATGATCGCCGCAGTGGTCCTGCTCCTGGCCGGCCTGCTGACCCCTCGGACACCGGCCACGGTCTGAAGCGGCATCGATGCGGAGGCTCGCCAGACCCCCCTGCGGGGAGCCCGGCGAAGCCAGGGGTTGGCGGAGCGCGCCGGCGACAGCGCCCGGAGCGGATCGGTGCTCTGATGACGGCGACGGTGACGAACGCCGTCGATCCGACAATCGGGGAGCTCCGATGGAACACGACTACCAGGCGTTGATGTGGGACGAGACAGGGGACCTGGCCGACTACGTCGCCGGTCTGCCCGACACCGATTGGGACCGGGACAGCCTCTGTGACGGGTGGCGTGTGCGGGACGTGATCGGCCACATGTGCGTCGGCCACACCGAGCCGCTCGGATCGATCCTCGTCCAGGTGGCCAAGCACCGCTTCGACATCGACGCCGGCTCGGCGGTGGCCTCGGCCGCCTTCGCCGACGCCCACACACCCGCCGAGCTGGCCGACATCTTCAGCGGCATCGCGGCCAACCGGACCCGCCGGGGGATCAGCCGCCTGATCCCCTACAAGGCGGGCTTCACCGATCACCTGGTGCACAACCAGGACATCCGGCGGCCGTTGGGCCAGCCCCGGGAGATCCCCGAGGCCCGCCTGCTGGCGGCCCTCGACGCCCTTCCCCAGAACCTGGGGGGCACGATGCCCGCCCGCAAGCGACTGAAGGGCCTGAAGGTGACGGCCACCGACGTGAACTGGACCCACGGTGACGGTCCGGAGGTCCGCGGCCCGGGCGAGGCCATCGTCCTGGCCTCCCTGGGCCGGCAGGCCGCGCTACCCGACCTGGAGGGCGACGGTGTGGCGCAACTGAGTGAGCTCATCGGGGCCTGATCAGCCGACGCGCGACACCCCTGGCCAGGGGCAACCCTCGGTCGGGCCTCGGGGACTCGTCCCGGACCTCTGGTCCGCCGGCGGCGGAGACCCGGTCAGAGCCGACGGGTGATGAACCTGACGGTGTCTTTGCTGGCCGGCTGGATGGTCGAGGTGGCGGTGAGGGTGCGGGCCAGCCAGGCGTGGTGGGGCGCGGCGTTCCGGACGGTGACGATGATCGTGATCCGGTGGGTACCGGCGGTGGTCAGGTTCGGTGTCCGGTAGGTGCCGTTGGTCACCGCGTTGGTGATGTTGGCCCCGGCCGGGTTGCGGTAGACGATGGCGAACCGGCGGGTGGACGGCCTGCCCGCGGAGCCTGAAGGTGTCGGCGACCCTGCCGTCGTTCTGGATGGACGCGTAGAAGGTGACGCTTCGGCCCGGGGGGGCCGAGCCGCGGCGGGTCTGGCCGACACCGGTGGTGTTGTAGATGCCGTCGCCGGCCAGCGGGCCGGCGCCGCGGCGGATCCGGCCGTCGGGTCGGGCGGGGGTGACGGTGTAGGCGCGGTTCAGGACCCGGGTGTTGCCGGCGCGGTCGGTGGCGGTCACCCGGAAGGTCTTCTGGCCCAGGGTGGCGGTGTTGACAGCCTGCCCGTCGGCCACGGTGCCGACACAGGAGGCGACCCCGGTGCCGCCGACCGTGTCCGCGCAGGAGAAGTCGGCGGTCACGACCTGGTTCTGGACGTAGACCGCCCTGGCGGGCGGCCTCGCGATCGTGATGAGGGGGCCGGTGGTGTCAGTGGTGACGTCGAGCACGAAGACCGCGTGCGACATCGGGTCCGTTGCCGGCCGCACCCTGGCGTCGGCACCGTCGCTGACGAACAACTGCTCACCGATCACCTCCACGGCCCGGGTGTCGCGGAGGCCCAGGCCGGTGAGGCTGATGCCGTCCCATCCCGCCCGGAGGGTCCTGCTCGCCATCGACGCCCGGTAGAGACGGTTCTCCTTGTTGACCGCCAGCAGATCACCGGTTACGCCGTCGAAGTCGATCCCGAGGATCTTGGAGAGCCCGGGGATCGAGAACCGGTCCCCCAGCGTGTTCGTGGTGTAGTCGTAGGTGCGGATGTTCGAGCGGCTCGCGACGTAGGTGCGGCCGTCGGCCGCGCGCCAGCCGGCACCGGTCCACTCCGACGGCAGCGCCCGCCAGGACGCGACCTGGAACTCGCCGGCGACCCGAGTCAGGCGGTAGACGGTCGGGAACGAGGGGTGCCGCTGCCCAGAAGGACCCCAAGGCGTGACCCCCGAGAACGCGTAGAGCACGTCGGCGTCCGCGTCATAGGCGAGGGCCTCGAGGTCCTCGTTCCGCGACTGACCGGCGACGGGCCCGCCGCCGACGCTTCGGGCGTAGATGAAGGCCGCCTGCGGGATCCTTCGGCGCAGCGCCCCGGTCGTGCGATCGACCTCCAACAGCGAGTCGGACTGGTCATCGGCCATCCACAGTGCGTTGTCCCCCGCCACATAGGCGCTGCCCTCGTTGTCGAACATCCGAGTCGAGGTTCCCGGGAACGGCGAGGTCCGGATCAGGCGGTCCAGGGTGAATTGCGGATCCGAGGTACTGGTCAACGCCTGCGCGCTGCCCGTCCCGACCACGACCGAGGTGAGCAAGGATCGACCCCAGGAGGACCCCGACCAGCATTCGCACGCGCATTCGGCGCTCCCTACTCGATTCCGTACCACTCACCGAAGGGAGCGTCGTCACCGAGCACGGTATCGACGCCGCGGCCCGTCGAGGACGGGCCGCTCCGCCGGAAATCCCTTGCCGGGCTTGGTCGGGCTGCGGGGACTTGAACCCCGGACCTCTGGTCCCCCAGACCAGCGCGCTACCAAACTGCGCCACAGCCCGTCGTGCGGACCGGCAGCGTACCGGTCAGACGTGCTGGACCACCCAGGCGATCCCCTGGACCAAGCGCCACCCCAGGTAGAGGCTGATGGCGACCACCAGCAGCTTGAAGTGCCAGGGGGCCTTGCCCTGGGGCATCGAGATGACCCGCTTGCAGGTCGGGCACTCGCCGTTGTCGGGCATGGAGTTCGGGTTCCAGAACTTTTGGCAGTCGTCGCACCAGGGCATGGTCAGACCGGTGGCACCCCGTGGCGGCGATCCGAGAAGTGGCGGTCCTTGCCCCTACTCCGCTCGAGGCGGCGCACGATCTCGTGGCGCAGGGCACCGAAGTCGATCACCGCGTCGACGACCAGCTCGGAGGCGAGGCGGAGCAGATCCACGTCCGCCTCGTAGATCTCTCGCTGCTCGGCGATGAAGTCCTCGCGTTCGACCGGGTCCTCGAACGCCGCGATCTTGTTGGCGAACACGGCGTTGACCGCGGCCTCGGGGCCCATCACCGCGATGCGGGCGGTGGGCAGGGCGAGCGTCGCCTCCGGGCCGAAGGCGGGCCCGGACATGGCGTAGAGGCCGGCACCGTAGGCCTTGCGCACGACGACGGAGATCTTGGGCACGGTGGCCTCCGAGACGGCGGTCACCATCTTGGCCCCGTGGCGGATGATGCCCTCCCGCTCGACCTGGGTGCCGACCATGAAGCCGGGGACGTCGCAGAGGAACACCAGCGGGAGGTTGAAGGCGTCGCAGCACCAGATGAACCGGGCCGCCTTGTCGGCGGAGTCGGTGAAGAGCACACCACCCTTCTGCATCGGGTTGTTGGCCACGATGCCCACGGGGCGGCCCTCCATGCGGGCCAGACCGACGATCAGCTCGGGAGCGAACAGGGGCTTCACCTCGAAGAAGGACTCGGCGTCGACCAGGCCGTCCAGGAGCGTGTGCATGTCGTAGGCCTGGGACTCCTCGGCCGGCACGACGTCGGCGGTCAGCTCCTGCCCGCGGCGGTCGGGCCTCGTAGGCCGTTGGCTCCTCTCGCCAGGACTGCGGGAAGTAGGTGAAGTAGGCCAGGGCCTGGTCGATGGCGTCCTCGTCGTCGGTGGCCAGGTTGTCGCCGCACCCCGAGACGGTGGCGTGCATGCGGGCGCCGCCCATCTCCTCGAGGGTGGCGACCTCGCCGATCACCATCTCGGCCATCCGGGGCGAGCCCAGGTACATGGAGGCATTGCCCTCGACCATGATCACGATGTCGCAGAACGACGGGATGTAGGCGCCACCGGCCGCCGAGGGCCCGAAGAGGCAGCAGATCTGGGGCACCCGGCCCGACAGGCGGACCTGGTTGTAGAAGATGTGGCCCGCCCCGGCGGCCCGGGAACAGCTCGACCTGGTCGGTGATGCGGGCCCCGGCGGAGTCGATCAGCCAGAAGACGGGGAGCTCGTGGCCCAGGGCCAACTCGGTCAGGCGGACGATCTTCTCGACCGTGCGGGCGCCCCACGAACCCGCCTTCACCGTGGGGTCGTTGGCCACGACCGCCACCGGTCGGCCGTCCACGGTGCCGGTGCCGGTGACCACCCCGTCGGCGGGCAGGTCATCAGCTGAGGCGTTGGCGAGGAGGGCGTCCTCGATGAACGAGCCGTCGTCCAGGAGCAGCGCCAGGCGGTCTCGCACGAAGAGCTTGTTCTGGCGCTCGAGCTTGTCACCGACCCTCTCGAGGTTGCCTACAAGGGCCCGTTCGGCGGCGTTGGCCAGCCGTTCCTGGTCGGCGGACTGATGTGAGGGCTCGTCGCCGGCGCTCATCGCCTATTCACGGCGAATGGCCACGATCGCGACGTCGTCGTTGATCGGGCCGTTCGAGAAGTCCCGGGCCGCCTCGAGCAGCGACTTGCACAGGACGTCGGCGGCCACGCCGGGGTCCCGGCGGACGGCCGCGGCGATGCGGTCCTCGCCGAAGAGGTTCTCGCCGTCGCGGGCCTCGGCGAGGCCGTCGGTGTAGAGCAGACAGAGGTCGTCGGCATCGAGGCCGATCTCCCGGCTGAAGTACTCGCTGCGCTCGGCCAGCATGAGCAGCGGCCCGGTGGCCCGCAGGGGCTGGAGCTCACGATCGTGCCAGAGGTAGGCGGCGGGATGGCCCGCCGAGGTGTAGCGGAGGGTCCCGGCCCGGGTGTCGAAGACGACGACCACCAGCGAGATGAACTCCTCGTCCCGGCCGAGGGCGTACATCTGGTTGTTGAGCTCCTCGACGGCCTGGGCGGGGTCCTTGAACTGCCGGAGGAAGACTCGGAGCAGGTACTTGGCCTGGAACGCGGTGATCGAGGCCTCGATGCCGTGACCGGCGACATCGCCGATCACCGCCGCCACCCGGGTCGGCGTCAGGCGGAAGAAGTCATAGAAGTCCCCGGCCATCATCCCCGAACCGGGTTGGTAGACCCGCCCGACCTCGAAGCCGACGAGGTCCGGCAGGGACTCCGGGGCCAGGCGCTCGGCCCACATGCGGGGGGCCCGCTCCTCCTGGTCCAGCACCTCGACGGCCCGGCGTTCCATGCCG
The DNA here is from genome assembly GCA_963701565.1 of uncultured Microthrixaceae bacterium. GTDB lineage: Bacteria > Actinomycetota > Acidimicrobiia > Acidimicrobiales > DATDAH01 > DATDAH01. The sequence continues at coordinate 424,483 of CAVPAN010000007.1, forward strand.
ATGCGGCTCTGGGCCAGGCGGGCCTCGGCCACGAACGAGCGCCACATGGCCAGCGAGACGATGGCCGGTACGGCGAAGATCCCGAGCACGATGGCCCCCGACGGTGGATCGGTGGCCGCGAGGGTCCCGATGGCCACGCCGGCGACGGCGTAGAGGACCGCGGCGTGCAGGTCCTTGCGGTAGACGCCCCAGGCCAGCGAGATGGCGCCCTCGTCGGCATCGGAGCTGTCCAGGGTCCGCCACACGCGATGACGGAAGCGGGCCGAGCGTGCCCAGGACAGCGCAGCAGCCAGACAGAGCACGGCGGTGGTCGCCAGGACCGGGATCACCATGACGAACCGATCGTAGTCCCCACCTGCCGTCAGGTCCCGGGGCGTCAGTCACGGCGGGTGCGCACTCGGAGCTTGAGCGGCGCGTCACCCAGATCTGCGGCTTCCCGGAGCTTCCGTTCGAGGTAGCGCAGATAGGTCGGCGGCAGCCGCCGGTTGGCGAACAGGGTGAAGGTGGGCGGGTCGGTCGCCCCCTGGGTGGCGTAGAGCACCCGGGTGCCGCCCGGCGCGGGCTGGTGGGCCTGAGCCTGGCGCAGCACGTCGTTGACCTTCGCGGTCGGGATGCGCCGGTGGTAGGTGTCGGCGGTGTCGAGCAGGGCATCGATGATCTTGTGAGTGCCCTTGCCCGTCAGCGCGCTGATCTTCAAGACCTTGACGTTGGGCAGGAAGCGCAGTCGGTCGGTGACCTGCTCGGACACCTGCTCCCGCTGCTCGGCGTCAGCCAGTTCCCACTTGTTCAACAGGACGACGACCGGGGATCCGGAGACGGCGGCTCGCTCGGCGAGGCGCTGGTCCTGGTGGGTCACCCCGACCAGGGCGTCGATGACCAACAGCACGACGTCGGCGCTGTCCACGGCCCGCAGCGCCCGGACCACCGAGTAGTACTCGGTGGACTCGTCGATCTTGCCCCGACGGCGCATGCCGGCAGTGTCGAGGATCCGTACCGGGCCGGACTCGGTCTGGATGATCGTGTCGATGGTGTCCCGGGTGGTGCCCGCCATGTCGTGCACGACGGAGCGCTCGGCCTGATCCAACTTGTTGAAGAGCGTCGACTTGCCCACGTTGGGCCGGCCGACGATGGCCACGGCGAGCACCTCGGTGCGATCGTCGGTCTCGTCCTCGTCGACATCCTCGTCCTCGGGTGGCAGGGCGTCGACGAGGACATCGAGGAAGTCGCCCGTGCGCCGTCCGTGCAGGGCGCTGATGGGGTGGGGCTCGCCGAGGCCGAGGGACAGGAACGTCCAGGCATCGTTCTCCCGGTTGGTGTCGTCGACCTTGTTGGCCACCACGAACACCGGGATGTCCCGGCCCCGAAGCAGCGCCGCCACCTGCTCGTCACCGTCGGTGACCCCGACGGTGACGTCCACCACCATCACCACGGCGTCGGCGTCCTCGATGGCCCGCACACTCTGGCGGCTCACTTCTGCATCCAGGCCCTCCTCGGTGGCGATGAAGCCGCCGGTGTCCATGACGACGAAGGGCCGACCCCGCCACTCGGCGTCGACGGCTTTGCGGTCCCGGGTCACCCCGGGCCGCTCCTCGACGATCGCCTCCCGTCGGCCCACGATGCGGTTGAGCAGGGTCGACTTGCCCACGTTGGGCCGGCCCACGACGGCCACCACCGGCGCGCTCATCAGACCGCCCCGATGGCGGCTCGCAAGGACAGGCCGTCGGTGGCCACGACCTCGACCGGCAGGGGGAGTTCCTCGGGCGAGGTCCCGTCCAGGAAGCGGACCCCCGGACAGGCAGACGTCGGGCAGCAGGTAGCGGTGGCCCGCGGGTTGGTCGGCCAGCACCCGCTGGAGGTCCTCGCCCACCAACAGGCCGGTGACCCCGATGTTGCCCCCGAAGAACCGGTTCTCGACCGGCACCACCCGGACGTCGTCCCGATCGGCCAGGAGGGGCCCCAGGATCTCGGCGCCGTAGGTGCCCGTGAGGACGCCGACAGGTGCTGAGCGACGGGGACGCAGGGCGATCTGGCCTCGGGGGGCCCGGTAGCCGGCGGCCGGGGCGCCGTCGATGGACTGGAAGAACCCGGCCCGGGGCCCGATCGGCGTCTCGACCTGACCGGCGAACTCACGCTCGAAGCTGCGAGCCATGCCGATGCCGTCCTCGTGAAGTGGGAAGCCCTCGTAGGTCTCCCCCGCTGGGAACGGCCGGCCCGCCAGCAGGTAGTACTCGTCCGCGGCATAGACCAGACGGCGGTCGACGATGCCCAGGAAGCGCTCCTGCCAGGCCTCGAGGGTGTCGACGGTGGCGGCGGCCTCGGCGACCGTGTGCGGGCGCAGACGCCCCTCCCGACCGTGGCGGCTGATGCCCAGGGGCACGACGGCCACCGTCGCCAACTCGGGATAGCGGTCGGCGATGCCGACCATGGTGTCCTCCAGCACCGCTCCGTCGTTGATGCCCGGGCAGACCACGACCTGGCCGTGGACCTGGACCTCGTGGTCGAGCAGGGCTCGCAGCCAGCGCAGGCTGGTGGCCCCCCGGCGGTTGCGCAGCAGGTCGGTGCGGACGTCCGGGTCGGTGGCGTGGATCGAGACGTACAGCGGCGAGAGGCGCTCGGTGATCACCCGCTCGAGGTCCAGCTCCGTGAAGCGGGTCAGCGTGGTGAAGTTCCCGTAGAGGAACGACAGGCGGTAGTCGTCGTCGCGCTGGTAGAGGCTGGAGCGCATCCCCGGCGGGAGTTGGTGGATGAAGCAGAACTCGCAGTGGTTGTCACAGGTGCGCACGGCGTCGAACACCGCGGACTCCACTTCGACCCCCAAGGGTTCGCCCGCCGCCTTCTCCACCCCGATGGTCAGGTCCAGGCCACCCCGTGAGACGTCGATCTCCAAGTCCGGGTCGTCGACCAGGATCTGGTAGCGGATGACGTCGCGAGGAGCCTCGCCGTTCAGGGTGCGCAACTCGTCACCGGGGCGCAACCCGGCGCGGTCGGCCGGGGACCCGGGCGCGACGGCGACGACGAGAGGAGCAGGCACCGCTCAAGGATACGGACCCGACCCGGTCGATACCCTCGAACGATGGCCGTGGACAAAGTGCTGCTCTGTGCCCCCCGCGGGTTCTGCGCGGGCGTGGAGATGGCCATCAAGGCCCTGGCCTGGATGGTGCGGACCTTCGAGCCGCCCGTGTACTGCTACCACGAGATCGTCCACAACCAGCGGGTCGTGGATCGCTTCCGGGACCTGGGCGTGGTGTTCGTGGACGACCTGCAGGAGGTGCCCGAGGGCGCACCGATCATGCTCTCGGCCCACGGCTCGGCCCCCGAGGTGGTGGAGACGGCCCGCCGCCAGGGCGGCTACGTGGTCGACGCGGTCTGCCCGCTGGTGACCAAGGTCCACCACGAGGTCCGGGTGCGGGCCGGGAAGGGCTACCGCATCGTCTACGTCGGCCACGAGGGCCACGAGGAAGCCGTGGGCACGATGGCCGTGGCTCCCGACGCCATCGACCGTGTCGAACGGCCCGAGGAGGTCGCCGCCCTGCCCGAGAGCGGCCGGCCCGTGGCCCTCCTGGCCCAGACCACCCTGTCGCACCGGGATTGGGCCGGCGTGCTCCACGCGGCCAAGGACCGCTGGCCGGAGCTGTGGCAGCCAGGGCGCAGCGATCTCTGCTTCGCCACGACCAACCGCCAGTCCGGCCTGCTCAAGATCGCCGACCGCTGCCACGCCATCGTGGTCATCGGTTCGGCCAACTCCTCCAACACGCGGGCTCTCGAGCAGTTGGCCGCGTGACGCAGGCTGCCCCCGGGTCTTCCGGGTCAACGATCCCGACGAGCTGCCCGACGACCTCTCCGGAACGGTCGGGGTGACCGCCGGCGCCTCGGCCCCCGAGGACCTCGTTGAGGCGGTCATCGCCCGTCTGGCGCCGCTGGAGGGCACCGACGAGGTCTGGTTCACCGACGAGGACGAGTACTTCCCCCCGCCCCGCAACCTCCGGGACCTCCTGGCCGCGGTGGACGAGGCCGCCACCATCACCCTCGGTGGCTCCCTGGCCGACCGCCCTGCCACCAACGACCGCAGCATCGACGCCGCCGACGTCCTCGCCGCCCTCGGCTGACCGGTCCTGGCAGACTCTCCTTCCATGGCGACGACTGAGACCTTCACCCGCATGGACGAGTCCACGGCCGAGCAGTGGGCCGAGATCGGCAAGCAGACCTTCGAGCACCGGGAACGGGTCGCGGACTCGGTGCTGGCCATGCTGGCCTCGCTGGAGGCCATCACCGACGGCTTTGCGGTCGACCAGCTCGAGCACTCCGTGCAGACCGCCACGCGCGCCGAGCGGGCCGGGGCCGACCCCGAGGTCGTGGTCGCCGCCCTTTGCCACGACATCGGCAAGGCGGTGAGCGTGCCCAACCATCCCGAGATCGCCGCCGCCATCCTCAAGCCCTACGTGCGCCCCGAGGTCCACGACATGATCCGGGTCCATCAGGACTTCCAGGGCCGCCACTACTACGCCCACTTCGGCGGCGACCCCGACGCCCGAGAGCGCCATCGAGCCGAGCTGGACCCCGAGGTCTTCGCCCTGGCCGAGCGCTTCGCCGACGAATGGGACCAGGTCGCGTTCGACCCCGACTACCCCAGCGAGTCCCTCGAGCACTTCGAGCCCATGGTCCGAGAGGTCTTCGCCCGGGCGAAGATGCTCTAGGAGAACGCGAACTGGCGCCTGATCCGGTCGCCAGAGCAACCGGTTCAGGCGCCAGGACGGCTTCTTCGGTTCGGCCTAGCCCAGGCCGTTGTCGGCGATGAAGTCGGCGGCGATGACGTCCGCGTCCTCGGCGTCGATGTCGAAGCGGGCGTTGGCCGCGGTCAGGTTCTCGGTGGTGATGGCCGCGCTGACCGAGTTCACGAGAGCCTCGAGGTCGGCGCCGTAGACGTCGACCAGCTCGTCGGTGACCACGGGGACGATGTTGTCCGCGGCCAGGAGGCCGTCGGTGTCCTCGAGCACCACCAGACCGCGGTCGGCGATGATGCCGCTGGTCGAGAACAGCACCGCCACGTCGACCTCGCCGGCGTCGAGGGCATCGGGGATGACGCCCGAGTCGAGCGGCGTGAACCCGCCGCTCAGGTCCACGCCGTAGACGGTCTCGAGGCCCGGCAGGCAGAAGGCGTTGGCCTCGCAGTCCTGGGGGGCGCCGAGCGTCAGGTCGTCGGTCAGGTCCCCGATGCTCGACAGGCTCAGCTCATCTGCGGTGTCCTGGGTCACCACGAAGGTGTTGGTGTCGATCGCCGGGGACGGCTCGAGCGCCTGCAGCCCGATCTCGGACAGCTGATCACGGAGCAGGCCGACGGTCTCGTCCACGTCGGAGGTCGCTTCGCCGGCGAACTCGTTGAGGAACTCGAGCATCGAGGCCACGTACTCGGGGGCGAAGTTGATGTCGCCGGAGTCGAAGGCCGGGACCTCCAGGTCGCGGTAGCCGCCAAGCTCCTGGTACTCCACGGGGTAGCCCGCGTTGATCAACACCTGGCCGTAGATCTGGGAAAGGATGGCGCTCTCGCCGAAGTCCTGAGTCCCGATCGTGATGGTCGGCCCGTCCGGTGGCGCATCGGCAGTGTCCCCGCTGGTCGTGGTGTCGGACGCACTGTCGCCGCTGTCGTCACCGCACGCGCCGGCCAGCAGGGCCAGAACGGCCAACACGGCCCACAGCCATCTGAGCTTCCTCGTCATCGCTTGTTCCCTCTCATTGGTTGGATTCCTTGCGATCTCACGCCGGGACCGGGCCGATGTCGGTCAGATCGGCATCGACCACGACCCCCCGACTGGCTAGCACGCCCTTGCGGGCCCACGGGGTCAAACGCCGCTGGACCCAGCCGAACACCAGTTCGACCATCAACGACATCATCGCGACCAGGACGGCCCCGGTCAGCAACTTGCCGTCATCCTGGATGGCGAAGCCCTCGACGATGAAGGCCCCCAGGCCGCCGAAGCCGACGTAGGCCCCGAGGGTGGCGGTGGCCACGACCTGCACCGCCGACACCCGCAGGCCGGTGATGATCAAGGGCAGGGCGGCGGGGATCTCCACGGTCGCCAGCACCTCGCGCTCCTGCATGCCCATGCCCCGGGCGGCCTCGATGATCCCGGCGTCGACGTCGCGAACGCCCGTGAAGGCGTTGGTGAAGATCGGCGGGATCCCCAAGAGCACGAGAGCGAAGGCGGTGGGCCAGAAACCGAGGCCGAAGCCGTAGCGCAGGGCGATCGGGAAGATCAGCACGATGATGGCGAAGGAGGGCACGGCCCGACCGATGTTGACCAGCCACACCGCGACCACTCCACCCCGCTTGCGGTGGCCCAGCCAGACGGCCGGGGGCAGGGCCAGCGCGGAGGCCACCAACACCGAGAAGCCGGCGAGCCGAAGGTGGTCCCAAAGGCGGATGGCGATCCCCCGCTGGCCCCAGTAGTTCTCCGCGGTGGTCACGTAGGACCAGAACTCGTTGAGGGCATCCATCAGCGGGCAGCCCGGTTCCAGGGGGTCACGATCCGCTCGAAGGTGATCAGGAGCAGGTCGATGACCAGCGCCAACAGGATCGACAGGCCGGCCCCGACCACGACGGGGGTGTTGAAGTTGCGGGAGAGGCCGTCGTTGATGAGCCCCCCATAGCCCCCGAACCCGATGACGAAGGTGACGGTCACCAGGCCGATGGTGGTGACCGAGGCGATGCGGACCCCGGCGATGATCGCTGGGGTGGCCAGGCGGAGGTCCACGGTCAGGAACCGGCGCAGCGGCCGGTAGCCCATCCCGTCGGCGGCCTCCTTCACGGCGGAGGGGACCCCTTCGACGCCGGCCACGATGTTGCGGATCAGGATCAGCAGCGTGTAGCCCACCAGACCGATCTCGGCGGTCAGGACGGTGAGGCCCGTGATCGGGAAGAGGATGGCGAAGAGGGCCAGGCTGGGGATGGCGTAGAGGATCCCGGCGACTCCTGCGATGGGGCCGTAGGTCCGGCGCCACCGCAGGGCAACCGCCGAGAGGGGTATCGACAGGGCGACACCGACTCCGATGGCGATGGCGGTCAGCTGGACGTGCTCGACGGTGGCGGCCCAGATGTCGTCGGTGTGGTCCCCCACCCAGCCCCACCAGATGAACGAGTCCTTGTTCGATCCCAGGATCATCGGTCGCTAGGCCTCGAGCCCGCCAGCGATCTGGTCGATGGTCAGCATCCCCAGGTAGCGGGCCTCGTCGTCCTCGACCACCGCGACCCGGGTCCGGGCCCCGACGATCACGTCGAGGGCCTCGCGGAGGACGGCATCAGGCGTGAGGCTGGCAGCGAACGGCCTCAGCTCACCCTGGCCCAGGGTGGTGCCGTTGAGGCTCTCGGCCGCGACCCAGCCCAGCAGCCGCTGCTGGTCCTTGACCCCGACCCAGTCGACCCCGTGGTCGGCCATCACCCGCCGGGCCTCCGCGGCCAAGGCGTCGGCGGACACGACGGGCCCCTCGACCAGCTCGACGTCGGCCACCATCAGGAGGCCAAGCCGTTTGAGGCCACGCTCCTGACCCAGGAAGTCGGCCACGAAGTCGTTGGCCGGTGCCCGCAGCAGCGCCTCGGGTGGTCCGACCTGTTCCAGCACTCCGCCGAGGTCGAGGATGGCGATCTCGTCCCCCAACTTGATGGCCTCGTCGATGTCGTGGGTGACCACGACGATCGTCTTGTGGACCTCGCCCTGCAGGGCGAGCAGCTCGTCCTGGAGCCGGGCCCGCACGATCGGGTCCACGGCCGAGTAGGGCTCATCCATCAAGAGGATCGGCGGGTCAGCGGCGAGGGCCCGCGCCACCCCCACCCGTTGCTGCTGGCCGCCGGAAAGGGCCGTCGGGTAACGGGACAGGTGCTCGGGGTCGCAGGCCGACCAGCTCGGTCAGCTCCTCGCACGCGGGCCCGGGTCCGGGACCTGTCCCAGCCCAGAAGCTTGGGCACGGTGGCGATGTTCTCGGCGATGGTCTTGTGCGGGAACAGCCCGATCTGCTGGATCACATAGCCGATCTGACGGCGCAGCTCGTGGGCCGGGAGCTCCCGGATCTCGGTGCCCAGCACCTCGAGGCGGCCACCGGACGGCTCGATGAACCGGTTGATCATCTTGAGGGTGGTGGTCTTGCCGCAGCCCGACGGGCCGACCAGGACGGTGATGCCGCCCTCGGGCACCGTCAGGTCCAGGCACTCCACGGCAGGACGGGACGACCCGGGGAAGGTCTTGGTCACCCCCTCCAGCCGGATGGCGACCGGCTGTTCCGTCATCGGATCAGGTACCACCAGATCGAACCGGCCACCGCCACCACGGCGATGACCACCGAGAGCACGATCACCGGCTTCGACACGCTGCCGTCCTCGTCGGAGGGCAGGCGGCGGCGGACCCGCTCGAGCGCCCGCTCGGCCCAGGCCACGTCCTTGGCCAGGATGGCGAGGCCACCGGCGATGGTCAGCCAGCCGGGACCGGGGAGGGCGAGCATGCCCACGCCGGCGACCAGGAGGAGGGAGCCGAGGGTCATGCGGGCGATCCGGACGTGGATGGCGGCCCGGGCCTCCTCGACCGTCTCCTCGCGGTGGCCGGTCTCGAACTCGGCCTCGATGGCCGCCTCGCGGAAGGCCTCCCAGCGCGGGTGCTCGTGGCTCGGCTCCCCCGGGACCGCCATCCGGCCAGGCTAGGAGTTGGGGACCCCGGCGCGTCGCTGGGCGTCATCGAAGAGCCCCTGGAGGGTCCGGCGGAGGTCCTCGGTGAGCGTCCGCACCCCACTGCGGGACACCCGACCGCTCTCCTTCAGGGGAACCGGCGTCAGTGGCTCCCCCACCACGACGACCATCTTGGAGGGCCGAATGTACTTGGCCCCCGCCGGCATGGCCCGCTCCGAGCCGCCGATGCCCACGGGGACGACCGGCACCTGGGCCCGGCTGGCGACGTAGGCCACCCCGTCACGCATGTGGTCGGGCTCGATGGTCGGTCCCGACCGCCGGGTGCCCTCGGGGAACATCACCACCGCCTCGCCCTGCCCGACCAGGTCGAGGGTCTGGTTGAGGGCCTCGCGGTCCGCGCCGTCCCGGTTCACGGGGAAACCCCCCAGGGAGGAGAAGAACCAGTCCGAGGCCGGGTTCTTCCAGAGGGAGTCCTTGCCCATGTACCGCAGGCGGCGCCGGGTCACCAGGCAGACCAGGAAGATCTCCAGGTTCGACCGGTGGGCTCCGGGCGAGAGGATGAAGGCGCCGGAGGCGGGGACGTTCTCTCGACCATGGACCTCGACCCGGAACAGGATCCTGGCGGCGACCCAGATCAGGCTCCACATGACGCGGTAGAAGACCCGGGACAGGAAGGTCGGGTCGGCACTGCCGTAGCGACTCTCGATCTTGCTCACCTGGCCGTTGCCTCCTCCAGAGCGGCCACGAGGGACTCCACCACCTCCTCGATGCTCATGCCGCTGGTGTCGAGGACGAGGGCGTCGTCGGCCTGGGCCAGGGGACTGTCGTCGCGGCCCTCGTCGAGGGTGTCACGGCGAGCCAGGTCCGCCGCCACCATCTCGTAGTCCAGGTCGCTCACCTCCTGGGAACGCCGCTCGGCCCGTACCTCGGCACGCGCCGTGAGGAAGACCTTCAGGTCCGCGTCGGGGAACACCACGGTGCCGATGTCCCGGCCCTCGACCACCGCCCCCGACCGCCCGACGGCCCACTCCCGCTGGCGGCTGCGCAGCTCGGCGCGCACCGCCGGGTTCGCGGCCACCAGGCTGACCGCCCGCGTGACCTCGGGACCGCGGATCTCGATGGTGGCGTCGACGCCGTCCACCACGACCCCGGCATCGCTCACCTCCAGCTCCAGGCCGTCGACGAGGTGGGACACGGGCTCGGCGTCGGAGGGGTCGATGCCTCTACGGAGGGCGGCGAAGGCGACGGCCCGGTACATGGCCCCGGTGTCGAGGTACTCGAGACCCAGCCGTTCGGCCAGGTGGCGGGCCACGGTGGACTTCCCGGACCCACCCGGTCCATCGATGGCGATCACGGTCATGTCAGGCACTCTCCCAGATCCTGTTCGAAACGCGGGTAGCTGGTGGCCACGGCCTCCCAGCCCTCGATGGTGACGGGAGCGTCCGCGGAGGCCAGGCCCGCCACTGCGGCGGCCATGGCGATCCGGTGGTCACCGTGGGCGTCCACCGTGCCCCCTCGAAGGGCGCCACCCTCGATCACGAGCGTGTCCCCGTCGACCTCGGCCGAGCCGCCGACCGCCCGCACACTGGCGGACACGCTGGCCAGCCGGTCGGACTCCTTGACCCGCAGCTCGCCGACGTCGACGAACCTGGTCACCCCTTCTGCGACGCCTGCGGCCACGGCCAGGGCGGGTACCTCGTCCAGCCCCACGATCTCGGCGCCGATCACCGACGTACCGCGGAGCGCTGCGGCCCGCACCCGCACCGACCCGGTGCCCGTCGCGGTGTCCTGGTCGATCTGGATGTCAGCCCCCATGCGGCGGAGGACGTCGAGGAAGCCGGAGCGGGCCGGCCCGAGGTACAGGTCCTCGATCACCAGGTCACTACCCGGGACCAGGGTCGCGGCAACCACCCAGAAGGCAGCCTGGGACGGGTCTCCGGGGACGTCGTAGGTGAACGGCTCGGGCCGCGAACGACGCACCCGGATCCAGCCCGCACCTGACTCGACGTCCGCGCCGAATCGGGCCAGGAGCTCCTCGGTGTGGGCCCGGGTGGGCACCTCCTCCTCCACGACCGTGTCCCCCTCGGCGCCGAGTCCGGCCAGGAGCACTGCGCTCTTGACCTGGGCGCTCGGCACCGGGCTCCGATAGGTGATGCCACGCAGTTCCCCGCCCCGCACCGAGAGCGGCGGAAAGCGACCGCCCTCGCGCCCTTCGATGGTGGCCCCCATCAGGCGCAGGGGCACCGCCACCCGGTCCATGGGGCGACGACCGATCGACTCGTCACCGGCCAGCACGGTGAGGAACGGGAAGGCGGCGCACAGCCCGGTGAGCAACCGTATGGTCGTTCCCGAGTTGCCCACGTCGATGACCTCGGCGGCCTCGTGCAGGGTCCCGCCGTCCACCAGCACCCGACCAGCACCGTCGTCGGCTGTGGTCGCACCCAGGGCTTCGACAGCCCGGCGGGTGCCCACGACGTCGGCGCCGTCGGACAGGCCCCCGATGCTGCGAACGGCCCTTCGGCCAGGGCAGCCAGGAGCAGGACCCGGTGGGAGATCGACTTGTCACCGGGCATGTGCAGGCGGCCGCGGAGCGGGCCCGACGGGCCGACGGTGAGCTGGGCCATGGCTAGTCCAGCATCCGTTTGTGGGACACGCGGTAGCCGCGTTGGACGAGGGCGTCGTGCAGCCGCCCGGCGTGGTCGGTCTCCACGAGGAGGATCAGCACGCCGCGGTCACCCTCGCTGGAGTGGGCGATCTCGAGGTCGAAGATGTTGATGTCGGCCTCGGTGGCCGTCGTGGTCACCTCGGCCAGCGAGCCGGGCCGGTCGGGCACGACCACCCGCATCTCGCTCAGCTCGTCGGGCTGACCGAGGCGGGCCGGGAGGTTGATGCGGGCCGCCCGCGCCTGCTCCAGCAGCTCGAGCAAGGCCGTCTCGATCCTCGTCCACCACGACCCGCCGGACCTCACTCAAGCGCGTCGATCAGGCGCTCGAGGACTGCGGCGATGGCCTCCCGGTTCTCGGCGACGATGTCGGGCCAGATGCCCGGGTGCCCGGCGGCGATCCGGGTCATGTCCCGGAAGCCACCGGCGGCGAGACGCAGGAGGGCCCGGTGCTCCTCGGCGCGGTCGTCGGCGAGGCGCATGAGGGTGGCGGCCGTCAGGTGCGGGACGTGGGACACCTCGGCGACGAGGGCGTCGTGACGTTCGGGGGCCAGGGCGACCACGTCGGCGCCCATGGCCACGATGGCCGAGCGAACCGTGGCGAAGGTGTCGTCGACCGTGTCCGCCGTCGGCGTGAGCACCCAGGTCGCGCCCTCGAAGAGGTCCGCGCTGGCGGCGCGCGATGCCGTCCTGCTCAGAGCCGGCCATCGGGTGGCCCCCGAGGAAGCCCGGATGGTCGACGGCGGCGACGACCGACGCCTTCACGCTGCCCGACGTCGGTCACGACCCGGTGGCCGGCGTCGAGCAGGCGACGGGCCTCGGCGGCCACGGCGCCCACCGGGGTGGCGACGATGGTCAGGTCCGAGCGTCGGGTCCTCACCGACGGCGTCGAGGGCCCCTCGCTCGACGGCGACCTCGGCGTTGGCCGGATCGCGGTCGGTGCCGACGACGACCCAGCCCGCCCGGCGCAGGGCCAGCCCGATCGAGCCGCCGATCAGCCCGGTGCCGACCAGCGTCGCCTTGGGACCGTCACGCGTCTTCGTTCTCGTCGACCTCGCGGCCGGCCGCGCTGGGCTTCGCTCGCTCACTTGGGCAGGTCGTCACGGAGGTTGGCGGCTCCGTGTTGGTAGACGTGGTGCAGCTCGCGGCGGTCCCGGTCGGTCTCCAGGTGCAGCATCACCCGCACGCACCGCGGCGTGGCGCCCTCGACGTCCAGCTCCCGGGCGCAGATCAGCGGGACGTCACCGAGGCCGAAGGTGCGGGCCGCGGTGGCCGGGAACGTGCAGCGGATGTCGTCGGTGGCGGTGAAGATGATGCTGACCACGTCGTCGTGGTCGATGGCGTTGCGCTCGAACAGCTCGGTGAGGAGCTCGACCATGCGCTCGGTGAGGTGGGCGACCTCGTCGACGTCGATCGTGGTGGCGCCGCGCAGGGCCCGGAGTGGCATCGCCGGGGATCGTACCGGCGCGGTGGGTTACGGCTCGGGGTCCGTTCCCTGGGCCACGGCCCGCTCGAGGGCCCGGACCTCGTCCTGGGTGAGCGGGCGCCACTCCCCCGGCGTCAGCACTCGGTCGGTCGAGCGGGCCGATCCGGGTCCGCACCAGGCGCAGCACGGTGGACCCGACGGCCTCGACCATGCGCCGGACCTGGCGGTTGCGGCCCTCGTGGATCGTGATGCGCAGCGTCCGGTCGTCCAGAGAGGCCACCTTGGCCGGCGCGGTCATCCCGTCGTCGAGCTCGACGCCCTCCCGGAGGCGGCGCAGGTCCCCCCGGGACGGCATGCCGGTCGACCTCGGCCAGGTACTCCTTCTCGACCCCGAAGGAGGGGTGGGTCAGGCGGTGGGTCAGCGTCCCGTCGTTGGTGAGCAGCAGCAGGCCCTCGGTCTCGTAGTCGAGGCGGCCGACCGGGAAGACCCGGGGCTCGTCGGGCACCAGGTCCATCACGGTGCGGCGCCCCTCGGGGTCCGAGGCCGTGGTCACCACCCGCGCCGGCTTGTGCAGCAGCCAGTGCACGAGGCCGGGCGGCCACCCCGATCAGCACGCCGTCGACCTCGACCTGGGCGGTGGCCGGGTCCACGCGGCGCCCGAGGACGGCGACCTCGCCGTCGACGGTCACCCGACCGTCCTCGATCAGCTCGTCACAGACCCGGCGGCTGCCGAAGCCGGCCCGGGCCAGGACCTTCTGCAGCCGCAGCTCGTCGTCGGGCTCCGTCGCCTGATGGCTCATGCTGCGGTCGTCACGCCTCGGCGTCGCTCGGGCTCGGCGTCCTCGGGCTCGGCGTCGTGGGTCCCGGCGGCGTCGCCCGCACCGGGCGTCGAGCGTCCAGGTCCAGCGACCGGGACCACGGTCGTCGTCGGGCAGGCGCAGGCCCTGCTCGAGGGCCTCGACCACCTCGGCGCCGGGCACGAACTCGCCCAGCGGGCGGCAGGTCGCTCGAGGGAGTCGAGGCCCAGGCGCTCGAGGAACGTCGCCGTGGTGCCGAACAGCACGGCCTGGCCGGGGCCGGGGTCGCGGGCCACCTCGTCGACGTAGCCCCGCTGGACCAGGGTGCGCATGACCCCGTCGACGTTCACGCCGCGGATGGCCGAGACCTGCACCCGGGACACGGGCTGCTTGTAGGCCACGATGGCCAGGGTCTCGAGGGCGGCGCTGGACAGGCGGGTGGACTGGCCCTCCAGCACGAAGCGCTCGACGTAGGCGGCCAGGTCGGGGTGGCTGGCGAAGCGGTAGCCGCCGGCCACCCGCTGGAGCTGGAAGCCCCGGTCCTCGGCCTCGTAGCTCAGCGGCCAGCTCGGAGCAGATCGCCTCGACCCGCTCGAGCGACAGCTCCAGGAGCTGGGCCAGCAGGCCGGGCTCGACGGGGGCCTCGGCCACCATCACGATGGCCTCGACGGCGCGGTGGACCTCGCTCGGCCACCGTCAGCCCTCGTAGACGTCGATGGACTCGAGGACCTCGGCGCGGGTCGCCGAGTCGTCCGCGTCGCCGATCCACACGACGTGGATGTCGCCGAACGTGGCCGCACCTGGTCGAGCTCGACGCAGGCCGGCCTTGAACAGCTCGAGGATCCGCCAGGAAGCGCACCACGACCTCGATGCGCTCCACCAGGGAGCTGGTGAGCGCCCGGAACGTGGTCCGACCCAGCGCGGGGCAGCTCGTCGACCAGCTCCTCGATGGCGTCGGCGACGTTGGCCTTGATGGCGGCCACGTGGAAGAGGTCGACCGCGGGGCTGGGGCGCGGGTGCAGCACCTTGACGTAGGCCCGGCGCAGGTCGTCGGCGCTCGACGCCGGCCAGCAGGTCCGGGGCCAGGTCGACGAACCGCTCCTCGAGGCCGGCCAGGCGGGGGTAGCTGCGGGCGCCGTCGCGGTGCAGGCGGCGCAGCACCACGGCGGCGTCCTTGAAGGTCTTGCACTCCAGCAGGCGGGACAGGAGCAGGTCCCGCTCCTCCCAGAGCGCCAGCTCGTCGTCGAGGTCGACGTCGTCGTCGAGCGGGCAGCAGGCGGCGGGACTTGAGCTCGACCAGGGTGGCGGCGATGAGCAGGAACTCGGTGGCGATGTCGAGGTCGCAGTGCTCCATGCGGGCCAGCTCGGCCAGGTAGGCGTCGACGATGTCGACCAGGCTGACCTCGTAGAGGTCGACCTCCTCGCGCAGGATGAGGTGCAGGAGCAGGTCGAAGGGCCCGTCGAAGACCGGCGTCGCCACCTCGTAGGTCCCACTGGTGCCCACAGCCACGGCCGCGAGGATACGGGTGGGGTGACGACGGGGCGCGGACCCTGAGTCCGCTCATGCCGCAATCGGCGGCGCCGCTCGGGCCCGCTCCGCTCTAGGTTCCTGGCCGTGTCCCGCGTCTTCTCCGGCATCAAGCCCACCGGCGAGGTCCACCTCGGCAACCTGCTGGGGGCCCTGCGCAACTGGGTGAGCGACCAGGACACCCACGACTGCGTCTACTGCGTGGTCGACCTCCACGCCCTGACCGTCCCCCAGGACCCCGCCGTCGCTCGGCGCCACCTCGCTGGCGCTGGCCCAGAAGCTGCTGGCCGTCGGCCTCGACCCCGACCGGTGCACGCTGTTCGTGCAGAGCCACGTCCACGAGCACGCCGAGCTGGCCTGGGTCATGGAGTGCACGGTGTCCTTCGGCGAGCTCAGCCGCATGACCCAGTTCAAGGACAAGTCGGACCGGTCCGAGTTCGTCTCCGGCGGCCTGTTCACCTACCCGGCGCTGATGGCGGCCGACATCCTCGTGTACGACACCGACCGGGTCCCGGTGGGCGACGACCAGCGCCAGCACCTCGAGATCACCCGGGACATCGCCGAGCGCTTCAACTCCCGCTACGGCGAGACCTTCGTGGTCCCCGAGGCCTACATCCCCAAGGCCGGCGCCCGGGTCATGGACCTGCAGCGCCCGACCGACAAGATGTCCAAGTCCGGCGAGCTCCCCGCAGGGCACCATCGACCTGCTCGACGACCCGAAGGTCATCGAGAAGAAGATCAAGCGGGCCGTCACCGACTCCGGCGACGACGTCACGCTACGACCCCGAGAACCGGCCCGGCGTGTCCAACCTGCTCTCGATCCTGGCCGCCGCCACCGACCGCGACCCCAGAGGCCGTGGCCGAGGGCTACACGCCAGTACGGCCCCCTCAAGGCCGACACCGCCGAGGCCCTGATCGAGCTGCTGGCCCCCATCCAGTCCCGCTACCGCGAGCTGGAGGCCGACCCCGCAGCCACCCAGGCCCTCCTGGCCCAGGGCGCCGACAAGGCCGGCGCCAAGGCCGCCGAGGTCCTCGACCGCGCCCGCGCCGCCCTCGGCCTCCTGCCCTCGGCCTGAGCCTCAGCTCGCGTCGTCGGCGGCCTGCAGGACCCGACCCAGGTCGACCGGGACGGTCCACTCGGCCTCGGGGAGGTGGTGCTCCCGGGACCAGGCGACGACGAGGTCGTCGCTGTCGGCCAGCCTCAGCAGGTCGACGCCCAGCTCGGGGTAGAGCACGTACTGGCCGACCCGGCGGGTGAAGCCCCTGGTCTCGATCCAGTGGCGGGCGGTGTCCTCGCCGGCCACCATCGCCGAGAGGGTGGCCACGACCCGCCCGAGGGTGCCGAGATCCGGCGATCGTCTTGCCCACGTCGTGGAGCAGCGCGGCCGCCAGCACGGGACGGGTCGCCCCCTCCCCCAGCTCGGCCTCGACCCGACGGGCGACGGCGGCCGAGTGGCGACGGTCGACCCGGGCCATGCGGGTCCAGAGCTCCTGTTCGGGTGCGCTCAGCGTGCTCCCGGGCCCAGGCGTCGTCGACGGCCTTCGGGCCGATCGGCAGCAGGCTGGCGAAGAACCGCCGCACCAGGTGCAGCAGACGCTTCACTCGCTCAGGCGTGCTCGATGCAGAAGCGGCTGGCGGGGACGGCCTCGAGCCGGGCCGCCGGGATGGGCTGCTGGCAGCGCTCGCAGAGGCCGTAGGTGCCCTCGTCCAGCTTGACCAGGGCCTGCTCCACGGCGTCCAGCTGGTCCTTCAGGGAGCTGGCCAGCGCATGGGCCTCGCCCTGTTCTGCTGCCACCTGGCCGGAGTCGGCGAAGTTCTCGTCGAACTCGCCGCCGTCCAGCTCGGTGAGCTGCTCGTTGAGCTGCATCCGCTCGCCCTCCAGCGAGGCGCGAACGGTCGACTCGTCAGGATCGGCCATGGCCAGACCCTACCCGCCGGGTGGTGCGTTGGCGCGGGGATGGGCCGCCGCGTAGGCGGCGAACAGGCGCTCCACCGACACCCCCGTGTAGATCTGCGTGGTGCTGATGGAGGCGTGTCCCAGCAGCTCCTGGACCGCCCGGATGTCGGCCCCGTGGTCCAGCATGTGGGTGGCGCAGCTGTGGCGCAGGGCGTGGGGGCTGAGCTGGCGCTCCAGGCCCGCTCGGCGCCCGTGCTCCTGCACGATCCCCCAGGCGCCCTGACGGGTGAGGCGGCCGCCCCGCTGGTTGAGGAACACCGCCTCCTCGTCGCCCCGGCGGGCCCAACGGGCCGGCGCCATGGCCGATCGCCCGCCGGTGTCCAGCCAGTCGACCAGCGACTGGCGGGCCAGCCGCCCGAGCGGGATGACCCGCTCCTTGCTGCCCTTGCCCAGGACCCGCACGAGGGCGTCGCCCAGGTCGACGTCACCCAGCGAGAGCCCGACCAGCTCGGCGATGCGCATGCCCGTGCCGTAGAGCACCTCGAGGATCGCCCGGTCCCGGCGGGCGACCGGATCGGTGCCGGCGATGTCGAGCAGGGCCTCCACCTCGGCCTCCGACAGGCCCTTGGGCAGGCCCCGGGGCACGCCGGGCGGCTCGACGTCGGCGGCCGGGTCCGAGGCCAGCAGCCCCTCGGCCGCGCAGAACGAGTGCAGCGACCGCACGGCCACGATCGCCCGGGCCACGGTGGCGGGGGCCTTCCCGGTCTCCCGCAGCACGCCGACGTAGGCCTCGACGTCGGCGGGGGTCACGGCGTCGAGGGTCAGGCCCCGCTCCTGCAGCCAGGCCCAGTAGCCCCGCAGGTCACGCCGGTAGGCCGACAGCGTGTTGACCGACCGGCCCTTCTCGGTGACCAGCCAGGTCAGGTACTCCTCCGCTTCGAGCGGCAGGACCACCGTGGCCGTCACCCCAGGTGCTCCCTCGCCAGGAGAAGGCCGATGACGGTCTTGGCGTCGACCAGCTCCCGGGCGGCGATCGAGCGCGGGCACGTCGTCGAGGCGGATGCGCTCGATGGTCAGGTGCTGCTCCTCCTCGCCCTGGAGGTCGTTGGGCACCGGCGTCAGGTCGGTACCGAGGAAGACGTGGGACAGCTCGTCGCTGAACCCGATCGAGTTGTAGAACTCGGCCAGCTTCACCAGGCGCCCGGCCGCCAGACCGACCTCCTCGGCCAGCTCCCGGTGGGCGGTGACCTCCGGCTGGCTCGCCGACCACGTCCCGCTTGCCGGCCGGGATCTCCAGCACCTCGAGGTCCACCGCCGCCCGGTACTGGCGCACGAGGACCACCTCGTCGCCGTCGACGGGCACGACCGAGACGGCGCCGGGGTGGTGGACCAGGTCCCGCCGGAACTCGCCGCTCCGCAGGGCGACACGAAGGTGCCCTCGGCGACCGAGATGACCGCCCCCGACCAGACCTCCCGCTCGCCCTGCTTGGTGAACGGGCTCATGCTCAGCCCGCAGGCTGGGCAGCACCGTGGGTGACGGCCTCGGGCTCGAACAGGTGCGGGCGACGGCCCTCGGAGCGGTCGAGCGCGGCGGCCACGAACTCCCGGAACAGCGGCGCCGGGCGGTTGGGGCGGCTCTTGAGCTCCGGGTGGGCCTGGGTGGCGACCCAGAAGGGGTGCTCGGGCAGCTCGATGAACTCGACCAGGCGCCCGTCGGGGGACTCCCCGGAGCACAGCAGCCCGCTCTCCTCGAAGCGGGTGCGGTACCGGGGGTTGAACTCGTAGCGGTGCCGGTGGCGCTCGGAGACGACGTCCTTGCCGTAGGCCCGGGCCACCTGGGAACCAGGGACCAGCTCGGCCACGTACGCCCCGAGCCGCATGGTGCCACCCATGTCGGTGACCTCCCGCTGGGCGTCCATCAGGTCGATGACGGCGTAGGGGGTGGCGCTGTCGAACTCGCTGGAGTTCGCACCCTCGAGGCCCAGGACGTCCCGGGCGTACTCGATGACCATGGTGTGCAGGCCGAGGCACAGGCCCAGGCAGGGGACGCCCTCCTCGCGGGCGTACCGGGCCGCGGCGATCTTGCCCTCGATCCCCCGCTCGCCGAAGCCGCCGGGGATGACGATGCCGTCGAGGTCCTTGAGGCGCCCGGCCCCGAGCAGGCCCTCGACGTCCTCGGCGGAGATCAGCTCGATGTCGACCTTGGCCCCGTGGAAGAAGCCGGCGTGGTTGAGCGACTCGATGACCGACAGGTAGGCGTCGGGCAGGCTCGTGTACTTGCCGACGATGCCGACCTTGACGGGCCGGTCCGCGGCGTGGACCCGGTCCACGAGGGCCTCCCACTCGGAGAGGTCGATGGGCCGGTCGTCCAGCTTCAGGATCTCGCAGACCACGGCGTCCATGCCCTCCTCGTGCAGCACGAGGGGGATGTCGTAGAGGCTGTCGGCGTCGGCCGCGTTGACCACGGCCCGCACCTCGACGTCGCACAGGTTGGAGATCTTGCGCTTGAGCTCGGTCGAGATCTCATCGGAGCTGCGGCAGACGATCACGTCGGGCTGGATGCCCCGGCTGCGCAGCTCGGTGACCGAGTGCTGGGTGGGCTTGGTCTTCTGCTCCCCCGCCGGGCCGATCAGGGGCACGAGCGTGAGGTGGACGTAGCAGACGTTCTCCCGGCCGACGTCGAGGCGGAACTGCCGGATCGCCTCGAGGAACGGGAGGATCTCGATGTCGCCCACCGTGCCGCCGACCTCGGTGATGACCACGTCCACGTCGTCGGTGGCCAGGACCTTGATCCGGCGCTTGATCTCGTCGGTGATGTGGGGGATGACCTGGACGGTCTTGCCGAGGTAGTCGCCCCGACGCTCGGCGGCCAGCACGGACTGGTAGATCGACCCGGTGGTGGCGTTGGAGTCCCGGGTCAGGCTCTCGTCGATGAAGCGCTCGTAGTGGCCGAGATCGAGGTCGGTCTCACCCCCGTCGTCGGTGACGTAGACCTCACCGTGTTCGAAGGGATTGAGGGTCCCCGGGTCCACGTTGATGTAGGGGTCGAGCTTCTGGATCGTCACCCGCAGGCCCCGGGACTTCAAGAGTCGACCGAGGGATGCTGCGGTGATTCCCTTGCCCAACGAACTGGCCACACCGCCCGTTACGAACACATGCTTCGCCACGGGAGATGGACGGTAGCATCGCCCGGCCGGGACCGGGCGGACCCCGCTCGACGAGCCCCGATCGCCGCCCCGTGATCGACCCCGCCTCCCCCGCCGCCGACGCCCCCGAGCGGGCCCCGACCGTCGACCCGGGCACCACCCGTCGGGACCTGCTGCTCATCGGTGCGCTGACCCTCGTCCTGCGCCTGCCGACCTTCTTCGCCGCCAAGCACCTGACCTTCGACGACGGGGTGTTCGGCGCCTCGGCCATGGCCATGCGCAACGGCGGGGTGCCCTTCCGCGACGTCTTCTCCAGCCAGGGTCCGCTGTTCCTGCCGTTGGTCTGGATGGCCGACACGGTCGGCCTGCACACTCTCAACGGTCCCCGTCTGCTCGGCCTCGCCTCGGGCCTGGTCCTGGTCGTCGTGCTCTACCTGGCCGGCCGGGAGCTCGGAGGTGTGCCCGGGGCCCGCATCGCGGGCGTGATCGCCGCGGTGACCGGCAGCAGCATCGCGGTCACCGGCTCGATCGCGGCGGACGGCCCGGCCATGGCCCTGGCCTCCACCGCCGTGCTGATCGCCCTGCGCTACCGCCGGGACCCCTCCACCAGGCGGGCGGTGCTCATGGGCATCGCCCTCGGCGCCGCCATCATGGTCAAGGCCCTGGTCCTGCCCGCCGCCGTGCCGGTCGGCCTGATCCTGCTCTGGGGCCGCCGGCCGAAGGACTGGTTCGCCGCCGTCGGCGCCGCCGTCGCCGTGGGCCTGGGGCTGTCCCTGCTCTGGGGCTTCGCCGACGTCTGGGACCAGTCGGTGCTGTACCACCTCGATGCTCCCGGCGGCTCGGACCCCGGCGCCAACCTCAAGAAGCTGGTCAGCACGCTCACCACTCGGGACGTCGCCCTGGTGGCGACGGGCCTCCTGGCCCTGGTGGCGGTGGTGGCCCGCCACCGCTCCGACACGAACGAGGTCGAGCACGACCGCCCCGACCAGGGCGTGGGCCCGCCGGTGCCCGTCCTGTTGTGGACCTGGTTCGTGGCCATGTTCGTGATGCTCTGCCTCGAGCACCCGATGTGGCGGCCCCACATCTCCGAGCTGGTGCCCCCGAGCGCCCTGCTGCTGGCCTGGTACCGTCCACCCGTGAAGGCCACGGCCGTCGTCGTGACCCTCGGCACGATCTTCATGATCGCCACCTACGCCGGCCCCTCGCTGCTCTGGGCCGGCGACTACGAGGGGGACGAAGCCGTGGTGGTCGACGCCCTTCGCGCTCTGCCCGAGGGCGCCGTGGCCATCTCCGACGAGCCCGGCCAGGTCTGGCGGGCCGGCCTGCGCACCCCCGACAACCTGGTCGACGGCTCCGCCCTCCTGACCGACTCCGGCCGGGTCACCGCCGACACCATCGCCGAGGCCGCTTCCGCCGACGAGGTCTGCGCAGTGGTCATCTGGTCCGACCGCTTCGGCCAGTTCACCGAGCTCCCCGATCTCCTCGCCGACCAGGGCTTCGAGGTCGCGGAGACCTTCGGCGAGCCCGACGAGAACCGCGCCCTCTACCTCAAGGCCGACTGCACCCCGTAGGGCGTCTGCTCCAGGCCAAACGACGCAACCACGGGGGCGTGGGGTCGCGCCGCCGGTCGTCGGGGGCGGACCGGTCCTCGAATCCCACGCAGCGTGACGACCAACGGCCCCCGGAAGCCGGAATCACGCGACCTCGAGGCAATACCTGTCGGAACCCGACAGGTATTGCCTCGGGTTCAGGCTGCTGGTCACGGAACGTGGGATCGGCCCGCCCCCGACGACCATCCGCCCGAAGGACGCCCCCTTCGTTGCGTCGTTGTGGTTTCCCGCAGCCCTAGTTCGTCCGCGTGCCCACCGGCTCCGGCTCCGGCTCCTCGACGTCGGGGTCGTCGATCTCGGCCTTCCAGGGAGGGTCTTCCGTCCGGAGGACCAGGTAGACCAGCGAAGCGTTCATCACGCCCAGCATCAGGCCGGGGACCGCGATGCCGGAGTCGTTGAGGGCGAAGCCGAGAGTGGCGGCGATGACGAAGCCGACCCGGGCGGCCCGCTCCTGGGGCACGACCTCCTGGAGGCGCTGCAGCCGGCCCGGCGCCCGCCAGATCAGGTAGAGGACGAAGGCGAAGACCACCGGCAGCATGAGCGTCCACTCCGAGGACGCGAGCACCGCGAGGTTGGCGCCCAGCTTGCGGATGACCACCGTCTCGAAGGCGCCGAAGCCATTGGACCCGATGTCCTCGAAGAGGCGACCGAGATGGGTGCGGTTCTCCTCGGGTCGGGCCAGGTCGAGGAACCCGGCGAGCAGGAAGACGACGAGGGTCCCGATGCCGACGACGATGACCGTACGAAGGCGTATGCGAATGCCCAGGAGCACGGCGGCCACGCCGGCGAAGGTGGGCACCATCGTCAGGGCACCGCCGACGTCGGAGCCCCAGAACGGGGAGGCGTCGATGACCAGGACGGCGCCCAGCAGGCCGAGGGCCACGGCGATGCCTCTGCGGCCACCGATGCGGGAGGCCAGGAGCCCGGCCAGGATCGTCGCCGCCGCCGCGATCTGGGCGAAGGCCAGATTGCCGATACCGGCGAATCGGCCCGCGACCGTCGGCGTGTAGCCGAACACCGTGTTGAGCTGCAGCGGCGCGCCGACCATCACGTCCACCAGCAGCACGCCGAGCATGAGCCCGAGGATCGCCAGCAACGGGTCCGCCGGCCAGCGACGAAGCAGGCACTCTGCGGCGTAGCCCAGCAGGCCGCCGCCGACGATCAGGAAGGCCCAGTACGCGGGCGCACCCCACTCGTAGAAGGGCAGCGCCCCCGCGAGGTACGTCAGAGGCAGGACGGCGAGCACGGCCAGACTGGCGATCTCCACCGCGTGGCGGCTCCGGGAGGACTCCCGGCCCAAGGCCCGCACGGCGATGATCCACAGGACCAACTGGGCCACCACGAACACCGTGGCCACGAGGGCCACCATGTCATCTCGCCATTGGGCCTCGGCGTTGGCCTGCTCCAACCAGCTCCGCCGGTCCTCGGCCGAGCCCCCGGTCGCCGGCGCGCTCGAAGTGACGACCCTCCATCGAGTCGGGGAGGTCGATGTCCAGCAGCGAGAGGATCGTCGGGGCCACATCCACCAGGGTCACGAAGCCGCTGCGGCGGGTCACCGCCGATTTCAGCAGGCCGGGCTCGACGCCGGGGGCTCGGAGGGCGGCCACGGTCAGGTGGTCACTGCCGGTGGCCGGGTAGGGGCCGACGATCAGCACGGCATCGGTGGCGGGGTCGACCCGCTCCAGCAGGCGCCCGAGCAGGGCGTCGCTGCGCTCGAGGGCCTCGCGGCGTTGCCGGGCCCGCTGGTCGACGGTGGCCAGGGGCCGGTAGGTGTCGGCCCGGGCCAGGTCCGAGGCCTCGACCAGCACCACGGCACGGTCGATCCAAGCGGCGTCGAAAGCGGCGACGACCTCCTGTTCGTCCAGACGACGGCCGTAGGGCGCCTCAGGATCCGGCTCGAGCAGGTCGTCGCCCACGCGGCCACCGGGCACCAGGCCGTCGCTGTCCATGAGGCCGATCACCGCCTGACGGGCGTAGACCGTTTCGGACTCCTCGTTGTTCCCGTCGGCCGTGCCGATCACCGCCGGGTGCGCACCGCCCTCCCGCAGCGCGTCGCCCAGTGCCCCGACCTCGGCGCCGAAGTCAAGGTCGTCGTTGATATCCGTCAGCGCGGGCAGGGCCAGGGTGAAGAGGCCTCCGGCCACGGTCGTCCCCGTACGGCGGGTGAACACCTCCTCGGCCGGCTGGCCCAGGTAGGGCTCGCCGACCTCGAAGCCCAGGCCGTCGAAGTCCTCGTCGCCGTCGGCCCGGGTCCCGGCGTTGAGTGTGGTGTAGCCGTCGCCCGGGGTGGTCCGCCGGTCGACGGCGCGGGTGGACAGCCCTCCGATGGCCGACTCGTCGAGGAGGGCGGAGAGGTGGGGCAGGTCGTAGTCGTTGGCCTCGGCCCAGCTCAGGGTCGGCATGGAGTAGACGAACACCCGCTCGGACCGCGGCGTCACCTCGGCATTGGCCGCCCCCGGGGAGGCGCCGACCAGCGCCAGGCCGGCGAGCAGGACCAACAGGGCTCGCCTCACGCCGTGACCGCCGCCGAGCGGTGGAGGGCGCCGGGGAGCAAGTGCAGGCTCCGTACCGCGCCGTAGTAGAGGCCGACGGCGACCAGGCTCACGACGGTCAGACAGAGCGCGGTGGCCCAACGACCGTCGGGCGCCCAGGCATCGACGGCCACCCAGGCGGCACCGGCCAGAACGGCGGTGAGGGCGGTCAAGGCCGGGAGGGTGCGGGGCCACAGGCCCAAGTGCTGTCGCCGGCGGAGCCGCAGCGACAGCCAGGTCGTGCCGAGCAGGAACCCGACGGTGTGGCCGAGGCCCAGGGCGAAGATGCGGGCCGCCCCGTCGGTCAGCGGGACGAGGGCGATCATGAGGGCCACCCCGATCACGGCGGAGGCGACCGCGGCCAGAGCCGGGGTCCGGCTGTCGTCGAGGGCGTACCAGGCCGCAGCCAGCAGACGGAAGGCGCCGTAGGCGGGCAGGCCCAGAGCCAGGCCCGCCACCCCGGCGGCCATGAGGGCCACGCCGTCACCGGCATCGGCCTGGCCGAAGGCGAACACCTCCATCGCGGGTTCGGCGAGTACGACCATCAGCGCGGCCACCGGCAGGACGACGACGCCGAGCGACGCCAGCGACCAGCGCATGGCCTCGCCGAAGCCGTTCATGTCGGCCCGATCGACGTCGTCGGCCAGCTCGGGCTGCACGGTGGTGTGGATGGGTTGGGCGAAGATGCCATACGGGGCCAGGAACAGGTAGAAGGCGACCCGGTAGGCCACCACCCCACCCTCGACGCCGGCCCCGAGGACGATGGCCGCACCCAAGAGAAGGGCGGCACCGGTGTGCTGCAACACGGCCCAGCCCGACAGCCCGAGGAGACGGCGGACACCGGGATCCCGAGGCGCCCACCGGGGCCAGAGCCGGAAACCCGTGCGGCGGAGGGCGATGGTGGGAATGGCCACGAATGCGGCCACCCCGAGGGTGCCGCCGAGGCCGAGGAGCATCTCCTCGGTCGACGTGAGGTCGAGTCCGGGATCGGGCCCGGCCACGATGCGGAAGACGACGAGGGCCGAGACCAGCACCACGGTGTTGCCGATCGGCGCGAGGGCGGGGAGTACGAACTCCCGCTTGGCGTTCAGCAGGGCGATGGCGCAGAACCCCACCGGATAGAGCAGCAGCTGGGGCAGGAACCACCGCAGGAGCACGGTGGCCAGCTCCTGCTGCTCGGGCGGGGCGTCGGAGGCCCCGGTCAGGGCGTCGGCCAGCCAGGGCGCGGCGATCATCCCGATCACCGTCAGGGTCCCCAGCACCAGGAGGGCCAGTCCCAACAGACCGCCCGCCTGGCGTTCCGCCGCCTCCCCCTCGTTGCGGGTGAAGAGGTCGACGAAGGTCGGCACCAGCACGGCGGACAGGGCCCCCGCGGCCAGGAGCTCGAAGATCACGGTCGGGAAGGTGTTGGCTGCCTCGAAGGTGTCGCCCAGCCAGGTCGTGCCCAGAACCGCGGCCACGACCAGGACCCGGGCGCCTCCGAGGACCCGGGAGGCGGCGGTGGCGGCGCCCATCCCGACTGCGGAGCGGCCAACCGAGGCCGTTTCGGTCACGGGGCTTCGACGGGTGCCGGTGAGACCGCTTCGGCCCCGTCGCCGACGCCGTAGTGTCCGACTTCACCCCGCCGGCCCACGACGAGGGCGAACACGGTGATCGTCGGCCCGAAGGGCAGGTCGAGGGCGTCCACCGTGGAGATCTGGGCGCTCAGGGTGGGTGAGCCGAGGATGCCGGCCAGGGAGTCGGCCCGGTCGGGACCGTCCTCCTGCTCCTGCCACACCTCGGCCACGACCACCGCACCGGCCGACTCGGCCGCGGCGAGGGCGAAGGCCTCGGTGTGGGCGGAACTCTCGAGATCGGACGCCGGGCCCGACACGACCACGAAGAGCACCCGCCGGGGGCGCAGGGCATCCACGTCGGCCAGCGCCTCGTAGGCAACCAGATCGAGCTCGCCGATCTGGTCGACCGCGCCGGTGTCATCGCCCACCACCTCCACCCGGGAGGCCAGGTCAGCCACCAGCAGGGAGGCGGCCCGGGTCTGCATCTCCTCGATCGCGACCTCGCTGTCCAGGTCGACCACCTCGGCCAGCGCGGCTCGGGTCTCTTCGTCCTCCAGCGCCCACGAACCGTCGACGGTGAGCACGCCCCGGACGGTCGAGTCGGCCTGGCCCAGGAGCTCGATGGTGCGGTCCACCGGGTCGCGGTCGACGCCGTCGTCGGTGACCACCACGGTGACGGTGTCGGCCAGGCGGCCGTCGACCGAGAGCGGTGCCGACTGGTCGGTGAACTCGGTGAAGTCGTCGACCTGCTCCTGGAGGGCGTCGTTGTCGGCCTGGCGCTCGTCGAGGTTGTCCGACACCTCGTCGACCCGGTTGCGCAGGCCCTCGACGATGGCCCTGTCGATGACGGTCGAGCCCACGACGATGCCGATGGCCAGGGCCAGGAAGACGGCGACGATGCTGACGATGTGGAAGCGGAAGGAGATCAACTGAAGGCGTCCCGGATGCTCAGCCAGACGGCGTCGATGAACACCCGCAGCGAGTCGGAGACGGCCACCATCACCAGGATGACGACCAGGGCGGCGGCCAGCAGCATCACGATGTCCCGACGCCGGACCCGGCCCTCGTAGAGCCGGCTCACCCCCTTGGCGTCGACCAGCGTGGGACCGAGGCGAAGGCGGGTCAGGAAGGTCGAGGCCATGCCCGGCCGACCCTTGTCGAGGAACTCGATCATGGTGGCGTGGGTGCCGACGGCCACGATCAGCTCGGCGCCGGCCTCGTGGGCCAGGATCATCGCGGCGTCCTCACTGGTGCCCTCGACCACGAACTCCTCGTAGTCGACGCCGAAGGCCTGCAGCTCCTCGAAGCCCGGGTTGTGGCCGTTGGGGTGGACGTGGTGGATCAGGTCCTTGGCCACGTCGAGGGCGCCGGCGGTGACCGAGTCGAAGTCGCCGATGATCATGTCGGGCTTCAGGCGCTGCTCGAGCAGGGCGTCGGCCCCGCCGTCGACCCCGATGAGGACGGGCTGGTACTCCGCGATGTAGGGGCGGAGGGCCCGGAGGTCCTCCTTGTAGTCGTGGCCGCGGACGACGACCAGGGCGTGGCGGCCGTCGAAGCGGGTGTGCAGCGGCGGCAGCTGCAGCGGGGCGAAGGTCAGCTCGGCCTCGTGGCGGACGTACTCCAGGGTGTTCTCGGCGAAGCGCTGCAGCTCCTCGCCGATGGTGCGCTTGGCCTCGGCGACGACGGCCTCGAGGTCCTCGATGGTGCGGCGCTGGCCCGAGGCCACGACCTCACCGTCGGCGAGCACGTTGCCACCCACGATGGAGACGGTCGTGCCGTCCTCCAGCTCGTCGAGCACGGCGGAGCCGACCTCGTCGACCAGCGGGATGCCGGCGGCCAGCAGGCGCAACGGCCCGTGGTTCGGGTAGCGCCCGGTGATGGAGGCCTTCGCGTTGACCACGGCCGCCACCCGGGCGCCCACCAGGCCGTCGGCGGCCACCCGATCGAGGTCGGCGTGGTCGATGACGGCGATGTCGCCGGGCTCCAGTCCCTTGATCAGGTCCTTGGTCCGCTTTCCCACCCGGGCACGCCCCGCGACACCCTGCGGTGCGGCTCTCTTGACACGGCGGAGCATGGAAGGTCTGACCGGTCCATCCAGGAGTCGAGACGGGGGTTGGCCCAGGGAGGCGTCGACACCCGGACCGTCCCTCCACGCTAGCGGACAAGCCCCTGAACCCCCGGTGGACAGGGGCGTGGGGTTCCCTGCGCTGGGTTCAGGATGGGACGCGGCCGCCCCGGGCCCAGCGGGTGATCGACCCCGCCGCGGCTCCGGCTCGGTCCTCGCCGGCCTCACGGCTTGCGGCCGGCACGGTCCAAGGCTCGCAGGGGCGGCACGCGGTCGATCACCTTGCTGAAGCTCACCGCTTCGCTGGCCAGGTTGAGGGCCAGGACACCCAGCAGGACGATGGTGCGGGTCGTCGGGGCCGTGGCGATGACGACGCCGAGGCCGATGACGCCGCCGAGGACGTTGGCGCCGACGTCGCCGAGCATCATCTGCTCCCGCAGGTCGGGCCAGAGCAGGCCGGCGGCCGCCCCCGCCACGACGGCGACCCCCAGGAGTTCGGCGGGGGCGCCGGTGGCCACGACCAGGACCAGGAAGGCCAGGAGCGAGACCTTCAGGGTCCGGCCCGGGGCCCGGTCGAAGAGGTTGGCGGCGTTGGCGCAGAGGGCGATGACGGCGGCGTCGAGCAGGACCCGGCCGAGGGAGTCCGAGCGGGGACCCTGGACGGCGACGATGGCCACCGCCGCGCCGCCGAAGAGCTTGAGGGAGCCGGTGGTGAAGCGGCCGTGGCGGAGGGCCTTGAGGTGGCCGCTGAAGCCGCCGGACTCCCCCGCTCCCGCCAGGTCGTCGAGCAGGCCCAGCAGGCCGAGGCCGAGCGCCAGGATCAGCACGGACGCCCGGGGCCCGTCGGTGACGGCGTTGGGCTCCCAGTCCAGGGACTCCCCGACCTGCAGCGCGGTCTCGGAGGCCAGGACGGCCAGCGGCAGGATCGAGGCCGACCGCGGTGGGGATCGACAGCCCGCGATGGTTCTCCCGCTGGAAGATCGGGCGCGGCGAAGGTGGGGCGCAGCATCAGCCAGCCGCCGTAGCCCGCGGCGCAGCCGGCCAGGAACCCCAGGAGGACCGTCACCGCCGGGTCACCGTGAGGCGCGTCGCGACGCGGCCTCGTCCAGCAGTTCGCTGGCGTGCTGGCGGGCCGTGGCCGAGTCGGGCTGGCCGGAGAGCATCCGGGACAGCTCTACCACCCGCTCGTCACCGTCCACTGGTCGGGCCGAGGTCGCCGTGGTGTCCCCGGTGACCTGCTTCTCGATCATGACCTGGGCGTCGGCGAAGGCGGCCACCTGGGGGAGGTGGGTCACGACCAGCACCTGGTGCTCGTCGCCCAGTTCGGCCAGTGCCGCCGCCAACGCCAGCGCCGTGGTGCCGCCGATGCCGGCGTCGACCTCGTCGAAGACCAGGGTGGGCGGGGCCTCGGTGGTGACCAGGCGCAGGGCCAGCATCGTGCGGGCCAGCTCGCCGCCCGAGGCCACCTTGGCCAGGGGCTGGGGGGCCGAGCCCGGGTTGGCGCTGAACTGGATGGTGACCTCGTCACCAGGATCGGGACCGACCTGGATCGCCAGGCGGGCGTTGGGCATGGCCAGCTCCCGCAGACGTGTCACCGCGGCATCAGCCAGGCCGGGGGCCGCGGCCCGGCGAGCCCGCCCAACCTCGGTGGCCGCCTGGCTCAGGGCCTTCTCGGCCCGAGCCCGGCGGTCGTCCAGCTGCGCCGCCCGTTCCTCGTGGGACTCCAGCTCGCTCAGGCGGGTCGCGGTCTCGGCCCGGAACGCCAGCACCTCGGCCAGGGTGTCGCCGTACTTGCGGCGCAGCTCGGAGAGCAGGTGACGACGCTCCCGTACGGCCGCCAGCCGTTCAGGGTCGGGCTCGATGGTCTCGGCCGCGTCGCGGATCTCGGCGCCGACGTCCTCGAGGTCGGCCTGCAGGCCGACGAGGCGGGTGGCCAGGTCCCGGAACGGGGCCCGGTCCGCCAGCGCGGCGCCGGCGGCGGCCAGGTGGTCCCGGGCGGCGTTCTCGCCCAGCAACAGCTCGGCCGCGTTCTCCGCCGCCTCCCGGTGGGCCACGGCGTCGCCCAACCGGTCGCCCTCGGCCTCCAGCTCCTCGTCCTCGTCTGGACCGGAGATGGCCGCGGCGTCGATCTCGGCCACCTGGAAGCGCAGCAGGTCCAGCTCGCGGGCCCGGGCGCGGTCGTCGCCGCCCAGGTCGTCCAGTGCCGCCTCGACCTCCCGCAGCTCGGCCTTGGCCGCCTCCAGGATCGACAGGTCCACGTCGCCGAACCGGTCCAGCGCGGCCCGCTGCGCGGTCCCCCGCAACAGGGACTGATGGGCGTGTTGGCCGTGGAGGTCGACCAGGCGCTCGCCCGCCTCGCTCAGGGCGGTGGCGGTGGCGAGACGGCCGTCGACGTAGGCCCGGCTGCGGCCGTCGACGGGGATCACCCGGCGCAGCACGATCTCGTCGTCGCCCAGCACGAAGCGGCCCTCGACCACGGCCTCGCCGCCCGCGGGGCCGACCAGGACGGGGTCCGCCCGGCCACCGACCAACAGGTCCACGGCCTCGACCAGCAGCGTCTTGCCCGCCCCGGTCTCGCCCGTCAGCGCGGTCATGCCCGGGCCGAGCACGAGTTGGAGGCGGTCGATGACGCCGAGGTTCTCGACCGCGAGCTCGGCCAGCATCAGCCGGTCAACGGTCGGCCAGGCCGAACTTGGACTTCAGGATCCGGTGGAAGTCCCGGGCCCCGAAGGTGACCAGGCGGGCGGCGTGGGGGGAGGCCTGGCACTCGATCGCGTCGCCTTCGACCAGGTCGACCACGGGCTGGCCGTCGACCGAGAGCGTGGCCGGGCGATGGCCCTGGACCTCGAGCCGCACGACCTCGTCCGCGTTCAGGACCAGGGTCCTGTCGAAGAGCATGTGGGGCGAGACCGGCGTGAGCAGGATCGCCCGGTGGTCGGGGGCCACGATCGGGCCGCGGGCCGAGAGCGAGTAGGCGGTCGACCCCGTGGGGGTGGCGACGATCAGGGCGTCGGCCGCGTAGGTGGTGAAGAAGTCGCCGTCGAGGTCCACGCCGAGGCGCACGGTGTGGCCCGCCGCGGTGCGCTCGAGCACAGCCTCGTTGAGGGCCACCCACTGGCGCTCGTCGCCCGCCGCGCCCAGGGCCAGGCGCACCTCGAGCAGCATCCGTTCCTCGATGCGGTGCGCGCCGGTGAAGAAGCGCTCCAGGGAGCGGGAGAGGTCACCGGGCTCGATCTCGGTCAGGTAACCGAGCTGGCCGAAGTTGACCCCGAGCACGGGCACGTCGTGGGACGCCACGAGGCTGACCGTGCGCAGCATCGTCCCGTCGCCACCGAGGCTGACCACCAGGTCCAGGCCCTGACCGAACCAGGCCTCGGGCACCCCCCGGTCCTCGAGACCCGCCAGATTGGCGTCAGGCTCGGGCAGTTCGACCTCGTGGCCGCGCTCCGCCAGCCACGTCGCCACCTCCCGGGTGACCGACGCCGCCTCCTCGCGCTGGTGGTGGAGGACCAGGCCGACCTTGCTCATCACGTCTCCCCGTCCGGCGCACGGACGTGCAGCAGGTACTCCACGTTGCCGGCACGACCCTTAAGGGGAGAGACCATCTCCCCCATGATGACGGCTCGGCGCTCCGAGAGTGCGCCTCGCACGTCGGCCAGCGCCGCCTCCCGCACCGCGGGATCTCGGATCACGCCCTTGCCCCGGCTGGCCTCGGCCTTCCCCACCTCGAACTGGGGCTTGACGAGCAGCACCAGGTCGCCCCCCGGGTGCACCAGCGCGAGCAGCGCGTCCAGCACGGTGCCTAGCGAGATGAAGGAGAGGTCGCCGACCAGCAGATCCACCGGACCCCCCAGGCCGTCCAGGTCGATGGCCCGGATGTCGGTGCGCTCCCGGACGGTGACCCGGGGGTCCTGCCGCACCTTGGGGTGGAGCTGACCCCGACCCACGTCGACGGCGATGACCGACGAACAGCCCCGCTGCAGCAGGCAGTCGGTGAAGCCGCCGGTCGATGACCCGGCGTCGAGCGCACGGCGCCCCTCGACCGGGACGGCGAACGCTTCCAGTGCGGCGTCCAGCTTCTCGCCCCGCGGCTGACGAACCGGGGCGGGTCGCCGAGGATCAGGACGGGCTCACCCGGGTCGACCAGGCGGGCGGGCTTGGTGGCGATGGCGCCCCCGACGGTCACCTTGCCCGCCTCGATGAGGGCGTGGGCCTGCGGGCGGGACTCGACCAGCCCCCGGCGGACCAGGTCGAGGTCGAGCCGCCGGCGGGCGCCCAGCTACTTGGCCGCCGTCCTCTTGGCGGCGGGCTTCTTCGCCGCCGGCTTCCTGGCGGGCGCCTTCTTGGCCGGGGCCTTGGTCTTGCGCTCGACAGCCGCCACCCGCTTGGCGAGGGCGTCGACGTCGGCCTGGGAGGCGGGCTGGACCTTGGCCAGTTGCTCCTTCATCTCCGCCATCTGCTCCTTGACCTCGGCCCGGATGCGCTCGCTCAGCGCCTCACTGGACTTGCGGGAGCGTTCGATCAGGTCTTTGACCGCGGTCTGGGTGTCCTCGGCCCGGACCTCACCGGCCTTCACGAGATCCTTGATGATCTCCTCGGCCCTCTCACGGGTCACCTGGGCGTGGGACACGCCGGCGTCCAGGTACTTGCGTACGACATCGATGGCAGCCACAACCAGAACGCTACCTCTGCCTGCGCCCCGACGGATGATTTCGCGACAGGACCTCAACCTCACGCGGCGACCGGCGGTGGTGACGAGGCCCCTCAGCGATTCATGGCACCGCTCAGGTCGACGCCAGGCCCTCCTCGACCAGCCAGTCGCGGGCCACGTCCCGCGGGTGCTCGCCGTCCTCGGTGATGCGGCCGACCAGGCCCCGGAGCGTGTCGATGTCCAGGGCGGCGCTGACCGGTGCGAAGAGGTCGTCGACCCCAGTGGCGGTGTCGTGGGTGTCCTCCCGGATCGTCACCGCCGGCTGCTCGGCCACGAAGGCGCCGATGTCGTCCTCGAGGAACTCGAGGTCGGCGGCACCCAGTTGTGGATCGAGGCGGTCGACCAGGGCGAAGGGGCAGAACGTCCCGTCCTCGACGAGAGCGATGAGCCGGCCGGGCGGGACCGGGTTCACCAGGCGGGGCCTGACCCGGGTGTCCGCAGCCTCGGCCAGTGCCCCCAGGCCGGCGGGGTCGAAGGGCTGGTCGGTGGACGACACGCAGACCAGGGCGCCCTCCTGGGGTTCGGCCAGGTCGGCCGCCAGCTCGCTGAGGGTGCTGACGCCCAGGTCCTCCATCACCCCGGGCGACGCCACGACACCGACACCCGTGTCCGCCGGCGCCGGCGGCAGCCAGACGATGCCGTTCTCCTCCAGGTCCTCGTCGCGCACGTCCTGATAGAGCTGGTCAGGGTCGTCGCTGGGTCCGATCTCCCGGAGGAGCGCCAGCCAGCCGGTGCCGGTGGTCTCCCAGTAGAGGTCGACGAGGCCGGCCAGCTGGGCCTCGCGGGTGGCTTGGGTGTCGCCGAGGGCGAGATCGTCGGTGACATCGG
The DNA here is from genome assembly GCA_963701565.1 of uncultured Microthrixaceae bacterium. Classification (GTDB taxonomy): domain Bacteria; phylum Actinomycetota; class Acidimicrobiia; order Acidimicrobiales; family DATDAH01; genus DATDAH01. The sequence continues at coordinate 457,910 of CAVPAN010000007.1, forward strand.
CCCCCGCGGCCACCAGCGTCTCGACGGCGATCCAGCCCAGGAGCTCGTCGACGGGCTGCGACGGGCTGCCGACGGCGAGGGGCACGCCCTCGAGCTCTGCGTCGACGTCGGTCTCCCAGGTCAGGGCGTCGACGGGCTGGATGGGCTCGTCCTCGGTCACCTCCGCCGCGCACCCGACCAACAGCCCCGCCACGATCAGGCCCGAGGCAACACCGGTCGGAATCCGACAGGTAGCGCCTCGAGGTCGACGCGACCGTCACCCGGCCAGCTCCGCGTCGACCAGGCTCGGCGAGGTCGTCGGCGACGAGGTCGGGCGGCGGCTCGACGGGCAGGGCCGTCGTCACGCCCGAGAGCACGAGGCCGAAGCGGTAGCCGAGGGCGACGGCGAAGCGGCCGTCGGTGTCGGGCCGGTCCCCCACCATCACGCCCTCGTCGCCCACACGGGCCCGGAGCAGGTCGGCCATGGGCCGGTGCGGCTTGCCCGCCACGTCGGCCACGACCCCCGCTGCGGTGCTCACGGCCGCCAGGATGGCCCCTCCCCCGGGGATCAGGCCCTCGGGGGTCGGGTAGGTGGCGTCGTCGTTGGTGGCCAGGAGACGGGCGCCACCCCGCACCGCGGCGCTGGCCGCGGCCATCCGGCCGTAGTCGAAGTCCCGGTGGAAGCCGACGACCACCACGTCGGCCTTGCCCTCGCGCACCGTCCGCACGCCGCGGGCGGCCAGGGCCTCGTCCACGCCGGGACCGGCGCAGACCAGGGCCACCTCGCCCGGATCGACCTGCGCGGCCGCCGCCATCGCCGAGGTCAACACGGCGCCCTCGGCGGGGATGCCGTGGCGGGCCAGCTTGGCCTCGACGCACCCGACCGGCTCCGAGGAGTTGTTGGTCACGAAGACCACCGGCTCGCCCGCCGCCCGGAGCCGGGCCACGGCGTCGGCCGATCCCGGGATGGGCTGGTCGCCGAGCCAGATCACGCCGTCGAGGTCGAGGGCCCAGGCCACGGGGCATGTTCGCACGGCCGGACTGCCAACTCCGATCCCGCGCCTGCCACGATGGGCCCATGGCGCGCTTCGAGCCCTTCCCGGGCCTTCGCTACGACGACGAACGGCTCGACTACGGCCAGGTCACGGCCCCGCCTTATGACGTCGTCGACGAGGACGAGCGGGCCGCGCTCGGCGGCCAAGCACCCCCACCATGCCGTCCACCTGGACCTGCCGATCGACGAGGGCGACGTCAGCCGCTACGACGTGGCCTGCCGGACGCTGCGGAGGTGGCGGGACGAAGGCGTGCTGGTCGAGGACGAGGACCCGTCGTTCTACGTGTACCGGATGGGCTACAAGGACGACACCGGCCGCCTGCGCCAGACCGCCGGGGTCATCGGCGCGCTGGAACTGGCGAGGCCGGGGACAGGTGGCGTGCTCCCGCACGAGCAGACCACGCCCAAGGCCAAGAGCGACCGGCTCGAGATGCTGCGCCACTGCCGGGCCAACCTGTCCGCCGTGTGGGGCCTGTCCACCGCCGAGGGCCTCTCCGCCCTCTGTGAGCTGCCCGGCCCGCCGGCAGCCGCCTGGACCGACGGCGGAGGGGGTCCACCACCGGCTCTGGCCCATCAGCCAGCCCGGGATCGTCGAGGCCATCGCCTCCGCCGTCAGCTCCGAGCCGGTCGTCATCGCCGACGGCCACCACCGCTGGTCGACGTCCCTGCAGTACCGGGACGAGCGCCACGACGCGGGCGACGGCGACGGCCCCTGGGACCTCGCCATGACCTATGTGGTCGAGCTGGTCGAGGAGCAGCTGCTGGTCCAGCCCATCCACCGCCTTATCACCGGACCTGCCCGACGGCGTTCGACCTCGTCGGCGCGCTGGAGGCGTCCTTCGAGCTCTTCGACGCCGGCCCCCTCGGTCCCGAGCTGCTGGACCGCATGGACGACGCCGGCGCCCTCTGCCTGGTGACCAAGGACGGCGCACAGCTCCTGCGCCCCCGCCCCGAAGCCATGGAGGGCGTCCGGGACCTCGACAGCAGCCGCCTCGACCAGGGCCTGCGGGCCGTCCCCGAGCACACGCTCACCTACCAGCACGGCGTGGAGAACATCCTCGCCGCGGTCGACTCGGGCAAGGCGCAGGCCGGCGTGCTCCTCCGCCCGGCAACGGTCGCCCAGATCATCGACATCGCCCACGGCGGCGAGCTCATGCCCCCCAAGACCACCTTCTTCTGGCCCAAGCCGAGGACCGGCCAGGTCTTCCGCCTCCTCGACTGACCGGAGCTGTTCTACGGCCGCGCAACCATCAGGCGGAGCAGCGTCGACGGTTACGAGTCAACGGTCCAGGTGGCGCCGCTGTGGAGGAGGGCCGTCAGGTCGCCGGGGCCAGAACGTTCCTGGGCGGCGGCGATCTGCTGGGTGGCCTCGGCGGCGTACTCGGGGCGCTCGACGGCCCGGAAGACGCCGACGGGCGTGGGCTCGTGGGGGCCGGAGGCCAGGCGGGACAGGGTGAAGGCCAGGGCCGGGTCAGGACGGGTCTCGTCGTGGATCAGGATCTGGGCCTCGTCCACGTCGGCCACCTCGGCGATGCGGGCGTAGCCCTGGGCGTCGAGGACGACGCAGCGCTCGTCGTCGTCACCGAAGCGGATGGGCCGGCCGTGCTCCAGCGGGATCAGCATCGACGCCCGCTTCTCCTTGCCCGTGATGTCCTCGAAGGCGCCGTCGTTGAAGACGTTGCAGTTCTGGTAGATCTCGACGAAGGAGCCGCCCTGGTGGGCGTGGGCCCGGCGGAAGGTCTCCATCATGTGCTTGCGGTCCATGTCGTGGGTCCGGGCCACGAAGCCGGCCTCGGCGCCGAGGGCCAGGCTGATGGGATTGAACGCCGTGTCCAGCGAGCCGAACGGCGTGGACTTGGTGACCTTGCCCACCTCGCTGGTCGGTGAGTACTGGCCCTTGGTCAGGCCGTAGATCTGGTTGTTGAACATCAGGATGTTCACGTTCACGTTGCGGCGCAGGGCGTGGATCAGGTGGTTGCCGCCGATTGAGAGGGCGTCGCCGTCACCGGAGACGACCCAGATGTCCAGGTCGGGCCTGGCCATGGCCAGGCCGGTGGCCACCGCCGGGGCACGCCCGTGGATGGTGTGCATCCCGTAGGTGTCCATGTAGTACGGGAAGCGGGCGGCACAGCCGATGCCGGACACGAAGACCGTGTTCTCCCGGCGCACGCCCAGCTCGGGCATGAGCATCTGTACCGCGGTGAGGATCGAGTAGTCCCCACAGCCCGGGCACCAGCGGACCTCCTGATCCGAGGACCAGTCCGCCTTGGTCGTGACGGGGACGTCGGTTGCGCTCATCAGTTCTCCAGCTCCGCCAGGATGGCCTGCTCGATCTCGCCGGCCGTGAACGGCAGGCCCTTCATCTTGGTGACGCTCTGGGCCTCGACCAGGAAGTGGCCCCGCAGCAGCAGCGAGAGCTGGCCCAGGTTCATCTCCGGGACCAGCACCCTCGGATACGCCTTCACCACGTCGCCCAGGTTCTTGGGGAAGGGGTTCAGGTGGGTGAGGTGGGTCATGGCCACGTTGTGGCCCTTGGTCCGGGCCCGGTGGACGGCGCCGTCGATGGCCCCCCACGTCGAGCCCCAGCCCACGACCAGCAGGTCGGCGTCGGGCGGACCGTCGACCTCGACATCGGGGATGTCGTTCGGCGATGTGGGCGATGCGCTCGGCCCGCAGGTGGACCATGTGCTCGTGGTTCGCCGGGTCATAGGAGACGTTCCCGGTGCCGTCCTGCTTCTCGAGGCCCCCGATGCGGTGCTCGAGGCCGGGTGTGCCAGGGACGGCCCAGGGGCGGGCCATGTCCTCGTTGCGGAGGTAGGGCAGGTAGATCGGGTTGCCGTCACCGTCGGTGCCGTTGGCCTCGGTGGTGAAGGGCACCGAGATGTCGGGCAGATCGGCCACGTCGGGCAGTAGCCAGGGCTCGGCGCCGTTGGCCAGGTAGCCGTCGGAAAGCACCAGGACCGGCGTGCGGTACTTGAGGGCGATCCGGGCGGCTTCGATGGCGCTGTCGAAGCAGTCCGACGGGCTCTTGGGGGCGATGATCGGCAGCGGCGATTCCGACGAGCGGCCGTAGAGGCCCATCAGCAGGTCGGCCTGCTCGGTCTTGGTCGGCAGGCCGGTCGATGGGCCACCCCGCTGCACGTCGATGATGAGCAGCGGGAGCTCCAGGCTGACCGCCAGGCCCATGGCCTCGGCCTTGAGGGCGAGGCCCGGGCCGCTGGTGGTGGTCACCCCGAGGTGGCCGCCGAAGGCCGCGCCGATGGCGCTGGTCACCGCCGCGATCTCGTCCTCGGCCTGCAGCGTGCGCACGCCGAAGTTCTTGTGCTTGGACAGCTCGTGGAGGATGTCCGAGGCCGGCGTGATCGGGTACGAGCCCAGGAACACGGGGAGCTCGGCCAGCTGGCCGGCGGCCACCAGGCCCCAGGCCATGGCCGTGTTGCCCGTGATGTTGGTGTAGGTGCCGGGCGCCTTGGGGGCGGGCCGGATCCGGTACGGGTGGTCGAAGAGCTCGGCGGTCTCACCGAAGGCGTGACCCGCCTTGAAGGCAGCCACGTTGGCGGCGATCACCTGCTCGCGCCCGGCGAACTTCTGGTTGATCCAGTCGAGGGTGGGGGCCTCGGGCCGGGTGTACATCCAGCTCAGGAGGCCGAGGGCGAAGAAGTTCTTGGACCTCTCGGCGTCTCGGGGCTTGACGCCCAGCTCGGCCACCGAGTCCTTCGTCATCGTGGTCATGGGGACCTCGAAGACCGTGTAGCCCTTGAGCGCGTCGCCCTCGAGAGGGTTGGCGTCGTAGCCCGCCTTGGCCAGGTTGCGGTCGGTGAAGGCGTCGGTGTTGACGATGATCGTCCCACCGGGCTCGAGCACCCCCAACTCCGCCTTGAGGGCGGCCGGGTTCATGGCGATCAGCACGTTGGGCGCGTCGCCCGGTGTGGTGATCTCGTGGTCCGAGATGTGGACCTGGAACGCCGAGACGCCGGCGAGGGTCCCCGCCGGAGCCCGGATCTCCGCCGGGAAGTCCGGCAGCGTGCTCAGGTCGTTGCCCCAGAGGGCGCTCGCGCTGGTGAAGCGATCCCCCGTGAGCTGCATCCCGTCGCCGGAATCGCCGGCAAATCGGATGATCACCCGGTCGATGGTCTCGACCGCGTGGTCGCGGGCAGCAGTGTCGGCCACGTCTCTCCTTTGAGCTCGCTGGTCCGAAGGTCGACGTTACCCGGCGAGAGCCGACTCGCCATGCACCCGTCGACTCCCGTTCAGGTGACGACGATCGTCACCTGGCCGCTCGGATGGATGGTGCACTCGCCCTCGAACTCCCCCACCTCGGTGAAGCGGTGTTCGAGGCGCTGGCCGGCGGCCACCACGTAGGGCCCGACCTCGTGGGTGCGGTCGTCCTGGTTGTCGATCACCAGGGTGTCGCCGACGTGCACCTCGAGTCGTCTCGGCAGGAGGGGCTCCTCGGCCTGGTCGAGGGCACCGGTGCCGGCGGGCACCACCACCTCGATCACCTGCGGCTCCGGGTCGTCGGGCCGGACGGCGACGACCAGCCCGACGGTGAGCAGCGCTCCGGCGACCAGGCCCGCGACGATCACCACGGCGGCGAACAAGACCCGGCTCACACCCGGGCCTCCGCGTCGAGGGCCACCAGGGCGTGGGTGATGTCATCGGGCTGGGTGCCGTACGGGAACTCCCAGACGACCGAACCCTCGTCGTCGACCACGTACACGGCCGCGGTGTGGGCCATGAAGTAGGAGCCGCTGGGGGTCTCCCCCTCACGGCGCCAGGTCGCCCCGACGCGGTCCCCCGCCTCCCGCAGGGTGGCCCGGTCGGCGGCTCGCAACGCGTGGTAGCGGCCGGGAGCCATGAAGTGGGTCATGTAGTCGGCGATCTCGGCGCCTTCGTCCCGGGCGGGGTCGATGGTCACCAGTCCGACCGACACCTTCGCGGCCAGTTCAGGGGGCAGGTCGCCCGTGGCTTGGCTCAGGTGACCGAGCGTCAGCGGGCACACGTCCGGGCAGGTCAGGTAGCCGAAGTAGAAGAGCAGGAAACCACCCTCCTCCCCCGCAACCCGGAACGGCACGCCCGCCGGGGCCTCGGCGTGATCGACGAACGCGAGGTCTTCCAGTTCGGGCATCGGCGTCCGGCGGAGCCCCACCGCCTCCTCCGCCTGCCCCTCCTGGCCGTCCCCGCCGGAGCAGGCGGAGACGGCCAGGACTGCGGCGAGGACGAGGATCGGCAGCAGGCGGGAGCCGGGATGTCCCCGGGTGTCAGCCACCCATGGGCTCCTCACCCTCGGCGGCGGGGTCGTCCATGGGAAGGTCCATCGCTCGGACCTCGGCTTCGATGGTGATCGTGCAGCCGCCGTCGAGCTCGAGCTCGACCTCGACCACGTCACCTTCGGCCAGCTGCGTGGTCAGGCCCATGGCCATCACGTGGAGCCCACCCGGCTCGAGCACGACGGTCTCACCGGCAGGCAGCTCGATCCGCTGGGGATCGAGGGGCTGCATCTCCAGCACGCCGTCCACCATGGCCGTCTCGTGCAGCTCGTAGTCGGCGGCGAAGTCGGCCGACGCGCCGACCAGCGCGGTGTCCGCGGTGCCGTTGTTGGTCAGCTCCACGTAGACGGCCGTGTTCTCACCCGGCGGCAGCCGGACAGTGGCCCCGACGGCCGCGAGGTCGTCACAAGCCACCTCGTCGGTGGCCGCCACGGTCGTCGTGGTGTCGGCCCCGTCGGTGGCGATGTCGTCGCCACTGCTGTCGTCGCCGCAGGCGACGAGGCTGAGGGCGGCCAGGATGATCAGCGCGGCCAGGGCCGCGCGGCTTCGATTCGTTCGATGCATGGTGTTCCTTCCTTCGGGGGTGGCACCCGGTGGCGCCGCCCGGACTGGGGGTCTGGTCAGTCCGGCGAGGAAGGTGGGGCCCGCGCCCGGGTGGGGGTGGCGGCACCGGCGCGCAGGGCCGCCGGTGCGGCCGGCAGCACCGACCAACCGTGGGCGGGGAGCGGCGCCGCGAGGGGAGCTCGACCGGCGGGCACCCGCAGGCGGGACCCGGCCACCAGTACACCTCGGGTGGCGCCGGCCAGGAGCGGGATCAGGGCGAGGCCGACCCAGACGGCCGGCTCGGCGACGACCTCGCCGAGGGTCCCGCCCTGCGCCAGGCGCTCGAGGGACTCCTGAGCCAGGAAGAGCAGGCCGATCGCCCCGGCGAGCTCACGGGTGGGCGGGATCCGGTAGCCGAGCGCGCTCGTCGCCCGGCAGGTCATCACCCACACGGCCACGGCCGTGCCGACGAGGAGCCCCACGCGGGTCAGGGAGTCGAGGTAGGTGTGGCCCTCGGCGGCCACCGCCCGGGCCAGCGGGTCCGGGTGGGCCACCAGGTAGGCGAGCTGGTGCAGGAGCACCAACGCACCGCCGGCGACCAACCAGGTCGACCAGGACCACCACCGCCGGACGGCGGACTCCCGGTCGCCGGGGGTCGGACCCTGGTTCACCCCCCGACCGTACGGTCGGGGGGTGGGATCGTCCCGGGCCCTAGGTCCCTTTCCGGGACCGGGCCCGTGCTCAGGCGACGGTGACGGACTCGTCCAGGTAGACGTCCTGGATGGCGTTGAGGAGCTCGACGCCCTCGGCGGTGGGGCGTTGGAACGCCTTGCGGCCGGAGATGAGGCCGAGCCCGCCGGCCCGCTTGTTGATCACCGCGGTGCGCACGGCCTGGGCCAGGTCATCGGCCCCCGAGGAGGCACCGCCGCTGTTGATCAGGCCGATGCGGCCCATGTAGCAGTTGGCCACCTGCCACCGGGTCAGGTCGATCGGGTGATCCGTGGTCAGGTCCTCGTACACGGCTTTGTGGGTCTTGCCGTACCCCGACAGCGCGTTGTAGCCGCCGTTGTTCTCCGGCTGCTTCTGCTTGATGATGTCGGCCTCGATGGTGACGGCCATGTGGTTGGCCTGGCCCGTGAGGTCAGCAGACAGGTGGTAGTCGACACCGTCGACCTTGAAGGCGCTGTTGCGCAGGTAGGCCCAGAGCACCGTGAACAGGCCCATCTCGTGGGCCTCCTGGAAGGCCTCGGAGACCTCCTGGATCTGGCGGGTCGACTCCTCGGAGCCGTAGTAGATCGTCGCCCCGACGCCGGCGGCGCCCAGGTCGTAGGCCTGCTGCACCGACCCGTACATGACCTGGTCGGCCTGATTCGGATACGTGAGCATCTCGGCGTGGTTGAGCTTGACGATGAAGGGGATCTTGTGGGCGTACTGCCGGGACACCGCCCCGAGCACGCCGAAGGTGGTCGCCACCGCGTTGCAGCCCCCCTCGACCGCGAGCTCGACGATGTTGCCCGGGTCGAAGTACTTCGGGTTGGGGGCGAAGGACGCCGCGCCCGAGTGTTCGATGCCCTGGTCGACCGGGAGGATCGACACGTGGCCGGTGCCGCGCAGGCGACCGTGGTCGAACAGTGACTGGAGGCTGCGCAGGACCTGGGGGGTGCGGTCGCTCTGCCGAAGAACCCGGTCGATGTAGTCCGGGCCGGGCAGGTGCAGGTCGGACGCCGGGATGCCCTTCGACTCGTGGCTCAGCAGGGATTCGGCCTCATCGCCGAGCAGGCTCGCGAGATCGGTCACGTGATCACTCCTCTTGGTGTGCGAACACCTCCAGAGTAGCGAGCGCCCGCGCCAGCGCCCGAGTGCAGCCGGCCCGGCGACGTGCCGGGATGACGTCGGTGGCCAGGACCTCGACCTGCGAGCGGGTCGCGCCGCCGGCCGACCAGAAGCGCCGCCGGGTGCGCCCGACGACGACGACCTCGGCGCCGGGCTCGAGACCCCGGGCGTGGGCCGGCGGGCTGACGGCGACCACGGGCACGGTGTCGGCCCGCTCGTCGGCACGCGGCACCGTGACCTCGTAGCGCACGAGCAGGTCCCCCGAGGCCAGGGCGACCTCATCGGGGGCCCGGGACAAGTGGCCGCGCAGCACGGCCAGGTTCAGCGTGATCTCGGACATGACTCTTCCTCCGGGTGGGTCTACGCCGGGAGGCGTGGACGGGACTCGTCGGGGGAAGCGACGGCGTCAACCTACGCCGGGGGTCTGACAGTTACGGTGACAAGGGAGAGACCCTCGGCAACCAGGGGAACCCGCCATGGCTGAACCAGCGGTGGCGGCGTCCGTCGAGGTGCGGATGCCGCAGATGGGTGAGACCGTCACCGAGGGCACGATCACGTCGTGGCTGAAGGCCCCGGGGGACACGGTGGCCGTGGATGAGTCCCTGCTGGAGATCAGCACCGACAAGGTCGACGCCGAGATCCCCTCCCCCGTCGCCGGTGTCCTGGTCGAGATCATCGTCCCCGAGGGCGACACCGTCCCCATCGGTGAGCTCCTCGCCCGCATCACCACCACCGCCCCCACGGCGCCACCCGAAGCCGAGCCGAATGCATCTGGGCCACCGAATGGCCCACCAGCGACGCTGCGCAGCGGAGCGGAGCAGGCGACCGCGCCCGCCGCATCGGCGCAGCCGGCGGAGCGGAGGCGAAGCAATGTCGCGAGCAGTGCGAACGACCTTCCTGTCGCCGGCCGTGCGAACGTTGGTCGACGAGCACGGGGTGGACCCGACCGCGATCGACGGGTCGGGCCGGGACGGGCGGGTGACCCGGGACGACGTGCTGGCCCTCCTGTCGGCTGCACCGGTAGCGGCACCCGGGGTACGGCACGTCGCCTTCACCGCCATCCGGCGGACGATCGGGCGCAACCTGGTCGCCTCGCTCGCCACCGCGGCCCACACGCTCGTCGTGGTCGAGGTGGACTACGCCCGGGTCGCCCCGGTGAAGGAAAGGACCGGCCTGACCTGGCTGCCGTTCATCGCCCGGGCGACCATCGATGCGCTGGCCGACTTCCCCCTCCTCAACGCCCACGTGAGCGAGGCCGGCCTCGAGGTCCACGACGAGGTCCACCTTGGCATCGCCGTCGACCTCGACTACGAGGGCCTGGTCGTCCCCGTGGTCCGCGACGCGCGTCGCCTGCGCCTCTCCGCGCTGGGCGACGCCTTCAAGGAGACCGCCCTCGCCGCCCGGGAGCACCGGCTGGCGGCCGATGACTTCGCCGGCGGCACCTTCACCCTCACCAACGCCGGGCGGTACGGCACGCTCTTGACGGCCCCGATCATCAACCAGCCCCAGGCCGCGATCCTGTCGACCGACGGGGTGAAGGTGCGACCCGTGGCCGTGCCGCTCGACGACGGGGGTCACGGCCTCGCGTTCCACCCCGTCGGGAACCTGGCCCTCTCCTTCGACCATCGGGCCTTCGACGGGGCCTACGCGTCGGCCTTCGCCGCTCAGGTGCGGGACACCCTCGAGCAACGGGACTGGGACGAGGAGGTGCGATGACCGCGTTGGACGACCCACCGACCCGCCACCCGCTGGCCCCAGCCGGCCGGCCCGAGGCCCCCGCGTCCATCCGGGGAGTGGCCACCGCCGAGGCGGTCGACGACTTTTGCGTGGCCAACGTCTCCCGGGCCATCGACGACCGAGAGATCAACCTCCAGAAGCAGAGCCGGGTCTTCTTCCAGATCTCCGGCGCCGGTCACGAGGCCCTCCTGCTCGGCCTCGCCCGCCACCTCCGCCCCGGTCACGACTGGTTCTTCCCCTACTACCGGGACCTGGCCCTCGTGCTCGGCCTCGGCGTGTCGCCGTACGAGGTGCTGCTCCAGGCGGTGGGCTCGGCCGAGGACCCGGCGTCGGGCGGTCGGCAGATGCCGGCGCACTGGGGCCACGCCGGGCGCCACATCGTCACCCAGTCCAGCCCGACCGGCAGCCAGTGCCTCCCCGCGGTGGGCTGCGCCGAGGCCGCCCGCTACCTGTCCCGTCGCCCCCACCTCCCCGGTACCAGTGCCCACGGCGACGAGCTCACCTACGTCTCGCTCGGTGAAGGGGCCTGTTCGGAGGGCGAGTTCTGGGAGAGCCTGAACACGGCGTGCACGCTGCACCTCCCCGTCCTGTACGTGGTGGCGGACAACGGGTACGCCATCTCGGTGCCCACCGCCGACCAGGCCCCGGCACCGGTGTCGGACCTGGTGCGGGGCTTCAAGGGCCTGCGAGGTCCACCGCTTCGACGGCACCGACTACTGGAAGGTGCGAAGGCGGGGGGCCAAGGCCATCGCGCATGTGCGGGCGGGGGTCGGCCCGGCGCTGCTGCACGTCGACGTGACCCGGCCGTACTCCCACTCCTCGGCCGACACCCAGTCCAAGTACCGCACGTCTGACGAGCTGGCCCTCGAGGCCTGCCCACGACCCGCTGCGTCGCATGGCCGAGACGCTGGTGTCCGCCGGCGCCCTCACCCTCGACGAGGTCGACGGCATCGCCGCGGCCGCCCGGGATCTGGTGGCGGAGGCCGCCGACGCCGCGCTGGCCGCGGCTCGGCCCGACCCCGCGACCGTCCTCACCCACGTGCGGGCGCCCGACCGCCTCGTGGCCGTGGACGACCCCGGCGCCGGCGAACCGGTGAGCCTGGGCGACGCCCTCAACCGGGCCCTGCACGATGCCATGGCCGCCGATGAGCGCATCCGGGTCTTCGGCGAGGACGTGGCCGACGCCCGCGAGGCGGTGCTGGCCCAACTGGAGGGCAAGGGCGGCGTGTTCGGCACCACCCATGGCCTGCAACGGGACTTCGGCCAGGCCCGCTGCTACAACACGCCACTGGCCGAGGCCAACATCATCGGCCGGGCCGTGGGCCAGGCCGTCCGGGGCCTGCGCCCTGTCCCCGAGATCCAGTTCCACGACTACATCTGGCCCGCCACCCAGCAGCTCAAGAGCGAGGCGGCCACCATCCGCTGGCGCTCCAACGGGGCCTTCACCTGCCCGATGGTCGTGCGGGTCCCCATCGGCGGCTACCTCACCGGCGGCGCGATCTGGCACTCCCAGTGCGGCGAGTCGATCTTCGCCCACGTCCCCGGCCTGGCCGTCGCCTTCCCGTCGCGGGCGGCCGACGCGGTGGGCCTGCTCAGGGCCGCCCTGGCCGGCGAGGACCCCGTGCTCTTCTGCGAGCACAAGCACCTGCTGCGCCAGCCCTACGCCAAGGACCCCTATCCCGGCCCGGACCACCTCGTACCACTGGGCAATGGCGTGGTCCGACGGCCGGGCCGCCACCTCACGATCGTGACCTGGGGCGCCACCGTCCAGAAGTCGGTCGAGGCCGCCGAGGCGATCGCCGCCGACGGGCGGGAGGTCGAGGTCATCGACCTGCGCACGATCACCCCCTGGGACCAGGAGCTCGTGGCCGACTCCGTGGCCCGTACCGGTCGGCTGCTCGTCGTGCACGAGGATGTGCTGACCGGGCGGGTGGGGCGGCGAGATCGCGGCCTGGGTGGCCGAGGCCTGCTTCACCGTCCTCGACGCCCCCGTCCGCCGGGTCGCCGCAGCCGACTGCCACGTCCCCTACGAGCCGACCCTCGAAGCCGCGGTCCTCCCACAGGTCGCCGACATCGAGACCGCGGCGCGGGACCTGCTCGCGTTCTAGTGCCGTAGGTCGGTGCGTGGCCGCGATCGACCAGGACGAGGCGAGCCGGCTGTTCCACCGCCGGTGTCGGGCCTGGCTGGCTGAGGACGTCGAGGCATACCTGGACTGCTTCGCCGATGATGTCGGCTGGCGGTGCCCGGACGGGATACCGTCGTCGGCCGCGAGGCCTACGAGCAGGTCGTGCGCCGGGCGTACCGGTGGGCCGCCCCGGTCGCGTTCGACGTCCACCACCTCGCCGTCGGCCCCGACGGCGCCGTGCTCGCCGAGTGGACCATCCGCGTCCGCCGCCGCGACACCGACGCCGACGTGTCCTGGCGGGGCATGAGTGCCTGCGGCCTCCGGGACGGGCGGATCGAGTGGTGGCGGGAGCACTGGGACCCCACCCCGCTGGGGCTGTAGGTCGAGGCGCGCTCGAGGGTCCTTGACCGCACCCCTGCGGGGTGGTCGCGTGGGGCGATGGCGGACGAGGTCGACCTCGACGAGGCGCTGGACGCCCTCTACGCCACGCCGCCCGAGGACTTCACCGCCGCCCGCAACGGCCTGACCAGAGCCCTGAAGGCCGCGGGCCGCAAGGACGACGCCGCCGAGATCTCCGCCCTCCGCAAACCCAACCGGCTGGTCTGGGCCTTGGACCAGCTCGCGTTGGACGACGACCCGACCCTGGCACCGCTGCTCGAAGCCGTCGCCGTCGTCCGCGACGAGGGCGGCGACGACCTGAAGGTCGCGGTCGCCCACCTGCGGGAGGCCGTCGCGGACGGCGACCCGATCCGCCGCCAGCCGCCTCGACCCGAAGCGACCCACCGACCGTCCTGAGCTGGCCGCCGCCCTCAACGCCGTCGTTGCCGACGCGGATGCGGCCGACCTGCTGGCGGCGGGCCGTCTCCTCGAGGTTCCCGCGCCGGACGCCTTCGGCCTGGGCCCGCCATGCCGGCCCCGGCTCCGAAGAAGAAGCCCGCACCGAAGGCGAAGCCCAAGACCAGTTCGAAGGCGGACGCCACGGCCCCGCCGGTCGATCAGCTGGCCGTGCGCCGGGCCGAGAAGCGTCGCAAGGAAGCGGCCAAGGCCGACGACAGCGCCCGGCGCGCCCTGGTCCGGGCGGAGAAGGCACTCGGTGCTGAGGGCAAGGCGCTGCGGGCAACCGAAACCGCTCGGACGGACGCGGCCGCACGCCGTTGTCGCCGCCGAAGCCGAATTGGCCACGGCCCAGGCGGCGCTCGACCAAGCCGAGGTGGCGGCTGCGGCGGCCCTCGAGTCCCAGCATCGAGCCGCGACCAACCTCGCCGCCGCCCAAGAACGCGCGGAGGATGCAGCCGTCGAGCTCGACGCCGCCACCTCGGACCTCGACGCCCTCGCCTGAGCGTTCGTTGGCCGACCCAACGAAACAAGGCGAGGAACGGGGCGAGGGGACGGGCTGCACCCCGTCGGCGGCACTCGAATCCCACCGCCCGTGGCCAGCCCCGCTTCTGAACCGGGTTTCCGCCCTCCAGCGCGGGAATCCGGTGCCAGACGAGCCGACGGGCATGCGATCGAGCTGGTTGCGCCACGGAGCGTGGCGAGATCGGCATGAGAGAGCCAGTTCGGACCGCCCGGGACTGTTCTCTGCACCGGCAAGCCGCCGTCAGCGGTTTCCCCGCTCAGAGAACGAGCGATCACCGGCCAGGCCGACCTGGACGACCACTCGACGTGAGATCAACGACCCAGGGATGGGGCGTGGGGACGGGCTGCCGGTCGTCGTGGGCACTCTTGCCATCGGTGTCAGTCCCCCAGCCCGAGCCAGCCGAACGGGCACCCCCGGCTCCAACAGCAGGAGCCGGCACCCCATCGCTGCCATCGGTGTTTGTGCCCCAGCCCCACGACCCACAGGGCCGGCGGGGTTACTTGAGGGCCTTGAGGCGGCGGCCGACATCGCCGAAGCGGGCGTCGGCCCGCTGGATGCGCTCGAACAGGTCTCGGGCCCGGGAGAGGTCACCGGCCCGCTCGAACAGGTCGGCCAAGCGCGTACGCCCGGCGCAGGTGGTGCTCCCGGGGCTGGCGGGGCAGGCGCCACTTCCCCTGGGACAGCAGGTCGATGGCCTCCTGCACGCTGGCCCTGGTCGGCAAGCGAGCCGGCAGCCACGATGCGGCCCTCGGTCACCAGCTCGGCCGACGGTGAGGCCTGGCGCAGTTCGTCCCACAGCTCGGCCACCATGGCCGGCCGCTTCAGGGCCCGGTAGCTTCTCAGACCCAACTGC
>CAVPAN010000008.1:0-44436 GCA_963701565.1 uncultured Microthrixaceae bacterium
CTGATCGGCGATGGCCCGCCCGACGCCGGCACTGGCTCCGATCACGACCGCGCCCACCTACACCTCGATTCGTCGGCGCAGGGCCGAGTCGAAGCGGCGCTTCGGGTCGAAGGCTGTGAGACGCTGGGCGAACTCCTCGTAGCCAGGAAAGATCTGACGGACGGTGGCGGCATCGATCCGGCTGTCCTTGGCCAGGTTGACTGGCGCGCCGAGGCTGATCGCCAGAGCATCGAGTGCTTCGAAGAGAGCGATGGTCCCAGCGTTGTTCGGGCCGTTCACGGTCACACAGACGCCATCGGCCTGGAACCAGAGGAGGTTCCGAGCACCGGAGAACAGCTTGATCGAGCCGAGCGTGACGCATGCCTTGGCTCGCTGGATCATTTCGGCTATCTCGTGGGGTACCGGCTCCCACGCCTCGTCGGGGACGATGAGTTGGTACTCGCGGAAGCCAGACCGACCGAAGAGGTCGAAGTAGGTCGTCTTCGAATTGATCGGAAACGCAGCCGCCAGCACCGGCAGGGTCGTGGCTGGACGACGGGCCTCCCATCGCCGGTAGACACGATTCAACGCAGCGGTGGTCATCCGGTTGAACGCCGGGAACGGCAGCGGCAACCTCCGCGAAGAGAGCGACCGGTACCGGACGTCACTGGGAGGCTGAGGGCCGGCCTCGAACCGCTCCTGGTAGACGACGCCGGACCCGAAGCCGCGACCTCGACGCTGGAGGTCGTTCCACGAGTAGACGGGGGCCGCCGGGTCGGTCCGGCGCATGACCTCTACGGTTTCCTGCAGTGAGGTCGTCGAGCCGACGTCGCGAACGACCGCCGCACCCGGGAGCGGAGCGAGGGCCAGGGTGACATCGGCGATGTAGCCGGTGAGACCGAAGCCGCCCACGGTGAGCTCGAAGATCTCCGCGCACTCGTGGGGTCCGCAGACGATCGTGCCGTGGTCGGGATGAATCAGCGTGAGTGAGGTGAGGTGTTCGCCGAAGTTGCCTACACCACGCTGCGTCTTGCCATGGATGTTGCAGGCAACGCAGCCGCCGACGGAGATGGCCGGGTGGCCGGGGAGTACCGGCACGTACAGGTCGTGAGCTACCGCGAAGCGAAGGAGGTCACCGACGGTGATGCCGGCCTCGACCCGGACGGTGCGGGCGACCGCGTCGAAGTCGAGAATGCGGTTGAAGGCGACGGTGCTGAGGGTGCTTGCGCCGCTTGCCGCCGATGCCAGGCAGTAACTCAAGCCGCTCCCCCTGATCGCAACCGGGTGTTGGCTCAAGAGCGCGTCGAGAGCGCGGTAGCGGTCCGGACGATGCAGGTCGACCTCGGAGCGCTCGGTGCCGTCGAAGCTGATCACCGTCGTCTTCATCTTGGGTTGGGAGCTCGGGCGCCCGGCGTCGTAGCGACGACAAGGAACTGGCCACCGAGGACCCGCCAGGCCGGCTTGAACCTGAGGTAGGCGCGAATGAGCGCTGAGGGGGGCGGGGACTTGCCGGACATGGTGAACGGGAGGAACCGACCGATCGATGTCTCGATCTCGAAGCCAGACAGCTCTGCTGCCTCGGCCACCGACCGTTCGGTCAGTGCGATCACGTGGTCGAAGAAGTCCCAGTAGGCCCCTCCGACTGCCCGGATGTTGGGTCCCATGCACACGAGACGGCCACCGGGGCGAAGGCACCGTCGCGCCTCGTCGAGTGTCTCGGTCATCGCCGCCGGGCCTGGGAGGTGCTCGAGGAAGTTGCTGGTGAACACGAGGTCGAGCGAGCCGTCCTCGAGCGGCCACGGGTCGTTCGCCGCCTGGGTGTAGAGGTGGATGCCTCTGTCGAGGTGCGTGGCGACCTCGGAATTCAGGTCGATGGCGTGACGTTCGACCACATCGATCTGGTTGATGAAGTGTCCCCATCCGCAACCGATGTCGAGCACCGATGTCAGCCCTTCGAGGTAGCGCTGGAAGTACGCCTCGATGAGCACCCCCCACA
The DNA here is from genome assembly GCA_963701565.1 of uncultured Microthrixaceae bacterium. Classification (GTDB taxonomy): domain Bacteria; phylum Actinomycetota; class Acidimicrobiia; order Acidimicrobiales; family DATDAH01; genus DATDAH01. Next base: position 1,976 of record CAVPAN010000008.1, read on the forward strand.
CCCGGCGGCGCGATTCGTCCTCGGCTTCGAACCGCCGACGATATTGGGCGGGCAACCGTCGCCCCGGCTCCCCCCGAGAGCTCATGTCAGCGGCACCGCGTAGAACGTCGCCTCGACCGATCCGCCGAGGTTCTCGAACTGGATGGTCCTGATGTCGAGCGCTCCGATCAGCCGGCCGCGGCGGGCTCGGCCGCCCGCTCCTTGAAGTTCAGGGAGAGCAGCCGGCGGCGCTGACCCCCACCGAAGCTGGCGTGGATCGTGCGGTAGTTCCACACGATGGCGTCGCCGGGCACGCTCTCGACGACGTAGGCGGGGATGTCCTCCCGGTCGACCCCGAAGACCTTCTGGGGGCCGTCGACGTCGGTGAAGTCTCGGCGCAGGGTCAGGGCGTAGTCGCTCTGGTAGTAGTTGGTGCCCGGCATCACCCGGATGGCGCCGGTCTCGGCGGTCAGGGGGTCGAGGTAGAGGGAGATCTTCACCGTTTGCCGAGTCATCGGCGCGCCGTAGGTGTCCGAGTGCCACGAGCTGTCGCACGAGAAGAGACTGCCGTCGCTCGGGGCGTCCTCGTAGCCGGGGCCCAGGAGCGAGGTGATGGTCCCCACCACCCGGGGATCCCGGTACAGCTTCGGCGCGTCCTCCGACTGCTCGAGGATGTCCAGGATGATCCTCCGAGGCTGGTTGAGGTGGATGTCCTCGGTGAGCTCCCAGTTCTCGTGGTTGGCGAAGATCTTCTCGAAGCCGGCAGTGATCTCCTCGATGTCGTCCACGAACAGGCCCGGCAGCTTGAGGAAGCCGAAGGTCTCGAAGAAGTTCACCTGCTCGATCGTGAGGGTTCCCGCGCGCTCACCGGTCCTGGCGAGGGACTCGGCTGAGGTCTCGCCCTTGGGCGGCCGGCCCCGACCGTCGTTCACCTTGATGAGCCTGCCGAGCGTCCGGCGCAGCACCAGTCCTCCCCGATCGATATACGGTGGCACGGAGTCTAGGGTGAAGGCGGCCTCGGGGCGGAACGACCGCAGCGGGTCCGCAAGGAGTCGGAGGAGCCCATGGCGACGTCCACTGCCGGCGTGCCGTTCGTCATCGACATCGAGGTGACGAACCGCTGCAACGCGGACTGCCACTTCTGCCCGCGGGACCAGACGCCGCACGAGGGCCTGATGCTCCCGGAGGTCTTCGAGCAGGCCCTGGGGCGGGCCGAGGAGTACCGGGTGGTTGCCGCCGAGATCCTCGACGTCGACACGGATGTCAGCCTCTGCGGGTTGGGCGAGCCGCTGATCAACAAGCACACGCCGTCATGGGTTCGGGCCGTGAAAGAGGCGGGGTTCCGGTGCACGATGTCGTCCAACGGTGCGCTGTTGGACGAGCGTCGGGGGGAGGCCGTCCTCGACGCCGGCCTGGACCGGATCATGATCAACGTCGGCGACATCGAGACGGCGTACGAGGAGGTGTACAAGCTCCCCTGGCAGCGGACCCATGACAACATCGTGCGCTTCGTCGAGATGGCGGGAGACGCCTGCGAAGTGCAGGTCGTGCTGGTGGACCACCGGCGCGATGCAGCCCACCTGGAGGCGATGAAGGCGTTCTGGCGGGAGCGCGGGGTCATCCACTTCGTGGAGTACGGCATCATGAACCGCGGCGGGTCACTGTTCGTGGATCACATGCAGTTCGAGACCATGCCGCAGTACGACCAGGCCCAGCGCGAGCTCGACCGCCACGGTGGTCAGGCGATCTGTGGTGCGCCGTTCGCGTACCTGTTCGTGGGCTACGACGGCAACTACTACCTGTGCTGCTCGGACTGGAAGAAGGAGGTGCCGCTGGGCAGCGTGTTCGACGTCTCCTTCCTGGACGTCACCCGGCAGAAGCTCGAGCACGTCGCCAACCGCAGCACCGTCTGTCGCACGTGCAACCTCGATCCACTCAACCAGCTCATCGACGAGCTGCGCGCCCGCGACGAGGGCGAGCACTCCGTCGTCGACCCCGAGGAGATGGCGGCGCAGATGGTCGACGTCACGCGGAAGATCGGCGACGTGCTCGACCAGATGGTGCCGGGCGTCAGCAGCGTCCTCGCCATCCCGCGGGCACCGCGGCGACGGCGCATCCCCGTCTTCGGCCGCTGATCGCCCGGTCGGTCACCGCACTGGTCTGTGTCCGCTCCCGGCTGAGTTCGCGGGCGTAGGCGTAGAGCTCGACGTCGAAGGCGTTGTCCGCGGCGATTCGCTCCCGGAACCCGGGATCGACCGGCACCGGCGTCGTGCGGTTGATGTGCCGGGGATCCGAGAGCTTCCACCGGAATCGAGCGTTGAGCTCCTCACAGAACCCGGCGTAGCGCTCCTGGAAGCCCACGACGTCGACCCGGGCCAGGTTCTCCTTGGCCCGCTGGAGGTGCTGGGGGCCGAAATCGACCCGGGTGAGCGCGCCGGCGTCCATCTCGTCCGCGGTGAGCGAGAACATCTTCACCATGTGGTTGTGGATGAGGCCCCGGAACCGGAAGTCGTCGTCGTAGACGTCCTCGATCGACGCACTCCCGTCACCCGGGTAGAGCTCGAGGTGGTGTCGCAGGTACGAGAGGGTCCGCTCGACCGGGTCGCGGAGCAACGTGAAGCTGCGGAAGTCGGCGTCGAGCAGGTCGGTCGTGCACATCGGGAAGTGCCCGGTGACCACCCGGATCTCCTGTCGCCGGGCGGCCCACCGGCGTTCCAGGTGGTCGACCGAGAGGATCGGCTGGGCCTCGTCGCTGACGTCGTCGTAGTCGCCCCGGCCGCGGTCGGGGTAGACGGCCGGAGACCCCAGCGCCTTGGCGAGCTGGAAGTAGAGCGAGGTCCCGGCGGTCTTCTGGACGTGGATGAAGAAGTAGCGAGCATCCTCGTCGTGGGGCCGGCGGAACATGGCCGTCAGTCAGACGGCGAAGAGCGGGTCAAGAACCGGGAGGGCGACGCTCACAGCGCCACGGGGATCTGCGCGTGGGGGTAGCCGGTGGGGGCGAAGAACCACGACTCGACCGCGTACCGGACCCGGGTCATCTCGGGGCTCACGGCGGTGCGGTGGAGGAAGAGCTGATCGAAGAGCAGGGCGTCACCCGGCTCGAAGGTCGGGCGCACGATGGTGGTGTCACGGGCCGCGGCCTCCGCCTCCGCCAGGTCGTGACCCACGGACCAGTCGAAGCGAGGCACCGTGGCTGCCGGTCTCGACCAGGTGGTCGATCCGCCGGGGAACGACGTCGAGCCCCGGCGCGTCGAGCCCACAGGGCGACAGCGTGATCCAGACGTTGACGGTGCGGACGTCGTCGGCCGAGGAAGGCGCCGTCCTGGTGCCAGTCGGTGTCGGAGTCGACGGGCACCCGCCGCAGCGTCCACTTCTTGACCGACAGCACCGGGCGCTGGCCGAGATGCGCGGTGATCGCCTCGACGAGGCCGGTGCGCTCGAACAGCTCGAGCAGGTCGAAGGTCGCCCGGGGCGAGTCGACGGCCCACACGCTCTGGGTCTGGCGGACGAAGTGTCGGCCCAAGCCGATCGGGTAACCGTCCTGCGGTTCGAAGGGGACGAACCACGGTGCGGTGTCGCGGACCGGGGCCCCGGCCTCGGCGGCGTCGAACGCCGCGATCGCCCGATCGGTGTCCTCGACGAGGCGGCCGACCTCGGCCGGGTGTCAGGAGGCCCCGGACGAGGAGGGCGCCGTGGTGGAGCACGGCGCTCGAGATGGCCTCGGCGGACAGGTCCGTGGCCGGGATCGTCGGCAGCCCATCGGCTCCGGCGAAGCGATCCGGTGGCGAGGGGGGCCACGAGGACGGGCCAGACGGGTCGTCGGCGCACTCGGCGATGCCCAGGGCGTGGCGGAGGCGGACGAGTTGCATCTCCGCGTCCGGGTCGCGCCGGGCGCGAACCGGCCCGGGTCAGCTCCTCGATCTCCCGGCGCAGGACCGCCGCGTCCTGCGAGCGGGCGGAAGTGGCCACCACGGCGACGAGAGTAGGCTCTTGCGTCTGCGAATGGCGACACGACCATGAACAACCTCTGGGCCTTCCTGCCGATGCGGGCCTCCGACGACCTCCTCGGTGACCCCGCCGCGCTGCGGGCGCGCCTCGACGAGGACAGCTACCTGCTGTTCCGTGGCCTCCTGGATCGGGACCGGGTGCTGGACCTGCGACGGCAGGTGACCGACCTCCTGGCCCGCCACGGCTGGGTGCGGTCGGACGACCCTTCGCTCGCCGTCGCCATCCGCCGCCTGACCTGGGAGGGCGAGGAGGACTTCTTCGCCGTCTACGACGACATCCAGCGCCTCGAGGCCTTCCACGCCCTGGCCCACGACGAACGGCTCCTCGACCTCGCCGGTCAGGTCCTCGGCGAGGGTGCGTTCCCCCACCCGCTCAAGATCGCCCGGATCGGGTTCCCCCTCAGCGACGAGGTGTCCACGCCGCCCCACCAGGACTACCCCAACAACCAGGGGACGCCGGACCTGACCGCGACCTGGACACCACTGGGAGACTGCCCGCGGGACCTTGGAGGGCTGGCCGTGCTCCGGGGCTCGCACCGGTGCGGCGTGCTGCCGCTGGCCTGGCACATGGGTCCCGGTATGCGCAGGGCGGTGGTCAGCGACGAGATGCTCGAGGCGTTGCGATGGGTGACGACGGACTTCGAGGCAGGCGACGTGCTGCTGTTCCCCGCGATGACCGTGCACGCCTCACTGCACAACGCCAGCGAGTTCCACCTGCGACTGTCCGTCGACTTCCGGTACCAGCGACCGGGCGAGGCGCTCACGCCTGGGGTGCTGGAGCCGCACTTCCAGCGGCTGAGCTGGGCGGAGATCTACGAGGGGTGGTCGTCGGACCGCCTCCAGTACTACTGGCGTGACCTCGACTACGAGGTCGTCCCGTTCGAGGACCTCGGTCCGCCCCACAAGGAGGAGATGACGGCCGAGGACTGGGGCGAGGCGGTCAGGTTCGAGGCCAAACGAAACGCTCGTCACGAGCGCCGGATGGCCCGACTCCCCGTCCCCGGACAGGGCCCGGGATCGCGTCTGGGCGAGCGTGTGCGAGACCGCCTCCGTCGGCGCCGGTCGGTGGTCGACGAAGGCCCGGCCTGAGCCGTCGCCGGGTGAGCGCGGCGTCGGGTCGGGGGCTGCGGCTCGGCATCCTGGAGCCCCACCTCGGCGCCTACGGCGGGATCCGGCGGATGGTCGAGTTCGCCAACCGGTTGGTCGACCGGGGCCACCAGGTGACGTTCTACGTACCGGCCACCGAGCCCCGCCGTTGCGCGTGGATGTCGTGCCGGGCGCAGGTCCGCCACCTCCGGGACGGCTACGACGACGACCTGGACGTGCTCCTGTTCAACGACGAGCCCCAGTGGTTCCTGCTCGACCGGTTCGGCCGTGCCCGGCGCCGGGTGTTCTACGCCCTCCACCACAGCGGCCTCTACCAGAAGCGCTCGAGCTGGGAGGCGCTCCGGGCCGAGGTCGACCTGCAGCTGGCCAACAGCGCCTGGACCGCCGACCAGATCGCCGCCGAGATCGGGCACCGGCCCGAGGTGGTGCTCTCGGGCATCGATCGGAGCGTGTTCTGCCCCCACGGCGGCGCCAAGCGCCACGAGGTGCTCTGCACCGGCGACGAGCGCTGGTGGAAGGGCACCGACACGATCCGGGCCGCGGCCGACCACCTCGGCCTGCACCTGGCCACCTATGCCGGTCGAGGGCTCGACCAGCCGACCCTGGGTCGGGAGTACAGCTCCGCCCGCCAGTTCGTGGTGGGGAGCTGGTTCGAGGGTTTCGGCCAGCCGGGCCTCGAGGCGCTGGCCTGCGGGGTCCCCCTGGTCACGACCGACAACGGCGGCTGCCGCGAGTACGCCGTCGACGGGCAGACCGCGCTGCTGGTGCCACCGCGCGACGTTGCCGCGATGGCCGAGGCGATGGCGAGGCTCCGTGAGGACGCCAGCCCTGGCCGAGCGCCTGGTGGCCAACGGGCTGGAGGTGGTGCGCCGCGACTTCGACTGGGAGGACCGCACCGACCACTTGGAGGAGATCCTCGACGGCGTGGCCGCCGGCACGGCCACGGCGCCGCCGCCACCCCGCCCCGCCCCGCCCGAGTCACCCACGCTCTCGGTCGTGGTGCTGGCCTGGGACAACCTGGCCTACACGCAGCGCTGCGTGGAGAGCGTGCGCCAGCACACCGACGTCGACCACGAGCTCATCGTGGTGGACAACGGCTCGTCGGCGGATGCCGCCGACTACGCGCGGGCGGCCGCGGACCGAGCCGTGCTGAACCAGGAGAACCTGGGGTTCAGCCGGGGGATGAACCAGGGGCTGGCGGCCGCCCGGGGCACGTACGTGGCCTTCTGCAACAACGACATCGTGCTTCCGCCGGGGTGGGCGTCCACGCTGGTGGCGACGGCCGAAGCGCGCCCGGAGGCGGGGATCGTCGTTCCCGCCGTCACCGCGGCCGGGAACCCGGTGTCGGTGCGAGCGCGGCCCGGCGAGGCCGTGACGACGTTGCCGCCCTTCTCGCCGCCGCCCTCCGCGGTGGTCTACCTGATGCGGCGCGACGTGATCGGTGCCCTCGGCGGTTGGGGCGAGCAGTACCTGGTGGCCAGTGGCGAGGACGTCGACCTCGCGTTCAAGGTGTGGGTGAACGACCTCGACGTCGTGCTCGACGAGCGGGTGCTGGTCGATCACGTCGGCAAGGCGTCGGCGTCCCGGCTGGGTGACTGGCAGGACCTCTGGGCCCGCAACCGGCGCCTCTTCCTCGACCGCTGGCAGGGCGACGACCCGGCCACGACCCGGCTGGATTCCTGCGCGCCCGCCCGCTTCGACCGCAACCGGGCAACGGCCCGGCGCGGTGGCCGGCTGGATGGACCGCTTCTTCACGGCCCGCGACCAGGCTCGGCGCCGGATCCCCTCGGCGCGGCGGGTCGGCGCCGCGGTCGTGGACCGGGCGCGACGATGGTGGCAGCGACACGGCGCCGACCTCCCGGGGCCGGCTGCCCGGATGGCGCGAGGGACTCGGGATCAGTTGCTACGCCGCCGCGGCCGGGCCGGGGTAGCGGCCAGTGATCCCGCCGTCGGCCGACACCATCACGACCCCGTCGGTTTCTCGTCGGCTCGGTGAGCGCATCGCCCTCGAGATGCGGGCCATACTCAGCGGGTGAGACTCTCCCCCCCGTCGGTGACCCGTTCGCTCCGAGACGTCGTGCTCGGGCGCGAGGGGCCGCTGCGCGAGCGAATCGTGCGCCTGGTCCGAGTGGGGTATCCGGTGTGGATGCTTCCGGTGACGGTGTCGTTCCTGTTCCTGAACCGTCGGGTCCAGGCCGCGTACGGGATGGGGTGGTGGCGCGTGTGCCGGTTGGCGTGGCGGATGTACCGGAACACGATCCGGGTGCCGACGGGCACGTCCTACCGGGCTCACCTGGCGATGCTGGCCAAGTTGCTGGAGGTACCACCGGACATGGAGGGGGTGGTGGTGGAGTGCGGCTGCTACCTGGGCGGGTCGACGGTCAACCTGTCGTTGATCTGCGAGGCGGTGGGCCGGGAACTGATCGTGTACGACTCCTTCGAAGGCCTGCCGGAAGGCGACGCCAACGACAAGATCGCCTCTCCGTACACCCCGGGCCTGTTCGCCGGACCCTTGGAGGAGGTGCGGGCGAACGTGGCCCGGTACGGGGCGATCGCGGTGTGCGAGTTCCGCAGGGGCTGGTACGCGGACACGTTGCCGGCGCACACGGAGCCGATCGTGTTGTGCTTCCTGGACGTCGATCTGCAGATGAGCATCCACCAGTGCCTGGTGAACCTGTGGCCGCACCTCACCGACGAGGGGTACCTGTTCACCGACGACTTCCCGATCCTCGACCTGTGCGCGGTGTTCTTCTCAGAGGAGTTCTGGCGCCGGGAGATGGACCGTGATCCGCCGGGGTTGATCGGGACGGGCACCGGGTTGGCCATGGGCCAGTACTGGGTGGGCCCGTTCGCGAACATCGGCGGCGACCCGGCCTATCCGCTGCAGAGCCCGGCCAGCATCGCCTACACCCGCAAGGACTTCTCCGGCCACTGGGGCTACCGACCACCGGAGTGAGTTGGCGTCAGTCCGGCAGCGTGCGCCGAACCTCGTCGAGCCGTCGCCGCCGCCACCGAGCCCGTGCGATCCGCAGCGGCACCCGCACGCAGATGGTCGCCATGCACCACCAGCGTGCCGGGACGGGCTCGTCCCGGGCGTGAGCGAACTGGAGCTGGTAGGCGTGGCGCAGGCGCTCCATGACCGCCCGCTCGGAGGCGAAGTACTGGTCCCCGTGCACCCGCTGGAGGACCAGCGGCTCGGGCAACCGCGCCAGGCGGGCGCCGTGGCTACGCGCTCGCAGGTACAGGTCGTAGTCGAAGAACCGCTTCCGGGTGTCGTCGTAGCCACCGATGGCCCGAAAGGTGTCGATGCGACCCATGATCGACGTGTGGACCAGGACGTTGCGCCCGAGCAGCTCGCGACCCACGAGGTCCACCCGCTCCGGTGGCAGACCCAGGGGCCAATCGGCGTGAGCGTCGAGGTCGGACGTGTGGCGCGCCTCGGTGCCGAGGAGGTCGATGTCGGGGCGCGCCTTCAGGGTGGCCAGCTGGTGCTCGAGGCGCAGCGGCGTGGGACTCGTCGTCGGAGTCCTGGATCGCCACGAACTCACCGGCGGCGGCGTCGAGGCCGATGTTGAGGGCCCGACCCCGCCCGACCCGACCGGGCCGGAGGACCCGCACGCGCTCGTCCTGGGCCGCCCGCGCGATCTCGGTCCCCTGGTCTGCGCCCATGTCGCCGCTGAGGACCACGAGCAGCTCGAAGTCCGGGAAGGACTGGCAGAGGATGCTGCTCAGCGACGCACGCAGCAGGGCCGGGTTCGACCGCGTGTGTGGTCATCAGCACGGTCACCAACGGCTGTTCGGCCACGTCCCCCCAGCTCGTCCGGACGGCTCAGGCGCCCGCTCGTCGGGACCCGGCCACGGTCTGAACACCCCGGCGAAACACGGGGCGATCCTGGTGTTCGGTCAACGACCGAACACCGCCTGGTCGGGCGAGGTGTCCTTGTCGTCCGGGGACGACGACAGCGCCTCGTGCTCGGCCGGGTTCCCGAAGTCATGCCTGTAGCCGTCGCTGTAGCCGTAGCCGTAGCCGTAGCCGTAGCCGTAGTAGTTCCCGGTCTTCTTCGTGACGCCGTTCATGACGACGCCCACGATCTCGGTCTCGACGGCGCGGAGCCGACGAACCGCCTCGGCCAGGTCCGACTTCTTCGTCAGCTCGGGGACCGCGGTGACGACGAGCCCGTCGACCTGCTGGGCGACCACGAGCGTGTCGCTCACCGGGAGCACCGGTGCCGTGTCGATCAGGATCATGTCGGCCCCGGCCTCCTCGAGCCGGGTGAGGATCTTGGCGAAGGCCTCGGACCCGAGGATCGCCGGTGCGTTGCCGGGCAGCGGGCCCGTGGGCAGGAGCGCCAGGTGCAGGCCGGTACCGATGTCGAGGCGCAGAACCGCCTCGGCGAGCGGGACCTCGCCGAGCAGGACCGAGGTCAGGCCGGTCGCCGTCTCGTCGATGCCGAACACCGAGCCGATCCGCGGTCGGCGCAGGTCGGCCGACACGATGACGACGCGGGCACCCGCCGCGGCCAGAGTGCGACCGAGGTTCGCCACCACGGTCGTCTTGCCCTCGCCGGGGGTGGCGCTGGTGACCGCCAACCTGCTGGTCGTCGGTCCCTCCGCGGAGAAGCGGATGTTGGTTGCCAGCGTGCGATAGGCCTCGTCGGCCGGCGACCCCGCGGCGACCAGTTGCTGGTCGATCGCCGGGAGGCGACGGCGTCGGCGACGTCGGTTGCCGTGCACGGGCAGCGCGGCCAGGATCGGTAGGCCGTCGGTCAGGCGCGCGACCTCGTCGGGTGTCGTGACTCGGTTGTTGACCCAGTCGTAGGCCAGCACGAGGGTCAGACCGAGGAACGCGCCCGCCAGGGCGGCGAGAATGGCGTCGCGCAATGGCGTCGGCTCGAACGGGCTGTCCGGCAGCTCCGCCTCGACGAGGAAGTTGAGGGACCCGGCGTTGATGTCGGCCTCCGTGTCGAGCTCGTTCGCCCGGATCCGCAGGTCCGCCTGTTGGACCAGGAGTCGCTCGCGCTGCAGCCGGAGTGCGTCCAGCCGATCGCTGGACCCGCCATCGGCCAGCGACTCGTCGAGCACGGCGATGTCGGCCGTCCAACTGTCGGGCGACCCTCCGCAGCTCGTCGGCCTGGATGCGTCGGGACTGAACGTTGAGCGCCTGCTGCACCTCGATGTACGAATCGCCGGCGGCGTTGGCTGCGCGCTGGGCCAGCTCGGCGGAGTCGGCGACCGCGGCGATCTCGATGATGTCGGTGTCCGCGGCGGCCGAGGCCTCGATGTCCTCGAGCCCATCGGCGTCGTCGCCGAGCTCCTGTCGGACGTCGTCCTGCACGGCGTCCGACTGCACGATGTACAGCGCCGTGTTGACGTTGCGCTGGGGGTTGAGTTCAGGTGAGCTGTTGAAGAGGTCTCTCGCTCGTCGGCGACGATGTTGATCTGCGCCGTCGAGCGGTACAGCGAGGGCTGGAGCGAGGCGTAGGCATACGCGACGACGAAGCCGATCACCGCCATCGCGACGATGACCCACGCCCGTCGACGTAGGAGGTAGACGACACGGGTGAAATGGAGGTCGTCGTTGATCTGTGTATCCATGCCAACTCACGCTTCGGGGGAGAGGCCGAACAACGACGTGGCTGCTACCGCCAAGGAACCGCGACCCTCCAACCCAACAGCTCCCCGTCGACCCGAAAAGCTACCAGCCCTCCGGAGTGATGGCACGCCAGGACGGTGGGAGGCCATCAGCGCGGCGACGGTCCGGTCGTGGTGCCGGCCCGCGCCGCGGAGGAGGTCGTGGTAGCGGTCGAGGAGCCAGCGGGCCGCTTCGTCGCCGCTGAATTGCGACTCGAAGCGCCGACGGACCGACGCCGGCGAGGGACGCATCCCCGACGCGGCGGCCTCGATCGCGCCGGCGAGCGACGCCGCGGTCGGCTCGCACAGCCACCCGACCTCGCGGTCGATCAGGTCGGCCATGGCGCCGTGGCCGGTGGCGAGTACCGGCCGACCTCTGCTGAAGGCCTCGACCACGACCATCGGCATGGCCTCGTAGCCGACGGAGGGCACGACCACGACGCAGCAGGCGTCCATCTGCTTGAGGACCTCGGCGCGGTCGACGGCCCCGAGGTAGGTGACCGAGGAGTCCCGGGCCGCGAGGTCCTCGATCCTCGGTCGGTCCGGGCCGTCGCCGGCGATCACCAGCCCATGGCCGGCCGGCTGGGCCAGCGTCCAGGCGTCCGCCAGCAGGGCCGTGCCCTTGATCGGCTCGAGTCGACCCGCACAGAGGAACCCGGATCCCGGCGGCGTCACCGGTCCCGGGTCAGGCAGGCTGTTGGGGCGGACGGCCACACGCTCGGGTTCGACGCCCAGGTCGTCCACCAGGAAGCGGGCCGTGAACTCGCTCACGGCGACGAAGAGGTCCACGCCGCGGAACGCCGAGCGGTGCCGGGCCAGGGCTGCCGCCATGACCGCGCTCTGGGGCCGAGATCCTCGGTAGCAGCCGTGTTGGATGGCCGGCCAGGCGACGCGCCGATTGGTGCAGTCACGGCAGATGGCCCCGTCGCGGAAGTAGAGCCCGTTCGGGCACACGTGGCGGTAGTTGTGCACTGTCTGCACCACGGCGGCACCCGCACGCTGTGCCCGTCGGATGAACGCCGGCGAGATGAGCGGGTACGGGTTGTGGAAGTGGACGACGTCGGGCCGCCAAGAGGCGAGGATGCGGTCGATCGCCCTCGTATCGGCGAACGAGTGGATCGGCCGGATCGGCAGAGCCACCTTCTCGAGACGCCCGAACGAGGCGATCGCGTCGCTCTCCCGCACGTAGCTGCGGACCTCCGCCCCCTCCTCCCGGAGCGAGGTCTCGTCACGCTCGACCACCTGGTTCTCGCCCGACGGCAGGGCCGATCGGTAGCGGTTGTGGACCAGCAGGACGCGGATCAGCGGGTGGGGGTGACGTCACCGAGTGTCGTCCGGTGGATCTCCCGCTGTCGGGGTCTGCTCGCCCGGACCGTGCTTCCCGCCCCGACGGCGAAGAGGAAGACCAGGAACGCCAGGCTACCGAGCTCGAAGGTCGTGTGGGTCAGCGAGTTCACGCCGAGCGAGACGAGGAAGAGGAGCGGAACGAGCTGCAGCGCCGGCCGCGCTGACCGAGCCGCGTCGACCACCGCCAGTCCGTAGGCGGACGTGAGGATCACGAGGCCCACGAGCCCGGTTCCGACGAGGACCTCCGGCCAGGTCCCGTGGAGGTTCGGTGTCTCGGTGTCGAAGTCGACGAAGACCTCGTACCGGCTGCCGGACGACAGGCCGAGGCCGGTCACCGGGGACCGGCCGACGGCCTCGATGCCGGCGCTCCACCAATCCGTCCGGCTGCTGAGCGTCCCGATCTCCTCGGGCGCCTGGCCCCGGAGCCAGAGGCTGTCGGCCACGCCTGTGAATGCGACGATGGCCAGTGCCGTGGCGGCGATCATGCCGGCGATGGTCAGCGAGGTCCGCTTCTGGAACAGCAGGCGAACGATCACCAAGACGGCGATGGCGACCAGGCCGGTCCGGTGCTGGGGGACGATGACGAACGCGGTGCCGACGACGACGGGGAGCCAGCGCACCCGTCGGTGGCCCAGGCCATAGGCCACGCAGAGCGAGCCGAGGATGCCGAGGAAGTCGGCGGAGAGCTCGGGGAAGACCCCCTTCAGCCGGTCGGAACCGTGGAGCTCGCCGAAGGCGTCGTCGGGGGCGAGGACGGCGCCCGACGACGGCGGTGGCCAGCAAGGCGTAGATGACGTCCATGAGGTGGCGGATGGGCACGCCCCACCTCCCTCGAAAGCTCCGGTGGCACGCCAGGAACACCGTGAAGAAGACGACCAGCTCCAGCACACGGAACGAGGCCAGTGCCGGGTTGACGGCGATGATGATCGGGACGACCGCGGCGCCGATGTAGGCCAGGGTGAGCATGGCCGGCCGCGGGATCCGGGGGACGGCTTCCCACCGCCTCGTCAGCACGATCGCGATCACGGCGAGGCCGGCCGCCGCCGCGAGGCAGGCGACCCGGTAGAGCCCGGCGCGGTCGAGCGGGTTGGACGCGATGTCAGCCGCGGTGCGCTTGCGCAGCACGAGGGTGGAGAGCAGGACCAGGTAGATGGACGCGACGGCGTAGGACTGGGCGAGCAGTGGCCCGCCATGGCGGCGGAGGAAGCGCCGGGCGAAGGGGGCGGCCGCGAGGATCGCGCCGGTGGCGATCACGACCGGGTTGGCCCAGCCGTGGACCGTCAGGATGCTGGTGAAGAGGGTGGCCACTGCGGCGACGGCGAGGAACGTCCCGGTGACCCGCCGGGGTGGGATCCGGTGGAGCTCGGGCACCCAGGCCGCCCCGTCCTGTCGCTCCCGTCGCCGGCCGCCGTTGTCGCGCGCTTGTCGGGGCTTCGTCGGGGACTCTTCGTCGAGGGGCTCGGTGATCGAGCTCATCGGCCCGGCTGGTCCTCGGCGACCAGGGTCCGGGCCGCCAGCCCGACATACGTCTCATACAGCTCGCTGGCCCGTCGCCGCAGGCTCTCGGGCACCTCCTCGTCGAGGGCACGGTGCGCGAGTCGCTGCTGCTGCTGCCGGTACTCGGAGGACGACGGCCGGGCGACCCGGGTCTCGTACAGGTCACCGTCGTGGTCGCGGCCGAGCCGCTCGACGCTCTCCATCACGAGGGAATCGTGCCGCTCCGGCTCGTGGTCCGTGGCGAAGCACGTGCCGAAGCGGTGGTTCGTCGCGGTCAGGACTGTCCCGGGGGCCGTCGTGGCGAGTTCGAAGTCGGCGACGACGAACGAGTCGGCATACGGGAGGGCCCGCTCGTAGAACGTCACCCAGTCCTGCACGACCTCTCGGGGTCGCCGGTCGGAGGACCAGACGAGGGTCGATGCGGCGGCGTCCATCGGGTCCCGGAAAACGACGATGCACGGCACGCCGAACCGCGCAGCTCGGAGCACTTGGCACGGGTTGTGCAGGTGGTGCGCGGTCCGGCGCTGGGGGTTGAGGAGCTCGAAGGCCGCGACCAGGAAGGTGTTGGCCGACCTCGGGGCGCCCTCGATCACCAGCTCGGTGTCCGGCCGGACGAGCAACGGCGACCGCGCCGGCATCAGGCGGGCGAACAGGGGATAGACGCGGTGCTGCGACTGCAGCGTGCGGGCCAGCACGAACCGCATGCGGCTGGCCCGGCGGCCCCTGTGGTCGGGATCGAGCTCGTGGATGGCCTCGTGCCGCCCGGGCGCGCGCGACTGCGGATCGAAGCTGGGCCCGGTAGTCGTAACGCCGCCGCAGCGGCCAGCTGAGCGCGGCGGCCAGGCGTCGGTCGCGACGAGGCATGGCCTGTTCCCACGTGGTGTCGGCCACGATGGGACGGTCGCTGAAGCGCGCGGGGTTGCCCGACACGGTGTGCTGTGGGGACCAGGGCCGGTCGGCCAGGTCGTCGGGTAGCTCCTGTCCGATGTGGTCGCTGATCTGCCGGAGCACGTCGTCGGGGGCCGTGACGAAGTCCTCGTAGCGGATCCTCAGCGTCGGCACCCGGGGGGCGACGGTGCTGTCGATCAGCCAGTTCTTGTTCAGCCAGTTGAACGTGCTCGCCACCGGCCCGCTCGCCGGCATGTGCTCACCCGTGGCCGGGTCGAGCTTCGGCCGGGACTGGGAGAACGCCGACGCCCGCGGATCTCGCACGAGGTGGATCACGCGGACGTCCAGCGACGTGTGGAGGTGCAGCAGCAGGGCCGCCGCGGGGCTCTTGGAGGTGTCGATGATCACGTCGGCCCCCGACAGCTCCGCCGCGGCGACCATCGTCTCCTCCAGCGTCCGCGCATAGCGGAGGAGGTCGACGGACGGCCGGCCCCCGCGCAGGAGGCGAGGCACGTGGCGCGTCTTGACCTGCCGGTCACGGATCCGGGTCATCTCTTCGGGATCGAGGTCGCCGTCGAAGGTGGCGACGACCTTCGACCAGAGCACGCAGTCCGGCACCGGGTCGCCGCAGCCGCAGCGCCACGATTCGATGAGGCCCCTGTCCCAGAGGAAGTACAGCTCGCCGACGTTCACTGTGGCCGGCAGCTGACCGAGCAGCGACGCCAGCAACGTCGATCCGCTCCGGGCCGCTCCGGCGACGAAGATCACCTCGGGCATCGTCGGGAGGCTAGCGCCGGAGGTGACGCGGGCTGATGCGCGTCCGTTGCCACATCACCCCAGAATCGCCAGCGCGACCACCACAGCCATCATCACGACGGGGGCGGCGACGAGCGGGCCGTCCCGGCGTCGCCACACGGCAGGCGGCGCCGGCGCCTGACCGGGCCGGCGGCGACCAGGATCCAGGGCTCCGGGCCGGTCGGGAACTGCGCGACGGCCTCGGTGCCGCGATCGGCTCGCAATCGCTGGAGGATGGCGTTGGCCGCTGCGCTGCGGGCTTGGGGGTCCGGGGCGAGGAGGCCGGCGACCGGCGTCGTAACGTCCTCCAGACACGCCGGAATGGCCGGGCCGGCACCGTTGCACGGGCCGGGCGGGTCGCCGGTGACCGCTTCGTAGACCATCGCTCCGACGGCGTAGAGGTCGGTCGCCAGGCTGGGTCGAGTGCCGCCGCGGCGCTCGGGGGCCGAGTGCGGGTCCCCGCCGATCTCCGGGTGACGGTGGTCGGTCGCGAGCGCGCAGGCGTGCGGCAGGACGAACCCACCCAGGACGGCCTGGCCCCGGCCGCGCTCGGAGAACACCACATCGGTGGGCGTCAGGCCGCCGTGGACGACCCCCCCGCGGTGCGCGGCGTAGAGCGCGCTGATCAGGTCCTCGAGGACGGCCGCCCCCAACGCGACGGACCGCGGGTTGGTGGCGAGGACGTCCGCCAGCGTGGGGCCTTCGGGCCAGCGCTCGACCACGTAGACGACGTCGCCTTCGAGCCCCCACGCCACGATCGGCGCCACAGCGGGGTCGTCGAGACGGCTCGCCGCACGGGCGAGCCTGTCGACGACGGCCGGCAGCGCGGATCCGTCGAGGCCGGAGTGGGTGTGCACCGAGATCCGGACCGGCGTGTTCCCGTCCTGCTCATCGACGCCCTGGTGCAGGTCGGCCCAGGGGAGGCGGCCGACGCGAGCGCCAACCCGGTATCGCCCGTTCCCGACGTGGCTGAGCGGCAGGGTGACCGGCGCGGGAGGCGCTCCGAACGACGCCGGTGCCTCGGCGCGGCCGACCGGAACCGGCAGGTCGCGGCCGAAGCTCGCCCACAGCAGAATTGTGGTCACGACGGCGCCCGCGGCGAGACCGAGCGCGGCGCCCTCGGCGCCGGCCAGCCACGCGCCGGCCGCACCGGCGGCCAGACCGACGATCGAGCCGGCGGCTCGCGCCCGGAAGCTACGGGAGGCGAGCTCGAGGGTCCGCAGGCCGACCATCGCGCCCACGCCGAGGGCGGTGGCGACGTAGTACCCGAGCACCTCGGGAAGGAGCTCCGACGCCGCCGGCCAGCTCTCCCCGAGCACGCGGGTGCCGATGCTGTCGGGCAGCAGCATCATCGCCGCGCACCACAGGCCGAACACCGTTGCCAGAGCGCTGCTGAGCACGACCATCGCCCGCCGGTGTCGCGCCGGTGCGTCGTGGAGGATGCGCATGGCCTCAGGCACGGCGATGAGGGGGATGGCGAGCAGGAAGACGTTGAGCGGGCTGGCGAGGATCAGGGCCGAGCGAAGCACGCCCACCGCCTCGAGTCCCGCCAGCACAGCGACGACCATGGTCACGCCCTGGAGGGCGAGCTGGGGGATCAGCGCCTCGCCGAGGATCGGCAGCGACAGGCTGCGAGCCCGGTACAGCCACTCGAGGGCACCGTCGAGCTTCGGTAGCAGCCGGGAGGCGACCAGCCCGGCGACGGCAGCGACGGTGGCGGCGGCCCCCCACGCCAGGAGGAGCAGCTCGACCTGCCCGTGGCCCGTGGCCAGCAGGACCGCCACGGTCACGAGCTGCGCGACGCCCCACGCCAGATCGATGGCGATGGCCGACTGCGGCCGACCGGAGGCGAAGTAGACCGATCGCAGGCCGTCGTGGAGGAAGAGGCCAGGCAGGGCGACGCCGAGGACGACGAGGGCGCGCCCGATCAGCGGCGAGCCGGCGAGGAGCGCCCAGGACACGCCGGCGCCGCCCAGGAGCAGGGCGCCACCCAGGCCGAGGAGGAGGCTCGCTCCGAGCGCGCGCCGGTAGCTCAGCGGGGTCCGGCCGTCGACCCGCTCCTCGTCGGTGTGGCGGATGAGGAGCGGCTGTCCGACGAGGGCGATGACGACGCTGCGGGCGAGGAAGTAGGTGGCGTAGGCGAGGGCGAAGGCGCCGTAGTCGGCCGACGAGACCGAGCTGACGACCAGGATGTTCAGCGCGAAGTTGGTCACGCTGGACAGGCCTTGGTCGATCAGGCCCAGCAGCGCCCGGCGACCGAGCCCAGCGCTCCGCTTCGCCGTCAGGACCTGGTCGCTCGCCGACGGCGGGGGCATCCCGGCCGCGCTCCTCACCCCTCGCCGCCGGCGCGCCGGGGACGCTGACGCAGGATGGCGGCCACGAAGGCGGGATTGTTCGTGAGGTACCGCCGCCAGAGCCGCCGGGGCTCGCGCCCGAGGCGGTAGAGCCACTCCAGGCCTGACCGCTGGACCCAGGGTGGCGCCTGCGGGACCAGCCCGGCGTGGAAGTCGAACGCCGCGCCGACACCGAGGGCCACGGGCACCGCGAGGCGGGGGTGCATCTCGGCCATCCACAGCTCCTGCTTGGGCGTGCTCAGACCGATCCAGAGCACGTCGGCGCCCGACGAGTCTATGTGATCGACGACCTCGGCGGTCTCGGCCTCGTCGAGCGGGCGGAAGGGCGGGGTGTGCACGCCGCAGACCTGCAGGCCAGGGAAGCGCGAGCGCAGCTGATCCGCCAGGCGCGGGGCGACGCCCGGCCCACCGCCGTAGAAGAAGTGTCGCCAGCCGTTCTCCGGCGACCGCGCACAGAGCTCCAGCATCAGATCGGGCCCGTAGACCCGCTCGACCCAGTCGAATCCGGCGTACCGGCAGGACCAGACCATCGGCATGCCATCCGGGCAGACCATCGCCGCCTGGTCGTGGGCCTGCCGCACCGAGAGGGAGCGGCGCGCTTCCATGACCCCGTGGACCCCGGTCAGCGTGACGAAGCCCTGGTCGTCCTCGCGGATCCGTCGCTCGATCTCCGCCACGGCCAACTCCATGGTGACGGCGCTGATGCCCACGCCAAGGACCTCGGTGCGCGGGAGCGGTGCTCCCGGATCAGGCCGCGGGAACCGGGACAGCGCGCCTGACCTCATCATGGATCCAACGGTACGTCTGCTCCAGGCCCTCGCGGAGGCCGATGTCGGGCTGCCAGCCCAACCGATCGAGGATCATGGTGTTGTCGCTGTTGCGACCCCGAACGCCCTGCGGCGCGTCCAAGTTGTATCGGCGCTTCAAGCTGACGCCGGCGATGTCCTCGACGATGTCGACGAGCTCGTTGATCGTCACCAGCTCGGCGCTGCCGAGGTTGATCGGCTCGAGGATGTCGCTGTTCATGATCGCCCGCGTGCCCTCGACGCAGTCGTCGATGTACATGAACGACCTGGTCTGCTTGCCGTCGCCCCAGATCTCGATCTCGAGGTTCCCCGACATCACGGCCTCGATCACCTTGCGGCAGATGGCGGCGGGCGCCTTCTCCCGCCCTCCGGACCAGGTCCCGTGCGGGCCGTAGACGTTGTGGTAGCGGGCAACCCTGGTCTCGAGGCCGAAGTCCTCGCGGAAGTGGCGGCACATCCGCTCGCTGAACAGCTTCTCCCAGCCATAGCCGTCCTCGGGCTGTGCCGGGTAGGCGTCGCCCTCGCTGAGGGCGACCACCTCGGGCGAGCGCTGGTGCTCGGCGGCGTAGACACACGCCGACGACGAGAAGAAGTACCGCTTGACGCCGTGCTGGGACGCGGCCTGCAGCAGGTGGGTGTTGATGAGGACGGAGAGCATGCAGAGGGCCCGGTTGTTCTCGATGAACCCCATGCCGCCCATGTCGGCCGCGAGGTTGTAGACGGACGAGGCGCCCTCGGCTGCCTCCAAGCAGGCCCGCTCCTGACGCAGGTCGGCGACGACGTTCTCCACGTCGTCGAAGCGCTGGTACCACTCGTCGACGGGCTTCATGTCGACGGCCCGGACCGCTCGGCCGTCGCGCCGCAGGTCGGCGACGAGGTGGCCGCCGATGAACCCGCCGGCTCCGGTGACGACGGTGAGGTCGTCGGTCGTCACGGTCGCTCCATTTCCGCGGGTCCGCTCATCGTCGCCGACATGGCAGGCGAGGCCACGAGGCCCGGCGTAGCGGTTGGGCGGTGGCCGTTCACCGCCGCGGGTGGCGTGGCCGGCGCCGACTCGGGCCGAGCCTGCCTCCGGAAGCCGGTCCACGCGGGGATGTCGTCCAGCGTCACCGGCGCCGGCAGGCGTCAGCAGCTGGAGGACCGTGCGCCAGAGCACCCAGAGGTCGAGGCGAAGGGTGGCCGACCGCACGTAGGCCAGGTCGTACTCGGGGACCTCCGCGATGAGCCGCCCCGCATCCACGCTGATCTGCCAGATCCCCGTGCATCCCGGCCGGACCCGGGTGCGCTCCTCTTGGAACTCCGGGGTGAACAACCTGGTCGCGAGCCCCTCCATCTCCGGCCGGGGGCCGACGAGGCTCATCTTCCCGGTGATGACGTGCAGGAGCTGTGGCAGCTCGTCGAGGTGGCTCGAACGGAGGAACTTGCCGAACGGGGCGTTCTCGACCGCCGCGACCGCGTACTTGTCGGCGTCGACCGGCGTGGTCGGTGGCAGCGAGCGGACCTTGGAGAAGCGCAACGGGCGTCCGTGCCAACCGACTCGCACCTGCGTGAAGACCGGCCACGCCCTGAAGCTCAGCGCCGAGCCGGCGAGCAGGACCAGCAGGACCGGGAGGGCGACCAAGAAGAGCAATCCCGCCCCCAGGACGTCGACGACGCGATGCAACCAGACCCCGCCGCTCCTCGTACTACGTCGTGCTCGCATGATCCACCCTTCCCCCCTAGTCACAGGCCCGGTCGCGGCCCGGGCAGCGACCTCGGCACTCCCCGCTCCCCCGTGCTCCATCCGTCGAGGCCGCCGCTGCATCTGGCGATGCTGCGCACCAACCTGGATACCGGACCCGTCGAGGCCTGTCAATCTGCTCTGCGGTGGCCGCCCGCGGGCCGATCCAGAGCTGCGTGTCCGCGTCAGCGGCTGGGCACGGTGCGTTGACTGCCGACCACCGTCGTGCCGGCCTCGACGTCGCGCACCACGACGGCGTTCGCGCCGATGACCGCACCGCGCCCGACCGTCAGCGGCCCGAGCACGCTCGCACCGGTGCCGACGCGGGCGTTCGCCTCGATCGCCGGGCCGTGGACGTTGCCAGCGACCAGCCCGATCGTGACCCAGGGCCCGATCACGACGTTCCGTCCGATCTCCACGAACCCGTCGATGACCACTTGGCCGTGCGGGAGGTACAGCCCGGGTTGGATCACGACGGGGTCGCCGATGCTCACCTGCGACAGCATCATCGCCAGGCGGTGCGCCAGACGGGGCAGGATCGGCACGCCCGAGTCCTGGAGGCGGGCCTTCACGCGATACAGCACCTGCGCGGCGAAGGCGTCGCTGCACCAGGCGAGGCGGGCCACCTGCAGCCACGCCCTGATCCCCGTGCGGGGGGTGGTGCCTTCGATCCGCATGGCGGTCGAGAATCGGGCATCGGCCAGGACCGCTGTCCGGAAACCGGGGTGCCTGCGGTTCCCGCCCTCAGGCCCGACTGGAGACATCTCCCAACTGTAGGGGTGCTCATCGCCGCTCGCCGTGGTGGTCTACAGTCCCGTGGTCGCTCGAGCCCCTGGGAGCGGCGAGGACGACGGGGCGTGGAGGACAGCACGTGGTTCGTCACCTCATGGCAGCGTCGACAGCGGTCGTGCTCTTGGTCTCCGGGTGCTCCGATGACGGGTCCGAGAGCACCGATGGGGCCGATGTCACCGCGGTCGACGACGCGGCGGCCGAGGACTCGGTCCCCCGCCTCGCGATCGACCTCGATCAGCTGATCGTCCAACTCGAGGACGGCGAGGTCGAGGTCCCGCCGGACTTCGAACCGCCACCGCCGAACCAGATCGACACGAGCTGCGTGGCCGGCGTGCTGAACTACCTCGTGACGGCGGGAGCGATCGAGCAAGGCGACCTGATGCTCTGGTACTCGGGCGTCAACGACGACGACCCGGGGCCGGTGGTCGACGCAGTGAACGCCATCCTCGCCGAGGGCGACTGCATCAAGGACTAGTCGAACTGCCCGCCGCCGGGCGCCGGCCCGCCGGCGCCCGGCGCGTCGGGTCGCCACACGAAGGTCAAGGCGCCCGTTTCCTCCTCCAGCTCGAGCTCCGGTTGGTGGACACCGTGGTGGTCGGCGTAGGCGTCGACAACGGTGTCGGGGTCGCCCTCCTGGATGACGACCCCGTCCTCGAGCCACAGACATCGGTCCGAGAGCCACTTGATCTCCCCGTGGGTGTGGGAGACGAACACCACGGTGGTGTCGTCCTCCATGAGCTTGCGGATCTTGTCCGCGGAGCGGAACCGGAACTCGACGTCGCCCGCGGCGAGCAGCTCGTCGATGAGCATGATCTCCGGGTCCAGGAAGGCGGCCACCGAGAAGGCCAGGCGGGAGAACATCCCGTTGGAGTACGTCCGGATCGGCCGGTTGATGGCATCGCCGAGGCCGGAGAACTCGATGATCTCCGGCGTCCGCTCGCGGATCTCCGACGGCTCCATCCCGGCGAGGAGGCCACCGAGCTTGATGTTCTCGTGGCCGCTCAGCTGGAAGTTGAACCCGACCCCGAGCGAGAGCAGCGGCGTGACGCGGCCGTGGACGGTGATCCGGCCGCTGGTCGGCCGCAGGATGCCGGCCAGGGCGCGCAGGATCGTCGACTTGCCGGAGCCGTTGGGACCGACCATGCCGAGCACCGACCCTCGGGGCACCTCGAAGGAGACCCCCTGCACCGCATTGACCGTCCTGGTCGACTTGGTCCGCCGGCGGAGGGCCTGCATGCTGCGGACCAGGGTCGGCTCGGCCTCGGCCCACGTCTGGTAGGTGATCCAGAGGTCCTCGACCCGGATGGCGATGTCGTCAGAGGCGGACGGCAAAGTGGCGCTCCTTGGCGAGGAAGACCGACAGACCGACGACGAGTGCCCCCACGGTCCAGGCGGCGGCCCACGCGAGGTAGCGATAGGCGGGCCACTGGGCCGACAGGGCATCGTCGAGGGCTGCGTAGTAGGGGTAGAGGGGGTTGAAGGCGAGGACGCGGCGGAGGTTGGGGGGGATCTCGTCCACGGTGTAGATGACCGGCGTCACGAAGAGCCAGAGGCGGGTCAGGTAGGTGAGGAAGTTCGTGGTGTCGCGGAAGTGGACCGTCAGTGCCGCCATGGCGAGGCTTACGCCGTAGATGAAGCCGGTGAGCAGCACGACGACCACCGGGACCGCGAGCAACGAGATCCCGAAGGGCTGGCGGAGGACGGCGCGCACCGCCAGCAGCACCACGAGCGTGGGTACCAGCGTGACCACCCCGGCCATCAGGGTCGTGGTGGGGAAGACCCCGCAGGGCACCGAGGTGTTGAGGACCATCCGGGAGTTGGCGAGCACCGAGCTCGCGCCCGTGGTGATGCCCCCGGCCACGTACTGGAAGATGAAGACTCCCATGACGATGTGGGCGATGACCATCCGGGCGTGCTCCTCGTCGCCCGCAGGTCGCATCACGCCGCGGGCCAGCATGTAGACGCCCGCCATCATCAGGGGGCCGAGGACCAGCCACGCCTTGCCGAACGTGGTGTCGTAGTGCTGGGCCTTCAGGCCGGTGCGGGTCAGGTAGCTCAGGAGGCTGCGCCGGCTCCACAACTCCCTCGCGTAGCGTGCCAGCGACGGGGGTGGCTCGTCGTCGCCGTAGATGACGGCGTGTTCGAAGGAGGAGGTGGTGCCCATGGTTGCGACAGCATGGCGGACGGCTGGTTCGACGGGCCAGTCCGGCCATACTAGGAGTCCCCGCCGCCACCGGTGGCCGCGCGGCGTCGCTCGTTGACCGAGCGCCCCGTTCGGCCGCCCCTCGAGGTGGACGCGGCGGCGCTCCGGCGGATGGCGCGCGACCAGCTGGCCGAGCTCGCCGCCATTCGGCGGCGTCCGATCCCCCGGTTGGCCCTGGCGGTGGACCGTCGGGTGCAGCGGCTGGCTCGCCTCGCCGGCGCCCCGGTGGTCAGCGAGGGCGGGGCGCGGCTGACGTTGCTGGGCGCCGGGCTCACGGTCGGTCGAGCGCACCGGCAGCGGCGGCGCGCCGAACTCGACCGCGCCGTCGAGGCCTTGGCACCGGTTCGCGCCGATCGACGGCGAACCGTGGTCGTGGTCGAGGCGCCGACGGCGGCGGTGGACCTTCCGCCGTTCCTTGCTCCCGACGAGGTCGTCGTGGCCCGTCCGGTCGGCGACGAGGGGCTTGGTGCGGCCGTCGACCGGGTCGTCGCCGGCGCCACTGGCGACCTCGTGTGCCTCATCCACGCCTGCTGCGAGCCGCTGGAGTCGGGCTGGCTCGATCGGCTGGCGGCCCGGCTCGACGGCGACGTCATGGCCGCCGTGCCCCAGGTCGTCCACCCCGAGCGCCGGCTGTGGTCCAGGACGCCCCACGACCTCCGGGTTCGCCACCTCGGGGCCGAGGTGGTGGTGGAGGACGGTGCGCCCGTCCTGGTGGCCATCGGTGCGGGGGCGCGGCCGTCGGCCCCGGAGCTGGCGGGTGGCGAGGTCGTCACCGCGGTCGGGCCCTGCCTCGTCGTGGACCGGGAGGCGTTCCTGGCGGCCGGCGGACTCGGGGCGTACGAAGGCCTCGACGTCGCCATCGCCGCGCTGTGCAGCCGGCTGGCCGATCACGGCGCCCGCACGGTCGCCGTGCCCGAGTCGGTCGTACTCGACCGTCGACCGGTGCGCTCCCGGGCGGCGCTGGTGCGGCCGGTGGTCCCTGCCGGCGCCGACTGGCGCCGATTGCTGGACGAACGGGGTCCGGCGCTGCGCCGGCGAGGGTCGGGGGAGGCTGATCGCCTCAGGGTGGCGGTGAGCACCGCGGCCCTCCCGCGCGAGCGCGGCCAGTGGGGCGACTGGGAGCTGGGCGCGGCACTGGCGCGGGCGCTGCGGCGACGGGGGGCACAGGTCCGGGTCCAGGACCGCGAGCAGGTCGACGATCCTGCGAGCCGGGCCTGCGACGTCCACCTCGTCCTGCGGGGCCTGGTGGGGATCCGTCGCTCCCCTGGGCAGCGCCACGTCCTGTGGGTGATCAGCCACCCCGAGCTGGTCGCGCCCGAGGAGTGCGACGAGGCCGACCTGGTGCTGGCCGCCTCACCCCGGCTGGCCGAGCACCTGCGCGACCTCACGGACACGCCGGTCGAGGTCCTGCTCCAGGGCACGGACCACCACCGGTTCCGCCCGGTGCCGCCCGTGCCCGAGCACACGCACCCCGTGACGGTGGTGGCCAACACCCGCAACGTCTTCCGCCCCGCTGTGGCAGGCGCTTTGGCGGCCGGGATCCGCCCGGCCATCTACGGTCGCGGCTGGGAGCACTTGGTGGCGCACGACCTCATCGTGGCCGAGCACGTCGCCAACGAGCAGCTGCCCGAGGTGTACGCGTCCGCCGCGGTCGTCCTCAACGACCACTGGGCCACGATGCGGGCCTGGGGGATCGTGTCGAATCGGGTCTACGACGTGCTGGCCTGCGGCACGCCCGTGGTGTCGGACCGGCTCCCTGAGATCGACGATCAGTTGCCGGACGGGGTGCTCACCTTCGACGACGCCGATGAGCTCGGCCACCACGTGTGCGAGCTGCTGGCCGATCCCATGGCTGCCGCCCGCCGGGCGGAGGCGGGGCGGGCGGCGGTGCTGGCGGCGCACACCCTCGACCATCGGGCCGACCAGCTCCTCGCCCTGCTGGCCCGCTACGGCCTGGACCGGGCGCAGCAGTAGGATCGATTGGCTTGTCCGCGGAGCAGAGGAGACCCGTGAGGCCCGACCGCCCGGCGGGGCCGTTGCCGCACCGGGTCGTCTGCGTCGTCGGCATGCACCGCAGCGGGACGTCGATGGCCGCCCGTACCCTCCACCTGCTCGGCGTGTCGTTGGGCGATCCGGACACCCTCCTCGCGGCCGGTCCGGACAACCCTGCCGGCTACTGGGAGAACGGCGCCGTCAAGGAGCTCGACGACCTGGTCCTGAGCCTGCTCGGCGGCTCGTGGGACCATCCGCCGGTGCTGGACCCGGGCTGGGAGCTGGACCCGCGGCTGGAACCGCTCCGCGAGCGTGCGACCGAGGTCCTGACCCGGTCGTTCGGCCGGGTCCCGCCGGCGACGGTCGTCGGCTGGAAGGACCCAAGGCTCTCGCTCCTCCTGCCGTTCTGGCGGATGGTCAACCCGGTCGACGCCACCGTCGTGGTCGTCCGCGAACCCCGAGCCGTCGCGGCATCCCTCGCCGAGCGGGACGGGCTGGACCCGGCGCAGGGCGCCCTGCTCTGGCTGCGTCACCTGCTGGCTGCCACTGAGGGCGATGGCCACCTGCTGGTCGACCACCGCTCGTTCTTCGACGACCTCCCGGCCACGCTGCAGGCGCTGGCCGACCACGTCGGGCTGCCCCGGCCCACGGGCGAGGTCGAGGCCACGGTCCGGCGTGATCTGGATCCCGGCCTGGTCCACCACCGGGCCACCTCGGTCCCGGTGCCGTCGGACAACCCCTGGGTGGCGATGGCGGACGCGGTGTGGAACGGCGGCGAGGTCGACCTGGTGGCGCTGGCGCCGGACACCGCCGAGGGCATCCGCCGGGGCTGGCTGCAGGCGCCGGCGGACACCCGCCAGCTGGCGGAGGCGCGGGCTCGTGTCGTGGCCCTCACCGAGGAGATCCGGGCCCGGAACCGGCAGCGGGACGCGGCAGCTGGGGACACGGGTCCGGCGGCGGGTGCGCTCGGTCCGTCGCCGGATCGAGGGCACCACCAGATGATGGCGCCCGCGGACCCGGCCGGTCCCACGTTGGTGCTGCCGGACGGCTGGTGCATGGACTGGATCTCGATCGACCGGCTCGAGCGGGCCTTGGCGGCGGCGCCGTCAACCGTGGCCGGCGTGGGCGCCGCCACGGGGCCACTGCGACCGGGCGGCAGCTACCGGACCCACGCCGAATGGCGTGCACTCCGCCCGGTGCACCTGGAGCCGGTCGACGGTCCGATCGCCGGCGCCGTGCTCGTGCGCGAGGACATCGAGCACGAGGTCGACGGCGGCCGAGTGCACGTCGCCGGGCCCGTGGCCGTCGATCGGGGTGCGCACGTCCACGACCCCCTCGCCGACCCCGGGCCGATCGAGGTCGCTCGCGCCGACGGCCGTTCGCCCTTCCCGGTCCGACCGGTCGTGGTGTTCCTCGCCGTGGAGGCCGGCGGTGAGGGAGGCCCGGTGGGCCCTTCGCTTGGTGAACGACCTCCTCGCCGAGGACGTGGAGGCCCGCCTGGCGACGGTCGAGATCGCCGAGGGACCCCACCTGACCCGGCCGTGCCACCCGGACCCGGCCTCGATCGCCGCGCTCCGACCCCAGGTCGTGGTGGCCATGGACACCGGTGCCGCCGCGGTCGCCTCCCGCTGGTGCGGGTCCGACCGTCGGACCGTCGTCGTCGAAGTCGCCCCGGACCTCAGTGCGGAGCCCGAGCTGGTGGACTGGCGCATCGGGCGGGCGTCGGGTCGTCTTCGGGCCCGCATCGGGACCGCCCTGGATGCGGCGACGTTCGCCGCGCTCGGTGAACCGGCTCTGCTCCGGCCCCCTTCCGGTCCCACCGGGCCAGGACGTCGCGCGGTGACGGTCAGGCCACCGATCAGCGTCGTCGTCCCCGTCTACCGCGGGGCGGTCGAGACCGGGCGGTGCCTCGCCAGCGTGCTGGAACACGCTCCTTCTCTCACCGTCCCGTTCGAGCTGGTGATCATCGACGACGCCAGCCCGGAGCCCGCGGTGCGCGCCGAGCTGGAGCGGTTCGCCGCCGAGCCGACCTCGGTCGAGGTGACCCTCCTGCGCAACCCGGACAACGTCGGCTTCGTGGCGTCGGCCAACCGGGGCATCGGCCACGCCGACGGCGACGTGGTCCTGCTCAACGCCGACACCGTCGTGACCGCCGGGTGGCTGGACGCCCTGGCCGACGCGGCGCGGGGCGAGGACGTCGCCACCGTGACCCCGCTGACCAACTTCGGCTCGATCTGCACGCTGCCGCCCCCGGTCGTGGCGGCGTTCGGCCTCGACGGGCCCGCGCCCCGGATCGACGCCTGCGCGGCCTTCGTCCGGGAGCAGTCGCTGGGTCTGCGGCCCGAGGTGATCACCGGTGTGGGCTTCTGCCTCTACGTCACCCGGGAGGCGATCGACCGGTGTGGGCCGCTCGACGAGCGGGCCTTCGGGCGGGGCTACGGCGAGGAGGTCGACTTCTGCCTGCGGGCCACCCGAGTGGGCTTTCGCCACCTCGTCGAGGACGCCACCTACGTCCACCACTGGGGCGGGGTGTCCTTCGGTGCCGAGCGGGTGGCGGGCCTGGCCCGGGGCTCGGCCGTGGTGCGGGAGCGCTACCCGTACTTCCGGGCGACCAACGTCCGCGAGCGCGCCGAGCATCCCCTCACCGTCGCCTTCAAGGCCCTCGAGCTGGCGCTCACCGAGCGGAACCCGGCGCGGCCGCACGTGCTGCGCCTGCTGCACCAGCCGTCACCGGCCACCGGCGGCACCGAGAAGCACGTCCGGGCACTCGATGACGCCCTGAGCGACCGCTTCGACGTGTCGGTCCTCCACCCGGTCGAGTCCGGCTTCGTCCTCCGGACCCGCTGGATGGTGGGCGGCCCGGAGCCGGTGGAGCACGAGCTGCTGCTCCCCGGGGGAGGGGTCCAGGTGAGGGAGGTGCACGACACGGTGGCGGCCGCAGCCCTCCAGACCGTCCTCGACCTCTTCGACGTCGACATCGTGCACGTGCACAACCTCATCGGCCACTCGCTCGCCCCCCTCACGGTGCTGGCGGGGTTCCCCGGGCCGGTCATCTGCACCGTGCACGACTTCTACCTGGCCTGCCCCAACCACTCCCTGCTCCATCTCGACACCGAGCCGTGCGGCATCCCCGAGGACCTCGAGGTGTGTTCTCGCTGCCTGCCGGCCAGCCGCGTGGGCGAGCCCGTGTCGTACCTCCGTCGCTTCCGGGCGGAGGTCGAGGCGCACCTCGACGTCGTGGACCACTTCGTCGTCGCCAGCCAGAGCGCGGCCGACCACCTGCTGCGGGCCTACGACGTCGACGACTCCCGGATCGAGCTCATCGAGCACGGGGCGATCATCGAGGTGCCGGGCCCGCGGCTGGTCGACGAGCGCCACGTGCTGGAGGACCCCCTCCGGCTGGCGTTCGTCGGCCGGGGCTGGCGCAAGAAGGGCCTCGACCTCGCCAGTGACCTGGCCGACGCCGGAGCGGCCTCCGGCATCGAGGTCCACCACTTCGGACCGCTCGAGGAGCCGGCGTCGCCCCGCTTCGTCGGACACGGGACCTACGACAACCGCGAGCTGCCTCGGTTGCTCCGGGACGCCGGCATCCACGTCGTGCTGCTGCCGGGCCCCTGCTCCGAGACCTTCAGCCACGTGATGACCGAGGCGCTCGCCGCTGGACTGCCGGTGATCGGTGCCGGCTACGGCGCGCTCGGCCAGCGGATCCGGGCCCTCGGGGTGGGGTGGACGTTCGACCGCCAGCAGGAGGGCGAACTACCGTCTCTGGTGGAGCACCTCGACCGTTGCCGACCGGAGGTCCTGCGGGCCACCCGTCGGGCCGCGGCGACGGAGCTCCGATCGACCGCTGCCACCGCTGACCGCTATGCCGAGTTGTACCAGGGAGCACACCTGCCGACGGACCGAAGGCGGCCCACCGTGACCGACCATGCTGATGCCGAGGCGGATCGACTCAGACGGCACGCCCGCGCGCTGGCGGCGGTGAACCATCAGCTGCACGCCCAGCTCGACGCGACGGCGACGACGCGAGGGCGAGACCTGGCTCGACGCTGGTACGACGAGCTCGAGCGCCGCGCCCCGCGGACCCAGCGGAGCCTCGAGCTGGTCCTGGAGGCGGCGGCCTCCGGGCGGATGCTCGTCGACATGGCCAGCGCCGCGGTCCGTCGCCGTCGGGGCTGACACCCGATGGCCTCTACCCGCCGGCAGGACGACGGTGTCGGCCACCAGCACCAAGATCAGCGCCGGGACGGCGAGGACCGCCGCCACGGTGATGCCCTCCTCGAGGCCGGCGACCCGGGGACAGGTCACCGGTAGGGGTCAGATCGACCGTCGGAAGCACACGTCCGAGATCATCGCTCCCGATCCGTGGCCGCCATCGGCTCGCCGCCCTGGATCGCCGTGCGTTGGCGGTCCAGCCAGCCGAGGAGCACGGCCACGGCCCGGGGGTCGTGGCGGAGCTGGTGGCCGGCGCCGGCCATGATCTTGAGCTCCGCCAAGCTGTGGGCGTCGGCCAGGGCCCGGGCGTCGAGCGCGGGGACGAGGTCGTCGTCGGCTCCGTGCATGACCAGCAACGGCCGGGGGGACAGCGCCTCGGCGCAGCTGGCGGGTTTCACCGCGCGCAGGCCCAGGGCCCACTGGTCGACCGACTCCGGCTCCCGTCCTCCCAGGATGCCCAGCTCCCGGGCCCGCCGGAGCAGCTGACGGGGGGCACCCGCCCAGCCGGAGAAGTCCGCCGGCGCCCCGAGGGTGGCCACGGCCCGGACGCGGGGCTCGGCCGCACCGGCACAGATGGCCAGGGCCCCGCCCGTCCCGAAGCCCACGATGGCCACGCCGTTGACGCCGGGCAGTCGGCCGACGTGGTCCGCCGCGGCCCGGACGTCGTTGCCCCAGCCGTCCATGGAGAACATGCCCTTGGACGGACGACAGCCCCGGAAGTTGAAGGCCAGGACGACGGCGTCGATGTCCTCGGCGATCCGGTCGGCCAGCTGCGGGTAGGTGTGGGCCGACTTGGGCCCGCTCCCGTGACCCGACGGGAAGCCGTGGCACACCACGACCCCCGGACGCCGGGCCGCCGACCCCGTGGGCCGGGCCAGGTGGCCGGCGAGGGTGATCCCGTCGACGGAGAAGTGGTGCTCGAGGGTTGTGGTCACGCCTCGGCGCGGGAGCCCTTCCACAGCCGGTACCCCCGGTTGCGGGCCTCGGCGAGGGTGTCGGGCCCGAACGCCAGGTAGGCCTCGGCCGCCATCAGGTCGTCGATGGCCTCGGCCGGGGTGGCGTCGTCGTCGAGGTCGTAGACGACCTGGGCGCGCTTGTCCCCGAGGAAGCGGTTCTCGGCGAAGCCCTTGGGACGGTCCATGGGCGAATCGTACGGGATCCCGGCGCGAGGACCGAAGCTACGGTGGCCCGGTGGCTGCCCTGCCCGCCGACGAGCGGCCCGTCGACCCCACCCCGGTCCACACCGACGACCTGCCGCTGACCCCGACGCGGGACCGGCAGATCCCGGCCACCGCCTGGATCGAGGCCCCACCCGAGCTGCTGGCCCTGGGCGACGACCTGGGCCACCCGCTCGTCGCCTACAAGCGCCGCATCGGCCCCTGGCTCCTCTGGCGGGCCGGCCCCGCGGCCCGGGCCGATGCCCGCTACCTGGCCGTCGACCACCGCGACCTCGGCCGGCAGTTCCGCTACCGCCTGCACCCCGACGGCTCGGGCGAGGGGGCCGGGCCCAGCGGCGAGACCCACGAGCGCTTC
The DNA here is from genome assembly GCA_963701565.1 of uncultured Microthrixaceae bacterium. GTDB lineage: Bacteria > Actinomycetota > Acidimicrobiia > Acidimicrobiales > DATDAH01 > DATDAH01. The sequence goes on from CAVPAN010000008.1 coordinate 32,842, forward strand.
CGGACCTGGAAGGAAGACCTCCGGGACCACACGGCCTGAGCGAAGGACGGGGTGACGCGACGAGGGAGCGGCCATGGCGGCCGCTCCCTCGTGCGTTGTTGTCTGCTCTGGACTTTCCGGCGGGCGTTGACACCAGGAGGGACCAGCCCCCGGCCGCACCGCCGTCGGTGTCCGGATGGTATTCGCTACGAGGTCCAGTGGCCGCTAGCGGCCGAACACCTCCGAGGTCCCAGATCGTTCACCACTCAGTTGGACCACCTCCTTTCCTCGGTCTGCCCATCAAAGCACACCGGGAACCCCACGGCGGGTCATGTTTCGGCATCGGGGCCCAGCGCCCCGATGGCGGCCAGGTACGCGGCCTCGGCGGCGAGCACGGCCCGCACGTCCGCGGCGCTGATGGCGCGGCCGTCGGCCTCGGCCCGGGCCGTCAGATCGGCCACTGCGAGGTCGTCGGCGATGTCGACCTCGCCCTCCCGGTCGACCAGGTGGACCAGGTGCCAACCGAGCAGCGCCTCGACGTCCTCGTAGCTGAGGCGAGCCGACACGTCGTCAGGGAGCGCACTGGCCACGAACTCGATGGCCTCGTCCACCTCGAAGAGCACCGGGGCCTCACGAGCCGCCAGGAGGGTGTCGGCCCGCTTCAGGGCGAGCACCGCGATGGCCCCGACGGCGAGCGCGGCGAGCAGGACGAAGACGAGGGCCACAGCCCACAGGTTGGCCCCACCGGGCCCGGGTCCGCAAAGGGCCCCTCAGGCGCGACGGTGGGTGATGAACCTGACGGTGTCTTTGATGGCGGGGTGGGTGGTGGAGGTGGCGGTGAGGGTGCGGACCAGCGAGCCGCTGAAGGGCGGGGTGTTGCGCACGGTGACGACGATCGTGACCCGGTGGATGCGCCCGGGCGCCAGGTTGGGGGTGGTGTAGGTCCCGGCGGTGACCTGGTTGGTGATGTTGGCCCCGGCGCGGTTGCGGTAGACCACCGCGAACCGGGGTGTGGATGCCGCACCCCGGAGCCGGAGTGTCTCGGCGAAGGCGGCGTCGTTCTGGATGGAGGCGTAGTAGACGACGCTGCGGCCCCGGGCGGCCGAACCGGTGCGGGTCTGGCCGATCCCGGTGGTGTTGTAGATGTCATTGCCGGCCAGTGGGCCGGCGCCGCGACGGATCCGGCCGTCGGGTCGGGCGGCGACCACGGTCCAGCTCCGCGCCGCGGGGGTGGCGTCGACGTTGGAGGAGCCGTCGACGGCGACGACCTGGAAGGTGTGGGAGGTGGTGGTCAGGTTGGTGTAGGTCACCGGTGAGCTACAGGGGGCGAAGGCCGCGCCGTCGAGGCGGCACTGGAAGGTCGCCGGTTCGGTGGCCGAGAATCTGAAGGTGGCCGACGGGTCGGTCACCGCGCCCGACGGGCCCGAGACGATGGTCGTGTTGGGCCGGGTCGTGTCGGGCGTGGAGCTGAGGTCCAGGGGGGCGAAGCCGATCCCGTAGTGGTCTTCGCGCCCGAAGCGTTCGCCGTCGCTGCCCACCCAGAGCCCCTGTGGGGTCGCGTACAGGACCATGGTGCCGTGGTGGCGGGACTTGGTCGGGTTCCAGGCCAGAGCCATGCCGGTCACCGGGTCGATGGCACCGATGCCCGGGCGGGACACCGCGCCGGGACCGGGCGAGTCACTGCCGGCCGGGTTGTCCAGCCAGCGCTGATGGCCCCCGACATACACCGCCGCTCCCGTGATCGCCACGCTGTGGAGCGTGTCGCCGCCGGTCTGGTTCATCCAGGTGGGCGCCGCGTTGGCGCTCACGTTCGCGGTCTCGAACCGGGCCGCCGCGTCACACACCCCGCGGGGATACGCCCCTCCGGTAGCGACGATCACGAAGTAGCTGCCGTCGGGCGAGAAGTCCACGCCTCGCGCACTTGCCATCGTGGTCCACACGGTGCAGTCCAGGTCGAAGCGGGGGGCGTGCCAGGTGCTGAGCGTGGCGGTCGCGCCGAGGTTCAACATGAAGGCCCGCTTGCGGCCCAGGCCGTTGACGGTGGCGAAGTTGCCCGTGGCCACCAACCGGGTGCCGTCCGGGGAGACGGCGATGTGTTGGACCCTGGTCTCGTCGGACGGTTCGACCACTCCGGCGACGGTGATGGCGATGGCGCCGGTGTTCGCCCCGGTCGTCGGGTTGAGCGCCGCCACATGCCCGGTGAAGTTCCCCGCCGCGATGACCGCACCGTTGGCCAGCTCGAGGTCCGACACCGTCCGGAGGTTCCCCGGCAGGAAGGTCGGGTCGATCCGGTTGTTGACCAGGTCGTACTTGACCAGTCCCCGGCGGGTGATCCCGTTCACTTGCGAGAAGGAGCCCGCGATGAACAGCGCGGTCCCGTTCGCGGTGGCCTCGATGGCGCCGACGGTCCCGTTGAACGCCAGGTCGAGCGGTGACACCACCCCGGTCTCGCGGTCGAAGGCCACGAAGTTCTGCCGGGCATAGGTGGTCGTCCGGGCCCAGTCCTGCACCTGGTTGAACCGGCCACCGGCATACACGGTGCGACCGACCTGCGCGAAGGCCCGCACGTCCTGCGACGGGGCGTCGAAGACGATGTGCGGGGTCACATCAGCCGGGTTCTCCGACACCACCGCCGGATGAGAGATCGACGCCTGCGCCGGCGGTGTGCTCCCGACGGCCAGCGTGCTCCCGACGGCCATCGCCACCACTGCGCAGGCCACCGCCTTCTTGACGATCCTCACGTGTTCCTCTCGGGATTGCTCATGGCGCTGCCCCTGGCTCGCGGTGTCGCTCCGGAGGCCGAGTCACCGCCCGTCGATCCCGCCGAAAAGGACCGACCCGGCCCGGGTGCGTTCGGTTGCGTCGACGCCTACGCGGCGTGGGTGGAGCGGGGCGGCGTCTCGCTTATCGCGTCCAGGAACGACGTCGGCCCGAGGAGATCCTCCGCCGTCGGCTCCCCCGGTTCGCCCGCCCTGTCCTCGTCCGCCACGACCCGGTCCGCGGTGTCCTTGACGGCCTCGGCGGAAGGCTCGAGCGTGGCGTCGGGGCGGGCGACGCGCGCTACGGACTCCATGGCCACCGCGATCCGCTCCCAGGCGTCGGCCATCAGCTCGCTCAGCTCGGTCATGGTCTCCAGCGTGTCCTCGGCCCAGGCCAGGACCTCGGCCTCGTCGGAGCCCTTCGGGGGGGACTGAGGGAGCGATTGCCGCGCCCGTTCGGCCCAAGCGAGGCTCTCCGCCGCCGCGTCGAACGCCGCGGCGGTGATCTCGGTCCGCTTCTCCACGTCCACGATGCATTCCCCTGTCCCTACGATTTCCTCCAGCCAGCGTACGCGCGTCGACCACCCACTGTCACCTTGAGGGTCACGGGGCGGGGCGGAGCACCTCGTCGAGGGCGGCCAGGACCCGGGTCTGTTCGTCGTCGGTCATCCCGCTGCCGCTGGGCAGGCACAGCCCGGAGGCGAAGAGGCCTTCGCTGGTGCCGTCGACCCGGGCGGGGCAGGCCCCGAAGACCGGTTGGAGGTGCATCGGCTTCCACAGGGGTCGGCTCTCGATGTCGTGGCCCTCCAGGTGCCGGCGCACCGCCTCGCGGTCCACGCCCGTCGTGGCCGGGTCGATGGTGATGCAGGTGAGCCAGGCGTTGTCCTCAGGGCCCGTCCGGGCCGAAGGCCACCCCGGCCCGGCCCGCCAGTGCCTCCTGGTACCGCCGGCGGATCTCCCGGCGCCGGGCGATGCGCTCGGTCAGGGTCGACAGCTGGCCCCGGCCGACCGCGGCCAGCAGGTTCGACAGCCGGTAGTTGTAGCCGACCTCGGTGTGCTCGTAGTGGGGGGCGTCCTGGCGGGCCTGGGTGGCCAGGTAGCGGGCCCGCTCGGCCAGGGGCTCCGAGTCGGTGACCAGCATGCCCCCACCGCCGGAGGTGATGAGCTTGTTCCCGTTGAACGACAGCACCCCCAGGGCCCCGAAGGACCCCGCCGGTCGGCCGCCGCAGGCGGCCCCGATGGCCTCGGCCGCGTCCTCGATCAGGGGGATCCCCCGCTCGGCACACAGCGGCCCCAGCCGGTCGTAGTCGGCGCACCGCCCGTAGAGGTCGACGACGATCACCGCCGCCGGGAGGTCACGCCCCTCCCGCTCGCGCTCGTCCAGCTCCTCGGCCAGCAGGGCCGGCGACAGGTTCCAGGACGAGGCCTCGCTGTCCACGAACACCGGGCGGGCCCCGACGTAGGTGACGGCGTTGGCCGACGCCGCGAACGTGAAGGTCGACACGATCACGTCGTCGCCGGGCCCCACGCCCAGCTCCAGCAGCGCCAGGTGCAGGGCGGCGGTCCCGCTCGACAGCGCCACCCCGTGGGCCCGGCCCGTGACCGCGGCCACCTCCTGCTCGAAGGCGGTCAGGTCGGGACCGACCGGGGCCACCCAGTTGGAGTCGATGGCCGCGATGAGCAGCTCCCGCTCGGCCGCCCGCACGTCGGGGGGCGACAGGTAGATGCGGCTCACAGTTGATCTCCGCGGCGGCCCGGTGCGACTAACCGTTGGCCGACATGCATCCAGGGATCGGGTGGGAAGGTCTCCGTCGTGGGACGTCGGCCCGCAATTCCGTCAGTCCCCCCAACCTGAAGGCAGTAGGAGAGCATCGGTGAACGTCGATTCCGAGGCGATGTTGTCAAGGAGATATCTCAACTCCGATATGGGCTGGGCGACCGCTTTCGACCCGGCTGCGACGAGAGAATCCCGCGGCACGAAATGCGAGAAGTTCGATTCGACCTCACCGTAGAAGGCCTCGAGCCCGACCCGCGCGGTGAGACCAGCAGGCCAGAGCTCGGCATAGAGGGGAACACCAGACGACCAGAGCCGGGTGGCGCTCGCGATCACTTCGGTCTCGGATCCTTGTGTGTCGCACCAGACAAAGGCGACCTCGTTCGTGGCCACGGCGTGGTCGTCCAGGATCTCGCTGAGACCTGCGGCGGGTACCGAGACGGACGCGGTGACCCGATACTGCGAGTCGACGAGCGTCTCCTGGTCCGACGACAGTCGCACCTCGCTCTGGCCCAACCCGCCCCCGAGGACCATGTCCACCCTGGGTCCAGGGCGGGAGATGGCGGCCTGCACCCCGGTGACCAGGCCGTCGAGGCCGTTGTTGCGGACGTTCTCGAGCAGGTACCCGTAGTGTGCGGGGAACCGGCTCTATCGCTAGTACCCGGAAGCCTCGCTGGGCCAACGGGATCGCAGTCGTCCCCGCATTTGCGCCCACGTCCACGATCAGAGGCCTTCGTGTACGCGATGTTCGGGACTCGAGCCAGGCCAGGACGCCGTCGAGCTCGTCACCCTCGTAGTGGCCGTCCCGAAGGACCGACGCCACGATGTCGTCGCCAAGCGGCAACGTCCAACGCGTGCCCGCGCTGTCGAAGGCGAGGGCCCGACCGGGCACCTCGGCGAGGAGCCTCAAGGCCAACGCCTCCTGCTGCTCGACGGGTAGCCGTCGAACAGAAGCCGCCAGCGCGAGCTGTGCCCCTTTGCGGGGATTGGCGATGAACAACGCCAGACGTTGCCGCATGGTGGTCACGACGCGGCCCGTCTGCGTCTCATTTCCGGACGATATATCGATCCCCCTACGGCATCGGGTAGGCACCCGCGGACAGGCCTAATCCCTAGACTCGCCCGATGGCTGAACTAGTCGTGGTGGGCCAGGGCTACGTGGGGCTCCCGGTCGCGGTGCGGGCCTGCGAGGCGGGCTTCGACGTCGTCGGCTTCGACGTCGACGCCGACCGGGTCAAGCGCATCGAGGCCGGCGACTCGCCGGTCGAGGACATCACCGACGAGCGCCTCGCGCGCCGCCCTCGCCACCGGCCGCTACCGGCCCAGCACCGACTGGGCCGACTGCGCCGGCTTCGACGTCGCCGTCATCTCGGTGCCCACGCCGCTGCGCGACGGCGCCCCCGACCTGAGCTACGTCGAGGCCGCGGCCGAGGCCCTCGCCCCCCACCTCACCCGCGGGGCCTGCGTCGTCCTCGAGTCCACGACCTACCCGGGCACCACCGAGGAGCTGGTCGCCCCGATCCTCGAGGCCGGCTCCGGGCTCACCGCCGGGCGCCGACTTCCATCTCGGCTACAGCCCCGAGCGCATCGACCCCGGCAACCCGGTGTGGACCTTCGAGAACACCCCCAAGGTCGTCTCCGGGATCGACGCCGCCTCCCTGGCGCGGGTGCAGGGCTTCTACGACCGCCTCGTCGACAAGACCGTGCCGGTCTCGAGCCCCAAGGAGGCCGAGCTCACCAAGCTGCTGGAGAACACCTTCCGCCACGTCAACATCGCCCTGGTCAACGAGCTGGCCATGTTCGCCCACGACCTCGGCATCGACGTCTGGGAGGCCATCGACGCCGCCTCCACCAAGCCCTTCGGCTACATGCGCTTCACCCCCGGCCCCGGCGTCGGCGGCCACTGCCTGCCCATCGACCCGTCCTACCTGTCGTGGCGGGTGCGGCACTCCCTCGGCCAGTCCTTCCGCTTCGTCGAGCTGGCCAACGACGTCAACGAGCACATGCCCGACTACGTCGTGCGCCGCCTCGTCGTCGCCCTCAACGACCGCGGCCTGGCGGTCAAGGGCCGCCGCATCCTGCTGCTCGGCCTGGCCTACAAGAGGAACACCGGCGACGCCCGCGAGACCCCGGCCGCGGTCATCGCCCGCCAGCTCCTGGCCCTCGGCGCCGACGTGCGCGGCGCCGACCCCCACGTCGCCGACGACCAGTTCGGCCCGCCGGTGACCCGGGTCGACGCCACCGCCGAGGAGGTCGCGGCCGCCGACGCCGTGGTCCTGCTCGTCGACCACGACGACTTCGACCTCGACGCCCTGGTCGAGCACGCCGACTACGTCCTCGACACCCGCCACGTCGTGACCGGACCCCGGGTCGAGTACCTCTGACCACCCGGCTCGGCGGGCCCGGCCTGCCCGCCGCGGCGGTCGTGGCGGCGACCGCCGTCCTCGTCGCCCTCGACCGCCTACCGGGTGCGGCCCTGGGCGTCACCGCGGTGTTCGCCGTGGCCGATGTGCTCCCGGAGCCACTCCCCCGCTGGGCCACGGCGGTCATGGGGGCGGTGGTCCTCGCCCTGGCCGTGGATCCCGCGGGGGCCTTCCCCTCCGGCGTGGTGGGCGGGGTCGTGGCCCTCGGGGTGGGCGTCGCCCTGGGCGCGCTGGCGCCGACGCTGGGGCCCCTGGTCGGCTCCCTGCTGGTCCTGGGCTCGGCGCTCGGCGTCTACCTCACCGTGCCCGACACCGAAGGGATCCTCGCCGTGGGCGCGGTCCTCGCCCCCCTGGTCGTCCTCGTCCTGTGGCGGCCACAGGACGGCTGGACCGGGAGCTTCGCCCTGGCCGGCCTGCTGGCCTGGGCCGCCGCGGACGGCGGCCGGGGCCGCCCCGGCGCCGCGGTCGGCGCCCTGGCCTGCGTGGCGCTCATCGCCCTGCCGGTCGTCGTGGCCCCCCGGGTGGACCGGGCTGGTCCGGGCCGAGCCGTGCCGACGGGGCGGCGCCTGGTCGTGTTGTCGGTGCAGGGGCTAACGGTGTTCGCCTGTTCGCGGTGGGCTGGCCTCGAGGCCGGCGCAACGACGGCACTGGTGATCACCGTCGCCGTCGTGGTCGCCGCCGCCGGTATTGAGTGGATGCTGCTGCACCCCGGCTCCGCTCGCTGAGGTCGCTCTGCAACGCTCCCAGTTCCGTCACGCCACCCGTTCGATGCGCTCTTTACCGCACGATTCACAGCATGGCGGGCTCATGCCTCAGCTTGAAGCTGGTCTAGAAACGCCCGGACTCGGTCGCCTTGGGCCTGCGTGAAGTCGCCAGTGAAATGCTCGAATGAACCGAAGATCCAAGTGTCGCCATCACGGATCCTGCATGTTGTGTCCGTACAAACGCGGTCGTTGACGTCAAGCACCGGTACCGACACCTCATCCTCCGCGAGTGGCTCCACGGCCTGGGAGTAGCGGTCAAGCTCACGGTACGCGTCGTCCCGCGTCGGCGTGCAGAAGTCCTCCGAGTGGCCCCGTGCCACGCAGAGGATGGGGTCGTTGGACAGTGGGTTGTCGACGACGACTCCGACACGGATGCCTTGACGTGCGAGGTCGTGGATCTGGGACTCCAGAGCTGAACTCCACACGCTCGGGCCGTCGGGAAAGGACCGGTTCCGGGACGCCGTTGCATCGGACAGGACCACAGCGGTGGGATGAAGCTCGCTGACCAGCTCGGCGGATTCCTGCTGGAACTCGGCACAATCCGCCTGTTCTTCCGGGATGTGGCCGTTGCGTTGCGCATCAACATTCGGTGTGGCGCTGCAGTTGCCAGAGGCTCGGAGAACAAGCTTGAGCCCCTCATCGGCAGCCGCGTCCGAGAACGCTGTCATCCATTGTCCTGCGTGAGAGTCCCCGATCAGCATCAACACCTGGTGAGCGGAGCTGTCACCCGCCAGGCAGTAGTTGGCGCCGGCGGGGGAGGCGACCTCCTCGCACTCGTACTGGTGGTAGCTCTCTCTGGCCGCATGGAGCTCGCGGTAGGGAGCCCGACTGAGCTCGGATTGTGTGTGGCGGTAGACGCCGAAGGCCGCCACGAGACAGATCATGGTCGCGGCTGCACCCAAGGCATAGGTCCTTGGACGCGAGGCCCGTAGACGCTTTGAGAACCGCACAGGGTTCTCGACCACCTTGTAGCTGACGGCCGCCACTGGCAGGGCGATGAGCGCAGCCAGCAATCGCAGCGGGATGGTGTCCCGGTACAGGGCGCCTGTGAGGAGAACGATGAACGGCCAGTGCCAGAGGTACCAGGAGTACGACAACCTGCCGAGGTAGAGCATCGCCGGCTGGCTGAGCAAGCGGATTGGAGCCGTCTCGCCCGGTAGCAGTCCGTGTCCCGCCACCAACAACAGCATGGTGGCGACAACCGGAAGCAGAGCGGCCGTGCCGGGGTACGGGGTCTGCCCGTCGAGTAGCCACACTGCGCCGACCAGACCGAGAGCGCCACTGCCGGCTGCAACGCGCCTTAGCCCGGGCGAGTCGAAGGAGCGATCGTGCAGCAGAGCGATTGCGAGGCCGGCAACGGCGAACTCCCAGGCCCGTGATGCCAGGCCGAAGAACGCCCAAGGACTGGCCTGGTTCGTCAGCAAGATGTTGACCGTGAAGCTCGCTACGGCGATGACCCCCATGACGACGGCCAACCGGGTCTCGCCCCCTTGGCGCGACCGGTCGCTGGGTCGCGACCAGCGAACGGCGAGCAGGACGACGATCGGCCAGACGATGTAGAACTGCTCCTCGACGCCGAGCGACCAGGTGTGCAGGTATGGGCTCGTCTCGAGTGGACCCGAGAAGTAGTCACCCCCGCGCCACGCGAACAGCAGGTTCGACGTGTATGTGGCTGCGGCCACGGCTCTCTGGGCGATCAGGCTCCAGTCGAGTGGCGACAGCAGCACGAGGGACAGGAGAAGGGTGCTCGTGATCATGAGGGCGGACGCGGGAACGAGTCGCCGGATACGCCGAGCCCAGAACTCTGGGAGAAGCCGTCGTGTCCTGTCCTCAACGGATTCCAGCAGCTGGCGGGTGATCAGCCAGCCGCTGATGACGAAGAACACGTCGACACCGACGAAGCCACCGCTGAACCCGGGGACGCGGGCATGAAACGCTACGACGATGACGATGGCGACGGCACGAAGACCGTCGATGTCGCCGCGATACGCGACTCTGTCCGCGGGTCGTGGCGTTTCAGTTGAGGGTGCAGGCGCGCTCGGCGAACTCACTGGTCGGACGCTCGGCTCCACGCCTGCAATACGGCATCCCAATGGCGGTCCATCACCCTCCAAGCGTCGCGACCGAGCAACCGTTCAACTGAGCCACCGGGATGGGTGCGGAGCCAACCCTGTTGAGGTGTCGTGCTGGTATACACCACTGGTCGCGCTGTCCGACCTTCCCGAAGCTGCGCAAGTCAGGTTCTTGACTCCCGCGTGGTTCGTCCGCGCCTGGCGCCAAAGGCCCGCTCCGGCGACGATTCCGTATGACGCCATAGTCGGCCCAGGACCAACCAGACCATGGCAGCGAGGTCGCGTTCTTCCGGCAGACTGGGGCCCATGGCCACCGGCACGCTGCACTACGAGGACACCCAGGCCGAGATCCACAAGGTCGTGGTGGGTCCGGTGGACAACAACGTCTTCGTGCTGCGGTGCAAGCAGACCGGTGACGCCGTGCTCCTCGACGCCGCCAACGAGCACGACCTCCTCCTCGACCTCTGCCAGGCCCTCGGGGTGCGCACCGTGCTGGAGACCCACGGCCACTGGGACCACATCCAGGCCGTGCCCGCCGTGCCGCGACGCGGGCTACCAGGTCGGGGTCACCGCCGAGGACGCCGAGATGCTCGACGCCTACGACTACCTGCTGGAGGACGAGTCGGTCATCGCGGTGGGCCGCCTCCGCCTGCACACGATCCTGACCCCGGGCCACACCCCGGGCTCGATGTGCTTCCGGGTGGAGGGCTCACCGGTGCTGTTCAGCGGCGACACCCTCTTCCCCGGCGGTCCCGGCGCCACAGGCTTTCCCGGCGGTGACTTCGAGCGGATCATCGAGTCCCTCGACCGCCGCCTCTTCCCCCTGCCCGTCGACACCCTGGTCCTGCCCGGCCACGGCGACGACACGACGATCGGCGCCGAACGGCCCCACCTCGACGAGTGGATCGAACGGGGCTGGTAGGTCTCCTCCCCCCGCTCGGGCGCCATGATGGAACGATGACCGCCGGCCTCGCCCTGCGCCGGGCCGACGCCGGGGACAGGCCGGCCATCCTGGCCCTGGCCCGGGCCGCCCTCGGCTGGGACGACGACGACCGCCACGACGCCTTCTTCACCTGGAAGCACGCCGAGAACCCCTTCGGCCCCTCCCCCATGTGGGTGGCCGACGACGACGGCGAGATCGTGGCCTTCCGCACCTTCCTGCGCTGGGAGTGGCGCCGGCCCGACGGGTCGATCGCCAAGGCGGTGCGGGCGGTGGACACCGCCACCCACCCCGACCACCAGGGCCGGGGCCTGTTCCGGGCGCTGACCATGATGGCCCTGGACGAGCTCATCGACGAGGGCGTCGACTTCGTCTTCAACACCCCCAACGACCAGAGCCGCCCCGGCTACCTCAAGATGGGCTGGGAGCTGATCGGTCGACCACCGGTGCGGGTCCGGCCCCGGGGCCTCGGCGGCCTGCTCCGCCTCACCCGGGCCAAGGCCGCCGCCGCCAAGTGGTCCGAGCCGGCCGCCTTCGGCCAGTCGGCCCCGGACGCCTTCGCCGACGACGACGAGCTGGCCGAGGTGGTCGAGGACCTGGCCCCCGACCTGCTGGCCACCAACCGGTCGGCGGACTACCTCCGGTGGCGCTTCGGCTTCGGCCCGCTCTACTACCGGGTCGTGCGCCGGGGGGGACGGCTGCGCGACGGGTTCACGGTGGTCCGCCTCCGCCGGCGGGGCGGCGCCGTGGAGGGCACGGTCTGCGAGCTGCTCGTACATCCCGGCGACCGGGGTGCGGTCGGTGACCTCCTGGGCCAGGTCGACGGCGCCGACTACCTCCTGGTCGCCGGTCGCCTCTCCCCCTTCCAGGGCGGCCTGCTCCCC
>CAVPAN010000009.1:0-166529 GCA_963701565.1 uncultured Microthrixaceae bacterium
CCGGGGGGCCTTGCCGATGACCTCGAGCTTCGTCTGGATCTTGCCGCCCTTGGCGAAGTCCATGAAGTGGCGCTTGCCCTCGCGGTCGATCTCGACCTCGCAGCGCTCGGAGAGGGCGTTGACGACGGACACGCCCACGCCGTGGAGCCCGCCGGAGACCTTGTAGCCCTCGCCCCCGAACTTGCCACCGGCGTGCAGGACCGTCAGGACGATCTCGGCCGCCGACTTCCCCTTGGCCATCTTACGTCGGTGGGGATGCCCCGGCCGTCGTCGCGGACCTCGCAGCCGCCGTCAGCCAGCAGGGTGACGTCGATGCGGGTGCAGTAGCCCGGCCATCGCCTCGTCCACGGCGTTGTCGACGACCTCGTAGACGAGGTGGTGCAGCCCGCTGGGGCCGGTGCTGCCGATGTACATCCCGGGGCGCTTGCGGACGGCCTCGAGGCCTTCCAGGACGGTGATGTCCTTGGCGGAGTACGACGATGCTGTCTTGGCCACGCTGCCACGATTCTTTCGGCGTCGAGAGGGAGACGGGGAAGTGGCCGCCACCCTACCGGAGGGGGGTGACATTTCCGACTCCGGTTTATGCTGAAAGACTATGAAAGTGCGATGAGTGTTCGGGTCGTCGCCGGCCGGACGAAGTGACGCGCCGGGGTCGGCCGATGACCGCCGGGTCAGGCGACCCGGCCGTCGGCCTCGGCGAGACGGGCACGCAGGCGCGATCGGAGCTCGGTGGTGTCCACCTCGCGGTAGGCCCGACGACGGCGCACGACCACGAAACCGGTGGCGGCCACCCCCGCGAGACCGGCCAATCCGACGATCTTCCAGAGCTTCACGTCCGTACGGTAGCCACCCATGGCGCGACCGGACCCCGCGGGCGATCCCTCTGGCGGACGCCGCCGAGCTGACCTCCACGGGCGACCTGTGGCTGTTCCGCGGGAACAGCCCGGCGGACCGGGCCATCCGACTGTTCACCAACAGCCCGATCAACCACGTGGCCGTGGCGCTCACCCTCGACGACCTGCCGCCGCTGCTCTGGCACGCCGAGCTGGGGATGTCCACCGAAGACGTGTGGGCGGGCGACCCCCAGCGAGGCGCCCAGCTCCACCGCCTGACGGAGGCCGTGCGGCACCTGGGTCGACACGTACGGCCAGCGGCCCTACTTCCGCCAGCTCGACACCGTGGTCACCACCGAGATGGAGGACCAGTTCCTGCGGGTGATCAACGAGTACGACGGCCACCGCTTCCCGCGCACGGGCAGCCTGGTCAAGCGGTGGCTGTCAGGCCGGATCCGGCGCGGCGTGCCCCTCGAGGACATCTTCTGTGCCGAGCTCGCCGCCCTGACCTACCAACGCATGGGCCTGCTCGGCGCCGAGCGCCCGCTCAACTGGTACGACCCCGGCCGGTTCTGGTCCGGTGACCGCCTCGAATTGGCCCCCGGCGCCGTCCTCGGCGAGGAGCTCGCCGTCCTCGTCTGATCAGTGGCCGTGTTCGGCCTCGGGACAGGGTCCGGTCCTCCTGCCCGGCAACAACGATGCAACCCTGGGGGCCTGGCCCCACCCGCCGCCGGTCGGCGGTGCCCTTCGAGCCCGTTTCGCCACCCTCCGCGGTCAGACGGGGCCTTCGGAGACGATCCCGGCGAACTGGCTCCTGATTCTCCGCCTATAGGCGGTTGATCGGGCGCCAGAACGACAACTCGTCACCGCCCGTGAGATTCCGACAGCCGAGCGCTCGATTCGCCCCCTACGACCAGCGGCCCGATCCCACGCCCCCGTACTTGCCTCATGTCGTTGTCGGTCTCGTCGGGACGACCGGCTCAGTGGCCGTGTTCGGCCTCGGCGGCGTCGGCTTCGGCCTTGGTGACGTGGACGGTGCCGTCGGGGTGCTCGGGCGGGCTGTAGAGCGAATAGACCTTCAGGGCCTCGGACCCGGTGTTCACCACGTTGTGCCAGACCCCGGCGGGGATGATGATCGCCCAGTCGTCCTCGACCTCGTGGGTCTCCTCCACCCGGTCCTCGGTGGACCCGAACTCCGCCCGGCCGGTGCCCTGCTCGATGCGCAGGAACTGGTCGATGTCGTGGTGGGCCTCCCAACCGATCTCCCCACCCGGCTCGATCGACATCACCGTGAGCTGGGTGTGCTCCCCGGTGAACAGGACCGTGCGGAAGTTGGTGTTCTCCAGCGTGGCCTTCTCGACGTCCGCGACCCATCCGAGCATGTGCTGACCTCCTGGTGGTGACCTGCCCCCGAGGCTAGGGGGTCCTCGATCCGGCCGACAGGGCCGCTGGTCACCCTCCCCGGCCGTATCGAACCGGGGTGATGCGGGCCAGGGTGGTGAAGGAGCAGTACCAGAGGGTCGCGTCGTGGTCGACGGCGGGGAAGACGACCGACTGGACCGGGCTGCCTGTGCCGCCCGGGCCCGCTCCTCGCCCGTCTCGATGTCCAGCACCACCACGTCCTCCTCGCCGTCGTGGCGGTCGTTGACGATCAGCTCGCCGGTGTCCGGGAAGCGCACCAGGTGCATCGAGGTGCCGAGCGCCCGTCGCCAGCGCGGGGTCAGGCCGCCGGCGCCGAGGTCGAAGGCCGCCAGCACGCCGTTGCCGCTGTCGTAGCCCACCGCGAGCGCCCGCTCGGGGTCGAACGCCGGCAGGTTGGTCTGGGTCCCGTGGGTCAGCCCGCTGATCTCGACCAACTCCGGATCGCCACCCTCGGCCGGCACCCGGACCAGGTGGACCGGGCCGGACGCGACGCCCTGGCCGGTCATCGCCATCGCCTCCTGGTAGGTGTGGTCACCGTTGTCCATGAACAGGACCTGGCCGCCGTCGACCACCGCGTCCCAGCCGAAGCTCTGGTCCGGCGCCGTGCGGTAGGGCGAGCGACCAACCGGGATCGGCGCCGGCTCACCCCGGCCGCGGGATCCCAGACGAAGCGCAGCGCGGTCTCGATCCCCTGGGCGTGCACGACGAGGCCGTCGGCGGACAGCCGGGCCACCGAGGCCTCGCCGAGGGACAGGGGCGCGCCGCGGTCCTCCAGGGTCAGACGGGTCGAGGACCGAGAACGTCGACGGCTGCCGGGCCGCGGGACAGGTCCTTGGTGACCACCGTCCCGTCGGCGAGGACCACGAAGGAGTTGTACGCCCGGTCCACGGGCAGCTCCCGCGGGACGACCACGACCGCAGGTCGGGGTCCAGGCGGTGGGCCCAGCGCCCGTAGACCACCAGCAGCCCGCCGTCGGCGTGGGCCGCCAGCCCACCCGGCCACGACGGCCCGGCCGCCAGGTCGACGCTGCGGGCCGCCGTGGCCAGCGGTGGCCGGGTCGATGCGCTCGACCCACGACACGGTGTCGGTCGCCGAAGGTGTGCCGCAGCAGGAAGAGCTCGCCCGGCTCCCGGACCACCGGCATGGTCGCGGCCACGACGTCCTGGCGGGCCACCACCTCGAGGCGGCGCGCCGGGGTCGAGCCCCCAGCCGGCGACGCCGTGGGGCGCCTGCCGGCGGGACGGGCCGGCGTCCTCCCCGGGCCAGGGCGAGGGCCAGTAGCCGGCCGGACCGGTCACCCGGCGCCTTCGTCGAGCCGCAGGCGGCCCTCGACCACCAGCCGGAACCGGCCCCGACCGGTCTTCTCGATGCGCACGGGGGCATCCTGCTCGTCGAGCCGGCGCTTCAGCAGGATCAGGCGGCTCTCCAGGTTGTCCCGGTACTCCGGCAGCTCCAGGGACGGGTCGAGCCGGACCTCACGGTTGGTGAAGTCGACCCGCCCATCCCGCTGGTGGTGGCCGAGCAGGGCCCACAGGATGCGACCGGCGACGCCCTTGATCAGGTAGTCGCCGTCCAGGAACGTGCTGCCGTCGACGGTGAAGAAGCGGACCTGCGTGCACCGCCCCCGCCGGCGGCCGTCGCCCGGCGCGTCGGGACCCGGTCCCCCGCGCCGTCGGCGCTGCTGGGCCCGCTCGACCTCGACGGCGCCGGCGACCAGGGTGGCCACCACCGTGAGCACCGCCTCGTCGTCCTCGGTGAACGCCGCCGCCGTGGTCGGACTCGACGACCAGCACCCCGACCAGGCTGCCCGAGGGCGAGCGCGGGCACCGCCAGACGGCTCTGGACCTCGGGCAGGCGCGGGCACGGGCAGGTCGTGGCCGGGGCCGATGCCCGTCGACAGGCCGGCGCACCGACTCGGAGTACTTGTTCATCTGGCGCAGGTTCCCGACCCGGGTCGGCGCCCGCCGGGCGGCGGCCATGCCGATCGCGCCCTCCCCGACCACCACCTC
The DNA here is from genome assembly GCA_963701565.1 of uncultured Microthrixaceae bacterium. Taxonomy (GTDB): domain Bacteria; phylum Actinomycetota; class Acidimicrobiia; order Acidimicrobiales; family DATDAH01; genus DATDAH01. The sequence goes on from CAVPAN010000009.1 coordinate 4,265, forward strand.
GGACCCGATGCCCTCGTCCTGGTAGCCGTGGGTGGCGATGGTGAACAGCCGCTCCACCGGACTCGTCGGCCAGCAGGAGCACGGCGTGCTCGTAGCCCGAGCAGCTCCCCCACGCCGGTCACCGCCGGCGTCGACCAGCGTGTCGAGGTCGGGGCACCGGCCGAGGCGGAGGCTCAGCTCGGCCAGGCCCGCCGGCGCCCGGCGGCGGCGTCGTGCGCCGTCGGCCTCGGTACGGCGTCGCGGATCCGGCCGCCCCGACCGGGACATGTGCTCGATGGCCGCGACGCGGTAGATGTCGGCGCCGCGGAGCTTGAAGACGTCCTGCATCCCCGACAGCGCGGCCAGCTCGTCGACGTCCCGACGCAGCTGGTCGAAGACCGGGCCGCGGCGCTCGTTGCGCTCGTAGCTCAGGGCTGAGCCGGTACTCCTCGTAGTCGGCCGGGTCGATGGCCAGCACGCTGGCACGGGGGTTCTCCACCAGGTTCTCGGACGTCTTGGAGAAGAACTGGTTGGAGAGGGCCACATGACCCTCGTCGACCACCCGGATCTTCGACAGGTAGGTGACGTTCGGCGTGCCGTCGGCCGCCGCCGTGGCGATGACCGCGGGAACCACCCCCTCGAAGCACCGGCGCAGATCCTCCAGGGAGAGCTCCACGGGATCGCTCCCCCTCGGTCCCCCTCACGAGCGTCGCCGCCCACCGCGGCCCCGGCGCCGGGTCCGGGGGTCTGGTCGTAGAGCGCGTCGACCCGCACGGTGCAGGCCACATACGCGGCGGGGACGATCTGCTCGAGCAGCTCGCGGGCTCGCCGTCGGTCGCCTCGATGTCGGCGAAGAACGCGTCGCAGTAGCGTGCGGCCCGCGCCCGGTCCTCGCCGGTCGCCGGCTCGGTGCCCATGGGACCGGCCCTTCAGCTGCCGACTGTGCAGGGTGCGCACGTCGGCACCGGTGCAGGCGAGGCGGGGGTCCTCCCCGGCGAGGTTGGCCAAGGTCGGGCCGTCGGCGGCGTCGAGCAGCAGGCGGAGCCGGCCGGCCTCGGCGTCGAGGACCTCGATCCCCCAGGCCCGGCCGGCGTGGGGCCTGCCGTCGGCGCCGACCGTGCCCACGATCAGCGCGCAGCCCCCCTCGAGGAAGGCGGCCAGCTCGTCGGAGAGCACGGGTCCGGCGGGCACCGGGTCGAGGTTAGGAAGTTCTGAGCAAACGGTTACGGAGCATTGAGGACCGCCACCGCCCGACCAGGGCGCACCGTGGGCCACGACGACGAACCACCAACCCCGGAGGACACCATGACCGTCACCGACCAGCCCACCATCCTCGAGGCCCCCGCGTTCGAGCGGGTCGTCTTCGACCTGTACAAGGACATCCACAAGGGCATCCGCGCCGAGCTGTTCGCCGTGACCGGCGAGGCCGGTCGCCTCGACCCGACCGACCGGGCCGGCCGTCGCGCCCTCGCCGCTCATGTGCAGGCCACCGTCGACCTGCTGGTGAGCCACGCCGAGCACGAGGACGTCCACATCGACCCGGTGCTCGAGGCCCATCGCCCCGACCTGAGCGAGCAGATCCGGGCCGACCACGTCGCCCTCGACGCCCGCCTGCTGGACCTGCGCCGCGCTGGCCGAGGAGAACGTCGATGCCACCGCCTCCGAGCAGGCCGGGCGGACGCACCGGCTGTACCTCGACCTCGCCGCCTTCACCGGCACGTACCTGGCCCACCAGGACCTGGAGGAGCGGGTGGTGATGCCCGCCCTGGCCGAGGCCGTCGGCCTCGAGGCCCTGCTCGCGATCAACGGCGCCATCGTCGGCAGCATCCCGCCCGAGGAGATGGCGACCTCCTTGGGCCTGATGCTGCCCGCCATGAACGTCGACGACCGCACCGAGCTGCTCGGGGGCATGCGGGCCGGCGCCCCCGCCGAGGTCTTCGAGGGCGTGTGGGCCCTCGCCGACTCGGTCCTCGCCCCCGCCGACCACCGGGCCCTGGGGGCCCGGCTGGCCATCGCCTGACCGCCTGAGGGTCCCGGGCCGAGGGGGGCCTGCACCCCCCCGGCCACGAGGCCTCCACGGTTCCGGCCCACCCCGTCGACCGGCAATGATCGACCCGGTGGGACCGGTGGCGGTGGTCGCGTGGGCGGGCGTACGGCGGCGCTGGGCGTCCCTGCTCCTGCTCACCGTCGTCCTCGGGCTGACCGGGGCGGTCGTGCTGGCCGGGATCGCCGGCAGCCGCCGCGGCCGCACCACCCTCGACGAGTTCGTCGAGTTCCATCGCTTTGGCGGCGTCGAGGCCTTCGTCGACCCGTCCTTGCCCGTCGAGCGCCAGGAGGCGCTGCTGTCCGACATGCTCGAGGCATCCGGCGCGCCCGAGGCCTTCATCTCGCTGGCCTCGGTGGTGGTCGCCCTCCCCGGCCCCGAGGGCGTGACCGAACCGGGCACGGACCTCGTCGTGGTCGAGGCCCATCTGCGGGGCGAGCCCCTCCGTCACGTGCAACGGGCGTTGGTCATCGACGGTGACCTCCCGCTGGCCGAAGGCGAGGCGGCGCTCAACGAGCGGCTGGCCCGACGCCGGGAGGTCACCGTCGGGGACACGATCGACCTCGCCCTCTTCGCACCGGACGACCTCAACCGCGTCGGCAACGGGCAGGCCGCCGACCCCACGACGATGGTCACCCAGACGGTCGGGGCGATCGTGCGGACACCCCTGGACCTGGCCCGCAACCCCCAGGCCCAACCCGGCACGATCTTCGAGTCCGACGGGGGGCGGATCTGGCTCGAGCCGTCGTTCTGGGAGGAGCACGGGCGCACCGCGGCCATGTACGGCATGGGGAGCCTCGGTGACCTGCCGGCCGACGAGCTCGACGAGGCCGTGGCCGCCATGCAGGCCGCCGGGGGCGAGCGAGCCCTCGTCAACCCCTCGGGCCCCGAGGACCTGTCGAAGATCGAGCCGGTGGGCGACGCCATCGACCTCGAGTCGAACGCGGTGCTCGCCCTGGCCCTCGTCGTCCTCGTCTTCGGGTTGGCCGTCATCGGCACGGCCCTGGCCCGGGCGACCGGTGAGGATCCCCATGACCGCGAGACCCTCGGTGCCCTCGGCCTGACCCGGCGCCAGCTCACCGCCTCGAGCCTCCTTCGCGGTGGCCTGGTGACGGTCCTGGCCACGGTGATCGCGGTCGTCGCGGCCGTGCCCGCCTCCGCGCTGTTCCCGATCGGGCTGGCCGCGGACGCCGAGATCCACCCGGGGGTCCAGGTCGACGGCCTCGTGCTCCTCGCCGGCGGCCTGGGCTTTGCCGTCCTCGTGGCGGCGCGCATAGCGCTCGGCGCGTGGTCGGACCAGCGGACGCGCCGTCGCGACACGGGCCAGCACCGGGGCCTCAGGCCTGCCCGTCACTCCGGCGGCCCTCGGCGCCCGCCGGGTGATGGACGGCCTCGGTCGCGGCGGGGCCGCAGCGGGCCGGTTCGCGCTGGTGACGGCCGTGGTCGGCGTCGCCGCGGTCTCCGGGGCCGCCACGTTCGCGGCCAGCATGGCCCGGCTCGTGGACTCCCCCGAACGGCAGGGCTGGACCTGGGACGTCGTGGTCGGCAACTACTCCGAGCAGGACGCGGCGGACCTGGGCGAGGCGGCGCTGGCGGCCAACCCGGACGTCACCGACTTCGCGCCCTACCAGTCGACGACCTTCACCGTCGACGGCGAGACCGTCAGCCTCGCCGAGCTCGAACCCGACGCACTCGTCGGGGCGCCGACGGTTCTGGAGGGTCGGGCGCCGATCGGCGACGACGAGGTCGCCCTCGGCCGCGGAACGCTAGCGCTCCTCGGAAAGGAGATCGGCGACGACGTGGTGATCGGCGGCGGCGCCGTCGACGTGACCGCCACCATCGTCGGTGAGGTGGTGGCCCCGGCCACCATCTCGACTCCCATGGACCTCGACAGTGGCGGGGTGATCACCTTCGACCTGGCCGCCGTCGCCTTCGGCGAGGTCGAGCAGGCGGTCACCCCCGCCGGCTTCCTGGTCGACCTCGACGACGCCGGCGACCGGGAGGCGATGCTCGACCGCCTCGAGGAGGACTTCCCCGGCACGGTCCTCGGGCCCATGAAGCCGCTCGACGTCGCCGATCTCGAACGCGTCCGGGGCGTGCCCTACCTCCTCGCCGGCCTCCTCGGCACGCTGGCGCTGGTCAGCGTCGTCGTCACGTTGGCCTCGGCGGCCCGGCGGCGGCGGGAGGTGGCCGTGCTGCGCTCGCTCGGCCTGGCCCGGGACCAGCTTCGGCGCCTGGTCAGCGGCGAGGCCTCGACCTTCGTGCTCCTGGCGACCCTCGGCGGCGTCCCGGCCGGCGTGGTCGCCGGCCGCCTGCTGTGGACCCTGGCGGCCGACGGCCTCGGCAGTGAGGTCGGTCCGACCGTACCCCTCGCGGCCATTGTCGCCACGGTGCTCCTGGTGCTCGCCCTCGTCAACCTCTACGCGCAGGGGCTGGCCACCGTCGTCGCCCGCAGTCGCCCCGGCACCGACCTCCGCACCGAGTAGGCCCCCCCCGTCCGGGACCTGGACCACCAGGACGGGGACCGCGCACCTCGGCGTGGCCGGCGCCGGCCTCAGCTCGCCGGCGTGATGCGGACCTGGAGACCGGTGACGACGCCCTCACCGAGGACTGCGGCGAGGCGCTGCAGGAGTTGGCGCTCCTGCCAGGCCAGGTGGTCGCCGTACGCGGGGTCGTCGGCCTGCACGACCAGGATCCCGTGACGGACCCCGACGGGCTGGGTGTGCGCCGCGAGGTCGCGGCCCACCACCTCGGCCCAGCGGGCCAGTAGGGAGTTGGTCTCCCGCACCGGCGCCGACCCGAGGTCGTCCAGGAGCCGCTCCAGAGACCGGCGCATGGGCTGAGGAGTCGTCCGTCGCGGCTCGGTCACGGAAGGATCTTCCCACCGGCCAGTGACAGCCGCCGCTCCGGGGCGATGCCGTCGGGCAGTTCGCCGGCGGTGGTGAGCAGGGCCTGGCCTTCAGGGAGGAGCTCGATCAGGGCGCGGCTGTGGCCGGCGTCGAGTTCGGAGAACACGTCGTCGAGCAGTAGCACCGGCGGCACCCCGACACGGTCGGCCACCAACCGGTGTACCCCCAGGCGCAGGGCCAGCGCCAGCGACCGCTGCTCGCCCTGGGAGGCCTGGGTCCGGGCCGGGAGGCTCCCGAGGACCAGCTCGATGTCGTCGCGGTGGGGGCCAACGGTGGAGACCCGGCGCTTCAGGTCCTCATCCCGCGCGGCGGCCAGGGCCGTCGCGAGGTCGGGGGCACCGGCCCACGACGGGCGGTGAGTGACACCGACCACGACGGGCACGCCGGCCAGCCGGCCGTAGGCTTCGGTCACCAGGGGAGCCAGGGCGGTCGCCATCTCGACCCGGCGGACGCCGATCTCCTCCCCCACCGCGGCCAACTTCTGGTCCCAGACGTCGAGGGTCAGGCCGACCTCGTCGGTCAGCCGGCCCGCCGGCCTGCTTGAGCAGCGTGTTGCGTTGGCGGAGCACCCGCTCCAGTTCCAGGCGGAGGGCATCGTCACGGGGCCGCAGTTGGACCATGGCGTCGTCCAGGAACCGGCGTCGCTCCCCCGGCCCGCCCTTGACCAGCACCAGGTCGTCGGGCGTGAAGACGCTGACCCGGAGAGCATCGAGCAGGTCACGGCGTCGGGCGCCCCGCTGGCGGTTGAGCTGGGCGACCGCACGGCCACCGTTGATCTCACATTCGATGAGCAGTTCCCGCCCGTCCCGCTCGACCTCACCCCGCACCACCGCGGAACCGGCGCCGGCCCGCACCAGCAGGTCGCCCGACGCGCCGCGGAACGAGCTGAGCGTGGACAGGAAGCCGATGGCCTCGAGCAGTGCCGTCTTCCCCGCGCCGTTGGGCCCGGTGACCGCGGTCAGGCCCGGCGGCAGCTCCAGGTCGTCGTGCTCGTGGTTGCGGAAGTCCGTCAACCAGAGACGCCGGAGTCTCACCTTCGGCGTCCGCTCGTCAGGTCACCCGGACGGGCATCAGCAGGTAGAGGAACTCGGTGCCCTCGACCGCCTTGATCAGTGCCGGCTTGAGCGCGTCGAGGGTCTCGATGCGCAGTTCGTCGCCGGGGCACACCTCGAGGCCCTGCAGGAGGTAGTCGGGGTTGAAGGCCACGGTGAGCTCGGTGCCCTCGAAGGCGGCCTCGACCGCGTCGTGGGCCTGGCCCACGTCCTGGGTGACCGCCAGCAGCTCCAGGTCGCCCTCCGGCTTCATGACCAGACGGACCGGCGTGGCCTCGCGGGCCAGAAGCTTCACCCGGCGCAGCGCCTCCAGCAGGGGGGCCCGGCCCACCGACAACACGTTGGCCTGCCCGCTGGGGATCAGGCCCTGGTAGTTCGGGAACTCCCCCTCGATCAGCCGGGTCACGAGCCGGGTGCCAGCGATCTCGAACACGGCGTCGCGCTCGCCCAAGAGCAGCGTCACCTCGCCGTCGTCGGGTAGGACCCGGGCCAGTTCGGCCAGGGCCCGAGAGGGGACCAGGACCTTCTGGCCCTCGGCCAGGACCGACGTCCCCGGCATCGACCGCACGGCGAGGCGGTAGGAGTCCGTGGCTACCAGCTTGAGGCCGTCGTCCTCCGCGCTCAGCAGGACCCCGGTGAGGATCGGCCGGGAGTCGTCGGAGCTGGCTGCGGGGATCACCTGCTTGAGCGCGGCGCCGAAGGCCTCGGCCGACAGGGTGACCGAGTCGCCCTCGGGCTGAGCCAGGCGGGGGAACTCGTCGGCCGGGATGAGCCGGATCTCGAACTCGGCCGAGCCCCCGGTGACCCGGGCCTGCTCGTCGTCGGTCTCGAAGCGGACCTCGCCCTCCTCGACCGATCGGACCACGTCGGAGGCGAGGCGGGCCGGCAGGACGACCACACCGTCCTCGCCGCCGTCAACGCCGATGGTGACCGAGATGGTCAGGTCGAGGTCGCTGCCGGTGACTTCGAGCCGGCCGGCACTCAGCTCCAGGCGGACTCCGGAGAGCACGGGCAGCGCGCCGCCCCGATTGGCCACCGCTCGCCCGGCCGTGCCCAGGGCCTCGGCCAGGCGGTCCCGTTCGCAACGGAACTTCATGGCGTCGCCTCGGCTGACTCGCTGACGATCACTGGCAACAGCACACCAGGGGGCCGGCGGGACTTCATCGGGTGTTCCTGCTTTCGTTCAGGGAGAGATCTCTTGGTTCCAGGGAAACTACTAAGTCCTGTGGATTGTGGATGATCATGCGTTTCCGCTGGTCAACGGGGGGTTTTCTGTCCCCAGTGGATTCCCAGCCGTCCACCGGCCACGGGAGCCGAGGTCGGGATCTGGGGAGAAGCGCCGGGTTGTCCCCACGGCGTCCGGTGCGGCGAGGCCGGTTGTCCACCGGTCGTCCCTGTTCGCGTCCCCAGGTTCATGCCGGCTGGCGGAGCGTGTCGATGAGGTCGGTGACCTGCTCGTAGAGCTGGCCGCGCTCGGCCATCAGGTCCGAGACCTTGCGCACGGCGTGGATGATCGTGGTGTGGTCCCGGCCGCCGAACTCCTCGGCGATGGCCGGGTAGCTGAGGTCGGTGAGGTCCCGGGCCGCGTACATGGCCACCTGGCGGGCGGTGACCAGCTGGCGGCGTCGGTTGGGCCCGATGATCTCGTCGACGGGGATCCCGAACTTGGCCGAGGTGGTGGCCAGGATGTGGTCGATGGTGATCGGCTTCGGGCCGGTGTCGCCGAGGATCGGGGCGAGCACGTCCTGGGCGAGGCTCATGGTGCAGGGCAGGTCGTTGAGGCGGCAGTAAGCCGTGAGGCGGTGCAGTGCCCCCTCCAGCTCGCGGATGTTGGTCTTCACGTTGGTGGCGATGAACTCGAGGATCAGTTCGGGGACGTCGACCTCCGTGCGCAGGGCCTTCATCCGGAGAATGGCGAGGCGGGTCTCGAGGTCCGGCGGTTGGATGTCGGTGACCAGGCCCATGACGAACCGGCTGCGGAGCCGGTCCTGGAGGGTGGCGATCGCGTCGGGGGGTCGGTCCGAGGTGAGCACGATCTGCCGGTTGGCCTCGTGGAGGGCGTTGAAGGTGTGGAAGAACTCCTCCTGGAGGCCTTCCTTGCCCTCGAGGAAGTGGATGTCGTCGACGAGGAGCACGTCGATCTCGCGGTAGCGCCGCTTGAACTCGGTCGTGGTGTTGTTCCGGATGGCGTCGACGTACTGGTAGAGGAACAGCTCGGTCCGGACGTAGCGGACCACGAAGGTCGGGTAGTTCTGCTTGATGTAGTTGCCGATGGCGTGCAGCAGGTGGGTCTTGCCCAGCCCGCTGGGCCCGTAGATGGTCAGCGGGTTGTAGGAGCGGGCCGGCGTCTCGGCCACGCGGAGCGCGGCGGCGTTGGCGAACTGGTTGGAGCTGCCGATGACGAAGGTCTCGAAGGTCTGTTCGGGCCGCACGTCGGCGGGGCCGGCGGAGACGGTCAGCTCGCCGTCGAGGCCGTCGGGCGGGACCGGGAGCTCGTCGAGCAGGGGGAGCTCGTCGAAGGGATCGGCGCTGTGCTCGTCCAGCCGGGAGGGGTGGGGCAGGTCGAGGAGGTCGGCCTCGACGGGGTCGGTGTCCACCACCACGAAGCGCAGGTCGGTGATCTCGGGGGCGTGCTCGGCCAGGGCATCATCGATCAGGGGGCGGTACCGCATGTCGAGGCGCTCACGGGCCATCACGCTGGGGACGCCGAGCACGAGGGTCGTGCCCTCGACGTCGAGGGCTTCGGTGGGCTCGAAGTACATGAGGAAGACGCCGCCGGAGACCTGTTGCTCCAGTTCGGCGCGGCAGCGTTCCCAGAGGTCGTGTGCGTGTTCGTCGGTCACCAGACAACAGCTCCCCAGCCAAACCCGGTCATTTGTCATGTGAAAGGGCGTCCACAAGCTGTGGACGCCCCTGTGGAAAACAGCGAGCAGGGTCGATCGTCGCTGACCGAATCGTCCTGGCCACCACTGCCGCTCTCGATGTCACCGGCCGGCCCGACAGGTCGGGCCCGGCTCGGTCGCGCCACCTGTCGACGCCGGGCGGGGAACCTAGCACTGCACCCCGGGGGCTGCGAGACGAGACCATTCTCCCTGGTCAGACGCGGATTGCGTGATCCGGACGGCGGATCTGTCCACTGGCTGACGGCGCTCCCGCGGACGAGCCGGGCCGAAGCCACGGCCCGTCGTAGCGGCCGTGACGGCCGCCTGGTTGCCGCCGGGGGCCGCGCGGTCTAGCGTGACGCTGATCGTCTGCCGGGTCGACCGGTCGACGGTTCCGGCCGTCAGCATCTTCAGGCGGTCGGGCGGGTTCCCGGTGTGATCTCCCGTCGTCTCGGGTGCTCCCGTGGGTCCCGCACGCCGCTCGCCGCCCCCCGGCATCAACCCCGGCCGGGCCGGCCCTTGGAGGACCAGATGAAGCGCACGTACCAGCCCAACCGCCGCCGTCGGGCGCGGAAGCACGGCTTCCGTCAGCGGATGTCGACCCGGGGGGGCCGGGCAATCGTGCGATCCCGCCGTCAGCGGGGCCGCGCTCGTCTCTCCGCCTGATCCGGGTTCCGTTGGGACCTGCTCGACACGTCTGGTGTCCAAACTCCTCGTGGTGCGGGGCCGGGAGTCGTTCGCGGCCCTGTCGCGCCAGGGCCGCCGGGTCCGCGAAGGCCCGGTGACGGTGATCTACCGAGCGGACGCGACCGCGCCCCGAGTGGCCTTCGCGGTGGGCCGCGCGGTCGGTCCCGCGGTGGTCCGCAACCGGCTGCGTCGGCGCCTGCGGGTGCTCTGGGGCGGGGCCGCCCCGGCAGGGGGCGACTACCTGATCGTCGCCGCCCCCGGGGCGGCGGGGCTCTCCTTCGCCCAGTTGGGCGCCCGTCTGGAAGCGGCCTTGGCCCGTCTGGAATCGGCGCCATGAGCCTGCCGGGCCGGGCCCTCACCGCCCTCATACGCCTCTACCAACAGGCCCGGGCCGGCCGGCCCAGCCCCTGCCGCTTCTTCCCGACCTGCTCGGCCTACGCCGTGGAGGCCGTCGAGGTGCACGGTGCCCTCCGGGGCAGTGCCCTCGCGGCCCGGCGCCTCTGCCGTTGTCACCCCTGGGGCGCCCACGGCATCGACCTGGTGCCCGAGCCCCGCACCTCACCCTCCCCAGAGCAGAAGGCGGTCTAGATGTTCGAACCCCTCGCCAATCTCATGGCCTGGTTCTATGAGATCTGGCCGTCCTACGGCGGCATGATCATCCTGCTCACCCTGACAGTGATGCTCGTTCTCACTCCGCTCACGCTGCGCGGCACCAAGTCGATGCTGCGCATGCAGCAGCTGCAGCCCGAGATGAAGCGGATTCAGAAGGAGTTCAAGGACGACCGCCAGCGCCAGAACGAGGAGCTGATGGCGTTCTACAAGGAGAACGGCATCAACCCGCTCTCCTCATGTGTGCCGCTGCTCATCCAGATGCCGGTGTTCATCATCCTCTACCGGGTGCTGGACGGGCTCACCGCGGGCCAGTCCGACACGCCGGTGTCGGCGACCTGTCCTACGGGCGGCTGCTTCGATCCCAAGTACCTGAACGAGAGCTCCGATCTCTACCAGAGCCTGGCGTCGCACACCACGATGGACTGGCTGGGGATCAACCTGGCCATCAGCCCCTCCGACGCCCTCAAGATTGACTTCGTCACGTTCCTGCCGTACGCGCTGATGATCGCCGTGGTCCTGATCTCGGGCTACGTCCAGCAGTGGCAGATCCAGGGCCGGAGCCAGAACCAGCAGAGCCAGAACCCCCAGCAGCAGATGATCATGAAGATCCTGCCGGCCTTCATCGGCGTGATCTCCTTCGGCCTGCCGGGCGCCCTGGTGCTCTACTTCGTGACCTCGAACCTGTTCCGGGTCGGTCAGCAATGGGTCATCACCCGCACCATCTACTCCGACGCGGCCATGGCGGCCGGCGTCATCGAGACGTCCGCCGAGGAGAAGACCGAGAAGGGCGACAAGGCCAAGAAGGCCATCAGCCCGTCCGAGAACGGGAAGGGCAGTGGCACGAAAGGCAAGGCCACCCCCCCGCGCAACGCCCCGGCCGCCGGCACCGCCAAGGCCAAGGGCAACAACAAGCGCACGTCCTCGGGGCGCGGTGGCACCACCCCGTCGCTGCCCCAGCCCCGTCCCCGCAAGAAGAAGAGGTAGATCCGTGGAGTGGGTACAGACCACCGGCAAGACCATCGACGAGGCCAAGGAACGGGCGCTCGACGAGCTCGGTGTCGACGACCGTGATGCCGAGTTCGAGGTGCTCGAGGAGCCCCGCAGCGGGCTCTTCGGCTTCACCCGGGCCGAGGCCCGGGTCCGGGCGCGGGTCAAGCCGACCGCGCCCCGTCCCAAGCAGGAGCGGGGCCGGCGCCGGTCCAGCAGTGGCGGGGGCGCCGGTCGGAACCGCTCCGGCGGCGGCAACGGCGGCCGGGACCGCAACCGCTCCGGCGGCGGGGGTCGCTCCCGCTCCGGCGGCGGCAACGGCGGCCGCGGCCGGGACCGAGACCGCAAGGACAGCGATTCGTCGAGCGAGGAGCGCGCCGAGCGCAGCCGGGACGAGTCCTCGGATCGTGACCGCTCCCGTTCCGGCGGCGGCCGGGGCGGCGGCCGGGACCGCTCCCGCGACGACAGCTCTCGCGAACGCTCCCGTTCGAACGATCGACCCAAGGAAGACAAAGGGGAACCCATGACCGAAGCCAGTGTCCAGGAGCAGGCAACCGCCGCAGAGGAATTTCTCTCCGGTCTGGTCGGCGCCTTCGGGCTGACGGCAACCGTGACCTCCGAGGAGGTGGATGAGGCCGTCGAGGTCCGCATCGACGGCGACGACCTCGGCCTCCTCATCGGACCGAAGGGCCGGACGCTCTGGGCGTTGCAGGAGCTGACCAAGACCGTGGTGCAGCGCCAACAGGGCGGCGGGCTCTCCACCCGGATCCGGGTGGACGTGGCCGGCTACCGGGCGAAGCGCAAGGCGGCGCTGGAGCGCTTCACGCAGGACGCGGCCGCTGCCGTGCTCGACTCCGGCCAGGCGCGTGCGCTCGAGCCCATGGGCGCCGCCGACCGGAAGGTCGTCCACGACGCCGTCAACGAGATCGACGGTGTCGTGACCCGCTCCGAGGGCGAGGATCCCCGTCGCCGGGTCGTGATCGTCCCTGAGTGAGGTGCTGATCGCCGTCCTGGCCGAGGCTCAGCGCCGCGGCTGGATCGGCCGGGGTCCTCTCGAGGACCAAGTCCGTCATGCCGGGGCCTTCACCCAGTTGCTGGGTGAAGGCCCCGGTGTGGTTTTCGACCTCGGCTCCGGCGGCGGGCTGCCGGCACTCCCCTGTGCCCTGGCCGCCCCCGGGTGGTCCTGGGTCCTCGTGGAGTCCCAGCTTCGCCGGGTCGACCACCTGGTGTCCGCCTGCCGGCATCTGGAGCTGATGGACCGCGTCGAGGTCGTCCACGCCCGGGCGGAGGACGTGGGCCGGGATCCGGCGCGCCGAGGCACCGGCGATGTGGTCACGGCCCGCTCGTTCGGCCCCCCTGCGGTGGTGGCTGAGTGTGCCGCACCGCTGCTCCGGGTCGGTGGCCGCCTCCTGGTGAGCGAGCCCCCGGGCACTCCCGGGCGTTGGCCAGCCGACGACCTTGCCGCGCTCGAGCTCGCACGTTCCGAGTCCATGACGAGTGAGGGGCTGGCGTTCTTTGCGGCCGTGCAGGTCGCGCCGTGTCCCGAGGCGTATCCCCGTCGCCCGGGAGTCCCGGCGAGATCACCGCTCTTCTGAAGTTTCCCGTAAAACAACTTATTCAAGGCGGAAAACACTGTTTAACGGGAAACGCCTTGCCGGCGTCAGCACACCCCCGGCATCTTCTTTGCGGACCGGGCTTCGCCATCGCCTCCCCCATCTCCCCATCCCCCGTCTTACGCCTTGGTCGTGCCTCTGCCCTGCCGCCACGTTGGGCGAAGGATCGCTCGCCGCGATGGCAGGACACTGATCCGCGCGATCACGAATCGCACGCCACGCGCACCCTCCCCGATTGGTCCTCTCCTGGTCACCGCGGCTGCGCTTCCACCGTCCAGGTTCCTCCGCAGGACGTCGACCGCCCCGTACGTGCGGCCCGTGCCGTACCCTCCGACGTTTCCGTGACCGGAGGCGTCCGGCCCCGGGCCGGCTCACGACGGTCCCGGTAGAGCCCGTGGCCCTCGCCTGGCTCGACGGTCCTTGTAACCGGGTGCGGAAACGGGCAGGATGGGCATCTGATGGCGAGAACCCGTGGTCGTGATCGCGCGCGTGCTGAGGACGACGAGAGAGAACCGGCGAAGGTCCCCAATCCGGACCTGGCTGTCCCACTGCCCAGACCCGCCCACCCGCGGATCATCGCGGTGGCCAACCAGAAGGGCGGCGTGGGCAAGACAACCACCGCCGTGAACCTGGGTGCCGGCCTGGCCGAGCGGGGACTGCGGGTCCTCGTCGTCGACCTGGATCCGCAGGGCAACGCCTCGACGGGCCTGGGCCTGAACATCCGGGAGCTGGAGGCCACGATGTATGACGTCCTGCTGGACGATGTGCCCATCGAGGACTGCATTGAACCCAGTGAGGTCCGTAACCTCTTCGTCGCCCCGGCCAGCCTGGACCTGGCCGGCGCCGAGATAGAGCTGGTGGCAGCCATGTCCCGGGAACTGCGACTCCGGTCGGCCCTGGAACCGGTTAAGGAGGACTACGACTACATCCTCATCGACTGCCCCCCCTCCCTGGGGCTGCTGACCCTCAACGCCTTCGCCGCGGTGGGGGAGGTGCTGGTGCCCATCCAGTGCGAGTACTACGCCTTGGAGGGCCTGGGCCAGCTGCTCCACAACGTGGAGTTGGTCCAGAAGGCCCTGAACCCGACGCTGGAGGTCAGCACGGTGGTGCTCGTCATGTATGACGCCCGCACGACGCTGGCCGAGGACGTGGCCACTGACGTGCGCCAGCACCTCGGGGCCAAGGTCACCGATACGGTGATCCCCCGTACCGTTCGGCTCTCCGAGGCCCCCTCCTACGGCCAGCCGATCACCACATTCGATCCGAAGTCCCGAGGAGCCTGGGCCTACCGGCGCCTGGCCGAGGAGGTGGCCAATCGTGGCGCGGCGTAGCGGACTGGGGCGGGGCCTGGGGGCCCTGATCCCCGAGGACAGCGAGGAGGAGATCGGCGCCAGCTTCCAAGAGCTGCCGATCGACAGCATCGTCCCCAACCCCTTCCAGCCCCGGGAGGAATTCGACGAGGGCGGCATCGCCTCCCTGGCGGACTCCATCGAGCAGGTGGGCGTCCTGCAGCCCATCCTGGTGCGCCCGGCCGCCGACGGTGGTTACCAACTCATCGCGGGGGAGCGTCGCTGGCGGGCCGCCCTGCAGGCCGGCCTGACCGTGATCCCGGCCATCGTGCGGGAGGTCCGGGACGTGTCTGCCCTCGAGCAGGCCGTGATCGAGAACCTGCACCGCCAGGACCTGAATGCCCTGGAGGAGGCTGCGGCCTACCAACAGCTGATCGATGACTTCGGCTTCACCCAGGAGCAACTGGCCCAGCGGGTGGGCAAGAGCCGTCCGTCGGTGGCCAACACCCTGCGTCTGCTCAACCTGCCACCCGCAATCCAGGGCCTGCTGATCGACGGGCGTCTGGCGGCGGCCCACGCCCGGGCGCTGCTGCCGGTCGAAGACCGGGCCGACCAGCAGGCCTTGGCCGAGCAGGCCGTGGCCGAAGGCTGGTCGGTGCGCCAGGTGGAGCAGGCGGTCAAGGATCGGGCCAACGCCCCCACACCGACCAAGGGCCCCGAGGACAGGCCTGAGCCCGGGGCCACTCGCCCGGCTGCCCTGCTGGAGCTCGAGGAGCTCCTGGCCAGCCACCTGGACACCCGGGTGGCGGTGCAGACCGGGGCCAAGCGGGGCAAGATCGTCATCGAATTCGCCGATCTGGACGACCTGGAGCGCCTCTACCGGGTCATCATCGCCGGCGACTAGGCGGGCCGGGAATCCCCGGGATTCCGGGGCGAACGGCTGTTGACCACAGGTTTAGCCACAGCTTGTGGATAACCCCGGCAGTAGAGGTTCAGGTCGAGGGTTGGACGCACGGTCCACCTTCTACCACCCTCCGCGCGCAACGTGACACCGCGTGACGGGCGACCCGGACGCGACCGACCCCGGGTGCTCAGGCAGGCGCGTCGAGGCGGTGCTCCACCCAGGTGGCCACACACCGGGTGAGGCCCGAGGCAAGGGCCGAGGCCTGCACCACCACCTCGTCGACCGGGCCCAACTCGCAGAGCACGGCAGGCATCCGGGTCTCCCGTAGCACGGGGAGGCGCATGCCGGCTGCGGTCGGCTCCAAATCGAGAACGGTTCCTAGTTCAGTGGCGGCCAGCTCGGCCAAGCGCCTTCCCCCGACCGACTCGAAGCCCGAGGTGGCGTAGAACGACACCCGGCAGGCCGGCTCGGCGACCAAGCGGAGCCCGACGTAGAGCTCGGCGTCGAGGTCGTTGGCCTCGCGTGCCTGGGCGGACCCGTCGGTGGTGTGCAGCACGGTCACCTCGGCGCCCTCGTCGGCGAGGAGACGCCGGACCCGTTCGGCCACGGCGTCGAGGGAGCCGGGCGCCCCGAGGACGATCCGACGCTGGGCCAACTGACGGGGCGCGTCCTGCAGGGCCAGGGCCTCGCGTGCCTGGGCCACGCTGGTGGGCCCGGCCCGCCGCCCAGCCAGACGGCGCAGGGCCGCCACCGAGTCCGGCCCGCAGATCCCGTCCGGGGTGAGGCCGCTGTTGCGCTGGAACTCCTCCAGTGCCCGGGCCGTGTCCCGCCCACAGATCCCGTCCACCCGCCCGGCGTCGAAGCCGAGCGCACCGAGGCTGGACTGGAGCTCGGCGACGTCGTCCCCGCGCTGCATCGGAGCGCAGTGGTAGAGGAAGCGGTCGCCCAGGCGGTAGCCGGCCTCCACCAGGGCCGCCCAGGTGACGGGCCCGCAGATCCCGTCGGCCGGCAGGCCCCGCTGGCGCTGGAACCCCCGGGTGGCGGCGACCGTGGCCGGGCCGAACTCGCCGCCGACGTCGTCGGCGAGGTCATGGCCGAGAGCGCTGAGTCGGCGTTGGACGTCGCGGACGGCCTCACCGCGCGCGCCCGCGCCCAAGGGCAGGGTGTCCTCGGCACGGTCGATCATGCAGGGGTTCCTACCAACCAGCGGGCCCGAACGCCACCGCCACCCTGAACGCGTCAGCGCCCCCGGCCCGGCGAACCGGAGCGGGGGCGCCGTCGGATCAGGCCAGGAACTCGGACAGCTCCTGGACCATCTGGCCCTTGCCCTTGGCCCCGATGAGGCGCTTGGCCTCCTGACCATCCTGGAAGACGATCATGGTCGGGATGCTCATCACGCCGTAGCGGCGGGCCGCGTCCGGGTTGTCGTCCACGTTGAGCTTGGCGATCCGCAGCGAGCCGTGCTCGGCGGCGATCTCCTCGAGGACGGGGGCGATCATCTTGCAGGGACCGCACCACTCCGCCCAGAAGTCGACGAGCACGGGGCCGTTCGCCCCGCCGATCTCCTCGTCAAAGGTCGCGTCAGTGAGGTCGCTGATGCCTTCTGCCATGTCGGAAGTTCTCCTTGGTTCGACCTCGTGCAACCTACTGACGGGGGGTGACATTCCCGGGAGCGAACGCTCAGATGCCCTCGGCCTCGAGCCAGCGTTCGGCGTCGATGGCGGCCATGCAGCCGGAGCCGGCGGCGGTTATGGCCTGCCGGTAGGTGTGGTCCTGGACGTCACCGCAGGCGAAGACACCGTCGATGTTGGTGGCGGTCCCGGGCCCGGTGACCAGGTAGCCCGACTCCTCCATGTCCAACTGGCCCTCGAACAGCCCCGTGTTGGGCGTGTGGCCTATGGCCACGAACAGGCCCGTGACATCCAGCCGGCTGAGTTCGCCGGTGTTCACGTCCTTGACGACCACGGCCTCGACCGCCGTGTCCCCGACGACCTCATCGACCGCCGAGTTCCACTGGAAGCGGACCTTGGGGTTGGCCTGGATCCGGTCCTGCATGATCTTGGAGGCCCGCAGCTCGTCCCGCCGGTGCACCAGCGTCACGGTGTCGGCGAACTTCGACAGGAACAGAGCCTCCTCCACCGCGGAGTCCCCACCGCCGACGACAACGATGTGGTGGTCCCGGAAGAAGAAGCCGTCGCAGGTGGCGCAGGTCGACACGCCGTGGCCGATCAGTCGCTCCTCGCCCAGGCCGAGCATCTTGGACTGGGCGCCGGTCGACACGATGATCGAGTGGCCCAGGTAGGTCGGCTCGGGGGCGTCGGCGTCGCCGACCCACACCTTGAAGGGGCGCTCGCTCAGGTCGACCCTGGTCACCTTCTCGGTGCGGATGTCCGCCTCGAAGCGGGCCGCCTGCTCCCGGAAGCGCATCATGAGCTCGGGGCCCATGACGCCCTCGGGGAAGCCGGGGAAGTTCTCGACGTCGGTGGTCAGCATGAGCTGGCCTCCGGGCTGGTCGCTGGTCGAGGACGGCTCGCCCTCGAGGACCAGCGGGTGCAGGTTGGCCCGGGCGGTGTAGATGGCGGCGGTGAGGCCGGCGGGGCCGGAGCCGATGATGATGACGTCGCGGATGTCCGGGCTCAAGGTCGTGATGCTCTCTGTTCGTCAGGTTCGGCCACGGCAACGGTGCCGGGATCCACGGCATTCCCGGTTCAGGGGACCTCGGGGGCGTAGCGCCGGCGCCACACGAGGAGGCCGCCCGTAGAGAAGACGACACCCAGCAGGAGGTACGCCGACCACACCTCGCCGGGCAGGTAGACGTCCAGCATCCGGATGAGGGCGATGACCAGCACGATCAGGGCCACGATGGCGGCGAAGACGCCGATGATCCCGTAGACGATCGCTCGGGCGGCGGTGAGGACCTGGCCGGTGGTCTTCTCCCGGACGGTGTCGACGACCCGGACGACCGTGTCGGCGGCCTGGTCGGCCCAGTCGCCCTCGGGGGAGGGGTCGGTCGGTCGGGACGGTGCTGCCATTGCCGGCGAGCCTAACGTTCGGTCGGGGGTCGATCCCGTCCCGACCTTCGGGGGTGCACTCCGGATGCCCCTGGTGGGCCGGTCAGAGGGGGAAGGCGACCAGGGTCTCGCAGGTGTCGGCGGTGACGACCTCCACTCGGGTGTCGCCGTCGACGGTGGCGAAGACGTAGACGACCGCCTCGGTGCCGGCGTAGGTGGCCGTGGCCTCCACGAGGACGCCGTCGAGCGCGGGATCGGACTCCTCGAGGCGAACCAGGCAGGCCTCGCTGTCGCCGGGCACCGCGTCGGCGTCCTGCGGGGTGTTGGTCGTCGTCGGCGGGAGGGTCGAACGAGTGGTGGGGCTCGCGCCGAAGGCGTCGAGGGCCTCGCTGGCGACCAGTGCCTCCCTCAGCGCGGCCTCGTCGGCAACCGCGCCCAGCTCGATCGGGGCCGACTCGCCGAAGGAGGCCGTGGTGTCGTCGGTCTCCGACTCCGCGGCGCCCTCGTCGGATGCCGTGGCCCCCTCCGACCCCTCGATGCGGTCGGACCCGCTGTCGTCGCCGGCACTACTGGCGGAGTCCTCGCTCTCGTTCCCGTCACCGACCTGACCCACGAGGAAGCCGGCGAAGAGCAGGACGACCAGCACCGCGGCGGCGACGGCCAGGAAGGAGCCCGTGGACCGCCGGGGTCGCAGGGCGACGACGACCTGCTCCGGCCGCCGCCCCGCCGCGACCGCGGCGGTGAGGGCGGCGTCCCGGGCGTCGGCCGATGGCGGCGTCACGGGTGCGCTCAGCGCGTCGGCCACGGCGGCGAACTCGGCCAGACGGGCGGACAGCGCGGGGTCGGCGGCCACCC
This sequence comes from uncultured Microthrixaceae bacterium, assembly GCA_963701565.1. GTDB lineage: Bacteria > Actinomycetota > Acidimicrobiia > Acidimicrobiales > DATDAH01 > DATDAH01. Next base: position 23,089 of record CAVPAN010000009.1, read on the forward strand.
GTGAGCGCTCGTCCGCGGTGGCCTCGCCGTCGAGGACGGCGCTGACGAGCTCGTCGTCGGTGCGGAAGGGCTCAGGCATGCTCACCCCTAGGACGCTCCGGGGCCGGGCTCGGGTTCCCGGCCAGCACATGGGCCAGTGCGCCCCGGCCCCGGGAGATGCGGGACCGCACGGTGCCGGGGGCGAGGTCGAGCACCTCGGCGATCTCGGCGTAGTCCAGGCCGCAGAGGTCCCGCAGCACGACCGGAGCCCGGAAGTCGGGGGCGAGCTGGGCCAGGGCATGGTCGATGTCGATCCGGTCCGCCACCGCCCCGTCCAGGCTCGGCCCGTCGTGGTCGCGGTCGAGGGCGAACGCCTCGTCGTCGACGGGAATCGGGCGTCGCTTACGGCGCCGGAGCTCGTCCAGGGCGGCGTTGGTCACGACCCGGTAGAGCCAGGTCGTGAACCGGGCCCGGCCGTCGTAGCGGTCGAGCCGGCGGACCACGGTGATCAACGCCTCCTGGGTGGCGTCCGCCCCGTCGGCGTCGTTGCCCGCGAGACGGCGGCAGAGGGCGTAGATCCGGTCGTGGTGCCGGCGCAGGAGGGCGTCGAGGGCCTTGTCGTCACCGTCGAGAGCGGCGGCGACCAGCGCCTCGTCGGCGATCGCAGGGACGATGCCCCGACGCTAGTGGGACGGGCGGGCCCGGGAACCGACACCGAGGTGGGATGGTCAGCCGGGGGAGAGGCCGACTTCGTTGATGACGGCTTCGGCCCCGCCGCGGCCGAGGTCGGTGATCCAGAGCAGGACCGCCCCGGCGTCCTGGCCGGACAGGTCGAAGGTGGCCCGGCCCTCGATGGCCTCCTGACGGGCGACGGGGGAGCCCCAACCGGCCAGGTCCCCCGCGGGGGTGGCCGCCACGTAGACCTCCGCCGACCACCCGGTGAAGTCAGCGCCCGCATCAATGACCAGGTCGCCGAGGGCGGAGGCCTGCTCGAGGGTCAGGATCAGGCCGACGCCGGGCTTCAGCCCCTGGAAGTCCTCTCGGCTGTCGTAGGTCTCGGAGGTCCACGCCGTCTCGAGGTCGCCGTCCACGGCCAGCGGGGCCTCGGCGTCGCTCTCGGAGCCGTCGCCCTCCGGGTCGAAGGCGGCCGCGGCCAGGGTCAGGGCCTCGCGGCCACCCCCGTTGTCGCCCCCGCCGACTCCCGGGACCTCGGGCTCCTCGGGGCCGAAGAGGTCGTCGCCGATCGCGCTGCCCAGCAGGATCCCGGCCACAGCGAGGGCCACCAGCACAAGCCCTATGAGCAGGGCCGGGCCTGTCCAGTTGCGGGGGGGTGGGGAGGCGGGGGCCGGCGCGGGGGTGGGCCGCGGGCGGGTTCGGGGTGGGGGTGGCACCCGGGGCGGCGGGGGGATGGTCGGCGGCGGCGGCACGGTCACCGCCGTCCCGTCCGATCGGGCGGTGGACTCGAGCAAGGTCGGGTCCGCGGCGGCGGCCACGGGCGCAGAGTGGGTGCCGCTCCCGACCGCGCCGCCCACGGCCAGCAACTCGGTGCGCAGTGCGTCGGCCGACCCCGGGCGGTCGTCGGGATCCCGCTGCAGGGTGTGGAGGATCACGGCCTCCAGGGCCTGGGGCACCTCGGGCCGGATCTGGCGGGGCGGGGTGGGATCCTGGTGGAGCCGGGCCAGCACCGTCGCGGTGTCGGTGTCGCCGCTGAAGGGCACCCGGCCGCAGACCATCTCATAGAGCACGATGCCCAGGGAGTACAGGTCGGTGCGGGCGTCGACCGCGGTGCCCGACACCTGCTCGGGGGCCAGATACTTGGCCGTGCCCAGGACGGTGCCCTCGGTGGTGTGGTCGGCGTCGGTGAGCTTGGCGATGCCGAAGTCGGCGACCATCACCCGCTCGTCCTCGCAGAGCAGGATGTTGGCGGGTTTGATGTCCCGGTGCACGAGGCCGGCGCGGTGGGCGGTGGCCAGCGCCTCGGCCACCCGGACCCCGATGGCCACCGTCTCGGGTGCGGTGAGGGCGCCGTTGTCGTCCAGGTGCTTGCGCAGGGACATGCCCCGCACCAGCTCCATGACGATGGCCTCCTCACCTTCGCTGCTGTGGGTGTCGTAGATGGCCACGATCGAGGGGTGGGTCAGGCGGGCGGCGGCGATGGCCTCCCGTCGGAAGCGCTCGACGAAGGCCTGGTCGCCGGCCAGGTGGGGGTGCAGGACCTTGATGGCGACAGGCCGGTCGAGAACCTGGTCGACGGCCTCCCACACCTCGGCCATCCCGCCGACGGCGATGCGTCGCTCGAAGCGGTAACGACCGGCCAGCAGGGTGCCGGTCCGGTCGAATCGCTCTGTGGTCGGGGGGACAGGCGGGTCGGCCACTCTGGGCCCACGCTACCGCCGGGTCGGCGCCAGGACCGGTCAGGTCCAGAAGCTGACGCCCATGACGCCGGGCCCGCCGTGGGTGCCGATGACCGGGCCGATGCGCCCCTGGTTGATCTCGCCCTCGTAGGTGCCGTCCAGCAGGTCGATCAGCTCGCCGGCGTCCTTGGGATCACCGGCCATCACCCACAGGTTCTCGATGCCGTCGTACTCGAGGACCTTGTCCCGCAGCCAGAGCAGGCCCTTCTTCTTGGTCCGGGGCTTGGCCGCCTCGTGCACCTCACCGGTGCTCATGTCGAGGATCGGCTTGATGGACAGCACGCTGCCCATCAGCTGCTGGGCCTTGCCGATGCGGCCCCCCTTGAGCAGGTTGTCGAGGGTGTCGAGCATCCCCCACATCCGGGTGCGGTCCGAGAGGGCGTCGACCAGGGCCACCACCTCGGCGGCGCCGGCGCCGGCCTCGGCGGCCTCAGCGGCGGCGATCACGAGGTTGCCCAAGCCGATGGTGAGAGCCCTGGAGTCCACGACCGTGACCGCGACCTCGCCCTCGAGGGACTTGGCCGCGGTGGCGGCGGACTGCATGGTGGCCGACAGCGCGGCGGAGAGGTTGACGCAGACGACCTCGTCACCGTCGGCGCCCAGCTTGCGGAAGGCCTGCTCGAAGGCGCCGGGTGAGGGCGCCGCGGTCTCCGGCAGCGTGTCGGTCTGGGCCATCTTGGCGTAGAAGTCGTCGACGCTCAGCTCGACGCGGTCGACGTATTCCTGGTCGCCGAAGCGGATGGAGAGCGGCACCACCTCGATGCCGTGCCGGTCGACCTGGTTCTGAGCCAGGTCGCAGGCGCTGTCGGTGACGATGCGGACGGCCATGTTCCCCTCGGGTGGTGCGGGTTCGGTGGGTGCCGGGCGAGCGTAGTGCCGCCCCGGCGAGTCAGACCGAGGCGATCACGTCGGGGTCACCGTGGACCGGGCGTCGGGATCGACCAGGCGGCGGTTCCGGCGGACCGAGCGCCAGTGCCGTGCCCACCAGACCACCAGCACCAGGAGGGCGCCGACCGACAGGACGACACCCACACCGGACACGGCGGTGGAGCGCACGGTGACCTGGGCCCGCCCGACGGTGAGGACGCCGTCGGGTGAGGTGACGGTGATGCGGAGGGGGAAGGCGCCGCTGGCCCGGGCCACCACGGGGACCTCGAGTCGGTTCGGACCATCGAGGAGGCGAAGGCGTCGGGAGGCCCCGGCGGGGAACTCCAGCTTGTTGTCGCTGTCGAAGGCGACACGGACCTCCACCGGCCCCCCGGTCTCGTTGTGGACGGTGAGGGGGATGTCACCCTCACGGGAGGTGAGGGTGACGGTCTCGTCGTCGGTGATCCGGACCTGAGCGGTCTGGGCCGAGATGGCCAGGCTGACCGAGCGCAGGTAGGCGCTGCGCTGGGACTCGGTCAGGTCGTTGGAGCCCGAGACGAGCAGCCGACGCCGGAGGTCCTCGGTGAGGGGGTCGACGCGTCCGGCGAAGGTGCTGTAGCCGTCGACGATCTCGTTGGTGGCGGCCAGGTTGTTGCCGTAGGCGGTGAGGTCCTGGCTGCTCAGGGGGGCACCGACGACGGTCGGGCCCGGCTCGGGGGCGTCCACCGAGCCGTGGGGATCGGCGGCGAACAGCTCGGCGAGGCTGACCGCCCGAAGCGGGCCGCCGACCCGCAGGCCCTGCAGGAGGGTGTCGAGGAACGGTGCGGGTAGCGGCTGGTTGGCGGGCAGCTTGATGACGACCCCCGCGGTCCCGTCGGTCAGCCGCGACGCCACCATCCGTGGGGGTCCCCGAGAGCAGGGCGAGGTCGGCGAGCGCCCGCTGGGCGGCGAGGACCGGGTCCGCGGTGCCGTTGACATGGGTTCGCACGGTGGGGTCGGCGAGGACGGCGTCGAGAGCCTGGCCGGTGCCGCCGGTGACCACGACCGGCTCGTCGATCGGGAGGGCCGCGCCGGTGACCGACTCCTTGCGCAGCAGGGCCCGGTCCATCCCGTTGTCCAGCAGGGCGTCGAGGGCGCTGCTGGTCGGGTTGCCGGCGCCGACCCACGTGCGGAGGTCCACGGGTCGCCCCAGCACCCGTCGGAGGGTCCGGGTGCCGACCTCGAACTGGTCGTTCAGGGGGCCGGCCAGGTCCGGGACGTCGGCGTACGCGGTGAGGTCGAGGCGGACGTAGGTGCCGGTGACGACGTGATGGGGCGCGAGGGCGTCGGACACCTGCTCGAGCAGGTCCGGGTCGGTCTCGGCCACCGCGTCGACCAGCTCTGGGGTCGGGGCGACGGTGAGGGACACGTCCCGGAACTTGTCGAGGATCCGGGCCCGGGTCTGCAGCAGGACGCGGGCCCGCTCGGTGAGCTCGGGAACGCCGTCCGGCCCGAACGAGGGCCGCACGTGGATTGGTAGCACGAGCGCGGTGCGGAGAGGGGTGGCCCCGGCGTCCGCCGCAGTGCGCACGACCCAGGTGACCATCGTCGGCCCCGGGATCGCCGTCGGGTCCGGCCACCGCCACCGACAGGGGGTAGACGCCAGGGTCGGCCACCGGCAGGCCGAAAGGGGAACCGTCGGTGGCCAGGAGGAGGCTGAAGGCGCCGTCGGCCCGTTCGGGCACGATGGCGGTGGGGATGGACAGGGCGTCCCGCTCCTCGCCGAGGGCGCTCGAATCCACCGTTCCCGCGGATCAGCACGTCCCGGGAGGTGACGGGGCCGTAGAGGGTCAACTCCACGGTTCCGCCCTCGGGAAGACCACCGTCGAGGGCGAACGCGAGGGCGACGGGCTGGTCTTCGGCCACCCAGGGGGTCTGGCTCACCAGGCGGGGGCGGGCCACTTCCGCTTGGGCTTCCTGGGCGGTGACGGGCTCGGGCCCCCCGGTGGTGATCGCGAGGAGGCCGGCGGCGAGGAGCAGGCCGAAGCGGGGGGCGCGTCGGATCAAGGCAACGGGGCCCCGAGCACGTCGAGGCCCGGGGGCTCGGGCCGGAAGCCCATCGCCTCGTAGAGCGCCAGCGCGACGGCGTTGCCCTCCTGGGTGTTCACCACGGCGCGGCGGGCGCCCCGGTGGGCCAACCAGGCCAGGGCGTCGGTGACCAGGGCCCGGCCGAGGCCATGGCCCGCCTGGTCGGGTTGCACGGCCACCCGTTGGAGGTAGCCCCGCCGCCCGGCCCGACCGGCGACCGCGTAGCCCACGACCCGACCGTCGACCTGGGCCACCCGGAAGCGCACCGATGGCGTGGCCACGAGAGCCTCCCGCAGGCCGGCGGCGTCGAGGCGCCACGGCGGGGAGAATGCGGCGTGGTCGACCCGGAGCACCGCGTCGCGGTCCCGACGCCGGGCCCGGCGCAACGGCGAAGGGCGGACCGGGGACGCCACCGCGTCGAGGTCGTGGGTCAGGAGGTGGAGGTGCTCGTCGACCTGGAAGCCGGTGGCGAGGAAGGGCGCCTGCTCCTCGGGGCTGAGGGCGGCGGTGCGGGCCCGCTGGTAGCCGGCCTCGGCCAACTCGGCGAGGACGTGGCGCACGGTCTCGACGTCGAGGCGCCGGGCCGCATTCGGCACGAGGTGGGCGGTGGTGGGGTCGACCGGCCATGGCCGCACGCGCAGGTCGCGGTGCGGCGACGTGGTGGTCATCCCTGCCGAGGATACGGGACTCGCCCCCTCCGCTCGGGGCGGCGGTCCTCGCCGGGGACAACCGGCTGAAGGGGCCGGGGGAGGCGCCGCTAGCGTCGAACCCGTGGCCGCCGTCCTCTTCGCCACCCATCCGCGCTTCGGTGACCACGACACGGGACCGGGCCACCCGGAGCGACCGGCCCGACTGGGTGCGGTCCTCGACGGGTTGACCGCTGCCGGTCTGGACGAGGCGATCGTCCGGGTCGATCCCCGCCCCGCCACACGGCCCGAACTGGAGGCGGTGCACCCTGCCGCCCACCTGGACCGCCTCGAGGCCCTCTGCCGGGCCGGCGGCGGGCACGTCGACGCCGACACCCGGGTCAGCGCCGAGTCCTGGGCCGTGGCCCTGCTGGCCGCGGGGGCGGGCCTCGACGCCGTCGAGCGCCTGGAGCGGGGGAGGGCGCCGCCGCCTTCTGCGCCGTGCGCCCCCCGGGCCACCACGCCACGGCGGACCGGTCGATGGGCTTCTGCCTGGTCAACAACGTCGCGGTCACCGCGGCCCACCTCGCCGACCGGGGCGAGCGTGTGCTGGTCGTCGACATCGACGCCCACCACGGCAACGGCACCCAGGAGATCTTCTGGGACGACCCCCGCGTCCTCTATGTCTCCTTCCACCAGCACCCGCTGTACCCGGGCTCCGGCTCGGTCCTGGACGTCGGCGGCCGGGGTGCGGCGGGCACCACGGTCAACTTCCCCCTGCCGCCGGGGGCGACCGGCGACGTCTACCGCGCCGGCATCGAGGAGGTGCTCGCCCCCCACGCCGCCGCCTTCGCCCCGACCTGGCTGCTGCTGTCGTCGGGCTTCGACGCCCATCGCCGGGACCCCCTCACCGATCTGGGGCTGAGCGCCGGTGACTATGCCGACGTCACCGCCGACCTGCTGGCCTTCGCCCCCGTGGGTCGCCGGGTGGTGTTCCTCGAGGGCGGCTACGACCTGACCGCGCTGGCCGAATGCGCGGCCGCCACCGTGGGCGCGCTGATGGGCGAGGCCGTGCCGACCGAGGCCCCGACCTCCGCCGGCCCCGGCCGGGACGTCCTGGGCGCGGTCGCTGCGGCCCAGGCCGCGGCGACGGAGAGCCCGTGATCCCCGAGCGGCTCCACGTCGCGCTGCAACCCGTGCTGGACGCGGTCGCGCCCCTGGCCGTCCGCTTCGCCGCCGCCGACCGCCGCCTGTATCTGGTCGGTGGGGTGGTGCGGGACCTGCTGGTCGGCCGGGACCTGGCCGACCGCGACATCGACCTGACCACCGACGCCCGCCCGGACCAGATCAAGGACCTGCTGGCTGGGCACGTCGACGCCCTCTGGAGCCAGGGGGAGCGCTTCGGGACCATCGGCGCCAAGGTCACGGGGCCCGACGGCACCGATTGGACTGTGGAGATCACCACCCACCGGGCCGACGTGTACCTCCCCGAGTCCCGTAAGCCCGAAGTCCAGTTCTCCGACCAGGTCGAGCCGGACTTGGCCCGCCGTGACTTCACCGTCAACGCCATGGCCCTGGCCCTGCCGGAGCTCCAGCTCATCGACCCCTTCGACGGCGCCGCCGACCTCGCGGCCGGTCGCCTTCGGACCCCCCTCGAGCCTCAGGAGTCCTTCAGCGACGACCCACTCCGCATGCTGCGGGCCGCCCGCTTCCTGGCCGGCTACCGGCTGGCCCCCTCCGACGAACTGGTCCGGGCCGTGGCCGGGATGGGGGACCGCCTGGCCATCGTCTCCGCTGAGCGCGTGCGAGACGAGCTCGACAAGCTCATGGTGGTCGAGGATCCCTCCGACGGCTTGTGGTTCCTGGTGGAGACCGGCCTGGCTGACGAGTTCCTGCCGGAGTTGCTCCAGATGCGCCTCGAGCAGGACCCCATCCACCACCACAAGGACGTGCTGGCCCACACGATCGCCGTGGTGGCCAACACCTCGCCGGACCGCCTCACGCGCTTGGCCGCCCTGTTCCACGACATCGGCAAGCCCAAGACCCGGTCCTTCGGTCCCAACGGCGTCATGTTCCACCACCACGAAGTGGTCGGGGCCCGGATGACCAAGGACCGGATGACGGCCCTGCGCTATCCCAACGACGACGTGGAGATCGTCACCCGCCTGGTGCGCCTGCACCTGCGCTTCCATGGCTACGGCACGGGCACGGGCTGGACCGATGCCGCCGTGCGCCGCTTCGTGCGCGACGCCGGCGACCAGTTGGACCGGCTCATCGAGCTGACCCGTTGTGACTGCACGACCCGCAATCGGCGCAAGGCCGAGATGCTGGCCCGCCGTATGGACCATCTGGTCGAGCGCATCGCCGCCCTGGAGGTGGAGGAGCACGTGAAGTCCATCCGCCCCGACCTCGACGGCCGCCAGGTCATGGACCACCTCGGCCTGGCCCCCGGCCGCGAGGTCGGCGAGGCACTGGACATGCTGCTCGAGCTCCGCCTCGACGAGGGCCCCCTCGGTACGGACGAGGCCTACGCCCGCCTCGACCAGTGGTGGGCCGAGCGGGACGAGTGAGACCGAAAACCAGAACAGGGCCCCTTTCGGGGCCCTGCTCAACGGGCATCACCACCGTTGACCTCCGCACCGCAGCTCTTCGCTCATGTAGCGGCTTCGCCTGGCCGATCACTCGGTGAGCTGCGGTGCGTCGTGATGCCACTATGGCATCGCGGCGCGGGGACTTTCATGGGCCATTCGGACCATTTCCACAGCCGGCCGGGGCGACCAGCCGACGGCGGCGCTCAGGACGCCAAGTCCGCAGACAGGACGCGATCCACGTCCGCCAGGTGATGGTGGAGCTCGTGGAGGGTGTGGCGGGCGATCCAGTCGACGTCTCGGAGCGCGCTCTGCGGATAGGCGTAGACGCCGGTGCGGGCCCAGCCGGCCTCGTCGAGGTCTTCGAGCTGGGTGGCCAAGGCCTCGGCGGCGGCGGCCAGCTCGGCGGCCACCGCGGACGGGTCCTGCTCGTTGTAGCGCTCGTTCACGGCCAGCTCGTCCCGACCCATGGGGACGAAGACGGGCTCGTGCTCCCGCTGCGCCCGGTCGATGCGGCGGCGTTGGGTGCCGAGGACGTCGCGGACGTGGCAGCCGTACTCCAGGGCCGACCAACCCGGCTGGGGATGCTCCCGCAGCAAGGCGGCGGGCGTCTCGGTCAGGCGCTCGAGGTGGTCGGCGCCGGACGCCCGGAGGCCGTCGGGGACCTCGGAGCGGGGCAGGGTGTAGTAGTCGAACCGGCACTCGTCACACCGGTCCACGTCACGCCCCCTCTTTGCGGGCCCGGAGGATGAGGGTGGCGGGCATCCAGGCCATGGCCGGGGCCCAGTGGGTGCTGCGGGTGGCGCCGGCCAGCGGCTCGGGCTCGAGGAAGGTGTCGACCCGGAACTTGGCTCGGGTGAGACTGGTGAACAGGCCCCCGATGGTGTGGGCGTACTCGGCCTCGGCCCCTTCCGCCCGGCCGGACAGGGGCGCGGCGTCGGCGTACCGGCGGGCCAGGCGGGGCGGCTCCCCGCCTTCGAGGTCCAGGGTGGCGAAGGCGGGGTGGGGGAGCGAGAGGGCCAGCGGGGCGTTGGCGCCCAACACCCGGTGGACCTGGCGGAAGACCCGGTTCAGGTCCTCGACCTCGGCCAGGGCCGACACCGACAGGGTGGCGTCGATGGAGTCGCCCCGGAGGAAGGCCAGGTCCGCCAAGTCGGTGCGGTGGAACTCGACCCGCACGTCGGCCCTCTCGCAGGCCTCCCGGGCCTTGTCGACCCGGCGGGCGGCCTGGTCCACCACGATCACCTTGGCGTCGTTGCGGGCCAGGGAGAGGATGGCATCGGTCCGTCGGCAGCCGAGGACCAGGATGCGCTTGCCCGCGACCGGCCCGAGCAGTCGCAGCTCGGTCTCACCCGGGATGTCCGGCCCGTACTCGAACTCGATCACAACTGACCGACTTCGCTGCGCTCGGCAGGTCCGGCGTCGCCGTCGTGGAGCGTCGTTCCTGTGGCTCCGCTCCGCTGCGGAGCGTCGCTCCTCATGAGGTGGCCTCGAAGGTCATGTCGTCGAACTGCCAGTAGGCGCGAAGGGCGACGAGTCGACCGTCGTCACCGACCCGGTAGGTGTAGACGCCCTCGACGACGGACGTGGTGCCGTCCGGCAGCGTGGTGCTGATGCGGCCCACGTTGGCGCACTCGTCGCCGCAGGCGTAGGACTCCCGGATGCTGAACCGGACCTGGCCCATGGAGACGATCTCGTCCCAGAACCCGGCGATGGCGGCCCGGCCCCGCCGACCCTGGCCGTCGGGGTTCAGCGGCGACGGGCCGATCGGGTCCTCGACCACGGCGTCGTCGGTGAAGAGGGCCAGCCAGGCCTCGCGGTCGCCGGCCTCGACCGCCGCCATGGACCGTTGCGAGGCCAGGCGGGCCGGGTGTTCGGTCACATCGCTCCGCTCCGCTCCGCCGGCTTCGCCGATCGGGGTGGTCCTCAGCGCTGTCTCACGCTGTTCCGCAGCCTCAGGCATGCTGCGTTTCTAGCGCCTCGGACCCTCCCGGGGGGCGAGAGGTCCTAGCCTCGCGGGCCATGAGCTTCCGGGTGGAGGCGATACGGGGTGCCGAGCACGGTGGCACGGTCGACTACCGCTTGGCGCGCCAGGGCGTGCTGGCCGAGTACCGCAAGGGCCGCCTCGCTCGCCACGAGGTGTGCGACGCCCACCCGGAGCTGCTGCGGGTGGCCCGGGACTACGTCGAGGAGTCCACCCAGCTCGACTGTCCGGTGTGTGAGGAGGACAAGCTCAAGCTCGTCTCCTACGTCTTCGGTTCCTACCTGGGCCCGGCCGGGCGTTGTGTGCGGGACCGGGCCGAGCTGGCCAAGGTCACCCGACGCAAGGGCACCTACCGCTGCTACGTCGTCGAGGTCTGCCCCGGCTGCGGCTGGAACCACCTCAGCCGCGTCTTCGATCTCTGACCGGACTATTCCGTAATCCAACGGTAACCTTCGGGGCCGGTTCGACCGCTCGACCCGACGCCCCTCCCGCCATGTCTTCTCCCACCGCCACCGACGACGCCCCCGCGGCGGATCCCGACGAGCGCCTCTCGGTCTGGGGCCGGTACCGCCGCCGCCGCTTCCGCCGCCGCACCATCTTCTGGCGCTGGCGTCGACTCCTGTTCCTGCTGATGCTGGTCGTGGTCGCCGCGCTGGCCGGGGTCGGCCTGATCCTGTCCAGCATCGAGCTGCCGCCCCAGAGCGACCGCCTCGACGAGACGTCCTTCCTCTGCACCCGTGAGGTCACCGAGCGCTGTGGGCCGAACAACGCCGCCGCCCAGCTGCGAGGTGAGGAGAACCGGGTCGTCATCCCCTACCGGCGGATGCCTCGGGTCCTCATCAACGCCGTGGTCGCGGCCGAGGACCAGAACTTCTGGAACCACAACGGCGTGGACCCCGCCGGTATCGCCCGCGCCGGTTGGGCGCAGGTCTCGGGCACGAGCGTCTCCCAGCAGGGGGGGTCGACGATCACCCAGCAGTACGTGAAGACGGCGTTCCTGTCCGACGAGCGCACCATCGCCCGGAAGATCCGGGAGGCCATCTATGCCCTCGAGCTCGAGCGGGAGCTGTCCAAGCAGGAGATCCTCGAGCGTTACCTGAACACCGTGTACTTCGGGCGGGGTGCCTACGGCGTGCAGGCCGCGGCGCAGGCCTACTTCTACAAGGACGTGGACGAGCTGTCCCTCACCGACGCCGCCTACCTGGCCGGCCTCATCCGGGCTCCGGAGTCGGCCGACGCCAGCCGGGACGAGGAGGAGGCCTACCGCCGTCGGGACACGACCCTGGTCAACATGCTCGAGCTGGGCTACATCAACCAGCAGCAGTACGACGCGGCCGTCGACGTCCAGTGGGCCTTCAACCCCTACGGCATCTGCCAGCGGGAGTGCCCGCCGGGCAACATCCTGCCCCGGACCCAGGCCGATCTCTTCTCCCAGGTGCGGGGCCACGACATCGGCTCGGAGTACTTCTACGAGACCGTGCGCCAGCAGCTCGTCGACCGCTTCGGCGAGGACCGGGTCTACGGCGGCGGACTGCGGGTGTACACATCGCTGGACCAGAACTGGCAACGCCAGGCCTACGAGACGGTGGTCAACAACTACCCCTCGGGCGCACCCACGTCCTCGATCGTGGCCATAGGGGCCGACGGCCGGGTGCGGGCGATGATGGGCGGTCGCGACTTCAACGTCTCGGAGCTGAACCTGGCCACCGGGGCCAAGGGCGGGGGCTCAGGCCGTCAGCCGGGGTCGTCGTTCAAGCCGTTCGCCCTGGCTGAGGCCTTCGCCCAGGGCTTCTCGGCGGAGGCCCGCCTGCCTGCCCCGTCCTGTGTGTCGCTGGAGATCTCGGACACCGAGGACTGGGACGTGTGCGGCGGCGGGTCGGGCGGTGGCCACACCCTGCTCAGCGCCACCCAGGCCTCGTCCAACGTGGTGTTCGCCCAGCTCATGGTGGAGCTGGGTCCCGAGAACGTCATCGAGATGGCCCACAACCTCGGGATCGGCTCGGAGCTCCCCATCGTCCCCTCCATCGTCCTGGGCGCGGGCGAGGTGTCGGTGCTCGACATGGCCAGCGCCTACAGCACCTTCCGGGACCACGGCCTCCACAGCGAGCCGGTTCTCATCGAGCGGGTGGAGGACTCGCGGGGCAACGTCATCTACGAGGCCGACGACCCGCCCCAGCAGGTGATCTCGCCCGAAGTGGCCGACACCGTGACCACGGCCCTGCGGGGCGTGGTCACGGGCGGCACCGGTACCGCGGCGCAGCTCGCGGGTTGGGACGTGGCGGGCAAGACGGGGACCACCCAGAACAACAAGGACGCCTGGTTCGTCGGCTACACGTGCGCGGTCTCCACCGCGGTGTGGGTGGGCAACGTGGGGGGCGACGGCGAGGAGGTCCTGCCGTTGTCGGGTGAGGGCGGGACGCTGGCCGCGCCGCTCTGGCACGAGTTCATGCAGCGACTGGACGACAACGGCCTGGTCCAGAACGACTGCGAGCTGGCCGAGGTGACCGACTTCCCCGGGCGCACCGAGTTCGAGGACAGCGAGGTCGACGACACCAGTGCCCAGCCGACCTGCCCGGCGGGCTACACGCCGCTGGACACCGACGGCGACGGCATCCTGGACGCCTGTGCCCCGGACGACGACGGCGGGTCGACGCCGGCCACGACCGAGCCGCCGGCCACCACCGAGCCGCCGGCCACCACCGAGCCGCCGCCGACCACCGAGCCGCCGCCGACGACCGTCCCGGGGCCGGCCCCGCCGCGCCCGGCGGCGGCGCTCCGCCGCGAGTGACCTCGGTCTGAGCCCGTGTCCGAACCGCTGGCGCCGCGGGAGCTCGACCAGCCCGACCCGGACCGGCTGCCCGAGCACCGTCCCGCCCGCGAGGCGATGCTGGCCGCGCACCGTGCCGCGCTGGCGTCGGGCGCCGCGGGCTACATCGACCCGGTGACCGGGCTGTGGGTGATGACCGCCCGGTACCTGGCCGAGCGGGGGACCTGCTGCCATACGTACTGTCGGCACTGCCCCTACGTCGGGGCCTGACCCTCGTCCGCGGCCGTTTCCGCCGGGTCATCGCCCACGACGCGGTGGGGGTAATGGGTGAGGCACGGGAAGCACCACTGCTCGGTGCCCTCGGCCTCGGTGACCTGCCGCTCCCGGTCCCAGGACTCGGGCACGACGTAGACGCGGACGACCTCGGTGACCTCCTCGTCCTCCCGGCCGCACGAGTCACACGTGCCGTTCGTCACAGGGGGCTGGTCCGCCATGGGTGGCCCAGGGTAGGCTGCGGGCATCGCCGGCAGCCGAACGTGCGCTGGACGACAAGGAGATGGCTTCGATGAGCAAGCCCGTCACCGCGCCCGACATCCGGACCCACAAGGTCAAGGACGGGCACGAACCCCTGGTCATGGTCACCGCCTACGACGCGCCCGGCGCGCGGATCGCCGATGAGGCCGGCGTCGACCTGATCCTGGTCGGCGACTCGGTCGCCATGGTCGTGCTCGGCTACGAGGACACCCTCCAGGTGACCGTGGACGACCTGGCCCATCACACCGCGGCGGTGGCCCGGGCGAAGCCCCATCCGCTCATCGTGGGCGACCTGCCGTGGATGAGCTACCACGTGTCCCCCGAGGAGAGCGTGCGCAACGCCGCCCAGCTCGTCCGGGCCGGCGCCGGTTCGGTCAAGCTCGAGGGCGGCCGCAAGCGGCTGCCGATGATCGAAGCCATCCTCGACGCTGAGATCCCCGTGATGGGCCACCTCGGTCTGACGCCCCAGTCGATCAAGGCCATGGGCGGGTTCAAGGTCCAGGCCAAGGCCCACGAGGCCGCGCTGGACCTGGTCGCCGACGCCAAGGCCCTGGCCCACGCGGGGTGCTTCGCCATCGTGCTGGAGGGCGTGCCCGCCGAGGTGGCGGCCATGGTCACCGACTCGGTCGACGTGCCCACCATCGGCATCGGTGCCGGCCCCGACTGCGACGGCCAGGTGCTGGTGGCCCACGACCTGCTCGGCATCGAGGATCGGATCTCGCCCAAGTTCGTGCGCCGCTACGCGTCCATGAAGGACGAGATGGTCGGGGCCATGGCCCATTTCGCCGCCGACGTGCGGGGCGGGACCTTCCCCAGCGCCGACGAGAGCTACCACCTCACCGAGGACGTCGCCGAGACCCTCGGTCTCTATGGCCACGCCAGGTAGGCCGACCGACATCCACCCGTCCGCCCGTCGAGCTCTGAACTGGCTCCCGATCCTCCGCCCACGACCGGAGGATCGGGAGCCAGAACGGGAAGTTGACCGCAGGGGGTGAGATCCGAAGGCGATCGCGTTCAGCGAGCCGGGACGGCCAGACTGAGCCGGTGAGACGACTCGTCGGAGCGCTGGCCGCCCTCGTCCTCGTCGCCGGGTGTGCCGACGACAGCGGCGAGACGTCGTCCTCGACGATGCCGGAGGTGACGGCCGCCTCCGTCCCCGACGGGATCGACCTGTCGGCCGACGGGCCGACGTCGGACTCGGGACGGGTGACGATCCCGGGGTTCGACGAGGTCGGGGTCGAGGTCACCAACGACGCCGGCGAGGTGCTCGAGTGGTGTCTGCTGCTGGCCGCCGCCGCCGAGCAGTACGCCCAGGGCCTGATGAACGTCGTCGACCTCGGCGAGTACGCCGGGATGCTCTTCGACTTCCCGGCAGACACCGAAGGTGGCTTCTGGATGCGGGACACGCCGATGCCCCTGTCCATCGCCTACCTCGATGCCGAGGGAGCCATCGTCTCCACCGCCGACATGGGCCCCTGCCTCGACCTCGACGACCAGTGCCCGGGCTATCCCCCCGAGGGCGTGTACAACGACACCGTCGAGGTCCCTCAGGGCGGCTTGGAGGCCCTGGGTCTCGACGGCCCCGCCGCCCGGCTGGTCCAGGCCGGGAGCTGCACACCGATCTGACCCGCTGCGTCCCGCTGTCACACCCCGCGGGGACACTGGGGGAGGTGAAGGAATCAGATCGACCGGCCGTTAGCCTCGAAAGCCGACAACGTCCCCACGACGGGGACACCGACCCTGCCCCGGTCAGGGGCTCCGGCACGGCCGGAACCGAAGGGAAGTGATGCACGCATGACGCGTGTGTACGAGCTCATGGTGATCTTCGATCGCGAGGTCGACGAGTCCACCATCGACGGCATCCTCAACCAGGTCACCGCCATGATCGGCGAGGCCGGTGGGCGGGTGGCCACCACGGACAAGTGGGGCCTGCGCAAGTACGCCTACGAGATCGATCACAAGGACGAGGGTTACTACGTCGTGCTCGAGATCGTGACCGAGGCCACGGACCTCCACGAGGTCGACCGCTTCCTCCGACTCGCGGACGAGACCGTCCGCCACAAGACGTTCCGTCTCCCCGACCACGAGGCCACTCGCCGTGGCCTGCTCGGGGACGCGGCGGAGCCGGCAACCGCCGGCTGATCGAAGGAGCAACGACATGGCAGACAACACCGTGACCCTCGTGGGCAACGTGACCAAAGACCCGGAGCTGCGGTTCACCAGCAGCGGCCAGGCCGTGGCCGATTTCGGCCTCGCCATCAACAACCGGAAGCGCAACGACCGCGGGGAGTGGGAGGACGGCGAGCCGCAGTTCTTCGACATCACCGTCTGGCGCCAGCTGGCCGAGAACGTGGCTGAGTCCATCCAGAAGGGCAACCGGGTCGTGGTGACCGGTCGCCTCAACTACCGCAAGTACGAGACGCAGGCGGGCGACACCCGCGTGCGCATCAGTGTGATCGCCGATGAGGTCGGCCCCAGCCTGAAGTGGGCCACCGCACAGGTGGTGCGCAACGAACGCCGCGACGGTGACTTCGCGGGCGGCGACAGTCGGCCCGCCCCGGCTCCGAGCCAGCCCTCGGGCGGTGGCGGTGGCGGTGGCGGTTACGACCCGGACGAGGAGCCCTTCTGATGGCCAAGCAGCAGGTCCGACGGACCAAGAACAAGGACAACGCCCGGCGGGGCAAGAAGAAGGTCAGCATCCTGCTCCAGGAGCAGGTGCCCTACGTGGACTGGAAGGACGTCAACCTCCTCCGTCGCTTCATGAGTGACCGGGCCAAGATCCGTGCCCGCCGCGTGACCGGGAACACCCAGCAGCAGCAGTCCGAGATCGCCATGGCGATCAAGAACGCCCGTGAGATGGCGCTGCTGCCCTACACGAGCCGGGTCACCACCCAGCGCACGTCGCGGGACCGCGGCGAGCGCGGTCCCCGTGCCGACGCCCCGATGCCGATGCCCACGCCGGCCACGCCGCCCCCCACGGGTGGAGGCGCCGACGAGGACGTCGACCCGACCGCCGAGCTCGACGGTGTGGACGCGACCTTCGAGGCCGCGCCCGAGGCCGAGGCCGCCCCGGCTGAGGTCGGCGCCGGCGAGGACGGCTGATGGAGCTCATCCTTCGTTCCGACGTGTCCGGTCTGGGCCACCGCGGTGACGTGGTGCAGGTGGCCGACGGCTACGGCCGCAACTACCTCCTGCCCAAGGGCCTGGCCATGAAGGTCACGGCCGGGGCCCGCCAGCAGGCCGAGGGCATGGCCAAGGCGCGGGCCGTCCAGGACGCCGCCGAGCGCGAGATCGCCGAGGGCGTCGCCTCCCAGCTGGCCGGCCGCACCGTCACCATCCCCATGCGGGCGGGTGACGAGGGCAAGCTCTTCGGGTCGGTGACGGCCGCGGACGTGGCCGATGCCGTGGCCGCCCAGGCCTCCATCGAGGTGGATCGTCACGACGTCGTCCTCGAGACCACCATCAAGGAGCTCGGCAGCCACGAGGTCGTGATCCGCCCGCACCCCGACGTGCAGATCCCCCTCATCGTCGAGGTCACCGCGGCCTGATCGAACGCCCGACACGGTCCGGACCCGTCCGTGAGTGTCACACCACGCGGGGACGATGGTCCTGTGGGCAACTACCGCGAAATCCCCGCGAGATCCACAGCTCGTCCCCTTCTGCCGCAGGTCGCGCCGCGGCAGAGTGAGGGCGTGGGGATCCGGGGAGGGCGTCGATGAGCGACGGCGGTCTCGATCCCCGTGAGTACGATGAGCCGCCGCCCCAGCGGCCGGGCCGGGTCCCGCCCCACAACCTGGACGCCGAGGCGTCGCTGCTCGGGGCCATGCTCCTGTCGAGTGACGCCATCTCGGCGGCCATCCAGATCGTCACCGTCGACGACTTCTACAAGCCGGCCCACGCCCACGTCTTCGACGCCATCACCTCGCTCTATGCCCAGGGCGAGCCCGCGGACCCCATCACGGTCGCCGAGGAGCTGAAGCGGGCCGACCTCCTGGAGTCCGTCGGCGGCGCCGGCGCCCTGGTCGACCTCGAGTCCCAGACCCCGGCCACCTCCAACGCCGCCTACTACGCCAAGATCATCGAAGAGCGGGCGATGATGCGGAAGCTCATCGGCGTCGGCGGCGAGGTCGCCCAGCTCGGCTACGACGTCCCCGACGACGTGGACAAGGCGGTGGACACCGCCGAATCCCTGGTGTTCCGCATCGCCGAGCGTCGGATCACCGACACGATGATGCCGATCCACCAGCTGATGGACCTCGGCCTCGACCGGCTCGAGCAGCTCTACGAGAACAAGGGCGAGATCACCGGCCTCCACACCGGCTTCAACGACCTCGACAACATGCTCGGCGGCTTCCAGCCCAGCTCGCTGGTGATCATCGGGGCCCGCCCCGCCACCGGCAAGACCAGCCTCGCCCTGGCGATGGTCGCGGGTGCGGCCATGCAGGCCAAGAAGTCCGTGCTCATGTTCTCCCTGGAGATGAGCCACGTGGAGCTCACCCAGCGCCTGCTGTGCTCGGAGGCCCGGGTCGATTCCCGCCGTATCCGGACCGGCCAGCTCACCGACGACGACTGGAAGCGCATCAGCCGCGCCGTTGGCCGCCTCGGCGAGGCCGACCTGTGGATCGACGACAACCCCAACCTCACGATCATGGAGCTGCGGGCCAAAGCCCGCCGGCTCAAGAGCCAGCTCGGCGACCTCGGCCTGATCGTCATCGACTACCTGCAGCTGATGAGCGGCCGGGCCAACGCCGAGAACCGGCAGGTCGAGGTGGCCGAGATCAGCCGTGGCCTGAAGATCCTCGCCCGCGAGTTGGAGACCCCCGTCATCGCCCTCAGCCAGCTCTCCCGCGGCGTCGAGTCCCGTCAGGACAAGCGCCCCACCCTCGCTGACCTCCGCGAAAGCGGGTCGATCGAGCAGGACTCGGACGTCGTCATGTTCATCTACCGGGATGCGTTGTACGACCGGGAGAAGGCTGACGACGGGGACACCGAGTTGATCGTGGCCAAGCACCGGAACGGGCCCATCGGCACGGTGCACCTGACCTTCCTGCCCCGCTTCGCCAAGTTCGAGGACGGCGCCAAGAACCTCTGACCGCTCGCCTCAGTGGCCGGACCGGGGCATGGGTGGGACGTCGACAGGGGCTTCTTCGCCGAGGCTGCCGTAGCGGAGCCGAACGCGACGTAGGCACCGAGGCCGGCGGGTAGCGGGAGCCAGTAGGACACCAGGCGGTAGGCCAGCGTTGCCAGCAGGGCGTCCTGGGCGGGGACGCCGGCCAGCGTGAGGGCACCGACCAGGCCGGCCTCGACGAAGCCGAGCCCGCCGGGGGTGATGGGGATCATGCCGAGGACGGCCGCCGCGCCGTAGGCCAGCAGCACGACGCTCATGCGGGGGCGGGCGTCCAACGCCTGGAGCGCGGCGACCAGGGCCAGGTAGTCCAGTAGCCAGTTGCCCGAGGAGGCGACGAGGGCCTGGCCCCACCGTTCACCGAGGGCGGACTTGACCCGGTCCCGCTCCGCCAGCAGGCGGGCCACCGAGAAGCGGTTGGGTCGGCCCCGCTTGCGGGCGATGAAGACGGCGGCCTTTTCGATCCACGCGCCCACGACCTCGAGCGGTCGGTCGGTGTTGACGGCGACGACCCCGAGGCTGACCAGGAGCAGGAAGAGGATCCCGCCGGCCCAGGCCACCAGGACCAGTCCCTTGGGGATGGGGGCGCCGAAGAAGGCCAGGATCAGGGCGAGGGCGGGCAGGGCGAACAGCGTCGCGGTGGACACGATCGAGGTGGCGGCCATCGTCGAGCCCGCCATGCCCATCCGCACCCCACTGGCGGCCAGCATCCGGAACTGCAGCGCGGCGCCGATGGCGGCCCCGCCGGGAACGGCCTTCGTCACCGCGGCGCCCGCCATCTGCGAGGTGCCGGCGATGAACCAGTCGGCCTGGGGGAGGGCCACCCGGATCAGCCACCACATGCAGAGGAAGCTGCCGATCTCGAAGCCGAGCATGACCACGAACCAGGGCTTGGAGATCGTCTGCAGCTCGGTCCACCGGTCGAGCACGTCGAGGATCTTGGGGAGGAGGAGGTAGAGGGTGGCCGCGCTGCCGATGAGGAACAGCACCCGCCACGGCGACCAGTACCGGCGTTGCGGCGCCGGTGGGCCCGTCAGGCCGTCGGTGCCGCCGCCGCCGAGGCCGTCCTCGTCGGACCAGTTGCCCGGAGCGGGCCGTGATGGCTCGGTCACGCCTGCCGCTCGGGGGAGGGGGACCGACTCAGGGTTCGACCGTGACCCGGTCCGCAGCCCGGTGGAAGACCGGCTCGGGCGGGATCTTCAGCGTGGGGGACGGGTCGATCAGGTCGCGGGCGGCCGCGGCGCGGTCCTCGTCGTTGAACGTCCGCGTCGTGGTGCACCACTCGACCATCGTGCCGGTCGGATCCAGCGTGTACACCGATCGGCACCACTCGTGGTCGATCTCCATCACGTCGAACCCGTGGTCCAGCCACTGGTCCCGGGCGGCCTCGAGGGCCGTCAGGTCGGGGGCGTCGAAGGCCACGTGGTTGACCCACACGGGCAGGCCGAGCCCGGTGGAGATGGCGGGGTCGAACTCGCTCACCCGGGGATCGTGCAGGTCCCACACGGCGAACATCCCGTTGCCACCGGTGTCGTAGAAGAGGTGCTTGGCCCAGCCGCCGGGCTCGTCGGTCGGCGCGGCCTCGACCCGCACCAGCGCGAAGCCCATGGCCTCGGCGTAGAACCGGTGGGTCGCTTCGATGTCCCGGGTGGCGATGGCGACGTGATGGAAACCCATCCCGCCAGGATCGCACGTGGGG
The DNA here is from genome assembly GCA_963701565.1 of uncultured Microthrixaceae bacterium. Classification (GTDB taxonomy): domain Bacteria; phylum Actinomycetota; class Acidimicrobiia; order Acidimicrobiales; family DATDAH01; genus DATDAH01. The sequence continues at coordinate 43,739 of CAVPAN010000009.1, forward strand.
CATGCCCCGGTCGCCCCGACCCCGGGGGATACCGTCCCCTTCATGGCTCGGCGCCCGTCCTGGCGACTGGCCGTGGTCGTGCTCGTGGCCCTCGTCGGCCTCAGCGCCCTGGCCGCCCTGGTCGACGACGACCCCGAACCGGCCGCCGAGGACCCCCCGACCGGGGACGAAGCGTTCCTCGAGGCCTGGGCCCGCGGCCGGGCGGCCACCTTCCGCTCGACGAGCACGTTCACTCGGGTGTCCAACACCACGGGGGCGGAGCTGACCGACCGCGTGATCGTGGCCCAGCGACCCCCGGACCGCTTGACCATCGACCGGGACGGTGCCTCCGGCCTGGTGGACGGCCGCCGGCTGGCGTGCGTCTACCGCCGCCGCCGTCTGGTCTGCGAGGACGCCGGCGGCCGGCCGCACCCTGGAGGACGAGACGGCCCAGCAGCTCGAGACCCTGGAGGGCTACACGACCGGCGACGACCCTCTCTACGCGGTCACCGCCCTCGATCCTCTGCCCGTGATCGGAGACTGCTTCGAGCTGCGGCTCACCGCCCCTGACCTCGTCGCCCCACCCCTGGGCACCTGCTCCCGGTACTGCTTCGACCCGGAGACGGGCGCCCCCACCCTCACCCAGGTCGAACGGGTGGAGGCCGACGACGAGACCCGGGTCGTCCAGCTGTCCGAGGAGGTCACCGACGCCGATCTCGACCCCGACACGGCCCTCGGCGACCCCTGAGCACGCATCGTGCCCGTCGTGACGCGGCGGCGGCTCAGGCGGGTGCAGGTGGCCGCAGGGCCTTTGCGCTCCGTGACATTTCCGCTCAAGAGTCGCCCACCGATGCCGTAGATACTCCTGTCAGTGGTCATCGCCCCCACTGGCACCGGGGTCAAGGGCGGGGGTCACGACTCCCTCCATGCATCGCCACCAGCGCTTCTTCCCAGAGTGCTGGCGCCTTCCCGTGGCTCTCGCCCACCCCACCCGGAACCGGCGTCCTCGCAGGGGGACGCCTTCGTCGCGTCAGGACGCCCCCGTAGGGTGCCCGTCGTGCGGGATCGACTGGGGCCGGAGCTACAGGTCGCCGGGGTCGCCGCCTTCTGGGGCTCGATCGGCCTCGTGGTCCGGGAGATCGACCTGCCGGCACTCAGCATCGTGGCCTACCGGGTGGCCATCGCCGCGGTGGCCTTGGTCCTGTGGCTGGTGCTGCGCCCCGACAGCGTCGGGCGCCGCTTCGTCGTCCACCGCCCGGCCCGCACCTTCCTGCAGGGGGTCGTGCTCGCGGTGCACTGGGTCCTCTTCTTCGCCGCTCTGCAGCGGGCCCCGGTCGGTCTCGTCACCCTGATCGTCTTCCTGGCCCCCGTCCTCATGGCGGCCGTTGCGCCCTACACGCTGGGTGAGCACCTGACCCGCCGGGTGGCCGCCGCCCTGGGGCTGGCCCTGCTCGGCACGGTCCTGCTGGTCGGTCTCGGCGCCGAGGACGTCGAGCCCGCCGGGATCGTCTACGCGGGGCTCGCCGCGGTCCTGCTGGCCGTGCTCTTCATCAACGCCAAGGTGCTCTCCCCGCTCTATGGCGGTCGACGGCTCGCGCTCGCCCAGGTGACCGTGGCCGCGGTCGTCCTGGTCCCGCTGGCGCTGGTCGGGCGGTGACGTGGGCCGACCGAGCATGATCTGTTCTGGCTCCTGGTCCTGGGCCTGGTCCACACCGCGCTGGCCCTGGCGATCTTCCTCGGGGGCCTGGGACGGATCCCGGCGCTTCACACCGGCGTGTTGGCCTACCTGGAGCCGGCGTCGGCCACCTTCCTCGGATGGCTGGTGCTCGACGAGGTGCTCGGCCTCGGCACCCTCGTCGGTGGCGTGCTGGTCGTGGCCGGGGGCCTTCTCGTGCTCGGGGCGCCCGGTGTCGACGAGCCGACGGTCACGCCCGAGGCTCCGGGTGCGGCGGGCCCGAGTTCGCCTGGCTGACGCCGGTGGCCCAGGATGGTGCGATGTTCCTGGGTGAGGACCTGCTGGCCTACCTGGTGCTGGCCATCGGCGGCGCGCTGTGCGTGGGCAACGTGCTGGCCATCGTCCGGCCGCCCGCCGAGGTGGCCGAGGGCGACCTCGAGCGGGCCCCGGTCGGTCGGTCCGTGGTCATGGCCGTGGCCGGTGGCCTCGCCGCCCTCTGGGCCGCGGCCAGTCTCGTCGCCGGCTGAAAATCCTGGGATCGGGAATACCTGACCGATCTGATCGGGTTTAGACTGTCGATGATGACCGACAGCACCGACACCGATCGACCCCCGAGGGCCGCGCACCAACCAGGCCGTGCTCGCCTTGGCCCTGCTGGTCGGGATTCCTGGCCGACTGGCGCCCGGTGGTGCCGATCTTCGCCGTCGTCCTCTTCCTCGGCGCCGCCTTCGGTCCCCGCTACGGACCCGTGCTGCGCTTCTACGCCGAGGTGATCAAGCCCCGCCTCGTCCCGCCGTCGGAGCTGGAGGATCCCCGACCACCGCGCTTCGCCGCCGCCGTCGGCGTGGTCTTCCTGGTCGCCTCGGGCCTGGCCTTCCTCGCCGGCGCCCCCGGCCTCGGCTGGGCCCTCGCCCTGGTGGTGGCCGCGCTGGCCGGCCTGGCCGCGGTGACGGGGTTGTGCGTCGGTTGCGAGGTCTACCTCTGGCTGGCCCGCCTGCGGGGTCGTTCCCTTGAGCCCGACGGGCTCGACATGATCGTCCGCCTGCTCGTCGTCGTCGTCCTGTCGGGCCTGGTCTTCGCCGGACGGGTCGCGCTCGACCGTCGTCGCCGCTGGTCGGGGGCCGAGTCCCTGCCCGGCGCCCGCTTCCCGTCGTGGGTCACCGAGGGCGCGGAGCGGACCTGGGTCGTCTTCACGACGCCGTACTGCGCGTCGTGCGGGCCGATCGTCGATCACCTCGGCGCCGTCGACCCGATCGCTCGGGTGGTGACCGTCGACGCCAGCCACGAGCTCGGGCTCAGCCCGGGACTTCGCCGTTCGCCGGGCCCCGACCGTCTTCGAGGCCGACGACCGAGGGCACGCCCGTGCGTCGCTTCAGCGGGGCGGAGGCCGTACGCGAGGCCGTCCCGGCCTGACCTAGTGTGCGGCGGCGATGAAGTTCGGGATCGCCTTCGCCAACATCCTCACCTTCGCCGACCGGGACGGGCTGGTCACCCTCGCCCAGGGGGCGGAGGCCTCCGGGTTCGATTCCCTGTGGACCGTCGAGCACGTCATCTACCCGGAGGGCTACGAGTCGGCGTACCCCTACGACCCGAGCGGCAAGATGGCGATGGACAGCTCCACGCCGATGCCCGATCCGCTCCTCTGGCTGGCCTTCGTGGCCGCCGCCACCGAGACCCTGCGTCTGGCCACGGGCATCCTCATCCTGCCGCAGCGCAACCCGCTGGTGCTGGCCAAGGAGGTGGCCACCCTCGACCACCTCTCCGGCGGTCGGGTCGACCTGGGCATCGGCGTGGGGTGGCTGGAGGAGGAGTTCGACGCCCTCGGCGTCCCGTTCGCCCGCCGGGGCGCCCGCACCGACGAGTACATCGAGGTGCATGCGGGCCCTGTGGGACGGCGACCACGCCTCCCACCACGGCGAGTTCGTGTCCTTCGACGACGTCAGCAGCAACCCCAAGCCGACCAACGGGCGAGTGCCCGATCCACATCGGCGGCCACTCGCGGGCCAGGCGGCCGAGCGGGCCGGCCGCCTGGGTGACGGCTTCTTCCCGGGCACGGGCGACATCGGTGAGTTGGTCGACATCGTGCGCCAGACCGCGGCCGCCGCCGGTCGCGACCCCGAGGCCATCGAGGTCAGCTACGGCAACGAGGACCTGGTCGGTGACGGCGCGGTGGAGGAGGCCGGCCGCTGGCCGAGGTCGGTGTCGACCGGGCCATCGTCCCGTCCGTTCTCTTCCTGGGCGACACCGCCGCCGGCCTCGAGGCCTACGCCGAGCGTGTCATCCGCCCCGTCACCGCCGCCTGATCGCTCTGAGGGGCTCGACCGGGCCGAGGGCGTCACGCAGGACGTCGGGGATCGGCACCTTCGTCCAGCCTGTGGTCTCGACGGCGACGTAGACGGTCTCGGCCGTGCAGGCGACGCGGTCACCGACCCGGGTGACGAACTGCAGGGCGAACGAGGTCGTCCCGACCCGGGCGAGGGCCACGTCGATCTCCGCGGGCTCGCCCCAGCGCAGGGGGCCGGTCCAGTCCAGCTCGGTGTGGACCAGCTGGACGTCCCACCCTTCGGCCATCAGGGCCGTGTAGGTGAGCCCACCGTGGGCCAGCAGTCCGGCGAACGCGTCGTCGAAGTACGCCAGGTACCACATGTTGAACACCACGCCCTGCTGGTCCGCCTCCAGGTAGCGGACGTCGACCGGGTGGGTATAAGTCACCTTCCGGGCGAGCGCAGGTCAGGAGGCCTCGGCCCGCACGGGGGCCGGGTCGCTGGCCTGGACAGCCTCGGGGTTCACCTGGCAGCGGAGCTTGCGCAGGGTGGCCTCGAACTGGTCCCGCTCCTTCGTCGTGAGCACGGAGAAGGCGTTATCGAGGGCTGGACGTGGTCGGGCAGCATGGCCTCGATCTCGGCCTGACCCTGATCGGTCAGGCGGGCGTGGACGACTCGGCGGTCGTACTCGCAGGCCACCCGCTCGATCGACCCGGTGGCCACGAGGCGGTCGATGGCTCGGCTCAGCCCGCTGGCCGACATCGTGACCTGGGCGGCCAGATCGCTCATGCGCAGGCTCCGGTCGGGGCTGCGGGCCAGGCGGATCAGCACCTCGCTGGTGGGGCCGCGCTCGGCGCCCAGACGGTTGGTCAGCCCGTCGTGGACCTCGAAGAGGAGCCCGGCGAGGGTGATCCGGGGATCGTCGAGTGACGGGCAGGCCATGGCCCTGATCGTAGTCCCGGGAAAAAAAGGTTGCACGCGCAAGTTGTTGCGGGTACAGTAATTGCAACGACAACTATTGTCGAAGCAACCGAGAACCAGGAGCAGAACACCATGACCGTCACCGAGATCACCACCATCACCCGCACCGTCGACGGGGTCGAGGTCCCCGCCGCCGGCACCTACGCCATCGACGCCTCCCACAGCCAGGCCGGCTTCGTGGTCCGGCACCTGATGGTGTCCAAGGTGCGGGGCGCCTTCACCGGCGTGTCGGGCACGGTCACCGTCGCCGAGGACGTCAACGACTCGACGGTCGTCGTCGACATCGACCCCGCCTCGATCGACACCCGCGACGCGGGCCGTGACGAGCACCTGCGCACGGCGGACTTCCTCGACGTCGAGGCGTTCCCGACCATCACCTACACCAGCACCGGCCTCCGCCGGGAGGGTGGCGACTGGGTCCTGGACGGCGACCTGACCATCAAGGGCGTGTCCCGCCCCGTGCGCCTCGAGGTGGAGTTCCTCGGCGCCGCCGGCGATCCCTGGGGCGGTACCCGCCTCGGCTTCAGCGCCACGGGCGAGTTGGACCGTGAGGACTGGGGCCTGAACTGGAACCAGGCCCTCGAGACCGGCGGCGTGCTCGTCGGCAAGAAGGTCACCCTCGAGATCGAGGCCGAGCTCATCCAGGTGTGATTCGGTGAGGGCCCCGCCCTTCGGGGCGGGGCCTTCGTCGCGTCTGGGAGAATGACGGGGTGACGATGCCGCAGAACGTGGTGGTGGTCCTGCTCGACTCCTTGAACCGTCACGACCTCGGCTCCTACGGCGGCGCCGACTTCGCCACGCCACACCTGGACCGCTTCGCCGCCGAGCGGGCCACCCGCTTCACCCGTCACGTCACCGGCTCGCTGCCCTGCATGCCGGCCCGCCACGACATCCTCTGCGGCGCCCTCGACTTCCTTTGGAAGCCCTGGGGCTCCATCGAGCTGTGGGAGCGCCCGGTCACCGCCGCCCTGCGGGACGAGGGGGTGGTGACCATGCTCGTCTCGGACCACCCGCACCTCTTCGAGACGGGCGGCGAGAACTACCACACCGACTTCTTCGCCTGGGACTACCAGCGGGGCCACGAGGGGGACGCCTGGAGGACCCACCCCGACCCGAGCTGGGTGGGCTCACCGGCGGTCGGTGCTTCGTGGTTCTACGAGCGCCAGACGGGTCGGGCCATCGACCTGGAGCGCGGCTATGACCGCTCCCGCACGTTCTTCCGGGCCGAGGAGGACTACCCCGGTCCCCGGGTGATGGCCGCGGCCGCCGACTGGCTGGGCCGGGCTACTCCCCACCACGATCGCTGGCTGCTCTTCGTTGACGAGTTCGACCCCCACGAGCCCTTCGACGTCCCCGCTCCCTGGGAGGGCAGGTACGAGGACGAACCGTGGGCGGGGGAGCGGTTGATCTGGCCGCCCTATGCGGTCGGCGGCGTGAGCAAGGGGCACCTCAGCCCCGCCGAGGCCCGCCACCTCCGGGCCAACTACGGCGCCAAGGTCTCCCTGATCGACCACTGGTTCGGCCGGGTCCTCGGCGCACTCGACGAGCAGGGGCTGTGGGACTCGACCGCGGTGGTCGTCTGCACCGACCACGGCCACTACCTGGGCGACGTCCGGGGCGGCGACGACCTCTGGGGCAAGCCCGGGGTCCCCCAGTACGAGCCGCTCGGCCACACCCCGCTCCTGGTGCACTGGCCGGGGGTGGCGGGCGGGGGCACCTGTGAAGCGCTCACCACCGGTGTCGACCTCCACGCCACCCTGGCCGACATCTTCGGCGTCACCGCGGGGCACCGCACCCACGGTCACTCCCTGGTGCCGCTGCTCACCGGTGACGCCACCACGGTGCGTGACTGGGCCATCGGCGGGGTGTGGGGCAACTGGGTCCAGGTCACCGACGGCCGTCACAAGTACGCCCGGGCCCCCGTGGGGGATCCGTTCCCGCTCTCGATGTGGTCCAACCGATGGTCGACCATGCCCCTGCACCTGGCTGGGGTCGAGGGCCTGCCGCCACCGGACGGCCGCGCGTTCCTCGACACCATGCCGGGCACCGACATCCCGGTCATCCGCCAGCCCTACACCGCGGGTGACCGCCTGCCGTTCTGGGCCGGCTACGGCCACGCCGACCAACACCACCTCTATGACCTGGAGGTGGATCCCGACGAGACGGAGAACCGGGTCGGGGAGCCCCTCGAGGCCGAGCTGGTCGACCTGCTGCGCTCAGCCCTCGAAGAGCTCGAAGGCCCCGCTGACCAGTTCGAACGGCTCGGCCTCGACGGGTAGCGGTCAGGCCTGCTCGAGCGGCGCGGCACCGAACGGGACGCCGAAGCGGACGCACCAGAGGACGACGGTGCGATACCGGCTGAGGTCGACGTCTTCTGGGATCTCGTAGTTCTGGTCACCGACATTGCCACTGAGATCACCCAGGTCGACGAAGTCGTCGTCGAAGGCACCCGAGTCACCGTCGGGCGCGGTGGTGGACAGGTAGACGTTCACGTCGGGACCGTTGTCGGTGGCGAACTCGGTGAACCGCAGGAACCGCTGTGGGCTGCCGTCGGTGAGCACGCTGGCGGTGCCCTCGGTGGCGTGGTCCCGTGAGATGAACTGCCCGGTGGCGACGGTCTGGACGACCGGTACCTCTGGCGGCGCCGTCTCAGACGGCTCGGCCCCGTCGTCGGTCGGGGCGTCGGCGACGGTCGGATCCGGGGTGGCGCCGGAATCGAACACCGGGCCCGCTTCGTCGACCTCGTCGTCGACCCAGAGCGTCTGGACGCCGAAGTACCCGAACGCCAGCCAGGCCACGATCCCGAGGCCGGCAACGGCGGCGACGGACAGAGCCAGCGCATGGCGACGGACGAACCCCACCCGAGGTTCGTCGTGCGGCGAGGGAAGGTCGAAAGCCATGAGCGGTCAACGTCCTGCGGGGCGCCCGGGTTCCATCCGGTGCAGGTGGGCGACTCGCCAACGTGGGCTCAGCCTACCCGCAGGTCGACCCGCCAACCGGCGCTCACGATCTGCGCGATGGTCATCCGGCTGGCGGGCCGACCCGACACCTGTACCGCGTAGACTTGGGCGTTCGTGACCGCGGCGATCGCGTAGTCGAACACGCAGGTGGTCGCGTTCTGGGTGCGATCGACCTGACCGGCGCGCAGCACGGTCCGACCCAGTTCGTCGCCGCGGGCATTGCTGACGGTGACCTCAGTGCCGGCACCGACGCCCGGCGGGGCGCCGGTCCCACAGCGGGCGCCATCGGCCGGGGGCGAGTCACCGGCCGCCCCCCTGGTCCGAGCGATGGCCACCCGGACCTCGCCGGTGAGGGTGTTGCCCGCGGCCTGTGACGAGTCCGAACCCCCGAGGGTGACCGCCCCGGCCGTGGCCACCAGGGCGATGAGGGCGAGCGCCCCGAGGAGCACAGGCACCCGCCGGCGAAATCGGCCGGCCGAGGGTTCAACTGATTCGACGTCGGCGGCGTCGAAGTCCGGGAGCGGCCGCGCGCCGGCGGTGTCCACGGCGTCCCGGTCGCGGACGTGCGTCGTCCACTGCTCGCTCGTCCAGTACCGGTACCGGCTCGAATCGGCCGGGTCCGCGTACCAACCCGCCGGTAGCGCTGTCGCCATCGCCTTCCCGTCGGCAGGTCGGTCGTCGCGGTGAGTCCGAGAGCAGGCCTAGGCCACCGATACCCTCCGACGGTGGCCCTCGAGGTGCTCATCATCGTGGCCCTCGTGGCGGTCCTCTTCTGGCTCCCCCGCAAGGTCCGCCGGCGTCGCGGGCCCTGATCCCGGGGCCGACGTCGAGCTTCGTCAGACGGTGGGCGCCCCGTCAGGCCAGGGGGTTGCGCCAGGTGACCTCGGTGAAACGGGCGAAGTCGGAGTCGGCCGAGACCATGGCCAGGCCATGCTCGATGCACAGGGCGGCGAGCACCGCGTCGGGGATGAGGTTGGCCCGTAGGTCGAGGTCACCGACGAGCCGACCGAGGATGACGCGGTGGCCCCGGCCGGGGCCGGGCACCCAGACGGTGGGGGCGTCGAGCCAGGCGTCGACGAGGGCCCAGGCCGCGGCCGGGGCCAGGGGCTCGGCCAGCGCCCGGGGGTTGGTGACGATCCGCAGGAAGGCGGTGAGCGACGCCCAGGGCAGGCCCACCCGACGACTGCCGTTCAGGGCGTCCTCCAGCCAGCGGTGGGCTCGGTCGTGGAGCGGGCTGGTCTCGTCTACGGCGAGCAGGAGGATGTTGGCGTCGACGAGCACCTAGCGGGCGTCCGAGCCCTCGAGGAGGTCGAGGGCCTCGGCGATGTTGGTGACGTCCACCTTGAGCCCCAGTGGGTGGGTGGCCTGCCGGAACGGCTCGCCGGCAGGTCGGGGAAGGAGCCCTCGACGGATGAGCTCGTTGACGGCCTCGGAGACGCCGATGCCCCGTTCCTGGCGGAGCTGGTCGATCACCTTGGCGGTGTCGTCGTCGAACTCGACCGTCGTTCGCATGGTGAGATTCTAACACGCACGTGCACAGATCACTGCATCTACGAGCAACCCTGTGCGCCGCCCATCCCTGACCGCGGGCACGCCAGGGGTGGGCGAGGGTCCACAGCGGCCCGGTCATTCGGTTGGGGGAGGTGGCCCGGTGTCGGGCGGGCGTCTTCGTTGGTTGTGGTCGGGCGGTCGCGCGGACCAGGGCGGGGGCTTGTCCTGGTTGTTGGTCTTCCAGAGGTTGTGGCCGTCGCACTCGAGCTTGCCGTTCTCGGTGTCGGTGAGGCCGCCGTGTTGGTGCTCGTGCTCGTGGTCGATCTGGGTGCGGGCGGGGGGCCGGTCACAGCCGTAGGGGTGACAGCAGCGCCGGTACTTGGAGCGGATGGCGGCGGCTTGGGCCTTGGAGAAGAGGCGGCGCTCGCGGCCGTAGCGGAGGATCTCGCCGTCGGGGTCATAGAGGATCCCCCGCACGGTGCCGAGGAGCATGGCCAACAGGATCAGGTGGGGCGTGACCACGGTGCCGTCGTCGGTCTCGTGCAGGCTGTGGCCGTCGAGCTCGATGCCGTTCAGGTAGTCGTCGAGGTCGACGGCCTGGCCAGTCTCGTCATCCGCGATCCACCGCCGGAGCGCGTCGAGGATCTTCGCAACGGTGCTGTCGTCGCTGTGCACGATCAGCGTGAACGGGCAGGGTCCGAGGTCGGGTCCGCCATAGAGGGATGAGCGTTGGGCCATGAGCACCATGGCCGCGGCGCGTCGTTGACGGTTGTCGCGTCGGAGCTCGGTGTGCAGCGGTCGTCGGCCGAGCCGGTCGCGGGCCTCCGCCCGGTCCTCTTCCAGGAGCTGGCGGCAGAGGCGGTCCAGTTCGGCCTGCCAGACCAGGAACCCGGCGCCGGCGAGTCCGGCGTCGATCTTGCCAGTGCCGTCCAGGGTGGCCGAGGAGGAGGCGTACTGGTCCTCGTCCTGGCGGCGGGCCCGGTCCTCGGCATCAGCAGGCATGGTCCGGACCACGGCGTACTCGACGGCCTGGGCGAAGTCGACGAACGGCTCCCGGCAGGCGATGTCCACCAGCGGCTGTTCCAGCACCGAGAAGATCTCGTCGCCCAACAGCCGGTGGGCCCGGGCCAGCACCTCGACGTGCTCGAACGTGATCCCGCCGTCGATGAGGGCCTGGTTGGTGATCGGCAGGCCCCGCAGGTCCCGGGCCAGGCGCCGGCGGCGGGACAGGTCCCTGCCGCGAGCCCGGCAGTTGTGCTTGGCCCAGCCGATCGGCGAGGAGTGGCCCTGGGCGGCGTGTTCCTGGGTGCCTTCGAAGGCGGTGAGGATCGAGGCGTCGAGGGCGTCGACCTTGTTGCGGATCCGGCAGACCGCGACCAGGTCCTCGCACTTGGTTTGGGAGGGCTGGCCGGCGAAGAGGACCTTGTTGGCCAGGTCCAGCAGGTGCTCCAGGTCCTCCAGCTCCCTGGTCATCCTGAACACTTCCTCCATCGAAAGTCAAGAACACCAGTACGTTACCATGGCACAGTGACAGGAACCGGGGACTCGGTCGGGCGGGCCTGGTGCCAGACTCGGCGGCCATGGAATTGACCGGAGCGAGCATCGAGCTGTGCGTCCGTCACGCCTTCACGGGCATGAGCAAGGTGCTGGACCGGCTGGACGACGACACTGTCAACGAAAGCCCGGTGACTGGGGGACCGACTCGGTGGACTCCGTCGGATCCAGCCGGGCAGACCCCGAGATCCCTGGAACTTGGGATCAGTGACCGCTGAGCGTTCGGTGGCACTCAGGTGCCGCCCCGAACTCAACGGGGCGGTGTCTCGAGGATCTGGGTCTCGCTGAGTCGACTACTTCCCGTCGAAGAAGTCGTCGTGCGCCTGGATGTCCTCGGGCAGGTCCCAGAGGTCGAGGACCTTGCCGTCACGAAGTCGGAGGACGTGCACCTCGTCCACCGCGATCGACGCGCCGTCGGGACGGGTGGCCGTCTCGTGGAGGACCACGGCGGCGTGGTCCTCGTCGGCGTAGATGCCTTTGATGTCGAGGGCCTGGGTGCCCGCGGTGAGTTCGAAGTTATTGATCAGCGCCGCGGTGATGGCCTCGCGGCCCTTGTGGTCACCGCTGTTCGGGCCATCGCCACCGAAGTGGAACACGCAGTCGTCGGCCAGGTCGGCCAACGCTCCGTCGAGATCGCCCTTCGCGAACGACTCGTAGGCGTTGCGGACGACGGCGACGTTGGGATGCTCGGCCATGTCGGTCTCCTTGTCCGGTCGACGACCGCCGACCACGCCTCGACGCTAAGCGCGAACGTCGGCCGGCGCTCGCGGATCCTCCGGCCGGCCCTGCAGCATCGTCGGCCTCAGGCACGTTCTTGGTGTGTGGGGAATCGGAAGGTGTGGAGCCGTACTCCAGAACCTCAGCGTTTCGTCAATGACCGTGTGGGTCGGCCGATAGGACGGGGGCCGCTCTGAGCCATCGGCGTGGCTTGTGGAAATGCCCGACCGACGAAGGGGGTAACCCGCGATGTGGGGGTTCTGGGGCACTGCGGCCACCATCGGGCTGAAGGAAGAGAAGTGCGACACTTGCGGGCGAATGGAGAGCACGCACAGCACCCCGTTCTTCTGCGACTCCGACAGGAAGGGGGCGTTGGAGGCCTGGCTGCATGAGGCAGACCGAGTGCTGGATGACCTCGATGCCTGACTATCCGATCTGCGAGATGGACCCCGAAGACGTGGAGAACATCGCCGCCTGGCCTCGGCCAGCCCCCAGCTCGCTTGGAGCGGGTGACGAGAGTCGAACTCGCGTTCTCAGCTTGGGAAGCTGATGTTCTGCCACTGAACTACACCCGCAGGACCCGACAGAGTAGCCGGGGGTACGGTCGCGTCCCATGTCGTCGACCTCGTCATGGGAGCTGGCCCAGCTGAACGTCGGCCGGCTCAAGGCCTCCACCGACGATCCGCTGGTGGCCGGGTTCATGGGGGCCCTGGAGCCGATCAACGCCATCGCTGACACCGCACCCGGCTTCGTCTGGCGCCTGCAGACCGAGGACGGCGATGCCACCGCGATCCGACCCTACGACGACGACAGGATGCTGGTGAACATGAGCACGTGGGCCTCGGTCGACGCGCTGGCCGACTTCGTCTACCGCACCGCCCACCGCGACGTCATGGTCCAGCGCCGTCAATGGTTCGAGAAGCTGGACGAGGTGTTCACGGTGCTCTGGTGGGTGCCTGAGGGCCACCGCCCGACCATCGACGAGGCCAAGGGGCGCCTGGCCCACCTGGCCGAGCACGGGCCGACGGCGCATGCCTTCACCTTCCGCCAGCCGTTCCCTGCCCCCGGCGCCGTCGCCGCGGCGACCGTCGACGACGACTGGACGTGTCCGGTCTGATGGAGGTCGCCGTTCTCCTCTCGCCCGGGGTCACCGCCTTCGAAGCCCTGGGGCCCTACGGCGTGTTCCGGCGGGTGCCGGGGGCCCGGGTCCGGCTCGTGGCCGCGGCCCCGGGCCGCATCCCCACCCAGGGCTCGACCGTGGCCCTGTTGGCCGACGCGGTGATGGAGGACCACCCCCACCCTGATGTGGTGGTCGTGCCCGGAGGCATCGGCATCCGGCGGCTGGTCACCGACGAGCGGGCCGTGGCCTGGGTCGCCGGGGCCCACGAGGCCAGCGAGTGGACCACCGCGGTCTCCACCGGCTCGGTCCTGCTGGCCGCGGCCGGCGTGCTCGACGGCGATGCGACCACGCACTGGCTGGCCACCGACCTGCTCGAGGAGCAGGGGGCCCACGCCGTGGCCGAGCGCATCGTGCGCTCGGGCAAGGTCATGACCGCCGAGGGGGCCGCGGCCGCCGTCGAGATGGCCCTCGACGTGGTGGCCCGCCTGATCGACCCGGCCACCGCGGCCCGCATCCGCCGGGACCTCGACGTCGACGAGCTCGGCCCGCTCGACCCGACCCGACCGGTGCGGACCAAGACCCTCGTCGCCCTGGCCGGGCCCGACGACCTCGACCCCGAACCCGCCTACATCCTCGGCCCGGCCACCGGCAAGGAGAAGCGCCGCCGCCGCTCGGCCAAGGGCCGCATCGAGATCCTCTTCGCCCCCGCCTGAACGTCAGAACAGGTGCCGGAACGGGGCGGTGAGTCGCCCCGGGCGGTGGGGCTGATCCGGGATGCCTCAGTCGGTGTCGCGCTCGGCCTCGCGGTGAGCCTGGCGGTCGGCGAAGGGCCGGTCGAGCGCGCCCTGGAGCTCGGCGCTGAACTGCTCGGCGTGGAAGGGGCGAGCGAGGAAGCCGTCGGCGCCCTTGGCCCACGCATCGGTCCCAGCCGCCACGTCGTCGGCCAGCAGGACCACCGCGACCTCGCTCACCGGCGGGTTGGGGTGCGTGCGGATCTTCTCGAGCAGCTGGCGGTTGGCCGTCGGCCCGGACAGGGACAGCACCGTGGCCCGCCGGGGTGTGGCCAGCAGGTGACGGACGGCGCCCTCCGCGGTCTCGACCCGGTGGACGTCGTGGCCGTCGGCGGTCATCAAGCGGCTGAGCAGCTCCCCGGCGTCGGGGTCGTCACAGACCAGCAGGACGCCCTCACCGTGGGGCTCCCACTCGTGCCGCTTCGCGGCCTTCTCACTCCTGGAGCGCTTCAGCACCTGTCGTGACCCCCAGTCGTGCGTCGACCGCGGCCTCGCCGCGCTCGACGGCCTCGAGCACGTGCATGGCGATGTCGGCCACCTTCACCTGCTCCTCGTCGACACCCTCACCCTTCACGCCGTCGTCGATCATGATGTAGCAGAACGGACAGGCGGTGGCGATCCGGCTGGCCCCGGTGGCCAGCAGTTCCTGGGAGCGCTCGACGTTGACCTGCTTGCCGGTGTGCTCCTCCATCCACATGCGGGCACCGCCGGCGCCACAGCACATGCCCTGGGTGCCGTTGCGGGGCGCCTCCACGACCTCGACGCCGCCCAGGCTCCCGATGACCTTCCGGGGTGCCAGGTACACGTCGTTGTGGCGGCCGAGGTAGCAGGAGTCGTGGTACACGAGCCGCTCCTCCAGCCGGGCGTCGGTCATGTCCAGCTTCCCCGACTCGATCAGGGACTCCAGCAGCTGACTGTGGTGGACCACGTCGTAGTGCCCGCCCAGCTGGGGATACTCGTTGGCCAGGGTGTTGAAGCAGTGGGGGCACTGGGTGATGATCTTGCGCACCCCCATGCCGTTGAGGGCCTCGACGTTCTGGGTGGCCAGCATCTGGAACAGGTACTCGTTGCCCGACCGGCGGGCCGGGTCACCGGTGCACAGCTCGGAGGGCCCGAGGATGGCGAAGTCCAGGCCGGCCCGCGTCATCAGCTTGGCCATGGCCTGGCTGACCTTGCGGTTCTTGTCGTCGAAGCTCCCGGCACAGCCGACCCAGTAGAGGTATTCGTGGTCGAAGGCGTCGCCCGGGTCGATGACCGGGATCTCGGCGTCGGTCCCCTGTGCTTGCCGCTCCTGGGGGCTCCGCCCCCGGGCCGCTGGGCCCTCGAGGCCCTTGGCCCAGTCGGCTCGCTCGCCCTGGGACATGCCCCAGGGGTTCGAGGAGTTCTCCATGGCCCGGTAGGCGTTGCCCAGCTCGGTCGGGAAGTTGGACTCCATCAGCGACAGGTAGCGCCGCATGTCGAGGATCTTGTCGAGGATCTCGATGTTCACCGGGCAGATCTCGTCGCAGGCCTTGCAGGAGGTGCAGGCCCAGAGCTCCTCGGGGGTGATGCGCTCGAAGAGGCTGTCGGCCCCGACGGTGATCTCGGCGTCGACGCCGATCGGGGGCGACACGACCGGCGATCCGGTGGCGGCCATGACCTCGCCGGTCTTGAGCACGATCTCGCGCGGGTCCAGCGGCTTGCCGGTCGCGTGGGCCGGGCAGACCGACGTGCAGCGCCCGCACATGGTGCAGGCGTCGGTGTCCAGCAGCTGCTTCCAGGTCATCTCGCTGATGGTGGAGGCGCCGAAGGACTCCAGCTCGGTCTCCATCAGGTTCGGCAGCGGCTTCATGGCGCCCTTGGGGCGCTCGCGGTCCCGTAGGTACATGTTCAGCGGCGAGGTGAACATGTGGCGCAGCATCGTCACCGGCAGGATGGCCAGGAAGGCGATGAAGCAGACGACGTGGAAGATCCACACGGCCTGGTGCCAGCCGGCGAGGTTGTCCATCCCGTCGACCAGGCCCGACAGGGGATAGCCGATGAACGCCCACTCCTCGTGTTCGGGCCGGCCCTCGAGTGCTAGGCGGAACATCTCGGTCTTGAAGCCGGAGACGGCGATCAGGAAGAAGATGCCCAGGATCACCGCGTGCTCGGGCTTGGACTTGATGCGGATGCGGTAGGGCCGGACGATGTACCGGCGCACGATCGCCAGCACGATGCCGGCCAGGAACACGAGGCCGGCGGCGTCGCCCACGAAGATGTAGGCCTGGTAGGTGGTGCCGTGCAGGAACTTGGCGTCGTCGGGCAGCTGGTGGTCGATCTCCAACACCGCGGTGACCGCGACCAGGACCAGGAAGCCGAAGTAGATCAGCGAGTGCATGACCCCGGCCACCGGGTCCCGCAACAGGGTCTGCATGTAGACCCCGGCCCGGAAGTCGCCCATGCGCCGCTTGATGTTCCTGGTGTTGGTCGACCGGTCGTCCGGGGCACCCCGCTGCCAGTTCTTCACCCGGAAGGAGAAGAGCACGGCGCCGTAGACCAGGAGGGCCGGGATCACCGTGTAGAAGGCGACCTTGAGGGGGTCGGGGATGTTCCCGAACACCTCCCGGTGGATCGTCGACTCCTCCTCGAAGCCGGTGATGCCGGGGGCGATGCCGGAGCCGATCGTGAAGAGGGCGATGGCGACGCCGAGGCCGATGACGAGCTGTTGGGGCGTGACTCGCTTCATGACGGAACCGAAGCTACTCGCGGTGTCCCCCGGCGCCGGAACCCATCGGTGCCCGCACCGGGGAGCTTCCGGCCCCGAAACACCCTGGACATCCGGGGGACACATCGCTGTACAGGAGGCGTAACAGCCCACGAACCAGCCCGAAACACCCCCTCCGTACGGTCGGCCGGGACAACCGACGGCGCCGGCAGATCCCGCGCGCGCCGTCCCGATCGGAGGAGAATCCATGAAGAGAAAGCTGCTGGCCGGCGCGGCCCTGGCTGCCCTGGTGGCCGCCTTGGCCGACCCGGCCTTTGCGGTGGGCAGGCCCGAGGAACCCGAGCTGGACTACATCCTCAACAACCTCTGGGTCTTCATCGCCGCCATCCTGGTCCTGTTCATGCAGGCCGGCTTCGGCCTGGTGGAGGCGGGCCTCACCCGGGCCAAGAACGTCGCCAACATCATGATGAAGAACCTCATGGACGTGTCGATCGGTATCCCGATCTTCGCGACCGTTGGGCTTCGCCATCGCCTACGGGGGCACGAACGGCTTCATCGGCACCGAGGGCTTGTTCCTCGACGCCTCGAAGTTCGACGAGTCGTCCCTCACCTTGGCCACCCAGTTCATCTTCCAGGTCGCCTTCGCGGCGACGGCGGCCACGATCGTGTCGGGCACGATGGCGGAGACGGACCAAGTTCAAGTCTTACTTCATCTACAGCGCGGCGATCACCGCCTTCATCTACCCCGTGGTCGTCCACTGGGTGTGGGGCGGCGGCTGGCTGCTCCGTCTGGGTGCGGCCGACGGCCTCGGCCATGCCTTCACCGACTTCGCCGGATCCAGCGTCGTGCACAGCGTGGGCGGCTGGTCGGCGTTGATGGGCGCCATCATCCTCGGACCCCGTCTCGGCAAGTTCGGCAAGGACGGCAAGGCCCGGGCGATCCCCGGCCACAGCATGCCGTTCGTCGTGATCGGGGCGATGATCCTGTGGATCGGCTGGTACGGCTTCAACCCCGGCTCGGAGCTGGCCGCAGACCTCTACGTCATGGACATCGCCGTCACCACGACGATCTCCGCGGCCATGGGGGCAGTGACCGCCATGGCGGTCATCTGGTTCAAGACGGGGAAGCCGGATGTCGGGATGGCGGCCAACGGCCTGCTGGCCGGTCTCGTCAGCATCACCGCCGGCTGCGCCTACGTGAACAACTGGGGAGCGGCGGCCATCGGTGTCATCGGCGGGGCCCTGGTCGTCTTCTCGGTGCTGTTCTTCGACCGGATCAAGATCGACGACCCGGTCGGGGCCATCTCGGTGCACGGCGTCTGCGGGGCGTGGGGGACGCTGGCCGTCGGCCTGTTCGCCACCACCTCCGACGGGATCTTCGTGTATCAGGACGACGTCGGTCTGTTCTACGGCGGTGGCATCGACCAGCTGTGGTTCCAGCTCGTCGGTGTCGTAGCCGTGTTCGCCTGGACCACCATCACCGCCGGGATCGTCTTCACCCTGATCAAGAAGACCATCGGGCTGCGGGTGTCGGCCGAGGAGGAGGTCGCCGGGCTCGACGTACTCGAGCACGGTTCCCCCGGCTACGCCCCTGACACCCTGGTCGGGGTCGGCGCCGGTGCCGAGTCGGCCAAGAGCTAGGAGAGCTACGACATGCAACTCATCACAGCCATCGTCAAGCCCCACGTGGTCGACGACGTCAAGGAGGCCCTCAAGGCCGCCGACGTCGCCGGCATGACCGTGAGCGAGGTCCGGGGCTTCGGCCGCCAGGGAGGTCACACCGAGACCTATCGCGGTGCGGAGTACCAGGTGGACTTCGTGCCCAAGGTGAAGGTCGAGGTCCTCGTCGCCGACGAGGCCCTCGAGCCCACCCTCGACGTCATCGTCGGTGCCGCCAAGACCGGTGCCATCGGTGACGGCAAGGTGTGGGTCACCGCGGTCGGCAAGGCCGTGCGGATCCGCACGGGCGAGCTCGACGGCGACGCCCTCTAGGCCCTGGTGCCCGCGACCCTCGTCCGAGGTCGACGCGTACGCTGCGGGCGTACGCGTCGACCGGACGGGGGTCCAACAATGGGTGAGTACCGGCAGTTCATCGACGGGGCGTGGGTCGACGCCTCCGACGGGGGCACCTGGGACCTGATCGATCCCTCGACCGAGGCCACCATCACCACAGTCCCCTTCGGGACGGGGGCCGACGCCGACGCGGCGATCGACGCCGCGGCGACGGCGTTCCCGGCCTGGTCGACGGCCACGGCCTACGAGCGGGCGGCCGTCCTCCACCGGGCCTCGGACCTGGTCCGCGAGCGCCTGGAGGCGCTGGGCGAGGTCACCTCGCGGGAGAGCGGCAAGCCCCTCCTGCAGGGCCGGGGGGAGTGGGTGGCCGCCGCCGACCTGCTCGAGTGGTACGGCGAGGAGGCCAAGCGGAACTACGGCCGCACGATCCCCAGCCGGATACCCGGCAAGCGCATGATGGTCCTGCACCAGCCGGTGGGCGTGGTGGGGACGATCACCGCCTGGAACTTTCCGGCCTACAACGTCGTGCGGGCCGTCGCCGCCGCCCTCGCCGCCGGGTGCACCGTGGTCAGCCGGCCCTCCGAGTTCACCCCGATGACCTGCATGGACCTGGCGGGGATCCTGCAGGAGGCCGGCCTACCCGCCGGTGTCTTCAATGTGGTCAACGGCGACCCCGAGGGGATGGGCCGGGCCATGCTCGAGCACGAGGCCCTGCGCAAGCTGCACTTCACGGGCAGCGTGCGGGTGGGCAAGCTCCTCATGGACGGGGCCTCGACGACGGTGACCCGCCTGTCCCTCGAGCTGGGGGGCAACGCGCCGGTGATCGTCCTGCCCGACGCCGACATGGAGGCTGTGGCGGCCGGCGCCGTGACCGCGAAGTACCGCAACGCCGGCCAGGTCTGCGTCTCTCCCCAGCGCTTCCTCATCGGTGGCGAGCGCCGCGACGAGTTCGTCGAGCGGGTCGTGCCGTTGGTCGAGAAGCTGCGCCTCGGCCCGGGCACCGACCCCGACACCGAGGTGGGGCCGATGATCAACGCCCGCCAGCGGGAGCGCCTCGAGGGCCTCGTGGCCGCCGCGGCCGACCACGGGGCCACCGTGGCCGCGGGCGGTGGGCGCCCGGCGGACCGGGACACGGGCTACTTCTTCGAGCCCACCGTGGTCACCGACATCACCCCGGACTTCCCCGTCTACCGCGAGGAGCTGTTCGGCCCGGTCATGCCCGTGGTCGACTTCGGGGACCTCGACGAGGCCATCGCGTTGGCCAACGACACGCCCTACGGCCTGGCCTCGTATGTCTGGACCAACGACCTGCGCTCGGCCATGCGGGCGGCGGAGCGGCTCGAGTTCGGGATGGTCGGGGTCAACGAGTGGACGCCCCACGGCACCGAGGGCCCTTTCACGGGCTGGAAGCAGAGCGGTCTGGGCAGCGAGTCGGGAGCCGAGGGCCTCGAGGAGTACGTCGAGACCAAGCTCATCTCGCTGGGTGGCATGGGCTGACCGATGGTCGACGGTACGCGCTCCCTCGTCGTCCGGGTCTGGCTACCGGACCGCCCGGGAGCGCTGGGTGCGGTGGCCAGCCGGATCGGCGGGGTGGGCGGCGACGTGCACGAGATCGAGGTCGTGGACCACGGAGCGGGGCGGGCCGTCGACGAGTTCCTCGTCACCGTCCCCGAAGCAGTGACCGACGACCTGTTGGCCCGCGAGATCGAGGCGGTCGACGGCGTCGACGTCGAGGAGCTGCGGGCTGTGGACTTCTCCGAGCGCGACCCCCGCATCGACGCCCTCGAGACGGCAGTGGCCCTCATCGAGGCGGCCGACGTCCTGTCCCGCCTGGTCGCTCTGGCGGAGCGGGTCCACCATGAGCTGCGGGCCCGCTGGGTGGCCGTCATCGGCCCCGACGGGATCGAGGCGCTCGTGGGTGACGGGCCCGAGGCGCCGTGGCTGACCGCCTTCGGCACCGGCGTCGCCGCGGGAGGCCCCGGCGTGGCCACCGACGAGGACGGGGAGGTGGCCTGGGCCGCCATCGGGGAGGACCGCCGGGTCCTCCTGGCCGGTCGCAGTGGGGTGCCGTTCCGGCCCCGAGAGCGCCGGTTGCTCGAGCTCCTGGCCCGCCTGGCCGCCTCCACCTGAGCGCCCGATTGTTGCAGAACGTTAACGGAGGCGCCGCTTGCCTCAGGCCGCCTACCGCTACCTTGGGCAAGCGTGATGGCCGTTTCCGGTACCGATCTGCCGCCTGCCGACGCGGTCGACCCGTCGCCGGTCCACCGCGCCTTCGGCTTCGCCGACATCTGCGGGTTCACCGCCTATCTCGAGCGGGAAGGCCCCCTGGCCGCTGTCCGCCTGGTGTCGGCGTTCCGCAGTACGGCCCGCGAGATCGCCGCCCGCCGGGGCGTGCGCATCGCCAAGTGGCTGGGTGACGGGGTCATGTTCGTGTCGGTCGAGGCCGGCCCCCTGCTGGCCACGACCGTGGAGCTGACCACCCGGATGAAGACCACCGGCCTGGATCTGCGCTCGGGTGTGGCCACCGGCTCCTGCCTGCTGTTCGAGGCCGACGATTACATCGGCCACGCGGTGAACCTGGCCTCCCGGCTGTGTGACCTGGCCGGGCCCGGCGAGGTGCTGGCCGACGAGAACACCGCGACCCTCGCCCCCGACTGGGTCCAGGTCGGTCCGCCCCGTCGCAAGCGCCTGCCCGGCGTGGGCAAGGTCGAGGGCATCTGCACCCTCCGCTTCGACTCGGACATCCCGCTCAGCGCCTGATCAGGCGCCGGGCGCGCTCCAGCGGGGCCCGACGTAGAAGCTGGGGAAGCGCTCGGCCCGGTACGACACCCACGGCTCCGTCAGGCGGAGGTCGAAGACGATCGGCCCCCCGGACGCCCCCTCGGGCACGACTTCGATGATGCGGGCGCGGGGTGGCCCGTCGCCGCGGCCGATCCCGCCGTGGTCGATGAGCACGTTGCCGCCGGGCTGCCGGTCGGCGTCGCCCAGGAAGTCGGCGTAGACCGGCTCGTCGTCGACGTCGTCCACGACGTGCTCCCAGACCTGGCGGGCGGACCACCGGTCCGGATCGTTGCCGGCGAGGTCCAGGTCGTAGCGGACGGCCCGGCTGAACTCGACGCCGCCGGGACGGCCGTTGCCGTTGTCGTAGATCAGCAGCGAGCCGTCGGCCTGTAGCTCCGGGGCGTGGAGGTGGTAGCTGAAGGTGCCCTCGGTGAGGGGCAGGGTCCCGTCGGGCCCGAGGGACCAGAGCAACTCGCCCGAGGGCCCGGTGGCGTCGTCCTCGTGGCGGAAGGCGAAGGTCAGATCGAGGTGGCGGGCGGTGACGATCACGGCGTTGCGGTCCTCGTCGAGGATGACCCCGTTGGCGTGGGCCCAGTCCCGGGTGTCGCCGGTCTCGCGGCACAGCGCCGTGCCGGGCACGTCTTCGGGATCGATCACGTCGGCCAGGGGCCACTCGTGGAGGACCTCGCCCTCCGGGGTGAACTCGATGACCACGTCCTCGGCGATGCCGAACGGCTCGTCCTCCTCGCAGACGGCCTGTTGGGCCCGCGTGAGGCGGCGGTCACGGATGCCCAGGGTGAGGATGTTCCCACCGGGGGCTAGGTAGGCCTCGTGGTGGAACGACCGGATGTCGGACTCGGTGTCGACGGTGACGGCGCGGGGGTCGTCGCCCTCGGGATCTCCCCAGGTCCAGGAGCGGAGCGTGGCGCCGAGCAGATCGATCTCCCGGATGCCCACGGGCGGGTACTGGACCAGGATCGTGCCGGCGGGGGTCAGGCGGGCGTCGTTGGCCGCAGGTGGGTTCTGGTAGTACCAGACGACTTGGCCCTCCTCGTCGACCGCGACCAGGAGGCCGATCGGTTCCCGGGAGAGGTTCTCGAGGTCCCACCGGCCGGTGTCGAACAGCGTGTAGCCCGGCGCCATGGCCTCCGGCTCCGATGTGGCCACCTCGATCTCGGGCAGGAAGTCCGGGAGCGCCCCCGTGGTGAAGGTCACCGCCCCGCTGCCGGCCGGGCGGCCGTCGGCGTCGAAGACGGCCACGGTCAAGTCGTAGGTGGCGTCGGCTCGCATCCCGACCACGGGTAGGCGGTGGAGCCGCCGGGCCCAGGCGGTGCGGGGGAGGCGGAAGGTGGCGTCCGGTGAGGTGGCGGTCACCTCGACCCGGACCGGCTGGTCGGCCTCGACGTCGACCACAGCGGCGAGGACGCTGCGGTGGGAGGGCCGGGCTTCGAGCTCGACCACCGACCCCTCGAGGTCGGTGGCCTCGCCGGCGAACGGTGGGGACCGGCCGCTCTCGTCGTCTCCGCTGCAGGCCAGCCCCGCCGTCAGGGCGAGGACCAGGGCCACGGCCCCCGCCGACGACGATCGCACGGCGCCACCGTAGGTCCGCGGAGCGGCCCGCCCGCGCCGGCGCCGTCACCGGCCAGACTCGGCGACCATGCGGGTGTCGATGACGGTGCCGACCGACGACCTGACCCTGGTGCGGTCCGTCTACCCGGAGCTGGAGCGCTTGGGGTACGACCGGGCCTTCTCGTTCGAGGCGAAGCACGACCCGTTCGTACCCTTGGCCGTCGCCGCCGAGCACACCGAGCGGATCGGGCTCGGCACGGCGGTGGCGATCGCCTTCGCCCGGACGCCGATGACCCTGGCCAACGTCGCTTGGGACCTCCAGACCCTGACCGAGGGACGGTTCACCCTCGGCCTCGGGAGCCAGATCGAGCAGCACGTGACCCAGCGGTTCTCGATGCCGTGGGCCCGGCCGGTGGCGCGTATGCGGGAGATGGTGTCGGCGATCAAGGCCATCTGGGCGGCCTGGGAGACAGGCGATGCCCTCGACTTCCGGGGGGACTTCTACACCCACACGCGAATGATCCCCGCCTTCGATCCCGGGCCGAACCCCTTCGGGCGGCCGCCAGTGTTCGCCGCGGGTGTCGGCCCGAGGATGACCGCGGTGGCGGGGGAGGTGGCCGACGGCTTCCTGGCCCATCCGGTCAACAGCCGCCGGTCGCTGCAGGAGCTGACCCTGCCCGCCCTGGCGGAGGGCGCGGCGCGGGCCGGCCGGACCCTCGACGGCTTCGAGGTGGTCTGCGTGACCATCGTGGTCACCGGCCGGGACGAGGGGGAGATGACCCGCTCCCGGGAGGCGGTCCGCCGTCAGCTCGCGTTCTACGGCACCACCCCCGCCTACCAGCCCGTCTTCGCTCTCCACGGCCTCGGCGATCTCCGCACCGAGCTGGCCCGCATGGCTCGGGCGGACCGGTGGGACGACATGGCCGACCTGATCCCCGACGACCTGCTCGAAGCCATCGCCGTATGCGGCCCGCCGGACGAGATCGCGCCGCTGATCCGCGAACGTCTGGCGGGGATCTCCGACAGCGTCAGCCTCGTGAACAACCGGGCCCCCGACCCGAAGCACTTTGCCGAGGTCGTCGCGGCCCTGAAGCGCTGAGGTCCCGAAACGCCAGATCGCCGGGACCGGTCGGATGTCCTGGGGGTCAGCCGGCCTGCTTGGCGACGGCCTCCGCGGCGGCCCGCGCCGCGTCGGCGCCGCCGAGGTAACGGTCCTCGAGGGCCAGGTCGCCGACAGGCCGCAGGGAGACGTCCAGCTCGTAGACCAGCGGGATCCCCGTGGGGATGTTCACCTCGGCGATGTCGTCATCCGCGATCCCATCGAGGTGCTTGACCAGGGCCCGCAGCGAGTTGCCGTGGGCGGCCAGCAGTACGACGCGGCCGGCGCGGAGGTCGGGCACCACGGCGTCGTACCAGTAGGGCAGCATCCGATCGACGACGTCCCTCAGGCACTCGGAGGCCGGGATGAGCTCGGGCGCGAGCTCGGCGTACCGGGGGTCGAAGCGGGCGTGGCGCTCGTCGTCCCAGGCCAGTGGCGGCGGCGGGGTGTCATACGAGCGGCGCCAGACCTTGACCTGGTCGGCGCCGTGCTCATCGCCCACCTGCTTCTTGTCCTTGCCCTGCAGGTCGCCGTAGTGGCGCTCGTTGAGGCGCCAGTGGCGGCGGACGGGGATCCAGTCGCGGTCCATCGTGTCCAGCGCGTGCTGGGCGGTGTGGACGGCCCGGCGCTGCAGTGAGGTGTGCACGACGTCGGGGAGCACGCCGGCCTCGGCCAGGAGCTCACCGCCGCGGCGGGCTTCGGCCACCCCCCGCTCGGTGAGGTCGGCGTCGTACCACCCGGTGAAGAGGTTGGCCTCGTTCCAGGTGCTCTGGCCGTGCCGGAGAAGGATCAATCGGGAAGTTGATAACAAGAGACTCAAGTTTCTATACTCGGCGTTCGACAACTGGTCGCAGAACCGCACCATCCAGCCATCCAGGAGCGTATCCCCCATGCCCAAGGCCGTCGGAATCGATCTCGGCACCACCAACTCCGTCGTCGCCGTCCTCGAGGCGGGCGAAGCCACGGTGATCCCCAACGCCGAGGGGTCCCGCACGACCCCGTCGGTCGTCGCCTTCGCCAAGGACGGCGAAGTGCTCGTCGGTGAGGTGGCCAAGCGCCAGGCCATCACCAACCCGGACCGCACGGTGCGGTCGGTCAAGCGCCACATGGGCACGAGCTGGTCGATCGACATCGACGGCAAGGCCTACAAGGCCCAGGAGATCGCGGCCCGCGTGCTGCAGAAGCTGAAGGCGGACGCCGAGGCCTATACGGGCGACGCCGTCACCCAGGCCGTCATCACCGTGCCCGCCTACTTCGACGACGCACAGCGCACCGCCACCCAGGAGGCGGGCCAGATCGCGGGCCTCGAGGTCCTCCGCATCATCAACGAGCCCACCGCGGCCGCCCTGGCCTACGGCATGGACAAGGAGGGCGAGGACCAGACCATCCTGGTGTTCGACCTCGGCGGCGGCACCTTCGACGTCTCCCTCCTCGACATCGGCGAGGGCGTCTTCGAGGTCAAGGCCACCCACGGTGACACCAACCTCGGCGGCGACGACTGGGACCAGCGGGTCATCGACTGGCTGGTCGAGTCCTTCAAGGGCGACCACGGCGTGGACCTGGGCAAGGACAAGATGGCCGAGCAGCGTCTCAAGGAGGCCGCCGAGAAGGCCAAGATGGAGCTGTCCACCACCCAGCAGGCCCAGATCAACCTGCCCTTCATCACCGCCACCGACTCGGGCCCGCTGCACCTCGACTACACGCTGAGCCGGGCCAAGTTCCAGGAGCTCACCGCCGACCTGCTGGAGCGTTGCCGCGGCCCGTTCGAGCAGGCGATCGCCGACGCCGGCCTGAAGACCGAGGACATCGACCACGTGATCATGGTCGGCGGCTCCACCCGGATGCCGGCCGTGGCCGACCTGGTCAAGGGCATCACGGGCAAGGAGCCCCACAAGGGCGTCAACCCCGACGAGGTCGTGGCCATCGGCGCCTCGGTCCAGGCCGGTGTGCTCAAGGGCGACGTCAAGGACATCCTCCTCCTCGACGTCACCCCGCTGTCCCTCGGCATCGAGACCAAGGGCGGGGTCATGACCAAGCTCATCGAGCGGAACACCACCATCCCCACCAAGCGCACCGAGGTGTTCACGACCGCCGACGACAGCCAGCCGTCGGTCGAGGTCCACGTGCTGCAGGGCGAGCGGGAGATGGCCCAGTTCAACAAGACGCTCGGCAAGTTCCAGCTCGTCGACCTGCCGCCCGCCCCCCGGGGCGTGCCCCAGATCGAGGTCACCTTCGACATCGACGCCAACGGCATCGTGCACGTGGCGGCCAAGGACCGCGCCACCTCCAAGGAGCAGTCGATGACCATCACCGGCCAGTCCTCGCTGGCCAAGGACGACATCGAGCAGATGGTCAAGGACGCCGAGGCCCACGCCGAGGAGGACCGGCGCAAGAAGGAGGAGGCCGAGGTCCGCAACACCGCCGACACCCTCGTGTACCAGACCGAGAAGCTGCTCAAGGAGCAGGGCGACAAGATCACCGGCGACGAGAAGGATGCCGTCGAGGCCAAGCTGGCCGAGCTGAAGACCGCGCTCGAGGGCACCGACCTCGAGCCGGTCAAGGGCGCCACCGAGGCGCTCATGACCGCCAGTCAGACCTTCGCCCAGCGGCTCTATGACGCGGCCGCCCAGGACGCCACCGGCGGCGCGGGGGCCGGGCCGGACGCGGCCAGCGGGGCCGACGACGACGAGGTCGTCGAGGCCGAGATCGTCGACGAGGGCGACGAGGACGACGAGTCGCAGTCGGCATGAGCCCGGACGACACCGCCGATCCCAGCCAGGAGGTCGAAGCCCGTGCGGGCGGGGCGCCATCGACGCCGCCGCCGCCGGCTCCCGCGACCGCGGCCGAGGAGGCCGCCGCGACCCTCGAGGCGTTGGAGGAGGAGGTCGAGGAGGCGGCCGAGGTCGTCGAGTCCGACCTCTCCGCGTTGGCCGCCGAGCGGGACGACTACCTCGACCAGCTCCGCCGCCTCCAGGCCGATTTCGAGAACTACCGCAAGCGGGTGCTCAAGCAGCAGGACGAGCTGGCCGAGCGGGCCACCGAGGGCCTGGTCGCCGACCTGCTGCCCGTGCTCGACGCCTGTGACGCCGCCGCTCAGCACGCCGACGTCGCCGCCGAACCCATCGCCAAGGCGCTGGTCGACGTCCTCGAGAAGCAGGGCCTGGTCAAGCTGGCCCCCGAGGGGGAGGCCTTCGACCCGAACCACCACGAGGCCGTGGCCCACGACCCGGGTGACGGCGAGGCGGTGGTCTCGGAGGTCCTGCGCCCCGGCTACGTCTGGAAGGGCCGCGTCCTGCGCCCCGCCATGGTGCGAGTGCGGGGGTAGCGCCATGGACGCCCAGCGGGAGTGGTTCGAGAAGGACTACTACGCCGTGTTGGGTGTGTCCTCCGAGGCGACGCAGAAGGACATCACCAAGGCCTACCGGAAGCTCGCCCGGACCCACCACCCGGACACGAACAAGGGCGACGTCGCAGCCGAGGAACGCTTCAAGGAGATCTCCGCGGCCTACGACGTCGTCGGCGACACAGACAAGCGGGCCAAGTACGACGAGGTCCGCCGCCTCGGGCCGGCCGGCAACCCCTTCGGAGGAGCTGGGTCCGGCGGGTTCGGCGGGTTCGGCGGGGGTGGGGCCGAGGGTGTCGACCTCGGCGACCTGCTCGGTGGCCTCTTCGGGCGGGGGCGACGGGGTGGCGGTCAGGCGCGCCCGCAGGGCCCGGTGCGGGGGGCCGACCTGGAGACCGAGCTGCACCTGTCCTTCGAGGACGCGCTGGCCGGCATCACCACCTCGGTCCACCTGGTCAGCGATGCCGTCTGCTCGACCTGCCACGGCAACGGGGCCGAGCCCGGCAGCGACGTGGTCGTCTGCCCGCAGTGCTCGGGCCGGGGCGTCATCGACGAGAACCAGGGCCTCTTCTCCTTCAGTCAGCCCTGCCCGCGCTGCGCCGGCCAGGGCATGGTGGTCAGCGACCCGTGCCACACCTGCGGGGGCTCCGGCATCGAGCGCCGACCCCGCACGGTCAAGGTCAAGCTGCCGGCGGGGGTCACCGACCGCCAGCGCATCAAGCTCAAGGGCCGGGGGGGCCCGGGCCGCAACGGCGGCGCGCCCGGCGACCTCTATGTCGTGGTCCACGTCGGGCGGCACTCGCTGTTCGGCCGCAAAGGCCGAAACCTCACGCTGGCCGTCCCGATCACCTTCGCCGAGGCCGCCCTCGGGGCCGATGTCAAGGTCCCGACCCTGTCGGGGGAGCCGGTGACCATCCGCATCCCGGCCGGCACCCGCAGCGGGCGCACGTTCAAGGTGAAGGGCAAGGGGGCGGTCACCGACCAGGGCACGGGCGACCTCCTGGTCACGGTGGAGGTGGCCGTGCCCCAGAACCTGTCGGCCGACGAGCGCACGGCCGTCGAGGCACTGGACGAGGCGACCCACGAGTCGCCCCGAGCACATCTGGGGGTGTGAGCATGGCCAGGGACACCACACGGGCGGTCTACGTGATCTCGGTGGCCGCGGAACTGGCGGGCATGCATCCGCAGACCCTCCGCATCTACGAGCGCAAGGGCCTGCTGGAGCCGGCCCGGACCCAGGGCGGGAGCCGGCGCTACAGCGACGAGGACATCGCCATGCTCCAGCGCATCCAGGACCTCACTGCCGAGGGCCACAACCTGGAGGGCGTGCGCCGGATCCTCGAGCTGGAGACCGAGATCGAGGCCCTCCAGGCCAAGATCGACGCCCTGCGCGAGCACGCCGCCCAGGCCGTCGAGGACACCCACCGCCAGTACCGCCGTGACCTGGTGCCCGGTGAAGCAGTCCGTTGTCCTCTACCGCGGCCGACGCCGGCGCCGTGACCCGCTCCCGTCGCGGGAAGGTCGGTCAGCCGCCCCGCAGGACCAGGTCGTCGGCGCCGACCAGGCCCTGGGCCGCGGGGTCGAAGGTGGCCAGGGTCCCGTCCACGTCACCGGACACGAGGAGGGCCCGGGCCAGCAGGCCCTTGGCCGCTTTGCCCCCGTGGCCCGCAGGTCTGCCGTCGGGGAAGACCAGCGCCGGTCGGCGCAGGTCGTAGCGCTCGAGGTCCGGGATCCAGGCGGCCCGATGCTCGTTGGGCAGGAGGTCGACCACGGTGTGGCCCGAGAGGTGATCGTCGAGCAGCGCCGAGAGGGTCGGTCGCCAGAACCTGGCCAGGTTGCCCACCGGCGGCAGGGATGCCGAGAGCTTCAGGCGGAAGTCCGGGACCGGATCGCTCCACGCCGTGATCCCGGTGAGGGCCGAGAGCACGAGGACCCCAGCCTCGGCCCGGCGCCGGGCCCGGGCCGGAAGGGTCCCCGGCGCCAGGTGGCCCCACACGACACCCGTGAACCGTTCGTGGGCCGGGAGGGTGGGTGCCCCGAGGGCGCTGAGGTTGGCCGCCTTGGCCGCGCCCAGCAGGTCGGCCTTCGCCCCCAACTGCTTGGCCGTCCCGCCCTTGGCCCGCCTCAGGGCGTTGACCACCCGGGTCCGGCCGGCGGCCAGTTGGGCCCCGAACCGGCCGTCGTCCACGGACCACGCCGGGCCGCCGCCCCCCGGGGCCTTCCCCTCCGACGGGGGCAGCAGGATCACGAGCACGGCCCGTGATCCTGCCCGATCTCCGGCCCGCGCCGGAGGATCCCGAGCGGTTGCCGGCCACCACACCCGGCCCCCCACAGTGTGGACCAAGCAGAAAACTTGAGTGTAGTCTTGTCAAGTTTGGCCGTTCACCCTAAGCTGGGGCCCATGGCGATGGACCCGAACCGCTGGACGCTGAAGACCCAGGAGGCCGTGACCCAGGCCGTCGAGGCGGCCAAGGCCCAGAGCAACCCCGAGGTCACGCCCGACCACCTGCTGGCCGCCCTGCTGGGCCAGGCCGAGGGGGTCGTGCTCCCCATCCTCCAGAAGGTCGGCCGTCCGCCGCTGGAACTGCGCAACCGGGTCCAGGACGCGCTGGCCAGGCTGCCCCACAGCTACGGCTCCGAGGCCCAGTTCGGCGCGGAGTTCCGGGCCGTGCTGGACCAGGCCGACCGTGAGCGGGAGCAGCTGACCGACGAGTACCTGTCGACCGAGCACCTGCTCCTGGCGCTGGCCGAACGGGTGGACGTGACCAAGGACGAGTTGCTGGCCGCGCTGGTGGAGGTCCGGGGTAGCCACCGGGTCACCAGCCAGAGCCCCGAGGACCAGTTCCAGGCCCTGGAGAAGTACGGGCGGGACCTCACCGAGGACGCCCGTCAGGGCAAGCTCGACCCGGTCATCGGCCGCGACGACGAGATCCGGCGGGTCGTGCAGGTCCTGTCCAGGCGGACCAAGAACAACCCCGTCCTCATCGGCGAGCCGGGCGTGGGCAAGACGGCGATCGTCGAGGGCCTGGCCCGCCGCATCGTCGAGGGCGACGTGCCCGAGAGCCTCCGCAACCGCCGCCTCATCAGCCTGGACCTCGGCAGCATGGTCGCCGGGGCGAAGTACCGGGGCGAGTTCGAGGAGCGGCTGAAGGCCGTCCTCAAGGAGATCACCGACGCCGAGGGCGAGGTCATCACCTTCATCGACGAGCTCCACACCATCGTGGGCGCCGGCGCGGCCGAGGGGGCCATGGACGCCGGCAACATGATCAAGCCGCTCCTGGCCCGGGGCCAGCTGCGCATGATCGGCGCGACCACCCTGGACGAGTACCGCAAGCACATCGAGAAGGACGCCGCCCTCGAGCGCCGCTTCCAGCAGGTCTTCGTGGGCCAGCCCTCGGTCGAGGACACCATCGCCATCCTCCGTGGGCTCAAGGAGCGCTACGAGGTCCACCACGGCGTCCGCATCCAGGACGCCGCGCTGGTGGGCGCCGCCGTCCTGTCCGATCGCTACATCACCGGGCGCTTCCTGCCCGACAAGGCCATCGACCTGGTCGACGAGGCCGCGTCCAAGCTCCGCATCGAGATCGACTCGATGCCCACCGAGATCGACGTCGTCGAGCGCCGCATCCGCCAGCTCGAGATCGAGCGGGTGGCCCTGGCCAAGGAGACCGACACCCCCTCCAAGGAGCGCTTGGAGGCCCTGGAGAAGGAGCTGGCCGAGCTCAACGAGCAGAAGTCCTCGATGGTCGCCCACTGGCAGTCCGAGAAGGAGGCCATCGGCACCATCCGGGAGCTGAAGGAGGAGCTGGAGCGACTCCGCGAGCAGGCCGAGCGCGAGGCCGATCTCAACGTCGCGGCCGAGATCCGCTTCGGGCGCATCCCTGAGCTGGAGCGCCAGGTCGACGGGGCCACCGCCCGCCTCGACGAGCTGCAGACCACGGAGAAGATGCTGAAGGAGGAGGTCGACGAGGAGGACGTGGCCGAGGTCGTGTCCCGCTGGACCGGCGTGCCCGTGTCCCGCCTGATGGAGGGCGAGATCGAGAAGCTGATCCACCTCGAGGACCACCTGCACCAGCGGGTCGTCGGCCAGGAGGACGCGGTGACCGCGGTGGCCAACGCCATCCGGCGCAGCCGGGCCGGCCTGTCGGACCCCCACCGCCCCATCGGCAGCTTCCTGTTCCTGGGCCCCACCGGCGTGGGCAAGACCGAGCTGGCCCGGGCCCTGGCCGAGTACCTCTTCGACGACGAGCGGGCCATGGTCCGCATCGACATGTCCGAGTACCAGGAGAAGCACACGGTGGCCCGCCTCATCGGGGCGCCCCCGGGGTACGTGGGCTACGACGAGGGCGGCCAGCTCACCGAGACCGTCCGCCGCCGGCCCTACGCCGTCGTGCTGCTGGACGAGATCGAAAAGGCCCACTCGGACGTCTTCAACGTGCTGCTGCAGCTCCTGGACGACGGGCGCCTGACCGACGGCCAGGGTCGGACGGTCGACTTCAGCAACGTCGTGCTGGTCATGACCTCGAACCTGCCGGGCGATCCCCGGGACTTCTTCAAGCCCGAGTTCGTGAACCGGGTGGACGACATCATCCGCTTCCGGTCCCTGACCCAGGAGGACCTCGGGCGGATCGTGGAGATCCAGCTCGAGGGCCTCCGCCGCCGGCTGGCCGACCGTCGCATCGAGCTGAAGGTGACCGACGCGGCCATGGCGTTGCTGGCCGAGCGGGGCTTCGACCCGGCGTTCGGGGCCCGCCCGCTCAAGCGGGTCATCCAGAAGGACCTCGGTGACCGTCTCGCCCTGGCCCTGCTCGAGGGCCGGTTCGCCGACGGCGACACCGTGACCGTCGACGCCGAGGGTGATCGAGCTGACCGTGACCTGACCCGTGCCGGATCCGGCCTCAAGTAGGGGCCCCGGCCGTGCCGATGGTTCCTGCGGAAGGTTGGCGGACACCCCACGGGACGGCACGGCTTACATGCAATTCACCGAACGGCGCAGCGCAGGGTTCGACGGCGAGTCGCGCCGCTGCGGACTGGCGCCGACCGCGGGCTACCGACGGCGCACCTGCCTCAAGGGCGAGCGCGGGTACGTGATGGTCATGTCCGCTCTGCTCATGCTGCCGCTGCTGGCCTTCGCCGGCTTCGCGGTCGACATCGGCTACTGGTACACCCACGCGAACCGCATGCAGCGGGCGGCCGACGCCGCCGCCCTGGCCGGTGTGGTGTGGATGCCCAACGACGAGCAGGCCGAGCAGGTCGCCTTGGAGACGGCGAAGGCCAACGGCTTCGACGACGCCGACCGCGAACATCGAGGTGACGGTGACTCCGGTCGGCAACCGCCGACTCCGGGTGCTACATCCATGACACTGCGGTGGACATGTTCCTGTCGTCGCTGTTCATCGACCGGTGGACATCGAGCGCCAGTCGCTGGCCGAGTACGTCCAGGCGGTGCCCGATGGGCAGTCCGGACAACACGGTGGGCAACGACCCGGAGCAGTGGTCGGACCCGGCGTACAACCGGCCGTTCTACTGGCTGAACACCTCCGGCCCGGGACGGGAGGAAGGCCAACGGCGATCGGCACACCGCGGGCGTCTGCGACGCCTATTCGGGGTGTTCGGGGACGACGAACCTGGACTACAGCGAGGACGGGTACTTCTACCGGCTGACCGTGGACAGCACGCCCGGCGAGCGGTGACCTGGAGGTCCAGGTCTACGACCCGGCGTTCTTCTACACCGGGGACATCTGCAACACCGGCAACCTCCTGGATCCGGCCGACGGCGGCACCTACACCACCCAGGTCAACACCCTCGTGGCCCAGGGCCACCCCGACGCCGCGGCGCGGTACTCCCGGGGGAACAGCGAGTGGTGCCCGGGGGACCAGGACATCAACGGCCGCACCATCGAGACCACCTACATCGTCCGGGCTCCCGACAACACGCCGTTCGAGAACCTCGACAACCCCGTGGTCTGTGCCATGACCTTCAACGACTACAGCGAAGAGGTCTACCCGCTGCTGAACCAGGCCGACGGCTACCGCGACGGCCCGCTCGCCCCCGAGGACCTCGCCTTCGACGACCACTTCCGCCAGTGGGCGAGCGTGTGCACGGTCCCCTGGAGCAGCGTGGTCACCGGCGAGTACCTCCTGCAGGTCCGGACCAACGCCGACCAGTCCAGCCCGCCGTCGAGCCTGGTGGACGAGGACACCACGATCACCACCGGGGGCTACAACCGGTACGCCATCCGGGCCGGCTTCGGCAGCCCGTCGAGCCGCGACGTTCGCCACCGGGCCTCAACTTCTTCGCCGACGGTCGCCTGCCCATCTACGTGAACCAGAGCGTCGGCGGTGCGGCGACGAACTTCTACCTCGCCCGCGTGGTGCCCGAGTACGCGGGTCAGGTCCTCGAGCTCGAGTTCTTCGACGTGGCCGACGGCTCGGACGGGACCCTGACGATCACGACCCCGGCCGACATGACGGGGACCCCGATCAGCCGGGTGCACGTTCATCCGGGACGCCGCCCCGCCCTCGGTGACCGTCTCGGCCACGTGCACGAGCCCCACCCTGACCAGCGCGAACTACAACGGCCGGGTCGTCACCGTCCAGATCCCGTTGCCCGACGACTACTCCTGTGATGCGGGGTCTGACCTGGGTTGCTGGTTCCGCGTCAACCTCGACTTCGCCGGCGGGTCCCCTCGCGACACCACGACCTGGTCGGCCCGGGTCCGTGGGGACCCCGTGCGGCTCGTGGAGTGACCGCTGGGCGGATCACCTCATGACTGCCACGTCTCGTGCCGATGATGACCACGGTGCGTGGAGTCTCCGAACCCACGATCACCGAACCGAGGAGCGGGCGAAGCATGACGATCTCTGAGATGCGCAGACGCCGGGCGCGGGGCTCCCGCGGCGCGGCATTGGTGGAGGCGGCGTTCATCACGCCCGTCTTCGCCCTGCTCATCTTCGGGATGGTCGAGTTCGGCTTGACCTTCCGTGACTACCTCACGGTGGCCAACGTGTCCCGGGACAGCGCCCGTGCGGCCAGCGCCTACGGGGACGGCCTGTACGCCGACTACAACGTCATCCAGATCGCCCTGCAGTCGTCCAAGGGCTTCCGGCCCAACGAGATCCAGAGGCTCGTCATCTTCGACGCCGGTTCGGTCAGCGGGAACATCCTCGACGCCGCCCACCCGGCGCACGCCTGCCTGACGGCCACGGAGGGCATCGACGGCGTGTGCAACGTCTACGACAACGCCGACCTCTTGCTGGCCAAGTCGTCCTTCGGCTGCAAGGCCACGGAGAACCTGGACCGCTACTGGTGCCCCAACACACGCGAGACGAGCGCGTCGGGCCCGCCCGACTACGTCGGGGTCTACGTACGGGCCCGCCACGACTTCATCACCGGGCTCTTCGGGCCCGGTATGAACCTCACCGACGTGCTGGTCATGCGCATCGAACCGCAGGACTTCTGATGCGGGCCGTCGCCGCCCTCCGCCGTCGCCTCCGCGACGCCGACGGCAACCGCCAGCGCGGGGCCGTGCTGGTCGAGTTCGTCGCTCATCGCGCCGGTGCTCGTCCTGATCGTGGCCGCGATCTTCGAGTTCGGTCTCGCCTTCCGGGACTCGATGACCCTCTCCAACGCCTTGCGCTCCGGGGCCCGGGTCGGGAGCAACGCCGGCCGCGAGCGGGCCGCTGACTACACGATCCTCAAGTCGGTCGAGGCGGCGATGACCGAGTTCCCGACGGCCCGGGTCGAGCGCATCATCGTGTACAAGGCAGCGACCGCTGACTCCGCGGTGCCCAGTGCCTGCCTGGCCATCGCCGGGAGCGGTGGGGTGAACGGCTCCTGCAACGTGTACGTCGCTTCGGACATGGCCCGTCCGCTCTCGGACTTCACCGGCACGACGTCGTGCACCGGCTCCTCCCCGGACCGGTACTGGTGCCCGACCACCCGCCAGAACCAGCAGGCCCTCGGCGCCGACTACCTCGGGGTGTGGATGCAGATCCGCTACGACTACGTCACCAACGTGTTCCCCGGCACGGGGATCACGATTCGGGATCGTGCGATCATGCGTCTCGAGCCGAGGCTGACCTGATGGCTCGTTCCCGCCGGGAATCGCTCCAGTCCCGCCGCTGTCGTGCCGATGACACCCCCATGGGTCGCGGTCGGTCAGTTCGTCGGGTGTGCCCGGCCGCCACGCGCGGCGCCACCGTGGTCGAGTACTCGCTGATCATCGCCGTCCTCGTGTTCGGCTCACTGACGGCCATCTCGAGGCTCGACCAGCAATCCGGGGACTACTACGAGGGTGCCTCCGACGACATCGGCGACCTCCCCCAGACCGGTATCGACACCAGCGACGACGGCACGGTCCCCACCACGTCCACCTCGTCGACGACGACCACGGCCCCGCCGAGCACGACGACGACGACCACGGCGCCGACGACCACGACGACCACGACGACGACCACGACCACGACGACCACGACGACCACGACGACCCCCACCACGACCACGACGACCGCGGCCCGCAGCACGATCACGGAGTTGACCAACATCTCCGACGGCGGCGGGCGGGACGACTACAACGCCGTCGCTCGGGTCCGGATCCGGAACAGTCAGACCGGAGCGGCCGTCAGCGGTGCCACGGTCACCATTCGCATGGTCGACGACCGCGGCACCGTCCGGACCCGGACCTGCACGACCGATTCGACGGGCCGCTGCCTGGTGACCTGGAACGTGTCGGAGAGCCGGTCACCGGTCACCGCCACGGTGACCAACGTCAGCTCCTCCCCCACCTGGGACGGGGTCCAGGCCTCGGTGCTCCTCCCCGAGCCCTGATCCCTCGTCGCGGCGACGAGCCGTTCAGGGCACGGGACGGAACGGCAGGGTCAGGGGAGCCGAATCCCGCCGCGGCGCCTCCCGACCGCGGGTCCCCGTAGCTCGCAGTCGCCGCTCGGTAGGCTCTCGGCGCACCAGACCCGACGAGGGGAGAGGCCGTGCCCGCGACCGTCGTCGTCGGTACTCAGTGGGGCGACGAGGGCAAGGGGAAGTTCACCGACCTCGTCGCCAAGGAGATGCAGTTGGTCGTCCGCTACCAGGGCGGTCACAACGCGGGCCACACCCTCGTGGTCGACGGCGAGAGCTTCGCCCTCCAGCTGGTGCCCTCCGGGATCCTCTACGACCACATCACGCCGATCATCGGCAACGGTGTCGTGGTCGACCCCCGCGTCCTCATCGCCGAGCTGGACATGCTCGAGTCCCGTGGGGTGGACACCGGTCGCCTCGTCGTCAGCGGCAACGCCCACCTGATCCTGCCCTACCACCAGGCCATCGACGTGATGATCGAGCGCTACCTGGGCAAGAACAAGCTGGGCACGACCAAGCGCGGGATCGGCCCCGCCTACGCCGACAAGGCCGCCCGCATCGGGATCCGGGTCCAGGACCTGCTCGACCCCAAGATCTTCCGGGCCAAGCTGGACGGTGCCCTGCGGGAGAAGAACCCGCTGCTGGCCAAGGTCTACAACCAGCTCGGCTTCGAGGCGGACGACATCGCCGAGGAGTACCTGGAGCGCTGCCTGCCCCGGCTCGAGCGCCACATCGGCGACGCCGTCGGCGTGGTCCACGAGGCCCTGGACGCCGGCCACCACGTGCTGCTGGAGGGGGCCCAGGCCACGTTCCTGGACCTGGACCACGGCACGTACCCCTACGTCACCTCCTCCAACCCCGTGGCCGGCGGCGCCTGTACCGGGGCGGGGGTGGGCCCCCGGCACATCGACCGGGTGATCGGAATCGCCAAGGCCTACATCACCCGGGTCGGCGCCGGGCCGTTCGTCACCGAGCTCCCTGAGGGCGACGCCGTCGGCGACCACCTCGTCGAGTCCGGCCACGAGTTCGGCACCAACACCGGTCGCCGTCGTCGTCCGGGCTGGTTCGACGCCGTGATGCTGCGCCACGCCGTCCGGCTGAACTCCCTGTCCGAGCTGGCGCTCACCAAGATGGACATCTTCGACGCCCTGGACACGGTCAAGGTCTGCGTGGCCTACGACGTGGAGGGGGTGCGCCACGAGCACCTGCCGTACCACCAGAGCGAGCTGTTCCACGCCCGCCCGGTGTACGAGGAGCTGCCCGGGTGGCAGGAGGACCTGAGCGGGGCCACCGAGCTGCACGACCTGCCCCGACGGGCCCTCGACTACCTGGACTTCCTCGAGGAACAGGTGGGTGTGCCCATCCGCCTCGTCGGCGTCGGCCCCGGCCGCACCCAGTTCGTCCAGCGCCTGCCGTGACGGGACCCGCCGCCCGGTGAGGGTCTGTGTCGTCGGCGGTGGCGGACGGGAGCACGCCCTGGCCCACGTCCTCGGGCGCACGGCCGAGGTCGTGGTCACCCCGGGCAACCCCGTCATCCCGGGCTCGGTGGTCACCCCGCCCGAGGCGGTCGAGGCCGACCTGTACGTCATCGGCCCGGAGGCCCCGCTGGTGGACGGCCTGGCCGACCGGCTGCGGGACCAGGGCCGGCTCGTGTTCGGGCCCGGGGCCGACGGTGCCCGCCTGGAGGGTTCGAAGGCGTGGATGAAGGAGCTCCTGGCCACCGCGCGGGGTACCCACGGCGGGCCACCGTGTGTTCACCGAGGCGGCGCCGGCCAAGGCCTACCTCGCCACGCTGGCCCCGCCCTACGTGGTCAAGACCGACGGCCTCGCCGCGGGGAAGGGCGTGCTGGTCACGGCGTCGCTGGCCGAGGCGGAGGCCGATGTCGACGACAAGCTCTCGGGCGCCGCGTTCGGGGCGGCCGGACGACGGGTGGTCATCGAGGAGGGCCTGACCGGCCCGGAGCTCTCCCTCCTCGTGGTCTGTGACGGGACCCGTGCGGTTCCCCTGGCTCCGGCCCAGGACTTCAAGCGCATCGGGACGGTGACCTCGGGCCGAACACGGGGGGCATGGGTGCCTACTCGCCGGTGCCCGGGGTGGGTGCCGACGTGGTCGACCTGGTCATGGACCGAGCGGTCGAGCCCACGCTCGCCGCGCTCCGGGCCGAGGGCATCGACTACCGAGGCGTCCTCTACGCGGGCCTGATGCTGACGGCCGACGGACCCAAGGTCATCGAGTACAACGTCCGCTTCGGCGATCCCGAGGCCCAGGTCGTGCTCCCCCGCCTGTCGTCCGACCTGGCTGAGCTGCTGGCCCAGGCCGCCGCAGGGGAGCTCCGTGTCCGGCCGGTGTTCAGCGAGGACGCCGCGGTCACCGTCGTCCTCGCCGCCGAGGGCTACCCCGAGGCACCGCGGACGGGTGACCCGATCACCGGGCTCGATGCAGCCTCGGCCCATGCCGGGCGTGACCGTGTTCGCCGCGGGGGTGGCCGAGGACGGCGCCGGGCGCCTGGTCACGGCCGGCGGCCGGGTCGTGGCGGTCACCGGCACCGGGTCGACGATCGCCACGGCCCGAGACCGGGCGTACGCCGCGGCCGGGGAGATCCACTGGTCGGGTATGCAGTGCCGGACCGACATCGCCGCCTCGGCGGCATCCGAACCACAGACAGCGAAGGAGGCGCCGTGAAGGTCGCCGTGTTGATGGGCTCGCCACGGGACGGCGACAAGATGGCGCCGGCGGTCGAGACGCTCGAGCGTTTCGGCCTGGAGGCCGACGTCCGGGTGTTGTCGGCCCACCGCAATCCCGCCGAGGTCGCCGCGCTGGCGTCGGGGGCCCGTGAGGCGGGTTACGTCGCCTTCATCTGCGGGGCCGGGATGGCGGCCCACCTGGCCGGGGTGGTGGCCGCCCACACGACGCTGCCCGTCGTGGGGGTGCCCCTGTCGGGCGGGGCCCTCAACGGCGTCGACGCCCTCTACGCCACCGTGCAGATGCCCCGGGGCATCCCGGTGGCGACCGTGGCCGTCGACGGCTCGATGAACGCCGCCCTGCTCGTCGTGCAGATGCTGGCCGTCACCGATGCCGACCTCGCCGTGAAGCTGGCCGAGCACCGGGCGGAGATCGCCGCCGGCTGAGCGTGTTCCGCCGGCGCGGCCGAGGTCAGCCGGCGCGGTCGCCCCGGAGGGCGGCGATGCGGGCCAGTATGGCCTTGGCGTCGTTCTCCTCGGGGGCGCCAGGCCCGGCGGCCGGGATGCGGGTCGGCGTGGGCGGTCGGATGGCCGATCGGGGCACATCGGGCGTGACCAGTGGCGGTGGTGTGGCGAGCTGCGGCTCGTCGGCGTTCATCGTGGAGGGTACGACTGGCGGTGGTGGCGGCGGTGGCGGCGGTGGCGGCGGTGGGGCCAGGACCGGGGTCGGGTCGGCAAGAGGCGGCGCCTCGACCGGAGGCGGAGGCAGCGGGTCGAAGGCCTGCCCCGTGGCCATGGGCGGGGGCGGCGGGAGCGGGCCGGCGGCCTCGCCGCCGCTCAGATCGAACGAGGTGGCGGGATCGGTGTCGGGCTCGATGGCCCGCGGGGTGCTGACGGGCTCGGGTTCGAACGGCGGGGGTTCGAAGGTGCTGGCGAAGGTGGGCGGGGTGTCGGCTTCGAAGGTGCCGGCGAAGGTGGGCGGGGTGTCGGGTTCGGCGGCCCGCGGGGTGCTGACGGGCTCGGGTTCGAACGGCGGGGGTTCGAAGGTGCTGGCGAAGGTGGGCGGGGTGTCGGCTTCGAAGGTGCCGGCGAAGGTGGGCGGGGTGTCGGGTTCGGCGGCCCGCGGGGTGCTGACGGGCTCGGGTTCGAACGGCGGGGGTTCGAAGGTGCTGGCGAAGGTGGGCGGGGTGTCGGCTTCGAAGGTGCCGGCGAAGGTGGGCGGGGTGTCGGGTTCGGCGGCCCGCGGGGTGCTGACGGGCTCGGGTTCGAACGGCGGGGGTTCGAAGGTGCCGGCGAAGGTGGGCGGGGTGTCGGCTTCGAAGGTGCCGGCGAAGGTGGGCGGGGTGTCGGGTTCGGCGGCCCGCGGGGTGCTGACGGGCTCGGGTTCGAACGGCGGGGGTTCGAAGGTGCCGGCGAAGGTGGGCGGGGTGTCGGGTTCGGAGGTGCCGGCGAAGGTGGGCGGGGTGTCGGGTTCGGAGGTGCCGGCGAAGGTGGGCGGGGTGTCGGATTGGAACGGCGTGGGTTCGAAGGCCGCGCCGAACGTCGGCGCCGGGTCGGGGTCGAACCCGGTGGGCACGACGAAGGTGGGTTCGTCGGCCACTCGGTCGGCGGCAGGGCCGGCGTGCGTCGTGACGGGCTCGGCACCGTATGGGTCGGGCTCGGTGGTCGAGGGCTCGTTGAGGAGAACCGGGTCCCCCGGCGTCCAGCCGGTGCCGAGGGCGCTCTCCCCGACGATCGTCGAGGGGTCCGGGGCCGGCAGCTCGCCGAGGTCGACGCCCGGACCTGTCGGGCTGAACGCGTCGGTGTCGGCGGGCTCGCCGGGTCGGTCGTGGCCCGAGGGCCCTGGCGGGGCCAGGTTGACGCCGGGCGGAGGGGTGGGTGTCTCGGGCTGAGGCGGTGGCAGGCGCAAGGCCTCACGCTCGGCCGCCGCCTGCGCGGCGGCGGCGCCCTCCTCGTCGGCGGCCTCGGCCTCGTCCATCTTCTGCCAGGTGGTGACGCCGTCCGGTGGCGGGCTGTCCAGGTCCCGTTTCCGGGCCTTGCGCCACGCCTTCAGGCGGCGCTTGGTCTCCTTGGGCACGGCGACCGTCGGGTTGCGGGCCGTCCTGCGCACACCGGCGGCGCTGACCGCGCAGGGCACACAGTAGGGCGGCTTGACCGGGCCGAACGGGTACACCAGGCAGTCGGCGCAGAAGGGTCCACCGCAGCTCCGGCACAGGCCTTCCGCGACCTCGTAGGGGTGAACCTGGCAGATGTGTGCCACCCCCTACTCGTCGGCCGGGGTACCCCTCGGATTGAGGGCTCCGCCTCGCCGTACGATGGTCCGGTGATCGGTAACGTCCTCGCTGAGCGGTACGCCAGCGCCCCCGTGGTCGAGCTGTTCTCCGCTGAGCACAAGGTTCGGCTCGAGCGTCGGTTCTGGATCGCCGTTATGGAGGCCCAGCGGGAGCTGGGCGTGGACATCCCCGCGACAGCCATCGAGGCCTCCCGCGCCGTGCTCGACGACGTCGACCTGGGCTCTATCGCCGCCCGGGAGCTGGTCACCCGCCACGACGTGAAGGCCCGCCTCGAGGAGTTCTCGGCTCTGGCGGGCCACGAGCACGCTCACAAGGCGATGACGTCGCGCGACCTCACCGAGAACGTCGAGCTGCTTCAGGTCCGGACCGGCCTCGAGCTGATCCGCGACCGCCTGGGAACTGTCCTGGCCCGGCTGGCCGAACGGGCCGTCGAGCACGACGGCCTGGCCCTGGCCGGGCGCAGTCACAACGTCCCCGCGCAGGTCACCACGCTGGGCAAGCGCTTCGCGAACGCCGGCGAGGAGGTGCTGGCCGCGTTCCGGCGGGTCGACGCGTTGGCCCGGGACCTGCCCCTGCGGGGACTGAAGGGGCCGATGGGAACGGCCCAGGACCAGCTCGACCTGCTCGGCGGTGACACCGAAGCGCTGGACCGCCTGGAGGACGCCATCTGCGCCCACCTCGGCTTCGCCGACTCGCTCACCAGCGTGGGCCAGGTGTACCCCCGCTCGCTCGACTACGAAGTCGTCACCGCGCTGGCCCAGTCGGCGGCCGGGCCCGCCAGCCTGGCCACCACCCTGCGGCTGATGGCGGGCCACGACCTGGCGACCGAGGGCTTCGTCGCCGGCCAGGTCGGCTCTTCGGCCATGCCCCACAAGATGAACGCCAGATCCTGTGAGCGCATCGTCGGCCTCAAGCGCGTCCTCGAGGGCCACGTCACGATGCTCGGCGCGGTGGCCGGCGACCAGTGGAACGAGGGCGACGTCAGCTGCTCGGTCGTGCGCCGGGTGGCGCTACCCGACGCCTTCTTCGCGACCGACGGCGTCCAACAGACCACGCTGCACGTGCTGGCCGGCTTCGGGGTCTTTCCCCGCGTGGTGGCCGACGAGCTGGACCGCTACCTCCCGTACCTGTCGACCACGGCCATGCTCGTGGCCCTGGTCCGTCAGGGTCTCGGCCGGGAGGAGGCCCACGAGTTGCTGAAGGGCCATGCCGTGGCCGCCGCGCTGGCCGCCCGGGACGAGGGCGCCGCCGCCGAGGGCCTCCTCGACCGCCTTGCGGCCGACAAGCGGATACCGCTCGACCGGGCGGACCTCGACGCCCTGGTGGGTGACCCCCTGGCCTTCGTCGGTGACGCCCACCGCCAGGTGGCCGCCTTCGCGGCCACGGTCGGGGCGCTGGTCGCCGAGCACCCCGAAGTGGCTTCGTACCAGCCGGACCGGCTGCTGTAGAACGGGGCCGTGAGCCCCATACCGCTGTACTCCGGGAAGGTTCGTGACATCTACGCGGTCGGCGACGACCGGCTGCTGATGGTCACCTCCGACCGCATCTCGGCCTTCGACGTCGTCATGGGCGAGCCGATCCCCGACAAGGGCCGGGTCCTGACGGCGATGACGGCTTTCTGGTCCGAGCAGTTGGCGGCCGTGGCGCCCAGCCATCTGCTCTCGACCGATCTGGCCGACCTGCCCGACGATCTTCGGGAACCGGGGTGGACGGGCCGAGTGATGCTCTGTCAGAAGGCCGAGATGCTGCCGATCGAGTGCATCGTGCGCGGTTACCTGACCGGGTCGGCCTGGAAGGAGTACCGCACCTCGGGCACCATGCACGGCACCGAGCTGCCGGCCGGCCTGCTGGAGTCGGCCCAGCTGCCCGAGCCGGTCTTCACCCCGTCGACCAAGGCCGAGGTGGGCGACCACGACGAGAACATCTCCTTCGCCGCCGCCGTGGGCCTGGTGGGATCAGAGGTGGCGAGCGCGGCGCGGGACGTCAGCCTCGAGCTCTACCGCCGGGGCGCCGAGTGGGCGGCCGAGCGAGGGATCCTCATCGCCGACACCAAGTTCGAGCTGGGGATGGTCGACGGTGTCCTCACCGTGTGCGACGAGGTGCTCACGCCCGACTCGTCCCGCTTCTGGCCCGCGGACCGGTGGCAGCCCGGCGCCACACCGCCCTCGTTCGACAAGCAGCCCGTGCGCGACCACCTGGATGCCCTGGACTGGGACAAGGCCCCGCCCCCCCCGGCGCTGCCCCCGGAGGTCATCGAGGCCACCTCGGCCCGCTACGTCGAGGCCTACGAGCGCATCAGCGGCCGTCGCTTCGCCGACTGGCCCGGGGCCGGTTCCTGAGCGACCGGTGCGCCGCGGAAGAGGCAGCGGGGGACGGTCCCGGACCGTTCGCGACCGGCAGCACCCCGTGCGCGACGATGAGCCCATGGCCTCCTTCTCCGTGCACGTCGAGGTGACCCAGCGGCCCGGCATCGCCGACCCCGAGGGGGCGACCATCGAGCGGTCGCTGCCTGCCCTGGGCTTCGACGAGGTGCGGGGGGTGCACGTGGGCAAGTCGATCCGGTTCCGCGTGGACGCCCCGGACGAGGCCACGGCACGCGCCCGGGTGACGGAGCTGTGCGACCGCTTCCTGACGAACCCCGTCATCGAGGACGCCACGATCGAGTTGACCGCGCTGGCCGAGGCGGGGGCCTGATGGCCCCCGAGGTCGGGGTCCTGCTCTTCCCAGGCTCCAACTGCGAACAGGACGTGCTCGAGGCCTTCGCCGGCCTGGGGGCCGACACCAGGTTGATCTGGCACGGCGACCGTTCCCTCGGCGGGGTCGATGCGGTCGTCGTCCCGGGGGGGTTCGCCCACGGCGACTACCTGCGTCCGGGGGCTATTGCCCGCTTCTCACCGGTCATGGAGGCCGTGGCCGAGTTCGCGGCTGCAGGCGGTCCCGTCGTGGGCATCTGCAATGGCTTCCAGGTCCTCTGTGAAGCCGGGTTGCTCCCGGGGGTCTTGCAGAAGAACGCCGGTCTGCGGTTCCTCTGTCAGACGGTGACTCTTCGAGTCGTATCGCAGGCGTCCGTCCTGACCCAGGACGTGGAAATCGGCACCGAACTGCGGATCCCGATCAACCATTTCTCCGGCAACTACACGTGCGCACCGGAGACGTTGGCGCGGCTGATCGCGGAGGACCAGGTCGTGCTGCGGTACGCCGACAACCCCAACGGCTCCATGGACGACATCGCCGGGGTCCGCAACGGCGCGGGCAACGTCGTCGGGCTCATGCCCCACCCCGAGCGGGCCAGTTCGGGGTTGCTCGGCTCCGAGGACGGCTTGCCCCTCCTGGCCTCGGTGCTGGCTGCTACGCGCGCGGTCGCCTGAGCCACCGCGTCAACCGAACCACCGCGTCGGGTGGACCGATCGGGCCCGGCCATCCCCCCGGGCCCGGATCGGCTCGATGCCCCGATGGGGTGATCAGCCGGCGCGGGTGATGCCGGCGGCCTTCAGCGTGGATGGGTCGACCCCGAGCTCGCGCCAAGCGGCGTAGGTGATGCCCTTGCGGGCGCCGTAGGCCTTTGCGCTCTCGGTGAAGCCCTTCTCCAGGGCGGAGAGGTCGGGCTTGTCCTCCATGTTGGCCAGTTCTGTGGTGAGATCCATCCGCTCCTGCACCAGTTGGAGGCGCTTGAGGGGATCGGCGGTCTCCAGTTGGGCCTCGATGGTGTTCAGCCGCTTCTTGATGGAGTCCGGCGTCCGCTTCCGGCCTCTTTTCGGCCGGTGGGCCTCGAGGGCTTCCAGGTATTGCCGGACGGACTTGGACTGAGTTCGACCCTCGGCGAGGGCCGCCTTGTGTTCGGCAGACATGCTGCCTTTGGTGTCAGGTGTCATCGCGTCAAAGTCTGCCTCAAAACCGCCGCAATTGCCAGGCATCAGAACGATTGATTTGGTCAAGTCCTGTTCGCTCCAATGTGCGTTTACGGGTGGAAGGTGGTGGAAACGGCGGCGCGTCCGCGGCGCCCGGACGGCCTGCGGCTACCG
The DNA here is from genome assembly GCA_963701565.1 of uncultured Microthrixaceae bacterium. Taxonomy (GTDB): domain Bacteria; phylum Actinomycetota; class Acidimicrobiia; order Acidimicrobiales; family DATDAH01; genus DATDAH01. Next base: position 88,617 of record CAVPAN010000009.1, read on the forward strand.
TCGGCGGCGTGGCGGCACTGCATCGGGAGCTGGGTCTGACCGACGACGAGGCGGCCGACATCGAGGTCATCCTGGGCAGGGCGCCGAACCATCTGGAACTGGCCATGTACGCGGTCATGTGGTCCGAGCACTGCTCCTACAAGTCGTCCCGGATCCACCTGAAGCGCCTCCCAACCGAGGGTGAATCCGTCCTGGTCGGCCCCGGGGAGAACGCCGGGGTCCTCGACGTGGGGGACGGCATCGCCGTGGCCATCCGCATCGAGTCCCACAACCACCCCTCCGCCATCGAGCCCTACCAGGGTGCGGCCACCGGCGCGGGCGGGATCCTGCGGGACATCTTCACGATGGGTGCCCGACCGATCGCCCTCATGGACCCGTTGCGCTTCGGCCCGCTCGACGACGCCCGCAGCCGGTGGATCGCCGAGGGAGTGGTGGCCGGGATCTCCGGCTACGGCAACTCGGTCGGCGTGCCCACCGTGGGCGGCGAGGTGGTCTTCGACGAGACCTACAAGGGCAATCCCCTGGTCAATGTCCTGTGCCTCGGCGTGATGCCCAAGGACCGGCTGGTGCTGGGCCAGGCGTCGGGAGAGGGCAACCTGGCCGTGCTCCTCGGCTCGTCGACGGGTCGCGACGGCATCGGGGGGGTGAGCGTGCTGGCCTCCTCCGGCTTCAGCGAGGAGACCGACGCCGACAAGCGCCCGTCGGTCCAGGTCGGTGACCCCTTCGAGGAGAAGCGCCTCATCGAGGCCTGCCTCACGCTGCTCGACGCCGGCCTGGTGGTGGGCATCCAGGACTTCGGCGGGGCCGGACTGACCTGTGCCACCAGCGAGACCGCCTCCCGCGCCGGCATGGGCATGGACGTGGACGTCACCGCCGTGCGGCGCCGCGAGCCCGGCATGGAGCCCTTCGAAGTCATGACCTCGGAGTCCCAGGAGCGGATGCTGGCCATCGTCGAGCCCGGCGACCTCGACGAGGTGCTGGCCATCTGCGCCCGCTGGGAGGTGGCGGCCGACGTCGTGGGCCGGGTCACCACGGGCGGGCAGCTGCGCATCCTCGACGGCTGGGAGGGCGAGGTGTTGGCGGACGTGCCGGCCTCGTCGCTGCACGACGCCGCCCCGCTGTACGACCGGCCCCAGGACCGGGCGCCCCGGGCGGCGGACCACGACGCCGACGTCGGTGCGGTCCCCGACGACTGTGGGGTCGACCTGCTCGGCCTGCTGACCGACACCTCGTGGGTCTACCGCCAGTACGACCACCAGCTCTTCCTCAACACCGTGGTCGGCCCGGGCGATGACGCGACGGTGCTGCGCCTGAAGCACCCCACGACCGGAGAGGACACCGGCCGGGGCCTGGCGCTGACGACCGACGGCAACCACCGGTGGTGCGCGGTCGACGCCCGGCAGGGCACCGCCCTGGTCGTGGCCGAGGCCGTCCTCAACCTGGCCTGCGTCGGCGCCCGGCCCCTGGCGCTGGTCAACTGCCTGAACTTCGGCGACCCGGAGCACCCCGTGGTCATGGGCCAGCTCTCCGATGCCGTCGACGGCATGGGTGAGGCCTGCTCGGCCTTCGGGGTGCCCGTGGTCGGCGGCAACGTGAGCCTCTACAACGCGTCGGAGGGCACCGACATCGACCCGACGCCGGTCGTCGGCCTGCTGGGCCTCATCGACGACCTCGGTGCCGTTCCCCCGGGAGCGGGCCTGGTCGACGGGCACCGTCTGGTGCTGATCGGGCCCGAGCAGGACGGCCTCGGTGGCTCCGAGTGGGCCCGCGCCACGGGCCGGCCCCGTCAGGGCGACCTCCCCGCCCTGGACCTCCGGCTCCACTCGGCGGTGGCGGATGTCGTGCGGGGCCTGGTCGCCGAGGGCGCGGTGAGCGGCGTGCACGACGTGGCCAGCGGCGGCTTGGGCCTGGCGCTGGCCGAGATGGCCGTCGCCTCCGGGATGGGCTTCACCGTGGACGGCGTCGCCGATCATCGTGGGCTGTTCTCGGAGGCGCCCAGTCGCGTGGTGGCCTGCGTGGCCGTGGACCAAGAGGCCGAGGTGCTGGCCCGGGCCGAGGCATCCGGCGTCCCCGTCCGGCCCCTCGGCACCGCAGGCGGCGACCGTCTGGTCGTGGACGGCCTCGTCGACGTCGCGCTCGAGGAGGCCACCGCCACCTGGCGCGACCGCCTGCCCGATGCCCTGGACGCCGTTGTCCGCTGAGCCCGCGGACGGAATCGAGGCAGGCCGAGGGGGTGCTCCGGAGGTCGGGTCCCCGTCGATAGGCTCGGGGGCGTGACGCCTCCCGCCGACGAGTTGGTCGACGGGACCCATCCAGATCCGGAGACCGATCTGGACGACGGCAAGAAGGAGGCCTGCGGGGTCTTCGGGGTGTACGCCCCGAACCAGCCGGTTTCCCACCTGCTCTACCTCGGGCTCTACGCCCTGCAGCACCGCGGCCAGGAGTCCGCCGGGATGGCGGTCAGCAGCGGCGACCACCTCATGGTGGTCAAGGACATGGGCCTGGTGGCCACCGTCTTCGACGACCGGACCCTGCAGTCCCTGCACGGCCACCTCGGCATCGGCCATACCCGGTACTCCACCTCGGGCTCGTCGAGCTGGCGCAACGCCCAGCCGGTCTTCCGGGATGCCCCGGCCGGCCAGTTCGCCCTCGGCCACAACGGCAACCTGGTGAACACCGAGGAGCTGGCCTTGGCCGCCGGGATGCTTCCCGGCACCGTGACCAGCGACAGCGACCTGGTGGCCGAGATGATCCAGCGGGAGCTGCCCGCCTCGAGTGACGAGCGCAGCGACGGCCGAGGCCTCGAGCGGGCGCTGCTCAAGGTCCTACCCCGCCTCGAAGGCGCCTTCTCGATGGTGGCGATGGACGAGGGCCACATCGTCGGTGTGCGGGACCCCAACGGCTTCCGCCCCCTCTGCCTCGGGCGGCTCGAGTCCGGCTGGGTCCTGGCATCGGAGTCGCCCGCCCTCGACGTGGTCGGCGCCCACTTCGTCCGCGAGCTGGACCCGGGCGAGATGGTCGTCATCGACGCCACCGGCGTACGTTCGATGAAGCCGTTCGACGAGGAGCGGCTGAACCCCAAGCTCTGTCTGTTCGAGTTCGTGTACTTCGCCCGGCCCGACACCCGCCTCTACGGCCAGAGCGTGCACGCCGCTCGGGTGCGGATGGGCGAGCAGCTCGCGGCCCAGGCCCCCGTCGAGGTCGACCTGGTCATGGGCGTGCCCGAGTCGGGCCTACCCGCGGCGGAGGGCTACTCGCACTACAGCGGCATCCCCTATGGCCAGGGCCTGGTCAAGAACCGCTACATCGGCCGCACCTTCATCGCCCCCAGCCAGGAGATGCGGGCACTGGGCGTGCGCATGAAGCTGAACCCGCTGCGTGACGCCATCGACGGCCAGCGCCTGGTGGTGGTCGACGACTCCATCGTGCGCGGCACCACCACCCGGGCCATGGTCAAGATGCTGCGGGAGGCCGGGGCCACCGAGGTCCACCTGCGGGTCTCTTCCCCGCCCTACCGCTGGCCCTGCTTCTACGGCATGGACACCGGCACCCGGGGCGAGCTGCTGGCCGCCAACCTGAGCGTGGCCGAGATCCAGGAGTACCTGGGGGTCGACACTCTCGCCTACCTGGAGCTGGACCGCCTGGTGGCGGCCACCGGGACCGTCGGCGCCGGCTTCTGCAACGCCTGCCTGACCGGCGAGTACCCGGTCGCCATCCCCGAGAACCTCCACAAGGGCGTACTCGAACAGGGCAACGAGGTCACCGAGACCCGGGTCGCCGCCCCCCGCCTTCTCGACGACGAGGGCCACCGCCTCCCCGCCGACCTCGCCCGCGAGGAGTAGGTCCCTCTTGGGGGAGAGCTACGCGGCGGCGGGGGTCGACATCGACGCAGGGGAGGAGGCGGTCCGCCGCATCGGGCCCGCAGTTCGCTCCACGTTCACGGAGTCGGTCCTGACCGACGTCGGCGGCTTCGGGGCCCCCTTCGCGCTCGACACCGCCCGCTTCACCCAGCCGGTGCTTGTGTCCTCCACCGACGGCGTGGGCACCAAGTTGCTGGTGGCCGAGGCGACCGGTCGGTACGACACGATCGGCATCGACCTGGTGGCGATGGTGGTCGACGACCTGGTGTGCCAGGGGGCCGAGCCGCTGTTCCTGCTCGACTACCTGGCGGTCGGCGCCCTGAACCCCGACGTCGTGGAGCAGGTCGTGGGCGGCATCGCCGAGGGCTGCCGCCAGGCCCGGTGCGCGCTCATCGGCGGGGAGATGGCCGAGCACCCCGGCGCCATGGACCCCGATCGAATCGACGTGGCCGGTTTCGCCGTCGGGGTGGTCGAGCGGGACCGCCTCATCACCGGTGACCAGGCCCGGCCCGGGGACCTGCTCATCGGCCTGCCCTCGCCCGGCTTGCGCAGCAACGGGTACTCGCTCGCTCGCCGGGTGCTGCTGGAGGTCGCCGACCTGTCGCTCGACGAGGTGGCCGACGACCTGTTGCTGCCCTCGGTGATCTACGCCCCGGCCGTGGTCGACACCCTCGCCGAGATCGACGTGCGGGGCGTGGCTCACATCACCGGCGGTGGGATCCCGGGCAACCTGCCCCGGGCCCTGCCCGACACCGTCGGCCACTGGCTGGACCCGTCCACGTGGGACGTGCCGCCGATCTTCGGCCGCATCCAGGACCTGGGCGACGTGAGCGACGAGGAGATGGCCAAGGTCTTCAACCTCGGCATCGGCATGGTGCTCGTGGTCGCGCCGGTGGACGCCGACCGCACCGTCGCCCTCCTGGCCGAGCGCGGCCACGCCGCCCGGGCCATCGGCGAGGTCACCGCCGGGTGAGGCCCCCGAAGGCGCTCCTGATCGAGCACCTGCTGGAGCACTCGGTGCGGCGGGGGGACTTCATGCTGAAGTCCGGCAAGCAGAGCACATGGTTCCTGGACGCCAAGCAGACCTGCTGTCGGGCCGAGGGCATCCTGCTGGTGGCCGAGCTGGCCCTCGCGGCCATCCCCGAGGAGGTGACGGCCATCGGCGGGCTGACCGTCGGGGCCGACCCCGTCGCCTACGGCGTCGCCGCCGTGGCCGCGACGCGGGGCCGGGAACTGCGCAGTTTCACGATCCGCAAGGAGGCCAAGGACCACGGCGTCGCCGGCCGCCTGGCCGGCGCCCTGGTCCCGGGGGACAAGGTCGTCATCACCGAAGATGCCGTCACCCGGGGGACCTCCCCCATGGAGGCCGCCGAGGTGGTCCGCGAGCTCGGCGCCGAGCCGGTCCTGATCCTGCCCGTGGTCGACCGCGGTGGGACCTGCGAGGAGCTGGCCTCGGCCGCCGGCATCCCCTTCCACGCCCTCGTCACTGCCCCCGACCTCGGCTTCCCCTATGAGAAGGACGCCTGAGCCTCGGCTGAGGGCCCCTCCGGCGGCGGACGTCGTCGGGCCGGGGAACCCGATGCCGTGCACCCTACGGCGACACGTTGGGTGGATCAGAACGGGCGCGCTTACGCTCGGGGGGTGACCGAACACCCGATGCGGGAGCGGCTGGACGAGCTGGCCAAGCGCCGGGAGGCGGCTGTCCACGCCGGTTCCGAGCGCTCCGTCGAGCGCCAGCACGCCAAGGGCAAGCTCCTGGCCCGTGAGCGGGTCGAGTACCTGCTCGACGACGGCTCTTTCCACGAGCTCGACCAGCTGGCTCGCCACCGCTCGACCGCGGCCGGCCTGGAGGACCGTCCCTACACCGACGGGGTCATCACCGGGTGGGGGACGATCGACGGTAGGAAGGTCTTCGTCTTCTCCCAGGACTTCACCGTCTACGGCGGGGCGCTGGGTGAGGTCTTCGCCGAGAAGATCCACAAGCTCATGGACCTGGCCCTGTCGGTCGGGGCCCCGCTCATCGGCCTGAACGACGGCGCCGGCGCTCGCATCCAGGAGGGGGTGGTCAGCCTCGCCTCCTACGGCGGCATCTTCTGGCGCAACGTGCAGGCCTCGGGGGTCACCCCACAGATCAGCGTCGTCCTCGGGCCCTGCGCCGGCGGCGCGGTGTACAGCCCAGCCATGACCGACTTCATCTTCATGGTCCGCGAGACCAGCCACATGTTCATCACCGGCCCTGACGTGGTGAAGACGGTGACGGGCGAGGAGGTCACCCTCGAGGAGCTGGGCGGCGCCCAGAGTCACGCGTCGAAGTCCGGCGTGGCCACCTTCGTGGCCAACGACGAGAGGTCCTGCCTCGACAACGTCCGGTTCCTGCTGTCGTTCCTGCCCTCCAACAACCTGGAGGAGCCGCCGCACTTCGAGTCCACCGACGACCCCGATCGGCTGTGTCCCGAGTTGAACGAGGTCATCCCCGCCAGCTCGAACATGCCCTACGACATGCACCGGGTGATCGAGGCGGTGGTCGACGACGGCGAGTACTTCGAGTACTTCCCGCACTGGGCCCAGAGCATCACCTGCGGCTTCGGCCGCATCGACGGCCACCCGGTCGGCATCGTGGGCAACCAGCCCCAGATCCTGGCGGGCATCCTCGACATCGAGTCCTCCGAGAAGGCCGCCCGCTTCGTGCGAACCTGCGACGCATTCAACATCCCGCTGGTCACCTTCGTGGACGTGCCCGGCTTCCTGCCCGGGGTCGACCAGGAGTACGGCGGCATCATCCGCCACGGGGCCAAGCTGCTGTACGCCTACTGTGAGGCCACCGTGCCCCGCATCCAGGTGATCACGCGCAAGGCCTACGGCGGTGCGTACGTCGTCATGAACTCCAAGTCCATCGGCGCCGACCTCGCCTTCGCCTGGCCATCGGCTGAGCTGGCGGTCATGGGCCCGGAGGGTGCGGTCAACATCGTCTACCGGCGGGAGCTCGAGGGCGCCGCCGATCCCGCGACTCGCCGCACCGAACTGGTGGACGAGTACGTCGAGCGCTACGCCAACCCCTATGTGGCCGCCGAGCGAGGCTACGTCGACGACGTCATCGACCCCGCCGAGACCCGCATCAAGCTGGTCGCGGGCCTGGAGATGCTGCGTTCCAAGCGCGAGGAGCTCCCCAAGCGCAAGCACGGCAACGTGCCATTGTGATTGCTCCCCTCCGGCTCGTCGGCTCCATGTCCCTCGTCGCCGCCTGCGCGGCTCCTGCTGCCTACGGCAGCTATCGGCGAACGCCCGAAGCGCTGCTTCGCTCCGACTCCGCAGCCCCACTACTGGCCGGGGCGCTCGATGACTGAGCCCCGGCTCGAGATCTCGCCGAACCCCAGCGATGAGGAAGCGGCCGCCATCGTGGCGGCGCTGGAGCTGTCGTGGCCCCGGGCCGGGGCGGGGGGTGCCGACGAGGCCGGTCCCCGCTGGCGGTTCTCGGGGCGCTGGTGGATCAAGCCGGTGCCCTACCGGCCGCGCCCGGCCCTGAGGACCCGGTGCTCCCCGAGCTGACCTCGGTCGCCGACGACGAAGCGGTCGTCCACGTCGGGGCCGACGTACGGGTCTACGGAGAGCTGGCCCCCGGCACCGACTACGCCTACGACGGCCACGGTTCCGCACCTTTCCGGACCTCGGCGAGCGTCTGGCCACGTTCGCCACGGTCAACGACGTCCACTTCGGCGAGACCGTGTGTGGGGTCCTCGAGAGCTACGACGACGGACCGACGTTCTCCACAGAGCCAGGCGACGACCCGTATCCCGAGGTCATGAACCGGGCGGTGATCGCCGACATCGAGACCGTGGCCCCCGACGTCGTGGTGGCCAAGGGTGACCTGACGACCCACGGGATCCAGGAGGAGTACAACGCCTTCCTGGCCCACTACGGCTCGGCGTTCGGTGATCGCCTGCTGCACGTCCGTGGGAACCACGACGCCTACGCGGGGGAGACCTTCGCCGCGGACGCCCCGGTGGCCCATGTCCTGCCCGGTGTGGTCCTGACCGTGCTCGACACGGTCATCCCCACCGAAACCCCCGGCCGGGTCACGGCCGACCAACTCGAGTGGTTGGACGACCTCGCCGCCTCCGCCGACCGCCCCGTCGTGGTGTTCGGCCATCACCACGTCTGGAGCCCGGACTCCAAGCACCGGCCCGAGTCGTACTTCGGGATCAACCCCGACGACTCCGAGCGCCTCGTCGAGGTGGTCGCCCGGCGACCGGCCATCGTCGGCTACTTCGCCGGACATACGCACCGCAACCGGGTCCGCCACCTCATCGCGACGGGTGTCGTGCCGTGGGTGGAGGTGGCGTGCGTGAAGGACTTTCCCGGGGCCTGGGCCGAGTACCGGGTCTTCGAGCGAGGGGTCCTGCAGGTCCATCGCCGGGCCTCGGCACCCGCGGCGCTGGCGTGGGCCGACAAGACCCGGGCGATGTTCGGCGGGGCCTACGTCGACTACGCGTTCGGCGCCTTGGAGGACCGCTGCCTGGTGGTCGGCGCGGAGTAGGGTCGGGCGTCCGCAGGATCGACGGAGGTAGGAGTAGATGCACGTTCGAGGTTGGGTGTTGGTGGCGGGGCTGGCTCTGGCCGGTGTGGGCCTGACCGCCTGTGGAACGCCCGCCAACGACTTCGAGGCCGGGGAGTGCACGAACGACGACCTCACGGGCTCGATCGGTGACATCGAGACCGTGGACTGCGACGAGGTGCACACCGGCGAGGCCTTCGCCCAGTTCGACATCGACGGCGACGACTTCCCGGGCACCGACGAGGTCCAGACCGAGGGCGCCGAGGGCTGCCAGGGCGACCGCTTCGAGGAGTACGTCGGGATCCCCTACGCCGAGTCGATCTACCTCGCCAACGGGATCGTGCCCTCCGAGGACAGCTGGGACTCCGGGGACCGCACGGTGATCTGTGTCATCGGCGGCACCACCGACGGTTCGGACCTCGAGGGTTCGGCCGAGGGCACCGACGTCTGATCGTCGGCGCCGCGCCGGGTGCTCATCACTGATCGGCGCCGCGTCGGAGCCCTCTTGTGCGTCGTCGCCCTGTGGGCGACGGCGTGCACGGGTGACGACGGAGGGACACCGACCGGTCTGAGCGCCGAGCCGTTCCGGCTCGACCTGGACGTGGGCGACTGCTTCGACCGGCCGGCCAGCCCCGACGTCGAGTCGGTGCCGGCCGTGCCCTGCCGGCGTCCGCACGACCTGGAGGTGTTCGCCACCTTCGAGCTGGACCCCGAGGAGGCCGCCTTCCCCGGTGCCACAGCGGTCGCCACGCGGGCGGGCAACGGCTGCGATGAGCGCTTCGCCGTGTACGTCGGCGTCGACCAGGACTCCTCCGGCCTGCTGATCGTCCCCTACGCCCCCGACGCCCTGGCCTGGGAGCTGGGCGAGCGTGGGGTGACCTGTGCCGTGTCCCTGGCCGACGGCCCGCTGGAGGGCTCGGTGCGGGCGAGCGAGGCCCCGGGCGGGTGAGGGGACCGGGCGTCGCGTGTCTCGTGCTGGCCATGATCCTGGCGACCGTGGGCCTGCCGCGGGGACGACGAGGACGAGCCGGCGGCGACGACCCGGCCCCCGACCCCGGCGGCGGCGCCGCCCACGAGCCTGTACGACCTGGCGCCCGGCGACTGCTTCAGGGGCCTCGGCCGCAACCAGGACATCCGGGTGCGGCTGCGGGCCTGCACGCGAACCGCACCAGGCCGAGGTCTACGGGACCGTCGAGCTGTCGGCGGCCCGCTACCCCGGCGTCGAGGTCCTGCGTCAGCGGGCCGCCACCGACTGCGCCCAGCGCTTCGCCGGCTACACGGGTGAGCCGGCCGGACCGGGCACCGAGCTGGCCTTCGTCGAGGTCGTGCCCACGCTGGACTCGTGGGCCGCCGGTGACCGGCGGGCGCTCTGTGTCGCACTCGGCGTCGACGGCGCCCCCCTTGAGGCGAGCATCGCCGCCGGGGGAGCGCCATGAGCGCCACCCCGGACCGCCAGGCACTGGACGGCCTGCGGGTCGTGGACTGCTCCACCGTCCTGGCCGGGCCGGGTTGTGCCCGGTACCTCGCCGATTTCGGCGCGGACGTGATCAAGGTCGAGCGCCCGGACACGGGTGACACCACCCGGTCGCTGGGGTGGCGGGACCCCCGCGACGGCGTCACCCTCTTCTGGAAGCTGCTCGGCCGTGGGAAGCGGACCATCGTCCTGGACCTGAAGGCCGACGAAGGCCGGGAGACGATGCTGGCCCTGCTCGACGGGGCCGACGTCCTGGTGGAGAACTTCCGACCGGGCACCCTCGAGCGGCTCGGCCTGGGCCCCGACGTGCTCCTGGCCCGCAATCCCGACCTGGTCATCACCCGGGTGACCGGCTTCGGCCAGGACGGCCCGTACGCGGCCCGGCCCGGGTTCGCCACGCTGGCCGAGGCCATGTCGGGCCTGGCGGCCATCAACGGCGAGCCCGAGGGCGCGCCCCTCCTGCCCCCGATCGCCCTGGCCGACGAGGTGACCGGGATCGTGGCCGCCTTCGCCACGATGGTCGCCCTGCACTCGGGCGTCGGCCAGGTCGTGGACGTCAGCCTGCTCGAGTCCCTGTTCCAGCTCATGGGTCCCCTGCCGTCGCTCTACGCCGTGGCCGGCGAGCTGCAGCCCCGCATGGGGGCGCAGCTGCCCTACACCGTGCCCCGCAACACCTACCGCTGCTCGGACGGGACCTGGGTGGCGGTGTCCACCTCGGCCGAGTCCGTCGCCCGTCGGGTGCTCGACCTGATCGGCCACGGTGACGACGAGCGCGCTGTGGAGCTTCGAGGGCCGGGTCGAGCACCGCGTCGAGCTGGACCGGTGGGTCGCCGACTGGATCGCCGAGCGCACAGCCGCGGAGGTCATCGCGGCCTTCGAGGAGGCCCACGCCGCCTGCGCCCCCGTCTACGACATGGCCGACCTGGCCGTCGACCCCCACATCGCCGCCCGCGACACCATCGTCGAGGTCGACGGCACCCCCATGCAGGGCCTCATCGCCAAGCTCAGCGCCACCCCGGGCCACATCCGCTGGTCCGGCCGCCCCCTCGCCGCCGACCAGGCCGAGGTGTTGGCCGAACTGGACGGGTCGAGGACTGACACGGGAACCGAGGCAGGGATGGGGGGCCGTGGGGCGCACGCCGAGCCGGCCGTCGGCCGGGCACGAACCGCCACCCTCCGTGGCCAAATGGCCCGATTCGACCCTTCGGCCGCTTCCGTACTGGCGCCTGATTTCGGCGCTGTAGGACCGAAATCAGGCGCCAGAACGGGGAGTGGTCACGGGGAGTGGGATTCGGCGGCGGTTCCGCCCCTGACGACCCGCGGCCGATCCCACGCCCCCGTGGTTGCCTGGTTTCGTTCCCCCAGCCGGCCTGACGGGTGCCGCAGCCCTACGTGTGGTGATCATGACGTGCTTGAGCTCGGTGTAGGACTCGATGCTGTAGATCGACATGTCCTTGCCGTAGCCGGACTGCTTGAAGCCGCCGTGGGGCATCTCGGGCACCAGCGGGATGTGGTCGTTGACCCACACGGTGCCGAACTGCAGGGCCTTGGACAGGCGCATGGCCCGGCCCACGTCACGGGTCCAGACGCTGGCGGCCAGGCCGTAGTCCACGCCGTTGGCCCAGGCGATGGCCTGCTCCTCGTCCGCGAAGCGCTGGACGCTGACGACGGGGCCGAAGACCTCGCGCTGGACGATCTCGGCGTCCTGGTCCACGCCGGCGACGACGGTCGGGGCGTAGAACCAGCCGTCCCGGTCCAGGGCGGCGCCCCCGCTGACCACCTCGCCCCCCTGCGTCGCGGGCGGTGTCGACCATGCCGGCCACCCGGGCCCGCTGGCCCTCGGACACCACGGGGCCGAGGTCGACCGACTCGTTGGAGGGATCGCCCACCGGGATGCTCCCGGCGGCGTCGGCCAGGCCGGTCACGAGGTCGTCGTAGAGGCCGGGGCCGGCCACGACCCGGCAGGCCGCAGTGCAGTCCTGGCCGGCGTTGAAGTACGCCCCGATCGTGACGGCCTGGATCACGGCGTCGAGGTCGGCGTCGTCGAAGACCAGCACGGGGGCCTTGCCGCCCAGCTCGAGGTGGACGCGGGTCAGTGACGGGGCGGCGTTGGCCGCGATGAGCTTGCCCGTGGCCACGTCGCCGGTGAGGGAGACCATGCGCACCAGGGGGTGCTCGACCAGGGCCGCGCCGGCGGTCTCGCCCTGGCCGGTGACCACGTTGAGGACGCCAGGGGGGAAGACGTCGGCGGCCAGCTCGGCCATGCGCAGGGAGGTCAGCGGTGTGAGCTCGGACGGCTTCAGCACGACGGTGTTGCCCGCCGCCAGGGCCGGGCCGATCTTCCAGACGGCCATCATCAGCGGGTAGTTCCAGGGCGTGATCGAGGCCACCACGCCCAGGGGGTCCCGGCGCAGCATCGACGTGTAGCCGGCCAGGTACTCCCCGGCGGCTCGGCTGTCCAGGTTGCGGGCCCCGGCGGCGAAGTACCGGATGTGGTCGACGGCCATGGCCATCTCGTCGCCCATGGTGTTGATGGGCTTGCCCACGTTCTGGGACTCGAGCGCCCCGAGGGCGTCGGCCTCGGCCTCCAGCCCGTCGGCCAGAGCGAGGAGGGCGGCGCTGCGGTCGGCGGGGGTGGTCGCTCCCCACTCGACGAACGCGTTGGCGGCGGCCTGCACCGCGGCGTCCACGTCGGCGGCGTCGCTCGACGCGGCCCGGGCCATCTCCTGGCCGGTCGCCGGGTCGATCACCGCGTCGGTGGCCCCGCCCTGGCGGGTCGACCCACTGTCCTCCGATGAAGTTCTGCTCGGCCACGGTCTGATCCCCCTGCGTCTGGAACTGAGGACGGCGAGCATAGGACGCCTGTCCCGGGTGGTCGCCGGTCACCCGGGTGGGGAGGGTCCGCTAGCTTGGCCTCACTTCGGAGGGGAGGCCTGTGGCCGACGTGGTGGAACCGGTCGTCGACCGGCCCGCGGTGGGGGACGACGGGGGCCTCGGCCGCGGTCGAGCTGGCCGGCGTGACCAAGCGATTCGGGGCCTTCACCGCCGTGGACGATGTCGATCTCCTGGTCGCCGACGGTGAGTTCTTCTCGATGCTCGGCCCGTCGGGCTCGGGCAAGACCACCTGCCTGCGCCTCATCGCCGGCTTCGAGACGCCCACGGAGGGCATCGTCCGCCTACACGGCGAGGACGTCAATCGGCGGGCCCCGCACGAGCGGGACGTGAACACCGTCTTCCAGGACTACGCCCTCTTCCCGCACATGAGCGTGGCCGAGAACGTCGGCTACGGGCTGCTGGTGCGCAAGGTGGACCGGGCCGAGCGCCGGCGCCGGGTGGAGGAGGCCCTCGAATTGGTCCAGCTCGGGGGGCTGGGTGACCGCAAGCCGGCCGAGCTCTCGGGTGGGCAGCGCCAGCGGGTGGCCCTCGCCCGGGCCCTGGTGGTGCGCCCCCGGCTCCTGCTGTTGGACGAGCCGCTCGGCGCCCTGGACCTGAAGCTGCGCCAGGCCATGCAGATCGAGCTGAAGGCCATCCAGCAGGAGGTGGGCATCAGCTTCGTCTACGTCACCCACGACCAGGAGGAGGCGCTCACGATGAGCGACCGCCTGGCGGTGTTCGACAAGGGCCAGGTCGAACAGGTGGGGACCCCGGCCGAGGTCTACGAGTACCCCGCGACCGCGTTCGTGGCCGGCTTCGTCGGTGTCTCCAACGTCGTCGACGGCGAGACGCGGCCCGCGTCCTCACCGGGTCCACCGGCGCCTTCACCGTCCGTCCCGAGCGGATCCGCCTGGCCGACCTGGACACCACCCCCGCCACCGGGGAGTGCGCGGCCGACGGGGTCGTGCGCGACGTCGTCTACCTCGGGCTCGCACACCCGCTACCTGCTCTCGCTCGACATCGGTCAGGACCTGACCGTCGTCGAGCAGAACCTCGCCACCACCTCGGGAGAGGTGTTGGCCACCAAGGGCCGCCGCGTGCGGGCCTTGTGGGGCCAGGCGTACAACCACCCGATCCGTTCGGGTGACGACCAAGGGGAGAACACATGAAGCACTACCGGTTGCTGATCGCCTTCCTGGCGATCCTCGGTCTGCTCGCCGCCGCGTGCGGCGACGACGGGGGGGACGATGGAGGGGAGGAGTCCACGGCGGACACCTCCGATCTGCCCACCGAGGTGGGGGAGGGGGAGGGCGCGCTCAACATCGTGGCCTGGCCCGGCTACATCGAGGACGGCTCGACCGACCCCGCCTACGACTGGGTCACCGCCTTCGAGGACGAGACCGGCTGCGCGGTCGAGGTGACCCCGGCCGGCACATCCGACGAGATGGTGTCGCTGATGACCAACAGCGACGAGTACGACCTGGTCACCGCCTCCGGCGACGCCAGCCTCCGACTCATCGCCGGGGAGACGGTGCAACCGGTGAACACCGACCTGGTCCCGGGCTACGCCGAGGTCGACGAGCGCCTCCAGGACGCCCCCTGGTACACCGTCGACGGTGTTCGCTACGGCGTGCCCTACCAGTGGGGCTCGGACGTGCTCATGTACAACACCGAGGTCTTCCCCGAGCCGCCCACGTCGTGGAGCGTCATCTTCGAGGAGCAGGACCTCCCCGACGGTGAGGCGCAATTCGGGTCGAGTCCAGCAGTACGACGGGCCGATCCACATCGCCCTGGCCGCCCTCTACGTGAAGGCCACCCAGCCCGACCTCGGCATCGAGGACCCGTACGCCCTCAACCAGGAGCAGTACGACGCCGCCCTCGAGGTGCTGCGGAACCAGCAGCCGCTGGTCCAGCGCTACTGGCACGACTACACGGTCCAGGTCGAGGACTTCACCAGCGAGGGCACCGCGGCGAGCAGCTCATGGCCGTTCCAGGTCGGGCTCCTGCAGCTCGACGAGCAGCCCATCGCCAGCGTGATCCCCGAGGAGGGCTCCACAGGCTGGGCCGACACCACGATGCTGGCCACCAACGCCCCGCACCCGAACTGCGCCTACCTGTGGATGGAGCACTCCCTCGACACCACGGTGCAGGGGGACGTGGCCTCGTGGTTCGGCTCGGTGCCGGCGGTCCCCGCCGCCTGTGAGGGCAACGAGCTCCTCACCGACGAGGGCTGCACCACCAACGGCTTCGACAACTTCGACCAGATCTCCTTCTGGAAGACGCCCGAGGCCGACTGCTTCGGTGAAGGCGGCGAGTGCGTGCCGTACTCCACTTGGGCCGAGGACTACCTCGCCATCATGGGCGGCAACTGACCGCTCGGTGACCACGGGTCGGGCGGGGGCCACCCCGCCCGACCCGGGCCCACCCTCTGGTCCTCTCCGTTCCTGTGGCTGTCGCCGTCGAAGACCCCGTCGCTCCCGTGGGCGGCCCGGCCGCGTCGCGAACCGTGTGGCACCGGCTGTCGGGGTTCTTCTACCGGCACCGCTGGGTCAAGCTGACCCTCCTGCTCGCCCCGCCGCTGCTGTGGTTCGGCGTCTTCTACTTGGGCTCGCTGGCCTCGCTGCTGTGGCAGAGCTTCTACCGGCTCGACGACTTCAGTGGGACCATCGACGAGACGATCAGCCTCGACACCTGGAAGAGCCTGTTCACCGCCGCCAACCGCGACGTCATCCTGCGCACCGTGGCCATGGCCGCCGCCGTCACCGTCGGGGCGATCGTGGTGGCGTACCCGATCTCCTACTTCATGGCCCGGCGCGCTGGTCGCCGGGCCCGGACGGTGCTCTTCGTGCTGGTGCTCCTGCCGTTGTGGTCGAGCTACCTGGTGCGGGTCTACGCCTGGAAGCTGATCCTGGCCCAGGAGGGGGTGATGACCTGGTTCTTCGACCACCTGGCCCTGGGCTGGATCCTCGATGGCATCCTCGACCTTCCCACCATCGGTGGCTCGGGGTTGTCGGTCTCGCCGTTCGGCCAGTGGTTGGTCTTCCTCTACATCTGGCTGCCGTACATGATCCTGCCGGTCACCGCGGCGCTCGAGCGGGTGCCGGGCTCCCTGGAGGACGCCTCCAGCGACCTCGGGGCCCATCCCCGCACGACCTTCCGCAGGGTGATCTGGCCCCTGGCGGTGCCCGGGGTGATCGCCGGATCGATCTTCACGTTCTCCCTGACCCTCGGTGACTACATCATCCCGACGGTCATCGGGAACTCCAGCCCGTCGATCGGCGAGAGCATCTACACCTACCAGGGCACCGCCGGGAACCTGCCGTTGGCCGCCGCCTTCAGCGTCGTGCCCATCGTCATCATGGTCATCTACCTGATGGTGGCCCGCCGCTCCGGGGCCTTCGAGAACCTGTGAGCCGGCCGGGGGTGGGCGCGTGGGGCCTCAAGGCCGCGGTGGTCGGGGTCCTGCTGTTCCTGCACTTCCCGCTCCTGATCGTGGTGCTCTACGCCTTCACCACCCAGGACGCCGCGTTCACCTTCCCGCCCCCGGGCCTCACCACGAAGTGGTTCGGCCAGGCCCTGGACACGCCTGAGCTCTGGGAGGCGATGCGCCTGTCGATCGTGGTGGCCCTGGTGGCCGCGATGGCGGCCATGGTCCTCGGGTCCATGGCGGCGGCTGCGGTCGGGACGTTTCCGCTTCTTCGGCAAGGAGAGCATCTCGGTCTTCCTGGTGCTGCCCCTGGCCCTGCCGGGGATCATCTCGGGCATCGCCATCCGGTCGGCGATCAACATCGCGGACGTCCCGTTCTCCTTCTGGACGATCGTCGTCGGTCACGGGACGTTCTGCGTGGTCGTCGTCTACAACAACGTCCTGGCCCGCCTGCACCAGACCTCGGGCTCGGTGGTCGAGGCCAGCCAGGACCTCGGCGCTTCCGGTGTGCAGACCCTGCGGTCACGTGCTCCTGCCAACGGTGGGCACCGCGTTGCTGGCCGGGGGGATGCTGGCCTTCGCCCTGTCCTTCGACGAGGTCATCGTCACCCTGTTCACCACCGGTCCCGGGCAGGAGACACTGCCCATCTGGATCTTCCGGAGCTTGTTCAAGCCCCGGGACCGACCGCTCACCAATGTCGCCGCCATCGTGGTCATCGCCTTGACCTTCGTGCCCATCCTCCTCGCCGAGCGCATGAGTCGGGGCGCCGGCCTCATGCCCCGCCAGGTCGAGGACATCGAACCGGAGCCCGATCCCGCGCCCGATGACGCTCCGGAGCCGGAGCCCTCCGCGGTCTGACGACTCGTCGGGCCGCGGGGACCAACACCGAGGCAAGCCCGGACCGGACCCCTACGGCGTGGTGGCGACCTCGATGCGGTCCTGGCGCCACTCCCGCGCCGCGGCGAGGGCCGCGTCGGCTTGGGTCAGGATCTCGCCGGCGTCGAAGGCATGGGCCGGGTAGCAGGCCACGCCGGCCCAGAGGGTGAGGCCGCTGCTGACCCCGGCGAGGTGGCGCCGGATGCGCTCGACGGTCCAGATGGCGCCGTTCTCCGGGGTGTCCTCCAGCACGAGGCCGAAGCGGCCGTCGGTCATGCGGCAGGCGGTGTCGGCGTCGCGGATGGTGGCGCTGATGCTGTCGGCCACCGTGCGGGGAGCGGCGGTGCGGGGGCTGCCGTCGGCCACGCCCTCGACCACCTCGATGAGCACGACCGCTACGGGGCGGAGGTGGCGGCGGGCCGCGGAGAGTCGGGCGTCGAGGGCGACGTCGAAGTACTCCTGGCTGAACAAGCCGGTGGAGTGGTCGGTCAGGGTGTTGGACGAGGCGGCGGGCAGCGGGGCCGCCGGTGCCGAAGCCGGGCCGTTGTCCTCGTCCTCCAGGGAGTCCACGCGTGAGGCGACCTCGTCGAGCCTGGCGGTGGCCAGGCGGAGGCGTCGGACGAGCACGACCACAGCCACGACGGCGAGGACCGACGCCAGTGCTGCTATTGCCCCGATGACGATCATCAACACCTGACCCTGTTCTGTCGCGAGACCAACTGATCCTCCATCGGCGCGGACGGCCCTCGAATCAAGGCCGGGAACCGCTCAGCGTGAGCTCGGCCAGCTCGGCCATGAGGGTGCCGAGCTCGAAGTCCTTCGGTGTGTAGACCGCCGCCACCCCGGCCGCGAGGAGGACCGGCTGGTCCTCGGGCGGGATGATCCCACCCACGACGACCGGGGCCTTCACCCCGGCCTCCTGGAGCAGGCTCAGCACCTCGGGCACCAGCTCGAGGTGGCTGCCCGAGAGGATGGAGAGCCCGATCACGTCCACGTCCTCGTCCCGGGCTACCGCGACGATCTGCTCCGGGGTCAGGCGGATCCCCTGATAGATGACCTCGAAGCCGGCATCCCGGCCCGCAACGGCGATCTGCTCGGCCCCGTTGGAGTGGCCGTCGAGGCCCGGCTTGGCCACCAGGAGGCGGGGCGGGCCGCCGGGGCGGGCCTGCAGCTCGGTGGCGATGGCCCGGAGGGCATCGGTGGCACCGCCGCGGGCGCCGGCCACCCCGGTGGGGGCCCGGTACTCGCCGAAGGCCTCCCGCAGGGTCTCGGCCCACTCGCCCGTCGTGCCCCCGGCGTGGGCCAACGCGATCGTCGCCCCCATGATGTTCTCGTCGGTGCCGGCCACGCGGGCGAGCTCGTCGAGGGCCCGCTTCACGGCGTCGGCGTCGCGGTTGCTGCGCCACTCGGCGAGCTCGGCGACCTGGGCGTCCTGCACGGCAGGGTCGACCCGCAGAATGCTCTCGGCCCCGCCGAGGGGCGACTCGGCGGTCTCGGTGTAGGCGTTGACACCGACCACCGTGAGGTCACCGGACTCGATCCGGCGCATCCGTTCGACGTGGGAGCCGACCAGGCGGGTCTTCAGCTCGTCGATGGCCTCGAAGGCGCCGCCGAGGGACAGGACGTCGTCGAGCTCGGCCGTGGCCTCGTCGAGCAGCTCCTTGGTCCGAGCCTCGACCACGTGGGACCCGTCGAAGAGGTCCTCGTACTCGAGCAGGTCGGTCTCGTAGGCCAGCACCTGCTGGATGCGTAGGGACCACTGCTGGTCCCAGGGCCGGGGCAGCCCCAGGGCCTCGTTCCACGCCGGGAGCTGGATGGACCGGGCCCGGGCGTTCTTGGAGAGGGTGACGCCGAGGGTCTCGAGCACGATGCGCTGGACGTTGTTCTCGGGCTGGGCCTCGGTCAGCCCGAGCGAGTTGACCTGCACGCCGTAGCGGAAGCGTCGGGCCTTGGGGTCCTGGACCCCGTACCGCTCGAGGCAGAGCCGGTCCCACAGCTCGGTCATCGCCCGCAGCTTGCAGGTCTCCTCGACGAAGCGGATCCCGGCGTTCACGAAGAAGCTGATCGACGCCACCACGGCGGCGAAGTCGTCCTCGGCCACCTGGCCCGACCCGCGCACCGCGTCGAGGACGCCGACGGCGGTGGCCATGGCGTAGGCGATCTCCTGCACCGGCGTCGCCCCGGCCTCCTGCAGGTGGTACGAGCAGACGTTGATCGGGTTCCACCGGGGGATGTGCGCGGCGCAGTAGGCGACCATGTCGACGATCAGCCGACGGCTGGGCAGGGGCGGGAAGATGTACGTGCCCCGGGACAGGTATTCCTTGACGATGTCGTTCTGGGTCGTGCCCCGCAGCGCCTCGCTGGGGACCCCGTGCTCCTCGGCGTGGGCCACGTAGAGGCCGAGCAGCCAGGCGGCAGTGGCGTTGATGGTCATGGACGTGTTCATCTCGCCTACGGGGATGCCGTCCAGCAGCTGGCGCATGTGGCCGAGGTGGGCCACGGGCACGCCCACCTTGCCCACCTCGCCCCGGGCCAGGGGGTGGTCGGGGTCGTAGCCGGTCTGGGTGGGCAGGTCGAAGGCCACGGACAGCCCGGTCTGGCCCTTGGCCAGGTTCTGGCGGTACAGGGCATTGGACGCGGTGGCCGAACTGTGGCCGGAGTAGGTCCGCATCAGCCACGGCCGGTCGCGGTCGTGGTGGGCCTCGTCGGTGGTCACCCCTCCATGGTCCCGCGTGGCGCCCGGCCGTGTCACGCCCGGCGGGGGATCAGCTCTGGAAACCGGCGGGCAGAGGGTGCTCCAGGGCATCACCGAGGCGGCGCAGGTACTCGGACCGGGGGAGGTCGACGGCGCCCAGGCTGACGAGGTGGGGCGTGGTCCACTGAACGTCGAGCAGCGTGGCACCGCCGAGGCGCAGGACCTCGACCAGGTGGACCAGGGCGGCCTTCGACGCATCGGGCCGACGGTGGAACATGGACTCGCCGGCGAAGAGGCCGCCGATGGCCACGCCGTAGAGGCCACCGACCAGCTCGCCGTCCTCCCAGGCCTCCACGCTGTGGGCCCAGCCGAGCCGGTGGAGCCGGGTGTAGGCGTCCCGGATGTCGGCATTGATCCAGCCGTGGGGCCGGGACGGGTCGGCACAGGCCGCGATGACCCCGGCGAAGTCCCGGTCGACGCTGACCTCGAGCCGGTCGACGGCCTTGCGGAGCGACCGGGACACCTTCAGTCCGTCGAGCGGGAGCACGCCGCGCGGGTCTGGGGACCACCACGCCAATGCCCCACCGTCGACGTGCATGGGGAACAACCCGGCCCGGTAGGCGGCGAGCAGGGTGCCCGGCGCCAGGTCGGCCCCGATGCCGACCACGCCCCGCTCGTCGGCCGTCACCGGTGACGGCAACGCCCAGGGTGACGGCGCGGGCTCGATCGGCATGTCGACGTTCTATCCCCAGGCCCCGAGGACGGCTTGCGCCCAGGAGTGACGCTGCAGAGCGGAGCGGAGCAGCAGGCAGGACGGTCCACGAGGGCGGCGCCGACCGAAGCCACTCAATACTCGTAGAAGCCCTGTCCGGTCTTACGGCCGAGCTGATCGGCCGCGACCATGCGCCGCAGGAGGGGGACGGCGGCGTAGTGCGGGTCCCGGAACTCGTCGTAGAGGGCGTCCAGGATCGACACCGAGGTGTCGAGGCCGACCAGGTCGAGCAGCTCGAGGGGGCCCATCGGGAAGTTGCAGCCGCCCTTCATGGCCGTGTCGATGTCCTCGCGGCTGGCGGTGCCGTTCTCCAGCAGGCGCACGGCGTTGTTCAGATACGGGAAGAGGAGGGCGTTCACGATGAACCCGGCCTGGTCCTTCACCTCGACGGGGGCCTTGCCGCAGGCTTCGGCGAAGGTCTTGGCCGCGGCGACGGTCTCGTCGGCGGCGGTCAGCGGCCGGATGACCTCGACCAGGTTCATCGCCGGCGCCGGGTTGAAGAAGTGGATCCCGCACACCCGACTGGGGTTGTGGACCTCGACGGCCATCTCGATGACGGCGAGGGTCGAGGTGTTGGTGGCCAGGATGGCGTCGTCCCGGCAGACCTGGTTGAGCTCGACGAACAGGGCCTTCTTGGTGGCCAGGTCCTCGACGACCGACTCGATGACCAGGTCGCAGTCGGCCAGGTCCTTGAGCACCGAGGTGGCCGTGATGCGCCCGAGGGTGGCGTCGCGGTCGGCCTCCTCCATCCGTCCCTTCTCGACCAGTCGGTTCAGGCCCTTCTCCAGCGAGGCCAGGGTGGCGTCGGCCGTGGCCTGCTGGCGGGAGCGCAGGACCACCTCGTAACCGGCCTGGGCCGCCACCTGGGCGATGCCCGCCCCCATGATCCCCGACCCGATGACACCGACACGCGTGATCTCCATAAGGGCGGCGATGTTACCGACGGGTAGCTTGTGCGGTCACATTGCTCCGCCGCGTCACGTTGCCCCACGGCGTCACCTTGCTCCGCTTCGCAGCGTTGCTGCGGCGGATACGTTCCCCGGCGATGGGAATCGCGGATTCGATCGTGCCCCGGGGCTACCTGCGGACGCTGCCGCCACGGGCCCGAACGGTGATCAAGGAGCACCGCCGCCGCCTCCTGCGCGACGTGGGCGGTCGGGTGCTGGACCTCGGGGGGGATCCGGGCCACCTGCCGCTCTACCCGGCCTCCGCCGAGGTGGTCACCGACGACGGTGACGGCCTCTTCGACCACATCGTGTCCATCCTCCACCTCACCGGCCTGGCCGATCCGGCCGCGGAGCTGGACCGGGTCCGGCGAGCACCTGGCGCCCGGCGGCGCCCTGGTGTTCCTGGAGCCGGTCGCCGATCCCGGCTTCGGCGGCCGGGGCCAACGTCTGGTCGCCCCCGGAGTCGGCCGGCTGGCTGGGTGGCGGCCCGATCGCGACGTCCCGGCGCTGGTGCGCGACGCTCATCTGGTCATGAGCGAACTGGTCCGCACCCCGATGCCCCGCTACCTGTGGCCTCTGACCGAGCTGGTCGAGGGCCGCGCCCACCACCGAGTGGCGCCGTGACCGGGACGGTCGGCCCGCTGGCGCTGGTCGGCGGCCTGCCCTTCACCGCCGGGTGCGGCTTCGACGGCGGCCTGCTGGCGGCCAGCGGCGGCGACGAGGTCCTGGTGGTGCCGACCGCGGCCGCCTACGAGCACCCCCAGCGCGAGGTGGAGGCCGCCGCGGCCCACTTCGCCGGCCTGGGCGGCCGGGTCGTCGGCCTGGACCTGCTCACCCGACGTGACGCCATGGACCCCGACGGTCGCCGCTCGGGTCCGGGCCGCCCGCTTCCTCTACCTGAGCGGCGGCTCGCCGATGCACCTGCGCTCGGTGGTCAAGGACAGCCCCGTGTGGGACGCGCTGGTCGCCGCCTGGCGGGACGGCGCCGTGGTCGCCGCGGCCTCCGGGGCGGCGCGGGTCCTGTGCGACCCGATGGTCGACCCCCGCGGCGGCGCCTTCACCGTGGGCCTCGGCCTGCTCTCGGACCTGGCGGTCATCCCGCACCACAACGACTGGTCCGAGGACAAGGCCCACCGGACGCTCCTGCTCGCCCCGGCGAACCTGCTGGTGGTGGGCATCGACGACGCCACCGCGCTGATCCGCGATCCCGACGGCGACTGGCGGGTCGAGGGGGTCGGCTCGGTCGCGGTTTTCCGGGCCCGCGCCGAGGTCGGCCTGGAGGCCCTCCCGACGGGCTGACCCGTCGGGTCAGCTCTCCTCGATGGTGACCGAGTTGATGGTGACGGGCTCGCCGGGGGCGCCGGCTCCGCGTCCAGGGCGAGGATGGCTCGCACCACCTCGAGGCCGGCGGCGTCGGTGTCGCCGAACACGACGTAGCTGCCGTCGGCGTTCAGGTTCTCGGCGGCGTCGTTGGCCACGAAGAAGAACTGGGCGCTGGCGCTGTCCGGTGCGTCGCTCCGGGCCATGACCAGTTGGCCAGCCTCGTAGGTGTAGCCGTCGCCCTCGTCGGGGATCGTGTAGCCGGGGTCCGAGGTGTTGTCCTGGCCACCGCCCTGGATGATCCCGATGGACGTGTCGGTCCGGAAGACCGGGGTCCCGTCGTAGTAGCCGTACCGGGAGAGGACGACGAAGTTGTTCACCGTGTCCGGGGTGTTCTCGGTGTCGAGGGCGACCCGGATCTCTCCCTGGGTCGTGTCGAAGACGGCTGTGTAGCTCTTGGTCGGGTCGATGCAGGTCGGCGGCGCCTCCGAGAAGGCCCCGACCCGCTCGTCCACGCCCTCGGCGGGCGGGCACGGGGTGGGTGCCGGCAGCGCCGTGGTCGTCGGGGCCGCGGTGGTGCTCGGGGCGGCGGCCTCCTCGTCGTCGTCGCCGGTGAGCTGGGAGTAGCCGAAGAGGACGGCCAGGGCGACGACCGCGATGCCGCCGTAGCGGATCAGCCGCCGGCGGTTGGCCTGCCGCTTCTCCCACCTCTGCAGCTCCTCCTTCTGGAGGCGATGCCCTTCCTTCTGCCGTTGCCGCTTCTCGGTGCCCATACGGGCCATGAACGTAGTGGGCGGTCGCGCGTGGCCCCACGTCGGTAGCGTTGGGGGCGTGGGCCTCGTCGTGCAGAAGTTCGGGGGCACGTCGGTGGCCGACGCCGAGCGCATGCGGGCGGTGGCCGACCACGTCGCCCTGACCCGCAGGCGGGGCGACCGGGTCGTGCTGGTCGTCAGCGCCATGGGCAACGAGACCGACGACCTCCTGCGCCTCGCCTCCGAGGTCGGGGGCTCCTCCCGGGCCGGGCGGGAGATGGACATGCTCATCACCGCGGGCGAGCGCAAGGCCACCGCACTGATGTGCCTGGCCCTGCACGAGAAGGGCGTGCCCGCCGAGTCCTACACGGGCAGCCAGGCCGGATTCATCACCGACACGGCCCACACCAACGCCAAGATCCTCGAGATCCGCCCCGACCGCCTGCGCAAGGCGCTGGAGGGCGACGTCGTGCCGGTGGTGGGTGGCGCCCAGGGGGTGTCGACCGACCACGACGTGACCTTCCTCGGTCGCGGTGGTTCGGACACCACCGCCGTGGCCCTGGCCCAGGCGCTCGGAGCCGACGCCTGCGAGCTCTACACCGACGTGTCGGGCGTCTTCACCGCCGACCCCAGGCTGGTGGCCGCGGCCCACCGCATCGACCACATCAGCTTCGACGAGATGCTCGAGATGTGTGCCTCGGGCTGCCCCAAGCCGGCCATGCGCTCGGTCGAGTTCGCCCGCACCCACGGAGTGCGCCTGCACGTCCGCTCGGCCTTCACCTGGGAGCCGGGCACCTGGATCACCGAGGAGGACCCCATGGAACAGGCCATCGTCTCCGGCGTCGTCGACGACGACAGTGAGGCCAAGCTGACCGTCAGTGGCGTGCCCGACCGACCCGGCATCGCCGCCCGCCTCTTCCGCACGCTGGCCGACGCCGACATCAACGTGGACATGATCGTGCAGAACGTGTCCGCAGCCGGCGTGACCGACATCTCGTTCACCCTGCCCCGCGAGGACCTGGCCGACGGCCAGCGCATCGCCGAGGAGATCTCGGCCGAGATCGGGGCGACCGGCGTCGTCCCCGACACCAAGATCGCCCGGGTCAGCCTGGTCGGGGCGGGCATGAAGTCGAACCCCGGCGTGGCCGCCACCATGTTCGAGGTCCTGGCCGGCGAGGGGGTCAACATCGAGATGATCTCGACCTCCGCCATCCGGATCAGCTGCGTGGTCCCCGAGGACGACCTGGAGCGGGCCGTCGAGGCCCTCCACACCGCGTTCGACCTCGCGGCCGGCTGAATCCAGGCGCTGCCGCCGACCGGTTCTCGTAGCCTTCACGCCCATGGACGTCGGAATCGTCGGAGCCACGGGTCAGGTCGGACAGGTGATGCGCCAGATCCTGGCCGAGCGGGACTTCCCGGTCGGCCGCCTTCGCCTCTTCGCTTCGGCCCGCTCGGCGGGCCGAACGATGGACTGGCAGGGTCAAGCGGTGCCGGTCGAGGACGCGGCCACCGCCGACTGGTCGGGCCTGGACCTGGCGCTGTTCTCCGCCGGGGCCACCGTGAGCCGGGCCCTGGCGCCCGTGGCGGCCGCCGCGGGGGTGACGGTGGTCGACAACTCCTCGGCCTGGCGCATGGATCCGGAGGTCCCCCTGGTCGTCCCCGAGGTCAACGCCCACGCTCTGGCCCACCTGCCCAAGGGCATCGTGGCCAACCCGAACTGCACGACCATGGTGGCCATGGCCCCGCTGGCGGCGCTGGACGCCGAGGCCGGCCTGCGCCGCCTCGTCATCAGCACCTATCAGGCCGCTGGTGGCGCCGGCCTGGCCGGGACCGCCGAACTGGAGGACCAGATCCGCAAGGGCGCCGACCGGTCCGCGGCCCTCATCACCGACGGCGGGGCCATCGACTTCCCGCCCGCCACCGTGTTCCCCACGACGATCGCCTTCAACGTCATCCCGCGGGCCGGGGACCTGGTCGACGACGGCTCCGGCGAGACGGTCGAGGAGGTCAAGCTGCGCAACGAGAGCCGCAAGATCCTCGGCCTCCCCGACCTCGCCGTGATCGCCACCTGCGTTCGGGTCCCCGTGTTCACGGGGCACTCCCTCTCGATCAACGCCGCGTTCGACCGGCCGCTGTCGGCGGACCGGGCCACTGCGGTGCTGGCCAAGGCACCCGGTGTGGTGTTGAGCGACCTCCCGAACCCGCTGGCCGCGACCGGCACCGATCCCACGATGGTCGGCCGGGTGCGGGTCGACCCCACCGTGGAGAACGGTTTGGCGCTGTTCGTCACCGGCGACAACCTCCGCAAGGGCGCCGCCGTCAACGCGGTGCAGATCGCCGAGGCCCTGGTGGAGGCCAGTGCTTAGCCTGGAGCGCCCCGGGGCCGCCGCCGGTGACCCCTCCGCCGAGGCCCTGACCGGGTGCAGCTGACCGCCGGCCCGGCCTGATCCCGCGCTTCCGAACCGATCGCTTCGGCAGACGGGGCCCAGATGATCCACTTGACCGGCCCCGGGGCGGCGTCGGTCAGACGAGGACCGATTGCTGGTACTCGGGGGCGGCTGCGGGCTGCGGCCCGGCTGGTCGTTGCCGTCGCCGCCGACGGTCCCGGGGGTGGTGGGTCCAGGTCTGGCCGTCGGGGGCCCAGGAGGTGACCACCCCGGCCTCGTCCTTGCGCACCCCCCAGCCGGTCCGATGGACCAGGTCGTGGCAGTGGTCGCAGGCGGGGGTGAGGTTGCCCAGGTTCGTCAGCCCGAGGGCTCGAACGGCTGGATGTGGTGCGCGTTCACCACTCGACGTTGGCCGAACCCAAAAGACCGAGGGTGCAGGTGTCGTAGTGGAGGCGGAGGGCCTCGACCTGCTGGGGTGAGGCGAACCGTCGAGCCCGCCCCCAGTCCAGGGGCACCGAGTCGCCGCCGAGGACGATGGGCACGATGCCGGCCTGGCAGGCCATGTGGCGGGCCACCGAGGCGGGGACGGGGGAGCCGTCGGCCCGCTCGGCCGGCGAATCGTCGGTGCCGAGGAGGTTCTCGTAGGTCATGGTGACCCCGGCCCGGGGTGGGACCCGCTTGCCGTCCCGCACGTCGGCGCCGACCGATCGTCGGCAGATCTCCCCGAGGGCTTCGGCCATGCGCCGTTCGTTGGTGATCACCGACTGGGGTGCCGGGCCCTTGTCCCGGCCGGCCCGCTCCGCCCGCCACTTCTCCTCGGACTTGTGGCGGACCTCGTGTTCGATCTCCGCGCCAGGTCGGGGTCGAAGACCCCGGCGATGCGCTTCATGCCGTCGGTGTCGTTCCAGAACCGGAGGCTGGTGCGGGCCTTCTGGCGGTCGCTGTGGTGCACGATCGTCATGGTCGAGGCGCGCGGCTAGCGGATCCACCGTTGCCGCCGATCGAGAGGCACTCGACGGAGAGTGGCGAAGATCACGGACACCGCGTGCGATGCACGGCCACACAGGGTGGGGGCCAGTTGGTTGGCGGGCGGCAGACCACGGCGATGAACATCTGACGACGCTGATCGCGCCGACCGGGCGCGAGCCTGGTGCGGGTCGATGTCGTGCCGAGCGGGAGGTGCACGCATCGGCTACTTGCCGGCGATGTGCGTCTACGGGTAATGACCACGAGAGAACCTAAGTTCTCGCCAAGCTGTCCGGTGTCGACACCCTCGGAGGCTGCCGGGAAACGTTCGACTACCTCGACGCCGCGAACTGGACGTGAGCTGAGCCGTTCTCCACCGGCATGCGCAGCGATCGGCATCGCCAAGCGGTCCTGCACGACCGAGATGCTCTTCCTAGACGAGCCGACCGCGGGCTTGACCCGCTGGCGTGCGCCAGTTGCGGGAAACGATCCTCCGCTAATCGGGACTGGGATGACGGTGTTCATGAACACCCACCTGCTGAGCGAGGTGTCGAAGGTGTGCTCGACGATCGGGTGCTGAACCACGGCGACTGATCTACAAGGACTGATCGAAGCAACGATGCAGCGGTTCCCACGAGTCGTCGCTGAAGACATCTACGTGCGCATGGAGGGCGCGCCGTCGTGATCGCCACCATCGCTGCGCAGCAGATGTTGTCGCTACGGCGGCAGCGCATCTTCGTTGTCGCGCTGGTGACGCTGCTGGTGATGACCTCGCTGGCCGGTGTGATCGGCTGGCTGAGTCACAACACCGTCGATCCGGGTGTACGACGAGCAGTGCAGTCGGCTGCTGGCGGTGATGGCGCCTCCGCAACCCATTCGAGCTCAAGCCGACGCTATCGCTGCTGTCGAACATGGCGATGTACATCCCACTCGTCGGAGCGCTAGTGGCGATCGTGCTCGGTCGCCTGAGCTGATGAGGACCAGGCCGACGGGGTCGGAGGCTGATCTTCTCGCGGGGTCTCCTGGAGCTACGTGTTGGAAAGGTCTCCGCCGCCGGGCGGTGCTCGCAGCAATCCTCGGTGGAGCCTGGTGGTGAGCGATCTCTCGTTGTGACTCGTGAGCCGCGCGATGCCAGCGTTGGCAGATCTCGGTGGCCTGATGCTGTTCTACGATTGTCGTGGCTGGACCTGCTGATGTTCGCGTTGGTCGGCATGGTCGCGGTGTTGCTGACCCGTCGCCGCTCGCTGGCTCTGCTCGCGGCGCTGGGCGTGTGGCTAGTACTCACCTTTGCCGTACTGCAGTTCGCGTCAGGGCTGCGGCCGTCGGCCTCGCTGAGCCCGATCAGCGACCCGGTGAGCACGTCACAACGTTCTTCGACGTCACGTCGCGGTTCGACCGTTGTCGGTCAGCGAGCAGTACAACGAGGCCATCGCTCAGATGCTGCAGACAACGGACCCGAGCCGGGCGACATGGTGCTGCGGGTGCTGCCCGAACTCGGCGCGTGATGGTCTCGGCTGCTGGCCGCCCTTCTCGTGCAATGACGCGACTACGTCGAGGGCTCATCCGATGACTGAGCCGAAGCGAGCTCGCGATCATCACTCTTGCCGGTCATGAATACCGCGCAACGGTGCGCAGCAGGCTGCTCGTGCTGCTCGTAGCGATCCTTGTGGTCGTCACGATCGCCTCGGTGTACATCGCGCGGTCGACTACCGCAGCCAACTGCCGACTACCGGCCTACGACCAGCGGCCGGGGGGATCAGCAGGTCATCGCCCCTCGTGCTGCTGTCACTCCTACGGGTGCGATGGAGTACCTCGAGATCATCGGAGCGCTGATCGCGATCGCGCTCGGCTACCTGAGCGTGTGCGGAACGAGCCAATCGGACGTTGCCGCTGATTCGCTCCCGACCGGTCACCCGGAGAACGAGCGCTTGGCAGCAACCTGGGTGCGCTGGTGATCATCGCCACGATGGTCGCTGTCGCCGCCGGTGTGGCGGTCGTGTGCCTCGGGCTCATCGGCAACGACTGGGTCAGCGGGGCGAGGCCGTCAAGCTCCTGCTCGCCTACGCCGCCTCGATCATCTACATGATGGCGTTCTACGTGCCTCGGGGTCGTCGTCACCGCCCGGTCCCGGGTCGCCGCGAACGGCCTGATGATCGCATTGGGCATCTGGCTGGTGATCGTCCTGGTCCTCCCCCAGATCGGCGACACGCTCGACGCCGACAACCAGGTCCCCGGCGGACTCTTCTCCTCACTCGGGCTCGAAGAAGCCCCAGGAGGACCTGATGCTCACGCACTTCGGCACCTACGAACGGGTGCGCAACTGGATCGAAGAAGCGCTCGTTCGCCAAGCACTATCGAGCGCTTCGCCTTCGCGATGACCGACGTCAAGGAGAAGTACCGAGGCTTCACCCTCGGTCGAACTGCTGAACGAGAAGCGCGTCGACATCGCCTGGATGGCTCTTCTACGTCGCCGTCCTCGGCGCCGCGATGCGCCGCACGTTCACCCGTCGAGCCACCATCCCCCAAGGAGCAATCATGACCACTACACAGCACCCGTCACGGGGCAGCATCCAGATCCGCGGCGTCGCCGCAGCCACCGTGGCAGCGAGTCACTGCTCGCCGGCTGCGGCGGTTCGTCCATCATCCGGGTCCGCCTCCGGATCAGTCGACCACCACCACCGTCGCCGCTGGAGGCGACGTGACACCGTCGACAGGTGCTGCCGGTGACCGACAACCCGATCAAGAACGACGCAACCGCTGCAGACCTTGAAGATCGACTCGGTCCTGGTCGAGAACAACGTTGACCCGGACACCGGCAAGGCACGCCGATGACCACCTCGAAATCGCGTTGTCGAAACACCGGCGACCACCGTGCTCGGCGGCGTCGAGGTCTTCTACACCTTCGACCGACCCGACCGACAGCAGTACCGAGAGCTACTACGCGAGCTGCCCGCCGACTTCACGATCCCCGCCGGCGAGCAGCCGCATGGTCCACTTCGACAACTCCGGCGCCCGCGACGATTTCCCGGTCAACAAGTTCAGCCTCTACTCACACCGTCCACTCAACGCCATGGGAGCGGCGCTCGAACGGCGGCGGCGTCTCTATCTTGCTCTGGGGTGATGTCGCGTGCGGACAGCGCACTGACGACGGATCGCTGGCGGACGGTCGCGGTGGTGGCGATGTGTGTCGCGTGGCGTTCTCGCGGGTCGTTCGGTCGCGGGCGGAAGGTGGGCTGTGGTCTTCGTGATCTGCTCGCCTCGATGACGACCGCAGATCGCGTCTCGTCGCTCTGGCCTTCGGCATCGTGCGCTCTCCTGGGCACCGTTCCTGCCGGCCGAGCCAGACCCTCAAGGCCACGGACTTAAGATCGTCAACGAGGCCTCGTCCGCGCTCCGGCCCTCAGCGTCCATGAGCCCTTGACCTGGTCGGTGCGACCGGCCCAGCTGTCGGCGGCGTCCTGTTGCAGCGTGGCCGCCCGCGGCCGCTCGGCCAGCGTGGTGATGGTGGCCATCAGCATCCGCCTGTTGCTGAACCGCCGCCAACCGCTGCTGCACGGTGGGCCTGGTGTTCGGATTGCTGGTGCGCGAGTAGCTCGCTCGCCGGAGCAGCTCCCGTGGATGGCGGCCGGAGCCACGCTCTTGCTCGAAGTGCAGCAGGACCCGAGCTTTCCCGAGCGTCGCCGGATCGCTGCGGTGATAGTCGTAGTCGGGTGTTCGTCGAAGCAGCGACAGCCCCGCAGAGCAGAGCTCTAGACCAACCGGGCGACGCCTCTCGCGGGTACAGACGTCTCGTCGTACTCGCCGTGGCCGAGAAGGCTCTAGTCCAGCCCAGGGACGCTGTAGCACATAGGGCTGCGGTCACCACAATTGCTCGATCGGGTGCGAGTGCTCCGGTTCATGTCCGTCGCCGGTACCGAGAGGTGTTCGACGAAGCGGCTGACGAGGAGGACGATGGCGCCGGCCACGACCGCTTCGAGCACGCCGACGAGATGCACCTCCTGCCACCGGTGACCGATCAAGGCTCAGCACCGACCAGCGCGTGTTCCACGCCAGGCTGACCAGGACAGTTAGTACGGAGAACCGCACGAGCGGCATGCGCGGAAGCCGGCCAGGATCGACGACCAGCGAGCGGATGAGCGGTACGCGCCTACCGAGGAGCACGGCCAGTTCCGCGACGGTCGAACCAGTCTTCGGCCGCTCCAGGTCGTCCACGCTCACCCCGAACCACCGGTGCGACGAACAGTGAAGTCCCGGAGCGGTTCGATGGCCGCGAGAGGCAGAGAGCGCCCAAGCGCGAGGACCAGCCACGGTTGCCGCGAGGGCGTCGACCAGCCCACGGCGCGAGCCGGATCCAGTCGTTCAGCAGCACACTCTAGGTGACCATCGTAGGTTCCCTCCATGAACATCACCAAGAAGACAAGGATCCTCGTTGCCGGGTCGCCG
Organism: uncultured Microthrixaceae bacterium; assembly: GCA_963701565.1. GTDB lineage: Bacteria > Actinomycetota > Acidimicrobiia > Acidimicrobiales > DATDAH01 > DATDAH01. The sequence goes on from CAVPAN010000009.1 coordinate 119,963, forward strand.
TCGTGGCGCTCGCTAGGCCGGTGCCGGCGTCGCCGCTGCGGTGCAGCGACGACACCGAGTGCCGATCCCGGGCGCCGAACTCGACCGGGCGTCAGCTGCCGGCTTCGCCGAGAAGGGCGAGGGCCAGGTCGCCGAGGCCAAGGTCGGCGAGAGGACAGCTTCTTCGAGGTCGAGGTCACCCTCGACGACGGCAGTCAGGTCGATGTGCAGCTCGACCAGGACTTCAACGTGGTCAGCAGCGAGAACGACGGCCCCGACGACGTCGAGTACTGAGGCACACCAAAGCTGATCGTTGCGCGATTGAGTGAGTCACCTGCATGTCGTCGTGCCATGCGACAGATCCGTAGGAGCGGATCAGGTCGCCCTGGCTTCCGCTCTGAGCGATCGAGTGCGCGATTTCGCGGCGCGCGACAGCGCTCGAGTGACTCCGGCTCCTCGCCAATGACCGTCGAGGCTGCTTCGGCAAGCCTCGCTCTGCCACCGAGTATGCACCACCCCAACAGCCAGCGCGACCACTTCTGACGCAGGACACTCGTCAAGGACATCTCCGCCCTGGCCATGACTTTGCCCTAGTTCCTCAGTTATCGTCGTCGCCGACCGCGTCGTCGTCAGTGTTGTTGTCGGGCCGTCGGTCGGTGTTGTGTTTGGGGCCGTCGTCGGTGTCGTTGTCAGGTCGGGGGTGTCATCCCCAACCGCGAGGGCCAGCCCCCCAACGCCGAGGATGACGGCGACGACGGTGCCAGAGGACAGAAGTGTGGTGTGCGTGATCATGGAGGCCTCCCTGGAGTTGGTCCTACCTACGTCGCCCTAGCAGCCGTGTGTCACACGGTCTCAGTCGCTTCTGTCGCATCCCGAACCGACGTTGCGTCCATCGCCGCCCTGTAGTCCGTCCGCCGGTCCCGACGGACCGGTTTCTCGTCCGCCTGGCTGGTCGATCCACCGTCAGTTCCGCCGTTGCCGTGTCCAGTCGCTGTCGCCGGACTGGACGGTCCCGAGTCGCCCGACCAGGTCGTCCGAACCGAGGTGCCCGGCTCGTCGTCGCCGGCGCCGTCAGGCCAGCTCTGCTACGGGCCCGCCCGGTGGAGTCCAGCTCCGGCCCGCCGCCGTCGTCCCGAAGGCCGAGTCCGCGTCGCCAGGCTGGTCGGCGAGGAAGGCCGCGGCCCGCTCCAGGAGTGCCGTGGAAACAGGCTCGACCTCGTCGCGTTCGCCGGTGGAGAGGCGATAGAGGTCTTCTCGGAGCTCGTCGGGATGCGGACGTCACCCACGGAGGGTCCTCGGCCTCGAGGGCGTGCCGCAGGTCTGCCATTGACGTCCGGGCATCGGCCAAGGCGACCGAGTCGACGGGCAGGCCGACGGCGTCGGCGACGGCCCGAAGCGGGCAGCGGAAGGGCCGCGCCGGCACCCGCCGCCGCGGCCGTGCCCGCCGAGAGCACGATCGACCCGACGACGGCCACGACGACGGTCCGACGAACAGGGCGGGACGGTCGTCGGGCTGGGCTCAGCGACCCGTCGGCTGTCGGCCACGGCGCGGGCCAGGACGGCGAGCTCCACGGGTGTGGGCTCGGCGGCGGGCGGGGCCAGGGCCACCGCCAGCGCCTCGAGCAACTCGGTGTCTTCGGTCTTCATGGGTCCTCCTCCAGGATCCGACGCAGGCGGGCGAGGGCCCGGACCTGGGCCATGCGAATGGCTCCCGGCCGCTTGCCGAGCGCGGCGGCCGTGTCTTCGGAACTCAGGCCCGCCACGACGCGGAGTTCGAGCAACTCCTGGTCGTTGACCCGCAGGCGGGTGAACGCCGACGCATGGCGTCGGCCTCCTCGCGAGCCAGCAGATCATCGGTGAGGTCGTCGCCGGACCAGGGCTCGGGTCGGATCCGGGAGCCGTTGCGGCTCCGGCGGCCGGCGGCCCGCTGCTGATCGAGCACGACGTGGCGGCAGATCCCGAACAGCCAGCCCTCGAACCCGTGACCCTTCGGCGTGACCGGTGGACCGAGGCCACGGCGCAGGGCCATGGTCTCGCTCACCGCTTCCTCTGCGTCCTCGGCCGGGAGGCGCCGCTGGGCATAGGCGAGTTGGCGCGGGTAGGCCCTTCGGTAGAGCACTTCCCAAGCCTCGCCGTCAGCCTGCTGGGCCCGCGCCACGAGGGCCGGGAGGTCGTCGCTGACCACCACACCCTCTCTATCGTCCGACAGGTGCGCTCGTCACATTCTCAGGGGGGATCCCGGCTGACGGCGGCGACCAGGGCGCGCCAGACTCAGGCATCGCCTGGGGGTGGGTGGCCCGCCGACCGCAGCCGGGGCTCGAGCACGCGCTTCCAGGCGAGCCTTCCCAATGACAGCAGGATGAGGACGACGATCACAGCCTGGAGCAGGCCGACGACGTCGCCCACCTCCGCCACCGGTTCCCGAGCACGCCACCGGCTCCGATGAGCGCGGTGTTCCACACCAGGCTGCCCAGGATGGTGCAGACGGTGAAGCGAACGACGGGCATGTGCCGGAATCCGGCGGGGACCGACACGAGCGAGCGGACGAGCGGGACGCACCGGCCGAGGAGGACAGCAGCGTTCGACCTCCGGTCGAACCACGCTTCGGCCCGGTCCAGGTCCGCCACGCTGACGCCGAACCACCGGCCCCGGCGCACGGTGAACTCGTGGAGACGGTCCGGGCCGATGGCCGCCGAGATGCCGTAGAGCACCCACGCTCCCACCACTGAGCCCAGCGTCGCCGCCGCCACCATGCCGGCCACGCTGGCGTCGCCCGACCGGCGACGAAGCCACGAGCGGCAGCACCACCTCCGATGGGATGGGCGGGAACACGTTCTCAAGCGCGACGAGCAACGCGACGCTCAGGTAGCCGAGGCTGTTGACGACGTCGGTCACCCAGCCGGTCAGGCTGTCGAGCGTCGCTGAACCCTACGGGTCGCCATGGGCCTCGAGGAGCCGGTTGGCGGCGTTCCGAAGCGCCAGCGATGGCGGCGAGCAAGCGGGTGACGGTGACGGTCGGCGCCGGGTACGCTCGTCGATCCACCGGGAAGTGGCGCAGCTTGGCAGCGCGCGTCGTTCGGGACGACGAGGTCGCGGGTTCAAATCCCGCCTTCCCGACCAGCCGCGCTGATCAGGAAGTTCCTGGGGCGCCAGAACTCGGCGAGGCCCTCCCGACCCGTTTCGCGCGGGGCCGCTGCTTGATCCCGGCCGACGGTCACTCGAGGGTGGAGGTCAGCTCTCCGCGGCCCGGCGTTCTCCGCCCCGGTGGCCAGGGTGCCGTCGGCGTCGGTGGAGGCCTCGGCCAACCCGTCGACGGTCTCGGAGCCCGGGATCGTCCTCCTCGACGGGCGCCGCGGCCGCGGCTCGGCCACGGCGGTGCCCTCGTGGTGGGTGCCACCGGCCAGCAGGGCCTCGGCGGCCCGCCGGATGCGGAAGGCGTCGAGGGGCTTGACCAGCCAGCCGTCGGCGTCGGCCCGCCGGGCCAGGAACACGTCCGCGGTGCGGTCCAGCAGCATCAGGACCGCCCGGCGATCGAGCCGGCCTGCGCCCTCCTCGGAGCGCAGGGACAGGCACGTGGCCATCCCGCCCATGTTGCCGATCTGGAGGTCGAGCACGACCAGTTCGGGCTCGAGCCGCTTCACGGCCGGGACGACCTCACGGCCGGAACGAACTCGGTGCACGGTCGTGGTGTCGTCGCCGAGCGCGGCGTCCACCTCGTCGTGGAGACGATCGGCATCGGTGGCCAGGAGCACGACGGGCACGGCCGCGGAGCGTACCGGTGCCGCGGCGGCCGGGTGAAGCCGAGGGTTGGCAGGCCGGGTGCCCGTGGCTACCATCGGTCGTTGCCCACGGCCCACCATCGGAGGACCGTTGCTCTCCATCACCGTCGAAGCGGGCGACGACTACACGCTCTGCCGCCCGGAGGGTGAGCTCGACGCGTACACCGTCGGGACCTTCCGCGAGACCCTCGCCGAGCTGACCGACACGCGCCATCTGCTCATCGACCTGTCCGATGTCCCGTTCATGGACTCGGCGGGCCTTGGCGCGCTCATCGGTGGCATCCGTCGGACCCGCGAGGCCGGTGGTGACGTGGCCGTGGCGTGCGGTCGCCCCACGCTCACCCGCCTGCTGCACACGACGGGCTTCGACCGGATCGTGGCCGTCACCGAGACCGTCGCCGAGGCCGCCACCGCCCTCGCCGACGCCACGCGGCCCGTCCGACCCGGTCTGACGCCAGGCGACCGTCCTACCGACAACCGACCCAACCACGGGGGCGTTGGCTCGGGAGCTCTGTTGCGCCGGTTTGTCACGCCAGGCGTGACAGATCGGCGCGATTGGTGGGAGTCGGGTGGCTGCTGCTCCGCGTGGCGGCCTCGGGGACGCACGGTGGCCGAACGGATGGAACGGCGCGTCGGGCCCGCCGACGAGCCGCCACCCGTGGTTGCGACGGTTCGTCCAGCCCGACGACCGGCGTGGACCGAGATCCCTCAGTCACCCACGACGTAGCCCGCGAGCTCCTCGAGGCCGGCGAGGTCGTGGACGTCGCTGCGTAGGAAGGGGACGCGGACCACGCGTGGCGTCGCCGACCTTGCCGACCAGGCCGTCGAGGTGGCGTTCCTCCCGGCTGGCGATGAGCTGGAAGTCGGCCAGGTTGGCGTAGTGGTCCCCGATCGCGGTCCCCGCCAGGGTCTCGGCCCGTTCCCGGGCGGCCTCGGCCAGGCTCGGCGCGAACCGGGGGTGCATCCGGTTCACGATGAGGGCGCTGATCTCGATGCCTGCGCCCTGGAGGGCGTCGGCGAAGAACACGGCCTCCTCGAGGGTGTCGCGCCGGGGTGAGGCCACCAGCACGAAGCGGGTGACGGTGGCGGTGAGCAGCTCGTCGACGTGGTGGGCGCGGTTGCGGAAGCCCTCCTCCATGCCCTGGAAGGCCTGGAAGAAGGCGATGGCGTCCTCGATGACCTCGCGAGCCGACGACCTTGGCGACGGTCCGGAGGAAGGCCTGGGCGGCCACACTGGCCACCTTGAGGATCCCCCGGGTCGGGGTCATGACCACCTTGTAGAGCGGGTGGTCCAGGAAGCGGGTCAGTGTGCCGGGCGCGTCGAGGAAGTCGAGGGCGTTGCGGGTCGGCGGTGTGTCCACGACGACCAGGTCGAAGTCGGACTCGACGTGGAGCTCGTAGAGCTTCTCCATCGCCATGAACTCCTGGGTGGCCGACAGCGCCGAGGAGATGTTCGTGTAGAAGCGGTTCTCCAGGATGCGCTCGGCCTGGTCCTCGCTCGCCGCGTACTTGGTCACCAGGTTGTCGAAGGTGGTCTTGGTGTCGAGCATCAGGGCGTAGAGCTCACCGGGCCAGTCCCCGTCGATGGGGCCGGGCTCGTTGCTCAGCCCTTCGAGGCCGAGGGCGTCGGCCAGCCGCTTGGCCGGGTCGATGGTCACCACGGCGGTCTTCCGGCCCTGCCGCGCGCCCTCCATGGCGAGCACGGCGGCCACGGTGGTCTTGCCGACCCCGCCCGAGCCCGTGCAGATGATGACCTCGGCGGTGCCGACCAGCTCGCGGGGGGTGGTCACGCCTCGACCACCGTCTCGAGCTGCTCGACCAGGCAGTCGGCCAGCAGGTCCAGCTCGGCGGGGCCCAGTTCGGCGCCGAAGAGGAACGGCAGGCGCAGTTGGGGCAGGGGGAGCTGCTCGGCGAGCCGGGCCACCTGCTCGGTCTGGAGCTGGACGCGGTGGCGGCGGAAGTCGGCCGCCGCGGCCAGGGCATCGGCCTCCCCCTCCCGGAGGCTCACGCCCGCCTCGGAGGCGGCAGTCACCGGGTCCACCGTCAGCCCGGGCCGGTCCGGGTACAGCCCGTTGACCACCACCGGGCCGAGGGCCACCCCGACCTGGTCCTCGAGGTTGTAGGCCGTCTCGATCAGCTCGTTGACCGGGGTCTCCTCGGGCAGGGTGACCAGCACCACCTGGCACCGTTCGGTGTCGGTGAGCATCTCCATGACCTCGGCGGCCTGGTTGTGGATCGGGCCCCACGCGCACGGCGTCGAGCAGGCTGCGGGCGGCCCGCAGGAAGGTGATGGCGTGGCCCGCCGCCGGCGCGTCGAGGATGATCAGGGCGCCGTCGACCTCCCGCTCGAGCTGCTTGACCTTGCCCAGCACGAGGATGTCCTTGATGCCGGGAGCGGCCGTGGCCAGGGTGTCGACGGCGCCCGAGGACACCAGGCGCTTGGCCACGCGGCTGAGGCCGTGGCTCTCGAGGTACTCGAGCATCGCCTCGTCGGGCGTCAGGGTGCGGGCCCGGATGTCGGCCGCTCCGGGCGGGTCGTCGGCCTCGACGAGGGTCGTCTCCTCGTAGCCGAGGTCCTCGGCGCCGAACATGTTGGCCAGCCCCGACTTGCCCTCGACTTCCACGATCACGGCGCGACAGCCCTGTCGGGAGGCGGCGCGCGCGAGGGCGGCGGTTACCGTCGTCTTGCCCACGCCGCCCTTGCCCGCAACGATGACGACGCGGGAAGCGGCGAAGAACGTCGCTGGATCCAAACCCCAGTCCTCCCGGAGGCTCGGTTGCGCAGGCTAGCGATGACGGTTCTCGGCGCTGTGTTGCTGCTCGGCGGCCTCGCGTCGGCCGCCCTCGCCCAGGACGGTGGCGACGCCGGCCAGGTCGACGTGCTGGAGACGGCCGGCTACCTGGATCCCGTGTTGGTCGACTTCATCTCCTCCTCCCTCGCCGAGGCCGAGGCCGAGGACGCCGTCGCGGTGGTGCTCCAGCTGAACAGCCCGGGGTCGGTGGTGAGCGACGGGGAGCTCGCGGCACTGGCCACCGAGATCGCCGAGGCCACCGTGCCGGTCGCGGTCTGGATCGGCCCGAGCGGCTCGCGGGCCTATGGCGGGGCCGCCGAGATCGCGGCCGTGGCCGACGAGATCGGCATGGCACCCGGGACCGACCTGGGCGACGTCGGCGAGCCGCGCCTACCCGAGCCGCCGTTCGCCGAGGCCTTCGACGGCGAGCTGGCCGACCGGGTGGTGGACGACGAGGTGGCGGTGGACGAGGGCCTCGCGGACCGTCTGGCCCCGACCGTCGGCCTCTTCGTCAACGACCTCGAGGGCTTCGAGACCGAGGTCGCCGACGGCGGTGACGTCGAGCCCGTCACCGAGACCCGCTTCCGCCAGTTGCCCCTCGGCTCGCAGCTGTTCCACACGGCCGCCAGCCCGGCGGTCGCCTACCTGTTCTTCGTGTTGGGTCTGGGTCTGATCATCTTCGAGCTGTACACCGCTGGGGTCGGCGTGGCGGGGGTCCTCGCCGCCGGCCTGTTCGTGTTCGGGTGTTACGGCTTGGCGGTCCTGCCCGCCCGGGGATGGGCGGTCGGTCTCCTGGTCCTGGCCATGGGCGCATTCTGCGTCGACATCCAGACCGGCGTGCCGCGCTTCTGGACGGGGGTGGGCTTCGTCAGCTTCGCCGTCGGCACGTTCTACCTCTACGACGGCCCGACCCTGTCCTGGATCACCCTCGTCGGCGTCTTCATCTCGCTGGCGTTCGCCGTCCTGTCGGGCATGCCGACGATGGTGCGGACCCGGTTCTCGACGCCCACGATCGGCCGTGAGTGGATGATCGGCGAGGCGGGGGAGGCGGTGACCGCCGTCGCCCCGGATGGCACGGTGCGGGTCCAGGACGCCCTCTGGCGGGCCCGGACCAACCGGGCGACGCCGTTGGCCGCGGGTGAGCCCGTCGTCGTCGCGGGCCTCGACGGCCTCGTGCTGGAGGTGGAGTCGGCCGACCCCGAGCGGCGGCCCAAGGAACATCGCCGCGACTAGGTCCGATCAGACCCTGGCCCCTGAGGCTCCGGCCGTCGTTACTGAACCGTGGTTCAGTAGTCGGCGGAAATCCGGGCCGACCCCTTTACGGCCAAAGTCGGCGGGTCTACGGTCGCGTTCCCTGGAAGGGGGTCCAGCGTGACAGCACATGTCGCAGACATGGAGTGGCAGATGAAGGCGGCATGCCGGGGTCCACAGGCCGCGGTCTTCTTCCCGCCACCCCAGTTCGAACGCAAGGACGAAAAGCAGGAGCGGGAGCGACGGGCGAAGGAGATCTGCTCGTCCTGTCCCGTCAAGCAGCCCTGCCTGCAGTACGCCCTCGGGATCCGTGAGCCCCACGGCATCTGGGGCGGCCGCAACGAGGCCGAGCGCAAGGAGCTGCTGATCCGCTGACCCGGCCCGGTTTCCGGCCGGATCGTCGTCGGGCTGGGGGAACGACACTGACGGCAACCACGGGGGCCTGCCTTTCGGTCTGAGCGTCGTCGGCGCCATTCCGGCGGTCCTCGCCACCCTCCGTGGCCACTCGCCGGCGAAATCCGTCTGGCATCGTTCTGGCTCCTGATCCTCCGCCTATGGCCGGAGGATCGGGAGCCAGTTCCCCGGGTGGTCCCAGGAGTCGGGACTGTAGGCAGGAACGCCCTGAGTGCCCCCGACGGGCGGCGGCTCGACCCCACGCCCCCGTTCCTGATTCGGTTGCGGTTCAGACCTCCGGCAGGCGGGGGCCGGCGATGCGGACGTCGTCGCGGCGGCGGGTGATGCCGCGGGCGTCCAGGAGGGTGGCCAGGGGGACGGCGTACTTCCGGCTCGTCCCCAGCGCCTCCCGCAGGTCGCTCATCGTGAAGCCGTCCGGCGCGGCCGCGAGCAGGCGGGCCGCCACCGCGGCCGCCTCGTCGACGGCGGCCTCGGCGAACCAGATCCCGTCCTGCTGCACCACGAGGCCCCGACGGGCCAACTCCCGGAGCTCGGTGGGGTCGACGCCATCCGGCGGGGGTGGGGCGAAGGCGGCGGCGGCGAGCGCCGCGACGTACGGGTGGTCGGCCAGCGGATCGCCGGCGTCCGGCGAGCCGGGCCCGTCCGCCGCCCACCTCGATGTCGGCCAGCGTGTCGAGCACGGCCCGGTCGCGGTCGTCCAGGCCGGCCACGTCGAGGCCCAGCTCGCCTGCGGCCCCGATCTGCAGGGCCAGGGCCGAGCGGGTGGCGGCCAGGGCGTCGGGGTCCACGACCCAGGCCCCGACGGTCGGCCGACCGCTCCTCGCCGGTCAGCCGTTCGAGGTCCTCGACCCCGACCCAGCCCCGCTCGGCCACGACCCGGTCCACGGACCGGTCGGGGGCGGCGCGGGTGGCGGGCAGCACGGGGTCGACGTCCAGGACCTCCCCGCCGCCCACGGTCTCGCCCCGCCCGGACTCCCGCAGGACGAAGCGGTCCCCGGGACCAGGGGGAGGGCGGTGGCGAGGTGCAGGCGCACGAGGCCCGACGCCCCGGGCTCGATGCCATCGGCGCCCAGGACCCGCAGGCGCACGGCCTGCTCGGCGGTGCCGAGGTGGGCGACGTAGGCCCCCCGTCGGGTGACCCGGTGGCCGAGGCCGGCGAGGACCCGCAGGGTCGGCGTCGATCATCGCCGTCTCGTGCCACTGGTCGGCCCGGACCACGACCTGGCCCCGGCCGACGGCGTCGTGCTCGACCCCGACGAGGTTCAGCGCCGTCCGGCTGCCCGGTGGCACCCGGCCGACGGCGGCGTGGTGGGCCTGGATGCCCCGCACCCGGACGGTCGGGCCACCGGGGCGCACGGCGAGCTGGTCGTCGACGGCCACCGCCCCGCCGAGCAGGGTCCCGGTCACGATGGTGCCCGCGCCCCGGGCGGCGAAGGCCCGGTCGACCCAGAGCCGGGGCCGGTCGGTGTCGGCGACCGCGGGGGTCGCCCGCAGCGTCCGGCCCAGCGCCGCCCGCAGCTCGTCGAGGCCCCGGCCCCGCGGCGCGGCGACGTCCACCACCTCGGCGTCGGCCAGGAAGGACCCGCTCAGCCGGTCGGCCAGCTCCAGTCGGGCCAGGGCGACCAGGTCCGGGTCGGCTCGGTCGACCTTGGTCAGGGCCACCACGCCGTGACCCACCCCGACCAGCTCGAGGATGCGCAGGTGCTCCTCGGACTGGGGCTTCCAGCCCTCGAGGGCGTCGACGACGAAGAGGCAGGCCACCACGCCGCCGACGCCGGCCAGCATGTTGGCCAGGAAGCGCACGTGGCCGGGCACGTCCACGAAGGACACGACGAGGTCGTCGATCTCGGTGTGGGCGAAGCCGAGGTCGATGGTCAGGCCTCGGGCCTTCTCCTCGGCCCAGCGGTCCGGGTCGGTGCCGGTGAGCGCCTCGACCAGCGTGGACTTGCCGTGGTCGACGTGACCGGCGGTGGCGACGACGTACAGGCCCGCTCACCCCCCGCCGGTGAGGGCGGTGACCGCGGCCGCGACCAGCGGGTCCTGGTCCGGGTCGACGGTGCGCAGGTCCAGCACGGTGCGGTCCTCGACCACGCGGGCGATGACGGGGACGGCGGCGGCCCGCAGGCCGGCTCGGCGGTCGCCGTCCAGGGCCACGCCGACGGAGGGGATCTCGGTGCCGGGGAGGGTGCCGCCGCCCGTCACGGCGACGGTGTCCACGACGGTGCCGACGCCGAGGTCCTCGGCCCGGTCCCGCAAGCTCGTCCACGGACCGGGTGGCCAGGCGCCAGAGCGGGATGTCCTGCCCGCGCCGGGCGAGGTAGGCGAGGGCGGTGTCCTGCAGCGCGGCGAGGACCAGGCCGCCCGGCCGCAGGGCCCGGGCCAGGGGATGGCTGGCGCAGGCGGCGACGAGGTCCGCCCGCCCGGCGATGATCCCCGCCTGGGGCCCGCCCAGCAGCTTGTCGCCGGAGAACATGACCAGGCCGGCACCGGCCTCGAGGGTCTGGCGCACACCGGGCTCGTCCCGCAGCCAGGCGGGCGGACCGCCGTCGAGCCACGGGCAGGCGGCGTCGAGCAGGCCGGAGCCCAGGTCGACGGCCAACGGCGGGCCGAGGCCGACGAGGTCCTCGACCGCCGCCGCCTCGGTGAAGCCGGTGATCCGGTAGTTGGACTGGTGGACCTTCAGCACGCAGGCCGGGGTCGTCGCCTCGGCCACCGCCCGTTCGTAGTCCGCGACCCGGGTCCGGTTGGTGGTGCCCGACCTCGACCAGGCGGGCCCCCGAGGTGGCCAGGATCTCGGGGATGCGGAACCCCCCACCGATCTCGACCAGCTCGCCCCGGGAGACGACGACGTCCCGGTCCCGGGCCAGCGCGGCGAGGGCCAGCAGCACGGCGGCGGCCCCGTTGTTGACCACCGTGGCCGCCTCGGCGCCACAGGCCCGGGCCAGCAGCCCCGCGGCGTGGGCGCCCCGCGAGCCCCGGTCGCCGGTGGTCAGGTCCAGCTCGAGGTTGGTGTAGGTGGCGTCCTGGTGGTGGGCGAGGGGCGCCCGCCCCAGGTTGGTGTGCAGGAGGACCCCGGTGGCGTTGACCACGGGCCGCAGCAGGGCGGCGGCGACGGCCTCGGCGTCGGCCCGGGCCCCCGCGGGGTCGCCCCGGTCGATGGCCGCGCGGGCGGCGTCGACGAGCAGCGGATGGGGCAGGCCCGTGTCGGCCAGGCTGCGGGCCAGGGCGTCGACAGACGGCGGCCGCACGCCGCGAGGATAGGCCGGGTCGCACCGTCGTCGGGCGGGCCGGGGAGCGCCCCGGGGGCCGCACCCCTAGCCTGGAGGGCGTGTTCGGCCTCCTCCTCGTGCTTTTCGTCGCCATCCCGGCGGCCGAGCTCTACGTCATCCTGCAGGTCGGCCAGACCATCGGCGCCCTCGAGACCGTGGTCGCGCTGATCGTCATCAGCTTCTTCGGGGCCTGGCTGTGCAAGCTCCAGGGCTTCACCGTGCTGGGCCGGATCCAGGCCGCGCTGAACGAGGGCCGCATCCCGACCCGGGACCTCCAGGACGGTGCGCTGATCCTGCTCGCCGGCGCGCTCCTGCTCACGCCCGGCTTCCTCGGCGACATCGCCGGGATCCTGCTCCTCCTCCCGCCCAGCCGGGCCGTGGCCCGTACGTTTCTCGCCCGGATCCTCCGGGGTCGCCTCCAGGTGGCGACGGTCGGTGCCGCCGGGCCGTCCGGATACGGCTCCGGCTCCGTCGTGGACGTCGACGGTCGACCCCGTGACGACCGCCGGGGCCGTGACGAGCCTCCCGGCGCCATCGCCCTCGGCCCGTGACCGCCACCGTGCTCACACCACGACCCGCGGCGACGACCATGGTGCTGCGCGACGGCGCCGACGGACTCGAGGTCCTGCTCCTGTTGCGCAGCCACCGATCGGTGTTCGTGCCCGGGGCCCACGTCTTTCCCGGCGGCGCCGTCGAGGCCGCCGACCACGAGCTGCACCCCACGGCGTCGGGCGCGCCGGATGGCGACGAGGCCTCTGACCGCCTGGGCCTGGACGCCGGTGGCCTGGCCTACTGGGTGGGGGCCGTCCGTGAGACCTTCGAGGAGTCCGGTCTGTTGTTCGCCGACGGGCCGGTCGGGGCGGCCGAGCCCGAGCGGGCCGCGGTCGACACCGGCGAGCGGTCCTTCGCCAAGGTGTGCGCCGACCACGGCCTGCGCCTCCGCTTGGGGGACCTGCGCTACTTCGGCCACTGGATCACCCCACCCGGCGCCCCCCGCCGCTACACGACCCGGTTCTTCGTCGCCCCCGCGCCGGAGGGACAGGAGCCGGTCCACGACGACGGTGAGGCGGTGGCCTGCGAGTGGGTGCGCCCCCGCGTCGCCCTCGACCGCTTCGCCGACGGCGACTGGGACCTGATCCTGCCGACCGAGCGCAGCCTGCGCGCCCTCGACCGGTTCATCGACGTGGCCGCCGTGCTGGCCCACCTCGACGACCGACCCCCTCTGACCGACGACCACGGTGGTCGACGCGTGGCCCTCCCTGAGGAACTCGCCACCGCCGCCCCCCAGGAGATCCCTTGAGCATCGACGAAGCCCCAGAGCCGATCCCGATCATCCCGGACGTGCCCCGTGCGCTGTCCCCGCTGGTCCGGCGCATCTGTGCCGACAACCCGGGGGTCATGACCGGCCCGGGCACCAACACCTACCTGATCGGGGTGGACGAGATCGCCGTCATCGACCCCGGCCCCGCCGACGAGGCCCACCTCGACGCCGTCGCCGGCTGTGGCGGGGACCGGATCCGGTGGATCCTGCTCACCCACACCCATCCCGACCACGGCCCCGGCGCGATCGGGCTGAAGGAGCGCACCGGTGCCGAGATCCTGGCCTTCGAGTCCCGGGACGGCATCGACGTGGACGGCACCCTCGGCCGACGGCGACATGGTCGAGGGCACCGAGTGGCGCCTGACCGCCGTGCACACGCCGGGCCATGCCTCCAACCACCTCTGCTTCATGCTGGAGGAGGAGCGCTGCCTGTTCACCGGTGACCACGTGATGGACGGCTCGACCGTCGTCATCAAGCCGCCCGACGGCGACATGGCCACCTACCTGGCCTCCCTCGAGAAGATCCGGGCCATGCGCCTGTCGATGCTGGCCCCGGCCCACGGCCATCCCATCGAGGATCCCAAGGCCCGCATCGACTGGTACATCCAGCACCGCATCGAGCGGGAGGCGGCCATCGTCGCCGCTCTCACCGACGCGGGCTCGGCCACCGTCGACGAGCTGGTGGCCACCGTCTACACCGACGTGGACCCCGAGCGGCACCCCATCGCCCGCCACAGCGTCTACGCCCACCTGCTCAAGTTGCGGGACGAGGGCACGGCCAAGGGCGACGACCTCGACGGCCCCTGGAAGGCGAGCTGATCATCGGGCCAGTACGTTGGCGAGCGCAAGCGAGCCATCCCGTCGAAGCGCCCAGCGCAGCGAGGACCGGCTTTGACGGAACAGGAAGCAGCGCCGAAGGCACCGTGCAGTCCCCGGACCTTCATCGGCCCGAAACACCGTCGCCACAACCCGATGCCAGCGTGTCGTCGACCATGGCACCGCTGACCGAAGACCGCACCGCGCCGTTCGGGCTCCTGGCCGGCTACGACACCGACGGGTTCTACGACGAGGCCGTGGACGACGACGGCGAGCTGCGTCCGGAGTACGAGGTCCTCTTCGACCGCCTGCGGGCCATGACCCACGAGGAGCTGGCCCGCCGTGCCGCCATGAGCGACGACACCATGCGCAAGCGGGGCGTCACCTTCACCCTCAACGCGGACCCCGACGCCGAGGGCGACGAGGGCGAGGAGGATCTCGAGCGCACGCTGCCCATGGACGTGCTGCCCCGGGTCATCGGGGCGACGGCGTGGCGGGACCTGGAGGCGGGCCTCATCCAGCGGGTATCGGCCCTCAATGCGTTCCTGGAGGACCTCTACGTCGGCGAACGGGCCGCGGTCCGGGACGGGATCGTGCCCTGGTGGCTGGTCACCTCCTCGGACGGCTTCGTGCGCGAGGCCGTGGGCGTGCCCGCCCCGTCGGGGGTGCGCTGCCTGGTGGCCGGCCTGGACCTGGTGCGGGGCGCGGACGGTCGGCTCCGGGTGCTGGAGGACAACCTGCGCAACCCCAGCGGGATCTCCTACGTGCTGGAGAACCGGGACCTGATGACCCGGCTCTTCCCGTCCATCGTGCGGGCCCACCGGGTCCGGCCCGTGGGCAACTACGGCGAGCTGCTCCTGCGGGCGCTGCGCAGCGTGGCCCCCGCGGGTGTGGCCGACCCCTGTGTGGTCGTGATGACCCCGGGCATCCACAACGCCGCCTACTTCGAACACGCCTTCCTGGCCCACCAGATGGGTGTCGAGCTGGTCGAGGGCAACGACCTGCTGGTCGACGGCCAGCGGGTCTACATGCGCACGACCGAGGGCCCCCGGCCGGTCCACGTCATCTACCGCCGGCTGGACGACCGCTTCCTCGACCCGGTGGGCTTCCGCAGCGGCAGCTACATCGGCGTGCCGGGGCTGCTGACCGCGGCCCGGGCGGGCACGGTCACGCTGGCCAACGCGGTGGGCAACGGTGTGGCCGACGACAAGGCGGTCTACCCCTTCGTCCCCGACCTGGTCCGCTACTACCTGAACGAGGAGCCCCTCCTGCCCAACGTCGGCACCTACTGCCTGTGGGACCCCGACCAGCGGGCGGCGGTCCTGGACCGGCTCGACGACCTGGTGACCAAGCCGGTGGACGGTGCGGGCGGCTACGGCCTGGTGATCGGCCCCCAGGGCCAGCGACGAGCAGTTGGCGGTGCTGCGGGCCGAGATCGAAACCGATCCCCGCGGCTGGATCTCCCAGGAGGTGGTGCAGCTCTCGCGGGTGCCGACGGTGGCCGAGGACGGCTTCGCGGGACGGCACGTGGACCTCCGCCCGTTCATCATCTCCTCCGCCGACGGCATCGAGGTCGTGCCGGGGGGCCTGACCCGGGTGGCGCTCGAGAAGGGCTCGCTGATCGTCAACTCGTCGCAGGGCGGCGGGTCCAAGGACACCTGGGTGCTGCGCTGATGATGCTCGCCCGTCACGCCGAGAACCTGTTCTGGGCCGGTCGCTACGTCGAGCGAGCCCAGGACACGGCCCGGATGCTCGACGCCACCTACCACCACAGCGCGGGACTGGCCCCCGAGCAGAGCGCCCGGGCCTGGGCCAACCTGCTGCGCTCCCTCGGTCTCGACCGGGAGTTCGCCGAGTCCGGCCGGGAGCTGGACGTGGCCACCGTCAACGCCTTCCTCATGGGCGACGCCACGCACCCGGGGGCCATCGGCAAGTCCGTGCGCCAGGCCCGCGAGAACGCCCGCAGCGTGCGCGAGCTGCTGTCCTCGGAGCTCTTCGAGGCCTTCAACCATTCCTACCTGGAGCTGCGGGCGTCGCAGCGCACAGCGCCTCCAGGCCACGGCGGGCGAGCCCCCCGCCGAGCTCTACGCCGCGGTGCGCCTGCGCTGCCAGTCGATTCTCGGCGTGGCCACCGAGACCATGCCCCGGGACGACCCGTGGCGCTTCCTCATGCTCGGGATGCTGCTGGAGCGCGCCGAGATCATGAGTCGGATGCTCGGCGTGCACCTGGTCGCCGACGCCGAAGACCCCCAGCCCGACTCGCTGGCCTCCTGGGCCGAGCTGCTGGAGTCCAGCGCCGCGATGGAGGCCTTCGTGCGCTGGCAGCGGGGCACGGCGCCCCGCCTGACCGATGTCATCGCCTTCCTGCTGCTGTCACGGACCTTCCCCCGCAGCGTGCTGCGCTCGCTGCGCGCCGCCGAGGAGCAGTTGGCCCGCCTCGAGTCCGACGAGACCCGGTCGGCCTGCCGCCGCCTCCTCGGCGGGGTGTGGTCCGAGCTGGAGTACCTCGACGGCCACGAGCTCACCCCGGCCACCCTCACCGAGTTGCTCGGCCGGGTACGCAGCCGCCTGCCCGGGGTGGGCAAGGCGCTGGGTGAGCGGTTCTTCAGCCCGGGGGAGACGGCCGGGCTCTACCTGCACGAGCTGCGGGGCGGTGACGCCGCCCAGCAGGACGAGGTCGGCGCGGGGTGGCCCCGATGAGGCTGGACATCCGCTACGCCACCCGCTTCCGCTATGACTCGCCGGTGCGGGAGTCGCACAACGAGCTGCGGGCCTGTCCGGTCGACGACAACCGTCAGCGGGTCCTCGACTTCCGGCTCCGGGTCGACCCGGCCACCCCGGTGCAGTCCTTCCGGGACTACTGGGGCACCCGGGTCGAGGCCTTCGGTGTCATTCCCCGTCACGACCGGCTCGACGTGATCGCCGAGATCAGCGTGGAGACCCATCCGTCGACGGAGGCGCCCGCCCCGCCGACGCCGATCGCCGACCTCCTGGCCCACGAGGCCTTCCACGAGTACACGGTCCCCAGCCGCCTGGCCGGCGGCGGTGAGGCGCTGGTCGAACTGGCCCGCTCGGTGACGGCCGGGGCCGAGACGGCCGAGGAGGCGGGCCGGACCATCGCGGACTGGGTCGGGCGGTCGGTCGCCTACTCGCCGGGCTCCACCACGGTCGAGACCACCGTCGAGGAGGTGGTGGACCGTCGGGTCGGCGTGTGCCAGGACTTCGCCCACCTCACCGTCGCCCTCGGCCGGGCCGTCGGCCTACCTGCCCGCTACGTCTCCGGCTATCTGTTCGCCCGCCGCGACGATGCCGGCTCGGGCGCCAACGCCGACGGGTCGACGAGCCCCAAGACCGAGGAGGCCGACGCCGTCCGGGTCCAGACCCATGCCTGGGTGGAGGTCGCCGTGGCGCCCGGCCGCTGGCAGCCCCTCGACCCGACCAACGGCCGGGACGTGGGTGAGCGGCACGTGAAGATCGGCCACGGCCGGGACTACTTCGACGTCACCCCGTTCCACGGGAGCTTCTCGGGCCGAGCAGACCCGACCCTGGTGTCCTCGGTGGAGATCCGCCGCCGCTCGGGCGAGGACGACCGACCGACGATCCTCTCCGCCGCCGACCGCGGCCTCCTGCGCAAGGCCGTCCCCCAGACCCCCCAGCGCGTGCTGGCCCAACAACAGGAACAGCAGCAGCAGTAGCCGTCACTCGACGGTGAGGGTGCCCTCCATGCCGGCGTCGAAGTGGCCCTCGAGGCCGCACAGGATCTGGTACTCGCCGGCCTCGTCGACCGTGAAGGTCGCCGTGACCGTCTCGCCCGGACCGGTCTCGACCTCGTCGAGGACGCCTTCTTCGGTGAACTCCTCTTCCGAGGTGATGGGCTCGTTCATGATCACCCACTCGTGGTCGACCGAGCCGTCGTTGATGAACTCGAGCTCGAATTCACCGGCCGACACCGTCCAGTCGTTCGGCTCGAACTCGAACTCGGTCGCAGTGGCCTCGAGCCCGCCCGACCCCTCGTCACCGTCGTCACCGCAGCCCACCGCCAGGAACGCGACGGCCCCCGCGGCGACGACGACCAGCACCTTGGTGCGCATCTTCTGCTCTCCTCCCGGCCGACCCCCCTGGTCCGCCGGCGGGTCCGAGTGTTCTGGGTAAAGATGAAGCGCCGGTGAAGAGGTCGGCGAGGGGGCGCCATGCGCGGTGCTAGTGGTCGAGGACGACGAGCGGACGGCGGCGTTGCTGGCTCGTGGGCTGCGGGAGGCACGGCACCGGGTCGATGTGCTGGGCTCGGGGGAGGCGGCCTGTGAGCAGGCCGGCGCCCACGCCTATGAGGCGATCCTCCTCGACGTGATGCTGCCGGGCATCGACGGCATGGAGACCTGTCGGCGCCTGCGGTCGTCCTCGATCCGGACGCCCGTGCTGATGCTGACGGCCCGTAGCGAGATCCAGGACCGGGTGCTCGGCCTCGACGCCGGCGCGGACGACTACGTCACCAAGCCCTTCTTCCTCGACGAGGTCCTGGCCCGACTCCGGGCGTTCGAGCGGCGACCGTTCCCGAGTTCGGACGGCGTGGTGCGGGTGGGGACGACCTGGTACGACCCGACGACCGCCGGCGCCGGCCACGGCGACGCCGACCTGCACCTCACGGTCCGCCAGGCGGCCGTGCTGGAGGTCTTTCTCCGTCATCCGGGCCAGGTCCTCGACCGGGCGGCCATCGCCGATGCGGCCTGGGACGGTGCCCTCGACCTGCAGTCCAACGTCGTCGACGTCCATGTGGCCGCCCTCCGGCGCGAACTCGCCCGGGTCGGTGCGCCCGGCATCGCCACGGTCCGGGGGCTCGGCTACCGCTTCCCCACAGACGGGCTGTGAGGAACGCCTTCCGGCGGCTCCGGGCCGTCCCCCAGCGGCTGCCGGTGCGCTGGCGCCTGGCCCTCGGCGTGGCTGTCGTCGCCGTCCTCGTGTTCGCGC
Source organism: uncultured Microthrixaceae bacterium (assembly GCA_963701565.1). Classification (GTDB taxonomy): domain Bacteria; phylum Actinomycetota; class Acidimicrobiia; order Acidimicrobiales; family DATDAH01; genus DATDAH01. The sequence goes on from CAVPAN010000009.1 coordinate 138,549, forward strand.
TGGTCGACGTGGCCGTCTACCGGCGTACCGAGGGCCACCTCGTCCAGTCACTGGACGACTCGTTGCGGGAGGAGGCGGGGGAGATGGTCCCGCTCGTCACCACAGGCCGACCGGTGGCCGACCTCGCACCACTCCTCCACGACGACGACACCGCTGGCGTCCAGCTCCTGCAGGCCTTCGACCGCGAGGGCCGGCTCCTCGGGGCCACCCCCGCCGCGCGCGGTCGGGAGCTCCTCGTCGACGCCCGGGAGGATGTCACCGGTGAGCCCGGGTTCGTGGTGGTGGAAGGGATCGGCCGGGTGCGTCTGCTCGCCTTCGACGCCACCATCGACGGGGAGGGCTACACGCTTGTGTCGGCCGTCTCGTTCGCTCGGACCGCGGACACTCTCGCCAGCGTGCGGCGGCGCCTCCTGGCCTGGACGTTGTTCGGCGGGCTGGTCACCGCGGCGCTGGCCTATGTCCTGGCCGCCGCGGCGCTGCGCCCCGTCGACCGGATGCGGCGGCGGGCCCAGGAGATCCGGGCTTCGTCACCCGGGGTGCGCCTCCCCCTGCCCGAGGCCGACGACGAGGTCCGCCGACTGGGCGAGACGCTCAACCACACGCTGGACGACCTCGAGGCGTCGGCCGAGCGGCGTCGGCGTGTTCGTGGCCCACGCCAGCCACGAGCTGCGGACCCCGCTGACCCGACTGCGGACCAACCTCGAGCTGGCCGGCCGGCCCCAGCGGACCACCGACGAGCTCCGCACAGCCATAGCAGACGCCGCGGCGGACACCGAGGAGCTCATCTCGCTGGCCGAGGGCCTTCTCGATCTGAGCCGGCTGGAGGCGGACCCCTCTCGGGCCGTCCCGCCACCGGTCGACGTGTCCGCTGTGGTCCGGGAGGTCGCCGATGCCACGCCCGGCGTCACCGCGTCAGTGCCGGGGCCCGCGTGGGCCCGGATCGAGTGCGACGCGCTGCGGCGTTCGCTGGGGAACATCCTGACCAACGCCGAGGTCCACGGTGGTCCGCCGATCGACATCGAGGTGGCCGCCGACGACGAGTGGGTCACCCTCGTGGTCTGGGACCACGGCCCCGGCGTGCCCGAGGAGCTCGAGGCGGCGCTGTTCGAGCCGTTCACCCGCGCCGCGGTCGCGGCGGACCGGCCCGGCGCAGGCATGGGCCTGGCGATCGTGGCCACGATCGTCGAACGCAACGGTGGGGTGTGCTCGGTCCAACAGGACCGGGGCCGCTTCGGTGTCCGCGTCGCTCTCCCCGCCACGCCGGGCCCGACCGAGGGCGGAGCTCAGACCCGGAGGCGAAAGGCGGCGACGGGGTCGGCAAAGCCCTTGACATCGACCGCGGGGAGCAGCTCGACGGCGTCGGGGCCGGCCACGTCGGCCAAGCGGGCGTCGAGCAGCACCTCGCCGGGCTCGCCGAGGGTGACCAGGCGGGCGGCCAGGTTGACCACCGAGCCGTAGTAGTCACCGTCGCGGTTGAGCACCTCGCCGTAGGCGGCGCCGACCCGGACGGCGGGCAGCGCCTCGGTGCCGGGCAGCCCGACAGCCAGGGCGCCGGCGATGCGGAGGCCGTCGCCGGGGTCGTCGGCGGCGAACATGACCTCGTCGCCGATCAGCTTGACCACCTGGCCGCCGTGGGTCAGCACCAGCTCGCTCACGTGCTCGTCGAAGGCGTCCACGACCGCCGCCAGCTCGCTGGGGCTCAGCCGGCCGCTGAGGCTGGTGAACCCGGCCAGGTCGGCGAAGCCGACGGTCACCTGGGCCATCGTGGCCCCGCTGGCCTCGTCGACCGTCCACCCCCGTCGTGACGACCGGGCGAGGTGCAGGCGGTGCAGGCCGGCGAACACGCCCTCCACGGCGGGCAGCATCATGGCGCTTAGTCGCTCGTAGCCGTCGGTGATCTCGAGGTCCGAGCCGCCGGCCTCGATGAAGGGGACCTCGAAGGCCAGGCGGAGCACCGCGACCTCGGCCTCGGCGATGCGCATGAAGGCGCTGCCGATCACCCGCAGGGCCTGGAGCACGGCGGTGGTGCCGAACAGCTCGCTGCCCGCGGCGTAGAAGTGCAGCACTTGGACCTCGTCGGGGGCGAAAGCGGGCTCGTCGTCGGCGCCGACCGCCACCCCGACGGTGTGCCAGACGTGACGGGCTTCGCCCGGGTCCAGCCCGGCCTCAGCCGCGGCCTGGAGCAGGGTCAGGCGCTCGGTTCCCCGGATGTTGACCTCAGCGGCCAGCCCCGTGAGGTCGTGCTCCCGCTCGATGGCGGCCTCCGAGACCCCCCGCTCCCGCAGCCGGGCCGCGAGGGCGGCGAGCTGGTCATCGGCGATGTGGCGCTGGAAGCTCCGCCTCCCGACCGATCCCGATCCCCACTCCGAGCCCACGACCCCGAGTCTGGCCCAGTCAGGGGACCTCGGCGGCCGCGTTCTCGTCGGCCACGGCTGCCTCGGCGTCTTTGGCGTCGAGGGCGGCGACCGCAGCCTCCAGGACCCGGGCGCTGCAGCCGGCCATCTCCATGGGGGGCACGGCCTCCTCCACGATGCGGGCGGCCAGGGCCCGGAACGCCTCGGCAGCGGGGCCGTCGCCCAGGGCGATGGGCCGACCGACGTCGCCGCCGGCCGCCACCGCGGGCTCCAGCGGGATGGAGCCCAGCAGGGGCACGCCGGCTTCGCGGGCCAGGCCCTCGCCCCCGCCCTCGCCGAAGAGGGGGTAGGACTCGCCGTGGTCGCAGACGAAGGCGCTCATGTTCTCGATGACCCCGGCGATGCGGAGGTAGGACTTGCGGGCCATGTCCGCGGCTCGCACCGCCACCTTCTGGGCGCTGCGGGACGGCGTGGTGACGATGAGGATCTCGGTGCGGGGCAGCATCCGGGCCAGGCCCATCTGCACGTCGCCGGTGCCCGGCGGCATGTCGATGAGCAGGTAGTCGAGGTCGCCCCAGCGCACGTCCTCGAGGAAGTGCTGAACGGCCCGGTTGAGCATGAGGCCCCGCCACATCAGGGCCGACTCCTCCTTGTCCACGAGGAAGCCCATCGACACGACCTCGAGGACGCCGTCGCCCATCGCGGTGACGTTCGGGACGATCTTGCCGTCGTCGGTCGAGCCCTCGAGGCGGCCCTCGAGGCCGAGCATGCGGGGGACCGAGAAGCCCCAGATGTCGGCGTCGAGCACGCCAACCCGGCGGCCCTGGGCGGCCAGGGCCGCGGCCAGGTTGACGGTGACCGAGGACTTGCCCACGCCGCCCTTGCCCGAGGCCACCGCGATGACCCGGGTCGTAGCGGGGACCGCCGTGTCGGGCGCGGCCTCCTTCACGTTCCAGCGGGCCCGGGCCATGGCGTTGGCCTTCTCGGCCGCGTCCATCTCGGTCCACTCCAGCTTCACGTCGGTGACCCCGGGTAGGGATTCGATGCGGGCCACGACGTCCTTCTTGATCTGGGCCCGCAGCGGGCAGCCGGCCGTGGTCAGGGCGAGGGTGACGGTGACCACGCCGTCGTCGCCCACGGTGGCCGCCTTGGCCATGCCCAGGTCGACGATGTCGCTGCCCAACTCGGGGTCGATCACCCCACGCAGGAGCCCGAACACGTCCTCGCTGGTGGGGAGGGTGGGGACCATCCGGTGATTTTACCGGTCTAGCCCGTGTAATCTTGTGCCATGGCCGAGCCGCAGACCACTGCCCCCTCTCGGCTCGAGATCCTCAAGGCCCTGGGCGAGAACACCCGGTACGCCATCTACCTGGAGCTGGCCCGCTCGCCCCGCCCGCTGGCCACCGCGGAGATCGCCGCCACGCTCGACCTGCACGCCAACACGGTCCGGCCCCACCTGGAGCGCATGCGTGAGGTCGGCCTGCTCGACCAGCGCATCGACAACAACGGCGGAGTGGGCCGGCCCCAGCACCTGTACTCGCTGGCCCCCGACGCTCCTTCCCTGGGCCTCGAGCCGCCGGCCATGCCCGCCCTCGCCCGGATGCTCCTGTCGGTCGCGGCCGAGGCCGGCCTCGACGGCAACGACGCCACCGCCGCGGGTCGGGACCAGGGTGCCCGGGACGCCGAGGGCTACCCCGAGGACAGCCCGTGCATCGAGGCCCTGATGACCCAGCTCGAGTATCTCGGGTTCGATCCCGAGGCCACCGGCGGTGCCGACGGGGTCACGATCGCCTTCACCCATTGCCCCTTCCGGGAGCTGGCCGAGGCCAACCCCGACCTCGTGTGCGGCCTGCACCGGGGCATGGTCGAGGGCTTCGTCGGCGGCCTCGGCACCGGTCAGGTGGGGGCGTTCCGGACCCTCGTGGACCGGGTGCCCTGCCAGACCGACGTGGTCGAAGGCGACATTCGGTAGATTCATTTGGGAACACCCGTGCAGGAGGACCGCCAGTGATCACCGTCACCGACAGTGCCGCAGCCAAGGTGAAAGAGCTCCTCGAGCAGGAGGACGAGGACAACCTCGCCCTGCGCGTGGCGGTCCGTCCCGGCGGCTGCTCCGGCTTCAGCTACGAGATGTTCTTCGACAGTGACGTGTCCGACGACGACACCAAGGCCACGTTCGGCCAGGTCGAGGTCATCGTGGACGCCTCCAGCGCCATGCTGCTCGAGGGTGCGACCCTCGACTACAAGGACGGCCTCAACCAGGCGGGGTTCGCCATCGACAACCCCAACGCGCAGCGCACGTGCGGCTGCGGCCAGTCCTTCAGCTAGTCCGGCCCCTCAGGCGATCTGCTCCAGCGCGGCCCGGAGTTCGACGCGGTCATAGACGCTGTCGAGGCGGGTGACGACGGTGCCGGTGGCGTCGACCAGGTAGAGGGTGGGTTCGAAGGTCAGCGCGAACTCGTCGGTGATCGGGGCGAGGCCCCCGGCCGTGGGGTCGTCGCCGCCGCGAGGGTCGGCGTAGACCTCGGCGTGGACACCCGTGATGGTCGGGTAGTCGGGTAGGGCCTCGATGAGCAGGTCCAGGACCGGCCCGCAGATGGCGGTCTGGCAGAACTCGGGGGTGGCGATCGACAGCGCCACTGGACCGGTCCCGAGCACGTCGCTCAACGACACGGCGTGCAGGTCACAGGCGGGTGTCCGGGTGCAGATGGGGTCGACCCCCCGGGCGTCGGCCGTCGTCGGCGTCGCCACGACGGGCAGGGGCTGGCCGACCAGCGGGAGCAGGGCGGCCTCACTGATGTCGAGGGTGACGGCGTTGAACCCGGGCTCGCCCACGACGGTCAACTCGTGGATGCCCGGCGCCGCGGGGGTGAACCGGACGGGGTAGTAGGGCGTGGGGACCCCGTCGGTGTGGGCCTCGACGGTGACGACGGTGGGCTCGCCGGTGTCGGTGCGGATCTGGAAGTCGCGGGGCCCGAGCCCGTCGCGGACGGGCACGCCCTCGGCATCGGCGATGGCCAGCGGCACCCGCTGCTCGCCGTCGGCGGTGAGCACGCCCTGCTGGGGGAGCAGGACCAGCAGGGTGCCCGTCAGCTCGTCGCTGCCGGTGGCGGTGCTGTCCGTGGTGGCGTCGTCGGTCTCGTCGGCCGAGCCCCCGTCGTCACCGCCGCACGCGGTCAGGAACGCCAACGCGGCACCGCCGGCCAGCACGGTTCGTCGGGACACGCCAGGAGCCGTCATCGGGGTCGGAACCTATCCTCAGCGGGTGAGTGAGCCGCCGCGTCCCCTCCTGCAGTTCGAGGTGGACGGCGCCCAGGTCGAGGTCCCCGACGACGGCGCGTCGCTGCTGGAGGTCCTGCGGGACCGACTGGGCCTGCGCACGGCCAAGGACGGCTGCAGCCCCCAGGGGCAGTGCGGTTGCTGCACGGTGCTGGTCGACGGCGCCCCTCGGGTGGCCTGCGTGACCCCGGTCCGGCGCGTCGCCGGCCGGCGTATCGCCACCCTGGACGGCCTCGACCCCGCCGTCCGGGACGCGTGGGCCGACGCCTTCTGTGCGACCGGGGCCAGCCAGTGCGGCTTCTGCACACCGGGGATCGTGCTGCGCCTCGAGGGCGCCCGCCGCAAAGGGGCCGACCTGACCGACGAGGCCACGGTGGACAAGGCCCTGGCCGCCCACCTGTGCCGCTGCACCGGGTGGCGCTCGATCCACGAGGCGGCCCGATCCCTCGGCCGGCCCGCCCCGAAACGTGACCTCGTTGCCGCGGCCCGTCGGGCCGAGATCGAGGGCGGCGGCCCGCAGCGGGTCGGACCCGACGTGGCCCTTGGCGCCGGCGGCTTCGCCGACGACCTGGCCCCGGCCGACGCGTTGGTGGCCGTGCCCGACGGACGAGGAGGCTACGCGGTCGGCGAGACCCTGAGCGAGGCCCGCCAGGCGGCAGGCAAGGTGCAGGGCCGCCGTACGACCGTCGAAACCAGGCCGCCCCTGGACGTGCCCGAAGGCGACTGGGACGTCACCCTGCGCACGAGCTGGGTCGAGCCCGCCTACCTCGAGACCGACGCCTCATGGTGCGAGCCGGGAGGTGAGCCCGCAGACCCGCTGGCCAACGGTGGGGCGTTCGGGGGCAAGGTCGACTCGCCCGTAGCGGCCGACGCCCGCCGCCTGGCCGACGAGCACGGGCGGGCGGTCCGGGTCCTGTGGGCCCGAGAGGACACGGTTCGCCTCGGTCCCAAGCGCCCGCCCATCGCCGCCGGCCTGCGGCGGAACGGCACCGGCGGGGTCCGGGTGGTGCGCACGCCGGGGGTGGCCGAGCGCCTCGCCGCGGCCGGGTTCGAGGTCGAGGAGGTCGAGGTCCCGGGCCCGCCCACCTCCGCGGCGATCCGGGGGGCGGGCTGGGTCGAGGCCGCCGTCCTGCTGGCCGGGGCCCGCGGCGAGGTCGGCTGGGTCACTGGGCCCGACGGCGGGCGGGCGACGGCGGCGATCGAGGCGGGACGGATCCGGGTGCAGGTCGACGCCGGCGAGCCCCTCGACGAGGTCGTGCTGGCCTCCTATGCCATCGGGGCGGCGCACATGGCGCTGAGCTGGGTCTGCTCGGAGGGCCTGGCGGTCGACGCCGCGGGCGAGGTCCACGACCTCACGGTGCGCTCCTTCGGGATCCTGCGGGCGGCGGACATGCCCTCGGTCGACGTGACCGTCGAGCCGTCGGACGGCCCCGCCGTCAACGGGTCCGACGCCGTGTTCGCCGCCGTGGCCGCGGCGGCCTGGCTGGACCAGGGCTGTCCCCCCGAATGGCCCACCGGCCACCGCTACCGCTGATTGGGTAGCTTCGCCGCCATGAACAAGCCCGTGGGTGCCTACCGACCGATCGTGCGTGCCGGGGACTGGCTGGTCGTCTCCGGCCAGATCGGCGTGAAGGACGGGCACCTGATCGGCGGTGGCTTCCGGGACGAGGTGGCCCAGTCCCTCGCCAACCTCGCCGGGCTGCTCGAGGGCGAGGGGGCCTCGCTGGCCGACGTCGTCAAGACCACGGTGTACCTGCGCCACATGGGCGACTACGGCATCCTCAACGAGGTCTGGCTCGAGCACTTCGGCGACGACCTCCCCGCCCGGGCCGCCGTGGCCGTGAGCGAGCTGCCCCTGCACGCGCTGGTCGAGATCGACGCCTGGGCCTACACCGGCGCATAGCTAGGATCGGGAGATGGCCGGACCCGTGCTCATCGTGCTCGCCCTGCTGCTCCTGCCGGTGCTCATGCTGATGGGCGGGGCTGTGCTGTCGGCCATCCTGGGCTGGTCGGTCAAGACCAACGTGGACGTGGCCCACGAGGGCTCAGAGCTCCTCGACCTGAACCGGTAGGACCCGTCCCTCGCCCGGGCCAGTGCTGCGGAGCGGAGCGCAGCTAGCCGGCCCAGCGGGACTGACCGAAGCGGTAGCCGACGGAGCGCACGGTCTGGATCAGGTTGGCGTGCTCCTCGCCCAGCTTGGCCCGTAGGCGCCGCACGTGGACGTCTACCGTGCGGGCTCCGCCGTAGTACTCGTAGCCCCAGACCCGGCTGAGCAGGGTCTCGCGGGTGAAGACCTTGCCCGGGTGTTGGGCCAGGAACTTCAGCAGCTCGTACTCCATGTAGGTGAGGTCGAGCGGGCGCCCGGCGATCAGGGCCTGGTAGGTCTCCAGGTTGAGCACCAGCGGCTCGTATTCCACCAGCTCGGCCTGGACGCCACCGCCCGAACGCCAGAACTGGTGGCGCAGGCGGGCCTCCAATTCCCGGGGGTGGAAGGGGGAGAGGCAGAAGTCGTCGTAGAGGTCCTCCCGCAGCTCCAGCTCGCCGAGCTGGGCGCCGGAGACGAGCAGCAGGACCGGGGAGACCGGCGTGTCCCGGCGGCGCAGGGCCCGGCAGAGGGCGAAGGCGCCTTCGGGGTCGGTGTCCGCACAGACGACCGCCCCGCCCCAGCCCCCGGCGGGCTCGTGGCGGGTGGCGCCCACCTCGTCGGCCACGGCCTTCCATGCGAAGCCCGAGAGGTCGAGGGTCTGGACGAGGTCCGCCGGTGCCGGATCGGGGAAGACCAGGACGGGCTCGGTTGTGGCGGCCGTCTCCGCAGCGCTCATGGACAAGAGCGTGCCACCTTCACCAGACGGGGAGGTAACGAGCGACCTCGAAGGGGGTGACCTGGGCCTTGTAGGCCGCCCACTCGTTGCGCTTGTTGCGCAGGAACCAGTCGTGGACGTGCTCGCCGAGCGCTTCGGCGACCAGGTCGGAGTGCTCCATGGCGTCGAGCGCGTCGGACAGCGACTGGGGCAGCGGGTGCAGGCCCTCGGCCGCCCGCTCCTCGGGGGTGAGCTCGAAGATGTTGCCCTGCTGGGGGTCGGGCAGGTCGTAGCCCTCCTCGACGCCCTTCATGCCGGCGGCCAACAGCACCGAGTACGCCAGGTAGGGGTTGCAGGCCGGGTCCGGAGCCCGGTACTCGATCCGGGTCGAGGACTCCTTGCCCCGCTTGACCACGGGAACGCGGACCAGGGCCGACTGGTTGTTGCGGCCCCACGAGACGAACACCGGGGCTTCGAACACGGTCTGGGATCCGGTCCCCGTGCCCTGCACGAGGCGCTTGTAGGAGTTGACCAGCTGGTTGGTGACCGCGGTGATCTCGGGGGCGTGGCGCAGGAGGCCGGCAATGAAATGCCGACCGACCTTGGACAGGCCCAACTCGTCGCCCGGGTCGTGGAAGGCGTTGACGTCACCCTCGAACAGCGACAGGTGGGTGTGCATCCCCGAGCCCTGCACCCCCTCGAGCGGCTTGGGCATGAACGTGGCGTACACGCCCCGTTCGAGGGCGATCTCCCGCACGACCAGGCGGGCGGTCATGATGCTGTCGGCCATCGAGAGGGCGTCGTCATAGCGCAGGTCGATCTCGTGCTGGCTGGGGCTGTCCTCGTGGAAGCTGTACTCCACGGGGATGCTCATCGCCTCCAGGGTGTGGATGGTCCGCTTGCGCAGGTCCGAGGCGACGTCGGCGGTGGTCAGGTCGAAGTAGGAGCCGCTGTCCAGCGGGACGAGGGGCGTGGTCGGGTCGCCGTCGGCGAAGTAGAAGAACTCCAGCTCCGGGGCGCAGTAGAAGGAGAAGCCCCGCTCGCGGGCCCGGTCCAGGTTCCGGCGCAGGATGCCTCGGGGGTCGCCCTCGAAGGGGCTCCCTTCCAGGTCCTCGATGTCACAGAACATCCGGGCCGAGTTGTCGTCGGCCATCGACCACGGCAGCAGCTCGAAGGTGTTGGCGTCGGGTCGGGCCAGGACGTCGGACTCCTGCAACCGCGAGAAGCCGTTGATGGCCGACCCGTCGAAGTGCATGCCCTCGGCAAAGGCGGTCTCCAACTCGGCAGGACTGATGGCGAAACTCTTGAGTTGGCCCAGCACGTCGGTGAACCAGAGCCAGATGAGTCGGACGCCGCGTTCCTCGACGGTGCGCAGCACGTACTCCTGCTGACGCTCCATTGAGCCATGATGACGGGTGATCGGGCGCCGTGGCCCCGTTCGCGGGCTCGTTCACATGGCGTTCACATTTGTGCAACCGCTCCGAAATGGGGGCCGGTGATCCTGTGTCCACCCGAGGCCGGTGGGCGTTCCCGAGCGGCCCTCCCCGAGACAACGAGGTAAGCGTGACCTACAGGGCTGAGTACATCTGGATCGACGGGACCGACCCGACTCCCGAGATCCGTTCCAAGACCAAGATCGTCCCCGACGGTGGGGAGATCGGCATCTGGGGCTTTGACGGCTCCAGCACCAACCAGGCCACCGGCGACAACTCCGACGTCGTCCTGGACCCGGTCTTCACCTGCCCGGACCCCATCCGGGGTGACGACAACGTCCTGGTCATGTGCGAGACCAAGCTGACCGCCGACCTCTCGCCCCACCCGACCAACACCCGATCCATCGCCAAGGCCGCCATGGACAAGTACGGCGAGCAGGAGCCCCTGCTGGGTCTCGAGCAGGAGTACACGATGCTCGACCCGGCCTCGGGGTGGCCTTTCGGCTTCCCCGCGCACGGCTACCCCGGTCCCCAGGGCCCGTACTACTGCGGTGTCGGCGCGGTGAAGATCGCCGGGCGCGACATCGTCGAGGAGCACACCACCCTGTGCATCGAGGCGGGCCTGATGATCTCGGGCACCAACGCCGAGGTCATGCCCGGCCAGTGGGAGTTCCAGATCGGCCCGCTCGACACCGTCACCGTGGGTGACCATCTCTGGATCGCCCGGTACCTGCTGTACCGCCTGGGTGAGAAGTACAACGTCGAGATGTCCCTCGCGGCCAAGCCCATCAAGGGCGACTGGAACGGCGCCGGCATGCACACCAACTTCTCGACCAACAAGATGCGCGAGGACTACGACGCCATCATCGCCGCCTGCGAGGCCCTCGGGCACCTGGGCAAGCCGGAGGAGCACCTGGTCGGCTACGGCGTCGGCATCGAGGACCGCCTCACCGGCGCCCACGAGACCCAGCGCTACGACCAGTTCAGCTACGGCGTGTCAGACCGGGGTGCATCGATCCGCATCCCGTGGCAGGTCGCCAAGGAGGGCAAGGGCTACATCGAGGACCGGCGCCCCAACGCCAACGCCGACCCGTACGTGGTCGCCGCGCTCATGACCAACACGGTCTGCGAGGCCCTCGTCTAGGCCTCGGCCGGATCCCCCCAGAGCGTCACAGCCCGGGGTTCGCCTGGCGGAAGGCGACCCCGGGCTGTTGCGCGCCCGGCGTCACTAGGGTCGCGGTCCATGGAAGAGCGCACACCCGCAGAGGTCGTCGACTACGCCCGGGCGGAGGGCGTGGAGATCGTGGACTTCCGTTTCTGTGACCTGCCGGGGCTGATGCAGCACTTCTCGGTGCCGCTGCACGAGTTCTCCGAGGAGAGCTTCGAGGAGGGCCACGGCTTCGACGGCTCCTCGGTGCGGGGCTTCCAGGAGATCCAGGAGTCGGACATGATCCTCCGGCCCGACCCCAACACCGCCTACCTGGACCCGTTCACGGCCCGGCGCACGCTGAACCTGAACTGCTTCGTCCACGACCCCATCACCGGCGAGCCGTACAGCCGTGACCCCCGCTTCGTGGCCCAGAAGGCCGAGGAGCACCTGCTGGCCACGGGCGTGGCCGACACCTGTTACGTGGGGCCCGAGGCCGAGTTCTTCGTCTTCGACGACGTCCGCTTCGGCCAGACCCAGCACTCGGCCATGTACTCGGTCGACTCCGTCGAGGCGTCCTGGAACACCGGCCGGGACGAGGGCCCGAACCTCGGCTACAAGCCCCGCTACAAGGAGGGCTACTTCCCGGTCCCGCCCATGGACCACTTCCAGGATCTGCGCTCGGAGATGACCATGGCGCTCGAGGCCCTGGACATCCCCGTCGAGGTCCAGCATCACGAGGTCGGCACCGCCGGTCAGGCCGAGATCGACATCCGCTTCGACTCCCTGGCCGCCATGGCCGACAAGCTGATGCTCTTCAAGTACGTGGTCAAGAACGTGGCCCGCCAGGCGGGCAAGACCGCGACCTTCATGCCCAAGCCGATCTTCGAGGACAACGGCTCGGGCATGCACGTGCACCAGTCGCTCTGGAAGAACGGCGAGCCGCTCTTCTTCGACGAGGCGGGCTACGCCGGCCTGTCGGACCTGGCCCGCTGGTACATCGGTGGCCTCCTGACCCACGCCCCGGCCGTCTGTGCCTTCGCCAACCCCACGACGAACAGCTACAAGCGTCTGGTGCCCGGCTACGAGGCTCCGGTCAACCTCGTCTACTCCCAGCGCAACCGCTCGGCCTCGGTCCGCATCCCGCTCTACTCCAAGAGCCCCAAGGCCAAGCGCATCGAGTTCCGCTGTCCCGGACCCGTCGGCCAACCCGTACCTGGCGTTCTCGGCCATGTTGCTGGCCGGCCTCGACGGCATCGCCAACCGCATCGAGCCGCCCGACCCTGTCGACCGGGACCTCTACGACCTGCCCCCGGAGGAGCTCCGCAACGTCCCCCAGGTCCCCGCCTCGCTGGAGGCCGCCCTCGACGCTCTCGAGGCCGACCGGGACTTCCTGCGGGCGGGCGACGTCTTCACCGACGACCTCATCGACACCTGGATCGCCTACAAGCGCACCGCCGAGGTCGACGCTCTCCGCCTCCGCCCCCACCCCTGGGAGTTCCACCTCTACTACGACATCTGACGCGGAGCCATCGAGGATCACTCCCAGGTCCCTGGCCCGCGGGGGCGAGCGGCCCGCAGGATTGACAGGTCGAGCCTGCCCGGCCAGCCTCCGCGGGTGAGACGTGGGGGGGTCGTGGTCGGTGGGGTCGTGCTGGCGACGCTGTCCGTCGCGTGTGGTGACGGCGGCGGCGGGTCGGCCTCGGACCCCTCGGGATCCACCGTCGAGACCTACGCCGTCGGGCTCCAGCAGGAGACCTATGTCGATGACTCGCGCTCGACGCCGGCCCACGACGGCGACGGCGAGTTGCCCGAGCGGACGTTGGTGACCGACCTGCTGTACCCGGCCGACGGCGACCCGGCCTCGGGGGCGGCGGTCGAGGGCGCGGCCCCGGACCCGACCGGAGCGCCGTACCCGTTGGTGGTCTTCTCCCACGGTCTGGGCGGGTCCTTCGAGTACTACCAGGCCCTGCTCGAGGGGTGGGCGGCCGCCGGGTACGTCGTGGCCGCCCCCCGCTTCCCCCTGACCTACGCCGACACCCCCGGGGGCACCGACGGGGCCGACGTGCAGCAGCAGCCGGGCGATGTCAGCTTCGTGATCGACCAGCTCCTCGCCGCGTCGGCGGGCGATGGCCCCCTCGCCGGCCTGGTCGAGCCGGAGGCCATCGGCGTGGCCGGCCACTCCAACGGCGCCATCACCACCCTCGGCCTCGCCGCCAACAGCTGCTGCCGGGAGCCGCGAGCAGAGGCCGCGTTGGTCCTGGCGGGGACGAATGCCCCGTTCGCCGACGGCGAGTACGACCTGGCCGACACGCCGCCGATCTTCTTCGTCCACGGGACCGAGGACGCCCAGTTGGCCTACGGCGTCGCGGTCACCATGTTCAACGAGGCGGTGGGTCCCAAGGGCCTGCTCACCATCGATGGGGGGACCCACGGCTCCTGGCTCGAGGATGGCGACCTCGACGGGGTGGTCGAGGCGTCGACCGACTTTCTCGACGCCGAGCTCGGCGACGTCCCTGAGGCCGAGGACCGGCTGGCCGCCTTCGATGCGCCGGCGATGACTCTGGACTGGGTCGCCGAGGAGGGCTCGACGGTGACCATCCCGACCCTGCCCCAACCGGAGACGAACCGGATGGCCTCGGCCACCCCGACCACGGAGCTGACGAACGGCCAGCTGGTGACGGTCACCTGGGAGGGCTTCCTCCCCGACGGGACCATCAACATCGTGCAGTGCGCGGGCGACGGCCGGACGGGCGGCAGCGCGGCCTGCGACCTCGACGACGCCTACATCCTGCAGCCGAACCCGACGGGTGAGGGTTCGACCCAGGTCGACATGGTCGTGGGCGTCGTGGGCACGGGGGTCTGCGATGCCTCCCACCCGTGCACGCTCGTCATCAACGACTCCGCCCTCCAGGACGAGGATGCCCTCATCCGCATCCCCTTGACGTTCGCAGGCTGAGGCCCAGCGACCGCCCGCCAACTCGACGATGAGTCGTGCCCTCCATGCCTTCGTCCCGGTGGCCGGGCACCGAACAGGAGGAGGTGAAGGTCCCCGGCCCGCCGCTCCTGCGCACCGCCGCTGGAACGCGGGCTTCAGCCGGCCCGACGAAGCGGCGCCGGCGGGCGAGGCATCATGGCGGCGTGCGTCTGGGGGTCGCCCACCACTTCGGCTGGGCCGTGGCGGTCACGGCGTCGGCGGACCACGAGGTGGTGGACCGCAGGCGGATCGAGCTGATCGAACCCGGTGTGTCGACCGCTCCGATCCACCACGAAGGCAAGGCACTCGACGATGCCGCCTGTGCGCGGCTGGTGGCGGAGGTCCGGGCATCGGCGGTCCGGACGACGTCAGGGGCTCTGGACGAGCTGGCGGACCGCGGTGCCCGGACCGATCGTCTCGCTGTCGCTCCGGGCCTGGCCGCTCGACTTCCCGGAGGACATCGCCACGCAACGGCGTGTGCCCTACGAGAGCCGCGCCGACTCGGTCATGTACCGCCAGGTGCTGGCTGAGCTCGCCAGGACCCGCGGCTGGGACGTCCACCTCTACGACGCCAAGGACGTGGAGGACCGAGCCGTCGGCCTGCTGGGTGAGCGGTCCGACGAGGTCCTGCTCGGTCCGCGGGCGACGATGGGACCGCCCTGGGCGAAGGACCATCGGATGGCGCTGGCGGCGACGATCGTGGCCGACGGCTGAGTCGGGAGGTTGACTGCATACCTATACCCCCATAGGGTATATGCAGGAGGTGATCGGGATGACCGACCTGCTGACCCACGACCACGAGGTACCGGCCCCGGAGGACCACGGCGGCCACGGGCGACCAGTCGAGATGTTCCGGCGCCGGTTCTGGTGGTCGCTGCTGCTGACCGCGCCCGTGGTGCTGACCAGCCACATGGTCATGGACTGGTTCGGCTACTCGATCGAGTTCCCGGGGATCGAGCTGGGTCGGCCCGGTGCTGGGCTCGGTCATCTTCTTCTGGGGCGGATGGCCGTTCCTGGCGGGTGGGCTGGCCGAGATCGAGGACCGCCAGCCCGGGATGATGCTCCTGATCGCCATGGCGATCACCGTGGCCTACACCGCGTCCGCTGGCCACCAGCCTCGACTGGTTCGACCTCGACTTCTGGTGGGAGCTGGCGGCGCTGATCACGATCATGCTCCTGGGCCACTGGCAGGAGATGAAGGCCCTCGGCCAGGCCCAGGACGCCCTCGCCGCCCTGGCCGCCCTGCTCCCGGACGAGGCCGACCGGGTCGGGACCGACGGCGAGATCGAGACCGTTCCCGTCGACGCCCTGCGGCGCGGCGACGTGGTGCTGGTCCGCTCCGGGGGCCGGGCGCCGGCCGACGGCGAGATCACCGACGGGACCGCCGAGTTCGACGAGTCGATGATCACCGGCGAGTCCCGGCCGGTCGCCCGCACTGCGGGGGATCGGGTCGTGGCCGGCACGATCGCCACCGACTCGGCCGTGCGCCTCCGCATCGACGCCGTCGGTGAGGACACCACGCTCGCCGGCATCCAGCGGCTGGTGGCCCAGGCCCAGGCGTCCCGTTCCCGGGCCCAGGTCCTGGCCGACCGGGCCGCGGCCCTGCTCTTCTACGTGGCCACCGTGGCCGCGGCGGTCACCTTCGTCGTCTGGGTCGCCCTCGGGGACACCGACGAGGCCGTGGTCCGGGTGGTGACCGTCCTGGTCATCTCCTGCCCCCACGCCCTCGGACTGGCCACCCCCCTGGTGACCTCGCTGTCCTCGGCGATGGCCGCCCGCAACGGGATCCTGATCAAGGACCGCCTCGCCCTCGAGGCCAGCCGGGACGTCGACGCCTTCCTCTTCGACAAGACCGGCACGCTCACCAAGGGCGAGCACACCGTCGTCGGCGTCGCCACGGTCCCGGGGACCGGCGAGGACGAACTGCTCCGCATCGCCGGCGCGGTCGAGTCCGACAGCGAGCACCCGCTGGCCCGGGCCATCGTCGCCGCCGCCCGGGACCGGGGCGCGGTCGCCGACCGCCACGGAGTTCCGGTCGCTGACCGGCCGAGGGGTCGAGGCCGACGTCGAGGGCGAGCGCTACGCCGTCGGCGGCCCGGCGCTGCTGCGGGAGCGATCGCTGGCCGAGCCCGCGGCGCTGACCGAGCTGGGCCGACGGTTGGCGGGCAGCGGGGTGCCGCCGTCCTCTACCTGGCCCGGGGCGACGGAGATCCTCGGCGCCCTCGCGCTGGAGGACGAGATCCGGCCCGAGGCCCGCGAGGCGGTCCGCTCGCTGCAGGCCCTCGGCCGCCGGGTCGTGATGATCACCGGTGACGCCCAGCAGGTGGCCGACGCCGTCGGGGCCGACCTCGGCCTCGACGAGGTCTTCGCCGAGGTCCTGCCCGAGGACAAGGACGCCAAGGTGGCCGAGCTCCAGGCCCGGGGCCTGTCGGTGGCCATGGTCGGTGACGGGGTCAACGACGCCCCCGCCCTGGCCCGGGCCGACGTCGGCATCGCCATCGGGGCCGGCACCGACGTGGCCATCGAATCGGCCGGGATCATCCTCGCCACCTCGGACCCGAGGGCCGTGGTGAGCACCATCCGCCTGTCGAAGGCGGCCTACCGCAAGAGCCTCCAGAACCTGGGCTGGGCCGCCGGGTACAACATCGTCGCCATCCCGGTGGCCGCCGGGGCCCTGGCGTGGGCCGGGGTGGACATGCCGCCGGCGGTCGCCGCGGTCCTCATGAGCGTGTCGACCATCGTGGTGGCCCTCAACGCCCAGCTCCTGCGCCGGGTCGACCTGGCCCCCCGATCCGTTCGATACCTACCAGGGGTATGCTGGCGGACACGAGGAGGCACGATGACCACGACCACCTACACCGTCGTCGGGATGACCTGTGAGCACTGCGTGCGAGCGGTCACCGAGGAGGTCGGTGGGATCGCCGGCGTCACGAGCGTCGCGGTCGACCTGGCCTCCGGCACGGTCACCGTCGAGTCGAGCGGAGCCCGTCGGCGCCGCCGCGGTGGCCGCCGCCGTGGCCGAAGCCGGCTATGAGGTCGCCGCGTGAGGCCGGCCGTCAAGCTCGCGGCGTTCGCCGTCGGTCTCGCCGCCGCCTTCGGCGCCGGGGCCGCGGTCGGCGCTGTCGCCGGCCCGATCGAGGTCGACCGACACGTCCGAGCACCCGGCGGTCCACGACGAGGGCCCGCCGATCCACGACGGTCGTGCACCCGGCCGACCACGAGGCCCCGGGATGACCTCGTCGACCCTGCCCGCCGAGGTCGACCTGGCGATCGGCGGGATGACCTGTGCCTCCTGTGCCGCCCGGGTCGAGAAGCGGCTGAACAAGCTCGAGGGCGTCTCGGCGACGGTCAACTTCGCCACCGAGCGGGCCCACGTCACCGTGCCGGACGGCGTCGGCACCGACACGCTGATCGCCGAGGTCGAGGCCGCGGGCTACACGGCCGCCGAACCGGGGTCGAGCGACCGACGGCGGCGTCGGAGGCCGACGAGGACCCGGAACTGGCCGACCTGCGGAACCGGCTGCTGGTCTCGACCGCGCTCACCGTTCCCGTGGTGGTGCTGGCCATGGTGCCGGCCGCCCAGTTCGACGCCTGGCAGTGGCTGTCCCTGACCCTGGCGGCACCCGTCGTGGTCTGGGGGGCCCTGCCGTTCCACCGGGCGGCGTGGGTCAACCTGCGTCACGGGGCCGCCACGATGGACACGCTGATCTCGGTCGGGGTCCTGGCCGCCTTCGGTTGGTCGCTGTACGCCCTGTTCTGGGGGACGGCGGGGGAGATCGGCATGACCCACGGCTTCTCGTGGACCGCCGAGCCCGGCGCGGGCGATTCCCAGATCTACCTCGAGGTGGCGGCCGGGGTGACGGTCTTCATCCTCACCGGCCGGTACCTGGAGGTCCGGGCCAAGCGGCGCTCGGGAGCGGCGCTGCGGACGCTTGCTGGAGCTGGGGGCCAAGGACGTGGCCGTGTTCCGTGGCGGCACCGAGGTCCGGGTCCCCATCGAGGACCTCGCCGTCGGTGACCGGTTCGTGGTCCGGCCCGGGGAGAAGGTCGCCACCGACGGGGTCGTCGAGGAGGGCACCTCGGCGATCGACGCCTCGCTTCTCACCGGTGAGAGCGTGCCGGTCGAGGTCGGCCCCGGGGACGCCGTCGCCGGGGCCACGGTGAACGCCGGCGGGCGGCTGGTCGTGCAGGCCACCCGGGTCGGCGCCGACACGGCGCTGGCCCAGATCGCCACCCTCGTGCAGGACGCCCAGAACGGCAAGGCGCCGGTGCAGCGGTTGGCCGACCGGGTGGCCGCCGTCTTCGTCCCCGTGGTCATCACCCTCGCCGCGGCCACGCTGGGGTTCTGGCTCACGGCGGCGGCGACCGACGCGGCCACGGCCGCGTTCACCGCCGCGGTCTCGGTGCTGATCATCGCCTGCCCGTGCGCCCTCGGCCTGGCCACGCCCACGGCCCTGATGGTCGGCACCGGCCGGGGGGCCCAGCTCGGCATCCTCATCAAGGGTCCGGAGATCCTCGAGTCCACCCGCCGCATCGACACCGTCGTGCTGGACAAGACCGGCACCGTGACGTCGGGGAACATGGCCCTGGCCGAGGTGCTGACGGCGGAGGGCACCACCGAGGAGGAGGTGCTGCGGCTGGGCGGCTCGCTCGAGGACGCCAGCGAGCACCCGATCGGCCGGGCGGTGGCCGAGGGCGCCCGCGCCCGGGGCGCGGCCCTCGAGGCCGTCGAGTCGTTCGCCAACACCCAGGGTCTCGGCGTCCAGGGTGTCGTGGACGGCCGGGCCGTGGTCGCCGGCAGCGAGCGCTTCCTGGCCGACTGGTCGCTGCGTCTACCCGAGACCCTCCGGGCCGCGAAGGAGGCGGCCGAGGCGCGCGGCCGCACCCCGGTGCTCGTCGGCTGGGACGGTGAGGCGCGCGCCGTGCTCGTGGTGGCCGACACGGTCAAGGCCACCTCCGCCGAGGCGGTGGCCGATCTGCGGGGCCTCGGGCTCCGCCCCGTGCTGCTCACCGGGGACAACCACCGGGTCGCCGAGGCGGTGGCCGCCGAGGTCGGGCATCGACGAGGTCATCGCCGAGGTCCTCCCCGGGGACAAGGTCGAGGTGATCCGGCGGCTGCAGGCCGAGGGTCGGGTCGTGGCCATGGTGGGCGACGGGGTCAATGACGCCGCCGCCCTGGCCCAGGCCGACCTCGGCCTCGCCATGGGCACCGGGACCGACGTGGCCATCGAGGCCAGCGACATCACCCTGGTGCGCGGCGACCTGCGGTCGGCGGCCGACGCCGTCCGGCTGTCCCGGCGGACCCTGGCCACCATCAAGGGGAACCTGTTCTGGGCCTTCGCCTACAACGTGGCCGCCCTCCCTCTCGCGGCCGCCGGTCTGCTCAACCCGATGCTGGCCGGTGCCGCCATGGCCTTCTCCAGCGTGTTCGTGGTGACCAACAGCCTCCGGCTCCGCCGGTTCCGGGCCCGATGAGCCTGGCCGGGGTGACCGGGGAGGGCATGCTGTGAGCGTGCGCGGCTACACGATGAACAAGGACGACTACACCAAGCGCCTCCGGCGCATCGAGGGCCAGGTCCGGGGCATCGAGCGCATGATCGAGGAGGACACCTACTGCATCGACGTGCTCACGCAGGTGAGCGCGGCCACCAAGGCCCTGCAGGCCGTCGCCGTGGGCCTGCTCGACGAGCACGTCCGCCACTGCGTCAAGAACGCCGTGGCCGACGGCGATCCCGAGACCCTCGAGACCATGGTGACCGAGGCCACCCGGGCCATCGAGCGCCTCGTGAAGACCTGAGCCGGCCGAAGAAGGGGACCAAAGTCCCGACCACGGGCGACGGTCGACCCTCCCGATCTGCCGGCACCGGCACGATCGTGCTCCGATACCCCTGACTCCTGGAGGAACGGTGTCCGAAGAGACCTCGAAGAACGGCAGCAGCAGCGGCATGGTGGCCCTGTTCGGCGTCGCCGCGGTGATGGCCCTGGTGCTGGGCTTCACCGCCGTCGTCCTGGCCGCCGGCGACGACGGCGGCAGCAGCACGGCCGGAGGTGGTGCGTCGGGCCCGGTCCACGTGTCGCTCAGCGACTTCGCCATCGAGCCGTCGGCGATCACCGTCCCGGAAGGGGGCTCGCTGCACGTCACCAGCGACGGGGCCACGCCCACAACCTGACGATCGCCGACACCGACCTGGCCACGCCCGACATCCCGGTGGGCGGCTCCGAGGCGCTCGATGTCTCCTCGCTGGCGGCCGGCTCCTATGAGGTCTCCTGCCTCATCGCCGGGCACGCCGAGGCCGGTATGACCGGCACCCTCGAGGTCACCGCCGGCGGTGGGGAGACGGCCGCCGCCACGGACACGACGATGGCCAACCACGAGGAGTTCGACTACGAGGCCATGTCGGCCGCCATGAACGAGAGCATCAGCCAGTTCCCGGCCGAGACCGAGGGCGTGGGCAACGCAGGTCCTCGAACCCGAGATCCTGCCCGACGGGACCAAGCACTTCGAGCTGACCGCAGCCATCACCCCGTGGGAGGTGGCGCCGGGCCAGGTCGTCGACGCCTGGACCTACAACGGGATGGTGCCCGGGCCGCAGATGTTCGTGGACATCGGTGACCGGGTCGAGGTCGAGGTCATCAACGAACTGCCCATGGCCACCGACCTCCACCTCCACGGGATCAACGTGCCCAACACGATGGACGGCGTCGCCCCGATCACCCAGGACCTGATCGAGCCCGGCGAGAGCTTCACCTACGAGTTCACGACCGACGAGGTCTCGGTCGCCATGTACCACGCCCACCACCACGCCCAGATGACGGTGCCCAACGGCCTGCTGGGCATGTTCTACGTCGGCGACCTGCCCCTGCCCGAGGGCCAGACCATCGGTGGCCAGCCGGTGCCCGATAACGTGGACATCGCCCAGGAGATCCCCATGGTGCTCAACGACACCGGCGCCATCGGCCTCTCACTCAACGGGAAGAGCTTCCCGGCCACGGCCCCGGTGGTGGGCGAACCGGGGTGACTGGGTCCTCATCACGTACGCCAACGAGGGCTCCCAGATCCACCCGATGCACCTGCACCAGTTCGACCAGATCGTGATCGCCAAGGACGGGTACCCCCTGGACAAGCCGTACACGGTGGACACGCTCAACGTGGCGCCCGGTGAGCGCTACACGGTGCTGGTCCAGCTCGACGAGCGGGGCACCTGGGTCTGGCACTGCCACATCCTCAGCCACGCCGAGCGGGAGACCGGGATGTTCGGCATGGTCACCGCCGTCGTCGTGGAGTGAGTTCGGGGAAGGGGGGAGGTGGGCGGCGGGCCCACCTCTCCCCTTCCCCGCGTCCGGGGGGCAAACCCCCCGACGCCCGCCGGAGTCGAGCCAATACGGTCGGCGCCGTGCACGACGCCATCCCATCGCTCGCGGTGCACGTTCGCGGCCTGGTCAAGCGCTACGGCGAGACCACCGCGCTGGCCGGCGTCGACTTCGAGGTGCCGACCGGCACCGTCACCGCCGTGCTCGGCCCCAACGGGGCGGGCAAGACCACTGCGGTGCGCATCCTGACCACCCTGGCCGAGGCCGACGAGGGGGAGGCCACCGTGGCCGGCTTCGACGTGCGCTCCGACCCCAGTGAGGTCCGGCGCCGGATCGGCCTCGCCGCCCAGGACGCCACCGTCGACCCGCTCCTGACCGGGCGGGAGAACCTGATCATGTTGGGTGAGCTGCACCAGTACCGGCGCAAGGAGGCGGCTACCCGCGCCGACGCGCTGCTGGAGGAGTTCACCCTGGTCGACGCGGCCGATCGTCGGACCTCGGGCTATTCCGGCGGCATGCGCCGCCGTCTCGACCTCGCCGCCACCCTGGTGGTCGGACCCCGAGGTCCTCTTCCTGGACGAGCCCACCACCGGCCTCGACCCCCGGGCGCGGGACGAGCTGTGGACGGTGCTCGACCACCTGGTCGGATCGGGGCACCACCCTCGTGCTGACCACTCAGTACCTCGACGAGGCCGAGCGCCTGGCCGACGACATCATCGTGATCGACCACGGCCGGATCATCGCCCAGGGCGATGCCCGCAGCCTCAAGCGGGAGGTCGGCGGTGACCACCTGCAGGTCGTCGTCGTCGACGCCGGGCGCCTCGCGGACGCCTCGGGCATCGTCGCGACCGTCACCGGCCTCGAGCCCCGGGTCGACGTCGGTCGCCCGCAGCGTCCATCGCCCCGATCAGTCGAGGGCGTCGATGCGCTGGCCGAGACGGCCAAGGCTCTCGCCGACGCGGCCATCGCGGTCGACGACCTCAGCCTGCGCCAGCCGACACTCGACGAGGTGTTCCTGGACCCTCACCGGGTCCGCCCCGGACGACGACGAGCACGAGGAGGGGCGGTCATGACCGTGACCACCACCGACGTGCGGCCCCCGACGGCGTCGGCCCGACCGCGACGACCGCGTGCTCCCTGAGCCCCCGGGGCGTGGCCCACGACACCTGGGTCGATCGCCAAGCGGGGCATCGTGCACATGAAGCGCCAGCCCGAGGCGCTGAGCGACGCCACGATCCAGCCGATCATGTTCGTCCTGCTGTTCGGCTTCGTGTTCGGCGGCGCCATCGACGTGCCCGGCGGGGAACTACCGGGAGTTCCTGATGGGCGGGATCTTCGCCCAGACCATCGTGTTCACCGCGTTCGGCGTGGCCATGTCGCATCGCCAACGACTTCAAGAACCAGGCCGTGGACCGCTTCCGCTCGCTGCCGATCGCCCGGGGCGCCGTGCTCGGCGGCCATGCCGTGGCCAACCTGGTCAAGACGGTGCTGCCGATCGTCATCATGTCGGTCTGCGGCCTCCTGGTGGGCTGGCGCATCAACGGCGGCCTCGTCGACGCGCTGGCCGGCTACGGCCTCATGCTGGCCTTCGCCTTCGCCATGATCTGGGTCGGCGTGCTGCTCGGCAGCGTGGTGGGCACGCCCGAGGGCGTCACCGGCCTCGGCTTCGTGGTCCTCTTCCCGCTGACGTTCCTGGCCAGCACCTTCGTGCCGGTCGACACCATGCCCCCGGGCCTGCAGACCGTCGCGGAGTGGAACCCGGTGACCACGCTGTCGGACTCGATACGGATCTTGTTCGACAATCCCCACCCACCGGCCACTCCCAGTGACCCGTGGCCCATCCACCACCCGATCACGTACACCTTGATCTGGACGGTGGCCATCGTCGTGGTCTGCGCCCCGCTGGCCGTGCGGGCCTACGACCGTTCGATCAGCAAGTAGGTCGCCCGCCGGCCGGGTGGCGAGCCGGGCCTGAGCGGTCGGACCTGAGGCCGTGGCCACCCCCGGGATCGGGTCCTACCCTGGGACGATGGCCGACACCGCCACGCTGACCGCCGAGGAGCTGGGGCCGGAGCTGGACCGGTACCGGGTCCAGCTCACCGCTCACTGCTACCGGATGCTGGGTTCGGGCTTCGAGGCCGACGATGCCGTCCAGGAGACGATGGTGCGGGCCTGGCGCGGCTACGACCGCTTCGAGGGCCGCTCGCAGGTGGGCACCTGGCTGCACCGCATCGCCACCAACGTCTGCCTGACGATGCTCGAGGGTCGCCAGCGCCGGGCCCGCCCGGTGGAGCTGGGTCCGTCCTCGCCCATCGGGGAGGCGGTCCTGGGCGACGCCCGGCCCGAGGCCTTCTGGCTCCAGCCCGTCCCCGACGGTCGGGTGCTGCCGTCCGAGGACGATCCCGCGGCGCGGGCTGCGGCCCGGGACACCGTGCGCCTGGCCTTCGTCGCCGCCCTCCAGCACCTGCCGCCCCGGCAGCGGGCCGTGCTCATCCTGCGGGAGGTGCTGAGGTGGCCGGCCGCCGAGGTGGCCGACCTGCTCGACACGTCCTCGGCCTCGGTCAACAGCGCCCTGCAGCGGGCCCGGGCCACGATGGCCGAGCGGGGCCTGTCCACCGAGGACCCCGCCCCGACGGTCGCCGAGGCCGACGAGGTGCTGGCGGCGAGGTTCCTCGATGCGTTCGAGCGCTACGACATGGACGCTCTCGCCGCCCTCCTGCACGAGGACGCCACGCTGTCCATGCCCCCCTACGCCCTGTGGCTGCAGGGCCCGGAGAACGTCCGGGGCTGGATGGAGGGCCCGGGCCACGGCTGCGCCGGCTCCCGCTGCATTCCGGTCGCGGCGAACGGCACCTTCGCCTTCGGCCAGTACCGGCCCGCCCCCGAGGGCGCCTGGGAGCCCTGGGCCGTGCAGGTCATCGAGATGGCCGACGGCACGGTGACCGCGGTCAACTCCTTCCTGGACACCGACGTCCTGTTCCCGTTGTTCGGCCTGCCCGAGGACCCCGACCAACCCGTGGGCTGACCTCGACTCACCTCAAGGCCGCATGGCCCACAGGTGAATCGCCGCCGACGCCCGCCAGGGGCGCCACGCCTCGGCGCGCTGCTCCACCTCCCTTGCCGTCGGCACGGTGCCGTTGGCGAGGGCCTTGCGGAGGCCGAGGTCGCCGGCGGGAAAGGCGTCGGCCTCGCCCAGTCGGAGCGCGAGGTACTGCGCTGTCCAGTCGCCCAGCCCCGGCAGCTCCACCACCGAGGCGACGAAGTCCTCCAGGGACACGCTGCCGTCCAGCCGCACCTCGCCGTCCCGTACCGCCGAAGCGAATGCCCCGAGCGCCGTGATCCGGGCTCCCGTCAGACCCACGCCGCCCAGGTCGCCGTCGGCCACTGCTGCAGCTGAAGGGAAGGTGTGGGTCAGGCCCAGCTCCCGCAACCCGGGCACCGGGGTCCCCAGCTGGTGCACCAGCCGACCCGCCAACGTCCGCGCCCCGGCGACGGTGACCTGTTGACCGAGAATGGCCCGCAGGCCGACCTCGAAACCGTCCCAGCTCCCCGGCACCCGCAGGCCCGGCCGCTGGGCCACCAACCGGGCCAGCGTCGGATCCGAGGCGAAGCGGTCGTCCGCGGCGGGTTCGTGGTCCAGGCCGAACATCCGGCGCACCTGCTGGACGACGTGGATCAGCCCCTCCCAGTAGGGCAGGTGGGCCCGCAGGAGCAGGTGGTCCTCGCCGCCGCGCGTGACCTCGATCACCCCGGGCTCGCCGTCGAGCAGGATCGTGCGGCGGTAGGTCTCGCCGTCGACCACCTCCACACCGTCCACGGCCCGGTTCCCGAACCACTCCAGCAGCGCCGCCCAGTCGAGCGGCGCGGCGAAGGGCAGGCGCAACGCCAGTCCCCCGTCGGCGGTCAGCCGGTCGGCCTTGCGGCGCCGCGCCCGCAGGTCCCGGGGGGAGGCCCGGAACGTGTCCTGCATCGTCCGGTTGAACTGCCGGACACTGCCGAACCCCGCCGCGAACGCGATGTCGGTCAACGAGAGGTCGGTGTCATCCAGCAGCCGCCTGGCGAAGTGGGCCCGACGGGACCGGGCGACCTGGTCCGGGGTGGCCCCGACCTGCTCGGCGAAGAGGCGGCGCAGGTGGCGCGCGCTCACGCCGATGTGGGCGCCCAGCTCGGTCTCGGTGCGAAGGTCCAGATAGCCGTCGATGACCAGGCGCACGGCCCGGCAGACCAGCTCGGGGCCGTCCACCCAGTCCTCGAGGTCCGACACCCGGTACGGCCGGCACTGGAAGCAGGCCCGCAGGCCGGCTGCCTCCGCCGCCGCGGCGGAGCGGTACGCCGTCGTGTTCTCGGCGTTCGGGCGGCCACCACAGCCCGGTCGGCAGTAGATGCCGGTCGTGCGGACGCCGGTGTACTCGAGCGTGCTCATGGTCTCATGATCTCCCCATCAGCTTGCCCGATCTGGCCGGATCCGGACACCTCCGACAGAAGCGGGCGAGTGGTCAGTTCGGGCTGGTTCCGACCGACCAGTAGGACCATGGGTGCCGCGCCGCGTCCGGTCGATGACCGCTGGCTGGCCCTCCTCGTGGAGGCGTCGGCGGACGTCGTCGCGGTCCTCGACGAGAACGGTGTCCTCCTCTACGCCAACCCCGCCGCCCAGGCCCTCTTCGGCTACGACCTCGACGCCTGGCGCGGTCGATCGGTGCTGGACCTCGTGCACCCCGATGACCTGGCCCTCGCGTTGGGCTCGCTCGACTCGATGCTCATCCGGACGGACCGACCGGGCGATCCCATCGAGGTCCGGGTCCGCACGGAGACCGGCGCCTGGCGTCAGGTCGAGCTGGTCGCCACGAACCGGCTCCAGGACGAGCGCTTCGGAGGCTTGATCCTGGCCATCCGGGACATCACCGAGCGGCGGGCGGCCGAGCGGGGCCGGGCCTCGGCCGAGCGGGTCCTGGACCACACCTTCGCCCACAACCCCATCGGGATGACCCTGTGCACCCTGGACGGGCGCTTCGTCAAGGTCAACCCCGCGTTCTGCGACCTGGTCGGACGCTCCGAGGCCGAGCTCCTGGCCGAGACCTATCAGGCCCTCACCGACCCCGAGGAGCTGGCGGCCGAACAGGACGCCATGGTCGCGGTGATCCGGGGCGAGCGGCCCAGCTTCACCACCGACAAGCGCATCGTCCGCAAGGACGGCACCGTGTGCATGGGTGAGCTCACCGTGTCGATGGTCGAGGACCCCGACGGCGTGCGCCTGGTGTTCGGTCAGCTGCGGGACGTCACCGACCAGCGGGAGCTGCAGCGCGAGCTGGAGCATCGCAGCCTGCACGACCCCCTGACCGGCCTGGCCAACCGGGCCTTGTTCCATGACCGGGTGAGCGTCGCCCACCACCGGCACCGCCGCTACGGCGCGGGCCTGTCCGTCGCCTTCGTCGACCTCGACGACTTCAAGACGGTCAACGACGCCCTCGGTCACGCGGCAGGTGACGAGCTCCTGCGGGACGTGGCCAGCCGGCTCACGAACCGCTTCCGGGCCACCGACACCGTGGCTCGGGTGGGCGGTGACGAGTTCGCCGTGCTCCTCGACGAGTCGGGCTCGGCGGACGACGCCGAGCACCTGGCCGCGGAGATCGTGGCCCTCTTCGACGACCCCTTCACCGTGGGCGGGCGCCGGCTGCGGGTCGGCGCCAGCGTCGGTATCGCGTCGCTGATCGCCGGACGCGACGACGCCCGCGGCGTGGAGGAGCTGGTAGCCGACGCCGACCTCGCCATGTACGCCGCCAAGCAGGCCGGCAAGGGCCGTTGGCGGTCGTTCCGACCCTCGATGCGCTCGCGCGCGGCGTCCTCGCTGGGGATCCGGGAGCACCTCGAGCATGGCTTCAGCACCGACGCCGTCGAGGTCCACTACCAGCCGGTGGTGGCAACTGCGACCGGTCGGATCTGCGGCATCGAGGCGCTGGCCCGCTGGCGCCATCCGAAGCTCGGCCTGCTGCGGCCCGGCGACTTCCTCGCTGTGGCTGAGGAGATGGGCCTGGCCGCTGTGCTCGACTGGTGCGTGTTGGAGCGGGTGGCGCTCGACCGTGCCCGCTGGCGGACCGAGGCCCCGGCCCTGGCCGCGCTGCCGCTGTCGGTGAACATCACCGTGGCCGAGGTCGGCCCTGAGCTGGAGAAGCGCATCGATGCCTTCCTGAGCTCACGCGGTGGCCAGGGGACCCAGCTCTGGCTGGAGCTCACCGAGCGGGCCATGATCCTCAACGCCGACGCCGTGGCCCCGACGCTCGAACGCCTGCGGGCCCGCGGTGTCGGTCTGGCCCTCGACGACTTCGGCGTGGGCTACTCCTCCTTGGCCCACCTGCACCGCCTCCCCATCGGCCTGGTGAAGCTGGATCGGGCGTTCCTGGCCTCGGTGGCCACGGCGGGCCCGGACTTCATGGCGGCCGTGGTGGACCTGTGCACCGGCCTGGACCTGCAGGTCGTGGCCGAGGGGGTCGAGACCTACGAGCAGCACCAAGTGGTGTGCTCGGTGGGCATCGCCTGGGCCCAGGGGTTCTTCTACGCGGGGCCCCACGGCCCGGTCGCGCTGGCCTCACTGCTCGCCGCGGCTCAGCTCGCCCCACCCTCGCCGGGGGTGTCGGACGCGAAGAGCGGTGTCGACCCCGAGGTAGGGGTCGGCGCACGGCG